>NZ_JBSWTT010000001.1:2500-640000 GCF_056158705.1 Ruegeria sp. ABM4_193
TCCTCGTCCCTCTTTGGATATCCCGGCTGAAACGAACAGAGTTGTCCAAGTCAAGTACACTAACCCGCATAACTTAACGGTTATGCATTGTCTTCTATCCTCTGCGTGGGGCCGACCGACATCGGCAGCGCGGGTTCCAGGATGGAAGGCGGGAAAGTATGCTTTTGGTTCAGGAAAAGGGGTTGGTTGTTCCAGCTTCCGACCCATGGATTTGCTTTGCAAATCCAGTCTTTCTTTTTCTGGATCAAATCAAGCGCGAGAAGGGCGTTTGGTGAATGCCTTGGCAGCAAGAGGCGATGAAAGACGTGATACTCTGCGATAAGCCATGGGGAGCTGAGAATAAGCTTTGATCCATGGATTTCTGAATGGGGCAACCCACCTGAAAGCTTCATATTGTTATCTTTGATACTCAATATGGGGTTTAAACAGGTACTTAAGACCTGAATACATAGGGTTTTAAGAGCAAACCCGGGGAACTGAAACATCTAAGTACCCGGAGGAAAGGAAATCAATTGATACTCCCCTAGTAGCGGCGAGCGAACGGGGACCAGCCGAGCCAGATAAGTGACTAGAACATGTTGGGAAGCATGGCCATAGCGGGTGACAGCCCCGTATAGGAAGCTTTGACGGACGTATTAAGTAGGGCGGAACACGTGAAATTCTGTCTGAAGATCGGAGGACCACCTTCGAAGGCTAAGTACTCCTTGCTGACCGATAGCGAACCAGTACCGTGAGGGAAAGGTGAAAAGCACCCCGACGAGGGGAGTGAAACAGTACCTGAAACCGAACGCCTACAATCAGTCGGAGGATCCTCGAGATCTGACGGCGTACCTTTTGTATAATGGGTCATCGACTTGGTCTCACGAGCAAGCTTAAGCCGTTAGGTGTAGGCGTAGCGAAAGCGAGTCTTAATAGGGCGCATGAGTTCGTGGGATCAGACCCGAAACCGAGTGATCTAGGCATGGCCAGGTTGAAGGTAAGGTAACACTTACTGGAGGACCGAACCCACATCCGTTGAAAAGGATCGGGATGAGCTGTGCCTAGGGGTGAAAGGCCAATCAAACTCGGAGATAGCTGGTTCTCTGCGAAATCTATTTAGGTAGAGCGTCATCCGAATACCCCGGGGGGTAGAGCACTGGATGGGTAATGGGGCCCCACAGGCTTACTGATCCTAACCAAACTCCGAATACCCGGGAGTACTAGATGGCAGACACACTGCGGATGCTAACGTCCGTAGTGGAGAGGGAAACAACCCTGACCTACAGCTAAGGCCCCCAATTCATGGCTAAGTGGGAAAGCAGGTGGGACGACCAAAACAACCAGGAGGTTGGCTTAGAAGCAGCCATCCTTTAAAGATAGCGTAACAGCTCACTGGTCTAAATAAGTTGTCCTGCGGCGAAGATGTAACGGGGCTCAAGCCATGAGCCGAAGCTTAGGATGCCGTAAGGCATGGTAGCAGAGCGTAGTGTGACATAGAACTCATCCTGTATTGCCGCCGGTTATGTGGTGCGCGTAAGCGCGCTCAAGTAGCCGAATAGGCGGTAGCGCAGGATAGAGTTCTTTCGATGAAGCCGGCGCGTGAGCGATCCGGTGGAGAGATCACTAGTGAGAATGATGACATGAGTAGCGACAAAGAGTGTGAGAGACACTCTCGCCGAAAGTCCAAGGGTTCCTGCTTAAAGCTAATCTGAGCAGGGTAAGCCGGCCCCTAAGCCGAGGCCGAAAGGCGTAGGCGATGGGAACTAGGTTAATATTCCTAGGCCAGGAGGATGTGACGGATTGCAGGTGTAGTTCAACCTTATCGGATTGGTTGGGCTGCTGAGCAGTTCCTGGAAATAGCCCTCCATCAGACCGTACCCTAAACCGACACAGGTGGACTGGTAGAGCATACCAAGGCGCTTGAGAGAACGATGTTGAAGGAACTCGGCAAAATACCTCCGTAAGTTCGCGAGAAGGAGGCCCGGTTCCTAGGCAACTAGGGGCTGGGGGCACAAACCAGGGGGTGGCGACTGTTTATTAAAAACACAGGGCTCTGCGAAGTCGCAAGACGACGTATAGGGTCTGACGCCTGCCCGGTGCCTGAAGGTTAAAAGGAGAGGTGAGAGCCTTGAATTGAAGCCCAGGTAAACGGCGGCCGTAACTATAACGGTCCTAAGGTAGCGAAATTCCTTGTCGGGTAAGTTCCGACCTGCACGAATGGCGTAACGACTTCCCCGCTGTCTCCAACATCGACTCAGCGAAATTGAATTGCCTGTCAAGATGCAGGCTTCCCGCGGTTAGACGGAAAGACCCCGTGCACCTTTACTACAGCTTCGCACTGGCATCAGGATTGTGATGTGCAGGATAGGTGGTAGGCTTTGAAGCGGAAACGCAAGTATCCGTGGAGCCTCCCTTGAGATACCACCCTTCGCACTCTTGATGTCTAACCGCGGTCCGTTATCCGGATCCGGGACCCTGCGTGGCGGGTAGTTTGACTGGGGCGGTCGCCTCCTAAAGCGTAACGGAGGCGCGCGAAGGTTGGCTCAGAGCGGTCGGAAATCGCTCGTTGAGTGCAATGGCAGAAGCCAGCCTGACTGCAAGACTGACAAGTCGAGCAGAGTCGAAAGACGGCCATAGTGATCCGGTGGTCCCGAGTGGAAGGGCCATCGCTCAACGGATAAAAGGTACGCCGGGGATAACAGGCTGATACTGCCCAAGAGTCCATATCGACGGCAGTGTTTGGCACCTCGATGTCGGCTCATCTCATCCTGGGGCTGGAGCAGGTCCCAAGGGTACGGCTGTTCGCCGTTTAAAGAGGTACGTGAGCTGGGTTTAGAACGTCGTGAGACAGTTCGGTCCCTATCTGCCGTGGGTGTAGGAGACTTGAGAGGAGTTGCCCCTAGTACGAGAGGACCGGGGTGAACGATCCACTGGTGGACCAGTTGTCGTGCCAACGGCAGTGCTGGGTAGCTATGATCGGACAGGATAACCGCTGAAGGCATCTAAGCGGGAAGCCCCCCTCAAAACAAGGTCTCCCTGAGGGCCGTGGAAGACCACCACGTCAATAGGCCGGAGATGTAAGCGCAGTAATGCGTTCAGTTGACCGGTACTAATCGCCCGATAGGCTTGATTTGATCCAGTAACAGAAAGACAAGACCAACCGCCTCAAGGAGAGACGGTAGGCGATCAAACAAGACCAAAAGCATACACCAAACTTGACAAAGGACAGCGCGTGCCAACGCAAACGGCACTGTTGATTGAAAACACAACCGGGCAGGACCGCGCATCCGCTTCGCGAATACGCTGCCTCCTGCTCGTCGCTTTTTTGCTTCGCAAAAACAGCGACGTGGGCTTTTCCTCGGTTTGGTGGTCATAGCGCAAGTGAAACACCCGGTCCCATACCGAACCCGGAAGTTAAGCACTGCCGCGCCAATGGTACTTGGGCTTAAGCCCCGGGAGAGTAGGTCACCGCCAAACCTAGTAAAAGCCCAACAATCTCTCTAATACGATGAAAATAATACCTGGCCTCAAGTAGCCGAATAGGCGATAGGCCCACCAAAGCGTCGCGGGGTGGAGCAGTCCGGTAGCTCGTCAGGCTCATAACCTGAAGGTCAGAGGTTCAAATCCTCTCCCCGCAACCAAAATCCAAACAGCCCGTTCGATCTACAAACAGTCCACTGGACTGTTTGCTTAACGATCAAACCTCGTCAGGCTCATAACCTGAAGGTCAGAGGTTCAAATCCTACTCCCGCAACCAGCGTCGGAAAATCACAACACACACCCCTCGATCTACAAAAAGTCCAACAGACTGTGGGCTTGGATGTCGCTGCCAAAACTACCTAGCTTCCAAATTAAACACACACATATTCACAATTTAATTTGGTTTTTGCAGACTCAACCGTAACGCCCGTGCTAGACCTAAATTTGAAGTAGGGGGACTTCAGAGGGGCGACATGTCTCAGGACCTGAGCAAGTGGCTAAGCGCAATTGGATTATCTGACTACGCGCAAGCCTTTCTAGACAACAAGATAGATTTTTCCATTCTGCCAGACTTGACGGCAGAAGACTTAATTGAAATCGGGGTCACTGCGGTTGGTGATCGTCGAAGGTTGTTGCGTGCCATTGAAACTCTTGACGTGGCTGAAGCAACCACAATGCAAGACACTGCGGCGTCTATAGAACCTGCGCGACGGCAGGTCACCGTGATGTTTGTTGACCTGACTGGGTTTACAAAAATGTCCAGTGACTTGGACGCCGAAGATTTGCACGCCTTGCTCAACCAGTTCTTTGGCAAAGTGGACAATGTTGTTGAGAAATATGGGGGGCGCATAGACAAGCATATTGGCGATGCGGTCATGGCCGTTTTCGGCGCGCCTATATCACATACAAATGACACAGAGCGGGCAGCCAGAGCGGCGGCCGAGATACATGCAGTATTGCCAACACTGACACCACCGCTGTCTTGTCATATCGGAATTGCCTCGGGGCAGGTCATTGCCAGCACTACCGGCAGCCAGGCGCACACGGAATACACCGTTACCGGCGATGGGGTCAATTTAGCCTCGCGTTTGACCGACATCTCAAAAGGTGAAGAAACGCTTGTTTCTCACGACATCCAACGCGCCTTGGGTCCGCTGTTTGTGGGTGAGTCTATCGGTGTGCAGGATATCAAAGGATTGAATGAACCCATCGAAGTCTGGCGTCTGGACCGTTTGGCCCGGAACATTCGGACAAGACGGCATAAGTTCATCGGGCGCGATCGTGAGATGTCGTTGTTTTCAGCAACGTTTGACCGGTGCAAACGGCACGGAGAAGGCGAAGTCCACGTGGTTCTGGGCGAACCGGGTATCGGCAAGACGCATTTGTCCGAGCAGGTGGCCGAGCTGGCCAAAAGCCTGTCCTATTCGATCCACAATGGAGTTGTTATGGACTTTGGTGCGCGTGAAGGGCACTCGGCCATTCAGTCCGTGGCCCGCAGTGTTCTGGGTCTTGACCCATCGGATGGGCCAAAAACGGGCGCCGCCGTGGCCAAGGAAGCGGTCGCCAAAGGTTGGGTCAGCCCTTCTAATGCAGCGCATCTCAACGCTTTGCTTGAGCTTGAGCAAGATCCGGGATTGGCCGAGGTTTATGCTGTCATGGACAACAAGACCCGGCTACGTGGGCGCAGGCAGGTCATTGATGAGTTGTTGATGGCCCGCAGTCAGGACGCGCCCTTGCTGATCCAGATCGAAGATATCCATTGGGCCTCTCCCGACATTCTCGCAGCCTGCGCACATATCGCAGCAGTAACGCGGCAAATCCCTTGTGTCTTGATGATGACCAGTCGGGTTGAAGGGGACCCGATCGATCGAGACTGGCAAATGGCCACAGAGGGCGCGCTTGTCTCTAAACTAGAGTTAGCTCCAATGGGGGAGGACCAGGCGCGGCAACTGGTCGAGGAATTTACGGCCATCGATCCCGAGCTTTTGGACACTTGCGTTAAACGAGCGGGCGGCAACCCTCTGTTCCTGGAACAGTTGCTGCGCAACATTGATGTGCTCAAGCAGGAAACGGTTCCCGGAAGCATCCAAGGCATCGTGCAGTCGCGTTTGGATGCACTGGATCGCACAAGCCGCAGCGCCATTCAGGCGGCGTCAGTGCTGGGGCAGAGATTCTCACCCGAGGTTCTGAATTACATTCTCGGCGAAGGGCATCTGGATACCACAAATCTGATCCGCTCGGCCCTGATACGAGAGGCCGGTGCAGACCTTATGTTTGCGCACGCGCTGATCCGGGACGGATCTTATGCCACGTTGGTTAAATCCGAACGCGCGCGCTTGCATCGACAGGCGGCCAAATGGTTCGAAGATCGTGATGCGACCCTGCGCGCACAGCATCTGGACCGGGCGGGTGCCAACAACGCGGCGCAAGCCTATCTGGACGCAGCCGACAAGCTGATCCACGCGTTCCGGTTCGACGACGCCAGCCCGTTGATCGAACGCGCTTTGGAGCTGCCTTCCCCCGCAGGCGTCCGGTTTGACCTGCTGTGTGCACGGGGTGAGACGCACCGGCTGCAGGGCCTGTCTAACGAAGCTTTGCAGGAGTTCCGGGACGCGGCGGGTCTTGCGGAGACGGATGAGCAAATTAGCCGGGCGCATATTGGCCTTGCACAGGCAGCGCGGCAGGCCAGCCTGTATCAGGACGCGCTTGAGGCGCTGGACACAGCTGAAGCTGCGGCTGAGCGTGCTGGCTCCGAACGGGACGTGGCCCAGATCAACTATGTGCGCGGCAATGTGTATTTCCCCTTGGGTCGCGACAAGGAAGCACTGAGTGCGAATGAGCGGGCTCTCACGTTGGCCCGCAAACTGGATTCCGTGCGCCTTGAAGTGGGAGCGCTCAGCGGATTTGGTGATGCCAACTTCATGAAAGCCACCATGAAAACGGCGACTGGCTTTTACACGCAAGCTGTTGACCGGGCGCGTGAAAAGGGGCTGGTTCGGGATTTGGCGGCCAATCTGCACAACCTGAGCGTCGCGCGCAGCTACACGGGGGATGTCGGGCAGGGGCGCGCAGACGCAAACGAAGCCATCGAAGTTTCGCAGAAGTATTTTGCTTTTGTGCCGGAATGTGTGGCTCAGACCTGCCTGGGTGTGGCCGAAACGTTTTTGGGCGATCTTGATCGAGCGCTAGAAGCATTCCGGGTATCGGCCGAGATTGCTGAGCGTGTCGGGGCAAAACGGCTTGAGGCACAAGCGCTGGAGCATCTGGCCCGCACGCAGGTTTATGCCAGGCAAATGGATCAGGCTTTGGAAACAGGCCGACGGGCGGTTGAGATTGCACTGGAACATGGGCGGAATTTTGTAGGGCCCAAAGCACTTTCGGCGTTGGCGATGGCCGAAACCGACCCGGATGAACAAATGCGCCTGTTGAATTTGGGGGCCGAGATTATCGCAGAAGGGTGTGTCGGCCACAGTCATCTGCATTTTTACCCCGATGCCAGCGCAGTCATGCTGGCGCGAGGTGATTGGCAGGCGGCGAATGACTATGCGGATGGGCTGGCGGTCTTTACGGCAGGGGAACCTTTGCCAATGGTCGATTTGTCCATCCGCCAGACGCGTTTTTTGGCGGAATGCGGGCAAATTGGCATCCTGCCACGCAAACATGAGAGTTTTGCCAATCTGCAAGCCGAGTTTGCCGAGATGGGAATTACTCAATCCCTGCTGGGGCCCGCTGATTTTCTGACGGAACAGGCAGGAGGCTGAATGAGCGTCGAGAAGAAGGTTTGGCTTATCTCTGGCCTGCTGACCCTTGGGCTGGCGGGTCTTTTGTTGAAACTCTGGATCGAGTTGAACCATTTCGAAGGCGATCCGACGCAGTTGCCAGATCAAGCCGCAGTAGACTCATATCTGGGTAAGCTGGATGTGGAGCCTGACTACTATGTGCGGACAGGGATTTTCATAAAGTCATTCAGTTTTCTGGGGGCCAGCGATGTTCAGGTCACGGGTTATATCTGGCAGCACTATGAGACGGGCGTGCATGACCAGATCCTCCCGAATGAGGATGAGGTCGGGTTTCTTCTGCCCGAAGCAGTAGATAGTGCAAACGGTCTGATCGCCGAGGCGTACCGACTGCCGCAACCTGACGGCGTATTGGTGGGTTGGTATTTCGAACAAACCCTGCGCCAGAGCTTTGATTACACAAGTTACCCTTTTGATCACAAAACGGTCTGGGTGCGGTTCTGGCCGTCCTCGTTTGAGGATGCCGTCGCGTTGGTTCCCGATTTCGAGGCCTATCCGGCAACCGGGCCGGACGACATTTTTGGGATCGACAACCAAATCGTGATGGGTACGTGGGAGCGGGAAAACACCTATTTCGACTATAAACTGTCAAATCTGGATACAACGCTGGGCATCGGCCAGAACGCCTATCAAACCAACGCGCCCGAGTTGCACTATAATTTCGTCATCAAACGCAATTTTGGCAATGCGTTTATCGTTCATATGGTCCCCTTGATCGTTGTGATGATGTTGCTGTTCGGTGCGGTCATGACCGTCACCCGCCGCGAGGGTTTGGCCGAGAGGCATGATTTCAGCACGTCCAGCGTGATCGGCACC
This sequence comes from Ruegeria sp. ABM4_193, assembly GCF_056158705.1. Taxonomy (NCBI): domain Bacteria; kingdom Pseudomonadati; phylum Pseudomonadota; class Alphaproteobacteria; order Rhodobacterales; family Roseobacteraceae; genus Ruegeria; species Ruegeria sp. ABM4_193. The sequence continues at coordinate 10,573 of NZ_JBSWTT010000001.1, forward strand.
TGTTCGGTTTTGTTCTTCGTGATCCTGCTGGCGCATGTGCAGCTGCGCGAAGGCTTTGCCGGCTCGCCCGTGATCTACATGGAGTCGTTCTTTTTCCTGATGTATTTCATGTTGCTGGCGGTATCGGTCAACACGTACCTATTCGCCTCCGAGGCGGTGCCGTCGCTGCGGATCATCCACTATCGGGACAATCTTATTCCCAAGGCCAGTTTCTGGCCGTTTGTGCTGCTGTGCATGGTGGCGATCACGGCTTACAACCTCAGCCTGAAGGAAAGCCCTGAGCCGCCGCCAATCAGCACGCAAGACGGTTAAGCTACAGGTTCAAACCCCGGTTTTGGCTCGCCCTGCGCCATGTCCAGCGTGTAATCACTGACCATCTCTGACGTGCCGTCGCGCAAGTTCTTTAGGTATTTCTCTGGCTCCGCGATCACATAGGCGTATGCGGGCTTCATCACACCGTTCACGACCACATTGATCTTCTTGCGGACATACACGTTTTCGGTCGAATTTGGACCGTGGTAACCTTCCAGCTTATCCAGCTCGTGCAAGCCGGATTCCGTCACGCGATAAACCTCACCACTGACCTGTTTGCCCATACCTTGTTGATCCACAAGCGTGGCCATACGGTGCAGGTATCCGCAGTTCGGATTGTCACAGAATGGCTCTTTCGGGACGATCAGCGGCATGGGTTGCCGGGTGCGGGCCGGACCCACGAAGTCGTTTAGAACTTTGCTGTGCGCTTCGTGGTTCGGGAATCCCTGTTTCAGCGAACCATATGTGAAATACAGATAGGTCGGCTCTTGCACCGCCACAAAGCTTTCATCGCGGCCATCTTCCGGGTCAGCAAGCTTCACGTTGTGATCGCGCGCCCAGTTGTCCAGCATGGTTCGGATTTCGGGCTCGATCGTCATGCCCTGCACAAAATCGATGCACGAGGTCGCGTCCATGTTTTCGGCCCCCAGCAGGATTTCAACCATCCTGGGCGCTTTGTTCATTACCGCCACATGCAGTGCAGTGAACCCGTGATCGTTGACGATGTTGACGTCGATATCGCGTTTGATCAGGTCCTGGGCAGCTTCATAGTCCGGTTTGCCCAGATCATGGCCGCTTTCGTTCAGCTCACCTTCACCACCGGCTGCATAGTGCAGCAAGGAATCGCCATGCGCTTCGTCCACGATATTGACCCCGACGATGCCTTCGTCGATGGCGCGGAACACGCGTCTCCATTCGTTGATGTCATCGGCGGCGGCGGCCTCGCGCGCCCATTTGCAGACACGGTATTTCTGGTCGTCCAACTCCTCGAAGGCGTCTGCCAAAGCTTCCATGATCTGGTCAGGCGTGGCCATCATGCCGATACCCATCCGACCATTTGACAAGCGCCCTTCGCGCGGACCGATGAAGTCGACACCCAGCGTCTTCAGCTTGTCGACGTTGTTCTGCGTGGTGATGTTGTTCCACATATTCGTGTTGCAAGCCGGGCAAAGGATCACCGGTTTCTTCTGGTATTGCCATGCCACAAAGACCGAGGTCAGAAGATTGTCAGCAATACCGTTGGCCACCTTTCCCATCGTGTTGCAGGTGATAGGGGCCACAATGACGCAATCGGCCCAGTCGCACAGCGCCAGATGCGAGGCCCGCACTGGCATGTCAAACTTCATATAGCGGAAATTCCACTCATCATCGTCGCGGTAATAATCATGATGGGTGATCTTGGCGTCGATCCTCTCGGCCCCGAAATCGCGAAAGAACTTTTCGGCCGAGACCGAGGGGATCAGTTTCACGTTGTGCCCGGCATCGACGATGCGTTCGACAAGTTCAGGGATTTTATCTGCCGCAGACGAGCCGCAGGCACACAACAATACGTTGCGCTTGCCCACGTTGACCTGATTCATCACCCCTTTGGGATAGCCGAAAGGATTCTTCTCAAGGCTTGGTGTTTCATTCAGGTCGGAAACTGGCAGTCCTTCTTTGCGCATCCTGGCTTGCAATTCACCGGCCCGGATCATGTCCACTATGTCTTCCAGCTCTTCGCTTTTGCTGATGCACTCTCCTTGGAAAAACAAATACGGCACGTCTGGTCGCTCACCAAGCGTTACCAGTTGTCGCCGCATCCGGATCATATTGGGGTCGCGCCCGCCTACGTCGATCTGCTTGACGGTTGTCGCGCCGATGTTCGACAGAATACTGCGCAGCATATAGGACCAGGGGTCCTCATCCTCATAGAACAGAACCATCGTATTGTGCTTGAGGATACTTACAACATCGCTTGGGTCCTCGGGCGGGTCGATTTCTTCGATCATCACCAATGCGGGGTCTTCCAGATCGCGTAGGCCACGAAAAATATTGCCGCGTGGCGCTTGCCAAACCTGAGAGGTCGCGGGGCTCATGTCGACAATGGTGACAACATCGGTGTTTTCTTCATAGGCAATGCAAAGACACCAGAACTCTTCCAGCAGGGCAGTTTCCCGATAGACGTTTTCCGGCGAACGGATCGCTTCGATCCCGGTGACCCGATTGAAATCGATATTGATCATCAGGTGACGATCTTTGTTGGTATTCAGGCTTTTCAACTGTTCCTTGAACCAATCCTGCGGGCTTTGGATCGATGTGTCCTTGCGGGTAGCAAAGCTTTGGAACGTACTGCCCAGATGCACGTTTTCAGACTGGCTAAGGTATTTTTCCGCCATTTCGTGCATGTCTTTTGCAGTGGCGACTCGGCTGACGGCCTCAGTGAACGACGCCTCGGTCGCCCGCAGCAACTCATCCTCGTCTACGCGGTTGTCGCCGTGAATGGCCAGGCTTTCCGCCAGCACACCCAGCGAGTTCATGTTGGGCGTCGCCCGGCGGAACAGGTTGCGGCGCTTTTTGGGATCTTTCGCCAGATAGCGCGTGCTGTCGACGTAGTTGCACCGTTGTTTGAACGTTTTCAGATGGGTTTTGACCGCAGCACGTGCCGAGAAGCGCAGAATGCCGCGTGATCGCATCGAGGTTCCATCGCGGTCCGACATAGCCTTCCACAGCCGTTCGATCGTTGTGACCCAAAGCTTTCCGTATTTTTCAGGATGCACATCCATCATATGCACCAGACCGGTGCTTGGGTTGCATTTGGCGATGACGGCGAAATGGCCACCTGGCATATTTTCTTTGCCATGGGCGACACCGACCTGAAAATTCGCCACCAGAATATCGTTTTCTCCGCCCAGCCGATTGGATTCGTCGATTGCCTCAAGCAGCAGGGGAACGTTGGTTGTGTCTTCATCCATGAAATAGGCCTGAACCTGAACCCGGTCCCGAAGCCCTTGCGAGTGGATGTAGGTGCAGGCGACGTCAAACAGTTCCCCCAGCGAGATACCGTCATTCACCACAAAGGATGACGGCAATGCGCATTCGCGGAAAATGTCATTCACCTCGCAACTGAACCCAAGCGCAGACATGCTGAGCGCTGCGGCTGTCACGCTGCAACAGTTGATTGGTTGCTGAAAATTCTGCAACTGGACGCTCACCAGATCCCCGAACATGGTGGCAAAACAGGGTTTGCGTACCTCTTCCGGTATCTTCCGCCAGTTATCGCTCGACAAATAGGCCAAACATGTGCCGTCCAATGCAAGTGCTTCAAGGCTGACAGGTATGTCCGAGATCTGAAGGTGTTCTTCGTAGAAATAATCGCCCACATCTGCGCTGGCCAGCGGTTGCCCATTCTGACGCAACTGAACGACACCGCGCAGCACAACATACATACCCTTAGCGGGCAGGACCGTGTTTCCGGTCACTTCGATACACTCAAAATGTGGATTGATGACAGCAGGGTTCGCCACTTCGGCCTCACCCGGCAAGACTTTGTAAATCAGGGTCCAATCTGCGTCGCTTGGAATATATGATCTGGTATTGGCAATTTGATCTGTGGTCACAACTATGCCCCCCCGGAGTTGCGTTTCAAATTTCAATTTTGGACCAGCAGAATGTCTGTGTGTTTCCCGGACAGGCATTGGTCTTTGTGCACCAAAGATCGCCCTGTTCTGCGTCTTTTCACTGGTCGAGACTGATCTGTTGATGAAAAAAGTATAAACAAATCGGCCTAATTGGCCGCACAGTATCCGATTTTTAGACAAAAATCACGAATACAGTGAACTTGACGGATGGGTTGCAGGTCCATGGGGCGAAAGCAGGTTGAAGCGGCGCTTGCCGCGCGCCATTCTGAGGGCCCGTTGTCATTCGGAATCCAGGCCGGAGTTTCGCTTAATCGAAGAAAAGATAGTCTAGTCGCATTACGGCGCTGGCCTTTTCCTGACTCACACCAAGAAACCCGGCGATGACAACCTCGTTTTCGCTGCGCGAGGCCGTTTCACGCAAGCGCAGATAATTCTCAAGCCCGGCAGCCCGGATTTGTTGTGATTCATAGTTCAGATCATTGCGCAGCGTCGGCACCAGTTGTGCCACGTTTTCTGCAGGGCTGTTTTCTCCGGCCAGCCCGACGCGGCGTGCATGACCGATCAGATAGTCGTCTGAATACTCGCATTCGATCTCGAGCACATGGGTTTTGGCCTGATCGCCGCAGAAATCCTCAAGCACGTCAAGATTGGCGGGGTCGAGACACAGAACCAGTTGATCCGACCCGAAACTGTCAAACAACATTCTCACCACGGCCCGTCTGTGGCGCGAGCGTTTTGCAAGGCTCGTTTCTATCCCGCCCAGATCGGGCATCTGTGTCTCTTCTTCGTTGAACAGGTACTCGACACAGGGGATATCGGTTTCGGATGCGATCTGATCGACCAGTCGCTTGGCGACGTGCCATTTCTTGCAGACGATGACGAAAAGCTCGCGCTCGGGGTCCAACGCGCGACCGGCTTCCCAGAAACGTTGCCCAAATCGGCGGCCAATACGCCCGCGTCCGGTCAAAAACGCAAACAGGTTGCGACCTTCACTCGAGACCGGAAACTCAATACCTTCACTGGCATAAAGCGACCCCAGGCGATCTTTAAGCTCGTGTGCTTCGGGGCTGATCTTTCGGGCAAACAGATAGTCCTGACCCAAAAGCATATCATAGTGATCGTTGTAGAAAGTGACCGGCATTCCGTAGTCTGAAAACATCAGGAAGGTTGGTGTGCGGTTTTCGATCTCACCCTTCGGTATCAGATGGCGGACCAATGTCTGAAAGAAGGTCTCGTCCGGGATCCAGGTGGTTGAGAAAAACCGGATCACGTCTCGTCGCTGGCGCAAAAAGTCCAGGATCTTCTCAACGGTTCGGCGGCGCAGGCACCACCATTGGCTGCCGATCATAATCTGCAGGTCTTCGGGAATACCCCGGGTCAGACCAAAACGTTTCTGCATCTCGTAGGCGGAGTAAAACAGTTTGGGCTGCGTGCGTTCATTGAAATGATGGCGATAGATCAGACGGTCTTCTTTCATGCCGGTCTTGATCCAGTTGCTTTCAAAGAAATCGTGGCTTTCGATGAAATCCTTGTCGCGTTCGTCCAGAAAACGGTGGGTATATTCGGCAGTTTTTATGGCCATGCAATCGCCAGACAGCATGTAGAAATGCGTGGCGCGGGGGAACGCCTCGACCGCGGCCTTCAAGGCGTTCAGCGTGGCGTGCACCAGTGACCACTCTCCCCACCCGCATTTGATGCGCTTTGCAGCGAAGGTCACATTGGGGTTTTCGCGCAGCGCGCTACGGATCTGGTCATACGCGGCAGAACTGGCACGTGCATCAAAGTGGATCGCCATGCAATCGCCTGCAGCGGTCAGCTGTTCGGCCTGCGCGATGATGGCCTCGGGGTCCTTATGGCACAGCAATATGTAGGCAATCTTTGCCATTGAGATCAGGTAATTTCCGTTTCTGCCCGGTTTCAACCGTGATACTGAGGATGCGCGATTGAATAAACAGAATAATTTTGGTTCTTTATTACCAAACGCTGGCGTATCGGATCGAGACCTGACCAGCGAAGGAGGCACAGCAGATGGGGTTTCCCGGCACCTGGATGACCGAGAGTGAAAGCATGGTGTACCGCGTGGTGCCCAAATGTGCGTGCTCGACCATTGGCCAGATCATGTATTACTCGGATCACGGTCAGTTTTTCGATGGCGACATCCACGATGCCAAGGATGGCATGCATAAATGGGCTTTTGACCAGAGTCAGGGCCTGATCACCAACAACGTGCGCAGCCACGCCTCATATTCATTTACCTGCGTGCGCAACCCTTATACCCGCATCCTCAGCTCGTTCTTTGACAAGATCTGCGGCATCCAACGCAACGGCAAGCGATACCGGGGCAATCTGGTGCCGACGCTGATCTACAACTACGGGATCGAAGTTGGCGGAGATGACGGTAAGGGTGAATTCGATCAAATCGCCAGCTTCCGCCGGTTCCTACTGTTTGCCCGTGATACGATCCGCTGGCGGCGTCCGATGGACCCGGACATTCACTGGTCAGCCATGTCGGGTCATGTGTCGACCTTCATCGTGAATGGCGGGCGTTACGACCGGATTTTCTGGACCGAAGCGTTCAACGACGGGATGCAGGGTGTTCTGAACCATGTGGAATTGAAGCATCCCGTTGCGTTGTCCGAGATTCCGCGGTTCAACGAATCCGAAGGCCACGGCCCCAAACGCGCCCATCCGGTCGAGGATTACTTCGACGATCTGTCGATGCATCTGGTCTATGAAATATACAAACAGGATTTCGAGCTGTTCAAATACGATTTCGAAAACCCGGCCAACAAGATGCCGATCGGCGAAATCGATCTGGATGAAATTCACGCCAAACTGGGTGACTGAGAGCGGCTCGCTCTCTCTCAGAGTTTCTGGCGAAATATTTCCAAAGGTTAGACTTGGAAGGGTCGGTTAACGGCCAGCCGAAAAGACTGGCCGTTACCAAATCAAAGCTGGCGCACAGCCCCTTTTGCCGCGCTGGTGGTCAGCTTGGCATAGGCTTTCAGTGCCGTAGAGACCTTACGTTTGCGCGGCGCGGCAGGTTCCCAGCCTTTGGCGTCTTGCTCCTGGCGGCGCTCAGCCAGTTCTTCATCAGACACGGCCAGGTGGATCGAGCGGTTGGGGATGTCGATCTCAATTGTATCGCCGTTCTTGACCAGTCCGATTTCACCGCCTTCGGCCGCCTCGGGCGAGACGTGGCCAATTGAAAGGCCCGAAGTACCGCCGGAAAAACGTCCATCAGTGAGAAGGGCGCAGGCTTTGCCCAGACCTTTGGATTTCAGATACGAGGTCGGGTAGAGCATTTCTTGCATCCCCGGACCGCCACGCGGTCCTTCGTAACGGATGACAACCACGTCGCCCTCTTTCACCTTGCCGGTCAGGATATCACTGACGGCCTGATCTTGGCTTTCGCAGACATAGGCAGAGCCGGTGAACTTCAGGATGTTTTCATCAACGCCAGCCGTTTTCACGATACAGCCGTCGCGGGCGATGTTTCCGAACAGAACCGCAAGGCCACCATCCTGGCTGAAAGCGTGTTCCTTCGACCGGATCACGCCGCCTTCGCGGTCAGTATCCAGTTCTTTGTAGCGGTTCGACTGGCTGAATGCCTGCGTTGTGCGCACACCACCGGGGGCTGCTTTGAACAGCTCTTGCGCCTTGGGGTTGTTGGCGATCTTGATGTCCCAGTTGGCAATCGCCTCGCCCATCGTGGCCGAGTGCACGGTGCTGCAGTCTTCATGCAGCAGGCCCGCGCGGCTGAGTTCGCCAAGGATCGAGAAGATGCCGCCAGCGCGGTGGACGTCTTCCATATGAACGTTCTCGGTATTCGGCGCGACCTTGCACAGGCACGGCACGCGACGGCTAAGGCGGTCCATGTGGGTCATGGTGAAATCCACCTCGCCCTCATGTGCGATGGCCAGAAGGTGCAGCACCGTGTTGGTCGACCCACCCATGGCAATGTCGAGGCTCATGGCGTTCTCGAACGCGTCAAAAGTTGCGATCTCACGCGGCAGGAAGCCTTTTTCGTCCAGATCATAGTGCCGTTTGGTGATCTCAACGATACGGCGACCCGCTTCCAGGAACAGCTCTTTGCGGTCCGCATGTGTTGCCAGAGTCGAACCGTTGCCCGGCAAGGCCAGACCCAGCGCTTCGGCCAGACAGTTCATCGAGTTGGCAGTGAACATCCCCGAGCACGACCCGCAGGTCGGGCAGGCGTTCTCTTCGATGTGCTGCACTTGCTCGTCGGTGAATTTGTCATCCGCGGCGGCGACCATGGCGTCCACAAGGTCGATTTTCTTGGCATCCAGATCGGCGATGTCGATCTTGCCCGCTTCCATTGGACCGCCAGACACAAAGATCGCCGGAATGTTCAGGCGCATGGCGGCCATCAACATCCCCGGAGTGATCTTGTCACAGTTCGAAATGCAGACCATCGCGTCAGCGCAATGCGCATTGACCATGTATTCCACTGAATCCGCGATCACCTCACGCGAGGGCAGCGAATAGAGCATCCCGTCATGGCCCATGGCGATGCCGTCATCCACCGCGATGGTGTTGAACTCTTTTGCGACGCCACCGGCGGCTTCGACCTCGCGCGCCACCATCTGTCCCAGATCTTTCAGGTGCACGTGGCCGGGCACAAATTGGGTGAACGAGTTGACGATGGCGATGATCGGCTTGCCGAAGTCATCATCGCCCATGCCTGTGGCACGCCACAATCCGCGGGCACCGGCCATGTTGCGGCCATGGGTAGAGGTTCTGGATCGGTACAATGGCATGATGCTGTTTTCCCTATTTCCTCGGGTTGCATGTCTTTAGGTTCGTACGTTATAGCGCACGTAGCACATGTGCGTTATAACGTACAAGAGGATTCGCGAGGCACAGAAATGGATGCTGATGACATTACCTTAAGGCTGCGAGATGTGCGGTCGGCTTCGGGTCTGAGCCTGTCAAAAGCGGCTGAGCTGACCGGCGTCAGCAAAGCCATGCTGGGTCAGATCGAGCGCGGTGAATCCAGCCCGACAATCGCCACGCTGTGGAAGATCGCCAAAGGCTTTCAGGTGCCGCTGAGTGCGTTGATCGATACGGCCAAGGGCGATCCGTCGGTTTTTCAGACCGTCACCTTTCCCGGCAGTATCGAAGTCAAGATCGTCTTCCCTTTCGATCCTGCGCTGAGGGCCGAGACGTTTCACGTCAGTCTGACCCCGAACCAAAGTCACGAGTCACCGGCGCACGCAACGGGCGTCACGGAAGAAGTTTTTGTTCTTGAAGGGTCCCTCGGCATATTGCGCGACGGGACTTGGGTTCCCTTGCAAGCAGGGCAGGGCTTGCGATTTGCCGCTGATCTGCCGCATGGCTATCGCGCGGGTCCGCAGGGGGCAATTTTTCTAAACATGCACCATTACGCGCAACACACCGAGTATTCACAGACGACCAAGACAGGGTCATGACCGCATTTTTCGACAGCCTCACCATCGTTGACGCCATCGGCTCGTTCGGAGCCCTTATTGTGGTTGCAGCCTATTTCGCGACGCAAATGCGGATGATGAACTCTGACGATCTGGCCTTTCCGGTCGTCAACCTGCTGGGGTCGGTGCTGATCGTCTATTCCCTGCTTGAGAATTTCAATCTGGCCTCGATGCTGATCGAAGGGTTTTGGATCTTGATCAGTATCATCGGCATCATTCAGCACTTCCGTCTGCGCCGGGCGCGATAAATCAAGCGGGTATCAGGCGCTAGCGCTATCCAGACTTGAACCTAAAAGACGCGGGGTATAGGGAAAATCCAAGCTCGCTTAGGGGAGGCTTTGATGCAGGACGATCCAAAAACCCTCGTTTCGACTGAATGGTTGGCCGCGCATATGAAAGACCCGGATCTGCGGATTCTGGATGGGTCTTGGTATCTGCCCGCGCAGAACCGCGACGCCAAAGCCGAATACGATGCCGGCCACATCCCCGGAGCGCGGTTCTTCGATATTGACGAAATCTCGGATCACCGATCAGAGCTGCCGCATATGGCTCCTCCGGTCGAGAAATTCATGTCGCGCCTGCGGGCGATGGGCGTGGGCGATGGTCATCAGGTTGTCGTCTATGACGGCGCTGGGCTGATGTCAGCGGCACGTGTCTGGTGGTTGTTCCGTCTGATGGGTCAGGACAACATCGCGGTTCTGGATGGTGGTTTGCCCAAGTGGCAAGCCGAGGGCCGCGAGATCGAGGATCTGCCGCCGGTCATCCGCGATCGTCACATGACTGTTCGAGTACAAAACCAACTTGTCCGGGACGTCACGCAGGTTTCCGCTGCAGCCAAACTGGCCGATCATGAGATCATCGATGCCCGCTCTGCCGGTCGGTTTACCGGCGCGGAAGCCGAGCCGCGCGAAGGATTGCGTTCGGGCCATATCCCCGGGTCCCGCAATGTCCCGTTCGGCCAGTTGCTCAATACACATGGCACAATGAAGTCGCCCGAAGACTGCCGAGCGATTTTTGAGGCCGCTGGCGTCGATCTGTCCAAACCTGCGATTACCTCATGCGGGTCGGGCGTCACGGCTGCGATTCTGAGCCTTGCACTTGAACGTATGGGCAAGAAAGACCACTCGCTTTATGACGGCTCCTGGGCTGAATGGGGTGCCTTCCCAACCCTGCCCGTCGCAACCGGAGAGAACTGATGTTCGAGAACCTCAAGCCGCAGCCTGCCGACAAGATTCTGGCCTTGATGCAGATGTACCGCGAAGACCCGCGTGATCAGAAGATTGATCTGGGTGTTGGCGTCTACAAGAATGCCGAGGGCGTGACCCCGGTAATGCGCGCGGTGAAAGCTGCTGAGCAGCGCATTTTGGAAGAACAGGAAACCAAAGCCTATACCGGCCTTGCGGGTGATCCGGCCTATGCCGATGTGATGATCGGGCTGATTCTGGGCACCTCGGTTCCGCGTGCCAACATTGCCGCTGTGGCGACGCCCGGCGGCACGGGTGCCTGCCGTCAGGCGTTCGAGATGATCCGTATGGCGAACCCGTCGGCGCGCGTGTTCGTGTCGAACCCGACCTGGCCAAACCACCTGTCGATCCTGAACTATCTGGGGATGGAGACCGTTCAATACCGGTATTTCGATGGCGAAACCCGTGGCGTTGATTTCGACGGGATGATGGCCGACCTGAAAACCGCCAAAGCAGGTGACGTGGTTCTGTTGCATGGCTGCTGCCATAACCCAACCGGTGCCAACCTGAACATGGTGCAATGGCAAGAAGTTGTGAACCTGATCAACGAACTTGGCCTCGTGGCGATGATCGACATTGCCTATCAAGGCTTTGGTGACGGGCTGGAAGAAGACGCACAAGCGGCGCGTTTGGTTGCTTCTTCGGTCAAACAATGCCTGATTGCTGCGTCTTGCTCGAAGAACTTCGGTGTCTACCGTGAACGCACTGGTTTGCTGATGGCCATCAGTGCCGATGCAGGTCAAACCGCCCTGAATCAGGGGACGCTGGCGTTTCTGAACCGTCAGAACTATTCCTTCCCGCCGGATCATGGCGCACGGGTGGTGACGACGATCCTGATGGATGACGCGTTGCGGGCTGACTGGGCCACCGAGTTGGAAGAGATCCGTTTGTCCATGCTGGGTCTGCGCCAGCAATTGGCAGACGAACTGCAACGCCTGAGCGGGTCCGACCGTTTCGGTTTCATCGCCCAGCACCGCGGCATGTTCTCACGCTTGGGAGCGGCACCGGAATTGGTCGAAAAACTGCGCGCTGATCACGGTATCTACATGGTAGGCGACAGCCGGCTGAACATCGCAGGCCTGAATGCAACGACGGTGCCGATTCTGGCGAAGGCGATTATCGACGTCGGCGTTTGATCTCAATAACATTCTAAAAAAAAGAAAACCCGGGCGCGAAAGCCCGGGTTTTTTGTTCATTTAATAAGGTCTTAGCCCTTCGAGAACTCAGGATAGGCTTCCATACCCAGTTCCGCCATGTCCAGACCATTGATCTCGTCTTCTTCGCTGACGCGAATGCCAACGGTTGCTTTCAGGATCGACCACAAGATCAGAGCGGCGACGAAGGTGAAGACACCATAAGCCACGATACCGGTCAACTGGGTGATCAGGCTGGCGTCGCCGTAGAAGATGACGGCGATGGTGCCCCAGATGCCTGCGAACAGGTGAACCGGGATGGCGCCGACCACGTCGTCGATCTTGAACTTGTCCAGCATCGGAACCGCGAAGACCACGATGATACCGCCCACAGCACCGATCCAAAGCGCGCCGAACAGGGTCGGGGCCAGAGGTTCAGCGGTGATCGACACCAGACCGGCCAGCGCGCCGTTCAGCACCATGGTCAGGTCAGGCTTTTTGTACAGGACCTGCGTCATGATCAGGGCTGCGACAGCACCGGATGCGGCGGCCATGTTGGTGTTGGCAAAGATGCGCGACACGTCGGTTACGTCACCCACGGTGCCCATCGCCAGCTGCGAGCCGCCGTTGAAACCGAACCAACCCAGCCACAGGATGAAGGTACCTAAGGTCGCCAGCGCCAGATTTGAACCGGGCATCGGGTGAACTTTGCCGTCCTTGTACTTGCCGATACGTGGCCCAAGGATCAGACAGCCAGCCAGAGCGGCCCAGCCACCGACCGAGTGTACAACGGTCGAACCGGCGAAGTCGGAAAAGCCCATGGCATCCAGCCAGCCGCCGCCCCATTTCCACGACCCCGAGATCGGGTACAGGATACCGGTCAGCACGACGACGAAGATCAGGAAGGGCCACAGCTTGATACGTTCAGCCACGGCACCCGACACGATCGACGCGGTTGCCGCCACAAAGACCAACTGGAAGAAGAAGTCCGAGCCGATCGAGGCGTAGTCCAGAGCTGCCTGAGCAGGGTCAACGCCAACCGGATCAAGCACGGTTGGGCCGCCAATGGCAAAGAAACCATTGAAGTCGCCCGGATACATCGTGTTGAAGCCAACCAGCCAGTACATGATCGCGGCAATGGAGAACAGCGCGATGTTCTTGATCATCTGCATGGCGACGTTCTTGGACCGCACCAGACCGCCTTCCAGCATGGCAAAGCCTGCAGCCATGAAGAAAACCAGAAAGCCCGCCATAAGGAACAGCAGGGTGGTAAAGATATACTGGGTGTGCAGCGCAGCCTCGCCTTCAGCGGCTTCTTGCGCCAGACCCATCTGCGGCAGCACGACAAGCGCAGCGGCAGGGATGAGAGATTTCATCAGGTTCATTTTACTTCCTCGAATGAGTGTGGAGTGGCCGCGCTTACAGCGCTTCCTCGTTGGTTTCCCCGGTTCGCACGCGCAGGGCCTGCTCGACATCGAGGACGAAAATCTTGCCGTCACCGATTTTGCCGGTTTTGGCGGTGTTGGTGATGGTCTCGACGATCTGGTCGGCCATTGTGGCCGGTACCACGATCTCGAGCTTGATCTTGGGGACAAAGTTCACGGCGTATTCGGCCCCACGGTAGATTTCGGTGTGACCGGACTGCGAGCCGAAGCCCTTGATTTCGGTCACCATCATGCCGCGCACGCCAGCTTGGGTCAGTGCCTCGCGCACCTCCTCCAGCTTGAACGGCTTGATTGTCGCAATGATCAGTTTCACGTCTTTCCCCTCTGATTGTCCGGCGGGACCGGTTTGTTTGCACCTGCAGAAAAAAAGCGTGAGAGAGTGGTGTAAGAAACGGTGACGGCTCGTAATTGCGCAGCAAAATGGCGCAATGTTGCACAATTTTTGCACAAAACATGCAAGATGACTAAAAAACAGGCAAATTAATGAGGGGAAATTCCGGAAATTCGGACCTCTACATAGACGGGTCACCGGGGTATGGTGGCGCAAAAGAACAACGGGCAGAGTTTGAGCATGACTGAGTCCAAGCGCCAGAAGCCGCGATTGGTTGCGGACAAAAGATACCCGTCAAAGGGTCGTAAACCGTCGGCGCCCAAGCGCCCGGCGGGTAAGAAATCGACTGCGCGCAAGACCACCACCCGAAAAACCACGCGAAAGACCAAACGCAAAAGATCGGGTGGAAACGGCGGTGGAATCTTCCGTCGTCTGTTCCGCTGGATCTGGAGGCTGATCTGGGGTCTGACCTGGCGCGTGGGGGCTATTGTCGCCGCCCTGATCGCATTGGCGGTCGGCATCGTGTATACAACTCTGCCCGACGTGGATGCCTTGTTGGACGGGCGCGCGCGCGGGTCGGTGACCTTGCTGGATCGTGATGGCAAGGTTTTTGCATGGCGCGGGGATCAGTTTGGCGGGGTTATAACGGCGGATACGGTGTCGCCCCATCTGAAGAACGCGGTGATCGCGACCGAGGACAAGCGATTTTATCGCCATTTCGGTGTCAGCCCGCGCGGCGTTGCTAGTGCCGTGCGCATCAACCTGAGCGAAGGACGCGGGCCTTTGTCAGGCCATGGCGGGTCAACCATCACCCAACAGACAGCCAAACTGCTGTGTCTGGGAGAGCCCTATGATCCGTCTGAATGGGAATCTGAAGCCGCTTACGAAGCCGATTGCCGCCAGGGCTCGCTTTGGCGCAAGGCCAAGGAAGCCGTTTATGCCATGGCGATGGAGGTCAAGTACTCAAAGGACGAGGTTCTGACGATCTACCTGAACCGGGCCTTCTTGGGGGCAGGCGCACGCGGGTTCGAAGCGGCCAGCCAGCGATACTTTGGAAAGTCTGCGGCAGAAGTTTCCCCTGCTGAGGCTGCGATGCTGGCCGGTCTGCTGGTGGCACCCACGCGGTATGCACCAACGAATAACCTGCAACGTTCTCAGGACCGGGCACGGCTTGTGATTGGTCTGATGGAGGACCAGGGCTATTTGACCGCAGCACAAGCCAGCGAAGCACGCACCAGACCGGCCGAGCTTTCAGAAGCTGCCGCTGCGCGCGCGGGCGGCTATTTCGCGGATTGGGTCATGGCAAGCGGGCCCGAGTTCTTTACGCGCAACACCACCGAGGATGTGGTAATCCGTACCACTCTGGATCAGCGTATCCAAACCTCCGCTGAAGAAGCGCTGAAGTTCATCTTTCAGGAAAAAGTGCGCGAAGGGTCCGAGGCGCAGGCTGCGATTGTCGTGATGTCGGCAGATGGTGCAGTGCGCGGCATGGTTGGTGGACGCAAGACGCGGGTTTCAGGTGCTTTTAACCGGGCGACGCAGGCGCTGCGCCAAACGGGATCGTCTTTCAAGCCGTTCGTCTATGCCACCGCGCTGGAACTTGGGTATTCGCCTTTGGATACCGTGATGGATGAACCTTATTGCGTGAACATTCCCGGTTCAGGTCAATGGTGCCCCAAGAACTACACCAACAAGTTCTATGGGCAGGTGACGTTGGCAGATGCGTTGATGAACTCTTTGAACATTCCGGCTGTGAAAGTGGCCGAGATTTCGGGTTTGGATAACGTCCGCACCGTCGCCAGCGGCTTTGGTATTGCCAGTGATTTGGCGCAGGGTCCGGCCTTGGCGCTGGGCGCGTCGGAAAGCACGCTGATCGAGATGACCGGAGCGTATGCCGGTATTCTGAACGGTGGGTCGGCAGTAGAGCCTTATGGCCTGACCGAACTGAAGCTCTTGGGTGATGACACGCCTGTCATGGTCACAACGACCGGTATTGGTGAGCGGGTCATCAACGACACAGCCGCCAAACAGCTGACCTGGATGATGGAGCGTGTGGTGTCCGAAGGTACCGGTGGGCGTGCCAAATTGCCGGGCTGGCAGGTTGCGGGCAAAACAGGCACGACCCAAGCCGCGCGGGATGCGTGGTTCATCGGCTTTACGGCTGACTATGTGACCGGCGTTTGGATGGGGTATGACGACAACACGCCATTGTCTGGCGTAACCGGGGGCGGGCTGCCTGCTGAAATCTGGAAAGAGACTATGCTGCGTGTCACCGAAGGGATGACGCCCACACCTTTGCCGATGATCGCACCGGAACCACCAGTTCAGGTTGCACAACCACAGCCCCGGCGCAGGGGAGGCGGCTTTGCTGAGGACATCAATAACCTGCTGAGAAACATATTCGGCGGCAACTAACAAAAAAGGCGGTGCACCGGGCACCGCCTTTTGTCGTTCATTTCTTGCGTGGTTTAGACGCTGGCATCCAAAGCTGCCAGGATCGCGTCACCCATTTCGGTGGTAGACACCGGTGTGACGCCTTCATCCGCCAGCAGGTCGCCGGTACGGACACCATCAGCCAGAACTTTCTCGATCGCGGCTTCAAGGCGGTCTGCCTCTTCACCCTGATCAAAGCTGTACCGCAGCGCCATGGCAAAGCTGAGGATACAGGCAATCGGGTTGGCCTTGCCTTCACCCGCAATATCCGGGGCCGAGCCGTGTACCGGTTCGTACATCGCCTTGGGGCGACCATTGGCCATCGGAGCGCCCAGCGAGGCTGAAGGCAGCATGCCCAGAGAGCCCGTCAGCATCGCGGCGCAGTCGGACAGGATGTCACCAAACAGGTTGTCGGTCAGGATCACGTCGAACTGCTTGGGTGCGCGCACCAGCTGCATGGCGCCGTTGTCGGCGTACATATGGCTCAGCTCAACCTCGGGGTAGTCGGCAGCGACACGATTTACGACTTCACGCCACAGGATGCCGGATTCCATGACGTTGGCTTTTTCCATCGAGCACAGCTTTTTGTTCCGGCGCATGGCCAGTTCAAAGGCCGAGCGTGCGGCGCGTTCAATCTCGGATTCGGTGTAACGCTGGGTGTTGATGCCGACGCGTTCATTGCCTTCTTCGAAGATGCCGCGCGGCTCGCCGAAATAGACGCCCGAGGTCAGTTCGCGCACGATCATGATATCCAGACCGGCAACGATATCCTTCTTCAGCGACGAGAAATCGGCCAGCGCGTCAAAGCACTGGGCCGGGCGCAGGTTGGAATACAGGTCCATCTCTTTGCGCAAGCGCAGCAACCCGCGCTCGGGCTTGAGGCTGAAATCCAGATCGTCGTATTTCGGGCCACCAACAGCACCCAGCAGAACCGCATCCACCTCTTGTGCTTTGGCCATCGTCTCATCAGACAGCGGCTTGCCGTGGGCGTCATAGGCGGCACCGCCGACCAGATCCTCGCTCACGTCAAATTGAAGACCGCGATTGGTGCCGAACCAATCGATGATTCTGCGCACTTCGGCCATAACTTCCGGGCCAATTCCGTCTCCGGGCAGGATGAGGAGCGAGGGGTTGGACATGAAGGGTCTCCTTGCGTTTTGTTGCACAGGCCCTAGCGTCTGCGGTGCATCGGGTCAATGAGACGAACCCGTCAAAACACGAGGAAAACACATGCTGACACCTGGAAATCCGGTTCCTGCGCTGAAAATCGAAACCGTGGCGCAGGGCAGCTTCGATCTTGAGGCAGACAAGGGCGAAAACGGGACGCTGGTGATTCAATATCGCGGGCTGCATTGCCCGATTTGCGTCAAGCAGATGACCGAGGTCGAGGCGTCGCTGGACGACTTTGCGGCGCTGGGCGTCGAGGTCATCATGATCACCACCGATACCGCCGAACGTGCCGCCGAAACAGCCGAGAAAGCCGGGGCAAAACGACTGCGCGTGGGTCACAGCCTGCCATTGGCTGCCGCGCGCGAGGATTGGGGTCTGAACATCTCGACCAAGCGCGAGGGCAGCGCCGAGCCGGACCTTTTCGCAGAGCCCGGTCATTTCTATATCGCACCCGATCAGACGCTCTATTACGCGTGGCAGCAAACCACACCGTTTGGGCGCCCTTCCATGGCGGATATTGCGGGTGGTCTGAAGTTCACGCTGGGCAACAACTACCCTGCGCGCGGAACCTATACAGGGCCGCTTTGACCCTCAAAGACTGGCTTTGAGTCCTTCGGCCAAAAGGTCCCAGACCCTGCGAATACGCGGGGTCTGGCGCATGGCTTGCGGCGCGGCCAGCCACACTGGCATTTTCTTGATGTCGACCCCAATATCCAGAATTTCGACCAGCGGATCGGCCTCGGCCACCTGAATCTGACTGAATCCCAGTCCGCAGCCTGCTCGGATCAATTCCCAATACACGGTCTGGTGGTCGCATCGGGTGGCAAAGGCATCGCGCCCAACGTTCCAACCCCTTTCCTGCATCGAAGCAATTATGCGGTCATCCGTATCAAACCCCACCAGATCATGCTGGAACACTTCTTCTGGTGAGGTCGGGCGACCTGCGCGATCCAAATAGCTTTTGGCGGCGCAAAAACATAACGAGATCTCGCCCAAATGCCGGGTCAGAATGTCCATCTGCTCGGGACGGTACATGCGCACGGCAATATCGGCTTCTCGGAACAGCAGGTTTTCGGTGGCATCGGTGGCAACCAGTTCCAACTGAATCGCAGGTTCCTGTTGTCGGATATGTGCCAAAATCGGCGGTAGGATGTGGTTCGACGCAAAGACCGACGCGGTAATGCGCACCGTTCCGTCCAACTGCTGCGACTGACCCGCTGCCGTCATGCTGAAGGCGTTCATGGCCGTGTGCATCTGTTGCGCCATGGGCAGTAATTGATGGCCCACATCGCTCAGCTTCAGCCCTCTTGCGTGTCGTTCGAAAAGAGAAACCTCCAGCTCGGCTTCCAGGGTTTGAATCTGTCGTCCCAATGTGGGTTGGCTGCGGTCCAGCTGTCGGGCTGCGGCAGAAAGGGATCCGGTTTCGGCCACCGCCAGAAAGCTTTGAATCAGGGACCAGTCGGCATGTGTGAGGGCTTTGTCCATTCAAAAATGAATACATGATCTGCAATTTGGGGCAATTCCCTATTGCTTTCCCATGGGTAATCTCTGCCCCAACAGGAGGGAACCATGCCGCAATCCGTACTTATTCTGGGGGCCACCGGCCGATTTGGTCGCAATGCCGCGCTGGCATTTCGCGATGCCGGGTGGACTGTATTCAGCTTTAACCGCACGCGCGATACGTTGGAACAGGCTGCGCGCGGAGTGGACGTTATCGTCAATGGCTGGAATCCACCCTACCCCGATTGGGCAGGTCTTGTACTGGGCCTGCACCAACAGGTGATTAAGGTAGCGGAGGAGACCGGGGCAACCGTTTTGGTGCCGGGAAACGTCTATATCTTTGGACCTGAAGCACCGGGTCCTTGGTATGGTGGAACTCCGCATAAGGCGCGCAACCCTTTGGGTCGTGTCAGAATAGAGATGGAGGAAGCCTATCGCCGCTCGACCGCGCGGACCATTATCCTGCGTGCCGGGGATTTCATTGACACATGTGCCTCGGGCAACTGGTTTGATCAGGTCATGATAAAACATCTTGCCAAAGGACGGCTGGTCTACCCCGGCAACCCTGACATCCCGCATGCATGGGCCTATCTACCGGATCTGGCCCATGCCGCCGTGCTCTTGGCCGAAAAGCGTCATGAGTTGCCCCGGTTTTGCGATGTCCCATTCGAAGGTTACACCATGACCGGATCACAGATTGCACGCGCGCTGTCACGGGTCACAGGACGGTCAATTGCTGTGAAGCCAATGCAGTGGTGGCCCTTGCATTTGGCCCGACCATTTTGGCGTATGGCCCCGCACCTGCTAGAGATGCGGTATCTTTGGCAGGTGCCTCATCAGTTGGACGGCACGCACCTTACCGAGTTGCTGGGCGCGGTGCCGCAGACTGATTTGGATGTTGCCCTGTGTTCTGCGATTCCAACGCAGCTTGTAGCCCCACCGCCCGCGACCCAGTCCGTCGGCGGCGGTCTGTTGAAACCTGCCAACAACTGACCTTCACCCCGTTTACCTCGTCTTGTTTGTCGGCAAAAACCCTGAGAGCTGAGGTTCACGAGGCGTGTTGACCCACAGCTCACGGTTCGGGTGCATACCGCCGCCGCGCACGGCGGGCACGGCAGATGACCGCATCCGGTGCAAAAGGCGGGTATCCGCTGTGCCACAATTTGGATGTACGCCGCCGTTTCCAGCCACCTCGGCTTCCCAACGCGCCTTGCGTTCAGCAACTACATTCGGGTCGTTCAAAACCGGCGCGTTCAGCTCGTTCACATTCAGATCGGCAATGATCTCGTCGCCGTCTTCGACCAGAGCAATCGGGCCACCCAACGCTGCCTCCGGCCCGACATGCCCAATGACCAGCCCGACCGATCCGCCCGAAAAACGCGCGTCGGTCATCAGAGCCACCGTGATCCCCCGTTCGCGGCACAGGGTCGTGATCCGTGCCGTTGCGTCCAACATCTCGGGCATGCCTGGCGCGCCTGACGGCCCTTCGTATCGAACAATGATCATATCATTGTCTTCAAAGCCCATTGGGTTGGTGTCGAGCATCTCAAGCAGGCGGGCTTCGCCCTCGAACACCCTCGCTTTACCTCGGAACACGTTGTCCTCAAGTCCGCGCTCGACACCTGCAAGCTTCAAAATGGCGCTGAATTCCGGAGACAGATTACCGCCCAGAAGGCGCAGGCCGCCCGTTTCTTTAAAGGGCGCTGACACAGGATAGATCACCGTGCCGTCCGGTGCTGCAGCGCCCAGACGTTCGACCTGTTCCGCCAGAGTTTCGCCAGTGCACGTCGGCGCGTCGCCATTGACCATGCCAGCGTCGATCAGTTCCTTTACGATCACCTGCACACCGCCGACCCTGTCGATGTCCACCATCGAATAGCGGCCGTAGGGTCGTGCGTCTGTCAGGACCGGAACAATTTTCTGCGACCATTCATTGAATTCTTCTGGCGTGACAATGTCTTTCCAGAAATTCGCGTAACCTGCGGCGCGGGCAATTTCGGGCGCGTGCAGCACCACGTTGGTCGAGCCGCCGATCGCCATCGCAACAGTCAACGCGTTGCGCAGTGAGTCGCGCCCGACGATGTCGCGGGGTCGCGTGCCGTTTTCAATCAACTTGGCAAGGTAGCCTACCAACTGGGACGGAAACTCTTCCATGCGGCGCGGGTCGTCCGAAGGCGGTGCCACCATATGCAATGGCTGCATGCCCACAACGCCAATAAAGGTTTGCATCGTATTGTAGGTGAAAATCCCGCCGCACGATCCGATGCCGGGGCAGGCAAGGCAAGCGATGCGTTTGCGGTATGCGGCGTCCTCGCTCCCGGCGACTTGATAGGCGGCGATGATGTCCAGCATTTCGCCGGTTTCCGGGTCTTTCGATGGGTGAATGGACCCATCGGACATCATGATCGCGGGTTGGTTGTGTTCGAGTAAAGCAGCCAACGTACCAACCGGTGGCTTGTCACATGCCACCACAGCAATTGTGCCCCCCAAGCCGGAGGCTGAGAGATGTTCGGAAAACACGTCGTTGGTCACTTCGCGCCCGATGAGTGAATAGCGCATTTCGCGCGTTCCATTACGGATGCCATCGGATGTCGCGATAGAGTATTCGGGCTGAACCAGACGCATGGCGATCTTGCCTGCGTCTTTGCCGATCTGGTCCCGCAGAGCGGCGTGTATTGCTTCGACTTTGGGCTGCACACCAAGATAGCACTGGCTGTCGCCTTTTGTGCCCACAACCCCAACAGAGGGCGCATGGATCAAATCCTCGTCCGTGCCAAGCTCGCGCGCAATGCCATAAGCCTGAGAGTTGCGTCCAGGATGGTCGTCGATCAGTACAGGATTCTTAGCCACGAGGTTCCTCCAATATCTACTTCTAAGCGGAACCTGTTTTTATCGGCTCCGCCAGTCAGTGTGCGCAGGCAGGTATGAAAGTTCCTAAGCAGTGAAACGCATACGAGTGGTTCCGTCAATGAAACTCAAATTGGCGTCGTTTGCTTAAAATATCTCGGGCCGTGCCTTACGGCAGTGTGACGTCGACCCAGACCAACCGGTGCCTGCTTGCTTGATCCGCGTACTCCCGCAGCGGTGCATCTTCCTTGGGCCATAGAACGCCTGAATCCAAGACACGCAGGTCGCGGGACGGCAAAATATAATCAACGCGCATTTCACCCGTGGCTTTCCAGTCGACCGTTGCGGTTGACCCTGTTGGATCTGTTGGCAATGGGTCCTGTACAACGGGATTTTCCAAAAGGGCGTGAATGGCCTGTTTGTGGCCCTCGCCGCGCGACGGGTCCAGATTGGCATCCCCGGCGATGACGAAGGGATCATTGGGAACCGGTCCCAAATCGCCGTTCAGCAGGACGGACCAGAACCGAATCTCATCCCGATTACGCAATCCGTTGCGATCTTCTGGCCCATCGAAAACCGGTGGGGCCGCGTGAAAGGTCATCAGGTTGAGACGCCCCAAGGGGGTATCAATGGGCACCACCCAATGCGCGGTGGAAGACAGGCGTTGCGTTTTGTGCGCTGTTTCAGACGGGAAGGGGTGGTCATCCACAAAGGGTAAAACCGCGCCCGGAAGATCTTGCCAAAGCAGTTCAGAGAAATCCAAAACTTCGTCGGTTACGATTTCATAACGGGATAGAATCGCCAGCCCGCCCTGTCCGGTGAATTGGCCCCAACCCTGCGCGTCACCGGGGCCTTGTGTGCGACCGTCTCCGTCCAGATCCAGCGCTGTTTCCAGGCCAGCGTTGGGCTGCGCAGCGTAGAAGTAGCCATAATCCACACCAGCATTGCGCAGTTTCTGGGACAAGGCTTGGATCGCGGCCCCTTCCAGATCCCAGTCGATACCTTGAAGGGCGATAATGTCAGGTCGTGCAGCTGAAATTACACTGACAACCGCAAGAACCTGCGGGTCATCTCTGCCAATGTCCCGCAGCAAAAGCGCGGGGCCTTTTCGGCTAAGCTCGGTATTGTAGGTGGCGATGCGCACGACCTCTGCCTGCGCCGAGAACGGCAACAGAAACAGGACAAGTGCGCGGATCATGCGGCTTGTGTAGTCTCGCTGGTTGAATAAGCACGACGCTTTTCAACGATAAGTCCTGCGATACGCAGGGTTGCGACACCGCGCATGATCATGCTGGCGGGCAGGAAAGCCCAAGCGCTCATCGTCCAGATCAGTGTCTGGGGATTGTTCAGAGAAATAGGGGCGATCACGCTGCTCATCAGTTTGATGACGGCCGGAATGAGGAAGGGCAGCAGAATGCCGATACAGATGTTCAGGCGGCCATCGCGTTGCAGTCGGGTAACGACATCTCCGCCTTTGGTGGGGTCAAACAGCGGAAGGTTCGTCCACACGTTGAAGGCCCCATTTCCGGTCGGCCAACCACGAACTTTGACCGCATATGCAAAGCTGGCGATGGTCACCAGAGCCGCGACATAGGCTACGCCGGCTGTAACCCGGACCAGTTCGATCAGCGACTGGCTGGCATCCGCTGGCAGCATCAGCACGATCAGGCGCACCGGAGAATAGGGGAAGTCCACCACATTGGCGACCGCAAGACCGACGCCATAAGCGAATGCTGTCAATTCGGTTGGATCAAAAATGTTTTTGCAGATCAGCGTCAGGAACGTGACCATCGACATCAGGCCAACAAACCGAAGTCGGTTTACCGGCGGCGCATCGCGGAATTCGATAAAGCTGGGAAACGCCGAGTTATACTCGGCGAACGTCAGTATGAACGCGAGGATCGCGAGGAAGACCAGAATCTCGGTCCCATTCGTCGATGATACAGGCAGGTACAACGCGGGAGTCAGCACCATCAGTGCCACAAGTACTCCGCGTATCGCCGCCCCTGTTGTGCGTGCAATCACATTCCGAACCCTTTTTCAAACCAGACCAGCCGATCTTTGCCGACTTGAACCCAACTTGTGCCCGTCTCCTCTCGTCTTTGCGACGGATGCCTCGTTAGCGCCAAGATGGACGATAAGCGGCATTTCGCTCAAGACAGGGTGCAGAAAACACGTGATTTCGGGCAAAAAGATGGCGCAACTGGTGCGGGATTGCATCAATTTGGACGCAAATCCGACGTGTATCTCAAAATGAGACCAAGATGTTGTGGTTGCTCGAAAATCAACCCCAAGAATGAGAACGGGGCCGCCTGAGAGACCCCGTTAGGTTGAGTATCCACAAATTCGTCCCCAGAATCAGACCCAGGGGCGGGCTTGACTGGCGTGATCTTCGAATTTGTCGATGTGGTGGTCTTTTTCCATTGTCAGGCCGATATCGTCCAGACCGTTCAGCAAGCAGTGCTTGCGGTGCGGGTCGATGTCGAATTCGATGACCACTCCGTCCGAAGTGGTGATCTGCTGATCTTCCAGATGAACGGTCATGCGGGCGTTTTCACCCTTGTGCGCGTCTTCCATCAGAATCGCGTGGTGCTCTTCCTCGACCACGATGGGCAGGATGCCGTTCTTGAAGCAGTTGTTAAAGAAGATGTCGGCAAAACTGGTCGAGATTACAACCTTGATGCCGAAATCCTTGATCGCCCAAGGTGCGTGTTCGCGGGAAGAGCCGCAGCCGAAATTGTCGCCTGCGACCAGAATCTCGGTCTGGCGATAGGCGGGTTTGTTCAGAACGAACTCTTCGTTCTCGCCGCCATGATCGTGATAACGCATCTCGTCAAACAGAACGACGCCCAGGCCGGACCGTTTGATGGTTTTCAAGTGCACTTTGGGGATGATCATATCCGTGTCGATATTGATCAACGGCATTGGGGCGGCCACCCCGTGGACTTTTTCAAACTTTTCCATGTTCACACTCCTGCGAGAGAGGGCCGCGCCCGTGTCCCGCGTTTAAGCTTCTTTTGTTTCGTCTTTGGGTGCGTTCTTGACGAAGAACGCCATGAAGACCAATCCGAACCCGTTGAACAGCATCTCGATGCCCAGGAAGATGCCCAAGATGCTCAGCAGCACCTGAGGTTCGCTTCCTACATAGGTCCAGATGATACCGGCCAGGATGATCGACAAGATGCCCGAGATCATCGTGGGCCAGAAAAACTGTGTTCCTTTCATCTGGAACGACAGAATGACCCGCGCGATGCCGCCTGCCATGAACAGAATCAGCATCACAGTCGCCAGCGTCAGCGTGCCCTGTAGCGGGTGATCCAGAAAGGACCAGCCCAGAAACAGCATGACCGCACCCATGATGAGCGACAGGATCTTGTTGCCGGTGCCTTCAACGGTGAAACCGCCGACAACCTGCAAGGCGCCCGAGATCAGAAGCAACGCTCCGGTCACGACCGTAACGGCCACAGACGCTACAATTGGCGCGCCCAGCACAAAGATACCGAACGCTATGGACAGAAGCCCCAGCAGGAGCCATTTGATCCAGTCACTCATGTTTTCAATCCCTCAAATATCTAGATATGAGGGCAGCTTACATCAGTTCTCTGACGTCTGTAAGACGTCCTGTGATTGCTGCGGCGGCTGCCATGGCTGGGCTCAGTAGGTGAGTACGCCCACCCCGACCCTGACGGCCTTCGAAGTTGCGGTTCGAAGTCGCGGCACAGCGCTCGCCCGGTTGCAACTGGTCGGGGTTCATCGCCAGACACATCGAGCATCCTGCCAGACGCCATTCGAACCCGGCCTCTTTGAAGATTTCGGCCAGACCTTCTTCTTCGGCCTGTGCGCGAACCAGACCCGAACCGGGCACGACCATGGCGCGCATCCCGTCCTTGATCTTTTTACCTTTCAGAATCTCGGCCGCGGCGCGCAGGTCTTCGATGCGGCCATTGGTGCAGGACCCGATGAACACGGTGTCGATTTCCACATCGCTGAGCTTCTGACCAGCTTCGAGCCCCATGTATTCGATCGAACGGCGGGCCGCATCGACCTTGCCGCCTTCGAAGTCTTCGGGGTGAGGCACAGAGGCGGTGATCGGCAGAACATCCTCAGGGCTGGTGCCCCAAGTCACGACCGGCGCTATGTCTTCGCCGCGCAATGTGATGACCTTGTCGAAATGCGCGCCCTCATCGGTATAGAGCGTTTTCCACCAGTCCATCGCAGCTTCCCACTGAGCGCCTTTGGGGGCGTGCGGACGGCCTTTGACGTATTCGAACGTGGTCTTATCCGGCGCGATCAGGCCAGCGCGGGCTCCGCCTTCGATGGCCATGTTGCAGACCGTCATACGGCCTTCCATCGACAGATCACGGATCGCTTCACCGCAATATTCGATGACATAGCCAGTACCACCTGCGGTTCCGGTCTCACCGATCACGGCCAGAGTGATGTCCTTGGCGGTCACACCCGGCTGCAGTTTGCCGGTGATTTCCACCTTCATGTTCTTGGATTTTTTCTGGATCAGGGTCTGCGTGGCCAGAACATGTTCAACCTCGGACGTGCCGATACCGTGGGCCAGTGCGCCAAACGCGCCGTGAGTCGCGGTATGGCTGTCGCCGCACACAACGGTCATGCCAGGCAGGGTCCAGCCTTGCTCGGGGCCGACAATGTGCACGATACCCTGACGGACGTCATTCACCGGATAATAGTGAATGCCGAAATCCTTGGCGTTCTTGTCCAGAGCTTCGACCTGAATGCGCAATTCCGGGTTTTCGATCCCGTTCACGCGGTCCGGTGTGGTCGGAACGTTGTGGTCCGGCACGGCAATGGTCTTTTCCGGTGCGCGTACCTTGCGGCCTGCCATGCGCAGCCCTTCAAAGGCTTGCGGGCTGGTCACTTCGTGCACCAGATGGCGGTCGATATAAAGCAGGCAGGTGCCATCATCGGCTTCGTGCGCGACATGAGCATCCCAGATCTTGTCGTAGAGTGTTTTGGGGGACATCGGTCCACTCCCGTATTTTAATGAGAATTGGCTGGCGAATTGGCTCAGGCTGCGGTTAGGCGCGCCAGAACCGTGCGGGCGGCCCCAAAGAACCGTTCACGCAGGCGCGTGCGGTCTTGCAGTTTCGGAGCTGGGGCCAAGTTGAGTCTCATGCGATCCAGATATATCGGGCTTGGCTGTCAATCAAGGTTCAATCCGGTGTCAGACTTGCATCGCCCGGCGTTGCTGTCCAAGCTGTGAATATGAACCAGGACCTGATCCCCAGCTCGCTGTCGGACCTCTACAACAACATGGTCGGGGCCTTTTCAATTCAGTTTGAAAGACTAATCGAGCTTGTCGTTACACCCGGGTGGCGGCAGTATCAGCTGATCATCATCCTGTTTCTGTGGTTGCTGGCGTTCCTGTTGAAGGTCCTGACGCAATCCAGATGGGAAGCTTGGGCACGCGCGCGCAGCGGATGGCCAAAGTGGCGCTTGCGAGTGCTGGTGCAGCTCATGCAGCGACTGACACTGGTGTATTTCGTTCTTTTCTCTTGGTCGCTGTATCTGATCATGCAGCACGTTACCTGGCCGTCGCGCAGCTATTTCATCGGTGTGCTGGCGACGCTGGCAACGGCTTGGCTGGCGATTGCGCTTGTTGCAAGGCTTGTCCGCAACCGCACGCTGCGGCGGATCTTCAAATGGGCCATGTGGGTCTATGCAACGTTAATTGCATTGAACCTGACCGACGACGTTTCAGGCTTTCTGGACGGTGTAGCGATTTCCATCGGGGATCTGCACATTTCGGCGCTGGGCATTCTCAAGGCGATCCTGCTGATAGGTATCCTGTTGACACTGGCCCGCGTTGGCACGCGCGCGGCTGAACGTGGATTGCAGAGCAACGATGACATCACCCCCTCAATGCAGGTGCTTTTGGCAAAGGGCATTCAGGTTTTGCTCTATGGGGCGGTGTTTTTGGCAGCTATCCGAACGCTCGGATTTGATCTGACCGGGATTGCATTGCTGTCGGGCGCAATCGGTGTTGGCATCGGGTTCGGCTTGCAGAAAGTCGTGTCAAACCTGATCTCGGGAATCATCATTCTGATGGACCGCTCGATCAAGCCCGGCGACGTGATTTCGCTGGGCGATACCTTCGGTTGGATCAATGCGCTGGGCGCGCGCTATGTCTCGGTCGTCACGCGGGACGGGCGCGAATACCTGATCCCGAACGAGGACCTGATTACCAATCAAGTGGTGAACTGGTCTCATTCCGACAAATTCGTGCGGCTGGATCTGGATTTTGGCACCAGCTATGACGACGACCCCCATCATGTGCGTGCGACAGCGATCAAAGCGGTCAAAGCGGTGACCCGGGTCCTCAGCGGAGGCTCGCACGAGCCGGTCTGTCACATCACCGGGTTCGGCGATAGCAGCGTGGACTACGTTCTAAGGTTCTGGATCAGCGACCCGACCAAGGGCCTGACCAATATCCGCGGCAATGTCTATCTTGCGCTATGGGACGCATTTAAGGATGAAGGCATCTCGATCCCCTTCCCGCAGCGCGAAGTTCGGTTGCTGCCGAACGGCGCAGAGCAGCAACAGATCGCCAAAGAGTGAGCGAACGTGCGGGCACCTGTCTGGCCTTTCATTGAAATGTTGCAATCCCCTTGTTACCTTATTAGTACCCCGGCGCCGGGGTTTCATGGCGCGCAGCAAAGGAGGACTATGTCCTGTCTCTACATACACAGGCGGGTTTGCCCGCCGATGAAGGGGTCAGTGTAATGGCCCACTCTCAGTCAATCAGCGACAAGCTGCTTGAGCGTATCCTTTCCTCACTATCCGACGACAAGGCCGAAGACGTCGTGCAGATCAACCTGCAAGGCAAGTCTTCCGTCGCAGATCACATGGTGATCGCATCGGGCCGGTCGACCCGGCAGGTCTCGGCCATGGCAGAAAAACTGACGGATCGCATCAAGCAGGAATTCGGTTTCACCTCGAAGGTTGAAGGCAAGGATGCCGGCGACTGGGTGTTGATCGATACGGGCGACGTGATCGTCCATATCTTCCGCCCCGAAGTGCGTGAATTCTATCAGCTGGAAAAGATGTGGCTGCCTCAGGGCGGCAGCGCCTCGGCGAACTGAGGCGCCATCCCGGCCCGTATTGAGGGGCCGGAGGCGAGAGAGATATGCGTATCAGCATAGTTGCGGTCGGGCGAATGCGCGCCGGGCCCGAGAAGTCCCTGCTTGACGATTATCTGACCCGATTTGACCGGACTGGCCGTGCGCTGGGCCTTGGCCCCGCTCGTGTGATCGAGGTCGAAGACAAAAAAAATGCAGGCATGGGGGCCGAGGCCGCGCTGCTGCGCAAAGCGCTGCCCAAAGGCGCAGTGATCTGTACCTTGGACGAACGCGGACGGGTTATGTCCTCACCCGAATTTGCCAAGAAACTGGGCGGCTGGCGTGATTCCGGACGGCAGGATCTGGCGCTGATCATTGGTGGAGCGGACGGAATTGACTCTAATCTGCGGGCCGAGGCCGATTTTTCCATCTCATTTGGGTCTATGGTCTGGCCCCATATGCTGGTCCGTGTGATGCTGGCCGAGCAACTGTATCGGGCCGCAACCATTCTGTCGGGCGGCCCTTATCACCGGGTTTGACATGGCGCAGCTTCTGATCGTTTACCACTCGCGAACTGGAGGCGCCCGGCAAATGGCCGAAGCGGCGGCCGAGGCCGGGCGAGACGAAGCAGATGTTGTTTTGAAATTCGCGGATCAGGCAGGACCTGAGGATTTGCTGGCCGCTGATGGCTATATCTTCTGTGCGCCTGAAAATCTGGCCGCAACTTCGGGTCTGATGAAGGAGTTTTTCGACCGTTCGTATTATCCTGTCTTGGGTAAGATCGAAGGTCGACCTTATGCGCAAATGGTCTGTGCTGGGTCCGACGGCGAAAATGCCGCGCGCCAAACCGCGCGCATTGCGACCGGCTGGCGATTGAAAGAAGTGCAGCCGCCTTTGATCCTTTGCACGCATGCACAAACGCCCGAAGCTATTCTGGCTAAAAAGACCATCCCTGAAGAACAGCTTGAGAAATGCCGCGAGATCGGGGCCGCGATGGCGGCGGGCTTGGCCCTTGGGGTGTTCTGAACTTCAGTTCAGGTCAATCACCGTTGTGTCTTCGGCCCAGCCGCCAACATTGTCGCGGGCCTGAACCTGGACCTGCGCCGTGCCTTCGGGTATCGCCACACCGCTCAGCGAGCGGGTGAACGGCTGCTCATCCACATGCGGATGATGCAGGACACGCATCCCTAGTTCATTTCCATTCATGTCCAAAACACGCCAGCCATCGGCGTAGTCATCCCATCCGGTATCGGGATGACGGATCGTCACGTCGAAGCGCCATGTATCGCCGCTGCGGGTGGCCGCGACTTTTTCGATCGTTGGGGGGTCGGCAAAGGCAGGGCTGGCCAGGAAGGCGCTGAGAATCACATATCGCATGGCGCGAACGTACGGGTTATCGCGGCGCATCGGGATCACGTCTCTGTGTAAGGGGATTGGGATATCAGGATTGTTCGGGACTGCGAAGCAAACTCGCGTCGATACAAAACACCGAACGTGATTATGGTGCTCAGCATCAAAGCGATTGGCCCGAGGAACCATGCTAATGAGGCCAGCGCAAAATAGGTGGCGCGCAGGCCACGGTTAAAGCTGCGGGCGGCTGTGACGCAAATTTCGGCCGATTGGGCGGCGCGTGGATACGCCTGCGGGTCTTCGGGATCGTTCGGGACCGAGGCCATCAACACAGCACAATAGCCAAACAAGCGATGCGCCCAGACATATTTCAGGAATGCGTTGGCCAGCAGGAGTACGACAACAAGTATCTTGATTTCCCACACCAAAGCGGGCGCGCTGCCTATCGCGAGGTCACTGGCCACCCCGGCAAGTCTTTCGGTATTGCCCAGCAGGGCCAGCCCGCCGCCGATGGCAATCATAGTAGTGGATGCAAAAAACGTGCTGCCTTGACGCATGGCGGCTACAACCTGTGCATCAAACATGCGCGGCTGACGCGTCACCATCTCGCGCATCCAGTCGCGGCGGTAATTGTCCATCATTTGCGAGACAGATCGCCTCTTTGGTGACGGATGTTCGATCTTCCACCCGATCCACAGCCATGCGCCCAGCAGCAAGCCGAGGGCGGCGTAATCCAAAGGGGCAAACAAAGCGGCACGTTCGATCCAGGTCATAAGCGTGACACTAAAACTGAACGGAAAAACTTGCCAGATCATCAAATTGGTAATATTATTTTACCAAATTGGAGGATCAGCGATGGAAATGCCCCAGCCAAATCCCGATGTTCTTGCCCGCAAGCAAGCCGTTCTGGCGCGCTTGCTGCAGGTTTTGCCCGAAGATGCTGTGATTCACGATCCGGCTGAGACGCGGGCCTATGAATGTGACGCGCTGACCGCCTATCGCTGTCCACCGATGCTGGCAGTTCTTCCGTCATCCACGCAGGACGTGTCCGAAGTCCTGCGAATTTGCCATGAAGAAGGGGTTCCTGTGGTGCCACGCGGCTCTGGCACGTCGCTGGCGGGTGGGGCCTTGCCAACGGCTGATTGTGTCATTCTGGGTGTCGCGCGAATGAATGATGTTCTGGAAACCGACTATGACAACCGGTTCATCCGCGTTCAGACCGGTCGTACCAATCTGAGCGTGACCGGTGCGGTCGAGGAAGAGGATTTCTTTTATGCGCCCGATCCGTCCTCGCAACTGGCCTGTGCCATTGCGGGCAATATCGCGATGAATTCGGGTGGCGCGCATTGCCTGAAATACGGTGTGACTACGAATAACCTGCTGGGCGTGACCATGGTGATGATGGACGGCAGTGTCGTGGAAATCGGCGGCGCGCATCTGGATGCCTCTGGCCTAGACCTGCTGGGTGTTATTTGTGGCTCAGAGGGGCAGCTGGGCGTGGTGACCGAGGCCACGCTGCGCATTCTGCGTAAACCCGAAGGGGCGCGGCCGGTTCTGATGGGGTTCGACGACAATGAGGTCGCGGGTCAATGTGTCTCTGACATTATCAAATCTGGCATTTTGCCGGTGGCGATTGAATTCATGGACACGCTTTGTATCAGAGCCTGTGAAAATTTTGCTCATGCAGGGTATCCCGATTGCACCGCCTTGCTGATTGTCGAGGTCGAGGGCTCGGAGGCCGAGATCGACTATCAGTTGGCGAAGATCATAGAGATCGCCAAGCGCCACAATCCCGTTGAACTGCGAGAAAGCCAGTCGGCAGAGGAAAGCGCGAAGATTTGGCTGGGTCGCAAATCGGCTTTTGGCGCGATGGGTCAAATGAACGATTACATGTGTCTGGACGGCACCATCCCGGTATCCTCCTTGCCCGAGGTTCTGCGCCGGATCGGAGAGTTGAGCGAGGAATACGGCCTGCCCGTGGGCAATGTCTTCCACGCGGGTGACGGTAATATGCACCCCTTGATCCTGTTTGACGCCAACAAACCGGGCGATCTGGAGAAATGCGAAGCGTTTGGGGCAGATATCCTGAAGCTGTGTGTCGATGTAGGCGGGTGCCTGACCGGAGAACACGGTGTCGGCATCGAAAAGCGGGATCTGATGGCGCATCAATATGCGCCAGCTGATCTTGAGGCGCAGATGGCGATTAAAGATGTGTTCGATCCGCAGTGGTTGTTGAATCCCGCGAAGGTGTTCCCCTTGGACGCATCCGAGGCGCGGCGCCTTGCGGCGGAATAGGGGCTCTGCCCCAATCGCGCAGGCGCGATTTCTCCGGAGTATTTATGAAAAGATGAAGCACATGAGACCTGAGACGGAAGACGAATTGGCAGACCTGGTGGCCGGGTTGAACGGGCCGGTTCGGATAGCTGGGGGCGGTACACGCGGTGTGACCGGGCCGGACCTTGAATTGAACGTTTCCGGGCTGAGCGGTATCACCCTTTATGAACCCGGTGCCCTTACACTTGTGGCCAAGGCAGGTACGCCGTTGGCCGAGATTGAGGCCGCGCTGGACGCAGAGGGGCAACAACTGGCGTTTGAGCCGATGGACCATCGGGGATTGCTTGGAACTTCGGGCGAACCGACCATCGGTGGTGTTGTG
Source organism: Ruegeria sp. ABM4_193 (assembly GCF_056158705.1). Lineage (NCBI taxonomy): Bacteria > Pseudomonadati > Pseudomonadota > Alphaproteobacteria > Rhodobacterales > Roseobacteraceae > Ruegeria > Ruegeria sp. ABM4_193. The sequence continues at coordinate 43,170 of NZ_JBSWTT010000001.1, forward strand.
GCGGCGAACGTATCTGGGCCGAGACGGATACAGGCCGGGGCTTGCCGGGATTTTCTATTGGGCGTTCGCTTTGTCGATGGGCGCGGTCATGTGGTCAAGAATGGCGGGCGGGTGATGAAGAACGTTACCGGTTATGATCTGGTCAAGTTGATGGCCGGGTCATGGGGCACCTTGGGTGTGTTGACCGAGGTTTCGCTGAAAGTGCTGCCCAAGCCAGAGGCCGTTGCGACGCTTGTTTGGGAGGACTGCGGATGGGTCGAGACGTCCAAACTGTTTTGTGACGCGTTGGGATCGCCATACGAAGTCAACGGTGCGGCTCGGTTGCCCGAGGGCGGCGGTAAGCCGTCCCGGACGTTGCTGCGGATTGAAGGGTTTGACCAATCGGTCGAGTATCGCATTGCCAAGTTGCAGGAGCTTTTTGCGGAAATGAAGCCGGATCAGGTTGTCACTGATGCGGCCGAAAACACCGCTATTTGGCGCGAAGTGCGTGATATTGAGCCTTTTGCCGACAAACCGGGCAATGTCTGGAAAACCTCGGTCAAACCGACTGACATGACCCATGTGGTCGGTGACGCCAACCCGAACAGGGTCGTGGATTGGGGTGGGGGTCTGATCTGGACATTGGCACCGAAAGGCACTGATCTGCGATCTGAACTGAGTGATGTTGAGGGACATTCGACCTTGGTGCGCGCGGCCCCGGAAGACATGCAAAATCTGGGGCGTTTTCAGCCGGAAAATGCTGCTGTTTCGGCTCTAACACAAGGGATACGGGCAAGATTCGATCCGCGATCTGTGTTCAATCCGGGACTCATGGGGTAGGGCGATGCAGACAACTTTTACGGAAAAACAGCTGGAAGATCCGGCGATCCAGCGCTCGAATGAGATTCTGCGCAGCTGTGTGCATTGTGGGTTTTGCACTGCGACCTGTCCCACCTATCAGGTGTTGGGGGATGAATTGGACAGCCCGCGCGGCCGTATTTACCTGATCAAGGACATGCTGGAAAACGAACGTGTCCCGGATGAAAAGACGGTCAAGCATATTGATCGCTGCCTGTCCTGTCTGGCTTGCATGACTACCTGCCCATCAGGTGTGCATTACATGCACCTGGTCGATCATGCGCGCGAATACATCGAGGCGAATTACAAACGTCCTTTAACGGATCGTATCCTGCGTTCGGTTCTGGCCCAAATCCTACCTTATCCGATGCGATTCCGTTGGGCCTTGATCGGAGCAAAGTTGGGCCGCCCGTTTCGGTTTCTGATGCCCGATGCCCGGTTGCGGGCCATGCTGGATATGGCCCCAAAGCACATCCCGCCGGTCAGTCGCAACGACGACCCACAAAGTTTTGCGCCCAAAGGAGACCGGAGAAAGCGCGTCGCGCTGATGACCGGCTGCGCGCAAAAGGCTCTAAATACCGACATTAACGATGCTACGATCCGGTTGCTGACGCGTTTGGGGTGCGAGGTTGTGGTGGCCGAAGGCGCCGGATGTTGCGGAGCCCTGACACACCATATGGGCAAAAGTCGTGAAAGCCACGCGGCTGCCGCAGCCAATATCATGGCCTGGACGCGCGAAATGGACGGTGACGGCCTAGACGCCATCGTTATCAACACGTCTGGCTGTGGAACGACGGTTAAAGACTATGGGCACATGTTCCGCAATGACCCTTTGGCCAAGGATGCGGCGCGTGTCGCGGGTATTGCCATGGATATCAGTGAGTTGGTCATGCAGCTGGACCTTCCTGAAGGGCGTGACCAAGACCTTACGGTTGCCTATCACGCGGCCTGTTCATTGCAGCATGGACAAAAGATTAAAACCTATCCCAAGGACCTGCTGAAACGGGCCGGATTTAAAGTTGTTGAGCCGGCTGACAGTCATTTGTGCTGTGGCAGCGCTGGCACGTACAATCTGATGCAGCCCGAAATTTCGGGCCAGTTGAAACAGCGCAAGGTCAAAACGCTGGAAGCAAAAAAGCCGGACCTGATCGCCGCCGGAAACATCGGATGCATGATGCAGATCGGGTCGGGGACGCAATTGCCAGTCGTTCACACCGTCGAATTGCTGGATTGGGCGACTGGTGGCCCAAAGCCAAGATCCTTGCAACAGCAACGAGACGCAGTGCCGATCCTGAAGTAAAGCACATGATGCCGACCCGCATCAGTTGACCTGGATTTTCTGGCGGTTCCTGATTGCCCTATTTTCGCCCAACGCGACCCGTAGGACAAATAGGTCAGAATGAGTCCCGGAGAACCGCGTGCGCAACTGGATCAAGGCGATTGTTTTCTGTGTCATGCCGATTGCGGCCACAGCGCAGGATACCGGGCTGGAAAGCCTGGACACCTCGGATTCCGGGCGAGAATGGATGGCCGTGGGACGGTTGGATATTGCCGGCAGAGGTTTTTGCACCGGAACGCTGGTGTCGCCAACCTTGGTGCTGACCGCAGCGCATTGCCTGTTTGACAAGGTTTCCGGGCAACGTATCAACCCGTCGGACATTGAGTTTCTGGCCGGTTGGCGTTTGGGGCGCGCTTTGGCCTATCGGACGGCGCGGCAAGCCGTGATCCATCCGGACTATCAATATGGTGCGGACTCGACGACCGACCGGGTGAGCGCAGATGTGGCCTTGATCGAACTGTGGCAACCAATCCGAAACACTGCCGTCATTCCATTTGAATCGGGGGATCAGCCGCGCCGTGGCGCAGAAGTTGGTGTGGTGTCTTATGCGCATGACCGGTCCGAGGCCCCTTCGCTGCAACAGGTCTGCTCGGTCATGAACCGGCAGCAGGGTGTCATGGTCATGTCTTGCGACGTCGATTTTGGCTCGTCCGGCGCACCGGTCTTTTCCTTTGCGGGCGCGCGTCCCCAGATCGTGTCGGTTGTTGCGGCCAAGGCCAGTTTGGACGGCCAGAACGTGGCAATTGGCACTGCTGTTGAACACTCGCTGCAATTGCTGCGCAATGAGTTGTCTGCCGGGCGTGGATTTGGGCTTTCAACGCCGGGATCCGGGTCGGGCAAGAATATCGGTGCAAGGTTTATTCGGCCATGATCAGAGTTTTACTGAGTCTCATTTTAGGTTTGTGCATTCTGGCAACCACGTCCCACGCGCAAGCGAACAAGCGCAAGTTGACGGACCGGGACGACCTTTACGGCTGGGAGGCGATAGGCCGATTGGACATAGGGGACGAGTCATTTTGTACGGGTACGCTGATCGCGCAGGACATGGTTCTGACAGCAGCGCATTGCGCAGTGGACGGGCGCACGGGAAAGGCATTTGCCCCAGAAGACATCACGTTTCGCGCAGGCCTCAGCAACGGCAACGCCCTGGCCGAGAGCCGGATCACGCAGGTCGCTATTCATCCCAGCTATGGCTCTAAACCGCCGCTTTCCCATGATAGCGTTCGGATTGACGTCGCACTGTTGCGCCTCGATAAGCCCATCCCCTACTCTGTCGCAGATCCCTTTGCACTGTACAGCGGGCGTGTTCGGGGAAATGAGGTCAGCATTGCCTCTTATGGACGCGGGCGGTCTGAGGCGATCACACGGGAACGTTCGTGCCGTATCATTGATCGTCAGCAGGGTCTGATCCTGTTTGATTGCGACATCACCTTCGGCTCGTCCGGGTCCGCTATTTTGGCAAAGAACGGCTCGCGTTGGCAGATTCTGTCTGTTGTTTCGGCGGTTGGTACAAACGGCAGCCGGAAGGTCGGATTTGGCATGGAGTTGGACGGGATCGTCTCTGAGCTTAAGGCGATTATGCGGCGCGATGCGCCGCAGCCAAAAGCGTCGATCCGCCGGTTGCAGGTGGGGTCCGGCAAGTCCGGGTCTGGTGCGAAATTCATCAGCTCTGGCGGGGGTTGAACTCGGTCAATTCGCTACCCATGTGAAGTGTATCGGATCGCCACAACGGGGTCCGGTATCAATCACTGCCCGTCCAGTTGGAGGGCACAAATCGTAATTCGCTCGAGGATGAGGATACGACACATGCGTACATTTGACTTTGCACCGCTGCACCGCGCCACCATTGGCTTTGATCAGATCGCCGATATGATGGATCGCGTTCTGACCAATGATGTGGCTCAGCCCAGCTACCCCCCTTACAACATCGAAAAAACCGATGCCGACACCTACCGGATTTCCGTCGCCGTCGCCGGTTTTTCCGAAGCAGACCTGTCTGTTGAAGTGAAAGAAAACTCGCTGGTCGTGGCTGGCAAGAAAGCCGCCGAGGACAAAGACCGCAGCTATCTGCACCGTGGCATCGCCACCCGCGCGTTCGAGCGTCGTTTTGCACTGGCCGACCACGTCCGCGTCACGGGCGCCAGCCACGAAAACGGCATGCTGAACATCGACCTGAAGCGCGAAGTGCCCGAGGCGCTGAAACCGCGCCGGATCGAGATCTCATCGGCCAAGGCCATTGAAAAAGACGTCGTTGACGCCAAGGCCGTCAACTAACACTCCTGAAAAGCTTTGCGGCAGTCGCCTCCTCCCAGACTGTCGCAACACACGCCCCGCGTTCCTCCAGACGCGGGGCGATGTATTTGATAGATGTATCTGAATCAGCCAAACCGGATTCCAAAACAAAATCGGCACCCACATTGTTGTGAGCACCTTTCCATTGGCGCGGTTTTACTATCGAAGCACCGTTGTGCCTGATCAGGTTGAAGTTCTTCGCCTGCGGTTGGCCACTAACCCAAGTCCAAGCAGGCCCGCTCCCAGCATCAGGATCGATGGTGGAATGGGAACTGCGGCAACCTGCATCCCGTCAATTGAGAAGCCGTCATTCAAAAAAGCATTGGCCCCACCTTGCGTGGAATAGTTAGCAAGGGAGATCGATGCAGAGTTGGTCGGCGCTCCGAAATCAATTGTAACCAATTTGATGTTGCCATCTGCCAATTTGCCACCGGTGCGGAGTTCAAAATCGCTTCCACCTGCCGATATACGCAAAAAACCACCCGCATCGCTGGCATCGGTCAGCGCAAAAGCCAGTTTGTCGAACGCTTTTCCACCAGCGAGTGCCACGTCCCATTGGATGCCTGAAGTATCATTGCTGTCCAGAAACCAAGATCCCCCGCTAGGTGACAGGTTTTGGCGTCCAAAAACACTTCCTGAGCGCAAGGCAAGCTGGGTACCTGTGTTGCCGGAAAGCCCGGACACTGTACCGCCTGAACCTGTACCGCCAAGAGTTGAGAACGTTCCCACAGTGGTCGAGAACCCGTTGGCGACTTCTCCTTGACCAAGAGCTGCGCCCAATGACTCAAAGTCTTCTGACACGCCGTGGCCGGAACCGAAAATCGTATTGTAGGATGTCGGATCGTAGTCGATCACGTTTATCGACACTGCATGCGCACTAACGGCAAAAAGTGAAGAGAAGCTTGCAGCTAAAATTAGACAAGACAATTTCATAACGTAACACCCCACAACCCTTGGATAATCATAGCTCAAAAGCCTGAAAACACGAAGCATTCCTTAATAAATGTAGAGCTTCTTTTCGCATTGAAAAGTATATCTCAACAAAATAGGCATGTTAGTCGAATTATTGAATGTGAGTAAGTCCTCTTTTAGGCGCAACAATTCAAAGAGGTATGGCCCTGCGCAAGCATTGCACAGGGCCAGAGTGGTATTGAACAGAGAATCAATTCCCAGCCGTCACTGACCCGATCGACCAGAACATCGTCTCGCCCGAGGCATCGTCGACACCGTCATTGTCAGTCATCACAAACGCCTCGCCCGAGGGCAGGATGGCCAGACCTTCGATCTTGTCCAGAACGTATCCGCCGGTCGAGGTCAGGTCGGGCAGCAGGTCGCGGACCTCTTGCTTGCTGACCACTGGCAATGCGCCACCCAGCGGGGCCGGGGTCATTTCGGACAGCGGGATGCGGTAGATCTTTTTGGTTACGGCGCGGTGGTCGTGCTGGTTGTCGCGCTCGATGACATAGACATGATCACCAAAGGCCACGATTTCCGACAGGCCGACCCAGCCTTTTTCGGGGTCCGTCTTGGGGTAATGCACGGCACCCCACTCCTTGGTCTCAAGGTTATAGGCCACCAGTTTCACGTGGTTCTCAGGGTCGTCTTTCCATTCGCGTTGTACAGCCATCCACAGGGTGTCACCAACCTTGGTGATGCCTTCAAAACCAAAGCGTTTTTCAACGGCCATCAGTTCCGACGGTAGGCCGATTTCGCCCTTGCGGTCCTTGATCAGACCGTCAGCCGAGACGTGATAGATCGCGTGCGGGATGACGCGGTCGGTGCGGCCTTCGGAGGCGACGTAAAAGCCACCCTTGCCGTCCAGCGTGATGCCTTCCAGATCCAGCTTCTGCGCCGGATTACCGTCCTGACGGTGAATGCGGATCACGTCCACGATCCGTGCTGGTTGTTGGCTAGGGTCGATCTTGAAGATCGACGGCTGGAAGCCATAAAAGCTGTCATTGACCGCATAGATCATGCCGTCTTCATCCGCGACCAGACCGGAGAGAGCTCCCCATCCAATAAGCTCATCCGCACCAGCGGAGGTCAGGTGCGGATAGTTGGCCGGGGCGTCCTGATACTCAAAGATCGAAACATGCGCGCGCGGGCCGCCATCTTCGATCAGGTCTTTTTCATTGGCCGAGATCAGAAGGTTGCGTTCGGGAATCGCCACATAACCTTCAGGACCAACGCCGGAGGGCAGCAGCTGTTTCAGCACCGGGTTGGCCGGGTCGGTGGCGTCATAGACACCTACGACCGAGGCGCGCTCGGCCCCGACGAAGATCATCGGTGTGCCGCCGAATGTAGCTGCGGTCACGCTTTCCGGCTCCACTCCTTTGCTGTCCGAGCGTTTGTCGGGGTAGTGGCCGATCTGAATGATAGCCTTCTCGAAATCGGTGCCGTTTTCATAAACAACGGTCCCGTCTTTGTGGAAGATCGTCCAACCGCGCGACCCGCCTTCATAGTCACCTTCGTTGGCGGTCGCGAAGTGATTGTCGTCGATCCATTTCACCGCGTCCGGTTCGCGCAAACGGCCCGGCTGGCTTTCGGTGAAGATCAGCGCGCCGCGCTCATCAGTGGCGTCGATGCCTTCGAGATCAACCGCGCCTGCAGAGAAATGGCTGACCACGTTGCCGTCCCTGTCGACCACTGCGATGTGGTTGTTTTCCTGCAAAGTGACGACGGTTTCACCCAGAGCGTTGATGTCAACGAACTCCGGCTCAGGGTCGGTCGGCGCGACCTCTGCCAAACCGGTCAGCGAGGCCATCTTCATGCCCGCGCAATCCAGCGTGCCGTCTTTCAGCGGCACAAGTGCAAGCGATCCGGCAGGCAGCTGCGGGATGATGCCGTCATTCAGGTCTTCGTCGCGTTCGTTTTCAATGGCGACGGCGACAAAGCTGCCATCGGGGGCGATCGCCACGCTGTCGGGCTGACCGCCCAGATCACAGGCACCGGTTTCCGATTTGCCCGCGATATCGACCGAGATCAGTTTGCCGGACGGGGCGGTATAGCTTTCCGACGTGTTCACGCCCACAAAAGCCGTCGCGCCAACGATACCCACGGATGTCGGCTCGCCGCCCAACTCCATCGCACCCAACGGGGCCGGGCTTGCAGGGTTTGTTATATCGATCATGCCGATCACGCCCAGCGGGCTGTCGGTGTAGACCAACGTCATGCCGTCAGCGGTGGCCGCGATGATCTCGGGCGAGGTCTCACGGGTTGTATCCGCTCCCTCGGCCATGTTCTTGACGACCGGGAAGGACGCAATTCGGTTGAAGTTCATCTCTGCCACGGCCTGACCAGCGGTCAGGGCAAGGGCAGATGTCAGGCAGGCATAGCGCAATGACATCGGTAAGTATCCCCTCTCAGTTGGATATGAGGGGGATGAACCCGGGTCATTGCAGGGATGTGACGGTTTATTTGCAGTTTTATGACAAACCGAACGGCCCCGGCACTTTGCACCGGGGCACTAAAGGATCAAACCGACAGGCAGACGTACTTCATTTCCAGATAGTCTTCCATGCCGTGATGGCTGCCTTCGCGGCCCAGACCGGATTGCTTGACGCCACCAAACGGGCCCAGCTCGGTTGAGATGATACCGGTGTTCACACCGACGATGCCGTACTCCAGCGCCTCGGCCACTTTGTAGACGCGGCTCAGGTCTTTGGCATAGAAATACGAGGCCAGACCAAAGATCGTGTCATTCGCCATGGCAATGACATCGTCCTCATCTTCAAACTTGAACAACGGGGCCAGCGGACCAAAGGTTTCGTCCTGAGCCACCATCATGTCTTGGGTCACGCCCGTCACGATGGTCGGCTGGAAGAAGGTGCCGCCCAGATCGTGGGGCAGGCCGCCGGTCAGAACAGCACCGCCCTTGTCGGTTACGTCCTTGATATGCTCTTCAACCTTGGCAACGGCTTCAGAGTTGATCAGCGGGCCAGTAGTCGTTCCGTCTGTCAGACCGTCACCAACTTTCAGCGCCTCAACAGCGGCTTTCAGCTTGGCGGCAAAGGCATCGTAGACACCGGCCTGCACGTAGATACGGTTTGCGCAGACGCAAGTCTGGCCGTTGTTGCGAAATTTGCACATCATCGCGCCTTCGACCGCTGCATCCAGATCGGCGTCGTCAAACACGATGAACGGCGCGTTGCCGCCCAGTTCCATCGAGCATTTCATCACCTGATCGGCGGCCTGTTTCAGCAGGATGCGCCCAACCTCGGTCGAACCGGTAAAGGTCAGCTTGCGCACACCGGGGTTCTCGCAGAATTCCTTGCCGATTTCGCTGGCGCGTGACGATGGTACGACGTTGAACACACCAGCCGGAATGCCGGCCTTTTCCGCCAATACAGCCAACACCAGAGCGGACAAGGGTGTTTCCTTCGCTGGGCGTGCCACAAAGGCGCAACCCGCAGCAAGGGCTGGCCCGGCCTTGCGGGTGATCATCGCGTTGGGGAAGTTCCATGGTGTGATCGACGCAGCAACACCGATGGGCTGTTTCAAAACCATGATCCGCTTGTCACGCTGGTGACCCGGGATCATCTCGCCATAGACACGTTTGGCTTCTTCACCAAAGAACTCGATGAAGGAGGCGCCGTATCCGATTTCACCTATCGCCTCTGCAAGGGGTTTGCCTTGCTCGGCCGTCAGAATTTTGCCCAGATCCTCAGCGTTTTCCATCATCAGATCGAACCAGCGGCGCAGGATCACTGCGCGTTCCTTGCCGGTCAGCTTGGCCCACTCTTTTTGTGCGGCCTCAGCCTGTGCAATCGCGCCTGCCACCTGAGCACGGCTGACATCGGCCACCTCGGCCACCACGTCGCCACGGGCGGGGTTGGTCACTTCAAAAGTACCATTGTCCCCATCCACCCACTGGCCGCCGATATAGGCCTTGGTCGCCAAAAGGTCGGGGTTTTTCAAAAGAGATTTCAGATCGGTTGTCGCGTCCAGCATGGGTCAGCCTCCGGCAGGAATTTTGTTCAACGCACCCAATCAGGTGGGGTCTGGATTGTCTATGTCCACAATGGTGGTCGGATCAATCCAGATTTGATCATATGCCACACGAGCAGCTTAGCAATTCGCGCCTATCTTTTTCAGGCTGAGTTTGCCAAGGTTCAGGGGATTTTTGACTCGCAGGGGATGTAAATAGACGTAACATTCCCTATCTTATTGGGTAATAGAAGAAAAAAGGGATAGAACCGATGTCGAACCAGCAATTTGAGGCGCTGATCAAAGAAACGCAAACCAAGGTGCGCGAAAGTCAGTCGCAGATCGAAGGGCTGACATCGCGCATCGAAGCAGCGCGGGCCAAAATCGGCACCGCCGAGGCCGATATCGACATCGAAAACGCCACGCTTGAGGATGTTCACGCCCATACCGAGGTGATGAACGCCAATATCGCCGAGCTGATCATGGGTCTGGACGACGTGACCAACGCCTTTTCCAAGGATTTCGATGAGATGCGCTCGAAAACCGGGTGGGAGTCGTTTGTCGGCATCTTCTCGAAAGGCAAATCCGAGTCGATGCGGCAGGAACGGATGCGCACTGCCAATATCGACGACAAGCTGCAGGACCTGATCGCCAAATCCGACGTGATCGTGAAATTGCTGCAAGGGCAATTGTCGGTGCTGGAAGAACAGCGTGTGAAGGTTGAAGACAACCTGACCGTGACACTGGACGATCGCGAGGCAACGGTGGCCGAGCTTGAAGCTTTGCGTAATGAAATTCAAGGAATGGATCCGACGATCATTACGCTGGAGAACAAGATCAGCGTCGAACAGGATGCCGCCGCGCGGACCCAGTTAGAGACTGAATTGGCCGAGCTGAACAAGCAATACAACGCCAAGGTTCAGGAAGAGCAGGTCAAGCTGGCCAAGTCGCAGACGCTGGAGCGCTATATCGAGAAAGGCAAGACCTGGGTCGATTCATTGCAGAACCAGGCGGCGACACAGATGGTGCTGATCAACAAGCTGCAAACGGACACGCAGCAGCGCGTGGTGCTGTATGACGCCCTGACCAAATCGCTGAAAACCGCACAGCAGCAGGACGTGGCCCACCGCATCAACGAGATCGGCGTGCAGACCGACCAAGAGGCGCAAACCGCCATGGCCGCCATCGGCACCGCGACCAACCAGAAAATGGCCGACATGCTTGAAGCGCATGAGGACCACATGGTCTTTGCCCGCGACGTGCTGGAGAAAAAGGCCAAGGCGGACGAACGCTTTGCCCGCCGGTTTGCCTCGATTGTCGAGAAGCACGATAAGAACTTGTATGGCGGATGAAGTGGTTTAGCCGAAAAGACGTACGGCTTCTCAGGATTGGCCTCTTTCTCGTAGTTTGGCCGATTCCGATTTATGGCCTTACAGCTCTTTTGCATAAATTGGGTGCTGAAGGCGGAACTTATAAGCTGCTCGGTTTTCTCACTCTATATGGCGGACCGGTTAGCATAATCTTCGGGCTTATCATCTTCGCGTTGTACCTGATCTCAGACGTTTTTCTCCTGCCATGGCGGCTCAATCAATGCCGTGGAACTGGTTGTAGTGAATCCAAAAATGACTAACCCCACCCAAGACCATGTTGGACTGACCGACACCTTCGCCTCGCGCCGCTATTTCCGCAAATTCGAGGTGATCACCGTCCACCTTCTGCGCGTGGCCGCGACGATGGAGGCCGAGGGCGCGATCAGCAAGCAAGAGGTGCGGATCATCTCGCGTTATCTCTCGGGACTGCTCTACACGTTCCGGGCGCTCAGCATGAAATACCTGCTGGTCGGGCGCGATACGGGGCGGTTCTTTGGCAGTCTCGCCATGGACAAGCGCGACAGCGGGTTTCCGGTGGCGGCCGAATTGCTGACAATGGCCAATGACGCGCAGCAGGCGCAGGTGCATCTGGCGAATATGCCCTCGGAAGACGACCTGAAAACCGACATGGTGCGGACGATTATTGGCGACCGAGAGATCCCCACCAAGCTGCAATTCGCGCTGTCTCAAAGGCTCTATTACGAGGAATTGCTGAAAGGTCAGCTGTTCTGGGCCCGCAACGATCCCGAATGTCACTGGATCGGGAATGAGGGCGAGCGGCGCAAGTTCCTGATCCATTGGGCGGTCTATGACAGCCAGATCAACCTGCCGGTCATCTACCTGATGCAGTTGGAAGACAGCGGCAAGACTGCTCTGCCCAAAGACCAACGCCGCTGGCCCGAGGTGCAGGCCCATCTGATGGCGCAGTCTTTGGGCGGGTTGAAACTGGTGACCATCGCCAAAGGCTTTGATCAGGATTTTGACGACCTGCACCCCAAACACCTGCGCCGCATTCATGTGGGGCCAATGTATTCCTCGGCCTATACCGAGCAATCCGGCCCGCTGCGGCAGGTGCTGGAGGACGCACAGGCACCCGAAGGTCAAGATTGGGCGCTGGCCTGGACCACCGAGGAGCTGGAAAGCGAACAGGTGATCGAGGAACGCGCCGGATGGTTTTCCACCGTCGAACGCGAGATCTTCGCGCTGGACCCCTTTGGCGGTCAGGGGGCCGAGACCGGGGCCACGCGCACGCAGCGATCAATCATCCTGCCCCAACGCCCGTTTCAGGTACTGGCCGAGCGCAACCCGCCGGGGTTTGCCGATGTGAACAAGTTCGTTGTCAGCAAGGCGGGGCAGGTATTGCGCTATTAGTTTCGCCTTCGGCGAGAGTATTTTTGAAAAGATGAAGCAAGAGCGGTTCAAGAGATGAGTTTGATGTCAGATCAGATGGAATTACGCGAGGACGACATTCGCAAGCACTATCAAGCAGCGACCGCTTTGCTGAACGGGTTTGAACACGCGCCGAGGATTGGCAAGGCGGTGGAAGCGGTTGTTGAACGATCTCCGGGGGTTTCTACGGGGCGGCGGTTTCGATCCACGACACCGGGTCTGGTCACGCGGCGAACCGTGCGTTCGGACGGAGTGCATCTGGTTGAACGGATCGAGGCGTCGGACGATGGGGATACGCTGGTGTCTCCGCCTCAGGCTACGACACAGCAAGCCATTCGCCGTGCGATTGCTATCGCTGTTGCTGTGGCCGAGGCTTATGCGGACCAGACGCCGTTGGCCGATCTGAAACGGGCCAATCTGGCCGGGGATTTGCCAGCCGCGCGCAGGACTGAATTCTCGGAACTGCTGACGGCTGAGGCTTTGATCACCTTGCACACGTTCGGCAATGCGCTGGCTTACTTGATGTCCTCGCATCTGGGCGAGACCACCGTCGATATTGGCGAGATCGAAGAGGTTTTGACCGACAATGGCCAACTCGCCCTGCATGGTGCGTTGTGGGAGCTGGATCAGACATTCGCCAAACACGCCCCTGACGACGCCCACCTGATCGCCGCCACAAGTGCCTATGCCGAGCAGTTGATGGAAAAGGCCGTCCTGCGCGCCCAGTCTGCTGGCCAATTGGGCCCGTTCCAGAACGCCGCCTGGCATATCGAGGCCGATGATCTGACAATCCAGGGTTTTGAGCCGGCCTCGAAGGCCAAATCCACCACCCTGACCATGACGTTCAAGAAACCGAACGAGGTGGTCGGCAACCATATCGCCAAGTATCAGGCGATGAAACTGGCCAAGATGCTGATGGCCTATGATTTCGACCGTCGCCTGAACCCGTTTGCGGAGCTTGGCGGGTTCATCTTTACCTTCATGGGCGACGGCAAACCGGGCACCGGCAAGACCACGCTGATCCAGATGATGGCCGGGCTGATCAATGACTATTGCCAGAACGCGGGCTATCCCTTCCGCTATCAGAACCTGAGCACTGACAATATCGACAGCTATCAGGGTAAGTCCGGCCAGAACGCCAAAGCGTTTATCAACACGATCATCGACCCCTCGGTCATCGGCTTCGGCACTATCGACGATATCGACCAACTGGCGGGCAAACGCGGCGACAGGCAATCATCAGCCGGGCAGTTGGAAATCACCGCTGTTCTGATGGAGAGCTTTGCGGGGGCCAACACCGTCGTGCGCGGCAATTGCACCTTTGGCATGTTCTCGAACTACCCCGAGAATGTGGACGACGCCCTGCGCCAGCGGGCGGGCGCGCGGTTTCTGGTGGACGGGCCGCAAACGCGTGAGGATTACATCGACATCCTGCACTTGCTGATGGGCCGCAATCACGACATCCCGCTGGGCGAACACGACGCCTACGCCGCGCAGGAGATCAAAAAGGCGGTCGCCGCCAGTTTCGAAAGCCATTCCCGCCCGCATGAGGACGCCTTGCTGCAGGTCTATGACCGGGTATCCGGCGAGATCGGCCAGATGGACACGATCGCCAAGCTAGGCACCTACCTCAAGGCGATCCAACAGGCGGATGAGCGGTTCACCGGCCGCGCGATCAAGAACATCACCGACGCGGTCAAGGTCCGCGCAATGGATTTCGAACTGCCCGACGAGTGGATGGAGAACCCCGACCTGTTCCTGTTCCGCGACTACGACACCAAGAAAGCGATGATCGAGGACCTGCGCCAGCCGATCACTGTCGAGATGGTGATGCAGGAGATCAACCGCTACGCCGACAGCGAGTTCCGCTATGCCGACAAGAGCGACGAGGTCGCCATCGAGAACGCCGTCCGCGAGATGGGCCGGATGGAAGAGGCTAAGCGGCGGTATTTGGAGGGGAAGGCTCAATACGTTGATTGAACGCGCACGAATATTTGTGGAATCCATACTATGCGGGGTGCGTAGCGATAAGCCTTTGGAAGTTGGGCGGGCGCTTACGAAGCTGTTTTTGGTTATAGTGTCTGTACTTGCATTCCTTCCTCAACACACGGCGGAAGGTGGTTGGAGTCCACGCATTTTGGCGCTCTTGACTTCACCTGCCAACGAAATAGGTGACACCTTTGCTGGTGTCGCGGGTGTGCTGGCCTTTCTTTGGATTATAATTACCGTTTGGTTGCAAAGCCAAGAACTGTCCGCGCAACGAGAGGAGTTGCGTCTGACTAGATTAGAGATGAAAGAGCAACGTGAAGCTACGCAGGACATGGCCCGTGCGATGGCTATTCAAGCGAAAATCTCTGAAGATGAGCTGAAGCAAAGCGAATTCATGAGGGCCAAGGAACTGTTATTGAGTCGGCTCGAAAAGCAAGTTTCTGATATAGTAAGTTTTCGCGAGACAGTTGGATTTCCAACCAAATCAGGTGTTCATTTGCAAGGAGTGAGTTCCGATAGGATTTCGGCGTTTCGTGACAATTTGTTTTTTCACGTTTTCGGAACCTACGAATCCACACTGGATGAAAACTTAATCAAAATGCGAATAGACCTCGAAAGCTCATTAATAACTGCGCAGGGAGCCGCAGAAGTAGGAGCTGTTACGGGCACAACGATAGGAGCGGATTCGCTGCAGCGAATTCGTGCTGGGTTCATTGAGGTTCTGGATTCTACAGAAGCGTTGTCTAGAGCTGATCAAATCTTTCTCGAAAAGTTGGGTTTAGTCCGAATAGTTGAGCTGATTGAATCATTATTGAGCATGGAATTGTTCAAGGAAGTCGAACGATGATCCGCCTCATCGAAAAAGGCCTGATGTTCGGCAACCTCGTCCACATCTCCAGCCCGGCTCTGGTCGAGCGGTATAACCGCGCGATGCAGCATCTGGCGGGCAAGGCCACGGCGTTAACGGATTTCCATGTCGATATATCGGGCTATTCGCCCGAGGTGGGGATTGAGCTGGAGGATGAGCTCTACCTCAATCCCAACGGGGTTAACCGACAGTTCATCCTGCTGACGACCGAGCAGAAACGCGCGCCTTTGCTGAACGTCAAATTCTCGACCTCGCGCGATATCCTGCGGGAATTCATCGAGATGAACGAGGCGCAGTTGTTCGCCCTGACCGCCACCGATGCGGTGGCCGGAGAGCTGGTGAACTCGGTCATCAAACTCAGCACCCCGCGCGATCTGCTGAACCTGCGTAAGATCGAGATTGAGGCTGACACCGCTGGCGGCACCCTGCGCAAGGCACAGCAACTGGCGGGTATGGTCGAACGGTTCAAGACCGAAGAGGATGCGTGGTTCGACGATGTGCTGATCGCCAAGATGATCGAAACGGCCAAGGAAACCGGTGACGTTACCCGCAACCCCGTGCGCTTGCGTCACACGGATTTTGAGCAGCGCAATTTCTGGACCGCGCATTTTGGCGGGCTCTATCTGTTTCCCGACCTGGATCACCCGGCGGCCATCTGCATGGGCGAAAAGCCGGACGATCTGCCAATCAAGTACACATTCGACCCGTCACTGCGGAACCAGATTGCCAAGTTTCTGGACTACAATGATCTGGTCGAACCGATTGTCAAAGCGCGCGGCGTGGATGCCGCCGCGATTCTGCAACAGAAGATGGATTTCCTGACCGTCGATGCGGCTGCGGATGCAGATGTCGACCTGACCGGGCTGGATCGCAGCGACATGCGTCGGCTGGCGCGCAATCACTCGGATCGATTGCCCGAGGCTTATCACGGGCTCGCTCAATTGCTGCGCTGGGCGAGCGATGGGGGGCCATGGCCACGCATCACCTCGGACCATCCAGCCTATTTCTATACCTTGCGCGCGGCGGATACGCCGAACCGCGATCTGGTGAACATGCTGCTGTCCGAGCTGGCTCCGCTGGACCCGCGCCAGATGTTCATCTGCCATAAAGAGCTGTTCTACCGAACATATTCGGGCTGGCCCGAGCGCAAGAAAGCCTATGTTGCCGACTTCCTTGCACGTGAGTATCAGGTGGACAAGCAAGGTGCTCGTGCTGCGTTGTTTGGGCATGAGCCGGATATGAGCGGCAATGACCGGGTCAGCGATGACATAATCGCCCGGGTCGGTCCCTGGGGTTCGGTGAGGAAAGGCTGATATGATCGGATTGTTGCGCCTGTTGCTGATCTTGCTGGTGATTCAGACGATTGCCTATGTTGCGCTGTCTTTCTATTCGCGCGGCATTCGGCGGCGTAAGCTGGAGGACTGGTGGGACGAAAAAGGCAAAACGGGCAACAAAGAAGCCTTTGTCGAACGCGGATTGCATGTGTATGACAATTCGTTCCGGCGTAAACTGATCCTGGGTGTCTATATTGTGCCGTGGGTGGCGATTAGCGCGCTGATCTACATCGTGAATTACATGTGAGGAATTAGGCATGGCCTATGTGAAATGGGCGTTCATTATCATCTTCTGGGGCACGATTGCGGCGGTCCTGCAGTACTCGTTGCCGCAGCATGACATTGTGCGCATCGTCAATACCTATGAAGAACGGCAGGATCTGAACGACTGGACCCGGATTTTCTGGTCCGAGCCGCAGGATCAATCCGCGAGCCTGGCCAATCGGGACGTGCAGTTCATTCAGGCTGTGCGCGACAGCGGTAAGCCCATCGTTTATCGAAACGAGGATACCGGCTGGGGCTGGCCCCTCTATTTCAAGTTCGACACAGCCAACCTGTATACCGAAGCCAATGATGCCAAATCGACCAAAGAGAACCCGAAATGGGTGGTTGTTACTCATTACGGCTGGCGTAACGAGTTTCTATCGATATTTCCAAACGCCATCTTCATCAACCATGTGGATGGGCCGGATGCGCGGATTATCCCTTGGTTCAACATCATATTCCTGACGATTTTCGCCGCTTTGGTCTGGGCGATATGGGTGCGCTGGCGCAGGTTCCGGCAAGCCCGGATCGATCCCATGATCGAAAACGTGGAAGATGGGCTTTATGCGGCGGGTGACGCTATTGAAGAACGGTGCACCAGGTTTCGGCGCTGGCTGGACAGCTGGAAGTCAAAATAGAGTGCAAGGGGCGTGCAATCAGCACGCCCTTATTGCGTGAACGGCCCGTCACCTGACGATGAACTCTGCGTGTAACGCGCCCGCTGCCTTTATGGTTTTCAAAATGTCGATCATGTCCTGAGGCGATACGCCTAGTGCATTCAAACCTGCAACCACTTCGGACAGGGTTGTGGCCTCGGGGATTTCGGCAAGACCGGTGCCTTCTTCCTC
This sequence comes from Ruegeria sp. ABM4_193, assembly GCF_056158705.1. Lineage (NCBI taxonomy): Bacteria > Pseudomonadati > Pseudomonadota > Alphaproteobacteria > Rhodobacterales > Roseobacteraceae > Ruegeria > Ruegeria sp. ABM4_193. Next base: position 60,626 of record NZ_JBSWTT010000001.1, read on the forward strand.
TTCGATGCCAGCGATGGTGCGGGGTACGACCACTGTTTCACCCCTGGCAAACGGGTTGGGCTGCACGGCAATTGGTGCCTCTTGCACAGTTAACGTCAGATTGCCCTGAGAGACAGCGACGCGCGAAATGCGGACCTCTTGCCCCATTACAATCGTGCCGGAACGCTGATCGACGACGACGCGTGCCTTTGATTCTGGTTCAACCAGTATGTTTTCGATACGCCCGATGGCATGGGCAGTTGACACCGCCTGCGTTGCAGCGACGTTAAGCTCGACCGTGCCGGAATCCCGCATGATGGCCACGGCCCTGTTGAACTCGGTATTGATTGCGGATTCGATCCGCGCGGCAGTGGTGAAATCGGGTTCTCTCAGCGCAAGACGCATTTGGGTCAGGGTCGACAGGTCAAAGTCAATTTCACGCTCAACCCGTGCCCCAGAGGGTATGACACCTGACGTCGGCACCCCACGCACCACCGAAGCGGCCTCACCTTCGGCAGAAACGCCGCCCGCCAGGATTGTGCCCTGGGCAACGGCATAGATTTGACCGTCGGCGGCATTAAGAGGGGTCATAATCAGCGTTCCGCCCAAAAGGCTGCTGGAATCGCCAATGGCCGAAACCGTCACATCGATCTGACCACCTACCCTGGCAAATGGCGGGAGGCTGGCGGTTACAAGAACGGCTGCCACGTTTTTGGGTCGGAAATCTTCGCCGTTTACGTTGACGCCAAGGCGTTCCAGAATGTTGGACATGATTTCTTCGGTGAAAGGCGCATTACGCAAACCATCACCGGTTCCATTCAATCCTACGACAAGACCGTAGCCGACCAGATCGTTGCCGCGCACGCCGTCGAAATCGACCAGGTCCTTCAGGCGTATCGCTCCTGCCCATGCCAAGCTGGGAAGGAAGATCAGAATAAGTATCAGCGCCCTCATCTCAGAAAGTTCACCAGCGAAAGGTTCGCATTGCGAACGGTTACGGAATAGAGGCTTTCCAATTGGAACTGCACCGTTTGCAATTTGGCCGCTGTTTCATAAGGGTCGGCAGCAATCAGTTCGTTTCGGCTGAACTCAAGGCTGGTGCGGGCAGCAGAATTGCGTGTCGCGGCCTCTTCTATTCGAGCCTCTGCCGTGCCGACCTCGGCCCGAAGTCGTACAGTAGCGTCCTGCGCGTTGGCCAGGTCAACACCCAACTGTGTGAACAATGCCGTGCGCTGATCAGGGGAAAGCGCCAAGGTGCTATCTGTAGCTAGCGCAGCCACTGCAACGTCCCGTAGAGCCGCCTTGAAAGCCGGGTCCGTTGCGGTGATCGGCAGCGTGACACTTTCGTTTTCCGAAATCTGCATCGGTGAAAGTGCACTGTTTGCCCCCTGATAAAATACGGCGTCAAACCCGGCCGGGTCATTGAACCAAGTGTCTGCCGCCAGCCGAATATCGGCCACGGTTACAAGCCCGGTAAGTTGCGGTCTAAGCGCCGCCAAAAGATCGCCTGAAGAGGGAAGGGGGGACACATCGGTGGCTGTACCGGAAAACAGGCTGCGTCCACCTACGCGCGTGTTCAACGCCGAGATCATCGTGTCCAGTTCATTTTTCGCCTGCACCGACGCTTGTTCGTGGTTCGCGGGCTGATTTGCGGTTCCAAATGCCAGCAGGGACGCAGTCATGTCTCCGACGGAATCTCCGAAGGTTTGCAGGCTTAATTGCATGGCATCAGTGAACAGAGCCGCCTCAGACGTTGCTATGCCAAACGCGTCGAGGCGGGCAAGGCTACGATCCAGATCGAGAAGTTGCGAATAATCGCCCCCCAACCGGCCCGAGATATCTTGTACCTGTCCGGTGGACATCTCAAACGAAAGCGTTTCGATCTGTGTTTTTATGTCCGTGGCACGTGTGCGCAGGGTCATACCGCGCGCCAGATCACCGATTGAAGTCAATGTCATCATCACAACCTCAGCAGAGTTTCAAGCAGTTCATCCACGACCGAGATGACCCGGGCATTTGCTGCATATGTCTGTTCGACTTGCATCAGACGTTGCAGTTCCTGATCTGTATCCACGCCCTGTTCGGCCTCAATCTGAGCCATTTGCTGTTGCGCCGTGTTGGCGAAGGTCTGGCGTTGATCTGCAAGATGGGCGTTTGTACCGGCTTTGGACAGCAGTGCTTCGGTCAGTTCGGCGGCCCACATGTTTCCTGTGCCGAACAGCCCGCCAGCTACTGGGCGCGCGTCCTTCAGGATATTGCCGAAGGCACGCAGTTGTGCAGATTGTCCGGGATCACCTGCCGCGACGGCGCCCAAACCCGCGCGCAGCTTCCAGCTGTCACCGCCCATGTCGGGATCCACACTCGCGTTGACCGAAACCCGAGAGGCAAGCCCAACAAAAGCTGTGGGATCAAACCGGTTACCATCGTCGGTGAACAGACCGGGATCAGTAGCCAGAGCAGTCGGATCCAGACCGGGTGTCTCGAACCGTTCGATCAAGTCGCGGGCAACGGTGTCGAGCTGAAGTTGAGCCTCAACCGCAAGCTCGTCGCGGATGGTAAACTGCGCCATCAACGCCCCACCACGGATTTGTGCGGTGTCACCGCTGGTGCGCACCGGGTTTCCGTTCATCTCCAGCCCGGACAGAAGGCCATTTGCCACCGTCATGTGCGGCTTGGTTTCACCTGTGATGGCAAAGGTGAACTCTGACGCTTTACCCTCTAGCAGGATCAACCCGCCATCCGAATACAACGAGACCTGTTCGTTGGCGCGCGGCACGACATTGACCGGAATCAGAGCGTTGACCTGATCAATCAGAACATGCCGCTGGTCCAGCAGGGCACCAATGTCGCCACCAGAGTTTTTGATGGCTGGAATTTTGGCGTTCAGGTCTTCGATATCCTTCATAGTCTGATTCAGGTTTTCTACTTGAGCACCGATCTTTCGATCTGCATCCGAGCGCGCCTGCCGCACACCTTCAGATGCTGTGTTCAGCGCGTTGGCCAGATCACCTGCCGAACGTGCGACCTGATCCATCCGTTCGATCGAATCCGGCAGGCTGGCTGCCGTTAGGAAACTGTTTTCCAAGTCCGTCAGGCGCGTGGACAATGACGGCCCATTTGCAGGAGACCCCACCAGCTTTTCGAATCTTGCGTGAAAGTCCGATACCGCAGATTGCAGCGCCAGATCTGCGTCAGTGGACCGTCTGTTGGCCGTCAGAACCGGGTCCTGGTGCCGTACTACGCCAACGGTGCGGACGCCGTTGCCGGAAATCTGACTTGTTGCCAGTTCAAGGGATCGGCGCGCATAGCCCGGTGTCAGGGCATTTGCGATGTTCCCGGACACCACGGCGGCCCCTCGGCTGGCCGCCGTCAGCCCACCCAATGCGTTGTTGAGTGCCGTCGACATGTTCATGAGACCGCTCCTTTCCTGGGTTCAGAGCCTGAATCAGCGTTTCAGATTCGTCGTTTCCTGCAGCATTTCATCCACTGTTTGGATCACCGTGGCGCTTGATGAATAAGCACGTTGTGTCTGGATTAGTGAGGTGAGCTCGGTGGCGACGTCTGTGGTGGATTCTTCACGGGCGAAGGAAACAAGGTCACCGGTCGGGCCTTCGCCTGCATTCCAAAGAAAGAAGGTGCCGCTTTCACGGGATGGCGCGTAAGTTTGACTGTCCAGTGCCGTCAGGCCGTTGGGATTGGGAACATCCGCAAGTGGAATCTGGAACATCAGACGGCTGACTCCGGTGTCATAGAACGCATAAACAAACCCGTTTTCATCCACCTGCACACTGGTCATCGTACCAACGGCTGAACCGTCTCGTGTGATCGAGACAGGTGCAAATGTATCGGAGAGTTGGGTAATGCCATCAGAGTCCCCGATCATACCGATATTGATCTCCATCGGACCTCCGGCAACGTTGACCATGACGCTGCCTGTCGTTGGATCATATGCACCGCCTGAAACTGCCGTGACGCTGGCCAGGGTACCGCCTGCTGTCCGGTTGTCGGTGAAGGTCAACGTGTATTCTCCGATGATTGCCCCGCCAGAAGCGGAGTCGCGCAGAACCATCGTCCATTCATTACTGCTGCCCGTCGCCGGAACGGTCGGGATCAGTTCGATGTCCACACTTTCGGATTTGCCGAGATTGTTAAAGTATTCGACAGACAAGGGCTGAATATCACCCGGAGCGCCCGCATCCGTAGCGGTGGCCGGCAGATTCATGCGCAGGTTCATTTCCGTCGTAGGAGAGCCTGACAGCTGATTGACGCTTAGTTGAATGGGTTCAAGGGCGGCTGGTGTGTCACGCGGTACAGACGGGATGGTTCCGTCCGGTGCTGCGCGCCATCCCAGAAGAACAAGGTTCAATTCGGTCACCAGATACCCTTCTTCATTGGTGCGGAAAGATCCGGTTGTGGTCAGCAGCATCTCATTCGAGTTGTTGTCGATCTGCGAACTGGGACGCACCGGCAGCATCCCGCGCCCGCGCACGGCGAGGTCAGTGGAATTGCTGGTTGTTACCAAAGGTCCGCGCTGATCGATCATGCGCTGGCTTGTCGTGCGCACACCGCCTGCCGAGTAGCTGCCGCCCTGACCCGATGTGACCATCGAATGAAAATCGGTTTCGACCCGTTTGTACCCATAGGTCGAGGAATTCGCGATATTGTCAGAAATCGTCGCTAGCTTGTTGGCGTTGGCCTTCAGCGCCGCCACACCGGCATTGAGCGAAGAGGAAATGGTCATTGGCGCGCCCTTCTGTTGCGTCAGTCGTTGATGCAACAGGTAACGTGCTGCCCCTTAACAGCGCGCTAACATGTAAAATGCGTTCTATCCTTTAAGGCTGGCGTAGGAAGATCACCTCGACCCTGTTGTTCCGCGCTGCCATTGGGTTGTTGGCAAACAATTCCCGGTCTGCGTGACCCGTGACGCGATCCATTCGTTGCGCCTTGACGCCTTTGTCTTGCAACAACTGACGCAATTTCTGCGCTCGGGTTGTCGACAGATTCCATGCTGTGTTGCGCACCTGAACTACCGGTGATGCGCTTACATGTCCCTCAACGGCGATGGGATTTGTCACCAAATCCGAAGATCGGGCGATGATCAGCGCCAGTGCCCTTAGAAAACGGGTGGGGGTCGCGGATCCTGATTCGAACAATTCCTGGTCCTCGGTGTCGAAAAGTTCAACGACAAGCCCTTCATCGGTCACGCGCGTAACGATATGCTTGAGCAGCTTGTCCGACACCTCGCTTTCACCGGTACGCCCCAGCAGCTTTGCCTCAAGCGTTGAGAAATCTTCTTTGTTGCCTTTGCCGCCACCCCTGGCATCCACACCGATTGAGCCGCGGGCCTGGCGCGATTCAGTTGCGTGTGTGTTTGTGGCACCCAGGCCATCTCGTATCAGGGTATCTTCGGACAGCATACTGTCACCACCAAAGGCACCGTCACCCCCACCGGATTCCGGACTAAGTGGGATCGTCGGCGCAAAATAGTCCGCCAACCCCTTGCGTTGCTGTTCCGTTGTCGCGTTAAGCAGCCACATCAACATGAAGAAGGCCATCATGGCCGTAACAAAGTCGGCATACGCGACTTTCCACGCGCCACCATGGTGGCCATCGCCACCTGATACACGCTTCTTCTTGATGATGATTGGCGCCGCATTGGTTTGCGCACCCATCTCCACCACCTTTTTATCACCCGACTCTGTGACTAGCAGCGCAGGTCTTAAGGTGGCCTTAACACTTAAAACTGTTCAGAATTCCCTTAACGCGGCACCCCAGCCGAGGCACGGCGCAGAATCAGAGACAGGCGGTTAAAACTGTTTTCGATCCCTTCCGGGTCCAGCTTGCCAAAAAACGCATCCAATTCGTCATGAACACGCACTGCCTGATCCAAAAGCGGATCAGACCCTTCGGAATACAGCCCGGCCTTTATCATGACCTCTGACTGTTCGTAGCTGCCGACAAGTTTGCGGGTTTCCGCAATCATCTGGTTCTCGGCCTCGGATGCGGCGGCGGGTAAGCTGCGAGACACAGATCTGCTAAGGTCAATCGCCGGGAAACGCCCGCGTTCGGCAATGTCCCGGCTAAGCACTATATGCCCATCCAATACGCCGCGCAGAATGTCTGCGACAGGTTCATCCATGTCGGACCCGGCCACCAGAACGCTGAACACAGCCGTAATGTCCCCCTGATCTTGTGCGCCCGGTCCTGCGCGTTCGCACAAGTTGGCAATCAAGGGCGTAACCGAAGGCGGATATCCCCGCAAAGAAGGTGATTCCCCCATTGCGACGGCAATTTCCCGGTGCGCTTCGGCAAAACGGGTCACAGAATTGGCCAGAAACAGAACGTTCAGGCCCTTATCGCGCAAGAATTCTGCTGCCGACATCGCCGACCACGCGCAACGTCTGCGCGACAAGGCCGACTGGTCCGAGGTGGCGGCAATGACGATGGTTCGTTTCATGGCCTCGGGACCGATCGCGTGGGCGACAAACTCATTCACTTCGCGCCCCCGTTCACCAACCAGAGCGACCACGACCGCTTCGGCCTGCATGGAGCGTGCGAGGGTCGACAGGAGTGTGGACTTCCCAACGCCCGATCCGGCAAACAACCCGACCCTCTGACCACGTACAATCGGCAGCAATGTATTGAGAACGGACAAACCTGTGGGCATTCTCTGTCCCAACGGTTTGCGCGAAACGGCAGGCGGCGGAGCCTGCATGATATCGCGTTCCTGCGCCCCGTTCAGCAGAGGTTTCCCGTCCAGAGGTTTGCCAAAAGGATCGATGACGCGCCCCAACCAATGCAGGCTCGGCGCAAAGTCAGGAGAAGGGTCAAGGTACACGCGGTCCCCCAGGCTGACACCATCTGGTGCAGCGCCTGGTAACATATGAACATGATCCGCATCCACGTGCAGAACTTCACCGGAGACATCAGGTCCCGAGCGCCGCTGCAATGTAAGTTGGTCGCCAACTCGCGCGTGACTGTTCAGGCCGCTGATCTCGATCAACCCTTTTGCAACTCCGCTGACCAGCCCCACATGACGAACCGAAGTCATCCTGTCGAATTCATGTTTCAGAAGCATAGGGTCGAGATCGGACATTGTGGGTTCTCCAACTGAGTTCTGAAAACGGTTTCTAAAGGAATCGGGGTTAAGCCTTGATTGAAATTGATCGAGGGAGAAGCCCCGATGTTCTATGACCTGAACGTCTTTAAGACCGCGTACGCAATGGCAACCCATGCCGGGCAACGGCAGGCGGTCATTGCGCGCAACATGGCCAATGCGGATACGCCCGGCTACCGGACGCGCGATATCGAATCCTTCAAGAAAGCTTTTGAAACCTCACAGCGTGAAGCGACTATGACCGCCACGCGACAGGGTCATCTGCACGGAGGTTCCGATGCAAAAAGCTGGGCCGAGTTTGATGCAATCTCTTCGAGTGATCCCAATGGCAACGGCGTGTCCTTGGAAGAAGAGATGCTGAAATCGGTTGAGGTCAAGCGCCAGCATGACCGGGCTTTGGCGATCTACAAATCTTCGATGAATATTCTGCGCACCAGCCTGGGTCGCGGTTGAGGGGCAAGTAGATGAGCGATTTTTCCCACTCTCTGACCGCATCCGCCAGCGCCCTGCGTGCGCAAGCCGCCCGCTTGCGTCACGTGTCCGAAAACATCTCAAACGCGGATACGCCCGGTTATCGGCGCAAAACTGTGCCGTTTGAAACCGTGCAAAAAGATGGGCGCGACATGGTGCAGGCGGGTCGAGTGACGCTCGATCGGCGTGACCTGAGCCGGATTTACGATCCTGCCCACCCGATGGCCGACGAAAGTGGCCACTATCAGGGATCGAATGTCGATCTGATGATCGAAATCGCTGACGCGCGTGAGGCGCAGCGCAGCTACGAAGCCAATCTCAAGATGTTTGATCAGACACGGCAGATGTCGTCGTCGTTGATGGAATTGCTCAGAAAATAAAGGACAGCCAGAATGGACATCCGATCCCTGACCGCCGCACAGAACTATGCCGGCGCCCGCCCCGCAACACAGGCCGATCCCGAACATACCGGGCTGGCGCAGGGGCTGAAGGCCAGTTTCCAGGACTTTGCGGCCACATTGAAACACAGCGAGCAGATGTCTCAGACCGCGATGGTCGGGCAGGCCGATCCCCATGCGTTGGTGCAAGCTCTGGCGCAGACCGAACTGGCCGTTGAGACGGCCGTGATCGTGCGCAACAAAGTGGTCGAGGCGTATCAGGAAATCCTGCGTATGCCGGTCTGACGCGATGCTGAGCGAAGGTCTTTTCTATGACATCGTACGTCAGGCTCTTTGGGTCGCGGTGATCACATCGGTCCCAATTCTGGCTGTTGCCTTGGTTTCGGGCCTGATCGTCGGGCTGTTTCAGGCGCTGACGTCGATTCAGGAAATGACACTGACCTTTGTTCCCAAGCTGATCGCCATCGTTGTCGTGTTCTGGATCTCGATGGGGTTCATGACACAGACCCTTGTCACGTTTTTTACCGGAACACTTGTCCCTTTGATTGCAGGAGGTCGCTGATGGACACTGCCTATGTCACCCTGTCCCGCCAGTCCGGTTTGATGAGCGAAATGCGCCTGGTGGCGAACAATATCGCCAACGCCAACACAACGGGTTATCGCCAGCAAGGTCTGGTGTTTTCCGAGTTCATTCAGGACATGCCTAAAAGCCCTTCGCTGTCCATGAGCCGGGCCGAAGCACGCAACACATCGTTGCGGCAAGGCGTGCTGACGGAAACCGGCGGCCAGTTTGATTTTGCCATCGAAGGTGATGGGTTTTTCATGCTCGAAACGCCTGATGGAAATCGGCTGACGCGCGCCGGCAGTTTCTCACCCAATGCGGAAGGGGATTTGGTTGCAATGGATGGCGCACGCGTGATGGACGCCAACGGTGCCCCGGTATTTATCCCGCCCGATGCAGCCACAATTGATGTCGGAAGCGACGGAACCCTGAGTGTCGATGGGCAATTGTTGGGTCAGTTAGGCGTTTTTAACGTCGGTGACCCCAAGACCCTCGTCCGCGAAGGTAACACCCGTTTTCGTACGGAAGAGGCCATAGACCCGGTCGACGAGCCGGTTGTTCTTCACCGTTTTCTTGAAGGCTCCAACGTCAATGCCATCGAGCAGGTGACCCGTCTGGTTGAGATCCAGCGGGCCTATGAATTGGGGCAGAGTTTTCTGGAAAGCGAAGACAAGCGGGTGCGCGGGGCGCTTGACGCCCTGATGCGCTGATCAGAACAAGGAGAGTATGAAATGCGAGCCCTTAAAATTGCCGCCACCGGAATGAGTGCGCAACAGATGCGGGTTGAGACGATCTCGAACAACCTGGCGAATATGAACACCACCGGCTACAACGCCCGGCGGGCCGAGTTCGCAGATTTGCACTATCAACAGATGGCACGGGCCGGAGCTGTCAATGCGTCGGACGGCACAGTCCTGCCCACTGGGATTCAGCTGGGTCTGGGTGTGCGACCCGCCGCTGTAACGGTGCAGCTGGAACAGGGCGCTTTGTCGGCCACTGGCAGTGACCTGGATGTTGCGATCGAAGGTCGCGGATATTTAGAGGTGACGCTTCCAAGCGGCCAGACAGCCTATACACGCGATGGCAGCCTGAAACGTTCGGCCGAAGGTCTGATTGTCACCTCTGATGGATTTGCGGTATCGCCAGAAATCACTGTCCCTGACGACGCGCGGTCGATTTCGATCAACGCAGGCGGCGAAGTTTACGCCTATTTCGACGACGCTCCGGAAGGTCAGCTGCTGGGAGAGTTCACGCTTGCCAGCTTCTCGAACGCCAAGGGGCTTGAGGCAATCGGAAGCAATTTGTTCAAAGAAACCGAAGCGTCTGGTGCTCCGGTTTTGGGCACGCCAGGCGAAGATGGTTTGGGGACCATACGACAGGGTTATTTGGAAGACAGCTCGGTTGATGCCGTGCGCGAGGTGACAGAACTGATTGAAGCGCAGCGCGGCTATGAAATGAACGCCAAAGTCATTTCGGCTGTCGACCAGATGATGAGCGCAACAACACAGGTGCGCTGATGCGAGTTCTCTTTCTGGGCCTGGTAATGCTGATCCCATTTGCTGCGCATTCTGACATCGTGGTCTCAACCCGAACGATAAGGGCAAAAGAGATCATTGCCGCTGTGGATCTGGAAATGAAATCGACAGAAATCCACGGCGCAGTGACGGATCCCAACGTCTTGATCGGGCAGGAAGCCCGAGTGGCTCTTTACCCCGGCAGACCCATTAGAAGCGTGGATGTTGGTCCGCCCGCTGTAGTGGATCGCAACGACCTTGTTGTTCTGGTGTTCAACAGCCAACCCTTGTCAATCACAACAGAGGGCCGGGCCTTGGGGCGCGGCGCAGTCGGCGACCGCATTCGGGTTATGAACCTTTCGTCCAGAACAACGGTAACAGGCCGAATCCGTCCGGATGGCCAAATCGAGGTGCAGTGATGTCCAGAATTCCAAAAACTCTTATTCTGACGGCGTTTGCCTTGGCTGCGTGCGGGCGGCTGGATCACTTGGGCAAACCACCGAGTTTTACGCCAAATGAAGACTCACCGGAACAGGTGGCCATGCTGTGGCCGGGCCTGCCGTTGCACACGCAACCTCAGCGCAACGTGGACCGATCCTCACTTTGGAGTGGCGGTCAGCAATCTTTGTTGGGTGATCAGCGGGCGATCAAGAAAGGGGATATCCTGACCGTTGTAATCGAGCTGGATGAAGAGGCCGAGATATCCAATGACACGCGGCGCTCCAGATCCGGGTCCGAAGAGTTGGGGGTTGGTAGTTTCTTTGGCCTGCCGCAACGCGTACAAAAGAATTTGCCGGAAGGCGCGTCCTTGGACGACGCCGTCGCAATCGAGTCGGACTCCTCAAGCTCGGGGCGCGGATCCGTCCGGCGGAACGAGAAGCTGACTCTGCGCGTGGCTGCTACGGTGCTGGATGTGTTGCCGAATGGCGTGCTGGCTATATCGGGCTCGCAGGAACTGCGCGTCAATTTCGAACTGCGCGAGCTTTTGGTGGCCGGCTATGTTCGCCCACAAGACATCTCGCGTCAGAACGAAATCACCTATGACAAGATCGCGTCTGCGCGGGTGTCTTATGGCGGTCGGGGGCAGATTACGGATGTTCAGCAACCCCGTTACGGCCAGCAAATCCTTGATTCTCTTCTTCCATTCTGAGGTGCAGGTGTGATTGCAAAGCTGGCACCCGTTATTTTTCTCGTCGTCGGATTGGGCGCAGGTGTCGGAGCAGGTCTGTTTCTGGCGCCTCCACAAAAGTCTGGGGACAGTGCAGACGAAAAGGTCGATGCTTATGAGGGAAAAGCCGATAGCAAAAAACCAGACAAGCCCAAGACCTCGGAAACAAAAGACAAAGACGGCGACTATGGGTTTCTGAAGATGACCAAGCAGTTTGTCGTCCCCGTTGTGAAAGACGACGCGATAGACGCCATGGTCACGATGACGCTTAGCCTGGAGGCTGATCCAGCCATTACCGACAGGTTCTATGCGATCGAGCCGAAATTGCGTGACGCTTTTCTTCAGGTTTTGTTTGACCACGCAAATACGGGTGGTTTCGACGGGATTTTCACGGAATCCGGCAATCTGGATATCCTGCGTAAATCCTTGTTGGAGGCGGCGCGCAAAGATCTGGGCGATGACGTCACGAAAGTGCTGATCCAGAGTGTAAACCGTCAGGATATCTGAGCGTGATTGGTCGGTTATTCGGCCAGCTTTCGGGCCGTATAACGGCGTTGCTCCTGCTGCATTTGCTTAATCAGCGCGTCGATGGCTTGTTTACGCCCGAATGCCAAACGAAGCGCTTCTAACCTTGCAAGTTTCTGAGCCCGAATTTGGGCGAGTTGCATATTGAGCTGCCGCCGCGTGGTGGATTCCCAGCCGTTCCAAAGAATATCGGTTCCTGAAATCTGATAGCCTTCGGTTTGGCGACTTTCTGTTCGCACCTGGTTCAACTGGGTATCAAGTTTCAACAGCTGCTGCTGAATTCTGGCTTCGGCCTCCAGAATTGGACGCAGCTGTTGAAACTGCTTTTGAAACGCGGCGTCGGTCACCTTTTCCAATGGCAGAATTTGATTACTTTTCATCTGATCTGCTCACTGGCGCGCTTTCGCATCGTTTCAGCAAACCGGATCGCAGCCGCGACCGGCCGGTAGTGTTCTTCGGGGATCTCCTGACCGATTTCGACGGTTGCGTGCAGCGCGCGCGCTGTTGGTGGGTCCGAGTGGACCGGAACTCCGGCCTCGGCTGCGACAGAGCGAATGACTGCGGCCACCTCGTCCACGCCCTTGGCGACACACACAGGCGCGCTGCCCACGGTTCTGGACCATTTCAACGCGACAGCAAAATGCGTCGGGTTGACGATCACGACATCTGCATCTGGCACATCTGACATCATCTGGTTGGTCGCAATCTCTTGCGCACGTTGACGGCGTTGCTGTTTGATGTGGGGATCACCTTCGGCGTCCTTGGTTTCGTCTTGAATTTCTTTTCGCGACATTCGGTTCTTGCGCATGTGCTCGGCGTATTGCCAAAGGAAATCAACAACGCCGATGGCTAGGGCGATCGCGATCACAATGAACAGAAAGCGGAACAAAAGATTCATCATCAAAAGAATGGATGACTTGGCCGGAGCTGCACTGGCCGAAAGGATCTCGGTCAGATTTGCCTTAAGAAACAGGGTAAGGCAGGTGCTGTAGATCACCAGCTTGACTGCGCTTTTGGCAAATTCAAACAGTCCACCGCGACCAAATTTGTTTTTGGCGTTTGATATAAGCGAGATGCGCGAAAGTTTTGGCTTAAGCTTGCTGGGCGCAAAAATCAGGGCGCGCTGGGCGATCAGGTTCAGCAATACCGATGCAGCGGGCAGGCAGAATAGTAACGCGACAGGCAGCAGAGCACCTTGTAAGATCCCCGCAACCGGAGCGTTTGCCGGGCCGTCAGTCAGCATACGTGTTATTTCGTCGGATTGGTCGATCAACACCATCAAGACGGTGCCCATGTGTTTGACGGTGTATGTTCCAGCCATCATCAGAGCGATCAACAGTCCAGTGTACGCGGCTACGACAGACAGGTCGTTTGATTTCGGAACCTCACCTTTTTCGCGCGCCTTTTGCAGCTTTTGCGGTGTCGGTTCATACGACTTGTCGCTGTCGTCATCACCCGCGTTCATGGTCGTGTCCCGACTGGGTTCACAAAGAATGCCAGCAACGCGTCAGACCAAACGGAAAGGATCAGCGGTGCTCCAGCAAACAAAAGGAACAGTCCAGCGAAGGTGATCGCGGGTGCGCCAACGAAGGCAACCATCAACTGAGGCATGGCCCGATTGATGACGCCCAGCGCAAGGTTGTAGATCAACGAAGCAACGACGAATGGTGTGGCCAGCGCAAAGGCCAGGCCAAAACTGTATGAAACCTGTTGAACACCCCAGCGTGACATATCTGCGGAACCGGGAAGCAAACCTGCTGGAAACAGGGTGTAGCTTTGGATCAGAAATTGCGCGGCTCGCACATGCAAACCCATGATCACAGCCAGGGTCAGCCCTGCGAGGGTCAAGAGGTACCCCATTGCTGGAACAGGGTCGACCGCAGCGCCGCCAAGAAGCTGTGAAAGGGATGTGGACTGCGCCGCGATGGATCCCGCCGTTTGCAGTGCCAGAACGAAAAGGCGCAACCCGATCCCAAGAGCAAGACCAATCAGAGTTTCGGTGGCCACCAAGCGAACCATGGTCCACAGGCCGGGTTCAAAACCAATGGATGGGATTGCAGGCAGGATGATCAGAGTAAAGGCAACCGAAATACCCAGTTTGAGCCCGATGGGAATGCTGCGTTCGCCAAAGGCGGGCAACAACGAAACAAGGGCGGATACACGCAGAAACACGACAAAACTCTGCCAGAGGGCGTCGGAGAGCTGTGACAGCAATTCTGGTGGCAGCGCAATCACGCCGGAACGGTTCCAACCAGCGCAGGCTTGGCTTCGAGACCGATTTCCTCAAACGACAGAACCGGATTGGCGATACCCCGTGCATGCATGATCGTGCGCAGCAATCGCCGCCGCCGGGTCGAGGTTACAATGGCGGGAAACAGGCCGCTATCTGCTGACTTTGCGACGCTGCTCACCACACCGTCGGCCAGTTTGTTGAACAGGTTGGGCGGCAGCGCCACATCCAAACCGGCGGTGGGGGCGTCGATCTGGTAGGTGGCAAACGTGTCCTCCCATTCGGGCGCCAGTTGGATCAGCGGGATCGAGCCGTCCTCGCGTTTCATGTCCGCGACCAGTTGAAAGCCCAGGCGCTGGCGCACCAGTTCACAGATGCCTTCCGGTTGCGTGGTGGTCAGCCGTGCTTCGGCCACGCTTTCCAGGATTAGGGCCATGTTTCGGATCGACACACGTTCATCCAGAAGCAGGCGCAGAACCGCGTGCAGGGTGTCGATTGGCACTTTGTCCGGGATGAGCTCGTCCAGCAATTTGCGGTTGGCTTCGGCGCGGACAGGGTCGCTTAGGCGTGTCATTTCAGACAACAGGCGACGCAGGGACTTCAACGTAAGAAGACGCGAGAAATTCTGTTTGATAATTTCAAGCAGATGGGTTGCCAAAATTTCCGGAGGAGAGACGATGGTTGCGCCGCTTAGCGCTGCATCTTCCTGATGTTTAGGTAGGATCCAGCGGGCTGGCGCCCCGTATACGGGCTCGGTCACGTCGTTGCCTTCGGGCAGCAAATCGAACTCGTCCTGCACAAGGGCCAAAACCAGATCGGGATTGAGAACGCCGCGCGCCTGTTCGACGCCCTGAACTTTGATCACATAGGCCCCAGTCGGCAGATCGGCGCGGTCTGTCAGGCGAATTTCTGGCAGGATCAGGCCAAAGGTCGACGCTACATAGGTGCGCATATTGGCGATCCGGGCGTCCAGACCGGTGCCGGGGTTCAATACCATGCTGACCAGATCAGGGGCGAATTCAAGATGCACGTCATCCAGATCAAGAATATCCCCGATGGCTTGAGACACCGGAGTTTCCGTGGCAGTCGAAGGCAGCTGTATCGAGGTTTCTTCCTCTTGCCGCTTGCGGTGAACGGTATAAGCCGCATATCCCAAAACACCCGCCCCAAGAATGAAGGGCAGAAATGGCAGTCCGGGCACCAACGCAAACAGGACCATCAGGACCGCCACGGTGGACAGAGCCGCAGGATGGCGACCCAATTGCGAAAAGATGGCGGTGTCTGTGGCGCCTTGCGTGCCACCGCGCGCCAGCAGCAACGCCGAAGCGATAGAGATGATCACGGCCGGGATTTGCGACACCAACCCGTCGCCAACGGTCAGAATCGCATAGGTCTCGAAAGCGGACGCAACGGGCATGCCGTGTACGATCACGCCCATGATCAGGCCCATCACAAGGTTTAGCAAGGTGATCAGAAGACCGGCAATGGCGTCGCCTTTCACGAATTTTGACGCCCCGTCGAGCGAGCCAAAAAACGTCGTTTCCTGCTGTTCGCGTTCGCGCCGCTCTTTGGCTTGTTGATGGTCGATAGCCCCTGCAGACATATCGCTGTCAATGGCAAGTTGCTTGCCCGGCATTCCGTCCAGTGCAAAACGTGCACCCACCTCAGCCATGCGGGCAGCACCTTTGGTGATGACCATGAAGTTCACGATCAGCAAGATGCCAAACACCACAAGTCCCAGAAATATACTGCCGCCCATGACGAAATTGGCAAATCCTTCGATGACATCGCCTGCTGCATTTGGACCTGTATTTCCTTGTCCGATGATCAATTTCGTCGAAGATACATTCAACGAAAGCCGCAGCATGAGCGAGGCCAGCAGGATCGTCGGGAAGGATGAGAAATCCAGCGGGCGTTCAATGAACAAGGTCAGAGTAAATATCAGGATGGCCAAAGCAAATGAGGCGGCCAGCCCTACATCCAGCACCCAGGCAGGCATCGGCAGGATCATCATCACGATGACTGTCATCAAAGCCACTGCCAGAAGAACCGTGGGCGAAAAAAGGGACCAGGCGTCGATTTTGGGCACGCGGAACTCCTAGTTGAAGGCGATGAACGCGGTGGCGCTGCTTGCTGCAGGAACCAGGGACCCCAGCGCACCGGTTTCATGCGCAGTCTTTTGCGATGGGATTAATGGGGTTCCAACTCTTGTGAACGGATCACTGGGTGTGGTCGCAACCTGAGGTTGAGTTGAGCCGTCGAGTCGGTGCAGCACGGTCTGAAAACGCTTCGTATAGGCTTTGGCCAGCGAGTCGGTTCGGGAATGATAGGCTCCGGCGGCGGCGGGCCACGAACCAAGCTCAGCGTACAGGTCTTTCAGAAAGCGGGCGGCGTATGTTGCGTTCTCAACAGGGTCGAACATCGCGTCGAGTGAGCGAAAACCCTTGCCATGCCAGCGGTAGTTAATCTGGAAACAGCCCACATCAAAGCTGCGCGCGCCTGCTTTGAAAATCTTGAACACATAGGTTTTGGCCTCGCTTTCAGAGGGGAACCAATACCCTTTACCTTCAACGTTGATGGTCCACGGCCAGGGCAGAAACTGCCCGTCCAATGTACGACCCGTTTCAACACGTGAGATCGCGCGCAGAACGTCCAGCGGTACCCCTTCGGACAACGCCGCACGCCGTGCAGCCTGATCACACAGATCCCCGGTGTGCGCATTGGGCATGGCAAAGCCTGCCTGGACTGCAGCCACAAGCATGAGCATGAAAAAGAACGGGATCTTTTGAATTGGCATTCTGCCGGTCCGGGATTCTGATCTGTCCCGGCCAAGCTAGCCAATGATCGGTTTACAGAGAGTTATCGGCGCTTCAATTTCGATCAATCCTGCGCCCGAAGACAACGCTGGTATTGGTGCGCAGGACGCCGGGTATCTTGGCCAGGTCGTCGACCAGAATGTCCAGATCTTCCAACCGGGGTGCCTCAGCCGAAAGCATCAGATCAAATTCACCATTGATGGACAGGCACAACTTAACCTCAGGATAAGCTTCAAGCCGCTTGATAATACGGGTCGTTTCTTTCTGCTGCACCTCAAGCATAACGATGACCTGCACTTTGGGAGTGTCTTCCGTTGACCCAAGGCGCACGGAATACCCCGTGATCACGCCGCGTTGCTCCATCCGGTTGATCCGTTCGTGAACTGTCGTACGGGCCACACCCAGCGTGGCCGCAATCTGCGTGGTCGAGGCCCGGGCATTGGCTTGCAGGGCGGCGATAATGCGGCGGTCTAGCTGGTCCATTGGGGCTCCGGCTGATGGATGCGGTTTCGGTTTAGGGCAGATCGGGGCAGCTGCTCAAGATCTGTGCGGCACGTTCGGATGAAGGTCGTCGATGATGATTGGGTGTGCGTGCGGTCCTGATCCGGTCAGATGCGGGTGATCGGCCGGCAGATCAGGGTGATCATGTTCAATCACTTCCTGATCAAGGCGCGGCCATAAACTGAACGCGCCAACCACACCGGCCACAGACAGCGTTGCCATGCTGCTGAGCGCCACTGTTGGTCCGAATGCAGTCATTAGCCACCCTGCAAGCGGGTAAAGCACCAGCCAACAGCCATGCGACAGGGTAAACTGAGCTGCAAAAACAGCAGGGCGGTCTTCGGGATGAGCCGACCGGGTCAGCAAGCGACCCGAGGGTGTCAGAGTGGTGGAATATCCAAAACCGGTAAACGCCCACAACAAGGTCAGCAGGCCAAGTGACAAGGGAACAGTTGCTGCCAGAATCGCGGCCACAGCCATGGACCCTGTGGCAAAAACGGCCCCCGAGATCATAACCCGACGATCCTCGATCCGATCCAGAAGGCGGGGCAGGGTAAAGGCGGCCAACATCGAACCGCCTCCGAATCCGGCCAGCGCAATGGCCACTGCGCTTTCCGACAGTCCCAGATTGGCGCGCACGATGACCACGGTGTTGACGATCACCATCGAGCTCAGCGCAGCCGCGCTCCAGCTGAGTGCGAGCAACCCGCGCAACCGGGGTGTTTTCAAATAGATTCGAATACCGCGTGTGGTGCGGTCATAGATTCCGCGGGGTTTGGTTGGTTTTGGCGACGGAAGGACGACGGAGACCACCAGCAATGCCGAAGCGGCAAAGCCCAATGCCGTCCCCCAGAACAAGCTGTTGAAGCTGACCAGCAGCAACAGGGCTGCAGCAAACATCGGGCTCAGCAGGCTTTCCATGTCGTACGCCAGGCGCGACAGGGACAGGGCCCGTGTATATTCCGCTTCATCCGGCAACACGTCAGGGATCGTTGCCTGAAAGGCAGGTGTGAACCCGGCCGAAGCCGATTGCAGCACAAAGATCAACACGTAGATCTGCCAGATTTCCGTCACGAAAGGCAGGCACAGTGCAACGGCCGCGCGGATCAGGTCCAAAACGACCAACATCTTGCGGCGATCCAAACGTTCGGCAAAGGCGGCCGCCAGCGGTGCGACGGTGACATAGGCAATCATCTTGATCGTCAGCGCAGTGCCCAGAACCAGGCCCGCAGCATCCCCCGCCAGATCGAATGCCAGCAGGCCCAGGGCAACAGTCGCCAATCCGGTGCCTGTCAAGGCGACGATCTGAGCGGCGAACAGGTGGCGGTAGGTGCGGTTCTTCAGAATGCTCAGCATGGTTTAGAGGTATTTCGTAATCGCTTTGAAATCTTCGATCCCGCTGCCAGCGTCGTCGGCGGACAAGCAATGATCGATGTGATCGTGAATCAACGCGCGTTTGGCATTGGTGACAGCCTTTTCCACGGCGAACAACTGTTGGGCAACGTCCGAACAGGGGGCCTGGCTTTCCAGCATGGCAATGACTTTGGCCAGGTGCCCGTGGGCACGCTTTAGTCGGGCCGTGATTTGTGGATGCGACTCATGGGTATGATTAGACATGGTATATCCTTATCCTCCCCATGAGGATAAGATCAAGAGCCTGGCGCTGAACAGCCCGCGATTTTTGGACGGCGTTGAGTTTAGGGGCCAAACCGCCTATCTCGGGGACAAAAGCGCTCAGAGGATTAGTCGCGTGGCGAACCATTTGTACAAAAACGATCTGCCCGACGGGCTGGATCTGGGCCCTGTTGTGGCCATTGATTGCGAAACCATGGGGTTGAACCCGCATCGCGACCGCTTATGCGTGATCCAGATGTCGGGTGGTGATGGCAACAGCCACATCGTTCAGGTTGAAAAAGGGCAAACCGAAGCACCAAACCTGTGCGCCATGCTGGAAAACCCTGACGTGCTTAAGCTGTTCCATTTCGGGCGGTTTGACATCGCAGCCATGTACCACACCTTTGGTGCGCTGGCCGCTCCGGTTTATTGCACCAAGATCGCCAGCCGTCTGGTGCGCACATACACTGACCGCCACGGCTTGAAAAACTTGTGTCAGGAACTGATCGGTGTCGACATTTCGAAACAACAGCAGATGAGCGATTGGGGAGCCGAGTCTCTGACAGATGCTCAACTGGACTATGCAGCCTCGGATGTTCTGTACCTGCACCGCCTACGGGATGAATTGAACAAGCGCCTTGCACGTGAAGATCGGACCGAGATGGCGCAAGCCTGTTTTGAATTCCTTCCGATGCGTGCGAAACTGGACCTCGCAGGCTGGCCCGAAACGGATATTTTTGCACACTCATGACTGATAACGAGTCCTTTCTGAAAACCGCCCGTCAGGTCGTTACAGATGAAGCCCGCGCGCTGGACGTGTTGGCTGAAAGTCTGGACGACCATTTTGCAGAAGCCGTGCAAATGATCCTGCAGGCGAAGGGTCGCATCATCGTGAGTGGGATCGGTAAATCGGGTCACATCGGTCACAAGATTGCCGCCACTTTGGCCAGCACTGGTACGCCAGCCTATTTTGTACATCCGGCCGAGGCCAGCCATGGTGATCTGGGCATGGTCTCCAAGGGTGACGTGGTATTGGCGATCTCGAATTCGGGCGAAGCGCCGGAACTGGCCAATCTGCTGGCCTTTACCCGCCGGTTCGGGATTCCGCTGATTGGTCTATCCAGTAAGCCTGAAAGCACGCTGATGAAACAGGCGGATGTGCATCTTCTGATCCCGTCTCTAGGTGAGGCATGCGGCTTTGGCATGGTTCCTTCGATCTCGACGACATTGACCTTGTCAATGGGCGATGCGCTGGCGATTGCTTTGATGAAGTACCGGGATTTCAAGCCCGAGAATTTTCGTGACTTTCATCCAGGTGGCAAGCTTGGCGCGCAGCTCAGCAAGGTGCGCGATCTGATGCACGCGGATATGCCTGTGGTCACGTCCGGCACTCCGATGAGCGAGGCTTTGTTGGTCATGAGCCAAAAAAGCTTTGGTGTCGTTGGTGTCACCGATGACGCAGGCCGCCTGCTGGGCATTGTCACCGATGGCGACTTGCGCCGCAATATGAACGGGTTGCTGGACAAGAGCACCCAAGAGGTCATGACCCGTGATCCGATGACGATTGCGCCAAACGCGCTGGCGGAAGAAGCCGTTGCGATCATGAATGAGCGCAAGATAACCTCTTTGTTCGTGGTCGACCCTGACGCTGACGGACAGGCGCAGGGCTTGTTGCACATCCACGACTGCCTGCGCGTCGGTTTGGGCTGAGGGAGGGCGACGTGGACAGATATTCCCGCATGGTGCAGTTCCTGAAGGTGCTGTTGCCGCTTGCGGCGATTGTCTTGCTTTCAACCGTCTTCTTGCTGTCCCGAAGCATCGAAACAAATGTATCTGTGCCGTTCGCGCAAAATGACATTGATGAACGGCTGGCCCAGCAAGTTGTAACGCAGCCAAACTATCAGGGGACCACGCGCAAGGGTGAGGACGTGCATATCGAGGCAACGCAAGCGACGCAGGGCAACGAGAACGCGACCCCGACTGCCTCGGAATTTCGTGGCCGGTTTGGCCTGCTGAACGGTGGAACGATACTGCTGGACTCCAACTCGGGTTTAATCCGCCCTGACGAAGGCACAGCCACTTTTGTCGGCGACGTGGTGATCACCACCGCTGACGGGCTTCAGGTCACAACCGATCTGCTTAACACATCCTTGGATGAAATCCGCGGCGACACGCCGGGACAGGTGAATGGTACCGGGCCGATCGGCAACTTTTCCGCCGGGCGCATGACTTTTGGGACGGAAAAAAAGGATGGTCCGGTCCATATTGTTTTTACAGATGGTGTGAAGCTGATATACGAGCCTGAAAAGGCAGAAAGATAACTTGTGTTCGATTTTCGTTTTGTTCCACTGTGTCTCGCTGTAATCGCGGGTACCGCGGCCGCGCAAGAGGCGCAGGTGGCCTTTGGTTCTGCAAATGCCGACCCAAGCCTGCCGGTTGAGGTGACTTCGGAGACATTGAACGTCAATCAGGAAGATGGATCTGCCGAGTTCATTGGCAATGTCATCGTTGTGCAAGGCGAAATGCGGCTTACGGCGGAACGTGTTCTGGTGATCTACAACCAGGAACGCTCGGCCATTGAACGGATGGAAGCGACCGAAAACGTGGTTCTGGTCAGCCCACCGGACGCAGCCGAAGGGGATTGGGCAGAGTACACAATCGATTCCGGTGTGATTGTGATGAAGGGCAATGTCCTTCTGACGCAGGGACCCAGCGTCATCAGTGGCGATCAGATGAACGCTAATCTGACAACAGGTAAGGCGACTATGACCGGGCGGGTCAAAACGATCTTGCAGCAGGGCAACAACTGATGGCGGGTCCGAACCTGACATTGGCCGAAGGCAGTTCAGGCCTGCGCATCGACAAGCTGCGAAAATCTTACCGGAAAAAGACGGTTATTCGCGATGTCTCGATGACGCTGGACCGGTCCGAGGTCGTAGCGCTTTTGGGGCCGAACGGGTCAGGCAAGACCACGACCTTCTATTCCGTCGCAGGGCTTGTGTTTCCCGAAGCAGGTAAAGTGACAATTGATGGTCAGAACGTCACAACTCTGCCGATGTATCGGCGTGCACGCTTGGGGATCGGCTATTTGCCGCAGGAAATGTCGATTTTCCGCGGTATGAGTGTCGAAGACAACATTGCCGCTGTATTGGACATTACGGTTCCACACGCACACAGGCGTAAGGAACGCCTGGAAGAACTGTTGTCGGATTTTTCCATAGAACATTTGCGCCGAGCGCCCGCCTTGGCCCTGTCCGGTGGTGAACGCCGCCGTGTCGAGATCGCGCGCTGTTTGGCGGCCGATCCGAAATATCTGCTTTTGGACGAACCTTTTGCAGGGGTTGATCCGATCAGTGTCGGGGATATTCGACATCTGGTGGCCGACCTCAAAAAACGGGGAATCGGTGTGTTGATCACGGATCACAACGTCCGGGAAACGCTGGAAATTGTGGATCGCGCCTATATCCTGCATGACGGCCAGGTGCTGATGTCCGGCACGCCCGACGAAGTTGTCGAAAACGAGAATGTGCGTCGGGTCTATTTGGGCGAAAACTTCCGTATTTCATAGGCTTGAACCGGTTTGCATCAGATGCATGACGGAAATCGCGTATATACACGCCTGTTTTGATTGACTCTTCCTTCGTCTCTTGCCTCAATTGGACTATGGCATTTACTCGGTTCCAGTCTGGATCTCGATCTCCCTTCTTTGAAGGGCAGGACTTAAGGCAACCGCAGAAAATGCCGCGACCCCCCACCCGATAAAAAAAAGTTCGTCGCGTACCGTGACGTCAGAATGGGTGTGAATTGTGAAGGAGATCACATGCGTTACCAAATCAGCGGAAAACAGATCGACATCGGCGCGGCCTTGCAGACACACGTGCAAACCGAGCTGGGCGAGGTTGTGGGCAAATATGCTCAGCGGCCGACAGATGCCAACGTCGTCTTTTCCCGTTCAGCGCATGAATATGTATGCGAAACAACGGTGCACCTGTCCACGGGGCTGACAGCCCAGGCCAAGGCGCACGCTACCGAGATTTACGCAGCGTTTGAGGCATGCTGCGACAAGATGGAAACCCAATTGCGCCGCTATAAGCGCCGCCTGAAGGACCACCACAAGGACCGGGCAGAGCCGGTTGAACTCTTTGGTGCGTCCTCTTATATCCTCGCCTCTGACGAATCGGACACGGCGGACGAGCCCGAATCGCTGCAGCCCATGATTGTGGCTGAGATGGAGACGAAAATTCCGTCTCTGAGCGTTGGGGAAGCTGTGATGCAAATGGAACTTGCTGGCGCTCCGGTGCTGGTGTTCAGGAATGAGAACAAGGATGGATTGAACGTTGTCTACCGTCGCGATGACGGTAACATCGGCTGGATCGATCCGTAACAGGCAAGAAAACGGGGCCGCACCCGCACACGCGGGTGCCGTGCCATGGAGCGTGATCATGGAGCTTTCGAGCATACTCAAGCCCGAGGCAGTGCGTGTACTTTCAGCCGCTTCCAGCAAGAAGCGGTTGTTTCAGGAAATCGGTGACGTTGCCGCCGCGACCCAGGGCCTTGATGCCCAGGCGGTTGTCGACTCTCTGCTTGAGCGCGAAAGCCTTGGGCCAACCGGAGTTGGACATGGCGTCGCGCTGCCCCACGCGCGCCTGTCTGAACTTGAGGCGGTTTCAGGCGTCTTCGTCATGCTGGAAAAACCGATCGATTTCGGTTCGGTTGATCGTCAGCCGGTGGATATAGCCTTTGCGCTGTTCGCGCCTGAAGAGGCGGGTGTGGATCACCTCAAAGCGCTGGCTTTAGTGTCGCGTACGCTGCGGGATACCTCGGTCTGCACCAAACTTCGGGCGAACCCCGATCCGGTCAAGCTCTATGCAATTTTGACCGAAGCTCAATCCATGCAAGCTGCATGATGGAATAAAAAAGCCCCCGAAATTGGGGGCTTTTTGCAAAATCTCTGAACTGGATCAGCCGCCGGTTCCCATTTCCAGCGTCCACCAGATCTTTCCACCATTTTCCTGATGCCAGGCGAACCCCATCTGGGTTGCCTTCGGGTCCATAATCACAGCGCGTGGTCCGGGTTCTTGCATCCAGGCCGCCAGTGTCTCGGTCTCGGTCTCGTAGGTTTCGGAAATCGCTTCGCCCAGGAATGTACCAAAATATCCGACCCGCGCGGCCCGATCGATTGGAGACGACCCATCCGACCCAAAGTGCCAAGGGCGGTTCTGGCGTGCCATATCCTTTGAGTGAGTCGCAGCGGCCGCGTTCAGCTGAGAGTTCAATTGCACAGACTGCAGGCCCTGAGCCTGACGCAAGGCATTGACCGAATCAAGCATTCGGAATTGCAGTTTTTCGGGATTGCCGCGGATTTTGTAGACCGTGGGCAAGGGGCGGCCATCCGCACCAATAGTGGTGGGCTGGGTGCTTGTACATGCCGCAAGCGCGACAAAGCAAATCAACAGTAAAGAAACGATACGCGTCATGATCGACCTGATAATTGTGTTGTCACCCGGCATAGCGTGCCTGACTGCGCTGAGCAAACGTACATTCGTCTATACTCGCGTGATTCTGCCGGTTTGGTTTGCGACTGAAGCATTCTCGCAATAGAATGGACCAGATTTCAGAGCTTACTAGAACACAGGACCCGTTCGTCATGGTCAAAAAGCGTATTCTGTCACCCACGCGCCGGGTGTTTCTGTCCGGTGTAACCGCCTCGCTGGCGACACCGGCGCTGGCGCAATATATTCCAGGCGACCCGCTGCGCCCTGCACCCGAGCCCGAACCGCCCGTGCGCCGGAATGTGTCAGGGTTCCGTGCTCTGGACTGGCAGCCCTATTTCTCGAACACGAGGAACGGGGCAATTTTGGTCGATACAGTGTCACGCGCGCTGCATTATTGGTCAGATGATCAATCTACATACAAACTCTACCCCTCTTCGGTGCCTTTGACCGAAGAGATGACCCGTCGCGGACGCACCAGCGTGATCCGTAAAGTTGAAGGCCCTAGCTGGTCGCCAACGCCGTCAATGAAGAAAAGAAACCCTGAATGGCCGGACTATATCCCGCCAGGGCCAGATAACCCTCTGGGAACCCACGCTTTATATCTGGGTTGGAAATATTACCGCATCCACGGCACCCATGATACGCGCAAAATCGGGCGCCGCTCGTCAAATGGCTGTATCGGGCTCTTCAATGACGATATCGCCGAGCTCTTTTCTATGACGAAGGTCGGCACGCAAGTGTTGCTAATTTGACGACATTTTCCCGCACGAACCCGCTTAGCGCTCAAGTTGCAATTGCATTCCAGCGCCAATGCTGATTAGAAAAAAACACGAGGTAAGTCTTAGGTGCGCGGTTCCGGGCATTGGAACCGTGCAAATTCTGGAGGTTAATATGAAAAAACTCGTTCTCGCCGCAGCTCTGACCGCCGCAGCTTCGACCGCATACGCAGGCAACCTGGAAGAGCCGGTTGTTGAAGCACCTGTTGTTGTTGAAGAAACTCAGGGTTCTTCGCAGGGCATCCTGCTGCCGCTGATCCTGCTGGTTGTTGTTGCTGCTGCTGTTGCTGCAAGCTAAGCCAACACGGAATTCTTGAAAAAGGCGGTGGAGCAATCCACCGCCTTTTTTGTTTCTGAAAGCCAAAACAGGCGAAAAGCGTTCAAAACCAATTGAATCGCTCGCGCCGTGCGTTGTGTTCCGCAAAGCTAGTCCAGCCAGCCGCGCAGATTGTCCTCGACGATCTTGCCCAGGGCGGCGATATGTGCGTCGTCGTCGTTCAGACAGGGGATGTAGGTGAAGGTTTCACCGCCTGCTTCTTCGAAGCTTTCCTTGATCTCTTCGTTGATCTCTTCGAGCGTTTCGATGCAATCGGCCGAGAAGGCCGGGGCGATGACGGCAATGTTCTTCTTACCTTGCTTTGCCAGATCCGCCACGTGATCCACGGTGTAAGGCTTCAGCCATTCTTCCGGACCGAATCGCGACTGAAATGTCGATACAAGCTGGTCGT
This sequence comes from Ruegeria sp. ABM4_193, assembly GCF_056158705.1. NCBI lineage: Bacteria > Pseudomonadati > Pseudomonadota > Alphaproteobacteria > Rhodobacterales > Roseobacteraceae > Ruegeria > Ruegeria sp. ABM4_193. The sequence continues at coordinate 86,520 of NZ_JBSWTT010000001.1, forward strand.
CTGACCAACCCAACCGCTCTTTCAGCAGCCGGGATGTCTTTGCACACTGGCAATGATAGGGATCCCCTTGCTGAAGATAGCGATCCGGCATTCCGTGGTACGAACAGACCAGAATGTCAGGTTTTGTCTCCATTTCCGCATAGGCGCGCTCAACAGATTGGGCCAGCGCGTCGATGTAACTGGGCTGGTCGAAATAGGCAGGCACTGTGCGGGATGCTGGTTGCCAGGCTTCGTCCATCAACGCGCGGAAAAACTGGTCGTTGGCCGTGGCCGTCGTTGCGCCTGCGTATTGCGGATAGAGCGGGAAGAACAGAATGCGGTCACATCCTGCGGCCACCATCTCGCGCACTTTGGATTTGGTTGACGGGTTGCCATATCGCATACAGAAATCGACCATTACCTGGTCGCCGTACCTGTCATGCATCGCCGCCCGCAGCTTGGCGGTCTGATCCTTGGTAATCGTCATCAACGGGCTTTCGCCTTTGTCGTGATTCCAGATCGATTTATAAGCTTCGCCCGAGCTGAAAGGCCGCTTGCTCAGGATTATGGCTTGTAGAATCGGCTGCCATTTCCATTTCGGATAATCGATGACACGCTGATCTGACAGAAACTCGTTCAGATACCGCCGCATGGGCCAATAGGTATAATCGTCCGGCGTGCCCAGATTGGCAAGCAAAATGCCGACGCGACCCATCCTGATCTTTGGATGATCCGTAGGAGCGTGTGCAGGGCGGGTAGCGTCGAACATATGGGACTTCCTGAATTTCTTGTGATCCGGCCTGAGATAAGGGGATTTATCCGCACGTCAATCAGGCAGTTTGCCCTCGGTGGTGCGCAAGGCGTCTGCCAGACGGGCTTGGGCCGATCCTGGGCGTAACGGTTTGGGTTGGCTATCGTGCGGCGACCATCCGGTCAGGCAGATCAGGTCGAATGTTGCTGTCAGGCGGCCTGAAGCGGTCGAAAAGTGATCCGCATAGATACGCTGCGCGGCCTCGAACACAGCCCGTCTGGTCGGGCGCTTCAGCCGTGCCGACAAGGCGTTGGTTTCACCCATATGCCGCAGATCGCGCATCAGATGCCAGATGTCGCGGTATTCCGCCGTCAGCGGCACCGCGTCCGCTACAGGCAAAGCCAGACCGGCCCGTTGCAACAATCCACCCATGTCTCGAAGTTCCGCCGTCGGAGCGATGCGAGGGCTCAGGCCGCCTGTGATCTCAATCTCAGCCTGTCCCAATGCGGCGCGCAGTTCGTGCAAAGTTTCCCCGCCCAAACACACGACCAGCAAAAGCCCGTCGGCCTGCAATGCCCTGTGGCATTGGATCAGCTGCCCAACCGGATCATTGGCGCAATGCAGGGCCATTGCGTGGATGACCAGATCATGGGCGCCGGGCTGAAGCGCCAGCACGTCGTCATCCTGGACCAAGGCAGCACCCGAAAAAACATCGTCCCAAAGCCGCGGAAACGAGCTCACGATCGCAGGCGCTGTAAAGGCTTTGTTAACCATAGAGAGCCGATCCTGCACCTCGTCAATTGCGGCGCGATGCAGGAAGAAGGCGTCATCCTGTGAACGGGCGCGGTGGCGCAGGATGGTTTTGCGATCAAACAGAGAGGGTGCGTTGGGCTCGGGCAGTTTCATGGCACGCAAGTATCGCATCGCGCAGCGGATTCAAACCGCACTTGCACTGATTTACCCACCCCGCTGCATGGGATGCGGCGCGCTGACCGAGTCAGATTTTGGGCTGTGTGGATCCTGCTGGCGTGAAACGCCCTTTATTGGAGGCACCGTTTGCGAAAGCTGCGGAGTGCCGTTGATGGGTGCGCAGGATGGGTATCGGATTGAATGCGACGATTGTCTGAAAGCCCCACCGCCATGGGATGCTGGCCGATCAGCGTTGATGTATGATGGCAAGGCGCGGTCGCTGATTCTTGCTTTGAAACATGGTGACCGGCCCGAACTGGCTCGCCCAGCAGCCCGTTGGATGGCGCAAGCGGGGCGTGAACTGCTACGACCGGATATGGTGATCGCCCCGGTGCCGCTGCATTGGTCTCGTCTGCTCAAACGGCGCTACAATCAGTCGGCCCTGTTGGCGCAGTATCTGGGTCAGGACAGTGGGCTGGACTGCGTTCCTGACCTGTTGGTGCGAAACAGACGAACACCGGTTCTGGATGGCAAAACGGCGCAAGAGCGGGCCGAGGTTCTGAAAGATGCGATTCGCGTCCACCCGCGCAGGGCAAGGCATCTGAAAGCCCGCGACGTGTTACTGGTGGATGATGTGATGACCTCTGGCGCGACGTTGGCCGCCTGTACCCGAGTGTGTCAGGCCGCAGGGGCAAATCATATTTTCGTGTTGGCACTGGCGCGCGTTGCCAAGGATGCCTAATTCGCCCAAGATTGCGCGAAACCCGAAGGGAACGGAAAATGAAGCCGGTAGAAATCTATACCTCGCCGCTATGCGGTTTTTGTCATGCGGCCAAACGTCTGCTGAAACAAAAAGGCGTTGAGTTCAAAGAAGTCGACGTGCTGATGCACCCCAAACGTAAACCCGAGATGATCCAGCGGGCCGGTGGCAAACGCACCGTGCCGCAGATTTTTATCGGCACTCAGCATGTGGGTGGCTGCGACGACCTGTATGAACTGGAACGTCAGGGCAAGCTCGACCGGCTGCTGGCGGCCTGATGAAGACCGCGCTGCTACAGATCACCTCGTCGGACGATCCGGCCGAAAATCTGGACATGGTGCGCGCCATGATGGCTAAGGCCGCCGGGCAAGGCGCGCGGTTCATTTTGACGCCTGAGGTTACGAACTGCGTTTCGACCAGCACCACGCGGCAGCGCGAGGTTCTGCAGCATGAAGAAGACGATATCACCCTGGCGGGCTTGCGCGAAGAGGCCGCCAAACTGGGCGTATGGCTTCTGATCGGTTCGCTGGGGATCAAAACCCACGACGCGGATGGTCGCTTTGCCAACCGGTGCTTCATGATCGATCCGCAGGGTCAGGTCGTGGCGCGCTATGACAAAATCCACATGTTCGACGTGCAGGTCACGGAAACCGAGACTTTCCGCGAATCGTCCAACTACCGGCCCGGCGCCCGCGCGGTTGTGGCTGAGACCGATTTTGGCAAGGTGGGGCTGACCATCTGTTACGATATCCGCTTCCCCCATTTGCACGCTGCTCTGGCGCAGGCGGGGGCACACATTCTGACCGTTCCAGCGGCGTTTTCACCTGTGACTGGTGCCGCGCATTGGGAATCGCTGTTGCGCGCCCGCGCGATCGAGACCGGGTGTTGGGTGCTAGCTCCGGCGCAGACCGGAGAACATCCCAAAACGCGCGGAAAAACCCGCTACACGCACGGCCACAGCATGGTTGTCGCCCCGTGGGGGGAGGTGCTGATCGACGCAGGTACCGATCCGGGCATTCACATTTTCGATTTGGATGATAGTTCTGTGGCAGAGGCGCGCCGACGTGTGCCCTCATTGACGCATGTGCGGCCTTTCGACAGGCCCTGATCCAGAACCGGACTTATGACGGACGAAAAAAATGCCCTGGCGGTCACGCTGTTCAGCGAGATTCTGACTGCAGACCAGTTGTTGCGCAACCGGCTGAGCCGGGTGCTGCCCAAGGGCATGGAAATCTCGCATTTCTCGGTGCTGAACCATCTGGTGTTTGTTGGGGATGAGCGGACCCCGGCGCAACTGGCCAGCACCTTCCACGTCACGCGCGGAGCCATGACAAACACCTTGGCCAAGCTGGAATGGGCCGGATACATCCACATCCGCCCCGACTGGGACGACGCCCGCCGCAAGATGGTGGCGATCAGCCCCGCCGGTCGCCGTGCGCGGGATCAGGCGATTTCGTCGATTGCCCCGCTGATCAACCGCGTGGTCGGAGAACTGGGGCTGGAGCGTGTCCGCAGCACGTTGCCGGTGTTGAGGGATTTACGGTTGCAGTTGGAGGGGGAGTAGGATTCACCCCGGCTTCACACTCGCAGTCACGTAATTCACGCTCAGATCCCGATCCGAGATCGACCAGCTCCACAAGATCGGGTTGAACACAAACCCCTTGCGATCCACCGGGTCCAGCCCGGCCTGGCGCAGTAGCTCGAACAGTTCGTCAGGTGTGATGAACTTGTTCCACTCATGCGTGCCGCGCGGCAACCAGCGCATGACCACCTCGGCCCCGAAGATGGCCATCGCATAGGATTTCGGATTGCGGTTGATGGTCGAACAAATCTTTAGCCCGCTGGGTTTCAGCAAGTGTTGCGTAGCGGTCAGGTAACTTTGCGGGTCGGCGACATGCTCGACAACTTCCATGTTCAGCACAACGTCGAACTGCTCACCAGCGGCGGCCATGTCTTCGGCCGTGGTGTGGCGATAATCAATCTCCAAGCCCGATTGTTCCGCGTGGATGCGGGCGACAGGCAGATTGCGTTCGGCTGCGTCGGCGCCCACGACCGTCGCACCCAAGCGCGCCATCGGTTCACTGAGCAGCCCGCCACCGCAGCCGATATCCAGCAGGCGCAGGCCCTCGAACGGGTTCGGCGCGGTCAGATCACGGTCAAACTCACCTGCGATCTGCTGTGTGATATAATCCAGACGGCACGGATTCAGCATGTGCAGAGGTTTGAATTTCCCATGAGGATCCCACCATTCCGCCGCCATCGCCTCGAATTTTGCGATCTCGGATGGGTCCACCGTGTTCGGATGCGCTTGCATTCCTGTCTCCGTGTGCTCTTTTACGCCTAAGGACTATATAGGGCCATAATGGACAAGTACCCGGACCAAAAGCGCGCAGTTCAATATCTGTACCCGCCGATCGACCCGTTCGATCAGCGCATGGTCGATATGGGCGATGGGCACCGTATCTATGTGGAACAATGCGGCAATCCCGATGGGATACCGGTTGTTATCCTTCACGGAGGCCCGGGGGGCGGCTGCAGCCCTGCTATGCGGCGCTATTTTGATCCGCGTGCGTACAGGGTGATTCTGTTTGATCAGCGTGGATGTGGTCGGTCCAGACCCACCGCATCGGTCGAAAACAACACGACGTGGCATCTTGTCGCTGATATCGAGCGGCTGCGTGAACTGTTCGAAATTGATGAGTGGATCGTGTTTGGCGGAAGCTGGGGGGCGACGCTGGCGTTGATCTATGCGCAGACGCATCCGGATCGGGTCAGCCGTCTGGTGCTGCGCGGTGTGTTTCTGGCCACGCAGGCCGAGCTGGATTGGTTCTATGGCGGCGGGGCCGGGCGGTTCTGGCCCGAGCACTGGCAGAAATTCACTGCCCTGCTGCCCGAGGGTGAGCTGGACGATACAATTGCCGCTTATAATAAGCGCCTGTTCTCGGGCGATCGCGCGACCGAGATCCTGTATGCACGCGCCTGGTCGCATTGGGAAAATGCGCTGGCCTCGATCCATACCAACGGATCGGTGGGCGAAAGTCCGGGTGAATATGCCCGCACCTTTGCGCGGCTCGAGAATCACTATTTCATCAACAAGGCGTTTCTGGAGAGGGATGGGCAGATTCTGGATCAGATGGACCGGATCGCCGATATTCCCGGACATATCGTTCAGGGGCGGTATGACATGATATGCCCGCCTCAGGCTGCATGGAATCTGGCTGAACGCTGGCCCAATGCCGAGTTGAAGATGGTGCGGCAGGCAGGCCATGCGCTGTCTGAACCCGGCATTAGTGCCGAGCTTGTGCGCATCATGGACCGCGTGGCGGAGGGTGTAGCATGACCCGGATTGACCGCCGTGCCTTGTTTGCCTCGGGTGCTGCAGCCGCGCTGCTGGCGGCGACCGGTGCGTCCTTGGCGGATACGCCGAAGAAAGGCGGCACGTTGCGGCTGGCCGTTCCGCGCGACGACAGCCTTGAACAAGTTGCACGCGGGGCTGTTTTCGACACCCTGACCGAGATTGCACCCGACGGAACGTTGCGGGGTGAGCTTGCAACAGGGTGGCAGACCGATTCCGACGCACGGATCTGGACCTTTGATCTGCGCGATGATGCGGTCTTCCACGACGGCGCGCCGTTGGAAATTGCCGACGTTTTGTCCGTTCTGGCGGAAGTTGGTCGTGCCGAAGCCATGGCCCCCAATCGCGTGCACTTGGAATTGGCTCAGGCCAGTCCGGGTCTGCCGTTCATGTTGGCGGACAGCCGGTTTGTTATTACGCGAGCGGGGCAAACTGTGTCGCCATTGCACGCCGCCAACGGCACTGGCTGTTACCGCGTCGAACGGGCCGAGGATGGACGGCATTTCCTCGGTCGCCGCCTGGCTGGGCATTACAAGGATGGTCAGGCCGGATGGGTCGATGCGATAGAGGTCATCGTGATCCCGGATGCCAGCGTGCGGGCCGAAGCGCTGCGCGATGGTTATGTAGATGTGGCGGCTCTGCCGGATAAGGCGGAAATGCAGGGCGTGCGCGGTCTTCGGTTTCACCCGTCCGAGGCGGACATCGCCCTTGCAGTAGCTGGCGCTGTCGGGATGCCACGCCAGATTGCCGGGTCGTCGGTGCTGGACGATGGCCGTATCGCAGAACGGTGGTGGATGGCGTAAATTCGGCTGCGACTCCCGCCGGGGGTTGCAGACTCGGACCATCCTGCGTATATGCAGTTTCAACAGCGGCGCGTTGGACTTCTGGTTCAAGGCTCCACCGGAAAATTCGACGGGCCGCGCGCCCGTTTTTTTGTGCCCGATTGAAGGGTAGAGAACCAGATGACAAACGACCTGATAGCCAAAGCTGCCATTGACCGGCGACTGGCCGAGATCATCACCCCCGTGATTGAGGATCTGGGGTATGAACTTGTGCGCATTCGCTTGATGAGCGGCAAGCAGACCACGCTGCAGATCATGGCTGACAAGCCAGACGGTGGCATCGAAGTGGACGACTGCGCCGAGATTTCCAATGCGGTCAGCGCCACGCTGGACGTCGAGGACCCGATCCTTGACGCCTATACGCTGGAAGTGTCCAGCCCCGGCATCGACCGTCCTCTCACGCGCCTCAAGGATTTTGAGACGTTTGAAGGCTATGAGGCCAAGATCGAGACCGCCGAGCTGATCGACGGTCGCCGCCGTTTTAAGGGTGAATTGGCCGGGATCGAAGGGGATGAGGTTCTGATCAACATCCCCGAGGGGGACGAGACGATCACCATCGGTTTGCAATTCGACTGGCTGAGCGACGCCAAGTTGGTCCTGACCGATGACCTGATCAAGGAAATGCTGCGCCAGCGCAAAGACGCCGGTGCCCTGAACGAAAACGCTTTCGACGAGATTGAGACCGAAGGGTCCGAAGAGGAGACGAACTGATGGCAATCACCTCAGCCAACCAGCTGGAGCTGCTGCAGACCGCCGAGGCCGTGGCCCGCGAAAAGATGATCGACCCCGGTCTGGTTGTTGAAGCGATGGAGGAATCGCTCGCCCGTGCCGCCAAGAGCCGTTACGGCGCGGAAATGGACATTCGCGTGTCCATCGACCGCAAGACCGGCAAGGCGACCTTCACTCGCGTGCGCACTGTTGTCGAGGATGAAGAGCTTGAGAACTATCAGGCCGAGATGACCGTCGAGCAGGCGCGCCAGTACATGGAATCGCCCGAGGTTGGTGACGTCTTCGTCGAAGAAGTGCCGCCGGTTGAAATGGGCCGGATCGCGGCGCAGTCTGCCAAGCAGGTGATCCTGCAAAAGGTCCGCGAAGCGGAACGTGATCGTCAGTACGAAGAATTCAAGGATCGCGCGGGCACCATCATCAACGGTGCCGTCAAACGCGAAGAGTTTGGCAACGTCATCGTCGATCTGGGTGGTGCCGAGGCCGTTCTGCGCCGCAATGACAAGATCGGTCGCGAAAGCTATCGCCCAAATGACCGCGTGCGCGCCTATATCAAGGAAGTGCGCCGCGAAGTGCGTGGCCACCAGATCTTCCTTTCGCGTACCGCGCCGGAATTCATGGCCGAGCTGTTCAAGATGGAAGTGCCGGAAATCTATGACGGCATCATCGAGGTGAAGGCCGTGGCCCGTGACCCCGGTTCGCGCGCCAAGATTGCCGTGATCTCGTATGACGGATCGATTGACCCAGTCGGTGCTTGCGTCGGTATGCGCGGCAGCCGCGTGCAGGCCGTTGTGAACGAACTGCAGGGCGAAAAGATCGACATCATCCCGTGGAACGAAGATCAGCCGACCTTCCTGGTGAACGCGCTGCAACCCGCCGAGGTCTCCAAGGTGGTTCTGGACGAAGAAGCCGGCAAGATCGAGGTTGTCGTGCCGGAAGAGCAGCTGAGCCTTGCCATCGGTCGCCGCGGTCAGAACGTACGTCTGGCAAGCCAGCTGACCGGTCTGGACATCGACATCATGACCGAAGCAGAAGAATCGGCGCGTCGCCAGAAAGAGTTCGAAGCCCGCACCAAGCTGTTCATGGACAGCCTGGATCTGGATGAATTCTTCGCACAACTTTTGGTCTCGGAAGGCTTTACCAACCTCGAAGAGGTCGCCTATGTCGAAATCGATGAACTGTTGGTCATTGACGGTGTTGACGAAGGCACCGCGCAAGAACTGCAGACACGTGCCCGCGAATTCCTGGAAGCACAGGCGAAAGCGGCTTTGGACGCGGCCCGTGCACTGGGCGCCGAGGACAGCCTTATTGAATTTGAGGGCCTGACACCCCAGATGGTAGAAGCGCTGGCCAAGGATGATGTGAAGACCTTGGAAGACTTCGCAACCTGTGCCGACTGGGAACTGGCCGGTGGCTGGACCACAGTCGATGGCGAACGCATCAAGGATGACGGTGTACTTGAACCTTTCGGTGTGACGCTGGAAGAGGCGCAGGACATGGTCATGACTGCGCGTATCCTGCTGGGTTGGGTTGATCCGGCCGAGCTGGAGCAGACGGAAGAGGATGTCGACGGCGACGCAGAAGATGAGGAGGTCGAGGCCTGATCCCAGGCCTCGGGTGGCGCGAATGGGTCGCGGTGGCGTCCATAAGGATCGGTCTGACGGACCCGAACGCAAGTGCATCGCCACGGGCGAAGTTCAGCCCAAATACGGGCTGATCCGCTTTGTGACGGGACCGGACGGTCAGGTTTATCCCGATGTTGCGGCAAAACTGCCGGGGCGCGGGGTCTATGTGGCGGCAGATCGCGCCGCACTGGACAAGGCGGTTGACAAGAAACTGTTTGCGCGCGGGTTCAAGGCACAGGTTTCTGTGTCGAAGGATCTGAGCGACGAAGTTGAAAAACAGATCGCGCGCCGCGTGGTTGAGTTGCTCAGCCTGGCGCGCAAGTCCGGTGACGCGGTTGCCGGATACGAAAAGGTCAAGACGTGGCTGGACCGGGAAGAGGCGCAAGTGCTGCTTCAGGCCATTGATGGATCGGGGCGCGGCAAGTCCAAACTCAGCACGCCGCACTTCGGAAAATACATCGGTTGGCTGACTGCGGACGAATTAGGGCAGGCATTTGGGCGCCAAACGGTGATTCATGCTGCCATGGCCTCTGGCGGACTCGCCAAACGTGTTGTAGAGGAAGCGCAGCGCCTGCGTGGCTTGCGCGAAACGGATGACGGCGGCAGGGGCCGCGCGGAAGGGTAAGAAGCTTTATGAGCGATAATGACGGCAAAAAGACATTGGGTCTTCGTGGCGGGGCACGCCCCGGAAATGTGAAACAGAGTTTCAGCCACGGACGCACCAAGAATGTCGTGGTGGAAACCAAACGCAAGCGCGTGGTGGTCCCCAAGCCGGGCGCGGCAAAGCCGGGTGGCAGTGCTGCACCTTCGGGTGATCCGTCGCGTCGCCCTGCGGGTATTTCCGACGCGGAAATGGCACGCCGGATGAAGGCATTGCAGGCCGCCAAGGCGCGCGAGGCTGAAGAGGCCGCCGCCCGCGAGGCTGCAGAAAAGGCGCGCGAAGAAGAGCGTGCCCGCCGCCGTGCGGAACAGGAAGCCAAGGAACGCGAACAGCGTGAAGCTGAAGAGCGCGCCCGCCAAAAGGCGGAAGAGGAAGAGCGCAAGCGCAAAGAGGCGGAAGAAGCCGCCAAACGCGCCGCTGCAGCGCCCGCACCGGAAGAGCCTAAAGCGGCACGCGCCCCGGCCAGCAAGCCTGCACCCGCTGCGACCCCGCGCAAGCAGGATCGCGAACGTGAGCAGCGCGGTCGCGGCAAAGGTCGCGACGATAACCGCCGTTCGGGCAAGCTGACACTGGGTCAGGCCACTGGTGGCGAAGGCAACCGCCAACGCTCGATGGCTGCGATGAAGCGCAAGCAAGAGCGTGCGCGCCAGAAAGCCATGGGCGGCACGGTTGAGCGGGAAAAGGTGATCCGCGACGTACAGCTACCCGAGGCGATCATGGTCTCGGAACTGGCCAACCGTATGGCCGAGCGCGTAGCTGACGTTGTCAAATCGCTGATGCAGATGGGCATGATGGTCACGCAGAACCAGACCATCGACGCTGACACGGCTGAACTGATCATCGAAGAATTTGGCCACAAGGTCACGCGTGTTTCTGATTCGGATGTTGAAGACGTCATCAAAGAGGTCGAAGACAGCGATGAAGATCTGAAGCCGCGCCCGCCGGTCATTACCATCATGGGTCACGTTGACCACGGTAAAACCTCGCTGTTGGATGCGATCCGCGATGCGCGTGTTGTGGCGGGCGAGGCCGGTGGCATCACCCAGCATATCGGCGCCTATCAGGTGAAAACCGAGGGCGGCACCACGCTGACCTTCCTGGATACACCGGGCCACGCGGCGTTTACGTCGATGCGTTCGCGCGGTGCGCAGGTCACGGATATCGTGGTTCTGGTTGTTGCGGCTGACGATGCAGTGATGCCGCAGACGATTGAGGCGATCAACCACGCCAAGGCGGCAGAAGTGCCGATGATCGTGGCGATCAACAAGGTCGACAAGCCGGATGCCAACCCGGACAAGGTGCGCACCGATCTGCTGCAACACGAAGTGATCGTCGAGAAAATGTCGGGTGAGGTTCAGGACGTCGAAGTGTCCGCCATCACCGGTCAGGGTCTGGACGAGCTGCTGGAAGCCATCGCGCTGCAAGCCGAAATTCTGGAACTGAAAGCCAACCCCGACCGCGCCGCCCAGGGTGCTGTGATCGAGGCGCAGCTGGATGTGGGCCGCGGTCCTGTGGCCACCGTTCTGGTTCAGAACGGCACTTTGCGCCAGGGCGACATCTTCGTTGTGGGTGAGCAATACGGTAAGGTCCGTGCGCTGATCAACGACAAGGGCGACCGCGTCAAGGAAGCTGGCCCCTCGGTTCCTGTCGAGGTTCTGGGCTTGAACGGCACGCCCGAGGCCGGTGACGTACTGAACGTGACCGAGACCGAAGCGCAGGCCCGCGAAATCGCGGCCTATCGCGAACAAGCCGCCAAGGACAAACGCGCCGCCGCTGGTGCCGCGACGACCCTTGAGCAGCTGATGCAGAAGGCGAAAGAAGACGAGAACGTGGCCGAGCTGCCGATCCTCGTCAAAGCTGACGTGCAGGGGTCTGCCGAGGCCATCGTTCAGGCGATGGAGAAGATCGGCAACGACGAAGTACGCGTGCGAGTGCTGCATTCGGGCGTGGGCGCGATTACAGAGACCGACGTCGGCCTGGCCGAAGCGTCAGGCGCACCGGTCATGGGCTTCAACGTCCGTGCCAACGCATCGGCGCGGAACACTGCGAACCAGAAAGGTGTCGAGATCCGCTATTACTCGGTGATCTATGACCTTGTGGACGACGTGAAGGCGGCTGCTTCCGGCCTGCTGAGCGCCGAAATCCGCGAGAAGTTCATCGGCTATGCCGAGATCCGTGAAGTCTTCAAGGTCACAGGTGTCGGCAAGGTTGCCGGCTGTCTGGTCACCGAAGGCGTTGCCCGCCGTTCCGCAGGCGTCCGCCTGCTGCGCGACAACGTGGTGATCCACGAAGGCACGCTGAAGACACTCAAGCGCTTCAAGGACGAAGTCGCCGAAGTTCAGTCGGGTCAGGAATGCGGTATGGCGTTCGAGAACTACGACGATATCCGCGCGGGCGACGTGATCGAAATCTTCGAGCGCGAAGAGGTCACCCGGACACTGGATTGATCCGGTTCAGAACTCAATTACCAAGAGCGGTCCCCTGGGCCGCTTTTTTTCGCTATTTCTGAACTTTAAAGCCTGCTGATTCGGCAAGGCAGACATTGGCGTTGCGAACAGTAACGGCAAACCTTCTCTTGTTAGTTCCTCTCAATATGGCTGGACTGACACACTCAATGACTTGCGTGCGTTGCATACAGTATTTTGGGTCCGACACTCAGGGACCAAGAATCCTTCTTTTAATATGGCTATTGGTCCCGTGTTTGCGAAGTGTAATGGGCCGTTTTTTAGGGAAAGCTGAATCGCCATCTTCTAGGCCTTAGTCAACTTGATTGATGCAGATTCGGTAGTCGAGCGAGTCGAGTTTTCCTATAATTCTATCGAGATATGTAAACCTGTTACGCGCTAGGGAGTTACATGGTACTTATTCTGCTGCTATATTTCGGGGTTCTTTGGCTGATCTTCTTCAAATTGAAACTGCTGCAATGGAACCGAACCAGCAAAACTATCTCTGCTCTAGTTGGTTTGGGTATTTGTCTTTACGTTGTTGCGCAATTGAATACGACCACGCCGTCGGGTCGTGTTGCCGTCATGGGTGTGGTAGTGGAAATTGCACCGTCTGTGCGCGGTGTCGTTACTGAAGTTCCAGTAACGCCTAATCAATCCGTCGCGGCCGGAGACGTGCTCTTCCGAATAGACCCAGCACCTTATTAGGCTGCTGTTGACGAGGCTGAAGCCTCTGTGGAAATCGCAACCTTGACATTGGACCGACAGCAATCCGCGTTTGACAAGAACCCGGGATTGTCGGTTTCGCAACAGGATCTTGATGAAGGCCGCGCAGCGTTGGATGCCGCGAAGGCACAATTGCGTTCTGCGCTGATTGACTTGGAAGACACTACAGTATTTGCACCGCAGGCCGGTATTGTTACAGCCGTAAATCTGTCGCCGGGCAATCAGGTTCGATCCACAGCCTCGGTTATGCCCTTTATCGCAACAGACTCTTTACGCTTGGTTGGTGTGTTCAAACAAAACGGATCAGGTGTGTTGACAGCAGGCATGCCGGCGGAAATTGTTTTGGACGCGGCACCAGGAAAGATCCTGAATTCCAGCGTTTCATTGCTCTCTCCGGGCACTTCAGGCGGACAAATACCGGTGAGTTCAGATCTGCTTTCTGCTGCTTCCATAGGATCAAGCTCTGAAGTCCTAATTATTCTGGATTGGCCGGATGATCTACCGGCGCATGCGGCACAACTTGGTATGGTTGGCTCAGCGACAGTCTACAGTCCTAATGCCGGACCATTTGAGATACTTGCGAAGATCCTCCTTAGAATTCGGGGGCTTGTTGCTTATCTCTGAGTCTCATCTGCGCGCATTTTTGTTCGGAAAATCTTTTACTTTGAACCGCTTGTTCAATGGGTGCAAACAAAGCATCAAAACAAATCAGCCTCATTGTTGTTGTTAAATTTATTCGCGATTTCGGGTAGAGATGGGTTCAGCAACGGTGGGAACACAGGCTTAAGCAAGAGCCATGAAAAACCAGCCCGCTTTGGGCTAAAAGCTGTCTTCCGTAGTTCCGGCAAAAACCTTGGATCAATTCCGTCAACCTTAATCTTGGCGAAAGGGACAAGTCTGTTTGAAGCCCAATACCGTAACTATCGCGTGTCCGGCAAAAATGTCCCCGGATGCATGATGATATCGAAATGTTGCATCCCCTGTTTCAAATCGAAACTGACCGAATGCCCGGCCTTGCGCAGCAGTTCCGCATAATCCCGGCTTTGTCGGATGAACTCGGGCGTGTCCCTTTCCGCCACTGTCACGTGATAGCGCGGGCCGGGGGGCGGCAGGTGCCGGATAGGTGACAAGTCATGAATCTCGACCGGGGTCAGTTGCAGCGGCTCGTTGATCGGCGTCAGGCTGATCGGCTCCAGATCATAGATGCCGCTGATCAGGATCACGTCGCGCACGCGCAAACCCGCGCGGGCAAGGTCGTTGGCTGAACTGGCCATGACCATACTTGCCAATTGCGCCCCGGCGCTGTGCCCGGACAACGTGATCCGCGATGGGTCAAAACCCAGATCAGACGCATTGGTTGCCAGCCAGAGCAATGCATCGCGGCATTCTTCGACCATCTCTCCGACCCGCGCATCTGGTGCGAGTGTGTAGTTCAGGGTCGCAAACGACTGTTCAGCCTCGATCAGCGCAGGTGCCATCATCGCCGAATCGCGTTGGCTGAGGGCTTGCCAATAGCCCCCGTGAATAAAGACATGCAGCGGCGCACCGGCCCCTTTTGCGGGAAAGAAATCAAGGACCTGAGCGGTTGCATCACCGTAAGAGATGTTCCCGATCACTTCCATCTGTGCGCGGTGCTGTGCGCTGAGCGCGGCGTAGCTGTCCAGATAGGGTGTGAGGTCTCCGCCGATCATTGAAGAGGGGGAATACTCCTGATCCAACTCGGCCTGCGTGAACCCCCGATACAGCATTGCTTACTCCTGATCCGCATACATCAATTCGGTTCGTACATCGTAGAGATCATGGAAAAAGCGCAAATCCAAGGCTTTGCGTAAAAAAGACACACCACTGGAACCGCCCGTACCGGGTTGATTGCCGATCACCCTTTCGACCGCCGTGACGTGATCAAAGCGCCAACGCTGGAACAGGGATTCCACATCCATCAGCTTTTCTGCCAGGGCGTACAGATCCCAATATGTACCAGTGTCCTGAAACACCTGTACCCAGATCTTCACCACACGCGGGTCGCCGGAATAGGGCTGTGCAAAATCGCGCTCTAGCAGGTCTTGGGGCACATTGAACCCTTGGCGGGCCAGCATGAACAGAACTTCGTCATAAAGGGACGGTTTGGTCAGGGCATCATTCAGCATCCCCATCACTTCGGGATCATGCTCATGTACTTTCAGGGTTGCTGCGTCCTTGTTTCCAAGAATGAACTCGATCTGACGGTAGCCATAGCTTTGAAACCCAGAGGAACTGCCCAACGCCTGTCGAAAGGTCATGTAATCGGCAGGCGTCATGGTCAGCAGCGTTTCCCAAGCCGAAATCAACTGGCGCTGGATCGCCTTAACCCTGTCGAGGTTCTTCATCGCCGGGCCAAATTCGTCTCGTTGCAGGTAATGACGCACCTCAACCAGTTGGTGGTGCATCAGTTTTAACCACAGCTCGCTGACCTGATGGATGATGATGAACAGCATCTCATCGGGTTGCGCAGGGTCCTGAAAGGTCTTTTGCAGGTTCAGCAGGGTCTTGAGTTGCAGAAAATCGCCATAGCTCTTGCGATGGGCCTGCGTGAAATCGGTGACGAGAGATTCCTCGATCCCGCGCTCCAGAAACTTGTCCTTGTCGCCCATGTGCCCCTCCAGACGCTTTCGTTTCACCCTGTTTAGGGGGTGACGCGGCGCAGGGCCAGAGTCTCAGATCCAGTCCAGAACCACTTTGCCCGACCGACCGGATTTCATCGCGGCAAAACCCTCGGCGAATTCATCGACTTTCATTTGGTGTGTGATGACGCGGCTGACATCCAGACCGTTTTGCAACATGGCAATCATCTTGTACCAGGTCTCGAACATTTCACGCCCATAAACGCCTTTGATGGTGATCGCCTTGAAGACGATACGAGACCAATCGACCGGAGATTTTCCCGGTGGAATTCCAAGCAAGGCGATCTTGCCGCCCATGACCAATGCCTCAACCATCTGGTCCAGCGCAGCCTGAGACCCAGACATTTCGAGACCCACGTCAAAGCCTTCTTTCATGCCAAGGTTCACGATGACGTCCTGTAGGTCTTCCTTGGACACATCAACCGTGCGCAGCGTCGGCACCACATGCTCGGCCAGTTTCAGACGGTCTTGGTTGATATCGGTGATTACGACATGGCGTGCGCCGGCGTGGCGCGCAACAGCGGCTGCCATGATGCCGATCGGGCCCGCGCCGGTGATCAGCACGTCCTCTCCCAGCAGATCGAAACTCAGCGCGGTGTGCACGGCGTTGCCGAGCGGGTCAAGGATCGCTCCGATTTCATCCGGAACGTCATCCGGCAAGGGCACCACATTGAAAGCAGGTAGCTTGAGATACTGCGCGAAAGCACCCTGTTCGTTCACGCCAATGCCCCGAGTGCCGGGGTCGAGGTGGAACTTGCCCGCGCGGCTCTGGCGGCTGTCGGTGGTGATCAGATGCCCCTCTCCGGAACACCGTTGACCGATCTCAAGCCCGGTCACGTTGCGCCCGATCTCGACGATCTCTCCGGCGAATTCGTGGCCGGTGATCATCGGAACCGGCACAGTGGCAGAGGCCCATTCATCCCAGTTCCAGATATGAATATCGGTCCCGCAGATACCGGTTTTGTTGATTTTGATCAGCACCTCTTCCGGCCCGATCTCGGGCACCGGGGCCTGCACCATCCACAGGCCCTCTTTGGGTTTGGATTTTTCCAGTGCCTTCATGGTGTTGGGGCGCATCAGATCACCCCCAGTTCTTTGCCAACCTTGCCAAAGGCGGTCAGCGCGCGATCCAATTCATCCTTGGTCAGAGCCGCATTCATTTGCGTTCTGATCCGCGCTTGTCCGCGTGGAACAACCGGGAAGAAGAAACCCGAGACATAGACACCCTCATCAAACAGCTTTGAGGCCATGTCCTGCGCCAGCGTCGCTTCGCCCAACATCACCGGGATGATCGGGTGTTCGCCGGGCAGCAGGTCGAATCCCAGTTTCTCCAATCCGGCACGCCAGTATTTTGCGTTTCCGAACAGCTGAGCACGCAGCATGTCGCCTTCTTCTACAAGACGGATCGCCTCAAGCCCTGCGGCGACGATGGAGGGCGGCAGCGAATTTGAGAACAGATAGGGCCGCGCCCGCTGCCGCAGCAGGTCGATCACTGGCTGCGGCCCGGCGATGTAACCGCCGATTGCCCCCCCAAGTGCCTTGCCCAAAGTTCCTGTTAGAATGTCGACATCAACACCGAAGTGGTCCGGCGTACCCGCACCGTTCGGCCCCATGAAGCCGGTGGCGTGGCAATCATCAACCATGACAATGGCGTCGTACTTGTCTGCCAGTTCGCGAATCTTCGGCAGGTTGGCCAGATAACCATCCATCGAGAACACGCCATCCGTTGCGATCATGATGTGTCGCGCCCCGTCCTCGCGTGCCTGTTTCAGCCAGGCTTCGAGGTCGTTCATGTCATTGTTCAAATAGCGATAGCGCTTTGCCTTGCACAGCCGCACCCCATCGATGATCGAGGCGTGATTCAAGCTGTCTGAGATAATCGCGTCTTCAGGCCCTAACAAAGGCTCAAACAACCCCCCGTTGGCATCAAAACAGGCAGCAAACAGGATCGCGTCGTCCTTGTTCAGGAACTTGGCCAGCTTCTGCTCCAGTTCACGATGAATGTCTTGCGTGCCGCAGATGAACCGGACCGACGCCATGCCGAAGCCTTTTGGGCCCATCGCATTTGTTGCGGCGTCGATCAGCGCCGGATGATCGGCCAGACCCAGGTAGTTATTGGCACACAGGTTGATCACCTGCTTGCCGCCCACGGATATCTCACCGCCCTGAGGCGAAGTGATCATTCGTTCGCGCTTGTACAAACCTTCGGATTCGATTTGCGCGAGTGTATCCGTGATGTGGGACAAGAATGCATCTGCCATGGCGACCTCCGTTCAACTGAGTCGCACATCTAACATAGCGGATGAATTTCCCAAATAGGGGAATTACAATATGAAGGAAAAAAATCCGTGAAGGCGGAAAATTGTCGGTATCATGCGTTCTTTACGATCAAAAAGACCCGTGCGGGCCCTTTGGCGGAAATGGAATGCACAATATCAGCGGCATAGCGGGCGGTGTCCCCTTGGCTGAGATCCGAGATAGCGCTGCCCGATGTGACCCGGACCGAACCTTCCAGAACTGTCAGCTGTTCACGCGCTCCGCGGGCATGGGGCTGGCTGTTCAAAGCCCCATCTTTGTCGAACTCAATATCGTAAACCTCGTGACCTCCGGCTTCTTCTGGTGGGGACAGAATGCGAATCCGGCAGTTCTGCCCCATATTATCGATATTGGGGACCCCAGAGCTTCGCAGAACCTCGATCTGGTCACTGGCTTTTGCACCTTCCAACAGACCGGCAAAATCCACCTGCAAGGCGCGGGTCAGATTCCACAGGGTCGAGATCGTCGGGCTGCTTTCGCCGCGCTCGATCTGGCTGACCATGGACCGGGAAACGCCGCTGAGGTTGGCAACCGCCTCAAGCGACAGTCCTTTTGCCCGGCGTGCCTCTTTCAGGCGTGCAGGCAGGAGGTTCAGGATATCGTCTGTGTTTTCCGTCATGACGGAATCCATGCGTGTTGCGCAACGTAATGTCAATTCCGGGCGTGACAGTGAGTCTAATTTGAAGATCATGCTGCAAGTGCATAATGCGCGCGGGTTTTGGAGGAGAAAACATGACTGACGTAGTGATTCTGGATGGTGCGCGTACCGCCATCGGCACATTTGGTGGCGCTTTGGCTTCGACCGCTCCGATTGATCTGGCCACTGTTGCCACCGAAGCAGCCCTTGAACGTTCGGGTGTTGAAGGCGCGCAGATCGGCAGCGTTGTCTTTGGTCATGTCATCAACACCGAACCACGCGACATGTATTTGTCGCGCGTGGCTGCGATGCAGGCGGGTATCCCCAACGGTACGCCGGCCATGAATGTGAACCGTCTGTGCGGCTCGGGGGCTCAGGCCATTGTATCCGCCGTGCAGTCCCTAATGCTGGGAGATGCGGAATTTGCTGTGGCGGGCGGTGCCGAGAGCATGTCGCGCAGCCCTTACATCGTGCCGCAGGCGCGTTGGGGCGCGAAGATGGGCGATGTTACCTCGCTCGATATGATGCTGGGCGCACTGAATTGCCCGTTTGGCACAGGGCATATGGGTGTCACCGCGGAAAACGTGGCAGACGAACATCAGATCAGCCGTGAGCAGATGGATGAGTTTGCAATAACCAGCCAGACCCGCGCGGCAGCGGCGATTGAGGGCGGTTTTTTCGAAAGCCAGATTGCGCCGGTGCAGGTTAAGGTCAAGCGTGACATGGTCGACTTCAAGGTCGATGAACACCCAAAAGCGACTACAGCCGAGGCGCTGGCAGGTTTGAGGCCAGTGTTCAAGAAAGACGGGCGCGTCACGGCCGGGAATGCCTCGGGCATCAATGACGGCGCGGCGGCGATGGTTCTGGCAACGGCGGACGCGGCAGAAAAAGCGGGTCTGAAACCGAAAGCACGCGTCATTGGTTATGCCCATGCGGGTGTGCGGCCCGAAGTCATGGGTATTGGCCCGGTCCCAGCTGTTCAAAACCTGTTCAAGAAGACCGGTTTGTCGGCGGGTGATTTCGATGTGATCGAAAGCAACGAAGCTTTCGCTGCGCAGGCACTGGCAGTCAATCAGGAGCTGGGTCTGGATGCGGCCAAGGTAAACCCCAACGGGGGTGCCATTGCGCTGGGCCATCCGGTTGGCGCGACCGGCGCGATCATCACCCTCAAGGCGCTGTACGAGTTGGAGCGTACGGGTGGGACAAAAGCTTTGATCACCATGTGTATCGGCGGTGGTCAGGGGATTGCCCTTGCCATCGAGCGGCTCTGAGCCAGAATGGAGCAGGGGGGCTGTCTGCCCCCCATTACGCCATGCGCAATTCCCCCCGAAGGTATTTTTAGCCAGATGAAGCGGGCGGTTTGTCTTAGCTGAGTGCTATGGCAACAAGCGTTGCGGCTACGCCAAACCCGGCACCGAGAAGGGCAGGCAGGACATACGCGCTGAGGCCATTGTTCTTTTGGTCGTCTTTTTGTGTCTGGGCGATTAATGCGTTTTCGACCAGCGCTGGCAGGCGCGGGCCGAAACGGGCAAGAACCATCGCTGTTTTCCCAAAATCCCGTAGAGCGGCGCGAGGGCCAATAGATCGCTTGATGTAGTCTTCGACCACGGGGCGGGCGACCTCCCAGATGTTCATGTGGTCGTCGAGCGAGCGCGCCACGCCTTCAACCACCACCATGGTGCGTTGCAGCAGGATCAGCTCGGTTCTTGTTTCCATGCCGAACCGTTCGGTCACCTCGAATAGGTAGTTCAGCAGACGGCCCATCGAGATATGTGAAGCATCCATGCCGAAGATGGGTTCGCCAACTGCACGCAGGGCGCGGGCGAATTCATCTACGTCCTGGTTTGCGGGGACATATCCTGCTTCGAAATGTACCTCGGCCACGCGCTTGTAGTCGCGGCGTATAAAGCCAAAGAGGATCTCGGCATAGACCCGGCGGGTGTATTCGTCGATATGGCCCATGATGCCATAGTCATAGGCGATGATATCGCCATTGGCGGCGACCTTCAGGTTACCCTGGTGCATGTCGGCATGGAAATAGCCGTCGCGTAGGGCGTGCAGCAGGAACAGGCGTAGTACACGTTCGGCCAGGTCGCGGCGGTTGTGGCCTGCTGCGTCAAGAGCTGCGTTATCGCCCAGCGGGATACCGTCGGCCCAGCTGAGTGTCATCACGCGACGCGCAGACAGCGACCAAACCACGGGCGGCAACCAGAACCCGGCGTCGTCCTTAGTGTTGGCGGCGTATTCCGATGCGGCAGAGCTTTCCAGCCGCAGATCAAGTTCGCCACGGACAACGCCATCGAAATGTTCGATCACCTCCATTGGGCGCAAGCGGCGCGCGCCGGGGGCGAAAAGCTGTACGATACGGGCCGCGAAATAGAAAGCGTCTACATCCTTGCGGAACGCGCGTTCGATATTGGGGCGCAGGACTTTGACGGCTACATCCTCTCCAGTGCTGACCAGTTTGGCTTTATGGACCTGCGCGATAGATGCGGCGGCAATGGGTTCGCTGAAATCGCTAAAGATCTCGGCAACAGGCTGGCCCAGTTCCTTTTCCACCTCGGCCATGGCTTCGGATTTGGAAAAGGGGGGCAGTTTGTCCTGAAGCACGCGCAGCTGCTCGGCCAATTCGTTGCCGACAACATCAGGGCGGGTAGATAGTACCTGACCAAACTTGATGTAGGCCGGGCCAAGCGCCGTCAGAGCACGCGTGGCGGGTGGCATATCGGGATCACCCTTGTAACCCAGCCATTGGAACGGTTTGCCCAGCGCATGGGCAATAAATCGCAGCGACCGGGGAGCCTCAAAAGCATCCAGCACCACATTCATGGCACCGGTGCGCTCCAAAGTGGCGCCTGTGCGGATCAGGCGGATGATGTTGTGAGGACCGCGCATCAGATCTTCCAGCCGGAATGCAGCGCGGCGATGCCCATGCTCAGGTTTCGATACTTGGCGTTTTCGAACCCGGCGGTACGGACCATGTTCAGGAACGTCTCTTGATCGGGGAACTTGCGGATCGATTCTACCAGATACTGATAGCTGTCATAATCATTGGCGATCAGCTTGCCCATGCGTGGGATGACGTTGAAGCTGTAGAGATCGTAAAGCTTTTGCAGCCCGTCATTAGGCAGTTGGCTAAACTCCAGCACCATCAGACGGCCACCGGGTTTCAGCACGCGGTACGCTTCGTTCAGGGCCTCTTGCGGGCGGGTGACGTTCCGAATGCCGAAAGAGATCGTGTAGACATCAAAGGTGTTGTCTTCGAACGGCAGGGCCATGGCATCCCCGACCACCCAGTTCAAGCTATCCTCCATCTGGTCGGCCTCGGCGCGTTGGCGGCCTTCTACCAGCATAGGTTCGGTCAGGTCCAGAACGGTGGCGTGGCCGTGGCCTGCGCGTTTCAGGAAACGGAACGAGATGTCGCCCGTGCCGCCTGCGACGTCCAGAAGACGTTGGCCGGGGCGTGGCGCCAGCCAGTCCATCATCGCATCCTTCCACACGCGGTGGATGCCCATCGACATGACATCGTTCATCACGTCATATTTCGAGGCGACCGAGTTGAACACGCCCTGCACGCGTCCGGCCTTGTCTGCCTCGCGTACGGTTTCGAACCCGAAATGAGTGGTCTTGTCGCTGTTGTCGGACATTTGCCTTGCCGTTTGTCGAATTTCGCCTCTGTTATAGGGCCATAAGAGGCGGGCACAATGCGGCCCTTTGGATTAGGAGCCGTGTAATGCCCGAATTGCCCGAGGTCGAGACAGTAAGACGCGGCCTGAGTCCTGCTATGGAAGGGGTGGTGATAGAACGGGCCGATGTGAACCGCCCCGATCTGCGCTGGCCCTTCCCGGATCGCATGGCAGAACGGTTGACCGGGCAGCGGGTTGAGCGGTTGCGGCGGCGGTCGAAGTACATTCTGGCAGATCTCAGCAGCGGTGAGACATTGCTAATCCATCTGGGTATGTCCGGGCGGATGACGGTTTCGGGTGATCCGATGGGTCAGTTCGTGCATACGCATCCGATGCCGGAGAAACACGATCATGTCGTGTTCCACATGGCCAACGGCGCGCGCATCACTTTCAATGATCCGCGCCGGTTCGGAGCGATGGATCTGTTGCCGACGGCCAAGGCAGATGACCACAAGCTGCTGTCGGTTCTGGGGCCAGAGCCCCTGGGCAATGACTTCCACGAACACCATCTGATCGAGGCCTTCAAAGGCAGGAACACTCCGGTCAAATCCGCACTTCTGGATCAGGGAATCGTTGCCGGATTGGGCAATATCTATGTCTGCGAGGCGCTTTATCGCGGCAAGGTGTCGCCACGTCGCAAAGCCGGGCAGATTTCTGCATCACGTGTTGCCGCATTGGTTCCGATCATCCGGAAAGTGTTGCAGGACGCCATAGAAGCGGGCGGTTCTTCCTTGCGAGATTTCCGCCAAGCCGATGGAGAGCTTGGATATTTTCAACACAGCTTTGATGTCTATGGACGCGAGGGTGAGCCTTGTCGGACCGAGGGCTGTGGTGCCAAAATTAAGAGAATCACTCAATCGGGACGCTCATCCTTCTATTGTGCGCAATGCCAAAGATAGCTTGATCCAGAGAATTCGCGTGATAAGGAATCATACCTGAACGGAACAACCGGAAGCTTTCAACTCATGGCTTTTGAGACGATCATCGTCGAAATCGAAGACCACGTCGCCCTCATCAAACTCGACAGACCGGATGCGATGAACGCATTGAACTCCCAATTGGTGGGAGAGCTTTGCGATGCGCTGGAAGAAGCAGATCGTAATGACAAGGTTCGGTGCATCGTGCTCACCGGGTCCGACAAAGCATTTGCCGCAGGCGCGGACATCAAGGAAATGTCCGAGATGAGCTTTGTCGATGTCTTGAGCGCAGATCTGTTTGCTTCGGTAAACGACCGCGTCTCGGCCATTCGCAAACCGATCATAGCGGCCGTGGCGGGGTATGCTCTGGGCGGTGGCTGTGAAGTGGCCATGATGTGTGACTTCATTATTGCTGCAGATACAGCCAAGTTTGGGCAGCCCGAGATCAATCTGGGTGTTGTCGCAGGTATTGGTGGAACACAGCGCCTGACGCGCTTTGTTGGCAAGTCCAAGGCGATGGATATGAACCTCACCGGTCGGTTCATGGATGCAGAAGAGGCAGAGCGTGCCGGTCTTGTTAGCCGTGTCGTTCCAGCCAAAAAACTGATCGAAGAAGCCATGGGTGCAGCGCAGAAGATTGCGGAAAAATCCTTGCTGACAGCTGGGGCCGTCAAGGAGGCTGTGAACCGCAGCTATGAACTGCCGTTGAGCGAAGGGCTTTTGTTTGAGCGTCGTGTCTTCCATTCGATGTTTGCAACCGAAGACCAGAAAGAGGGCATGGCTGCATTCCTCGAAAAGCGCGCGGCGCAATTTCGCGACAAGTAAAACCTTCCAGATCAAGTTCGAAGGCGGGCCATGTGTCCGCCTTTTTGTTTTCATTTTGGTGGGTCTGAGAATTGGCTTGGCAAACCTGAAAAACTTGGATACATACCGCCGCCATACATGCGCGTGCGGCCCGCTTGGCCCGACTCACACTCGTGATTTCTGATCCGGTGCGGATACGTCCGTGGCGCGCAAACCAAGATAACCGTACCGAACGAAGGTCAGAGACACATGGCAAATTCGCCCCAGGCAAAGAAACGCGCACGTCAGAACGAAAAGCGTTTCGCAGTAAACAAAGCGCGTCGTTCGCGCATCCGCACCTATCTGCGTAAAGTCGAAGAAGCGATTGCTTCTGGTGACAAGGACGCAGCAACTGCCGCTCTGCGCGCTGCTCAGCCCGAGCTGATGCGCGGCGTCACCAAAGGTGTTTTCCACAAGAACACAGCAGCCCGCAAAATGTCGCGTCTGTCGGCCCGCGTCAAAGCGCTGGGCTAAGGCAGCAAATTGACCAATGGTCATGTCAGCAAGGCTGATCTAAATTTAAGGCGTCGCTTCGAGCGGCGCCTTTTTTCGTGTTGCCGGAAAACCGCGCCTTCACAAAACTGAGAGATTCTTTCGGCCAAAGAACCGAGTCAACATCAGAGTTTCGTTGCCGCGCCCCGCTTGGAGTTGTTACCACTGTTATCAGCGATTCACTCGCTTGGGGGGACAGGCTGTTTCTTCGGTCGAACTGACGGGCATCAGATCGATTTGAGGAAATGGGCGACGACTGGCTGATGCCAGGCTGCCGATCTGTCGTGAAACCCGGGTGCAACCCGGTCTTCTCGGCCCTGTCTAAAAAATTGAGAGTGCTACGTGCAACCCGGTTTTCCGGACGCTCACCTATTTTCGGGTGTTCTGCGGGACATGTGTGCATTCGAAAGACATCCCGCCAAACCGGGCAGGTTTTGGCGCAGGGATACCTTTGCGTGCGTGAATGCATAACCGGGCAACCGGATTCGTATGAATAAGGCCGACAGGCCAATAAGAATGGGATGCGTGAGGCGCTGAATGACACAAGAGAAATGGGGACTACTGCGAAACAAATTGCTGAAGGCCGTCGGTCGGAATAACTACACCACCTGGATCGAGCCTTTGGAATTTAAAGAGCTGCAAAACGGTGTGGCGGTTTTTTCCGTGCCGACCAATTTTATGGGCAACTACGTCAGCCAGAACTTTGCAGACCTCATATTGTATGAATTGAACACGGCAGGGGAAACTGTGCAGCGGCTGGATTTTCGGGTTCCCGCGAACTCGCCCGCGCGTCCGAAACCTGCTGTACAAGCTGCTCCTGAGGTGCGTGCAGATCCTGTTGCCGCGCCTGTGACAGAGGTTGCGCAGGATGCGCTCGAGTCTTTGCAGGCTGCGCCGTTGGACACCCGTTTTACGTTTGACAGTTTTGTCGTTGGCAAACCCAACGAACTGGCACATGCGGCGGCGCGCCGTGTGTCCGAAGGTGGTCCGGTCACATTCAACCCGCTGGTGCTGTATGGCGGTGTGGGCTTGGGTAAGACCCACCTGATGCACGCCATCGCCTGGGAATTGAAAACCAAGCATCCTGAACTGAACGTGCTCTACCTGTCCGCCGAACAATTCATGTACCGTTTTGTTCAGGCCCTACGCGAACGCCGGATGATGGATTTCAAACACCTGTTCCGGTCGGTTGACGTGCTGATGGTGGATGACGTGCAATTCATCGCAGGCAAGGATTCAACCCAAGAGGAATTCTTCCACACCTTCAATGCGCTGGTGGATCAGAACAAGCAGATCATCATTTCCGCCGACCGCGCCCCGGGTGAGATCAAGGATCTGGAAGACCGTGTGAAATCGCGTCTTCAATGCGGTCTGGTCGTCGACCTGCATCCGACCGATTACGAGCTGCGCCTGGGCATTCTGCAGAACAAGGTGCAGCAGTACAGCAGCACCTATCCTGATCTGGAGATTGCTGACGGTGTACTTGAGTTTCTGGCCCACCGTATCTCGACCAATGTCCGCGTTCTGGAAGGCGCTCTGACTCGTCTGTTCGCCTTCGCATCGCTGGTGGGCCGCGAAATCGATATGGAGCTGACCCAGGATTGTCTGGCTGATGTGCTGCGCGCCTCGGAACGTAAAATAAGCGTTGAAGAGATTCAGCGGAAAGTGTCCGAGTATTACAATATCCGTCTGTCTGACATCATCGGCCCCAAACGTCTGCGGTCATACGCGCGTCCGCGCCAGGTTGCGATGTATCTGTGCAAGCAGCTCACCAGCCGTTCGCTGCCTGAGATTGGCCGCCGTTTTGGCGGGCGCGATCATACAACGGTCATGCATGGCGTGAAGCGTATCGAAGAGCTGAAGCTGACCGACGGTCAGATCGCTGAAGATGTGGAAATGCTGCGGCGATCGCTGGAAGCCTGATCTGAGCATTTCATGAAGAAAACGCCCCGGTGCTTTGCGTCCGGGGCGTTTTCTTGTGCGCATTAATCCACGGTTGGACCAGAACTGAGGCTAGTTGGGCACGATGCCCTTGACGCTAAGGGCTTTCCAACCCAGAAATCCGTAAAAAATCCTTGTGCCTCAGGGTGGAACCGCTAACGTGCCAGTCCCGCCCATGTCGGTACGCAAGTCAGAGGAACTGAGGGTATGAAGATCAGCATTGAACGCGGCACCCTTCTCAAGGCCGTTTCGCAGGCCCAATCCGTTGTGGAACGGCGCAACACCATACCCATACTTGCGAATGTTTTGATTGAAGCCGAGGGCGATGTGGCCCAATTCCGCGCCACTGATCTGGACATCGAAGTGGTCGACAAAGCGCCTGCGCAGGTCGAGAAAGCCGGGGCGACCACGGTTGCGGCGACCACTTTGCATGAAATCGTGCGCAAGCTGCCGGACGGGGCGCTGGTAACGCTGACCGCAGACAGTGCCGCAGGCCGGTTGACCGTCGAGGCGGGCCGGTCAAATTTCTCGTTGGCAACGCTGCCAAAAGAGGATTTCCCGGTTATGGCGTCCTCGGAATATCAGTCGAATTTCACCGCGTCTGCCGCGCTGCTGCGCCGGCTGTTCGACAAATCGAAATTCGCCATCTCGACGGAAGAGACGCGGTACTATCTGAACGGTGTCTACATGCATGTCGCTGACAGCTCGGATGGCGGTAAAGTGCTGCGATGCGTTGCCACCGATGGTCACCGTCTGGCGCGTATTGATGCGGATCTGCCTGAAGGGGCCGCAGATATGCCGGGTGTGATCGTGCCACGCAAAACCGTAGGCGAGCTGCGCAAGCTGCTGGACGATGACGAAATGGACATCGCTGTTTCGGTCAGCGAAACGAAAGTGCGTTTTGCCACGCCGGATATCACCCTGACCTCGAAGGTCATCGACGGCACCTTCCCCGATTACACACGCGTCATCCCGCAAGGGAACACCCGCAAGCTTGAGGTCGATGCTGCCGAGTTTGCGCAGGCCGTAGACCGGGTCGCGACAGTGTCGTCCGAACGGTCGCGTGCGGTAAAGCTGCAATTGGATGGCGACAAGTTGGTCCTTTCGGTCAATGCTCCGGATAGTGGTGCGGCTGAAGAAGAACTGGCCGTCGCCTATGGGGATGAACGGTTGGAGATCGGGTTCAACGCCAAGTATCTGCTGGAGATTGCGTCTCAGGTCGATCGTGAGAATGCTGTGTTCCTGTTCAACTCGGCAGGTGATCCGACCCTGATGCGTGAAGGCAATGATCAAAGCGCGGTTTATGTTGTGATGCCGATGCGCGTCTGATCGCGCTGACGCGCGACGCCTCCGGCGGGAGTATTTTTGAAAAGATGAAGGGAGGGGTCATGGGATTGGCCCTGACCGAGCTTACGGTCTCGCATTTTCGGTCTCATAAGCTAGCGCGCCTGTCGCTGGACGGGAGGCCGGTTGCGATTCACGGGCCCAATGGAGCGGGCAAGACTAATATTCTGGAAGCGGTTTCTTTGTTTTCGCCCGGTCGTGGTATGCGTCGGGCAAGCGCGGCTGAGATGACACGACGGCCCGAGGCGTTGGGGTGGAAGCTGTCGGGGATATTGGATGCGCAGGGGCAGCGTTACGAGGTGGAAACCTGGTCTGAGGGTGGCGCGGCGCGGCAGGTTCGGATTGACGAAAAAACCTCGAGCCAGATCGAGCTGGGGAAACTGGCGCGGGTTGTTTGGCTGATCCCTTCGATGGACCGGCTTTGGATTGAAGGAGCCGAAGGGCGACGGCGATTTCTGGACCGTATCGCGCTGAGTTTTGACCCAGCCCATGCCGAAGCGTCTTTGACTTATGAAAAAGCAATGCGAGAGCGGAACCGTTTGCTGAAAGAGCAGGTGCGGGATGCCCATTGGTATGCGGCCCTGGAGGGTCAGATGGCGGAGTCCGGGCATCGCATACATGCCGCTCGCGTTGCGGCGCTGGATTATTTGCGCGCCGCGCAGGATCGGGCGGAGACGGCTTTTCCGTCAGCTGAGTTGGAATTGGTCCAGACAGAAGGTGCGATGCCTCAGACAGCAGAGGATCTGCGTGACGCCTTGAACGAGAGTCGCTTCCGGGATCTGGCGGCGGGCCGGACTTTGGTAGGGCCGCATCGGTCAGACCTGTATGGGGTGTTCGCTGCAAAGGGCGTTCCGGCCAAGGATTGTTCGACCGGCGAGCAGAAGGCGCTGCTTGTGTCTTTGATTTTGTCGAACGCGCGGGCGCTGGCAGAGATGGTTGGGGCACCTCCGATTGTTCTGTTGGACGAAGTGGCCGCCCATCTGGACGCAGATCGGCGCGCGGCGCTTTATGACGAAATTTGCGCTCTGGGGGCTCAGGCCTGGATGACGGGCACCGGGCCTGAGTTGTTTGCTGAATTGGGGGACCGGGCCCAGACGGTGGTTGTCACCGAAAGCGATGAGGGCTCGGTCTTGACTGCTTAGGCCGGTTCGCTGACTTTACGTTCCCACAGGAAGCCGCGCATAACCTCGTCGACCGGTGTCTTGGCCATGTGGTTGACGTAGTTCGACATTGTTTTCTGAGCCAAGCCCAGCACCACATCCAGAACCGCGCGGTGCGAATATCCCGCGTCGAAAAACGCCTGCAACTGCTCCTCGGTCGGGTTGCCGCGTGTTTCCATCACTTGCAGAGTGAAGGTGCGCAATGCCTCGAGCTTGGCCGAAGGCAGCCGAGTTTCATTGCGCAGCGCCTCGGTGATTTCGTCCGAGACTTTCATCATCTTGGCGATACCGGTGTGCGCTGGCACGCAGTAGTGACATTCATTTTCCACGTTGATGGTCTGCCAAACAACGGTTTTCTCATCATTGTCGAAATCGGTTTGCAAGAAGAGGCCATGCAGAACCTGATAACCTTCCAGGTGCTGCGGGCTTTCGGCCATCACCTTGTGCAAACCGGGCAAGCGACCAAACGCGGCCTGCGATTTTTCGAGAAGAGGCTTGGACCCTTCAGGGGCGGATTCGAGGTCGTGCGACGGAAAATTGGCCATGTCGGAACTCCTGTTTTGGCGCGATGAGTCGTATTTAGGGTTTATTGAACGATCGCTCAAGTATATATTTGAGTGAACGTTCAAGAATTGGTGATGCTGATGCCTCGAAAACCCGCATATGATCGTGATGCTCTGATTGCTAAAGCAAAGGACATCTTCTGGCGTCAGGGCTGGGCCGGGACGTCGCTGAAGGATCTGGAGCGGGAATTGAAACTAAAGCCCGGCAGTTTTTATGCGGCATTCGGCTCGAAGGACGCGCTCTATGCGCTGACAATGGAATGCTACACACGGGAAGGCGTGGCACGCCTAAAAGCTTTAGCTAAAAAGTTGGGGCCCAAAGGGGCATTGAAAGCGCAGCCCCGTTTGGTGATCGAAGCCGTCGAGAACCCGACGAAAGCCTGCATGTTGGCAAAGACATATGCGGAGTTGCAGGCGAAAGATCACGATCTTGCGAATCAAGCTGCGCGGCACATGACTGAGATGAAAGCGTGTTTTGCCGAGCTGTTCCGAAGCGCTCAGAATGCTGGTGAAATTCGGTCTGAACATGACCCGGATCGACTGGCGGCGCGGTATCAGTCTGACATTCTTGGGTTGCGATTGTCGGCTGAGCGCAAGGATGTGGACGCAGATGAAATCGCTGCGGACATCGCCGCTGACATTGATCGCTTGTGAGCCTGTAATTAGCAGGCAAAAAACGACCCTCGCAAACACAAAATCTTGGGGGATCGCGTGACATTCCCCACCAGAAAACGTATAAGTTACCAAAATAATATAGGTACTGACTGAATGTCCGAAGACGCACAGGCTCCTCAAGAATACGGCGCAGATTCCATCAAGGTTCTCAAAGGGTTGGAGGCTGTTCGAAAGCGCCCCGGCATGTATATCGGGGACACGGATGATGGCTCTGGTCTGCACCACATGGTGTATGAGGTGGTCGACAACGGGATCGATGAAGCCTTGGCGGGTCATGCTGACCATGTAACCGTAAAAATCCATGCGGATTCCAGCGTCTCGGTCAGTGATAACGGGCGCGGAATTCCAGTCGATATTCACCCGGAAGAAGGTGTTTCAGCGGCTGAAGTCATCATGACCCAACTGCACGCGGGCGGTAAGTTCGACAGCAACTCGTACAAGGTGTCGGGCGGTCTGCATGGTGTTGGCGTTTCAGTTGTGAACGCTCTTTCAGATTGGCTGGAATTGCGCATCTGGCGTGCGGGCAAGGAACATGTCGCGCGCTTCGAGGGTGGCGAGACAGCGGAACACTTGAAGGTCGTGGGAGAATGCGGCGATCGCACCGGGACCGAGGTGCGGTTTCTGGCCTCGACCAACACGTTTTCGAACCTCGAGTACTCGTTTGAAACGCTGGAAAAGCGTCTGCGCGAGCTTGCCTTCCTGAACTCAGGCGTACGGATCATCCTGATTGATGAACGCCCTGCTGAGCGGTTGGAAACCGAGTTGTTTTATGAAGGCGGCGTCAAGGAATTCGTCAAGTATCTCGATCGGTCCAAGACCCCGGCTATGCCCGAGCCGATCTATATCAAGGGCGAGCGTGACGACATCGGCGTTGAAATCGCGATGTGGTGGAATGACAGCTACCACGAGACGGTGCTGCCCTTTACCAACAACATCCCGCAGCGGGATGGTGGCACGCATGTCGCCGGTTTCCGGGGTGCTTTGACACGGACGATCAACAACTATGCGCAGTCCAGCGGGATCGCAAAGAAGGAAAAGGTCAGCTTTACAGGTGACGACGCGCGTGAGGGCCTGACCTGCGTGCTGTCGGTGAAAGTGCCTGACCCAAAATTCTCATCCCAAACCAAGGACAAGCTGGTCTCGTCCGAGGTGCGACCTGCGGTCGAAGGTTTGATGAACGAAAAACTGGCCGAATGGTTTGAAGAAAACCCCAATGAAGCCAAGGGTATCGTCGGCAAGATCATCGAGGCCGCTCTGGCCCGTGAGGCTGCCCGCAAGGCCCGTGAACTGACCCGCCGCAAAACGGCGATGGATGTGAACTATCTGGCCGGTAAGCTGAAAGATTGTTCGGAAAAAGACCCGTCCAAAACCGAGGTTTTCCTGGTCGAGGGGGACTCGGCCGGAGGGTCGGCCCAAACGGGTCGAGATCGTCTGACTCAGGCTGTTCTGCCTTTGCGCGGGAAAATCCTGAACGTGGAACGCGCGCGGTTTGATCGAATGCTGTCGTCGCAAGAAATCGGCAACTTGGTGATGGCGCTGGGCACTGGTATTGGCCGCGATGAGTTCAACATCGAAAAGCTGCGCTACCACAAGATCGTCATCATGACCGATGCCGACGTGGACGGTGCACACATCCGGACGCTGCTGCTGACCTTCTTCTATCGGCAAATGCCGGAACTGATCGAGGGTGGGTATCTTTATATCGCACAGCCACCGCTATACAAGGTTTCGCGTGGTAAATCAGAGGTTTACCTGAAGGATCAGGCGGCGCTGGACGACTATCTGATCAATCAGGGCGTCGAAGGGGCCGTGTTGAAGCTTGGCTCGGGTGAAGAAATCATTGGCCAAGACCTCACGCGTGTCGTGGATGAAGCGCGCCAGTTGAAACGTGTTCTGGACGCCTTCCCGACGCATTACCCGCGTCACATTCTGGAACAGGCTGCCGTCGCGGGGGCTTTCGTGCCGGGTGCGGTTGATGCCGACCTGCAAGGCGTGGCCGACAAGGTTGCTGCCCGTCTTGACCTGATCGCGCTGGAATATGAACGCGGCTGGCAGGGCCGGATTACGCAGGATCACGGCATCCGTCTGGCCCGCATCTTGCGCGGTGTGGAAGAGGTCCGCACTTTGGACGGCCCCATGTTGCGCTCGGGTGAGGCGCGTAAGACCGGCAGTTTCACTCAAAGCCTGCAAGAGGTGTATAACACGCCTGCGACGCTGATCCGCCGTGACCGATTTCAGGTTATCCACGGCCCTCTGGACCTGCTGCGGGCCATTTTGGAAGAGGGTGAAAAGGGCCTGTCGCTACAACGCTACAAAGGCCTCGGTGAGATGAACCCAGACCAGCTGTGGGAAACCACGCTTGACCCGGACGCCCGCACGCTGTTGCAGGTGCGCGTCGATGACATGGTTGAGGCAGATGATCTGTTCACCAAGCTCATGGGCGACGTTGTCGAGCCGCGTCGGGAGTTCATCCAGAAAAACGCCCTAAGCGTGGAGAATCTTGATTTCTGATCGCCTGTAGGTTTGCGCATAACACTTCGCGCACCCCATAAGTTTGCGTAGTTCGCCCATAGTTTTGCGCTGCGCGTTTGTCTGCATTAGCGACGAATTCAATCAGTTTATGGCTTAGTCGTCGCGGTAATGGCCCTTTGCATTGCTCAATCCCGCAAAGGGCCTCCCTAGGGAACCTTGGATTCTCGCGAAGGTCTGCGATGCGCAGAAAACGTACTTTGCAAAGTTCAAGCCGTTTCCTGAGACCAGACCTTGATTCATTGAACGGTATTGGCAAAATGAGCCCATAGCTGCCGTCGACCAAGCTTCGGACTTTCGCTCCTGCGGCAGGTCGCGAACCGCTTTTTCCAGACATTCCGGACTGGATGGCAATTGGCTCGTGAGCGGACTTTGCAGTCATTCGCCTTCTCACGACAGATGAAGGAAGCCCCGAAGCAGACATTCACAATTGAGCTTTGCAGGTTAGGAAGTGTACCAATCCCTCTTGGCACTATTATGCGTGAACTTACGGTCAAGCCAATTGAACGGTTCGGCAGGTGTAAATTTGTCAGGTACGTCGCCCGTCAGAATGGGGTGCTCCATCAGCTCCAGCTATTGAGGCTCAGCAAAATGATTGTGCATGATTTCAGTTCAGTTTCGCGAAGAAATACTAAGTAGGTCCGTCTCAAGCCTTCCATTTGAAAGGAAAAGTGCTAGCTTGCGTGTGATTTTTTTAAAGAAATATCCCGGAGGAAAGTAATTTGAATTCATTTGTTTTCAGAGCCGTCGTGTCGTTATGGGGCGGCCTTTTGACTGCTGGAGAAGCCCTGTCCTTGGAGATTGAGTGGGAGGTTGCCAATAGATTTGGACCTTTCGTGACCCAACATCCGACCGCAGAGGGGCGAGCCGGTCTTTTTGACAGATACAAGATCAATGACGGAGAAAGCCTTGAACATTGGCACAAGCGCTTGTCCGATCCCCAGTTTCACTCTCCGTATTTAGAGACGTTGGCGGCAATAGATGCAGACGCCAAAACAAAAGGAATGATGCATTGGAACCAGCAAACTGTTCGGCATGCAGAAGCTATATTAAAATTCGTGCAAGAAGAAGAAAGTACCGATACGCTAGTTGATGTTCGCGTGCATTTGGACAAGGACGGACCATGCCAATGGTCGGTGTCACTTGACGATGCGCCAACTGTGCCGCCATCGGATTGCCGAACTGGAACACTGGTGAGCATTCCTTTGAGCGGAGCATCCGTAGCGGTAACCTCTGGGGACTTTTCGGCAAGCGAGCAGGTCAACCCAAAGCATATCGTCATAGTCGGTTTCGGGGATAGCTATGCCTCTGGCGAAGGCAACCCAGATTATCCCGGTCATTGGAAAGACGATGTCGATTTTAGCAGTGAAAAGGACTTTGTTTGGCTGGCACAGCAAAAAAATCTGAAATCAACGCTCGAAAAGCATGGGGAGACCGTTAAACACTGGGTGGATGACGACTGTCATCGGAGTTTCTTTAGTCACCAAAGCCTTCTTGCGCTGAAACTGGCATCGGAAAAGAAAGACACTTTCGTATCGTTCCTTCACTATGCTTGTACGGGCGCTGAAATATTCGATGGGCTGTTGGTTCCTCAGTATCAGGCATGGGGCAAGGGTATATACATCCCATACTCCCAGGTGAATTTTGCCATTCGAGAGCTGTGCCGGTCAGATGTTGATGCTGAGAGCTATGTTTCCGTATCGCAGGCTGACAGGCTCAGGCGCGAGGATAAGGGTGAAATCAACTTGAACGATTTTCACCGGCGCGGTGGAAAAGGCAACAATAAGAAGGCGCCGAGCAATCTTGCTCCGGGCGACAAATTCAGCAAAAGAACGTCCTTGCACCGAAAGAAAAATGGCGGAAACTTTCCTAATTCTGGTTTTTTGGAGTGCCCCGACGGGCAGATAAGGGTGCCGGACCACGTCTTCCTGACGATAGGTGGCAACGATTTTGGCTTTGCCGATGTGGTGAAATATCAGATCGTTCCTTCACGTTGGAAATCGAAAAAACTTGGCAGCTTTATGTTTCCAGACGTGTGCCCCAGCGGTGCCAATCGGGTCAGCCGGACCCAGTTCCCTCAGCTAACCAGACACTGTGAAAAGAAAGATAAACAAAACGGATACCATGCCGGAGACATTGTGGGCGAGGGAAAGAATGGGGGAATAAAAGATCGTCTGAATCTTTTAACAAACATTATTGAAAACAGGTTGGGCGTAAAGCCAGGTCAGATTTTAATGCCCCAGTACCCGGACTCTGTTCGCAAGGTAGAGGCAACAGTCGGGCCATGTGATCCATTGGACATGCAGAGTTTCCTGAAAAGAATACCGGGTACAGACAATTATATGGTTCGTGAAGAAATGTTGGTCGGAGATCCATACGGCGAATACTCTCCTGCCTCCTCGTGGAACGGACTTAAATCGGCCACGCCCTGGTTGATCAGGGAAAGTCTGACAGGGATTGCGCGTAAAAACATTGAGAATTGGGAATTCAACTTCACGCATGAAGACGCTTTTCTTGCATTGAGAGAGTTTGAGGTTCTTCGCCCTGTGCTTGCGGAATCGGCAAAGAGCCTCGGGATCAACTTTGTATGCTCTACCCGCGATGTCTATTATGGGTACGATTTCGACCAGGGATCGAAGCGAAATCTCCCAAATGGCGTGGATGGTGAAGCGTTCCCCGCTTGGGCTTTGGCAGATTGGGATCCATACGTTTTTGAAATCCCAACAAGGGCCGTAAGAACTGGCAATGACACGGCACTTAGTCAGCCTGGGGACAAACAAGTCACGGGGGCTGTACATCCAAACCTGACCGGACATCGTTTGATCGCTGAGGAAATGTACAAGTTATTGCCAAAGTGAATTGAGTGCGTATCAACCGTACTGTGGACGTGTCTCTGTATAATGCGTCGGCGCGGCTCGACTTGGATTCCTTGGAATAGTCGAGCATTGGCTGCCCAACGGGCCGTGAATCCCTTCAGTCGCTATTGCAGGCGGTCTCTGCGCGCACCTTCCTTCGATTCACAGCTTAGTAGTATCCTTGCCCCACCTGACTAAGAGGCGAATATACGAGAAGCAGGCTTCACCTTGGTAAATCAGGATGTAGCGAAAATTGAATTGCTCACCGCAGACGATGAGGTAGAAGTTCTCAATACCGCTCCTGCTGGCTGACTTCGCGTTGAGCCCTGAGCCGCCGTTAGCGTTCGCCTGAAATCCTGTAGATTCCGTCGGCAGGTCGCAGCGCAAAGCGGACGTGTTCGATCCATACGTGGGGAGAGAAATAGCTGTCTGCTGTGCCTCACGCTAAGACAAAGCCCAGTTTCAAAAACGGTCTTCCAAGACGAGTATCTAAATGATTGTTGCATCCGCTTAAGTTGCGATAGGGTGCTGCTATTGAAGGCAATAATTGGGGTAAGCTTATGAAATTGGTTAAAGCCAGAATCCAAAACTATCGCAGTATTCGTGATACTGGCGAATTTGATGTGGAATTACTGAAGACGATAATGGTTGGGCCCAACGAAGCGGGAAAGTCAGCCATACTTCAGGCTCTACAGCAAACCAATAAACCTGAAGGAGTGAACGGTTTTGATAGCTTGCGCGATTATCCTCGGAAGCTACTAAATAAAATCGATCAGGGGGAAGTGAACCCCAAAGACTGTCCGTCGTCAGAGCTTTTCGGAAAGCTGAAGCGTTTTCGTAACAGAGGCTCTGGTTCGGTTTCTGTTTGAGTTTAGGCAGCAGCGGCTTGGTGCTGCAACCGGCGTTTTCGGATTGTCTGTTTCTTGATTTCCTCTCTCATCTTCAGGATCTTCGCGCCGCGGCCGTGATAGACGTCCGCAGGGGTTAGGTTGTCCAAGCTTTCGTGGTAGCGATGGTTGTTGTAGTGATCGACGAACGCCCCGATCCGGCATTCGAGGTCGCCCGGTAGGAAGTAGTTTTCCAAGAGGACACGGTTCTTCATGGTCTGGTGCCAGCGTTCGATCTTGCCTTGGGTTTGCGGATGGTGCGGCGTACCGCGAACATGGTCCATGCCCTTGTCCTCAAGATAAACGGCAAGATCAGAGGCGACGTAGGACGAGCCATTGTCGCTGAGCAGCCGGGGTTTGTGTACGACCGTGGCTTGATCGCAGCCCGAGACCTCCAGTGCCAGGTCCAACGTATCAGTGACGTCCGCAGCCTTCATCGTGGTGCAGAGCTTCCAGGCGATGATGTAGCGGCTGTAGTCGTCGAGGATGGTGCTGAGATAGAACCAGCCCCAACCGATGACCTTCAGGTACGTGAAGTCAGTCTGCCAGAGCTCGTTTGGTCGGCTTGTTTTGTCCCGGAACTCATCGGCCACGCGTATCACGACATGGGCCGGGGCGGTGATCAGATCCTCGGCGCTGAGAATGCGATACACGGAGGATTCAGATACGAAGTACCGCTTCTCGTCGGTGTATTTGACCGCCAGTTCGCGCGGCGTCAGATCTTCATGCTCAATGGCAAAATCGACAACATCCTCGCGTACCTTTTCTGGGATGCGGTTCCACACTGACCTGGGCCGTGGGGAACGGTCAGCCAGGGCATCAACGCCACCGTCGCTCCAGCGGGCATACCAGTCGTAGTATGTGCTGCTG
Organism: Ruegeria sp. ABM4_193; assembly: GCF_056158705.1. Taxonomy (NCBI): domain Bacteria; kingdom Pseudomonadati; phylum Pseudomonadota; class Alphaproteobacteria; order Rhodobacterales; family Roseobacteraceae; genus Ruegeria; species Ruegeria sp. ABM4_193. The sequence continues at coordinate 123,673 of NZ_JBSWTT010000001.1, forward strand.
GGGATGCCGAGCATCTTCAGGGTTTGCTTTACCGGCAGATGTGACGCTTCAACCGTGCGGATAATTTCAAGCTTCTCTGAGGCGGGGTATCTCATTCTTCGTCGCCCCCATCCCCGATCATGCTTTTTTTGAGCAGTCGGTTCTCAAGCGTCAGCTCGGCAACCACCTCCTTCAGGGCGGCAGATTCCGACCGCAGTTCTTTGACTTCCGGGGATGTCGCTTGTCGCGCCGTGTCACCCGCCAAGCGGTTCTTCCCAGCTTCGAGGAATTCCTTCGACCAGGAGTAATACAGGCTCTCTGCAATCCCCTCGCGACGGCACAGTGCAGCAATGCTTTCCTCGCCCCGCAGGCCCGCCAGGACGACCCTGATCTTCTCTTCAGCAGAGTAGTGCTTGCGCGTTTTGCGTTTGATACCCCTGACCAACTTGTCAGCGGCATCCTTCGATGTTCCGGATTTCTTGTTCATCTTCGCTCCATAATGGCTTCGACGAACCAGAAATCCTCCGTTGCTCAAACCCTAAATCTGTCCGGTGGGTGCTGACGTCAGACAGCCCGATATCCTCGGCAGCAATCAATCGTTTGGCAAATTGCGCCGTCAGATCGTCACCAGCGGGACTAAGCGTTAAAAAGGTCGTAAAGTAGGGATCTTCCAGCGGGTCAAACCCATTTTGCGCCGAAGAATAGCGATGAGGAAAGGTTGTGCCGAACCCGGCGACATCCGTCTCCCATGGTTGGTTGTCGCGGTCGCCAAAGAGATAGGTCTCCTTTGGGTGCATCAACTCCCAAGAGGTTCCTTCAAAGGAGGCGCTCGGCGATGCGTCATTCCATGCGGAAACCCAATCCGGGTATTTGTCGTAGTAATAGGAGCTTGTGACAAAACGATTTGCGGCTTTTGAGAACCAGAAGGCTTTGCCGCTTTGTCCCGCCATTGTAATAGCCCCACGATCTTTGATTGAAACTCCAAAGACCTTGGCCGCGCTAGCAGTGGAAGCGCTTAACTCGTCCGAAAGCGTCGTAACAAGCATGGCGCGTGGTGACCGCCCATCTGTGCCAGCTGCCGCCTGTGTTGGGTCAATTTCAATATCGTCATTGACGCCAGCGCCATCTCCAAGAAGCGGAGCGGTGCTGTCTTCAACGTTGTAGACAACGCGGTCCAAGGTTCTGTCGAACCAAATGTTTCCGATCATCCCGTGCACTGCCGGTGTTGCCCCGGTCGCCAATGTGGCGTGCCCGACAACCGTCTCTGTATTGGCATGGCAATGATGGGCGTCCACATAGTGTACACCGTTTTTTAGTAAATACTTAAGGCCACCCTCCCCAAGATTCTCAAAGTAGCGTGTCGGCAGATCGCCCCGAAACGCGTCAACGGTCAGCTGCAAAACGAGACGAGGAGGTTCTTGCGCATACGCAGGAGCGATTGAAACCAACCACAAAGACAAACAAGCTCTCAGTGTTTTGGTCATAGTGCTTCCTTTCGCTGTATTGCGCAGCAGGTTGGCGGCGACCGCAATTGCGCGTTAGAACACCCGTTTCAATACCAAACTGATAACAAAAACGCTTTAAGTCTACTTCTTCCTGCCTATCGCGAAAGAGCCTGCAACACCCAAACCGGTGTTCATACAAACAAATTCTTGGAACTGAGGTGCCCGGATCGGTTTTGATCCAAAACAAGGCTTTGAGTTTTTTGAGACACTAAACTCTGCGCCAGAAACCCTGTTTCAGGTGAAACGCTATGACCAAAAACCCATCGGTTTTTCTTATTTTGGCTGGTTTAGTAATTGCTGGTGCGTTGCTGTATGTCGTTGTTGCCGAGGATGACGATGAATTGCCGGTCGGATTTGTGCAAGGAAACGGGCGGGTTGAAGCGGAACAAGTCGAAATAGCACCAACTAATGCAGGTCGGGTTGCGAAGGTAACGGCAACAGAGGGCAGTATGGTTGCAGCCGGTCAAATCCTGGCCGAAATGGACATAGATGAGCTATCTGCCGCCCTGGACCGGGCTAGAGCCGAGGTAGCCTTGGCAAATCAGACAAGGGCCGAAGCAGAAGCGCTCGTTGTGCAACGCGAAAGCGAACAGCGCAGGGCCGAGCAAGAGCTTGATCGTGCCACGGCGTTGCTGGCAGGACAAAACATCTCCAAAACTATTTTTGAAGATCGCGATACCACTCATAAGGTTGCTACAGCAGTATTGGGCGCCGCCAAAGCCCGAGTTGCAACCGCGGAAAGCCGTATTGCTGCCGCTGAGGCGGAAGCTCGCAGGATTGAGGCACAGATTGAAGACAGCGCTCTAGTGGCACCTTTGCCCGGACGCGTGCTTTACCGGCTTGCAGAACCCGGAGAGGTCGTTGGCGCAGGCGAACCAATCCTGACTATTCTTGGCCTTGAGAATGTTTACATGGAAGTTTTTCTTCCGGCGCGTGAAGCCGGACTTTTGCCCATTGGAGCTGAGGCTCGCATCGTACTCGACGCCTTACCGGAATATGCGATACCTGCATACGTGAGCTTTGTTTCTCCCGAGGCACAATTCACCCCCAAACAGGTCGAGACCCTCGATGAGCGAGAGCAACTGGTTTTTCGCGTTCGCGTCCGTATCCCAATAGACTTGGTTGAAAGTCGGATTGAGCACGTCAAAACCGGTCTGCGCGGTGTCGCCGTGATCCAGCTGAACCCAGCCGCTGCTTGGCCTGAGGCGCTTGAACAACGCATCCCAGAAGAGCTATTCGAATGAGAGTAGAGGATGACGCCTGCGATATTCACATTTCAGGTGTTACGCACCGTTATCGCAAGCATGTTGCATTGGATTCTGTTTCGTTGGAACTGCCAGGCGGCCAGCTTGTTGGCTTTGTCGGGCCGGATGGGGTGGGAAAGTCTACACTGCTTGGTTTGATCACCGGCGCAAAGAAACTGCAATCCGGAAATATCGACGTTTTAGGCGGCCCGATTGGCAATTCTGGCCATCGACACAGCATTTGCCCAGCCATCGCTTTCATGCCGCAAGGGCTGGGTCGAAACCTGTATCCGGAGCTATCTGTACGCGAGAACCTCGAGTTCTTCTCTGGTCTTTTTGCTCAAGGGTATTCAGAGCGGGATGACCGTATCGCAGCGCTATTGGCTGCGACAGGGCTTGCGCAGTTTGAAGACCGTCTGATGGGCAAGCTCTCGGGTGGGATGAAGCAAAAACTAGGTCTTTGCTGTGCGTTAATCCATGACCCCAAACTTTTGGTTTTGGATGAGCCAACGACCGGGGTCGACCCGTTGTCGCGTCGGCAGTTCTGGGCTTTGATTGATGCAATCCGAGCAAAAAGCCCTGAACTGTCGGTATTGGTTTCAACGGCGTACATGGAAGAAGCCGACGGTTTTGACCGGATTGTCGCGATGGACGCGGGTCAAGTCATCTTTCATGGGAAGCCCGCCGAATTGAAAGGGAGTGATGTCGACCTCGAAATTGCATATCGGCGTCTGAGAGCACGGGAGTTGCCTGTCGAACCGGCGGCGAAAAACAAAACGAATGGGAAAATCGAAGCAAGCCCAGTGATAGTTGCGCGTGGACTGACACGACGCTTTGGTGATTTCACGGCCGTAGACAACGTCGACTTCACAATCAATCGCGGGGAGATATTCGGGTTTCTAGGATCAAACGGTTGCGGCAAGTCCACGACAATGAAGATGCTGACTGGCTTGTTACCTTCTAGCTCAGGTGAAGCACTGCTGTTTGGCAACCCTGTCGATGCATATGACCGAAAAATGAGGCGTGAAATAGGCTACATGAGCCAGGCCTTTTCCTTGTATGGCGAGTTGTCGGTCCATCAGAACCTACAATTGCATGCGCGGATATTTGCAATTGCCGACCGAGAACAACGTGTTTCGGAACTCACTGAGCGCTTTGGGCTCGAGGAGCACCGTCATACATTGGCGACGGCACTGCCCCTGGGGATCAAACAGCGACTGTCGCTAGCCGTAGCTGTGATCCACCGTCCGCGAGTGCTAATACTCGACGAACCAACATCCGGTGTGGATCCAGAGGCGCGCGATTCCTTCTGGGACTTGCTGATTGAGCTCTCTCGAACCGAGTCGGTTACAATCTTTGTGTCCACTCATTTCATGGGTGAGGCGGAACGCTGTGATCGCGTTTCTTTTATGCATGCTGGTAGAGTTCTAGCGGAAGGTACTCCGGCTGAACTGATCGCTGTTGAAGGGGCGGAAAACCTTGAAGACGCCTTCATTTCGATATTGGAAGCAGCAGAAAAACCAGTCTCTGTTGTCGCGCCAGAGGTGGGTTTTAGGACAAAATCCCACGCTGGGGGAGGAGCGTTTTCTCGTGTATTGGCTTATACGCGGCGCGAAACCGTTGAAGTAGCTCGAGACCCGGTGCGTCTGGCTTTCGCGTTTCTGGGTTCTGCTATTCTAATGTTAGTTTTTTGCTTTGGAATTACGCTAGATATCGATGAGCTTGAATTCGCTGTACTTGACCTTTCTCAGGGTCCGGAAAGTCGTGCTTATTCGGCTGAATTCGCCGGATCGTCCTACTTTAAAGCCACATCGCCGCTGCAAAGCGCCAGCGAAGGGCGCGACCGTCTGGTGGCAGGTGAGGTCTCTCTGGTAGTTGAGTTGCCACCTGACTTTGACCGAAAGATGAGTACGGGGGAACCGACCCAGATACTTGCGACTGTAGACGGTGCTATCCCATTTAAGGGTGAGACGGTTGAAGGCTATGTTTCCGGATTGCACCAATCATTTCTAGAGGAATATGCCCTTAACAACGGCAAAAGCCAGATAGATATCGCCAGGATCGAACCCCGGTTTCGCTACAATCAGAGCTTTGAAAGCATCGCCGCGATGGCTCCGGCAATGCCTGCTATCCTACTGATTATGCTGCCAGCTGTTTTGACTGCCGTAAGCGTAGCAAGGGAACGAGAGCTGGGGTCAGTTGTCAATTTCTACGTGACACCAACCACGCGGCTTGAATTTCTAATTGGCAAACAAATTCCGTACATTTTGATCGCCTACGCAAATTTTCTGCTTTTGGCCGGAATGACCGTTTTTCTTTTCGGGGTGCCGTTAAAAGGAAATCCTTTCCCTTTGGCTGTTGGTGCCCTTCTTTACGTTTGGGCAACAACCTCCTACGGGTTGTTGATCGCTACAATGACATCCAGTCAGGTGGCCGCCACATTTGCAACTGCCATCGCCTCAGTTGTCCCAACAATCCAGTTCTCAGGTCTGTTGCAACCTGTTTCAACGCTCGAAGGAGGCGCACAAGTGGTGGGCTCTCTTTGGCCTTCCTCATATTTCCTACACCTGAACGTTGGTGCCTTCACTAAAGGTTTGGGTTGGGAGGCCCTTGCGCCAGACATTCTGGCCCTCGCCTGCTTCGGACCAGTTCTAACACTGATCGCAGCCCTATGTCTTCGAGCGCAGGAGAAGTGAATGCAGCGCTTCTACTGCATATTCTGGCTAGGCTTGAAGGAAGTGATGAGCCTGCGCCGTGATTGGGTGATGATGGCATTGTTGGTTTGGTCTTTCACGCTGGCCCCGATCATGGAAGCAACGGGAGTGGCAAGTTCTGTAAACAACGCCTCGATAGCGTTTGCGGATGAAGACGACTCGCCACTTTCTCGAGCACTTGCCACAGCGTTTTTTCCACCAGAGTTCCAACCGGTCGTCCAAATCGAACCCGGAAAAGGACCTGCTTACATGGATGCCGGGCGCTTTATTTTCGTTGTGGCTGTGCCCCCCGGATTCGAAAAGGATCTGCGCGCAGGGCGCAGTCCGGAGGTTCAAGTTCTTATTGACGCAACCGCTATGGAACAGGCCGGTATTGGTGCAAACTACATCACCAGTATCTTGAGCGCTGAAATACATCGCTATGCAATTGGTATCGATCTAGTAGATGCTCCCTCAATCAGTGTCATTCTAAGAAGCGCCTTCAACCCAAACAGAGACACCGTACGTTTTGCTGGTATCGTTGCTTTGATCGGCCAGATCATGTGGCTCACAACTATATTGACCGGAGCGGCAATGATTAGAGAGCGAGAGCACGGGACCATTGAACATCTCCTTGCCATGCCGCTTGCTCCATTTGACATTGCCATTGCCAAAATTTGGGCGAATGCAGCAGTGGTTTTGGTCGCCGCTGGTCTTTCACTAACCTTTGTGATGCAGGGTTCTTTGGGCATCAGTATCGCTGGATCCAAGATGTTGTTTTTGGTTGGCACGGCGTTGTTTCTTTTTACTGCGACGGCGCTTGGGGTGTTTCTGGCAACCATTGCACGCTCTATGGCGCAGTTCGCGCTTCTGGTCATGTTGATTGTGCTGCCAATGCTAATGCTGTCAGGTGGAGAGACCCCAATTGAAGGTCAGCCGGCGTGGTTGCAGGCAGGTACTTTGGTTTTGCCGTCACGCCATTACATGTCAGCAAGTCAGGCTATTGTTTTTAAAGGCGCTGGTATTGAGACTGTCTGGCCGGAATTCGTTTGGATGACTTTGTTGGGAATTGCTTTGTTACTAATGAGCCTACGGCTTTTTCGGCGTTCTCTTGCTCAGATCAGCTAGCGCTCCAATCTGTTGGCTGTGACAGATTGGAGCGCTAGCTGATCTGCCTCAGAAAACAGTTTGGAAATCTGCTCGGCAGAGGTCAGGGCAATCAGCGATTGTCTAAGCGTTAGCTTAGCGACGAATTCAATCAGTTTATGGCTTAGTCGTCGCGGTTATGGCCCTTTGCATTGCTCAAGATGACGAGAGTGAGCTTCCAGGCGAAGACGCCCGGATGTTTCGCAGCAGCGCGCGTTCGTTTGGTTGAGCACCTCAGCCCGAAGCGAAACCGGAAACTTTCAGTGTCAACTTGGCGGGAGTGCACTTAGGTAAGCATCACGAAGTTTAGCACTTCGACGTCCAACAATTGAGTTGGCTAAATCCGAGCAATGCAAAGTCCAGACCCCGAAACCAGTGTATCTCTGGTGAGTTCCAAGAAACTTGAGGCCAAGATCCTCGCACAATTGAGTTCCAAGACCGTTCACTGAGATTGCTCCAATCTCACGAATAAAGATCTCTCTGTCGAGAAGCTCTTCCAACTCTGAAACAAAACCTGAGAGGAGCAAGCGAGTCGCATTCTCATGTCCACGCGCAATATAAATCGCTGGGCAATATTGCAGGCCTAGCATTGTGAAGCGCCGTGGTCTGCTAGGCGTAAGCAGTCACTCAAAATCTTTTGGCTGAATTGGCGTGTCGAGCCCAATTCTGGCAGACTGCGAGGTGAGATATGATTTATGTCAAAGAGCCGAGCGTTTTCACATGCTAAATTTCGAATGTTAAATGGTGAAGCTGTTCTGAGCTCGCTGCTGCCTGTCCCCATCAATCGGTTTTGGGCCACAGGATAGCAAATGTTATTTGGTAAAGGACCGACGTTGACCGGGGGAAGATGTCGGTCCATTTCTGGTGCAGTAAACTCTCGTATTGCAAAGGACCTCCGGCTGATGAGGCACTTTATGATCGTTGCAAGCATGGGCATTTCTTCGGTTGCGACGATATCTGCCGCCGATGAATTTTCGGACCTTGGCAAAGACCTCTTTGTTGAGCATTGCGCCAGATGTCACGGAATCGATGCGACAGGAAATGGGCCTGACGCTACTGATTTGAAAACAGATCCTGCTGATTTAACAAAGATTTCCGACCGCAGGGATGGCGTGTGGCCCATGTTGGAGGTCATGTCGATCTTGGACGGTTATTTGAAAGTACAAGAACCTCGCGATGACATGCCTATAATCACCGAGTTGAACGACGGCCCTACTGTCGAATTCGATACGGGGAATGGTTTGGTTACGCGTATTCCCTCCAGACTTATCGAAATTGCTGAGTATTTGGAGAGTATTCAGTCTCCGAAGCCGGAACGATATGTTCCGTGAAGCTTTGCTCCGCAGCTGGGTACGCTAAAAAGCGCTGCACTGTGCAGTGTCGGGCGGGTGCCGTAACTACCAAGAAGCAACGAATAGACCTTACGAAGCAGACTCTTTCGAGTTTTCCGAGACTCTTCATCTGGCTCAAGTTTTTAACAGGTCAATGTGAGGAATAGCAGCGCTTCTATCTTCTGTTTGATACAATCGTGAGGAACAGCACATATCCCACTCTACCAAGGCACTTCCAAACGTCGCTTGTTGAGCAACGTAGGAGTTGGTTTTGGTGCTCGTGAGATGTGTCATGAACTAGTCGCCATGCGCCATAATCCAGCTCATCAAAATCGGAGCTCTCTTGTCCGACTTACTTGGATTGCTGAATCTTAAGTGGTTTTGCTCACGCGTTCAGGGGCTAACCGGTCCACGATTGCAAAAGCTAAACTGAGGTAAGCGAATGCCGCGCCGAGTTGCCATAGTCGGAAGATCATTTTGGTTTGAGCGTCGTCAGAAAACGGCATTAGTGTTCCTCCGATCAAAATCAAAAAAGCGGTGATCGCGGAAACTATGCGCGTATCACCGGCAATGAACTGACGAGAAAACCAAACCAATGCAGCAAACAGTGTTACCAAAACGAAAGGCAGAAATGGAACCACAACCAACAATTCATAAACGAGCACAGCGGCAATACCGCCAATTACGTTTGCAGTGAGCATATCCCGACTGGCGCGACTTTGCGAACTTGTATCAGCTACAAACTGGGATGACTGAATAGCGACGAAGACCAGCACAAAGGGTGTAATAAAATCAAAAACGAAAGCACAAAAAACAAATGGAATGACAACCGCAGCAAGACGGAGCATTTGTAATTCTGTATCAGTGACGTTTGTTTCATCAACCGCTTTTTTTGCCCCTTGCTCAGATGCATCGAGTTCAGGCAAGATCAGGAAAGCCAGCCACGAAACGATCATGGCCACTGCCACATTGGCAATAAGCCAATAGGCGATGGTCCCAGCGAGTTCCGGATCCATTCTCGCAAGGAACGGAACAAGAAGTGCTGCGATGACTGCGAAAACCGAAAGCAACAAGTCCTCAGTTTTTATTTGCAATCTGTATGCGAGTAAAACACCGAGGCAAACAAAAATTAAGAAAACAACAGGATATGGAAGAAGCCAGATAGATAAGCCCCACGCGAGCAAAAGGATTGCTGCCGATTTCGTCAGCAGCGCAATCCCATAGGAAACTGGCACCGGCTTTAGGCCGAGCGTAAACAAAGCCGCGAAAACCGATCCAATAAAAGCGAGTTGCAAGTTAGTGACTATGCCGAGGGAAAAGACGATCCAAGGGGCGAGCGCCAACCTAAGTCCATGACGAACATTCTCAGGGGGAGTTATTTGCGCCAAAGAGTGTTTTTCAGCATCAGTAGGCATAGCTCAACCACGAAACAACGCGGATGTATGCGTTTCCTATCGTATTCAACAGCGAGTTTCCTGATGTAAGAACAATTACATCAGCCTGCCCGTTCAAAAGAAACATTACGTCGTCGTCCTGATCACCGGTCTCATACCCAGGCAGGACTATGCGCACAGGGTAACGTTGCGCCGCCCTCAGCCAACCCGAGTCGGATGGCGGGCGAGGCAGTCCATCTTGAGTTGGGTTTCCCAAAGAGGCTGCTCCAGTAATGCTCTCGACGCGTCCAACAAGGACACGTCCCGGATGGGTATCAAGAACTACTTTTGCCGTGTCTCCGATTGTAAGATTCCCCAGATTGTTCTCTTTCAGATAGGCTTCGACCCAAACATTGCGGGCGTCCACAAATGTCATCAATGGTTGCCCTGCCTGTGCGGACGCTCCCTCTGAAATCGTCAAATCTGCCACGCCGCCTTCTGTCGGAGCACGAAGCTCGGTATAGGCAAGATCGAGTTGAGCTGCTGCCAGATTGGCCAATGCGGCTTTTATTCGCGGGTTTTCTTTACCGTCAGAGCCAAGGTTTTGTCGCGCGCGTTCCAGTTCCGCTCTGGCAACATCGACCGCGGCCTCGGCATCTGAGAGGGCGGTTCGTGCGTCGTCTGCTCTAGCGGTCGCAATAAGCCCTTTTTTTTCCAGTTCCAAAACTCTGGAAGACTGAAGTTGGGTGTTTTCCAGCTCGGTCTGGGTTCGGACCAACTGCGCTTGAGCCCGCTCCACTTCGGCTGAACTCGCGCCAACTTCCTGAGTTGCGCTTTCAAGTTCCGCTTCAGCCCGGGTTAGGCTGATTTCAAAGGGGCGGGGATCAATTCGAGCCAATAGTTCCCCTGCCTCAACAAACGAAGCATTCGCAATCGGCACTTCAATCACTGTCCCCGAAACCTTGGGGACCACCGGGGTAACGATGGCCTTGACGCGTGCGTTCGAAGTGAATGGAGTGTTTCTGTCGGCTGCCAGATACCAAACCAGAATTAAAACAGCGATTGCTGTAGCGGTTCTGAATAGAGTCTTCATGGAAATCAAAATTCAAACTCCCGCGCTCGCTGAATAGATTTGAGAAGCATCCTTCGAGAACGCATTCGGCAGTGCAACGCAAGATTTGGCTGAATACTGACCAAAATAGCTCCCCCTATTTTTGAGCCTGAGGTTCACATCGGAATTCCGCTCGATACTAGCGGTTGATCCTAAATTTAGTGACGCGGGCCGGAATGCATACTCGACTCAATCTAATATATAGATAACATTGAATGAAAGACGAAAGAATGAGCTGCTTTGCTTTGGGTCTCGACCGAATTCGCGACCTGCACGAAGAAGAAAATGGGGGATCCAACTTTGAAGCGGGAAACAGATCAACTGAGCAAGGCCATTTCAGAGGCACTGACGTCATCGCTGATACAGTTTTCAGTAATTGCCTTCATCGTTTTGGCGTGCACCTGGGCATTCGCGCCTTTTCTGCCAATTATGCTCTGGGCTTTGGTTTTAGCCATAGCCCTTCAACCGGTTTACCTTGCGTTGAAGGCAAAGATGGGTGGCTCTTCAGGACGACCTGCCACCGTTTTGGTTCTGGTTGGTCTTCTTCTGATTGGAGTTCCCACAGTCTTAATGGGCAGTGCATTTGCAACACAGCTCATTGTGCTGGCTGAAGGTTTGTCCGAAGGTACAATCAAAGTGCCTGCACCTTCTCAGGACGTTGCCGAACTTCCGTTAATTGGTGAGAACCTTCACGAGTCTTGGGCGGCGGCCGCAACAGATCTGCCAGCGTTCCTTGAGAAAATGGCTCCTCAACTAAAATCTTTTGGCGGCTGGATCGCAGGCGTCGCGGCGGGGACTGCTGGCGGTGTCTTCAAACTTCTTGGTGCCCTCATTGTCGCCGGAATCATGCTGGCCTGGTCTGAAGAAGGTAGTCGAGCGATGGGCCGGATTTTCTCGCGGTTTGCGGGGCCAGAAAGAGGTCTGGGGCTTCAAGATCTAACGACAAAAACCGTTCGCTCTGTGGCCGTTGGTATTATCGGGATTGCGTTTGTGACCGCATTCCTGCTTGGGATCATTTTCTTCCTTTCAGGAATTCCGGGCGCCGGGATCCTGGCTGTTCTCGCTCTATTGTTTGGGATCATGCAAATCCCCATTACGTTGATCGCCCTGGTTGGTGTTGCTCTGCTTTGGTCCACCGGTGGAGATAATTCGACGGTGTTCAATGTAATTTTCACGGTCTTAATGATTGTAGGAAGTATGGTGGACAACATTTTGAAACCAATCGTTCTCGGGCGGGGTCTGGATGTCCCTATGCCAGTGATACTGATTGGGGCTCTTGGCGGAATGATGTCAGGGGGTTTTCTGGGAATGTTCATTGGTGCCTCTTTTCTGGCCGCCGGTTACCAGCTGTTTATGGGATGGGTCGATACAGGCTCGGCTGAGAATGCGTCCCCAGACGTTCAACCGAGATAGCAAAACCGATTTGACGACGGCCCGAGATAGATGCCTGACATCAATCAATGTGGCTGGACTGTCTGAAAGGATTCTTAGATGCAGATCTATACTTTGCGTGAAGATGAAAACGGTGGAGCAGTCTTCGGACAATCAAAAAAGACGCTGCGCGGCAACGGCAACATGATGTCGGACGTTTCGACTTTGGTATCTGATGCAGAGAGTTGCGAACGGTATTTCTTTGCGGAGCTGCCTCCGGGAACATCGACTGGATTTGCCCCGGCTACGCGAACTCAGCTTTGTGTATGCCTATCCGGGCAGCTTGAAGTAGAGGCGTCAGGCGATGAAAAGCTGGAACTGGGACCCGGAGATGTTCTGTGGTTGGACAACACGTCAGGGAGTGGGCACGCGTATTCGGTGAAGAGTGAGGAACCCGTAAAACTTCTGATCGTTCAAACAGATTGACCGCCCGGCGCAGGCAATCGACGATTTGCAGTGAATTGGTAATCCGCTTTTTGAACAACTGTCCTTCCGAACCAAGTGGATGTGAAGCTGTTTTTTCAGACGGTATTTGTCACAACAGAATATTCGATTTTGGATATAAAAGTGGATTCATGGCGGCCCGGTATGTTCTCCTTAGCGATTAAAGAGGGGGATGGATAAATGAGACGACTATTCAATATCGGGCCAGTTTGGCTATTTCTTTGCATAGTGACCCTCACAGGCGCTTTTTCTGCCAACGCCCAAGAGACGACGGATGCGCCGGAAGCCGTCGAAGTAGAGCAAGACGAACTTCTTGATGAGGTCGTTGATACATCCATTTCGGGCGAAGATTTGGAAATTCTACTTGTCCCGCTAACCGCGGAAGAGCTTTCCGAAGTCGCAGGCACTTGGCAAGGTATTGTGCGCTCGCAACTCGAAGAGGTCGCTCAGATTAGTCTCGGCCTTCGGACAGCAAGTGGGAAGCAAGAAGACGACCTCCGGTCACAATTGGCGTCCTTAGGTGACACGGGATCGGCGCTTTTGAACAACTATCGGTTGGTGCTTGAGGCGTGGACATTGAAAGGGGCCAAGGCAGAAGACCTGCAACCCCATACCGATTACATCCTTGCATTAAAGGCAGGGGCTCTCAAAACAACTGACTTTCAGACACTATTTCAAAATGCTTGGGTCTGGTTGTTCTCCTGGGAGGGAGGTGTGGGCCTTTTGATGGCTGTTTTGGGTGTTTTGCTGGCCGTCTGGGCCATGATGTTTGTCGCCCGAATGGTGCGCCGCGTCACCGAACGCGGTTTAGAAAAAATTCCAACTATTTCGAGGATGCTGAAGAGATTCATCGCCACAGCAGTTTTCTGGGCTGTGTTCGTTCTTGGGATGCTCGTGGTCTTGGCCTTGTTTGGAGTGAACGTCACTCCGCTTTTTGCCGTTCTTGGTGGCTTGTCTTTCATCCTGGGCTTCGCGCTTCAGGAAACCCTAGGCAACCTTGCGAGTGGTCTGATGATCATGGTTTTGAAACCATTTGATACCGGCGACTACATTCAAGTCGGAGGATCATCCGGCTTCGTGGATGAGATGTCTGTGGTTTCAACGAAGATACGTACATTTGACAACCAAATCATTATCGTCCCGAACAGTAAGATTTGGGGCGACGTGATTACAAACGTCAGCGCCTCAGAAGAACGCCGGGTCGATTTGGTGTTTGGCATCGCCTATTCAGACAACGCGGCGCAAGCAATCGACGTTCTCAAAGAACTGGTTTCGAAACACGAGCTCTGTTTGAAGACACCCGAGCCTGAAGTTTTCGTGGGTGAGTTGGGAGACAATTCTGTCAATATTTTCTGTCGCCCCTGGTCCAATTCGAACGACTATTGGACGGTCTACTGGGATCTTACAGGTCAAGCGAAAGAACGGTTTGACGAAGAGGGAATCTCGATACCTTTCCCACAGCGCGATGTTCATCTGATACCCGTAGGGGGAGCAAGTTCATGAAAGCTTTTGCCATTTGGTTTACGACTCTCTTGTTTGCGAGCAGCGTTGCGCTCGCACAGTCAGAGGAAATTCTCACTCCACCTGAAAATGAAGAAAGCTCCGAGTTCATTGCTCCAGTGATTGTCGATGGAGAGGAGTTGTTCGTCGTTCGTGGTTCAAGTGCCCTTCCAGCAACTGAGCGGGCCGACAAGGTAGCTGAGCGCCTTTCTGAGGTCGGCAGCGCTTCACAGAGTTCGAGCGTAAATGTTGAAATCACAGACTCTGAGTTCGGTAAACTAATTAGAGCCGATGGCCAGATGATTACAACGACGACCCAAGCGGATGCCGAATACGAACAGATGGACGTCGAGAGTTTGGCCGCACTACAGGCCGAAGCGATTGAAACCGCGATCCTGCAATATCGCGAAGCGCGATCCAACGAGGGCCTAGTCGACAGTGCAATTGCTGCCGTTGCATGGACAGTCATTTTTACTCTGGTTTCATATGCGTTCTTCGCCAAACGACGCAAGCTGTTGGACTACATTAGAAGAAACTTAGAAAAGAGAGCAGAAGGGTTTGAGGAAGCCACAAAATCGATACTGAGAAGCAAGGCTATCGCCGCCATCATCGTTTACGTAATCCACGTTTTGATGTGGGTCTTCTTCCTCTTTTTCTTTTACTACTATCTTTCCCTTGTTCTGCTTTCTTTCGCGCAAACGCAGGGCATAGCCCAAATCCTGTTGAAATATGTCAGTGAACCGTTGGTCACTGTGGTTTTGGCCATTGTCGGATACATTCCCAATCTGATCATGCTTGCGATCATCGCTGCGGTGACCCGGCTGGGAATCCGAGGCCTCGACCTTTTATTTGAAAACATTGAGAGCGGTGCCTTTGAGCTAAAGGACTTCGAGGATCATTGGATTGCCCCAACAAAAATGCTGTGCAGGGCCTTGCTCATTGTTATCGCGTTGGTTTTTGCGTATCCATACATTCCCGGATCCGGCTCTCGCGCCTTCCAGGGTTTGACTATTCTTGCCGGCATCATGGTGTCGCTGGGATCCAACACTGTCGTTTCAAATATGATGGCCGGTCTGTTTGTCATCTACAGACGCAGCACCAACGTGGGTGATCGAATTCAGGTCGGTGACAAGATCGGCGACGTAACAGAGATTAAACTGATGGAAACACTCATCAAATCGATCAAAAACGAGATGATAAGTATTCCAAATGCCCAGCTGCTGAATTCCGAAGTTGTGAACTACTCACGAAAAGTGGATGGTCGGGGGCTATTGGTGCACACGACGGTGGGGATTGGCTACGAGGAGCCTCCCAAGAAAATCAAAGCGATGCTGATTGAGGCGGCACACCGAACTCAAGGGCTGAGAAAGAGCCCGGAGCCATTTGTGCTTTGGACCCAGTTGGCAGACTACGCGATCAACTATGAAATCAACGCGTACACTTCTCGTGGATCGAGTTTGCCAAAGATTTTGTCGGATCTTCGTGAGAACATTGTCGATGTTTTTAATGAAAACGAAACTCAAATAATGACTCCGTCTTACATCGCCGATCCGCCGGAACCCAAAATACCTTCAGCTGATTGGGATGGTGAGCTTGCTCACATATCTGATTAACAACTCGTAAGGCTCATCTATGAAACTTCAAATACGCAACACCGCCGTCGTCGGATTGGATTGGATTGGATTGATTGACATTGGGCAATGGTTAGAAACAAACAAGTAATCTTAAGAACTCAGCGACGCTCCGAATGATCAAGTGGGTACTTTCCGCGACTGTATTGCTTCTTCCCGGGTTTGTTCATGCAGCCGGGATGGAACGGTGGGGTGAGGCTGGCGACTGGACAATCCTCATCGATCCAGAAAAAGGCAACGGTTGTCTTGCGCGGAGAGCCTTTGAAGACGACATGACAGTAGAAATTGGCGCTGCGCCCAACCAGGCTGGCGGCTTTTTTGCCGCCTACAATCCGGCCTGGGTTCAAGTCGAGGTCGGTGCGACAGGCATAGTAAGATTTGATTTTGGTGATGCGCAGTTCGAAGGTGAGGCCGTAGGTGTCTACAAGAATGGCGTGCCCGGTGGCTACGCCTTTTTCGACAACCCGGCGTTTGTAACCGAGTTTGGAAAACGCCAAAGCGTTACTATCATTGGCGAAAGCGGAACCGAAGTCGAACTCGATTTGAGCGGATCCGCAAAAGCCATTGAGGCCGTTCTAGAGTGCCAGGCCGAACAGCCAGAACCGCTGAAGAATTAGGTTGCGACCGACTACTGCAATTGGTTGATGTCTGGCACGCAAGGTTGCCTGCCTACTGGCATTGCATCAGCGCCCTCTGGAGCCTTGTTCCTAGACCCACCCACATCCAGCTTGAACTTCGGTGATGAAAGCTGGCCTGTCACATCAAATGGCCAAGCGGTGCGGGACAGAGGTTTGCCGACACGTCGTGCCTCTGCTCATATCGATTTTGTATCGTTCACCCAATCTACCTGCCCACGGGCCACCAACTGAACTGAAGCTGTTTCAATGACGATGGAGTTTGTGCTTACCCGCCCGGTTTCAAAGTTAATAGGGGCCACGACGCAAGAGATGTCGGTGTAACCTTGAAGCTAACAAATTTGCATATCTTGATGATAGTATATTAAATATTTAGCCTGCACGACCATCGATACTGTGTTGATCAAGTTGGCCTCGGCCTGGCCTATTGGGTGCGACATTCTGACATACCGTTTGTTTAAATCATGAATGCCTATGATGGTAACATTGCCGTGATTGTACTCATCTTAGCCGAGTGAGATAGCTATGACAGACCAGTACGTCAGCAGTTCGAAAGGCGCAGCCAAACGTGAGTGGCTGTCCTTCTTGTTTATCACTTTAATTCTACTGCCCGGAATTACAGTGCTGGGAGTGGGGGCTTACGGTTTTACTGTTTGGATCCTTCAAATGATCTACGGCCCACCAACTGGTTCTCTATAACCCAGAAAATGAACCGAGGAGCACGTTTTCATGTCTCTGAAGTCCACATTGTCGTCATTTTGGAATACGGTTTCGCGACCCGCCACAACGATTAGTCTTGGCGTGATCAGTCTTGGTGGCTTTATTACCGGGATAATTTTTTGGGGCGGGTTTAATACCGCTATGGAGTTTACCAACACAGAAGAGTTCTGTGTTTCGTGCCACGCGATGCGTGACAATGTTTACGTTGAGCTTCAATCTACGGTTCACTGGGAGAACCGCACAGGGGTGCGCGCCACATGTCCTGATTGTCATGTCCCACACGAGTGGACCAACAAAGTTGCCAGAAAAATGCAGGCGTCGAAAGAAGTATGGGCGGCCGCTTTTGGCACCATAAACACCCGTGAAAAGTTCGAAGCGCGACGCGCAGAACTGGCGAAACACGAATGGGCTCGGCTGGAGGCAAATAACTCTCTCGAATGCCGGAATTGTCATGACTATGACAGCATGGATTGGGATGCCATGTCGGCCGAAGCGCGGTTTTACATGGAGCCGGCTGCTGCATTGAATACGGGCTGCATTGAGTGTCATAAAGGCATCGCCCATCACCTGCCTGACAATGTAGCGGTCGGCAGCCCAGCAATGGCCAAGCTCGAAAACAAAGCCAATTCAGGCAGTGTATCCGTCGGAGAGGACTACTTCGCAATTCGCGACATCCCAGTTTATGACAGCGCCGAAGGTGCAGAGCCGGTTGGCAACCTAACACTTGGTGCTGCCGTCGAAATTCTGGATGAAAGTGGTGACCGCGTTCAGGTTGCACTTAAGGCGTGGCGAAAAGACAAAGGCTTCGGGCGCGTAATATTTGACGAATTTGGGCATAATATTCGGGTTGCCGTTTTGTCTAAGGATACGGCTCAGAACGCAGAGCTGGTCAAGGCTTCCGCTCCTCAGACTGACGAAGCGACGGGGCTTGATTGGGCCCCTGTCACAGTAACGCTCTGGTCGGACAAACAAGGATACGTGGATGAGATAGACGAGCTTTGGACTGTGGCTGAAGAAAGCTATGCTGCCAATTGCTCCACGTGCCACGCACAACCCGATCCGGATCACTTCGGCACCAACTCATGGCCCGCACAGTTCAATGGTATGGTTGGATTTACAAACATGGATGAAGCTCAGGCCAATTTGGTACTAACCTACTTGCAAAAGCATTCCGCCGATTACGGCGGCTCTCACTGAGGAGAAACCAATGTCCACGCGCCGTGATTTTATGAAAGGCACTGGGGCGGCTGGCTTATCCGCACTGTTGGGTCCCAGCCTTCTTAAACCGGCCGCCGCCAGCGCCGAGCAGTTGACATCGGCCGGTGTTTGGAAAACATCGGGTTCACATTGGGGTGCAATTGAAGCCCTGGTAAAAGGCGGGCAAGTTACCGAAGTTCGCCCACTCGCCGACGATCCGCACCCGACCGATATGGTGAACGGCATCCAAGGCTTGATCTATTCGCCATCCCGAGTCCGCTACCCGATGGCTCGTGCAGAATGGCTCGATAATCGTAAGGACGCTGACCGGACTACAAGGGGCGACAATCGTTTTGTTCGCCTTACCTGGGACGAGGCTCTAGACTTGTTTTTCGAAGAGATGGAGCGCGTTCAGATTTCTCATGGACCTTCTGGACTGTATGCCGGGGCAACAGGTTGGCGGCAGACCGGTCAGTTCCACTCCTGCATCAATCACATGAACCGCGCCGTTTCGATGTATGGCGGGTATGTCAAAAAAGCGGGCGACTATTCGACCGGTGCCGGCCAAACCATCCTTCCTTATGTGCTGGGCTCCACCGAAGTATACTCCCAAGGCACTAGCTGGCCGCTCATCTTGGACAACGCCAAGACTGTTGTCTTCTGGGCAAATGACCCGCTTAAAAATCTGCAAGTCGGCTGGACATGCGAAACGCACGAAACTTTTGAGTACTTTGATCAATTACGGGACAAAATCGCTGCGGGAAACATCCGGGCGATCAGCGTGGATCCCGTGCGTACGAAAACGCAAAAACACATCGGAGCAGAGCAGCTTTATATCAACCCGATGACGGATGTTGCCTTCATGCTGGCGCTAGCTCACACGCTCTACACTGAAAGCCTGCATGATGAAGAATTCCTGAGCGTCTATACGCTCGGGTTCGAACCATTCATAGCTTACGTTATGGGCGAGGCGGAAGATGGTGTCGAAAAGACGCCTGACTGGGCAGCACCAATTTGCGGTGTGCCAGTCGATAAGATCAAGGAGTTTGCCCGACTGCTTGCATCAGACCGAACGCAGCTAATCTTCGGTTGGTCTGTACAACGCCAACAGCATGGTGAGCAACCTTATTGGATGGGCGCGATTATAGCAGCCATGCTAGGACAAGTTGGGCTTCCTGGCGGTGGTATCAGTTATTCTCATCACTATAGCGGCATTGGCGTAGCACCATCTGGCGCTAACATGCCCGGAGCATTTCCTCTGAATTTGGATATTGGAGTTGATCCCGTGCGAACGGATGACAACTTCCTTGGTGCCAGCAGTACAATCCCTGTCGCCAGATGGATTGATTGCCTGATAAATCCTGGCGGGACGGTAGAACACAACGGGCATATGGTTACATATCCGGACATCCGAATGGCCATTTTCACCGGATGTAATCCGTTCCATCATCATCAGGACCACAACAAGATGCGGGTGGCTATCCAAAAGCTGGAGACCATCGTCGCGATTGACTATGCGTGGACTGCTACATGTCGACACGCTGACTTAGTTCTGCCAGCCTGTACGCAATTTGAGCGTAACGATATCGACAGTTATGGTTCATACTCACGCTCAGGCGTGATTGCGATGAAGAAACTGGTCGATCCGCTGTTCCACTCGAAAACCGATTTTAAAATCTTCTCTCTGTTCTGCCAGCGCTTTGGTCGTGAAGAAGAATACACCCGCGGCTGGGACGAAATGGAATGGGTCGAGAGCCTCTATGAAACGACCCGAAATGCAAACGTGGGAAGTTATGAGATGCCTCCCTTTGAAGAGTTTTGGGAAACGGGAATGGTTCGGTTTGAGAGGGGCGAACCCTGGGTCAGGCACGCTGATTTCCGCGAAGACCCGGAAATAAACGCACTTGGAACGCCTTCTGGTTTTATTGAAATCTCCAGCCGCACTATTGGTAATTATGGCTACGATGATTGCGGCGAACATCCTAAGTGGATGGAAAAAATCGAGCGATCTCATGGAGGCCCAGGGTCAGAAAAATTTCCGCTGTGGCTACAATCCTGTCACCCTGATCAACGCCTTCATTCGCAAATGTGTGAGAGCGACCCGTATCGCGCAACATATTCAGTGCAAGATCGAGAGCCTGTGTATGTGAACCCAGAAGATGCGGCAGAACGAGGAATTGAAGACGGGGATATCGTGCGTGTTTTCAATGATCGTGGTCAATTACTTGCTGGTGCGGTTCTGAGTGAAGATTATCCGCGCGGCGTTATCCGCATTCATGAGGGTGCTTGGTACGGGCCAGTCGACGCTACACCCGGTGCCCTCGATACGTATGGTGACCCTAACACAGTCACATTGGATGTAGGGGCTTCAAAACTGTCACAAGCGACTTCAGCCAATACCTGTATTGTTGAGATGGAGAAGTTTGAAGGAGAAGTTCCACTAGTGACCGCTTTTGGTGGGCCGATTTCTATATGAAAGATGTTTCTCCGGAACTGATGCGCTTTCTGTCGAATGCGTTTGCCCAAGAACTTGACGCGGCAACCATCGCCGCGTGCCACAATGGTGTCGCAGACCAACTATTGCGTGATCTACCCCAAGCAGACCGACTGATCGAAGAAATGAGGACTTGGTCCGACACGCTGCAAACGCAAAAAACGCTCGCAACGAGCTATGGAAGTGTCTTTCTTTCTGGTGGAAGGGAGGCCGCTCCGCTCTATGCTTCCGCGTGGCAAGGGAACGGGACACTTATGTCCACCCCTCATTGGAGAATGCAGTTGCTGCTAAAGCAAGCTGGCAAAGAAGTAGCCACTGGTTTTTCGGAGCCTGCTGATCACCTCGCCGTAATGTTGGAGTATCTCGCGATGTGTTTGGAAAGGCATCATGGGACAATCGACGCCGCACAATTTGCTTCCGACTACATATTGCCTTGGTACTGTGCCTTCGCGACAAAGGTGCACGGGCATATTTGGTCCGCTCCGTTTTATCAGTCACTTGTATCGTTTACAGAATCCGTAGTGGAACAATGCATGTTGGTTTCGGAAGCAACTAAATAGATTTCGACCTGTCAACTGGGACAGTTTCGCGAAATCTGATCAACTAAATGAAGTATCCAATTGCAGCTGTGCAAACTTTTGGGCAAATCGTGCAAAGTTATGCGCAAATACCGCGCAGAGTTATGGGCGAATTCCCAAGATTTTCTTTAATGAAATCAACGTCGGCAATGCAGCGTTATGAGCGCTCCTACATCGTGTGTAGGTTTGCGCATAACACTTCGCGCACCCCATAAGTTTGCGTAGTTCGCCCATAGTTTTGCGCTACGCGTTTGTCTGCATTAGCGACGAATTCAATCAGTTTATGGCTTAGTCGTCGCGGTTATGGCCCTTTGCATTGCTCAATCCCACAAAGGGCCTCCCTAAGGAACCTTGGATTCTCGCGAAGGTCTGCGATGCGCAGAAAGCGGACTTTGCAAAGTCTAGCTTGAGCCCAAAACTAACGTGCGCTGAATTCAAACGGAATTGACTTTCCCGGTTTTCAGAAAAAAGGGTTGTGAGTTTTCTGCTTTAACTCGGAGTATCCCAAAACATACCAAGGTGGGAGGATTTGTTATGAAAACAGCGGTTGTGACTGGCGCCGCGGGAGGGATGGGGCAGGCCATCTGTCGCCAATTGCAGACGAACGGGTTGCATGTGATTGGTCTGGACCTCAAAGAAGAGGGCCTAGTCGAGCTGGCATCAAAATTAAGTTCGGACTTCACGCCTATTTCCGTTGATCTAACAGATCCTTTGTCCGTGGCTCAAACGTTTGAGCGCATTAAGACAGCCCATGGCGGTCTGGATGCTTTGGTAAACAACGCGGGCACCTGCTTCATGTCTGACTTTCCGCACATTCCGCCCGAGGAACTCGAAAAGCAGATGGCGATAAACTTTAACTCTGCATTCCACTGTTGCCAGCAGGCGGTTCAGTTGATGTTGGAACGCGAAGGCATCAAAAAGATTGTAAATATCTCATCGAATGGAGCTTACAATTTCGATGTGTTCGACCCTCCCCATTACCGGGCGTCAAAAGCGGCGATGGATACACTTACGAAAGACCTTGCCCGTCGATACGCGCAGGAAAAAATCTGTGTAAATTCTCTGGCACCTGCCATGACTGAGACACCGTTGTTCAATGTCTTAACCAAGGACGTCTTGGAGAAAGCCATTAATGCTATGCCGCATGGCCGCGCGATGCTGCCCGAGCAAATCGCCGCTTGGGTCGGTTTTCTAATTTCGCCGGCTGGTGATGTCTCCAGTGGGAATGTGATTGTCCTGAATCAAGGGCGCGACGTCAGATAACTCCTAGGCGCACCGTTGCCTTTATGGAAAATGGTTCATGGGGTGGGATCAGCTGTAGACTTCTGGTGCTTTTTTCAGGACAGGCCATTGCTTTGGACAATGCCCATAGATTACGAACGCATCTCGCTCGGATGCCAGACGCATCAACCTGTCTGCGCTGGCAATCGCTGCATCCTCGTCCCAAGACCCGGCAAACTTCTCGTCGATTTCTGCTGGTCGGGAAATCGCATCACTGGTTAGTAAAACCGTCCCCGACGGGAGATCGACCATTACCGCGATCTGACCAGGCGCATGACCGGGTGCCATCAAAACGAAGATACCTGGCCCAATCTCTACGTCGTTATCAACAAGCAGGTAATCCTGATCGGGCCATTCCAAAGGCCGCATATCGCCCCAGTACAACGGGCGGGGTAAGGCTCGCTCCGCAGCAGAGATAAGAATTGGACTGCTTGGAAAGTCGCCCAATGCACCGATATGGTCGATATGGGTGTGCGTACAAATCTGTAGTGTAATGTTTGAAGGAATAAGCCCAAGTTTTGCCAGCTGTGCGCATGGAAGATTGTCTGGTTCGCACTTCAGAACCTCACCAAACTCGAACAATCGATCTTCTTTGACTGCGGCGTCAGTGGCGGTGGCATATTTTTCGGGGAACCCGGTATCGATGAGTATTGCTTCTCCCAAATCTGTCCGGATCAGAAACCCGCAGATACCAATTATGCGGCCAGTGGAATGGACCTTGAACAGCCCGTAGTCCAAAACCGCAAGGTCAATCGGTCGCCCTTTGACAAATCCCTCTGCTTGCACAGAATCTCTCCCGGATTGACTACAAGGATTTTGAGTAGAGCATGAAAGTCAAGATACACACACTTTTTCAATACCTATTGGATACTACGGAAGCGGATCCAGATGCGTTCGTCGGGTTTTCCTTGTCAGAGTCGCCGCGTTTGGGTGAGTTCATGGATGCGCTGGATCCAGCGCTGCCGTTGGATTGGAACCAAAAGAGTTTTCGGGGTCTGCCTGCTTTACGACGACATGTCTTGGATCGCGCCGGTTTGTCTGATGTTTGCAAGCCAGACGACGTTCTGATCACCGCCGGCGCCGCGGAAGCCAATTATCTTGCATTCATGCAATTGGTCCAACCGGGCGACGAAGTCGTAACGGAACGCCCGGGCTGGCCACAAGCGGGCGTATTGGTAGAGGCAGTTGGCGCGACGCTAAAAGTTGTCGACCGGGAAGAGAGTGCTGGTTGGGTATTGCCGCTCGACAAAGTTGAGGCCGCAGTAACAGAACGCACTCGACTGATCTTTATAACCAACCCCAATAATCCCACCGGGCAGTTGACGACGCAAGCAGAGCTTGAAAGGCTTATTCAAATTGCAGATCGCGTCGGCGCATGGCTGGTTGTTGATGAGGTTTATGCAGGATTGGAGTGGGTCGGATCCCGTGCCCCTTCGATTGCTGGTTTGTATCCTAGGGGTATCACGACAGGCAGCGTTTCTAAGGCATTGGGGCTCCAAGGGCTGCGAACCGGCTGGATGGTTTGCCGTGATCCCGATTTGATTTGGGATGCCATCATTCTGCGGGAAAACTCTAGCGAGATTATGAATATTCTCGGCGAAGTCATCGCCGAAATCGCCTTAAGGCCTGACCGATATAGCCAGGCTTTGAAAACTGCGCGGGCAGCCGGGATGAAAACGCTGGAACGCCTGGATCGGTTTGTTGCCGATCAACCCGGCCTCGATTGGGTCAAACCTCAGGCTGGATTGATTGGTTTGGCAAGGCTCGATGGGATAGATGGCGATGTTTTCGCCAAACGCTTACTAGCAGATCCCTATCGGACGTTTCTCTTACCGGGCTCGTCTTATGGGATGCGGAACCACATCCGACTGGGTGTGGGGGGAGGTGCTGCTGCCAACCTTGACCTTGGCCTAGAGCGCATGGGCGAACTGTTGGCGAACTGGTAGAGCTAAGACACTCATTTCGACTTCTCGGCCTGCAACGCCGGTCAAAAAGTGCTACCCGATCAAAGCTGACATTGAGCGTCTTGATGGTGCAAGTTCACCCGCCATGTACTGACAGCTTTTCCGCTAGAATAGCGCTGGTTGCACGCTAGTTCGAAGATGGAACAACCGATTCATAACCAAGGTTCGAAATGACAGGTTGGACAACTGAAAACGTCCAAGACTATCCGCGACCACCTGCGCTACGGGCTGTACCCCATCGGGTGCGGATCGAACTCGGCGGTCAAACCATCGTGGAGACCGATCAGGCGTTTCAGGTTCTCGAAACCCATCACGCCCCCACGTATTATATTCCGCCGCAAGACATTGATGCCGTTCTGACGACGGCCTCGGGTAGATCATTCTGCGAGTGGAAGGGTGTTGCGAGCTACTGGGACGTTCAGAGCGGGGCGGCCGCGGCAAAGAAAGCTGCGTGGAGTTATGCTGCACCAACCACCAGATTTGAACAGATTAAGGGCTATCTCGCCTTTTACGCCGGACTTATGGACGCTTGTTTTGTTGGTGAGTACCGGGTGATCCCGCAACCCGGGGGCTTTTATGGAGGCTGGGTCACCGAAAACTTGAAGGGTCGCATAAAAGGCGCTCCGGGCACTGAATTTTGGTGAGTATTGATGACCGACCCTAAATCCTCATCAACCCCTTTGGCAGTTCCTACTAGCCGTTTGGCCCGTGTC
Source organism: Ruegeria sp. ABM4_193 (assembly GCF_056158705.1). Lineage (NCBI taxonomy): Bacteria > Pseudomonadati > Pseudomonadota > Alphaproteobacteria > Rhodobacterales > Roseobacteraceae > Ruegeria > Ruegeria sp. ABM4_193. Next base: position 148,643 of record NZ_JBSWTT010000001.1, read on the forward strand.
GCCGGTTTAAGCAGCATGACGGCAGGTATTGCGGGGAACATGGCAGCACGCGCCCTAAGAGAGATCGGTCGAGGTGCGCGACCCGACATGCGTGGTTTGTTGATGACACCCGGCAACGTGACACGCATTGCGGATCAACTCGCTCGCATGCGAGGGGCCGCGATGAAGGTGGGTCAGTTGATTTCGATGGATGCAGGTGAGGTCTTGCCGTCTGAACTGGCAGACATCATGGCGCGTCTGCGAGATCAGGCGCATTTCATGCCGCCGAAACAATTGCGTGACGTCCTGAACCGAGCCTGGGGTGCAGGTTGGCGAAAATCCTTCCAAACCTTAGATGTAAGGCCTGTAGCGGCCGCAAGCATCGGGCAAGTACATCGTGCGACATTGAAAGACGGTCGCGATGTGGCGATCAAAGTGCAGTATCCGGGCATCGCTCGTAGTATCGACAGCGATGTTGCGAATGTCGCGACTCTGGTTCGGATGTCGGGTCTACTCCCGAAGAACTTTGATCTGGATCCGTATATCCAAGAGGCGCGCAGTCAACTGCATGAAGAAACCGATTATGAACGTGAGGGACAGCACCTGCGCCAATTTGCTGACCTCCTGCAGAATGATGAAGCGTTTGAAATCCCGGAATTCTATCCAGATTGGAGCACGCCAGAAGTTCTAACGATGTCCTTTCTGGAAGGTCGCCCTATCGAAGCCGTGGGTGATGCGACCAGCGAGGAACGCAATCGAGTCTCAGAAGCATTGGTCAATCTCACGCTGCGCGAGGTTTTCGAGTTTGGTATCATGCAGAGCGACCCAAACTTTGCCAATTACCGATACGACCCATCCAATGGAAAAGTCAGTCTCTTGGATTTTGGCGCGGCACGCGCATTGCGACCACCTGCAATAGATGGATACATGGATCTGTTGCGCGCCGGTTTGCTTGAAGACGGTGCGGCGCTTCGTAAGGCTGCCATGCAACTGAAGCTTATTGAAGGTGATGGCCCATTTGACGACAGGATCCTTGGAATGATCCGCAGCGTTTTCGAAGCAATTCTATCTGCGAATGAATTTGATTTCTCTGACCGAACTCTTTCCCAACGCCTGAACAAAGACGGCATGGCTTTGGCTGAGGCCGGCTATATCCCACCCCAGGTGCCAATGGACGTTCTTTACCTCCAGCGAAAGATTGGGGGAATGTTCCTGTTGGCCACTCGATTGAATGCCTCGCTACCCGTGAAGACGCTTCTTGAAAAGTACGTCATCTGAACGGCCAAGATTCACGCCAAACCAGCAAGTCGAACAATTACAAAACCCGCGGCTCCGATATGAACCAGTGTGATTAGGACAGATAGCGTGTGCAGCAGCTTGAAACGGTGAGTGTCACCTGTGTCTGTAGCGTTATTGATTGCGGGCATCAGAACCTGCCGTGCGAACACCGTTGTCACAGCAATAACTCCCATAATTGCGCTGGACACTGAATCTCTGGCGACGAGCAGAATAGTAGCTGCGCCTGCTGTGGCCGTGACAAACAGGTAAAAGTGGGGGAAGGCCCGCCTTATAAGCGATCCTGCCGCCTCCGCTGGGAGCGCGTTAAAAACAAACGCCGCGAAACCGAAAGAATAGAGTACCGTTCCACCAAACATAAGCGCGGTAATAAGCAAAGCGAGTTCAAGCATTTGTATTCATTCCTTGATTAGTCACGGCTCATAAATCGCCTCGACTCCCTGGCCGAATGATTCACGCTGCTGGCGCGTCGTGGGATCGCATAGGGAACGTTGTCTCTATAGTCTCGGAAACGCTGACCAAATAGCTTCTCAAATCGCCGCTCTTTTAGCTTCGGTGCAGCAAGGCAGTAGCTTGTCAGCACGACAGCGAGAATAAGCTGGTCTGGGGTCCACACCGGCACCGTCCACAGCGTCAAAGCAAAGGAAACGTAGATTGGCTGGCGTATCACGCGGAACAAACCAGTTGTGGGCATATCTGGGAAAACAGGTTTGGCGTTTCGCATTAATGACATCCAACCCAACGCGCCGGATTGAACTTCGGCCCCAGCGTCCCAGCTGGCTTTAACCAACAAACCCCAAGACGCTGCATAAAGCGCGCTAATCAGGTAGAATGCCCAACCCTCTGCCTGCCACCAAATGACACCTGTGGGGGTCCAAAACGCAAAGAGCACAAGCAGTTGGAGCGAGGCGATGATTGCGTAGGTGGATGTGCTCAACGTCGCGCCATGGGGACTTGGGACGAGGCTAGAGAGCCATTTCTTGCCGGCGTCCGACAAAAGGAATGAGTGCGTCACCGGAAATTGCAGAACCAAAATGGCGTTGACGAATGCGGCGGTTGGCCAAGGCACGGCTCCAAGGCTTTTGCTCATGCCAAAAAACATGGCCACCACAATCGCAAGAACGGCGGCGGCAAAGATGGTGTGCGTGAGGAACCCAAAACACAGGGCGAGTGTGATGCGACCGATGCCAGGAGCGGGCTCGAAAACCCCTTTCACGAGCCAGACCAGCCGTTTGAAATGACTATCGCCCGGGCTGATCATTAAAGCGTATCTTTCTGGTTGACCGGCTTTGCTCCGACCCAAGATGCGATCCGCGAGAGCATCGGTCTGAAGGGTAGGAAACCCCGATACGCAAGCTCTAGCAAAGGTAAGATCCCTGGCAACCTTGCGATACGCGCTAACCAACGCCATTTGGGTAAAGCGCACCAAAGCTCTGTGAAGCCGCGCGCGCCCGAAACAAGTTTTCCATCCGCTCGTCGTACATGAAACCGACCCATTGCCTCTTGCCGCGTTAGATCTTCACCGAGACGCACCTTGGGGTTTGAGACGTCGACAAACTGCAAACCATCAGAGCCCTCACAAGAGGCATAGTGCCCGATCTCTACTGAGCAGAGCGGGCACGATCCGTCGTAGTAAACCGTAGCGCAGGCTTGATCGGCTTTACGCGATTTGACTGCAACCTCAACTCGTTCCGTTTTGTGCATCGTCTTGGACCTCTACCAGTGGGGTGCACCCGATCTTTGTCAAAAGTTAGAGCAAATACTGAAGAAACGAGGTTGTAGCTATCGCAAACAGGTGCGGTACGAGGCCGCAACTTGCTGAGCAGCTAGCTAAACTCAACGGCAGAATTCTCCGCAGAGCAGACACTTTTCGGGATTGCGCCAATGACGGCTTCGAGCAGAAACTGGGCTTTGCGCAGATAGGTGTACGTCCCTTTCTTACATCAACCGGTTTGTCCCAAAACGTGGCTACACCCCGCTTATCCCGCACTCATCGCTTTCGTAGCCCTGCAAAATCTGATCAGCGTCAATGCTTGCGCGACCACCAAACTCTGTTGTCGCGATTTGCTCAGAAATCTTCAGCACAGTAGGCCGAGTTTAGTCCGCATGCTCTCAGCTATGTAATGCATTATTTATGGTTCGCCGCTATCAACATGAGGTAGTTTCAGACTCAAAACCTAAAATGGGCGGCAGTCGTTTAGTGACCAGGGTTCGAAGGAAAAATGAAAAAATGGTGGACTGCCTTTCGAAGCCAGGCAGTTTACTGCATGCAAGATCGATTTGTTGGCTGGCAACACATTCGTTTACCAAAATCATTTGTCGCTTTTGATTGCTTCCGTCTCAATGTTAATCGTCACTTCATCGCCAACAAGCCCATTCGCGACTCCGTAATCCATCCCAAACTCACTGCGCAAAATGGCGGTGTCGAGCGACAGTCCTAAAACTTCGCGTTTATGGCCAAACGGATATTCTGCGACTTTGTTTAGCGTAACATTCAGCGTTACGGGAAGAGTTTGATCCAAGATCGTCAACTCTCCGGTCACAGTTCCGCTGGTGTCGTCCGAAGCTGTGCCACTGTTCGCAACAAACTTGATTTCAGGATACGTCGAGACATCCAAGAAGTCTCGGTTTCGAACATGACCGTCACGCGCGTCGTTGAAGGTGTTCACGGACGCCGCTTGGATCATAACCTCTACGTCGCGCAACTCTTGCGTTTCAGTGTCGTAAAAGAAGTTGCCCGACACTTCTGTGAACACACCAAGTATTTTTGCGTAGCCGATGTGATCAATTGTGAAATAGATGGCCGTGTGCGTTGGATCGAGTTCATACCGCGCCATATCGGCGTTGGCCGCCATTGCATATGCACTTAGTGCAGCCGAGGTTACAATCGTTCGCGTTGTAGTGCCAAAGCGGCCGAGATCGGTTTTTAAGCGCGTAAAAGCCATAGTACGAAGACCTCCGAGTGGTAGCCAAGGTTATAAACAATATAGGTTGCAAACGGACAAAGGCCGTAAAAACATGAGCAACTCCACAATTCGCTGCGCAACTTGGAACATTCATCGCGCAAAGGGACCAGATGGACAGGTCGATCCAAAGCGTGTGGCCAACGCAATCGGGACGGAACTGGCGCCTTTGGGTTTGGACATTCTGGCGTTGCAAGAAGCGGATGAGGAATGTCGACCGCACGCTCGGATCGTAGACGTGCAGAACATCTCCGAGCTTACGGGGCTTAGATACACACAAGACGCCCCCGCATTGCGTTGGGGAAGTCAGAGCGATGGATTTCTGGGAAGCATCCTGTTTCTGGGCGAGAGGTTTCAGCGCACCCATGCAGATGTGATTGATCTACCAGGCCATTGCCACCGGGGCGCTATAGTGTTCGAAACGCTGGTTGACGGTTATCCGTTGCGCATAATGACGATGCATCTCTCTTTGTCGCAACCGTTGCGCATCATCCAAATGCGTACCATTGGGCAGTACTTACATCGTCGCCCAACTATGCAAACACTCATGCTAGGCGACTTCAATGAATGGCGGCCTTGGGGCGGTTTGATGTTTCATCAACGGATTGCTGGAACGGCCTTTCAAGGGCCTGCTCGAGCCAGTTTCCCGAGCCGAGCGCCTTTTTTACCCCTGGACAGGATCTTGACGGATTTTCCAGACGCAATTTCAGAGGTTCACGCACTAAAATCAGAGGTTTTGGTGCAGGCTTCGGATCACTTGCCTTTGACGGGCGTTGTTAAGCTTGGGAAAAGGACGTGAGCGGTTGGTTGCCCACAAGGCTACCCGAAGGTCGTTGGCGGGCTAATTTGTTCTTAGGATCAATTGGGTGACGTTTATGTTTGGCGGTGATTTTTACAACGCGACAAGGCCTGTGGAGGTGGAACCACCTGTTGCCAACCTGTGCATGGCCAGCGCGGTCATTGCTCTTGCAATGGCAGTATGCTCATTGCTGGCGTTTGGTTCCGCATTGCCCCCTTTGGTCGTCTTTGGGGTAGTCGTCGGATTGCTGATCCCGGGGTTGCGTCGAACCTATCCTTATGAAGTGTTGGGTCTGTGTAACCTTGTAACCCTAATCCGTGCTGCAATGGTCGCGTTTTTGGCTGGCACTGTGGTCGCGCCAACCGTGAACCCTTGGCTGGTATTTGTGGTGGCAACAGTAGCATTCGCATTGGATGGCGTAGACGGCTGGTTGGCACGGCGATCAAAACTGACATCCCGATTTGGCGCGAGGTTTGATATGGAAACGGACGCGTTGTTAGGCGCGGTCCTCTCTGTGTGGCTTTTGGTATCAGGGACAACAGGCCTGGAAATTCTGGTTCTTGGTTTCATGCGATACACCTTCTGCGCAGCAAGTCTATTTTTGCCCGCATTGCAGGCTGAACTCCCCGAGTCGTTCCGTCGAAAAGCAATTTGCGTTATACAAATCGGTGCCTTGGTCACGCTCCTGTTTCCCTTGACGCCAACAACAGCATATTTGCCGATATCTTTTATGGCTGCGATACTGCTCGCATGGTCCTTCTTTGTGGACATCAAATGGCTTCTTGGGCGCGCTGAATGAGGCAGGTACTCTTCCTAGTTTTGGGTGCTTTAGCTGTCTTTGCCGTTCTAGCCCTGCCAAACCATCCAAGCGCTTTTGGGTGGAGCGCGGTGTTGCGCTGGCCTCTCGAGCTGCCCGTGATACTATTTCTAATGATGGTGCTAGGTCGGCGCTTGATCATCGTACACGCGGTCGCGCTGGCTTTGTTGGCTGTCGCTGTTTTGAAGCTCGCCGACTATGCAATGTTTAGCGCTTTTGACAGGCCGTTTAATCCGGTCGTTGATACGCCCTTGATCGCTGCAGGCTTCTCATTCACCCGTGATAGCCTTGGTTTGGTTGTTTTTGTTTTTGCAGTGTCATTTGCCATTTTGTTGCTGGCCCTGCTTTACGTTTTAATAGTCCAGGGCTTTGCCGCTTGGGCGTCACTTGGGCGAAATGCAAAAACAGGATTGGCAGCAGCTTTGATCGGCGCCGGCTTCACTGGATGGGCTGTCGCGGATGCGGGTCATCACCTCAGTTTCTGGAAACTGGAAAACAGCCCGCCGGGGACCACCTGGACCTCTCGCTTAGCAATAAATCGCGTTGAGGAAATACAGAGAACAATCAGGGATTTGACCGAGTTTCGTAAGGCTGCAGGTTTAGATACCTATGCCAATCAGTTCGGATTGTTGAACAAGCTTGATGGGCGGGATGTGTTTTTGATCTGGATTGAAAGCTACGGTCGCGCGAGCTTCGACAACCCGCTGTACGCGCCAACGCATCTTGCAACGCTGCGGTCTGCTCAGGCGGAAATCGCGGGTTCGGGCCTTGCCATGAAAAGCGGTTGGTTGACCTCGCCAACGGCAGGCGGACAAAGCTGGTTGGCACATGGGACCCTGGGGTCCGGCTTGTGGACCGCCGATAACGGGCGCTATCAGGCGATGATCGACAGCGGGCGCAAATGGCTGTCTCATATTGCGCGAGCGGCGGGGTATCGGACAGCCGCTGTCATGCCTGCAATCACAAAGGACTGGCCTGAAAGTCGGGCGATGGGGTTTGAGCTTGTTTTCGACAAGGCCGAAATCCCCTATGCGGGCGAGAGTTTTCGCTGGGTCACGATGCCCGACCAATTCACCCTGGCTGCGTATCCCGATCTTTTGCCGCCAGACCCGAGACCTGATTTTGTCCAGATCGCCTTGATCTCTTCACATGCCCCTTGGACACCAATCGCAGATGTAATCCCGTGGCAGGACGTAGGCGACGGCACCGTCTTCAATGAGATGGCCTTACGGGGACCGACACCTGAAGTGTTGTGGAAAGACCGGGATGCCGTGCGGGACGCGTATCGCAGATCGGTAGACTATGTTTTGCAGGTCGTCTTTTCTCATGTTCTTCAACTGGCCGACGATGCACCACTGGTCATTGTCGCAGGGGACCATCAGGCCGCTGGATTTGTATCAGGCAGTGACAGCAAGGATGTAGCTGTTCATATAATCGGACCCCCGCAAGTCTTGGATCATATCGAGCATTGGCGTTGGACCGAGGGGCTTGTCCCTGCATCCGACGTACCTGTTCGCCGAATGGACAGTTTTAGGGACAACTTTATCGCTGCCTTTTCTGACAAGACCTCAACCGCAATGGTGTCGCAATGAAGCGGTATTGGGTCAGGTTGGTCGTATCGATCACGTTGATTGTCGCATTGCTTTGGTGGACGGATTTGGCGCGTGTCGCTGATCATCTGCGGATGCTTAGCCTGGAATGGGTTGGGCTTTCGATTGTTGCTACAACTGCCGCAACCTTCTCGATGGCATTCCGATGGCAACTTACAGCGCACGCGTTGGATATTCGGTTTGATTACTCTTTTGCCCTGCGCGAGTACTATATCGCGCAGCTGGTGAATATGATTCTGCCCGGCGGTGTTCCGGGGGATCTGACCCGTGCGGTTCGGGCGAGGAAGAAAGCAGACCTCAAACGTTCAGCTCAATCTGTGTTCGCGGAACGGCTGTTGGGGCAAATCGCAATCATGGCAGCCCTTTTTCTGGGCGTCTGTGCTGCGCTAGTGTGGCCCGCAGGCTTCGATCATCTTGAACTGAGCATGACAGTTCTTGCTGTGTTGCTATCCGCTATAGTCGTGGTGAGCCTTATATCACTTGCCCTTCCATCAATTGGGAGGTTCGTTGTCTTTTTGATCAGGCTACAACGTCAAACGGCCTTTGTTTTTCTTGGCTTAGTCAGCTCTACATGTCTGATACTGGGATTCTACGCATCAGCAAGGGCTGTAGGGGTTGTCATACCATCAGGCGGCTTGCTTATCATTATTCCTCTGGTTTTGACCGCCATGCTGATCCCTATGTCGATTGGTGGTTGGGGTTGGAGGGAAGGAGCCGCTGCTGCCTTATTTCCAATAATCGGGGCGTCATCCAGTGCGGGCGTTGCTTCGGGTGTCACCTATGGTGCCGTTATCCTGATCGCCGCGCTGCCAGCAGTCGCAATTCTGCTGTGGCCAAGATCGCTTGAACCGCAACTAACAACAGGGAAAAGAGATTCACTATGACACAGCCCGCCCATCTTACGCGCCGTTTTTTTCTTCAAACCGGCGCAGCCGGTTTTGCCGCCTCTGCATCAGGGTTGCCGGCACTAGCGGCTAACTTACAACCTGTAAATTTCCAGCTGTCGTGGCTGCATTCCGTTCAGTTTGGCGGAAGTTACATTGCGAAAAACAAAGGGTATTGGTCCGATCTAGGTTTGGATGTCTCACTTGCCCAAGGCGGTCCAAACGCGCCTGTCGAGCCGCCCGTGGTTTCAGGAACTGCTTTGGTTGGGATATCAGCTGCGGACTATACCGCCGCCGCTGTGGCGCAAGGCGCGCCGTTCAAAATTATCGCCGTTGCAATGCAAAAGAATCCGTTCGCGATTGCATCGCTTGCGGCCAACCCGGTAAACGAACCCGCAGACCTTATCGGCAAGAAGATTGGTATGGCCGTCGCGAATACGCCCGTCTTGCAAGCCTTGTGCACATTGAACGGGATAGACATAAACCAAATTGAAATTGTCCCCACCCAATATGACCCGGCGCCGTTAGTCAGCGGCCAGGTGGATTGCTTGCTTTGCTGGGAAACAGATTTGCCCGTCGCCATGACTGTGCAGGGCGTTGACAACACCACAATGCTAATGGCCGACTACGGTTATGCCGTGCATTCTCAAACCTATATCGCCACCCAAGACTCACTTGCCCAAAGACGCGCAGAGCTTGTGTCTTTACTGAAAGGCGAAGTCATGGGGTGGAAGGATTATCACAAAGACACCGACGCCGCCGCCGAGTTGACGCTAGAAATGTTCCCTGATGCAGGTCTGGATCTCGCCGCGCAAAGACTTCAAGCAGCGCGGCAAGTGCCGCTGATGTTCTCGGACTTAACCGCCCAGTTTGGGTTCGGGTGGTTTACCGAGGAGACTGTTGCGGCGAATGTCGAAACACTAGCGCTGTTAGGTCGAACCGTCACTCCTGACCTCTGGGACAGATCGCTGCTGGAAGAGGTGTATGGCTGACCCGAGGGTTGACGCGTGACCACGGCCGGAATTTCGTGCAGCAGCATCCGAAAGAGTTTTGATCGCACAGAGGCGGTGTCAGAGCTTACGATTGAATTTCAGTCCGGACAGACGACGGCATTGGTCGGCCCATCTGGCTGCGGGAAATCAACGGTTCTGCGAATGATAGCCGGGTTGGAAACACCCGACACGGGGCACATCACGATTGGCTGTGAAACACCAAAACAGGTCGCCCGTCGTGGGGGGCTTGCTATGGCGTTTCAAGACGCATCGCTGCTGCCATGGCGAACCGTAAGATCCAACATCGCATTGGGTGCGGAACTCGCTCGCAAACCGGTGGATCGCGTAGATGACCTGATCAATCTTGTCGGGCTGGACGGGTTTGCCGAGCATCGGCCTGCTGAATTGTCAGGTGGTATGCGCCAACGCGCCGCAATCGCGCGCAGCCTGATATCTGAGCCAGAGGTTCTGCTGTTGGACGAACCTTTTGGGGCCGTCGATGCGATCACGCGACGTCGATTGAATCAAGAGCTCCCGCCATTGTGGCGCGAGCGCCAAACGACAACACTTCTCGTTACGCATTCCGTGGAAGAGGCGGTTTTGCTATCAGATCGCGTGATCGTGCTGTCATCTCGTCCTGCGCGTATCCTCGCGGATATACAGGTCGAGATTAACCGAGACTGCACGTTTTCACCCGCAACTTCACCAGACTTTCGCGCTTTTGTGACGCAAGTACTGACCGCGTTGGAGGAGGATGAGTAGGTGGCACCGGGACGTATCATGCTGGGCGTCTTGCTTATGCTTCTAATCTGGGAAGGCTTGGCGCACGTTCAGCCAGACAGCATGTTGATCAGTGGACCATTTGATATCGCGGAGTATATCAATGATCATTCTGGGCTACTTTTCAGGGCAGCGACCGAAACCTTAAGGAATGCCGCGCTCGGGTTCTTTTGGGGGAACCTTGCGGCGGTGGCCTTGGCCTGTTTCGTGATCTTGGTCCCGAAGTCAGAATGGGTAATTTCGGCGCTCGCGCTTCTAGTGTTCTGCATTCCGCTGATCGCGAGCGGCCCGATTTTACGGGTCCTGTTCGGGCCCGGAGCTGGCCCACAGATCGCTTTGGCGGCACTGGCTGTTTACTACACCACATTCCTGGCCTTGGTAGTGGGTCTTCGGGCGATCTCACAAAGCTGGACAGATTTGATGACTGTTTACGGCCGGGGCCGCCTGTCGACTCTATTCGTTGTGCGATTCAGAGCCAGCTTGCCTTACCTGTTTGTGGGATTGCAGATCGCGGCGCCAGCTGCCTTTCTGGGTGCGATGATTGGAGAATTCACAGGCGCCGAGCGAGGGTTAGGTGTTTTAACCTTGCGGGCCATGCGCGGTCTTCAAACGGATGCGACCTGGGCGCTGGCGGCTATTTCCGCATCACTGGCTATGCTCGGGTATGCGTGCGTTGGTCTGCTCAAAAGCAAACTGACGCCACATGCACCGACAATCCTACTATCGACGCCCAGAGTTGGTCAAAAGCGCGCGCTCTCTACTCATATACTCGGTATCGTATTTCTGTCTGCCATGGTTTTGGTTCTGTGGCAGGGATTGATGGATTTGTTCAACCTGAACTCGTTCTTCGCGAAGCGACCAGCGGATATTTGGACCTTCGTTTCCAACACTACGAACCTGAACACATTGCTAACTGCGCTTGGCGAAACCCTGACTTATGCGATACCCGGATATCTCGCCGGTTTGGCCCTTGGTGCGGGGCTGGCCGTGATTTTAACGCTTTGGCCACCAGTGGCGCGGGCGATTATGCCGACCGCCATTTCATTGCGCGCCGTGCCGATCATCACAACTGCGCCTTTGCTGGTTCTGGCATTTGGGCGCGGCTTTACCGGAACCGTTGCAATTGTCGCTGTAATGGTGTTCTTCCCAACTCTTGTTGCCTGCCTGCAGGGTTTACGGCAGGCTCCAACGCAAATCGTGGATCTTTTTGAAAGCTATGGTGCCGGCCGTTTGAAGCTACTGCGATGCGCCCAAATCCCGGCCATGTTGCCCGCTTTATTCGCGTCAGCCCGCATGGCAGTGCCAGCCGCGCTATTGGCTGTCACTACAGCTGAGTGGCTGGCAACCGGGCGCGGCATAGGCGTGTTGATGGCACTGACCGCGAGTACATCAAACTACAATATGCTGTGGTCTTGCGTTGTCCTTTTGTGTCTTGCGGCAGTCACAGCATACGCTGGAGTTGCATGGTGCGAAAAGCGGGTTCTGCGCGTTTATGCGAGCGAGCAAGTGGTATGACAGAAGCTGTTTTTGCAATCCCCGGTGACAAAGACCGGCGCACCGGCGGTTTCATCTACGAAGCCACCGTATTGCGGGTTCTTAACGAGATCGGTTGCAAGACCGAACACCTGAAACTACCGAGTCGATTTCCCGACCCAACGCAGGACGATATGGCAGTGGCACTGAACGCCCTGCGCGCCGTACCCGGGAAACGCCCGGTTATCCTTGATGGATTGGTTTTTGGCTCCATCGACCCAGAGGGTTTGGCGCAGGTGAGCGCCCCTATAATTGCGATGATACACCACCCCCTTGGACTAGAAACTGGTTTGCCGACGGAACGGGCTAAATTTCTGCTCAAAAACGAAGCCGCAGCTCTTCGGCACGCCGCACATATTATCGTTCCAAGTCCAGAAACTGCGCGCGTGCTGGTCAACCAATTCGCTGCGAAACCGGATCTGATAACTGTCGCACCCCCAGGTTTTGATCGTCCGGTTGTCTGTAAACAGGCGAAGCGTCCGCCTTTGATTTTGTCAGTTGGCCTGTTGGCCCGCCGCAAAGGGCATGACACTCTTCTAAGTGCGCTTGATACAATCAAGGACTTGGACTGGCAGGCTGTTATCGTTGGCAAGGAACACGACAAAAACACCGCGATAGAGCTTTACTCTCAGTCCAAGGCCCTCGGTCTAACCGAGCGCGTGACCTTCACCGGCGAGTTGGACCAAGTTCCGTTGAACGATTTGTTCAACTCGGCGACCCTTTTCGCGCTTGCGACCCGGTACGAAGGCTACGGAATGGTTCTTGGCGAAGCAATGATGTTCGGACTTCCAATCGTTTCCTGCAACGTGGGTGCTGTCCCTGAAACAGTCGGTGACGCGGGAATTCTGCTGCCACCCGAGGACGCTCTGGCCTTTGGAGCTACTCTGCGTTTGCTTCTCAAAGACCAAGGAACACGAGCACGCTTGGGAAGACTGTCAGACTTGATGTCGCAGTCTCTACCAACGTGGCGTGAAACCGCGGGAACATTCGCCTGCGTAATCAAATCACTCGCCGAGAAAACCAAATCATAGAGCTTTTAAGCAAGGGCTTCACCAAGATTTTTTTGGCCACACTGTCTTGGCGGTCAGTTCAGCGGCAAAAGACGTGCTTACCCGTAGAGACCTTAAAGATTTCATCCGACACGACGTCAAAACCTTGAACCGCGCGATAGCCGGTTTGTACGGTATCGGATTTGCGGGGGTTCGCTGACGCATAGTGACTGTGCGTTCTCGCTAGTGGCGAGCAGTTGCCCGACCTCCCATCTTTGGCCTGAAAGGAGACAACCGATGCTCGATACATATACCATTCGCCAAGATGACATGCCTCAAGAAATGCGGTTTCTCTTGGACCAATACCCCCGCGACAGCTGGGAAGCCCATCCGGGTTTCAAAGAAAAAACCAAGCATTGGCTCGGTGCGCATGAGATGTTCCGCCGCGTCGCAGAACGTGTCTGACGTCAGCACCCACCGGACAGATTTAGGGTTTGAGCAACGGAGGATTTCTGGTTCATCGAAGCCATTATGGAGCGAAGATGAACAAGAAATCCGGAACATCGAAGGATGCCGCTGACAAGTTGGTCAGGGGTATCAAACGCAAAACGCGCAAGCACTACTCTGCTGAAGAGAAGATCAGGGTCGTCCTGGCGGGCCTGCGGGGCGAGGAAAGCATTGCTGCACTGTGCCGTCGCGAGGTTAAATCATTCGTCGGATCAAGTCGGCGCAATCATTTATTGTTGGTGGATCCATGCTCAAGACTCAACGATCCGTCCTGCTTTTCGTAGATACCCCATTTTCTGATAAGGTTTGTAGACTTGTGGTCTTTGTAAGGGGAGCGAGTTGCTTAAGTTTGACGCTGAAACAACGAGATTACTTGAAATCGCCTATCAAGGAGCTGAATTGACGCGGCGAAGACAGGCTTCATTTGATGCGCTGCGCCCTGCTCCCGGTGAGACCATTTTGGACGTCGGTTGTGGCAACGGGATGTTAACAGCAGAGTTGGCGCGCGCAGTTGGCTCGGGTGGCTATGTCATCGGGATCGACCCAAGCGAGGATATGACAGCAGCAGCAAGAGAACGGTGCAGTGACTACGCAAACGTGGAGTTTCGTGCTGGTGCCGCAAATAGTTTGCCCATTGAGGATGAGAGTGCTGACAAGGCCGTCTCGGTACAGGTCTTTGAGTACATCGAAGACGTAGACGGTGCACTGTCCGACACGCTGCGGTGCGTCAAACCCGGCGGGCGCCTCGTCATCAGCGATCTACACTTTGGGAGCTTGATTTGGTTCAGCGATGAGCCCGACAGAATGCAAAAGATGCTGACGTCCTGGAACCAGCACTTTGTGAGTGGCTCCGTCCCGGAAAGACTGCCTGCACTAATAAAGGCTCGCGGCGACCATGTGGAAGATGTCTTGTCGTTCACAATGACAGATCACCAGCTAAAGCCTGATGGCCTCGCAATCATGATGATGCACCTCATGAAGCAATACACTGTCGCAAATGACCATGTTGATCCCGCAGTTGCGCAATCGTGGTTTGATGAGCAGCTCAGCCTTGCAAGGACTGGACGCTTCTTCTTTTCGATGACCCAATTTGTCGTCGTGGTGCGCAAAAAGGGGTGATTGAGCTAAGTAAATCGGCCTAGGTTCTTTCGCGGGCTTCATGAAAGTCGCGGTTCAAGAGACCCCCATTGGTGTCACAGGCGCCCCAACAGGTGCTGCAAATCTTTTGTCCATACTTAATTGTCGTCGGTGAAGTCCCAAGGAAGTGCCAGACGTGCAGGCATTGATCAGACGTTCGAACGACCGCAGCGATAGGCGTAATGACAGAAGGTCTCGTATTGGTACTTACTCAATGGCGACAACACAGGTGCGTGGCTGTCACTTCCAGCTTGCAGCTGTATTTGGCGTGATCTAATCGCCCTGTTCGGCCGATTGTCACCAAGTGTTTTCAGAACCTTTCTGGATACAGACTCATCATGTTCTGAACGTCCAGCTCACTCGAAAACGCGTCCGGATTATTCCAGATCACCTCTTTTATATAGTCGCGTTCCGAGTGAAGATCATTGTCCGAAAGCCGCGATTTCTGGTTTTCGGGGAAGGCTCTTTTGGTCCAACCGAACAGTCCACCAAATACGGTCCAGATGCTGGGCGACATTGTATGGGAAGCCATCTCATGGTCCTTTCCGAGTTACTTGTGCTGTCGCAACAACAGTAACTGTTCACCTGTTTTTCTGGTATCCGGCACAAAATTGTGCTGTTCTACAAAAATGAAGAACGGGTTCCGAAATTGGTCGGATATTCGTGTGTTCCTCTCTGTCTTCAGAGAAGGATCGACGCTTGCGGCCTCTGGAAAGTTAAAGGTCTCCCAACCAACGGTCGCCCGACGCATTGATGTTCTCGAAAGAGAAACAGGCTTGACGCTGTTTGAGCGCGGTACGCACGGGTTCAAACCGACCCCAGAAGCCCTTCGCCTCGTTCCCCTCGCCGAAGCAATCGAGGCTTCAGTCCTCGAATTTACCGATTGCGCGAAGGAATTGACGTCGACACAACCCATCCGTATCACCGCTTATTCGGCAAACTTCTCCGCACGCATGATTGAAATCGTAAACGAGTTTTCCGCCGACAATCAGGATGTCGCATCCGAGTTTTTGTCCAGCGTTCGGGCGCTGGACCTGATGGCGGGCGAGGCCGACATTGCTTTGCGCCTTGCAAGAACCGATCCCGATCCTGACCTGATCTGTCGTAAGATCAGCACGGCCCGCTGGTCTTTGTTCGGCAGCAGAAATTACGCGGACAAATTTGGCTTGCCGGGGTCAACGAATGATCTGGCCGGGCATCAGTTTGTTACCTTTCAGCGGGACGATGTACCGAATGTATTCCACGAATGGTTGACCAATCACGTGGAGCCGGGCCAGATCGTCATGTCTTTCACTGAACTGGAGCTAATGCATGCGGCGATCAGGTCAGGGCAAGGCCTTGGGATCAGCAATGTCAAGCTGGTGGAAACAGACATGTCTTTCATTCGATGTTTCGACGAAATCCCTGAACTTGCGGTGCCGCACCTAATGCTCATTTCGCCGGAAGCCTATCGTCGGCCAGAGGTTAGAGCCTTCGTTAAGTTCTTCGCACCTCGCTATGCGGCAATCTACAAGTAGTTATTTATGCAAAAAGGATTGAGAACACGCGAACAAACTAGTTTGCATGTACGCCACGACCGCAGCAATAGAAGCCTTATGTGGCGAGCCCAAGGATACTCTTGAAGATGACAATGGGAGATCAAATTGATCGCCGCGCCCCAGTCGCTGCAAACCGCCTTAACTCCGACATGCCATCACGTGGTGCATGACCAGGTTAAGAACTTCAACATCGTTCTGGTTAAATGTCTGGTATCGGAATTTGACCGTTCCCCGGTCTGGCTTCGAACGTGACGGTGTAATTGCCTCAACCGTGACGCGCACGCTGATCGTGTCACCGGAATACACCGGAGCCAGCCACCGTACCTCGTCCATACCATGTCCACCCAGATTGGTGCCGGTAAGTACACCAGTGTCGCGGAACAACCTGAAAGTAAGCGCTATTGTTTGAAATCCACTGGCGATGAGACCGCCGAACATCGACTCTGCGGCAGCCACTTTGTTAACGTGGAAGGGCTGCGGGTCATGAACCAGTGCGAAGTCAATAATCGCTCCCTCGGTCAGCGTAACGCCTCCGGTTTCGAAGGTTTCGCCAACCGACAAATCGTCGATGTATTTTCCGCTAGCCATGGCAAAAGTATAGTTTGATGCAGACTCAACCGTCAACGCGGAGCCAGGCTCGGCCGCCACTAATGCCGCATTATCTTTCGGCCATGGCAAAGATCGTAATGTAGAACTAAGTCAGTGGTCGTTGACCTATGCCGCGGCGACAAATAGGTGCGCTTCTTGCGGTACGTGCAATACGCCTTCTTTGTCATATCTAGACAAAGCGTCTGCAACCTCTTCCACGACCTTGTTGGTGACGTCAGCACCTGCATCCCTAAGATCGGTTTCGATTGGCAGCGCCATGATTTGCGCGCGAAGATCAACAAATCTTCGCTCAAGTACCAATGGCTCGTGACGAGCTATCTTGAAGCCTGCATCGACCAACAAGTTCGAAATGAGGTCCCCATCTCGAAACGAAAAAGGCGCTCTGGCTTTGACTGCGGCATCTGTTCCAACATGCCGCTCGAGAGCTTTTGCAAGCGCTCCATTGAAGGGCGACACTGCGCGCCAACATGTCAAAAATAGCTGACCGTCATTGCGTAAGATCCTATGAACTTCCTGCAAAGCGGCGGATTTGTCGGGGAAGAACTGAAGCCCCTGTTGTATGAAGGCATAGTCAAACGTAGCATTTTCGAAAGGTAACTCAGTTACATCTGCTGCATACCACTCGAGCACATGACGACAATCCGGCTGATTGGACTGCGCGACCTCAATCATGGTTTCGTTCAGATCTACGCCAACAACCCGGCCTTCGCCCGTCAGTTTCCTTGCAATCTCTCGCGTCAAAGCCCCGGTGCCGCATGCGATGTCGATGACACAAGTCCCGCTTCGAAGCTGAACCATCTCCATGGTTGCTTCAGCCAATGGGCCGAACATAGCAGGCACACTATGGTTGTTGTACTTCTGCGCAGCTTCTTTGGTCAGCCGGAATTTGTCCGTCATCAAAAAATCCTCCTAGCAATGCGTCAATAATTGGACCACCTAAAGTGACCCAAAATCGTAGTCTCACGAGGTTTCAACCGGAAGGCTCTCATCGGCGCTCCACTCAGCCCATGAACCATCATACAGGCGGGACTTTTCGAACCCCATTTGGCGCAGCGCAAGGAGCCCACAAGAAGCAGCTATGCCACGGCCGCAATAGGCGATGACCTCATCGTCAGTTTGAATTCCCTTGTCCTGATAGTGCTTGAGGAGCTTGGAATGATCCGCCAACTTGAATGAACCACGTTCCTTTAGTTTGGCTGCACGTTCGGCAATGGGTATGTGTGCCAAATCCGGATCGATGTTCGATATCGCCGGTATGTTGACGGCACTGGGAATATGTCCCGAGCGACCTCCCCATGTGTGAACTCCGTCGCCTCGGAAGAGGTTGTTTGGTAGAAAGTCCACAATTCTGACTCCGGGCTTACCCATCGCATCCAAGACATCAGCTTTGCGGGCAATCCAATTGCTCTGCACTGTTGGTTCAAAGTCACCATGCTCAACGGTTAGATCGCCAGTTTCAGTGGGTCGACCTTCGAGTTTCCATTGCTGCAAGCCGCCGTCCAAGACCTGCACGTTTTTATGGCCATAGTGCGAAAGTGCCCACCAAAGACGCGCAGACGCCAATGGAAGCCCGGAGTCGTCGTAGACCACGACATGACTGTCGTCGGAAACACCCAACTCGCGCATCCTTTCCCCGAAGTCCTCTGGGCCGAGCATCATGTCGGGAGTGTTCTGAGTGCTGTCTGCAAGCTCCGTCGACATGCCAACATACACGGCGCCAGGAATGTGCTCGGCCTGGAACTCGCTCCTATCGTCATAGGCTACGCCCTTGCCGTTTTCCTCCCTAAACTTCCAGCGAACATCAATGATGCGTAGTTTCGGGTTAGTCAGGTTATCTGCCAACCAAGCCGTATCAATGAGCGGGCGAGTTTGGGTTGTCATACCTACTTTCTCCTCTAACCGGACGCGGGGCGAGCCGTACGGAATAATCCCCAAAATTGCTTTCGGAGTCCAATTTTGGAAAATCGGGATTTGATAAAGTAAATATGATTTAAACGGCATGTTGATGATTTCATGAGACTTCTGAAAGAAACGGATACTGAAATCATGGCGCCTCGTAACGTCGATTTCCTTTGACTCGTTTATGGGTAGGCATGCTCATATAGCTCACTGACGGACAGGTTTGGTACAGAAAGTGGAAGGTTTGGATGCTTGAAGATCGGTACGGAAGCCCGCTAACGACCACATCACAAACTGCGCGAGACGCCTACGTTGAAGGCATCGACCGATTTCTGGGTGCTTTTGATGATGTTGAAGAAGCTTACCGTTCTGCAATGCAGGCAGATGATAGCTTTGCCATGCCCCATGTCGGGCTTGCGCGCTACCTTGTTACTGTCGGGCGTGCACAAGATGCAAAGCGTGAAATAGCCGTAGCAAAGGAACTGTCGCATGGCGTCAGCCCGCGCGAAGCCGCGCAGATCGACATTATCAGCGATCTCATTGAGGGGCGTGCACCGCAGGCCTACAGGCGCATCCGAGATCACGTCACAGACCATCCGCGAGATGTTTTGCTTGCTCAGACATGTACCAGCGTATTTGGCTTAATTGGGTTTTCAGGTCAGGCTGGACGCGAGGCGGAGCAGCTTGCGTACACAACCCTGTTGAAGCCACACTATGGCGACGACTGGTGGTTTCTCTGCCAGCATGCATTTGCCCAGATGGAGGCCGGACAGATCGGCCCGGCCGCGGAAAACATCGAGCGCGCGCTTGAGTTGAAGCCAGACAGCGCGCACAGTGCACATGTCAGGGCCCATCTCTACTATGAGAACGGGGAGACGGACGCTGGCTACGCTTATCTGCGCGAATTCTGGCAAGACTATCCCTTCACAGCGTATTTGCACTGTCATCTCAGCTGGCACGTCGCTCTGTGGGCGCTTGAGAGCGGCGATGTGGCAGGTATGTGGAAGCTGTTCGATGATTATGTTTCCCCCGACCGACCTCCTGCGCCACCACTGAACGTTCTGACTGATAGTGTGGCAATTGTTCACCGCGCCTTTTTGGCTGGCGAGCAAATTCCTCAGGAGCGTTGGCAACAACTCAGCGACTATGCTGTTCAGTTCTTTCCTTCACCTGGTTTGGCTTTTGCGGATGTTCACGCGGCTCTTGCGCATGCGATGGCTGGAAACAGAGAGCGTCTGGAAACAACCATTGACGGCGCAAAGGGACCCGCAGGACCCACCGTTGCCTCAGTCGCAGGCGCATTCCGCGCGCTTGCGGATGGAAATGCGGATGAAGCGATTGAGAAATTCGTAAGTGTCATGTCTGAGCACGAACGCCTTGGCGGCAGCCGGGCGCAACGCGACATTATTGAGTTTTCATTGGCGCATGCGCTGGCAAAATCGGGACAATCGAATGAAGCTCGACGTATCCTCAACATGCATCGACCGCATACCTCTCACGACCATGCAGTTGCCACGCTAGAAGGGTAGGGTGCCCGTATTTTTGATGCCCGCAATGAGCCCAAATTACACGTTTTCAACGCCAGTTAGAACAGAAGCTGTCGCACGACCTTACCAGGCCCCAAAAGTGTTGGTTGGCGGAAAAGACCAACCTGACTGCCGACATCAGCTTTCTCAAAAGACCATCTTAGGTGTGCGAGCGGTGTTTGTGGTCTTGTCGGTGGGCTACTGTGGATGGATTGGACGGTGCGTCACGCACGTAGCCGATAAGTTGATCAGTCGCCAAGAAGAGTGCTTCGATCAAATGGGGCTCATATAAGTCGGGTCTATGCCTTGGGTCGGCTTTGATGTCGCCAGTATCGAGAAGCAGCCCATTGTGGTAACCTCCTACCTTTAATTAGGGGGTTATTGTGATGGAATACTATGATCTCGGTAGCTACAGCCGAAAGATCACAACCTCGTCGGACGAAGCCCAGCTTTGGTTTGATCGTGGTTTGGCTTGGACTTACGCGTACAACCACGAAGAAGCGATTGTATGCTTTCAGAATGCCGTGGCTGCGGATCCAAATTGCGCAATGGCGCATTGGGGCATCGCGTATTGCATTGGGCCGAACTACAACAAGCCCTGGGAAACATTCGAAGAAGACGAGAAGCCTGACTGTATCGCCTTGGCAAAAGCGTCAATCGAGGCTGCTGCGTCGTTAAAGGACAAACTGACGCCTGTTGAACGCGCGCTCATCGAAGCCATTCCGGCTCGTTATCCATCCTCATCGGATATTGAGGATTTCAGCCCGTGGAATGATGCCTTCGCTGACGCGATGCGAAAGCTGCATGCTGAATTCAAACAGGATCTCGACGTTTGCGCCCTCCTGGCCGAGGCACTCATGAATCGGACCCCTTGGCAGCTTTGGGACTTGCCGACTGGGAAACCAGCGGATGGAGCCGATACACTTGAAGCCATAGCAGTCCTCGAAACTGCATTTGATACACTCCCCGGAGCATGGGAGCACGCAGGGCTCCTTCACATGTACATTCACCTGATGGAAATGTCGCCAAATCCTGAGCGAGCCCTTCGCCATGGTGATGTGCTCAGCACGTTGGTGCCTGAAGCCGGGCACTTGCTTCACATGCCCACCCATATTGACGTCTTGTGTGGAGATTACATGAACGTTGTGTTGCGTAATCACAAAGCCATCTTGTCAGATCGAAAGTTCCTGGAACGCGAAGGTCCTGACAACTTCTATTCCGTTTACAGGTGTCACAACTACCACTTCAAAATCTACGGAGCGATGTTTTTAGGGCAGCCAACGGCGGCACTGGAAGCTGCCGATGAGCTTGTCGAAACTTTACCTTCAGAGACACTTCGACCAATGGCTGATTGGTTCGAGGCGTTCATTCCTATGAAACAACATGTATTGATCAGGTTTGGACGCTGGCAGGCTATCCTTGATCAGGATTTACCTGAAGATTCGGAGCTCTACAGCGTCACTATCGCCATGATGCGGTATGCAAGGACGGTTGCCTTGGCCAACCTACACAGGGTCGCTGAAGCCGAGAGTGAAAAAGCCAAGTTCTATGATGCTCTGGCCAGAGTTCCTGAGACCCGAATGCTGTTCAACAACACATGTCGGGACATTCTGAAGGTCGCTGAGCAAATGATGCTGGGTGAGTTGGCCTATCACACAGGAGAGCACGAAACGGCCTTTGATCACCTGCGAAAGTCAGTGGAGATCGACGATAACTTGCCATACGACGAGCCCTGGGGCTGGATGCAACCCACCCGTCATGCGCTGGGTGCTCTTCTTCTTGAACAGGGCCAGATGGAGGAAGCCGAAGCTGTTTACCGTGCAGACCTTGGCCTGGATGCAACGCTTAGCCGGGCCTGTCAGCATCCGGGCAACGTCTGGAGCCTGCATGGTTTGCACGAATGTCTCACCCGGCGCGGTGAAACGGTCGAAGCCGCCCACATTAAGCTACAATTGGACAAGGCCGCTGCCCGCGCCGAGGTGCCGATAAAGGCGTCGTGTTATTGCAGGCAGAAGGCGTTGGCCGCCGAGTAATCTCGGATCAACAGCAATGGCTGGGGCATTTGCGAGGCCCGCTTCTGCCGTTGATCGGGAATTGTTTAACTTCGTTGATGGCAACCGTCTGGGCGACCACAAGACCGGCAATCATCGCTTGGATGACGTTTTGCGGTAAATCAGCCGCATGGTAGCATCGCGTAGGATTTGCAGTCGGGGGGCAACATGGTCTTAACATTCGCACAAATGGAAGCTCAGGAAATATCCAAAGCAAATCCAATTTCAGCAACTGACGCGCTGGCAGTACTGATCGAAGACCCCAACGCACTTGTGGTGGACGTGAGGGATAGTGCTGAAATGGCGGCCACGGGTCTCAGCCCGAGAGCAATTCCGGCTCCTGGTCGCGCCGTCGCTTGGATGGCAGACCTTGAAAGTGAATACAGATCTCAAGAGTTACAGGATCGTGGAAGGCGAATTTTCACCACCTGTGGCGGCGCTCCTAGTTACCGAGGCGCGGCAGCGGCAAATGTATTGACTGCGATGGGTTTTCAAAACGTGCAGTTCATCGATGGAGGGATGGCGGCTCTGATCGCAGCTGGCTCCTCCACAAAGCAGCCTTAAGAAACGGCGAAACCAACGGTCTTGAGCAAACAGAGCAGAGGGGTAAATAGATACGTCTCAGCTTCCAGAGTTGTGTCTCGATACGACTTGCGACTGAGATTTAAGCCAGTTGACGAACACCTTAGCCTCGGGGCGCTGAAATTCTGCTTGCGTCTGGATGTAATAGACGCCGAAGAGTGGCTCAGAGAACAACTCAATCACCCGGCCAGATGACAGATCGTCCTCGAAAAAAGCTCTGGCAGAATACGTGATACCGTCACCCCGGCGAACCGCAGTCATGATCAGGTTCCCCGGCATGTGATTTATGGTCAATGGTTCGGCAGGAACAACCCCGTGATAGGTGAACCAGTCAGCCGCCTCGTTGGTGCCCAGTTCCTGCAACCAGGGCAGCTTCGTCAGAGAAGCCGGGTCACGCAGATCTTGGCCTCCCACCAGTGAAGGTGCCCCGATCACGACCATGTCGGAAACAAGGACAGTATCCTCTTCTTTTCTCGGCATGCGTCTGTCGTGATACCGAATGGCGACATCGATGCCGCCTGGTCTTATCTGAACCAGTTCAGAAGTTGGGTTCAGCATCAAAGTGATCTCTGGATGTTGTTGTTGAAACTCTGCCATTCTCGGCAATAGCCACTCCACCGCGAATGCTGGTGACATTGTCACTTGAACGGGACGCTGCGCTGTGTGTTCTGCCAGTCGTTCGACACCCCTTCCAATGATTTCAAAGCCGATACCCAGTTCACGCGCAAGAATGATGCCTGGCTCTGTCAATTCAATGCTGCGCCCACGTCTAACAACGAGAGCTACACCCAAATGCCTTTCCAACGATTTGACCTGCTGGCTGACAGCCGCTTGGGTCACGTTCAAGCGTTCAGCAGCCACGGTGTAACTCCCAGCTTCCGCAACCGCTGAGAAGGCGCGCAAAGCGTTCATTGGGGGAAGGTGCAGCCAGTCCATGCTGTAGATTTTCTAATGTTTGATTAGACTATTTGAGTCGCATGATATCGGCATTCTTGACATTATTCACAGTGAAATCTGCGCTTCTATTATAAAATATTGGAGCGGATGCTTTAGTGCTGATGTCAACCTAGCCGCATGCCAGGAGATCTTGATACGATGGAAAAACTTCAAGGTGGATGTTACTGTGGTGCCGTTCGGTATCAGATAGCGACCCCGCCAGTTTGGTCGGGACATTGCCATTGTCGTTCATGCCAAATGGCCCTTGGTGGCGCCTTTGCAACTTGGGCTAAAGTGGCCGCCGAAGACTTCGCCGTTATCAAAGGCGAAATCCAACAAATTGAGAAAACTCCGGGTATTCGCCGAGGGTTTTGTCGGGAATGTGGAACGACGTTGACCTATGCTGCCCCAAATGAAGTTGAGGGCCAAGACTGGAGCGCTGACGCTTGGTTTTCTGCTGTGACGTTGGATGACCCATCGATTGCGCAACCCAAGGCCCACGTCTTCGTATCACGTCAGCAGCCATGGATAAAACTCGACGACGGTCTCCCGACGTTTCCTGAGTTTTGATCAACTTTCCCGTCCAGAAAGAGGAGAAAATGATGAACACCGCATTTTCATATGCCTGCAAGGATTGCGAGGGCATGGAGGCCTGCCCAGGCAAAGTGATCGCAGCGACCAAAGATGAAGTATGGAAACTCATGGAACTCCACGCGGTGGTCGCTCATGGAGAGGACCCCAGCTCGTGGGATGCCGACACTCGAGAATATCTGGAAACACTGATAAAGCCCTCGTGATCAAATAAATTAAGCTTCAAGTTCCTGCGGATAATCGGCCAAAATTTTGGCTTGGTTTGTTTAACCGCGAAGGGTAGCTTTCCTCCGCAACCGGGAAATTGCTAGGCCCATTTGTGATTATCCGGTTTGGACTGCGGCCCACCGCCAAGGCACCTAGAAGCGCAAGGCCATCGCGAACCCAAATCGGAAACGTGTGAGATCGGTTTCCATCACAAACCAACCTGCTACTGCGAAACCCTGCTCTTATTCAGGCAAACCGGCTAGTCGCAAAGACGCACAGTCTTTCTCCAGCCTTTCTCTGTCAGAGAAAAGTTGAGTTTTCGCCCAGTCCGATATGGAAAACTGAGGGCGGTATTTCATCACATTCCGTGCTTCATCGCGAGCGGCCTCAAGGTTCTCCGTCTCTACATGGACGATTACGAGGTCGAGGTGACCAAAGCCTTCAACCCTTTGACCATATTCGGTGAATGCTTTCTTGGCTTCCTCGTATTGACCGTCGAGTCGAAGGGCTAAACCCAGAACGCCTGCATACCAACCTGGATAGTGAGGGTTCAGGGTAATGGCTTGTTGTGCGACTTGGATCGCTTCATTTGCCTGGCCATTGAAAGCTAGGGTGATTGACAGTCTGGCAGCCACGTCAGCGTGGTTTGGATTCAGCGCTAGTGCCTCGTTGAACTTCTCGATAGCCGAAACCAGCTTGCCATCGATTGCATCCGCAAAACCCGCAATAGCGTGAGCCTCTGGGTTGTAGCTGTCTATTTCCAGAGCTCGCTGAGCGCAGTCACGAGCCTCCGCTAGCGCGGCACGCCGGTCAGCAACAAATCCATGTCGTGCTTCGACAGTGCAAATGAATCCCAAAGTACAATACGGAGCCGAGTAACCCGGGTCGAGTGCAATTGCCTGTTGTGCAAATCGGCGAGCGTCGGCCTGAGCTTCCCTGGTAATTCTGCGCGAAGCCTCAACGGCCTTTAGTTGAGCAGTCCACGCGCCTAGGTTATTTGTGCCGGATCCTCTGAAACGAGCCATTTCTCCCGCCAACAGTTCGACTTGAAGCTCGGTTGCAATCCTAAGTGCGATTTCATCCTGAACTTCGAATACATCTTCAATGAGGCGATCATAGCGGTCTGCCCAAATATGCATGCCGGACTTTGCATCGATTAGCTGTGATGTGATCCTCACCCGGTTACCGCTTTGACGGACACTTCCCTCAAGAACAAGATCGACACCCTGCTCCAGACCGACCTGTTTCACGTCAACGGAGCGACCTTTGTAGACGAATGTAGAGTTACGCGCGACGACCAGTAAATTCGGGAGTTTTGATAAAGTGGTGATGATCTCTTCGGTAATTCCATCTGCAAAAAACTCCTGATCGGGGTCAGAAGAGAGACTATCGAAAGGTAGGACGCCGATTAGCAGAGACTTTGTATGGCTAGCCGGAGTTACTCGCGGTGGGGCAGAACCTGGCGGCGACCATTGGAAAACTTCTATTGGTGACGGCGCGTTCTTAAACTGTCGCTCTCCAGCGCGATAAAATTGCTCAGCGAGGCGCTCGTCAAGGCTGCGATGGACGACATCTGAAATTAACACAGCCCCTTCGTTGGAAGCCTCTTGTAGACGTGCAGATAGATTGATGCCATCGCCGAAAATGTCATCTTCGTCGAATACGACATCTCCAAGATGCACACCCACTCGTAGTTTCAATGAGGACTGAGTTGACACCTGGCTTTGAAGATCAAGGGCGCATCGTACTGCATCAGATACCGAGTTAAACTCGACTATCCATCCATCACCCATCCTCTTAACGACATTACCTCGATGATCGCTAACCAAAGGATCAAATAACTCTCGACGTAGAACACGAAGTTCGCTGAGAGTCCTATATTCATCTGCCTTAATCTGGCCTGAGTAGTTTACTACATCGGCCGAGAGTACTGCGGAAAGTCTGCGGTCTCCATTCATGTCTATTGGTAACGCAAATTACGCTGCTTGGAAAAGACAACATGATTTCCTGAACGTCGCGCATGTCCTAGTGAACGGTTTGGTGCAAAACTGAAAAGCTTGACTGTGAATGCCTGCTTCGGGCTGGACCTGCCAAACATGCAAGCTGCGGAGAATGGCTGCTTCGAGCCCAAACCAACCGATGTTGCTGAAAGCACCAATGTCAGCGATGCGCAGAAAGCGGACTTTGCAAAGCCAAGATGCCTTGAGGCTGCGTGACCGCCCGCCCGCTTGGCTCCGCCTCAATTTGCTAAGGCGAAAAACAGCAGATAGCGGTGCTGAGACCAAACCGCCGTTCGTTAATTCACAGGAAGGGCACCGCCTCCTACAGAAGCGCAAAGCAAAGCCAACAAATGATTGTGGGAACAAGCGCTGCCTTGACCAGACCAGCTGGCGACACGGCGTTACCGAAGTGGCCCTTCAGAATGGATTGCCCCGCTGGGTTGGGCGCGTTGGCGATCACGGTGAGACCGCCTCCGGTTACAGCGCCAGCAACGACTGCGTACTTTAGTTCGTCCGTGAAGCCGGGGACCAATGTGGCCAGCAGCGTGATAGCTGCGTTGTCGTTGAATGCTGTGAGAACGGTAGCGCCAAGCATCAATTGGACGGCATTCAAACTCTGAAGTACTGGCGCAATCCACCAACCTTGAACTGTCTGACGTCAGCACCCACCGGACAGATTTAGGGTTTGAGCAACGGAGGATTTCTGGTTCATCGAAGCCATTATGGAGCGAAGATGAACAAGAAATCCGGAACATCGAAGGATGCCGCTGACAAGTTGGTCAGGGGTATCAAACGCAAAACGCGCAAGCACTACTCTGCTGAAGAGAAGATCAGGGTCGTCCTGGCGGGCCTGCGGGGCGAGGAAAGCATTGCTGCACTGTGCCGTCGCGAGGGGATTGCAGAGAGCCTGTATTACTCCTGGTCGAAGGAATTCCTCGAAGCTGGGAAGAACCGCTTGGCGGGTGACACGGCGCGACAAGCGACATCCCCGGAAGTCAAAGAACTGCGGTCGGAATCTGCCGCCCTGAAGGAGGTGGTTGCCGAGCTGACGCTTGAGAACCGACTGCTCAAAAAAAGCATGATCGGGGATGGGGGCGACGAAGAATGAGATACCCCGCCTCAGAGAAGCTTGAAATTATCCGCACGGTTGAAGCGTCACATCTGCCGGTAAAGCAAACCCTGAAGATGCTCGGCATCCCCAGCAGCACATACTACGACTGGTATGCCCGCTGGAGCGACGGTGGCGTTGATGCCCTGGCTGACCGTTCCCCACGGCCCAGGTCAGTGTGGAACCGCATCCCAGAAAAGGTACGCGAGGATGTTGTCGATTTTGCCATTGAGCATGAAGATCTGACGCCGCGCGAACTGGCGGTCAAATACACCGACGAGAAGCGGTACTTCGTATCTGAATCCTCCGTGTATCGCATTCTCAGCGCCGAGGATCTGATCACCGCCCCGGCCCATGTCGTGATACGCGTGGCCGATGAGTTCCGGGACAAAACAAGCCGACCAAACGAGCTCTGGCAGACTGACTTCACGTACCTGAAGGTCATCGGTTGGGGCTGGTTCTATCTCAGCACCATCCTCGACGACTACAGCCGCTACATCATCGCCTGGAAGCTCTGCACCACGATGAAGGCTGCGGACGTCACTGATACGTTGGACCTGGCACTGGAGGTCTCGGGCTGCGATCAAGCCACGGTCGTACACAAACCCCGGCTGCTCAGCGACAATGGCTCGTCCTACGTCGCCTCTGATCTTGCCGTTTATCTTGAGGACAAGGGCATGGACCATGTTCGCGGTACGCCGCACCATCCGCAAACCCAAGGCAAGATCGAACGCTGGCACCAGACCATGAAGAACCGTGTCCTCTTGGAAAACTACTTCCTACCGGGCGACCTCGAATGCCGGATCGGGGCGTTCGTCGATCACTACAACAACCATCGCTACCACGAAAGCTTGGACAACCTAACCCCTGCGGACGTCTATCACGGCCGCGGCGCGAAGATCCTGAAGATGAGAGAGGAAATCAAGAAACAGACAATCCGAAAACGCCGGTTGCAGCACCAAGCCGCTGCTGCCTAAACTCAAACAGAAACCGAACCAGAGCCTCTGTTACGAAAACGCTTCAGCTTTCCGAAAAGCTCTGACGACGGACACTAATAGATCGCCTACTGACGGAATTGGTTCAAAGGCACTTCGACGAGCGACTTGCTGCAAAACATTTAGGCATCTGAATATCTACAATACATGATAGTTCTGGTCATCAAGCTTCGATTTTTGATGAAAATCATCAGGTCGACGGAACTCTGTTGCGGTTCCATGTCATAGTAACGAGGTGGAAAATGAGCCTTGCACTTTCCGAGGGTCGAACATGAATGGCCCCGCGCAGCCCTTGATCCGGTTGTCTACAGCGAGACCGATCTTGAGCACGCTGGATGCTGTCTATGACGACACCGATGAGCTGCTAACACGCTTGGGCATTTCAAGATCCTCGTTCGATGACCCCGACGCGTATATCCACGCAATTGTCATGTACCAGCTGTTCGAAGAGGCGGCTGAGGCCACAAATGATATTCATTTGCTGGGGAAGCTTGGCGTGAAGATGGCGGTTTCAAACTGGCCACCATTGGTCGACGCTGCCAAAGAGGCGAAAACGCTCGGCTCCTTTCTGACGGCAGTCGTTATAGCTGCGACTGAGCATTCAAGTTCAACCGAGCACCACTTGGACATACATGGCAAGTCAGCGCTTATGTCCGGGAAGCGGTATTTTGAAACACCTTTCGTTCCTGCTCAGATAGACGCGTTTTTTGCCTGCCTATTTTCAGAGATTGTCGCAAGGAGTGTCGGGAGTAAGTGGTCCGCTGCCAATACGATGATAACCGTAAGCGACCCCAATGCATTACCGGATGACTTCAAAGGTTCCAAACCTATCAAAGGGGACAGGTTTGGGCATCGCGTAGCGTTTCCCGCTGAGTGGTTGAACTTGGAGTTTTCAAAGGAAGGGTACTTCCAAGTCCCCGTAGATGATGGTGGTGAACGGAAACCTCCTCGATCACTTACCGAGAGTGTCAGCGAAGCCCTTAGGCCGCACGTGGATGCGGGCTTTCTAAGCAACAATAAAGCGGCTGAAATCTTTGGCCTATCCGAGCAGCAGCTTGCTCGGAAGCTAAGGAAAGAGGGCACGACCCTTGGCAAACTGCTGGCGGAGCTGAAGCGCAATCGCGCGGAAGAATTGTTGAAGGAAGGCGATCACAGTGTGACGCAAGTGGCGGAAATGCTTGGCTACTCTGACGCAACAAGCTTCGCGCACGCATTCAAGGCGTGGACCGGAGTACCACCGAGCAAAATCAAAAAGGATATCTGATCTAACTTCTCAAATTCAAAGACTTGGAAAAAACCAATCCTAACAAAACTGACAGAAATTCCATTGCTTGGACGGGGACACAATACACCATGGAAATGCTTGAACCGATAGAAATTGACAGCTTTGGTGCCGTTACAATCGGTATTTTGGTCTATTTTCTTGGCGCACGGTTGACCCGCCGTTACGCAGTCTTGTCCCAGTACAGCATTCCGGAGCCAGTCAGCGGAGGCCTTTTGGCGGCCATTCTGGCTTTGCTTGTGGTTTTAGCCACTGGCCGTGCAATCAGCTACGAACTAAGCGCCAGAGACTTTTTGTTGGTCTACTTTTTCACGACAGTTGGTCTAAACGCCCGTTTCGCTGATCTGATAAAGGGTGGACCCCTTCTTGTGCTCATGCTTGGGCTCACGATTGCCTTTATGCTCGTGCAGAACGTGGTGGGCATGATTGGTGCGCTTTTGTTCGGCATGCCTTCACAAGCAGGCGTGCTGTTGGGAACCGCATCCTTGATTGGAGGCCACGGCACAGCCATTGCCTGGGGCCCAACCATAGAAAATAGCTACCAAGTTGTCGGCGCTTCCGAACTGGGAATAGCCACGGCGACCGTTGGTCTGATCCTGGCCAGCGTTCTGGGTGGACCCATTGCCCGTTTTCTCATTCAAAAGAACGACCTCAAGAGTGTCGACGACGCAGAAGAAGAAGTTGCGACGGTTGCGGAGCCAACTACCGATCAACCATCGACAGTTACTCATGTCGATCTAATGAATTGTGTTCTGTGGATTCACATCGCTATTGCGATTGGCTACTCCGTGTTCGAAGCACTGGAGGCAGCAGGGGTCAAGCTGCCCCTGTTCGTGCCTTGCCTCTTAAGCGGCATCGTACTGTCGAACTTGTTGCCGCCCTTGTTTCCAAAGCTCAAATGGCCCGCGGGTACGCCGGCAATGAACGTGATCTCCGAATTCAGCTTGTCAGTGTTTCTGGCAATGTCGCTGATGAGCATGGAGTTGTGGACTCTGGCCAGCAGTGCGGGAGTTTTAATCACGACCATGCTTTTGCAATCCGTCGCTGCCGTCGCGTTTATTATCTTCATCGTGTTCCGCCTGATGGGAAAAAACTACTTCGCAGCCGTCATATCAGCGGGGTTCGCCGGTTTCTCTTTGGGTGCAACGCCAACCGCCATTGCGAATATGACCGCAGTCACGCAACGGTATGGCCCTTCGCCGGTAGCGTTCATTGTCCTGCCTTTGGTGTCAGCTTTCTTTGTCGATCTTGCGAACGCGTTCATAATTCAGTGGTTTCTTGGATTTGGTTGAAACACTGTGTTTTGGGTCAAAGGTATAGAATTGTCTCGGCAGATCTAGTTCGGCTTAGCCACGCGTCGTGGAAACTGCAAAGTCTAGTTATGAATGTCCGCTTAGGGCTGCCACCAGCCATTGATGTGCGAGTGAAGAATGACCACTCAAGCTTCAAAGCTGGACTTCAGTTCTTTGTCTCGGCGCGTACTTTGACGTGGTTTCCTTAACTGGCCTTCAGAGCGCTTCCCCTATTTGCGTGTTCGAAAAGGAATTAGCAATCTGTTATACTACTTGGGTAGGCCAAACTGGAGAGTAGCATGGAACGACGTCTTGCCACTGTGCTTGCGACGGATGTCGTCGGATACTCAGCTCTGATGCAACGCTCTGAAGCGGCTACAATTTCCCGCTTAAAACGGCTGCGAAAAATTGTAAAAGAGTTAGCGGATCACCATGGTGCCAGGGTAATAAGTTGGTCTGGCGACGGGGCGATAGCAGAATTCAACAGTCCCGTTTCAGCTGTGCGCGGTGCTTTTGAGTTGCAGCGCGAACTCTCGGCCCCTCACAACGCTCAAGAAATTGGTCTTCAACTACGTATTGGTATCCATCTCGCCGATGTGATCGTTGATGGGGAGGATTTACTAGGAGACGGCGTGAATATTGCTGCGCGGATTGAAGCGGAGGCCGATCCAGGCGGGGTTTGGGTTTCGCATGCCGTGTTCGAGCAAGCAAAACGTGGCGCGCAGGTAAGGTTCAAATCGCTTGGCCCTCGAAAATTGAAGAATATCGAGGAGGCTGTCGAGCTTTATGCAGTTGAGGGAGAATTGGGTCTGCACAGCTTCATGCGGACACAAGGTGTGCCCCAAACACCGGTTGCCAAACCTATGCAACGTGAAAACGGTGTGATCGTTCTTCCATTCCGGAATCGCAGTATGGATCAAGAACAGAGGTATTTTGCGGAAGGGTTGACGGAGGATTTAATCACCGAACTTTCTCGTTTTAAGGAGTTGTTTGTAATTTCGCGCAATGCCAGCTTTTCACTGGAAGGGCGCGAAGCTTCTCCGGAAATTGTGTGTAGCGAAACAGGTGTTCGTTACGCTGTCGAAGGTGGAGTGCGTGTTTTCGGAGGGCGTGTGAGGATTTCAGCGCGTCTGTATGATGGTGTAAACGGTGCGCAAGTTTGGTCGGAAAATTACGACTGCAACTTGGATGACCTGTTTGGCGTTCAGGATGATATGGTCGCCAAAATATCCGCTGCTGTCGCAGGTCGCGTCGAACTAGACGCCGAAAAATCCGCCAAAACAAAACCCACAGATGACATGGTAGCCTACGACTGCCTGAAGCGAGGGCTTCACTACCACCGCATCGGTGGGGTAACCCGCGAGAACTCTGAAAAAGCTATTAAATGGCTGACAAAAGCCTTGGAAAAAGATCCGAAACTTGGAAGGGCACAAGCTTGGTTGGCTTGTGCCGTTGCAACGCGGGACGAATGGCTTGGGATAAAAGATGACGATTTGTACTGGGAGATGGGGCGTCGGGCTTTGGAATTGGACGGCAACGATGCTGAGGTGCATCGGATCATGGGATCGTTGTCCCTGTACAAAGAGGACTTTGACAACGCGCTTTATCACTACACGCGCGCGCTCGAAATAACACCGAACCACGCGTACATCGTTGCGCATGCGGGAAATGTTCATAACTATGTTGGGGATGGTGAAACCGGCCTTGATTTTCAGCGGCGCGCGGAGGCACTAGATCCGTTTCTTCCGGAGTATTGCCGCGAAGTGGGTGTAATCGCGCATTATGTTCTGGGAAATTGGGAAGCTTGTTTTCGGGCTGCCACCGCGTTTCCTCGTATTACACGCCGGGCTGCGGCTTACAGAGCCGCAGCTGCTTTACATTTGGATGACCCGACCCGTTTGCATCGCGCCGTTCAACGTTTGGCTACTGTGGATCCAGATTTCGACGCCGAAGTATTTGTTTCCGTTGAGCGCTTTCAGGACAACCGACGAAATGAGCAACTTCAAGAAGAGATGCGCGGGGTATCAGCGCTGATAAACAAAGTCTCATTGCGTGCAGTTGTCTGACGAACAGGTGGCAAGTATCGGGTCTAAGAATTTGTCTGTGGAACTGACTACGTGAAAACTGAATGGTCTGATATTTTTCACCTTTCCAAGTTGGCTTTGTCCTGCATCTCCAAGATATAAGTTCCCTAAAGGTCCGCCTAGGGCTGCCTCCAGTCATCTAAAAGGGAGGCGGCGAAGGTCGACTACGCGCCCAAAGCAGTCGCTACCTTCGTTCTTAGAGTTTGAACGGATGGCAAATGTCGAGATTCTATTCTTCCGGAAGCTATGTGCTATTGGCGCATGTCATCCTTCACCAGACTTAAAACAATATCCGTTATCATGTCCTCGACAACATTGTTTTCCACAGCCAAAGATCGCGCTGTCACGGAATATCCCTCGAAATAAGGAACTAAGAGGGCCTTCACTTTTTCACGATCAACCGTGTCTAATTCGTCGCTAAGTGCATATTCCGCCATGAGATCGGCAAAGCGGCGATAGTAATCCATTAGGGAGTTATCAACGATTTCATTTCTGCTTGATATTGCCCAGATCTCGCGGAATGCGCGGCACATGTCGCTAATCTGCTGACCGTGCGATAGACCCGCGGTCACGAGAAACCGGACGCGTTCGCGTTCGCTCTCCGCTATGCTTTCTTCAGTCAATTTTTGCAGGCTTTTCGCACATTCGTCGAAGTACTGCGCGACCATTGCGATGAGAACATCGTCGCGAGACTTGAAGTAGTACTGCACGTTGCTCAATCGCATACCGGCGCAATCGGCGATCCGGCGCATCGTAAGACCTGCGTCTCCTGTCTCGATCAAGAGTTTGAGCGCGCATTCCAGAATCTGCGCTTCTTTTGCTGATCTGTTTCTGGCTGTAATTATTTGATCCACCTTAGATTTTTAAATCCCTCTTATATGTTTCTACAGTTCTTTTTCTCGCTCCACAAATTAAGGAATTGATCTAATTGGTCAAGTGACCTAGTAATTTTGGTCATGTGACCAAATTGAGAGAATCCCCATGATCGAAGCTTTGCGCACACCGGAAATCCATTTTGAAGAACTGTCTGAGTATCCCTTCCGACCGCACTACGTTGATGACCTGCCAGGTTATGAAGGACTGCGCGGTCACTACATCGACGAAGGGAGCACTGATGCGCAGGAGGTGTTCCTCTGTCTGCACGGTGAACCCAGCTGGAGCTACATCTATCGAAAGATGATCCCGGTTTTTGTCGGCGCGGGAGCGCGTGTCATTGCACCGGACTGGCTGGGTTTTGGTAAGTCCGACAAGCCCGTGGATGATGACATCTACTCCTTCCACTTCCATCGCGATTATATGCTGGCGCTGATTGAGCGTCTCGATCTGCGCAACATTACACTCGTAGTACAGGACTGGGGTGGTGTGCTTGGCCTTACGCTGCCGATGGAAATGCCAGAGCGGTTCAAGCGGCTTTTGATCATGAACACGGGGCTCATGGCAGGCCCGGTCGATATGCCGGCCTTCGATGCGTGGCAGGCGGACATCGACTCTGATCCGGACGTTCCCATAGAGTTTATCATGCAAAAGAATGAACCCAGCATGTCAGTGGCCGCAGCGGCTGCCTATGCAGCACCTTTCCCGGATGCAACCTACAAAGCCGGTGTTCGTAAGTTCCCCCACTTGATTGCACGCACCATGGATGCTCCCGGCGTGGATACTTCGCAGAAAGCGGCTCAGTTCTGGTCGTCTGAGTGGGACGGCGACAGCTTCATGGCCATCGGTATGAAGGATGAAATGCTCGGCCCAAACGTGATGAACCACCTGCGCACGTTCATCAAGGGCTGTCCGGACCCACTGGAAATTCCTCAAGGCGGGCACTTCGTGCAGGAAGCGGCAGGGCTTTTGATCGCTGAACGCGCCTTGACCCATTTTGGTCTAAACAAGACCTGACTTCGCACGTTGAACGAAAAACCGAAATCGAAATGCTGGAGAGATTTATGAGCAATGAAATCCTCGTCAACGGTGCCACCGGTAAAACAGGGAAACGGGTCGCGAAGCGACTAGAGGCGCGCGGTTTGGCCGTAAGATACGGAACACGGCGAAGCGCTATTCCGTTTGATTGGGAAAACCCTGAAACATGGCGGGCATCTTTGGCGGGAATAAAATCGGCTTACGTCGCCTATTCTCCAGACCTCGCTGTGCCCTCCGCCCACGGCGTAATTGCAGCCTTTGTCAAAGCCGCGGAAGAGGCCGGACTTCACCGTGTCGTCATGCTGTCAGAGCGCAACGAGGCGCGCGCTCAGGCGTGCGAGCAATTGATCAAGGACTCTTCTCTTGAATGGACAATCCTTCAACCAAGTTGGTTCATGCAAAACTTCAGCGAAGGCGGGTTCCTTGAAAGCGTTCTTGCTGGTGAGGTCTCGGCTCCCGACTCCGGCGCAAAGGAGCCGTGGGTAGATCTGGAAGATGTAGCGGACGTAGCCGTTGCAGCCCTATTGGAGGAGGGCCACGCCGGACAAGTGTATGAAATCACCGGCGCTGACTTGCTCACTTGGGACGAAGCGGTGGCGGAAATTGCGGCCGTGACCGGGCGAGACATTACTTACAAAACAATCACACCCAAGGAGTTTGAAACAACGCTGATCGCCGCTGGGTTTCCGAATGCGGATGCTGAATTTGTTGCCAAGCTTGTTGCGCAAATACTTGATGGGAAAAACGCTAGCACTTCAGATGGCCTTCAGCGATCTTTGGGTCGTGAACCCAGAAGTTTCCGACAATTTGCGGAAGCAGCAAATGCGGTCGGGTGTTGGCCTTAATCACTATGACAATAGTCAGACCTCTTGCGGCACAAGACGACTGTCCGCTCCGTCCCGCAAAGCCGGAATTGCAAAGTCTTGTTTTGAATGTCGGGTTTGGGCTGCCTCCAGCCAAACATGCTTGCCGCAAAGAGTGGCCGCTTCGAGCCCATTGTACTCAATGCTGCGCGACGCATGAAGGTCAGCTTAAGAAATACTCTACCATCCAGAGGGCCGCAGCAACAATTCGTTGCAAACGATGTTACTGCGCAGCCTCGCTACGGGTGATGAACTGGCTAATGCGGCGCCACATTTCGGGTGGGTTCGCGTACATCGGAAAATGGCCGCAGTCCGGAATTTCAGCGAGTTCCACGCCTTGAGCAGCAATGTGGGGCAAATAACTCAGAGAAGCATTCTGATCACCGTACATGAACATCTTCGGGCACGGCAGGCCGAGAAACTGTTCCATCAGCCCAGCGTTGTCCGACAGATCGACCATTGAGGTAAAGATACCTCGCACCGCCGCTGGGCGTACCTTATGCGCCAGACTGGCGGCATAGAGCGGGCTCGACCAAGCAGGTGCCCTGCTGGCGCGTTCGATGAAGTCATTCATAAAAGCTTCGGGGTTTTCAGCCGGGTAGTCATGAATCTGACGGCTGAAGAAACAGTCCTCGGGCGCGATGTTGCCTTCTATGTCGCAAAAACTCAGGACACGTTCCGGATGGGCGCTCGCCAGCATCAAAGCCGCGAGGCCACCCATTGAATGGCCCACGAGATGAAAGTGATCAATCCTCTCGACGTCCAGCATGGCAAGGGCGGTGTTGACGAGAAAGGGGATGTCAACGCGGCTGGGGTCGTCACAGGTCGTCCGCCCGCATCCCGGAGCGTCATATGCCAAGATCCCGTGCTGATCGAAGTCCCGGTGGCGTTGAATATCTGCGTAATCCTCTTTGGTCGAGCCAAAGCCGTGCAGGAATAGTATAGGGGCTTTCTCGCCCTTTCGTCGGAGTGCGGAGACATTCACTTCAGTGCCATCAACGTAGAGCCTGCGCATGGTTTGCTGACACTCGGGGCTCATCCGGTTTTCCTTTCCAAACGCGTGACCTCGGGTATGCCATAGATTTCTGCCAGCGTACCGCCGTTACCAAGTGCAACCAACGCACGGGCTTCCTTCGCTTTCAAAGATCGATATGCGTCAAGTACGATTTCGACACGGGACCAGGGAACGATTGTCACACCGTCCCCATCCGCCACCACTAGGTCACCGGGGCATACGGCCAAGCCGCCGCAGGCGATTGGGCCGTCAATTTCGCCCCCGAAATTCTTGTGCGGGCCGGCGGGAACGGTCCCTCGGGCAAAACATGGAAAGGCACTGGCCGTTATATCCGACCGGTCGCGCACAGCCCCGTCAATGACAAGTCCCGCGATGCCTTTCCGCCGCGCCGCTTCGGTCATCAACCCGCCCCAAACGGCGTTGCCCAGGAAACCTCCCGCATCCGCAACCAAGAGATCGCCTCGCTCCACCAGATCAAGCGCGGCATGCAGCGCACTGTTGTCACCCACTGTGCAACGGACTGTGCGGGCCTGACCAACTAAGCGCATGTTCGGGGCCAGTGGCTGGATGCCCCCATCCATCGCCTGCGCCCGATCAAGACAATCAGAGACAGCGGCGGCATCCACCCCTGCCCAAGCGACTATTTCCTCGGTGGAAAGCCGAGGAAAATCGGCCTTGTGCTGCGTAACCGGCACGGCTCAGCCTGCTCCAAACCCGGAACCAGACTTGCGATATTCATTGCGCGGCGGCGCAAAGATATCCAGAACGCGACATCCATCGGCGCCTGCGCGCATCGTGTGCGGCACGCCACCCGGAGTTCGCCAGAAATCGCCCTTTGAAAACGGGATTTCCTGGTCACCCTGAACCCGGACACCAGACCCTTCAAGACACATGCCCCATTGTTCTTCCGGGTGCTGATGCAGGTTTCCCGATGCGCCCGGCTGGACCGTGACGACGGAAATCATCGCCTGATCGCCTGGGTAGATATGCGCTGACAATCCGTCTGCCAGTTGCCGTATGATCGCGTCACTGCAATCATCAATATTGTGAAATTCCGGGTGTTTGGTCATGGCTCATTCTCCTTGCCTGACACATTGCAGGCTGATTGCGGACGCAGGTCAACGCCTGACGTTTCAAAGGATCTGCCCGCGATTCTGCCACATCGTGGCTAAACTGGAAAATCCTGTTAAAGTATTTCTGTGATAGCTTTTGCGAATGAAAGAGGATGGCGAAAATGCAGGTTGATTTTCGGCTTAACCGTCAATTGTGGATGTTTTTGGCCGTTGCCGAAGAGGGACATTTCGGGCGTGCCGCCGAGCGGCTTGGAATGACGCAACCACCTTTGTCTGAACATATCAAAACGCTTGAGGCTGCGCTTGGTGTGACTTTGTTC
This sequence comes from Ruegeria sp. ABM4_193, assembly GCF_056158705.1. NCBI lineage: Bacteria > Pseudomonadati > Pseudomonadota > Alphaproteobacteria > Rhodobacterales > Roseobacteraceae > Ruegeria > Ruegeria sp. ABM4_193. The sequence goes on from NZ_JBSWTT010000001.1 coordinate 186,811, forward strand.
GACAGATCCAGACGCGGCACAAAACTCACGGCTGCGGGAGTGGCGCTTTTGCCAGCCGCGCGGAAATTCATGGATCAGGTTGCGGATCTGGAGCGCACAGTCAGAGAGGTCGCCGCTGGTCAAACCGGGATTCTGAATGTCGGGGCCATAACGTCGGCCATGACCGATATCATACCGCATTGGATGCGCAGCCTTCGCGAGGCCCTTCCGCATCTGACAGTTTCAATCCATGAAATCGACAGTGTCGAGGCTGCACCGGGTTTGCTCAGCGGCGCTTTAGACTTGGCATTCTATCGTTTGGATGGCGCACCGGGCGACGGTCTTAATGGGTTTCCGGTAACCTTCGACATGCTATGGGTCGCGATGCCTGCCGATCACCCTGACGCTGATGCGGAGCAAGTAACTTTGTCCGATCTCGCTGATAGCCCCCTTGTCATGTCGTCACGAAAGGTGAGCCCCGTCTATTTCGACAGTATCATATCGGCGTGCCGACAGCATGGGTTGAGCCCGAGGATACTGCACGAGGTGCGTTCGATTTCCTCGCAACTCGCGTATGTCAGTTGCGGACAGGGATTGGCACTTGTACCGGGGTCAATGAGGCGTTTGGCGCCTGAAAACGTTCGGGTCGTGCCGTTGGTTGAGGACATCTCAATCGTTACAACCGCGGTTGCCTGGCCCGCAAACAGGCACGCGCCCATGACAGATCAGGCTGTGGACGTGTTGCGGAATTTGATGTCGGAAGAATATCAGGCGTCGGAGCACGAAAGTTGAACGGTGAAATTGAAATGATTTGATAACGGTCTGGGCAAGGTAAGCCTCAAGCTTTCAAGAGCCGTTCTTTCAGGCAAATCTGACTCTCGTGTCGACGTCGCGAATAGCCCTACGCGCCGACATGAAAGTCGTCAATAGGATCACCGAGGGAGCCAAGATGCATGGCTGATGCCGTGCCGCTTCGTGATGGACATTCAAGCACGACCGGTTCCCGGCTTGCATTGCTCAAGGAACCAGCGCCCGATCAAGCGCGGTTTGGCAGTGAAGCAAAGTTGTATCGAAGACTGGAACTGTGACGTTGCTTTGGTTCAGCAGCATCCCTACCTCGGTGCATCCAAGGATCAGAGAGTCCGCTCCTGCCTTCACCAGCCGTGACGCGATCTCAACGTAGGCCACCCGACTGGTTTCGGTCGTGATATCTTTGCAAAGCTCGTCATAGATGATCCGGTGCGTCTCAGCGCGGTCATCATCGTTTGGGACAAGCGGTTCCAACCCAGACGCTCTCAGACGATCCGTGTAAAACGCTTGCTCCATGGTGAACGCTGTGGCCATCAGTCCAGGGCGTTGAAGTCCAGCACACTGAATTGCTACTGCTGTGGCATCAGCAATATGGATCAAAGGAATGCCGACATCTTCCATCATTTGATCGGCCAGCTTGTGCATGGTGTTTGTGGCCAGGATCAAAAGGTCCGCACCACCTCGCTCCAGAGCGAGGGCCTCCCGGTTTAGGATGTCACCGGCCTCACGCCAAGACCCCTTGGCCTGGAGCACTTCGATCTCCGCAAAATCCAACGACCTGATCAACAATTGAGGGGAATGCAGTCCGCCCAGTCTTTCGCGGGTGAGATCACAAAGCTCACGATAGTAGAGTTGCGTCGATGCCGCCGACATGCCGCCCAAAATGCCAATCGTTTTCATCGTCGTTCTTCCCCTGTCGCTTGGATTTCTAATCTCAGGAAGCTGGGTTGACCTCAAACACAGCCTCAACTTCGACTGGAGCGTTGAAAGGTAGGCTGGACACCCCAACGGCGGAATGGGAGTGTCGGCCAATTTCTCCAAGCACCTCAACGATCAGGTCCGAGGCCCCGTTGGCAACCTTTGGGTGCTCTTCGAAGTCGGGAGTTGCAGCGACAAAGACCGTAAGCTTTCGGCAAGAGACGATCCGGTCCATGTCTCCGCCCAATGCGGCTGATACCTGGGCGAGGACATTGATCGCACAGGTGCGGGCAGATTGATAAGCGTCCTCTACAGATATGGAATTGCCAAGTGTTCCCCGATCCGCCAACGTCCCATCTACGAATGCAATTTGTCCAGACACATGGAGAGTGCCGTCCGGGCTCATGTGAATTGGAACATAGTTGGCCACAGCGGCTACAGCGTCGGGCAGTTGAATGCCAAGGTCTTTCAAACGTTGGTTAGTGGACATGGGATATCGAGCAGATGCTCGCCTCTAATGGAATACGGATTTCAGGGTTTCGGATAGTCGGTCGAGGTCATCTTCGTTGACATGCAAGTATGGGGCGAACCGCAAGGAGCTGCCGCGACGGCTGAGATAGACATTGCGCTCGGCCAAGCTGGGGAGGAGCGTCTCTGGAATGCCGCCTTCGAGCCCCGCTCCGAGGATGTTAGGGCTCCGGACCTCTTTAGGTACTGGCACAAAGCCGAACGGCTCCAGGATCGCCGCGATGCTGTCATTGATGGCTTCAAGGGTCTCAGCGATGTTGGCCACACCCCAATCAGCAATCTGCTCCAATGCCACAACGCCACCGGGCAGGATCGAGGGGATGTTCTTTTGCCCCATCTCGAACCGGCGGGCCCCGACTTGGTATTGGTCGTTGTACTGAACGAGGTTCTCAAACACTTCGGCATCGGCCCGGCTGAGCCATGTCTCTTCCAAAGGCCGCGCATCGTGCCACTCGGGATCGGCGTAGAAGAGGCTGAGGCCATAGGGGCAAAGCAACCATTTGTATCCGGCGGAGATTAGGAAGTCCGGCTTCAGTGAAGCGATGTCGATTGGTTTGGCCCCTAACGACTGCGTGACCTCAAGGATGAAGTAAGACCCCACTGAACGGGCCGCTTCAGCGATCTTGTCGAGGTCAAGCAGAGCGCCATTGGTCCAATGGCAGTTGGGAATGGCAACCAGCTTGGTCCTGGGCGTGATGCGGTCCAGGACGGCTTGGGTCCATCCGAGGTCCTCTGGCGTCGGCACGACGACAAACTCGGCTCCGGTTTCTTGACCCAGGCGCTGCCACGGTAGGTAATTGGATGGGAATGCCTCGTCCAAAACGATGATCTCGTCCTGATCGGTCAGATGCTCTTCCAAGATACGAGCCGCCGTTGACGACCCATAGCTGGCCGACGGTGTAACAGCGAAATTGTCGGCGCTGACGCCAAACGCTCTGGACGCGGCAGTCCGGAAAGCCTCAGCGTCTTCGAAGAAGTTGTTGGGCTTGCGTTCCCAGGGGCGACATTTGGAAAGGGCGCCCTCAACCAGAGCCTCTCCAGCCTTCTTCAGCAGGGGCGCATTATACGAACAGTTGAAATACGCCAAGTCTGACGGGATATCGAACAGGTGCCTTTGTGACGGGATCGTCGCCATCTCTCGTCGCCTCTATGGATCAATAATATAGAACAAATATCTGATTGTATCACATCGAAGGGTCAATAATTTCATTGTATATAAGACAATGATTTTCCCTTCATATCTGAAGCGTCCTTGCGAAACCTTAGCTATGCAATACAATCTCTACATTGTTCAAAAAGCGGTTCGCCCAATGCGTGCAAAGTACAAAGACGTAGCTGCCGACCTTGCCCGAGATATCCGCAGCGGGACGCTGAAGCCGGGTGACCGCTTGCCAACACACAGGGAACTTGCGCACCGACACGGGCTGTCTTTGGGCACCGCAACGAAGGTGTTCTCCGAGATGGAAGCAATGGGCCTTACAATTGGCGAAGTCGGACGTGGAACCTTCGTCCGCATGAATGCTGACGCCCGCGCGATGGAGTTTTCCTACGAGACCCCGGGTGAAGCGGTGGTGGACTTCAGCAAGAACCACCTGGTTCTGCCCGAGCAGGATGGTATCTTCCAAAATGCGATTGCAAAAGTACTGGCCGATCCTGGCTGTGATGTACTCGATTACCGGAACAATCCGGGGTCCGAGTATGACCGTCTAACGGCTTGGAGATGGCTGAACGAAGATCGCAACGTACCAATCGACAGCCATGAGGCGATCACCATTTGCAGCGGCGGGCAGCACGCCTTGATGTTGGCATTGATGGCAAGCTGCCGTCCGGGGCAAGTCGTAGCCGTTGAGCGCCTGACCTATCCGATGGTGCGTTTGGCTTGTGAGATGCTCCGCTTGGACGTTGTAGAAGTGGACGCCGACGATGAAGGAATAATCCCTGAAAGCTTTGATCGGATTTGTCGAAAGCACGATGTCTCAGCACTTTTCAGTATCCCCAACGTACAAAACCCGACTTCGACCACGCTGCCGATAGAACGCCGTTCAGAAATCGTGAGAATCGCCAAGACGAATGATGTCATGGTTATCGAAGACGACGCCTATGGCTTCCTGCTCGAACAGCCGCCAACGTCATTCGCTGAACTTGCCCCAGATCGTACGCTCTACATCCGAACACTCTCCAAGAGTTGGGCTCCTGGCCTGCGGGTGTGCTTCCTCGTTTCGCCAGACAGCTATAAAGATGCCGTGGACCGTGCCCAACGCGCTTCCGTCTGGATGAACGCACCACTTATGGCTTCGGTTGCGTCTGAGATCATTGCATCCGGTCAATACAAGGCGGTCGTGCATGCCAAGCGCAAAGAGGTTTTCAAACGCCAAGCGATTGTCCGTCGTGTTCTTGATGGCATGGAGGTCGTAACAGGACCGCAAAGCATGCATGTACTGCTACCTCTCCCGTCCAACGCTCGGCAAGACTGGGTGGTAGAAGCGCTTGCAGAGGCAAATGTGCTAGTGTCCCCCGCTTCTCTGTTTGCAGCAAAAGGCGAACGCTCCGGACTGCAAAATGGGCTTAGGCTGTGTATCGGCGCGCCTCGGGATCGAGCGACCACGGAAAGCGCACTGATAACTCTTCGAACAGTGGTACAGGCTTCACAGAACAAACGGGCTTGGCGTTGAGCTGACATTGCGTCTTGGACTCGAAAGGGGGGAATGTCCGCTAAGCCGGAATTGCAAAGTCTTGGATTGAAGGTCCGCTTCGGGTTGTAACCGGTCGCTAGCGCAAGTTAAAGAGGATGTTATTAGTGAGCAAATAACTACAGGGTTTTGCGCTTGCGTCGAACGTCAGCTTATTGTTTTCTGACAAATTTCATTAAGCCAGACAGAAAATGGATTGCTGTATTCAGCGCGAAACATCATGACGGCCGGCGCATCCGCCATTATGAACGGTGTGGGCGTGGCTCTCATACCTAGTCTTTCCGCCGATTTTTCGAAGGGTGCTCGGAGTGTGGTCAGCAGAGAGTTGGTCTCCGATGCCAGAATAAGTGCGGCGGAGAAATTCGACGCGTAATTTATGATGTGGCGCTTGATTCCGTGCTTTTTTAGAGCCTTTTCCACCGGCCCTTCATGCGCATAGCCTTTTCCCACAATTATGTGCCGGGATGCGCTCCAAGTCTCGACCGAGGTGTCCCTAACGAACTGATGGTTATCTGGTGCGAATGTGCACCAATCAAGCGGCTCGATCTCGTGAAGCACAAGATTTGGGTCTGATTTTGGAAAGCCAAATCCAAGTCCGATATCCGCCTCAGACCTCAAAACCGCTTGCCGGGCTTGGCTGCTCTCAATGAATTCAACACAAGCGAGTGGCGCCTGTTTGGCCAATTCGCTAACTAACCCAGTGAAAAGCGATGTACAAAGGTCAGGTGCCGCAATGCGGATGCGGCGCGTGGTGGTGGCCGGATCGAACCCAAAACTTGTCGCAAACATCAATCTGGCGGCCTCTGCCGCGGCGGAAACTCGTGGTTGCAATTCCTGTGCGAAAGGAGTGAGCCGCATCTCCCAGCCGTCACGCACTAGCAGCGGGTCCCGAAAATGGTCGCGCAGGCGCGCTAGGTTGTGAGACATGGCGGATTGCGTACGCCCCACGGAATCTGCTGCTGCTGAAACCGACCGGTACTCCAAAAGCGCGCTCATGGCGGTGATCAGGTTCAAATCCAAGGCCGCAAGATTGGCATCATTTCGATTCATGATTTCATAATAAAGATCGATTTGTTTCATGTCATTCCATTGTGTCAGCATGCCTGTGCAATTTTACAAACCAGGACATCACCATGGAAATTCCACGCTCTTCGCTTTGCCTGCTTGTCGCCAGTATGCTCGGGACACCCGCGTCGGCGCAGGATCAATCAATCGACCTGGACGGCACATGGGAGAGCATCGCCTGTGAACTACGCCCACAGGCCGGGCCGGACGGGATTGCCTCTTGGTATCTCAAGCGTTCTATCAACTTCGCTCCAGGTCGCATTGACGCTCACTTCACGACATTTGCCGATCCGGCGTGTTCCGCGCCCCTCGTGGAGCTTAAATTCGGCGGCGACGTGAACGTCGTTGGGGCTTCGGACGTGGCGCCGGGGGCTAAAGAAGTCGATCTGATCGTGAACGATTACCTTACCGTCACGCCCAAGATGGAGGGGTTCGCCGGATTCCTAAACAGCGCTGATCCGGGAGCATGTGGCGCCGAGCAATGGGTGGTCGGTGTCGAGCAGGACATCTTTGAAAGCGGTTGCTCTGTTTTGGGCGTGGCCGCGAACGCACCAACGACAGAATACGAAGTGCTCCATTTTTCGGCTGGGCACCTATATTTCGGTGCGCGCCCAGTTGATGGTCGGCCTCTTGCGGCGCCTGAGGATCGTCCGACGACCCTACAAATGCCGCTCAAGCGGCTGGAGGGCGGTATGACTCAGAAAGTTGGCGCAGATGACCCAAGGGTCCCCAAACATGTCGAGATCGTATTATTCGAACAGGCCGACGGTGCTGACCCGGAGGAGGTGCGCGCATTCTTCGAGGCGATCACCCAAAAGATGAACCAGAACGACACGCTTCTCTACCGAACGGTCGGGCAAGGCGAAGGCGGGGCCTGGCTTTGCGTCAACTATTGGACAAACCGCCTGGACATGGAGGCTTTGAACGCACAAGCACAAAACTGGGCCGAGGAGTTTGCGGCGATGGGGGCGTTGGTGAAGCCAAGTAGCTTTCGTCTGACCAGCTACGACACTGGTCTTTGATACCAGCAACTCAGACTACTCAGAAGCGGTCGTTCATGCGAAATGCAGCGGATAACTGCGTTGAGCCGTTACTACCGAATACTGCGACCTGCCCGAAGGTCAGCTTTCTGGCATTTAAGTGCGACGACTGAACGCATGTTGCGCGCTGGCATTCACGCCGCGCGCCTTGCCTGTGCAGCCCTCCAGAAACGGTCTAACCTGCGACGGTCAAAACACATTTCTTCAAAGTTTCCAGAAAGTCGACTAGGTCTTCCCGGTGCGTTGCCTGCCGCTTTTCGTTCATTGCAGCATTTACCGTGAAACGGGCAAAGGCCTCAGGACTCAGCCCGTTTCTTGCCAAAGCCGACTTTTCTGCCAACTCTTTCTTTGCCCAGAATCTCGCGGACACGACTAGCAATCGAATATGCGTCATCCAGCGATAGCTGTCCTGCCTCTGAAGACAGTTTAGGTATCTGCTGGGCAGAGGTCAGGGCATCAGCAATTTTCTGAGCGTTAGATTCAATATCTCTTGTCATATTCGCATTATACGCGCCGACGGCTGGATTGCGATGCACGCGAGGTTTTGAAGGGCCATCGTCGCAGGCACGAAGGCTTGTACTGAAAGTGTCGATGCAATCTGCATCAAATGGGCAATTAGATCAAAGACTGTTGAGGCGATGCTTTTCGAGTATCCCGCAAAGCATAGCCTGTGCTTGCAGCCTGTGTTCTCGATGGCGTTCACGGGCGACATCCGGTCGACCTTCACTAATCGCTTGGAAAACCACTCGGTGATCTTCATTGGACTTGATGGGCAGGGGCCTGATGAACAACGTCGTTGTGCGCGCGCGACTTACCTGGTCGCTCATCATGGCGACAATCGCTTCGACCCGTTTGTTGCCGCCCAACCGAACAAGCTCCTGATGAAACAACTCGTCGGCCTCGGCCCAGGCTTCAAGGTCTTCGGCCTCGATGGCTTGGTCCATCTTTGCAATTGATCCAGCAAGGACCGCCAGTTCATCTTCTGAATAACCCGCTTCGGCAGCGCGCTGTGCTGCGAGGCTCTCGAGTTCCGTCAGTATGTCGTAGATTTCACGCATATCATCTGATGAAACAGGCAGTATTCGCACGCCCTTTCGGGGCCGCATTTCAAGCAAGCCCTTACTTTCCAGCATCAGCGCAGCTTCCCGTATCGGGGTGCGGGACATGCCAAGGGTCTCGGCGAGTTCCGATTCCAGATGGTCAGTTCCGGCTGCAAGTTCGCCGGACAGGATCATCTGTCGCAAATCCCTAACAGCGCGTTGCGTATTGGAAAGAGTTTTTGCGTCTTGAACCTTCACGGCGTCCCCAAGTTGATCTTTCGTCCCTCCGCAGCCGAGAGATAGATGCTCTCTTCGATTCGGATCACGTCCAAATAGTCGCGAGCCGTGTTTTCCAGCGGCGTGCCCTTTACAAGGCCTGAAACGACGTGACTTTGCAAGGCGTGTACGCAGTCTCCTCCAAACCCATCATGATCGCTCGGAGGTAAAATCTGCTGTCGCTCCTGTTTTCCAAAAGCGCGGAGGTCAACTGAACCGTCGCCGTTGAGAACTAGTGATCCTTCCGTTCCCTCTATGAGAGCTTCGCCCATGGTCTGACGCAAGTTTTCCGCACTGTGGTCAAGGCATCTGTTGCCATCGAACAGAGCTTTCAAACCGTTGGGGTGGTCAAACAGGATGAAACCTGCATCCTCCCCCGCGATAACGGGGTTAACTTGGCGCAAGTCCGCATAAACTGCGCTGGGCGCATCGAACAAAAAACGGAATGTGTCTACCCAGTGAACTGCTGTTTCATGAACGAGGAAACGCGGCATGTCCTGAAAGTATGGCTGCCGGTCAAGGTAGGCGCGTGGTCCCTGTCCGTCGCCGGGCCGAAGCCGGAAAGTCGCTTGTAGAGGTGATCCAATTCGACCCTCGGTCATCGCTACCTTGATCGCACGATACCAGGGCTGGAAGCGAAAGTTCTCGTGTACGACAATAGTTGCGCCTACCGCTTCAGCCTCGGACACGATCTTCTCTGCTTCATCCAAAGACGTGCAGAAAGGCTTCTGGCAGATCAGCCATTTGATGCCAGAGCGCAGTGCCGTTCGGATGGCGTGGGCCTGCGCCAACGGTGGAAGGATGATGTCCACGAGATCTGGTTTTTCCACCTCCAGCATTTTTGACAGATCATCGTAAGCGGCCAGCCTTGTTTCCTTCGCCTTGTTGATATCACGGTTGCAGGATGCAATCGGAACCGCTCCGGGCATTCGGGACCAACTTTCGTAGTGGAACCTACTGAAATATCCCGCACCTACACACGCGACCCTGATGGCTTGTTGAGTATTCATGCCCGCAATGCTTCCAACACCGATGAGGCTGCGTCCTGCGTTCCGGCGGTGCCACCTAGGTCACGCGTCAGGTTCTGTCCGTTCGCGGTCACCTTTTCTACGGCTTCACGCAATCGTTCGCCGTCGTTGGACAGGCCTGGGTGAGCATGGGTCAAACCCAACCATTCAAGCATCATTGCTGCGGACAGGATCATCGCAAAGGGGTTGGCAATACCCTGTCCTGCAATGTCTGGAGCGGAACCATGGCAGGGTTGGAATACAGCGTGATTCAACCCGATATCCGCTGACGGAGCCAGTCCAAGACCGCCCATAAGACCTGCACCAAGGTCGGAGAGGATGTCTCCGAACATGTTCTCGGTCACCAAGACATCAAACTCCCAAGGCTTCTGCACCATCCAAAGAGCTGTAGCATCGACATAGGCATGGTCTGCCTGCAAATCTGGATAGTTGGCAGCTTCGGCGTCAAACATTGATCTGAAGAACGCAAAGGCCCTGAATACATTGGCTTTATCGACACATGTAACCCGCCCTGGCCCGCGCCCAGATATTTTCCGGTTTTTCGCCAGGTCAAACGCAAACCGGAATAGTTTTTCGGACACCTCACGAGTGATCAGCAGGGTTTCACGTGCTTCGTGTTCGGAGACTTCGCCAGCGCCTTGGGTGAAGAATAGCCCTTCTGTGCTTTCGCGTATCAAGACAAAGTCGATCTCTTTACCGGGAGGCAGTGCCAATGGGGTCATTTGTCCGCTGCTCACCTTTACTGGTCTTACCCCAGCGAAAAGTCCCAGTTGCTTTCGCAGATCAATCTGCGGCGAAATCTCGGTTCCGTCAGGATATCGAACATCCGGCAAACCCATTGCAGATAGAAGAATCGCGTCGGCGTTGCGAGCAGTTTCGAGTGACCCAGCCGGGAACGATTCTCCAGTTTTGGCGTAGTGACCTGCGCCTGCGGGAGCGTCAGTAAACACCAGCTCGTAGGAGGGATTGCCACGCGAGATCTGACGCAGGATTTCAAGCGTAGGGGCCATAATTTCAGGGCCGATCCCGTCCCCGTGGAACACTGCCACATTATAACTTTTCTTCATCTTAGCCCGCTTCCTTCCTGTTTCGCATTCATAGCGCGATAGCAGCTTTCACTACAGTGCGTTGACAACGCATTCTTTAATGTATACGCAAATAAATGCAATAATAAACGCGAAGCTGTTTGGGAGGACTTGGAAATGAAACTAAAGCTAGGGCGGTTGGCGGCCGCAGCCGTGATGGCGACCGGGATCGCAGGCGCAGCTGCTGCACAGGATTATCCATATCGCGATATCACTACAGCTGTGGTCTGGGGGGCCGGAGGTGGCACGGATACGATCAACCGAATGATCATGGCCGAGATGGAAAAACACCTTCCGGTCTCGATCAATGTGATCAATCAAACAGGTGGTGTCGCAGGCTCCAACGGGATGGTCTATGTCATGAACCAACCAGACGATGGTTATACATTGGTTGGTCTGTCAGAGTCGAACGTCACCGCTGCTGTGCAAGGTGGTTGGGATAAGAAATTTGATTTTTGGTATCCGTTCATCGTTGGCGGATCACCTGATCTGATCTCGGTTCCGGCGGAGAGTCCTTACAATACTCTAGAAGAACTGGTTGACGCTGCGAAAGCTGCTCCTGGGACTATTCCGGCTGCGGCTTCCGGCGCAGGTTCGATCCACCACTTGAACCTTCTGGCCATCGAAAAAGGATCCGGTGCAGAATTCAAGTTTGTTCCATACAAAGGCTCAGCGCCCGGGCAGGAAGCAGCGATAGCGGGTGAAGTTGCGTTGGTTGTGACTTCTCTAGCTGAACAGGCTCCGTTGATCGAAGGCGGTCAACTTAAACCGCTCGCGATGTTGACGCCCGAAGATGCGCAGATTGCAGGAGTTACGGTGCCATCTGCCTTTGGCATCTATGACGGTCTCGACCAATATTTGCCGCTCAAACAGGCCATCGGTTTTGCAGTTCACAGTTCAGCCGGGGACGACGTAAAGGCCGCGCTTGGTGATGCCTTCGAGCAGGCGATTGCGTCCGATACCGTCGCTGAATGGGCCTCTGCAAACAATTATGATGTCGGTGGTCAACACGGCGAAGAAGCTCAAGAGCTGTTTGCGAACCTCGAAGCTACCTTTGCCTATACCTTGCAAGATCTGGGCGCAGCGACCGTCGACCCGGCGTCGCTGGGTATCGAGAAGCCATAATTCGATCACTTTTGAAAGGGCGCGCCTGATCGCGCCCTTTCCGACAAGAGGCAGGCAATGGACAAACCTGACGATACACTGATCATGCGGGCGCGCGATTTTTGGGCATCGATTGGTCTGATAGCAATTTCCACCTTTTTCCTTTGGAAGACGTCGGACATCCCGCTTTGGGGTGAAAACCGCGCAGGTGTGAGTGGATCGGATTGGTACAACTCGGCTGCAATTGTACCGCTGTTCATCTTCGGTGGATTGCTTGTGTTGTCCTTCGTCTTACTAGCCATTTCGATCCGCTCAGGTGGAGCCCAAAACGCGCTTAGTGCTTTGGGTATCGGATGGAACAAGTCGGAAGCCTTTCGAGCTTCAACAATCGGCCTTATCCTTCTTGCATATGTCGTCGGACTGGTCCCCAGAGTGGACTTCATACTGTGTTCTGGGTTGCTGATTACAGCTTTGACTTACGGCTACTACGGTGGTCATTCGCGGCGTGCTTTGGTGGCCTGTGTCGCAGTTGTCGTCGCCGGTTTGTTTGCGTTCGCCGCGTTTCCTGCTCAGGCGGATTGGAATGCACACGGTGATGATTGGTTCACACTGGCCTTGTGGGTCGCGTTAACACTAGTGGTGTTGACCAAAGCGGCTTCCGAACGCGTTTTGCGGTTCGTTCCATTGGTGGCAATACTTGCACCGCTCATCCTCGTTTGTGCGATGGCCTTTGTTTTTCGGCAGAACGTGCCCGCGCGCGGCGGGCTGATCTTCAAGCAAATCGAATACCACTACTACGTGACGCTTCGTCCGCTATGGAAAGATTGACCGGATGGACTTTATTCTTTCGCAACTGGCTGGATTTGGGGCTGCATTCGTGGGCCTGGCAGTGGACCCGCTGACCTATCTGTATTTGATTGCATCCGTGTTCCTGGGCATCACGTTCGGCGCATTGCCTGGCCTTACGGCAACCCTGGCCGTGACGATCCTGACGGGTTTCTTCGGCAACAAAATCCCGCTCGACTATTCTCTCATCGCATTGCTCGGGGCCTATGTCGGCGCGATTTACGGCGGCTCTTACCCGTCTATTTTGCTGAACATTCCGGGCACCGCAGCCAGCGCGGCGACGGCAATGGATGGCTACCCTCTGGCCAAAGCGGGTCGAGGGGGCGAAGCACTGGGACTGACCACGACGGCCAGTTTCATTGGCACAGTTATCGGGACCATTACGCTTTTGATTTTTGTCTGGGCGCTGCTTTTGGTTTCAAAGAACATCGCAAGCCCGGAGAAAGCACTGCTGGCCCTGTTCGGCATTCTGCTTTCTGGCACTTTGATGAGCGAAGACCTAGTGATTAAGGGATGGATCGCCGGTCTGATCGGGCTTGCGATGTCCATGGTGGGGCTTGACCCTCTGTTGTCTGAACCGCGCTATACCTTCGGCTGGTCTTACCTGATGAGCGGGTTTCAGGTCGTGCCAGTATTGATGGGGGCCTTTGCCATTCCCCAAATCATTGACGGTTTGAGGCACGTTGAGGCCGGGAAAGTTCTGGCCCTGAAAGGCCGTATTTTTCCGAACCTTAGCTCTATTCGGCGCTACCTGCCCACCATTGGCCGGTCAGGGGTGATTGGGACCGGGGTAGGAGCGCTTCCCGGCGTGGGCGAAGATGTCGCCGGTTGGGTCAGCTACGGTGTCGGCAAGACTGTATCTGCCGACGGCGACAAGTTTGGAAAAGGGTCATTGGAAGGTCTGCTGTGTTCGGAGACTGCAAACAACGCCTGTATTGGTGGCGCTCTGATCCCGCTTTTGGTTTTGGGCATTCCCGGTTCACCACCCGCTGCGGCTTTGATGGGGGCCTTCAAGATCAACAACGTGATCCCGGGCCCCACGATAGACCCCGAGATCATTCTGCGCGTGGTTGCAATCCTGGTGCTGGCGTCACTGACGATGTTCCTTATGGGGCTTTTCACTGCTCGGGTATTTATCAAAATACTTGCCATCCCGCAGACCATCTTCTTGCCCGTCGTTATGGTTCTGACAACGATTGGGTCTTTCAGCGTCGGCGGCGGCATCAATGATCTTTACCTGATGCTTGGCGTCGGCGCCGTTGCCTATTTCATGAACCTCATGAAGTACCCAATCGCGCCGTTGGTGATCGGGGTTATTCTGGGAAGTCTGTTTGACGAAACCTTCCGCCGGTCACTGTTTCTGACGGATGGGGATCTTTCGGTCTTCTTTTCTAGGCCTGGTGCGGCCATTCTGCTGATGCTCAACATTGGTCTGATCCTCAGCCAACTGCCCGTTGCGAAACGCGTTTTCTCACGCCTAAAAGGAATTTCAGTCTGATGTTTGCGGTTACTGTCACCTTCACTCTCAAGCCCGGTAACAGAGATATCTTCTTGCCGCTTATGGTCGAAAACGCTTCAACCTCTTTACGTGAAGAAATCGGATGCCAGCAGTTTGACGTTTGTCTCGGCGACGATCCTGAGACAGTTTTTCTCTATGAGGTTTATGATGACAGCGTGGCGTTCTCTGCCCACCTAGAAAGCGCGCATTTTCAGTCCTTTGATACGGCAGTGGCTGATATGATCGCCACCAAGGTGGTTCACCAATTCTCCGAGGTCATCCGATGAACGATTGGGAAATCCATGCCGTGAAATACGCGGATCGCAACGCCCGGACTCGAGCTGACAGTTTCATCATCGATGATAATCACGACGCGCCTCATGCGATGGATTACTTCGTTTGGGTGCTCAAACGCGGCAACAAAGTCATTCTGGTCGATACTGGTTACGACTCCGATGAGGCAGCCGCTCGTGGTCGTCCCATCGCGATGGACCCTCGCGAGGCTCTAAGCCCTTTAGACATTGTGCCAGAAGCTGTGACTGAGGTCATCGTGACCCACCTTCACTATGACCATGCAGGGGGGCTGCATATGTTCCCTAACGCGAAGTTGCACATGCAGTCGGCGGAAATGGCCTTCGCTACAGGTCCATGCATGTGCCACGATCACCTGCGTGCGCCTTTCACGGCTGGCCATGTCTGCGAGGTCGTAAAGCGTCTCTATTCGGGCAAAGTCGTCTTCTACGACGGAGAAGCCGAGATTGCAGATGGGGTCACGCTGCACTGCATCGGAGGGCATTCGCGCGGGTTGCAATGCGTGCGCGTAAGAACGGCGGCCGGGTGGATGGTACTCGCCTCTGATGCTTCGCATTATTACGAGAATTTCATGGCGCGCAAAGCCTTTCCTATCGTCGTCGACCTGCAAGACATGATGGATGGTTTCGAGACACTCGAGAGGTTGGCTTCGCATCCTAGGCTTATCGTGCCCGGCCACGATCCGCTTGTGCGTGCGGTATTTCCCGTAGGCGCGGCACCGCATATCCATAGGCTGGATCCAGGGCCGATGCGGGACATTGAACTATGAAAATCGGTGTCATAGCGGACGACTTCACTGGTGCGAGTGATATTGCGAACACCTTGACGAAGGGCGTTGAGCCGGAGGGTGGATTACGAACGGCTCAGTTCCCAAGTATTCCAACGACCCCAGCCGACGATGAGATCGAAGCGGGTGTGATCTCACTCAAGAGCCGTACCGCACCGACTGAGGAAGCGGTAGCGGACAGCTTGCGGGCCCTGCGGTGGCTTAAGGATCAAGGATGCAAGCAGTTCATCTTCAAGTATTGCTCGACCTTTGATTCCACGATGGAGGGAAATATCGGTCCCGTTGCGGAAGCGTTGGCCAAAGAACTGGGCGCGCAAAAAGTGATTTTCTGCCCGACCTTTCCAACCACGGGTCGCACTGTTTATCACGGCCATCTTTTTGTGCTCGGCAAGCCGTTGAACGAGTCCGGGATGGAAAACCACCCACTTACTCCGATGACGGATCCCAACATCAGGCGATGGTTGCAGCATCAGACCGAAGAAGCGGTTGGGCTGGTGTCAATTGACTCCGTGAAGCAAGGATCGGAGGCGATTGCTGCTGCTTTGCAGAACGCCGACGAACGCTTTGTAATCGGCGATGCGATTTCGGACGAAGATTTGCTGGCCTGGGGCGAGGCTCTGAAGGATGCCAAGCTCATTACCGGGGGGTCCGGGATAGCATTGGGTCTACCCAGAAACTTCGTCAGAAAAGCTTCCTCCAAAAGAGGTGGCAGTGCGTTCACTGGTTTCGCAGGACCTGCCGCGATACTTGCAGGATCATGTTCAGGTGCGACACGCGGGCAGATCGATGTTCATGCGGAATTCAATCCAACCTTCGCCATTGATGTTCCGGCTGTCATGTCCGGGGATGTGAACACGCAAACGCTTCTGGATTTCTTTAAAAAGCATTCAGGTGAGACCCCCCTCGCTTACTCATCAGGAAGCCCGGAAGAGGTGCGCGCGATCCAAAGTCAATTCGGTCAGGAAGCTGTGGCGGAAAAGCTGGACAATCTCTTTGCTGAAACTGCCCGGGAACTTGTCCAAACGGGCTATAAGCGCCTTGTCGTTGCCGGAGGGGAGACGTCGGGAGCTGTCGCCAAGGTCGTATCTGAGGCACTGGGGTCTCCTGCCATGTCAATTGGTCCAGAGATCGACCCGGGCGTACCTGTCCTGAGCGTCGGAAAAACTGAACCCATTGCGCTGGCTCTAAAGTCTGGAAACTTCGGCGCTCCGGACTTTTTCGCGAAGGCCCTCAGAATGATGGAGGCCGGTAAATGAGTTCTGAAGAACTGGCGCTACGACAGCAGATGTCGGAACTGTGCGCCTCGCTGTTTGCGCGTGGCTTTTCCGTCGGCACAGCGGGCAATGTCTCCGCACGTCTTGATGACGGAATCCTCATGACGCCAACCAATTCCACCTTGGGCGATATCGACCCAGAGCGTATCGCCAAGATTGATTTGGATGGCATCCACGTCTCCGGGGACAAGCCGACCAAGGAGGTTTTTCTGCACCAAGCCTTCTATGAGACGAGGCCACAAGCTGGTGCAGTGGTGCATCTGCATTCGACTTGGGCCACTGCACTGTCGTGTCTGGAAGACACCGATCCCAATGACTGTATTCCACCGCTAACACCATACGTGGTGATGCGCGTTGGCACGGTCAAACTGGTTCCATACGTCAAGCCGGGTGACCCGAAATCCGGTGATTTGCTCCGCGAACTGGGCGGTAAATATGGTGCGGTTCTATTGGCCAATCACGGTCCCGTCGTGTCTGGAAAAGACCTCTTCTCAGCGGTCTGTGCAGCAGAAGAGCTGGAAGAAACGGCCAAGTTGCTCGTGGCAGTGCGTGGTATGCGAACCCGAATGTTGAATGCAGAACAAGTCGCAGACCTCAAGGGAACATTCGGAAGGATTTAATCCGGCACCGAAAATGGGAGTGTGCAAACTTTTGGGCAAATCGTGCAAAGTTATACGCAAATATCGCGCAGAATTATGGGCAAATTTCAAGGATTTTCTTTAATGAAATCAATGTCGGTAATGCAGCGTTATGCGAGCACCTACACCGGTTGGTGGTTCTACAAACCAAGTTGAGCCTCAGCAGATCAAGCCAGTGCTGCGCAGCCGTTTTCAGCTACGCAGCAGACAGGTCACAATGCGCCTTCGTCGCCCAGGAACTCGATTCCAGCTGTCGCGCCATCACTGTAAGCAATGCAATTCCAAGGAGCACGATCCTCGCCTACGCCGACTGTGACCTGTGTTCCCGCCTCGCTAAACGCGGATGAGAGCACCACGACTTGCGAATTGTTCGTCGTGTTGGCTACATCTCGCAAACACGCCTGCTGAGCCGGCGTGAGTTCGGCGGACGCACTTGATGTACTCGTATCGTCGCAGGCCGCAAGCAGTGCGAAACATGTCGCGCCCGCAATCATCACCATCTTGTTGGTCATCTTCTTCTCCCTCTGGTTCCCTTGAAATTAGTGAAATTGGATGCGCTTGTTTGAAGCTCTCGCGTCTGTGCAGCCAATTGAACATACCTTGATCCTGTGACTACCTTTCCCAAAACTTGCCGCGGTGGGCTTGGTCGGCGGGACGATATTTCGTTGACTATCGGGGCCGACATTAACGTGTGAAGGCCGAATGAAGTCGCTAGCAAATGCTAGAGCAAACTCTGGAAAGAGAGCGAGTACCTTAAGTCTGAGCATCGCGTCCTCCCAGCGCTCAATCATTGTAAAGTGCCTTCCGACCGCTAGCACTCACTCCAGCAGTCGAAAGGGCTCGGCACAGCGAGCAGCAACGACAACAACGGAGGTAAAATAAAGTTGTGTCGAATTCGCATGTTTGAATCTAATTTTTAATAAATCAATATTTTTTCCGCGCGTAAATTTCTCTACGCTCTCGTACGATAGGCCTCTGCGTTCAAACAAAAAAGTAAGTGGGAGCTAAGAGTGTGTTCCCCTGAGCGGCGAAGCGATTTGAGGCCGCACAAAAACAATGAAGGGATTGAAAGATGGGATTTGGTGAAGCCGTTAAAACGTGTTTCTCGAAATACTTCCAGTTCTCCGGTCGGGCTATACGCTCAGAATACTGGTGGTTCTTCTTGTTTGTGGTTCTCGTGAGTGCTGCTTTGGCTGTGCTGGATACGATCATATTCGGGACCAACCCCGAAACAGGCCAGGGATCTCGGGTCCTGTCCTCTGTTTTCCAGCTGGCTGTTCTCATACCTATGCTGGCCGCCGGTTGGCGAAGGCTACATGATACAGGACGACCTGGCTGGTATTTGCTGCTGCCGATGGCGCTCAGCATTACAACGCTTTTTGTTATGCTGGGTGGGGTGGCGTTCTTCTCGGTATTGGAGCAAGGGACCGAGAACCCTGACGCATTGCGAGGACCTGCGGCCGTCCTGGGCGTGACCGGTATTGTTGTTGTCTCAATTCTTCAATTGGTTCTGTCCATTCTGATGATCTGGTGGTTGACGCGCCCTTCGGAAGAAGGCGCAAACGAATACGGCGAACCTGTTTCCTGACCTGGTTGTCCGGGCAACGGGCCGGACTCTCTGCTGAATAGCAGTGCGAACCGTAACTCAATGGAGAGAAAAAATGTGCTTCAAAACCATTTCCATTGGAATGCTACTGATGGCAGGAGCGACCTCAGCATCGGCGGAGTGGTCGGTCAACTCCGGCCCTAATCCCAATGCATTTATTCAAACCGGAAACATGACGCTGGAGCTTCAGTGTGACCGTATCCGCTTTGCTCCGGCTGGATATGAGGACAGCCAGGACATTGTGGAGAAGCAGGGGCTTTCCATTCGATTTTTGAAGAACAGCACCACCGAAGTTGGGGCATTTCAGGTTGGCTCAGAAAACGCTGCCGTGCAGATCGTCGACAACTATCCCGTCGAGGTCAGTTTCAATAGTCAAGAGGACTATGCTTTTGTACTGGACCAACTTGCGGCGAATGCATCGGTTAATCTGTCGATGATTGATCAAGATGTCAGCTACGGAATCTTTGACTTGAAGGGTTCCGGCACGGCAATTCGGTCCTTTCGTTCTGCCTGCGATTCAGGTGCTAGCCAAGGGGCCTCCTACGAAGCACCCGAAGGCATTGTCTATTGTGGTGGCGGAGCGATAAAGCGCCAAATCGAATATCTAATTCTGGACAATCCAGAGGGGGAGTGGGACGCGCGAGTAACGGTCAACGGCGAGTTGATCAGAGCCATGACGGCCTACAGTTACTTCGGAAACTTTGAGCCGCCCGCCGGGTTTGTCGTCGCACTGCTTGGGGAGGACAGGTCCGAGTTTCTGATTTTTAGCGAAGGCTCGGCAAACTGGCTGGAATACGGGGACTACAGGTATGATCAGTGCAATTGATACCTCCTTCCAACCAGCTTCCCAAATAGCGCGTCAGATGAAATGTTTGCTCGCCGGGGTTATGCTTGCTTCGGGCCTTGCCTGGACCTCACCAGCTGTCGCGGCTGATGTATCGCAACTTCCGCCCGGTTTGCAGGCGAAGGTTGGTCTGGCGGCACGAGCCTGTACTTAGTTCAACGACGGTCAATTTGACTTAGATTGGGGTGCGGTTGAAAGGGTCGATCTCGACGGAGATCTACAACGCGACTGGGTTTTGAATGAGGCTGGTTTTGCGTGTTCGAGCGCCGTATCTCTTTACTGCGGAACTGGCGGATGCATGTCGCACTTTTGGGTAAGCGAAGAGGTGCACTCCTTGCTCAACCAAGGCTGGACAGTCGTTGATTTTGGGCGTCAACGCGTTGTTGTTGCGGATATTCATGGATCCAATTGCGACGGAATAAACCCAACGCCTTGCGTCACGGCCAGTGTTTGGGATGCGGACGCTAAAAGGTGGCGCTCGTCTGCTGGCGATTGGGAGTAAACTGCATTTGAGAATTGCAGATAAGCCATAGGAGCTGGTTTGTTCGATGGGTTCTCTGTGGCACGCAAACTTATGGGCAAATCGTGCAAAGTTATGCGCAAATACCGCGCAGAGTTATGGGCAAGCTTCCAAGATTTTCTTCAATGAAATCAATGTTGGGAATGCAGCGTTATGAGCGCACCTACACCGGTTGAAGAAGATCACGTTATTCTGCATTGCCACCAAATCTGGCCTGATGGTCTCAAGTGCGCAGGGATAGATATTTTTCGCCTGGATGCGACGGGAAGGTCGTCGAGCACTGGGACGTTCTTCAGGAAGTTCCAGCAAACGGCGAGAATGATAATAGCATGTTTTGACTTTAACGTTCTGACGGCGGCGCGTGGAACTTCGATAGGTCGTGTCGGCTGAACCACGAAAGACAAACGGGCAAGTCTGATCCAAGAAACCCGCCGAAGCGTATCCATCAAGAACCTATTAGGAAGGAGATAAATATGCTCCCGAAGAGTATTGTTGCGGCGACCCTTGGATTATTTTCAGCCACTTCGCTTCAAGCTGGTGTACAAATTCGCTTTATAGAAGGCGCGCCCAAAGACCGTTTTGTTCTGACAAATGTTGGAGCTTGCGAGGTAGAAGCCTCGACCGTCAAAATTAACTTGTCGCAATCTGCCGGGCGTCTGATTTTCGACGTTTCCGAAAAGGGCGCTGGTGTCGAGGTCTTCCAACCGCTTGAATTCGTTGAGGGTGCGGATGCTCTGCGGCAAATTCCTGCGGTCGTGGATGGGCAAGATACAATTGAACTTGAGATTGCCTCCCTCGCAGCCGGGGACAAACTCGCCTTTACCATCGATGTAGATGACACTATCGGGCAACGCGAAATCACCGTAACGGGGTCGGAGATCGAAGGCGCCACGGTGTCTTATACTGATGCGGATAAGACCAGCACGGCGACCTTTTCTTCTGAAGCGCTTGTTAACGTGACGACCAAGGACTGCTAAAAGCTATCCTACAATGTCGAACTGGTTGATCCGCATAGCATTCCTTGCGCTTGTGGTGGGCGGCGGCATCCTGATCGGGACACTGACTGCACCTGGCGAATGGTACGCGCAGCTTTCTAAACCGGCTTTCAATCCACCAAATTGGATTTTTGGGCCGGTTTGGTCGGTGCTATATGTTTTGATCGCTATGGTTGGTTGGCGTCAGTTTGAAACAGACCGCGGCTCGACCGCCATGAAGCTGTGGTGGGCGCAGATGGGTCTGAACTTTTTGTGGTCCCCAACCTTTTTCGTACTGCAACTGCCATGGTTTGCCTTTGTCGTAATTGTCGCGTTGTTGGCTGTCATCGTCATGTTCATAGCTCAGGTCAGGACTTCAGATCGGGTTTCCGCACTGGCCTTCCTGCCGTATTTTGCATGGGTTGCATTTGCCACGGCGCTGAACCTTTCCATTGCTATACTGAACTGAGAAGGATCGATATGCGTGCCAACTTCATTGGGCTTGTTTCAGGTTTTGTTATCATCGGATGCATGATGGCGCAGGCTGATGTAAAACTGACTGAAGACTTCTCCAAGTCTCCGGAGACGCGTTGGGACTACGTTGCCGACACCGTCATGGGAGGGGTTTCTTCAGGGCAGGTGCAGTTTCGTTCGGAAGGTAATGTTGCATTCGCGCGGCTGACCGGAACTGTGAGTACAGTAAACAACGGCGGCTTCATCCAGTTACGACGCAAGTTGTCTGATCGACCAGGTACGGGTGTATCAGGCGTCAGGCTATTGGTCCGGGGCAACGGCGAACAATACTTCGTCCACCTCAGGACAAGTGGCACCGTGCTTCCGTGGCAATACTATCAGGCCGCGTTTGCAACTTCTGACGAGTGGACAGAAATCTATTTGCCTCTGTCAGGCTTCAAGGCTTCAGGTGCCATGTTACGCGCTACTCCCGTTGCAGACGCAGTCACCTCAGTTGGAGTTGTAGCCTACGGGCGCGATCATGAGGCCAGCGTAGACGTCAGCGAGATTGGTTTCTACTGAAGGTCGCCCGGACGCAACGCTCCAATCTTCGTTGAACCAGCCAGATCAGGCGATCCCAAAAAAGCAAGCGACGTTGTCAATCCAATAGTCTTTGCTCATCGTTTCCATGCGACTAACTTGGGTCCATGGAAGAAGTAACTCGACTAACCGAATGGATGATTACAGAAGGTCGTCGCTCCGGCGATCCCGTAAAGGTGGTGTCACAGTTTTGTTCCTCCTTGGTCGAAGCCGGAGTTCCGCTGTGGCGAGTAAACATTGGTCAACGCTTTGCCAATCCATTGCTTATTGCTTGGGGCGTGGTTTGGACGCCCAACGGCACCGACAGCTACGATGTCACCCATGAGACGACGTTGACGGATGGTTATGTTGGGAGCTCATTTGAGTATATTCTGGCGAATAGAAAGCCGCTTCACAAAAGTCTTCGGCAACTGGACTCAGAAACAGAGCATTCATCCTATTTGGAGTTTGCAGAGCAAGGCGGCACCGACTACTACGCTACTTTGCTTTATTACGGAGATGGATCGCTGCATGGTTGTACGTTCATTACACAGGCGCCGGATGGGTTCTCGCCGGAGCATCTAAGGCTGATTGAAGCGGTGTTACCTGCCCTTTCTTCCGCTCTGGAACCTGTGACGATGCGAAAATCGTCTAAAGGTCTACTTCGAACCTATTTAGGAGATGGACCTTCCGAGGCAGTCTGGAGCGGCAACATCAAGCGCGGTGAGCGAACAACTCTGGATGCCGTGGTTATGTTCTCTGATCTGCGAGGCTTTACGGCACTTTCCGAAACCTCTTCGGAAGAAGAAGTCTTCGACACGCTCAGCGACTATTTTGATTTGGTAGTCAAAGCTGTAGAAGACAACGGTGGAGACGTCCTCAAGTTCATGGGTGATGGCATCCTGTCGATCTTCACTATTGAAGCTCAAAAAAACCATGCCGACCGTTGCAGAATGGCGGCTCTTGCAGCGCAGAGTGTGCTGAGTGGTTTGAAAGCTCTCAACACTAGACGAGACGAGTTCCAAAAACCGCCCTTGGACATTGGAATTGGGATCAACGTTGGGCAGGTCAGCTACGGTAACATCGGCAGCCCCGGCAGGCTTGATTTTACGGTTTTGGGTGGTGCGGTGAACGTCGCAAGCCGAATTGAAAACTTAACAAAATCAATTGGTCAGAGAGTGTTGGCGACGTCAGCCGTTGCAAGTGCTGCACCGAACATGTTCGTTAGCTGTGGGGATCACGAAATACGTGGCCTTGCTCAGCCTATTGAGCTGTTCTTTCTCACTGAAGGGGCGCAATAATCAAGTATAGTTTTTTAAAACAACATGCCTTTTCGGGAGCATCTTGAGTGTTTGTGAGGATCATTGCTTTATTGTTCTTTGCTGTGCCTACCTCGGCCATGGCATTGCAGCTTCGCGAAACTGGGCGCTACGAGCTCAATCAGCCCGCAAGTCTTGACTACGATCCGACGTTTTGTGGGTTGTGGATTGCGAACGAGGGGCCCGAAGCAATTCTCGTTACATTGCAAGGGGATGAGTTGCGCCGAATATCCAGCGACCTCTTTCGGATCAAAGCAATTGCTGTTGAAGGGGACCACTTGTTGCTGGGTGATGGTCTCGGTAGTCTTCAACGTGTCACCAAGGATGGATCACCCCTAGGAGCGCCTTTCGAATTGGAAGGCGGGTTCGCGGATACGGAAGGAATTGCAATCAACGCCGCAGGACAGATCGTGACTGTCGAGGATGACCCTGAACGGTTGTCCTGGTTCACCACCGAGGGCACTCTGGCGGCGAGATTGGACACCATGAAGCTCTCTCCGCCCTTGAGCGAGGCGCAGGGCATCGCGATTGACCCGCGTACCGGCCACTTGTTGATTGTTGATGATTGGGAAGGGTCAAACAGCTTGTATGAGTTCACGGCAGATGGCCAACTGCTCGCTCAGCAAAGCTTGTTGGAGTTCGGAACCGACCCAGAAGGCATCGCCATTAGACCGGGATCCAACCAACTGTTCGTGGCATTCGATGGCGGCGCGAAGATTGTGACATTTGACTACACGCCCACCTTGCCTGAAGGATCACCGCCGCTGCCGCCGGGCGCGGATTGCATGATGTTCTGAGAGCTTTTCTGTTTGCTTGGGTCGACGCAGGTTTCCGCTAGTCGCGCTCACTGTCCAAAGTTTCGCGAATGAGCACCAGATTGGGCAAAGACTCATGAAACGGTTCGGGCCCGAGTTCGGACAAAACCGGTCCAAGAGCTGTCGACATCCGATCCATACAAGTTTTCAGGAACTCTGCGCCATGCGGCGTCGATCGGGCAATTTTCGAACGCTTGTCATTGGGGTTGGCTTCAAGGGTAATCAGGGTAAGATTTTCAAGGCTCGCGAGCATGTGCGTCATCGAAGTCTTGGGCACTTGAAACGCGTTTGAGAGTTGCAGCGGGGTTTCACCTTCGGGACGCCGTACCAGATGGCCCAAAATTCCAAATTGAGTCGCCGTCATTCGACCAGGTAAGAACGCTTCAAGCTTGGTCGAGATCAACTGATTGATGATCCCGACCTCGGTGAAGAACCGGTAGACTTCGTTGGTCTCATCTTCAGGCTTCATTCAGAATTCGCGTCTCCAGCGGCCAGCGGGGTGTGGCAATTGGCTCGGGTCCATACCCCAAACGCAGCAACATTTGCACCGTGTGGCCCGGTGACGCAAGAAGCTCATGCGCGAGAGCGTATTCATCTGCCATCTCAGGATACTCCTGAAGGGCCTGACTGACCGGATGTACGCCCAGGCCCATTTCAGTTGTCTTCAAGTAAAAACGCATCAATTGACGACCGGCATCAAGTTGATCGCTTCGCGTGTTTGTGGCTGTCGTGAGGACTGCGTATTGCGGCGTCGCGTCTAGCATGGCGAAGTAGCCTCGCATGTGTGACTGAGTGCCTGGGTGGTCAACGTTCATCAGGGTTTCATTGTCCAATAGGCCAGTAAGTCGCAGCGTTTCCAACATGGGATCGCGTAATTCAATCCCGTCCGGGTTGGCGTTGATTTCTGCTTTCCCGATCCGCATCAGGTCGACGGATTCTTTCAAGGTCTGCGGGGTTCGCATTTCGATTTCGAAAGCGCGTTTCGTGAGGTCTCGAACTCGGGCCACCAAATCTTCATCGGTAATCAAAGTTGCATAGTTACCAAGCATAGACACTTGATCGGTAGATAGGCGCTGTTCAGTGTACGGTTCCTTGTTTGAATGTCGGTTGAGGATTTGATCTGAGAGTGGATCGGGTGCTCCGCCAGGAACGAACACTGCTTCTGCGATGGGTCCGTCATCTCCATTTGGTAGTAACTTGACCTCGGTTTCAAATCCCTGTGCACCTGCCGCCAGTACCATCGTCTCAACAAATGCACCGAGGCCAATATAGAGCTGGCGGTGGTAAGGATCGGTTTCGGGAAGCTCGCGATCTGTATCGCGGTGGATGCGCACCTTGTCTTGCCCAACGAACTCGACCAGCCAAGGTTGCAAGTTGTGTGGATTGGGGGCGAGAATTGCGTAGGACAAAGCAGCCTTGCGTGGGTCGTCATACAGTTTTGGCGTCCACGGAGCCAACGCTTCATGCGGCGTGCGTGTAGCGAGGAACGCGACCGCGCCCGTTGCCGCCAGAATTGTGCCTCCGCCTAGAATCTTGAGAAAACGTCTTCGATTTGGCATCTTGAGTCTCCGCTAGTACGATATCGAACTAAATTAATTCGAAATCGTACTATTACAACCCCAATTGATGCAGTGATTGGTTGAGTGACCATGAAAAAAGAATATTAGAGCCGCCGGACGCAACCGCCGATTACCGCGGTGGACAAGTACTCGGAGCGCCTTTGGTGCCGAAAAGAAGCAGTTATTTTAGTTGATTAACGACTGGATGCGAGAAGATCAGAGGCTGTTGAGTCGGTGCTTCTCTAGTATCCCGCAAAGCATAGCCTGTGCTTGCAGCCTGTGTGCTCGATGTCGTTCACGGGCGGCATCCGGTCGACCTTCACTAATCGCTTGGAAAACAACCCGATGATCTTCATTGGATTTGACGGGCAGGGGCCTGATGAACAACGTCGTTGCGCGAGCGCGGCGCACCTGGTCGCTCATCATGGCAACAATCGCTTCGACCCGTTTGTTGCCGCCCAACCGAACGAGTTCCTGATGAAACAACTCGTCGGCCTCGGCCCAGGCTTCAAGGTCTTCGGCTTTGATGGCTTGGTCCATCTTCGCAATTGATCCAGCTTCGGTGAGCCTCCCCCATTGAACTGGGCCACCGCACTGTCGTGTTTGGAAGACACCGATCCCAATAACTGTATTCCGCCGCTTACACCATACTTTGTCATGCGCGTCGGCACGGTCAAACTGGTTCCATACGTCAAGCCGGGTGACCCGAAATCCGGTGATTTGATCCGTTAACTGGGCGGCAAGTATAGTGCGGTTCTGTCGGCCAATCACGGACCTTTCGTATCGGGAAAGGATCTTTTCTCAGCGGTCTGTGCAGCAGAAGAGTTGGAAGAAACAGCCAAGTTGCTCCTTGTAATGCGAGGTATGCCAATCCGGATGTTGGATGCTGAACAAGTCGCAGAACTTAAAGAGACTTTCGGAAGGATGTAGTGGGACGCCGATAGGGGGAGTGTGCAAACTTTTGGGTAAACCGAGCAAAATTACGCGCAAATATCACGCGAAGTTATGGGCAAGAAAACCTGAATGTAATGAATTAAATCAATAGCATGAGCACGGTGTTGTGCGCGCGCCTACACCGGTTGCAGGTTTGCGAATAACACTTCGCGCACTCCATAAGTTTGAGTAGTTCGCCCAAAGTTTTGCTCTGCGCGATAGTCTGACTTAGCGATGAGCTTGATCAGTTTATGGCGTAGTCGTTACGGTTATGGTCTCTTGCGGCGCTCGACCGGCAAGGGGCGCTCACTGAGGGACGTTGGGTTCCATTCGGCCATTTTGCTGGGGTTCTCGCGAACGTCAGCGATGCGCGGAAAGCAGACTTTGCAAGCCTTGACGAGCGATTATAGCGAACCTTTATCGAGATCTTTTGGAGCACTCGCTAAGCAGAACTGGCTGGACATGCCATTGATCATAGCTTGCTGTTCTGTCGCAATCTCGCGCCAGTTGCAGGTCGCTTTGATTGCAAAATCAGATGATGGTCACTGGCCCCAAGTTGTATGCGCGATGCTGCAAAGCAGATCGACATGTTTGTCCAACCATTCTTCGTGAAGTGTTTCGTGACGTATGAGCTTGCGGAAATATGGTGCCGCGACAGCGAGTTCTATGAGCTGTTCAACCGGAACATCTGCGGCAATCTCACCGCGGTCTATTGCGGCTGCAAATATTGCTTCAACACTTGCGAACCTGTCTTTCATGAATTCAGTGATCACTAAACGCGCTTCTGCATCGGTGGACGCAGCAGCGACCACCTGAGGCGCGATTTGGCCCCATGGTGTGTCATTCAAGGCTCCCATCAGTACGCCGAGTAACCAGCGCAGGTCAGATCGCAGCGGGCCATCAGTTTTAGGCGGTATGTTTGGCGGTGTTGCGATGCGCCTGAACGCTGCATCACGCAGACAACGCGCATCTGGCCAGTGCCTGTATAGTGTGCTGCGCGAAATGCCCGTCGCCTTAGAAACTGCACCATGAGTTACGTGCAGCACACCCTCATCCATGAGTATCCTTTGCGCCGCATCAAGCGCGGCCCGCCGTGTAGCGATCAGCCTAGGATCTTCTTTCAATCGTCCCTCCTATAGAACACATTGTTGCATAGCAGAACATTTTGTTCTAAATGTATCGTCAGGTGAAATCTAAAGCTCAATACTCAATCCCGCGAACATGTCCTGTCAAAATGCGAGCGTATCAATGTTCAAAGTCGCAGCAACCCCGTTGGCGGTACTCTTATCAATCGGCGCGACAACCGCATTGTCCGAGAGTGGCACTTACGAGCTGGATCCCGGGCACAGTCAGGTATTGTTCAGTTACGACCACATCGGGTTTTCGGAAACGTTTGGAATGTTCTCAGGTTTTAGCGGCGAGATCGAGTTCAACGAAGATGATCCGTCATCATCATCGGTCTTAGTGTCTATGCCTGTAAAATCCATGATCACGGGCTGGGACGCCCGTCTGCAACACTTCATGTCCGATGACTTTTTTAGCGCGAGTGACAGTGACGTGGTCACATTCGCCTCGACCAGCATTGAAGTCACCGGGGATAAAACCGCGAATATTTCTGGCGACCTGACCATGAATGGCATCACCAAACCTGTTGTTTTGGAAACAACGCTTAACAAGTCAGCTCCATACCCGTTTGGCCCAAAAGAGGGCACGTCGACCCTGGGCCTGGCAGCCACGGCGACCATCGTGCGGTCTGAATTCGGACTTGGGGCATATGCGCCAGCGGTGAGCGACGAGATAGAGCTCTTGATCAATATCGAAGCGTTAAAGGCTGAATGATGTGTGCAAGGGCGCCGATACTGCGCTGAACGCTCATTCCTTGATTTTGGCGGATGGTCAACACGATGAATGAAATCCTGAGAGCATTGGCGGTTGGTGCAACGGCGGTGGCATTGACGTGCCCGTTGGCATTCGCACAAGAGCGCTCTTTGCCGGAGCGTAGCTCACCCCGTCCTGAAACAACAAGCGGCGTACCCCATACACAGATTGGTGTCGAGATTGATGCCGATTTGGCCCAGCTATTGCTGGAGCGTGTCGCGCAATTCCCAGGGGTCACACTTGGCCCTACGCGCATATCGCTTCCTGGCGCGATTGGCTTTCAGCTTGATCCCGACATGTTGTTGTCTCGACCGAACTCTATCGTCGGTGGGTTTGAGTTTGCGCATATGCACACAGATGGCAGCTTGCACGCCTCGCTCGACCCGGCAATGGCGCGAATGGCAATTGAGGCTGGCTGGGCCGTCGAACACCCTTGGGCCAATCAACGTCCTGGGTGGAGCGGCTTTGTCATGATATATACACCGACCACGCCTGAAGAGCTGGATGTCGTCATCGATCTGGTCGAAAGCTCTTATTCCTTCATCACCGGCAAAATCTTGGGCTAAAGGCAACCTGCTGACCTTGCCGTCGCTACTTATGCGTAAGTCAGTCAATAAGCAGCCTTGCCGAAATTTCAGGTGATCTATGATCCACTGTTCCGGACGGGCATGATCCAGAGATGTGGCGCACGGAAAATGAGTAAAGCTAGGAAGTATATGGCGGCACATCCTCGAAGCTTGTCAAAACCACATACCCCAAGTAGGTAATTGGTATGTTTCGCTTGGTCCTGTCGATACTTCTGGTTGTTGCATTCTCTGGCGCATCCGCACCGTCCGTGAAGCATGGCTTGACCCATGGATCGGATCATTCTGGTCATCATGCTCAAATGGCGGGCGACGATCCGTTGGCTGATGCCGAGAAAGCTGCAGCGGAGTGTTGTGACACCACTGGCGGCATG
Organism: Ruegeria sp. ABM4_193; assembly: GCF_056158705.1. Classification (NCBI taxonomy): domain Bacteria; kingdom Pseudomonadati; phylum Pseudomonadota; class Alphaproteobacteria; order Rhodobacterales; family Roseobacteraceae; genus Ruegeria; species Ruegeria sp. ABM4_193. The sequence continues at coordinate 216,167 of NZ_JBSWTT010000001.1, forward strand.
GGTTCAACATCCTGTTTTGGTGATCTGGTTGCAACGGCAGGGATTTCGCCGATTGCTCCATTTGCGATCTCAGAAGGTGGTGTGACGCAGGCTCGCTGCGATTTTTCGGGCCTCGCACTGGGCGTCCCCACCGGTCCTCCGAAAGCTTGAACGGCAACGGGCGCTCGCCCGCAATCCGTTCAAATTTCACATCAAAGGACCGACAGACATGATCACACGTCGTCACTTCACCACACTATCTGCAACTGCTCTCATCGCGAGTGCTCTTCCCGTCCGTGCAGGCACCCCGATGCACGTGCTTACCTCACCAGATTGCGGATGTTGTCACGCATGGGCCGACTTGGCTCGCGCGCGTAGCTACGCCGTCAGCGTTGAGGAGCTGACAGACCCCGAGGCACAGAAGTCAGCGCGGGGTATCCCGCTGAACCTCGCATCCTGTCATACCATTGAAGCCGGTGGTTATGTCTTTGAAGGCCATGTGCCGTTCGAAGCACTGGAAGCTGTGTTGAAGGATCGGCCCGACATCACAGGGCTTGCCGTTCTTGGCATGCCAATGGGCTCCCCTGGTATGGGCGACGATCCGTCTGCCCGTTATAACGTCATCGCATTTGGGGGAGAGGCTGGGGCCGGTACGGTTTACTACCGCGCGGGCACCGCGCAGCCGTTCGACACCTGATGTTAGGGCGCACGACACTCTTGGTCACCGGTGGGCTTGCGCTCGCCGGTTTCACCGTATTGTTCATTCTGGCTCAGCCCTCCAAGGCGGTTGGTCTATTGATACCAGATGACGCCGAACTGGTCGCCACTGGCCAAGATATCTACGCGGATCAATGTGCTGCATGCCACGGTGCGAGCCTTGAAGGACAGCCAAATTGGCAGATGCGCGGCGAGGATGGTTTACTACCAGCACCGCCGCATGACGCCACAGGGCACACGTGGCACCACGATGATGAAACGCTGTTCACCCTCACTAAATTTGGCCTGGCCGGACTGATGGAAAATGCGCCCCCAACCGGTATGCCTGCCTATGAAGGTGTGCTCAGCGATGACGAAATCATTGCGGTGCTGTCCTTTATCAAATCAACCTGGCCCGATGACATTCGTGAGTATCACGACGAACTGAATGCCCAACCCGAATAGAGGAAAACTCAGATGATCAAACAAACCCTTTTCGGTTTGGTCGTAGCAATGGCTCCAATGCTTGCGGCTGCGCATTCTAAGTCCGAAGCAACGACGCCGGCTGACGGCGCGACTGTCACGGATGTGCCTGAGCTTACCATGCGGTTCGATGATCCGATGCGCATCATCTCGGTCACGTTGACCTCACCCGATGGCGATGTCGAAATTGAACGCGAAACGGGTAGGGACCCTACCACGGAATTCCGAGCTACGCCTTTGGAGGAGCTTGCACCCGGAAACTACCGTTTCGACTGGCGAGGTATGGCGTCAGACGGACACCCGATGCAGGGCAGCTTCTCTTTCACGGTCGCTGAGTGATCGGACTGGCCCCTATAGATGGTGTCGTCGTCTTGGCCATTTTGGCAAAGGCGCTTGGCTACGGTGCGGCGCTGCTGGCGATGGGTAGCGTTCTGTTCAGGGTCCTCTTTGCCACGCGCGCCGAGGCGTCTGTTCTGCGTCTTGCACGGCACCTCGCGGTCGGTGCAGCGATTGTCGGTCTCGCAGTGCTTGCTTTACGTTTCGGCATCAGAGCGGCGCGGATATCCGGAATGGGCTTTAAGGGCGCGACGGACCCAATGATGCTTGGCTTTGTGTGGGACAGTCCGCTTGGCACCGCCGCAGTTTGGCGAGCGGTGGGTGAACTCGCGATTTTGGCAATCCTGCTCACCCGCGTCGGGCAATGGATCGCTTTGGCGGGCAGCGTTGCCATAGCGATTTCCTTTGCCCAGGTGGGACACTCCCTCGGAGAGCCCAGGGAGCTTCTCTCAGTCTTACTGGTTGTTCATCTGCTGACAGTTGCCTTTTGGGTTGGCGCTCTTCTGCCGTTGCACAAAGCGGCGCTCACTCCTACTGGGGCTGACCTACTGCACTATTTTGGCAATGTCGCTTCTTACGGAGTTGGCGCCCTTATTGTTTCAGGCGTAGCACTCGCATGGCTGCTTTCGGGCTCCTTAGCTGCCTTGTTCGGAACGGCGTATGGATTGGGGCTTTTGGTCAAGGTCGTGATCGTTTCTGCCCTTCTTGGTATCGCGGCGTTGAACAAGTTGAGATTTGTTCCGGCTCTCAGGGCTGAGAAGCGTGGCGCGACAATTGTTCTCCGATGGTCGATTTCGATAGAGATGTTGGCTGTTGTCCTGATCCTGCTTGCAACGGCGACCCTAACAAGTGTGACGACACCTCCCATCAGTCTCTGACGGCTTATGGTCCGAAACAAAAGCTGCAAATCCTTGTCACGAATGTCCGCTTTGGGCTGCAACCAGTCAATCATGCAAGCCGCAGAGAACGGCAGCACCGAGTCCAATCTGACCGATGCTGCAAGATGAACGAAGGGCAGCCATGCGCAGTTGTCGCTTCGGGTGCCGCGACAGGTCCAAAACAAACCAATCTATCCGATGGTCTGTTGTCCGGAATTGACCACGTGGCGCACACTAAGTTAGAAGTTAACAAAATCATGGCGGCCGCATAAAGGCTGCGATCACCGGGCAGACAGATGTGATGAAACAGGCTTACGAGCACATTCAGAGAGTTGGCTTGGCTGCCCTCTGTCTCGCGTTGGTCGTTTGGTCCGTAACGCCATCATTCTCTCATGCACCGGCGATATTTGAGACGATCCAAGACCATTTGGAAATGGTTGAAGATCATGGCCATTCACATGGCTTCGAAGAAGACCTATTCTGGGCGATGCACGGCCATAGCCACGATGTGGTGGATCATGACCACAATCAGGCGTTTCTTACCAGCGGCCCCGGCATCGCACCTGAATTTCACCCAGGCGAGGCCTGGCGACGGCTAGCTTCCGCCAACGGCCCCACCCGTCAGTTCCGAATAGACCGACCTCCGCGCGCTTGATCGGCACTGCGCGGCTCTCGCGCACCACTGATCAATCCAACTACTATGCGGAGTTAATCCATGAGAACCCTCAATGAGGGCGTCAGGCGCAGTTCTAAGCGTCTCGCGTTCTTCATCCTATCCATGTTGCTGCTATCGACAAGCGCAGCTATGGCGCATGATGTTACGCCCGGCGACGCTGGCTACATCCAAGAAATCTGGGGCGTGCACATCATCCCCTTCATGTATCTCGGGGCCAAACATATGGTGACGGGCTACGACCATATCCTGTTCCTCCTTGGCGTCGTCTTCTTCCTCTATCGATCGAAAGACGTTGCAGTATACGTGAGCCTCTTTGCAGTGGGGCATTCCATCACGATGCTTGCAGGCGTCTGGTTCGGCTGGGGCATCAGTTCCTACATTGTGGACGCCATTATCGGGCTGTCCGTTGTCTACAAGGCGCTCGACAACCTTGGGGCCTATCAGCGGTGGTTCGGCTTCCAGCCCAACACCAAGGCAGCGACTTTCATCTTTGGCCTGTTTCACGGCACCGGCTTGGCCACGAAGATATTGGACTATCAGATCGCACCAGACGGGCTTCTGCCTAACCTTCTGGCTTTCAATGTTGGCGTCGAGATCGGTCAACTGCTGGCGCTCGCAGCCATCCTCATCGTCATGGGGTACTGGCGAAAAAGCGCCAAGTTTTTCGAACAAGCCTACACCGTCAATGTCGTCATGATGACCATCGGCTTTGTGCTGATGGGATACCAACTCACTGGCTACTTCGTAGCCGCATAAGGAACAGCACAGATGTTTAATGCAAAAAAACCGAGCCTCGATGAATTGCCCAGTTCAGCCCAGCTTCTTCGCTCCACGGTCATCGCAGCTATCAGCGCCGGGGCGATACTGGTCGCTGTTGTGCTGCCCGCGGAATACGGGATCGACCCAACGGGTGCGGGCCGCGTGCTTGGCCTGACTGAGATGGGTGAAATCAAACAGGAACTGACAGATGAAGCCGAACAAGATCAACAGCTTCACGGGGCTGACCAGTCGTCCAACTTGCTGGGCGACATCGTTGGTCTGTTTGTTGGAACGGCGCGCGCTCAAGGAGCGTGGCAGGACACAATCACGTTCACGCTTGAATCGGGTGAGTTCACCGAGATCAAGGCAACCATGCAAGAGGGCGAGACCCTGTTCTACTCTTGGGTGGCTGAAGGTGGTCGTATCAACTTCGACCTCCACGCACATGCGGGCGACCAAAACGTGACCTACGAGAAAGGGCGCGGTCAAACGAAAGGCGAAGGCAGTTTTGAAACACCCTTCGCCGGTGATCACGGCTGGTTCTGGCGCAACAGAGACGATGAGGCGGTCACCGTCACACTCCACTTGAATGGGGCTTACTCGGACATTGTTCGAAGCGAGTAACACCACAAGCCGCGCGCTCAAAAACCGGGTGCGCGGCATCAATACGGTCATTCGGTTCTTTGCCGTTAACGGCCGTTTGGTCCGCTACACGAGAATTACAAAGTCGGATTTTGAAGATCCGCTTCGGACTGAGAGCTTGCATATATCTTGGAGAATGTAGCGTAGGATTTGAAGCGCTCTGTCGACTTTGATTCAAGACACGACGATAGTCCGGTATTCCTCACACACTTTGCTCTGCGCGTAGGCCCAGCATTGCTTTTTGTTGACGGACCAATCGTTCCAGTTCTACCGCCAACGCTTTCACTTGCGCCTTAGCTTCACGAAGCTCGCTTGCGTGTTCAACTGCCTCAGGCCGCAGCATGGTGGATGGCCCAACCGAAATCGAAGATCTCGATTTCACCGAGGCGAAAACAACCGTGGTGCAAGGGTTCGTCGACAGTGTCCCGATGGCAGGGCGCACAGATCTTGTAAAGGACTACATGTCGACCGAAAGAGACTTGGAACAACTCTGGCGAATTCTAGGGGAGTTGAGCGTCATGTTTTCTCTGGCAGAGGGCGAAAATGATTTCTTTTTAAGGACAAGGGCGCATTGGTGGTGGTTCAATATTCCAGAAAGCGAATGGTTGTATTCGATTGGGCTAGCGCGATAATCTGATCGCATCCAAGGATCAGCAGAACAAGTGTGTGGCATCGAATGAACAAGTTGGCGCTGACAGCAATGGCATTGATCTCCACTGGCGCGGTGTGGGCCGCTGGGATGGAACGGTGGGGTGAATCCGGGGATTGGACAATCCTGATTGATCCCGAAAAGGGAAATGGCTGTCTCGCGTGGAAGCCCTTTGAAAATGACATGACCGTTGAAATCGGCGCAGCACCCAATCAGGCCGGCGGCTTTTTTGCAGCCTATAATCCGGCCTGGGTTCAAATCGAGGACGGTGCAACGGGTATCGTAAAGTTCGACTTTGGTGATGCGAAATTCGAAGGCGAAGCTGTTGGTGTCTTCAAGAATGGCGTGCCGGGTGGCTACGCCTTTTTCGACAACCCGGCGTTTGTAACCGAGTTTGGAAAGCGCCAAAGTGTTACGATCATTGGCGAAAGTGGGGCCGAGGTTGAACTCGACCTCAGCGGGTCTGCAAAAGCCATTGAGGCCGTTCTGACGTGTCAGGCCGAACAGCCGGAACCACTGAAGAACTAGTTAGCGTCCGACTACTGCAATTGATTGATGTCCGGCACACAGGGTTGCCTGTCGGCAGGCATAGCATCAGCGCCTTCCGGGGCCTTGTTTCTGGACCCGCCCACATCCAGCTTGAACTTTGGCGACGAAAGTTGGCCCGTCACATCAAAGGGCCAGGCGCTTCGAGACAGCGGTTTGCCAACGCGCCGAGGCTCCGCTCTGAGCGCTATGCTATCGTTCAGCCAGTCCACTTGCCCCCTGGCCACCAATTGAACTGACCCTGTTTCGATGACGATGGAGTTTGAACTGACTCGCCCGGCCTGAATAGCAACCGGAGCAACCACGCAAGTGATGTCGGTGTAGCCCTGTCTGAACTCTTCTGAAAACAGCCAAGGGAAAATGCCCAGCCCCGCCAGTTCCAATAGGCTGGTGCTGATGTAGCCCTCCGACATCGACAAAGACGCGTTGCCGCGCATCGAATTAACGAAGGCCTTGCCCGAGGCGTTACTGCCAGAAACGTTGAACTCACCGCTCAAACGTCCATAGGCATCAATGCCAATTCCAAACTCATCAAGGATCTCACCGAATTCCCATCCCGAAGTTGATCCCGACAATGAAAGCCAATCGGGTGAATCAATCAGATCCATGACCGCCCTCAGGCTGAAGTTTCCGCCGCCATAAGCCATCTGGAGAGGGCCGAAATCCACGGTTCCGTCTTTTGCAGACAGTTGGCTTGAAACAGAGGTTACACCTTGCTGGCCTACAATCTCTTTGAAATCGATTTGTACCTCGACGTCAGCTTCTCGCAGCACGCGCTGCACATCCAGAAGATCGGCAGGCTTCCCTTTTTCCTTTGGCAACACCAAGGGCTGGACGTCTGTCTCCTTCGGCAGAACCAAGGGCTGAACTTCGGCTTCAGGTTCTTTTGAGGTTTCGCCTACTAGGCTCTTCAGTTGGTTCAGTGCGGCAGTCAGGTTCTTCAGGTCGTTGAGATCGAGCCTTTCGCTCGTGATTTTGCCCCGAACAACAGAAGCACCCTCGGGAAATTTTGCGTCCAAAGCCGCAAGAAGATGCGAGGACCCTGCTTCGAACTGGATTGCGGCATCAAAGTCCTCGCCCTGTTTGGAGGTTTCAGCATCGATAGCGAGTGATCCGATTTCAACAGGTTGCAGATTCACTGCGGTCAGAAACTGGGCGCTGTCGTCGACGTCCAGTTTCACGTCAAAATCGAGACCAGCCAGTCCTTTTAGCTCGTTGACAGATAGTGCGAGATCAAGCGCCCAGAGATCAGTGTCGTAAGTAGCCGCGTTAAACCTGTTGAGTGAAACCGGCCCGCCCGCATTGGATATGTTGAAATCGGCCTTGATGCCGCCGAATTGGTCAACATAGTCGTCATCGAGGTTGGGCAAAATCAACTTGGCGGGCCCGTTCAGCACACCATCGAATGTTACGTCCTGAAGCTGAAGCAGATCGAGGATTTCACCTTCGGCTTTCAGGACAGGCTCTTCAGTTGGGCCGGCTTGCAGCGCAATGCCCAGCATGGCGAGCCGTCCGTCTGGCATGCGGCGAATACTTTCGATGGATGCTGGGCCGATTACGTCCAACCCCTGGTCAAATGCATTGGTTTGGAACAGTAACTTCTCGAATTCGAAGGAAGCCAGCGATCCGACCATATGCATTTCAAAGCCAGTGAACTTCAGTTCCTGGATACTTTTCGCTGCTAGCGGAGGCTGTCCTTCGGGATGAAGCCGCGCGTTGAAAAGCAGATCGACGCCCTGAGCGGTGTAGAGGTCATCTATTGAACCCTCAGCTTCGAGTTTCTGCCCATCCTCCAGGCTGACAGTTGTTGTAAACGCCTCGATCTTAAGAGCGTCCTGAGACACGAGTTCAGCCTGCAACTGGCCATTGCCTTCCAGAACGCGTTCCAGCCCGATGACGTCTAGAAAATCACCGAATTCACCTGTGTCCATTTTCAACACAGCTCGATAGCCACCACCTTCGTCTTCTGAGAAAGGCTCGCCATCGTAGCTTACGGTCATTTCTCCGAAACTGGCCCGTGTCGTAAATGGCGCGTCATGGGGGTAATCGCCTTCGATTTGGAAACCCTGACCGTTGACGGAGCCGGAACCAGAGACCTTCGTTCTCTTTCCATGATCCGCTTGTTCCAGAGCGAGTGACTGTAGGTCAAACACAAACGAGAAGCCTGAAACCTTGTCGTCGATGTTTAGCCCGATCGACTTGAAGCTGACGTTCTTGTCGCTCAGAAAGTTCAGGATTCCACTGCTTTCGGTGTCGATCTCATCGGTACTATCAGCGCTCGCGACGTCTTTTTGATCATCCGCCGATACTGTTTCCTCGGAAGCTGGCTTGGGTGTGGGCCTGCCTTTTCGCCAGCTTGTTGTGCCGTCTGTGGCCGTCAGAAGATTTGCTTGGAGCCCTTCCACGGCGAGATTGTCAAAATGCAGACGCCCGTTGGTCAAGGCGACAATATCCAACTCCAATTCCAACAGGTTCAATTCTACAAGTGGTGACTCCGGCATTGTCAGGCTCGGGATGACCACCCCACCGACATATATGTGACTAATGCGGCCAGGCGCGACGCTTACATCATCGTTCACCAAAAGGGGGCGACCAATTTGTTCCGAAAGAACTCTTTCAACAAGGCCGCGCCGCATGTCCGAGAACATTGGAGACGCAAGCAACAACCAAACAAAAGCGACTGCTGCGAATGCAAGTAATGCGACAAGCCCAATAATTCTAAATAGCCAAACCCTCATGTGCTCCCCTATCGCCGCTTTCGCCGTTCAGTTTCTCGCAAGCAGAAGGTCAGCCCACCAAATTGAACGCCGGTTCCGAACCATAGCCAAGGCGATTGGGCCGTGTCACTAATCGTCTTTGTTAGTCCTGCCAGTCGCTTTTATTCTTCCCCTCAGCACACTTGCCTTACCGGTTGCAGCCTCATTGGAATTCTGGGTCGATCAAAAAATCTGAGCTTCATCGACCTCTAAATTTAACGCAGCCCTCGGGGTTTAGCGCCTTCAAAACAATGGTTTGCTGACACTTTGAAGCGCTTGGCTGACTTTGGATTCACAATTCCCAAGGCGGTTTTGCGCCAATTTCTTCGATCAGAAAATCCATAAAAACGCGAACCTTAGGGGACAACACATTGGACTTGGGGTAGATTAGCCAAAGAACATTGCCCTCTTTGGCATTGAAGTTCGGTAGGACGTGCGCCAATCGGCCCGATTTCAGATGCTCGTGCACACTCCACAGAGCGTTCAAAGAAATTCCTGCCCCTGCCAACGTGGCACACACCTGGCTTTGGCCGTCATCGATAATTAATTTGCCTTTGGCTGATCCTGGATTGAAAACCCCATTCTCGCCCGCTGGTCCCGTCAGCGGGCGCGGTTGGCGATTTTGGAAAGCGATCAGGTGGTGGTTGGTCAGATCATTAGGTGTCTTGGGGGTGCCGTACGTTTCCAGATAGTGCGGTGCAGCGCAAAGAATGCGGCGGTCATCTGCCAATTTTCGACCTTTGAGGCTGGTGTCGACAAGCGGCGCGTTCCTGAGCGCCAGATCAAAACTCCCTTCAATCAGATCAAACTGAACATCCGATAGACGTAAATCGAGTGTAAGGTCGGGATGCTGTTTAAGAAACTTTGGTATAATCGGTGCTATGTAGAGTTGTGCAAAGGTGCTCGGTGCAGCGAAGCGCAAGGTGCCTCGGATGGTGGTCGTTTGCTTGCCCAACGCCGTAAGTGCAGCCTCCTCCTGTGCGATGATCTCTCGGGCGAAAGGCAGGAAATCTGCACCTTCGACAGACAGCGACACTTTGCGAGTTGTACGGTGCAAAAGTTCGGAACCTAGGCTTTGCTCTAGCTTGGCGAGCTTTGCGCTTGAGACGGCTGGAGCCATACCCAACGCGCGCCCCGCCGCACTGATGTTCAGCATTTCTGCCGCCTTTATAAACAAGCGAAGCGCGTCTGTGTCTAAGCCCATTATATTTATTTTCCGAATTATCAATACATGATTGGGCAGTTTATCTGCAATTTGATCGACGTTAAATCCTTTTCAAAGAGACCGCAAAGCTTTGGCAGGAGGCGCACATGACACGGACAGCCATAGTCAACTACCATGTTCACAAATCCTACCGGCAAGCCTTTGAGCTTGATGCTGGCGGGGTCGCTGGCCACCTGATTTCCCCTGAACTCGTCGCGACATCCGTTGTGCTAGCGGACAACCGAACAACGACGACGTCGATTTCATTTGCGCGTGATGCCGTTGAAATCACGCCCTTTGAAACGCAGGTCCGAGACTTTGCAGGCGACGGCTGGAAACCGACTTACGATGCGGAAATCAAAGCGATGCTGCAGGACAAGCTGGGTGCGAGAGAGGTCGTTGTTTTTGATCACACTGTTCGGGTGGACGACCCCGAAGCAATACGTAAACCGGCGCGCAATGTTCATAGCGACTACAGCAAGGACGGAGCCGAACAACGGCTTATCGACTTGCTGGGCGCCGGGGCCGCAGCGGAGTGGGCGCAAGGTCACTACGCTTTTGTCAATGTATGGCGCCCTGTGGATCATCCGATCAATTCGGCACCTTTGGGCTTTGTTCGCCCATCATCGGTTGAGCCATCTGACTGGGTTCTTCTGGACCTGATCTATCCCGACCGCACAGGGCAAATCATGGGGCTGGCGGGAAACCCCAAACATGAGTGGATCTATCAATCCAAGATGACGCCCGAGGAGGTCGCGATCTTCAACATCTACGACAATCAGGGGCTACCATCGATTGCGCATAGCGCGCTCGACATGGTCGAGGACCCAAACGTCACGACTATCCGCAAAAGCATCGAGAGCCGCACTTTAGTGCGCTATTAAAGGGTGACAGACGTGTTGGATGATAGGCAGCCCACTGAGTTTGCGAAGATCAATTCGGCCTACAATCGGGTGTTTCGTCCGAGGCGGCTGAGCATTGGTCTTGTGTTGCCGCTCGAACCATACGCCGTCGGAGCAGAGCCGACACTGCGGGGGCATCTGGAAGCTGCTCAGAAAGCCGAAGAACTTGGGTTTGCAGCACTTTGGCTACGCGACGTGCCCTTCAATGTTCCAAGCTTCGGTGATCCCGGACAGGTTTTCGATCCGTTTGTCTATCTGGGTGCGCTCGCAACGGCGACGGATCGGATTGCACTTGGAACGTCGAGTGTGATCCTTCCATTGCGCCACCCCGCACATGTCGCCAAGGCAGCGGCGACGGCAGATGAACTCTCGAGTGGGCGATTGCTATTGGGTATCGCTTCTGGCGATCGGCCTGAGGAGTACCCGGCGATGAACCAAAGCTATGATGGCCGCGGGGCTCGTTTTCGTGAGAGCGTGGAATACATTCGCGCGGTTGGATCGGATTACCCCACACATGAGAACGCGCAAGGTACGCTATCTGGTGGGATTGACCTGTTGCCTAAACCGCACGGAACCCGCCTGCCGATGCTCATCACTGGTGGCAGCCAGCAAACACCTGATTGGGTGGCACAGAACGGCGACGGTTGGATGACCTATCCGCGCAACGCGTTGGCCCAAGGGCAAGTCATTGCGGATTACCGACAACGCGTGAAGGCGGCGGGCCAACCGGATAAGCCCGTTATGCAATCGCTCTATGTCGATGTCGTTGCCGACCCCGTTGCACCACCGCGTTCAATTCATCTTGGGTTTCAGTCCGGCACCGATTTTTTGCTTAGCTATCTGCGTGAGATCGAAGCTCTCGGGGTCAATCACGTCGCACTGAACCTGAGGTTCAATCAGGCACCCATCGACGCAACCCTCGACCATCTGGCGGACGTTGTGCTGCCTCACTTTTCCTGAAGGATCTTACCGATGACCAAGACTATTCTTATCACTGGCTCCACTGACGGCATTGGCTTGCTCACGGCGAAGAAACTGGCCGCCGAGGGGCACAAGGTACTGCTGCACGGACGCAGCGCCTCCAAGTTAGAGCGCGCCGCCGCCGAAGTTGGTGGCGATGTTGAAACCTATTCTGCTGATCTGAGCGATCTGTCCGCGGTTCGAAAGCTGGCCGACAACATACGCGCCAAACATGACCAACTGGATGTGCTGATCAACAACGCAGGTGTGTTGAAAGCCCCGCAAACCGTGCTTGAGAACGGGCAGGACATTCGCTTTGTCGTCAACACGCTTGCACCGTATCTGCTGACCGAATTGCTGTTGCCGATCATGCCCGACGACGGGCGCGTTGTGAACCTGTCGTCAGCAGCGCAGGCCCCGGTCAACATTCAGGCTATGCTGGGCCAAGTCCCGCTGGCGGATATGGACGCCTATGCGCAAAGCAAGCTGGCGATCACCATCTGGACCCTTGAATGGGCCAAAGCGCTAACCGATGCGCCGATGATGGTCGCTGTAAATCCCGGATCATTACTCGCCTCAAAGATGGTGCAAGAGGGCTTTGGCATCTCAGGGAACGACATGAACATCGGCGCTGATATCCTGACTGATGCGGCACTGGGTGAGCGGTTCGCTGGCGCGTCCGGCGCCTACTTTGACAATGACAGCGGGGATTTCGCTGATCCACACGCTGCTGCACGCGACAAGGACCACACCGCCGAAGTCATGAACACCATCAGAACCTTGATCAGCCAGACGGGCTGACCCAAGCGGCGCGACCGCGCCAAACACAATCACCTTTACCCCCCCCAACCCCCTCGCGCGTATCGCGTCGAGGCCCAAGAAAGGGCAGCCTGATGAAATATGAGAACTTTCAAACTTTTGAGGTCGCCGTCGAAAACGGCATCGCCACGGTGACATTCGACTTCGGCTCTGTGAACGTGCAAGGCCAGGAAATGTTAGCCGACCTCAACAGCTTGGCCATGCGACTGGAGCGGGACCGCGACACCAAGGTCGTGATCTTTCAATCCGCCAATCCGGAAATCTGGGTCTGTCATTATGACACCGACCTGCTCAAGGACATGTCGACCGAGGCGGTATCCCGGCAGGATGCACAGCTTCTGGATCTCCAGTCAGTATGCGAACGGATAAGCAAGGTGCCGCAAGCCACTATCGCTAAGCTGGAAGGGTTTGCACGCGGCGGTGGGCACGAGCTGGCGTTGGCGCTCGACATGCGCTTTGCCGCGCGGGGTAAGTTCAAGTTTATGCAGATGGAGGTCGGCATGGGAATTCTGCCCTGCGGCGGTGGTGCCTCGCGCATGGCGCGTCAGACCGGTCTTGGCAAGGCGCTTGAGATCATCTTGAGTGCGCAGGACTATGGCGCGGATGACGCAGAACGCCTGGGCACCATCAACAAGGCTCTGGAGCCGGATGAAATTGGCCCGTATGTGACCGCGCTGGCTGAACGGATCGCAAAATTCCCGGCGGAATCGATCAATGCCTGTAAGCAGATGGTTTATGAATCCATCGACAAACCCATTGATGAGGCGCTGAAGGCAGAAGCCTATTGGCTTTATCAGGCCACCAGCAAAACTCCGGCCGTCAAACGTTTCACCATCGCGGATGAACAAGGTTTGGAGCACGACATCGAAAACCAGCGCAATTGGGGCGATCTCGTGATGCAGGTGCAGGACATCAACTGACCAACCACCAAAACACTGATCCCATCGGGTGCGCAAAAAAGCGACGCGCCCGATGCTACGTTGCAAAAGGAACATCCCAATGAAAGCAATGGTTCTAAACTCCTACGGGCCAAACGCACCGTTCCAGCGTGTTGAAATGCCCGACCCGGTCGCGACTTCTGGACATGTGGTTGTCAAAGTGGCCGCGGTCAGTGTCAACACCGTCGACACAATGATCCGAAGCATGGGCGCGGACCTGCCCCTGTCCCCTGCATTGCCCGCCGTTCTTGGCATGGATTTTGCTGGTACGGTTGTCGCAATTGGTGAAGGCGTAACCGATTTTGCCCCCGGTGATGAGGTTTACGGCTGCGCCGGTGGATTGATGAACCTGCCGGGTGCCTTGGCAGAGTACATCAACTCGGACGCCCGTCTGATTGCACACAAGCCGAAGACTCTGAGCATGCGAGAAGCCGCAGCGCTGCCTCTCGTCGGCATCACCGCCTACGAAGGGCTGACCCGCGCCGGTGTCAGCGAAGGGCAAAATGTGCTGGTTCAAGGCGGCGCGGGTGGCGTTGGTCATGTCGCCGTCCAAATCGCCCGTCATCTTGGTGCCACCGTGTCCGCAACTGGTCGCGGTTCGGATCAATTGGCGTTGATCAAGGGTCTGGGTGCGCGGCCCGTGGACTTCACGACCCAAAAAGTCGCGGACTATGTGGCTGAACATACCGAAGGCGTAGGCTTCGACGTGGTGTTTGACACTGTGGGTGGAGCGAACATGAAGAACTCGTTCGAAGCTGCGAAACTCAACGGCCACGTCGCTTCAACGGTCGCTATGGTCGAAATCGATTTGACGCCTGTGCATTTCAAAGGTTTGTCCCTGCACGTCGTCTTCATGTTGATCCCTATGATGCACAATGTCGGGCGGCAAACCCATGGTGAAATCCTGCAGAATCTGGCAGATCTTGTGGACGCGGGCCGGCTTAAACCGATTGTTGACGAACATAAGTTCGGATGGACCAATGTCGACGCGGCTTACACACGCCTTACAACCGGAGCTGCGGTCGGAAAAGTTGTCTTAGAGCTGTAATCTGGTTCCGCTGGGATTGGTGAGTGGACGATAGTCTTGCTCACCGCCCTGGTACGGTTTGCAATTGGTGCCGCCTTATAAAAGTTCTTTGACTTCAACGACAATTGAAGCGCAGGTTACGATGTTTTTTAGAGAGTAGCTGTCATCAAAAAATTCCGCGTTGCAAACGTTTGGCAACTCAGCACCGCGTTGAACGATTGACATGCATTCGCAGTTGGTATGCTATCCACAACCATAACGTTCACAGAAATTTGCGACAGAGCATCGCGAATTCAAAGCAGATAAGCATCTGCAAAATGGGAGAAAAACATGAACAAACCAATACTCGCGCTTGCGCTTTTGATGACGACGACGTCGTTGGCCAATGCAGAAACCCTGCGTTGGGCGCGCTCGGGGGATGCGCTGACGCTTGACCCGCATTCGCAAAACGAAGGGCCGACGCATACCGTGCGCCACCAGATGTATGAACCTCTGATTATCCGCGACACGTCCGGCGCTTTTGAGCCTGCGCTGGCCACCGATTGGGCCCCCAGCGAGAGTGATCCGAATGTCTGGGTGTTCAACCTGCGTCAGGGCGTGAAGTTCCATGATGGCGCTGATTTCACCGCCGAGGATGTGGTGTTCAGTATCAACCGCGCGAAACAACCGAACTCGGACATGAAAGAGCTAATCAACTCGATTGTCGAGGTGCGTGCTGTTGATGACCACACGGTCGAGATCGTGACCGACGGGCCGAACCCGATCCTGCCGGCGAACCTGACCGACCTGTTTATCATGGACAAAGGCTGGACCGAGGCGAACAACGCGGTCAACGTTCAGGACTTTGAAGGTGGTGAGATCACCTTTGCGACTGTGAATGTAAATGGCACCGGCCCCTACAAGCTGGTTAGCCGCGAGCCCGATGTGAAAACCGTGATGGAGCGGAACGAAGACTATTGGGGTCGTGATCAGTTCCCGATGGCGATCAGCGAAATCATCTATACACCGATCCAGAACGACGCCACCCGCGTTGCTGCGATGCTGTCGGGCGAGGTGAACTTCCTTCAGGATATGCCGGTGCAGGATCTGGACCGGGTGAATGCTGTGGACGGGTTGGTCGTCAAGCAAGCACCGCAAAACCGGGTGATCTTCTTTGGTATGAACCAGGGCGGGGATGATATCGAAGCGGACAACGTCGATGGCAAGAACCCCCTTGCCGACGTCCGGGTACGTCAGGCCATGTCCAAGGCGATCAACCGGGACGCCATCCAACAGGTGGTTATGCGCGGTCAGTCGCAACCTGCCGGGATGATCGCACCGCCTTTCGTCAACGGCTGGACCGCCGAGATGGACGGTGAAAGCAGCACGGATGTCGAGGGCGCGAAGGCTCTGTTGGCCGAGGCGGGTTATCCCGACGGCTTCTCGATCCGGTTAGATTGCCCCAATGACCGCTATATCAACGATGAAGGCATCTGTCAGGCCGCTGTCGGGATGCTGGGTCAGATCGGCATTACGGTGAATCTGGATGCCAAACCCAAGGCACAGCACTTCCCGCTGATCACGGATGGCAAGACCGATTTCTACATGCTGGGATGGGGCGTTCCGACCTATGACTCGGAATACATCTTCAACTTCCTCGTCCATGGCCGTGAAAGCGACATCGGGACGTGGAACGGCACCGGGTATGACAATGATGAGTTGGATGCCAAGATCAAGTCGCTGGCCTCGAACACGGATCTTGTTGCGCGCGATCAGGCTATCGCCGAGATCTGGCGTGTGGTGCAGGACGAACAGCTTTATATTCCGATCCACCATCAAGTGCTGAACTGGGGTATGGCTGAAAACCTGGACATCAACGTTGATCCAGAAGATCAGCCTATGGTCAAGCATTTCGGCCTGAACTAAGAAACGTGGCCGGGCCTCGAAATACGGGGCCCGCCACCAAAAAGTGGGAGCTATCATGAAACGTCTGACCACTGCCGCGCTTTTGGGCGCGCTTGCCTTACCCGTCGCAGCCGAAGAGTTCACGTTTGCCGTCACAACAGACCCGCAAACAATGGATCCTCATGCGGTCAACTCCGCCCCAGTTCTGGGTTTTTTGAACAATGTCTATGAGGGGCTTGTTCGGCGAGGCAAGGATATGACCATTGAACCGGCGCTTGCGACCAGTTGGGAAACCATCCGGGACGGAGCTGGATGGAGGTTCAAGCTGCGCGAGGGCGTAACGTTTCATGATGGGTCTGAATTCAATGCGGATGACGTGATCTTCTCGTACCTGCGGGCGTCTGACGAAAACTCGGACACCCGCAGCTGGTTCGCGCCCGTCAGCGAGGTGGTCAAGGTTGACGATTACACCGTCGACGTGATGACCACCGCACCAAACCCAATCTTTCCCGACAGCATCGCCAACTGGATGATCATGGATAGCGGCTGGGCCGAGACAAATGACACAGCCCTTCCCGACAAAGAAGCAGGTAACTACGCAACGCTCAACGCCAACGGTACCGGTGCCTTCCGCGTCACCGCGAGAGAGCCGGGCCTGCGCACGGTTCTAGAGCCCTTCGAAGGCTGGTGGGGCGAGACCGAGCACAACCTGACTCGTGCCGAACTGGTGCCTATCCAGAATCCAGCGACCGCTCTGGCAGCTCTGCTTTCAGGCGATGTGGATTTCATCAACCCGGTTCCCATTCAGGACGTCGCCCGGTTGCAGGGCAACCCGGACGTGAAAGTCATTCAGGGCATCGAAGCACGTGTCATCATGCTGGGCTTCGACCAGCAGGAAGGCGCAAGTGAAACGGGCCAAGGCGGGACCGACGTTTTTGGCGACGTGCGCGTACGCGAGGCCGTTGCCAAGGCAGTTAATGTACCAGCTATCCTTCAAACCATCATGCGCGGCAACGCCGAAGTGGCAAGCCAGTTGGTCAGCCCGGCGATGCGTGGCTATTCGGCTGCAAACGCAGACCCATATGCCTACGACCCAGAAGGCGCGAAGGCGTTGCTGGCCGAAGCGGGAGCCGAAGGGGCCGAAGTCAGCTTCAAATGCTCCAACAACCGCTACCTAAACGACGAATCCGTTTGTCAGGCCATTACCGCTATGCTGACGCAAGTTGGATTGAACGTGACGCTCGATGCGATGCCCGTGCAAAATTATTGGCCTGAGCTGCGGGCCGACGACTTCGATATGTATCTGCTGGGCTGGTCACCGGGCACATTTGACGCCGAGCATCCTGTGCGTTTCCTCGCATCGACACCCAATGAGGAAAAGAAGCTGGGTTCGTGGAACTTTGGCGGCTATTCCAACGCCCGCGTGGATGAATTGCTGCCACTGATCCAGTCCGAGATCGATGAGCCTACCCGTCAGGCAATGCTGGATGAGGTTGCAGGCATACTTCAGGATGAGGTCGCCTATGTGCCGCTGTACGTCCAGCCGTTGGTCTGGGGCGCGCGCAGCAATATCGAGCTGACACAACGGCCCGACAATTTCTTCCTTCTGCGCTGGGTCACGGTCAACTAAATGCTGTCATACATTATCAGGCGCGTTGCCCAGTCGGCGCTGGTTCTGTTCGTCGTGGGCCTTGTCGCCTTTTCCATGTTCCGCTTTGTCGGTGATCCGATCGACAACATGCTGGGGCAAGAGCGGACCATGGAAGATGTGGAACGTCTGCGCGCTCAGTTGGGACTCGATCAGCCGTTTCCGGTGCAATATGTGAAGTTTCTGCAAGAAGCGGTACAGGGCAATTTCGGCGTCAGCTTCCGTCAGGGGCGTCCGGTCGCTGAAATCCTGGCCGAACGCGCTCCGGCGACGCTGGAACTGGCGCTGGTCTCGGCCGTATTTGCCATAGTCTTAGGCATCGCACTGGGTGTTTTCACCGCAATCCGGCGAGACGGGTTTGCCGCGAATTTCATCATGTCAGCCTCTCTGATCGGGGTATCCCTGCCCACCTTCCTGATCGGCATCCTGTTGATTTACGTCTTCTCGGTCGAGCTTGGATGGCTACCAAGCTTTGGGCGCGGAGAGGTTGTGGATCTGGGCTGGTGGAACACCGGCTTGCTGACCAGCAGCGGGCTTAAGGCGCTGATCTTGCCAGCGATTACATTGGGTCTGTATCAGATGACCCTGATCATGCGGCTGGTGCGGTCCGAGATGCTGGAAGTCCTCCGGCAAGACTATATCCGCTTTGCCCGCGCCCGCGGCCTCAGCGACCGGACCATCAATTTCCGCCATGCGCTGAAAAACACCATGGTCCCGGTTATCACCATCATCGGTCTGCAACTGGGGGCCATCATCGCCTTCGCCATCATCACCGAGACGGTGTTCCAGTGGCCGGGTCTCGGCCTTCTGTTCATCAACGCAATCCAGTTCGTGGATATTCCTGTCATGGCAGCTTACCTGATGATGATTTCGGTCATCTTTGTCACCATCAACCTTGCGGTCGACATCCTTTATGCCTTCATCGACCCGCGCCTGAGGGTCAGCGCATGAGCCGAGTGAGACGCATTCTGGACAGCGACCAGTTCTACGCCTTTCGCCGCTCGCCCGTCGCGATGGTCTCAGCGACTGTGGCTTTGTTCCTGATCCTCGCCACCATCCTTGCACCGTTGATTGCGCCGACAAACCCGTTTGACCCGGCCAGCCTGAACCTGATGAACGGCTTCACCCCGCCGATGGAACCCAATGCCTTTACAGGCGAAAGCTTCCTGATGGGCACCGACGATCAGGGGCGGGATGTGTTTTCGACCATCCTGTACGGAATGCGGATCTCGTTATTTGTTGGGGTGGCGGCCGTTCTGTTTGCGATGGTTCTGGGCATTATTCTGGGCCTGCTCTCGGGCTATTTTGGGGGCTGGACTGAAACCATCATCATGCGCACGGCGGATGTTCAGCTGACCTTCCCTTCGATTCTTCTGGCCATGCTTATCTTTGGCATCGCCAAAGGCATTACTCCGGTGGAATACCGCGACCAAATGGCGATCTGGGTGCTGATCCTGGCCATTGGCCTGTCCGATTGGGTGCAGTTCGCTCGTGTGGTCCGAGGTGCCACGCTGGTCGAGAAAAACAAGGACTATGTCGCCGCCGCGCGCATCATCGGGCAAAGCCCGCTGACGATCATGCTGCGCCATATCCTTCCCAATGTGCTGTCACCGGTTCTGGTGATCGCGACCATCTCGCTGGCGCTGGCGATCATTGCCGAGGCGACGCTCAGCTTCCTTGGTGTTGGCGCGCCACCAACGCAACCGTCGCTCGGCACGCTGATCCGTATCGGGCAGGGCTTCCTGTTCTCGGGCGAGTGGTGGATCCTGTTCTTCCCCGCCTGCACTCTGCTGGCACTGGCGCTGAGTGTGAACCTGCTGGGCGACTGGCTGCGTGATGTTCTGAACCCGAGGCTGAAATGACCGATCCCGTTCTTTCGATCCGCAACCTGACGGTGGAAATCCCCACCCGCCACGGCATCTTCAAGCCGGTCGAGCATGTGACCTATGATCTCCACCCCGGTGAAATCCGGGGCGTTGTCGGCGAGAGCGGTGCAGGCAAATCCATGACCGGCAACGCTGTGATCGGTCTGCTGGACCCTCCGGCCCATGTGTCAGAGGGTGAGGTCTGGCTGAACGGGCGCCGCATCGACGAGTTGGACGCCGAAGACAAACGCCGAATCCGGGGCAAAGAGATCGGGATGATCTTTCAGGACCCGCTGACCTCGCTGAACCCGCTGTTCACGGTTGGTGAGCAATTGGTCGAAACGATCCAACTGCATCTTGGCCTGTCCGCGTCCGAGGCGAAAAAGCGCGCCATTGCCTTGCTGGATCGCGTGTCCATCCCCGACCCGGCGGACCGTTTCAACCAGTACCCGCACCAGTTTTCCGGCGGGATGCGTCAGCGTGTGGTAATCGCGCTTGCGCTCTGTACCGAACCCAGTGTTCTGATCGCGGACGAACCCACAACGGCCTTGGATGTGTCTGTCCAAGCGCAGGTGCTGGATCTGATCAAGGAACTGGCAAAGGAACGTCAGGTTGGCGTGATCCTCGTGACGCACGACATGGGTGTTATCGCCGACACCACGGATACGGTCACTGTGATGTACTCCGGTCATGTGGTTGAAAGCGGCACGACCGATCAGATCCTCGGCGCGCCGACACATGAGTATACCAAATCCCTGATTGCCGCCGTGCCGCGCCCGCACACCAAGGTCGAGCGTTTCCCGGTGGTCAATTATGGCGAGCGGGAAAGAACCTTCAAGATCGACGATCTGGCGGCTCATTGGGACAAGACTGATCTGTCCAAAACCGGCAAGCTGCTGGAAGTCGAAAACATTACTAAAACGTTCCTGCAAAAAGGTGGGCTGCTACCATCGCAACGCAAGTACTTCACTGCCGTCGATCAGGTGAGTTTCGACATTCGCGACGGTGAGGTTTTCGGCCTTGTGGGCGAAAGTGGCTCTGGCAAGTCCACGGTCGCGCGGATGATTGGAACGCTCTATCCCGTAGATGGCGGACGGGTTATCTTTGATGGCGAAGACGTCACAGTCATGGAGGCAGAGGCTCTGCAAGCCTACCGCCGCCAGATCCAGATGATCTTTCAAGACCCGTTCTCCAGCCTGAATCCCCGCATGAGGGTCGGGGACCTCGTGGCCGAGCCCATCCATCACCATAAAATCCTGCCTAAGGCCGCTATCGAACCGCGTGTGCGCGAATTGCTTGATTGGGTTGGGCTGGCTAAGGACGCATGGCGTAAGTATCCACATGAATTTTCCGGAGGACAGCGTCAGCGTATTTGTATTGCTCGCGCCCTCGCAACTCAGCCCCGTTTTCTGATCTGCGATGAACCGACAAGTGCCTTGGATGTCTCTATTCAAGCGCAAATCCTGAACATTCTCAAAGACCTGCAGGAACATCTCGGCTTGACTATGCTCTTTATCAGCCACGATCTCCCGGTCGTACGTCAGATGTGTGACAGGGTGGGCGTGATGCGCAATGGGAAGTTGCTTGAGGTTCAGGAGACGGATTTGTTGTTCGAAGCTCCGCAGCATTCGTATACTAGGGAGCTTTTGGATTTGATGCCCCGGTTAAAGCAGTTGGCGTAGCCCTATTGTCTTTGTCCTGCATCTTCTATTTGGGCAGAAATTGACTTGAGAGGTGTTGATGCAAGCGACCGACGGAAGAAAGCGCGTGGAGGCCCATTTGTAAAGGGTCCGTCGCAGAGTGTTAGGTCGATCCTGTGGACCCATGATCGTTGAAGGATCAGGTTGCAAACTCGAAATTTCAGTGAAACCTAGGTCGTGTTGTTCCAGACTTCGGGGTTGATCATATGGATTGGCGCGCCGTCGGCGTATGCATTCACCTGATCGAAGATATCAGCGAATTGCAGGTCGAATTCGTCCTCGGTCACAAACCCAATATGTGGGGTGGCGATCAGGTTCGGATGAGACAGCAACGGATCGTTCGGGTCGGTCAGGGGTTCGGTGTCGAACACGTCAATGGCCGCCTTTCCGGGGCAACCGGCGTTGAGCGCGTTCAGCAACGCGCCTGGCGCGATAAGCCCTGCGCGGGACGTATTCACAAACAGCGCACCCGGCTGCATGCGTCCGAGATCAGACGCTGTTATTATGCCACGCGTTCCCGGTTTCAGCCGCACATGAAGCGAAACGACATCACTTTCGGTGAAGAATGCCTCGCGGCTGGACGCAATTTGCACCCCGTCCGCCAAGGCACGCGCCCGACCTTCGTCTGACGACCACCAAACCACTTTCATCCCAAAGGCTTTAGCATAGTCGGCAACGGCGCGAGCAATGCGACCGTAGCCATAGAGACCCAATAGACGGCCTCGCAGAGTCTTGCCCACCCCAGCTTGCCAACGCCCTGCTTTGACCGAAGCCATCTGCGACGGTAAATCACGCATACCGCTCATAATCAGTGCCCAAGTCAGTTCTGCCGCAGCATAGGAAGGCGTCCCGCCATGCATGTTTGAACAGAGCAACACGTTTTCATCCGAACAAGCGTTCAGGTCGACGTGAGGATATACGCTGCGTTGGCTGATCAGTTTGAGGTTAGGAAGTTGCGCGAGCAATTCGCGTGTGATTTTGGTGCGTTCGCGGAACAGCACAATGGCCTCTGCGTCCTGCAACCGGGACGCCAATTTGCCGAAATCTTCAACATGATCGGTCCAGATCGTCACGTCGTGTTCGGCAAGCTTGGTGAAACAAGCCAAACCGCGCAGGGTGTCGAACCAGTCATCCAGAATGTGAACTTTCATCGGCTTTCTAAACTCCGACCCGGGGTGAGCTTTCTTGGTGTTGGAATGAAATTTGGTGCTTCAAGTGCAGCCAGCGCGTTGCGAACGCGTTGGCTTTGATCAAGCAAGTGATTGAACTGCTCGTCGCACCCTGCAATCGGTGTTGGGTATTCTGCCATGTTCCGCCGTAACGCCGCTTGCGCAAGTTTGAGTTCCTGGCGTGCAATGTCGAGGCATTCCGAGTAGTCATCCATCGCAACATCTCCTATTGTATACCGAAGTATACCAATTGAAGTGCACCCAATCAACTACTGACCCAAACACTTTGAGGCACGTAGATAGAGCCTTCAGCCAGCTTGCGCGCTGTGCGCACCAAACCAGCAGCGTTTAACGAAAACCCGTCTTCATTTGAAAAATCCACGAGGACGTCGATTTTCCCCGAGGCGTGTTCTAAAACGACTTCTGCGGGGCTCTTGACAGCACGCTCAAGCAACCCCTCCGAAACCGAGCCAGGTGTCAAAGCGCATGACGCCATGCACTGCGCCCCCGTCACCGCCATCGTTGGATGTGTCTTCCACGGCATGAAGTATCTGACGGCAATAGTTCCACCGTCTTTGGCTGGTGCCAAAATCCCGAACTTGGGTGTCACCGACTTTGAAACATCCCCCATTCCCATCAATTGCCCGGCTTCTATCCGAATGTCTTCCATCCGGTCGAAAAACTCGCGATTTGCGTCCAGTTCTTCGGCGTTTTCATACCCTGTCAGGCCAAAATCGACCGCGCGGGCAATGGCCATAGGCATGGCGACATCCATGCAAGTCAGTTCGACGCCCTGAACAGTATCGCGCAGGTTGCCTGTAGGCAAAAAGGCCCCGGTAGAGGAGCCGACGACCCCCATAAAACTCAATTGCACCGGCGCGGAATTTCCAGGGACACCCGCAATTTCTGCGTCACCATCATAGGTCAGCTCACCGCCTGGTGTCTGTATCTTGGCGACGACCCTCGCTCCTGTATTTACAGCTCGGATACGGATTTCGGTCAGATCGCCTTTGGGCTTAATCAACCCCATCTCGATTGCGGCGGGGCCGACCCCAGACAGGATGTTGCCGCAGGTCGGTTTGAAATCTACCAGCTTTTCCTCAACCGACACCTGGGCAAAGAAATAGTCGATGTCCGCCCAGTCATCGTCGCTGAGCGACAGCATCGCGACCTTGGTGGTGACTGCCGCGCCACCGCCGATGCCGTCGATATTCAGAGGATGGCCGGCTCCGACAACCGAGATTAGGACTTCAGCCAAAGTGTCCAGATCTTCGGGGAGGTCCGATCTGCGGAAATAAGGGCCCCGCGAGGTGCCGCCTCGCATGAATATGTAGGGGATTGCCGTTTGGGTCATCTCGTGCCTTCCTCGACGAGGTTTGTCAGAACTTTGGTGAACTCACGGGTGCCAAGCGCGCCGCGAAGGTCGCGCGTGCGCGTTTCGGGCAAGGACAGAGCCAAGCCCACAGATGCGCGGATAAGATCGGCCGCTGCGGTTTCGCGCAAATGTCGCAGCAACATTTCAGTAGATAAAATCAGTGAGACAGGGTTGGCCAAATTTTTGCCCGCGATATCCGGTGCAGAACCGTGCTGGGCCTGCGCCACGGCGTGTCGAGATCCGAAGTTGAGAGATCCGGCCAATCCCAGCCCTCCGGCCAGTTCCGAAGCCAGGTCGCTGAGAATGTCACCAAACATGTTCGTCGTGATCAGCACATCAAACCGCGAAGGGTCTCGAACCAGATGAGCCGCCGCAGCATCCACGAGCATTTCGTCGTAAGCCACACTAGGAAACTCGTCGGCGATGGTTCTAGTGCACTCAAGGAACAAGCCGTCCGTCATGCGCATGACGTTGGCCTTGTGAACTACGGTCACCTTTTTGGAAGGGCGCGACCCGGCTAGTTCGAACCCGGCTCGTGCGATATCCATGCTGGCCGCACGCGTGACTTTCCGGAAAGCCAGTGCGATGTCCGGTTCGGGCATAAATTCACCACCACCAGCGTACATGTTGCGGTCAGCGTAGAAGCCTTCGAGGTTTTCACGCATCACGACCAGATCAAACGCCTTGCGGGACGGTGCATCCAATCCCGGCCATGTTCTGGCTGGGCGGTGGTTGGCAAAAAGCGCAAGCTCTTTTCGCAGAATGCCTGACGGATTATGCCCGCCTTGATCGACTGATGGATAGCTGTTGTGCGATACCGGTCCAAGAATAACGCCGTCTGCAGCTTTGGCGGCTTCAATCACTGCGTGTGGGAGCGTCGACCCTTCCGCATCCAACGCGGTAAAGCCGATGTTCTTTTGCTCGATCTTGATCTCTCGGTTCAGAACCGGGCGAGCAGCTTGTAGAACCGCCAGCGTTGCGGCCATGATCTCTGGCCCGATGCCGTCTCCTTCAAGGCACAGTAGGGTCAGTGTGTCGTTCATTTCAGCGGCCACGGCAGATTCACCATGTCTTGAAGCAGACCTGGTGGGAAATCCCGGTTCAACGCCCCGGCCATGAAGCACATGAAGCCGATGCCGCAGGCGGTCAGGATCAGGGTCATGTGCCAGCTGGACCCGGCGCGAATACGGAAGAATGCGATCAGGAAGCCGATCAGGGCGAGGATGAAGCCCACAACCCAAGTGGCCGCGATCAGACTTGCAAACCACGCGAGCGTTGACCAAAGTCCATGCGGCGCGTTCGCGTCCTCGCCAGCAAGCTCCTTGTCTGCAAAGATCGCGTCCCCCTCGGGTCGCCGCATCATCTGGATCAACAGGATCACGCAGCAGAACAAAGACACGCCGCCGATCACCAGCGGGATGATCTTATCGGTCATATTGTAGTCAGGGATCATGTTGGCATTGATCAACGCCACGATCAGATAAGCCATGATCACCAGCAGGAAGACCAGCGGCGCGCGCTTGCTACCTGATTGGACTTCACCCTCGGACATGATCATTTTGGCCTGCCGAATGCCAAGAATGACGGACACCACAGTGACGATGATCAGAACGATTACGATGGGGCTGAAGACATACTCCATGCCTTCAGCAAAGCTCTTTCGGAACCTGAATGAGGCGATCTGGAAAGCTTGGTTGGTGAACTTCTCAACCGGGTTCGACAGCACGAACCCAATCAGAAAGGCCGGGCGCGACCAGTCGAAACGGCGCAGAAAGATGCCGATCAGGCCAATCACGAATAGGGCCAGAAGGTCTTCGAAGTTCTGACCGGATTGGAAGGCCGCGAAGCTGATCAACATAAACAGGAACGGGGCCAGATAGGTGAAACGGATCGTGGTCAGCTTGGCGATCCCGCCCGAGGCTGCGATGCATAGAATGGTGCCGACCACGTTGGCCAGCGCCAGCAGCCAGACGATCGAGTAGGTGATGTCCAGGTTGTCCTTGAGCATGCTCGGACCGACTTCGATATCACCCGACCCCAACAGAGCCACCGCGCCGATGAAGATCGCCATCGAGCCGGAGCCCGGGATGCCGAACAGCAGCGTCGGCACCAGCCCGCCGCCTTCCTTGGCGTTGTTCGAGCTTTCAGGCCCGATGACACCGCGCACTTCACCCTTGCCGAATTTGCTTTTGTCTTTGGTGGATTGCACGGAATGGCCATAAGCAATCCAGTCTACGACCGAGCCACCGAGGCCGGGAATGACGCCAACGACCACCCCGATTATCGAACAGCGAACCGAAAGCCATATGTTTGCGGCCCAGTCTTTGACCCCATCAAACCAACCGGCACCCAGCGAGGCACCTTTGGCGATAGATCGATCCTGCCGCAGCAGTGAGACGATTTCGGGAACGGCAAAGATGCCCAAACCCACGATGACCAGTTTCAGACCGTCCGTTAGATAGGGAATGTCATAGGTCGCCATACGCAAGGAGCCGCCCGCGTCGGCCTCTCCGATGGTGCCGACCATCAGCCCCAATCCGGCTGCAGCAACACCTTTCAATGGGATGCGCCCCGCCAGAATGGCAACCATCGACAGGCCCAGGATGGTGATCATCAGCATCTCGGGCAAACCGAATGCCAGTACGATGGGCCGCGCGACCAGAATGAACATGGTCAGGAAAGTTGCACCGACAAGCCCACCAAACAGCGATGAGGCGAAGGCGGCCGACAACGCGCGGGCTGCTTCGCCATTTTTAGCCATTGGGAAGCCGTCCAGCACGGTGGCCTGCGAGGCAGAGCTGCCGGGGATGCCCATTAGAACCGACGCGAAGGTGTCAGAGGTCGGAACAACGGCGACCATACCGATCATCAGCGCTAGCCCAAGGATCGGGTCCATTCCAAACATGAAAGGCAACAGCAGGGACAATCCGGCAATGCCTCCTAGCCCGGGAAAAACGCCCACGGCCAGCCCCATTACGACGCCGAGGATAAGATACCCCAGTACGATGGGTTGCAGGATCAGACCCCACGCGTCACTGAGCGCAGGAAGAGCGGTGGCGAAAACCTCCATAGCGGCCGCCTTTCATTCAATTTTGGTAGGGTTCAAAAAGCGCGCGCCCTTTGCTTTGGGCACGCGCTGTGAATGGTCGGCTTAGTTCAGCTCGACACCGTAGGCTTCTTTCAGCCAGTTCAGGATATAGGCCTTGGCGTTGTCGTCGACGTTTGTCGCGGTTTGCAGCGCCGACTTGGAGCCGTCACCTACAAACACCGGATACTTACCCACGCGCTTCGAGGAAATGTCAGCAAAGTCGCCGCGCTCGGTCACAGCCTGGAATGCAGCGGTGTATGCGTCGACTACTTCCTGAGGTGTATCACCGGGCAGGAATGCCAGCTTCTGGACCGGGAACCCGGCTACAAAGAACGCTTTCCACGCATCCCATGCCTCACCGCTTGTTTCGCAGCCATCGGTCGCCTCGCAGACCTCTTTGAAGGTCGGAATGTCCGGGAAGGTCGGGTCACGAACGATGTTGCCATCGGCGTCCAGTGCGCCCCATGTCATCATCGGCACAGCCTGACCGGATTCAACCAGCGGGGCGGAACCACCCAGATAGCCGGACGAGGTCTGATAATCGATATTGGCTTCACCACGTTCGAACATCAGACGACCGTCTCCGCGACCCTTGATGCCGAAGACCGGCTCGACATTCATGCCAAGCATTTGCCAGGCCAACAGCGGTACAAGGTCAAGACGCGTCGCACCCTGCGAACCGTAGATGAAGTTGGTGTCTTTCAGCGCGTTGGCGGAGCCATCGAACTTTGCTCCGTCTTCGGCGTTCAGATAGGCAACACCACCTGTTCCCGACGCCATGACCGGAATCCAGTCGTTGTATTCATAGCGAACGCGTGGATCGCTTAGCAGGTATGGGAACTGGGTAGAGCCAGAGGTGCCAAACAGCAGCGTGCCATCGTCATGGCTTTGTTCTTGGAACCAGTTTGCGCCTTTGGTCGAACCAGCGCCCGGCATGAATTTCACGACAACAGTCGGTTGACCCGGTAATGCTTCGGAAAGAAGCGGCGCAAAGAAATTGGCCCATTTGGCAGACCCGCCCGTTTCCGAGAACGGGATCACCCATTCAACAGTCTTGCCCGAGAAATCGACCTCGGCAGCGGCAGGTGCAGCGATACCGGCGGCGGCGATCAGCCCCACGACGGCGCGACGGGTGAAGTTGGAAATGGCCATTGGTTCCTCCCTGTTGACCAGACAACCACGCCAGCGCCCTTGGCGCTACCATGATCGCTAAAGAACTGCGGGGTTGATTCCCCCTCCCATCTGGCAATCATGGAGGGCCAACCTTGCGCGAAACTTGCAGGAGACCCGATGCGGATTGTTATCGTCGAGGACAATGAGACCCTCGCCAACGCCATTGCTTATCGCCTGCGGGACCGGGGCCATGCCGCAGACGTGCTGACGGATGGAGACGCAGCCAACCAATACCTTGAACAGGAAGGCGCGGATCTGATCGTTCTGGATATCAATCTGCCTGGCCGGTCAGGGCTCGAGATTCTGCGGTCTCTGCGTAACAGGGGTGATAGCGCGCCCGTGATCCTGCTGACCGCGCGTACCGAAACCAGTGATCGGGTCTCGGGTCTGGATATGGGCGCCGATGATTATCTGGTCAAACCCTTCGAAATGGACGAGCTTGAGGCCCGCATTCGCGCTTTGTCTCGCCGCAAGCAACTGGACTACGGATCCCGCGAAACCATCGGAGATCTGGAATTCGACCGCGCCTCTCGTCAGGTGAGCGCAAAAGGGCAGGTGCTAGATGTACCACGCCGGGAGATGGCCGTCCTGGAATGCCTGCTGGAACGGCGGGGCAGGATTGTGCCAAAAAGCCAGCTCACCGACTATGTCTATGGTGTGGGGGCCGATGTCGAGGATTCGGCCGTCGAACCTCATGTGTCGCGTTTGCGTAAGCGGCTTCAGAACCTTGGCATCAGGATCAAGACGGCCCGTGGCCTTGGCTATCTGCTTGAGGTGCAGAAGTGATCAAACAGGGTTCGCTCCGACTCCGGCTTTTCACGCTGATTCTGACGCCGTTGGTTCTGCTTGCGATCCTGCTTGGATATTGGCGCTACACGGTTGCCCAGCAAACGGCACAGGAACTTTTTGATGACAGCCTGCTATCTGCAGGTCTGGCAATTTCGCGTGATGTGGCGATTTCAGAAGGTGATGCCCTGTCGCCGACCACCCGCAGCTTGATCCGCGATGCGTCGGGCGGAGAGATATTCTACCACGTAACAGGCCCCGGTGGTATTTACGTGACCGGCTATGCTTATCCTCCGGCTGCCCCGAACCCAACGGAGCAGGACGCGTTCCAACCTCAGTTTTTTGAAGCGCTGTATCGGGACGAGCCGGTGCGCGTGTTAAAAATGACTGAACGGGTCACCTTAGAAAATCTGGTAGGTGATGCAACGGTCACGGTCTGGCAACGCATCGCGGATCGCAATGCCTTTGCCAACGAGTTGTCAATCCGTGCGGCAATCCTGATGGGTATCCTGCTGGTGACCCTCGCTATTGTTGTCTGGTTCGGCGTCGCGCGCGGTCTGCGACCCTTACTGGATTTACAGAACGCCATCGACTTGCGCTCACCCGATGACTTGAGTGAAATCAAACGCCAGGTTCCGGTCGAGGTCCATGGTATTGTAAAAACTCTAAACCGGCTGTTTGAGCAGGTCGAACACAGCATACACGCGCATCAGGTGTTTATTTCCGAAGCTGCGCATCAGCTGCGCAATCCAGCCGCCGCAGTCCAATCGATGGCCGAGGCTTTGCGAGGCGCAAAAACGGACGCAGACAGAGACAAACGTATTGTAGAACTTATAGCGGCGGCTAAAAACTCGGCCACAGTTGCCGAGCAATTGTTGTCGTTGGAACGGCTGAGACAACCAACGCATCAGGATCAGATGGACAAGATTGACTTCCGCTCGGTGGTGGAAGAGGCCTGCGCAGAGATGGGCGTTCACATCCTCGCAAAGGGCATCGAGTTTGAGGTCACGATGCTAGATTCACCAATCACTGTCGCGGGTGACCGGGTATTTCTGTCGGAGGCAATCAAGAACCTGCTTGATAATGCGCTGAAACATGGAGGCGCTGAACTGACCAGAATTTCGGTTGTTTTACAGAGCGCTCGGGACACCGTCCGGCTGACTGTGGCCGACGATGGTGCCGGACTTACACCAGACCAAAGCGACGCCGTATTCAGCCGGTTTTCACAGCTGGAACCCTCGGAGGGAAGCGGGTTAGGTTTGTCGATCGTTTCAGCCGTGGCCCGCCGCCACGGGGGGCAGATCTCAATCGATCCAGCTTTAGCGGGAGCGAGCCTTACGCTTGAGCTTCCAAGGTTTAAATGAGCTCTGTTTGGGCGGTATTGCCTGAAAAAATGCCCTGATTACCTCGGGCTCTATACGAGCACGTCATCGACCAAGTTCTGCCTGGGAGTAGGTAGGCCAGACAATAGTGCCAGTCACGTCAGCCTCAGGTCGTGGGTGGCCACGGATTGGAAGACGGTGAAAGGTTTCTTGGAGAACAAGGGTAAGATGCCACACAAGAACGCACCAAAGGCGGCGGCGGGCAGTGTCCGAAACGGCCATTGTCTCGCAGATACTTCGTCCCAATTGAGCGAGCAGGACACCGAAGCCCCCTTACCCCTAACACGTCGACAGAGTATTTCTGGATAAACCTAAAGCTGAGACCCGATTGGTAAAATACTCAGAAACCCGGCAACTATGTGGTCCCAGGCTGATCCCGTCGGCTCGGATTGATATTCAAGAACTTCGCCATCATCGCTTCGTGTCGTCCATTTAAGCTGACCGGCTTGCTCAAGGGTTACACTGTAAGTGTATGCGGGTAGCGCGTCGTCCAACGCACCCATGGTTTGTGTGGTCAATGCGGGCGAGTCTATCAGAATTCCCATCTCGGTGTTGATTTTGACTGACCTCGGATCCCAATTGAACGATCCCACGAACAAGTAGCGGTCATCAACAGCGAATGCCTTGGAGTGCAAGCCGGATCTGGACTGAGCCCAGTTTATGCCACGGCGCTGGACTTGATAGGCGTCGGGTCGCAACTCGTAGAGTTCCACTCCTCCGCGCAAAAGCGCTCGGCGTTTTTTGGCATAATGCGCGTAAACGGGTGCAACGTCGTTGGAGGCCAGCGAATTGGTTACCACCTTTACCTCGACACCACGACGTTCAAGTTCGGTCAGCCATTTCACACCGTTGTTCCGCGGTACGAAATAGGCAGAAACGATATTCACCTCACTGCTGGCATTTTCAAAATACGGAAGCAATTGCGAGGCAAGAACGGGGTCCGAACCTTCAAGTCCGGCCGCTTTTGAAGGTGGATCGGCATAAAGCTTCGCGGGCAGCCAATCCAGTGAAAAGGCCCCATCTGCGAAGTTCTCTTGTGCTGACTTTCTAAGGGCAGCGCCGTACTTTGTTTGCTTTGCTTCCTCGACCAGTTCATTCAACCTGCTTCGCGCATCGCTCAGGACAAAATCTTCGGGCTCTCCCACAACCACGCGGGCGGGGACTGCGAATTCGCTGTTCCAATATGCGTCGAAGCTCTGTGAAACTTCACCTACAACAGGGCCAACGGCCAGCACGTCCAGATCGGCGTAGTTCATTTCTTTCCGCGCCAGAAAATACTCAGCGCCGATATTCCTTCCACCCACAATCGTAAACACGTTGTCAGCTGTCATGGATTTGTTGTGCATTCTGCGATTGATACGCTTGAAGTCCGTCAGTCCAGCGACCAGCAGGCTTTGGTCCCGCCAGAACGGATTGAACAGCCTGATCTCAATGTTTTTGTGTTGGTCCAATGCGGCGGTCATCGCGTCGTAGCTGGACGTATCCATGTCATCCAACAACAGTCGGACACGAACCCCCCGATCCGCGGCCTGTAACAGACTGGCTGCAAAAAGATGTCCTGTCGGGTCGTCATGCAGAAGGTAGTACTGAGCGTCTAACGTTCTTTCGGCGGCGGCGGCCATCAACAGCCGTGAGGCAAGCGCTTCTTCACCATCACTGATCAGCTTGACACCTGACCGGCCGTCTTTGGGATCCCCCAGGCGATTGGCCAACTGACTCAGAGCCGTGCCCGAATAGGTGGGCAATGCAGCCGATACCGTCTTTTCGTAAGTGCGGGTTTTAGGAGCGCATGCGACAAGTACCAGCGCGCTCCAAACACAAATCACAAACTTCCAACGCGCCATAGGCTTCCTCCGGCCTCCTTTGGCCTAGGTGACTATGCCAGCGCACGCGATTGCAAGAGTGTTCTTTGAAGCCTGAGGTTGTTTGGGTCGTCAGCGTTGGTTTCGCACAACCCTCAACTGCCAACTTATCGGTTCGCGACTTAACGCAACACCGTCTCAAACGTTCCCGGGCAGAAACCAAATGCGTCGAAGCACTGGGGAATGCGTGCCTGATGCTAGCGGCGTCGCTTAACCAAAACACCGGACGCGGGCGTTACCCTGGCCTGGGCTATATCCAGAACGTTTCCTGAATCTTGGCCTGTCGGTCACCGGTTGGGGTTCTGACCGTCAGAACAGAACCAGCATCCCAGTGTCCGGCGTCGACCATGCCAATAGCGACATTGGTTTCAAAATCCGGTGACCAGGCAGCGGACGTGACCTGACCAACCCGTTTTCCATCCTTGAGCAGTGGCCAAGCTGAGCGGGCAGGTGGCACGGGGTCACCGGGGATAGAGATCGCGCGGATCTGTCGGGCCAGACCAGTTGCGGCCTCGCGCGCAAGTGCGTGCTTGCCAATGTGGTCACTTTCCTCGCCCGGTTTGCAGAATTTGCCCAAACCACACTCCAGCGGAGAGTTTTCCATGGTCATATCGTTGCCATAGCTCAACAGCCCGCCTTCGATCCGCTCGATCAGGTTTGGACATCCCGGACGAACGTTCAGATCCATTCCGGCTTCGAACAACGCATTCCACAGCGGCATCCCGTAGGCACCGTTTTCGACATAGATCTCAAACCCGCCCTGTTTCGAGTAACCAGAGCGTGCGACCAAAAAGGATGTGTCCTGAAACACCATCCGTTTGCAACGGAAAAAGCGAATGTCGCGCACTTCGTCTCCAAACACGCGGGCCATTAGATCATCCGACTTTGGCCCTTGAATGGCCAGCGGCGAAACGTCAGGCTCAAAAACCCGCACATCCATGCCCGCGCCGACTGCAAGGCCCTTGACCCACAGCAACAGGTCGCTGTCGGCGATTGAGATCCACCAGCGATCCGCGCTGTGTTTGATCGCCACCGGATCGTTCAGCATGCCGCCGTTCTCGTCGACAATTGGAACGTAGTAACACTGATCTTCCTGCATTTTTTCCAGGTTGCGGGGGGTCAACCGCCGCATCAGACGACCCGCATCAGGCCCATTCAGTTCGATCTGCCGCTCACAAGACACATCCCAGACCTGCACATGAGATTTGAGGTGCCGATAATCGGCCTCGACGCTCTCGAACATTGTGGGCAGCAGCATCCGGTTATAGACGGTGTAGGCAGTAACGCCTTTATCCTCGACCCCTTCGGAAAAAGGTGTTTGGCGCAGGCGGCGGGATTGGGACAGCAGACGCATATCAAAGGTCCATTGCTTTGGCGCGGTCCCGAAGTTGGAACTTCTGGATTTTGCCTGTGGAGGTTTTGGGAAGGGATTCGAAGATAACGGCTTTGGGCGCTTTGAACCCCGCCAGATGGTCACGGCAGAAGGCGATGATCTCGTCAGACGTTGTTTCGGAACCTTCGCGCAGTTCGACAAAAGCGCAGGGGACTTCTCCCCACTTCTCGTGGGGCATCGCCACGACCGCTGCGGCCTGAACTGCTTCATGACGGTACAATACGGCTTCGACTTCGACGGACGAGATATTCTCGCCGCCCGAAATGATCACGTCCTTCAGGCGGTCGCGTATTTGAATATAGCCGTTTTGGTGAATGACCGCGCCGTCGCCGGACCAGAACCAACCGTCTTCGAAAGCTGTCGCGGTGGCCGCTGGGTCCTTGTAATACCCTGCCATCACCGTGTTACCGCGAATGGCGATCTCGCCTTGTGTCGAACCGTCACGCGCCACCGGTTCCCCGGTTTCGCGGTCGATCACTGTGACCTGTTCGACCATTGGAAAGGCAATACCTTGCTGGGCCTGCAATTCCGCTTGTTCAGCTGGGCTGAGATCATCCCAGTCGTCCTGCCAAAGACATTGAGAGATGTGGCCGTAGGTCTCTGTCAGCCCATAAACCTGCATAACGTCAAACCCCATTGCACGGGTCTTTTCCAGCACTGAAGGCGGTGGTGGTGCACCTGCGGTCAACACACGGATTGCAGGATCAAATGGGGTCGCGCCACTTTCAGCTTCGGCCAGCATCTGCAGCACGATAGGCGCGGCACCGAAATGCGTTACGCCATGGGTGCGGATTGCGTCCAGAATGCGGTCGGCGGCCGGAACGCGCGTGAACACAACCTTTGCCCCAAGCATGGCCATCAACCAAGGGTGCCCCCAGCCATTGCAGTGGAACATCGGCACCACCGACAGATAGATGGGATAGGGGGGCATCTGCCATGCCGTCCCGGTGCCAAGAGCCATCAGATAGGCGCCGCGATGGTGATAAACGACGCCTTTTGGGCGCCCGGATGTGCCGGACGTGTAGTTCAACGCAATGGCATCCCACTCATCTTCCGGCAATTCGATCGGCAGGGGCGCGGCTTTGGTCAGCGCTTCATAGGTCTGACCACCAAGGCTCTCTCCAGTAACTGCAGGATCAGCGATTTCGACCACCGGCAGAGTTCGACCGAGCAGATCAAAGGCTTTGGAAAGAAGCGGCACAAGCTCCCGGTCCACGATCACCAGCTTGGTGTCCGCGTGATCCAGGATGTAGGCGATGGTTTCCGGTTCCAGACGCGTGTTCAGCGTATTGAGCACTGCGCCGGTCAACGGCAGGGCAAAGTGCAGCTCAAGGAGCTCTGGGATGTTCGGGCTGAGCACGGAAACAGTGTCGCCCTTCCGCACGCCAAGTTCGACCAGCCCACTGGCAACTGCGCGAATGCGGTTTGCAGTTTCGGCCCATGTTCTTTGGATATCGCCATAAACCACTGCTGTTCGCGCACCGTGCAAGCTTTCGGCGCGGTGCAGAAAGGACAATGGTGACAAGGGGACGTGATTTGCCCGCGTCTTCTGAAGAGCTTCGAAATGATGGCGCATCCCGATTCCGCCTGACTTAGCTGTTTGGCCGCACACGGGCGGCAGTTTTGTTTGCAAAGGCTTCAAGGCGCGCCCGAGCGGCGGGTTGGGTGTTGACCACTCCGCCTACCACAGCCTCGGCATAGGCTGCGTCCATGCCTGACATGTTGTTCAAGTGGCTGATCGCCGAGCAGATTGCAAAATTGGTCAGGGGCAGGTTCTGCGCGATTTGTTCTGCCAGCTCCATCGCCTTGGCCATGCTGCCGCCGTTTTCGGTGATGTATTGCGCCAGCCCCAGATCGACGGCCTCTTGCCCCTGGTAAACGCGACCCGTCAGGATCATGTCGATCATGCGATACTTGCCGATCATGTCGGACACTCGGATTGTCGCACCACCACCGGTGAAAATCCCACGTTGGCCTTCAGGCAAGGCGAAATAGGTGCCGGGGTCTATGACCCGAATGTGCGCCGCACTGGCAAGTTCCAGCCCTCCGCCCACGACCGCACCTTTCAGTGCAGCGATGATCGGCACACCGCCGTACTCCATCTTGTTAAATGCCTCATGCCAGCGCAGGCAGACATGCATAAAGTCATCCGGGCTGCGGTCGGCCTTCCAATGCTCGACCAGATCAAGACCCGCGCAGAAGTGGTCACCTTCACCAGCAAGCACCACAGCTTTGACACCGGCCATACGGGCACCACTGAAAAAGCGGATCAGTTCTTCGATAGTGGCCACATCCAGCGCGTTGCGCTTTGAAGGACGGTTCAACGTTACGACGTACAAGCCGTTCTCGCGCTCTGAAATCGCCAGGTTTTCATAGGTTTCGGGGTTCACGACGTCATTCATGGGTCGGGTCCTTTGGAGGAGTTATTCGGGGAAATGCGCGTCAAGCAGGCTGCGCGCGCCCAGCAGGATACGGCTGTGTTCTGTGGTGCATTCGGGCAGAATGTGTTGTGCAAAGAAAAGCGCAGTCGCGATTTTCTGGGCCATGAATTGAGCGTCCTGCCCGGCGTCCAATGATGATTGCGCAGCCAAAGCGCCCTTTGCCAGTTTCCAACCTGCCGCCAGGCTTCCTGCCAGCATGAGAAAGGGGACAGAGCCGGCAAATACTGCGTCGATGTCCTTGCGGCTGTTTTCCAACAACCAGTTCAGCGCCGATTCAAACGCTTCGCGTGCTTGTGCAAGGCTTATACCGATAGCTTGCGCAGTTGCGTCACCGCTCGCCAATAGTGCTTCGGTCTCAGCAATTCGGACAGCAAAGAGACGGGCGGTTTCGCCACCGTCGCGCATCACCTTGCGCCCTAAAAGGTCGTTGGCTTGAATGGCGGTGGTGCCTTCGTAAATCGGTAGAATACGGGCATCGCGATAATGCTGCGCGGCACCGGTTTCCTCGATAAAACCCATACCACCGTGGATCTGAACACCTAACGAGGCAACCTCGACTGCGCGTTCCGAACAAAAGCCTTTGACCAGCGGAACCATGAATTCGGCCAGAGCAGCCATCTCTGGATTGTCCTGATGGTGTGCGATGTCCAGCAACCCCGCAGTCGCCGCCGCCATTGCGCGTCCACCTTCGGTGAGGCTGCGCATCCGCATCAGCATGCGGCGCACGTCCGGGTGTTCGATGATGGCGACAGCATCTTTGGTCTGACCGTTGACAGGGCGGCTTTGCACGCGCTCACGCGCATAAGTCAACGCACGTTGATAGGCCCGCTCTGACGTCGCAATGCCCTGCACACCAACGGAAAAACGTGCAGCATTCATCATGATGAACATGTATTCTAGCCCGCGATTTTCTTCGCCGATCAAGAATCCAGTGGCCTGTTTGTACTCCAAAACAGCCGTCGGGCTGGCGCGAACGCCCAGCTTGTGCTCGATGCTCACGCAGTTGACTGTGTTTTCGGTCCCTACCGTTCCATCTGCGTCGACCAGTTTCTGCGGCACGATAAACAGGCTCAGCCCTTTTGGCCCGGCAGGTGCATCAGGCGTGCGGGCCAACACCAAATGGATGATGTTCTCGGTCAGGTTATGGGCACCATAGGTGATGAAAATCTTGGTGCCCGACACGTCATAGCTGCCATCCTCACGCTGCGCCGCCTTTGTTGCCACCCGGCCAAGATCGCTTCCCGCTTGCGGTTCCGTCAGGTTCATCGTGCCAGACCAACGGCCTGCAATCAGCGGCTCAAGATAAGTGGCTTTCTGTTCGTCCGAACCAGTCAGCAGCAATGCCTCAATGGCCCCGTCGGTCAGCAAAGGGCAGAGGCCAAAGCTCATATCGGCGGCATTCAGCATCTCGACCGCGGCCGCGCCGACGGTCTTCGGCAACCCCATGCCACCATATTCCACCGGGTGGGTCAGGGCTTGCCATCCCATTTCGACAAACTGAGCGTAAGCCTGGGCATCGCCTTCAGGCATGGTCACGCGCCCGTTGTCAAACTGGGCACCCAGCGTGTCGCCGATATGCGACAAGGGTGCGATCTGCTCGCTGCAGAACCGGGCATAGCCTTCCAGTACAGCGCCAATATCGTCCAGGTCATAGTCTGAATACACTGCGAAGGAAGACACCTGTTCCCAATGGGACAAATGCTCGACGCAAAACATCAAATCCTGAACGGGCGGCTGATAGGACATTCCAGGCTCTCTGTCGGAAACTATGGGTTTACGTCATTTACCTGTCGACTGATTTGCCGATAAGCTCATATTTTGCCAAAATACTATCCGATCACGCCACTCTGAGGTTCCTGTGACCCGTCATGACCCTATCTCGCTGACGACCGTCTCAGCAGAATTCATTCAGGATTGGCTGCACGCACTTAGGTCCCGTTGCACCCCGGAAGAGATGACTTCGCTGCTAGAGCGCGCTGGTCTTCACGCTGGTCCGATGGCACCAAATCAACGTGTTACCCTCAATGAAATTGCGCAGCTTTACCAGCTTGCTGCGCCTGAAACCGGGGACGAAATGATGGGGCTTTGGAGCCGCCCGATCCGGCCCCGCGCCCTGCAGCATCTTGTGACGGTTCAGCGCGGAGCAAGCAGCCTGACCTCGGCCCTTTATCGTTTCTCGACGTTCTGGAATCTGCTTTTGGATGACTTTTATTTTGACCTGCGCAGCAGGCCAAATGAGGTGGAGCTGGCTTTGATGCCTTACTTGGGCGAAACCCAGCCGCAGCGCTTTGGCCACATGTTGATTCTGAAACTGGCGCACGGTTTGTTGTCCTGGCTCAGCGGGTCGGAAACGCCAGTTCAATTGGTTTGCTTTGCCTTTCCCCGCCCGGAATTTGCTGCGGATTATTCGGTTGTCTTCCCGTGCCCTGTCGAATTCGACGCCCCGCAAACCAGCATTCGTTTTGACCCTCGCCAATTCACCCGCCCGATCACCCGCAGCCCTGAGGAGGCGTCGGTGTTTCTTGAGCGCGCGCCGCTGGATTGGATATTCACGGGCTCTCGGGTGCATACAAACAGCCTTCGCGTCCGGGCTTTTCTTTACGGAGCGACATGGCAGTCTTGCCAGCTTACGGATGCAGCCCGAGCCTTGAAAATGACGCCTCGGACATTGAACAGACGCTTGAAAGACGAAGGAACATCTTTTCAGGACATCAAGGATGCCCTGCGCCGTGACATCGCGATCCGTGCACTACAACAAAGCACGGACAGTATCGATCAAATCGCCTTTGACACGGGCTTTTCGGCCCCTGCGAATTTCCACAGAGCGTTCCGAAAGTGGACAAACCGGACACCGGGATCATACCGGATGTGAGCTCGATTTCTGTGGGAAAACGCTTTTTTCTGGGTCGTCAGAGAAAGGCAGAAAACCCGTCATGGGCGGCTGCCGTCGCCGTATCTGCGAATGGTGATCCCTAATAACGACGATGCACTCTTTTTCGAGTAATCACGTTCCTCTCTTTCTGGCGCTCGCGCAAAAAGACAAACAATCCAGATCCCAAGATCAGCACGATACCAGTCGCGACAGGTAGATTTGGAAGTTCGCCCCAAATGGCCCATCCCCAAAACACTGCCAAAGGAAGACCGACATATTCGAACGGTGCCACCGTGGCGGCGTCGGCCATACGGTAAGCCTGACCCAGACAATACCCAATGATTGCCGAATTGAACCCTAGCCCGACAAACAACCATCGATCAGTGCCTTCCGGCCACACCCAAGCCCTTAGCAAGAAGATCAAGCTTTCATTTTCGAATGCGTCGGCAAAGCGCCCGTCCCCTGCCACAGACCAGAACAGTAAACTGACAACGATAAAACATGCCTGAATATAGACAGCCATCGCTGATGCTTTGGATTTGGCACCAAGCAAACGGGTGAGCACGTTGTTGAGGGCATAAGTAAAGGCTGCCACCACAGGAAGGGCATACGTCAAAAGACTGACGTCGCGCGCGCCACCAGCTTCCCATGGGCGGGTCATAATTGCCACGCCGAGGAAACCCACAATCACCGCGCCGATGCGCATGGGGCCAACTTTTTCCCCAAGCAAGGGAATGCTGAGCAAAGTGATCATAAGCGGCGCAACGAAGAATACTGCGGTTGCTTCGGCCAGAGGCATGACAGCCAATGCCGTAAAGAATGTCAGATTGGCAACAACGATGAGAACGCCGCGCAAAAGATGAAGCCCGGGTTGATCGGTTTTCAAGATGCGCCAACCGCCTTCCATCTGCACCAAAGCCAGGCTGAACCCGATCCCGATCAGTGATCTGGTGAAAACCATTTGATGCAGGGGGTAACCGCCAGACAGGAACTTGATCAGCATATCGTTGATAGAAATCGCCAAAATTCCTATCAGAATGAATGCAATACCTGCTGTTGGGTTTTGCAGCTTTACGTTGGCTGTCATGAGGTGCCCTTTCATGGGGCCACTAGCACGGGCCAGAAAACGGGTCACGTCACTTTGCGACGTTCTTTGGTCGCCGCGTGCTGAAGTGAAACTCGATTTGCATTGAGCGTAACGGCGACTTTGTTTTGAGGATTACCTAACCCGGCAGAATGGCCATGTCATTGAAACGCCGAGTCCCGCGAGGGTCCCTCGCGCGGGTCAGTTCTGAAGTGGCACCTTCAGGGTGACGCGTAACGTATGGAGTCTGATTTTAGGTACCTGACTTCTACGTAACGGAAGTGTGGCAAACGCAGCCACGTTGCTTCTAACGTCACAGGGCACAATGACAATAGGGGCGGTGCAGTCGGATGTTCGGGAAAATAGCGAAAACAATTGGCGGTTTAGTGATCGTGGGTGGCGTGGGGCTGGTAAGTTACCTGCTGATTGCGCCACCCGATCTGCTGAAGGTCGGTACAAATTACTCGGCCAAAATTGTCTGTTCGAACGTTTTCATTGCCGGACGTGATCCCGATGAGGTGCTGGCCGTAGACGTTCAAGCGCCGGGACATCCGCTGCTCAAACAAGTGTCGATCGAGGTCGATCAAGAGTCGCAAACAGTACACGCCCGGCTTTTTCGGTTTTTTGCCCCCGCAACCTCACAGTACCGCGACGGGCTTGGCTGCACCAACGTTCATGATGTTGCTCTAAGCACGCAAACGCTTGAAGCGCCCGGTCCTTTGCCTGCGGGCCTTTGGCCAAAAGGCAACGATGTAGCCCTTTCGCAGGATGCAAAGGTTCAGGCCGTCATGTCTGATGAAAGCTTGCTTGGTGAAGGATACCGCGCGGTCGTGGTGGTTCGGAACGGGCGCATTGTTGCTGAACGCTATGCGGACGGGTTTGACGCGCAAACCCCTTTGTTGGGGTGGTCCATGACCAAATCCGTCACGGCCGGGTTGATTGGTACATTGGTTGAAGCAGGTGAGATGAGCCTAACGGACAATCTGGTCGGTAGCTTTCCGGACTGGGCCGAGGACTCTCGCCGTGACATTTCCTTGGCTGATATGCTGTCCATGACCAGCGGATTGAACTGGGATGAAGAATATGGCGATGTCTCTGATGTGACCCGAATGCTGTATCTCAGCAATGATATGGCTGGCTTTGCAGCGGATCGAGCGCCCGAAGCCGAAACCGGCACGGATTTCAATTATTCTTCTGGAACAACCACTGTTTTGTCCCGTGTTTGGCAGGACCAGTTGTCGGATGGCGGGCTAACCTATCCGCAAACTGCTCTGTTTGAGCCGCTGGGCATGACCTCGGCGATCCTTGAGACGGATGCCAACGATACGTTTATCGGGTCCAGCTATATGTATGCCACGGCCCGCGATTGGGCCCGGTTTGGCCAGCTTTTGTTGCAAAAGGGTGTTTGGGACAATACCCGGGTCCTGCCGGAAGGCTTTGTGGACTGGATGGTCGAACCGGTGGCTGCCTCAGACGGGCGCTATGCCAAGGGGCACCTTTGGCTGGAATCTCCAGGAGATTTTCCGCCCTTTGAAGACGCATACTGGCTACAGGGGCATGACGGCCAGTTCATCGGTGTGTTCCCGTCTCGTGACATGATCGTTCTGCGGATGGGATTGACCCCGTCTCGGTTGGGTTACTCTTCCTTGCCGTTGGCGCAAGCGTTGATTACAGCCTTCGGGGACGATCCGTCCTAACTGGCCTCTTCATCCCGCTCCTGCAAGGGTAGCGACCTTGGCAGGCTGCAACCGGCTCAGGACACCGGGTCGCAGGTCTGGGACTTGCATGTGGCGCAGTTTTAGTATACCGCCGCATACAAATTGAAAGTGCCGGCCTTTTGACTGCCGGTACACCCAGCTAAATGGTCGGACCCGTCATGAGCCTCTATACTGATTACCTGAATGAAATCGAAACCCGCAAAGAGCAGGGCCTGAGCCCAAAACCCATCGATGATGGGGCTTTGGCGAAGGAAATCATTGATCAAATTCGTGATCCCCAGAACGAACATCGCGCAGACTCGCTGAACTATTTCATCTACAACACGCTGCCCGGCACAACCAGCGCGGCCGGCGAAAAGGCCAGCTTTCTGAAAGAGATCATTCTGGGCGAAGCTGACGTCGAAGAAATCTCGCAGGACTTTGCGTTCGAACTGTTGTCGCATATGAAAGGTGGCCCCTCGGTCGAGGTTCTTCTGGACCTTGCGCTGGGCGATGACGCTGCAGTTGCTGGCAAAGCGGCAGAAGTGCTGAAAACACAAGTCTTCCTGTACGACGCCGATACCGACCGACTGAAGGCCGCGCTCGAGGGCGGCAACACCGTCGCGCGGGATATCTTGGAAAGCTATGCCAAGGCCGAGTTTTTCACCAAGCTGCCCGACATCGACGAGGAAATCGAAATCGTCACATATGTTGCTGCCGAAGGTGACATTTCCACAGACCTTCTGTCGCCGGGCAATCAGGCACACTCGCGCGCCGACCGCGAACTGCACGGCAAGTGCCTGATCTCGGAAAAGGCGCAGCAGGAAATTCAGGATCTGAAGCTTCAGCACCCCGGCAAACGTGTCATGCTGATCGCTGAAAAAGGAACCATGGGTGTTGGTTCCTCGCGTATGTCCGGCGTAAACAATGTGGCGCTCTGGACCGGTAAGCAGGCCAGCCCTTATGTGCCCTTTGTCAACTTTGCCCCAATCGTCGCAGGTACGAATGGCATCTCTCCGATCTTCCTGACCACCGTCGGCGTGACTGGCGGCATCGGTCTGGACCTGAAGAACTGGGTCAAGAAGGTGGACGAAGACGGCAATGCGATCCTGAACAACGACGGCAACCCGATCTTGGAAGAGAAGTACTCGGTTGCCACAGGCACGGTTCTGAAGAT
This sequence comes from Ruegeria sp. ABM4_193, assembly GCF_056158705.1. Lineage (NCBI taxonomy): Bacteria > Pseudomonadati > Pseudomonadota > Alphaproteobacteria > Rhodobacterales > Roseobacteraceae > Ruegeria > Ruegeria sp. ABM4_193. The sequence goes on from NZ_JBSWTT010000001.1 coordinate 259,013, forward strand.
CAACACCAAAGACCACAAACTGCTGAGCGAAGATGGCGATGAGCTGGTCGACGTATCCTCGTCCTTCACCCCGCAAAAAGTGGAATTCATGAAGGCCGGTGGCTCTTACGCCATTGTCTTTGGAAAGAAGTTGCAAACATTTGCGGCCGAGACGCTGGGTGTCGAAGCACCTTTGGTCTTTGCCCCGTCCAAGGAAATCAGCCACGAAGGCCAGGGCCTGACCGCAGTCGAGAAGATCTTTAACAAGAACGCATTGGGCACCACGCCGGGCAAAACCCTGCACGCGGGTTCGGACGTTCGCGTGAAGGTCAACATTGTCGGCTCGCAAGACACCACCGGTCTGATGACCATGCAGGAACTTGAGGCGATGGCCGCGACCGTTGTGGCGCCCAGCGTTGATGGGGCTTATCAGTCCGGCTGCCACACTGCATCGGTCTGGGATGCCAAGGCGCAGGCCAACACGCCACGCCTGATGAAGTTCATGAATGACTTCGGACTTGTCACCGGACGTGACCCCAAAGGCGTCTATCATTCGATGACCGACGTGATCCACAAGGTGCTGAACGACATCACCGTGGATGACTGGTCGGTCATCATCGGCGGTGACAGCCACACCCGCATGTCCAAAGGCGTCGCCTTTGGCGCGGACTCGGGCACTGTGGCGCTGGCACTGGCGACCGGTGAAGCCTCGATGCCGATCCCGGAGTCGGTCAAGGTGACCTTCAAAGGCAAAATGGCCGATCACATGGACTTCCGCGATGTGGTGCATGCAACCCAGGCGCAAATGCTGGACCAGCACGGCGACAACGTGTTCCAGGGTCGTGTGATCGAAGTGCATATTGGCACGTTGCTGGCGGATCAGGCCTTCACCTTCACCGACTGGACAGCCGAGATGAAGGCCAAGGCATCGGTCTGTATCTCGAATGATGAGACCCTGATCGGTTCGCTGGAATTGGCCAAGTCGCGCATCCAGATCATGATCGACAAGGGCATGGAGCATGAAAACGGCATGCTGCAAAAGCTGATCAACATCGCGGACGCGCGCATCGCCGAGATCAAATCGGGTGAAAAACCCGCGCTGCAGCCGGATGACAACGCGAAATACTTCGCTGAAGTCGTCGTCGATCTGGATCAGATTGTTGAACCGATGATCGCCGACCCGGATGTTCACAATGCCGATGTTTCCAAGCGCTATACCCACGACACGATCCGCCCGATCTCGTACTACAATGCCGAAAAGCATGTCGATCTGGGCTTTGTTGGTTCGTGCATGGTGCATAAGGGGGACATCAAGATCGTTGCCCAGATGTTGAAGAACCTTGAGAAGGAAGCCGGTAAGGTCGAATTCAAGGCACCGCTGGTCGTCGCGGCCCCAACCTACAACATCATCGACGAGCTGAAGGAAGAGGGTGACTGGGAAGTGCTTGAGAAATACTCGGGCTTTGAATTCGACGACCTTTTCCCGAAACAGAATGCCCGCACCGAGTACGAAAACATCCTCTACTTGGAACGTCCGGGTTGTAACCTTTGCATGGGTAACCAGGAAAAAGCCGCCAAGGGGGATACGGTTCTGGCCACCTCGACCCGTCTGTTCCAGGGCCGTGTCGTGGCGGATGCGCCAGACAAGAAGGGTGAAAGCCTGCTGGCCTCGACCCCGGTTGTTGTGCTGTCGGCTATCTTGGGCCGCACCCCAAATATCGACGAGTACAAGACCGCTGTTGAAGGCATCGACTTGACCAAATTCGCGCCTTCGACTGAAAAGCCAGCGGGCACGAAGTCAGCGCACTTCTAAACGCCGCCGTCGACGCTGAGAATACTTCGCCCGGGCACCCTGCAGGTGACCGGGCGTTTTCATTCGTTGAATTCAAGCCGCGGTTGCGTTTGCCGAAAAGGCGATCCGCATTCAAAGAATAGGCAACGGTCCACGGGTCTTGGTTTGGCGAAGTACAAAATTGCTGCGCGTGTCGCGGACCAACCCGGACTTCAAGAGTCGTTGCATGATGAAGACCTCCAGATCTTCGGGCGTTTTCGCATAGACTTTCAGTATGAAATCGTGATCCCCGGTGATCGATGCACATTCAACAATCTGCGGTTCGGTTTCGACCAAACGCAGGAAATCTGCAATGCTCTTTTCCTGATGATCCTTAAGCGCAACATGAACATACGCGATGGCGTTTAGCCCAACGGCCTTGGCGGGCACTTGTGCGCGATAGCCTGTAACAACTCCGGACGCTTCAAGATCGCGAACACGCCGCCAGCATTGCGAGGCTGATAACCCGGTTCGGTCCGCCAGCTCCTGCATAGACAGACGTCCACTGATCTGAAGCTCGCGCAGGATATCGATGTCAGCAGGATGAAGCATATGTTTCGAAGGCTTAGGTTTCCCGACCTATTTCAACCAAACTAGCGAGAAATAGTCAGTAATCAAAACAAATCTCCCACGTGTGACGCGGTATCCTGTTCCTCATCAGGAGGAAACGGATGCCAAAATCGACCAAATACGTCGCCAAAGTCGCCGACGCGCGTGGCCATATCGCCTATACGGATGAAGAAAACGCCGTTTGGGCCGATCTATACGCAGCGCAGGAGGATAATGTTCAGCGCTATATGGCACGCGAATATCTGGACGGGCTGGCGCGTCTTGAGTTGCCAAAGACCAAGGTGCCGTCTTGTGCCGATATCTCGGATCGGCTGCTGGACCTGACGGGGTGGCAGGTGCAGCCGGTTCCGGCCCTGATCGGGTTCAAAACATTTTTTGGTATGCTTGCAGATCGAGTCTTTCCCGCAGCATCGTTCATTCGGGCGCGCGAGGATTTCGACTATATCGAAGAGCCGGATATTTTTCATGAGATCTTTGGCCACACCCCGTTGCTGAGTGACCCACGTTTTGCCGCGTTCAGCCACGCCATCGGCAAGGCGGGCCAGCAGGCGACGGATGCAGATTATGCCTGGCTGATCAGGCTATACTGGTTTTCCATCGAATTTGGGCTGCGCCGACAGGGCGGTCAGATCAAGGCTTTGGGATCGGGGCTGGCGTCGTCGCCGACCGAACTGGTTTATGCCGTAACCAGCGACATCCCGGATCGCGACGCGTTTGACATACTGACAATTCTGCGCACGCCTTATCGGATCGACATGCACCAGATGGGGTATTTTGTGCTGGATGACCCTGAAGATCTGTTCGAAGCAGCCGATCGCGATCTGTTGTCCGATGTCCGGCACGCGCGTCGTTTGGGGTTGTTGCCAAACAAGTTTCCGGAAAAGGTTACGGCAGCAGAATAGCCGCGTCGTCCATCTTCAGGCGGACAGGTCTTTGTACATGTACGTGGTCGGTTCCAGCCTGGGTTCGAAAGGGTTACGGCAATAATTCGGTATTTCCCCTGCAACTTGAAACCCGAGGCTTTGGTACAGCATCCGTGAGGGATCGCTGCTGCGCGTATCCAGCACCAGCATCGTGCGGTGCAAGCTGCGGGCGTGTTCAAAAAGCGCCGCCATCAAAGCGCGGGCATGCCCGCGACGTCGCGCGTTTGGGTGAACCAGCAGCTTTGCGACATCCGCACGGTGGGGTTGGTTGGGCATGGCCGCCGCGACAAGTTGCACGGTGCCTAAAACGCGCGCGCCGTCATAGGCCGCGAAGATCTCTAAAGCGCCCGCGTTTAATCCCGGCCGCACGTTCTGCTGCCAATAGTTTCGCGCGTCCTCCTGCGCAAAGGGCAGGATAAACCCAATACTGGCCCCGTCATGGACACAGGCGTGCAAAATCTCTGCCAGATCATCTATGGCGGCATCGAATTCTGAACAAGTCAGACGTGTGATCATACCAGCACCAGTAGATAGCGTGCGCCTCGTTCGGCGCCTGTTTCAAACTGGGTCGGACCAGATAGATGATAACGCAGACAATCCCCCGCGCTCAGATCGTGTGGCGTTCCGTCAACCGTCAACGTCAGCGCGCCATCGATCAGGATCAGGTGATGTTCTTGCCCTGATTTGGGTGGCGTCTCATACGTGATCACGGTGTTGCGTGGCAGGTGGCCTTCCACGACCTCAGCGTTCAGACCGTTCGCAGGAGGAGACACGGCGCGGCGGGTGTATCCCGTTTCGGGATCGCTCCATTCCGTCTGATGTTCTAACGGAACCTTGGGGTCAAAACTGTCTTCGACCATCATCAACAGGCGTGACATCGGTAAGTCGTATGCGGCACATAAACGACCAAGGTTTTCTGCCGTAGGGCTGACGTCGCCCTTCTCCATCCGAGACAAGGTGGCGCGACTGATGCCACTGTGCTCAGACAATTGGTCCAGAGACCATCCACGCCCGCGGCGGAGTTCATTCAATCGGCTGGCAAGGCGGTTCGAGAGCGTGTCGAGCATGGATCATATAATAGAAAAAATTCCAGATATGAGAAAGATAGTCCAAAACAAATAAACTGTAAACGGAAAAAGGGTGCGGAAACCTCGCACCCTTTGTGGTTTGCGTCGAATTGGAAGGTTACTTCCAGCCAACCTCGTTAAAGATCTTTTGCGCTTCGGGAATGTTCTTGGCAACTTCGGACAGGTTCACTTCGTCAGCCTTGAACTCGCCCAAGGTAGCGACAGACTCGGCCAGCGCGACACTAGGTACAGCCGGGTATTCGTCATTACCTGCCGAGAAATATTGCTGCGCCTGATCGCCTGCCAGATACTCAAGGAAGAGGATCGCGTTTTCTTTGTTCGGCGCGTTTGCCGCAACGCCGCCGCCTGACAGATTCATGTGGGCTCCATAACCTTCCTGGTTCGGGAAGACCCAGCCGATCATGTCACGGTCAGCAGACAGGCCTTTGACATCTTTGCGGATTGCGCGCGCAAAGTAATAGGTGTTCGAGACTGCAATGTCGCATTCACCCGATACGATGCCGCGCAGCTGGTCGGTGTCGCCGCCCTGTGGATCACGCGCCATGTTGGCGACAATACCTTCTGCCCAGGTTTTCGCGGCGTCGGCGCCTTCGTGGGTGATGATCGAGGCCAACAAGGTCTGGTTGTACGTGTTGGTCGACGAGCGGATGCAGATCAAGCCCTTATACTCTGGCTTGGCCAAATCGGCATAAGTGGCCGGTGGGTTGGTGACGTTTTCTTTGTTGTAAAAGATAATCCGACCGCGCTGCGAAAAGCCGAACCATTGGTTGTCGCTGTCTTGCAGGTTCGCGGGGATACGTTCTTCCAGCGTTGCGCTTTCGATGGCCTGCAAGATTCCTGCGTCCTTGGCGCGTGCCAGGCGCGAAGTATCAACGGTCAGCATCACGTCTGCGGGCGAGTTTGCGCCTTCGGCTTCCATCCGCGCGATCAATTCGTCGGCTTTGCCTTCGATGCGATTGATCTTGATGCCGGTTGCGTCTTCGAAATCGGTATACAGACGTTCATCGGTGTCATAGTGGCGCGACGAATAAAGGTTCAGTTCCCCTTCAGCGACGGCGGAGGTGGCAATCAATGCCGACAGTGCGGCGACGATGCAGGTGGAGGAGTTCAGCATGTTGCGTCCCATTGTTGAATTCAGAGAGCGGACATTAATCCGACTGATTTGATCAATTATACGATTCCCGGCGGGATGCAAGGAAATCTGACGAAAATAGTTGGGTAAATGTCAGAAAGAGGTATTGGGTGAAACCTGAAACACTTTTTTGCACGTATTGGCGGCAGGGGCCGAGCGAGTTAGTTTGGGATTACAGCTTTTCTGCGACAGGCAGAGTCGGATTGAGTAGTGCACGAAAAGGATCAGTTGATGCCCGAAACACTTGCGGAAAAACTGGAAAAATCAAACCTTGGACATTGGATGGCGCGCTACGAAAGCTTCATGGTTTTTGTAGGTGTCGTCGGACCATTTGCGACCCTGCCGCAACTGATGAAGCTCTATTTTACGCATACAGAACACGCGACTGGCCAGTCTTTGGTGTCATGGTCGCTGTATGCCGCTGTCTCATTCCTGTGGTTCGCTTACGGTTTGATTGTTGGGAAGCTGCCGATCTATGTCGGCAATGGCATCTCAATGGTTCTGAACATCTTGATGGTGATCGGAATTCTAATTCACGCCGGAGTCACGTTCTAAAAAGCGTCAGGCGCAGGTAACCCCCGCCAAACGGCGCAGTTCCCTACATCTATTTTTGGGTCTAGCCGCCGATGTTCATGGAAATGGCGCTGTGTCATACGGTACGCGAAATTGCCACCTTTGCGACGCGCCGCCCTGTATTCTGACAATCTGAACTGCCCACGACTAAGCTACTGTCGTTTCTTTGACTGTTTTCCAGCCTGGCGAGGCTGTGGGGCCGGCTCAGGCTCGGGGTCGGGGTCTTCACCCATGACCGGGTTTTCGGCAAGCATCGCCGCAGTCACGGCCTCCATATATTTCTGAAGCAGAATAGGGGGGTCCGCAGGTGCCAGTTTGATGGTCAACCTGCTCGCGCCTTCCTGGCTGTATGCGTAGCGAGAGGAATAGCTGGCATTGACCTGTGCGGCCACCGGACCCCAGCCGCCTTTGACGGATGCACTGCCTGACTTTTCCTTCTGTTTCGTCATCGAGATCGCCATTTTTACTTCGATCTCGGCTTCCTGAACGGCATAAAACGCGGGAAGAAACCCCATCGAAACAAGGCTGAATTCTTTGCCGGGTCCACTTGGGTTGGACAGGTCGGGCAGCATAATCTTCTGATCGGCCATGTATTTGGCAACATCGGTCGAATGACGATCCAGTTCTGATTGCGACTCGGCGACGGAAAGGGCCAGTTTTTGAACCATTTCCGCAAAGGGGACGTTTAGCAATTCCTGCCCGATACTCATCTTCGAACTCCTGTTCCAAATTCAGTCTACTTGATAATTTTCGTGGGGGACCGCCTCCTGACGGAAAACGTAACTTTTGAAGCGTTCTGGCTGACCACCTGCTTCTTTGCATTGGTCGCAATCTGGGCGGTTCCACCATCCTGGCCCAATCCCACAAAGGCTTCGACTTTTACGTTATCGATGGTGAAATCGTCGCTGTCGTTAGATCCGGCCAGAATCTGTTCTCCCAGTGCTTGCGAGAATTTCTGCGCGTCGACGATCTGCGTGTCTTTATCGTCTGCCATCACCTCGGCGGCAGCACTGGCCAATGGGCTCGTCACGGGCGGCAAACTGGCCCCGACCATCATTTCACCGCCATCCTCCAACTCATCAATCCTGTCTTCCAGGTCCGAGATGGTCTGCCTTAGTTCGTTTTCACGTGTCTCCATGGCGGTCAGCCTGTCCGAAAGAGACTTGAGCAAAAGCGTAAACGCTTCGGGCATTTCGGTAACTCGAACTTCTATCGGTTGCTTTCGATCGGAATCAGCCATCTTCGGGCCTGCCGGTCTCATCCTCGTGAACGGGTCCGGGGACAAAACGCATGCGCATGGTGGACGCGCTTTTTGAGTCGAGCGTATCGGTCTGCGTCAGCTTTGGGCCCCAAAGAAAGCTGAACAGCCTGTCTTCTTCCCCTTGCTCGCTGGACATTTCCATGACCACTTTCAGTTCAACGTCGACATCTTGCATATGATAAAAGACAGGCGGTATGCCCATGTCACGCAGTTCCTGCGGATAGTTCTTTAGTGCTTCCAACTGGTCTCTGCTCAGTTGTTCCGCAGCCTGGGCAACGCTTTTGCCGATATCGGCAACCATGTCCGTCAGAGTTGTACCAAATATTGCATGAGGGTCATCGTTGGCCAAATCAGACCTCCTGACATCATAAATCAATCAAACGTTAACACGAGAACGACTTATAACAATGAGAAATGTCAGGTTAAGACTTCGCCGCTTTTGGCGAGCGAATTACAGCGGCAGCGCATGTTTGGGCAGGCTCGCCATTAGCAGATTGTTGTCAGGCACAAAAAAACCGCGCTGAAAGGCGCGGTTCTTTAAAAGCTATTTAAGCAGTTCTTAGCCCTGACGAGCTTTGAACTTGCGCTGCGTCTTGTTGATCACGTAGACGCGGCCTTTGCGACGCACAATACGGCAATCACGGTGCCGGTTCTTGAGCGAGCGGAGCGAGTTCTTGACCTTCATGGTCTGTCTCCAATCTGCGGCGCCTTCATCAAAGACGTGGCCAGCGCCTGGGTTAGTCGGGTGCCCCGGAAGCCCGGAACAGTGAATAGATGGTGGGCGGTACAAGGATCGAACTTGTGACCCCTTCGATGTCAACGAAGTGCTCTACCGCTGAGCTAACCGCCCACGTTCCCGATGCATGTCCTGCCCCATAACGAAATGGGGCGCGGATCACCGCGCCGGTAGCGGGGTCTATAAAAGGAGTCGTTCAGGGGTTCAAGGGGTTTGGAAGAACAATTTTCCAGTCTATGTTGATTACGAACATGGAGTGATCATGCAGAACGCAGCCTTTGTATTGGATATGCCTGAAAACCGCAGTTCATGCGTGGTTTTTTCATCCCCACACAGCGGGCGAGAGTATCCTGAGGCTTTTCTGAAACGCTCGGTGCTGAATCAAAACGTGATTCGATCGTCGGAAGATGCCTTTGTGGATCAACTGTTTGCTCCTGCTGCTGAATACGGTGCACCCTTGATCAAGGCTGCCATGCCGCGTGCGTATCTGGATTTGAATCGCAGTCTGGATGAGCTTGACCCCGCCCTTATCAGCGGTGCGCGCAGACATGGGCACAACCCGCGAGTCGCTTCTGGGTTAGGGGTGATTCCCCGCGTCGTGGCCAACGGTCGGGCAATCTACAGCGGAAAGCTGACCATGGATGAAGCGCGGTTGCGTATCGATACCTACTGGCGTCCCTATCACGCACGATTGAAATCCCTGCTGGCCGAATCGCATGAGAAATTCGGTCAGGCAATATTGGTGGATTGCCACTCGATGCCGCACGAGGCGGTTTCAATGGCCGGTACGACGCGCAGCAAACGTCCGGATATTGTGTTAGGCGATCGGTTTGGCGCGTCAGCGTCTTCGGAAATCGTGGACCTTGTTGAATCGGCCTTTGCTGCGGCAGGATTGATCGTGGCGCGAAACGCGCCGTTCGCCGGGGCCTATGTCACCCAGACCTATGGCCGTCCGGGGCGCCATCAGCACGCCATTCAGATCGAGATCGACCGCGCACTCTATATGAACGAAGAGAAGATCACGCCAAATGCCAATTTTATGGCATTTTCGAAACTCTTGCGGCAGGTGGTGCGCGAAATCTCCAGCATCGGGTCGGAACCGGTTCGTTTGGCGGCCGAATAACCTCAGCGCAGCGCACGGCCTTTTACGATGGCATCCGAGCCAAACCTTTGTCGGATCTCGTCGGTGGCCCGTTCCGCCTGCGATCTACGTGCAGCGCCCGGATCAAGCAGATCGCCCGAGATGTCGGCCTGATCTGCCGGGCACAGATCAGACAAACCACATCCCAAAAGCCGGTAAGGCCCCTGATCGCCCACCTGATCAAACAACCCTTTTGCTGTGCGATAGATCCTATCGGCGATCTGGGTCGCATCGCGAAGGGACACGCGCCGGGTTAGCGTCTTGTGATTGGCCTTCTTCAGTTTGAGCGTGACAACCCGTCCGGCCAGATCTTTGGCTTTGGCCCGATCCGAAACTTTCAGCGCCATGCGCCACAAATGCCCATCCAGGATCTCGGGGTTGGCCGTGTCTTCGAAAAATGTGGTCTCGTTGCTGATGGATTTCATAGGCTCATGAGCCGAGACACGCCGTTTGTCCTGCCCCCGGGCCAGATGCCACAGGCGATACCCCATCGCGCCGAAGCGTTCCGTCAGCGCCTCTTGATCCCAACGTAGTAAATCGTTGAAGGTTCGTATCCCCGCCCGGTCCAGCGACTCTTGCGCCGCTGGGCCAATGCCCCAGATCAGCCGCACGGGTTTGTCGTTCAGGAACGTTGCCGTTTCGACCTTGCCGATCACCGAAAAACCGCGCGGTTTGTCGAGATCTGACGCAACCTTGGCGAGGAACTTGTTGTGGCTCAGCCCGATGGACCCTGTCACGCCCAGCTCATCCTTCATGCGTTTGACCAGGCGCGCCAGCATGACGGCGGGCGGCGCTCCGTGCAGGCGTTCAGTGCCTGACAGATCCATGAACGCTTCGTCCAGAGACAGTGGTTCCACGACCGGCGTCAACTCATCCATCATGGCGCGGATGTCGCGCGACACTTCGGCGTAAACGGACATGCGCGGTTTGATTACCACCGCGTCCGGGCAGAGTTGCAGGGCTTTGAACATGGGCATCGCGGAACGCACGCCGCGGATTCGGGCCACGTAACACGCCGTTGAAACCACACCCCGTTTCCCGCCACCAATGATGACAGGCTTGTCCGCAAGCTCGGGATTGTCGCGCTTTTCAACCGATGCATAGAAGGAGTCGCAATCCATATGAGCGATGGACAGGTCAAAGAGCTCGGGGTGCAACTTGACCCTCGGGCTGCCGCAGGCCGGACAGCGCCGTTCGTTTGTCAAAGGTGTCAGGCAATCTCGGCAAAGACCGGGCATCTGCGCCCTCATGCGTTCCGCAGTTGGCTAGGACGTCACTTATACCAGCTTCGGCGCTGGATCAAAGCTTCGGTTTTGCGGCATGGCTTTCTGAAAAGAAGCCCCCCGCTGCGTGGCGGGGGGAAGTAACGAACCTCAGGAAGAAGCGGTTCGTTGGGGAGTATTGCCCTCAGAATCGCTGAATTTCCCAAGTTTCGATAGGCCGATGACGGTTTCGCAAAAACTCGTAATTTGAATGTGTGTTTTCCGGCACAGGGACGATTTGGCGCGGTTTCCCCACAAAGTGACGCAAGGTCAACTTGTTATCTGGCAAACCGAACGTGCAAACCTGACGAATTGATCTGGTTCAGTCAGTGAACTTTCAAAGAATTTAGCTCTGCCAGAACGGTTTCGGCGGCCGCTTTTGGATCCTGTGCCTGATAAATCGGTCGGCCAACGACGATATGATCTGCACCATCCAGAATCGCACTGGCTGGCGTAGCCACACGTTTCTGATCACCCAGCGCAGCACCGGCGGGGCGCACACCGGGGGTGACAATCAGGCGACCTTCGGCTTGGGGTAGCGAGCGGATCAGGGCGGCCTCCTGAGGGCTGGCGATGACGCCATCTGCTCCGGCTTCCAGCGCCTTGGCGGCGCGTTCGACAACCAAATCCTGCACGTCGCCGTCTTTCAGAAGGCTGGCGTCCAGATCATCGCGGTTCAGCGAAGTCAGGATCGTCACAGCGAGGATTTTAAGGTCCTTGCCCGAAGCCCCCTCTTTTGCGGCGCGCACCACATGGGGGTCGCCATGCACGGTCAGAAAATCCAGATCGAACTGCGCCAGCCCTCGTACGGCGTTTTCCACCGTATTGCCGATGTCGAACAGTTTCATGTCCAGAAAGATGCGTTTGCCGTGGTCTTGTTTCAGTTCGTTGGCCAAAGCCAAACCACCACCGGTCAGCATACCCAAACCAATTTTATAAAAAGACACGCTGTCGCCCAGCCGCTCAGCCATGGCCAGACCTTGCAGGGCATTGGGGACATCGAGGGCTACGATCAGACGGTCATCGGACATGAGGCGCTCCTTTTTGGCAAACGTCTGCGTCCTAACGGGTTCGGGCGGTTCTGTCCATCTTCGAGGCCGGGCGCGGACACGTTCATTTTGTGCTATCGTGCCGGGCATCGAGCACGTGATTTCAGAGTAAGGGACAGAAAATGAAAAAGCTGGTTTTGCTGGGCGTATTGGTTGCGCTGGCTGCATGTGACGAAACCCCGCCCGTAACACCGGAAACCGGGGCTGCTCCTGCACCGACGAATGATGATCTGCGTCTTGTGGGTGGCTACAGGTCCGAGGATGATTGGTGCCAGCTTACGGGCGAAACAGCCTTTACTGGAAATTTCCTGGATCACACGGCCGATCTGGTTTCGTGCCCGACGGGAAGTGCGGCGGCGCAGTCTTTGGTGGATGATCTGGGTGCGGTTCAGGTTGCCGAGACCGGGGGTTACACCGTTTACACCATACAGCGCGAATAGCGGTGATTTCTGCGTCTTAGCCTCTTGAACCGGCAAAGATATTTCCCAGATTGAATGTGAGGCTTCGACCGATATGTGCCGCCAAGCGGGCATGTCAAAACGGGGCGCTTGGAAAAGGAGAATATCATGGACTTGAACAAGTTCACCGAGCGGGCACGGGGATTCGTGCAGGCTGCGCAGACCATTGCGCTGCGCGAAGGGCACCAGAGGCTGGAGCCCACGCATATACTCAAAGCATTGATGGATGACGATCAGGGGCTGGCCAGCAACCTGATCACACGCGCAGGCGGCGCGCCAAATCGCGTGGTTGAAGCGCTGGACGCGGCCATGGGTAAGATCCCGAAGGTCAGCGGCGACGCGAGCCAGATTTACATGGACGGCCAAACCGCCAAAGTTCTGGACGAGGCTGCCAAGATTGCCACCAAATCGGGCGACAGCTTTGTGCCGGTCGAACGGGTGCTGATGGCGCTGTGTATGGTGAAATCCAAAGCCAAGGACGCTTTGGAGGCTGGTGCGGTGTCTGCCCAGAAACTCAATGAGGCGATCAATGACATCCGCAAGGGTCGCACCGCTGACACAGCGTCGGCGGAAGAGGGCTATGACGCGCTCAAGAAATACGCGCGCGACCTGACTGAAGCTGCGGCTGAAGGTAAGATTGACCCGATCATCGGGCGGGATGAGGAAATCCGCCGCTCGATGCAGGTTCTGTCGCGCCGTACCAAGAACAACCCGGTTCTGATCGGGGAACCTGGCGTGGGTAAAACCGCGATTGCCGAAGGCATGGCCCTGCGCATCGTCAACGGCGATGTACCGGAATCGCTGAAGGACAAGAAGCTGCTGGCGCTCGACATGGGCGCGCTGATTGCTGGCGCGAAATACCGTGGTGAGTTCGAAGAACGACTCAAGGCCGTTCTGACCGAAGTCACTGAGGCCGCCGGTGAGATCATCCTGTTCATCGACGAAATGCATACGCTGGTTGGGGCCGGGAAGTCCGACGGCGCGATGGATGCTGCCAACCTGATCAAGCCTGCGCTTGCCCGGGGTGAGCTGCATTGTATCGGCGCGACCACGCTGGACGAGTATCGAAAATACGTGGAAAAAGACGCGGCCCTTGCGCGCCGGTTCCAGCCTGTGATGGTGACCGAGCCAACCGTTGAGGACACGATCAGCATCCTGCGCGGTATAAAAGAGAAGTACGAGCTGCACCATGGCGTACGCATCTCGGATTCGGCATTGGTGTCGGCGGCGACGCTCTCGCATCGCTATATCACTGACAGGTTCCTGCCAGATAAAGCCATCGACCTTGTTGATGAGGCAGCGTCGCGCCTGCGGATGGAGGTGGATAGTAAGCCGGAAGAGCTCGACCAGCTGGATCGCCAGATCCTGCAGATGCAGATCGAGGAAGAGGCGCTGAAGCTGGAAGACGACGCGGCCTCGAAGGATCGACTGGAAACCTTGCAAAAGGATCTGGCCGATCTGCAGGAGAAATCTGCCGAGATGACGGCTCAATGGCAGGCTGAACGCGATAAACTCGCGGGTGCTCGCGATCTGAAGGAACAGCTCGACAAGGCGCGCGCTGATCTGGAAATCGCCAAGCGGGAAGGTAATCTGGCCAAGGCCGGTGAGCTGTCCTATGGCGTCATCCCAGAGCTTGAGAAAAAGCTGACCGAGGCCGAAAACGCCGAAAGCAACGCCATGATGGCCGAGGAAACGGTGCGCCCGACACAGATCGCTGCTGTGGTCGAACGCTGGACGGGTATTCCGACCTCGAAAATGCTGGAAGGTGAACGTGAGAAGCTGCTGCGAATGGAAGACGATCTGCATTCCCGCGTGATCGGTCAGGATGCGGCGGTGACCGCTGTCGCCAATGCCGTACGTCGTGCGCGTGCGGGATTGAACGACGAAGGTCGTCCGCTGGGTTCGTTCCTGTTCCTTGGGCCGACTGGTGTGGGTAAGACAGAGCTGACCAAGGCCGTAGCGAACTTCCTGTTCGACGACGACAATGCGATGGTCCGTATCGACATGTCCGAGTTCATGGAGAAGCATGCCGTTGCCCGTCTGATCGGTGCCCCTCCGGGCTACGTCGGCTATGACGAAGGCGGTGTGCTGACCGAAGCCGTACGGCGCAGGCCCTATCAGGTTGTGCTGTTTGATGAGGTCGAAAAAGCGCACCCGGACGTGTTCAACGTCCTTTTGCAGGTTCTCGACGATGGCGTGCTGACCGATGGTCAGGGCCGCACCGTGGACTTCAAACAGACGCTGATCATCCTGACGTCGAACCTTGGGTCTCAGGCGCTCAGCCAGTTGCCCGAAGGCGCGGACAGCGCGCAAGCACGACGGGATGTGATGGATGCGGTAAGGGCCCATTTCCGGCCCGAGTTCCTGAACCGTCTGGACGAGACGATCATCTTCGACCGCCTCAAGCGGGGTGATATGGATGGTATCGTCGATATCCAGATGGCACGTCTGCAAAAACGTCTGGCCGCTCGCAAGATCGAGCTGGTGCTTGACGACGGTGCCAAGGAGTGGCTGGCCAATGAAGGCTATGATCCGGTCTTTGGTGCCCGTCCGTTGAAGCGCGTGATCCAGCGCGCGCTTCAGAACCCGCTGGCCGAAGCGCTGCTGGCCGGCGAAATCAAGGATGGCGAGACCGTTCCCGTCACCGCGGGTCCAGACGGGCTGATCATAGGCGACCGGCTTGGGACGTCAGACCGACCCCGCCCGGATGATGCCGTGGTGCATTAATTTCCCAACTCAGAAAACCCGCCATTCCGGCGGGTTTTTTGTTATTCTGACTTAGCCGTCCGCATTATTAGGCTAGGGCGCGCGCAACTGATACTGTTTGAACCTTTTTTGCGAGTGAATTTTCTTATGTCTCAGGAAGACGCGAACCAGAGATTGGACAAGATTGAAGACGCAATCGTCCTGCTCACGAAACTATCCACACCCAAACCAAAGACCTTTTGGGATCGGATTCCCACCGACAAAATTCGAGACGCCATCTACATCATCGGTATCCCGGCCCTGTTGTTCACAACCTATCTGGAATTCGACAAGTTCTATCTCAGCCGCGAGGACATCCGGCTCGAGGAAAAGCGTAATACGGCTATATCGCGACTGGACCAGCTACAGGATATCAACAGCGAGATTTATCAGCTTCAGACTCAGGGTGATGAAAATGTCGCCTTTGCGTTGATCGAAGCGAAACGCGGTCAGATCGCGCGTTTGACTGACACTGTTTATCTGACCTGGGTTGAACAGCCCGAGATGCTGAAGCGTCACGACCTCAATGCGTTGGCAGAGGCATTGTTGGTGCAGAGTCGGACTGATGACGCGTTGCGGGTTGCCAGTACAGTCGCGGTGGATGATTTGAAACCGATCGACGCGATTGACCAGCAGATACTCAAGGCGCGGATTCAATTTGCGCAAGGCCCTGCTCAGGACATAGAAGCCGCGCGGCAGCACCTGCGAGAGGCTGTTCCGCTTGTTGAAGAAATCGAACGATCGGGCAGCCAGTTTCTGATGCAGGAAAAAATGTTGCAGGTGCGTCTGATTAACGAAGCCTGGCTAGGAGAGCCCTGCGAGACTTTGGCGCCAATGGCGGATGCGCTGGCAGAGCTGAGGGCGTTTAATCTGGAAGCAGGTTCTGTTGAGGATCAGTATCAATCCGCAGTCACCGTGCGTGCGGTCAGGTCCAAATGCCGTCAATGAGGGCAAGAACACCACCAGGATGGTGGAGTTCTTTCAGTCATCATTCAGTGAGTTCAAACCAACGCAAAGATCCGCGCTGGGCCTCCTGTGCCACCTGCATGTTTTGGTGCGCCAATAACAAGTGTCGCGCCGGATGCCGGCACCCGATCCAGATTGGCCAGGCATTCAATCCCAAACCGACCTGAAGGCAGCCACGCATAATGGGTGGCAAAATCTGCTGACATGCCATGATCCAGCGACAGGGTATCCACAGCAATCGATCGCGCGCCGGTGTCCTCCATCAGCATCTGCGCCGCTTCGACATGAAAGCCGGGATAATGCTGAGCTTCGCCATCGAAGTTGCGGAATCCTTCTGTAGCGGTCTTGCTGCCCCAACCTGAATGCATCGCTACGCAGGCCCCATCGGGGATGTCACCATTTGCTGCGATCCACGCTTTCAGATCGTCTGGTGTGACTCGTGTGTCTGCATCGTCTGCCGCGCGGGCGGCGATATCCACGACGCACAATGGGGCCACCAGATCGTTGACAGGGATCTCATCAACCGAGGTGCCATCCGCCGAAAAGTGCAGCGGAGCGTCGATATGGGTGCCGGTATGTTCATTGATCGAAAGGTTGAACAGGTTGAAACCGTGATCTGCAAAGTTGAAAGGCTGTTCAGCCGAAATACCGGGATCCCCGCCCCATGTCGGAAATTCCGGGCTGAGCGTATGGGTCATGTCCTCGACACTGCCATGTCCTGCGGCCAGAGCTGCGGGGGCCGTACCACCGGTTGCGACGGCGGCAACGCTTGTCGCAGCTGCAGCTTTGAAGAACCCGCGCCGAGACAGCATCCTCTCTTTGACGGCGCTCATTACACAGATGTCACACATAATTCTTCCTCCCTTTCTGCAGCGATACGGCTGCAATGGCAGGCAAGCAACGCTCAGGATCGCGTGCGATACCTGCGTGACAGAGTGCAGTCTGGTAGGTGCTTTTGTAAAGGTTTCCGGAAAACAGTTCGGCCAAAGCAGTCGTTAAGAACAGCTGTACAGGCAGAATACTCCGGTCTTTGCGAGGTGTCCGATTTGAGAACGTTACAGTCACTTCGCTCAATCGTTACGCCTGTTTCGCTGGCGCTATGCTATCAGCGCATTACGTCAACACAGACATAAGTACCTAACGGAGACCCATATGGCGCATCGCTGGACCAATACTTTGACACAAGCCGACGTCACCCCGCAGGCGGCGTTCCTGAACCGGCGGCAGGTAATGGCCGGGCTGGCGGGTGTCGGACTGACCGCGATGGCGCGCCCGGCTGCGGCGCAAGACGCGCTGGAACCGAACACATGGGAAGAGATCACCACCTACAACAACTATTATGAGTTCGGGACCGGTAAAGACGATCCTGCCAAATATGCCGGATCTCTGGTGACTGAGCCCTGGAGCGTCAAGATAGACGGTTTGGTGGATCGCCCGGGCGAGTATGACTTCAAGGACATTCTGTCAGAGATGACCGTCGAAGAGCGGATATACCGTTTCCGATGCGTCGAAGCCTGGTCCATGGTCATTCCGTGGAACGGGTTCGAGCTTGCCGACTTGCTGAACATGGCCGGTGTTCAGGAAGGCGCGAAATACGTGGCTTTCGAAACTGCATACCGCCCTGATGAAATGCCCGGAACCCGCTTCCCAATTCTCGAATGGCCCTATCGCGAAGGGCTGCGTCTGGATGAGGCGATGCACCCGCTGACGATCATGGCCACAGGAATTTACGGGAAAACAATTCCGAACCAGAACGGTGCGCCTTTGCGTTTGGTGGTTCCGTGGAAATACGGGTTCAAGTCGATCAAGTCGATTGTGCGCATCACGCTGACCGATGTAGAGCCGCCCACAAGCTGGAACATGTCCAACCCGCGCGAATACGGATTTTACAGCAATGTGAATCCGAACGTAGATCACCCGCGTTGGTCTCAGGCGTCCGAGCGTCGCATTGGGGGCGGCCTGTTTGCCAAACGAATCCCTACTCTGATGTTCAACGGTTATGAGGAAGAGGTCGCCAGCCTGTATGAAGGCTTGGATCTGGTCAAAAACTACTAAGACCATGCAGGTCGTGAACCAGATATTCCGCCGTATTCCGGTATGGGCCATTTATCTGCTTGGGGCGCTACCTGCGCCCTGGCTGTTCTATCTGGGCCTGACCGGGGGGTTGGGCATCGACCCGATCGAAGCGTTGGAGCATCGCTATGGCGAACTGGCCCTGCAACTTTTGATCGCTGGTCTAGCAATCACGCCACTGCGCCGGTTCACTGGTTTGAACCTGATGAAGTTCCGGCGTGCGATCGGAGTGCTGACATTTTCTTATGTAAGCTTGCATCTTTTAGTTTGGCTGATCTTGGATGTACAGCTTCCCAGTCAGATCTGGGCGGACATTCTCAAGCGTCCCTACATCACGGTTGGCATGGCGGCCTTCCTTCTTTTGGTGCCGCTGGCGGTGACATCCAACAATTGGTCGGTGCGCAGGTTAGGGCCTCGTTGGCGCAAGCTCCACCGTCTGGTGTACCCAATCGCGCTGTTGGGTGCCTTACACTACGTGATGTTGGCCAAAGGGTTCCAGATCGAGCCGCTGGTCTATCTGACGATCATTCTTGCACTTCTTGCCCTTCGTTTACCGATGCCGCAACTCGTTTCCGGATCGAAAACGGCCGATTCAGCCTGACTCGGAAGCGAGTCTGTGGGTAACTGTGTGCACAAGGGTGCGGTGCTGCGAGTTTTGGGGTGTCGCAAGCGAGTTTCAGCCCCATTTTCCGTCTTTGATCTAGGTTAACCATTTGATTTTGTTTTATTATTTTTGTGGTTTCAAAAAACTTTTGGATTTTTGTTTTTTTGGGTTGCGGGTTTTGGGAGTAAACCTTAGAACCCCCTTCACCGGCGCTGCTGAGGCGCTGGGACGCTGCGGAAGCGGCGGTGACGCTCGGGAGAGACCGGGGGCATCTGAGGTTAGGGTTTAGGCGGGCGCGCTGATGTTATTGGCGCAACGGTCTGATTTTTGGCTCTGGGTGTTATGTTCTTTGACATTGATGGATAACTGAAGAGATATGTGGGCGGTTTGGTTCGTTTCGACGGATTGAATGTCTGTATGTCGCGCTCTTAGGGGTTCGCCTCGATGATAGAGTGTCAGCTTCACTGTTTGAGTGGTTCACTGATTTCTTAGGAAATCTGTGTACATCAAACAGATGACTTTTGGTGCGTTCTCTGGCCTAGCCGGGTTGGGGGAAGCTTATTCGCGCTCAAGTAGCCGAATAGGCGGTAGCGCACTAAAGATGTGCAGAGGTTCGAACGTCAAGGATATGATGGCAACATCATTTCAACTTGAGAGTTTGATCCTGGCTCAGAACGAACGCTGGCGGCAGGCCTAACACATGCAAGTCGAGCGCCCTTTCGGGGGAGCGGCGGACGGGTTAGTAACGCGTGGGAATATGCCCAGATCTAAGGAATAGCCACTGGAAACGGTGAGTAATACCTTATACGCCCTTCGGGGGAAAGATTTATCGGATTTGGATTAGCCCGCGTTAGATTAGGTAGTTGGTGGGGTAATGGCCTACCAAGCCTACGATCTATAGCTGGTTTTAGAGGATGATCAGCAACACTGGGACTGAGACACGGCCCAAACTCCTACGGGAGGCAGCAGTGGGGAATCTTGGACAATGGGGGCAACCCTGATCCAGCCATGCCGCGTGAGTGATGAAGGCCTTAGGGTCGTAAAGCTCTTTCGCCTGTGAAGATAATGACGGTAGCAGGTAAAGAAACCCCGGCTAACTCCGTGCCAGCAGCCGCGGTAATACGGAGGGGGTTAGCGTTGTTCGGAATTACTGGGCGTAAAGCGCACGTAGGCGGATCGGAAAGTTGGGGGTGAAATCCCGGGGCTCAACCCCGGAACTGCCTCCAAAACTATCGGTCTAGAGTTCGAGAGAGGTGAGTGGAATTCCGAGTGTAGAGGTGAAATTCGTAGATATTCGGAGGAACACCAGTGGCGAAGGCGGCTCACTGGCTCGATACTGACGCTGAGGTGCGAAAGTGTGGGGAGCAAACAGGATTAGATACCCTGGTAGTCCACACCGTAAACGATGAATGCCAGTCGTCGGGTAGCATGCTATTCGGTGACACACCTAACGGATTAAGCATTCCGCCTGGGGAGTACGGTCGCAAGATTAAAACTCAAAGGAATTGACGGGGGCCCGCACAAGCGGTGGAGCATGTGGTTTAATTCGAAGCAACGCGCAGAACCTTACCAACCCTTGACATCCTAGGACCGATCCAGAGATGGATCTTTCACTTCGGTGACCTAGTGACAGGTGCTGCATGGCTGTCGTCAGCTCGTGTCGTGAGATGTTCGGTTAAGTCCGGCAACGAGCGCAACCCACATCCTTAGTTGCCAGCAGTTCGGCTGGGCACTCTAGGGAAACTGCCCGTGATAAGCGGGAGGAAGGTGTGGATGACGTCAAGTCCTCATGGCCCTTACGGGTTGGGCTACACACGTGCTACAATGGTGGTGACAGTGGGTTAATCCCCAAAAACCATCTCAGTTCGGATTGGGGTCTGCAACTCGACCCCATGAAGTCGGAATCGCTAGTAATCGCGTAACAGCATGACGCGGTGAATACGTTCCCGGGCCTTGTACACACCGCCCGTCACACCATGGGAGTTGGTTCTACCCGACGGCCGTGCGCTAACCTTTTGGAGGCAGCGGACCACGGTAGGATCAGCGACTGGGGTGAAGTCGTAACAAGGTAGCCGTAGGGGAACCTGCGGCTGGATCACCTCCTTTCTAAGGATGTTTCTAGCATCACAGAGTTCGCTCTTGATCGTGAAACACTTAGCAGAAGATCAACAAACAAAGTTGGTCAAACTCATGAGCCGAGCCGTCCTCATATCTCTTCAGACATAGCGTGAGCTGCTGCTCATGCAGATCGGTTTTGCTTAAGGCAAGCTGGCCCTCTCGGCAGATTTGCATGGCAAATCGCCTGCCGGGCGACGCCGATTTTGCGGGGCAAAATCAGCTGGGTCGGTAGCTCAGGTGGTTAGAGCGCACGCCTGATAAGCGTGAGGTCGGAGGTTCAAGTCCTCCTCGACCCACCAAGCCTTTTGCGGAGCAAGGGGCGATTTTTGTGGGGCCTTAGCTCAGCTGGGAGAGCGCCTGATTTGCATTCAGGAGGTCAGGAGTTCGATCCTCCTAGGCTCCACCATTTACCCGATCAGATCGTTAAGCACCGTTTTGGTTCTTAACCGTCCGATTGGACGTCGCTTCTTCGGAAGCCTTGACATCGTATAGAGAGAAATCAATCAACACTGTTTGATCGCGCCGAGTGAGGCGTTGATCTCAGTTGGTCCTCTTCGGAGGAGGTTCGATTTGGGATGTTTCCTCGTCCCTCTTTGGATATCCCGGCTGAAACGAACAGAGTTGTCCAAGTCAAGTACACTAACCCGCATAACTTAACGGTTATGCATTGTCTTCTATCCTCTGCGTGGGGCCGACCGACATCGGCAGCGCGGGTTCCAGGATGGAAGGCGGGAAAGTATGCTTTTGGTTCAGGAAAAGGGGTTGGTTGTTCCAGCTTCCGACCCATGGATTTGCTTTGCAAATCCAGTCTTTCTTTTTCTGGATCAAATCAAGCGCGAGAAGGGCGTTTGGTGAATGCCTTGGCAGCAAGAGGCGATGAAAGACGTGATACTCTGCGATAAGCCATGGGGAGCTGAGAATAAGCTTTGATCCATGGATTTCTGAATGGGGCAACCCACCTGAAAGCTTCATATTGTTATCTTTGATACTCAATATGGGGTTTAAACAGGTACTTAAGACCTGAATACATAGGGTTTTAAGAGCAAACCCGGGGAACTGAAACATCTAAGTACCCGGAGGAAAGGAAATCAATTGATACTCCCCTAGTAGCGGCGAGCGAACGGGGACCAGCCGAGCCAGATAAGTGACTAGAACATGTTGGGAAGCATGGCCATAGCGGGTGACAGCCCCGTATAGGAAGCTTTGACGGACGTATTAAGTAGGGCGGAACACGTGAAATTCTGTCTGAAGATCGGAGGACCACCTTCGAAGGCTAAGTACTCCTTGCTGACCGATAGCGAACCAGTACCGTGAGGGAAAGGTGAAAAGCACCCCGACGAGGGGAGTGAAACAGTACCTGAAACCGAACGCCTACAATCAGTCGGAGGATCCTCGAGATCTGACGGCGTACCTTTTGTATAATGGGTCATCGACTTGGTCTCACGAGCAAGCTTAAGCCGTTAGGTGTAGGCGTAGCGAAAGCGAGTCTTAATAGGGCGCATGAGTTCGTGGGATCAGACCCGAAACCGAGTGATCTAGGCATGGCCAGGTTGAAGGTAAGGTAACACTTACTGGAGGACCGAACCCACATCCGTTGAAAAGGATCGGGATGAGCTGTGCCTAGGGGTGAAAGGCCAATCAAACTCGGAGATAGCTGGTTCTCTGCGAAATCTATTTAGGTAGAGCGTCATCCGAATACCCCGGGGGGTAGAGCACTGGATGGGTAATGGGGCCCCACAGGCTTACTGATCCTAACCAAACTCCGAATACCCGGGAGTACTAGATGGCAGACACACTGCGGATGCTAACGTCCGTAGTGGAGAGGGAAACAACCCTGACCTACAGCTAAGGCCCCCAATTCATGGCTAAGTGGGAAAGCAGGTGGGACGACCAAAACAACCAGGAGGTTGGCTTAGAAGCAGCCATCCTTTAAAGATAGCGTAACAGCTCACTGGTCTAAATAAGTTGTCCTGCGGCGAAGATGTAACGGGGCTCAAGCCATGAGCCGAAGCTTAGGATGCCGTAAGGCATGGTAGCAGAGCGTAGTGTGACATAGAACTCATCCTGTATTGCCGCCGGTTATGTGGTGCGCGTAAGCGCGCTCAAGTAGCCGAATAGGCGGTAGCGCAGGATAGAGTTCTTTCGATGAAGCCGGCGCGTGAGCGATCCGGTGGAGAGATCACTAGTGAGAATGATGACATGAGTAGCGACAAAGAGTGTGAGAGACACTCTCGCCGAAAGTCCAAGGGTTCCTGCTTAAAGCTAATCTGAGCAGGGTAAGCCGGCCCCTAAGCCGAGGCCGAAAGGCGTAGGCGATGGGAACTAGGTTAATATTCCTAGGCCAGGAGGATGTGACGGATTGCAGGTGTAGTTCAACCTTATCGGATTGGTTGGGCTGCTGAGCAGTTCCTGGAAATAGCCCTCCATCAGACCGTACCCTAAACCGACACAGGTGGACTGGTAGAGCATACCAAGGCGCTTGAGAGAACGATGTTGAAGGAACTCGGCAAAATACCTCCGTAAGTTCGCGAGAAGGAGGCCCGGTTCCTAGGCAACTAGGGGCTGGGGGCACAAACCAGGGGGTGGCGACTGTTTATTAAAAACACAGGGCTCTGCGAAGTCGCAAGACGACGTATAGGGTCTGACGCCTGCCCGGTGCCTGAAGGTTAAAAGGAGAGGTGAGAGCCTTGAATTGAAGCCCAGGTAAACGGCGGCCGTAACTATAACGGTCCTAAGGTAGCGAAATTCCTTGTCGGGTAAGTTCCGACCTGCACGAATGGCGTAACGACTTCCCCGCTGTCTCCAACATCGACTCAGCGAAATTGAATTGCCTGTCAAGATGCAGGCTTCCCGCGGTTAGACGGAAAGACCCCGTGCACCTTTACTACAGCTTCGCACTGGCATCAGGATTGTGATGTGCAGGATAGGTGGTAGGCTTTGAAGCGGAAACGCAAGTATCCGTGGAGCCTCCCTTGAGATACCACCCTTCGCACTCTTGATGTCTAACCGCGGTCCGTTATCCGGATCCGGGACCCTGCGTGGCGGGTAGTTTGACTGGGGCGGTCGCCTCCTAAAGCGTAACGGAGGCGCGCGAAGGTTGGCTCAGAGCGGTCGGAAATCGCTCGTTGAGTGCAATGGCAGAAGCCAGCCTGACTGCAAGACTGACAAGTCGAGCAGAGTCGAAAGACGGCCATAGTGATCCGGTGGTCCCGAGTGGAAGGGCCATCGCTCAACGGATAAAAGGTACGCCGGGGATAACAGGCTGATACTGCCCAAGAGTCCATATCGACGGCAGTGTTTGGCACCTCGATGTCGGCTCATCTCATCCTGGGGCTGGAGCAGGTCCCAAGGGTACGGCTGTTCGCCGTTTAAAGAGGTACGTGAGCTGGGTTTAGAACGTCGTGAGACAGTTCGGTCCCTATCTGCCGTGGGTGTAGGAGACTTGAGAGGAGTTGCCCCTAGTACGAGAGGACCGGGGTGAACGATCCACTGGTGGACCAGTTGTCGTGCCAACGGCAGTGCTGGGTAGCTATGATCGGACAGGATAACCGCTGAAGGCATCTAAGCGGGAAGCCCCCCTCAAAACAAGGTCTCCCTGAGGGCCGTGGAAGACCACCACGTCAATAGGCCGGAGATGTAAGCGCAGTAATGCGTTCAGTTGACCGGTACTAATCGCCCGATAGGCTTGATTTGATCCAGTAACAGAAAGACAAGACCAACCGCCTCAAGGAGAGACGGTAGGCGATCAAACAAGACCAAAAGCATACACCAAACTTGACAAAGGACAGCGCGTGCCAACGCAAACGGCACTGTTGATTGAAAACACAACCGGGCAGGACCGCGCATCCGCTTCGCGAATACGCTGCCTCCTGCTCGTCGCTTTTTTGCTTCGCAAAAACAGCGACGTGGGCTTTTCCTCGGTTTGGTGGTCATAGCGCAAGTGAAACACCCGGTCCCATACCGAACCCGGAAGTTAAGCACTGCCGCGCCAATGGTACTTGGGCTTAAGCCCCGGGAGAGTAGGTCACCGCCAAACCTAGTAAAAGCCCAACAATCTCTCTAATACGATGAAAATAATACCTGGCCTCAAGTAGCCGAATAGGCGATAGGCCCACCAAAGCGTCGCGGGGTGGAGCAGTCCGGTAGCTCGTCAGGCTCATAACCTGAAGGTCAGAGGTTCAAATCCTCTCCCCGCAACCAAAATCCAAACAGCCCGTTCGATCTACAAACAGTCCACTGGACTGTTTGCTTAACGATCAAACCTCGTCAGGCTCATAACCTGAAGGTCAGAGGTTCAAATCCTACTCCCGCAACCAGCGATATTTGCGAAACCGCCTCAGCCATGTCGGCTTGGGCGGTTTTTGCTTTTTTGCCAGACGCTAAAGCGAGAATGCCGGCAAGATCTCCATGCAGATCAATGTCATATCCATCTTCAGATGGTGTCAGCACCACTTTGTCGATCAGAGCGCGCAGCGCCTCGGCAGCTTCGCGGCGTACGTCGGGCTCATTGAGGGCGTTGGCAAGATCGCTGACTTTGGAGTGATAGAGCCTCGACATGTTGGGGTGCAGCACAGGTTGGGGCGCTGGCGCCGCGTTCAAGAAACACAACGGACAAGGTAGTTCGTAGAGAACAAGTTGAAAATAGAATGCGAGAACCAACACTAGGCAAACAGCCAGAACACCAAGCGCGTTCATATTTCGGGCAAATTCAGGTGACATGGAACAATCTCACAATTGGATTGAAAGCGGCGTTGTTGCATGAAATTTTAGCCAATAAACGCTCGCCAAAAGCGTTACTGCGAAGAGTGCGTATGAAAGGCGAACGAGTTTGTAGTAAGCGAGCCCCAAGGCGCATGTGAACAACGCAAATAGTAATGCAATCATATTGATCCCTTTGACTTTTTGGCCTTGTCGAGACTAGCAGGCACTGAGGACACCGTTTTCTTTTTCGAAAATAGGTTCTGAGCTCCAGAACAAATCTCGCATAATCTTCCGCCTTGTTTGAGATATTGTCCCCTTTGGGGTTTTACTCTATGCCTCAGGATTCTCCGAAGAACTCCCGAGCTTGGCGAGTTCGTCCCAAACGCCTTCAGGGATGGGCCACTCTGCCCATTCCATTGCCTGTTGAACATGCTGAGGCCATGTCACTCCGCAAACCGTCGAAGTAATGTCGTCGTTTTTTAAAGAGTATTGCAACGCGACCGCTCCGACTGGGACATCGTAATGCCCGCATACCTCTTCAACAGCACGTATTGGCGCAAGTACTTCATCATCTGCAGGTCGATAGACATAAAAGCGATGGATCGCGCTGCCTCGGGCCAGTGCACCTCCGGAATACGGTGCTGCGTTCAATATCGAAACGCCTCGTGATTTCGCGAGCTTTATTAGAGGTGCCGCGTTATCGTTCACCACAGTATGCCTGTTGTGTGTCAGGACCACGTCAAAATCCCAACTCTCCAAAATTGGCATCATCAAGTCGATACGTCCCGCCGCGATTCCGACCGCCTTGGTCAGACCTTCCTCCTTGATACGGAACAACTCTTCAATCGCGCCACCCCGCCCTTTGACCTCAGATAGGTCACTTGCATATTCGAAATCATGGACGTGGAGTATATCAACGCTGTCGACGCTTAAGGCCGTAAGACTTTCCTCGAATGATCTACGTGCCTGAGAACCATCAAAAGCACCGGTTTCCATGTCCCGGTCGATTTTGGTGGAAAGCACTCGCCCTTCCGGCCAACCACCAAGCTCACGAATGACTTTGCCTATGCGCTCTTCACTTCGTCCCATGGCATAGCAACGGGAAGTGTCCAGGAACGCATTTGGCTGCGAAAGAATTGCCCGAATTGTATCAATCGCGCGGTCTTCCTCAACTTCATACCCATAGATTTCCGGGATACTTCCCAACCCCGTCGATCCAAACCCGATGCGAGGAACCCGTATCCCAGTCTTGCCAATTTCGCGTAACTCTGCCATGCCACCCCCCCCAATTGGTTCAGGACATTCATAGATGTTGCGCCAGTAGTTTATTGAAAACAAGTCAGGCTTGTTGCTGGAGTTACTCTCAGGCCTCAACGCAATCGTTCAAGCCGAAAATTCACAAAGCTTTTTCGCGAATGGCAGAAATGTCCGCGTTGCCGACTTTGGAAGACCTGATGGGCCACGAAACAATGCGAATGACCGTTTTGAGCCCAAAGCGGACTACTAGATATCCGATCTCAGTAGGTGGCAAAAGAACCAGACTGTCGTTAGCAACCTTCGAGATGCAGCATTCGGATCGACAGCAAGTTCACGGCAAAAATATGAAAGTTTTCACCTGAAAATTTCCACTATTTGTTCTAGAGAGAAGTAACTGGACCACTTGCCAAGCTACGTTCAAGGCGACCTAATAGATTTCCAAAAAAATCCGCAGGACGACTCTCAACCTTTTTATGGAGCTTGTGAATGAATCAGGGTTCAAATGATAAAGGTCCCGCTCCAGGTTTCTGGGGGCTCACTTTCTGGTATCAGTTGGTCGTCCTTGTGTTCTTGACAATAGCGTCGTTAGTCCTCGCTTCGTCTGTACTGGTTCCCCTGTTTTTTGCGGCTCTCCTGTTCGTTCTCCTCACAGCGACTGCAGATCGCATTGGTAAATTCAAGATATTTGGAAAGACTGTCCCGAATTGGTTTGCGCATTTGGCCGCAATTTCAATTGTGTTAATCGGCCTCTCGCTTGTTCTGTCGATACTATCCAGTCAAGCCGGTGAGGTTTCGGAAGCTTTTCCGCGCTACGAGGAACGGTTTTCCAGCATAATAGCAAAGCTGGTTTCACTTGTTGGGCAAGACAACTATGCAGCCGCGGTAAAGGCTTTGGAACAAATCAACCTGGCTGGGTTCGCGACAGGAGTGATCGGGTCTGCTGGGGCGTTCCTAAGCGCTTTTTTCCTGGTGCTGCTCTATGTGCCATTCATGTTGGTTGAACGCGTTCCAATGCGCGCCAAAATCAAGCTCGCAATCAAAGACAGGGAAGCCGCTGAAAAAGTTCGTCGTGTTCTTGAGAGCACGTCGGACAGCATTCAAAAATATGTTGGCATCAAAACGCTGGTGAGTGCACTAACTGGCTTGGGCAGTTATACCGTGATGGCATCCGTCGGCCTGGACTTCTCTGAAACCTGGGCGGTTCTTGCGTTTTTGTTGAATTTTATCCCGACAGTCGGCTCTATCGTCGGCGTCGCGCTTCCTTCCATTGTCGCACTGGTACAGTTTGAAGAAGTCGTGCCCTTTCTTGTGGTTCTGATTGGTTGTGGCGCGGTTCAATTCTCTATCGGCAATATCCTGGAGCCAATGCTACTTGGGAAAAGCCTGAATTTGTCGCCATTCATGGTCATTTTGGCGCTCACTTTTTGGACTGCGATCTGGGGTATTGCCGGAGCGTTGATGAGCGTCCCGATCACCGTGTGCATCATGATTGTGCTTTCGAATATCCCGTCTACGCAGCCAATCGCGATACTGATGTCCGGTGATGGGAAGATAAACGACACTGACGCAGTGAACAGCTAAGCGCGAGAGACGTTCGCCAAAATGGGTGGCGGCTTTTTACCAGACTCTATCGGCGAGTGTATGTGCCAGCCCCGAATAAGACGTTGGAAACACCGTGCGAAGTCTGAGTTTAAGGAGAGACCCGCACTACATACCGCTTGGGAAAACGAAGTTCAGCGCTTTTGGTTTAATTGAAACCTCAAAGCGTTGATCAATCATCGGCTCGCCGTCCAAATTCATATGAAACGGCTGGGAGGTTTCCAAAACCATAGATCTCAGACGAGAGCGTTGCACAACACCCTCTTCGGGGTCCGAAAAATCCGGTAGCCTGCCAAAGGGCAGGTTTTCTGGCATCAATCGCTCCGTGGAGAGCACGCTTAAATCGAGCAACCCATCGGAGACCTTCGCTTCCGGTGCCACGTCAAAACCGCCACCTGCATAGCGGCTGTTCGCAATCGCGATTGCGGAAATGGAAACGTCGTACGGGTCTTTATCATCAATTGAGATCTTTGCTGGAACAGATTTTGCATCAGATAGGCGAGCAAGCCCAAACAGCGTGTACGCGAGGCCGCCGAGCCTTTTCTTCATTTCCTTGGGTGTCGTTGCAGTGATCATCGCTCCAAAACCGCCGCTTGCAACATTCACAAACGGACTGCCGTTTATGTATCCGACATCAATTGGTTGCGCGTCTTCCGATGCTGCAACTCGAACAGATGTTGCCAAGTCCAAACCCTTGTCACCATACGACCGGGCGAAATCATTTGCTGTCCCCAACGGAACAAGACCTAGCGAGACAGGCGACCTTGACTTCAACTTCAAAACAGCATTCGCGACCGAGTTCAAAGTGCCGTCACCACCGCCCGCGATCACCCTGGTTACGCCATCGCTTACGGCTTCTCGAAGGGTCTTCCTCAAGTCTTTTCCTGACCAAGGAATACAAACCCTAATGCCAAGCTCTTTTTCCAATGGGCGGACAGCAGAACGCAGATCGGGTCTTGCTGCGGACTTCCTATTGAGAACTAGCAGGGTACGTTTGGCCATGGTCCCAGCATAAAGCTCTAACAAGTTGGAGCAACCGCCTTAACATTTCTTAATGCAGGGGCGCTCCGGCAATTGAAACTTTATTTGCGCTAGCCAACCCCTAAATGACAGTAGTCAGTTTTGTCCGCAAAGGAGCCATTCTCTCTGCAGTACATTAATGACTGCGATGCGGGACAAACCTGTCTTACAGTGTTTTACGCGAACGTTCGCTTTCCGCGCTTTGCGGAAGCCGTTAACAAACCAACAGGGCGGATAAACAGTCTCCTTTACCCAACAAATGGTTGACCAATGATAACCTAAGCCGTCCGTTCAATCTTGGACGTAGAAGCATGCCTAGTCGGCGACTAGTGCCACTAAACGCCGGGCTGAAGAGCATTTCACGGTCAATTCGTTGGTTGCCCGATGTGAAAGTACTCACTTTACAAGGTCAAAATGCCCCTATCAGCAGTGAAGAACCAACCCAAAAGAGTGACGTCTGACACTACGCTGGTGTCGCAACAATCCTAGCGGCGTATCAGCTTCCCAGACATACTGATTTGACCTCTCGCAAATGCAATCCGAGCATCAGTAAGGTCGGCCAGAGTAGATAGGTTTGGATTTCAACGTTCTCTCCAAAGGTCAGCAGGAGAACTGTGAGCAACAGCCCGAGCGGCAGCCTCCCGCGTTCCGACTTTATGGCGTCCAGGGTGACGATTGCTAAATGACCGAGGAAAGGAACGAGAAACGCGGCAAATCCGGTCAGCCCTTTCACGAATAGCAATCCGTACCAGGTGTGATGGCTGCCGATCGGCATGTACTCAACAAGATGCGCACCGGGTCTGACTGTGCCGTGCCCGAAAACCATCGCATCCGATTGCCAGCGCTCATACGCTATACGCTGCAGAGTTTCGCGTACGCGGGTACTATCGGCGCGCGCGGATTTGAACCTGTAAAGGGCTCGGTTGCCGAATTCGACAAAGACTGCGCCCCAAACGGCTACGGTGGTGGTGACTGCAGACAATAGAATCCACCCCAAGCTGCGGGCGACAAGTGGCAAGAGGCGGGGTGACAGCGAGCAGATCACCAATCCGACCATACCCATTCGGGACTTGGACATAAGGATCATCAGAACTCCGGCAGCCAAGCCGATGACCTTCCAGCTGCTGTGTTTTTCTTCCAGGGCAAATAGGACCATGCAGACACCCAACAAGGCTGCGAATGGCGACCAGGGCGCAAAGAACTGCCACCGCGGCGTGCCGCTGGCGGGGTCGATTGTATACAGGTAGACCGAGAAATATTCAGGTCCCGGGCCGCCCACTGCTTTAAGGGGAGATGTAAACAGCAGATGCGGCAGACCGGCATACGGGGCGGCAATGAGCAACGGCAGAAGGCACAAGGTCCAAAGGCCTACCACACATTGCCCTCTGACCAAAACCTCGCGCCGTATTGGCAAAACCGCCCCTGCTAGGATAAACAACGGGATCAGCGCCCAACCCTTTGCCCATCCGATAGTCGATTTGATCGTTTTGGTGGTGCCGAGGTTCCAATCCGCATGGCCTGCCCAAAGTGAGACCAGCATCACCAGCATGCCAACGCTCCAGATCCAGACCAGAGCAGGTACAGGGCCCGTTGCACGCATATCCAAACGGATCACCGGGCCGAGATAAAGTGACACCCCGGCTATCGTAGCCAACATCCAACCTAGCACCGGACCGACAACATACAGCGCGCCAAGCCCGTAGAACGGCCATGTCCAGATTAGCGTACACCAGACGATCTTTTCGGCTGGCGTTTGAGGGGCCACACGCGTCAAACTGCGGCCTCTTTCTGGTCTTTCAGCAGCTTTGAGATCAGCGGGTTCCGGATCCATGCCAGAACCAAACCCATCAGCAGCATAAGGCTTGCAACGATCCCGGCGGCAATCGAGATCTTCTTGTTCGGCGAAGACGGGCGAGTCGGCAGAGACGGGTTCTCCAGCACTTGGATCAAGGGATAGGAGGCATAGACATCGGTCTTTTTCGACTCGGACCGCGCGATGGCAGAGGCGAACACGGCTTCTGCCACGGCGAAATCTCTCTGCCGGTCCTCCAATTCAGCGGCGATAGGGGCGAGGTCTGACAGGCGCAGGGTTTCCAAACGAACTTGCGCGCGCTGTGTCGCGACATGCTCTTCCAATCCGGCGCGCAAGGCATCTTCGCGCACCAACTCGCTGAGCAACTGCGCCCGTTGCCCTTCCGGCGCGCGATCCAGTCCACCGAGCTGCTCGACCTCAAGACCAGTCACCTGCGCCGCGCGTTTTAAAGCAACCGAACGCGCCCCTTCATATTCGTTTTGGGCATTCACATAGATTGGGTGGCGCGATCCGTAGGTCGCGTCGGCTTGCGCCAGCTTTGCAGCCCCCACCGACACATCCGCAAGCAACGATAGGTACTGCGCATCAGCATAGAGTTTCAGCGTTGCCGCCGCTGCGTCG
This sequence comes from Ruegeria sp. ABM4_193, assembly GCF_056158705.1. Lineage (NCBI taxonomy): Bacteria > Pseudomonadati > Pseudomonadota > Alphaproteobacteria > Rhodobacterales > Roseobacteraceae > Ruegeria > Ruegeria sp. ABM4_193. The sequence continues at coordinate 290,533 of NZ_JBSWTT010000001.1, forward strand.
GAGGGCAGATTCAACGCGACTTGAAGCGCGGCGACACGTTCCGATTGGCGTGCCAGCTCGCTCTCCTGCGTTCGGAGCTCCTGCTTTGCACGGTCATTAGCGGCGACCTGCTCTTGGTATTGCGCGACTGATATCAGACCGCTTTGCGATTGCAGCTGTTTGATCTCGGCCCGCGTGGCCTGAATTGCGCTCGTGTAGTCTTCGATCGCGCCGGTATTGCTGGCCTCACGGGTGGCAATTTCATCGGCGCGCAGGGCGTCAATCTCAGCGAAAAAGGCGGCCACCAAGGCGTCTCCATATTGCTGAGCGTCTGCCGGAGAGGCCGCCTGAAGCTCGATATGGATCAGGCTGGTTTGATCGACCAGTTGCACCCGCGGCTTTCCAAACGCGTCCCGGTCAGCCTCTACCGCTTTGGCTGCCGCGTCGAGTATACGGTCGGCCGACAACAAACGTTTATACGTCTCGGTCGGGCTGATTGACCCGTTGGCAAAGGCGGAATTCGCGTACGAGGATGCCTGACCGATATTGGCCAGATTGACCGATGCCGAAGCGCCAGATCCTGGCAGGATTAATGATGCGTGAGAGGTGTATTTGACAGGCGCGGTCGCCAAATAGCCGCTGATCGGGGCCCAGATGCAACTCGCCCCAAGAAGGTATAATGCCACGTAACGAGGCAGGCGGCCTACATCGCTAAGGCGCCCGCCCTTTACGATGCGGCGCCACCCGAGCGTTCTGAAATTGGATCGGGAAATGCGCACCCAATGCAGAAATTGCATGTCGCGCGTGGACTCAGAGGAGTTCGAAATCTGTTGCGGCATGGAAAAACCCTTTCTTACAAGGGTGATACACCGCATCTGATTGCTGATCATTCGCTCACCAGGCTAGGGGCCGAGGGGATTGGGAGCGTCCCCTATCCCTTCGGATAGTTAGGCCTAGAACAACCCAGCCTCGCGCGCGGCCAGGGCGGCCTGCGTTCGATTGCTGACACCAACTTTTCGGTACAAAGTCTTCATATGCAGTTTGATCGTCGGCTCTGACAGATCCAGATCACGAGCGATTTCCTTGTTGGATTTGCCCTCAGTCAGCCCTTTCAGAACTTGCCGCTCACGCTCTGTCAGTTTTTGAGCCATGGGGTGGGAGTCTTCCGGCTGCTCTGCGTTCATGAAACCCGCAGGAAGGTATTGTTCCCCCATCGCCATAAAGCGGATCGCGTTGACCAGAGATTTAGCCGGTAAAGTTTTTGGGACGAAACCGGCTGCACCAAGCTCTAGCGCGCGTTGCGCCAGATCACGCGAGGTGTCGCCGGTAAACAGGGCCACATGCTGGGCACCGTCCAAAGCGATGCAGGTTTCAAGTCCGGCCAACCCGTTCATGCCGGGCATGTTCAGGTCCAGAAGAACCAGATCAAAGGCTCCGTCGTTCTCAATCAAAGTTTTCGCGGCTGGGAAATCCGGCGCGGTCTCCACCTCGATCCCGCCTGCTGCATCTATGAAGGCAACGAGCGTATCCAAAATAAGGTCGTGGTCGTCAGCAATAAGAACTTTCATCTCAAATCTCCGTCTGCCCCCAACCACACCCAAATGCGTTAGTAAAACATTGAACCCATGGCATGAAGCCTTCCTGACGGACAGGTGAATATCCAATCGGATAGGTCAGCCGGCCGTTTTCACCACGCTATGTGCTGCGGGGTCGTTTTAATAGACCTATTCTCCGATCCCTCTCCGGATGCTCGCCTATCGGTTGCAGGGTCTCATTGGCAGTCTGAAGCCACAGATTGTCATCGTTGATCGGAGAGTTCCATGCAGTTCCTGTCAGTCCAAGATATGCATAAAGGCGCGCAGCCAACACCCAAACCAACTTTGGAAAAGCCTGAGATTTTGGGTCTGCCAGTTGTGAACGCCCGATCCGGACAGGTGATCTCAAAACTGCTGGATGGGACCCGCCGGACTGTGTTTTTCCTGAATGCACATTGCGCAAATATAAGGGCCCGCAACCATACATATCGAGCAGCTTTGGCCCGGGCAGACATGATCCTACCTGACGGAATTGGGGTGGAGGTCGCGGCAAAGTTGCAAGGTGTCCAGCTGGCCGAGAATCTGAACGGCACTGATTTTGTGCCCAAGCTGCTGAAACGGGCCGCGCGTCTTGGGCAGTCGGTCTACCTGTTGGGGGGACGTCCCGGAACAGCTCAGGCAGCGGCGGCGCGGTTGCAGCACATGATCCCCGATTTGGCCGTGGCTGGCACGCGCGATGGATTTGAAGAGGCCGTGCGGGTTGATGAGGCGATCGACGATATCAACCAATCTGGCGCAGACATCCTGTTGGTCGCAATGGGCGTCCCGCTGCAGGAGCTGTGGATAACGCGGAACCGCCACCGGCTTGACCCTCGCATCGTGCTGGGCGTGGGGGCTTTGTTCGACTTCCTGGCCGGCAATGTACGTCGGGCACCGCGCATCGTTCGGCACGCCCGAATGGAGTGGGCATGGCGGTTGGCGATGGAGCCCCGCCGCATGGCCCGCAGATATCTAATGGGCAATTTCGAATTCCTCGGGCGTGCCGCGCACAATTCTGTCCCCAAGGTCTCAGCATGTCGCCTGCTGGACCTCACTTTGGCGGTGGTCGCGCTGTCTCTTCTGGCCCTGCCCATGGCCGCAATCGCCGCATTGGTGCGATTGGACAGTCGCGGCCCCGCCTTTTTTCGGCAGACACGTATCGGTCGAAACGGGGTGCCCTTCGCGATGTACAAGTTCCGCTCGATGACGCAAGACGCAGAAGCGCGGCGTGCGGATCTGCTCAACCATTCGGATCGTGAGGGCGTGTGCTTCAAAGTCAAAAATGATCCACGCATCACTCGCGTTGGGAAGGTTCTGCGTCGGTTCTCTCTGGATGAACTGCCGCAAATCTTCAACGTGCTGAAAGGGGATATGTCGCTGGTCGGACCGCGCCCGGCTTTGCCCGAAGAGGTTGCCGCATATCCTGACCAAGCGCTGGAGCGCCTGCAGGTTCGTCCCGGTATCACTGGCCTGTGGCAGGTTTCGGGCCGCGCGGGCATCGGCTTCGACCGCATGATCGAACTGGATACAGCCTATGTTCGCTCCCGCTCGCCCCTTCTGAACCTCTTCCTCATCGCATTGACCGCACGTGCCGTCGTGTCGGGGCGCGGCGCTTACTGATCAACCCTAGGAGCATTAATATGACACGTATTCGCAAAGCTGTTTTCCCGGTCGCGGGTCTGGGCACAAGGTTTCTGCCCGCCACCAAATCGGTGACCAAGGAGATGTTGCCGCTGATCGACCGCCCTTTGATCCAATATGCAGTGGACGAGGCCCGTGCCGCAGGGATTGATGAATTCATCTTCATCACCTCAACCGGCCAATCCGCGCTGGAGACGTATTTTGGGCGGAACCCGGGGCTGGAGCGCAAACTGAAGGATGGCGGCAAAACCACCCTGCTGAACCGTTTGCTCCGCACGAATCTTGAGGATGAGGCATACAGTTTTATCCAACAAGACAGCCCGCGCGGACTGGGCCACGCAGTCTCTCTGGCACGTGACATTGTCGGTGATGAACCCTTCGCGGTGATCCTGCCGGATGATGTGATCCATGCGCAGCGCCCGGTCCTGGCGCAAATGGTCCAGAACTTTGAAGGCAGCCACATGATCGCGACTGAAGCCGTCCCATCCGACCGGATCAGCGCCTATGGCGTGGTCGATATCGCGCATAGGGCTGGGCAGGTGCAGCATCTGAAAGGGTTGGTCGAAAAACCCTCCGCCGATCAGGCCCCGTCCAAGTTTGGCATTGTCGGGCGGTATCTTCTTCACCCGTCGATCTTCGATCAACTGAACGGATTGGCGCCCGGCGCGGGCAACGAGATACAACTGACTGATGCGATTGCGTCCGATATCGAAAAGATCGGATGCCACGGGTTCGCTTTTCAGGGAGAGCGCTTCGATTGTGGGTCGGTCGCCGGATATCTTGAGGCAACCACCGTCTTTGCGTTGGAACGTGCCGAACTGCGGGACGGGTTCAAATCCATGTTAGGTCAGCGCATGAACCTCTTGTCTGCCGCCGCATAAGACAGAGGCACCTATCCGTTCGGATAGGTGCGTATCCCCTTGCCCATCTGTCGCGACGGACCTCTTTCTGGTTTCTTAAGGTCAAAGAAATGGAGACTAAGATGCGTCTGGTTTTTGCGATCCTCACAGCGGTGTTCACTTTTTGCCTGACGTCTGCGCAAGCCGAAGACTTGGCGGCCCCGTCAGGTGAGGTCATCCTGACCATTTCGGGCAATATCGCACAGACCGGGCCCGAAGGGGCGGCGCAGTTCGATATGGAAATGTTGCAGGCGCTGCCGCAGCGCAGTTTTGAAACCTCGACGATCTGGACTGAAGGCGAAACCAACTTTGTCGGCGTCCCCCTGTCTGTCTTGCTGGAACGGATCGGAGCAGAGGGCGAGGCGATCCGGGCGACGGCGATCAACGACTACGCGGTTGAGATCCCTGTGGAGTCGATCTCGGCACAGGACCCGATTGTCGCCTATGAGATGGACGGCGCGGCGATGTCACGGCGGCAGAAAGGTCCGCTATGGATCGTATATCCATACGACAGTGACACCAAGTACCAGACCGAGGTGATTTACTCCCGCAGCATTTGGCAACTCGACAGGTTGGAAATCGTTAAATAGCGTGGGGTTACAATACAGTATGAAGTGGGCGATGCGGGCCAGACATTGACAAGAAATTTCCAAAACCACTCGCGGCGCCGGTGGGCTCTCGGGCTCATCGGTATAGCCGTTTTGGGCGCCCTTGCTTTCGTCGTGTTGCTGTCCGTCAAGGTGATATCTGACCTAAGCGACCGCCAGTCAGCCCAGACAGATAACGTGCAATGGACGTTGACGCAGGTCGAGGTCGAGTTCCTGTTCTACCTCCACGCGCTTGAGACGGGTGTATCGGACGCAGAGCCAAGCACAGAAAACCTGGACCTTGTCCGGCGCCGTTTCGATCTTTTTTACAGCCGTATCGATATTCTAGACACCTCGCGTCTGTTTGAAACGCTGCGAAGTGACCCGAAATTCGCTGAACCTCTGAACGACGTCTCCGCATATCTGGAGGTCTCGGTGCCTACAATCGATGCTGAGGACCCTGGGTTGAAGGCGGGGCTGCCGGTTCTCTATGACGGCGCGCAGGGGATCGCTCAAAAAGTGCGAGAGCTTTCGGTCTCGGCGATCTCGTACTTTGCAAGCCAGTCGGATCAGCGCCGTGAAGAAACCGCGCTCAGCCTGTTTCAACTGGCCGTTTTGTCCGGGGGATTGTTTCTGACGCTGACCGCGGTCAGCGCCTATCTCTTGGTGGTCAATCGCAGGGCAGATCGACGCGGAGGGGCAATCCAGCAAGCCAACCAGCGCATGAATACGATCCTTTCTACCTCATTGGATGCCGTGATCGTGGTGAACGCCGCCGGCGAAGTGCTGGAGTTCAACCCAGCTGCACAGGCGATTTTCGGGTATTCCGAAGATGAGGCCAAAGGGCGTTCGATCGGCGACTTGATTGTTCCTGCGCATCTACGCGCGGCGCATGATGCAGGCATGGAGCGGATGCAGAGCGGGGGCGACCGCCACGTGGTTGGCAAGGGTCGCGTTCAACTTGAGGCGTTGCGCAAGAATGGCGATGTATTTCCCGTCGAACTCGCTTTGCAGGCCGCTCAGGCCGGGAACGAGGAAATTGTTATCGGTTTTGTCCGCGATATCTCACAAAGCGTTTCGGATCAGAAAGAGCTTGTCTCGGCCCGCGACCGTGCCCTTGCCGGGGAAAAGGCCAAGTCGGATTTTCTGACTGTTATGAGTCATGAGATCAGAACCCCGTTGAACGGATTGCTGGGCAACCTCACCCTTCTCAAGAATACACGCACGACCAAACAGCAGTCTCAGTTTGTCCGCAACATGGAGATCTCGGGCCAGGTTCTGCAAAATCATGTGGATGCAGTCCTGGATATTGCTCGGTTCGAGGCCGGCAAGCTGTCAGTCGCGCACGAGCCAACCGACCTGAACGCGATGCTGCAGGACCTAGTGGATGGTCAAAGCGGCAATGCGGCCTCGCGCGGCAACTCAATCTCTTGGCAATGGGTGGGTGGAGCCTATCCGCATGTCGCGACTGATGCGCAAAGGTTGCGGCAAATTCTGCTGAACCTCGTGGGTAATGCGATCAAGTTTACCGAAAATGGCCGTGTTTCTATTGAGGTCGAAAGATGTGAACCTGAAGATCAGGGTAAGGCACATGTATACGAAGTGCGTGTGATCGATACCGGGGCTGGCATCGCCGATGATGAGATCGACGCCATTTTTGATGACTTCTACACCAGCGATCCCTCTATCGGTCGCACGGTCGGAGGAACCGGGCTTGGCTTGGGAATTGCCCGTAGGTTCGCGCTGACCATGGGCGGTGAGGTCGGGGCGGAAAGCACATTGGGCGAAGGCAGTGTTTTCTGGCTGCGGATACCGTTGCAGCCGTCGGCGCGCGACCAACTGCTAGAAGCTGCTCAGATCAATACCGAGACCGTTCGCCCTCTGAACTTGTTGGTGGTCGAAGACAACGAGATCAACCTCGAGGTCATCTGCAACATGCTGGCGCTGGACGGTCATTGTGTAACGACAGCGGAAAATGGGCAGGTCGGCGTCGACAAGGCCAGCAGTCAGCGGTTCGACGCGATCCTGATGGATATCAGCATGCCGGTGATGGATGGACCAACCGCTGCACGCCATATTCGTGGCGGTCAGGGGCAGTCGACCGATGTGCCGATTATCGCTGTGTCGGCCAATGTCCTGCCAGATGCGGTTGAGACCTTTCGCGCCGCCGGTATGACGGCTTTCATTGGAAAACCGATTTCGCTGAATGCCCTGCGCAGGGCGCTTTCGGTGGTCACGCGCACCGACGGGCAGATTTCGGAGCATGCGCAGCCAGATCCGTTAGCGGAGTTGAAAGGCAGCCTCGGCCCTGAAGTCTTTGCCCGCCTGCATGCCAAGTTCATTGCCGAAGGGGATGAATTGGTTGAACAGCTAGAAACCGGGGCATTTGACCAGACAGATTTCAATCAAATAGCTCAGGCCTGTCACAAACTGGCTGGGAGTGCAGCAACCTTCGGCGTGGAAGAGTTTCGAGAGGCGTTAGTTGCGGTAGAGACTGCAGCCAAAGAACACAAAGACATCACTAACAAACTCGCTGCAGTCTCCACTGCTTGGGAGCGGGCGAAATCATCGCCCGCTTGGGATTGACTTAGGGCGCCAGCAGCACCGCTGCGCCGACGATGCCAACCGCGCGGGCGACCTCGGTCAGGCCGGTAACCTTACTGTCGTAGCACGCAATCGCATCTCCTGGCAGAACATAGGGGTCATAGTCATCGCGATCCCCACGTCGCAGCAGCTTTTCGATATTGCGTTCAATAACGATCGAGTTCCCGGTCATCGGGTTGCGGGTGAACAGGACCGCGCTGCGATTGGCATTGGTGGTCTTGGCCCCACCGACGCAATTGGTATCGACTACGGCCTGCAGGTAGCGCGTGCCATAGGGTACCTCGCGCACGTCTCTTCCAATGGCCGACTCTGCGTTGCCGGTGGCAGGTCGCGTGAGGTTGGACATATAAAGCGTTACGCCGGGCGGGCTGATCGGGCTGGGACGCATCAAATCATCCTGGAAACACCCTCGGCTGTTGATCACGATCTGATCCCCGGTCAGCAGCATGATGTCGGTCGGATCCGAGCCTTCGAACACCCCGCGCAGGTCCATCCGGTAGATCGTGCCCTGCCGGTGCAGCTCAACTGCTGACAGATCCGCATCCGGGCGCACACCTCCGGAAGCGCGAATGGCGACCGAGAGGTTGCGCGCCTCAGTCGAGGCACCCAGCACGCCCTGACGCCCTCGATCCAGTGCGTCGCCGGGGATGCCTCCGATCTCGACCGAATGGGGTTCAAACACCGCACCTTTCACGCCGACAGTGACCGAGGCGAAATCGCTGATGCGCGCCGTGACGCGCGGGGTACTGTCGTAGAACTGTGCGGCCACCAGAACCCGGGCCACGTCCCGCTCGACCTGCTCGGTCGTTCTGCCCTGCGCGCGCACCGGTGGCAGGTACGGCAGCTTCAGGTCGCCATCGCGGGACACAACATAGGTGTCGCTGAGAAGCTCATCCCCGTCGATGGTGATCTGCACCATATCATTGCGCGAAAGTTTCTCGCCCAGCAAAGGGCTAAGCGCGGATTTAGACCATTTGGCAAAGGCGTCTGTGCCCTGATCCCCGGTCGGAGGCATACAGGCGCGCCCGTTCAAGTGTTCCGCTTGCAGCAACGGCGCATTTGCCCGGCGCCGTGATGGGGCACGGTACTGGGCCTGATAGCTTTCGCCTTTTGCGACGGGTTCGATGTTGCGCGGGGTCTTCATGCTGCTGCAACCCGATAGAGCAATCGCGCTGACGGCCCCTAAAACCAAAACTTTGAAATGTCGTTTCATTTTGAACTCTCCTGAACTGCATCCACAGCTACAGCAGTGTCTCGATGTGTGTCAGACCGGCATCGGGATTGCCGTTTATCCCAATCGGATAGGTCGCTCGCCCGATGGTTCGTCTGGCTGTCCGCCCGCGTCTGGGACAGGGATGTCACTGCCAATTAGAACTGATCCCAACACTGTTTTTGGACACTTGGCGATATGACTCAGCGATTGGTACATTCCAGTTTCCTGCGGCACCTGCTAGCCTATGCGGTGTCCGAAGTGGCGGCAAAAGCCTCACGTCTTGCGGTGGTCGTGGTTGTGGCCCGCACCCTCAGCCCCGAGGCTATAGGGCTGGCTGCCGCTGCCCTCGCGGCAGGGGATATCCTAAAGGCGCTGACCGAGAACGGCGTGGGGCAGAGGATCATCCAAGCCCCGCAGTCCGAGCTGGAACAGCGCTGCAACACCGCGCATCGTATCTTCTGGGTCTGGTGCGGGGCGCTGTTTTTGCTGCAGGTGACCATCGCCATTGCCCTCTATGCGATAGGGCACCAGACCCTGGCGCTGCTGCTCGCTATTCTGGCCGGAGAGTACCTGTTCATGCCCGCCGGTCTGGTGCAGGCCGCGCTTGCGATGCGTGAGGGCAAGCTACAAAAGACAGCCGCTGTTGCCGGAGGGCAGGTGGTTGGCGCAAATGCTATGGCCGCGCTACTGGCGCTGCTCTGGGCCTCGCCGCTGGCTTTGGTGCTGCCCCGATTGCTGGCCGCCCCGATTTGGCTTGTCCTGATGCGCCGTCTACGTCCCTGGGCATCAAACGCGAAGCGCGGGTTTGCCGCCCTTCGCCCCTTTGTTGACTTTGGCTGGGCTGTTCTGGGGGTTGAGGTTGTCAAAGTTCTGCGTTTGCAGGCCGACAAGCTTGTGGTTGGCGCGATGTTGGGGGCCGAGAGCCTTGGCATCTACTTCATGGCTTTCAACGCTGGGCTCGGCTTGGCGACATCGTTCACGCAGGCCTTTTCAGTCGTTCTTTTCCCACATCTTTGCGCAGCCCCGGATAAAACCAAGGCGCTGCGTCATGGGCTCGGCACGTCCCTCCTGGTGCTGAGCCCGTTGGTTTTGCTGCAAGCCGTGCTTGCACCGATCTACGTGCCGCTGCTGCTGGGTGCTGAGTGGCAACAGATTTCATCGGTGGTCTCGGTCTTGTGCCTTGCCGCATTGCCCAGCGTTATCTGGTCCGCCGTGGCCGGCTGGCTGCGGTCCGAGAACCGCGCGATCACCGAGCTACGAGTCAGCACGGCCCTTGCATTCGCATTAATCCTCAATACCGCGATCATGGCGCCGTTCGGGCTGATGCCGGTGGCGATGGGATACCTGACGACCAGTGCTGCCCTCATGTTGATCGCCTCTTGGGTTCTGCTTCCTCGGGATCAAAAGACAACAGAGAGGTTCGGCTTCCAATGACCCGCTTTACCATCATCGTGCCGTTTCACACCGATGCGGACACAATTGCTGACACGCTGACCAGCATTCGCGCGCAAAGCTTCACGGAATGGGAGGCGATCTGCGTCGGCGATCGTCCCTCGAAGGCGTGCCTGTCCATTGTGCTGAATCACATTGCCCAAGACCACCGTATCCGGATCGCAAGCAGCCCCTTCGATGGCCCAAGTGCCGCCCGCAACTATGGGGCCGAACTGGCCAAGGGAGACATGCTGGCGTTCTGCGATGCAGACGATCTGTGGCACAAGGACAAGCTGGCGCAGCTGAACGAAGCCTTCCAATCCTCTTCGACGGATGCTGTTTTTGGGCAGATCAGGTTCTTCGCCGATCAGATCGGAGATTCTCAGACATGCTCGAGGGTTCCTAACGCACCACTGACCATTCAGGACCTGTTGGCTGAGAACCCGGTCTGCACCATGTCCAACCTTTCAATCCGTCGCGAGATCTTTATCGCCGTTGGCGGGTTGGACGCGAGAACGGTGCATAACGAAGACTTGGAGCTTTTGATCCGCCTTGCAGGCGAAGGGTTCACCATCAAAGGGGTGGATCAATTTCAGGTCTGGTATCGCACCAGCGCCCGGGGCTTGTCCTCGGATTTGGCTGCCATGCGCGCTGGGCGGGCCTACGCGGTCAAAACAGCCGCATCATATGGCGTGTTTCCGTCACGGTCGTCCGAGGCCGTCTATCTGCGCTATCTCGCCCGCCGGGCGTTGCGGTTGGGGCATCAGGGTCAGGCGCTGTCTTACACACGCAAAGGCTTGAGCCTGCATGCGCGCAGTTTTCTGCTGCCCCTGCGCCGAGGACTGCCTACCGCCGCAGGGGCCGCGCTGGCCCCGATCCTACCGCAAGCAATCAAAAGCGCGTTGTTTTCTTAAGAATTCTGAAGGAGATCACCATGCCCACAGCATCCATCGTCGTACCCGCCTACAATGCCGAAGCAACCTTGGCCGAAACGCTCGCCTCACTGCAGGCGCAAACCTATGACGATTTCGAAATCATCATCGTCGACGATGGATCGCAGGACGCGACCTCCGAGATTGCTCGCGCGCACCAAGGCGACACACGCGTACGACTTGTCGGGCAAGCCAATCGTGGGCTGGCGGGGGCAAGAAATACTGGCATCGCTGCCGCGCGGGGGAAATTAGTCGGCTTTTGCGACGCCGACGATCTGTGGATGCCCGAGAAGCTGGCGGCTCATGTTCACCATCTCAAGGCCGAACCGGATGTGGGGGTTAGTTACTCCGGCAGTGCCTTGATCGACGAAGCGGGGTGCATGATGGGGATCAAACAAGCACCCCGCCTGAAGAATGTGACCGCAGCACATGTTCTGAACCGCAACCCGATCGGCAACGGATCGGCGGCCGTTATTCGAAAGACAGTGCTGGAGGCTTTGGCCTACCGCCCGAGCTTTGAAACCGAGCGGGATTGGGTCTTCGATGAGACCTTCCGGCAGTCAGAAGATATCGAATGCTGGATGCGGCTGATGTTGAAGACCGATTGGCAGATCGAAGGTGTTCCGGGGCTGCTGACCCACTACCGGATCAATGCAGGCGGGCTTTCGGCGGCTTTAGATCGCCAGTTAGAGGCGTGGGAGAGGATGGTCGCGAAGCTGCGCCCGCTGAACCCTGAATTCTTTGCCCAGCACGAACCCGCGTCCCGTGCTTATCAGCTGCGCTATCTGGCGCGGCGGGCTATCACCAACCTCGATCGGGACAAAGCTTGGGAGTTGTTTGCATGCAGCGTCCAGGAAAGCCTCCGCCCGGTGTTTGAGGAACCTATGAAAACGTTCAGCACTTTCGCCGCAGCCCTTGTGTTGAAAACGTTTGGACCCGGCCCGATCACCCGGCTGGGACAAATGAAATCCAAACTGCAATCGATCTGAGAGAGGCGTCATCATGGAACAGAAAAAGATACTCCACCTGGTGGACGACACGACAGCGGGCGGCGTGATGCGGATGCTCGACCATCTTTTGGTGCAATCAGATCTGTCCGAAACGGTCGATCAAAAGGTGTTGAAGGTCAAACGGACTGCATTTTCTTGGGGAAAACTGAATGCGGATGTCATCGTGTCCCACGTCGTACCAAGCTGGAGAAGCTTACCCGCGTTCTCGGCGCTTCGCGCAATGCATCTGGACACTCGACTGGTCCATGTCGAACACAGTTACACCCGGGCATTCACCACTCTGAATGTCCCACACAAACGTCGGTTCTTTGCAATGCTGAGGGTGATCTATTCCTTCTTCGATCAGGTGGTCGCGGTCAGCCATTCGCAGTCGGGCTGGATGAAGGAAAGACGCCTGGCCACCTCGGAAAAGTTGACCGTCATTCCTCCGACCGTTGATCTTGAGCAGTTGTCGCGCAACACAATGCCTCCCAAGTCAAAGACCACAATTGGTGCCATCGGGCGGCTCGAGCAGCAGAAAGGCTTCGACATCCTGATCCAAGGCTTTCGGTTAACCCGAACGCCGGGCGCGCGTTTGTTGATCTTTGGCGAAGGCAGTCAGCGTTTATACCTTGAGAAACTGGCAGAGGGTGACCCGCGCATAGAATTTCGGGGCCACGCCGAGGACCCTGCAGAGGCCTATCAAGCCATCGATATCGTTGCGATTCCGTCGCGTTGGGAGGCTTACGGACTTGTGCTGGACGAAGCGCTTGCCGCGAAGCGCAATGTGATCGCCAGTAAAGTCGATGGGTTACAAGACCGTGAAGGAGATACGAGAGTTTCATTCTGCAACCTTGACCCTTATGATTGGCGACTTGCGATCAATAATTTTCTGCTTTCCAACACTATTGAGAAAAGCAGCTGAATCAAAACTTGACACTGGATCTTTTGCGTTTTTGCCGAGCCATTCGCGGCAAAATCAATTGTGATTTCAAAGAAATTGCTTGAGGCCAGCTTTGCGTTTTGTGCGCGAACCTGCTTAGCGCAGTAAATCTTGGTGCCCTCTGTGGACTGCGAGCGGTTATTGCCTTGTGCCAAGTGGACGGCAGCTATGTCCGCAAAGTAGACATTCAAGTAAGTTGCAGCGAACGTCCGCTACGCGGACAAAGTCGCCGTTAGCCGCACAGCAGCGTTCAAACACCTTCTGAGTGTCGCTCCGCGGACACAGTGGACAAAGAGATCTTGTAAAACTAGAAAATTCATCCGGTCTTAACTGCCGGGCTATTTTCTCGCCTCTATGCTTCCAACTTTTCCATTTAACGCAAGTATGTTCACTAAATCTGAAGCAAACATGTGCTTTGGACACGATTTAGACCTGCATGCTTGGTCTAATTAGCACGGAATACGCGAGCTAGATCGCCAGATATTCCTCACGCAGGGTGGTGTCCTCAAGCACCTCTTTCGCAGTACCATCAAATACAATAGTCCCAGTATCTAGAATGATCGCACGATCTGCCAACTCCAAAGCGCGTACGGCGTTCTGCTCAACGATTATCGTGGTCATACCCTGTTGTTTAACGTGAATGAGAGTCTTTTCGATTTCATCGACAATGACAGGAGCCAATCCCTCATATGGTTCATCCAAAAGTAAGACCTTGATGTCCCTCGCCAAGGCTCTGGCGATTGACAGCATTTGCTGTTCGCCTCCTGACAGTGTAATTCCCTCTTGTTTTCTTCGCTCCCCCAAACGTGGGAACAACTCGTAAAGCCGTTCCAGTGACCATCCGATTGGCGGGGCAATCTGAGCAAGCAGTAAGTTTTCTTCAACAGTCAGGCCAGGAATAATGCGCCTATCTTCTGGCACAAGACCCAGGCCTGCTGCTGCAGCTTCGTAGCTTGTCATGTTGTGTAGTGGCTTATGGTCTAGCCAGATTTCGCCATGTCTTACTTCAGGCTCTCCAACTCTTGCTATCGAACGAAGTGTTGAGGTTTTACCCGCACCATTGCGCCCAAGAAGAGCCAGGATTTCACCTTCGTGCACATTGAAGCTGACGCCTTGCACGATGTAGCTTTCTCCATAGTAGGAGTGCATATCCCAAACGGAGAGAAAAGCGGGGGCCGTGCTGGCCAAATTGGCGTTTTTCGAAAAGTCAGGTTTCTCGTTCATAGCTTTTCCTTACGCAGCCTCGCCTAGATAGGCCTCGCGAACCTTGGGGTTTCCGCGAATGTTCTCAGGAGTGTCTTCAACCAAGGGCGTACCCTGAGCCAGAACTGTAATGCGTTCGGCAAGGCTGAAGACCACATGCATATCATGCTCGATGATTGCGATGGTGATGTCGCGTTCATCCTTGATTTGTTTTAGCAGGTCAATTGTGTTGTTTGTATCCGCCCTCGCCATCCCCGCCGTTGGTTCATCCAGTAACAATAGCCGCGGGTTTTGGCTGAGGCACATGCCAATCTCAAGCCGCCGCTTGTCACCGCGAGACAGCGAAGCTGCATGCATTTCGCGTTTGTCCGCCATGTTCATCTCTTCCAGCATTGCTTCGGCTTGTTCAACGATGTCACGTTCGTTCGCGATGGTCTCGTATGCGTGCATCCGGAATGCACCGTCACGCATCGCGAAAATCGGGATTAACATGTTCTCCATCACCGTCAGTTCACCAAAAATCTCTGGCGTCTGGAACACGCGACTAATACCCATCTGGTTGATCTGGAAGGGCTCAAGCCCCAACACCGAGGCGTTGTCAAACAATACGGAACCAGTGTCTGGCATAAGCTTTCCCACCAGACAATTAAGCAAAGTCGACTTGCCAGCGCCATTGGGTCCGATGATCGCGTGAACTGAGTTCTCCTCCACACTGAGATTTACGTCTGTCAGTGCCTTGAGGCCGCCGAAGCGCTTGCTCACGTCTTTGACTCTTAGAATTGCCATAGCTCGCCCCCTATTCCGCCGGTTCCGTTTTGCCCGACTTTGCATCGTCAGCTTTTGATTTCTTGCGCTTCATCCGGTTGAGCAAACGCTGGCCACCTTCGACAAGACCGCCTGGCAAGTAGATTACGACTAGCATGAAAAGGATGCCAAGCGTCAGATGCCAACCTTTTCCAATGAACGGATGGATCACAAATACTACCGCGTCCTCCAAACCGTCAGGCAGGAACGCAAACCAACTGTGCAACACGTTGTCGTTGATCTTCGAGAAAATATTCTCGAAATATTTGATAAAGCCTGCACCCAGTACTGGACCGATCAAAGAGCCTGTACCTCCTAGGATCGTCATCAGAACAACCTCACCCGAAGCGGTCCACTGCATACGCTCTGCGCCTGCTAGCGGGTCCATCGCGGCCATCAGCCCACCAGCTAGACCAGCATACATGCCAGATATAACAAACGCCGCCAACGTGTACGGCTTTGAGTTTAGGCCGGTGTAGTTCATCCGTTGCTGGTTTGATTTGACGGCCCTTAGCATCATGCCGAAAGGCGAGCGGAAGATGCGGATGGACAGATAAAACACCACCATCATGATTACTGCACACAGATAATATCCCGCGTTAAAATCAAAGCTCCATGCTCCCACGTCCATAGTATAGGTTGCGCGCATCGGCAGCCCGAACAGATGTGGCAGATCCGGTGAGTTGGCTCCCTGCAGGATTTGCGGATCGTCTGCATAAACCTGCAGACCGGTTTCCCCGTTGGTCAGGTTAAACTTGGGGTTCGACAAGACAGAGTAGGCCAATGCAAAACTCATCTGCGCAAAGGCCAGCGTCAGGATCGAAAAGTAGATGCCCGACCGACGCAGACTGATAAACCCAATCAGCAACGAGAACAACCCAGCGACTAAAACGCTGAGCGCGATAGCTGGAATGATATTGTAACTCAGCAACTTGAACATCCATACGGCTGAATACGATCCGACACCCAAAAAGGCCGCATGACCGAATGACAGATATCCGGTAAGGCCGAATAGGATGTTGAACCCAATGGCAAAGATGCCAAAGATCACGAAGCGCTGCATCAAGTCCGGATAACCCGCGTTAAATTGCGCCATGGCGCTGCCTTCGGGGAACGGGTTCAGAATGAACGGGGCCAGAAGGGTGAGAAGGCCGACGATGATCAGAAGGCTGGTGTCTTTTTTGTTCAATCCAAACATCGATTATTCCTCCATCACGCCTTTGCGTCCCATCAACCCTCGCGGGCGTGTCAGAAGCACAATGATGGCAACAAGGTAGATGATGATTTGGTTGATCCCGGGGATTGTTGTGGTAGCCCAGGTTGTTGAAGCAAAACTCTCCAGGATGCCCAATAGAAAGCCAGCCAGAACGGCTCCAGGCAGCGAGCCCATGCCGCCGACAACAACCACAACGAAGCTAAGAACCAGAAAGTCCATCCCCATGTGATAATTTGGCGGGTTTAGCGGACCGTACATTACACCAGCCAAACCGGCCACTGCGGCGGCGATACCGAACATAATCGTAAAACGACGGTCGATGTTTATTCCCAGCAAGCCTACGGTCTCGCGATCCGCCATTCCGGCGCGCACGACCATGCCGAACGTGGTGAATTGCAGGAATGAGAAAACAGCGCCGATAATGGCAACTGCAAATCCGAAGTAAACCAGACGCCAAATCGGATAGATTATGGCGTTGGGGTCAAATCCAACCATTGTGCCAAGGTCGATGGAACCGCTCAGCGCGTCGGGCGGGGGCGTTTGGATTGGATTGGCGCCGAAGAAATATTTAACGATTTCCTGCAACACGATCGCCAGACCAAACGTCACAAGGATCTGGTCAGCGTGAGGGCGCTTATAGAAATGCTTAATCAACCCGCGTTCCATGACGTAGCCAACTGCTAACATGATCGGGACCGCAAACAGGATAGCCAGCGGAACAGACCAGTCGATGATCGTCGCACCGGCCTCTAGGCCGAACCAAGCCTCGACGTAAGGTGTTTCTACCTTCAATGGGTTGCCCAGAAAGTCGGTTTGGCTCTCGTCGATAGTCACAAAGCTCAGGTTCATGAGCTTTTGCAGAGTAACGGCACAGAACGCACCGATCATGAACAGTGCGCCGTGGGCGAAGTTCACAACGCCTAGCGTTCCAAAAATGAGCGTCAGCCCCAGCGCTATCAACGCATAGGCCGATCCTTTGTCCAGACCGTTTAAAATTTGCAATAGGATGGCGTCCATTGGCCCCACCTCAGGGTTGGTCAGTGTGAATTGATTGATATAACAGGATCAACCCTGTTTAAGATGTCTGGCCACCGCTTTGATGGCCAGACTTAGACACGCGGACTTACGCGCCTGGATTACACTCACCCAGTGATCCACCCGAAAACATCGGATGCTCGGGGTCGTATTCGACCTGCGCACGCGGTGTGATCTCGACGATTTCCAGAGTGTCGTAGGCATTGGTCGGGTTTTCGTTGCCACGAACAACCAACACGTCTTTGAAGCACTGGTGGTCGGCGCCGCGATACCAGGTCGGACCGTTGCCTAAACCGTCGAACTCGAAGTCTTCTAAAGCTTCAACAACGCCGCATGGGTTGAATGTACCAGCACGCTCGCAGGCATCAGCGTAAAGCAGAACTTGTGCATAGCAAGTCTGTGCAGAGTTGGACGGCGGTTTGCCGTACTTTTCACCAAAGGACTTAACAAAAGCCTTGGTGCCCTCATCTTGAAGCTGCCAATTCCAGTTCATGGAACCCAGCACGCCCTTGATGTTCTCACCCGCACCAGCGGCCATCAGTTCCGAATACAACGGAACGACGATCTTGAAATCCTTGCCGTTGGCCACTTTGTCGAGCAAGCCGAACTGAATTGCGTTGGTGAGTGAGTTCACCATGTTGCCGCCGTAGTGGTTCAGAACCAGAACATCAGCACCTGAGTTCAATACCGGAGTAATGTAGGAAGAGAAGTCCGTCGAGGCGAGCGGTGTTTTGACGGTGTTGACAGTTTCCCATCCCAAGGCTTCGGTCGAAGCAACAATCGACTCCTCCTGCGTCCAACCCCAGTTGTAGTCAGCTGTCAGGTGATAGGCACGGCGCTCTTTGCCCATCTCGGCCGCCAGCACCGGCGCGAGCGCTGCTCCCGACATGTAGGCGTTGAAGAAATGGCGGAAACCATTAGCCTTCTTGTCTTTGCCAGTCGTGTCGTTGGCGTGGGTCAGGCCTGCCATGAAGATCACGCCTGCTTCTTGGCAGAGACCCTGCACAGCAACGGCCACGCCGGATGACGAGCCGCCGTTGATCATGATGGCACCGTCTTTTTCGATCATCGACTTCGCCGATGCACGTGCAGCGTCTGATTTCGTCTGCGTGTCGCCTGTGACGAACTCGACCTTTTTGCCGAGGATACCGTTGCCTTTCAGTGCTTTCGAGGTGAAGGTGTTCAAGCAACCCCCATCTCCCTCTCCATTGAGATGTTCGACGGCCAACTGTTGCGCAAGTAGCTCGTCATTGCCCTCTTCAGCATACGGCCCTGTCTGGGGAACGTTGAAGCCCAGGGTTACGGACCCTCCGGTAGGTTCGTTGGTGTAAGCAGCAGCCGACGAAGCCGTGAAGATCGTAGGCAGGGCCAGACCGGTACCTGCGACGGCACCAGACTTCAACACGCCGCGGCGTGTGACAGATTTAGTGGTCATTAATTCCTCCCATTTCCCTTTCTTTCGTCATTTGGCTCCTCTTCCAGCAGACGAAAGCGCACTTATGTGCAAATCAATAATGGGAAGCCGATAGAAAATTTCACAACAACTTACTGGATTTGAAACAAAATTTTGTTAATTTTTTTACTAATTTTACCTACTCTTGTAAACATTTTGCGACCTAGAAGTTTAAATTCTCCACGTTCCATATAGTTAAGTGCAAAATGCTAAACCCAATACTTTTGTTGTGAATGGTATCGCACGCGTTAGTGGGCAAACGCTGAGGTTAAATCGCTAGTGCGGACCAGCAATTCTAGTTCCAATTTGACACTAGGTGTTCTCGGATATTAGGTGTCCGCGTGCAAGGGAGCCTGTTTTACCATTTGTTAGCTTTGGGCTCGAAGCGGTCGCTCTTAGAGTTTGAGCGAATGTCTGCTGTTCGAACGAAGCCGAACATGAAAAAGGGAATGGGGCAGTTGAACTACGTCCAAAGGCTACAAATAATTCAGCTGTTTAGTTACCCAGAATAGGATTTCGGCAAGAACCCCGATTGCGCCTGCTTTTTCAGTCATTACCAATGCTGTTCCTGATGTACCAAAAGGAAGATCTTCCAAATCGGAAACCTCAGATAACTCGATCAGCACTGGGTAGCTAGAGATACCGGCCAGCTCTCGTATTGAAGGAAGCCCCGCGCGCAGATCGAGTGTCCCCTCGGCGGATCCCACCGGTAAAGCAACAATGATGCCAGAGAGCTCTGTGCCAGGCTGTGTCCGCAGTGCCAACCTAATCTCGTCTCCGATGTTTACGTTTTGGCGGCTCGATTGTGGAAGGGAGGCTACAATTGCAAAATCCGACGGATCAATAAATGTTATCGCACCTTGAAACGTGGTGGCGCGGTTTCCAGGCCGTAGTGTAACAGCAGAAACAACGCCATTTCCGGGTGAATGAACCTCTGTCTCTTCAAGGCTCCATCTGGCCTGCTCGAGCGCCATTTCAGCTTCCACAACTGCGGCGTCTCGGCCGTCAATCGTAGCGGAAATTCGACGCTCCAGTCCCTTTTTGCGCGCTTCGGCTGCTCGGATATTCGCGGTCAATTGATCAATCGTAGCAACGGCTTCTTGGAGTTGAAAAGTTGTCGATGCGCCTCGCTCTTCCAATTGGATGATGTCGTCGCGCCTCTGCTGCCCAAAGAGAAGCTGAACATTCAAAGACTCGATTTCTGCCTCGGCTGCGGTGAGATCAGTCAGTAACTGGTCAGCCGAAGACTTAGCCGTTTCAAGAGAGGCCTCGAGACGTGACACTTCAGCAGCAAAAACCTCAGGATCAATTTTGAAGAGTAGATCACCCTCATTAACGGATTGATTGGCCTCGACAGCCACCTCGACAACCGTTCCGGATACGTTAGGTGCGATGTTTGTCTCAATTCCTTGAACTGAAACTGGCCCTGTCGGTGTTGTGTGGTTGAGAGCTCCCAAGACCACAAGGGCAATTACTGCAGCGCCACCATAGATAACTGTTTTCCAGAAAGCGTTCCACGGAAGCCATTTGAGTTTAGAAAAAACCAACCAAATCAAGCCGAAGTAAAGACTTAAGACGATGAGCATCAACCAACCTCCGGAACCAAGCAAATTCACTATAGCATTAAGGAAGCGACAAAAATCTAGAGATAGGCCGTAGCACGCTCGCAATACTATGCGATTTTCCGATGCCCACAGTCAGCTCGTCGTCCATACGGGTTAAGAATTTTGACAATCCGCTTTGGGCTCATTGCAGACATTCGTCGAAAATTCGTGAAGGACCGCATCGCGGACTTAGCTGCCGTTGGCCTGTCTCATCTACTTCGCAATGAAGTCTTGCATGCGGGCGAACACATCAACGCCGAGCTGGTCATAGATGTGTAGAAGGTCGACGAGCACCCAGTTCTCCCTGATCACACCATTTGCGCATCGCCAGAAATCCAAGCTTCGGCGTGTGAACCTCTTTCCCGTTGGTGCAAGCCCTAGAAAGCCATCGCCTGAATGGGTACCTTCGCCCGAAGGCCAGCCTGTAAAGGCGACCAGATCGCCTTCGCCGAAAAAGACGCCTTCGTTCAGAAATCGCTTATTGTCGCTCAGGCCAGTACGAAAACCCTTCAATACAACATCCTGAAATCCTCGCGGACGCCGACCTGTCCCCAACCCTGTTGGCCCGTACCAAAGACATTTCGGATGCCAGTAGCTTGCGGTATCGCCAAGCGGATCGTCAGCATTCCCACGCTGCAAATCGTGAAGCATGTCCCAGACAAGCTGAACCGAAGCGTTCCCTGCATCCGTCTGATGGGGCCTTGTCTTGATCCCACCACCGTCAGCAGGGCCCGGACACATCCATTCCACTCCGGTCTGAGGTGCAAACGGCCAAGCTCCGGCTTGGACCATGAGCTGCGGAATGTCCCATAGCCCACTCATCTCGACAACCTTCCCGGCCTCGAGGCGATAGTACTCATGATACCGCATGAACACAGGACGGCCGGTCGGCGGGATACCAAGCCAAGGCGCATCAAAACGCCCAACAATATTGCCACCCAAACCAATCCAGTTGCCCGATTTTCCGTCACCCCATCGACGGCCGGCCATGAAGATGAAGTCGCGTCGCTCCATGTCTGGCATCGCACGCAGCAGCGGCGCATAGACAGTTTCGAACAGGGCCTCAGGACCGCTGAGCGTCTCAAACGGAAAGCAGAGGTCGATCTTGGCGTCGGGTGCAAAGGCTTCGCTGATGATCTGCTGCAGATCAGTTGGGTCAATGTCGTAGAGGGCAGCGCGCAATGCACCGAAATGATGCTTGTTTGTGTCGTGGATACTCATGGCTTCGGGCTGGTGCAGTGTTGTGTCGAGTTCAATGCGAGGATTCGCTCATTGAGACTTAGTTGATCTCGACCCGACTTGGCTAGCGCTCCTATATTGAGTTTCATAACCGAAGTCCGTTTGTGGGCCGTAGTTGTTGCATGATTTGTCGGCAGACAATGGTAGGTATGAGCTCACAGCCGACCTCCGGGTCCGCGCAAGATTTACAATCGCGAGCTGCGATGGCTCTTCGTGTACGGCCCATTCCGGACATTCACCAACTGGTCAACCTGCTGCGGCGCGACCCGTCGAACCTGCCATTCGCTGCAAATGCAAAATCTCGACGTCTGCGAATTCACAGGATGCGGACAAAGCGCCGCTCGGCATCTCCACATGAATGCCTGGTTCTCAAAGCTGATGTCTATTGACGCAAGGCTGGGAGACCAATTCCGGTGCTTTGGAATCCACCGTCGACAGAGATTATCTGTCCTGTCACATAGCTCGCATCATCAGATGTTAGAAAGGCAATTACCCGCGCAATTTCGTCTTCTGAGCCGTAGCGGTTCAAGGGTATAGCATCATGATACGCATCTATGATCTCTTGCGAATGGACAGCCATCGCGAGCTTTGTGCGCACGGGGCCGGGACAAACGCAGTTGACCCGGATTCCGTATTCACCCAGCTCGCTGGCTTGCTGCTGAGTTAAGTGCATAACGGCAGCTTTAGACGTGCCATAAGCGACGCGTAGCGTCGAAGCGCGTAAACCTGAGATTGACGCAATATTAACGATCGACCCTTTCGAAGTCCGCAATGCTGGTGTCGCCGCTTGCGAGCAAAGAAAGACCCCATCGAGATTAGTTTCCATGACGCGCCGCCAACGCTCAAAGGTGGTGCCTTCAATTGGCCCAAAATCTGCAACTCCGGCGTTGTTAACGAGCGTGTCAATCCGGCCAAAGTGCTTTAGCGTATCGTTAACCATCTGCTCGACTTGATCAGGAACAGACACGTCATAGGGCAGCGCGAGGCCTAGGTTTTCGGCAGCCTTGGCAAGCTCCTCAGTATCGCGATCCACCAGCGCAACGCCTGCTCCCTGACTGACCAACAAGCGTGCAGTGGCAAGTCCAATGCCTCTCGCTGCACCTGTAACAATCGCTATTTTCTGCGGCATTTTAATCACCTTAATCACCCCCCCAAAACAACATACTCTTTTTCCCGCTGTGGTTCTCACGATTCGATGACCCGTTGGCAATAGCTGCCTCTCGTGCACCTCTCAGCGTCGGGTAGAATGCGGTCGGTGCGGCCGTTCAGCAGATTTCAGTGAATGTCTGCTGTGCGGACGAAGCAGACGTTTAGCACCCTAAGTCAAAGGGCAGTTCTACGTGAAAAGATCTGTAGAAAGGTACTTCAGCCCGGAGTCGCAAATGATCACGGAAACGGTCTGGCCTTTGTGAGGGCCTTTTAGTAGCTCGACAGCACCCGCCACGTTAGCGCCGGCAGAAAACCCAGCGAAAATGCCTTCGAAGCGCGCCAGATCGCGACAGGTCTTACGCGCGGTGTGGCCATCAATTTGAAGAAACCCATCCCACACGAAACCTCGAAGGAAATCGAGATCACCCATAACATACCCTCCTCCCTGAATGGGATGTTCGGGGCTTGTCACTTCCTGACCCGCGATCACGGCAGCGCCTTCAGGCTCAATTGGATAGCATTTGATCTCTGAATTTCGCGATCGCAGGTACTTGGACGTCCCAGCCAAAGTGCCACCCGATCCGACAAAATCACAGAATGCATCGATGTTGCCGCCGGACTGTTCCCAGAGTTCTGGGCCAGTCGTATGTTCATGAGCACTCGGATTACCTGCTCGTTGGAATTGGTCAGCTCGAAATGCGTTGCGTTCAATCGTCAGTTTTGTAGCCACGCGATCAACCTCTGCGAGGTCAGCGCCTGATACTTCCCCAGTGCGACTTCCCGGCATTTGATCTACCAACACGACTTCAGCACCAAGAGCCTGCATCATTTGTGCGCGCTCAGGCGAGTTGCCCTTGGACATGACAGCAACGAATGGGTAGCCCTTGATACTGCAGACGATGGCAAGGCCGGTGCCCATATTGCCACTTGTCAGCTCAACGATTGTCTGCCCTTGCTCCAACGTGCCATTGGCCTCAGCTGCTTCAATGACACCGAGCGCCGCGCGGTCTTTTTTGGAGAATCCGGGGTTCAAGTAATCGAGCTTGGCTAAAATTTTTCCCTCGCAACCATAATGCTTTACCAGCCGATCAAGACATACCAAAGGTGTGTTTCCAATTGCTCCGAGAATGGAACAAACTGTACCAGTCATTTTAAGAGCCCCAACTCTGTTTCGAAGCGAACTTTGGTAGACAATGCAGAGTTTTGCAACATGGGCGCCTGGCGCTCTTCCAGCAAAAAGTAACGGGAGGCTGCTCTGTAGACGACACAGCCTATCGCGGCAATCAGGTTTGGCGTTAGAGACCGGTTCAAAACTGATTTCCAGTCTCGGTTGTTTGAGTGGAAAATAATTTCTTGTAGATATCTATTGGAGTGCCAACTCACAGATAAACCCGCTGGCTATCTGCTGCTTCCAATAGCGCCGCCGTAACTGCCTCGATCATTTTGGTGTGAGGCGACGCCGTCATACTTGCCAGGCCAACAATGCGCTTAGGTCCGTTCTGTTCAAGGGAAATCCTTTTGAGCCGCAAGTGGTCATATGCAGTTAAGCGGCTGTCTGGTATGATTGATACGCCAAGTTCAGCGGCCACCATACTTGAGATTGCTTCAAGGCTCTCTAGTTCCATGGCGTCTTTGACTTCAATGCCCTTTCTTTGCAGCCAAGTCTCGATTTGCCTTCCTACAACCGCATCACGCGTAAAACGAATAAACGGTGACTCACCAAGCAGTTCTCTCGAAGGTAAATCTGGGGTGTTTTCCGAGACAAGCAGGACTAATTTTTCGGATACGATTTCAGAGAATTCCAACGTGTTTGGCAGAACGTCTGGTCGGGAAATGATAGCCGCTTGAACCTGCCCGCGGTCTAACTGGAGCAAAAGCTGATTGGTCAAACCTGGAACAATTCTCACACGGATATCTGGATGCTCGGATTTTAGCCTCGCTAACGCAATCGGCACTAGTCCAGTCAGGGTCGTTGGAACGGCGCCCAAAGTTATCTCACCAGAGAGTTCATTGTTCGACTTCACCCTTTCCGCCAAACCGTCATATGCAGCCACCACCGCAGCAGCCTCTCCGACGAACGTTAGCCCGGTATGAGTAAGTTTGGGCGACTTGGCTGATCGGTCAAATAAATCGAGCCCCAACGCGACCTCCAGATTCCGCATCTGGTGACTGACCGCCGACGGAGTTAGATGCTCCGCCTCTGACGCGGCACGAAAGCTACCATGTCGATGAACTGCGATTAGAGTTCGCAGTGACCGAATGCTCATTCCGATAACCTCGCTACCGCTTAAACCGTGATCCAAATGTGAAATAATTTCACTAATTAGTCAAAGATTTTTCGTTTTTGTTCATTTTTGTTGATGTGTACCATGCGCACAGCACGCCTTATGAAACCAAACCCAGAGGTGCTTATGGTTGCTCCCAAATCCAACGCCTATACTTCCATAGTCGCCAAACCCTTCGCTCCAAACCTCGGGGCTGAGATCTACGGAGTCGACCTAAGCCGGCCTGTGCCTGACAACCAGTTTGCGGAGATCTGCGACGCTTTTCACACCTACCAAGTGCTATTTTTCAAAGAGCAAAAGGAAATACCACCTGCGCTGCACATTGAATTTGGGAAACGCTTTGGGCCGCTTCACGCACACCCCGCAGCTCCAACGATGGACGGGTATCCGGAGATTTTCGAAATCCATGCAACAAAGAATTCCAAGGTGGCAAACGGTGAGTTCTGGCACTCTGACGTCTCTTGCGATGAGATACCGCCCCTTGGAACCATGCTACAAATCCATATCGCTCCAACCTGCGGCGGGGACACCATGTTCAGTGATATGTATGCGGCCTACGATGATCTTTCCGAACCGATAAAAGATATGATCAGCGGGTTATCTGCACTTCATAGTTCCGAGCACATCTACAAAGGCCGCTATAGCGACCGCGGGCAAAAAGACAACGAAATTGACTGTCCCGAAGCAGTTCATCCGATCGTTAGGACTCATCCGGAAACGGGCCGGAAATCGCTGTTTGTGAATCGAACATTTACAACAAAGATTTTGGGCTTGTCGGAAAAGGAAAGCGACGCGATCCTCAACTTGCTTTTTGAGCATGCGGAACAGATCAACTATCAAATTCGGTTCAGGTGGTCGCTTAACGACATGGCCTTTTGGGACAACCGGTGCTGTATGCATCGTGCGATCTGGGACTATTGGCCCGCAGAGCGAAAAGGGCGACGTGTGACCGTGAAAGGCGATAGACCTGTTTAAACTCGACCGAACCGAATTGCTCGATCAAAGAAACCAGATCTTTAGGAGCGCTAAGTGCGAGCTGCAGTCGTAAGAGAGTTTTGTGAAGACCTTTCGATTGAGACGGTCCCAGATCCAACCTGCCCAGACAATGGAGTGGTCCTGGAGGTTGCTGCCTGTGGCGTATGCCGCTCAGATTATCATGGATGGTCTGGCGCACACCCCAAAGTTCAAAATGGCTCCATCTTAGGGCACGAATATTGTGGAATTGTAGTAGAGGCAGGGCCTCAAGCGAAGCACAGTGTTGGTGACCGCCTTATAGCGCCATTCATCTTGGGGTGCGGCAGCTGCAACGCTTGCCAAACAGGCGTATCAAACACTTGTGCTAACCAAATCGTTCCTGGATTTGGAACGCCAGGTGCTTACGCAGAATACGTTGCCGTGCCTTTTGACCACAACTTGGTTCACTTGCCAGAGACGCTGTCTCCTGCCTTAGCAGCAGGGCTCGGGTGTCGTGTAACCACGGCTTGGCATGCTTTGACTGACCGTGCAGATGTCGCAGCTGGTGAATGGGTGGCTGTCCACGGAACAGGAGGGATTGGCTTGTCCGTTCTTCTATTGGCAAAAATGCTTGGATGCCGAGTTGTCGTAGTGGATGTGGTTGAAGAGAAACTTGAGCATGCAAAGCTCATTGGCGCAGACGCCACAGTAAATGCAAGCAAACAAGACGCCGCGGCAGCGATCCGAGATATAACGGATGGAGGAGCACAGGTTTCCGTAGAAGCACTGGGCATCGAAACAACGACGAACGCATCCTTAGAGTGTCTCGCCACCCTTGGTCGACACGTGCAAATTGGTATGCCGTCGAGAGACGGCCAGATGCAGGTGAACATGCGCGCAATCTATTCCAAACAACTCTCGTTTTTCGGCACTCGTGGTATGCCTTCATGGAAATACCCGCGCCTTCTGGGAATGATTGAACGTGGTAACGTCGACATCCAACCAATGGTGGCTAGGGAGGTCCGCTTGGAGGAGGCAAGTAGTGAACTTCGGGCAATGAGCGGACCGACTTCCCCAGGAACCGCTGTAATCACAAGGTTTCAGCCTTGATCAGCCCAAACGCCTGACAGTTTTTTAACAGTCATTCTGTTTATCATTTTGCGCCCCTATGCAAATTCAGTTGCTCGCGCAAACTGGCTGTTCAGGGTAACGCAATAAACGGCCGCTTTGGGCTCAATGCAGACGTTCACTCAATTCCGCTCAATGACTGCAATGCGGACAAAGCGGTCGCTTGGTAAACAAGCTTAATTCCGTGAAGGACCTACGCTCTTCAAGTCCTCCCAATCAAAACCGGTCATCCCTTCCTTGCCACCGTTTCCCTGTTCACAAGAGTCGATTGAACTTCTATCGGACGCGGGCGTTCATGATTGACAACCCAGCGCGCAATGCCTTCTGCTGCCTGCCTTCCCATTTGCTGCACCGGCAGATGTACCGTCGTCAGTCGTGGATAGGTTTCTGCGGCGGCGGGGAGGTCTTGGATGCCCATTACGGAGAGGTCTTCGGGAACGGATATGCCCGCGCGGATCAATTCATTCAGCGCACCGAACGCCATGACATCGGAAAGGCAAAGTAGGGCATCGCAATCTGCCCCTTGGTCCAGCAAATTTCGAACAGCTTGCGCGCCTCCGGCAACGGAAAGCTCAGTCTCCTCGGCACGCCGTATCTGTCCGCCCTGCAATTTGGTGATTGCCTCGAGGCGTGCCTGAGTCCGGTCGTTGGATTCAGTCGGCCCATGGATGACTACGATGTCTTCGTGACCGCATGAAGTGAGATGCTGGTACGCCAAGGCTGCTGCCTTATGGTTATCGTAGCCGATTGTCGGCAAGCGGTACCCTTTGTCGAAACAGGAAATGACCACCGCCGGCACATATCTGCGATCCAGCATCTGGTATAGCACGTCGGTGTGAGATTTTCCTGTCAGCACCAAGCCTTCCACGCCGTTGTCCAGTAGCTCCTTCGCCTTGCGGGCTTCCTTCTCCGGGTCTTCGTCGGTTGTCGCGACAACGAGCAAAAACCCAAGTTCGACCAACCGGTTCTCCATGGCATTCAATGTGATCGCGAAGATGTCGTTGTCCAAGGTCGGAACAAGAGCTCCAAGGATTTGTGTGCGTCCGGAATTGATTGCGCGCGCCGCAGCGCTGCGAACGAAACCCAGTTTTTCAATCGTCTGTTGCACGCGCCTTCGTGTCTCTTCCTGTACTAGGGCGGGGCTGTTGAGAACGCGTGAGACGGTTGCCACCGAAACACCGGCTTCGCGCGCAACATCGCGTAGATTCGCTCGTTTCTTTGGCCTGGGCGGTTGAGACATACGGCGACAGTAAGATGGTTCTGTAACTAGTTACAAGAAAATGTTGACTCGATGTACTTTTCGTAATGAAACTAGTTACACTAAGATTGAAGGGGCGCAGGGTGCAACAGACACCGGTTCTCAGAGAGTTCAGCAATATTGGGTTCGACGGCGCGCGCCGCCGCTTCCCCGGCTTCTCATCGCTCGCGTCCCTGCATTCGCACTCTCTGTTTCCACGCGATGCCTGCCGATTTGACCTAAAGGCCGGGGACCTGCTGTCTCTTGAAACACCCTTGAGCAGGCAAGGTGCCACCCTGCTTGTCTTTGATGCGACGGGTCAAGTTAAGCCCGCCGCGCTTGGGTTAACGCAGAATGGGCTTGTGAACCTCGACGCATTCGATCACCGCGCGCTGCTCGGCTGGTATGCTGGCCTCGGCGGTGAGTCTCTTGCAGATGCGGCAGTTACTCACTTGGATTTTGACGATTTGCTGGTCTTCAGCGCCAAGGCAGACTGCATTGTCTGGGTGATGCGCGAATTGCCGATTGAAACGCTGGTTTATGGTGCGTTGGCCGGGCAGATCACAGTGACCAAAACGGTCGCCGCGCCTGCAATCGATGACCTTCTGCCGCCGCCCCTCGGTGAGATCCGGGACGAGTTCACCGTGAGCCGAGGAACCGCCACCGCGTATGAAGTCGCCAAAGGCGAAACCGTTCAGATCATCGACGTTGAAGGCCAGCAATGTTCGGACTTCACCGCTTTGCGGGTAGACACTCTTTACAAGGGTATCGAGCGGGAGATCGACAGTACTGCAACAAGAACCATGGTGCGAGGGGCGTATCCCGGCCCCGGTCTTCTGGACAAGTTTTTCGACCGCGATCTTAACCCAATGATGCGGGTCGTTCAGGATACCTGTGGCCGACACGATGCGTTTGGCATGGCCTGTACTGCGCGCGGATATGAAGAACGCGGCTTTCCCGGTCATTTGAATTGTTCCGACAACATCTCCCACGCAGTTGCGCCCTATGACATTGGCAAGCGGGCCGCCTGGCCTGCGATCAACTTTTTCTGGAACACCTGGGTCGATCATCATTCCCACCAGCTGCTGACCGAGGAAAGCCATTCCCGCGCTGGAGATTACGTGGTGCTGCAAGCGTTGCGGCCGCTAATCTGTGCCTCGACAGCCTGTCCCGACGACCTTGACCCGATCAATGGGTGGAACCCCACCGACGTGCATGTGCGCATCTACAAGAAAGACGCACCGATCCGTCGTGCCGTGGCCTATCGCGAGAAGGAAAACGCGCCGATGTCGATCAGCCAACAGAGCGCCTTTGAGCCGGAAACGTCTAAGCTGACCAAGCATTTTGCACCGGTTCGGGATCTTTGGAGCCCTGTAAGTTTCCCGTCCACTGGTACAATCGGGGAGTATTGGGCCTGTCGCGAGGGTGTCACCGTTCAGGACATGTCTGGCCTGCGGAAATACGATGTCATTGGTCCTGACGCGGAACGATTGTTGCAAAAGGCAACGACCCGCGATGTATCAAGGCTGGCCGTTTGGCGCGGCAGCTATACCTTGATGTGTGACGAGGCAGGGCAGGTCATTGATGACGGTACGCTGTTTCGACTTGGGCCAGAACAGTTTCGCTGGTGCTGCGGGACTGAAGAAAGCGGACGCCAGTTGGACGCCATTGCCAAACGTGAAGAGCTACAGGTTCGGATTCATGGCATGGGGAATGTCTTACCAAACCTTGCAATCCAAGGACCGAAGTCCCGCGATGTGATGCGGGAGCTGGCGTTCACACAACCGACCGTTCCTTCCGTGGATGACCTCAAGTGGTTCGGCGTCACCGTTGCGCGGGTTAAGGACCGCGATGGCATTCCCTTCATGCTCTCACGTTCCGGATACACTGGCGAGCTTGGGTACGAGGTTTTCTGCGCAAAGGAGCACGCGCCGGGTCTGTGGCGTGCGATCCTGGAGGCGGGCGAAGAGTTTGGCATTACGCCAATGGGGTCCGCAGCGCTCGAGATCCTGCGCGTAGAGGCCGGGCTGGCGGCGGCGAATTCTGAGTTTGCGCCCGGTACAGACGCTTTTGAAGCGGGTCTGGGCTTTGCTGTCAATTTGAAAAAGGCCAGTTTTATCGGCCATGCGGCCCTGTCCCGCAATGCAGACAATCCGCGCAAGGTGCTACGAGGTCTGTGGTTTGAAGGCGATGACCTTCCTTCCCATGGCGCACAGGTTTTCTCAGGCGAGCGCCCAGTGGGTCAGGTAACGTCTGCAGTGCGCTCGCCCATGTATGAGCGAGCTATCGCCATGGCGCGCCTGTCGGTGGAGTTTTCTGCGACTGACACGCCTTTGGAAGTTGGTCAGCTGGACGGTCACATGAAGCGTCTGCCCGCAGTTGTTCGCGACATTCCATTTTACGACCCCAAAAGAGAGAAGGCGCGCGCATGAGTGATGCAGTTGTCGAAATTGACGGCGTCTGGAAGATCTTCGGCGATCGTGCTGACGAAGCTATGGTTGCAATTCGTGCTGAGGGCATCGGCAAGGCCGAAGTGCTAGAACGCTTTCAGGCCGTGGTCGGGGTCAAGGATGCAAGCTTCAAGGTCGCCGAAGGCGAGGTTTTCTGTCTCATGGGGCTTTCGGGGTCCGGCAAATCCACTTTGGTAAGGCACATCAATCGCCTGATTGAACCCACCGCTGGATCGGTCCGCATTCTCGGCGAGGATATCGGCAAAATGCGTCAGGATGCTCTGCGCGCATTGCGCGGCACCAAGATTGGCATGGTGTTTCAGAACATGGCGCTGCTGCCACACCGCTCTGTGCGGGACAATATCGGCTTTGCTCTGGAGCTGCGCGGGATGGATGCCTACCATCGCGCCCAGCTTGCGGATCAGGCGTTGGAAACCGTGTCATTGCATGGCTATGGCGACCGACTACCATCTGAACTGTCCGGCGGCATGCAGCAAAGGGTCGGCCTTGCCCGCGCGCTCGCAGCCGATCCTGAGATCCTTCTGATGGATGAGCCGTTCTCGGCGCTCGATCCGCTTATTCGCCGCAATCTGCAGGACGAGTTTTTGGGTCTGTCCGAAAATCTCAAAAAGACCACGGTTTTCATCACTCATGACTTGGATGAGGCAATCCGCATGGGGGACCGCATCGGTATCATGAAGGATGGCGAAATCGTCCAAATCGGAACGGCAGAAGACATCGTAACTGCCCCCGTAGACGACTATGTTGCTGATTTTGTTGCTGGAATATCTCGCCTCAAATTGGTTTCCGCCGCCAAGATCATGGTGTCTCCCGAAGAATATCAGGCTAGGCGCAAGCCGATTGACATGGCTATGGAGCATCCAGAAGCAGTACCTGAGGACGACCTTGATACGCTGGTAGAACTGAGCACGCATTCGGACCTGCCCGTCCTCATCAAGGCGGAAGGCGCGCTTGTCGGTGTAGTCGACAAAAACACGCTGTTGCACGGACTTCAGGGGAGCGCGGACGAATGAGCACGCAGGCGAAAACCGGCGCTGAACAACGCAACATCGAACAGCGCGACGTTTCCATCGAAGCGTTCTGCGTTACAAAGGCCGACTACTACGCCCCCATATTCGAGCTTCACCAAAGGGGACAATTGCCACGCTGGCACATGAACATATGGGCTGTGATTGCCCCTTGGCTCTGGTCCGCGTGGCGTGGTGTATGGCTGATGTTCTGGATCTCGTTGGCTATCGACATAATTGCGGTCGTCTGCCTGATGCAGGTAGTGAAGTTCACACCTTTGCTGGCAGAGGCCCAGCTTGATACGGATGCGAACACGACGCTGATCCCGCGATACACGAACTGGATCAATACCTACGGCACAATCGGGTGGACCATTCTGATCCTTGGGCGCCTATGGATGGGGAGTCAGGCCAACCGATGGTACTATGGCCAGTACAACCGTTGGCGCATTGAACCTTCCGTCGCCCAGGGCGTTTCGTCTAAGCGGCTCGGTCTCGGCGTGCTTATTATCCTGATCTGCAGCCCGATTACGACGTATCGAGCGACGCAGCTGCGTCTAGATGAACGGGCGTGTTTCAATCAGGTCAGGGCCACGGAAAGTGTGGAGAGCCTTCTGGCGCTGTATCAAGTGCCGGATGTTGCCACCCTCAGTTCCGCCGTACGCGAGGATGCCGCCGCAGCGCAGGCACGGTTTGATCAACTAGACGCAATCTCGGATCGCACAGCTGAACAAAACACCGCCCGCAGCGCTGCCCGTAGCGAGGCGCGAGAGCTTGGACGCAGTTCCGATTTAGTCGAAGAGTTTCTGGCGATTTCAAAGCGGGATCGTTTCGATTGCTTCTTCATCGACGACTTCCCGACATTGGCCCGCCTCGATCCGCCAGAAGATGTGACTTACCGCCGTGTCACAGATGAGGATGGGAACACCGAAGTCGTGGCGCAGGTCAAACCGCCGGTCGAGGGACGAAAAGTCACACTCTTCACCTATTCTGCAGAGAGCATCGACATTTCCATTAACTGGCTGCGCGCGTCTTTTGCCGGGGCTTTTGACGCGATGACCAATGTGCTTCGTCAATCGCTGATTCGCGTTGAGGTGGCATTCATGCAGACACCCTGGCCGGTGGTTGCCTTCCTTTTCTTGGTGCTGAGCTGGACCTACACAGGCATGGGAACTACCGCCTTCGTCGCGTCTTCTCTAGCATTTCTTGCCCTGTTCGAGCTTTGGCAGATTGCGATGCAAACCATGGCTCTGGTGGTCGTCTCTACTGCTGTCTGTGTATTCGTCGGACTTCCTATCGGGATATGGATGGCCAAGAACAAAGCAGCCCGGTTCATCACTGAACCAATTCTAGACGTGATGCAGACCATCCCCTCACTCAGCTATCTGGTCCCGGCGGTCGCGTTCTTTGGCATTTCACAGCCACCTGCAGTCCTGGCAACCGTAGTGTTCGCCATGCCGCCAATGATCAAACTCACGGCGCTAGGCATTCGGCAAGTTCCCGAAAGCACCAAGGAAGCGGCCCTCGCGTTCGGTGCGTCCGAACGGCAGCTCTTGCGCAAAGTGGAGTTGCCTATGGCTGTTCCTTCAATCATGGCAGGCCTGAACCAAACCATCATGCTTGCTCTTTCGATGGCCACAATTTCCGCCTTCATCGGCGCCGAGGGCCTTGGCGCCATAGTCACAGCCGCGCTTGGCGATGCCCAAGCTGGTAAAGGCCTTCTGGCGGGGATCGCGATCGCTTTGGTTGCGATGATGATCGACCGTATCCTTCGCGGAATCCGCAACTCCTTCAGCCGCATCTAAACCGACTACAAAAATCAGGGAGAACGACCAATGAACACCTCTAGAACATCAATAGCCCTAGCAGCGTTTCTGGCTGCAGGCAGTGCAACCGCTCAGGAAAAAGTGACCTTCTCCGACCTGAGCTGGAACGGCGCGCAGGCCATCGGCCATGTGCTCTCTACCATCATCGAGGACCAGATGGGCGGCGACGCGGAAATAGTTTCCGGCATGAACCAAGCCGCCGTGATCATGGCCGGGATGGACAAGGGCGACGGCTCGATCGATGTGTTTACCGATCTGTGGATGCCGAACCAGCAGGCGCTCTGGGACGAGTACATCGAAGGTAACGGCACAGTCGTGACCAACTCGCCCTACAAAGGCACCTCCAACATTTATGTGCCTACCTATATGACCGACACGGTCAAAAGCATTGAAGACCTGAAAAACCCCGAAGTTGCCGCCATGTTTGATACTGACGGCAACGGCAAAGGCGAGTATTGGGCTGGCGATGTAACCTGGGCATCAACCAAGCGATGGCAGATCAAGTTCAAATCCTACGGGCTAGATGGTCTCTGGGAGCCGAACATTGTCTCCGCAGATACCTTCAAGGCGGGACTGGAAGCGGCCTATACAGCCGAGAAACCTCAGCTGTTCTACTATTGGACGCCAGAAGCCATTCACGTGAAATACGACCTGACGGCTGTTGAAGAACCGGCGCGGACAGATGGTTGTGAAGACGTCAATCTGGACGCCGAAGACTGGCTGGAAGTGTCCGAGTTTAACTGCGTGATCGCCTCCAATGACATCTACGTAGCCTATTCAAAGTCCCTCGAAGAGCGGAACCCGGCGGTCGCGAAAATGCTGTCGAACGTTCAGTTCACCGGTGATGAGATCAACGGCTGGATTGTCGAAATGTTCGAAAACAAACGCGACCCGCGTGAAGTTGCCGAAGACTGGATCGCCGACAACAAGGACACGGTACAGTCCTGGATCGACGGGTGATCGACTCCGCAGAAATGCACACGATTCAGGCTGCAGATACTGTGGCCTGAGTTTTCTTTGGTCCATTTTTCTTGCTTGGTTGTTCGATGGTTTTTGGAATTTTTGGCTCCGCTAGCTGATCTATTCCAAGCTGCGGGTGTGCTTTTGGATTACTGGTTAGGTGGCGTCCGGTAGTCGCCTAACAGAGATTTTTCCGTATGACTGCTCTGGGCTCGATGCGGTCATCTGACTGTTTAGGTCGGATGTCCGTTTGCCAGCGCGAAGCGGACGATAATGCATAAGTGCAATAGTCTCTACACTTGTCACGCGACTAAGAAGAACCTGAGCAAGTATGTGAATTGCGCCTATGCGGTACTGTAGAGCAGAGACTGCAAACATCGTTGGTATCCTGCTCCCGCAACCAACGTCGGAAAACCACAACACAGACCCCTCGATCTACAATTGATCCGCAAAATCAATCACCCCACGGTCAAACGGGTAAATCCCATGACGAAAGCTGAGCGGCGTGATAGCGGAGCTTAAACGACCGGATATCGCGCAGGGTCTATACCGTGACGTTTGCAGACAACATCAATGTAGCTTCCTTCAGGCGGCAACCCACCGTAATGCGCCCTCATATTGCTTCTGGTTTCGCCCTGGAAATGATGGAACCGAACCCAGTCGGGTTCGTAGTCGTCTAAACCACGTTCGGGATCCAAAAAACCGCGGCGCGGAAAATACAAATGCCAGTGCTGGCCGCGACTGATCTCGCCGGTCGCGCTCAGGGCCCAGCGGGTGACACTGGGGCCGGTTGTCGTCCAGGGAAGGTCATACAGCGTGAATCGATCGCCTGCCTGGTATCGGTCAACCAGTTTCTGTGTGCGTTCCGGCCCGAGCCAAAACGGAAATGGCACATCAGATTCCAAGAAGTTGATGATAAGTTTCAGGGCCAGTGAGCCCTTTGGAAGACGCAGAACGCAGTTGTTCATCGAGTTGTTCCGCCTAATCAGGCCGAACAGGTAATCGGACTTCAGGTGCAGGGGATTTACGCAATAGATGTCCAGATCGACCCAGACGTAATCGGTTTTTTGCATCAGATAGATTCGGAACACATCCGAATACACCGCGGCGCGTTTGCGTGACGCATCAAGCTGGTCGGTTTTGCCCACGCCATATATTTCGCGGGCGTCATGGACGATGACACCGTCCGGGACATCAATGTCCAAATCCAGAACATAGAGATGATACGTGTAGCCATGGTCGAGAAAGGACTGAATACAGACACGCTCCACGCAAGAGAGCGGTTGTCCGTACCAAAAACTCGCCACCTCAAAATCCAAAACATCATTCCCTATGCTACGGCTCAATACAGTGTCTCTACCTAAGCGGTTTAGAGGTCGTCAACGACCGGATGATGCTTCTCAACGGATGTGTTTTAATCTCCACATTTCGATTGGTTTTGCGTTGATTTCCCTGAGTGAGTCCCAGTGGAACTGAACGATTACATAACGGAGGCAGCGGGTT
Organism: Ruegeria sp. ABM4_193; assembly: GCF_056158705.1. Taxonomy (NCBI): domain Bacteria; kingdom Pseudomonadati; phylum Pseudomonadota; class Alphaproteobacteria; order Rhodobacterales; family Roseobacteraceae; genus Ruegeria; species Ruegeria sp. ABM4_193. The sequence goes on from NZ_JBSWTT010000001.1 coordinate 326,399, forward strand.
TCGCCAAAGCGGTGGTTGAAAGACAATCTGAGGATAGAAATTGAAACCTAGCGTTTGGAGCGATCCGGACCGGCCATTGCGGGGCGGGAACAGCGTTCATTTGGTCCGAAGGCGCGAATGTCTTGAATGGGGCGACGGTGTTTTGCCTTTGTGCCGCATAATTGACACAACTATTTGCGAACACAACTCATCACAACTTTAAAGATTTAAAGAACTCTTACTTTGCGGAAGCGAACATTGATCATCGCCTTTTGCTTAGCATTGGGTGCCTTAATCGCAAGTGGCCTGATCACGGCTGGCCTCTCTCCCTATTTGTTGCTCGCCGTTGGGGTATTACTGCTGGTTTTTAGTCGGCGAGTCGGGCGGGCAATGGTCCGGTTCGCAGCCTGGTTTCTGGAGGTTGTCCTTTTGAAGCCGTGGCCGGGCCAACATCTGAGCTTGAGAGTGTTTGGACGGCTTATGAGTATAGCTCGGTACGATTCACGACCGAAACAGACCCCCACTCCAGTGACCCGACAAAAGCGCAACTATTCAGTTGAGGAAGCGAAGGAATACTTTCAAGAGCATTCAATTGACTGCGCTTTCCTCGCCCTAGTGGAACCTTTTGATAAAGAAATACATGCCAAATTTGGCGGACTGCCGAGATTGCCAACAAATGCCGAGTGGCCACTCTCGGACATGGAGGTACCTCTGCACTTTCTAGTTTCGATAGACTGTTCGGGCCTAACGCGGCTGGACAGCAACAGCCAACTACCGTCAACGGGTTTCCTGCATTTCTTTGCGGGATGCGGCGAGGACGAACTTTTGGAAGGCGGAGCGGTTTTGTATTCTGAAGCCGAAGGCGAAGAGCGAGCGCCGCCAGATGATCTACCCCCAATCAACAAATACATCCGGAAGTCCTGCTCGTTGGTCGAATACCAAGAAGATCGCATTTTCCCTTATTGTCCTGCCCGGTTTGTTGTTGCGCCAAGGCTGCCAGATGATCCGAATGTCGTCGGATACGAAAACCTGGATTTGCTTTATGAAGCAAAGAAAGTGCAGCGTGAGGTGCAAAAATGCCTGATAAAAAGACCGGTCGAGCTCTCTGGCATTCGCGCTTTGGTCCCATCTGACGGCCCGATGTTACACCCCGAAGCCTTCGGTGGCAGGTTTCCATGGTCCAACCGGATCGCATTGCACTTGATTGCACGAATTGTGAGGAACAAACGTGGACATGCCAGAGGTATTCAACCTTTCAGCAAGAAGCCAAGTGATCTGGAGGCACTAAAAAGACGCCTCATTGTCATGAAGCGCGCAAGAGAGCACCGGATCAATCACCCAGAAGAGCAGGCACGAAATTTCAGTATAGAACGACGAACCGCAAAATTGCTCGTTGGCTGCGATCGATTACGTCGAGAACTGGAGGGGATGCCCGCAGACGCCATGCTGTCGGCACCACAGATCGATGCCTTTTATGAAATCCTTCTAAGCCTTACTCCGACACCGGAAGATACCGAAGCCAATCGAAATTCCCTTGTCAAATCCATGTTTGATGTTCTTCGCCACTTAAAAAACGCAATGGTTGACGACCCTGAACTCTTGATGGATGCGCCTGAGACGTTCCGACGGGATTTTCGGCCCGAATTGGTAAGTCTCTCCTATTTTGACCATTTCGTGGGCGGACCCAAGGATCACTCGGCTAACCCTACGCCGGGTGAAGGCGTCAAACTCCTGCAGATCGACAGCGATAACTCGTTGGGGTTCTCGTTTGGCGATGGTTTTTTTGAGTTTTGGATACCAGAAGAAGCATTGGCCGTTGGTGACTACGATCAAGTTGAAATGTACCTATCAGCCACTTGAAGGCCGTCGTAAAACTTGGACAGGTCAGTCGAATAGCAAGTGCGTCGCAAGGTTTTCTGGTCAGGGTGCGTTGTTCAGCCCTAAAGGCGCTTGGTTTTGAGGTGCGGGAGGGACGCTCACGCGTTGAGGGCGAGGGTCACGCGGTATACGTCTATGACCACGACAACTATATGTTTGAGTTGCATAGCTGCGAAACTGGAAGGTGAGCCCGTAAGTTTAAATTTGTGCACCGTGCGTCATTGCCCGAAGTGCGGACAATGCAGCCGTTGATTTAACAATACAATTGGTAATCTAACGATCTGGTCGCAGCGTTCTCTGAGAAAGCCGCTACCGAACCTTCTTCACATTTTCGGTTGTGCTTTTGATCCCATCAGGTGTCTCATCGATGTGTAATGTGATCATTGGATCTTAGCCGTGTTCGACGCTTCGACATACCTCGCGATAACATCGATTGCAGTCATTGGCACTGTTCACGTCTTCTGCGTGTCTTTTTACCGGAGGTTCCCCGCCCTAGCAGGCTGGCTTTCTGATTTTTCATCTGGGATCGGACTTGGCTATGCTTTCCTTTTCTTACTGCCAAAAATCGGTGAATTGTCGGCCGATTTGGCTGCAAATGGGAAATGGGAAAACTCGCTGTTCGGTTATTCGCTCCTAGGATTTCTCATTTACTACCTGCTGGAAGCCAGTCGCGACACGGGGGCCGATAACAGGTTGTCGCTTGGCTTGGACACAGTGGCACTTGGAACCTATAACTGCTTGCTTGCCATTACCGTCATGCAAACGACGGGAACATCACCTGAGCTGTACGCTGTTGGAACGTTGGCCTATTCATTGCATTTGTTTGGAGTGAATATTTACCTCTACAAAACCCAGCCCAGGCACATGTCTGGATGGCTACGCGCATACTTTGTCGCGTCGCTTGCAGTCGGCATATTGATCGGTCTCAACGCGGACAAAAGCAGCATGATCTTTTCAGTTGCGACTGGGTTAACAGGGGGCGTGATCATAGCCCTGTCTCTTCGGGTCAAACTGCCCAGCCTTTCGGCAGTGAATACAAAAGCTCTGTTGATTGGTGTGGTGTTTGCTGCGGTCGCAGTCGAGGTCACCCGGTACTAACCCGACGACACTGTTAAGTCTTTCCTTAGTATAAGCCGAGCCATTTGGCTCAGCTTGCTAGATTAAGATAATCTGAAATTCATTTACTCAAAGTCTCTGAAATGCCTTTCATCGCAACCATAGAGTCCAGGTACATAGGTGTGTTCTGAACGTCTGGCTGGCTTGATAGCTTCACCATAACCACATTGGCTTTTTGGTTCACATACAACAGCTGCCCATATACACCGATACCGTAGAAGGCACCTTTTTCTCTGTCTTTCACCCAAACTTGATTACGGTAGTGGAAGCCTTCAAACACCTCTGCATACGCGCTTTTCTCATAAGCTGCGATAACGTCATCATTTGCTTGAACCGTGTCAGCAATCCAATCTGACGGAATAACTTGAGTGTCGTTAACCTTTCCGTTGTCCAGCATCATTATGCCAAATCGCAATAGGTCACGAGAGCTGGTGAACATCCCACCACTGGTTTGCACAATCTTTTTGGGCCCCAGTTCGCTATATGCAGGGTCCTGTGCACCGATGTCCTGCCACAACTCGGCCAGTACATCCAGATAGCTCTCGCCAGTTGCCGACTCGATAACCATACCCAGCAACGCAGATAGCACTGAACGGTAACTATAGACTTCACCGTCTTCTACCAAGGTCTCGCGATCACTCAGAGAGATCATGTACTCTTTGACGCCAGACTCAGTATCACAAATTTCAACTTTTTCAGAGAGGTCCTGACCAAAGGCACAGAACAGATCACCGGCATCGTCTAAGTAGCCACTGGACGCATCTTTCCAATCAACAGCAGCGGTCATGTCAAGTAGGTGTCTAACCGTTGTATTTTTGAATGCTGGGCCTTCCAACTCTGGCAGGTATTCGGTGATCAGTTTTTTGGGATCTAATTCTCCCGCCTCAACCGCCAGCCCTGCTGCCATACCCAACACTGTCTTGGTGATCGAGTGAATGCGGTGAGGCGTATCAGCTCTCATGCCATTGAAATACTTTTCAGCGACCAATTTGCCATCGTGATAAATCAAAAAGCTATCGGTATGCGTTTGATGCAACCAATCGTTGATGTTCTGTTCTTCATTATTGCTAGCTGTGAAAACAAAAGTCTCAAGCTCAGTTGGGTATGCCGCTTTTTCCAAAGTACGCACCCAATCTGACGGTGGAACTCGTGCCAATTCGCCAAAAACATTTATGCCTTCAAATATCCAAGGGCTCCTATCTACAGACTCAACGGTTTCATCCCAGAAATAACCAGCCTCTGCGCTTGCTGGTTGTGTAGAAGCAGTAAATACCGCACCGGAGGCCAAAAGAGCGATAGCAATAGCAGAAGTCACTAACAGCTTGTTTGCATTTTTTTTCATTTAGGCGATCTCCGTTGAACCAGGGAAGCACTACACAACCTCTCCATAGTTCAATTCCGGTGTCTAGGCCCTTATGCCTGCAACACAGTGCTGTCAGACGACTGCGAATTGGTCTCTGGTAGGAAAGCTTAGGAGTGGCAAGCGACGGTTGGCTGATAACTGTGCGTCAGTCACCTCGAGCAATGCCAGCTTCGTCCGCATCTCGGAGGAAGTAAAGCTCGTAATCAAGGTATGCTGCGAGCTGAGTCCCGCCCTGCAGACCGTGATGACCGCGCGGCAAAGGTTCGCTTTTTGAGCAGTGATGGCTACCCGCTCCTTTGGGGATTGGGCGGCAATGGCGTTAGGAAAGGTGCGGCAGCCACATCGGAATACGCTATTTGGATACGGTGTACGAAGCGGCTAGTGGATTGCAGTTGGGCTAAGCTGATTCACCGGTTGCATGAGGTGGCAATCAAGCGAATTTGGGATGGCGGGTTTTTGGCGGGTATCGCAACTAGAGTCGAAAACACCACATAATCATCAATGATATCTGGCGGAGACGAAGTCGGCATAACTAATCTTGCAGATCTATGTTAAATTTAAAATAAATTGAGCTATATTAGATAGATACCACACAACGATTGATTTCAAGCTAGGCACAGCGCAAGGTGTCATATGACAGAATGTTGGTAAAACAATTTAGCAGACACTCACATAGATTGCAGCAAACGACTGCTTCGAGCCCACTTTGACCGATGCTGTGTGATGCCCCAATTTCAGCAATGCGCAGGAAGTGGACGTTGCAAACTCACGTTGGCCACGGCGGTGTAATATGTGCAATCGGCCTATTACCCACTTTCGACGACAGGTGATAAGCATGCGACATAGTATTTCAAAGTAGGAAGTATCCGCTGGTCATGCTTTGGGTGGCGGCCTTTGAACGTCGCTTTGGCACGCGCAAGCGCAGATTGGATTGGACCGCATGCTAGTCGCGAACGACCGCTTAGAAGTTTTGAACGCGATAAACTTCGGCTACATTCCAGATAGCCCAGCATTGGTATTCAATAGAAACTGGCGGAAAATTGGGCTGCTAGCCGCCCCAATGCCACGCGCGTTTTCCCCAACCGCAGCGGCCTCAACGACCGGCGGAATCAAGCCGCGTTTGTCTTGGTTGACTAAGTAACGGCGAACCCTAGACACCAGTTCTTCCCGAACCTCAGGCGGGAACGCGCCATCGATAAAAATGGCCTCGAAGTCGATGACAGCACAGATTGAAAGAGCGGCCTTAGCTAATTCTTGCGCCGTGGTGCCAATCCACGGCTCGACATAGCGAGAAATGCTGCTCCAATCCTGCGGCTTCTCCCATAGTATCCCCGGGTCGACACCCGCTTCGATCAATCGGTCCTCGAGCAAAAACAGCGACGCCGTGTCGATCAGTTGCTGGCTTTCACCCAAAGGACCGGTCGTGCGCATGGCTCCCAATGCACCGGCATTGCCTTGGTTGCCTTCGAACACGGTGCCGTTCAACGCAACACCGCCGCCGATCATTGAGCCAATAAAGAAGTAGAAGTAGTCACGATATTCTGCCCCACGCCCATAGAGATGTTCTGCGTGACATGCGGCTGTTGCGTCGTTGACCACAAAAACCGGCAGATCGCTGAACTTGGCAACCTCGGAAAAGAAGTTCACGTTTCTCCAGGACCGGAATTTTTTTGCGGCAAGCCCAGACAGATCGTGCCATTTCCAAAGTTCGAATGGGGTCCCGATCCCGATCCCACAAACACGATCACGAAGCCTCTGAGGCTCGTGGGACAAAAGCGTGTCCAAACCAGTTTCCAAAAACCCGAAAATGACCTCTGGTAGCGGATAGTCATAAGTCGTGGAAAGCTGGCGGCGTGGTGTACCTGTAAAGTCGATCAAGAGCAGGTCGGCGCTACGCCGCCCGATCTTCATCCCAACCGACAAGATACCTTCTGGGTTCAATTCCATTGGGATCGAGGGCTTTCCAACTTTCCCGCGCAGTGGGGTTCCACGCTTAAGAATCGCATCCTTTTCAAGCTTGCGCAGAATAATTGATACAGTTTGAGGAGACAGGCCCGTCAATCGCGCGACGTCGGCGCCAGCGGTGGGGCCATGTCGTTGTAAAACTGTCAAAATCAGACGTTCGTTGTGATCGCGAACCCCGCTTTGACTTACCCCGCCGGTCAGTGTTTTGAGCGCCTCTTTCTCCATATTTCTGAACATAACCACCTTGTTTTCTTATGAAAAGACGTCTGGGTAAATTAATAAATAAACTTTATTTATTTATTGACAGGAAGGCTAGAATCACAGTTTCTTGAATAAGACCTTCATTGGAGGATGAGGGCGAGCCTCGTTGGCGCGCCATGCGGGGCAACAACAATTTTCTGGGAGGACAACATGAAAAATCTATTCAAGATTGCCGCGTCTGCTACAGCGCTTACAGTGGCTGCGGCGTCTGCTCACGCGGCTGGAGAAACCGTTTGCCTGATCACTAAGACAGATACCAATCCATTCTTTGTAAAGATGAAAGAAGGCGCAACGGCCAAAGCTGAAGAGCTTGGAATGACCCTTAAGGCGTTTGCAGGTAAGGTCGATGGCGACCATGAAACGCAAGTCCAGGCCATTGAAACCTGCATTCTCGACGGCGCAAAAGGCATCCTGCTTACGGCGTCCGACACAAGTTCGATTGTCCCTGCGGTTCAGCAGGCGCGGGATGCCGGTCTTTTGGTGATCGCGTTGGACACACCGCTAAGCCCGATTGACTCTGCCGATGCTACATTTGCCACGGACAACTACAAGGCAGGCCTGCTTATTGGACAGTGGGCGAAGGCCAAGATGGGCGATGCAGCCGCGGATGCAAAGATTGCAACGCTTGATCTGAACGTTAGCCAGCCCACCGTAGACGTCTTGCGCAATCAGGGTTTCCTCGACGGCTTCGGGGTGGAATTGGCAGATCCTAACGTCATCGGAGACGAAACCGACGCACGACTGGTTGGCAGTGACGTGACGGACGGCAACGAAGAAGGCGGGCGTCGCGCGATGGAGAACCTGCTGGCCAAGGACTCGTCCATCAACGTTGTACACACGATCAACGAACCGGCAGCAGCCGGTGCCTACGAGGCGCTTAAATCCATTGGACGCGAAAATGATGTATTGATCGTCTCGGTCGATGGCGGCTGCCCCGGGGTCCAGAATGTGGAAGCTGGCGTTATCGGGGCCACCAGCCAACAATATCCGCTGTTGATGGCGTCACTTGGCGTTGAAGCCATCAAGAAATGGGCCGACGAAGGCGTGAAGCCGGAAAACACTCCTGGCAAGGACTTCTACGATACGGGCGTTGCTCTGATCACCGATCAACCGGTTGATGGGGTGGAATCCATTTCGGTCGCAGAAGGTCTTGAGCTCTGCTGGGGCTAAGCAAAAACCTTATGGATGAGGCGCTCTAAAGCGCCTCATCATTCCATTCACCATAAAACTGAAACTTCCTGTAAGCTGACCTCGTGGGACAACGCGATCCACGAAAAGGGGGAGAGATGTCCGAAGCAAACCAAGGCACCCAGGAATTCGAAACTGCGGCCAGTCGAACAGAAACAGTTGCAGAGTTCGAAGACCATCGGCGCGGCGTTCTGGGGAAGTTGCAGCATCTTCTCCACGTCAACCCATCTTTCGTGCCCCTGATCGTTCTGGTCGGTGCAATCCTGATCTTCGGGCTGCTTTTGGGCTCCAAGTTTTTCTCGCCCTTTGCGATGACCCTGATCCTGCAGCAGGTTCAGATTGTCGGCATTGTGGCGGCAGCACAGAGCCTTGTCATTCTGACCGCAGGCATCGACCTGAGCGTCGGTGCGATCATGGTGTTCTCGTCCGTGATCATGGGGCAGTTCACCTTTCGATATGGTATCCCCGTGCCTGTCGCGGTCTTTTGTGGCCTTGCCGTTGGCACCGCAATCGGAGCGATCAACGGTTGGCTTGTCAGCCGCGTTAAACTGCCCCCGTTCATCGTGACGCTGGGCATGTGGCAAATCGTTCTGGCCACCAATTTCTTGTATTCCGCAAACGAAACCATCCGCAGTCAGGATATTGAGGCCAACGCCCCCTTCCTGCAATTCTTTGGCACCAAGTTCAGCATCGGCGGCGCCACATTCACTGTTGGCGTGATGTTCATGCTAATCCTGATTTTCGTGCTTGCCTATGCGCTGAAACACACCGCCTGGGGCAGGCATGTCTACGCGGTCGGGGATGACCCCGAGGCCGCCGAGCTGTCCGGTGTCAACGTCCACAGAACCCTTATGTCCGTCTACATGCTGTCTGGTCTAATCTGCGCCTTCGCGGGTTGGGCTCTGATCGGGCGCATCGGATCTGTTTCGCCAACGTCCGGCCAATTGGCCAACATTGAAAGTATCACGGCGGTTGTGATCGGCGGCATCTCTCTGTTCGGTGGACGGGGCTCGATTCTGGGGTCGTTGTTCGGGGCACTGATCGTCGGTGTGTTCACTCTTGGGCTGAGGCTGTTGGGTGCAGATGCGCAGTGGACCTTCTTGCTCATCGGTCTTCTCATCATCGCAGCGGTCGCCGTTGACCAGTGGATCAGAAAGGTATCGGGCTAATGTCAGACGCAACTCCAGTCGTCCAAGGACGTGGGATCGTGAAGCGCTATGGCCACGTGACCGCCATCGATCACTCCGATTTTGAACTGCGGCAAGGAGAAATTCTGGCGGTGATCGGGGACAACGGCGCGGGCAAGTCTTCCATCGTAAAGGCAATCTGCGGCGCCACGATCCCGGATGAAGGCGAGATTCTGATTGAAGGAAAGAAGGTAAACTTTACCTCTCCAATCGACGCCCGGAATATGGGTATCGAAATCGTCTATCAGCAACTTGCCATGTCTCCTGCCCTGTCGATTGCGGACAACATGTTCATGGGGCGAGAGATCCGCAAACCGGGTTTCATGGGCAAGTACATGCGTCAGCTCGACCGCCCCGCCATGGAGAAGTTCGCACGGGACAAACTGACTGAGCTTGGCCTGATGACCGTCCAGTCGATCAATCAGGCGGTAGAGACACTGTCCGGTGGCCAGCGACAGGGCGTGGCCGTTGCGCGCGCAGCGGCCTTTGCGACCAAGTTCATCATCATGGACGAACCGACGGCTGCGTTGGGCGTGAAAGAGAGCCGCAAAGTACTTGAACTGATCCAAGATGTGCGGGCTCGCGGCATTCCGATCATCCTGATCAGTCACAACATGCCGCATGTCTTCGAGGTCGCTGACCGAATTCACGTGCACCGGCTGGGCAAAAGACTCTGCACGATTGACCCCAAGGATTACACGATGTCTGACGCTGTGGCCTTTATGACCGGAGCCAAGGAACCACCAAAAGAAGACGCCGCCTGATTGAGCAGGATGCAAGGCGCGTGTGCGACTTGATCACCTCCCGGAGGCAGGTTGGGGTTCGGACGATTGTCGCAATCGCCAGCCCCCCTGCATCAGGAAAATCGACCCTGGCGGAAACCGTTGTGCAATTGCTGAGCGCATAACAGAGCTCGACGGTTCCGTTGGCTACACTGGTGCCTTTGGATGGCTTCCATGTGGACAACCGTATACTTGAAGCGCGGAGTTGGTTGACGAGAAAAGGCGCGTCAGAGAGCTTCGATGCAGTTGGATTTTGCACCGCAATCAAAGTGTTACAATCCGCGCATGACGATTCTTTTCACCCCAATTTTGACCGTCAAATGGATCTAACCATTGCCAACGCGATTGCGGTTCACCCGGACACTCCAACTGTTGTTGTCGAGGCGAAAGACCTTCTGATGGATAGCGACCCGTGAAGAATGCTAGCGGATGTTTATGTTGCAACGGTTTTATTGTCAGCCCAAACATGGGTGAACTCGAAAAGCGGTTGCAACACCGTTGGATCAAGCCTGGATTTGATCCGAAAGCCGCCTTGCAACGCGCGAAAACGAACGATCTGCCCAACGTTGAACGTGTCATCCGTGATAGCCGGAAAGCCGATCTTACACTGAACCAGAACTACACCGAATTCGGGACGCGCCACGCATTCTGAATTTGCGCATTGGATTTGCCCATCCGTTAAAGCAGCACCTCTCGGCGGGTTCAGGTGCAACCAAAATCACTCCATTCACGATGAGGAAACCTCATGAAGTTCTTTGTGGGCACAGCAGAAGTAGACGAGATCAAAGACCTTAGAGGCTTTGGATAAGTAGATGGTATCACCACCAACCCAAGCCTGATTGCCAAGTCCGACTACAATTTCAAAGAAGTTGTCGCCGAAATTTGCACCCTGACAGATACACCCGTGTCGGCAGAAGTTGCAGCCCTGGGCACTGCGGGGATGATTGCAGAGGGAGAGCATCTTGCAGCAATCGCCGACAACGTTGTTGTCAAACTGCTGCTGACACTTGATGGCCTCAGGGCCTGTGCTCATCAAAAAAGGAAGGGATCAGCACAAACGTCACACTCTGTTTCTCAGCCAATCAGGCACTCCTGGGGGCAAAAGCGGGTGCAACCTATATATCGCCTTTCATTGGCAGATTGGACGACATCAATCTGGATTGGGTCGAACTCATTAGAGGTATCCGGAGCATCTTCAACAATTATGACATTGAAACTGAAATCATTGCAGTATCCATCAGAAGCCCCAATCACATAACCGAGGCTGCTTTGGCCGGATCAGACATTGCCACGATACCCCCGTACGTCATTCGCAAACTAGTCGCACATCCGCTGACGGACGCTGGCATTGAACAGTTTCTTTTTGATTGGAAGTCTGCAGGGCAATCGATTCTATAATGGGCTTTCATTTTGATTGAAACGGGATGACCAGAACCAGACCTTGAGCGGCTGAGTAGCAAGGCCATGTTTCGGGACATAAAACTAAATGAGACGCTCCTTGATTTGACAGACTTGCCGAGTTTCGTGGGAAACTGACAAAACTCCTCTTCAATAGCGGCATGAACACTGCGGCAACAGCAGACCGCTCCAACTTCCGCTTTGTTGAAGTGACTGGAGACTTTGGAGCGGTCGCAGCAACACGTCCGCTTCCCGCCCCGAGCGTTGGACTCAAACGTACGCTATTGGGCTGAAACCGGGCATCCAGAGGCCTAAGTGCAATCGGGGCTTTGTCCGCATTTCGGCGTTTGCAAAGCACGACGACGAAGCTCCGGTTTGGGCCGTCTGCTACCCACCGGCGCAAGCTGGCCAATGGTGGAAAAGTCCCGCAAGGCAGACATTCACTGAATTTACCCGAATGACCGCACCGAGCCCAAAGCGGACGTTCAAAAGAGCCTCTTTAGTGACCCTCAGTAGCCGGTGGACCGAAATGCTGGTATTCAGAGAATTGGGTAGTTCTATGAGGTCACAAATGCAGCGATCATTTGCTTTAGTCTCAACACTCCTTTTTCTAATTTCCACGACGGCAACTAGTGCAACGGAAGACATCCGGCTCGTTGTGCAAATCACAATTGACGGGCTACGCGGAGACTTGATCTCTCGCTATCAGGCCGCCTTTGGGGGCTCAGGCTTCAATAGGCTAATGGAAAACGGCGTCTGGTATACCGACGCTCATCATCGTCACGCCAACACCGAAACCATTGTTGGTCACGCGACACTCGCTACAGGAGCCCATCCCTCTGAACATGGAATGATCGGCAATGCTTGGTTCAACAGGGCTGAAGAGCGATTGGGTTACAATATTGAAGATCCGGACTACCCGATGTTGCCAGTTCCAGGCTTCGGCGGAAACGTTGATCAAGTTGACCCGACACAAGCCGCTGCTGCGACTTCGGGCCGTTCTCCCGTTAACTTGTTGGCGACGACGTTCGGAGACGAGCTGGTGAAAGCCAATGCCGGTCGATCAAAAGTGTTTTCCGTATCTGGTAAAGACCGTTCGGCGGTTGCAATGGCAGGGCATTCTGGAAAAGCTTTGTGGCTGTCGGCGGCTACAGGGGCATTTGAAACAAGTAAATTTTACTATGACGCTTATCCCGATTGGGTTCTCGATTGGAATTCCAAACGCCCCGCAGATGCTAAGATCGAAAGTGAATGGTGGCCAGAGTGTTCAGACGCACCGTACCTAATGGAAAGAAAGGAACGCTCCTTCGTAACGAACCTTGGCACTTTCGGTCGCACCTTCCCCCATTTCTATGGAACCCCGGATGATGGGCTATATTACACGCAGGTCCTGTTGTCGCCGCATGGGGATAGGATCACGGCCGACTTTGCAAAAACTGTAGTCAAAGAGGAGGGGCTTGGTGACGACGAATGGCCAGACTACCTAAGCGTCAGTTTTTCTGGCGTTGACGCAACCAACCATTTCTTTGGACCATCCAGCCTAGAAAATGAAGAAATGGTGCGTTGTTTGGATGAGACATTGGCAGATTTCTTTGAGTTTATGGATCGAGAGGTTGGACTTGCGAATGTGCTTTACGTGCTTTCCGCCGATCATGGCATGCCAGAAGCGCCAGAAGAGATGGCCGAAGCCGGGCTTTCGACATTCCGTAACTCCACCGAAACATTGATGATGGATGTGAATTCGGTCATCGTCGATGAGTTTGGAGTGGAGTCCGCAATACAGTACTTTTTCCGCCCTTACGTTTATCTGGACAATGCCGCAATTGAAGCGTCAGGCGCCGACCGGCGTGCAATTGAACGACGCATCGTCAATATCCTGATGGCTGCGTCTGGCATTGAGCTTGCGATGCCGACCGAACCGCTTGCTGAACAGCGAGGCCATACCCTTGAAGAGCAGATCCGGCGAAATTATCACCCAGCTCGCTCTGGCGACATTTATGTCGTGCAAACGCCTTATTCATTTCTCTTCGAGGATGGTCCAATTGCTGTAATGCACGGATCGCCTTGGCGATACGACACACATGTTCCAATCATTTTTGCTGGTCCTGGTATCAAGCCTGCTCGTGTTAGCCGCCCTGTTTCCACGGTAGACGTCGCCGTCACTCTGAGCACTATTCTCGGTATCAGCCAACCTAGCAGTGCTGCGGGTGAAGCATTGAGTGAGATTGGCGTTACTATTCCATGAGCGGTCTTATCTTTTAGTCGAGTGACCGACGGTTAGACTCCTCGCTGAAGAAAACAGCGATCTTTGGCCCAATCTCCCTAGTTTGGCTAAATTTAGAGTGGCCTAAACGGACGGCAGGTTTGTCCGCATAGCAGTCGTTCAAACTTAGCAAAGCGACTGACCGCACCGAACCCATAGCGGACCGGCACCGTAAATCGAACTACTGCTTTGGAGAGTGCCAAATAGGTGAAGTGTAGGCGCGTTCCGGACGCTGCCTGTTGAATTCGACTGGGGCGCGCAGAAATTTCAGTCGCTAAGGGCTTCTGACGTGTAGTTCCTACTCGCAGCATTCATTGCAATCGCTGTTTTCGGTCAATTTTAGTGCATTCGAAGGTATGAATACCTTAAATAGTCATGTACTTTGGCTAGTTTAGGTATTTGCGCAGGTTAGCCATGGAAAGACCTCTTTCGAAGAAGAAACTGATCGGGCTGGCCAAGCAGATCAATGCGGGCGAGCGGATCAGCGCAGAAGTCACTGCGGCGTTTCTGAATCACAGGTTTCCCGACAATACCTCTTTCGGAAAATTCATGCTGCGGGTTGCAGCATGGATTTCTCTATTCTTCGCCTCCGTTCTGGTGATCTTTCCCGAAGTTGGAGAAAAAATGATTGAGATCCTGCCTGGCTTTTTTCTTCTTCCTGAACGGCTGGCCAAAGCGCTCGATTATCTATGGGGATTAGTTGGGAAACCGGTTAAGAAACAGCATCTTATGTATCACCTCCCAAACATTATTATTTACGCTTTTGGCGTTGCCGGAATCCGGTTGCTTTGGCGGAAAATCCATAAAAACAACTGGAAAGATCAGGTGGAAGAGGCTCGCAAAAAACTGGAGACCGCCCTTGTCGAGGGAACGGGACGCTTTGACTTTAAACCTGGGTTTTCGTTTCTCTTTGCCGGCGACGGCGACCGGATCGCAAAAAGTCTGGTTTTGGATGATCCCACGCTCGGACCAACGATTTCTTCTGTACGTCCTAACTATTCGCCATTATGGGGACGCTTTTCGGCTCAAGATGGAGAAGACGGATTTGAAAAAGTTCTAGAACAGTTCAATGCAAAGGATGCGGGCGAATATGTACTTTTCCCGGTTCTTGACGATCATTTGTTTCTACCGGGACCCGAGGAATACGACACTCCGCCATATCGCGTCGAGATTGCTGTTCGACGAATCCGGGAATTTGAGAAATCGCAGGACTGGGAAAAAAAACGTATCCTCATTGTTGGAGATCGAGAACAAGCGAGCCGCTTTGTAACTGCCTCGGAAAACGGGATTGTCGAATCCGAGATCGATCAGGTCACACTGAACTCGATTGCACGGACATATGAGAATGTGGCACTAGTCGACCCAACCGATGTGACATTGCAAAAGATCATCGAAGTCGCCGACGGCAGACAGATACTGTTTAGGGCATCAGTGCGAGGAGAAGAGAAATACCGTGCAGCCTTCTATCATCGATTGGCTTTGCTTGGTTATGAACCTGCACGTGAGGGCAGCCTTACCGTCGGTTACGACGTGACCGACCTGGAAACCGAGCACCAGATTGTTGCCAAAAGTCATTCGGATTATCTGCCAGTCATACTGTCCCGTGAAGTGTTCGAACTATTGTCCGAACGATATCTGTCTCGTGGTCAATTCATCTTCGTTCCGCGATTGATCAAAAAAGAGCTTCAAAAGCTTGTCGCAATTGACAAAGTTGAATAGCGAAAACTGCGGCCATTTTGCCGTGTGGGCCCAGCTGTTTTGGGTTTCTAGCACGCCGGATCGCAACGGAGTCTGGCGTGCAACCGTCAGGGGAACCATTGCCTCGTAAGAGCGGCACGTTTACCAAGTTCTCGCACCACAGGTCTTTCCTCAACACATTGATCGATCATCACGCAGAATGGCTCCTGCCTAAAGTGTTGCTCGCGAGACTAGGCAGAGGCTTCGGGTCAATGTTGGTTCGTCTGACCTTTTCCAAGATCCTTGAATACTGCCGCTCAATGATGGATGTTATTATCCAGTTTCGCAAAACTGGAGATCATCGGCGGCCACTAGCCGTCAGGGTGCTCAGGAAGGAATCAGTATAGAATCTTGAACGCCCGCTGGGGGAGTGATTGGAGTAAGTGTTTTCGGTCGAGCAGATATCCCGCAAGGCCAAGCCGACGTTCAAGCACCTGCGGAAAATGGCCGCAAAGAGCCCACTTTGATCGATGCTGCACGATCCCCAATGACCGTAGTACGTAGTAAAGCAGGTTTTGCATAAACTGAAAAAACGTCCCTTATCTGGCTTTCCCATAACGACCTAAACCGCGCACTGGTGGTGTGAGTTTCAACCTGAGCACCGGATCCAGCAAAGACTATTTTGACCATGGCATCGTTACCAGATGCTGTGCATCACCCTATCGTACTGGGCTTACCCAGCCTTGTTTTCGTAACTCGCGTAGCACGGCTTCTGCGTTCTCGACGTCTTTGTGGATACTTTTGAGCATCGCATCTATCGGCGCTTCTGGCCATGCACGCTCAAGTTCAGCCAGTTTGGCTTTAGCGGAATTGTCTTGCCCCATGGCTGACAACGCCGCCGTTACATAAGCTAGTGAAGGAGCGCTGAGTGGATCGCCAAGTTGCTTTGCTTCTTCAAAGCGCTCTACCGTTGTTTGATAATCGCCCAGATGAAAGTGCGTCGCACCCGAAATGTTTCGATTGGCAAACCTCTGGTTGCTGGAATTCAGCAACGAGAGCCTGTCTGCGGTCTCGATTGCCTCCTCAAATGCGCCCGAAAACAAAGCCACAGCGCCAAGAAAGTCGAGGACTGCTCCATCATTCGGATCAAGTTTTGAGGCCCGTCTACTGAGTTGCAGCGCGGCGTCATAGTCGCGATTGGCGAAAAAGGCCCAGCTTTTGGCAGACTGGCTCCAGGCTTGGTCTGGAGCAAGGCTGACGGCTTGGCTCGCCAGCTTCATGGCGGCATCAGCATATTCGGTCTTGGCATCGGACGGCGGAGTTAACACCGCAAGGGACGCGAGTGCCTGTGCTGCACCAGCATATCCACCGAAATATTCCGGATCGATCTCGATCACGCCTTCGAACACAGACAGAACAAGTAGCTGCCGCTGTCGGTCGAAGATCGGAAATATCATTGTCCGCGCTTGTTGCGCCAAATTGAATGCTTGTAACGCGGCTGGGGATTTTTCGTAAATAGCCACTCGCTGCAAGTACGCGTTCGAGTCAGTTGCAGATAGACCTCCCACTTCGGCAGAAGCAGTTTCTTGTCCATCTTGGGCAAGACCAACTGCGACCAACGCACCAACGACGGCCCCAATCGTAAACGCCCCTATGGGTAGTCCAAAGCGTTGGGCATTTGTTGAGATTGATAATGCACTGATTTCAGAGGCATTTTCGAACCGCGGCCTATATCCACCGCTATCGATACACATTCGTACCGGATCATCCTTTCCAATACCCTCGTAATGCAGTTCCAAGAACTGGCGAAGCCGTCGAGCGTCGACGCGAACGATGTTTTCCGGATCGGTCCCCTCTGAGGTATCGCGGTCATAAACATCTTGAGCGATAGTCTTGCTGCGAATTTGATCGCCCCGTCCAGCGAGCTCTTCCTCGACGATGTACGTCAGGAACGCCTGAAGTCTATCGGATCCATCTAGATGAGCGTCAGCAAGTAGCCTGCCAAGGGCAGTGCGTTTCTCACTGTCCGAGATGTCTTTGGAATACCTCACCATATTCTTATTTTTGCAGCTATCAGCGCGTGAGTCACGCCGATATTCACCGTGAGTCACTTACGTGAATGCTTCCTAAGCCTCAGACTGATAACCGAATTAGCGGGCCGGAACGCGAAATTCCGCATTCCCAGCTTGCCAATCTACTAAGCGACTGGAGGATGACCTATGGCCCAACGTATGAACTACAGGAGACTTAGCAAGCACTTCGCAATCGGTGTAGTATTTGGCGCTTGGGCTGTTTCTCCACAAGCGGTCACTGAAGCCGTCATCGATTTAGTTGCGCCTTCGGCAGCATATGCGCAGGAAACAGATGAAGTTTCACCGACGACGGTGCGTGATCGCCCGCGCGATGTATACTACCCCAATACCGAAGATCTTGCCGAAGACGAGATGCGGGTCATCGCGTGTGGAACCGGAATGCCGACAACGCGGGCTGCACAGGCTGCTGCGTGTTTCCTTGTGGAACTGGGCAACGGAGACAAGTTCTTGTTCGACATTGGCTCGGGATCGGCAGAGAGAATTTCTTCCCTGCAAATCCCATACAATTATTTGAACAAGGTCTTTATCGGCCATCTTCATACTGACCATTTCGGCGCGTTGCATGACCTTTTCATCGGTGGCGCATTGATGGGACGGAATGTGCCCTTGCGGGTATGGGGACCAAGTGGACCTGCCGAAGAGCTGGGTACAGCATACGCCTTGGATCACATGCAGAAGATGTTGACCTGGGATCTTGCCGGGCGTGCCGGAAACGTGGATTTCCGAGGCTATTCCATGGAAGTCAATGAGTTTGACTACAAACTGGAGAATGAAGTCATTTATGACGAAAACGGCGTCCAAATTAGAACGTTTCCGGCCATTCATTCGATTGACGGCGCTGTTAGCTATGCGCTGGAATGGAACGGGCTGAAGTTTGTATTTAGCTCGGACACTTACCCCAACAAATGGTTCAAAGAGTATGCAAAGAACGCCGACTTGGCGATCCACGAGTGCTTCATTGCGGTTCCGGAACTTGTCACAAAAATGAGGTTTACGCCGGAATCCGCCTTGCTTGTCGGAACCCAGGTCCACACTGCGCCGGAAGCCTTTGGAAAGGTCATGAGTGACATCCAGCCGCGTATGGCCGTTGCCTACCACTTCTTCAATGACTTCGATACCTCCACCGGCGTTTATGAGCGTATCCGATCCACCTATGACGGGCCATTGAGCATGGCGGACGATTTCATGGTCTGGAACGTAACAAAGGACGACATAACCGTTCGCATGGCGGCGACAGAAGAACGTACATGGTCACCGCCGCTTGCCGCACCGGCTGAAACTCCATCGCAGGACGACAAAGCTGAATTTGCTGAGCGAACAGGCGTATCGCTGGAGGCAATGCAATTCTCGGACTTTACAAAGCAAGGTTACGATGACGTGGATGACGTTCTACGGCCGATCTTTGAAGAGGCTTCGGAAGTGCTAGGCCAAGAGTTCCCGTATCCGGGCGATGAATAAAGCCAAATTTGACCGGCGCGACTTCAACACGCGCCGGTTCTTTCAACGCTAACCGGATTTCCCCATGCGATACGCCCCACTGATTTCTCGCTATTTGTTCTGTGTTGGATTGTTGCTTGTCGCGATATCCCACGCAGCAAGCGCCCAGTCACTTGCACGTTCCGAAGATGATGAAGGCGGTTGGCGACACTCAATCACGCCCTATCTATTCCTACCGCTCAGCACGACTGGCACATCAACCATTGATGGTACTAGCGTCGGTTTGGACTTGAGCCTGAGCGAGGTGCTGGACGTGCTGCAAGGCGCAGCTTCCGTACGCTATGAAGGCTGGAACGGGGATTTCGGGATCATCTCCGAGGTCTACTACGTAAGGCTCGGTGAAGACGGAACCTTACCGAGTGGAAATGCAAACGTTGATGTTGATGTCCGGCAGACTTTTGTAAACGTTCAGGGGGCTTACCGATTTGCGAACGGGGTCAATGCTTGGGGTCGCCGCTATGCAGCAGATGTAGCAATTGGTGTTCAGTGGAACCGGCTAAAACAAGAAATCGACATTGCGGGTCCTGGACCCGGTGTAACGCTGGGCGGAACAGAGGATTGGTTCGAGCCTATGATCGCGCTCCGCTATGCGATGGAAATCAACAATAAATGGAGTTTCGCCAGCCGCGCTGAACTGAGTGGCTTCGGTGTGAATGGCGATGACCTGCAATACCTGCTTCTGGCTGGGCTTGACTGGAAAGGCTGGGAGAACACGTCACTGCGGTTTGGCTTTCAGTTCTATGGAATTGACTATTCCACTGACCGCTCAGGTGGGGAGTTTGCTTATGATGTGGACCAGAATGGCATCTATGCTGCTGTCGCGTTTCATTTCTAGGATTGGCGAATGCAGCAAGACATGGGTTTGGGTGGGCTCTGCGCTCGCCAGTTTCGCGATTGGCGCAAACCCATCGATTGCTGATCTTGTGTCCCCCTACGGCGGAGAAACCGCACCGAACTTTGTCGAGCTTTCGGTGCAGCCTGATCATGTGCGGGTTATCCTTGAGGTCGATTTGAACGACTATCCCTTATTCGTCATTCCAGATGATGGTTCAGGTACGTCTCTGGCCGAGCGTACGGGTCAAAACCTTCAAATCTGGGCAGACGAAGAGGAACTTACCAGCACAACGAATACGATTGATGTGCGTCCCAGAATTTCCCGGCAAACAGCAACGAGCGCACAGTATCGACCGCGACCCCGCAGCGAAAATGTTGTCTACGTCGATATGGAGTTTCCGTTCGCTGGTAAACCCGAACGGATCAAGTTCATTCCCCCCCTAAGTTCAGACGGGATTCCCTTGGCTTCACTTGGGGTTGTGGTCGAGCATATGGGCGTTCCGGTGACAGACTATCGTTACCTTTCTCATGCTGAGACAATGCTACCGGACTGGGACGATCCTTGGTTTAGCAAATTTGAGAACCCAAACCTCACCCGACACCACAAGTCCCCGATGATGTCTTTTCTGGCCATGAAACCACGTGTCGTTCGGCACGAGATCATATTGCGTTTGAAAGACTATGAGACTTGGGCGGATTTGGACTTTGGAGACGCTGATCGACTGACCACAGATGATGTCACCAGGATCAAGTCTGGCGTCTCGGACTTTTTTAAGACTAAAAACCCGCTCGCCGTCGACGGCAAGCCGATGAAACCGGAAACTGTGCAGGTCTCACGTATCAAAGTTGGGGCCGAAGGTTTGCGTGTTCTTCCGGATGAAGCGAAGGCAAACCGAAAGTCGATGCTGTTGGGTGTTGTCCTTTCCTATCCGGTTGCGACCTTGCCGAACCGAGTTGATCTGGCATGGGAGCTCTTCCCAGATGGCCTGGATGTTATTCCGATCACCCTCTCTGATCCGGCAGGGGCGGTCCCCTCGCAGATTTATGCAACTGACCCCGTTGTAAGTTGGAACAACCACCTGAAAACTTGGGTAAACCCAAAAACGGAGCCGGTCGTTGTCAAAGTCGCAGGTGTAGCTCAGGTGCCATCGTTTGCGTTCGGCTTGGGTTTACTGTGTTTGATATGCGCCTATTTTTCGTTGCAGCGTACAAACGGTCAGCGCCTGATCTTGCTTGGTCTGACCGGGGCATTCGGTGCCGCTGCGATTGTCACATATTCGCTGAAAATCCCATGGACAGCGCCCGAGCCGGATGAGATCGCGACGCGCCAAATCGTAGAAGGGCTGGTGACCAACATCGCCACCACGATGCTTGAGGTGCGAGATGACAATGCCGTGGCAGCGTTGGAGCCATATGTCGAAGCAATCAATCGCGACAAGGTTCAAGCAGAAATGCGTCGGGGTCTGTCAGTTACTTTGCCCTCTGGCGCTATTGCTCGCGTCGAAGCGATTTCAGACCTTAATGTCGAGCGCTTCGCGCCAGGCGAGGACAGAAATCAGCATCAGGTCCTCGCCAAGTGGACCGCCCGTGTGAGCGGAGGTCATTGGGGGCACTTACATAGGCAAGCGGTTTCCTATCGAGGCTTGCTAGACGTTTCGCGGCACGGCGATCATTGGATGCTTGATGACCTGACGATTATCCGCGCCAAAACGGAAGGGTAGTTCAATGGTGGTCGTAAGGTTGTTCTTTGCCACATACTTCTTGGCCGTGGTCTTTTTGACTGCTGACAGAGCAGAGGCGCATTTCAATCTAAACCAGAATGTCCGCATTCATCATGTGGCTGACTCAGAAGATGGGCTTGATGTCTATTTGCGCCTTCCGATGCCCTTTTTGGTTGCGGAACTCGTCGGTCCCGAAGGTCCGGACGGTTTGCCTGCACCGGCTCCGTACACATACAATCTGATAGAAGATGGCGTACTTATGCACTACTTGGATCAGGCCGCATTTCGCAAAGACCCAACCGGCCTGGCTCGAATTGCTGAAAATGGGCTTGTGCTATCTATCGACGGTCACCGACAAACACCGGAAATTGTCTCGATAAGACTGCACCCGTTGGGGCAAGAGCCCGGATTTGCAACGCTCAATGAGGCACGCGCGGCACTTCTGCCAAGAGATGTTTTTCCAACATCCGAGGAGATTTATGTTGGCGAGGTGATGGTTGACGTTCATCTGCGCTTTGGTACGGGAGACGTTGAAGCATATAGTTTATCCTACACTTCTGATCCGGGACTTCCTGGGCAAGACAAAACAGCGAATCTGATACTCGATTATAACGGGCAAGATGTTCGGACATTTCGTGCGAGGGGCTTGATGCATACCCCGGTCGAAGTTTCCGGATCAGCGGCCGCCGCCGCTTCGACCTTTATTGCAGAGGGAATCCGGCACATTTTGGAAGGTCCAGATCATGTTCTTTTTGTGCTTTGCATGATCATCGGCGCCTTGAACTTGCACAGCCTTCTGGCCCGCGTCACCGGCTTTACCTTGGGCCACACGGTAACACTGATTTTGGGTTTTTTTGGCTTCGCGCCGAGCGGAGCGTGGTTCATCCCTACTGTCGAACTGGCAATAGCACTTTCAATAATCTACTCAGCTGCAATGGCGGTTTGGCCGCCAGAGAAGGGACACGGCGACCTGAAGGCTTTTGCCGTCACGTCCGGCATTGGGTTACTGCACGGGTTTGGATTCTCCTTCATGTTGCACCAAATTCTGCAAGTCGATGCACCGAACGTTTGGCACAGCTTGCTGGCCTTCAATGTTGGAGTTGAGGTTGGACAAGTTATGATCGTTTTTTTGGTCTGGCCATTGGTGTTGTTCTTGCGCAAACAACCAGGTCGTATTTGGGTCGGCTCTCGCGCTGTCGTTGCCGTATGTGCAAGTCTGGTCGCAATGGTTTGGGTAGTGGAACGGGCAGAGTATTTTCTGTGATACCCGCTATTTGAATCCTGTACTGCTTTGCACAGTAAGCAGACCTTCACCTAGATTTGTTGAACGTCAACTTTGTCCGCAAAGTAGAAGTTCAAGCAAGTTGTAGCGAACGACCACATTGGGCTTGGAGCAGCCATCCAAGCACTCCGCTCGAACGACTGCTTTGCCTTGCTTGCGAGGCCGTGCCGAGTCAGTCGATCAATTTCTGCAGTGCCCTGTCAGCGCGGATAAGTTCATTGATCGGCTTGTGCATTTCCTCGGTTTCTCTCGACCGTTCCCCATGCTCCCAAGACGGATGGCTTAGTCCCGCAGCATACCCACCTTTAGCACCATGCATTCGGCAGACGCTCCAGCCCTGAACGGCGGGTGCGCGACATCGCTTGTCGATGGACTTTGCTGTGGCTGTGCATCTGGGCGCATTCCAGAGCCGCTTGGTAGGGTCCAGGAGGCTGTCGTTGGTTTTTGTCATTACCCTGCCCCCGTTTTGAACATTACCAACGATAGCCTGACCTCCTTCTTTGACTTCAACGCGTTCGACCCGGACGGTTTGGTCCGCCTTGGAACGATACCGTTTCAGATTTTCGACCTGGCTCGTGAAGGTCCGCGCAAGCTTATTGAGCGCTCGTTCTGCTGAATCTTGCTGCGGGAGAATTTTTTACATAGTTCAAGCGGCGCGCCATCTTCATCGTGGCCTGATGAATTGCACCCATTTGGATCGCAAGCATGGCTTCGATCTCGTCTTGCGGCCTGACCCCGGCGACAACGGACATCACAAAGTTCGATGCGGTTTCAGAAACCGAGCTGTCCTGTTGTCCGAGAATTGCGACTTGGTCCATCACGCCTTCGAAGAACCGGTAATCAACCGTACCCAGCTCATGCATAGCCAATGCGCAGGCCACATTTGGGTCTTTCCCCTTGTGCCCGACCTTGAGCCTGCGTGTAGCTTCATCGAAGTCCAATTTGATGTCCGGCGCCTGAACGCATGACTTCTTCCGTTCCTGTAAATCCGCGATCGCATTAGTCTCCGCTTCGGTAAGCTCGAAGTTCTTAGTGTGCAGATAGCTGCCATTGTCTTTCTGAGTCTTGCTCATGTCCGCCTCGCGTAACAGAGAGTGGTTAGTATTAGTGTTCGGTTTCAGAACCGACGGACCGGCGAGAAACTGGCCTGACGGGTTCTGGTTTGGAACCGTGGGAGGTCTTTGGCTTCTCAAACGGAACCACTGAGGATGCTGACGGGTCCGTCTCAGAACCGCGTTTGATTTTTCGGACTGCCAGAATCACCAGTCATTGGTGGCAGATTTTTGCCGAACCGGGCCTGCTTCGCCTTGGTCGTCAACCGCCATTCATGCGCTTGACGGTGATACCAGTTGCTATTCTGCTCCAGCACAAGAAAGCCCTTGTCCTGCAGATCCTCGAAGGCGCGCTGAATAGTGGCCTTGCCCAATCCGAGAGTTTCCATCGCCTCGTTCATCGACAGAAAAACCTTGCCGTTGTTGTCACCGTGGTAGCGGGTGCGAAGCTCCAACCAGAGCTTCACTGCAGGTCCGGACAGAGCCCGCCACGCCAGGGACTTGATCATGGTATCGGGAAGCGGGACGTATTGACCCTCATCCGACCGTTTGCCCTTGGGAGACCGGCGGCTACTCATCGCGACACCTTCGCTGGAAATGCGCGGGTAAACCGTCCAGCTCAGGGATGTCAAAGCTGATATGCGCCCGGACGAGCCGGGTTAGGCCGGATTTGGACACACAATACCCGAGCGTATCCCAGGCCGCTCCCCCGGCCGGAAATTGGGGTCTCTGGCGCTGAAACAGCCTTTGGTTACCATCCCGGCAGACAGAGGCGTGGTAGATACCATGGCGAAAGAGTTCGCCGCTGTAGGTCTCAGCAGTTTCCCGATGATCAGTTTGAGAAAGAGGGCCAGTGTCTGGCCCCTGTCGTGGCTGGCATTGGTCGATTTGGAAAAGGACATATCAACCATGCTTGATCCGTCCTTTCCGTACGATCACCCGTTCAACCGAATGGCTCAAAGGCGACCAGTAGTACCGGCGCTCGTTTTGTCTTGTCTGCGCGGGGCATCCTGTGGCATCAACTGGACTTACTAGGGTGGCAGTTGATGTCACTGGAAAAGCCCCATCTCCGCGCTTGGAGGTGGGGTTTTTCATTATGCAGCCTTGTTGTTGGGATCGGTGCGTCGGGTCGAAAGCCAGGCATTCAGATCAGCGCCGTGATAGGCGATCCGCCGACCGATGCGGATAAAGGCCGGACCACACATGCGGTGGCGCCATTGAGCCAGCTTTTCGCGGTTTCCCAGCAATTGCATTTCAGGGTCTTCTGGGAAATAGACCCGGTCGTCATTGAAGACATTTGCCATCGTTGAAATCCTCTTGGATCAGTTGCGATGGCTCCCAATTAAGGGCAGCTTTGTCGAAGTGTCACCAGACATTTTCCAGCGCTTAAGCGTCTTCCCGAAGTAAGAATATGCTTAAGCGTTTTTCCTGAACACCGCTTCGTACCTTGATTTGAAAGGCTCTTCTGAACGCAACGCCGTTCCATAGTCCGCATGCGTTTTATGCGACTTTGGGAACCCCTTTTGTTTTGCAACTGACTTTTCCAAAGCTTACTCGACAATGCGCTCTTCACTGATCAAGCCAACCGCGCCTGAAAGCTGCTCAATTTGTTGCATCAGAATCTCAAGGTTTGCCAACCTTCGAGTGCTAGAAGCCTTCCCACCACTCGAACCAGCCTAATCGTACTGTTGGTTCCTATTCACAATTTGAGCTTCAAATTGGAATTTCCATCTATAATGCTCAACCAGACGCCCCAGTTTCACAGCGTCAGCAATGTATCGTTTTGTCCAGAAGTTGCGCATCTTTCCATTGAAAGGACTCTCGGGAGAACGATCATCTTCGCTCGAAGTCTCTATTTCATTGATAGCAAATGAAACTCTCCTCGAGAGCGTCAAGGCATGGCGTTCAAACCAGCGTTTTGTATATGGGTATTGCGCGCTCTCGATTCATTGCTCAAAGCTCGGTCTATCTTCAAACGAGGAATTGAAGGCATCTTCGCTCTCCGAATGGCCAAAATAGCGCTCTGTATATTCCGAAATTACTTCTTTTCGTTTTTTCTCGAAGTATGCTTGGATTTTCTCAAAATTGAATCCGAAAGGTATCGACCAAAACGTCTCCGAAGACCAATTTGTTTCCTTGAAGAAGCCGGAGTCGTCCATATTCTCAGACTGCGCGACTGATCGGACACTTTGGTCGTCAAAATAACTCCGGCTCGAAACGTAGACCACGTCTGGAGACAAAGGATTTGTGTGAAAAAGGTCTACCATTTCGACTTTCTCTAGTTTGAGACCTGGGAGGTAGTCGTCCTTGAAACCATCTTCCAATGCTTCGTCGAGCTCTATCATTTCTTGCTGGGATAACTCTTCGCTCATATATGCTTTATCCACTTAAATTGCCGCCGCGAACATGACGTGACCATACTTGGGTCAAATCTCGCCGCCTTTCCAACAAATCCGACCGTGCATAGGCCCGCTCCACATCGGACCCAACCTGATGGGCCAAAGCCGCTTCCGCCAATTCACGTGGTGCGTTTGCGGCCTCCGCCGCCCAGTCCCGAAACGAACTGCAGAAGCCATGCACGGTGACGCCATCCTGCCGCATCCGGCGCAGCAGTATCAGCATAGACATGTTCGACAACGGCTGATGCCGCTTTTGCCCCTCGAACACATAGTCAGAGGCCAGCGCGCGCAACGGCTTCAGAATGGCCAGCATGTCTTCGGTGAGAGGGACGCGATGGACCTACCCGCCTTTCATGCGCTCCGCAGGTATGGTCCATAGGCGCGCATCGAGATCGACCTCGGGCCATTTCATCTCCAGCACCTCTGAGGTTCGGCAGGCGGTCAAAATAGTGAACTGCAACGCCTTGGCGGCCATGGCCGAGTGGGTCTGCAACTCGGCATAGAACGCGGGCACCGGGTTCTCGCCCAAGCGGAAGCCCTTGGACTTTGCCACGTCGAGCACTGTCTTGATCCGCTGCGACAATCGCTTTGCGGTTTCGTGTTTCTCGGTCCAGATTGGCGACAGGCACATCAGCACTTCGGGCTGATCGATGCTGTCCACGGGCATATGGCCGATCTTTAGGAACGCGAAGTCGCGCAAGGTGTTGAGCCACTGCTGCCCATGTTTGGCATTCTTCCATGTCGGCAGGCGGTCGATGTGGACCTGTCTGCTGAGCTCTTCGAAGGTCGGGATCTCGCGCTTTGCACTGAAACGCGGGTTCAACCCGGCTTTCGCCATCCGACGATATTCGAGCGCTCTTTCTCGGGCCTGGTTCAAAGTCACGACATCAGCGCCGCCCAAACCGAAGTCCGTTCGCAGCGGTGCGCCCTTTCGGTTCTTCTGTCCTTTGACCGTTACGCGTACGATCCAACGCCGCGCGCCAGATGGATCGACAACGAGATATAGTCCAGAGCCGTCACCATGCCGACCCGGACCGAGATTCTCCACCAGCTTCTTTGTCAGCTTTCCGCTGAGCGCAGCAATGAAAATACCACAAAATATACCGCTCAATGAAACAAATTAAGTGCAACTCAGTAAAACTCAAGGTGATACTGCAAAGTGGTAAGTGCTGATTATATTTTAGTTTACGGCACGTTGAGCGCGCCATGACAACTCATTCAAATAGGTTGATGGCGGAGACGAAGGGATTCGAACTCTCGAGACGGTTTCCCGCCTACTCCCTTAGCAGGGGAATTGGCCATCCTATTTTATTTATATATAACAGGTATTTACGATGAAAAGCGCTGCGTTTGTGTCAGTTTTGTGCCAATCTTGCACGGTGAAAGCTGCAACTTTGAATTTTAACGTGCATTTTAGCCTGATAAATTAATTGTTTTTCCAATAGTAATAACCTGTTACACACCCGGGCGCCAATGCACGTTAAAAAGGGTAACGCAAGGTTGAGTGGGGCTTTTTCGAGTATATCTAGTGGCTAGAACTGCCAGCCTATTTAGGTGGGGATAGAGAATTTTTCAGAGTGAGGTTTGGGCGTCGTTAAAACTCATCGGCCAAAGTTCACGCCGCCAATTGTCTTGAAATATACTTCATAGACATTACCCACATCTCAAAATTAGCATTGCCGGCGCGACTGCTTTGAAAAGCGAAATCAAGACTCGAGATTCTTCGACTGGTAGCAAGCCAGCTACTACAATTCTTCAAACTCAAAGCCGATCTCTTTGACTTGTGGGAAAGAAAGTTTCGCAGAAGTCTCAAACCCTCTAAATCCCATGGCGTAACCCCCAATTGCAAGGCGATATTCGGGGCATTTGAAACTCTAAGCCGCTGAGCTGCATCAATCGCTTGGGCCGGGAGGTACCAGTCGGGCTCAAACTGTCGGTTTGGGTACAGGCTAACTAAGAGGTGACCGGCTTGTTCTCGAGACTTTGGTGCATTCGACAGACTACTAACTATCGGACCACTGGTGTCATGGTACTTCCCGGTGGCACTATCCAGAATGAAGTTCCTGACAAAGTTTTCCCATTCTATCTGCAGTTGAATTAAACACCTTTCCACTATCAAGATGTCTTCCTCTTTTGGTGCAGGACACGTTTCTACACGTTTGAGGTGGTTTTCGATCCTATCAAGCGAATTGTGGAAGCGGTTTAATCGCCTACTTATTTTCATTTTTGACGTATTGCTTCGACCAGAATTGAGACGCGCGGCCTTCGGCTCGAGACGCGATGGGTTGTGCTTCGAGTTGCAGAAACAAATCGATGATACATGCCACCTTCGTCATCTTCTTCGTCAAAAGCTTGAGCAATCTGCGCAAGATTAGTCTTTGCCGCTTGCCAGTCTATTCCGGTTCCTCGGAACGCACTTACGTCTTCTGTAGCGGTAGTTTCAGGGGACTGTCCTTTGAGGAACGAACACGCTGCAAACAGCGCAATGAAGTTTGGAGCGTCGAAGAAAGTTGTGTCTGCGAAGTCTTCACCAAGTACGTCGACAATCTCCGAGACTATTTCATCGATAATCTGACAAATCGGCCCGAAGTGTTCTTCTTTCACTTTCTTTCGTTGTCTATAGTATTTTGTAATTGAAGGCTCGCCGCCGTCGCTGATTCCGTTTTCAACTATCATGAAGAGTTCGGCCACTACGGACGTGTTTTTTAACCTCACGCTGTCTCGAACGCTTACGACCCTGTACTTGTCCCACAACGTAGACCAACGTCGTGTAGTATCGTAAATCGCCCACTTTACGGGCTCAGAGTATTCGGCATGGCGAAGTTCAGCTGGCGTAACTTTTACGCTGTACGAGTTTAGACGTGCAAAGACTTCCAAAACATCTGCATCTGAGGCGTTCAGGAGTTGGACCACAGGAACTTTGTAAGAAAGAAATTGTTCCTTCTGCTCTATTTCTAGTGTTTCGTAAGTCTTTCCCTTAAAGTTAGGCGCTTTCGAAGTCAGCCGTAACCTACCTGATGCAAATTCAAGAATTGCTCTCAAACGTTGTTGGCCATCTACGACTTCGCGAACCGTCGTCTGCTGCACCGGGTCTACCTTTGTGCGGAAGTAGATCTGAGGCAGTGGTAGGTCGTTGAGTATCGTATCAATCAGGAAAACCTTCGCAGCCGGAGACCATACAGAGCCGCGCTGAAAGTCGGGATCGAGCACAAGCTGCTTCTTTCCGTGCCATTCGATAAAGTCGGAAATTGTGTAGGTCTGTGGGACGCTTGCCATACGAATATCCTAAGTTTTTCGAGATCATAGGCCTGTTATGAGGTTACTGGAAGCCGTCAATCTCAACTTACCTGGAATTTTGGATTAGAATTTAAGCTCTTGTATCTTACCGTGCTGAGCAAAATCACTCTCTTTTTCTGCAGGTGCGAGGGCGTTACTGAAAATTTCTTTACTCAAAGGGCAATCAGCCTGATTCTGTGTAAGTTTTGTGTCAAAATTTTTTGTCGCTTGAAAAGTTTCGTTTTGAATCAATGTAAAAATGGACCAATACGAACCAAGTTGAGGAAGTCTATTCTGCGCCGCAGCGCAAAAAAATTTGCAATATAAAACAAAGCTTTATGGCGGAGACGAAGGGATTCGAACCCTCGAAACCATTCCTGGTTTACTCCCTTAGCAGGGGAGCGCCTTCGACCACTCGGCCACGTCTCCGCCGACGGGTATATCCTTGCAAACGCTGGAAATACAAGGCCATTTGTCGACGGTTTGACAGTTTTATTGAATTTTCCGGAAATCCTTGAAATTGCTTGGATTCACGTGGCGAACAGTGCATTTCGGTGCACTTGGCACGTTGGTTCGAAACCCAACATAGCCAAGGCGCGCTTAAATTCGCCCCCAAGACATGGCCGTGCAACCTGAGACTCGCGAAACCAGCGGTTCACAATTTCTTTCAACTGAACCGGTTCAACGGGGCCATTCGGGTTCAGCCGCGTAGATGCCAAGTTGATGGCGGCGGCGGTGGAACCGCTCGACCCGTTCGACGATCTCGTCGCTGGAAACGGCGATCACAAAGGACAGCAGGGTTTCAAGCAATGCTATGGTTGAAACGGACGATGGGAAAAATTGGGGCGTATCTGCAGATACAACGAATCCGTGATGGGCGTTCAGGATGACAGGGCTGGCCGGGCTGTCCGATATCCCCACAACTGTCAGGCCCTGTTGGCGTGCCAGTTTGATCGCCTCGATCACTTCGGTGCGGTAAGGGTGACATGTGATTGCGATCAACACATCCTGTTCGTCAGCCCATGCCAGATCATCGACCGGCGTGGATCCGGGGCGTGGAATGGCATGGAACTGCTTCATTCCTGTGGAGGCCAGGTAAGTGAAATTGCGCGCGTTTGAGTTGTTGACGCCCACGCCCAAAGTGAAAATCTGCCGACAATTCCAGATATCTTCTGCAGCCGATTTCAACCGCTCAGCGTCAATACCTGCAAAGGTTTCTTCGATGTTTCGTATCGCTCCACCAATCATGTCGGCGTAAAGCGTACCCAGCTCTCCGGACTTACCGATGTCTTGCAGCCAACGGGCGCGGTCCGGGAACGAGATTTGACCCTTGCGGATCGCGTCGCGAAACGGTTCGCGGAAATCGTCATACCCGTCAAAGCCAACTTGCCGGGCCATGCGTACAAAGGTGTTGGGCTTAACCTTTGCGGCCTCGGCAATTTCGCGCACGGTCGAAACCCCAACATCCGTTGGGTTTTCCAAAACATACCGTGCGGCTTTTTGCGCTTCGGGTGTGAGGGCGTCCCACTCGTCAGTCAGGCGGTTCAGGACAGCTTGGGATACGTTTGTGTCATTCATGGTTGACGATGGTACAAATGTGAAATTAGCGTGTCGAGCAGAAACGCGACTCGCGATAAGGAACGATCATGTCCGCGAACGAATTGCCATCACTCTCGGATGCGGTGATCGCTGACAATGACTAATTTGCCATGAACGTGAAGCGTATTGCGCACAGGTGCAACTGTGCTTGCGAAAAAACCACCGCGCCAGCCGACGAACAGCGCATTGCGCTCGCTGGCAGGACGTTTCTGATTGGGGGCATTGCACCGACACATACGCCCCGCACTGACGCAACAGTGGAGACCGCTCAATGAGCTTGCCTGAAACAATGAAAGCTATGGTGACAATGGGCCACGGTGGCCTGGAACAGATGGTTCTACACGACAACTGGCCGCGCCCCGAAGCACAGATTGGGGAAGTGTTGATTAAGGTCGCGGCCTGTGGGCTGAACAATACCGACGTCAACACGCGCTCAGGCTGGTATTCAAAGACCGTGACCGACGCAACGACCGGCGGTGCGTTTGAAGAGGTTGGAGAAGACGACCCTACCTGGGGCGGCAATCCGATCACCTTCCCTCGGATTCAGGGGGCTGACATTTGTGGGCACATCGTGGCTGTGGGTGAAGGTGTCGACCCCCGGCGCATAGGTGAGCGTGTCATAACCGATGGCTGGCTACGCGATCCAAACGATCCCGAAAACATGGACAAAACCGGCTATTATGGGTCAGAACGAGATGGCGGGTTCGCGGAATACGCGACGACGCTTGCGGTCAATGCCGTGCCGATCACGTCAGATCTGTCGGACGCTGAACTGGCCACCTTCTCATGTTCCTATTCCACGGCCGAAGGCATGCTGACCCGCGCCAACGTAACGGACCGGGACACGGTTCTTGTGCCCGGAGCATCGGGCGGCGTTGGCGGTGCCCTTGTCCAGTTGGCAAAACGGCGTGGCGCGCGTGTCATCGCGATGGCATCCGAGGCCAAACACGCAGATGTCGCCAGATTTGGCCCGGATGTCATTTTACCGCGCGGGCCAGAGAATCTGCGTGATGCATTGGGTGACGAAAAGATCACAGTGGTCGCGGATGTGGTTGGTGGGTCGTACTGGCCGAACCTTATCGACATTCTGGAACGCGGCGGTCGCTATACCTGTTCTGGCGCGATCGCCGGACCAATGGTCGAGTTTGATCTGCGCACTTTCTATCTGCGGGATCTGACCTTTACGGGCTCGACAGTGATTGACCCAAAGGTGATGCGAAACCTTGTCGGCTACATTGAAGCAGGGGAAATCAAACCCGCCTTGGCCGCCACATACCCTTTGGAAGAATTGCGTGAGGCGCAAGCCGCGTTCATTGCCAAAGAGCACACCGGTAATATCGTGGTGATACCATGACGCTTGAAGACGTTTTGGAGGCGGCGCGGCAGCTACATCAGGCACACCCTGAGCTGTCCGCCTTTGGCGCTTGGCCATCTGATCTGTCTGCCGCAGTGACAGAACCAGTTCACATCCCAGCCGCAGATCTGGTGCAGGGTTTCGGTCTGCGGGGGAGTGAACTGACTCAACCGCTCATCGACGCCGTCAAGGCAACCACCCATCTGGCCCATTGGAAACAGACCTACACCGAGGAAGAGGTTGGGACGGATTTTCTCAACCGATACGGCTATTATGAGCTGTTTGGTCCGACCGGCCATTTCCACTCGGCGCAATTGCGCGGCTACATCGGGTATTGGGGGGCTGGTCTGAACTATGAGTGGCACAGCCATCAGGCAGAAGAGATCTATTTGACGCTGGCGGGTGGTGCCCTGTTCAAGGTCGAAGGGGATGAGACTTTTGTTGGCCCCAACCAGACACGGCTGCATTCCAGTTGGCAAAGCCATGCCATGATCACGACCGATCAACCGATCCTGACCTTTGTGTTGTGGCGTGGTGATGGGATGGGCGACTTACCAAGAATGGATGCCAAATGAAAATCACACGAATTCGGGTTTTTCAGACCGGGTTGCCGTACGTCGGTGGTGCCTATGTCTGGGGTGCAGGGAACGCTATCGAAACGGCCATTGCATCGGTCGTGGTCATCGATACAGACGCGGGCTTGCAAGGGTGTGGCGAGTTCTCTCCCTGCGGGGAAAACTACATGATCGCCCATTCCGAAGGCGTCCCGGCATTGGCGCGGCTTATTGCGCCGAAGCTGCTGGGTGAGGATCCCCGACAGGTGGCGCGGATCGAACAGTTGATGGATCATCTTGTGCAAGGCCACGGCTATGCCAAAGCCCCATTCGATGCGGCGTGCTGGGATATTCTGGGTCAGGCGTGTGATCAGCCGGTTTGGATGCTGCTGGGCGGCAAGCTGACGGACGGTGCGCCGATGTACCGGGTCGCGCCGCAAAAGGCGGTGGATGAGACCGTGGCAGAAATGAATGTCTATCGCGATCAGGGCTACCGCCAGTTTCAGGTCAAGGTCGGAGGCGACTGGGCCACCGATATTGATCGGATCCGCACTACGGTCCCTCTGTTGCAATCGGGTGAAAAGGCGATGGCCGATGCCAATCAAGGATGGCGCGTTGACAATGCGATCCGAGTGGCGCGGGCGACACGCGATCTGGATTTCATCCTCGAACAACCCTGTCGTACCTACGAGGAATGCCAACAGGTGCGCCGCGTGGCCGAACAACCGATGAAATTGGATGAATGTG
This sequence comes from Ruegeria sp. ABM4_193, assembly GCF_056158705.1. Taxonomy (NCBI): domain Bacteria; kingdom Pseudomonadati; phylum Pseudomonadota; class Alphaproteobacteria; order Rhodobacterales; family Roseobacteraceae; genus Ruegeria; species Ruegeria sp. ABM4_193. The sequence goes on from NZ_JBSWTT010000001.1 coordinate 359,864, forward strand.
TAACAGGCATCCACATGGCGCAGCGGATCGTTGCGGATCGTGGGGCCGAGATCTGCTGTCTGAAGATTTCGAACTTGGGTGGCATCAGCAAAGCGCGGCGCGTGCGGGACTATCTGGTCGACAACCGTATCCCGGTGGTCAGCGAAGATACCTGGGGCGGCGAGATCACAACGTCAGTGGTGGCACATTTCGCGGCCTCGACACCACCTGAATACCTGCAGAACACAACGGATCTGATGAACTACAACACCAGATCAACCGGCATCGGTGGACCAACGGCAAAGGATGGCAAGCTCTTTGCATCGGACACGCCCGGACTGGGCGTTGCCCCTGATTTTGAAAGCCTCGGCGCGCCTATAGCGGAGTACACACTATGAAGATCAAGTCCATTACCGTCTATCAGGTGGACCTGCCGTTAGAGCATCCCTATTGGCTGTCTGGCGGGCGGCTGAAGTTCGAAACCCTCGATGCGACAATTGTGAAGATCGAAACCGACGCCGGACTGGTAGGCTGGGGTGAGGGTACCCCATGGGGGCACACCTATGTTCCTGCCCACGGACCAGGCATTCGCGCCGGTATCCAGACGATGGCCCCGTTCATTCTGGGTCTCGATCCGCGCAAGGTTTTGGATGTGGAACGGGCGATGGATCTGGCCTTGCCCGGGCATCTTTACGCCAAAAGCCCGATCGACATGGCCTGTTGGGACATTGCCGGTCAGTCGGCGGGCCTGCCCATTGCTGATCTGATGGGGGGCGGGTCGCGCACACCGCGCCCGATTGCTTCGTCGGTAGGAGCAAAGACTGTCGAAGAAACCCGAGAGGTGATGGAGCGCTATCGCAGCCGCGGTTACATTGCGCATTCAGTAAAGATCGGCGGCAACGTGGAACGCGATATTGCGCGTGTCCGCGATGTAGAGAGCATTCGGCGATCGGGCGAGATTGTCCTGTATGACGTGAATCGCGGTTGGACGCGGCAAGAGGCCCTGCGGGTGATGAGCGCCTGCGAAGACCTGAACGTTATGTTCGAACAGCCGGGTGAGACGTTGGATGATATTGCTGCGATCTCGGGGTTGCATGCTTCACCGGTGTCCGTAGATGAAACTCTGGTGACTTTGCAGGATGCCGCCCGGATTGCCCGCGAGGGTATTGCCGAGATTTTCGGGATCAAACTTAACCGCGTCGGTGGTTTGACCAAGGCCGCACGGATGCGGGACATCGCATTGGCCCATGGTATCGACATGTTTGTAATGGCAACCGGCGGCACGGTTCTGGCCGATACCGAAGCACTGCATTTGGCGGCCACGATCCCGGATGACAATTGCCATGCGGTATGGGCTTGTCAGGACATGATCACCGTCGACATTGCGGGCGGGCGTGGGCCGCGCAATATTGACGGTCACCTGCACTTGCCTGAAACTCCGGGGCTGGGTGTGCAGCCTGATGAAGACGCGCTGGGAGATCCTGAAGCCGTGTACAAATGGGACTCGCACCAACGTTCTGAGATGACGGAGATCACGTGACATGTTGAAGATCAACACTCAATCCGAATGGATCGACCGTGCAAGGGCGGTATTGCCAGCGGGCGGGTTCGGCAATTTCGACCCGGGCATCGTCATCGCCCGGGGCGAAGGCAGTCGTGTCTGGGACGAAGACGGCAACGAATATGTCGACTACCTGATCGGGTCCGGCCCTATGCTGCTGGGGCATGGCCACCCCGAGGTGATGGAGGCCGTGCTGGAACAGCTTCCGCAAGGCATGACCTTCTTTGCCAACAACAGCAAGGGAATCGAACTGGCCGAAGCCATTGTCCAAGCCGTTCCCTGCTGTGAACAGGTGCGGTTTGTTGCGTCAGGTGGCGAAGCTGACATGTATGCCATTCGGCTGGCACGGGCCTATTCGGGTCGAAACAAGATCCTCAAGTTTGAGGGCGGGTACCATGGGATGAGCGCCGAAGCGCAGATGAGTCTGGCGCCCAGCCGTCGGGTCAATTTCCCTCAGGCCGTGCCCGACAGTGCCGGGATCCCAAACAGCGTTGCCGAACAGATGCTGATCGCGCCGTTCAATGATCTTGATGCTGTCGCGGCCTTGTTGGATGAACATGACGATGTGGCGGCGATTATGGTCGAGCCGTTGCAGCGGATCATTCCGCCCTTGCCCGGGTACCTGCAAGGGCTGAGGGATTTGTGTGACAAACACGATGTCTTGCTGATCTTTGATGAGATCGTCACCGGGTTTCGCCTTGCCTATGGCGGGGCGCAGGAGCGCTATGGCGTGACCCCGGATATTTGCACGTTGGGAAAGATCACGGGTGGCGGGTTTCCTCTGGCCGCTTTGGGCGCCAGCGCTGAGATTATGAAGCATTTTGACAAATCGAAAGTCGGTGAAGACGGCTGGTTGATGCAATTGGGAACTTTGTCAGGCAATCCTATCGCTGCAGCTGCAGGTTTGAAGACAATGGAGATTCTGCGTCGAGACGGGGCTTATGACCGTCTGCGCAGCATCGGCCGACAGCTGCAAGATATGCAGACCGAGGCGCTGAACGAAGCGGGTATTCCGCATCGGATTTGCGGTGACGACACGTTGTTCGACATCTATTTTACCAAGGCCGAATGCAGGGACTACCGCAGCGCCAGTCATGATGACCCTGCGCGCAACACATCATATAATGCGGCTTTAAGGTCGCATGGGATATTCAAAGCCCCGGGCAAGCTGTACCCGTCTCTTGCGGTGACCGACGTCGATCTGAACCAGACCCGAGAGGCCGTGCGTCACGCGGTTGCTGCGATTTCCTGAGTGTTGTTTGTATGAAAAACGGGTCGCCGTTGGTTAAAACTGCGACCCGTCACCTTTGGAAGTCGGGGGACAGCCTCGCCCCCTCGAATACTGATTAAATCACCGCAATCTGAAAACTTTTCGATACTTTCGAGACTGACCCGACTTCCTGGTTGGTATGTCACCTTAATGCCTGATTAAATCACCTTCTACAGTGAACCAGTTCACATTAGGCGAATTTATTTTGATTTTTTCCAATCGAATAAATCCGGGCCTGCTTGCGCAAGCAGTTCGGCGGCCATCGCGCGGGCCATTTCCGGACCGTCTTCTATTGGGGCTGTCATATCCCGGTTGGCGGTTTCAGTTCCATCTGGTCGCAGAACCTCGCCTCGCAACCTGAGAGTGCCGCCATCCAGCTCGGCCAGACCCGCGATCGGTGTTTCGCATGACCCGTCCAGCGCATCCAGCAACGTACGTTCGGCCGCCAGCCGTTGGCCGGTTTCCGCGTGATGTATCGCCTCAAGCATTTCTGCTGCGCGCATGTCGTCGCTGCGCCGTTCAATGCCGATGGTGCCTTGCGCGATGGCGGGCAGCATATCGTCAGGGGAAATGGCGCTGGCCGGGACATCATCCATACCCAAGCGGCGAATACCGGCCATCGCCAAAAAGGTGCAATCTGCCACGCCATCTTCCAGCTTTTTCAGCCGCGTCTGCACGTTTCCGCGAAATTCGACCACCTTCAGATCAGGGCGGCGACTCAGCAATTGTGCCCGACGGCGCAGCGAGGAGGTGCCGACAACGGCCCCCTCAGGCAGATCGTGGATGGAACCCAGGCGCGGTGAGATAAATGCATCCCTTACGTCTTCACGTGGCAGGAATGTATCCAGCACCAAACCGTCGGGCTGTGCGACTGGCATGTCTTTGGTCGAATGCACGGCGATGTCGATTTCGGCGCGCAGCATCGCTTCTTCGATTTCTTTAGTGAACAGGCCCTTGTTGCCGATCTCTTTCAACGGTCGATCGGCATCGATCATGGCGCGATTGTCGCCCGTGGTTTTGATCACAACGATCTCGAATGCGTCTTCGGGCAGGTCGAAGGCATCACTCAGGCGTTGGCGTGTTTCATGGGCCTGCGCCAGCGCAAGCGGAGAACCACGGGTGCCGATTCTGAGGGGCGATGCGGGTGTGGGCAAATTCACAGTCATGCTCACAGCTTTAGTCGCGTCACATTGCCCTGACAATGGGGGCCGCGCTTGACAAATTGCCGCCGAAGGACGACCCGTTGCGAAAACCGGATGACTGGGGGCAAAAATGGCCGAGACAAAGAAACTGCTGCGGGCTCTGGCGGGTGAGGTTCAGGACGTGCCGCCGATCTGGATGATGCGCCAGGCGGGTCGGTATTTGCCCGAATATCGCGCCACCCGCGCGCAGGCCGGTGATTTCCTGTCCTTGTGCTATAACCCTGAGCTGGCCGCCGAAGTCACATTGCAACCGATCCGGCGATATGGGTTTGATGCCGCGATCCTGTTTGCTGATATCCTGTTGGTACCGCAGGCGCTGGGCGCGGATCTGTGGTTTGTGACCGGTGAAGGCCCTCGCCTGTCGACGATCACGCAGCAATCCGAGTTTGAGGTGTTGAAGCCGGTTGACGCGATTCATGAAACACTGTCACCGGTTTATGAAACGGTGCGCATTCTGTCACAGGAATTACCGTCGGAAACCACTTTGATCGGGTTTGCTGGAGCGCCGTGGACGGTGGCCACCTACATGATCGCGGGGCGCGGCACGCCAGATCAGGGTCCCGCGCACGCGTTGCGGGAAGGGAACACCGCGCTGTTTGAGGCTTTGTTGGATCGCATCACCGCCGCAACGATCGAGTACCTGTCCGCGCAAATCGAAGCCGGGGCCGAGGTGGTCAAGATCTTTGACAGTTGGGCGGGGTCATTGAAAGGCGAGGCGTTCCAGAAATACGCGGTCGAACCGTGCCGGGTGATTACTCAGGCCATTAAGAAACGCCATCCAGGCATTCCGGTCATTGGATTCCCGCGTGAGGCGGGCGATGGGTATATCGGGTTTGCCAAAGCAACCGGTGTGGACTGTGTTGCGCTGGACAATTCGGTGTCGCCGGAATGGGCGGCCGAGCATGTGCAGGCTGATGGCTGTGTGCAGGGCAATCTGGCCTCGTCCCACATGGTGACGGGCGGGCAGGCGTTGGTGGATGAAACGCGGCGCATTGTTGAAGCGTTCTCGAAGGGGCCACATATCTTCAACCTGGGCCACGGGATCACGCCAGATGCGGATCCTGAGAACGTGCAGCTGATGATCGACACGGTGCGTGGGCGGTAAACCAGCGAAAGGGGGCCAGCCCCCTTCTTGGCCTGCGGCCAATTCATCCCCCCAGGTATTCTTGGCCAGATGAAGAGCGGATCAGCGCTGAGCATTGAGCTCGGCGAGGATTTCCTTTGTGTGCTCTCCGCGTGCGGGGCTGGGGCTGGGGTTCCATTGGTGATTAGAAAATCGCGGCGCGGCTGCGGATTGCAGGGTACCGTCGACGTCTTGCCAGCTGTTGCGGAGAGTGTTCATAGGGTGGTCCAGCGCCTCTTGCGGGCTGAGCACAGGGGCGACACAGGCATCCGTGCCACGGAATAAGGCTTCCCAATGGTCGCGGGGTTGACTGGCGAAAATATCGGCAAGGCGTTGGGTCAGATCAGGCCAGAGTGTGCGATCATATTGGTTCTGGAATGCGGTATCTTGAGCGAGACCCAGGATCTGCAAGAACTGGGCGTAAAACTTGGGTTCAAGGCATTGGACGGTGATGAAGCCACCATCGGCGCAGGTGTAAGTTCGGCTCCAGTGTGGGCCGTCCAGCAGGCTTTCGCCGCGCCTGTCGGACAGATTGCCTGTTTGGCGCATGGTCATCAGAAGGTTCATCATATTGGCTGAACCGTCGTAGATTGCGGCATCGACAACTGTGCCTTCACCAGTGCGTTGCGCATGGATCAGACCGGCCAGAACACCTGCGACCAGATACATGGAACCACCGCCAATATCGCCCACCAGAGTTGCGGGTGTCTGCGGGGGTTGGCTGGGTTGAGAGGCATACCAGAGCGCGCCGGACAGGGCGATATAGTTGAGATCATGCCCGGCAGTGTCAGACAGCGGGCCATCCTGACCCCAGCCGGTCATACGACCATAGACCAGTTTTGGGTTGCGGGTCAGGCAAGCGTCGGGGCCAAGGCCCAGTTTTTCCATCACGCCGGGGCGGAAGCCTTCGATCAAGGCATCTGCGGTGCCGATCAGACACAGGGCGGTTTCCAGGTCATCGGGGTCTTTCAGGTCAAGCGCGATGGACCGCTTTCCGCGATCCAGAAGTGAGCGTTCTGGCATTCCGGGTGTGACGGCACCGCTTTTGCGATGAATGGTTATCACATCAGCACCCAAATCGGCCAATTGCATGGCGGCAAACGGGCCGGGACCCAGCCCCTCAATTTCGACGACACGAATTCCTTTTAGCATCTGCACCCTCCGTTTCGGGCAGAGTTTGCGAGCCGGCTGCGGATTGCAAGGCGGATGTTTGATGGCGCAGATCGTCGCCTGTAAGGCAGATGTGTATCAAACGATGTTGAATTGACCTGTTATACCCAGGTTTGGCGCGATAGGGTCCACGCCAGAACGGGGAACGGATATGACGACAATTTTGTCCATCAGAGATCTGCGCAAGTCTTACGCCGATGGGTTTGAGGCGCTGAAAGGAGTGTCTTTGGACATTGAAGAGGGTGAGATTCTTGCTCTGCTGGGGCCAAACGGTGCCGGAAAGACAACCTTGATCTCGACCATCTGCGGGATCACCACCCCGAGTTCCGGCGAGGTCACGGTGGGAGGGCATGATATTCAGGCCGATTACCGCGCTGCGCGCAGGATGATCGGGCTTGTGCCGCAGGAAATTGCGCTGGAACCGTTTGAGAAGGTCTGGAACACGGTGCGCCTGTCGCGGGGGCTGTTCGGGCTTGGCAAAAACAACGCGCGGATCGAAGATATTCTGCGGAAACTATCCCTCTGGGACAAGCGCGACAACGCGATCAAGGAGTTGTCTGGCGGTATGAAACGTCGTGTCCTTATTGCGAAGGCACTGGCCCATGAACCCCGCGTTCTGTTTCTGGATGAACCCACTGCCGGTGTGGATGTCGAACTGCGTAAAGACATGTGGGAAATCGTGGCCGAGCTAAAACAGGACGGGGTCACCATCATTCTGACCACCCACTACATCGAAGAGGCCGAAGCCATCGCAGATCGTGTCGGGGTCATCGACAAGGGTGAGCTGCTGTTGGTGCAGGACAAGGACGCGCTGATGGCGCAAATGGGCAAAAAGCAGATTGAGGTCATGCTGACAGAGCCAATCGCGCAGATTCCTGACAGTCTTGCGCTGCATAATTTGACGCTGAATGGCGCGGGGGATGTCTTGATTTACACCTATGACACCCACGCGGACCGCACGGGTATCACGACACTGCTGAATGACGTGTCACAAGCCGGGTTGATCCTGCGGGACGTGCAAACACGGCAATCGAGTCTGGAAGAGATATTCGTCAATCTTGTATCCGGAGAAATGGCATGAACTGGACTGCAATTGCTGCCATCTACCGGTTCGAAATGACCCGGTTCTTCCGCACTCTCGCGCAAAGCTTTTTCTCGCCGGTTCTGTCCACGTCGTTGTACTTCGTGGTCTTTGGCACAGCCATCGGCAGTCGCATTCAAGAGGTTGAAGGCGTCTCATATGGTGCGTTTATCGTGCCGGGGCTGATCATGCTGTCGGTGGTGATGCTGTCGATTTCGAACGCGTCTTTCGGGATATATTTCCCAAAGTTTCTGGGCACCATCTACGAGCTTCTGTCCGCGCCGGTCAATTTCATCGAGATCGTGATCGGATATGTAGGTGCCGCAGCCACCAAAGCGCTGTTTGTGGGTTTGGTGATATTGGCAACCGCTACCTTTTTTGTGGATATTCGGATTGAACATCCCTTTGCCATGGCTGCGTTCCTGATCCTGTCCTGTCTCAGTTTTTCTTTATTGGGCTTCATCATTGGAATCTGGGCCAGCAATTTCGAACAGATGTCGTTGGTGCCTCAGCTTGTTGTGACGCCCCTGATATTTCTGGGGGGAACGTTTTATTCGATCTCGATGCTGCCACCGGTGTGGCAGACCATCACATTGTTCAATCCGGTCGTTTATCTGATTTCGGGGTTCCGTTGGTCTTTTTACGGGCTGGCCGATGTGCCGATTGTCTTTAGTCTGCTGGCCATTCTGGCTTTTACAGGTGTTTGTCTGGCGGTCATTGGCTGGATTTTCAAAACCGGTTGGCGCATACGCAGCTGACTGTTCTTGGGCGTTGCATTTTTGCCCACTGAGTGTGGGAATTTGGTTCACGTCGCGTTTAAGGCCGGATGAGTCCCTTGTTTACGGGTTGGGGGCACTCTACATCGGCACCCATGAAACTCAGCCTGCCGTTTGTCAAAAAGCACCCCTGCGTGGCCGTTGTCCGCCTGTCCGGCGCCATTGGAATGGCGGGGCGTGGGGCGTTGAACGATACAACCCTGGCCCCGGTTCTGGAAAAAGCGTTTCGCAAGGGAAAACCCGCCGCCGTGGCGATTGAGCTCAATTCTCCGGGCGGGTCCCCTGTGCAAAGTTCACTGATCGGTGCCCGGATCCGGCGTTTGTCGGAAGAGCTGGACGTGCCCGTGATTGCCTTTGTCGAGGATGTTGCTGCCTCGGGCGGGTACTGGCTGGCCGCCGCCGCGGACGAGATCTGGGCAGATGACAGTTCGGTTCTGGGCTCGATCGGAGTGATTTCGGCCGGGTTTGGCGCGCATGTCTTTCTGGCACGGCAAGGGTTCGAGCGGCGCGTGCACACGGCAGGCCAATCGAAATCCATGCTGGATCCGTTTGCACCAGAAAAGAAAGAGGATGTGGCCCGCCTGCAAGGTTTGTTGGGGGACATCCATGAAAACTTCATTGACCATGTCAAAGCGCGCCGCGGTGACAAGCTGGATAGCAGTGCTGATCTGTTCACTGGTGAGGTTTGGCTGGCGCGCCGCGCGCAGGAATTGGGCCTGATTGATGGCATCGCTCATCTCAAACCCAAGATGCAGGAACGCTTTGGCGACAAGGTCAAGTTCCGTCGTTATGGTGTCCGCAAACCGATCTGGACGCGCTTTGGGGCCAGCCTGGCACAGGATGCCATCGCCGGATTAGAGGAGCGTGCAGCCTATGCGCGTTTCGGTTTGTAACGTGATCATCAAGGCCGTCACCCTTTTCCTGATTGCCATGGGCGTATTGGCAATGTTCGGTAAGCTTCGCTTTCCCGGGCAAAAGAAATTGAGTTCGGCGAAATGTCCGCGCTGCGGTCGGTATCGTATCGGCAAAGGCCCCTGCGCCTGCGAAAAGGGAGGCCGGACTTGATTACCACATGGCTGTTGTCCGGTCTGGGCTTGTTGATTCTGTTGCTGGCAGGCGACGCCCTTGTGCGTGGTGCCGTAAACCTGAGCCTGCGCCTTGGCGTTCCGGCGCTGATTGTCAGCCTGACGATTGTAGCTTTTGGGACATCCGCGCCGGAGCTTTTGATTGCAATCAGCGCTTTGGAAGAGGACGCGCCTGGCATCGCGCTGGGCAACGTAGTCGGATCAAACACGGCGAATATCCTGCTGGTTCTGGGCCTTCCCGCGCTGCTGGCGACTTTACACACCAGTGAGTGCAACAGCCGCAGGAACTATGTCTTCATGCTGATGGCGACGGTTCTGTTCATTGGTTTGGCATTTTTGGGAACGTTTACTTTCTTCAGCGGCCTGATCTTGTTGGCGGCTTTGGGTCTTGTTCTTATGAACGCCTTTCGAGAGGCAAAAGCCCATCGCAAAGCCTGCGGTGAGGCCTGTGTGGATGAAGAGCTTGAGGGGCTGGAAGAAGCAGATCCTGACATGCCGTATTGGAAGGTATCTGTTTTCTTGATCCTCGGGCTGATTGGTCTGCCGATGGGCGCGCATCTGTTGGTGGATAATGCAACGGTCATCGCACGTAACTATGGTGTCAGCGAAACGGTCATTGGTTTGACGTTGATTGCAGTTGGAACGTCTTTGCCTGAATTGGCGACAACAGTTATGGCCGCGTTGCGCAGACAGGCCGACGTTGCGCTGGGTAACGTGATCGGTTCGAACATGTTCAACCTGCTTGCCATCATCGGGATTGCAACCTGGTTTGGTCGTATCCCGGTTGATCCCGAGTTCCTGCAATTCGACCTTTGGGTCATGCTGGGCGCATCGCTGCTGCTGATCCCGTTTGTGTTCTTCAAACAAGATATCTCGCGCATCTGGGGGTTGGTGTTGACTTTCCTTTATGTGCTTTATGTCACCGTATTGCTGGTGTGATCTGACAAAACGAGGTGAAGCATGACCCGAGCTTTAGTGACCGGTGCCGGTATTCGTCTGGGCCGGGCCATGGCGCTGTATCTGGCGGGTCGTGGTTACGATGTGGCGGTGCATTACGCCACATCAGAACAGCCGGCGCAGGAAACGGTAGAAAAGGTGCAGGCCCTTGGGCGGCACGCGGTGGCATTGCAGGCCGATCTGCTGGACGAAGTTCAGGTTCAGGCGTTGTTGCCCAAAGCGGCTGAGGCGCTGGGTGGACCGATCACTTGTCTGGTGAACAACGCTTCGATCTTTGAATACGACAATATCCATACTGCAACCCGCCAAAGCTGGGACCGCCATCTCGAGAGCAATCTACGCGCGCCATTCGTACTGACGCAGGCTATGTCTGAACAGGGACTAGCCGCTGGCATGGACGAAAACAACGAGCCTTTGGCCGCGGGCTTGATCGTCAACATGGTCGATATGCGGGTCCGAAAGCTGACGCCCGAATTCATGTCCTACACCATCGCGAAAATGGGGTTATGGGCCCTGACCCGAACGGCTGCTCAGGCCCTGTCACCTGACATTCGGGTCAACGCGATTGGTCCGGGTCCGACGGTTCAGGGGCATCGTCAAAGCGAACAGCATTTTCAGGCACAGCGATCGAACACAGTGCTTGAGCGGGGTTCCAACCCGTCGGACATAACCGCAGCGCTGGGGTATTTTCTGGACGCGCACGCGGTCACTGGGCAACTTCTATGCGTTGATGGGGGGCAGCATCTGGGTTGGAAAACACCCGACGTGCTCGGCGTAGAATAAGCAATTTCCCTGTAAGTTTTGCACTGCTCTCATTTGTGTTACCTGCGCGTTACAAAAATGTCTTTTTTTTCATACACTTGCTAAGTGATTGAAAAAATATCGTTTATAATCAAAGCGTTAATTTATTGCCCATTTTTTGTGCAAATCAAGGAAGAGGCAATGAAACAAGGGGATTTCCGATCCAGCAGAAACTTATCTTCACACTTATCCACAGAAGTCGTGGATTTGTTTCCTCTTGATTTGAGAGGCCTGAGATTGCAGCCAGTCCAAGAGAATCATATCAAAAGCCCATGACCACCCACAGCGACTCCTCTCAGACCGGTTACGCCTGTATTCAGCGTTATGTGAAAACGCTGGACAGTTCGCCCGGTGTATATCGGATGCTGGATGCGGATAGTCGGGTTCTCTATGTGGGCAAGGCACGCAACCTGAAGGCGCGGGTGTCGAATTACACACGCCCGGGGCATTCCGGCCGGATCGAAAAGATGATCGCTTCGACCGCCTCGATGATGTTTCTGACCACTCGGACCGAGACCGAGGCGCTGCTGCTGGAGCAGAACCTGATCAAGCAGCTAAAGCCGAAGTACAACGTGCTTTTGCGCGACGATAAAAGTTTCCCCAATATTCTGGTCTCAAAAAGCCATGCCTTTCCGCAGATCAAAAAGCATCGCGGGGCGAAGAAAGAGAAAGGTGCCTATTTCGGCCCGTTCGCCAGTGCCGGTGCGGTGAATCGGACACTGAACCAATTGCAAAAGGCGTTCCTGCTGCGCAACTGCTCGGATTCCATGTTTGACAGTCGAACGCGGCCTTGTCTGCTCTATCAGATCAAACGCTGTTCAGGGCCATGTGTCGGTTTGATCTCGGAAGAGGCATACCGCGAAAGCGTCAAGGACGCTGAACGTTTCCTGTCTGGCCGGTCCACCAAAGTGCAGGAGGATCTGGCCGAGCAGATGATGGCTGCGTCCGAGGCGATGGAGTTCGAACGCGCCGCCGGTCTACGGGATCGCATCCGGGCGCTGACGCAAGTACAGACGTCCCAAGGCATCAACCCGCGCGGCGTGGCCGAGGCAGATGTGATCGGCCTGTACATGGATAGCGGTCAGGCTTGTGTGCAGGTGTTCTTCATCCGTGCCAACCAGAACTGGGGCAACAAGGATTTCTATCCGCGGGTCGGCCCCGATGTTTCGCCCGCTGAGGTGATGGAGGCGTTCCTTGGCCAGTTCTACGACAACAAGGAACCGCCCCGGCAATTGATCCTGTCGGACGGCATTGAAAACGCCGATCTGATGCAGGAGGCCCTGACCGAGAAAGCAGGCCGCAAGGTGGAAATCCTGGTGCCGCAACGCGGTGAGAAGCAGGAACTGGTGGCAGGAGCCCTGCGAAATGCGCGCGAGTCATTGGCTCGTCGCATGTCCGAAAGCGCGACGCAGGCCAAACTGCTGCGCGGGGTGGCCGAAGCGTTTGATCTGGATGCGCCGCCTGAACGGATCGAGGTTTACGACAACTCGCACATTCAGGGCACCAACGCCGTAGGCGGCATGATCGTGGCAGGGCCTGAGGGCTTCATGAAGAACGCGTATCGCAAGTTCAACATTCGAGGCGATGACCTGACACCTGGCGATGATTTCGGCATGATGAAAGAGGTGCTGAACCGTCGCTTCACCCGGTTGCAAAAGGAAGATCCGGATCGGGACAAAGGGCTCTGGCCCGACCTGCTGCTGATTGATGGCGGTGCAGGGCAGGTGAGCGCCGTACACGAAATCATGCAGGCCCATGGGGTTGAAGACATTCCCATGGTTGGCGTTGCCAAAGGGGTCGACCGCGATCACGGCAAGGAAGAATTCCATAGGACCGGTCAGCGCCCCTTTGCCCTGAAGCGTAACGACCCGGTGCTGTATTTCATTCAACGTTTAAGGGATGAGGCGCATCGGTTCGCCATCGGTACCCATCGCGCGAAACGGGCAAAGGCCGTCGGGGCCACGCCGTTGGACGAAATTCCCGGTGTAGGGGCCGCGCGCAAACGTGCCTTGTTGACGCATTTCGGCAGCGCCAAGGCGGTCAGCAGGGCCAATCTTGCCGATCTGAAAGCGGTCGAGGGGATCTCGGCCGGGCTGGCGCAGAAGGTTTACGATTTCTTCCACGACAAGGGCTAGGCGCGTCGTCCACGCCACAGGATGTACAGCCCCGAAGCAACAATGAGCGCGCTGCCGATCCACATGGTTGGATCGAGGCTTTCGCCGAACATGACCACGCCCAAGCCGATGCCGAACAAAAGGCGGGTATAGCGGAACGGAGTCACAGCGGACACTTCGCCCGTGCGCATGGCCTTCATCAGAGACGAATAAGCCAGAACGCCCATCAGCACCGCTCCGGTCAGATGCAGGCCGGTATGCAGATCAAGCGAAACCATCGGCACGCCTTCCCAAAACCGATAGGCGAGCCCAGCAACGATGATGCTGAGAAATCCGTAGAACCCCAAGACCTCGGTTCCCAATGTGGCAGGTGCTGCGCGGCTGGCCAGATCGCGCCCGGCAAATCCCAGCATCCCCAGGACGGCCAATATCGACAGCAGTGAAAAGCTGTCGCCGGTGGGTTGCAGGATCACGACAACCCCGATCATACCGACGAAAATGGCGCTCCACCGCCGCCAGCCGACGGATTCCCCGAAGAACATCGCAGCACCCGCAACCACGACCAGTGGCGTGGCTTGCAGGATCACCGTGGCCGAAGACAAAGGGGTCAACGCGATCGCCAGAACATAGAACAACCGACCAAAGACCTCGAACAGCACCCGAACTTTCATCGGGCGGGACAAGACATCGGGATGCAGCAAGTTTTGCCCCCGGGCCAATGCCACCGCCGCAAAGATCACCGAGCCGCCCGCGCCAAACAGCACCAGCACCTGCCAGATCGGAAGCACGGCCGAGGCTGCTTTCAGCAAAGCGTCCTCAAGCGCGAAGCCCGCCATCGCGGCGATCATCCAAAGGCTGCCGATCATGTTCGACCGGGCGTCGGTTTGAATATGCGCTGTCATCTGTTTCTTTCTGATTGGACTTGCGCGGCAATCTGACCGCAAAGCAGGAAAAGGCCAAGAGGTACAACTCTGAGACGTCAGGCCTGCGGCGCTTTGACCAAGCGTTTGGGTGTGGCGCAGTTTTTTGCCTGTTTGGCTTTTCTGTCCTGCGGCGTCGATATAGGGTCCAAGCCATGAAGTGGAACTTGCCCAATATTCTGACCGTCCTGCGCCTGTTGGCGGCACCCGGTCTGGCCGTCATGTTTTTGTACTTTACCCGGCCATACGCGGATTGGTTCGCTTTGATCCTGTTCCTGTCGGCAGCGATTACGGATTGGTTCGATGGGTATCTGGCCCGCGCCTGGAAGCAGGAAACCAAAATCGGTGCGATGCTGGACCCGATTGCAGATAAGGCGATGGTTGTGATCGCACTTATGATCCTTGTCGGCTACTCGACCGAACACTGGACCCCGTGGCTGGTGCTGCCTGCCACAGTGATCCTGTTCCGCGAGGTTTTTGTCTCGGGTCTGCGTGAATATCTGGGTGATGTGGCAGGGACGCTAAAGGTTACGAAACTGGCCAAGTGGAAGACCACTGCGCAGATGATCGCCATCGCGGTTCTGTTTTCGCAAGGCATCTTTGAACACTATGCCGTTATGGCGAGCTTCGGAATGGATGCTGATCTGGTCGAGCAGATCATTGCGGGTCAGGTTGAAGACGTAAACCACCTGCGCTGGAATATCGAAGGCATGTACTGGGCTGGCCAAATCGGGCTGTGGTTGCTGTGGATTGCCGCAACGCTGACATTGATCACCGGTTATGACTACTTACGTAAAGCCATGCCGCATCTGAAGGAGAGCTAAGCGATGGATGTGCTGTACTTTGCATGGGTGCGCGAACGCATCGGTTTGCCAAAGGAAAAAGTCGAAACCAGTGCTGCCACGGTCAGCGATCTGGTGGCCGAGTTAAGCGCAAGGGAAGAACGTTACGCAGCGGCTTTTGCCGATTTGTCAGCCCTGCGCGTGGCATTGGATCAGGAGCTTTCAGATTTTGATGCCTCGCTGACCGGTGTGCGTGAGGTTGCGTTTTTCCCGCCGATGACAGGTGGTTAAGTGATGAGGATCGCTGTTCAGGAAGAAGCATTCGATCTGGGCGCTGAGGCCAACGCCTTTGCCGCCGGGGATGATGCCAACGGTGCCATCGTCACCTTCACCGGCGTCGTACGCGATCTTGCAAGCGGTGATCTGGATGTCATGGAGATCGAACATTATCCGGGCATGACCGAACGTGCCCTGACCAAGATTGCCCAGGAAGCCAAGGATCGGTGGTCACTGGGCGATGTGTTGGTGATCCACCGCCACGGTCGCCTGGCCCCGGGCGACCGGATCATGATGGTGGCGACCGCAGCGCCGCATCGCAAAGATGCATTCGAGGCGGCTGAATACCTGATGGATTACCTGAAATCCCGCGCCCCGTTCTGGAAGAAAGAAATCACTGGGGTCGGTGCGGAATGGGTTGCCGCCAAGGACGAAGACGAAGACGCACTAACCCGGTGGTGAGATGGGCCCGCCACCGCAACAATGCGGTGGTCGTTTTTGACCCTGATCAGGTTCAATTTTCCTCTAGACGTCAGCAACAGAGCTCACGCTTAATCCGATCAACCGGATCAAGAGGACAACCCCATGCAAAACGATTTGAGAAACAAGGGTCTTGCGACGCGCGCTATTCATGCGGGCGAAGAACCGGACCCGACCAATGGTGCATCTGCACCGGCTTTGCATATGTCCTCGACTTTTGTCACCGGTCAGGTTGCCGGGTTCTCGGCCCATGATCTCGAGGAAGAGGCCCCTTACCTTTATGGGCGCTGGGCCAACCCCAATGTGCGAACGCTTGAAACCAAGATCAGCGCCTTGGAAGGCACCGAGGATTGTATTTGTCTGGCGTCAGGCATGGCGGCTGCAACTGCAATTTTCCTGACGTTCCTGTCTGCCGGAGATCACGTGATCGTCTCTGACGTGTCTTATGCGGGCGTGGCCGAGCTGGCGCGGGACACGTTGCCGCGCTTGGGGATCGAGGTCAGCACGGTCAACATGTCTGATCTGACGGCAGTGTCAGCGGCGATCAGGCCGAACACGCGGCTGATACATACGGAAACACCGGTGAACCCAATCGGGCGACTGACCGATCTGGCTGCGGTGTCAGCCATTGCGCAAAATGCCGAGGCGTTATTGTCTTGCGATGCCACCTTTGCCTCTCCGCTGGGTCAACCCAGCAAAGATTTGGGCGTCGATCTGATCATGCATTCCGTGACCAAGTTCATAGGCGGACATGGTGATGCCATTGGTGGAGCGGTAGCGGGCCGCAAAGAGTTGATCGAGAAGATCCGAAATGAATCAGCCATTCATCACGGCAGCATCATGTCACCGTTCAACGCGTGGATGATCGCCCGGGGTATGGCAACTTTGCCGCTTCGAATGCAGGCACATCAGGCGGGTGCCATGGCGGTTGCCAATTGGCTTGAAACACGTGGGGCCGTCACCAAAGTCGTGTATCCGGGCCTGAAATCACACCCACAATACGAACTGGCACAGCGGCAGATGCGGAATTCATCCGGCATGATCACCTTTCAGGTGGGCGACAACGCGACTGGAGAAGCACTGGCCCAGCAGATGATCGACAAACTGAAGATCGTCCATTACGCCGTGTCACTTGGCCATCATCGCAGCCTGATTTTCTGGATGGGAACGGAGGCTTTGATGCAGACCTCATTCCGTCTGGAAGGGGCGCAACTGGAAAGCTACCGGGATTACGCCGGGGACGGCGTGTTCCGGCTGTCGGTTGGTCTTGAAGATCCCGAAGACCTGATCGCGGATCTTGAGCAGGTTTTGTGACCCGATCAGGTCGTGGGCGCGTCAGTCGGCGTTGTTGATCCGCCCGCGCAATTCTTCGGCCTCTTGCCGCGCGGCGCGCAGACCGTCCATGGCGGCGGCCAGCTCAGCCTCGGTCTGGGTCAACTGATTGGTTAGCTCGGCTTCACGCTGCTGCAGATAGGTGATGGCCTGGTCGCGGGTTTCTTCGGCCTCGTGCAGCTCCTGACTCATCCGGTCCAGATCGGCCACATCGCTTTGGCGGACGCGGGACAGGCGGTGGGCCAGCCAATTGGCAAACCAGCCCATACAGAAGGCCGCAAACAGAATGATGGCCGTGGCGATGATGAATTCGGTTCTGTTCAACTTACTGGTCCTCTGCATCCGCATCTGATGCGGTCGTGTCGGTCTGGTCTGCTTCTGACGTGTCATTCTCAGTCTCAAGCGCTTCGAGACCTGTTTCATTGGCCTCAACAGGCTCGGGGCGGATCAGGCGGAATTCAATACGACGGTTTTCTTCCCGACCTTCTTCAGTGTCGTTGTCCGCAATGGGCTGCGTTTCGCCATATCCGACTGCTGTGTAGCTGCTGGTGGGAATGCGACGCCCGCGCAACTCGTTCAGGATCGACTGCGCGCGTGCTTGACTGAGCTGCTGGTTCATCTCTTCGCGACCCTGACTGTCTGTGTGACCCTGAATCTCCAGCCGAATGGGGCCACAGTCTCGCAGGATGTCTGCGATCTGGTTCACGGTATCGCGCGAATCCGACGCAATCGTGGCCGATCCGGGTTCGAAGGCGATTTTGCTGGAAGCCTGGACTTCAGCGATCTGTTGTTCACAGACTTCCGGATCGGGCAGGGCGTCTTCGGGTTCCGGCGGAGGCAGATAGGTGATCATCAGAGTGAATTCCTGCCCCTCGCCCAGTTTGTCCGACAACTGACCAGCAATGCGGGCTTTCGCGTCTTCTTCGTGGCTTAGGCCCGTCAACTCCACGGTATCAGGCGTCACGGTCAGGGCCCCGTTGTGCAGCTGCGCCAATGCTTCCAGCCCGGCCAGAACTCGGACAGGCCAGTCTGAGGGCAGATCGGTCACGATGCGGGTGGCCGTGTAAACTTGATCAGAGCCAAATGCGGCCCGGGCATAGCTGTCGACCATGTCACGCAGGGTTTCATCGCCCAGACGACCGCGCAGCTGCACCAGACCTTCGGGGCTGCGGGTGGCCGAAAACTCAACCGGGCCGGTCGCATCCGTGTCTTCGGGCTCTGGCAACACGGCGTGCAGCGCAAAGACGGGGGGCAGGGCGGTTTCAAGCTCACCCACCACCCGGTCAAAGAGGGCAGGGTCCGTTCCTTGTGCTGCGACCAGTGTAATGTCGGCATCTGACAGTGTGACAGTGCCATTGCCGATTTTTGACAGGGCCTGAATGCTCAGTTCAGCGGCTTCGGGCCAACGCGGTGAGGGTTCTCCCAGACCGATGGTGCAAGAATAAGTGCCTTGCAAGCCGGCCTCGCGTGCGGCGGCCACGATGCGGTCGCGCGCCTTTTCGTCCTGCGCGGAACAGGCGTCAAACTGCCCGCCCTCATCATTGATCAGGTAGCGCAGCGTAAAAGGCGTAATGACGGGGCGGGGGGCCGAGATTGCCAGACCGATGCGCAAGCTTGGCGGCGCGGTACGCGTCAGATCCTGTTCAAGTCGCTGTTTTTCTTCTTGGCTATCAGCAATCGCAGTGATCTTGACCAAGCCAGAGCTGGCGGAAACTTTTGCACGAGGCAAGCGTGCCAATGCTTCGATGGCGTAAGATATTGCGGTGTCCCAGCCGTCGGGCTTGGGGTAATCTGCCGTTTCCATCAAGTCCGATACTGCAACGCTCCGATCCAGGTTGCGCAGCCGGTCAATCAGCTCTTCCCTGTCCTCGCTGGCGGGGATCAGACCGATGATCGAGATGCCGCTGTCATTGCGCAGGATCTCTGCTGAAAAGCGGGGTGGGGCCAACGCCGAGGTGGCCTCGACCTCCATTTCGTCGATCACACGGGATGTTTCGACCTCGGTTCCAGCAGCGGTCAACGCGTTGAATCGGGTGGCTTCATCCGGCGCGGTGCCTGTCAGAACCACACGAAGCCCGTCGGATTCGACCTCGGCCCAGTCATGTCCTTTAAGGTCCAATGATCGACGCACAGCGAATTCGGATGTCTCTTCGATCTTCGTAACAGCGTAGCTGGCGGCCACGAGGGACAATCCGGCCGAAACCAGAAAAATCAGCAAAACAGCGATAAAATACGGCAGACGCATGCTTGGGTTCGACACTCCTCAGGCGATTGGGCCGATCTTTACAGTCCCCATTCGGCAGGTGCAATCAGAGCAGCAAAGCGACGCAAAGGAAGATCAGCGGAATCAAGCCGGTGTCGCGGTTGACCCGGAACAATTGCAGCAGCTTGGCATTGTCTTCCAGATCCAGACCGCGCAACTGCCACGCCATGTGCCAACCCATGGCCCAAGGTCCGCTAAGTGCAACAACAAGCGCCAGAATCGAAGCATCCGGCACGCCCGCATCGATGATGGCCAGCCCCATCAGCGATACCGTTGCCACCAGAAAGTACTTCAGCCACTTCGCCGTATCTTTGCCGAACAAGCGCGCCGTGGATTTGATGCCGACCAATTCGTCATCTTCGGCGTCCTGATGGGCGTAGATCGTATCGTAGAACAGGGTCCATGCGATGCCCGCCAGGTAAAGCGTGATGGCAGGCCAGCCTACAGAGCCGCTATGCGCGGCCCAAGCCAATAGCGCGCCCCAGTTGAAGGCCAGTCCAAGGAACACCTGCGGCCACCACGTGAATCGTTTCGCGTAGGGGTAGATTGTCACCGGCAGCAGGGACAGAACGCCCATGGCAATCGCTGCCTGATTGAAGCTGAGCAGGATGCCCAGCGCCAGCAGGCATTGCAGGATCATCCACACCGCAGCCTGTCGGACGCTGACCTGTCCCGAAGGGATAGGGCGTGAACGTGTGCGTTCAACCTGCCCGTCGAAGTCCCGATCCGTGATGTCGTTCCAGGTGCACCCGGCTCCTCGCATCAGAAACGCGCCCAGCGCGCAGCCAATGGCAATCCACAGATCTTCCCAACGGGGCTGGCCATCATGCAGAATGGCCAAGGCCAAGCCCCACCAACATGGAATCAGCAACAGCCACGTTCCAATGGGCCGGTCCGCGCGGCTGAGGCGCAGATAAGGGCGGGCAAAAGCCGGTGCATAAGTGTCGACCCAATTGCCGGTTACGGCATCGGCGACTTGACCGTCTGGTGTTGGGGCATTGCCTTGCATATGTAAGGTCTCATGAGTGCGAAGATCAGACTGTATGTAGAGCAGCCCTTGGGTCAGGGGCAATCGGTTCCTTTGACGCGCGACCAGGCGCATTACCTGTTTGGCGTGATGCGCCTGCCGGTTGGCGGGTTTGTAGCCCTGTTCAACAGCCGGGATGGCGAATGGTTGGCCAAAGTGACAGAAGCGGGCAAGCGGGGTGGAGTATTGACCTGCCTTGAACAGACCAAACCTTTGCAATTACCGCCCGATCTGTGGTTCCTGTTTGCGCCGATCAAAAAGGCTCGCACCGATTTCATCGTCGAAAAAGCGGCCGAAATGGGCGCAGCCCGCATCCTGCCTGTGCAGACCGAATTCACCAATTCCGAACGCATCCGTCAGGACCGCTTGCAGGCCCATGCGGTCGAGGCTGCAGAACAGTGTGGCGGCACATTCGTGCCCGAAGTCACCGACCTGCAGCGGCTGGATCGTGTCTTGGACAGTTGGCCCGAAGACCGTCAGCTGATGTTCTGCAACGAGGCCGCGGTTGGCTCGGCCCTGCGATTGGCCGCTAATGAAAAAGGACGGCCTTGGGCGATTCTGATCGGCCCGGAAGGCGGTTTTTCCGACAAAGAACGCGCCCGACTGACGGCATTACCGTATGCGCATGTGGTCAGTCTGGGCCCGCGTATCCTGCGGGCGGATACGGCAGCTGTGGCGGCGTTGACGATGTGGCAACAGGCGCTGGGGGATTGGGCGTGATTCGAGAGGCGGTTTCGTCGGATGCTCCTGCGCTCGAGGCGTTCCTGGCAAACTACCCGGACAGCTCAATGTTTCTGCGTAGCAATCTGGCGGCACACGGAGTGGGATTGAACGCATATGACCATTCCAGTCGCTACTTCATTTGGGGTAAGGATCGAATTCAGGGCGTCTTTGGGTTGAGCAAAAAGGGCTACCTAATGGTTCAATTGCCAGATCGTGCGACTGAAGCGGCAGAGAGTTTTGCTCGGATGATCGAAGGCGAAACGGTTTTTGGTATGACCGGTGATGCGCTTCAGGTCGAGTTAACTTTAAAAGCTCTGGATATGGCGCAGGCCAAGTACCGTTTGCACCATGATGAACCGTTGTACCGACGAGATCTGAAGGACTTGCCCGAAGCACTGATCCCGTGTCGCGGCATGCAAGGTTCGGATCGGACTTGGCTGCGATCTTGGTTCGCGGATTACATTGAAGATACAGGGCAGGCCGTTGGTAAAGAGGCACGCGAACTTGCTGCTGAGCGTGTCGATGCGGAACTGACCGCAGATAGGGCGATTGTTCTATTGGAAGATGCGTCTCCTGTTGCAATGGCGGCCGTGAATGCCAAGATTCACGACCAGATACAGGTGGGAGGCGTTTTCGTGCCGCGCGAAAACAGGAATCGTGGTCTGGGTCGCCGGGTCACGACCGCATTGATGCAAAAAGCAAAATCCGAAGGTGCGACGTCGGCTATCCTGTTCGCGAACAATTCGCCTGCAGCTCGTGCTTATGAGGCGATTGGGTTCCGGCAAGTCGGTTGGTACCGTGTAGCGCTTCTGCAGAAACCGCAAAAGGTAGTGCCATGAGTTTCATCCGACCCGAAGCAAAATTGGCGCTGTGGCGCTGGCGCGAAGTTTTGGTTGCTGTCTTCGTTCTAATTCTCGGCCTCAGCTGGGTCAGCGGGCCGGGTGGGCTGTTGGCATGGTTGGGCTGGTTCCTAATCTTGGTGTCTGTGGCACTGGCGGTCATTGGCATACAGCGCGCCCGGTTCAGAACCGGCGCAGGCGGGCAGGGTGTGGTGACCGTGGACGAAGGTCAGATCACCTATCTGGGCCCCTTGGATGGCGGCATCGTGGCGACGCGCGAAATTGAACGGCTTGCGCTCGACCCGACCTCAAGCCCGGCGCATTGGGTTTTGGATCAGTCGGGACAGCCGGCGCTTCACATTCCTGTGAATGCAGAAGGGGCAGAGGCTTTGTTTGATGTGTTCTCTAGCCTGCCTGGGTTGAAAACCGAACAGATGCTGTCGGAACTCAACGGTAAATCACGACATCCCGTCGTCATCTGGGAACGCACCCCATCGCGCCCGGCACATTTGCGGTTGCATTGACACTGGCGTCATTTACGACCACGACTGACCTTCAAGACAGACACATCAGGATCGGAGCACGGTTCATGTCCATCCCTCAGTCCGGCGGCGGTCCGATCGAACGCCATGAGCAACTGGCCGAATATCTGGAATCAGGCTGCAAACCCAAAGAAGACTGGCGCATCGGCACCGAGCACGAAAAGTTCGGCTATTGCAAAGACACGCTGAAGCCGCTGCCGTTTGAAGGCAAACGCTCGATTGTGGCCGTGCTGGAAGGTCTGCGGGATCGCCATGGCTGGGGCGAAGTGCGCGAAGGCGACAAGTTGATCGGTCTTGAAAAAGACGGTGCAAATGTCAGCCTGGAACCGGGTGGCGCGCTGGAGCTTTCCGGTGCCCCGCTTGAGACGATCCACGAGACCTGCGATGAGGTAAACACCCACCTGCGTGAGGTGAAGGACATCGCGGACGAGATCGGCGTTGGTTTCATCGGTCTGGGCGCGGCCCCGATATGGACCCACGAGGAAATGCCGTTGATGCCGAAAGGGCGTTATCGGCTGATGAATGACTATATGGAAAAGGTCGGCACCATGGGCCGCGCCATGATGCGGCGCACTTGCACGGTTCAGGTCAATATCGACTTTGGGTCCGAGGCCGACATGGTGCAGAAACTGCGCGTTGCGCTGGCGCTTCAGCCAGTGGCGACTGCCTTGTTTGCCAATTCGCCCTTTTTTGAAGGCAAGCCCAATGGTCAGAAAAGCTGGCGCAGCCATATCTGGCGGCATCTGGACGATGCGCGGACGGGCATGCTGCCCTTTGTATTCGAAGACGGCTTCGGGTTCGAACGTTACGTGCAATATGCGCTCGATGTGCCGATGTATTTTGTCTATCGCGACGGCCAGTATATCAACGCGCTGGGCATGTCGTTCCGCGACTTCCTAAAGGGGGAACTGCCTGCATTGCCGGGTGAGACACCGACCCTCAGCGATTGGGCCGATCACCTGACCACGGCCTTCCCTGAAGCGCGGATCAAGAAATACATGGAGATGCGCGGGGCAGATGGTGGCCCGTGGCGTCGCCTGTGTGCGCTGCCCGCCTTCTGGGTTGGTTTGACTTACGATCGGGGCGCGCTGGATGCGGCGTGGGATCTGGTTAAGGGCTGGGATGCGGAAACGCGCGAGGAACTGCGGGTACAAGCTGCGGTCAATGGCCTTCAGGCGCAGGTCGGTGACATCAAAATGCACGACCTGGCGCGTGAGGTTGTTGCGATCTCTGAGGCCGGGTTGAAAGCCCGCGCACGCCCCGGTGCAGGGGGGCTGGTCCCGGATGAGACACATTTCCTGAATGCGCTCAAGGAAAGCATCGACACCGGCAAGGTTCCGGCAGATGAGTTGCTGGATCACTACAATGGCGACTGGAATGGCGACCTGACCCGGATTTTCCCGGAATACAGCTATTGATCCGCACCGTCCCGCTTGCATTCGCGGGGCGGGGCCGATAGCAGGTTCTCGACCAAATTCAGAGGGCCGTCATGGACGATCTTAAGGCAAAATATCTGGGCCAAATCGCCGAAGCAGGCGACGAAAACGCGCTTGAAGCGATCCGCGTCGCTGCCGTGGGCAAAAAAGGCGAGGTTGCGCTGAAGATGCGCGAGCTGGGCAAGATGACGCCCGAGGAACGTCAGGTCGCAGGCCCCGCGCTGAACGCCCTGAAGGATGAGATCAACTCGGCTCTGTCCGCCAAAAAGGCCGCGCTGGCCGATGCCGCGCTGGATGAACGTCTGCGCACCGAATGGCTGGACGTCACCCTGCCGACCCGCGCCCGCCGTCAGGGCTCGATCCACCCGATCAGCCAGGCGACCGAGGAACTGACCGCGATCTTTGCCGAACTGGGCTTCTCGGTGGCCGAAGGGCCGCGGATTGAAACCGACTGGTACAATTTCGACGCCCTGAACATTCCCGGCCATCACCCCGCGCGGGCGGAGATGGACACGTTCTACATGCACCGTGCCGAGGGCGATAACCGCCCGCCGCATGTGCTGCGCACCCATACGTCTCCGGTGCAGATCCGGTCGATGGAGAAACAGGGCGCGCCGATCCGCGTGATCTGTCCGGGCGGTGTGTACCGCGCCGATTATGACCAGACCCACACACCGATGTTCCATCAGGTCGAGGGGCTGGCGATTGATAAAGACATCTCAATGGCGAACCTGAAATGGGTTCTGGAAGAGTTCGTGAAGGCCTTCTTCGAGGTCGACGATGTTGAACTGCGCTTCCGCGCCTCGCACTTCCCTTTCACCGAGCCGTCGGCCGAGGTCGATATCCGCTGTTCCTGGGACAACGGTCAGCTGAAGATCGGCGAGGGTGACGACTGGATGGAGATTCTGGGCTCCGGCATGGTCCACCCCAAGGTGATCGCTGCTGGTGGGATTGATCCAGAGGTTTATCAAGGCTTTGCGTTTGGCATTGGGATCGACCGTTTGGCGATGCTGAAATACGGGATTCCGGATTTGCGCGCGTTCTTTGATTCCGACCTGCGCTGGTTGCGCCACTATGGGTTTGCAGCGCTGGATATGCCGAATCTGCATGGTGGTTTGTCTCGGTGAAATATGAGATTTCCCAAGAAAAATTGATTCTTGAGGTGATCGAAAGAGAAGATGATGGGGAAGGTGTTGGAACAGACTTCCCTGAGTTTCTATCGCAATTTGGTATTGAAAGCGGTGAAAAAGAAGAAGCTGCTGCTATGTGGGAGGGCTTCTGCTACCATATTAGGCAACTCGAGCAGCGTGGTTTTATCAAAGTCTTGCCCATTGGAGACACAGCCCTTTGCTTAGAGTTGTTGCCACTTGGGCATGAGCGGCTTGAGTTTCATAGAAAAAAACGCTTGGTACCTGACGGTTCTTCGGGCCTTGCCCAGATGGATGGACATGGCCATGACGTCGCTGGTTTTCCCGATTGTAGCTGCGATACTTACGGTGATCGTTATGCAATATTTCTGTCTGGCAAATTAGATTATTAATTTGTGCAATCCAATAAAATGAAACAATTGCGCGGGGCAAAGGCCGATAGGCCGCCGCGCTATCGCCAGACCGCCCGCACGGGCTGGCGATTTGTCTCCGCCAGCGCAACGCTCGAACAGCGCGCGGATTTGGCCTCCATAAACTGCCCACCACTAATCAAGGATCGCCATCCCGCGGTCTGGCGACACCACTGCTTGTTACAGGTTCCCACGGGTTTGTGACGTGACTTGGCGCTCTGGCTGGCTAGGGTCAGGCGCATGATCTATCGACTGCTTTGCCTTCTGTTGCTGACCGCCTCACCCGCCTTCGCCATGGGGCCTTGGAACACCGACTGTCACGGCGACACGGCCTGTGAGGTCGGCGACCGCTCGTATCATGTGTTGGAGCCTGAGGGCTGGGACGGCGAAACGCCTCTGCCCGTGTTGCTGCATTTCCACGGCTGGGCGCGGCAGGGAACCGTTGTCGTGAACCATGAGCGCATTGCCGGGGCGACCAAGCTGCGGGGCGTGTTACTAGTGGCCCCGAACGGGCTGGGCAAAAGCTGGGATTTCTGGACCTCGGGCACCGACGATGTGCCTTTTGCCGACCGGGTGCTGGAAGATGTGGCCAAGCGCTATCCGATTGACCCTGACCGCATCTATGTCTCGGGCTATTCCTTTGGTGGCGCGATGGCGTGGCGCTATGTGTGCCAGTCGGGCAATGACGTTGCCGCCTTGCTGGCCGTTGCGGGCAGCATTCGCCAGACAGAAAACTGCCCCGAAGGCCCGCGCGAGGCGCGCCATGTCCACGGCCTCAGCGATACGGTGATGGATTTTCCCTATGGCGCGAATGGTGACACGACCTATCCGGTGGCCCTGTGGCGGGAAAAGTACAACTGTAACGGAGCGACCCCGCGCGGCGATTGGAGCGTGGTGCCGATCCTGACGCTCAGCCGGGTGGAATGGACAGATTGCGCGCAGGGGCAGGTGGTACTGGACACCCACCCAGGCGGGCATTTCATCCCGCATGGCTGGATCGGGCGGCAATTGGACGAGCTTTTGGGCCGCACCCCCACCTATCCATGACGCACAGCGCTTGCACCTTGGTCCATTCTTTGCCATTGCCTGTGCCGACTGGATATCTGCCAAAAAAGGCCCCGTGCAATGAAATTCACTCTGTCCTGGCTGAAAGACCACCTCGACACTGACGCTTCGGTTGATGAGATCGCCGAGGCGCTGACCGACCTTGGCCTGGAGGTCGAAGAGATCGTGAACCCGGCGGACCGGTTGGCAGGCTTTAAGCTGGGCCATGTCAAACATGCCGAGAAACACCCGGACGCTGACAAGCTGCGGGTCTGCACGGTTGCGACGGACGAGGGTGATCTGCAGATCATCTGCGGGGCCCCGAACGCGCGTGAAGGCATCACCGTCGTGGTTTGCAAGCCGGGCATGTACATCCCCGGTCTGGATATCACCATCAGCGTCGGCAAGATCCGGGGCGTCGAAAGCTTTGGCATGATGGCGTCCGAGCGCGAGCTGGAGCTGTCGGAGGAGCATGACGGCATCATCGAGCTGCCTACCGGTGAAGTTGGCGACAAATTTGTCGACTGGCTGGCCGAGAACGATCCGTCGAAGGTCGATCCGATGATCGAGATTGCGATTACGCCGAACCGGCCCGATGCGCTGGGCGTTGAGGGGATCGCGCGTGATCTGGCCGCGCGCGGTATCGGCACGTTGAAACAGCGTGACTATGCGCCGGTTCCCGGGGATTTCGAGTGCCCGATCAAGGTGAGCATTGACGAAGACACTTTGGACGGCGCGCCGCATTTCACCGGGCGTCTGATCCGCGGCGTCAAGAACGGCCCCAGCCCGCAGTGGCTGCAGGATCAGCTGAAGGCTATTGGCCTGCGTCCGATCTCGGCCTTGGTGGACATTACCAACTATATGACCTTCGACCACAACCGCCCGCTGCACGTGTTTGATGCGGATAAAGTGCAGGGCAACCTGCGGGTGCATCGCGCCAAAGGTGGCGAGACGCTGGTGGCGCTGGATGAGAAAGAATATACTCTGCAGCCAGGCATGATGGTGATTTCGGACGACAAAGGCCCGGAATCGATTGCCGGGATCATGGGGGGCGAGGAAACAGGCTGCACCGAAGAGACGGTTAATGTCTTCCTCGAAAGCGCGTTTTGGGATCATGTGCAGATTGCCCTTACGGGTCGCGCGCTCAAGATCAATTCGGACGCGCGGTACCGGTTCGAGCGCGGTGTTGATCCAGATTACACCCGTGAAGGGTTGGAACACGCAACCCAGATGATCCTGGATATCTGCGGCGGCGAAGCCTCCAACGTGGTCGAAGCGGGCAAGGCCCCGAACCACGGGCGGGCTTACAAGTTGGACGCGGCGCGGGTGCAGTCTCTGGTCGGAATGGACATTCCGGAAAGCGAACAGCGTCAGACCCTGACCCGCCTGGGTTTCCGCCTTGAAGGTGAGATGGCTCATGTGCCCAGCTGGCGACCCGATATTATGGGTGAGGCCGATCTGGTGGAAGAGGTCGCGCGGATTGCGTCCCTGACCAAGTTGCAGGGCAAGCCGCTGCCGCGCGTGACCGATGGTATCCCCAAGGCGGTGATGACACCGACGCAGCGCCGTCAGTCCATGGCGCGTCGCACCTGCGCTGCGCTGGGCTATAATGAATGTGTGTCCTACACCTTCATTGATCAGGCGTCTGCGGCGTTGTTCGGCGGAGGTGATGAGGCGACCCAACTGGAAAACCCGATCTCGTCCGAGATGAGCCACATGCGACCCGACTTGCTGCCCGGCCTGTTACAAGCGGCGGCGCGTAATCAGGCGCGAGGCTTTGCGGACGTCGCTTTGTTCGAGGTTGGCCCGGTGTTCCATGACGGAGAGCCCGGCGATCAGAAAACCCAGATCACCGGCTTGCTGGTCGGTCGTGACGGACCGAAGGATGTACACGGGGCCGCGCGAGCAGTGGATGTGTTTGACGCCAAGGCAGATGCTGAAGCTGTACTGGCTGCCATTGGTGCACCGGCGAAGGTGCAGATCCTTCGTGACGGGGACGCCTGGTGGCATCCAGGACGTCATGGCAAGATTTGCCTGGGTCCGAAAAAGGTACTGGGCGTGTTCGGCGAACTACATCCGCGTGTCTTGCAGGCGATGGACATCAAGGGTCCGGCGATGGCGTTTACCATCTGGCCGGACGAGGTGCCTCTGCCCCGCAAATCCGGTGCCACCCGTGCCGCTTTGGAGCTGCGAGATCTTCAGGCGGTCGAACGTGATTTTGCCTTTGTCGTCGATGAAGGCGTCGAGGCGTTGACGCTGGTGAATGCAGCGGCTGGTGCTGACAAGGCGCTGATCGAGGATGTACGCGTCTTTGATGAATTCATCGGCGGCAGCCTGGGTGAAGGTAAGAAATCTCTGGCCATCACCGTTCGCCTGCAGCCGACGGACACGACGCTGAAGGAAAAAGACATCGAAGCGGTGGCCGACAAGATCATCTCGAAAGTTACCAAGGCGACCGGCGGCGTCCTGCGCGGGTAACACAGGATCGCCTTCGGCGAGAGTATTTTTGAAAAGATGAAGGGGCGGTGGCGCCCTTTCTGTATTTGCGGAGGACTGAATATGCTGAACGTTTACCTCTCGGGCGAAATTCACACCGACTGGCGGGAACAGATAATTGAGGGTGCGCAAGGGTTGGACGTGACATTCAACAGCCCTGTGACCGATCATGCTGCCAGCGATGATTGCGGTGTCGCCATTCTAGGGGCCGAGCCGAACAAATATTGGCACGACCATAAGGGCGCGATGGTCAACGCGATCCGCACGCGCAAGGGGATTGCGGATGCGGACGTCGTGGTTGTTCGGTTTGGAGACAAGTACAAACAGTGGAACGCAGCCTTTGACGCAGGTTATGCTGCGGCACTTGGCAAGTCGATCATTGTTCTGCACGGCCCGGATCATCAGCATGCGTTGAAAGAAGTCGACGCGGCCGCGCTTGCCGTGGCTGAAGAGCCTGCTCAGGTGGTGGAAATTCTGCGCTATGTGCTGACAGGCGCGCTGCACGGCTGAGACATGCAAAAAGGGTGCCGCGACAGGCACCCTTCCAAAAATTTGATCGTTTAGCCGCGCGCAGGTATGCCCTTGCCGCGCTGAACCGCCGGACGTTGCATGAAACGGTCGACATAGGCGACGGCATTGGCGTAGTCGTCCCAGCCGACAACGTCTTTCGTGCCGTAGAAATCCAACGCATTCAGCCATGGCGCAAGGGCAATGTCAGCGATTGAATAGTCGCCTGCGATCCAATCTTGCCCTTCGAGCTGGGTGTTGACCACGTTCAACAGGCGTTTCGCCTCGTTGATATAGCGTTCGCGCGGGCGGGGGTCTTCGATCTCGCTGCCCGCAAATTTGTGGAAAAAGCCCAGCTGGCCGAACATCGGACCGACCCCGCCCATCTGAAACATCAGCCACTGGGTGATGCGGTGTTTGTCGGCAGCGCTTTCACCCAATAACTTGCCCGACTTCTCTGCAAGGTACAGTAGGATGGCGCCGCTTTCGAACAGGGCAAGCGGTTCACCATCAGGCCCGTTGGGATCGATGATAGCAGGGATTTTGTTGTTCGGATTTAGCGATAGAAACTCGGGGCTTTTGACATCCGCATCCGCGAGCGTCACCAGATGAGCCTCGTAAGGCAGGCCGGTTTCCTCAAGCATGATCGAAGCTTTGACGCCGTTTGGGGTTGGATAGGAGTACAGTTGGATATTGTCCGGGGATTGGGCAGGCCAGCGGGCCATGATCGGATGAGGTTTGTTGTCCAGCATTGGGGGCTCCTGATTGGATATCTCGTCAAAGCTAGGGATCAAATTGCGATCATGTAAGCCCTTTGCCCTGTGCATTTCCGGTCAGGCCGTGTTTTTTGACGAACAACGGGGAAATCCGGCGAAACTCGCACCTAGACCGAAACGCAATCTTAGCTCACAATCCGGTGACCCCCGCGAAAACCTCGCGGGTTTCTTGCTGTTGAAAGGAGATGCGCGTGGATGAGGTCGTAACACAGGTGGGCGCATACGCCCCGCTGATCATGAATGCGGTCAAGGCGCTTGTCGTTCTGATCCTGGGCTGGATTGTAGCCGGCGCAATCGGTGGCATGGTGCGCCGCCGGATCAACTCGACGCCACATATCGATCCCACACTCGGGAACTTTATGGCGAGCCTTGTCAAATGGGCCATACTGGCCATGGTTCTGGTTGCCGTTCTTGGCATCTTTGGGATTGAAGCCACAAGCATCGTTGCCATACTGGGTGCCGCTTCGCTGGCCATCGGTCTGGCGCTGCAAGGCACGCTCAGCGATTTGGCTGCCGGTGTCATGCTGGTCGTCTTCCGACCCTACAAACTGGGTCAGTATGTGGATATTGGCGGCACAGCAGGAACCGTGAAGGATTTGAACCTGTTCACCACCGAACTGGTAACCCCTGACAACGTTCAGATCATCGTCCCGAACGGTCAGTCCTGGGGATCGATCATCACCAACTTTTCGGCACATGACACGCGTCGCGTCGATCTGGTGTTCGGTATTGATTATGGTGACAGTGCGGACAAGGCGATGCAGATCATCTTGGACGTGGCCAAAGCGGACGACCGCATTCACAGCGATCCCGAGCCCTGGGTCAAGGTCACCAATCTTGGGGACAGTTCAGTGGACCTGACGGCGCGGCTCTGGTGTGATGCGGCGGATTATTGGGATGCCAAATTCGAACTGACCAAGGCTGTGAAAGAAGCCTTTGACGACAAGGGTATCTCGATCCCTTACCCACACGCAGTGGAAATTCAGAAACAGGGGTGACGGCTCTTGCCTGTCGATCGGGCATGGAAAATGCCCACCTACTGTGGGGCTGGGCACCGCGCGAAAGCGCGGTGCTTTTTTTGTTTGTAAACTGCGGTTCAGAACCATCTTTGCTTATGATTTGACGACCACGTTGGGCGAAACCACGTCAATACCCAGGGCTTTGCCGACGGCATAGTAAGTCAGCTGCCCTGCATGAACGTTCAGACCTTCCAGAAGGTGCGGATCGTCCTGACATGCCTGTTTCCAGCCTTTGTCTGCCAGAGACAGCATGAAGGGCATCGTGGCGTTGCCCAATGCGATGGTCGAAGTACGCGCCACAGCACCGGGCATGTTTGCCACGCAGTAATGCATGATGCCATCGACGTCGTAGATCGGGTCGGCATGGGTGGTGGCTTTCGAAGTCTCGAAGCACCCGCCCTGATCGATGGCGACATCAACCAGAACTGCGCCCGGCTTCATCGTCGACAATTGAGCGCGCGATACAAGTTTCGGAGCCGCAGCGCCAGGGATCAGTACGGCACCGATCACCATATCGGCATCGCGGATCAGCTCGGCCGTGGCGCCCGCCGTCGAATATTGGTTCTTGAATGTCCCACCAAAGACGTCATCCAAATAACGCAGGCGTGGCAAAGAGCGATCCAGAACGGTGACGTCTGCGCCCATGCCAGCGGCGATCTTTGCTGCGTGCGTACCCACGACGCCGCCACCGATCACGACGACTTTGGCCGGGCCCACGCCGGGAACGCCGCCCATCAGAACACCGCGTCCACCATTTGCCTTTTGCAGGGTCCACGAGCCGACCTGAGGCGCCAGACGACCCGCGACTTCGGACATCGGCGCCAGCAGCGGAAGACCGCCATTGGCATCGGTTACGGTTTCATAGGCGATTGCTGTACAGCCCGATTCCAGCAAGTCATGGGTTTGCTCTGGGTCGGGTGCCAGATGCAGGTATGTGAACAGCAACTGACCTTCACGCAGCATCTTGCGTTCGACAGCTTGCGGTTCCTTGACCTTAACGATCATGTCAGCGGTGGCGAACACTTCTTCTGCGGTGTCGATGATACGTGCGCCTGCTGCAACATAGGCGTCATTGTCAAAACCAGCGCCAATGCCTGCGCCGGTTTCGATCAGTACTTCGTGGCCGCGGGCAACCGCTTCCTGAGCGGCGTTGGGTGTCATGCCGACGCGGAATTCCTGAGGTTTGATTTCCTTGGGGCAACCGATTTTCATGGAGGTCTCCGTTCATAAACTGCTTAAATTATGTGCAGTTCGGCGTGCAATTTCTGTGAAAGAAAACGTGCCGTGGGAATTTTCTTTGGAAGAATCTCCTGTATAAGGTGTAAATCCCGCAAAGGAATTGCACGAATGGCCTTAGATACGACTGATAGAAAGATTCTGGCGGCCCTCCAGAAAAACGGCCGGATGTCGAATTCGGAGCTGTCCGAGCAGGTCAACCTGTCGCCGTCTGCCTGCCATCGGCGTGTTCAGCGTCTCGAAGTCGAGGGGTTCATCCGCAACTATGTGGCGTTGCTGGATGCGCGCAAGATGAACGTGCCTACAACCGTCTTTGTCGAGATTACCTTGCAAGGACAGGCCGAAGAGGTTTTGGATTCTTTTGAAAAGGCAGTGGCGCGTATTCCCGACGTATTGGAGTGCCACCTGATGGCGGGAACGGCGGATTATATCCTGAAAGTGGTGGCCGAAAACACCGAGGATTTTGCGCGCATTCACCGGCAATATCTGTCGCGATTGCCCGGGGTGGCGCAGATGCAAAGCTCGTTTGCTTTGCGCACAGTGTTCAAGACCACCGCTCTGCCAGTCTGACTTTCAGGCGGGGCCGGGATAGGTGAACAGCAGCAGGTGCACAAGGTTGAACCCGAAATGCATTGCAACGGGCACCCAAAGCCGCTGTGTTGCGTAATACCCCAAGCCACAGGCCAACCCGAGAATTGAGGCAAAGACCACCAGGGCCGGTCCGCCACCAAAGTGAATCAACCCGAACAGCAGACTGGCCGCAATCACGCCTCCTACCGCACCAAGACGTGAGGTGATGGCGGATTGCAGGTAGCCACGAAAGAAGGCTTCTTCCGTCAGGCAGGTCAAAAACAAGTTGGACAGGACAAAGACCAGCCACCACGGTGGGATCGAAAATTCTGGCTGTATCGCGCCGACAACAAGACCCAATAGAAACAGCCCCGGCAAAAGCAGCAGCCCAGCTGCCAGCGGGCCGAATTTGGTCTGAATGGCGCTTTGAAGCATTCCGGGCCAGGCCAAAAGAACAGCAAAGAAGACCATCGGTTTGTCCAGATTCAAGTGCATTGTGAACCCTGTGCTGGCGGCACCGGCCTGCACCTGATCCAACACTTTCAGGTTCTGAAATCCGGGCAGAAGATGCGCACCCATGGCCAGACACCACAGGATCAAAAGCGCGTGTCCTGCGACCGCAAGCCGCCCTTTGAGGTGCGGCAGCAAGGCGGCTCCGGCCAGCCCACCGACCACAGCCGCAATAGCCAGAAGTGACATCAGCCCCGTTGCTGAGGCAATGCTTGTAAACAGAACCAGCAGTGACAGCGCGACCGCCCAGTGCCCCACAAGCGCAGTTACCTGCGCGGCGATCAGAATCAACCAAGGCCAAATCGCCGGTAATAGAGAAAGAAAGAACGTCACGCGCTTTGCATCCTGTAAGTCCAGACAGTCTTGCCGCACAAAATCGAGGCAATGCAAGCATTCAGCACGCTGCGCGTTCCTGTGTTCTGCCTTGCGTCAATTCTGACGCTTGTAACCTCTGGTTTGGGCGTTCACATTTGGGGGAAAGACCATATGCCCGCGCCGACTGGATTTTCGGAGATTTTGGCAGCATTGGGCGTCGTCGCCTTACATCAATTTATCTGATGACATCAGGCGGTTACACGGGCCCGATATGGTTCGAACCCGATAACAAAAAAGGAGCTAACCTTGGCTTACGAAAACAACGGTGGACCCAAAGATTGGCTTGAGGCCGAATTGGAAGACACGTTGGACGAAGATTTTGAGATCGAGTTCAGCGAACCGATGCTGTCGATGGAAGTGCGGAAGATCTATCGGGAACAACATCCGGATATGCTGGATCGCAAGGTCTATTTCCGCAACCTGCTGCGCCTGCAAGCTGAGCTGATCAAAGTGCAGGATTGGGTTCAGCACACCGGCGCCAAGGTCTGTATTCTGTTCGAAGGTCGCGACAGCGCGGGCAAGGGGGGCGTGATCAAGCGGATCACCCAGCGCTTGAATCCACGTGTCGCGCGTGTGGTCGCCCTGCCCGCGCCCAGTCGTCGCGAGCAGAGCCAGTGGTATTTCCAGCGTTATGTGCCGCATTTGCCTGCGGCCGGCGAGATCGTGTTGTTCGACCGGTCATGGTACAACCGCGCAGGTGTCGAACGGGTGATGGGTTTTGCGTCCGAGGATCAGGTTGAACAGTTTTTTCAGGACGTTCCCGAATTCGAACGGATGTTGGTGCGATCAGGGATTATTCTGCTGAAATACTGGTTCTCGATCACGGATGAAGAACAGCAATTGCGATTCCTCATGCGGATTCACGACCCGATGAAACAGTGGAAGCTGTCACCGATGGATCTGGAATCCCGCATCCGTTGGGAATCTTATACCAAGGCGAAAGAGGATATGCTCTTCCGGACTAACATTCCCGAAGCCCCTTGGTACATTGTCGAAGGCAATGACAAAAAGCGCGAGCGGTTGAACTGCATCGAGCATCTTTTGACCAAAGTTCCATACACGGATGTGCCACAGGAAAAAGTCAATCTGCCTGACCGCCGATATAACCCGGAATATGAGCGTCGCGTTTTGCCGGATGAATTGTACGTGCCAAAGATCTACTGATGGCGCCATGCGGGGCGAGCCAGCCGCCCCGCACCTCAGCTGCTATCAGGCTGCTTCGATCATGCAGCCCGTGCCCCAGAAATTGAACACATAGATGTCTGCGTCATCTGCCCCGTCCGAGCCGGCATAGTCGTCAACGGGGGCTTCGACCGGGTCCATGTCATCGACCTCAACAATGTCCATGTCGTCGGTGTCTGTATCCTGCATGTCATCCTCGGCCATATCCGACGGCGTCATGTCGTCTGTCTCCCAGTGGAACTGATCAATCTGCGCCAGAACGTTATCCAGGAAAGCCTCCAGTTCGGCCAGGAAGGCTGCCACGTCGAAACATCCGTCAGGTTCTTCACCGACCGGTGTCTCGGGGGTTGGCTCGGCCACGTCGGTGTCAGGCGTTTCAGCATCAGGCTCCTCAGGCTCGGCCACGTCGGTGTCAGGCGTTTCAGCATCAGGCTCCTCAGGCTCAACCACATCAGTGTCGGGCGTTTCAGCATCCGGGTCCTCAGGCTCGGCCACATCGGTGTCGGGCGTCTCGGTATCCGGATCCTCGGGTTCGGCCACATCTGTGTCGGGCGTCTCGGCGTCCGGGTCTTGGGGGTCCGCCACATCGTCCACAGGTGGAACCGGAGCGTTCCCGTTGTCCAGCATCACAGCGCTGTCAGTGGCCGCGAAATTCTGAGTGACCATCACCGCGTCGAATCCTTGCATGTCACCGGTTTTAATGCCGATGCCAATATATTCGAAATCAGGGTTCAGGATGTTTGCACGGTGTCCCGGGCTGTTCATCAGGTTTTCGTGCAACTGCGCGACGTCATCGCTGATGCCGGGCTCGCCGCGTTCTGATTGCCAGGCGATATTCTCGCCAGTGCGCCAGCTGCCGGACAGATCAAAACCTGCATCCTGCATACGCTGTGTCGCGCTGGAGCCGCCCTGGCCTGTATGGCTGAATGTGTCGGTGTCCAACATCCAGCTGCTGTGATCTTCGGATGAGTCGTTCAGCTGTGTTTCCAGTTGCAGCGGGGTAAGCCCGCGTGATGTGCGCTCGGCGTTGATCAGCGCCAGCATTTCTTGCTCGATTTGACTTGCAGTCGACATGGTAGCCTCCGTTTGTAAGTGTCGTCCGGTTGGACGTCGCCAGTTACAAGCGGCTTGCTGAGGTCAGATAGAGGCGCAGAAATATTAGGCGAATTCTGGCGGGGCAATGCTACCAGAGCGGGATTCGCTGCGCTGCAAAACGCCGGGCAAAATGTTGCTGGTGGGGAAATGGCGGCTTGTCGCACACCCTGAAGCGCGAGTCGGCGGAATAAAACCCACCCTTGAAACGACAAACCCCCGGGCGGGGCCTCGGGGGTCGTCAAATAGTGTCATCCAAAGCTGGATGAGGAAAGTCTTAGAGCAGACCTTCGCGCTGGGCTTTCTTGCGTGCCAGTTTACGGGCACGACGAA
Organism: Ruegeria sp. ABM4_193; assembly: GCF_056158705.1. Lineage (NCBI taxonomy): Bacteria > Pseudomonadati > Pseudomonadota > Alphaproteobacteria > Rhodobacterales > Roseobacteraceae > Ruegeria > Ruegeria sp. ABM4_193. The sequence continues at coordinate 396,301 of NZ_JBSWTT010000001.1, forward strand.
TCGCTTCAGCTTTCTCACGCGCTTTTTTCTCGGACGGTTTCTCGAAATGTTGCTTGAGCTTCATTTCACGGAACACGCCTTCGCGCTGCAGCTTTTTCTTCAGGGCACGAAGCGCCTGATCGACGTTATTGTCGCGAACACTAACCTGCATGTGGTTGTCACCACCTTTCTAGATATAGTTGCAAGGAAATTGCAGGAGTTGGCCGTATAGCAAAGCCGCCCTAACTTGTCTAGTACTGGGCCCGACAACCGGAGAACCGCCATGACGACCACATATGAAGATGCAAAACAGCAGCTTTTGGATGCGATGCTGATCCATGTTCCCTTCGACGGCTGGTCGGAAACCAGTTTTCGCGCCTCTATTTCCGATTGTGATCTGGATGATGGTCTGGCCCGTGCGATCTGTCCGCGCGGGGCGGTTGATCTTGCGCTGGCCTATCACGCGCGCGGGGATCAGGCGATGCTGGATCGCATCAAATCCGAAGATCTGAGCGAGTTGAAATTCCGCGACAAGATTGCAGCTGCGGTTCGGTTCCGGTTGCAGGCGGTCGAAGACAAAGAGTTGGTGCGCCGTGGCATGACCCTGTTTTCCCTGCCGACCCATGCGGCGGATGGGGCCAAGGCGGTCTGGCAAACCTGCGATCTGATCTGGGATGCGCTGGGCGACACGTCGGACGATGTGAATTGGTACACCAAACGGGCCACTCTGTCGGGGGTTTACTCGTCGACGTTGCTGTTTTGGCTGGGCGATGACAGCCCCGACCAACAGCGCACGTGGGAATTCCTGGACCGCCGGATCGCAAATGTCATGGAGTTTGAAAAGCTCAAGGCGCAGGTACGCGACAATCCGGTGTTGAAACCGTTTCTGGCGGTTCCGAACTGGCTGGCCGGGCAGGTGAAAGCGCCCATGAGAATGCGGGCCGATCTTCCGGGCGTGTTGAACCCTCGAAAGTAGGGCATCTTGGCGCTAGGCCCCGGCCCGTATGCCTGCTAGGCATTGCGCAAAGGAGGTGCCTATGACCCAGATGATGCGCGCTGTTGAGATCACCAAACCGGGTGGTCCTGATGTTTTGCAACTGACCGAACGACCGATCCCGGAACCGGGTAACGGACAGGTTGTACTGAAAGTCGCCTATGCCGGTGTGAACCGTCCTGATGCGTTGCAGCGGGCAGGGGCCTATGATCCGCCTCCAGGTGCCAGCGACCTGCCGGGGCTTGAGGCGTCGGGCGAAGTGGTCTCGGTCGGTGCGGGGGTCGAGGGGTTGTCAGTCGGCGACAAGGTTTGTGCGTTGTTGCCGGGTGGGGGCTATGCCGAATACGTCGCCACGGCTGCTGCGCATTGCCTACCGGTCCCGGCGGGGATGGGAATGAAAGAAGCCGCTTGCCTGCCGGAAACCTTTTTCACCGTCTGGTCCAACGTGTTCACACGTGGCGGTCTGAAAGCGGGTGAGCGGTTTCTGGTCCATGGCGGCTCCAGCGGGATCGGAACAACCGCAATCCAACTGGCCAATGCTTTTGGTGCACGTGTCTTTGCGACCGCTGGGTCCGATGAGAAATGTGAGGCTTGCGTCAAGCTGGGTGCGGAAAAGGCAATCAACTATCGCGATGAAGATTTTGTGGCCACCATGCGGGCCGAGGGCGGGGCGAACCTGATCCTTGATATGGTGGGTGGGGATTACATCCCACGCAACGTCAAAGCGTTGGCCGAGGATGGACGTCTGGTACAGATCGCGTTCCTGCAAGGTCCGAAGGTCGAGCTGAACTTTGCGATGATGATGGTCAAACGTTTGACCCTGACTGGCAGTACCCTGCGCCCGCAGAGCGATTTGGCCAAGGCACAAATTGCGCAGGATCTGCGCGAAGCCGTTTGGCCTCTGCTCGACGCTGGCAAAGTTGCCCCAGTTATGGACAGTGAATTTGAACTGGCCGAGGCGGCGGCAGCCCATGCGCGCATGGAAAGCTCTGGCCATATCGGCAAGATCGTCCTCAAGGTTGCGGACTAAGTGTCAAATGCGCGGGCTTGTCCCGCGCCTTCACGCAACCGCGCGGCGGTATAGATGCCATGTGGCGTGGCCCAGAACGGGTACTACCACGATCAGACCCAACAGCATCGGCAAGGCGCCCAGAAAAAGCAGCGCCGCTACGATGAAGCCCCATGTCAGGATGACGCCGGGGTTCTCACGCAAGACACGAAACGATGTCACAACCGCCACCGGCAGCCCCACCTTGCGGTCCAGCAGCAATGGAAAGCTGACAACGCTGACTGCCAATGCGCACAGGGCGAACACAAAACCAACAGCGGTTCCCGCAACAATCATAGTCCATCCCGCAGAAGTGGTGAGAACCTGTGTGGCAAATGCACCAAGGGACGCGGGTATTTCAGGGCCCATTGTATAAGTATGAATGGCTTGTGCGACCATCAGCCAGACCAAAAGCAGCATGACCAGGTAGAACCCAAGTACCAGAATTGCACCGAAGGACGGTGATCTGAAGACACCGAACGCATCCAACCAATGCACTGCGCTGCCCTGTTCGCGCTTGCGGCTAATCTCGTAAAGCCCGACGGCGGCGACTGGTCCGATCAAGGCAAAGCCGGCGACAAGCGGAGCCAGAAGCGGCACCAGATTCATGTTCAAAGCAAAGCCGAACATCAAAAGCCCTGCGATCGGGTAGATCAACACAATGAACACGGCATCCGCCCGTGTTTCGAGAAAGTCGTCATAGCCCGCGCGCAGACAGGCGCGCAGGTCTTGCAGCGTCAAGGTTTGCACCATTGGCAGCTCTTTGGTGTCCGCGCTGCCCAGGCGCGAGACGCTTTCAGTGACATGATCACCTGCCGCCCCGAGATTTCGGGCGGTCCAGCTGATCGGGTTTCCGATTGTTTTGGCCATTTTCCTCCCCTTCCCTGGCGAAAACTGCGCCGCGGGGCGGATCCGGCATCACGTTGCCCGTGGCCGGACCAGCCGGCAACGCCTGATTGCAGTATAGCACAGTTTTGCGAAATCCAGATCAATAGTCCGGCATCGCACGGATTGCCCTGCGTCGAAGTCATGTTAGCTTGAGGGCAGGCAAGAGGAGGTCAGGATGCAGAATACAGCAAAAACAGTTATGATTCATGAGTTTGGCGGCCCCGACGTTCTGCAGATCGAAGAGAGACCGCTCGGTGACCCCGGACCGGGGGAAATCCGAATTCGTCACGAAGCCTGTGGTCTAAATTTTATCGATGTATATCAACGGACTGGCTTGTACCCTCTGGATATTCCGCACGCGCTGGGCATGGAGGCCGCAGGTGTTGTCGAGGCTGTTGGCGAAGGGGTAACGCATCTGGCACCGGGAGAGCGGGCTGCATATGCTGCGGCACCGTCGGGGGCCTATTGCGAGGCCCGTGTGATGCCAGCAGCGCAGGTTTGCCCCTTGCCAGATGACATTACATTTCAGACTGCTGCGGCGATGATGCTTAAAGGATTAACGGTGGAATACCTGTTTCATCGAACGACTCCGTTGAAACGCGGCGATACTGTCCTGTTCCATGCCGCCGCTGGTGGTGTCGGACTGATCGCCTGCCAATGGGCAAAATCCGAGGGGATCACATTGATCGGCACGGCTGGAAGTGATGAAAAATGCAGCCTTGCCCGCTTCAACGGGGCTGCGCATTGCATCAACTACCGGACCGAGAATTTCGCCGAGCGCGTGGCCGAGATCACCAAAGGGCAGGGTGTGGATGTGGTGATGGATTCCGTTGGGGCGGACACGTTCGAGGGATCTTTGGATTCCCTCAAGCCGCTGGGCATGATGATTTCTTTCGGAAATGCTTCGGGCCCGGTGCCACCCTTCAATATCGGTGTTCTGGGTCAAAAGGGTTCACTTAAGATCACCCGGCCCACGCTGTTCACGCATATCTCGGATCATGCGGTGTGTCAGGCAATGGCCCGACGACTATTTGGCAAAGTTGAAGGCGGTGAGGTCAAGATCCATGTGGATCAACGCTTTGCGCTTGATCAGGTCGCTGATGCGCATCGCGCGCTTGAGGCGCGGCAAACAACCGGCAGCACAATTTTGGATGTGTGAGACGCGACCCGGCTGAAAAAGCCGGGTCATAAGTTTTCAGACAACAGTTATCAAAAACGATACGTCGCCCGGATCTGCAATGTGGTTGCGTCGACATCCACACCAGTTGCGTTGAAATTGTCGAATTCGTGGTACAGCAGTTCCCCACCGATGCTCACATTGGGTGCCACGATCTGCTCATAGCCCGCGCCGATGAACCAGCCGTCATCGCTGCCGAGGGTGTCTGTCCCGGCTTCGGCATACCCGACCGTGCCGTACAGAAGACCTTGTGGGTTAACTTTGTACCCTGCGCGCGCTTTCAGGCGCCATACGTCTTCGACGGTAGCGGCTCCGGCCAGATCCACATCGGTCCAGTCGTAATCAAAGCCGCCGCCAACAACCCAGGTTCCCAGATCATAGTCGTAACCCAGTACAATACCACCGATTGCGCCGTCTCCGTCGACGCCAGATACGTTGGTGTCCACGTCGATGTAACCCAACTGCAGACCACCGTAGAAGCCGGTCCAATTGCCCGAAGATTGCGCCAGCGCTGATCCGGCCGTCAGTGTCGCGGCTGTTGCGATGAGAGCCAATTTCAAAGTCATCTCATTTCCTTTCGTTCGAAACTCTGCACGAGCGAGCCTCTGCTCACCTATGCAAACCGATACGATCCAGCTTGGTCACCGGATCATTGATTTCTACGTATTCCAGCCCGAAATCCGGCGCTTGAAGATACAGGCAAGCGCCTGTGCCCTGTTCAGCCGGGCACTTAGTATACTGAAAAGATAGGAAAGGATCTGAGGTCTTCAAACGACATGCGGCGACGGAACGCTCCGCCGCCGACACGCCTGACATTTTCAGCGGATTATTGCGCTTGCAGCTCCGCAGGGGTCTTGTCAGCGATGGTTTCCCAATTTGCGCTGGCGCTTTCGATGAAGCCCGGGATGTCGCCTTCCCAACGTTCCTGGATATCTTGCGAAAGGTTCAGGTACAGCTTGTTGTCAACGATTTTCCAGTGGTTCGGGTCGCCGTCGAACTTGAAGCCCATGGCCGCGCCAAATGCACAGTAGCCACCGTATGCGGGCAGGTATGCTTCGGGGTTGGCTTCAAAAGCGGCTTTGTTTTCTTCCGACGAGAAACGGTACAGCGCTTCATCATGCAGCGTGGTGATGCGGTAATCGCCCTTGGTTGCTTCACCGGCGGTGAAGTAGGCAACCGGGTCATAGCCCTGCATCGCCAGGCCGGTCGAGCTTGCGTTGATTTCCACGCCTGCAGCCAAAGTCGAAGTTGCCAGCGCGACGGACAGAGCGACGCCGCCGATCAGAGATTTAAAAGTGTTCATTGCTTCACCTTTCGTGAAAGGAGCCTTGTCTTGGTGCAAGCGCAGGCCCCGGTTGTTGTCCTGTGCGGCCCGTAATTGACCGTCACGACAGCGATCTGGGAAGCGGGGTGATCACGTTCAAAGCAATGAATTGTGATTGTGCAGCAGCAAAGATGTCGTGTTCAAAAATGCAGAGCTTAGCAGATTTGGTCAGGCACAAGGCCCAGTACAAAAGTGATGACTTTGCTGGCGGGCATTTCACAGGGCCGCAGCAACGCCCCGCTGTCTCGCGTCTGGTACAGATTCAGGCTGATATAGTCCGCGCCGCCCCGCTCATGGGCGACCAGTTTGTGCGACTTGCCACCAGCCATCCGCTGCCGCACGACAACATAGCTGCGCCCATTCGAAGTGCCGGTAAAGCTGCCTTCCGGCAGCGCCAGAAACGCTGACAAGAACGCGTCGGGTGCCGTCACGGTTTCCCGATTTTCGGTTCTGTCCCGGCCTTGATCCGTGCCACATTCGAGCCATGACGCCAATAGATCAGAAGCGTCAGGATGATCCCCAGAATAAAGGTGGATCCGTTTGTAAGAACCAATACCCAGGTTGTCGACAGTGCCGCCGCAGCCAATGCGCCGACCGACGAAATCCGCCAGATTGCGGCCGCGACCAGCCAGCTCAGGCAGCAGGCCACACCGACGCGCCAGTCCAGCGCCAGCCACAGCCCCAGAAAGGTTGCCACGCCTTTCCCGCCTTGGAAGCCAAGCCAAATCGGGAAGCAATGGCCCACAAATGCCATAAGCGCTGCGATTTGGGCGGCATCTTCGCCCGCATAGGCGCGCGCAACAAGAACGGCCACAGCCCCCTTAGCGGCGTCAAACAGCAACGTCAGGGCTGCAGCGGCCTTGTTTCCAGTGCGCAGAACGTTTGTGGCCCCGATATTGCCCGACCCTATTTCGCGCAGGTTGCCCAGCCCCATGACCTTGGCCAGGATCAACCCAAAGGGGATGGATCCCAACAGGTATCCAATCAAAGCCCACAAGAGTAAATCCTCTGCCGAATTTCCGATAATGGGCATTAAGGTCTCCGGAACACTTCTTGGCCTGCAACATAAGTTGCTAAGACCTTACCTTGCATCCGCTGGCCGTCAAATGGCGTGTTTTGCGATTTGGATTTTAAGGCAAACCGATCAAGCAAAAAGGGCACATCCGGGTCGAAAAGAACCAGATCAGCCGGGGCGTCTTCGGCCAATCGGCCGCTCTTCAGTCCCAACCGTTTTGCGGGGTTGAGCGCCATGGCCCTAAAAAGGGTCGGCAGGTCCAGTTGATCTGCGTGATACAGGCGGAGTGCAGCAGGCAGCAGCGTTTCCAAAGCGACCGCACCCGAGGCCGCCTCTTCAAACGGCAGGCGCTTGCTTTCTTCGTCCTGCGGTGTGTGCATCGAACTGATGGTGTCGATCAGCCCTGTCCGCACAGCCTCGATCACCGCTTGCCGGTCATCCTCGGACCGTAGCGGCGGTTTGACCTTAAAGAAGGTGCGATAGTCGGCCACGTCCAACTCATTCAGGGTCAGATGGTGGATCGATGTGCCGGCAGTGATGTCCAGCCCATTGCGCTTGGCCCGTTCCAGCGCGGGCAGGGCGCGGGCGGTGGTGATCTGATCGGCGTGGTAGGTCGCTCCGGTCATCTCAAGCAGGGCAATATCACGATCCAGACCCATGCGTTCCGCCATCGGCGATACGGCAGGCAGGCCGCGCAACGCTGCGAACTTGCCGCTGGTCGCCGCCGCCCCGGCGCTGAGACCGGGTTCCTGAGGGTGGGCGATCACCAACGCGTCACAGGATTTTGCGTAGGTCAGCGCGCGGGAAAACACCTTGGTATTGGTGATGACATGATCGCAATCGGTAAAGGCCACAGCGCCTGCGTCCTGCAAAAACCCGATCTCGGTCATCTCACGCCCTTCGCGCCCTTTGGTCAGCGCAGCCATCGGCAGCACGTTGACAGGCGCATCCGCCTGCGCGCGCCGGGTCGCGAATTCCAACGTCTCAGGCGTATCCACTGCTGGCAGCGTATCGGGACGGGTGACGATGGTGGTCACACCACCGGCAGCGGCGGCCAGACCTGCAGACTTGTAGCTTTCCTTGTGCCGCTCGCCCGGTTCACACACTTTGACGCCGATATCGACGATACCGGGGGCAAGGCACTTTCCGTTGCAATCGATGATCTGCCCGTCAGAACCCGGCGCGTTTCCTTCCCCTCGGTCAACGATCCGGTCATCGGCCACCTGTAGCCAGCCGATTGTATCCGTCCCGGCCTCCGGGTCGATCAGGCGGGCGTTGGTGAAGAGAACGGTGCTCATGGCATGGCCCTTTCGATGGCGGCTTTGGTTGCGGCAGGGTCGGCTTGATACTTGATCAGGTGCTTGTCACCACTCTTGGTGACGATCTGAACAAAGCTGCCCATGGTGTTGACCGTTTGGATCTGGCTCAAAGGCACCTTGCGCGGGCCAGGGCCGGTTAGGGTGGTGTCCGACATTTCCCAATTGGCGACCAACTCTTCCGAGGCCAGATACCAGGCGCGGATGCCAATGGCGGCCAGACCTGCGGGAGCACCGGTCCAGATGTACGGATTTCCGATCAGCCACAAAACGAGCATGGCACCACCCATGGCGACAGCGGCCAGCCAGGCGTTGGTGCGGATATAGGCCCCTTTATCCGGGGCGAAGATCACAAGATCAGCCATATGACGCCTCCGATGACTAAAAGCGCGGCCAGCGCCAGAACAGCTGACCCGACGCGGCGGGGGTGGTCATCCGTAGGAGCGGCTTGCGGTGCCGAAAAAGGCTTGGCGCTTTCGGTTTCAATGACCCCACCGGTCCAGTTCGTGGCCTCTTCCGTGAACAGACCGATCAGGCGCAAACGAGGATCAGGTTTCAACGTCGCCGGGCGTCCTTGAAACGCAGCGCTGCGCAAGACTATAACCCAGCCGTCTATCGCGGCCAGAGCGTCCTGATCCAACTGATCTGAGGACACGCCGCAACCTTCGGTCAGATAGCCATACAGCCCAAGGTCTTCGAGGTCGGACACCGGGAAGATATCGATCTGCTCAGGATCCAACCCATCGACCCCAAGTACTTGGTCGGCAGCGCCGGGCTCGCGCAGAAACTTCGCCTCTTCCGGGCGCATGTCCAGCGTAAACAGGCGCAAGACGCCGCGTTCGTGGGGGGCGACGGTCAGATCGCTCATGCGGCCTCGCGCAGGTTGCGGGCCAGCAGATCCATCGCGGCCATACGAACTGCGACGCCCATTTCCACCTGTTCCTGAATGACGGACCGGTTGATGTCATCGGCCAGCGTGCCGTCGATCTCAACCCCTCGGTTCATCGGGCCGGGGTGCATGACAATAGCATCAGGCTTGGCCTGAGCCAGCTTTGCGGCATCCAGCCCATAGCGGTGATAGTATTCGCGTTCCGAGGGGATGAACCCGCCATCCATCCGCTCTTTCTGAAGGCGCAGCATCATGACAACGTCAACGTCTTTCAACCCCTCGTTCATGTCGTCATAAATCTCGGCCCCGAACTCGGCAAACTGGCTGGGCACCAGTGTCGGCGGGCCAATCAGGCGAATACGGTTTTCCATTTTGCCCAACAGGATCAGGTTTGATCGCGCGACGCGGGAATGGGCCACGTCGCCGCAAATCGCGATGTTCAGCCTGTGCAGGCGTCCCTTGGCACGTCGGATCGTCAAGGCGTCCAACAGGGCCTGCGTAGGGTGTTCGTGTTTGCCGTCGCCCGCATTCAGAACGGCGCAATTGACCTTTTGCGCCAGCAAGTCGACCGCGCCGGAATGCGGATGCCGGACCACCAGCAGATCCGGGTGCATTGCGTTCAATGTCATCGCAGTGTCGATCAGGGTTTCACCTTTTTTGATCGAACTGGCCTGCATTGCCATGTTCATCACATCTGCACCCAGACGCTTGCCCGCCAGTTCGAAACTGGCTTGCGTGCGGGTCGAGTTTTCAAAGAACATGTTGATCTGGGTCAGCCCCGACAGCACGTCTGAATGCTTGGTCGACTGGCGGTTCATGTCGACATAGGTCTCGGCCAGATCCAGAATTTCGGTGATATCGGATTGCGACAGATGCTCGATGCCAAGAAGGTGACGATGGGCGAAACGCATGGGCGGGCTCCTGTCTGACAATCGGGCCGCTTATAGAAAGCTGGGCGGCGCAAGGCAACCTAAGGTTCGGTACCCTCTGGCAGTTTTTCGCAGCCGCCCTCGGGCAGGCATTGTTCACCCGGCTTGCACCATTTGCCATAACCGCAGTCGATGGCCTTGATCGGCACGCAGCCCTGATGGGCCGAGCATTTGAAGCCAGGGCGGCATTGCGAACCGGTTTCTTCGCACAAGAACCACCCAGGGCGGGAACAGCCCCCGCCGGGCAGGCAGGAGGAGCCACGCGCGCAGGTGCGCCCGTCGTCGCACGTGGTGGGCGGCGTTGTGTCCAGGTCGGGTGTGATCCGTTCGCATTCGCCACGCCCGTTGCAAAAACTGTCGCCCGGGCAATCCAGGCGAGACGTGCATTTGTTCAGGCCCGCGGGTGCACATCTGGTTCCACCGGCCACGCAACGTTCGAACGGGCCGCAGGTGCGACCGCCACCACAATAGGTGCCGCCCAGCGGAATACAGTGGCCATCAAAGCTGCATCTTTGCCCGCCCGAACAGCAGGTGCTGCCACATTTGAACTGACCCGCACGGCACTGCCCATGTGTGTCGTGAAACGTCGCCAAAGCCGGATCGCCGGTAAGGGCCAGCACAAGACCAAGCAGGAGGAATCGCAGAATTCTGAGCATCGCGCCCTGATGGTCGGCGCGACAGAGCGACCGATCAAGCCCTATTCGCTTTCCCTCAGCGTTTAGGCAGGTAAATTATCCGTATGGAATCGGGCTTGGACTATTACTCTGCACGGGCGCTGCTGGAATGGCAGATCGAACTGGGCGCGACCGAGGCAATCGGGGATGCGCCGGTTGATCGGTATGCGTTGCCGGATACGTCGCCCAAGCCCAAGAAGGCAGAAGCGGCCTCCGCTCCTCAGACGAAACCTAAACAGGCTGACCCGGTTGCCGTAGCGCAGGCTGCAGCGCAGGGGGCAGGGTCTCTGGACCAATTGCGCGCGGCGATGGAGGCTTTTGATCATTGCGAGCTAAAGCGCGGGGCACGACAGTTGGTTTTTGCCGACGGCATCCCCGGCGCAAAGGTGATGATCATCGGCGAAGCCCCCGGCCGCGACGAAGATCGTGAAGGCAAGCCCTTTGTCGGTCGCGCCGGTCAGTTGCTGGACCGGATGCTGGCGGCAATTGATCTGGATCGCCGCGAAAACGTGTATATCACCAACGTACTACCATGGCGGCCTCCGCAGAACCGCGATCCCAAGCCCGAAGAAATCGGGATGATGAAACCTTTCCTTGAGCGTCACGTTGCGTTGGCCAAGCCCGAAGTTCTGGTGGTGATGGGCAATATCAGCTGTCAGGCAGTGCTGGGAAAACGGGGTATCACTCGTTTACGCGGCAATTGGGATCAGGCGATGGATTTGCCGGTGATCCCGATGTTCCACCCGGCCTATCTGTTGCGTCAGCCGCAGATGAAACGGCAGGCTTGGGCTGATCTGCTGGAATTGAAAGCGCGGCTGCGAGGCGCAACATGAAGGTTCTGGCCTTTTCCGATTTGCATATGGCGCGCAATCGCGCCGCGGATCTGGTAGCGGCCAGTGTTGACGCGGATTTGGTCATTGGCGCGGGTGATTATTGCAACATGCGTCAGGGTCTGGATGAGGCGATGCAAATGCTTGCGGGCATTTCTGCCCCGCTGGTGTTGATTCCAGGAAATGCAGAAAGCGCAGAAGAACTGGGCGATGCCGCGCCGGAAGGTGTTCATGTTTTGCACGGGTCCGGTATGACACTCGACGGGCTTCGCCTGTTTGGTCTTGGTTATGGCGTGCCGGCCACGCCGTTTGGCGAGTGGTCCTGCGACCTGACCGAAGGTGCTGCGACCGAGATGCTCGACCGGTGCGATGCGGCTGACGTCCTGATCGTGCATTCTCCGCCCAAAGGCTATGGGGATCAGACGTCGCAAGGTCTGTCGGTTGGGTCGACGGCAGTGCGCGATGCCATAGAGCGGCTTCAGCCAGGTTATACGGTCTTTGGACATGTGCACGAAAGTTGGGGCTATCGCGGAACGCTGGGCCGTACGCAATTGGCCAATCTGGGGCCAAAGCCGAATTGGTTTGAGGTAGAGCCATGATCGACACCATCACTTTTCTGGCTTTCATTCCGGCTGCCTTGGCGCTGAACTTCACACCGGGTGCGGATATGATGTTTTGCTTTGGTCAGGGGTTGCGCTCCGGCCCACGGCCTGCGGTGTCGGCCAGTGCCGGTGTGGCGGTCGGGTTGATGATCCATGTTCTGTTGGCCGGTCTGGGTCTTGGGGCCGCAGTCGCGGCGATGCCGTGGCTGTTCGACGTGATCCGCTGGATGGGCGTTACATATCTGCTCTATCTGGCCTGGGGCGCGATCCGTAACGGTGCGATCACCGAAGATGCGCCGGTCCGTCCAACGCATCTGGCATTTCGGGATGGGATGCTGGTCAACTTGACCAACCCCAAGGTCATCCTGTTTGTGCTGGCTTTCATCCCGCAGTTTGTGAACCCCGCCACGGGCTCTGTTCTGCTTCAGTTTCTAACCTTTGGTGTTATCATCGCAGTCGGAGCGTTTGTGGTAAACGGGCTGGTGGGCATATTCGCGGGCGGCGCGGGTCGGGTGCTGGTCGGCAACCCGCGCGCCTCTCGTATTATTGGCTGGGTTACAGGCGGTATTTTTGCCGCGCTTGCCATCCGGCTTGCGATTTTGGAAAGGGCCTGACGCAAGATGTCACGCATTGACGAAAACAAAGAGTTCATCCCAGTCAAAATTGCCGTCCTGACCGTGTCGGATACACGGTCGATGGACGAAGATCGCTCGGGTCAGACTCTGGTGGACCGGATCGAAAAAGCGGGCCACGTGGTGGCTGATCGCAAGATTATTAGGGACGAACGTGATCAGATTGCCGATCAACTGCGTGCCTGGGTGGAGGATGATCAGATTGACGTTGTGATCTCGACCGGAGGCACCGGTTTGACCGGGCGCGACGTGACCGTCGAGGCGCATCGCGACGTCTATGAGAAAGAGATCGACGCGTTCGGTACTGTGTTCACAATCATCTCGATGGAGAAAATCGGCACCTCGGCGGTGCAGTCCCGTGCAACGGGTGGGGTTGCCGGTGGTACGTATCTTTTCGCACTGCCCGGCAGCCCGGGCGCCTGCAAGGATGCGTGGGACGGGATACTCGAAAAACAGTTCGATTATAGGCATCGCCCCTGCAATTTTGTGGAAATAATGCCCAGATTGGACGAACACCTGCGACGGAAGTAGACTGGTCATACGTTCAAATCCGTGTAACCGCTTTGTGGCTTGGCATAATTCGTGATCCAGCTACATGTTGGGGACGGCAGCGTGGTGCAACCGGGGTAACTGACTGATGCGATTTTTGCGGCAAAGTCTTGTCGGTATTTTTCTGGCGTTTCTGACGCTGGCTTTGCTGTTTGTTGCCGCGCAGATAATTGTAAGCGCGGTGCAAGACGTTTTGACCCGGGAAGACGCTGCACCGCCTTCGCGTGAAAGAGTCTTTGCGGTTGCGGTGCGTCAGGCCGAGGCAGAAACCGTCACCCCCTATCTTGAGGCATTCGGAGAGGTTCAAAGCCGCCGCAGGCTGGAATTGCGTGCGGCGTTGGGCGGGCGCGTGGTTGCGCTGGCTGAAGACTTTGAGGATGGTGGCACAGTCTCGGCGGGTGAGGTGCTGGTTGAACTGGACCCGGCGGATGCGCAATCAGCACTGGATCGGGCCAAATCCGATCTTTTGGATGCCCAGTTTGAAGAACGTGATGCCGAACGGTCGTTACTACTGGCGCAGGACGAGTTGAAATCAGCCGAGGCGCAGGCGGACCTGCGTGAACGGGCGTTGCAACGTCAGCGTGACTTGCAATCCCGTGGGGTTGGTGCCGCGGCTAGCGTAGAAGAGGCTGAACTGGCTGCAACCTCGGCGCAGCAAGCGGTTCTGGCCCGCCGCATCGCGCTGGCGCAGGCAGAATCCCGTGTTGATCAGGCCATGACTTTGCAGTCCCGTGCGGTGATCGCATTGGAAGCGGCAGAGCGTGACCTAGAAGACATGACGGTGCGGGCTGGGTTTGGCGGCACGCTGACCGACGTGACACTGGTAGAAGGACGGCTGGTGTCGGCCAACGAAAAGCTAGCAGAATTGGTTGATCCCAACGCCCTTGAAGTGGCGTTCCGGGTCTCAACGGCGCAGTATGTCCGCCTGTTGGATGAAAACGACAGACTGATCAACGCCCCGGTTACTGTGTCGCTGGAAGTCACCGGCGCTGATCTGACTGCTGCGGGTCAGATCAGTCGCGACAGCGGTTCCGCCGGAGAAGGCCAGACCGGGCGGTTGATCTATGCTCGTCTGCAAGAGGCGTCAGGTTTCAAGCCCGGCGATTTTGTGACGGTTTCGGTTCAAGAACAACCAGTCGCAAATGTATACCGATTACCTTCTTCCGTGCTTGATGCGTCGGGTACGGTTCTGGTTCTGGGCGCGGACGACCGCCTGGAAAGTCTTCCGGTGCAGTTGGTTCGCAGGCAAGGGGATGAGGTCCTGTTGCGTGGCGACGGGCTTGAGGGGCGCGAAGTTGTCATCGGGCGTACGCCTCTGCTGGGCTCCGGCGTGCGGGTGCGACCGTTGCGTGTTGAGGCCGGTGCAGACCCGGACATGGTTGAGTTAAGCCCTTCGAAACGGGCCGCGCTTGTGGCGCAAATCGAGGCCAGCCAGACAATGCCGCAGGACGAGAAATCGCAGCTTCTGGGCCAATTGCAGGAAGCGCGCGTGCCGGCCGCTCTGATACGTCGTCTTGAAACCAAGGCCGGAGGCTGAGCGCCATGATGCGCGAGATACCCGGCGCAGCGGGCGGCATTCTCAGTTACTTCACCCGCCATCGGACCGTTGCCAATCTTCTGTTGCTGGTCATGCTGGTTTTGGGTGCGGCGGCCATTCCCAACATGCGAGCACAGTTCTTTCCCGACGTGGTCTTGGAGCGTGTCGATGTCAGCGTCACCTGGGACGGTGCTGGGCCGGAGGACATGGATGCGGGCATTGTCCAGCTTCTAGAACCTGCGTTGCTGGCAGTGGAAGGCGTAACCAGTACCGAGGCCAGTTCGCACCCTGGCTGGACACGAATACGGCTTGAGTTTGAGCCAAACTGGGACATGTCCCGCGCAATTGAGGACGTTCGAACCGCAGTAGATGGTGTCTCGGACCTGCCTGAAGACGCTGAAGAACCCAAAATCCAGCGCGGCGTTTGGCGTGATCGGGTGACGGATCTTATCATCAGCGGCCCATCAGACACGGCGCAACTGGCCAAACTGACCGATGAACTGATCAACCGCCTGTTCGCTGCCGGTGTCACCCGCACCAGTATCAGGGGTATTGCCGCACCGCAGATTATTGTCGAAGTGTCAACGGCGCAGTTGATCGCAAACGACATCACAATGGCCGAAATCGCGTCGGCTATCGGGGCCGAAGTTAATACGGACCCTGCGGGTGCAGTGGAAGGTGCAGGTGCGCGCATTCGGGCCGGAACCGAAAAGCGAAGACCTGAGCAGATCGAAGCCATTGCACTACGAACCAACGACGATGGGTCGAAGCTGCGGGTTGGCGACATAGCTCGCGTTAGGGTCGAAGGAGTAACGCGCGACCGCAGCTATTTTGTCGGTGATCACCCTGCCATGTCGATCCGGGTTGACCGGTCAAACCAGGGCGATGCCATCGAAATCCAGCACACGGTTGAAGATGTCGCCCGCGAGATGCAGGCAAGTGTGCCCG
The DNA here is from genome assembly GCF_056158705.1 of Ruegeria sp. ABM4_193. Lineage (NCBI taxonomy): Bacteria > Pseudomonadati > Pseudomonadota > Alphaproteobacteria > Rhodobacterales > Roseobacteraceae > Ruegeria > Ruegeria sp. ABM4_193. The sequence continues at coordinate 411,632 of NZ_JBSWTT010000001.1, forward strand.
AAGGCGTAAAGATCGAGTTGATCCGTACCCGGGCCCAGGCCATCACAGACCGGCTGAACATCCTTGTCGACAATGGGTTGATGGGTTTGGGCCTTGTGGTCTGCCTGTTGTTCCTTTTCCTGAATGCCCGCATCGCTTTCTGGGTTGCGGCGGGTATTCCTGTGGCCATGTCGGCTGCCATTGCGCTGATGTATTTAGGTGGGTTGTCGCTGAACATGGTCTCATTGTTTGGCCTGATCATAACCCTTGGTATCGTGGTGGATGACGCCATTGTGGTGGGCGAACACGCCGATTTCCGCGCCCGTCGTCTGGGCGAGCCGCCTATGGTGGCCGCTGAACGCGCAGCCCGACGCATGGCGATGCCGGTTCTGGCAGCGACCGTCACGACGGTGATTGCGTTCTTTGGTCTGACCCTTGTAGGTGGTCGCTTCGGCGAGTTGATACGCGATATTCCGTTCACGGTGATTGCGGTTCTGATCGCGTCGCTGGTTGAGTGCTTTCTTATTCTGCCCAACCATATGGCGCACGCGATTGCGCATTCTGCCAAGGAACACTGGTACGATCTACCGAACCGTGTTGTGAACCGGGGCTTCCGCTGGGTGCGGGACCACCTGTTCCGTCCGTTGATCGCCTGGGTGATCTGGGCGCGATACGTTGTTGTGGCTTTGATGATCGCTATTCTGGCCAGTCAGGTTGCCCTGTTCATCCGTGGCGATGTGAACTGGCGATTCTTCAACGCGCCTGAACGCAGCTCCGTCAGTGGCGGGTTCATCATGCGCGAAGGTTCGACCCGGTCGGATACGCTGGAAATGATGCGCATTGTACAGGACGCCACCGACGAGCTGGGTCAGATTTATGAAGAACGTTATGGCCAGAATCCGATCGAATTTGTTCTGGCCGAGGTCGGGGGCACCGCGGGCCGTGGTCTGGCGGCGGCAGACGGCAAAGACGGCAGCGTGCTGGGTGGGATTTCGATCGAATTGATTGATGCCGACCTGCGGCCCTATTCCAGTTTTGAATTTGTGGGCGAATTGCAGGACTTCGTGCCACGGCACCCGAATGTCGAGGTGTTGACTTTCCGGGGCTGGCGGTCCGGCCCCGGCGGAGATGCCATTGATGTGCAATTTTATGGATCGGACGTGAATGTTCTGAAGGCGGCCTCAGAGGACCTGCAGACCGCGTTGTCGAAATTCCCCGAAGTCTCGGCGCTAGAAGACACTCTGGCCTATGACAAGGAAGAGTTCATTCTGGACCTGACGGCACAGGGGCAAGCTTTGGGCTTTCGGATCGAAACGCTGGGCCGCGCGTTGCGCAACCGCCTTAACGGGATCGAGGCCGCCACCTTCCCCGATGGCCCGCGTAGCACCGAAATTAGGGTTGAATTGCCTGAGGGCGAGTTGACGGCAGACTTCCTTGAACGCACCCTTATGCGTTCGCCTAATGGGGTTTATGTTCCGCTGGCCGACATCGTTTCCGTCGAACGAAAAACCGGGTTTTCCGTCGTCCGGCGCGAAAACGGACTGAGGGTGGTTTCAGTTACAGGAGATATTTCCGAAGACGACCCTGCGCGAGCGGCTGAAATAGAACGCATGATGCAGGACGAGATACTACCCAACATCGCCGCAGAACGTCAGGTTGAATGGCGTATGTCGGGTCTGAGTGAGCAAGAAAACGAATTCCTGGCCGAAGCGCGCACCGGGTTGATCCTGTGTCTGACCGGGATCTACCTTGTGCTGGCCTGGGTGTTTGCAAGCTGGTCGAGGCCGTTGGTGGTTATGGCGATTATCCCCTTTGGCCTCGTTGGGGCGATCTGGGGGCATTACATCTGGGATGTTCCGCTCAGTATGTTCACGGTGGTCGGATTGCTGGGAATGACCGGGATCATTATCAACGACTCGATTGTGCTTGTGACCACGATAGATGGGTATCAGCAGGATCGCGGTCTGGTGCCATCGATTGTCGAGGGCACGGCCGACAGGCTGAGACCCGTTATGTTGACCACACTGACAACGGTTCTTGGGCTTGCACCGCTGCTCTACGAGGGCTCGCAACAGGCGCAATTCCTGAAACCGACCGTGATCACCTTGGTCTATGGACTTGGGTTTGGGATGCTTCTGGTGCTGATCCTCGTGCCTGCCCTGCTGGCGATCCTCAACGATGTTGCACGCCCGATGACCGCCATGCGCCGCGCGTTTCGCGCGCCAGACCGGGTGGTTCGGGGCGCTTTGATGGCGACAGGAGCCGCTTTGGCGGTTTGGTTTTTTCTGACGATGATCTGGCCAACAGTTACCGGTGCGCCGATAGGTATTTTCCAGGGCCTTTATGCTGACGCAGACGGTATCCCGGTTTTGCAGATGGGGCTGGGCGCGTTCCTTGCCGGAGCCCTGCCTATTCTGGTGCTGAGCATGGTACTGTCTGCGTTGTTCTATGGTCGGTTCACCCGTTCAGCGGGAACTTAACCTTCACGCAGAGCGAATTCCATCAGATCGGCAACCCGCGCGCTCATCGGCAGGTCGCCTTCGCGTATTTGTTCGATCGGAAACCAACGTGCATCCAGTGCGTCGTCGCCAGCTTCGGGCGCGCCAGAGAGATACGTGCAGGCGACACCGACCAGAAGGTAGTGGGACAGGACTTGCCCATTGGGGTCGTGCCGCAGAAGATCCAGATTCTTGAGATAGTGTGACGGCTCTGCAATCACCGAGGTTTCCTCACGCAGTTCGCGCTGTGCTGCTTGCAGAACGGTCTCGCCCCATTCCACATGCCCGCCCGGAAAGCCCCACAACCCGGCATCTGGTTGTTTGCTGCGCTGTACCAGAAGCACCTGATCCTGACGCAGAACAACCGCCAAAGCGCCGATTTTTGGAGTTTGGATCACAAGGTCAGCCCGCGCTGCAACCCAGAATGTCGACCGCGTGATTGGCGCCCAGAACGGTGATCCGGATTTCAGATCGGTCCAGCGCGAAAGGTGCACCAGACGCGTTGATGATTTCAGCCTGCGCCACTAGCGTATTGCCCTCGCGTTGCGAGACCGGTTGCGATGCCCAGAGAACCGGGTTTCCGGGCTCGATCACGGCGACTTCGCGGCCCCCCGCAGATGGCATCGTCACCCGAGCTTCGATTTGAATTCCGTCTTGAGTTGGCGTGAGAGTACACGTGGCCTTGCTGACACGGGCTTCCTGCGCCGAGTAGGGACGTTGCGCCAGAGCCGCAGCAATGGCTGGGTTGCGGCCTGCTTCTGAGTCCAGTGTGTGGTCAAAGCCCAAACGTTCCGGGATACACACGTCTTTGCAAACACCCAGATCCATCTCACCTTGCAGGCGTACGGGTTTGGCAGGGTTTCGCGGTGTAATTTCAATCGGCAAGATCAACTGGTTTTCATATCCGATCGACTGCAAACCATTTTGGTCAAAAATCTCGGGCGCGGGCCAGGTGATGTCCACATGCCCAACGTTGCTTGAGCGTTTCCAGTCGAACTGGGGCGGGATGCCAGCATCACCGGGCGCCCGCCAATAGGTTTTCCAGCCGTCTTTGAGGGTTAACCTCAAGGCGCTCAGATACGTGCCGTTTGCGGTTCGACCGCCGTCCAGAACATCCAGTTTCACCACACCGTCCAAACTCTGTGCAGTGGCAGCAGAGGACAGGGTCAGGCAAGCAAACGCAAGGGCGGCTGTGGATTTGATCGACATCTTCATCCCTCATACATGCGCGGGCTGGGGCCGGATTCCAAGTCACGATCCGGTCACTGCAATGAAATCTGTCGAATTACCCGTTGTTCTCTTGCAAACACAGGGGTGGCGGGGCCATTGTTGACAGAGTTGAGAAAGAGATGACGTCCCATGGATCTGACCGGAAAACTGTTGATTGCGATGCCCGGTATGGGCGACCCGCGATTCGAACATTCGGTGGTTTACATGTGCAGCCACGGCGATGACGGCGCCATGGGGCTGATCATCAACAAACCCTCGGACCTGCGCATCAAGACCTTGCTGGGCCAATTGAACATTGCGTGCCGTATTCCGGTTGTTGGCGAACGGCTGGTTCATTTTGGCGGCCCTGTCGAGATGTCGCGCGGCTTTGTTCTGCACAGCGCGGACTATGAGGCCAACTTGCATTCGATGCAGATCTCGGAAGAGTTCAGCATGACCGCGACGCTGGATGTGCTGGAAGACCTTGCCTCTGGCGTCGGGCCGCTGAATTCGATGTTGGCACTGGGTTATTCCGGCTGGGGTCCAGGTCAGCTTGAAGATGAAATCGCGATGAATGGCTGGCTGACCACTGAAGCCGCTTCGAAGCTGGTCTTCGACGTGCCGGATGATGAAAAATGGGAGGCTGCGCTGGCAACCTTGGGCGTGGATCCTTTGACGTTGTCCGCCAGCGCCGGCCGCGCCTGATCAACTGTCGCGTGGCGCTGCCGCGCGTCGCAGCCGGTCGTTGATAGCTGCGCCCAATCCACTATCAGGGATCGTAGAAACGGCGATTGGTCGGCCAGTCTTGTTCAATTCATGCAAGCAGGCAAAAAGGTTTGCGGCGGCCTCAGTCAGGTTGCCGTCCACGGACAGGTTCAAATCACAATCTACTGGGCCAAAGCCCAGCAAGACCTCGTCCCCCTGGCGCGATTCCGCATTCAGGCGGACTGGCGCGTCCGGCGCGTAATGTGATTGCAACTGTCCCGGAGCGGTGAGCAGATCACCGGATTGATGCAGGTGCAGATGTACCCCCAGTTCCTGTTCGATCTGTTCCAGCGCGACGCCGCCGGGTCGTAGTAATGTGGGCTGTCCGGTCAGGCCGACGATTGTGGATTCCACGCCAACGCCGCACGGCCCGGCGTCCAGAATTGCGGCGATCCTGCCGCCCAGACCCGACCACACGTGATCTGCTGTTGTGGGGCTGATCTGCCCTGACGGGTTTGCCGAAGGCGCCGCAATCGGCCCGTCGAATGCTGTCAACAAGGCGCGCGCGGTGGGATGCGCAGGCACCCGAACCGCCAGCGTGTCCAAACCGGCCGTCACAAGCGAGGATATTCCGTGCCCCCCGCGCAGCGGTAAAACCAGAGTAAGTGGACCGGGCCAGAAGGCGCGCGCCAGTTGTTCGGCCTGATCGGACCATTGCACAAACCTTTGCGCCGCGCTGACCGAGGCGACATGGGCGATCAGCGGGTTGAAGCTGGGCCGCCCCTTGGCTTCGTAAATCGACGCGACGGCCTCTCCGTTTCGGGCGTCTCCGCCTAGCCCATAAACCGTTTCGGTGGGCAGGGCGACAAGAAGGCCTTGACGCAACAAATCTGCCGCCCGCGCGATGCCGTCGGGATCAGCCGTCAGTTCCTGAGTGCCGGATGAGATCATATCTGGTGACGCCGCGTTTTGGTTGCCTGAAACATGAGGAACAGTAGGTAATCGATCAAGACCCATACGCTTACCGGCGCTTGTCCCTGATTCCAAGCCCGTCGACGTATTCTGATCCTCTAGACGTTCGAGAGTTGTCATGCCCTATCGCGCCCCAATCTCAGACTATCAGTTTCTGCTGCACCATGTGGTCGGGTTCGACCAGATCGCTGCGACCGAAAAGTTCGCCGAGGCCAGCATCGATGTCGTGAACGCAATCCTGACCGAAGCCGGAAAGATGTGTGAAGAGGTTATGGCCCCGTTGCAGCGCACTGGTGATCTGGATCCTGCGCGTCTTGAAAACGGCGTGGTCAAAAGCCCCGAGGGATTTGCAGCGGGCTGGAAGGCGATTGCCGAGGGGGGGTGGATTGGAATGAGCGGTGATCCCGAACACGGTGGAATGGGCTTGCCGATAACCATCGCAACAGCCGTAAACGAAATGATGAGCGCAGCGTGCCTGTCCTTGCAGGTCGCGCCGTTGATGAGCCAGGGCCAGATCGAGGCGTTGGAACATCACGCCAGTGAAGACCTCAAGGCCCTTTATTTGCCCAAATTGATGTCGGGTGAGTGGTCGGGAACAATGAACCTGACCGAACCACAGGCTGGTTCGGATGTGGGCGCATTGACCACCAAGGCTGAGCCGAACAGTGATGGGACGTATGCGATCACAGGGCAAAAGATTTACATCTCGTGGGGTGACAACGACTTTGCCGGGAATATCTGCCACCTGGTGCTGGCTCGTTTGCCGGATGGTGTGCCCGGCACAAAAGGAATATCCCTGTTCTTGGTGCCAAAACACCTGCCGGATACAAACGGGAACCCTGGCGTAGCCAATGACCTGCATGTGGTATCTCTGGAGCACAAAATGGGCCTGCACGGCTCACCTACCTGTGTGATGCAGTATGATGGAGCCAAAGGCTGGCTTGTTGGACAAGAGCACGGTGGCATGGCCGCAATGTTTACCATGATGAACAACGCGCGTCTGGGCGTGGGCGGACAGGGCGTCGGCGTTGCGGAAGGCGCTTATCAACATGCGCTGGCTTATGCGCAGGATCGCAAGCAGGGCAAAACGCCGTCAGGTGCAATCATCGACCATGCGGATGTGCGTCGCATGCTGATGGACATGCGGGCTGATGTTTTCGCGGCGCGTGCCATTTTGGTGTCCAATGCTGCCGCGATAGACATGGCCGAGGCCACCGGAGACGCAGACTGGGTTGCGCGCGCGGCCCTGTTGACGCCGATTGGCAAAGCGTTTGGAACGCAAACAGGCATACGCGTGGCCGAAACCGGTGTTCAGGTGCATGGCGGCATGGGGTATATCGAAGAAACCGGGGCCGCGCAGTTCTATCGCGATGTCCGGGTGACTGCGATTTACGAAGGTACAAACGGAATTCAGGCGATGGATCTTGTCGCACGCAAGATGATGGATGGGGGCGAGGCAGCGTCGAACCTTCTGGACGAGATTGAGGATCAGGCCGAGCGCGCCCGCGCCACTATGCCCGATTTGGCGGGTCCGGTCTGGGAGGCCACTGAAACACTGCGCGAGGCGACCGAATGGCTTGTGGCGCAGGACAATATGAACGACCGCTTTGCAGGTGCGGCGGCGTATTTGCAGGCTTTTGCCCGCGTGCTGGGCGGGCATTACCACCTGACCGCAGCTCTGGCTGACCCTGATGGACCACGGGCCAAGTTGGCGCGATACTATATCAACGCTTTGCTTCCCGAACATTCTGGTCTTTTGGCCCGTGTTCAGGGTGGGGCGGATGATCTTTTTGCGCTGAGCGTGGACGAGTTGGCAGCCTGATGGACGGGGATCGCGTGTTGGGAATCAGATATCCGTGGGCTGAACCGCCCGCGACAGGTGAAGCCATCCAGATCGCCGACGGGGTTCTTTGGATGCGCCTGCCGCTGCCAATGGCTCTGGATCACGTCAATATCTATGCTCTGGACGATGGTGATGGCTGGACGGTAATTGACACCGGCCTGTCCTCGAACAAGACGCGGCGCATCTGGCAGACTTTGATGGACGGCCCTTTGGCGGGCAAACCGATAAAACGTGTGGTTGTCACGCATCATCACCCCGATCACGTGGGCAATGCAGGTTGGTTTCAGTCGGAACACGGGGCTGAGCTGGTGACCAGCAGAACCTCATGGTTGTTTGCGCGGATGCTGACGTTGGATGTGCAAGAGACATGGCCGCAGGAGACGCTTGATTTCTATCGCAGTGCTGGCATGTCACCCGAAGTGCTGAACGCAAGAATGCAGGATCGTCCATTCAATTTTGCCGACACGGTCTACCCCATGCCCTTGGGCTTTACCCGTGTAAAGCAGGGCGACGTGATCCGCATGGGCGGACGGGACTGGGATGTTCACATGGGCAATGGCCACGCCCCGGAACACGCCACTTTCTGGAGCCGCGATGACAATCTGGTTCTTAGTGGCGATCAGATCCTCAGCTCGATCAGCCCCAATCTGGGTGTCTATGCAACCGAGCCCATGGCCGACCCGGTTTCGGCCTGGATGGAGGCGTGCGAGCGACTTCAAGCACTGGCCCGGCCTGATCATCTTGTTCTGGGGGGTCACAAACTCCCCTTTACCGGTCTGCCTTTGCGCATGAAACAACTGATCGACAACCACCACAGCGCGTTGGAGCGTTTGCTGGACCATCTGGACGAACCGAAATCCGCCGCCGATTGTTTTCTGCCGCTATTCAAACGCACAATCCGCGAAGGTGAATATGGGCTCGCGCTGGTCGAGGCGGTTGCACATATGAATCATCTCTACCACATTGACGCTGTGACCCGAACGCAGCGTGCGGACGGGGCTTGGCTGTATCAGCGCAAAGGGTAGAAAAGAATGCAGGACCAGATTGAAACCTCGGCCGAGGCCGCCGAAGCCGCCGCCTTGCCGCGCTGCCATGAGGTTCACGCCGATCCAAAAGCCGAGTCCGGCACTAAAACCCTTCCTGAGCCTTTGAACAAGCCGGTGGAAAACAAAAGCCCCGCGCAATGGGCTTATGAACGACTGATCATGTATATCCAGAACTTTGAAAAAACACTGGATGGCGACCACGAGGTCGCAATGGGCTTTACCGGTGGGGATGCTGGTGTGATGCGGATCGAAGGTATGGGATATTTCGACCCCGATATGATCACGTTCTATGGCTCGGACGGGGCAGGGGCTCGCACGCAATTGGTGCAGCACGTCAGCCAGTTGAACGTAATGCTGCGTGCGTTGCCCAAATCGGTCGAAGATAAGCCCGCAAACCGCATCGGTTTCCGTCTGGCTGCTGATCTGGAAGACAGCTGACTTGCAATTCACGCTTGCGCGCCTTTGAATGAGTGCATCATTTCGGAGGCCGCCGCGTGAGCAGATTTTTTCAAGCCGTTTCACATGCCTATGCCGGGGCCTGGGCCCGGCGTATGGTCTTTGTCCCGATCTATATTGCTGTGCGTCTGCTGCTGGTGGCGTTGATCGCGCCAGGTGTCGCGGTGGCGGTCAACTTGGCGGTTTCGCTGTCGGATCAGACGGCGCTGACGGATCAGGACATTGCAATGTTCCTGTTGTCTCCGGCAGGGTTTATCGCGGGTATCGCGGTTCTCAGCCTGTTTTTGCTGGCCGAAGTCTTTGTGTTCTCGGTCATGGCCGGGTCTTTGCGCATGGGCGAAAGCGACCCTTGGCGCGCGGGCAGCGCGGCGCTGGCGCTGAACCTGTCCCGCTTTCCGGCGCTGTTTGGGTTTGCGGTTCGGTTTATTTTGCGCGTGCTGCTGCTTGCCCTGCCATTTGTGGCCGCCGCGGGGCTGATCGCGTGGTGGACGCTGACGGAATATGACATCAACTACTACCTGACTTTCCATCCGCCCGCCTTTCAGGTGGCGGTGGTCCTGATTGGATTGGTGGTTCTGGCGCTGGCTTGGGTTTTGATCCGACGTCTATCCGGTTGGGCACTGGCCCTGCATCTGGTGCTGTTTGAAGATGCGTCACCTCGAGTGGCTTTCTCGCAAAGCGAGCAGAGGATGGAAGGCCAGCGTGGGCGATTAAAGATCGAACTTGCCCTGTGGCTGGCGACGCGGCTTGTCATTGCGGCTTTGATCGCAGGGGTGGCCAGCCTTTTGTTTGCGCTGGTGCCGATACAGGAAGGCGGCAGCCTAAGGCTTGCGCTGATCTTCAGTCTCATCATCGCAGGGCTTTGGTCTTTGGCGGGGTTGGTTCTGGCGGCGACTGCGTTGGGCGCACTTGCCGTTTTGCTGGATGGTTTTTTTGACTCAGAGGCCAAGGAAGTTGCTCACCCTGAACCCAGGAAAATCCGCGCGCCCGTATTTTTAACCGTCGCAGCGGCGCTGGCCGCATTGGGTATTGGCCTTTGGTTCGGGCAGGGCCTGCTGGAACGTGTGCAGGCTCCGGATCACGCCGAGGTGATCGGCCACCGGGGTGCAGCGGCAATTCGGCCTGAAAACACCATGGCTGCGGTGTTGAAGGCGATCGAGGATGGCGCGGATTGGGTCGAGATTGACGTGCAGGAAACGGCCGATGATGTGGTCATCGTGGCCCATGACAGCGATTTCATGAAGCTGGCAGGCGTCAACCTGAAGGTCTGGGACGCCACTATGGAGGACGTGGCAGGCATTGATATTGGCAGCTGGTTCGGGCCGGAATATGCCTCGGAACGCACGCCGACCCTGCGCGAGGTTTTGGAAGCGGCCAAGGGCAAGTCCAAGGTCCTGATTGAGCTGAAATACTATGGTCACGATGTCGATCTGGAAAATCGGGTGATCAATCTGGTGGAAGAACTGGGGATGCAGGACGACATTGCCACCATGTCCCTGAAGTATCCGGCGGTGCAAAAGATGAAAAAGTTGCGCCCCGACTGGCGGTCCGGCGTGTTGGCGGCCACTGCCGTTGGGGACCTGTCGGGCCTGGAAGGCGAATTCGTCGCGGTCAATGCAGGGATGGTGACACCGGGTTTGATCCGCAAGGTGCAGGATGCGGGCAAGGATATTTACGTCTGGACGGTGAATGATCCGTTGCAGATGTCCAAAATGGCCTCGATGGGTGTGGACGGGCTAATCACCGACCGCCCCGCAATGGCCAACGAGGTTCTGCGTGTGCGTGCTGAAATGGGGCCAGGTGAGCGGCTGTTGCTGTGGCTGGCAACAACGTTTGGATTGCAGGTCGATACCGAGGCAATGCGTGATGAAAGCCCTTAATTTAACACTGTTCGTATCATTGCTGCCGCTGCCTGCCTTGTCTCAGGATCTGATGCGCAGTTTTGAGTTGCCGTCGCACCGTGCCCTTGTGGACCAAAGCCTAAGCGCCGAGTTGACCGCGTTTGAAACCGACGGCTGTTCGGGCGGACTGTCGGCCAGTTGGCGCTGGGTCGCCAAGCAGTTCCCCCAAGTCGGCGAGCTGTATGAAGAGCACCCGCCATGGGAATATTGTTGCTTGACCCATGACCAAGCCTACCACAACGCGGGCGGCGCGGCGACGGCAGAGGAAAGCTATGATGCGCGTCTTGCAGCGGATGACGCCTTGCATGCTTGTGTGGTGGAGCATGGAAAACGCTATGCTGAAGATTACGCCGACCGATACGACATGACGCCCAAGCAGATTCGCGACGTGCACGCGATTACAGCGGATGCGATGTATGGTGCCGTGCGATTTGGCGGTGGGCCATGCAGTGGCCTGCCGTGGCGGTGGGGGTTTGGGTATCCGGGGTGTTCGATCCTCAGGTAAGCACACCCTGCGCGCGAATGACGTGGTGACAGGCGTTTGGTTTTCTATTATCCAACAGATCAAACACGCGAACTGGGATTCTGAGACTCATGGCTGAACACAAGCACGGCGAAATGGACATCACCGTCCAAACCAAAACTTTCAACGGTTTCATCAAAGCCACCACATGGTGCGTGGTTGCGATTGCCCTTTTGTGCCTGTTCCTGGCGGTTTTCGCCTCCTAAGCATTTCGGGTGGCAACGTTGTTCAGGGTTTTGATCGCCTGCCTTCTGGCAGCAACTGTGGCTGGCTGCGCAAGCTCGAATCGCCCGCAGGCGGATCGGGCGGAAATCGTTGCGCGATCCTACAGCGCACAGGGTCCATCGACGCTGACACTGTACACGATGATCAACACACGCACTGGTTCAGGTGCGCATACATCCTTGATGATTTCGGGCAGCGAACGGGTGATCTTTGATCCAGCCGGTTCGTTTCGTGCGGACGTGGTTCCGATAAAGGACGACGTTCTTTATGGCATTACCCCGGCGGTCGAGCGCGCCTACCGCAGTTCGCACGCGCGCGAGACACATTATGCCCGCATTCAGACAATTCAGGTGACCCCGCAGCAGGCTGAAATTGCCCTGCAACTGGCCAAACAATCCGGCCCGGTTGCCGGGGCGTTTTGTACCAATTCAACCGCGCAACTGTTGAAGCAGGTGCCTGGGTTCGAGCAAATTGACGTAACCTTCTACCCGGTCAAACTGTCCGAGCAATTTGCACAACTGCCGGCCGTAACGACCGAAGAATATCGCGAAAACGATGATGCCGACCTGCAAAAAGGTCTGGCCGCCAATAACGCGCGCCTCAATCAGTTGGACGCTGCTTTATCCCAATAGATACAGCAACCCATACAGCGTGGCGGCCCCCGAAAAGATGGCCGCCAGAACGTTTTTGCTGATCACCCCCACAACCAATGCAACGGCTGCCGCTGACATGCGGGGCAGGTCCGGTTGCCCTTCGGTGGCCGAGGGCCAAACGACCAAAGGCGCTATCAGGGCGGGAAGAATGGCGACGGCCGTATAGCGCAGGTGACGCAGTAGCCAGGGCGGCATCGGGCGATCGCCCACAAGCCCGATAAAGGTAAAGCGCAGTGCGTAACTGCCCACCGCCAGGCCCACAATAATGATCCACATGGTGGTCGGGTCGATCTGGGTCATGACGGCGACCTCCGTTCCAGCATCAGTTCGGCTTGTGCACCGGCCATCATCCCGGCCATCCCGGCAATCAACAGACCCAGATTGTACGGCACACCCACTGTCAGCAGCGCGACAACTATGGCGACAAGGGCCGCAATCACATGCGCCAGGGTGCGCATCATTGGCCCGACCATGGCCAGAAAAGTAATCGGAAGAGCAAAATCCAGCGCCCAACTTTCCGGGAATTGCGCGCCAAGGACAGCGCCGATTATGGTCGCCAAGACCCAAAGCGGCGTGATCGGTGTAACCGAGCCGAAAAAATATGCAATGCGCTGGGGGATTGTCAGGTCAGGCTCTTTCTCGAACCGCACAATCGAACAGGCATAAGACTGATCAACGATCAGATAGGCGGCACAGGCGCGCTGCCACAGGGGGGCCGCACCCAGATAGGGCGTGAGTGACGCGGAATACATCGCGACCCTCAGGTTCACGGCCAGCGCCGAGATCAACACGATTATTGTTGGGGTTTGATCCTGTAAAAGTTGCAGCGCCGTGAACTGGGCGGCTCCGGCAAAAACGGTCGCCGAAAAGGCGATGGTTTGAACAATGTCCAACCCGGCTTCGGTCGCGAAAACGCCGAACAACAGACCAAAGGGGACGGCGACAAAGACAAAGGGTGTCCCGTCCCGAAAACCTTTCCAGAAGTACGACTTGGATGTGGCAGTGGCCATGGCTAAATCCTATGGTGACGCATGCAGCAGTAACTGTCTTGAGAAGGGGTTGCAATTGGCCACGGAATTCGACCTGTCAGACTATCTTATAGCGCCCGATCCCGGCGCCGCTCGCCTGACCCGTGCGGTTGAGGGTGTGGACCAGAACGGCGAGGTCAGCCAGATCTCGGTGGTCGAGGAACGCCCGTTGACGATCTTCCTCAATTCTCAGGAAATCGTGACGGCGATGACGATTGGTGACTATCCCGAATATCTGGCGCTGGGCTTCCTGCGCAATCAGGGGATGCTGCTTGCGGATGATCAGATTACCCGTGTGGAGTATGACGACGATCTTGAGACCGTTGTTGTGCGAACAGCGCGCGAGACATCATACGAAGACAAGCTGAAGAAAAAGACCCGGACCAGCGGCTGCGCCGTCGGAACGGTGTTTGGCGACATGATGGAGGGGCTTGAGGACGTGCAGTTACCGCAGGTTCAGGTGCGGACCTCATGGCTCTACGATCTCGCCTCAAAAATCAACCGCACCCCGTCGCTGTATCTTGAGGCGGGGGCAATCCATGGCACGGTCCTATGTAAGGAAAACCGCCCGCTGGTCTATATGGAGGATGTGGGCCGCCACAACGCCGTCGACAAGATCGCGGGTTGGATGCTGTCCGAAGGTGAAGGTGCGGCGGACAAGATCCTTTACACCACAGGTCGCTTGACATCCGAGATGGTGATCAAAACGGCTATGATGGGTATCCCGGTTTTGGCGTCGCGCTCAGGCTTCACCGCTTGGGGCGTCGAGATCGCGCGTGAGGTTGGGCTGACCCTGATTGGCCGGATGCGCGGACAGCGCTTTGTCTGCCTGTCGGGCGAGGACCGCCTGCTGCGCGACGTGGATCCGTCAACCGTTGCGGTCGAAGACAAGAAGCATCGTCGGAAGAGTGCGGGATGAGCGCGATGTATTTCTTTCTCTTGATCCCACCGTTTGTGATTTCTATCGGGTTGCTTTGGCTGATGCTCCGCGCCCATCGTCGCTATGAACTCTTTAAAAAAACGCTGGTCGATGGCATGGGAGTGCTTGATGAAGACACGCTCAGTGTTTTGGGCTGGAAAAGCCGCAGGTTCGTAAGTGGCTGGGAAACCCTTGCCGTATGGATGCCTGGATGGCAGTCCGTTGGGCTAGACTACCAACTGCAACAGCAAGACCTTCAGCGCCTAGCGATACGAGGGTTGCCAAAAGCAATTGCCCACACACCAACAGTTGAACTATCAGCGCGGAGGTATCGCTTGGGGTTCTGGTGCTTTGTAGCTCCTGGAACGTTCATAGTTCTAACTTTTGGATCGGTGCACGTTGCGCAATGGCTTGACGCTTCTTTGTCAATTTCACCAAGTGTTTCTTATTTGGTTCTTTTGGTTTTCTTTCTCGTTTCTGTTCTTTCGCCTCTGACCAAGTTCAAAAGATGGCCTGACATCGAGGACCAATCATGACCAAACCCCTCGGCATTATCCTCGCAGGTGGACAGGCGACCCGGATGGGCGGCGGTGACAAGGGCCTGTTGCAGATCAATGGGCAAAGCTTGCTCTCACATGTGATTGACCGTTTGTCCCCACAGGTCAGTGGGCTGGCTCTGAACGCCAACGGCGACGCCGAGCGGTTTTCCGACCTGAACCTGCCTGTGCTTCCTGACACAATCGAAGGGTTTGCGGGGCCTTTGGCCGGGGTTTTGGCCGGGCTCGACTGGGCGGCAGAGCAAGGCGCGGACAGCATTGTGACCGCTGCTGCTGACACGCCGTTCTTCCCACGCGATTTAGTGGTGCGGCTGCAAGATGCAGCAGCGGGGCAGGCGCACCCTCTGGTTCTGGCCACAACCCCGCGCACCGGGGACGAGGCGCTGAAATCCGGCGGTGGCAAGCGGGTTAACCGGCATCCAACCTTTGGCCTCTGGCCTGTCGCGCTGCGCGACGATCTGCGGGTGGCGCTGACGGACGGGCTGCGCAAGGTGGTGCTGTGGACCGATAAACATGATGGGCGAGAGGCTTTGTTCGACGCCGACCCGTTTGACCCGTTCTTCAACGTCAACACGCCGGCAGATCTGGATCGCGCCCGAACATTGTTGGAGCAGGCATGAGGGTCTTTGGCGTCACCGGCTGGAAGAATGCTGGCAAAACCGGACTGATGGAACGGCTGGTGGCCGAGATCACAGGCCGGGGCGTTACTGTGTCGACTGTCAAACATGCGCATCACAGTGTCGATGTGGATCAACTCGGCACCGACAGTCACCGCCACCGCATGGCAGGGGCCAGTGAAGTTCTGCTTGCCTCAGGTCAGCGCATTGCCGTGATGCAAGAGCTGCGCGGCACGCCAGAGCCCCCTTTGGCCGATCTTTTGGCCCGGCTTTCACCGGTTGATCTGGTGCTGATTGAAGGTTTCAAGCGCGAAGACCATCCAAAAGTTGAAGCTTTCCGCGCTGAGGCGGGCCATGCGCTGATGGCCCCAAAGAACAAGACTATTCGGGCCGTGGCCAGCGACACTCCGCTAGATCTGGACCGCCCGGTTTTCGACTTGAACGACACTGCCGGGATCGCCGACTTCATCCTCAAAGAGGTCGGTTTGTGAGTTTGTTCCAGACCTTTGCCATGGTGGATTGGTCTGGCGGAAACGACACCGGGCCGACCCCGCGCAAAGATGCGATTTGGGCCAGCATTGTGCGCGAAGGGCACGTTTTGCAACCCGAATACCTGCGCAACAGGGAGGTCGCCGAACAGTGGCTTCAGGCCCTGATCCGTACCGAGCTTGAGGCCGGTCGCCGCCTGTTTCTGGGGTTCGATTTCCCGTTTGGCTATCCAGCGGGGTTCGCCCGGGCGGTGACGGGTTCGGACGACCCTCTGGTTTTGTGGGACTGGTTCGAGCGGCATATTGAGGATACGCCCAAGGCGAATAACCGATTTGATCTGGCTGGCCGGATCAACCTGAAGTTTGGCGGAAAAGGCCCGTTCTGGATGAACGGTTTGCGTCGTGACATCGACGGTCTACCGCGCAGAAAAGCGGACTATTCTAATCCTTTCCCGGACCGCCGCGATGTAGAAACCTTGGCCAGGGGCAGCTTTACCTGCTGGCAGATGGCAGGTGCGGGGGCTGTTGGCGGGCAGGTGATGATGGGGCTTCCGGTTCTGAACCGCCTCCGCCACCTTTTCGCAGGAAAGATCGCGGTCTGGCCGTTTGAAACACTGGATGAGCCAGTTGCTTTTGTGGAAATCTGGCCCTCGCTCAATTTAGGCAAACCTCCTCAGGGCAGGATCAAGGATGCCTGGCAGGTCGAACAGGTCGCCTTGACTCTGTCACGTTTGACAGAGCAGGAGTTGGATGCGCAATTGAATGTCTCAGCGGCAGAGGAAGGTTGGATATTGGGTGTAGCTCAGGACAAGCCGAACATAGCCCCGCCGCCATTGCGAAACGATTGTTTCGCGTTGCCTGCCGGGGTGGAGTGGACACCTGTAGACGAGGCGTTGGCCTATCTGCGCGACAGATTGCATCCGATCACGTCAGTGGAAACGCTTGAGCTGTCCAAGGCAAGTGGCCGCATTCTGGCCGAGGATGTGATCGCCCAACGCTCAAATCCGCCCCAGCCTAACACGGCAGTGGACGGGTTCGGGTTTGCGGGTCCCGTCCCGGAAGGCGCTCAGGTCATGCCGTTGATTGATGGGCGCGCGGCTGCGGGGATGCCGTTTGATGGTCACGTGCCCGACGGCCTGGCCTTGCGTGTCCTGACGGGCGCAGCACTGCCTGATGGTGTGGATACGGTTATTCTGGAAGAGGATGTCACGGTCAAAGACGGGCATATTGCCTTCCGCGGTCCGCTGAAAAAAGGCGCGAACACGCGGCGCGCGGGTGAAGATGTGATGGCAGGTGATGTGGCTTTGCCCGCCGGGCGTCGGTTGACTCCTGCCGATCTCGCGTTGCTGTCTGCTGTGGGTATCGCGAAGGTGAATGTGCGTCAGCCGTTGCGTGTGGCGGTGGTCTCGACCGGTGATGAGTTGATCGAACCCGGAGAAAGCGCAGGTCCGGGACAGATTTTCGATGCCAACCGCCCTATGCTGCTTTCGTTGATCGAACGCATGGGATTTGTGCCAGTTGACATGGGGCGTGTTGCAGATGATCGGAATGCTTTGAGGGACCGGTTGGATCAAGCCTCAGCACGGGCTGATGTGATCCTGACCAGCGGAGGCGCATCAGCAGGCGATGAAGATCATGTGTCCGCCTTGTTGCAAGAGGCGGGGGCGATGCAGCACTGGCGGATCGCGTTAAAGCCGGGGCGCCCGCTGGCTTTGGGTTTGTGGTCAGGCGTGCCTGTGTTTGGCCTGCCGGGCAACCCGGTTGCTGCCATGGTCTGCACGTTGATCTTTGCGCGTCCTGCGCTGGGCCTGATGTCGGGCGAAGGCTGGACGGAACCGCAAGGGTTTGACGTTCCTGCCGCGTTTGAGAAACGCAAAAAACCGGGCCGCCGTGAATACTTGCGCGCCCGCATGCGGGATGGACGGGCCGAAGTGTTTCATTCGGAAGGCTCGGGCCGGATCAGCGGCCTCAGCTGGGCCGAAGGGCTGGTCGAAATCGAGGATGGCGCGCGGCACATCAAACCGGGCGATACCGTGCGTTTCATACCGTATGGGAGCTTTGGTATTTGACCATCGCGATTTCATCCGGCTTCGCTGATCACGAACGCGCGCAGGCAGCGGCGCTGTTCTGGCAGGCGTTTTCGGCCAAGCTGCATAAGGTCATGGGGCCAGATGAAAAGGGTTTGGCCTTCTTTGAAATCGCTTTGAACCCGAATTTCGCGCTCGTCGCGCGCGATGACGCGGGTCATATGTTGGGGCTGGCGGGGTTCAAAACGCGCGACGGCGGTTTGGCTGGTGGCAGGATGTCTGATCTTGCCGGAACCTATGGCTGGTTCGGGGCCGTGTGGCGCGCCTGTATATTAAGCCTGCTGGAACGTGAACTGAAACCGGAGGTCTTTCAGATGGACGGAATATTTGTCGCTGCTGATGCCCGAGGCAGAGGCGTGGGTACGGCCCTTTTGAATGCCATTAAACAAGAGGCCCGCGATCAGGGCATGTCCGAGGTTCAGCTGGATGTGATCGATACCAACCCGCGCGCCCGGGCCTTGTACGAGCGGGAAGGGTTCCGGCCAGTGGGTGAGGAAAAAACCGGGCCGCTCAAATACCTCTTCGGCTTTAGCAGCGCGACCAAGATGTCCTGGCCGGTGGCACATTCCTAGTCGAAGGTTCCTGCCACGCGACCCAGCAACATAAAGGCCCTTGCAGTACGCGTTTCACCCAACGCGCTGAGTTCCGCGTCGCTTGCGTTGGGTTCGAACTCGGCCATCATCTTGTCAAAACGGCGCAGGAAATGATGGGCAGCGTCGCGGAAAATCGGGTCCTGTTTCATCCGTGCTGCTGTCAGCGCCAGTGAGGACCTGTCGCGGACACCTCCTAACGCGGCCACTGCGCGGCCGCGTGTGCCTTGAGCGAATTGGCGCCAGATTTCTGGCCGGGCCATGTCGGGACGCAGGTCATCCATATAGATGCCTTCCTGACTGAGCAGAGTCAGAACGTCCTGCGAGGCTTGTACAAGCTGCGCTGTCTTGCGGTCTTTCAGCGCGACACGCAATGCGTTGAAGCCTTCGGTGTCATCCTGCGTTTCCGGGAAGTTCAGAGCACGGATGAAAATGGCTGTGCTGAGCGGCGGCGCGATGTCTTCCGCAGGTGTACCCAGCTCCAGCGAGGTTTGGTCGCCCAAAGCAGAAGCCTGCGTCGCACTTGTAGTCGGACTGGTGCGCTTGGTTGAAAACGTCGCCAGCGCGTTTTCCGTTTTCCGGGTGGCCGCTGCAATTTCGTCCAACTTTTTGCTTACAGCTGGCTCATAGGTGCTCGAGGCCCGCTGCTGCTGCGCCACATAGGCCTGCCGGATGGCATCAATCGCCGTTTGCAGCCGTGCGCTTTCTTCGCGCATGACCCGGCTGGCACGCATTGCCGTAGCTGCGACCCAGATCATGGCCACGGGCATAAACACCGCCAGAAAGGTAACGATGAACCCACCGTTTTGACCCTGTTCCGGAAGCACCAGAAAGACAACCGACACCACCAGCCAGATCAGGCTGAGCACCAGTGCGGCAATCTCAATTTCAGTCAAAGCCGGTGTCTTTGGGCGATCATAGATGCCCAGCGAGGTCGGTTTTTCAGTTTCCGGGTCAGGTTTGGGCCCCGACATTACATGCGCTCCGGTCAGGCGTACTCGATACTCAGAATTTCATAGGAACGCACGCCGCCGGGGGTGCGCACTTCAACACTGTCGCCTTCGTCCTTGCCAATCAGGGCACGGGCGATGGGGGATTTGATGTTCAGCAGGCCGGCTTCAATATTGGCTTCGTACTCGCCAACGATCTGCCAGGTTTTCTCTTCATCAGTGTCTTCATCGACCAGGGTCACCTTTGCACCGAACTTGACTGCCCCAGACAGCTTTGCCGGATCAATGACATCGGCCAGCGACAGAATGCCTTCCAGCTCTTTGATGCGACCTTCGATGAAACCCTGCTTTTCACGGGCCGAGTGATACTCGGCGTTTTCCTTCAGGTCGCCCAATTCGCGTGCCGAGGCAATCGCTTCGATGATCGCCGGGCGTTCAACGGATTTGAGGTTCTTCAGCTCAGCCGCAAGCGCGGCATTGCCCGCAGGCGTCATCGGGATCTTTTCCATACTCTCTACGTCCACGTATAAATTGAGTCGCCCCGCCGCACGGAAGCGTCGGGGCGAATGTAGGGTTGGCAGTTACCTGACCCAAATACTGCGTGAATTGCAAGAGGGGACAGCAGTTGCAGCGATCAATTCGCGACTTCGCGCCGTCGTGTGGATTTTGGCTGCGGTCTGTGGCGATGATCAGGGTGCCGGGATCTGTGCCATCGCTGCGAAGGGGTGCAAAGCCACATCATCTCAATCATATTGTACAACCTCGAATTCGATACCGTTATCGTCACGGAAGTAAAACCTGCGCCCCGGTTCGTAATCCGCGTGGTTATGAGGCTCAAACCCTGCTTTTCGAACTTTGGCTTCGGTCGCATCGATATCTTCAACCAGAACGCCCACATGATTGAGGCCGCCAACAACGTCATAGCTGCTGTTGGCCAGGGGTTTGGGGTCTTGCGGCGCATACAGCGCCAGATATGTATGCGTACTGCCCACATGGACAGTGTAGCCACCCAAGGTTGCCGGCCCTTCCCAGCGGGTTTTCCAGTCAAAGACCTGCTCCATCCATGCGGCTGAAGCCTGCGGGTCGCGGACAGTGAAGTTGGTGTGTTCAAGCGTTGCCATCATGGGATCTCCTGTTTTTAGGCTTGTCCCGACTCAAGCTAATTTCTAAACCTAACTTTAGGTCAAGGTATTTTTTTGAGGATGTGATGGCTGTTTCAGAAGGGCTGGCAATCGGCGCACTGGCCCGGCGTACCGGGCTGGCGGTGTCAGCTATCCGTTACTATGAGGCGCAGGGATTGATCTCGCCATGGCGCAACTCGGGCGGACAGCGGCGCTATCAGCGCGCAGATATTCGACGATTGAGCTTTGTGATGATTGCGCAGCAATTTGGTCTGACCCTGCCCGAAATCCGCGAGGTGCTGTCGGGTCTGCCCGGAAACCGCACCCCAACGCCGCAGGATTGGAAGGCCATAAGCGTGCAGTTGCGCGCTCATCTGGATCAGCGAATCGATACGCTGACGCGGTTGCGCGACAATCTGGATGGGTGCATCGGATGTGGGTGTCTCAGTCTGCCAAAATGTGCGCTTTACAACCCCGATGACCGGGTAAAATCCAATGGTAGCGGTCCCAGGTATCTGATGGGGGACACACCAGAGGCTTGAAGTGTCGAATAGCGGCATTGTTACGCCGTGTTTCGATTGACCAATGTCTTTGCAACCATGTAATCAGCCGTGAAACAAAATTGCGCCGACCGCATGTAGAAAGCGCCAATTCGGAAAGTTAGCTAAGGAGCCCGCGATGGCCGAGATTGAACGCGAAGCGATGGAATACGACGTGGTGATCGTGGGTGCAGGCCCCGCGGGCCTGTCGGCGGCCATCCGTCTGAAACAGCTGGATGCCGACCTGAACGTCGTGGTTCTGGAAAAAGGCTCGGAAGTTGGCGCGCATATCCTGTCGGGTGCGGTGCTTGACCCCTGCGGTTTGGACGCTCTGATCCCCGATTGGAAAGAAAAAGGCGCGCCGCTGAACGTGCCTGTGCACGAAGATAACTTCTACATGCTGGGCGAAGCCGGCAAGCTGCGTATCCCCAACTTCCCGATGCCGCCACTGATGAACAACCACGGCAACTACATTGTCTCGATGGGCAATGTCTGCCGCTGGATGGCGGAACAGGCAGAAGAGCTTGGCGTTGAAATCTTCCCGGGCATGGCGTGTTCGGAGCTGGTCTATGGCGAAAATGGCGAAGTCAAAGGCGTTGTCGCCGGTGTCTTTGGTCTGGAAGCTGACGGCTCGTACGGGCCTAACACTGAGCCGGGCATGGAGCTGCATGGTAAATATGTCTTCCTGTCGGAAGGCGTGCGCGGCTCGCTGTCCAAAGAAGTTATTGCCAAATACGATCTGCAAGCTGGCAAAGAAGTGCAGAAATACGGCGTTGGCATGAAAGAGATCTGGGAGATCGACCCGGCCAAGCACAAAGAAGGTTCGGTCACGCACACAATGGGTTGGCCGCTGGGCAGCAACGCGGGTGGTGGATCCTTCATCTATCATCTTGAAAACAATCAGGTCTATGTCGGTTTCGTGGTTCACTTGAACTACAAGAACCCGCACCTGTATCCCTACATGGAATTCCAGCGCTTCAAGCACCATCCGATGGTGGCCGACCTGCTGAAAGGCGGCAAGCGCGTGGCCTATGGTGCGCGTGCGATCACCGAGGGCGGCTATCAGTCGATGCCTAAGCTGGTGGCACCGGGTGTGGCGCTTCTGGGTTGCTCGGCGGGCATGGTCAACGTGCCGCGCATCAAGGGCAACCATAACGCGATGCTGTCAGGTAAGGCTGCGGCAGAGGCCGCGTTCGACGCCATCAAGGCCGAGCGTTCGGGTGATGAGCTGACCGCATACGAGACCGAAGTGCGCGATGGTCCCATCGGCAGCGACTTGAAGAAGGTCCGCAACGTAAAACCGATCTGGTCGAAATGGGGTCTGACCGCATCGCTGATGCTGGGCGGTCTGGACATGTGGACCAACACGCTGGGCTTTTCGCTGTTCGGGACGGTAGGACATGGCAAAAACGATGCAGACTCGACCGAAGATGCAAGCAAGCACCAGCCCATCGAATACCCGAAGCCAGACGGCGTGCTGTCGTTTGATCGCTTGACCAACGTGTCCTTCGCCGCGACCAATCACGAGGAAAGCCAGCCTTGCCACCTGCGTCTGGCCGACCCCGAAGTGCCGGTCAAAGTCAACCTGCCCAAGTTTGACGAACCGGCGCAGCGCTATTGCCCGGCTGGCGTTTACGAGGTGGTCGAGGATGAAACGGCGGGCCCGCGATTCGTCATCAACTTCCAAAACTGCGTGCACTGCAAAACCTGCGACATCAAGGATCCAAGCCAAAACATCACTTGGACCACGCCGCAGGGTGGGGACGGTCCGAACTATCCCAACATGTAAGCAAAAAACTGGGCACTGGCAGGGTCGTGAAGGCTCTGCCATTGCCTCTTGCCAGCCAAAGCCCTAGCTTGTTTGTCAGTCAACGATAGCAAGGCAGGATTTCGGTGGTTTCCCTGGTTCGTCGCGCGGCTCTGTCCGTGCTGCTCATGTCGTCGGTCGCAGTCCCGGCATTCTCAGACTCGGGCGCAGGGTCGTATCTGGCCGGGCGGCAGGCAATTTACGAAAGTGATTATACCGCTGCCGAGCGGTATTATGCACAGGCTCTGAAGTTCGATTCTCAAAACCCGTTACTCTTGGAAAGCGTTGTGGTGGCACGCCTTGCGCTGGGCGAGATTGAACGCGCCTTACCTGTTGCCGAGCAGATCGAAGAAGCGAACCTGCCCAGCCAGGCCGCGCGCATGGCGATTGCGGCCAATTTGGTTGCAGATGACAAGTATGACGTCCTTTTAACGCGCAATCCGGAAACTCAGGGCGTTGGACCGCTGGTGGACGGGTTGATGGTCGCCTGGGCCCATTTGGGCCAGGGTGAAATGACCAAGGCGATGCAGCAGTTCGATACTGTAGCCACGCAAGACGGCTTGAAAGAGTTTGCGTTGTATCACAAGGCTATGGCATTAGCCTCGATCGGCGATTTTGAAGGGGCCGAGGCCATCTTTGCAGACAATGACGGTGCGGTGGCGCGTTTTACGCGTCGGGCGGCTTTGGCGCGAGCCGAAGTGCTGTCCCAGCTGGATCAGAACGAAGACGCCCTTCAGTTTCTTGAGGACGTATTTGTTGCTGGTAGCGACCCGACCATCGAAACCTACACCAGCCAGCTGGAGGCGGGTGAAACACTCCCCTTCACCCATGCCCGCTCGGCGCGGGATGGCATGGCCGAGATTTTCTTTACCGTTGGTGCCGCGCTGAACTCTGAGGCGTCGCCGGACTACGTTCTGCTCTATACACGATTGGCAAGTTTTCTACGCCCTGACCACGTGGATGCCATTCTGTTGAGCGCCGATCTTCTAGATCAACTGGAGCAATATGATCTGGCGGTTGCGGCGTATCGTATGGTTCCAGCAGACAGCAACGATCATCACGCGGCCGAGTTGGGTCGCGCCGAAGTACTGGACCGCTCAGGCAAAACCGATGCCGCCGTTGAGGTTTTGCAAAACCTTGCAGCACAAGACCCTGACCTTCCGGGTGTGCACGTGGCTTTGGCCGATCTGCAGCGACGTCAGGAAAACTATCAGGCGGCAGTGACGTCTTATGACACGGCAATTGGGCTGACGGACAACGCAGCAGGCGGCAACTGGTTCTTGCACTATGCCCGTGGCATCAGCCATGAGCGGCTGAAGCAGTGGGATCAGGCCGAAGCTGACTTCCGACGCGCACTTGAGCTGAACCCCGATCAGCCACAGGTTCTGAACTATCTGGGCTATTCGCTTGTCGAGCGTAAAGAGAAGCTGGACGAGGCACTGGACATGATCCAGCGTGCCGTCGCGGCCCGCCCGGACAGCGGCTACATCGTCGACAGCTTGGGCTGGGTCCTGTTCCGTCTGGGCCGCTATGACGAAGCGGTTGAGCAGATGGAACGCGCCGTTGAGCTGATGCCTGTCGATCCGGTGGTGAACGACCATCTTGGCGATGTCTACTGGGCCGTAGGCCGTGCGCGCGAGGCTGAATTCCAGTGGAAACGGGCGCTGTCCTTCATTGATCCCGAAGATACCGATGGCGAAGCCGACCCAGAGCGCATTCGCCGCAAGATCGAAGTTGGGCTGGATGCCGTTTTGGCCGAAGAAGGTGCAGAGCCTTTGAAGGTCGCTAATGGAAATTAAGGCGTTTGCGCCAGCCAAGATCAACCTGACCCTACATGTGACCGGCCTCCGGACAGATGGCTATCACCTGTTGGATTCATTGGTGGTTTTTGCTGATTTGGGCGATCAACTGACGTTCAAACCCGGCCCCGCATTGTCCATGGATGTACGCGGCGAGTTTGCCGATGGCGTCCCCGCGGACAGCCGCAATCTGGTGTGGAAAGCTGCCGAAGGCGTGGGTTGGACCGGGCATATCGATCTCAGCAAGTCCTTGCCCCACGGAGCGGGCATTGGGGGCGGCTCGTCAGATGCTGCGGCCACGCTTGGGGCTTTGGCTGGGCAGGGTTATGACGCTCCGCCGGATCTGCCCCTGTCACTTGGGGCAGATGTGCCCGTCTGTCAGGAAGGCCGAGCGATCAGAATGCGGGGCATTGGTGATCAACTGGGTGCTGTAAACCTTCCGCGCCTGCCCGCTTTGTTGGTCAACCCGAATGTGCATGTGCCAACGGGGGCCGTTTTCAAGGCACTGGCCAGCAGAGACAATCCGCGGATGCCTGAGCATATCCCTGAGTTTCAAAACGCTACCGACTGCGCCTTGTGGCTAAGCGATCAGCGTAACGATTTGGAAGTGCCCGCCATGGGCGCTGCGCAAGAGATTGAACAGGTTCTAGACACACTGCAAACGACAAATCGCGCCCTCATCGCGCGTATGTCGGGGTCAGGGTCAACCTGCTTTGCGCTGTATCCGACGATGAAAGACGCGCATTTCGCAGCCTATGAGATCGGCGCAGCGCATCCTGATTGGTGGTGCCGCGCCACTCAGCTTAATTGAGACGCGAGACCACGTAGTCTGCCAGTTCACGCAGCAGGCTGCGAATTTCGTGATCCGGCAATACATCCAGCGACGCCTTGGCCTTGTTCGCCCAACCCAAGGCGTCCTGCCGGGTCTCTTCCAGCGTAGCGTATTTGCCCATCAAACGCAGCGCATGATCCAGATCGCCTTCCTGTTGACGGCCTTTTTCAATCGTCCGCTCCCAGAATGCGCGCTCGTCCGGTGTTGCTTGGGCCACGGCTTTGATCACCGGTAGGGTCAGCTTGCGCTCGCGGAAATCATCGCCCACGTTCTTTCCAGTTGCTTTGCTGTCGCCCTGATAGTCCAGCAGGTCGTCTGCAATCTGGAATGCAATGCCCAATGAGTCGCCATAGTCGAACAGAGCTTTAACTTGTTCTTCCGAAGCGCCAGCGATCACACCACCGACCTCAGTAGCGGCGGAAAACAGGGCGGCTGTTTTGCCGCGCACAACCTGCAGATAGACGCTCTCATCCGTACGCAGATCGGTAGCTGCTGTCATCTGCAGCACTTCGCCTTCGGCAATCGTGGCCGAGGCGTTGGCCAGAATGTCCAGCACCCGCAGCGAGCCTGTTTCGACCATCAGCTGGAAGCTGCGCGAAAACAGGTAATCGCCGACCAGAACGCTGGATTTGTTGTCCCACAGCAAATTTGCAGTGGGACGACCGCGCCGTTGGGCGCTTTCGTCTACCACATCGTCATGCAGCAGCGTCGCGGTGTGGATAAATTCGACCGTGGCCGCAAGCCGCACATGGTGATCACCGGTATACCCAAACAGGCGCGCCGCCGCCAATGTCAGCATCGGACGCAGTCGCTTTCCGCCCGCATCCACAAGATGTTGTGTCACCTCTGGGATTCGCGGCGCATGGTCCGACGCCATCCGCGTGCGGATCAGGCCGTTTACGGCCTCCATCTCGCCCGCCAACAATTCGGCGAGGCGCTCATGCGGTTTTGAAATCATGTCGACGGTCATCACACTCCTGATACAAGGCTCGACTTCCGCCTCGCCTTGCCCTTACATCCATCCCCATGAAAGAACTATTGCGCAGTACCGATCCGACAATCCTGGCCTTTGCATCCGCTCTTCTTGAAGGCGAGGATATAGACTGCTTTCAGATGGACGTAAATATGAGCATCCTCGAAGGTGGTATCGGAATCTTTCCGCGCCGCCTGATGGTGCGGTCCGAAGATCTGACTCGCGCCGAACGTGTGATGCGCGATAACGAGATTCCGCTGGGCCGATGACCCGCTTTGAAGACAAAGAACTGACCCGTAACGATTTCCTGGGTGGCCGGGTTCGACTGCTGCAACCCGAAGCCGGTTATCGCGCTGGCGTAGACCCCGTTTTTCTGGCCGCGTCAGTGCCTGCCCGGACCGGCCAGTCGGTGTTAGAGCTGGGCTGTGGCGCGGGGGCCGCTATTCTGTGCCTGTCCGCTCGGGTGCCGGGTCTTAAGCTGACCGGGGTCGAGTTACAGCCCGCCTATGCAGATTTGGCGCGTCGGAACGCAGAAATGAACGGTGTAGATCTGGATTTGGTCGAGGCAGACCTGACAGCTTTGCCAACAGCCATTCGGCAGCGTCAGTTCGATCACGTCATTGCCAATCCCCCCTATTACCTGGCCGGAGCACATAGTCGCGCCAACGACACCGGCCGCAGCATCGCGTTGGGAGAAGACACACCTTTGCAGGACTGGATTTCAGTGGCGGCCAAACGTCTGGCTCCACAAGGGTATCTGCATATGATCCAAAAGGCAGATCGCCTGCCGGATATGATAGTGGCCTGCACGGGCAGGCTGGGGTCGGTTGAAGTGTTGCCCCTTTGTGCGCGTACAGGTCGTGAGACCGAACTGGTGATTTTACGGGCGCGCAAAGGCGGTCGTGCGGCATTTCGCCTCCACGCACCTTTGATTCTGCACAAGGGTGAACGCCATGAAACGGATGGTGAAAGCTATACCGAGCAGGTTTCTGCGGTGCTTCGGCAAGCCGCCCCATTGCCTCGGTTCTGACGTCAATCGGCAATGACCAGCCGATTTTGTCGGATTTATTACAGATTCTGTGCTTGTGCAGCGTGACAGGGTGGAAACGATGTGCTCAACTTCTTACGTGAACTACAGACACGTAAACAAGGAGGATCGCAATGAGCGTGAGCGCACATCTGACGGAACTGAAGAAAAAGCACGAATCTCTCGGTCTCGAAGTGGAACAAGCCCAACGCTCGCCGGGCATTGATGATCTCCATATTGCTCAGTTGAAGAAACAAAAGCTTAAACTGAAGGAAGAGATCGAACGCCTGTCTGCCTAAGATTTCAGGCTGGCGCGGGCCGCGATCAGGGCCCCGCCGGTGATCAACAAGGCCGCGATCGCAAGCCCCCAGGATGGGGCGGCGATCCCGGCCACAACCAAAGCCAGCGTTGACAACAAAGGGGCCGCGTAAGACGAGGTTCCCAGCATTTGAATGTCGCCTTGCTTGACCCCGATGTCCCACACATAGAATGCAAGCCCGACAGGCCCAAGGCCAAGCGCCAGAACCGAGGCCCAGCCAAGGGGCGTGACCGGAAACACTGTGTCTTCCAAAGCCACATGCAGCAGGCCAGACGCCAGTGCGGCTGCAAGGCAAAACACTGCGACCGAACTGGTGGGCGTGTCGCCCAGCTTACGAGACAGAACGGAATAGCCTGACCATGTCAGAGCGCAGAGCAGGGCCAATGCATATCCGGGCAAGTGTTGGGCTTGAAAGCCTGCGCCGCCGCCACCTGCGATAATTACGGCGGCCCCTGCAAATCCAAGACAGGCACCAATCATATGCCCAACACGTAGATGTTCGCCCGGCAGCAATCCCGACATGAGCACGATGAGCAAAGGCCAGAGATAGGCGATCAGCCCAGCCTCGGCGGCTGGGGCCATGCGCAGGGCGGAGAAGTAAAGGGCGTGATACCCGAACAAACCCAAGGCTCCAAACAAGTAGGTGGTCCAGGGAACGCGTTTCAAACTGCTCAACCCGCCTGTGGCAGCGGCCCAGATCAATCCAAGCGTGCCACCAATCGTAAAGCAAATTGTGTTCAGCAATAAGGGCGGCGTGGGAGCAGAGCCGACCGTGAACAAAGCCAGCAAAGCCCACAGCAAGACGGCCACAAAACCGATGGCCGTTGCGCGCATTTTGGTCATCGGTTGGAAACCTCTTCAATCGGTATGATCTTGAACTCATCCGATATATGCGCGGTTTTTTCAATCTCGGTCAGAAACCAATCGCGAAACGCCTCGATCTGAGGTTTCTTCTCGGCCCCTGGAAGGCAAAGAAACCGGAACCGCCCCTGTGTTTCCAAAGCCACTTTGAACGGCGCGACCAAACGGCTTTCGGTCAAGTCCTTGAGAATCATGGCGCGTCGTCCAAGCGCCACACCAACTCCTGCGACGGCGGCATCAATCGCGTGATCGGCATTCGAAAAATGCGCGCCATGGGTCGGGGTGAAATCGATCCCTACTGCACGGAACCAAGCAGGCCAGTCGCAGGGCGGGGTCAGGAAATTGATCGAATCGTCATGGATCAACGGGGCGTGCCGTAGGCTTTCCGGAGTGGCGAATTGTTCTGCCAGTTCCGGTGTCATGACCGGGGTTAGCCATTCCTTTCGCACAGGGACGGAATACAGCCCTTCGTCCGCGGAATTGCCAAAGCGGATGGCGACATCCACATCGTCCCGCTCAAGGTCCATATTGCGCAGAGTAGCCGAGAACTTCAGATCGATCTCAGGGTGTGCGCGGGCAAACTCGTAAAGCCGCGGTGCCAGCCATTTGGCTGTTAGTGCGGGACCGGCGGTCACAGTCAGGCTGGTGTCATCTTCCTGCCTGCGCACGGCGCGCCACGCGGCTTGCAATGTAGCAAAGCCTTCGGCAGCACCGGGTGCCAGAGCGCGCCCGGCCTCTGTCAGCTCTACGGCCCGATTCAGGCGGCGAAACAACGGTCGGCCCAGATGTTCCTCAAGCGACTTGATCTGAAAGGACAGGGCCGCTGGCGTCACATGCAGCTCCGCCGCGGCTTTTGCGAAAGACATATGCCGGGCCGCGGCGTCAAACGCACGGAGCGCGGTAAGCGGGGGAAGATAGTCGCTCATAGTGAAGTAAATCTTAACTGAACACCCAAGAAAGCTCGTTTGTAGCTTTACCACGTAACCCTCATATTCATCTCAGGTCAAACAAAACTGATTTGAATAGGAGACAGCCATGATCGAGATGACGACAAATCCCGCCGCCCAGATGGCGATCCTGCGCGCCCACCAAGAACGCAGCCGTGTGGTTTGGCAGTTTTGGAAACGTATTTTCGGTTCCCGCTGATCGCAGCGCGCGTGATCTTACGGGATAAAAAAGGGCCGGTCCAAAAGGACCGGCCCGTTTTTTCTTCTGATAAATGGATCAGACGAAGAACTGCGCACCGTTGGCCGAGATGGTCGAGCCATTGATGAATTGGGAATCGTCCGAGGCCAGGAACGCCACACAGCGTGCGATTTCTTCGGGCTCACCCAAACGACCTGCCGGGATCTGGCCGATGATGGATTCGCGGACCTTTTCCGGTACGGCCATGACCATTTCAGTTGCGATGTAGCCGGGGCAGATCGCGTTGGCTGTGATACCCGCGCGCGCACCTTCCTGCGCCAAGGACTTTACGATGCCCAGGTCTCCAGCTTTGGTCGCGGCATAGTTCACCTGAGCAAACTGACCTTTCTGACCGTTGATCGAGCTGATGACGATCACGCGACCGAACTTACGCTCGCGCATGCCAGGCCAGACGGGGTGTACGGTGTTGAACACACCGGTCAGGTTGGTGTCGATCACGTCTTTCCACTGATCGGGTGTCATTTTGTGGAACGGCGCGTCACGCGTGATACCCGCGTTGGCGACAACGATGTCGATGGCGCCAACCTCGGCTTCGACTTTTTCGATGCCCGCTTTGGATTCGTCATAATCTGCGACGTTCCACTTATAGGTCTTGATACCGGTTTCTTCGGTGAACTTCGCGGCGGCTTCGTCATTGCCTGCATAGGTGGCGGCAACATTGTATCCTTCGGCTTTGAGCGCCTTGGAAATTGCTGCGCCAATGCCGCGGGAACCGCCGGTGACGAGTGCTGTACGTGCCATTTATGACTCCTTCAATTTTAGTCGTCTTGGTAATGCTGTTACTCTGAGAGGTGATCGTGCGCAATATTGTTTCGTCATGGATCTGATTTTTTCGGGTGGCAATATCGTCGCATCCAAGGGGTATGAGCCTTTTGTAACAAAAAAGGGCGTCCGACGGACGCCCTTTGATATTTAGGTTTCAGTGCACTTAGTCCCGCTCCACACACAGCGCGACACCCATGCCGCCACCGATGCAGAGGGTCGCCAGACCCTTCTTGGCATCCCGGCGCTTCATTTCGAACAGAAGCGTGTTCAGGACACGGCAGCCCGACGCGCCGATCGGGTGGCCAATGGCGATAGCGCCGCCGTTGACGTTTACGATCGACGGATCCCAGCCCATGTCCTTGTTCACGGCGCAGGCTTGCGCAGCAAAGGCTTCGTTGGCCTCAACCAAATCCAGATCGTCAACCGACCAGCCTGCCTTTTCCAGCGCCTTGCGCGAGGCGTAGATCGGGCCAACACCCATGATCGACGGGTCCAAACCGGCGGTTGCGTAGGACGCGATGCGGGCCAAAGGCTCAATCCCGCGTTTCTCGGCATTTTCAGCGGACATCAGCAGGGTCGCCGCCGCGCCGTCATTCAGACCCGAGGCGTTCGCTGCAGTGACCGAACCATCCTTGGTGAAGGCCGGGCGCAGTTTGGCCATGGCTTCCATGGTTGCGCCGTGGCGGATGTATTCGTCCTTGTCCATCACGATATCGCCCTTGCGGGTCTTGATGGTGAAGGGCACGATCTCATCCGCGAACTTGCCTGCCTTCTGGGCGGCTTCGGCCTTATTCTGTGAAGCAACAGCAAATTCATCCTGCATGTCGCGGCTGATCTGCCATTTTTCGGCAACGTTCTCGGCCGTTTGACCCATGTGATAGCCGTTGAAGGCGTCCCACAGACCGTCGCGGATCATGGTGTCGATGTACTTCATGTCACCCATCTTGTGGCCTGCACGCAAAGCGGCGGCGTGGGGTGAAAGGGTCATGTTTTCCTGGCCACCTGCGGCAACGATCTCAGCGTCACCCAACTGGATGTGCTGGGCACCCAGCGCGACAGCGCGCAGACCCGATCCACACACTTGGTTGATGCCCCAGGCTGCGCTTTCCTGCGGCAAACCGGCGTTGATGTGCGCCTGGCGTGCAGGGTTCTGTCCTTGGGCGGCTGTCAGAACCTGACCCATGATGGTTTCGCTAACCTCGCCTTTGTCCACGCCGGCACGTTCGACAACAGCTTCCAGGACGGCGGCGCCCAGATCATGTGCTGGGGTGTTCGCAAACGAACCACTGAAGCTGCCGACACCTGTACGTGCGGCGGATGCGATTACTACGTTGGTCATATGATCAGTCCTTTACCGTCATGGGCCAGCGGAAGTTCTGACGGCGCAGGTCGAGAGGAGCCCCCCGAAACAAGAGCGCCCCGTGTTCCCCGCTCAAGTACTCATGCAATAGCGTAATGCTGCACTTGCAGCAACGGACAGCTTGTCTCAGCGTTGAAAATGCACGATTTTTGCCGACTGACCCAAGGTCAACTTCCTGTTTTTGAAACGCTTTCCTGTTTCCAGGGGGCAGCGACACTTGGCGCGCCAAACAGGTAGCCTTGCAGGCAATCCACGCCGCTGGACGTCAAAAACGCGGCGTCGTCCTGTGTTTCAACCGATTCGGCGGTGATCAGAATTTCAAATTCACGGGCGACAGCGATCAGAGCGCGCACCAGTGTCTGATTGTCGGGGTTGTTGCTGATCCCCCTGACAAACTGCCCATCAATCTTGGCGGCATCGAACAAGAACTCGCGAAAATGGCGAAAGCAAAAATTACTGGCACCGAAATCGTCCAATGCAAAGGCAATGCCGCGATCCTGCAAGCGGTCCATGAAATCGATGACCAGTTCCGGCACTTGCATGGCCGAACTTTCCGAAATTTCAAGGATTAGCCGTTCGCCCAGTGCGGCGTCACGCTTTAAGAACCGATCCAGGGTCGCCGACCACCTGGAATACCCGATCGAGCGGGCGGACATATTGATCGAAAGCCTGATCTCAGGGTTTCTCACCAGTGTGCGCAACCCAAATTCCAGCGCAACGCAATCCAGATCCCGGCCAATCGGGGTGTTTTCGAGTTGCGGCATGAACTCGCGGGCGGGAATAACCCGCCCTGTTTCGTCCAGCACACGAATGAACCCTTCATAAAACGCAACGCCATTAGGAGCGTTTGCCTGCACGACAGGTTGAAATGCCAGCTTGCACTGTTTGTGCTTCACCGCTTCGGTTGCCATCTGAACAATCGAACGATCACGTGTCGACACCGCAGCGTTCAGCGGGCTTTCTGACCCATCGGGCACATTAAGTTGTTTCTTGTTTCCCATAGCGCCGATTCCCATCAGCCCGTGACAGACAGTATGTCCGGGGCAGGTGTTTCGACACAGTTTCGGGGTAAACAGATGAATCTGCGGTTAAGGAGCCAGCAGATTCAGGATTTATCGAGAGATGCTCCAAGCGCGGGCAAGGGACGACGCTGCACTCAGCACCGCTCCTAATACGCCTGTAACCATCAAAGCAAAGCCCAAGGCGATCCATGCCGGTGCAGTGCTGTTCAACGCTGTAACCATCGCGAGCAAAAGGCCGGACAAACCGACATAGGTTGAAATGACTGCCAAACGGTTCATGCCGACCCTCGTTCACTCTTTGACTACAGATGAGTGTCGATATAGCCCCCAAAGCCTGAATTTCAAGAGCGAAGGGTGTGCGCTCGCTGGTGTCAGACCTGCTCTGCCTGTCCAGTGGGCAGTTTTTCATCGAAACGCTCAAACCCGGGCGTTCCGCGATCTTCCGGATGACGGACCAGGTGTTTGGCTTTGATCTGTTCCGAGCTGTCGCGGCTGCCATCGTGGCTGTATCCCGGCGGGGCAAAGCAATAAGCAAGCCGTTGACGTAGTGTCAGACCGGGCTGGGTCGCGTCACGCCAGATTCCGACCCATTCGTGAAAGGCGACGCGCAACGGGTTGAATGTGCCGATATTGTGAACCAGTCCGAAATCGACCCGGTCGTTTTCCTGCTCTGGGACAAAGGTCCCGAACATCTTGTCCCAGATGATGAAGACGCCCGCATAATTGCAATCCAGATAGCGCGCATTCCGGCCGTGATGCGCGCGGTGATGGCTGGGCGTGTTCATAATGGCTTCGAACCAGCGGGGCATCTTTCCGATGGCCTCGGTGTGAATCCAGAACTGATAGATCAGGTTCAATCCACCGACAAACAGGACCATGGCCGGATGGAACCCGATCAGGATCAATGGCGCGCGCACGACCATCATCAGCGTGAAAGTATAAGTCCACGGCTGCCGCAAAGCGGTGGTCAGGTTGTAATGCTGTGAGCTGTGGTGATTGACGTGGTTTGCCCAAACCCAGCGGATGCGGTGGCCAAAACGGTGCACCCAGTAGTAACGGAAATCGTCCAGCACAAAGCACAGAATGATCACCGGGATCGACGTGCCGAGATCCAGCGGTGTGATCTGCCACAGCCACATGAAAAAGCCATACGCAATGAAGCCCAGCAGAAACCCGGACGCGATATTACCTGCGCCCATGATGAGCGAGGTTACTGCATCACGCGTTTCGTATCTCCCGCCTTTGCCTTTGACGGCGATCCACAAAAATTCCGCCAAAATCGCGGCCACAAAAAAGGGAACCGCCCACTGAACGGCATCGGGGAAACTGATCTGGTCGGTCATTCGGGCTCCATCAGGTGACGCCAGTGGGCGCGCTCTATTTCGTCCAGGTGGATAAGAGTGCCGGGGGTGCCGAAGTCGTGAAACTGGATTTCAAAGCCTTCGGGGTGTTCGATCCAATCGAAATCCAGCAAGTGCCGGGCCACAGTGTCGGCACCGAAGGACCACAGCAGCCCTGCGCCGGTTTCGGTACGCACCAGTGCCGCGTGGCGGTCATTCGAGATCGTAACATCAATGATGGTGTCGTCCGGTGCATGCCGCAGCCATTGCGCGCGTGCGGTTTCGGGTGTCAGCACAAAAGGTTCTGAGCGGCCCGTCAGATGCAAAAGCAATGTGATTCCGGCGATTCCTCCGACCACCAGAACCAATAGTATTTCCAACGGCATCCCATCCTCCTGCGGACACCCTGCAAAGACGCGTTGGGGCTGTCAAAGGTGGCGTTGCGTCAGGTACGTTCCAGACGTTCCAGAACTTCGTACTGAACAACACGTTGGACAAAGGGCACCAGCCCATCAGGGCCTGATGCCCGATCCTTAAGGTGAATGCAGATATCCGGACGACGGGCGGCAATGATGCCAACCATCTCTCCGCGAATCGTGTCATCCAGACCTGCCCCCAAAATGGCGCTGGTGATCCGAGGTTCGGCATCCAACTGCTTTCGGACTTCGTCCGTGTCATGCGCGCCCAGCCATTGAATCGGCAAGTGATCCAGTTGTCTGGCCACATCGCCGATCACGTTTGGCAGCTTCCCAATCAAAAGAACCACCGGTTTCATCGCAGCCTCCTTCCCACAAGGTTACAAACGAAAACCGACCCATTTGGGCCGGTTCAAGTGTAGCACAAACAGGGGAAAGCTGCGCAGGCGTCAGCTATTGGCTTCCACAAGCGTCGAAATAATTGCTTTGGCGCTGTCCGAATTCCATTCAGCATCGCCGATCAGGCGGGCAATTTCCTGACCTTCAGGGTCCAGGATGACTGTAATGGGCAGCGCGATCACGCCGAATTCCCGTGCAGCAGCTGAGCTTGGGTCCTGATGACGCGGGAGGTTTTTGATGCCATTTTCTTTAAAGAACTTGGTGATCCCGGCAGGAGAGTTGCGACCGGTGGCCAGTGTCAGGACCTGGAACTTATCGCCTCCGAACTCTTCCTGAAGCTCCGCGATCTGTGGCATCTCTTTGCGGCAGGGCGCACACCATGTGGCCCAGAAGTTCAGCAGCACGTATTTGCCTTCGTAATCCGCAAGCGTACCGACGCCGCCATCATCTTCTAGCTGGAATTCAATGGATTTGGCGGGTTTGGGTTCCTTATGCAGGATCAGGCGTTTCAGACTGTCTTCCCGCAGGGGGGCAAGCGTTTCCGCATCGGTCGCCAAAGCGGCGTTTGCACCCAGCGCAAGGGCCATATAAAGGGGGATCAGACGAAATAGGCGCATATCAACTCCGGGTTTTCTTACATGACCGATCAATCCTCGAACCAGATGTGGGGCGGCCGCTTTGCCGCCGGTCCAGACGCGATCATGGAGGCAATCAATGCCTCGATCGGGTTCGATCAGCGGATGGCAGCCCAGGACATCTCAGGCTCGCGCGCCCATGCCGCCATGCTGGCTGCCACAGGCGTCATAAGTGATAGTGACGCCGAGGCTATTCGGGAAGGGCTGCTCACCGTTTTGTCAGAAATCCAGAACGGGGAGTTTCAGTTTTCGACCGCACTGGAAGACATTCACATGAATGTCGAGGCGCGCCTGAAAGAGGTGATTGGTGAGCCCGCTGGCCGTTTGCACACAGGCCGCTCGCGCAATGACCAGGTGGCGACCGATTTCAAACTTTGGGTGCGGGATCAGTTGGACGCGGCGGAATCGGGCCTTTTGGCCCTGATCCGCGCGCTTTTGGCGCAGGCCCAGGCCGGGGCCGATTGGGTGATGCCCGGTTTCACGCACCTGCAAACCGCGCAGCCGGTAACATGGGGCCACCATATGATGGCCTATGTCGAAATGTTTGGCCGGGACCTGTCCCGTGTCCGCGATGCCCGTGCGCGCATGAACGAATCCCCGCTGGGGGCTGCCGCGCTAGCCGGGACCTCGTTTCCCATCGACCGCCATATGACAGCTGAGGCGCTGGGCTTTGATCGCCCCGCTGCAAACTCGCTTGATGCTGTCAGCGACCGCGACTTTGCCTTGGAGTTCCTGTCGACCGCGTCTATCTGCGCCGTCCACCTGTCGCGTTTTGCCGAGGAGCTTGTGATCTGGTCCTCGGCCCAATTCCGTTTTGTGACACTGTCCGACCGGTTCTCGACCGGCTCGTCGATCATGCCGCAGAAAAAGAACCCTGACGCGGCCGAGCTGATCCGCGCCAAGGTGGGGCGTATCTATGGGGCCAACACCGCGCTGATGATGGTGATGAAGGGCCTACCGCTGGCCTATTCCAAGGACATGCAGGAAGACAAGGAACAGGTCTTTGACGCTGCCGATAACTGGATGCTGGCGCTGGCTGCGATGGAAGGCATGGTCAAGGATATGACCGCCAATCAAGATAGCCTGGCTGCTGCTGCCGGGTCCGGTTTCTCGACCGCCACCGATCTGGCTGACTGGTTGGTGAGGGTTCTGGGCCTGCCATTCCGCGATGCGCATCATGTAACCGGGTCGCTGGTGGCCATGGCCGAAAGCAAAGGCTGCGATCTGCCTGACCTGACGCTGGAGGACATGCAATCGGTTCACGAAGATATCACCGATGACGTCTATTCTGTTCTTACCGTGCAAAACTCGGTAAACTCGCGCCAGTCTTACGGCGGCACGGCCCCCGATCAGGTGCGTGCCCAGATCGAACGATGGAAGGCGATGGTGTGATGACAGCTGTTCGTGCGCTGGCGATCGTGATGTCCGGCCTGATACTGGCCGGATGCGGGGCCGATGGTGAGCCGTCGCAGCCCACTGCAGTTCAACCTACAGCCAGCGCCACGATTGGGGTCGGCACCAGCGGGACCTATGTTGCAGGGGGCGTTGGCCTTAGCCGTGGGCCGCTGGGTATCTATCTAGGGTTCTGAACCTTTTGATATTGCGCACATAGGCCCGTTACCCCACTTAGGACGCGTGCAACAACGCGTCGATTCTCTCAACGAAAAGACACTGACATGAGAACAGTTGGACTGATTTTGGCATTTGCGGCACTGGCGGCATGTGAACCTTCCTCCGCGCGACGCCCCGAGCCTGCGGCAGAGCCCAAGCAATCTGGCAGCGGCATTTCAATCTCTGGCTATGGCCGTGTGGGTGTTTCCACCACAAATTAACAAGGACGCTGAGTGCGGAATCCATTGATCCGCAGTCGCCTTCTGGTCTAAGCGCGCGGGTATGGATCATTTTCTCTACCGCGACGGCGCGCTTTTCGCCGAGGATGTCCCTGTTTCCGAAATCGCTGCAGCGGTCGGAACCCCTTTTTACGTCTATTCGACGGCGACACTGCTGCGTCACTTCAAGCTGTTTGATGATGCGCTGGACGGCACCGATCATCTGGTCTGCTACGCGATGAAAGCGGCCAGCAACCAGGCCATTTTGAAGACCCTGGCACAGGCGGGTGCAGGAATGGACGTGGTTTCGGGCGGGGAATACTTGCGCGCCAAAGCTGCAGGCGTTTCAGGCGACAAGATCGTCTTTTCGGGTGTCGGTAAAACGGCGGACGAGATTCGCACCGCACTGACAGGTGGAATCCGCCAGTTCAACGTTGAATCCGAGCCAGAGATGGACGTGATCAACGCGGTCGCACTAGAGCTGGGCGTTGTTGCGCCGATCACTGTTCGGGTGAACCCTGACGTGGATGCCAAGACCCACGCCAAGATCGCGACCGGCAAGTCCGAAAACAAGTTCGGCATTCCGATTGCGCGCGCCTCCGAGGTCTATGCACATGCCGCCAGCCTGCCGGGGCTGGAGGTGATCGGGATCGACGTCCATATCGGCTCGCAATTGACCGAACTTGAGCCCTTCGAGTTGGCCTATTCCAAGGTTGCTGAACTGACCGAACAGTTGCGCGCTGAAGGTCACAACATACGCCGCCTCGATCTTGGGGGCGGGTTGGGCATCCCCTACACCCGCTCGAATGACGCGCCGCCGTTGCCGGTGGAATATGGCGCCCTGATCAAGAAAACACTCGGCCATCTGGGCTGCGAGATCGAGATCGAGCCGGGCCGCCTGATCGCGGGCAATGCCGGGTTGATGGTCAGCAAGGTGATTTACGTGAAGTCTGGCGAAGGTCGGGATTTCCTGATCCTGGACGGAGCCATGAACGATCTGATCCGCCCGGCGATGTACGAGGCGCATCACGACATCGTTGCGGTACAGGAACCGGCGGCCGGGGTTGAACAGCAACCCTATGACATAGTGGGCCCCGTGTGCGAATCGGGGGATACCTTTGCCAAGCAGCGCAATATGCCGCCTTTGAAATCAGGGGATCTGATCGCCTTCCGCAGCGCAGGCGCGTACGGAGCGGTTATGGCCAGCGAATACAACACCCGCCCGCTGATCCCCGAAGTTTTGGTGAATGGTGATCAATTTGCAGTCATTCGTGAACGGCCAAGCTTTGACGAAATCATAAACCGCGATACCATACCTTCGTGGCTCTGATGCGATAACCGCGCGGGCCCAACCCCGGAGGCCCGCCGTGACCAACAGATCAAACCTGCCCATTCCGCGCCTGTCCTTGTGGTTGACCCACATGGGCATGGTGGCTGAACAGGTATTGCGTGCGTTCTGGCCGCTGTTCTCGATCCTGATGGTCCTGCTTGCGGCGCTGATGCTGGGTCTGCAAGACCAATTTGCCGTTGAGGTCGTTTGGGGCGCGGGCGCGCTGTCGTTGATTTCGATCGTTGTGGCGGGTGTTTGGGGGTTGAGAAGAGTTAGCCTGCCGTCTCGTGCAGATGCGCTCATGCGGTTGGATGAGACGCTGCCCGGTCGCCCGATACAAGCCTTGATGGATGATCAAGCGATTGGGTCCACAGATCAGGACTCGGTCGCACTGTGGCAGGCCCACAAAGACCGGATGGCGCAGCGCGCTGCAGCTGCTGCACCCGCCAAACCTGACTTGCGGCTGGCGTCGCGTGATCCTTACGCGCTGCGCTATGCAGCGCTGTTGGCTTTTGTGGTGGCGGTTCTGTTTGGCTCTTTGTGGCGCGTAGGTTCGGTGGCCGATATGGCGCCCGGAACCGCAAATGCGGGGCAAGGCCCGACATGGGAAGGTTGGGTTGAACCCCCAAGATACACCGGCCTGCCAACGCTGTATCTTGCGGATCAAGCCGATACAGAGCTGTCAGTCCCGAAAGGCAGCCGCATTACCTTGCGGATGTATGGTGAGGTCGGCGCACATAGCCTGACCGAGAACAGTTCGACCTTGGGGACTGAGGCTGCAATCGATCCCGAACAGGAGTTCGTGGCTGAACGTTCAGGCCAAATGCGCATTGATGGCCCTGCAGGCCGCGAATGGGCCGTGCAGGTCATCGACGATGCAACACCAAAGATCGCCGTTGCCGGATCTGCCAAAGCCGAGGCGGGCGGGCAAATGAAGCTGCCCTATGTCGCCAGCGACGATTATGGCGTAGTCTCGGGATCAGCCCGGATCGAATTGGATCTGGCGGCGGTGGATCGCCGTCATGGCCTGACGATCAAGCCTGAGCCGCGAGAGGTGATTGAGATCGAATTGCCAATGCCGATCACCGGTGACCGTGCGGATTTCAGCGAAGATCTGATCGAAGATTTTTCACAGCACCCCTGGGCCCATCTGCCAGTGAAGATCACGTTGATGGCCGTGGATGCGGCAGATCAGCAGTCTGCGTCCGAGCCTTTTATGACTGCCTTGCCAGCCCGTCAATTCTTTGACCCGCTGGCGGCAGCGGTGATCGAACAGCGGCGTGATCTGCTCTGGTCGCGTTCCAACGCACCGCGCGTGGCACAGCTTTTGCGGGCTGTCTCTCATCTGCCAGAGGATCTGTTCCGGTCGGACACTGCTTACCTGCGCTTGCGGGTGGCCTTACGGCGGCTGGAAGCCTTCCAGACCTACGGAGCGCTGAACCCGGAGCAGCAGGAAGAGATCGCGCAAGCCCTGTGGGAGCTTGCCGTGTTGATCGAGGATGGCACCTTGGCGGACGCATTGGAACGTATGCGGCGCGCACAAGAGCGTTTGACCGAAGCGATGCAAAACGGGGCCAGCGACGAAGAAATCGCCGAGCTTATGCAAGAGTTGCGCGAAGCGACGCAGGATTACCTGCAGCAGCTACAACGTCTTGCTCAGCAGAATGGTCAGGAAGGCGAAAACCAGCCCGGACAGAGCGGTGAATCCCTACAGATGACGCAGGATGACCTGCAGCGCATGATGGACCGCATTCAGGAGCTGATGGAGCAAGGTCGGATGGCCGAGGCCCAGCAGGCGCTGGAAGAGTTCCAGCAGATGATGGAAAACATGCGCGTGACCCAGGGTCAGGGGCAAGGCCAACAATCCGAAGGGCAGCAGGCGATGGAAGGTCTGGCTGAAACCCTGCGCGAACAGCAAGGTCTGAGCGATCAGGCGTTCCGCGACTTGCAAGAACAGTTCAACCCCGGTGCGCAATCCGGTGAAAGTCAGGGCAATGAAGGCCGCAATGGCGGGCTTGGCCGGGGGCAAAGCCACGAAGGCCAGGGTGGTCAGGGCCAAGGCTCGGATCAGGCCGGAGAGGGCGAGCAGGGGCAGGGATCACTGGCGGACCGTCAGCAGGCCCTGCGCAATGAACTGAACCGCCAGCAGCAAAATCTGCCCGGCGCCGGTACACCTGAAGGCGACGCGGCCCGGGATGCGCTTGGCCGCGCCGGTCGCGCCATGGACGAGGCGGAACAGGCCCTGCGCGGGGATGATCTGGCCGAAGCCATCGATCGTCAGTCCGAAGCCATGGAAGCGCTGCGCGAGGGGATGCGTTCACTAGGAGAGGCCATGGCCCAGAACCAGCAAAACCAGCCGGGTCAGGGTACACAGGAAGGCGAGGCGCAAGCCAACAATCGCGATCCTCTGGGCCGCAACCCGGGGGCCGGTGGTTCGATCTCAACTGACGAAAACCTGCTGCAGGGCGAAGACGTTTATCGCCGGGCGCGCGAGTTACTGGATGAAATCCGCCGCCGGACCGGAGAAACGGACCGCCCCGAGATTGAGCTGGAATACCTCAAACGTCTGTTGGAGCGGTTTTAACTTTAGTTCTGAGCGCCAGCCTGAGCTTCAAGCCAGATGCGGGCCTGATCCACCAAGGACACATATGAGCTGAGCAGTGGGTCAGCCTGTGGCACGGCTTCGCCGATCTGCTGCGCGTTGCCGTAGATCAGGTACAGAACCACGCCGATGATCAGCATCAGCGCAAATCCGCGAAGGAACCCGCCTGATTTGCGCGGGGCGGGTCCTGCGTCTTCTGTCTCATCCGTGCGCATACTGGAATTGATCGCCTCGACATCCGGAAGCGCATCTTTTTGACCAGCGTCAACAGCGGTCTCCGAGGCGGCTGGTCGCTTGGGCTTGACCTTGGGCTCTGGCGGTTGATCCAATCCCAGATCGGGCTGGCTTTCCAGGTTGCTGCCTTCCTGCGCACGCAACTCCGCCTCGCGCTCGGCTTCTTCTTTAAGAATATTGGCAACTGACGGATCGACGTTGCCCGTAGATGCCGAAGTGTCCGCAACGTCAGAGGTGACCGCTTCTGTGGTCTCAGGCTCTTCTGTCGGCTGATCCGCCGCTTCAACCTGTTCCTGTTCCGGCGCTTCGGCGTCTTCGACTGGCGCGGTTACAGATCCTTCAGGGTGCTTGGGCTGAAACCAGGTCTGATCGCAGTTGGAACACTGCACGTCACGACCTTCCTCGGGGATAACCTCGTCAGGAACTTCGTACTGCGCACCGCAATTCGGACATGTAAGACGCATGCTGCCTCCCCGGCCGGGCGATGGGCCGATAATAGTTTTTTCAGGGATGATATTCCGTTAAGACCCGTCAGCAAAGGGCGTTTTCGGTTTCATGGGCCAAGTGTCACCAATTGGACTCGGTAGAGCCATTGAATCCGCCACCCTGCTCGGGCAAGAAGAGCGGCAAATAATGGGGGCACGTGTGATCGAGCTGGAAAATGTCAGCTACACCTACGGTGGCGGCGAATTGCTGAGCGACGTCTCGGTTCAATTGCAGCCGGGATCGTTTCACTTTCTGACCGGCCCGTCCGGCGCGGGCAAAACAACGCTGCTCAAACTGTGTTATGGGGCCCTGCTGCCAACCTCGGGGCGTCTGAGCGTATTTGATCAGGACATTTCCTCACTTGACCGGGATCAACTGGCTGTGCTGCGTCGTCGTGTCGGTGTCGTACATCAGGATTGTCAGTTCCTGGACCATATGACGCTTGCGGAAAACGTCGCTTTGCCACTGATGGT
This sequence comes from Ruegeria sp. ABM4_193, assembly GCF_056158705.1. Taxonomy (NCBI): domain Bacteria; kingdom Pseudomonadati; phylum Pseudomonadota; class Alphaproteobacteria; order Rhodobacterales; family Roseobacteraceae; genus Ruegeria; species Ruegeria sp. ABM4_193. Next base: position 454,253 of record NZ_JBSWTT010000001.1, read on the forward strand.
GTCCGGGCGCTCTGAAACGTCAGAACAGGACAATCTGAACGAATTGCTCAGTTGGGTGGGGCTTGGCGCGCGGCTTGAAGCACACCCGCCTGAATTGTCCGGAGGCGAACGTCAACGCGCTGCCTTGGCCCGTGCTGTTATCCTGTCGCCCGATGTCGTCTTGGCGGACGAGCCCACGGGCAATGTGGATTGGGAAATGTCCCAACGTCTGCTGCGCCTGCTGATCGAGTTGAACAGGATGGGCAAGACAGTATTGATCGCAACCCATGACATGAGCCTGATCCGAGCCGCCAAAAGTCAGGTTCAGGCACGCGTGCTGCGGATTTCTCAGCGCAAGCTGCATCTGGCGGGGGCCGACCTATGACCAGAGCTGAGGTAAATACCCTGCTGCGTGGCGATTCGCGGGCGAACCGTGTCGTTCCGCCAACCGGATACACTGCTCATCTGACTTTGTTTGTTGCCGGGGCGATGGCATTTCTGGTGGTGTTTGCACTGGCGTTGGCGCTTGCGTCTGGCCGGATTGCCGACCGTTGGGCCTCGGAACTGGCGGGGGCCGCAACCCTGAGGATCAATGCCCCCGCAGAGCAGCTTGCTGCGCAGACTGAAGCAGCCTTGTCGGTGCTCAGCCAGACACCTGGCGTCGCGTCTGCTCGCGCCTTAAGTGCCGAGGAACAGGCCGCGCTTTTGTCGCCGTGGTTCGGAATGGACCTGCCTTTGGACAGTTTGCCCATCCCGCAGCTCATCGAAATCACCGAAGGTGAACCGGGAATGGATGTGACGGGTCTGCGTTTGCGTCTGGGAGCCGAAGTGCCGGGCGCGGTGCTGGATGATCATACGCGTTGGCGTGAACCTCTTGTCGAGGCGGCTATGTCGCTACGGCGTTTGGGGTGGATCTCGATCCTGCTGATCGGAGGAGCAACCGCTGCCATGATCACGCTTGCGGCAAATGCGTCTCTGGCGGCCAATGCGCAGATCATCGAGGTGTTGCGTCTGGTTGGCGCGCGCGACAGATTTATCGCCGGGGCTTTTGTCCGGCGCTTTACCTATCGCGCCTTTTTCGGTGCCTTTATTGGGACCTTGCTGGGTATGACGGGCGTTTTGTTGCTGCCCGAAGCCTCGGATGCCGGCGGCTTTCTGAGCGGGGTGGGCTTTCAGGGCACCGATTGGGTGCTGCCCATTCTCATCCCCATTCTTGGCGCGGCTGTCGCCTTTTTCGCCACCTGGGCTGCGGCCCGACGCAAGTTGAAGGAACTTTCCTGATGTTCAAAGCCGTTCAGTGGGTGCGCTCTTTGGTCTTCATGATCGTGATCTACGCCTGGATGCTGATCCTTGGCATTGTATTTCTGCCTTACGCCCTGTTCTCGAAACGCGGGGCTCTGAGGGCGTGTAAAACGTACGCAAATAGCACCATGTGGCTGGCTCGTTGGATGGTGGGTATTCGGTGTGAGGTTCGGGGCACCGCGCCAACCAATGAAGTGGTCGTGGGTGCCAAGCATCAGTCGTTCCTTGATATCATCATGATCTTCAGCGCTATTCCCCATGGGAAGTTCATCATGAAGCGTGAACTCCTGTTTACACCGGTCATCGGAATGTATGCCCGTCGGCTTGGCTGTATTCCGGTCAATCGCGGCAAGCGCGGCGCAGCGGTTGCGAAGATGGTTAAGGACGTGGCGAAAGAGTTTTCAGAACCTGGGCAACTGGTGATCTACCCTCAAGGCACGCGCGTCGCACCAGGGGTTAAGAAACCGTACAAGATCGGTACAGCCGTTCTCTATGAAGGTCTCGGAGTACCCTGTGTGCCAGTGGCTACAAATGCCGGAGTGTTTTGGCCCCGGACCGGGGTCATGCGCAAACCCGGCCTCGCGATCGTGGATTTTCTTGAGCCAATTGAACCCGGGGTTGAGCGGGACGATTTTCTTGGTCGATTGGAAGATGTGATTGAAACACGCTCGAATGAACTGATGCGCGAAGTGGGGTTTGATCCTGATGGACACCATTGACGACATTGCAACGCTGGAAACCCACTATGGGAAACCCGGCGCACCATCTTTGCGTAAGGTCGTTCGTCATCTGACACCATTGTATCGCAAATGGATTATGGCATCGCGCCTTTGTGTGCTCACTACCGTCGGTCCGGAAGGCGTGGACGGCAGCCCGCGTGGCGATGATGGCCCGGTTGTGCTGGAATTGGACCCGCGAACACTGGCCATGCCAGATTGGCGTGGCAACAACCGTTTGGATTCCCTGCGGAACATCGTGCGCGACCCACGTGTTTCATTGATGTTTTTCGTACCCGGATCGAACACAGTCATTCGATTGAACGGAACCGCTAAACTCACGGCTGACGAAGAGCTACGCGCCCGGTTTGAAAAACATGGCAAGCGCCCGGCGACCGTTATTCTGATTGAGATCAGCGAAATTTACAGCCAATGCGCGCGCGCTTTGATGCGGGCTCGAACCTGGACCAGCGAGGATGAAAGCGCGCAGCTTCCAACCGTGGGAGAGCTGCTTGCCGAGGCATCCAGCGGCGACGAAGGTGGCGCACATTATGATGCGGAATGGCATGGGCGCGCCCGGAAAACCATGTGGTAACAGCGGTTCTGCCCTGCCACACCTGCCCTGGATAACTATGAAACAGACAAAGTCGGGATCCCCCGCTTCATCTGGCTCAAAATACCTCGGAGCGCGAGGCAGAGCCTCGCAATACTCCGGTTTCACAAGTATCGGATCAGGAGTGGATTGGCCCGTCACCGCAGGCCAGCGCGGCTTCGCGCACAGCCTCTGAATAGGTTGGGTGCGCGTGACAGGTCAGGGCCAGATCTTCTGCCGAAGCGCCGAACTCCATCGCAACGCAGACCTCATGAATCAGATCACCCGCAGCCGGGCCAATGATGTGAGCCCCAAGAATGCGATCTGTTTCCTTGTCGGCGAGGATTTTCACGAACCCGTCCGAGGCAAAGTTGGCCTTGGCGCGTCCATTGCCCATGAACATGAACTTGCCGACTTTATAGGCGCGCCCTTGTTCCTTCAGCGTTGCTTCGGTCTCACCCACATTTGCAACTTCGGGCCAGGTGTAGATTACGCCTGGAATAACGCCATAGTTCACATGACCATGTTTGCCTGCAACCTGCTCGGCTGCGGCCATGCCCTCGTCTTCAGCTTTGTGCGCCAGCATCGGGCCTTCGGTGACGTCGCCGATGGCATAGATGCCCGGCACGTTGGTTTGCCAGTCGGAACCCACCTTGATCTGGCCGCGTTGGGTCATCTCAACACCCAAGGCGTCCAGTCCCAAACCGTCGGAATACGGCTTGCGCCCAGTGGCGACCAGAACGGTATCGGCGTCGATCACGTGCTCGCTGTCATCCTTGAGCAGTTTGTAGGTGACCTTGGCCTTGGTCTTGGTCGCTTCGGTCTTTTGCACCGCGGCACCCATCACAAAGTTCAGGCCCTGCTTTTTCAATATGCGCTGGAACGTCTTTTGCACTTCGGGGTCCATACCCGGCGTGATTTCCTTGAGGAATTCAATCACCGTCACCTCAGCCCCCAGTCGGCTGTAGACCGAGCCCAGCTCAAGCCCGATCACACCCGCGCCGATGACGACCATTTTTTTCGGGATCTTGCCTAGCGACAGTGCGCCGGTTGAGGTCACAACGACTTTCTCGTCTACTTCGACACCAGGCAGCGAAGAGGGTTCGGACCCAGACGCAATGATGATGTTCTTAGTTTCGTGAACCTCATCGCCAACCTTGACCTGACCAGCGGCAGGGATCGATCCCCAGCCTTTCAACCAGTCGATCTTGTTCTTCTTGAACAGGAATTCGATGCCCTTGGTGTTGCCCTCGATCACCTCGTCCTTGTAGGCCTGCATCTGCTTCCAGTCGACCGAAGGTGCTTTGCCCTTAAGACCCATCTTGGCAAAGTTATGCTCGGCCTCGTGCAGCTGGTGCGAGGCGTGCAGCAACGCCTTAGACGGGATACAGCCCACGTTCAGACAGGTGCCGCCCAGCGTATCGCGCCCTTCGACCACGGCGGTTTTCAGACCAAGCTGAGCGCAGCGGATGGCGCAGACATAGCCGCCGGGACCGGCGCCGATTACGATAACGTCATAGTTTGCCATGGAAGATCTCCTTGAGAATTCGGGCTGTTGCAGGGCAGGAACCTCTGAACAGGATATGGGTTGGCGGTCTCATAGCAAAACCACCAAAAGCATGAGGGTTGTGGCCAGAAACCCGAAGAACCAAATGACGCTGCGCCATGGTTTCCAACCGAAATAGTATGCGGGAACATACATCACGCGCGCGGCCAGATAGGTCCAGGCGCAGGTGGCCGTCAGTGCGTTTTCCTTGCCTGAAACGGTGACGACGACACAAGCTATGGCAAACAGGATCAAGCCTTCGAAATGGTTGTTGAGGGCACGGTAGAGCCGCGCTGTCCCATCCGAGAGCTGATCTTCCAAGGACCCGCCCAATCTGGCCCTGTCACGAGCGGACATGGTTTTGCCCGGACCCAATTCCAGATTTGCAGGGACTGCCATAAGAACAAACTGCAGAACCTGTAGAAGGGCGGCCATGGTCAGTGCTGTCAGTTCTGCATTCATTGCAAGACGCCGTGTTGAGTACGTATGAGTTCTGTGGCGGAGCGTATGCAAAAGGTGTGTCACCCCTGATGCTCCGCCATCATGTTCAGACGGGTGTCAGAACTTTTGTGTGAATATGGGCCACGCCCCCACGTTCATGGTGCATGGCGAGCTCTTCTGACTCGATAAAGTTCTGCGCGCGCTCCAAATCGGTGATTTCGAACAATGCCACGGCATGATCTTTCTGCTCAGGGTCGCGCCAGATATGGAGGTCGCGGATACCCGCGGCCTCACGCATCTTTCGATCTTCCTTGAAGACTTTCAGCCAGACGTCGAAATCGGCCACATCGGCCTGCCAAAGTACATGTGTCGCCATGATTACAGATCCATCAGCAGGCGGCGTGGGTCTTCCAGCGCCTCTTTCACGCGGACAAGGAAGGTCACCGCGCCTTTACCATCGACGATCCGGTGGTCATAGGACAGCGCCAGATACATCATCGGGCGGATCTTGATCTCACCGTTGATGACCATCGGACGATCCTGAATCTTGTGCATCCCCAGAATACCCGACTGCGGGGGGTTCAGGATCGGCGACGACATCAGCGAGCCATAGACACCACCGTTCGAAATGGTGAACGTGCCGCCCTGCATTTCAGCCATGGACAGTTTACCGTCGCGGGCGCGCTTGCCCTTTTCGGCAATGGCTTTTTCGATCGCGGCAAAGGACATGCTGTCCGCATCACGGATGACCGGAACCACCAGACCTTGCGGTGTGCCAGCGGCGACGCCCATGTGGACGAAGTTCTTGTAGACGATGTCATTGCCGTCAATCTCGGCATTCACCTCGGGCACTTCTTTCAACGCATGGCAACAGGCCTTGGTGAAGAACGACATGAAACCAAGACGCACGCCATGTTTCTTCTCGAACTGGTCCTTGTACTGGTTCCGAAGGGCCATCACCTCGGTCATGTCCACCTCGTTATAGGTGGTCAGGATCGCGGCCGTGTTTTGCGCATCCTTAAGACGCTTGGCGATGGTCTGACGCAGACGGGTCATGCGAACGCGTTCTTCGCGGGCCTCGTCTTCAGCCGCAACCGGTGCTCGTGGAGCCTGAGCGGCCGGGGCCGGTGCCGTCGGTGCTGGCGCCGGAGCCGCGGCTGTAGCGACTGCTTTTGCCACGTCTTCCTTCATGATGCGACCATCGCGACCGGTACCAGTGACCTGATCTGCTGACAATCCGGCTTCGGCCATCGCTTTTTCAGCAGAGGGTGCATTCGCCACGTCCTTGCCGGTGCTTGCGGCTGCCGGGGCCGCTGCTGCCGCCTGAGCAGGTGCAGGTGCCGCGCCCGCGGCAGCGCCAGAGATTACGGCCAGTTTGGCGGTTGCATCCACAGTTGCACCCTCCGGCGCAACGATTTCAGCAAGAACACCCGCAGCCGGAGCCGGAACCTCGACCGAGACTTTATCGGTTTCTAATTCACACAACATTTCGTCCTGCGCGACGCTGTCGCCAACCTGTTTGAACCAGGTTGAAACGGTGGCTTCCGTGACGGATTCTCCAAGTGTAGGAACCATCACATCAACAGACCCACCCGCAGCAGCTGGCGCGGCAGCAGGGGCCGCTGCTGCAGCCGGGGCAGCAGCCGCGCCTTCGCCAGCCGTGATGGTGGCAAGCAGAGCATCAACGCCAACGGTGTCGCCTTCGGCGGCTACAATCTCTGCCATCACACCCGCAGAGGGAGAAGGCACTTCCACTGTGACCTTGTCAGTTTCCAACTCACACAGCATCTCATCCACGGCGACCGCATCGCCGGGCTTCTTGAACCATGTGGCAACAGTGGCTTCGGTGACCAACTCGCCAAGCGTGGGAACACGAACTTCAATCGTCATCGCTTACTTTCCTTTAATGCTCAGCGCTTCGTTCACCAGCGCTTCTTGTTGGGCTTTGTGTTGGCTGGCCAAACCCGTCGCGGGCGAGGCCGATGTTGCGCGACCGGCATAGACCGGACGTTTGTGTTTTGCGCCGATCCGGGTCAGAACCCATTCGATATTAGGTTCAATGAACGACCAGGCACCCTGGTTCTTGGGTTCTTCCTGACACCAGACCATCTCGGCTCCTTTGAAGCGCTCAAGCTCGTTGATCAGCGAATGCGCAGGGAAGGGGTAATACTGTTCGATCCGCATCAGGTAGATGTCGTCGATGCCACGCGCATCACGTTCCTCCAGCAGATCGAAATAGACCTTGCCCGAGCACATGACGACCCGCTTGATCTTGTCATCCGCTACCAGCTTGGTGTCCGAATTCCCTTTTTGCGCGTCATCCCACAGCACCCGGTGGAAGCTGGAACCGGTTGTGAAATCCTCGGCGGTGCTGACGGCCAGTTTGTGGCGCAGCAACGACTTGGGTGTCACAAGGATCAGCGGCTTGCGGAAGGTGCGGTGCAACTGACGGCGCAGGATGTGGAAATAGTTTGCGGGCGTCGTACAGTTCGCCACGATCCAGTTGTCCTGACCGCACATTTGCAGGAACCGTTCCAGACGCGCGGATGAGTGTTCGGGGCCTTGGCCTTCGAACCCGTGCGGCAGCAGCGTGACCAGACCGGACATCCGCAGCCATTTCGATTCACCTGAACTGATGAACTGGTCAAACATGATCTGCGCGCCGTTGGCGAAGTCACCAAACTGCGCTTCCCACAGGGTCAGGGCATTGGGTTCAGCAAGCGAATAACCGTATTCAAACCCAAGCACCGCATATTCGGACAGCATCGAGTCAATCACTTCGTAATGCGACTGACCTGCGCGAATGTTGTTCAGCGGGTAATACCGTTCTTCGGTTTCCTGATGGATGAATCCCGAATGGCGTTGGCTGAACGTGCCGCGCGTGGCGTCCTGGCCTGACAGACGCACCGGGTAGCCTTCGGTCAACAGCGATCCGAAGGCCAGTGCCTCACCGGTGGCCCAATCAAAGCCCGTGCCGGATTCAAACATCTGCTTCTTGTGGTCCAGCAGACGACCGACGGTTTTGTGCAGGGCAAACCCGGCCGGGGCGCGGGTCAGCGCGCCGCCGACCTCGGCCAGAGTCTCAGGCGTGATCGCTGTCTCACCGCGCATGTACTCGTCTTTGTTCTTGTCCAGATGCGACCAGCGTCCATCCAGCCAGTCGGCCTTGTTGGGCTTGTAGTCTTTTCCGGCTTCGAACTCGTCGTTCAGGTGTGCCTGGAAGGCGGCCTTCATGTCCTCGATCTCACCCTCGGGGATCAGGCCGTCTTTGACCAAACGCTCGGTGTACAGAGACAGCGTGGTTTTGTGCGTTTTGATCTTTTTGTACATGATTGGGTTGGTGAACATGGGCTCATCGCCCTCGTTGTGACCAAACCGGCGGTAGCAGAAGATATCCAGAACCACATCTTTGTGGAACTTCTGACGGAACTCAGTTGCCACCTTGGCGGCATGTACCACGGCTTCGGGGTCATCCCCGTTCACGTGGAAAATCGGCGCTTCAACCATCAACGCGATATCCGTCGGATAGGGGCTCGAGCGCGAGAAGTGCGGCGCAGTGGTAAAGCCGATCTGGTTGTTTACCACGATATGCATAGTGCCGCCGGTCTTATGACCGCGCAGACCAGACAGACCAAACCCTTCGGCCACGACACCCTGACCGGCAAAGGCCGCGTCGCCATGCAGCAGGATGGCCATGACCTTGGTGCGATCCGTGTCACCAAGCTGATCCTGTTTGGCGCGAACCTTGCCCAGAACCACCGGGTTCACCGCCTCAAGGTGCGAGGGGTTGGCGGTCAGTGACAGGTGCACAGAATTGCCGTCAAACTCACGGTCGCTGGATGCGCCGAGGTGGTATTTCACGTCGCCTGAACCATCCACATCCTCGGGCTTGAAGCTGCCACCCTGGAATTCGTTGAAGATGGCGCGGTACGGTTTGCCCATCACGTTGGCCAGAATGTTCAGACGCCCCCGGTGCGGCATCCCGATGACGATGTCGCTGAGGCCAAGCGCACCACCGCGCTTGATGATCTGCTCCATTGCAGGGATCAGCGCTTCACCGCCGTCCAGACCAAAGCGTTTGGTGCCCATGTATTTGACGTGCAGGAATTTCTCAAAACCCTCGGCCTCAACCATCTTGTTCAGGATCGCCTTGCGGCCTTCCTTGGTGAACGCGATTTCCTTGCCGTAACCTTCGATCCGCTCTTTCAGCCAAGCGGCTTCTTCGGGGTTCGAGATATGCATGTATTGCAGCGCAAAGGTGCCGCAATAGGTCCGCTTCACAATCTCGACGATCTGCCGCATCGAGGCCACCTGAAGCCCCAGAACGTTGTCGATAAAGATCGGCCGGTCCATGTCGGCGTCGGTAAAGCCGTAGGTCTTTGGATCCAGCTCTGGGTGATTGGATGCCGCGCGCATCCCCAGCGGGTCCAGATCTGCGGCCAGATGGCCCCGGATCCGATAGGCCCGGATCAGCATCAGGGCGCGCAGGCTGTCCAGCACGGCGCGTTTGATCTGGTCATCGCTAACCTCAACGCCCTTTGCTTCGGCCTTGTCCTTGATCTTCTTGCCCGCCGCTTTGGCGTCAATCTCGGCCCACTCCCCTGTCAATGCGCCTGTCAGATCATCGGCAGGCATGGGCGGCCAGTCGGTCCGCGCCCAAGAAGGACCTTCGGCCTCGCGCTGCACATCCGGCGCGGCGTCACCCATAGCCTTGAAGAACTCAACCCAGGCCGCGTCTACGGCACCGGGGTTCTTGGTGTATTGGGCGTAAAGCTGCTCCAGATATTCGGCATTGTGCCCCTGCATGAAGCTTGAGGCGTGAAAGGCAGAGTTGGGCGAGTGTTCGGTCATTGGGCTACCTCATATGGGTTGGGACCGTATTGGTTGGTGCCTGGTTGGCTGGGGCGGGTCAGCCACCACAGAACCAGGAGGGGCGACACAAAAAGAACGATAAGTGTCGGAATGACGATCAGCAATGTTGCGCGAGTAAACAATATGTCGAGCGTTCCGCCATGGAACTGGCTGGCAATACCAATGCCAAAGATCAGAACCGCAAAGGCGCCAAGGATCAGAAGGATCGGCAGCAAGGCGTAAAGCCCGCTGCGCCCAGTGTCATGCATCCGCCGCCATGCGACGGCCAGATGGGGGAAAAAGACGATCAGGCCGACAATGCTTTGGACCGGTTGGCTGGACGTGGCGGTGACGGATTTCACCTCATCGCTTTCGGTGACCGAGACCTGCGTGAAGAACTGCCAGTCGATGATCCCGGCGATGAAGCCCCAGATCACGACGAACAGGAAAAAGAACCAGTATTCGGGCCGCGATGCACGGCCCGAAAAAGTGAAGAATTTGGAGAAACACGTTCTGACAGCCTCACTAAAGGTCATATGTTCCGTTCCTCCCCGATTAGACAGCCGAAGCTGCTATATCAGCCAATCGCTTCCAGCACAGCTTCACCCAGCTGCGCCGGGCTTTCGGCTACGACAATACCGGCCGAGCGCATGGCTTCGATCTTGTCCTCGGCACCGCCCTTGCCACCGGCGACAATCGCGCCCGCGTGGCCCATGCGGCGGCCCGGAGGGGCTGTGCGGCCTGCGATGAAACCGGCGGTCGGCTTTTTGCGGCCCTTCTTGGCCTCATCCGCCAGGAACTGTGCCGCTTCTTCCTCGGCAGAGCCACCGATCTCACCGATCATGATGATCGACTCGGTCTCGTCGTCCGCCAGGAACCATTCCAGCACATCAATATGCTCGGTTCCTTTGATCGGGTCGCCGCCGATGCCCACGCAGGTGGACTGACCCAGTCCCACATCGGTGGTCTGCTTGACGGCCTCATAGGTCAGGGTGCCGGAACGCGACACAACGCCGACCGAGCCACGCTTGTGGATGTGACCGGGCATGATGCCGATCTTGCAGGCGTCAGGTGTGATGACACCGGGGCAGTTCGGGCCGATCAGGCGCGAGCTTGAGCCTTCCAGCGCGCGCTTCACCTTCATCATGTCCAGAACCGGGATGCCTTCGGTAATGCAGACGATCACCTCCATCTCGGCATCAATCGCTTCGAGGATCGAGTCAGCCGCGAAGGGCGGCGGCACGTAGATTACCGAGGCGTTGGCTTCGGTCACATGCTTGGCCTCGTGGACCGAGTTGAACACGGGCAGGCCCAGATGCTCCATCCCGCCTTTGCCGGGGGTTACGCCGCCGACCATCTTGGTGCCATAGGCAATGGCCTGTTCGCTGTGGAATGTGCCCTGCGAGCCGGTAAAGCCCTGACAGATCACTTTAGTGTTTTCGTCGATGAGGACTGCCATTTTGTCCCTTTCTCTAGGCGGTGTTGGATTGATTGGGTTCAGTCGCCGGCAGAACCTGCGGCGCATAAGGTATTTTTTCGAGCGTGGCACGACCCAAGGCCAGATTGGCCGTGGTGCGCAGCCCGCTGCTGATTTCAACAATGCCGCGCCGGATCTTTTGCCGGACCAATGGCCAGCCTTTGGGCCGACTGCGCGGTGCCCCCATATTGTATTCGCCGGGCGCTTCGTTGCCCTGTTCGACCATGGCCGGGATCACCTGATAGATGTTGATCTGACGGGCCGCTGGTGAGGCTGACGGGTTGAACAACAGCCCGTCCAACGTGATATCATAGGGTTTCTGTGCCAGAAAATGTTGTGCCGCTTGCCGTGTCAGCGCGTATGCGGCGCCTCCGGGATGGCGAGACCGCATCAGGCGCAGCTCCCGCCCCAGATGGATCAACCGCTTGCGCCCAAGCGCGACATAAAGCTTGGTGCTGCGCCAGCGTTCAAACCGCACGATATCGGCATCTGCGGGCCACCAGGACGGGTCATTCAGCCAATCGGCCAGTTCCGGTGACAGAAACACGTCATCCTCAAGGATCAACGCCTGTTCCGCGTCCGAGGCGATCAATGCTTCCCACGCTTTGGCATGGCTGAGGGTGCAGGCCATATCCTTGGTATGAAAATAACCCCACGGCCCCTCGGCCTTGCATTCGCGCAGGAAATCCTCACGGGTGGCGGCGTCGCAATCAACAGCATTAACGCGCGTAGCCGACAGGCCTGCCTTTTGCAGTTCCTGCTCCATCAAACGCGCCCGCCCTGTGGCGCGTTCTAGACCTATGAGGAAGATGGGGATGGTCATCAGATCGATTGCTTCTTTCGATTCCTCTCAACAAGAAACACTTGCTGAGTTGTTCGCGCTGTGGGGCGGGCTTTAAGCCAACCCCACCGCAAGCAGCTTAACCCTTAACAGCCTTCACGATCTTCTCGGCACCGTCTTTCAGGTTGTCTGCCGCGATCACGTCCAGGCCAGAGGTGTTGATGATCTCTTTGCCTTTCTCGACATTCGTGCCTTCCAGACGCACGACCAGCGGAACCTGCAGGCCGACCTCTTTCACCGCGGCGACAACGCCCTCGGCGATGACGTCACAGCGCATGATGCCGCCGAAGATGTTAACCAGAATGCCTTTGACCTGCGGGTCCGAGGTGATGATCTTGAACGCCTCGGTCACTTTCTCTTTGGTGGCACCGCCACCCACGTCGAGGAAGTTGGCAGGCTCAGCCCCGTACAGCTTGATGATGTCCATGGTGGCCATCGCCAGACCCGCGCCGTTGACCATGCAACCGATCTCACCATCCAGCGCGATATAGTTAAGGTCGTACTTGGAAGCTTCCAGTTCCTTGGGGTCTTCCTCGGTCGTGTCGCGCAGTTCTGCAATATCCGGGTGGCGGTAAACGGCGTTGCCGTCAAACCCGACCTTGGCATCCAGCACTTTCAGGTCGCCGCTGTCCGAGACGATCAGCGGGTTGATCTCCAGCATCTCCATGTCTTTCTCGACGAAGGCATTATACAGCTGGTTCATCAGTTTGACGCATTGCTTGACCTGAGCGCCTTGCAGGCCTAGCGAGAACGCGATGCGGCGACCGTGATAGGGCTGATACCCAGTCGCAGGGTCAACCGAGAAGGACAGGATTTTCTCGGGCGTCGCAGCGGCCACTTCTTCGATGTCCATGCCGCCTTCGGTCGAGCAGACAAACGAAATGCGGCTGGTCTGGCGGTCTACCAGAAGGGCCAGGTACAGTTCACGTTCGATGCCCGAACCAGCTTCGATATAGATGCGGTTGACCTGCTTGCCTGCGGGGCCGGTCTGATGCGTGACCAGCGTGCGGCCCAGCATCTTCTTGGCTTCCTCGGCGGCTTCTTCGACCGATTTGGTCAGACGCACGCCGCCTTTTTCACCGGCGTCGGCTTCTTTGAAGGAACCCTTGCCGCGTCCGCCTGCGTGGATTTGCGCTTTGACTACCCAAAGCGGGCCGTCCAGTTCACCGGCTGCGGTTTTGGCTTCCTCGGCGCGCAGCACGGCGCGACCATCGGAGACCGGAGCGCCATAGCTGCGAAGAAGAGCTTTGGCCTGATATTCGTGAATGTTCATCGAAATTGTCCCGTCTGACTGCGTTTAACCGTTATAGGGGTGTCTAGCGGTCAAGTTTAAAGGGTTTTTTGATGTCCAATGGGTTTTTAGCGAAGATTTTCGCTATTTGTGATCACGGGTTTTTAGCGTGTGATCACAAAAATAGCCAGCGGATGAATTGATTCGAAAAATCTGAACGAGGACCGAAAATCACATTCAAAAAAGGGATTTGCGACGTTTGCGCCAACATTCGCGACCCTGATTAATCTGGGCAAAAGAAAACCGGCCCAGAAATGGGCCGGTCTTGAGTTCCAATCTGAACGCAGTTTTACGCCAGCGAGCTGTCGATGCCTTTGCACGCGTCGATCAGGCCTTTCACGGCGTTGACCGAGTTGTCGAAACCGGCCTGCTCGTCTTCGTTCAGCTTGATGTCGACGATACGTTCAACACCGCCTGCACCGATCACAGTTGGGACGCCAACGTACAGACCATCAACACCCAGCTCACCACTGCAATAGGCAGCGCAAGGCAGAACGCGTTTCTGGTCTTTCAGATAAGCTTCGGCCATTTCGATTGCCGAAGTGGCAGGCGCGTAATAAGCGGAACCTGTTTTCAGCAGGCCAACGATTTCCGCGCCACCGTCACGGGTGCGCTGAACGATGGCGTCCAGCTTTTCCTGCGTGGTCCAGCCCATTTCGACCAGATCGGGCAGCGGGATGCCGGCAACTGTCGAATAGCGTACCGAAGGCACCATGGTGTCGCCGTGACCACCCAGCACAAATGCGGTGACGTCACGCATCGAGACGTTGAATTCTTCCGACAGGAAGTGTGCGAAGCGCGCCGAGTCCAGAACACCAGCCATGCCGCAAACCTTGTTGTGCGGCAAACCCGAGAATTCGCGCAGAGCCCACACCATCGCGTCCAGCGGGTTGGTGATACAGATCACGAAGGCATCGGGTGCGTGCGCGGCGATGCCTTCACCCACCGACTTCATGACTTTCAGGTTGATGCCCAGCAGGTCATCGCGGCTCATGCCTGGCTTGCGAGCCACGCCAGCGGTCACGATGCATACATCCGCACCAGCAATATCGGCATAGTCGCTTGTGCCCGTCATCGAGGCGTCAAAGCCTTCGGATGGGCCGGACTCGGCAATGTCGAGCGCCTTGCCCTGCGGCAGTCCGTCAGCGATGTCAAACAGGACTACGTCACCCAGTTCTTTGACAGCTGCAAGATGCGCAAGCGTGCCGCCGATGTTCCCCGCGCCGATCAGCGCAATCTTGGGTCTGGCCATTTGGAATATCTCCGGTCGGTTTTGAAATCGCGGTCGTGCTAGTCGCTAAAACGGCAATAGGCAAGGGTTCTGCGACGTGGCATACAACCGCATACCGTTTGCGGATCCATGTGTGATTGCGCTAAAGGGCCTTTGAGACAAGCCAAAACCGGGATCGGTGCATGTTCGAATTGAACCTGATGTTTTTTGCTGTGGCGATCCCTGCGGTGATATTTGCAGGTATCTCAAAGGGCGGTTTCGGCTCGGGCGTGGCCTTTGCGTCTTCGTCGATTCTGGCGCTGATACTGGAGCCAGGGCAGGCTTTGGCGCTGATGCTGCCGATTCTGATGGTCATCGATGTGGCCACTTTGGGGCCCTATTGGAAGAGGTGGAGTTGGGCAGATTCGTGGCTGCTGATTTTAGGGGGTGTACCGGGTGTTGCGCTGGGTGCATGGCTCTACCGGGCAACGGACGACGATCTGCTGCGGTTACTGATCGGCGGCATCTCGGTTGGTTTCGTCATCTGGCACGTCGCGCAGACCAAAGGGTGGGTGCGCGGTTTTGCCAACCGTCTACCCCCTTCGGCCGGTTTGTTTGCGGGGCTGGTAGCCGGTTTTACCAGCTTTGTCAGCCACGCCGGGGGTCCGCCGGCTGCTGTATACCTGTTGTCACAAAAACTGTCGAAAACCGAGTTTCAGGCCAGCACTGTGCTGGTTTTTTGGGTCATCAACATCACAAAGTTTGTGCCTTACGCCTTTTTGGGTTTGTTCACATGGCATACGGCACTGGCGGATTTGCTGCTGACACCTTTTGCTATTCTTGGGGCATGGATTGGCGTTCGGGCGCATTTCATCATGTCCGAACGCCTGTTCTTTGGAATTGCCTACGTGTTGTTGACCTTAACGGGCAGCAAACTGATCTGGGACGCGCTTACGTAATCAGGCATTCGGTGGCAAGGCGTCCGCGACTTCCTCATAAGCCTGGCCGGAGGCCACCAGGCACGTGATCCCGTTCGGCAGAGTCACCGTGATCGTCCAACTGCCGCTTTCGCTCGAAGCGAACAGCTCCATAACCGCGCCTTGCCGGGCCAGCCCAAGGCCCCGGCGCGTTTCGCCATAAGTTTCATGAAGCCGTGTCAACACGTCCTCTCGCGGCGCGCAGTTCTGGCCCGCAGCCTGTACCTGTTGTGCCGCCAGAACCATGATCCCCAGACCCATTGTCAACTTGAACAGTGTCTTGTCCATCCCGTACCCCTTCGATTCCATCTGTTGCTCAGGGTGGGGCCGAGGTGGCGAAATTCGGTTAAGGCAAAGCACGTTGCGTCGCTTTTGCTGCGCTGCGGCAAATTTCTTCTTGAACTTTCCGGCAAAAAATGCCCCATTCCGCGCAACTTTATTTCAATGGGAGTGGTCCATGGATCCTCGTCAGCGCCCCTATCGTTCGGTTCTTTACATCCCAGGTTCCAGAGACCGGGCTCTGGACAAGGCACGGACCCTTCCTGTGGATGCGATCATCTTTGATCTGGAGGATGCCGTCGCAGCAGATGAGAAGGACAACGCGCGCGAGACGCTCAAGGCAGCCTTGGCCACTGGTGGTTACGGGGCGCGGGTCAAGATCGTGCGGATCAACGGATTGGACACCAAATGGGGTCGTGCCGACGCCGAGGCTGTGCGTGACATGGATGCTGACGTTGTTCTGTTGCCCAAGGTAAACTCGGCGGCCGACGTGGATGCACTTGCAGCGATCACCGGAGATCTGCCGATTTGGGCCATGATGGAAACACCGCGCGGGATGCTCAACGCGGCAGAGATTGCCGCTCATCCTCTGATGGCTGGCTTTGTTATGGGCACCAATGATCTGGCGAAAGAGCTGCAAACCCGTTTCCGCCCGGACCGTCTGCCGCTTATGACGTCATTGGGTCTGTGCCTGCTGGCTGCCAAGGCCGAAGGTCTGATCATCGTTGATGGCGTGTACAACGCGTTCAAAGACGGCGACGGTCTGGCCGCTGAATGTGCGCAAGGCCGCGATATGGGCTTCGACGGCAAGACACTGATTCATCCGGCTCAGGTGGAAATCACAAATGCCGCCTACGCGCCGTCTGACGACGAGATCGATTTGGCCCGCCGTCAGATCACGGCTTTTGAAGAAGTCGAAGCACAGGGCCAGGGTGTTGCTGTTGTGGATGGGAAGATTGTTGAAAATCTGCACGTTGCAACGGCCCGCGAAATTCTGGCAAAAGCAGAGGCGATTTCAGCTTTGCAAGCGGGGTAAGCCAGCATGGGCTTTGTTCTTCTAATTCTTGGTGTGGCGCTGTGGTGGGCGGCGCACCTGTTCAAACGCGTTGCGCCTGAACGCCGCGCCGCAATGGGCGACAGCGGCATGGGCGCAGTTGCCTTGGCCCTGGTCGCGTCGATTCTGTTGATGATCTTCGGCTATCGTATGACCGATTTCATCTTTGTCTGGGCACCGCCGACCTTTCTGATCCACGTCAACAACCTGTTGGTGCTGATCGCGATCTACATGATGAGCCCTGCTGGCACAAAAGGCCGTTTGCTGAACAAGCTGCGCCATCCGATGCTGGGCGGCTTCAAGCTGTGGGCCTTTGCGCATTTGCTGGTGAACGGCGATCTGGCTTCGATCATCCTGTTTGGCGGGCTTTTGGCATGGGCCGTGGTCGAGGTGATCGTGATCAACAAGTCCGAACCCGAATGGAGCCCGGCTGAGCCCGGAACTTACGGTAAGGACGCGATGTTCTTTGTGGCCTCGATCGTACTGTTGGGGATCATCGGCTATATCCATGGGCTGGTCGGCCCGTCTCCGTTCGGCTCATAAGGACCTCAGGCAATGGCAAAACTCTATCGTTTGTTGACCGAAGAAGACACGTCTGCCTTCTGTCACAAAGTGTCTGACGCGCTGGCCAAAGGGTGGGAACTGTATGGCGACCCGTCCTATGCCTTCGACACAGCAAACAACGTGATGCGCTGTGCGCAGGCTGTGACCAAAGAGGTCGAGGCCGACTATTCCCCTGAAATGAAACTGGGACAGCAGTGATGGCAAAAACAAATCCGGGACGTTTTTTCGAGGACTACGCCGTCGGGCAGGTGCTGCAACATGCCGTACCGCGCACAGTGACCGAAGGAGAGCGTGGTTTGTATCACGCGCTATATCCCGCGCGTCATGCGCTGTATTCCTCGGATGAATTTGCTCGGGATTGTGGTTTGCCGGAAAGCCCGATCGATGATCTGGCGGCCTTCCATTTGGTGTTTGGCAAAACGGTGCCCGATGTTTCGCTGAATGCAGTTGCCAATCTTGGTTATGCCGAAGGCCGTTGGCTAAAGCCCGTCTATGCAGGCGACACGTTGCGTTCGGTGTCCGAGGTGATCGGGGTCAAGCAGAACTCGAACAGGAAAACCGGTGTTGTCTGGGTACGTACCCGCGGGCTGAACCAATTGGACGAGGTGGTCATCGAATATGTTCGTTGGGTTATGGTGCGCAAAGCGAATGTCGATGCACCTGCGCCTGAGACAGTTGTTCCCGAGTTGAAGAAGGTTCTTGATCCTCAGGACCTTATCGTGCCCGAGGGCCTTGATTTTTCGAACTACGATTTTGCATTGGCTGGTGAGCCGCATCGCTGGGGCGATTATGAAATAGGTGAGACCATCGACCACGTGGACGGTGTGACCGTGGAAGAGGCCGAGCATATGTTGGCCACGCGCCTGTGGCAGAATACCGCCAAAGTGCATTTCGACCTGACGTTTCGACCTGAGGGCCGCCTGATCTATGGGGGTCATGTCATTTCGATGGCGCGCACCCTGTCGTTCAATGGCTTGGCAAATGCACAGATGATCGTTGGCCTGAACGGTGGCGCGCATGCCAACCCTTGTTTTGCAGGTGATACCATCAAAGCGTGGTCCGAGGTTCTGGACAAGGCCGAGACTGGCGTACCCGGCGTGGGGGCGATCCGGTTACGTCTGGTCGCCACCAAAGGAGGCGCACCATTCGCGTTAAAAAATGACGAGGGTCGGTACGTGTCGGACGTACTTCTGGACCTCGATTATTGGGCGCTGATGCCGCAATAGGCGAACTGACAGTTATGTGAATGCAATGCGTGCAAGCCGTGCTAGGTTTGCACCATGCATACCCTTCGCGCGATAGTGGCCAGTCTGTTTCTGGCACCCGCAGCCCAAGCCTGTGATCTGGCTTTGGCCTTGGCCGTAGATGTGTCTGGTTCGGTCGACGGCAGCGAGTACCGCATCCAGATGGACGGTCTGGCCGCTGGACTGCGCGACCCGATCGTATCCGAGGCATTGGTCCGCGGTCAGGCACAGTTGATGCTGGTGCAATGGACCGGGTCGTCGCGTCAGCGGATCACGATCCCCTGGACCCGTATCGACAGTTTCGCAGCTTTGGATCGCTTTGCGGAACAGGTTTCTGAGGATCCGCGCATCTGGCGGAACTTTTCAACCGCGATTGGGGAAGCGCTTCAGACAACGCTCGACTCCTTCGAGCCTGTGTCCCACTGCACCCGACATCTGATCGATTTATCCGGCGACGGGGTATCCAATGAAGGCGTCGAGCCGACGCAAGTTCACGCCGCCCTGCGGGACAGAGGCGTTGTTGTCAACGCCCTGGCCATTGAGGAGAGTGAGCCGGACCTGACAGCATATTTCTTTGAGAATGTCATTGTGGGTGAAGGTGCATTTGTAGTTTCAGCGGCCGGATTTGCCGATTACCCGGAACGAATTCGCAGAAAACTGTTGCGCGAAGTGACGCAGCAAACCGCAGGGCTTAAGTGACGCGTCAAAAGATTCGTGATCACATCCTTTTGCCTTTGAAATCGCTAACATTGATGAAGGGGAATGTCATATGTGATCACGACATTATTTTGTGTGATCACATATTGGGAATATCCGCCGGTTTGAGCCGAATTTGCTGTATTTTGCAGCCGCAGCACGTGACAGTGTCGCAAAAAACAGTAAAACGTTCGGTAGCCAACCGAAAAGGAGCCGCCATGGCCGATGTAAATCGGGGCAATCGCCCACTTTCGCCGCATCTGTCGATCTATCGTCCACAGCTGACGTCGGTCACATCTATCCTGACCCGTATCACAGGAAACGCCTTACTAGTCGCGGGCCTGCTGATCGTTTGGTGGTTCCTGGCCGCTGCCACATCGCCCGAAGCGTTTGCCATAGCGAACGGGGTAATCACCTCGATGATCGGGGATCTGGTGATGGCTCTTTCCGTTTGGGGCCTGTGGTATCACACGCTGGCCGGTGTGCGGCACCTGATCTGGGACAACGCGCTTGGCTTGGACCTTCCAACAGCGACCAAACTGGGTTGGGCCGTTGTCATCGGATCGGTGGTGTTGACCCTTCTGACCCTTGTCATCGTCGCGTGATTGGAGGACTGAGATGCGTTATCTGACCGACCGCAAACGCGCCGCTGGCCTTGGCTCGGCGAAATCCGGCACCGCCCATTTCTGGGCCATGAAAGTCAGCTCGGTGGCGTTGCTGATCCTCGTGCCTTTGTTTGTCTTCACGTTTGGCCCGGTTCTGGGTCAGCCGTTTGATGTGGTTCTGGACTACTATTCACGGCCCTTCCCTGCGATTGTTGCAGCGCTGACGCTGGCGGTTGGCTTCAAACACTTCGCAGATGGCGCGCAGGTGATGTTGGAAGACTATGTTCACGGCACGCTTGAAAAGGTCCTGATCATTCTGGTGACCTGCCTGTCATACGGCGCAGCAGCGGCTGGCATCTTCGCCATCGCACGCATTGCCCTTTAATTCCCGGAGCTGAAAGAAATGGCTGCATACGAATACGAAACGCATGATTATGACGTGGTCGTTGTCGGCGCCGGTGGGGCCGGTCTGCGGGCAACGTTGGGTATGGCAGAACAGGGGTTGCGCACCGCGTGCGTGACCAAGGTTTTCCCAACCCGATCGCACACTGTGGCGGCTCAGGGTGGTATCGCGGCGTCCTTGTCGAACATGGGTCCCGACCACTGGCAGTGGCACATGTACGATACTGTCAAAGGGTCTGATTGGCTGGGTGATACCGATGCGATGGAATACCTCGCGCGGGAAGCACCCAAGGCCGTGTACGAGTTGGAGCATTACGGCGTTCCCTTTAGCCGCACCGAAGAAGGCAAGATCTATCAGCGCCCGTTCGGTGGTCACACAACCGAATTCGGTGAAGGCCCCGCCGTGCAGCGGACCTGCGCTGCTGCCGACCGGACTGGCCACGCGATCCTGCATACGCTGTATGGTCAGTCGCTGAAGAACAACGCCGAGTTCTACATCGAATATTTCGCCATCGATCTGATCATGTCCGAGGATGGGCAATGTCAGGGCGTCGTCTGCTGGAAGCTGGACGACGGCACGATGCATGTCTTTAACGCCAAGATGGTTGTTCTGGCGACAGGCGGCTATGGCCGCGCCTATTTCAGCGCGACCTCGGCCCATACCTGTACCGGTGACGGTGGCGGTATGGTGGCCCGCGCAGGTCTGGCATTGCAGGACATGGAGTTTGTGCAGTTCCACCCGACCGGCATCTACGGCTCGGGCTGTCTGATCACCGAAGGTGCGCGGGGCGAGGGTGGCTATCTGACAAACTCGGAAGGCGAGCGGTTCATGGAGCGTTATGCGCCCCAGTACAAGGACCTCGCGCCACGTGACTATGTCTCGCGCTCGATGACGATGGAGATCCGAGAAGGCCGTGGTGTCGGCGCGGAAGGGGATCACATCCACCTGAACCTGTCGCACCTGCCTGCCGAAGCTCTGGCAGAGCGTTTGCCGGGTATCTCGGAAAGCGCAAAGATCTTTGCGGGTGTCGACGTGACCAAGGAACCAATCCCGGTTCTGCCGACCGTTCACTACAACATGGGTGGCATTCCGACCAACTATTGGGGTGAGGTTCTGAACCCCACCGCCGAAGACCCGACCGCTGTTGTCCCCGGTTTGATGGCTGTGGGTGAAGCGGGTTGTGCCTCGGTCCACGGTGCGAACCGTCTGGGATCTAACTCGCTGATCGACCTCGTGGTGTTTGGCCGCGCGGCTGCGATCCGCGCTGGTAAAGTCGTGGATGCCGAAGCGCCGAACCCGGTTCTGAACCAGGCGTCGGTCGATAAAGCCTTTGACCGGTTCGATGAAGTCCGCAACGCAAGCGGCTCGGTCCCGACGGCGGAACTACGCCTTGAGATGCAGAAAACCATGCAAGCGGACGCAGCCGTGTTCCGTACGGCCAAAACAATGGCTGAAGGCGTCGAAAAGATGACCGCGATTGCTGCCAAAATGGACGATCTGAAAGTCACAGACCGTTCGTTGGTCTGGAACAGTGATCTGATGGAAACTTTGGAACTGACCAACCTTATGCCCAACGCGCTGGCGACCATCGTCGGTGCTGAGGCGCGTAAGGAATCCCGTGGCGCCCACGCGCACGAGGATTTCAGCGAGCGTGACGATGAAAACTGGCGCGTGCATACAGTCAGCCGCGTTGAGGGTAACGCAGTTGAGCTGAGCTATCGCCCGGTCATCGTTGATCCGCTGACGACCGAGGAACAGGGCGGTATCAGCCTTCAGAAAATCGCGCCCAAAGCGCGGACGTTCTAAGGGCAGGGAAAGCAGGCAATGCTGCACAAGCGCCAAATATCCGCGATCCTGAAGCAGGCAATTAGCCTGCGGATGGCGCGTACTTGGTGCTTGTCATGACGGTCGAAGTTTTGAAGTCCGGGTCAAGTGACCCCAAGATCATCCTGATCGGTTTGAACCGTTGTGCGACGACTTCGTTTCACAAGCTGTTTCTGAACAGCGGAATTCCGTCCGCGCATTGGGAAGATGAACAGGGACAAAACCTAGCGCATCGTATGATGACCAACATTGCCATGGGGCGCAGGCCCTTGGACGGGTTCGGTGCAGTCCGGGCATTCACTGACATTGCCTTTGTCAATTCACGCTTCATGCTGGACGGCGCTCGGCTCTTTCGTGAACTGCACGCGGCTTACCCGGATGCTTACTTCGTGCTGAACACGCGCAATTGCGAGGACTGGATTACGTCACGGGCCAGCCATTCCAGCGGTGGCTATCTGGAGCGGTGCTGCAAGGCAAATGGCCAAACGGCGGATGAGGTGAAACAGGGCTGGAGGCATATGTACGATGTGCACCATGCCGAAGTCGAAACCTATTTCGACGGAAATCCTCGCTTCCTGCGCTATGATATCGACAAAGATGACCCACAACGCGTTGCGGACTGGCTCTCACCGGATTTCGACGTAAACATTGCCCATTGGGGCCATTATAACCGAGGGGCGTCTGATCGCGCCCGGACAGGCTGAAAGGCGGCCTTGTGCTGAATGGAGAATTGACATGGTTCAACTGACCCTGCCCAAGAATTCCCGGATTACCACCGGCAAGACCTGGCCCAAGCCGGATGGCGCGAAGAATGTGCGCAAGTTCCAGATCTATCGCTGGAATCCCGATGACGGTCAGAACCCGCGTGTCGATACATATTTCGTCGACATGGATACCTGTGGCCCGATGGTTCTGGACGCGCTGATCAAGATCAAGAACGAGATCGACCCAACGTTGACCTTCCGCCGGTCGTGCCGCGAAGGCATCTGTGGCTCTTGTGCGATGAACATCGACGGGATCAACACACTGGCCTGCATTTACGGCATGGACGAGATCAAGGGCGACGTGAAAATTTATCCGCTGCCGCATATGCCGGTGGTCAAGGACCTGATCCCTGATCTGACCCACTTCTACGCGCAACACGCGTCGATCATGCCGTGGTTGGAAACCAAGACCAACCGTCCTGCGAAAGAATGGAAACAGTCGATCGAGGACCGCAAGAAGCTGGATGGTCTCTATGAATGCGTGATGTGCGCAAGCTGCTCGACCTCGTGCCCCAGCTATTGGTGGAACGGTGACCGGTATCTTGGCCCCGCCGCGTTGCTGCATGCGTATCGCTGGATTATCGACAGCCGCGATGAGGCCACAGGCGAACGTCTGGATGAGCTGGAAGATCCGTTCAAGTTGTATCGCTGTCACACCATCATGAATTGCGCCAAGACCTGTCCCAAAGGTCTGAACCCAGCCAAGGCGATTGCCGAAATCAAGAAGATGATGGTGGAACGCGCTGTATAAGCGACGTTGCGTTTTGCGTTAAGCGCATGTCAAACTTGCAAATTTAGGCGATGCAGCCCCGGCTGCGTTGCCTTATTTTTTTGAGCAGGGAGGAGTGATGAGATTAAGTCAGGATCACTCCAATGAGCAAGGACACTTCCAAACAAAAAACCGACGCGAAAGAAGCGTTGGAACTGCTTGAGCAGGCATGGGCGTATTACGTGTCAGAACCCGTGAAAGCTGACAAAGAACCTGAGTTGTTCGAATACGCAAACGCAGCCTGATACGGGCGGTAAGACTTGAATTACGACGGCTAATCGGCAAAGCAAGGCAATGCCTGTTCTTCTGCTTCTGCTGGCGGCCGGTGTATTCGGCTATTTTGTCTGGCGCGCTCGTCATTCTACGCTGACGCGTAATTGTCGGTGGCGCCAAGACAAAAGCCATGGCGTCTGGCGGTGCAGCTTCTGCGGCGCTGAAATCACTTCTCAGGACCAGCCTTTGCGGTGTTTGAGGGCGCGCGACAACTAATTATCTGCTTTTCGCAGGCAGCGTTATGCGCCAGTCTGCATCGCATGACACGTTCTGAACGCCCTATCCCCGTTCCTGAAGATGCTGAGGCGCGTCGCGCGCTGGCCCCCGTAATCTGCTACCCGAACGACGCGTTGCCACGACCAGATGTGTCGTGGATGCGAACCCTGCGCCAAAGCGCAATCAAAACGGGCGAGGTTCTGGTTCCCCCGCGCGATGCGCGATGTTTTGAGGTGCCGGCAGGGCACTTTTTTCGAATTACGTCCGTCGAAGGCCCTCAGGTCGGTGATTTGAACATATGGAATCGCAATGACCTGTCCGAGCGGTTCTATTCAGGTAAAACCCGCGCCCTGCATGGAACGCATCTGACTACCGGAGAACAGATGTGGTCCAGCTTTCCCCATCTGCGTCCTATGGCCACGATCGTTGAAGACACGCTGGAATGGTACGGGATCGACGCCTTTGGCGGGTCGGTCCATGACGTTATCGGTACGCGGTGCGATCCGTATACGGGCAACCTGTTGTCGGGTACGCAATACCACCACTGCTGCCATTCAAACCTGACCCGCGCGCTTGCGGACCATCTGGATCTTCCGCTGGCCGAGGCCGAACTTGCAGTGCATGATGTACTGAACGTCTTTATGTGCACCGGGTTTACGCGCGATACAGGTGAGTACTTTATGAAAGCCTCACCCGTGCGCCCGGGTGATTATCTTGAGTTCTTTGCCGAGATTGATCTGCTCGGCAATCTGAGTGCTTGTCCGGGCGGGGATTGTTCGTCCGAGCATTCCTCGGACACGGCCGCCTGTTTCCCATTGCTGGTCGAAACATTTGCACCCGCTGAAGGTGATTTGAAAGGATGGCAAAGCCCGGCGCGCA
Source organism: Ruegeria sp. ABM4_193 (assembly GCF_056158705.1). Taxonomy (NCBI): domain Bacteria; kingdom Pseudomonadati; phylum Pseudomonadota; class Alphaproteobacteria; order Rhodobacterales; family Roseobacteraceae; genus Ruegeria; species Ruegeria sp. ABM4_193. Next base: position 479,046 of record NZ_JBSWTT010000001.1, read on the forward strand.
ATGGGTATGATCGCACGCACGGGCGATAAATACGACAGGCATCTGGTGGTGCCTGCCTATTGTCAGGTGTTCGGGAAAGCCGCCTGAAGGGCGATTTCCACCATGTCACCAAAGCTGCGCTCGCGCTCAGACGACGGCAAAGCTTCTCCGGTCAAAAGGTGATCGGAAACAGTGAGTACGGCCAACGCCCGGCACTTGTGGCGTGCCGCCAGGATGTACAGCTCTGCAGCTTCCATTTCGACGCCCAGAATGCCGTGACGCACCATCTGCTCGTTCAGATCCGGGCGCTCGTCATAAAAGACGTCGGAGGAGTAAATTCCGCCAACATGCGTCGGTGTTCCTTTGGCCGCTGCCGCTGCTGCCGCCGCCTGCAACAAACCCCAGTCGGCGCAGGGCGCAAAGTTCAGCTCTTTCATGATGCCCCGCGAAGGGGTGCCGAGCGTAGTTGATGTCATTGCCAGAATGACATCCCGCACTTTAACGCTGTCCTGCATGCCGCCACATGAACCGATACGGATCAAAGTTTTAGCATCGTAATCGCGGATCAGTTCATTCACGTAAATGGAAAGAGAGGGCATCCCCATACCACTGCCCTGAATAGTAACAGGGTTTCCTTTCCATTTTCCGGTAAAGCCAAGCATTCCACGAACGTCATTGACCTGCTTTACATCTGTCAAAAACGTTTCAGCAGCCCATTTGGCCCGATAAGGATCTCCGGGTAAAAGAACCGTTTCTGCGATTTCGCCTTTTTCAGCGCCAATGTGAATGGTCATTTGTTCAGTTTACCTTGATCAAATTTCCAGTTCGGAAATATCCGCACCAGCTTTTAAGGCGTCATGCACCCATTGAGGTTTGCGGCCTCGCCCCGTCCAGGTCTGTTCCGGGTTCGACGGGTTGCGGTACTTCGCTTTGGTTTTAGGCGTTTTTCCGCCACGTGGCGCATCGCTGGACAATTCAGACAACGAAAAGCCGAACTCTGCCGCGGCTTTTTCTGCCGCCTTCAAAGCCTCTTGCCGTTCGCGTTTTTCGGCGCTGACAAGCGCTTTTTCTATTTCGTCACGTAAAGATAACAGTTCTTTTCGCGACATTTGTTCCAGATTGATCCCCATCAGTCCTCTCCGATTGAATTAAATTACGGTGCGCATTTGCGCGCACCGTATTTCCAAAAACAGGATTATTCCATCCCAAAGATATAAAGGACAGAAACGGGGAAAAAAGAAGTAAACGCCTCAATTATTCAGCGGCAAGCGTTTTGGGGTCTGCCAAAACGACGATATCGCCCATAATTGCGTTCAATTCAAAGTTCTTAGGGGTGTAAACTTTGGCCACCCCCATGGCTTTCAATTTTTCGGCATCTTCATCGGGAATAATCCCACCGACAACAACCGGAATATGGGACAGCCCTTCTTTTTGCAGGCGTGACAATACCTCTTCGACCAGCGGCAGGTGGCTGCCGGACAGGATGGACAGGCCGATCACATGCGCGTCGTCTTCGCGCGCGGCGTCCACGATTTCTTCAGGGGTCAGGCGGATGCCCTCATAGCTGATGTCCATACCGCAATCACGCGCGCGGAAGGCGATCTGTTCTGCCCCGTTGGAATGGCCATCCAAACCGGGTTTCCCGACTAGGAACTTGAGGCGACGACCCAGTTTGTCACTGACCGCGTCGACCGCAGCGCGCAGATCGTCCAACCCTTCAGTTTTGTTCGAAACAGATCCCGAGACACCGGTTGGGCCGCGATACGTGCCATAGACCTTGCGCATCTCTTCCGCCCATTCGCCAGTGGTGACACCTGCTTTGGCCGCAGCGATCGAAGGTTCCATCACGTTGGCTCCGGTCTGCGCTGCTTCGCGCAAGGCTGCCAAGGCTGCCGTGACTGCTGCGTCGTCGCGTTCTGCACGCCATTGGCTCAGGCGGTCGATCTGTTCTTGTTCAACCGCAGGATCGACAACCATGATGCCGCCATCTTCGGCCTGCAAAGGTGAGGCCTCACCTTCAATCCATTTGTTCACACCAACAACAACGGTTTCGTTCCGTTCGATCCGGTTCAGCCGGTCTGCGTTCGAGTCTACGAGGCGGGATTTCATGTACTCGATGGAAGCTACCGCTCCACCCATCGAGTCCAGGTTTGCCAACTCGGCCCGCGCACCTGTTTTCAGGTCTTCAACTTTGGCATCGACGGCGGGGTTGCCATCGAACAAATCGTCGAATTCCAGCAAGTCGGTCTCATATGCCAGAATCTGCTGCATCCGCATCGACCATTGCTGATCCCAGGGGCGCGGCAGGCCAAGAGCCTCGTTCCACGCGGGCAACTGCACCGCACGGGCGCGCGCGTTTTTCGACAGCGTCACGGCCAGCATCTCGATCAGGATGCGATAGACGTTGTTTTCTGGCTGCTGTTCCGTCAGACCCAACGAGTTCACCTGCACTCCATAGCGGAATCGGCGAAATTTGGGGTTCTCGACACCATAGCGTTGTTGCAGAATCTCGTCCCAAAGATCCACAAAGGCGCGCATCTTGCACATTTCGGTAACAAAACGGATACCCGCGTTTACGAAAAACGAAATCCGACCGCACAGCGCTGGAAAATCTTCTGCCGGTACGCGCGGGCGCAGTTCGTCCAACACGGCGATGGCAGTGGCCAACGCATAGGCCAGTTCCTGTTCCGGTGTCGCGCCAGCTTCCTGCAGGTGGTACGAACACACGTTCATAGGGTTCCACTTGGGGACGTTGGTATAGCAATACTCGGCCACGTCCGCGATCATCTTGAGCGACGGTTTGGGCGGGCAAACATAAGTGCCGCGGCTCAGATATTCCTTGATCAGGTCATTCTGAACCGTGCCCTGCAATTTCGACACATCTGCGCCTTGCTCTTCCGCGACAGCGATATAAAGCGCCAAAAGCCATGGGGCAGTGGCGTTGATCGTCATCGAGGTGTTCATCTGCTCAAGCGGGATTTGGTCGAACAGAACCCTCATGTCGCCCAAATGACAAACGGGAACACCTACTTTACCGACTTCACCGCGCGCCAAGGTGTGGTCGCTGTCATAGCCCGTTTGCGTCGGCAGATCGAAGGCCACGGACAGACCGGTTTGCCCTTTCGCCAGGTTCCCCCGGTAAAGCGCATTCGAGGCTTTGGCCGTGGAATGACCGGCATAGGTTCGGATGAGCCAGGGGCGATCTTTCTGCGTCTGCGTCATAGCGGGGCCTCGTGCTTCGGTGGGCAATAAAATTACGTCTTGGGGTTCTAAAGCGCAATTTTCGGGATATGTCAATTCGCTGCGTTGCGGCATCCTTCAATTGTTCAGATTGTGGGCAGTTGCGATTGGTGGCAATGTGCCGCCATGACGCAAACCGTGGAACTTCCGCTTTGGCTTTTCCTGCTGATCGTGGTCTTTGCCATGGTCACTTTTGCTTCGCATTTCCTGTTCCCTTCGGTGCGTTGGTTTTTTCGCCGCAGGTTGGAACGCGCCGTTTCGCGCCTGAATCAAAGGCTTCAACGCCCCATTCAACCGTTCAAGCTGGCGCGGCGGCACGACATGATCCAGCAGTTGATTTACGACCCTCAGGTCGGACGTGCGGTTCAACAACATGCACAGGACGAAGGCATTCCCGAGGCGGTCGCTTTTGAAAAAGCCCGTCGCTACGCGCGCGAGATTGTTCCGTCGTTTTCCGCTTTTGCCTATTTCAGCTTTGCCATCCGTCTCGCCCGTCTGTTGAGCAATACGTTTTACGAAGTCCGACTCAGCCATCAAGACGAGGCTGCGATAAAGAACATCGATCCGGACGCCACCGTGGTTTTTGTGATGAACCATCGCAGCAATATGGACTATGTGCTTGTGACCTATCTGGCGGCACAGCAATCTGCCTTGTCTTATGCTGTTGGCGAATGGGCGCGCGTTTGGCCGCTAAGCCGTTTGATTCGCGCGATGGGAGCTTACTTTATTCGACGCAAATCAGGCAGCGAGCTCTATCGGCAAGTGCTGTCCTGCTATGTGCGCCATGCGACCGAAGCTGGTGTGACGCAAGCCATGTTCCCGGAAGGCGGCTTAAGCCTGACCGGCGCACTGGGTCGCCCAAAGTTGGGTTTGCTGAAATACATTATGGATGGAACCTCGCCCGACGGGCGTGATGTGGTTTTTGTTCCCGTCGCATTGAACTATGACCGGGTGCTTGAAGATGCCATCCTGACCCGCGCAGCCTTGGGGTCAGAGCGCCGGTTTCGCGCTCGGATCGGCGTGATCTCGCGCTGGATTCTCAAGCAGCTCTGGCGACGTCTGATCGGGCGGTACAAGCGATTTGGCGTCGCCTCTGTACGATATGGAGTTCCGATTTCGCTGAAGGAATTTCGCGCTGTCAGCGATGACGATGTCATGACGGATTTGGCCCGAGAACTGATGCAACGCATCGGGCAGGCGATCCCGCTGGTTCCGGCCCCTGCGGCTTGCCGGTTGTTGCAACAGAACGGATCTTTGCCTGAAGAGGCCGTTCGATCCCAAATACTGTCTATGTTGGCCGAAGACGGCCACACGTCGGATCAGGACGAAACGGCAGTGGATAACGCCGTGAATCAGTTGGTCGAGCGCAGGATCTTAAGCCGCCAGTGGGACAATCTGACCCTTTCAGGTCAACGTGAGGATCTGTTGGGCTATTATGCAGCTTCTGTGCCAATCGACAGGAAATCCGATAATACTGCGGCTGCAAAATAACTTTCTGCATCCGCTGGGTCATAAAATTACAAATCAAGGCCGAAAACGGTTGCATTATTACTTGGCGGTCAATATTCACAGTCTGTGAAGCGCGCGATTCTGCGTTGCGGCAATGGTATTGAGAAAAAGGAGGCCAGCATGGCTTTGGACACCGAAAGCGGTATCGCGTCGTACGAGGCACCCGAAAAGGACCTCTATGAAATGGGTGAGATCCCTCCGATGGGATTTGTCCCCAAGCAGATGTATGCCTGGGCCATCCGCAAGGAACGCCACGGCGAGCCGAATACTGCAATGCAGCAGGAAGTGGTCGACGTGCCCGAACTGGACAGCAACGAGGTGCTGGTTCTGGTGATGGCGGCAGGCGTCAACTACAACGGTGTCTGGGCTGCTCTGGGGCAGCCGATCAGCCCGTTTGATGGTCACAAAGCCCCTTATCACATCGCCGGTTCGGATGCGTCAGGCATTGTCTGGGCCGTCGGCGACAAGGTGAAGCGGTGGAAAGTGGGTGATGAAGTCGTTATCCACTGCAACCAGGACGATGGCGACGACGAGGAATGCAACGGTGGTGATCCGATGTACTCTCCCAGCCAGCGAATCTGGGGCTATGAGACGCCGGACGGGTCGTTCAGCCAGTTCACTCGCGTTCAGGCGCAGCAGTTGATGCCGCGCCCCAAGCACCTGACCTGGGAAGAAGCAGCATGCTACACCCTGACTCTGGCGACCGCTTACCGGATGCTTTTTGGCCATGAGCCGCATGATCTGAAACCGGGCCAGAACGTTCTGGTTTGGGGTGCGTCGGGCGGTCTGGGGTCCTATGCGATCCAGCTGATCAACACGGCCGGTGCAAATGCGATTGGCGTGATCTCGGACGAAAGCAAGCGCGACTTCGTCATGGGCTTGGGTGCCAAGGGTGTTCTGAACCGCAAGGACTTCAACTGCTGGGGGCAATTGCCTACGGTGAACACGCCGGAATATGCCGAATGGTTCAAAGAAGCACGCAAGTTCGGCAAGGCGATCTGGGACATCACCGGCAAAGGCAACAACGTGGATATGGTGTTTGAACACCCCGGCGAAAGCACGTTCCCGGTCTCGACCTTTGTTGTCAAAAAAGGCGGTATGGTCGTGATCTGCGCCGGCACTACCGGCTTCAACTGCACCTTCGACGTGCGCTATATGTGGATGCACCAAAAGCGCCTGCAAGGGTCGCACTTTGCGCATCTCAAACAGGCGGCTGCCGCAAACAAGCTGATGGTAGAACGTCGCCTGGATCCCTGCATGTCAGAAGTGTTCACCTGGAACGATCTGCCCGAGGCGCACATGAAGATGCTGCGGAACGAACATAAGCCGGGCAACATGTCTGTCCTTGTGCAGGCACCCCGCACTGGCTTGCGCACCCTGGAAGAAGTTCTCGACGCAGATTGATCCCTCTTTGGGAACGTAGACAAAAAACACCCGCGAATCGCTTGGCCGGTTCGCGGGTGATTTGCGTTTTGACAGAGCCTTGCGGACTTTCAAACACTTACATTTTCTTCCCCCGCTATTTTTGGGGAGTAGAAACCGGTGAATAGGTCGAAAAAGATCATACATGTTATGGTTGTGTTAACGCTTCGTTAACTGTTTCAGAGAGACCCTAATGGCGCAGAATGAGTGGATATTGGACGTATTGTCGGACCTCAATGCTTTCGCCGTTGCGAACGGGTTGAGCGCGCTTGCCGAGCAGCTGGATGACACAAGGCTGATCGCTGCGGCCGAGATTGCGTCCCTGAAGAACGAGGCACGAGCGCCCGCGGATGGGAACGGAAGTCGAATTGGGTCAAATCCTACTGGATTTGGAAAACACCAACACGCTTGAAGAGCTCAGCAACGTTGCAGAGCGATTGCGTAGTATTCTTCAGGTCGAACATCTGACCTATCACTGGGTTGATGGCGCGGGCGATCAGTACGGTTACACCACGTATTCAGACACTTGGGACGAACGCTATCGGGACAAGAACTACCATCGGATTGATCCGGTTATTCTTGGGTGTTTCCAAAGATTTCATCCGGTCGACTGGAAATCTCTGGACTGGTCGAGCAGGATCGCAAAATCCTTTCTTCAAGACGCCCGTAACCACGGTGTTGGCAATCAAGGCTATTCCATTCCGATCCGAGGTCCGAACGGACAGTTTGCCCTATTCACCGTAAACCACAGTTGCGATGATCAGACCTGGCAACGCTTTATTTCGACCTACGGGCGGGATTTGATTTTGGTTGCGCATTTCATCAACCGCAAAGCGCTTGAGTTCGAAAAAGACAGGCAACCGGATTCCACGCGAAATCTGTCACCACGGGAAATAGACGCTATTACCCTTTTGGCTTTGGGCTACAGCCGTGCCCAAGTGGCGCATTCGCTGTCGATTTCAGAGCATACGCTGCGGGTCTATATCGAAAGCGCCCGATCGAAATTGGGCGCTCATAACACCACGCATGCAATCGCAACCGCGCTCAGCCGAGGATTAATAGTGGTTTAAGACCAGCGCGCACCCCACACGCAATATTAACCACGACTCTGTACCCCCTTCGTTCCTGCACAGGACGACAAGGGGAATAAGTCATGTTGCGTTATTTATATGCCGATGAGTTGCACAGATTTCCAACTCTGGCAGAGGGGATGTTCAAGGATCGAGCGGATCAGTTCAAAACCCGGCTGGGGTGGGATGTCCATGTCAATGAACAAGGGGAAGAGCGGGATGAGTATGACGCATTCAACCCGCTTTATGTCATCTGGGAAGAGCCAGACGGCAGTCATGGCGGTTCGATGCGGGTGTTGCCCACAACGGGTCGGGTGATGATCAACGAGGTTTTCGGGCATCTCAACGGCGGAAAACCCATTTGCAGTCCGTTGATCTGGGAAGTGACACGGTTCTGCCTGTCACGCAACGCAGGCCCTCATACGGCCGGGGCCATTATGCTGAGCGGTGGTGAAATGATGGAGGGCTTTGGCCTGACCCATATTGCCGGTGTGTTTGATGCGCGTATGATCCGTATCTATCGTCTGATCGGCTCATCGCCCGAGGTTCTGGGCACTCAGGGCAGTGGGCGGGATCAGATCTCGGTCGGATTGTGGCCTTATTCTGCGGATGATTGCAACCGCGTCGCGAAACGTGCTGGCATCCCGCGCGAACTGTCACGCCTGTGGTTCAACACGGCTTTTGGGCCCAAAAAGCAGCACCGGTTTGCCTTGTCCGCCTAAGCGGCTGAAATCGCCATTCCGCATCTGGTGATGGTCGGCGCGGCCCTGTAGGGTCGCGCCATGTCTTTGCAAAATGTAACCTTCTCTGATGATCAGGCCGCCGCATTTGACAGCATCGCTGAGATGCTGCGATCAGCAGGTGTCGATCTGGAAGATGATGCCCTTCTCAAACTGCCGGGGGCGGGGAAATCGGGCGTAATGGCCGTGATCGGCAAGGCTGGGTCTGGTAAAACCCTGCTGTTGGCTGAACTGTATAAGGCGCTGGCAGAGACCGGGGTGCAGATTGTGTCCGGTGACTATGAAAGTCGCAAGTCCAGGGACAAGCGTAGCCTTGCTATCCTGGCCCCCACCAACAAGGCCGCAAGTGTTCTGCGTCTGCGCGGCGTGCCCGCCACCACAATTCACCGCATTCTCTACACGCCTGTGTACGACCCGGAATACGAGCGCATCGCTGAATGGCTGGCGGGCAACGATGAACGTCCCGAGATTGAAGGACTGACCGATGAAGCCCTGGATCGGGCTGCGGCGTTTTATGAAAACAACAAATCCATGCCAGGGGCACTGGCTGCTGCCGGATTGCGGGGATCGGATTTCATCACGGGGTGGAAACGGCGCGACGAACCTTTGGACATCGGGTTTGTCGATGAAGCGTCGATGCTGGACGACCGTCAATTCGAGGATCTGAAAGAGATTTTTCCAACCCTTCTGTTATTCGGTGATCCGGCCCAGCTGGCACCGGTAAATCAATCGGGCAGCATGGTGTTCGAGGCCTTGCCCGAACCCAGAAAACTGACGCTTCAACGAGTTCACAGACAGGATGCAGACAACCCAATCCTCGATCTGGCCCATGCTCTGGCTGACCCGGCGATGGGGTTTGAAGACTTCGAGCGTTTGGTTGAAGAGACGGCGCGCCGCGACGACAGGGTGGTCTGGGGGCAGCGGGTCGAGGTCGACCTGATGGCGCGCAGCCCGGTTTTGGTTTGGCGCAACGCAACACGCATTCGACTTATTCAGGCGTTCAGGAACGTCCACGGCGCGCCAGAGACCGAGTTATTGGAAGGGGAACCGCTGATTTGTGACGGGATCGAGCTGCCGTTGAAACATCGTAAGAAACGGCTGGATCTTGAGGCGCGCGGGCTGATCAAGGGGGCTCAGGTAGTGTACCTGGGGCCGGGGCGAAAGCCGGGATTCTCGCGGCTGCATGTGATGGGTGCCGAAGACCCTCAGGTCAGCGCGGCGTCGATTGTGCAGATCGAGAAGCCGGATGAGGAAGAACCGTTCATTCCCTTTGCGGCGCGTATGGGCGCAACGTTCCTGCACGGTGCGGCAGTGACTATACATAAGGCGCAAGGTTCTCAGTGGGACACGGTTCAGGTTTTTGCACCGGACATCTACGCCGCAGCCCGAATGGGCCGGACCGAGGCAGGACAACCCTTGTGGAAACGTTTGGCTTATGTGGCGATCACGCGCGCGCAGGAACGTCTGATCTGGGTCGTCCGCAACCGATTGTCGAAGCCAACTTATCCGCTGCGAGTGGACGACCTGCGGGCTGTCCCGGCGGCGTCACTGACATTGGAGGCGGAAGAGACATGACATCCATTATCGTTACCGGCGCAAGCTCTGGTATAGGACTGGCCACGGCGGAACTGTTCCTGGCCCAGGGGTGGACCGTCGGCGTGTTGGCACGCAGTGCGGATAAGCTGAATGCCCTGGCACAAAAGCACGGCAACGCCGTTGCGCTGCCTGCGGATGTAACAGACCCTGAGGCTGTAAAGACTGCGTTCCGAAAGTTTACAGACGAGGTTAGGCGTTTGGACGTCCTGTTCAACAACGCAGGCATCTTTGCACCGGGCGGTACCATCGACGAAATTGCGCTGGAGGATTGGTATCAAAGCGTCAACGTCAACCTGAACGGCATGTTCCTGTGCGCACGCGAAGCCTTTGGGATCATGCGTCAGCAAGACCCTCAAGGAGGGCGGATCATCAATAACGGCTCGATTGCCGCCCATGTTCCGCGTCCGAACTCTGTGCATTATTCGGCGACCAAACATGCAATTACCGGGCTGACCCGCAGCCTGTCTCTGGATGGGCGGTGCTTTGGAATAGCCTGCGGGCAGATCGATATCGGGAACGCCCGGACACAGATGGTTCAGGGGCTGGTGGACGCGGCGCAGGCGGCGGGGGAAACGCCTGACCCGACCATGGCCGTCGAAGACGCGGCGCGATCAGTTCTGCATATGGCAACCCTGCCGCCCGAGGCGAATGTTCAGTTCATGACCGTCATGGCGACGACCATGCCCTATATCGGCAGGGGATAACCGTTACTTGTCGCGCAACAGACGGAATGCCGTCGAAGCGCCCCAGCCAGCAGCAATTGCGATGACCAGAGACATCAGACCGTACCAGACAGGTTGCTGACGCGACATGTTGTACAGGAACCGTTCCAGGCCAACTTTGCGAACATCGATGGTTGTTTCGTACTGCGAAACCACCTCTCCACCGCGCGTCAGGAAGATACGGGCGGCATAATCCCCCTCTGTCAGGTCAGCAGGCATGTCGATTGAGGTGCGGAACAGTGTTTGTTCGTCCACGGCGACCGTGTCTTCGCGGATGGAATACAAGTCTTCTTCCTCGCGAATGCGAACTACCGCGTCTGCGAAATCCTGCGCGCCGCGGATATGCATCGCGGCACCAACGGACCGGATCGCACGTTCTATCGAAATGCGATAACGAAGATCTTCGGTGTCAGTCAGAATGTCATCCAACGGTCCGCTGGTTGCGACCGCGTAAAAGCTGGGCGCAAGATCGACGAGAACACTGTCGGTGTTGACCCAGATCCCCAGCTTCCGTTCTTTGCGGCGTACCGTGACAGGCTCGGACGGACCAGCGACCGCAACGATGACCTCGACCGGTGGGCCGGATGGAATCGGGGTTTCCCGTTTGATGGCCCCGAAGATGAGAAGCTCTGAGCCGTCAAAGGTCGCTGTAATCGCAACGCGATCCTGGCTAAGACCAAGGACAACCTGTTCTTCCGCAGCAAACGCGGGCAGGCACATAAGACAAAAGGCGGCAATGAGTGAACGCAGCATTCTCAGTGCCCTCCGCCGGTTCCAAGCGAATAAAGCTCGGCAGGTTCAAGAAGCAGATCAAGCGCAAGCTTGCCGCACACCGCCAGAACCAAAGCAGCCAGCAAAACGCGCAGTTGTTCTGCCGGCATACGCGCGCCAATCACAGTACCGATCTGCGCGCCAATCACACCGCCAACCAGCAGCAGAACCGCCAGAACAATGTCAACCGTATAGTTCGTGGTGGCGTGCAGCATCGTGGTGAAGGCCGTCACAAAGATGATTTGAAACAGCGATGTGCCGACAACAACCTTTGTGGGCATGCCCAACAGGTAAATCATGGCGGGAACCATGATAAAGCCGCCGCCGACACCCATGATTGCAGACAAAACCCCGACGCAAAGCCCAACCAAAACGGGTGGAATGACCGAGATGTAAAGACCAGATGTGCGGAATCGCATTTTGAAGGGCAGGGCATGAATCCAGCCCCGTTGACGGCGTTTCGCGGCAACAGCTCCGCCTCGTTTTGCCTTTCGCAGCGCCCTGAGGCTTTCGACGAACATCAGGCTGCCGATGACGCCAAGGAAAACGACGTAACACAGTTTGACCAGCAGATCGACCTGACCCAGGCTTTTGAGATAGTTGAAGACAACCACACCCAAAGCGGCCCCGATCAGGCCCCCGACAAGCAACACAGTCCCCATCTTTAGGTCTACGGTTTTTCGTCGGAAATGGGCCAACACGCCGGAAAAGGACGAAGCAACAATCTGATTGGCCTCGGTCGCAACCGCCACCGCTGGTGGAATGCCGATGAAGAACAGCAGCGGCGTCATAAGAAAACCGCCGCCGACCCCGAACATTCCGGACAAGACGCCAACCATTCCACCCAAACCAAGCAGGAGGAATGCATTCACCGATACTTCGGCTATGGGCAGGTAAATGTACATAATACCGTCACTTTGTGTTTTGCGTCGCCGCGCTGCCGCATGCAGTCCATTGGTAAGCCATTGATGCAGTTTTTTGCATGTATATCATTGTCACATGCCTCCCGGCTCGATGAGCCCAAAGATGTCTTCTGATTGCAAAACGAGATCAGCTTTGATTTTGAAAGCACCGCCCAACGTTAGGGAAGCGCCGACAGAAACTTTGGCTATGGGCAGATAGACTTGCATACCCCCTTAGAGCGGGTGCGGCATGCAAAATCAACTCTGCATGCCGCTCTGCAGCGAACAGGACCCAGAATTGATCCTGAACTGGACTTATCAGCGTTCCTTTACGTATGGTTCGCCACCGGCGCGTGGGGGAACGGCTTTGCCGACAAACCCGGCCAGAATCACAACTGTCAGGATGTAGGGCAGGGCGTCCATCACCTGTACCGGGATCACAATTCCGCCCAGGTCGATATTCTGGAAACGCAGGGCAACGGCTTGCAACAGGCCAAACAGCAGACAGGCCCACATGGCATGCCAGGGGCGCCATTTCGCAAAGATGAGCGCCGCCAGTGCGATGAACCCGCGCCCGGCTGTCATTTCCTTGACGAACCCGGCCTGCAATGCGGTGGCCAGATAGGCACCCGCAATGCCGCACAAAACGCCACAGATCGCGACTGCTGCGAAGCGCAGGCCAACCACGGATACGCCCGCTGTATCAACCGCAGCGGGGTTCTCACCCACTGCCCGCAATCGCAGGCCAAAGCGGGTGCGATACAGAACCCACCATGTCGCCGGAACCATCAGAAACGCCACATAGACCAGGATCGAGTGACCCGAGAGCAATTCGGAATAAATCGGGCCGATAATCGGCACACCGCTGATTGCTTCCGCAAATGGGAAATTGATGGGCTCAAATCGCCCACCTCCAAACAGGGACGGTGTCCGCCCGCCTTGCTGGAACCAGCTTTGGGCGACCAGTACGGTCAAACCCGAAGCGAGAAAGTTGATCGCCACGCCCGAGATAAGCTGATTACCTCGGAATGTAATTGACGCCAGCCCGTGGAGCCCCGACAGCAACAATGAAGCTGCAATGCCCGCCAGCAAGCCCAACCAAACTGAACCGGTAACAGCCGCAATGGCTGCGGAAAAGAACGCCGCTATCAGCATTTTGCCTTCGAGGCCAATGTCAAAGATACCAGCACGTTCCGAATAAAGCCCGGCCAGACAGGCCAGCAGCAGCGGGGTGGACAGGCGGATGGTCGAATCCAGGACCTGGATGAGGGTAACGAAGAATTCCATCACTCAGCCCTCTTCCGCATACCAAGGAACAGTTTTTCAAGCGGCATTCGCACCATGTTGTCCAACGCCCCGGTGAACAGAATGACCAACGCCTGAATAACAACGATCAGCTCACGCGGGATCGAAGCCCACAAGGCCAGTTCCGCCCCGCCCTGATAGAGGAAACCAAACAGCAAGGCGGCCAGAAAAACGCCAAACGGGTGGGACCGGCCCATCAGTGCGACTGCGATACCAATGAAGCCCGCGCCCTCGGTCGAATTCAGAACCAGCCGCTCGGCCTCGCCCATCACGTTGTTGATGGCCATCAAACCAGCCAGCGCGCCTGAGATCAGCATGGCTATGATGGTGATCCGAACGGGCGAAATACCAGCGTAAACCGCCCCGGTTTCCGAGTGGCCATAGGCGCGGATTTCATACCCCAGCCGGGTCCGCCAGATCAGCGCCCAGACAACGACACAGGCCAGCAGCGCGATGAAGAACGTGATGTTCGCCGGAGCCCCGCGGAACACCACATTCTCAGCGGTTGAGAACATCGACTGGAAGGTCGGCAGGTGAACGGTTTCGGGGAATCGTGCGGTGGCTGGGTCCTGCGATCCTTGCGGGCGCATGATGTTGACCAGCATGTAGTTCAGGAACGCGGCTGCGATAAAGTTGAACATGATCGTGGTGATCACGATGTGGCTGCCGCGTTTGGCTTGCAAATAGGCCGGAATGGCGGCCCAAAATGCGCCGAACAGCATTGATGCGGCGCAGGCCGCAAGCAAGGCAATGCTCCAATGGGGCCAATCGACATAAAGGCAGACCATAGCGACGCCAAGCCCGCCCAGCATCGCCTGACCTTCGCCGCCGATGTTAAAGAGACGTGCGTGGAACGCCACTGCAACCGCAAGTCCGGTGAACATGAAGTTTGTCGCGTAGTAGAGCGTGTAGCCCCAGCCATAGGTCGACCCCAGCGCGCCGGTCACCATCAGCTGAACCGCTTCGATTGGGTTTTCTCCAATGGCGAGGATGACCAGCGCCGACAGGATTGCGGCCAGTATCAGACTGATCAGCGGGATCAGGATGACATCGGCCCATTTGGGCATTTTTTCCATGTTACGCGGCCTCTCCCGCAACACCGGCCATCAACAGGCCCAGTTCTTTTTCATCCGTCTCATGGGGCAGTCGTTCACCCATGATGTGTCCGTCAAACATCACCGCAATCCGGTCGGAAAGCGAAAAGATCTCTTCCAGCTCGACCGAGACCAACAGAATGGCTTTGCCCTGATCACGCAGAGCGACGATCTGCTTGTGAATGAACTCGATCGCACCGATGTCTACGCCGCGTGTGGGTTGTCCGACCAGCAGCAGATCCGGGTTGCGCTCGATCTCGCGTGCGACAACGATCTTTTGCTGGTTGCCGCCAGAAAAGCTCTTGGCCGCCAACCATGGATCGGGCGGGCGGACGTCGAATTTTTCAATCTTGGCTTCGGTATCGGCGCGCAAGGCGGCATTGTCCATGAAGATGCCGCGTTTGTATGCCGGGTCACGATGATAGCCGAAGGCGACGTTTTCCCACGCGTGGAAATCCATAATCAAACCTTCGCGCTGCCGGTCTTCCGGCACATGTGCGATATGCTGGGCGCGGCGGGCCTGACCGTCCGATCCTGCGCCACTCAGTGCCAAAGGCTGACCATTCAATTTGATCGAACCCTGGCCCGGGCGCATACCGCCCAGAACCTCAAGCAGCTCGGATTGTCCGTTGCCAGCCACCCCGGCGATGCCGACGATTTCACCAGCGCGGACTGTCAGGTCAATACCTTTGACTCGTTCCACACCTGTCGAATCGAAAACGCTCAGCTTTTCAATCTCAAGAATGGGTTTACCGGGTTTGGCAGGAACTTTGTCGACCTGAAGCAGAACCTTGCGGCCTACCATCAGTTCGGCCAACTCTTCGGGGCTGGTTTCGGACGTTTTGACAGTTGCCGTCATCTGTCCCCGTCGCATGACCGAGACGGTGTCGGTATTCTCCATGATCTCACGCAGTTTGTGCGTAATCACGATGATCGTTTTCCCCTCGGCCCGCAGGCGGTCGAGAATGCGGAACAACTGATCTGCTTCAGCTGGGGTCAATACGCCTGTTGGTTCGTCCAGAATCAGAATCTCAGCCTTGCGATACAACGCCTTCAGAATTTCGACGCGCTGTTGCATACCGACACCGATCTCGTCGATGCGTTTGTCTGGGTCGACGAACAGTTCGTACTCTTCTTCCAGGTCTTTCAACTCTTTACGCGCCTTGGACAAAGACGGGGCGAGCAGCCCGCCATCTTCGGCACCCAGCACGATATTTTCCAGAACGGTAAAGTTTTCAACCAGCTTGAAATGCTGGAATACCATCCCGATGCCAGCAGCGATTGCGGCCTGGCTGTCAGGGATATCTGTCTTGGATCCGTTGATCCAGATTTCGCCTTTGTCGGCTTTGTAGAAGCCGTAGAGAATGCTCATCAGCGTGGATTTGCCCGCGCCGTTTTCACCGATGATCCCGTGTATTGTACCGGGGGCGACACTGATCGAGATGTCTTTGTTGGCCTGAACCGGCCCAAAGGCTTTGGAAATCCCTTTGAGCTCAATGGCGGGGACGGTCATGTCTTGTCCTCAATTGCCGAAAGGGCCGCACGGACGGCGCGGCAGAGTGGAAAACGGGGCGGAGGAAACCCCCACCCCGTATGTATTTTTAGAACTGCAGTGCCGGGCAGCTGTCGTTCTCGTAATAGCTGACAACGTTGATGTCGCCGTTGATGATGGCGCTACGCGCATCGTCTACAGCGTCTGCCATGCGGACGGACACGAGTGCTTCGTTGTTTTCATCCATCGCAACGCCAACACCGTCTTCGGCCAGACCCATGGTGAAGATACCGGTTTCTACGTCGTCGCCTGCTTTCATTGCTTCATAAACGGCAACATCCACGCGCTTGAGCATCGAGGTCAGAACTTTGCCCGGATGCAGGTGGTTCTGGTTGCTGTCCACGCCAATCGACAGGATGCCTTCGTCGGCAGCGGTTTGCAGAACGCCAACGCCGGTGCCACCGGCGGCTGCGTAGATCACGTCTGCGCCTTGGCTGATCTGTGCCTTGGTCAGTTCAGATCCTTTCACAGGATCGTTCCATGCAGCCGGAGTGGTGCCGGTCATGTTGGCCACGACGTTGATGTCAGGGTTCACAGCCTTGGCACCCTGCGCGTATCCACAGCCAAAGTGACGGATCAGCGGAATATCCATACCGCCGATGAAACCAACAGTGCCCGATTCCGACGCCATCGCGGCCATCATGCCAACCAGGTACGAACCTTCATGCTCGGCAAAGCCAATCTGACGGATGTTTGGAATGTCCAACCAGTTCACGTCAACGGCGACGAACTTGGTATCCGGATAATCGCCCGCGACTGCTGACAGCGGATCAGCCATACCAAAGCCCATGGTGATGATCGGGTTTGCACCGGATTCGGCAAAGCGGCGCAGGGCCTGCTCACGCTGTGCTTCCGACTGGATTTCGATCTCACGGTACTTTCCACCGGTCTCATTTGCCCAACGCTGCGCGCCGTTATAGGCGGCTTCGTTGAACGATTTGTCAAATTTGCCGCCCAGATCAAAGATCAGCGCCGGTTCAGCCAGAGCGGCACCTGCAGTCAGAGCGACGGCAGCGGCAGCGCTCATCAAGGATTTCATCAGGGTCATTTCGGTCTCCCAGTTTTATGTTGGCACGGGATCAGATTAGTCCCGTTTACCCACGTTTAGCGAGCATAACTGTTGTGATGGCGGGTATTAAGGGGGTTTGCAACCGTCATGGTCAATTGATTCCTGACCAAATGGTCCAAAAAATGTTCACTTGCCCTTAGGGCAGGCGGCATTCCATCACAAGAGCGTCGGTTTTTATGCCCGTATCGCGCGAATAATACGCACGCCGCACGCCGCAGCGATGATACCCGCAGCGTTCATACAAGGCGATTGCCGCCACATTGTCAGCTGCGACGTCCAGAAAGGCCCGGTTTGCCTCCATGGCCGCGGCCTGACGGTGCCATTCACGCATCGTTTCCAGGGCCAGCCCCTGACGTTGTACCGAAGGGTGAGTCGCAATTGTCAGCAACTCGGCCTCTCCCGCGATCACCTGAAACAACGCAAAGCAGCGCGGATCACCAACGTAATACGTAAACGGGTTGTCCAGAAGACTTTCAAATTCGCTGGCAGACCAGGGGCGCGACTGCGTGAACGCAGCGGCATGGGTCGTTGCCATATCGTGAGGCGTCATTCGTCTAACAAGACCGGAGGCACATCACGCGACGGGGCCGCGTCTGCGGGCCGGACATACAGCGGTGCCGGCGGTGCGCTGACATCGCGCCAACGTTCAGCCGTCAGACGTGCAATGGCTTGGGCGTGTTGGTCCGGGTCATTGCAGGAAAACAGCGATCCAAGTGCCTCGGCCTCTACCCTGGGCATCAGGCGTGGATCATTGCTGACGGCCTGAACATAAACCTGATCGCGCGGGGCTGGTATACATGGAATCTGGTCCGCACCGCCGAGCTCCATCAAGGCATCGAAGCCTGAAACACCAACGGCAGGGACGCAGAGGCCCAAGGCAAGCCCGCGTGCGGCAGAGACTGAGATTCGAATTCCAGTGAAATTACCCGGGCCGACACCCACGCCTATGGCGTCAAGATCGGACCACGCGCAACCACCCTGGGCGAGTATGTCTTCGAGCATCGGCATCAGGCGTTCGGCTTGCCCGCGCGACATTACTTCGGCCCGAGAAGTTATGATTTCACGACCGCGCAACAAAGCGGCCGCGCAATGCGCGGCCGATGTATCAAATGCCAGGATCGTCGGGTCAGACGGCAACAGGGCGGACCTCGGTCACTTCGGGGATGTAGTGACGCAGCAGGTTTTCGATACCCATCTTCAGTGTCAGCGTCGAAGACGGGCAGCCTGCGCAGGCCCCCTGCATGTGCAGGTATACGATGCCGCGATCAAAACCATGGAAGGTGATGTCACCACCGTCCTGAGCCACCGCAGGACGCACGCGGCTGTCCAGCAGGTCTTTGATCTGGTTGACGATTTCAGCGTCTTCGCCAGTGTGCTCCGCATGGCCAGATGCGGCAGTTGCATCTGCACCCATAACAGGCTGACCGGATTGGTAATGTTCCATCACCGCACCCAGGATCGCCGGTTTGATGTGATCCCACTGAACCTCATCGGATTTGGTGACAGTGACAAAATCGTTGCCAAAGAACACGCCGGTCACACCGTTAACAGCAAAGATTCGTTTGGCCAGAGGAGATTTCTCGCCCGCTTCTGGCGTTGGGAAATCTGCAGTTCCAGCCTCAAGCACCGTTTGGCCGGGCAGAAATTTCAACGTGGCCGGGTTTGGGGTGGATTCGGTCTGGATGAACATGAGGCAGCTCCGTCTGATGTGCCTCTGATATGCGCGCAGGGACGCGGGAAGTCAAGATTTGGAACGGTTCTAAATTGAAGCCGCGTGTTCCAGCGCCTCATCCAGACGGTCATCGCCCCAATACAACTCTGCTTCGACCAGAAAACTGGGCGCTCCGAACAGATCAAGGTCTTTGGCGCGGTTGGATTGCGCAAACAGCGCAGCCTTGATGTCCGGGTCCTGCACGCGGCCCAAGGTGTCAGTTGGCAAGCCTGCCGTTTCCAGACAATCCATCAGCACATTCTGATCCGAGATATCGCGCCCCGCTCCAAACTCTGCGCTATAGACCGCCCTGACAAAAGCGGCCCGCTCTTTTTGACAATCAATAGCCAGCGAGAGACGTGCTGCCGAAAGAGAATTCTGCGGAAAGGGATCAGGTCGCACAAATGGCAACCCCCGCGCCGTACACAGGCGTTCCATGTCACGCCACATGTACCGCCCCTTGGCAGGGTAGAGGTTAAACGGAGACGTTTGCCATCCCTGAGCTGCAAAAATGGGACCAAGCAGAAAAGGGTGCCATTCGACCGAAACACCCCTGGCTTGCGCCGCGGCTTCTATTCGCATTGCGCTGAGATAGGAATAGGTCGACGCGAATTCGAACCAGAACTGTGTCGTCTTCGCCATCGTCGGTCCTCAGGTGATTTCTTCCAGCTTTTCTTTGCTCAGATCGCCGGGAACAATGGTGATCGGGATCGGAAGGCTGCCCGAGTTTTTCGTCAACTGAGTCACCAGCGGGCCTGGGCCCTTTTTGTCGGTGCCCGCCCCAAGTACAAGAACTCCGATTTCGGGATCAGACTGAACATGTTCTATGATCTGTGGCACCGGATCGCCTTCGCGGATGGCCAGTTCGGGTTCCACATTCTGTTTGTCGCGCATCCATTTTGCAAAAACCTCGTAATGCGCATGGATACGTTCACGCGCTTCTTCGCGCATGGTTTCGGCGACTCCGATCCAATGGTTGAACTCGTCTGGCGGGATCACCGACAGTATCGTCACTCCGCCACCGGTATGTGCGGCACGCATCGCGGCAAAGCGCATGGCGTTCAAGCATTCGCGGCTGTCATCCAGAACAACTAGAAACTTACGCATGGGTGTCCTCTTCAAGTTTCACAGATCATGCCCCAGCGGTTGCGTTGTGGCAACTCGGACACGTTCAAAGTGACATGCTAGCGTTCGCTTGCAGCCCAATCCCAGTAAAGTCCACGG
Organism: Ruegeria sp. ABM4_193; assembly: GCF_056158705.1. Lineage (NCBI taxonomy): Bacteria > Pseudomonadati > Pseudomonadota > Alphaproteobacteria > Rhodobacterales > Roseobacteraceae > Ruegeria > Ruegeria sp. ABM4_193. The sequence continues at coordinate 498,952 of NZ_JBSWTT010000001.1, forward strand.
GCGCGGCGGGCAATAGGGCCAACTTGAAATTGCGTATCGTCCAGAGCTGTAACAGGTGTCACCTTGTTCATGTTGCCTGACATGAACACTTCGTCTGCCCCGTGAAAATCCTCGAAACTCAAAACCGTTTCGTGGACCGCAACACCGTCGTCGCGCAAGTTCTTGATATGTCGCGCGCGCGTGATCCCCGCCAGAAACGTGCCGTTGGGGGCCGGGGTGAAGACCTCACCATCTTTGACCATAAAGATGTTGGCCGTTGCGGTTTCAGCCACGTTCCCCATCGCGTCAGCGACCAGAGCGTTCGAGAACCCCTTTGACCGGGCCTCTTGCAACATGCGTGCGTTGTTGGGGTACAGGCAACCGGCCTTGGCGTTTACAACTGCACTTTCCAAAACAGGGCGGCGAAACCTTGTGGTTGTCAAAGTGACCGAGGCTGTGTCCGGTGCCATCGGGATCTCTTCCAGACAAATGGCAAAGCCTGTGCTGTTTTCCTGTGGGACAATGGCGGTCTGGTCGCCGTCGATCCCCCAATACATCGGCCGAATATAGACAGCGGTATCTGCGTCGTAGGATTGCAACCCTTCGCGCACCAACTCCACCATATGTTCAGCTGTTACAGTCGGGGTCAGCATCAAAGCTTCTGCAGATCGGTTTACCCGCGCACAATGCGCGTGCAAGTCGGGTGCAAGGCCCTCGAAATATCGAGCGCCATCAAAGACGGAAGACCCCAACCAGGCCCCGTGATCGGCGGCGCGCATGATGGGGGCATCCCCTTCGTGCCACTGGCCTTCGAAATATGTGCGGATATTCTTGCCTGTTGCCATGATGCCCTCCCAAGCTTTGGGCAAACCTAGGAGGGCGTCAGAAAAAGGTCCAGTGCAATCAGCGTGATGCTGACCCAACCATGCCTACGATTTCGTAGGTCTTGTGCAGGATCGGAGCAGCAATCTCACGCGCACGCTCGGCTCCGCGTGCCAGGATGCGATCAATTTCAGCCTGATCTGCCATCAAACGAGACATTTCGGTCGAGATCGGCGCCAGTTTCGCCACCGCCAGATCGGCAAGCATCGGTTTAAAGTCACCAAACTGCTTGCCGCCGACCTCGGCCAGAACCTGCTCGACACTTTGATCGTTCAGCGCCGCGTAGATATTGACCAGATTGCGCGCTTCGGGGCGATCCTCGAGCCCATCAACATCCGACGGCAGCGCGTCCGGGTCGGTCTTGGCCTTACGGATTTTCTTGGCAATCGCGTCGGCATCATCGGTCAGGTTGATCCGGCTCATGTCTGACGGATCGGATTTTGACATCTTCTTGGACCCGTCCCGCAAGCTCATGACGCGGGTGGCCGCGCCTTCGATTACCGGCTCGGTGATTGGGAAGAAGTCGACGCCAAAGTCGTTGTTGAACTTGATGGCGATATCACGGGTCAACTCCAGATGCTGTTTCTGATCCTCACCGACCGGCACATGGGTCGCGTGATAGATCAGAATGTCAGCCGCCATCAGCGACGGGTAGGCAAACAACCCCAGCGAAGCGTTCTGCTGGTTCTTGCCTGCCTTGTCCTTCCACTGGGTCATGCGTTGCATCCAGCCCATCCGGGCGACGCAGTTAAAGATCCAGCCCAGTTGTGCATGTTCGGGCACCTGGCTTTGGTTGAACAAAATCGACTGTTCGGGGTCGATGCCCGCTGCGATGAAGCCTGCGCATAATTCGCGAGTGTTGTGGGACAGCGCGGCGGGGTCCTGCCATGTGGTGATCGCGTGCAGATCGACCATGCAATAGATGGTTTCGAAATCTGCACCCTGCATATCCACAAAGCGCTTCATTGCGCCCAGATAGTTGCCCAGGGTCAGCCCGCCCGAAGGCTGGATGCCGGAAAACACGCGCGGCGTGAACTGGGTCTCGGTCATCGAAGGGAACTCCCGTCTGGAAAAATCAGCCCCCGTCGCTTACCCATGAGGCACAGGGACGTCAACAGCCGCGAAAGGCCCGCCCAATGAGCAGTGAGCATTACACACCCGCCGTGAACCCTTTGCCGCCCGTTGTTGTGGCGCTGGTTCTGTTCATCATCGGCATTGAACTCGCCTTTACGCTGGGATCGCGCGGTTTGGTCGGAGGGCCAACAGCGGTCGGCTGGCGGCTGGACGCAATACAACATTATGCGTTTTCGGCGGATATCTTCGACTGGATGGTGCTGAACGGGCGCTGGCCGTTTGAACATGTGATCCGGTTCGTGACCTATCCGTTTGTCTCGGCCAATTTCACGCAGGCGGTGTTTGTTTGCGTCTTCGTTCTGGCCATGGGCAAGATGGTCGGTGAAGTGTTTGGCGGCTTCCCCATGCTGCTGATCTTTGTTGTCTCAGGGATCGGGGGGGCGTTGGCCTATGCCGTGCTGCTGGATCCCCGCTATCCTCTGATCGGAGGGTTTCCATCAGTTTACGGCCTGATCGGCGCATTTACCTGGTTGTTGTGGCGAAAGCTGTCTTTGGTTGGCGCAAATCAGGCACGGGCATTTCAGCTCATTGCCGTTCTTATGGGCATTCAATTTCTGTTTGGTCTGATCTTCGGCGGCAATTGGGAGTGGGTCGCCGATCTGGGCGGGTTTGCCACCGGTTTTGGCGTTTCTTTCCTTGTCGCACCCGGCGCCTGGGATCGAATCGTTGGGCGCATACGCCGCGATTGATCAGGAGCGGCGCAGGGCGCGTTTGAACTCGGAAAGTTTGAATGCGCCCAAGAGGTGGCCCAGGCCGAAGTAGGAAGTCGCAGCGACCATAATCAGGACAAGCAGCGCCAGATATCTCCAACCGGGAACATTCAACGTCCAACCAAACGCCAGAAGCGCCGCATACAAGACCACGCCCATGCCAATTGAGGCCAGCACGATCCGACCCGCGCGCTGTTTGAACCGGTCATCGAACCGGGCTTCGTCTCCCATTTTGCGCGCGCCTATGGCCAACAGAACGACCATGGCCCAACCCGCTGTTGATGCAGCAATCGCGGGTGCGATCCAGCCCACAAGCGGGAATAGGCCAAACGCCAGAGCCGCATTCACGATCATTGCCACGACAGCATAGTAAAACGGAGAGCGCGTGTTCTCGCGTGCGAAATACAATGGTTGCAGCAGTTTTTGCAGCATGAAGGCAGGTAGTCCGATGCCATAGATGGCAACGGCCAGCGCTGTGGCTGTGGTATCTTCAGTGGTGAATTGCCCCCGTTCGAACAGCACCGAGACCAGCGGGTTCGGGATGACCAGAAACGCCACGGTCGAAGGCAGGGTCAGCAGCAACATGAACTCTCCGGCTCGGGAAAACGCGTTGCGCGCGCCTTCTTTGTCTTCGGCGCGCAGACGGCGTGACAGGTCGGGCAGCAGAACAATACCGATGGCGATACCAACCACGCCAAGCGGCAGTTGGTACAGCCGATCTGCCGCAAACAGCCAGCTCACGGCCTTTTCGGTTTTCGACGCCACCAATTGACCGACCACCAGATTAACCTGCGTGACCCCCATCGCCAGAGCGGCAGGGACCGCGATGCGGACCATCCTGCGCATCTCGGGCGTGAGTTTAGGCAGGCCGGGCCGAATGCGGATACCAGCCCGTTCTGTTGCAACCCAGACCAGCGCCAATTGAGCGATACCTGCAGCCGGAATAACCGAGATCAGCCACCGAATGACCTCGCCGCCTGAAAGGGCTCCGGCGATCAGCGCCGTGCAGGCAAAGATGTTCAGCAAAACCGGTGCGGCAGCCGCAGCCGCGAACCGACCGGTTGCGTTCAGGACGCCGGAAAAGAGGGCGGCCAAAGACATGAACAGGATGTAAGGAAAGACGACATAGCCATAGTCCACCGCCAAGTCGAACCGCTCGTCGCCATAGAATCCTTCGGCTGTCAGCCAAACCAGACCGGGCATGAACACCAGCGCCAGCCCAACCAGTGCCAAAACGGCCAGCGCCAACAGGTTGAACGCATCCTGCGCAAAGCCCTGTGGGTTCTCATCCGCTTCCAGCCGCTTTGAGAACATGGGCACGAAGGCCGCGTTAAAGGCACCCTCGGCAAAAAAGCGGCGGAACATGTTCGGCAGGCGGAAAGCTGCAACAAACGCGTCCATCACCGGCCCGGGGCCGATCAGCGCGGTCAACAGAATTTCCCGCAGAAACCCAAGTATACGGCTGGCGAGTGTCCAGAAGCCAACTGTGAAAAATCCCGAAATCAACCGGATTTGCTTCATGATGCGGCACGCTCGGCGCCTTCGGTGATCGCCTTGCGCAGCTTCGCCTCCAGTCCGCGTTGTTTGCTCTCGGAATGGTATTTTAATCCGAACATGTCCTTGACGTAAAAGGCGTCCACTACCTGTTCGCCGTAGGTCGCAATCACAGCATTGGCAATGTACACATTCGCCGCCGCCAACGTCCGGGTCAGGTCATAGAGCAGACCGGGGCGATCGCGCGTATCAACTTCGATGATCGTGTAGATTTCGGATCCATCATTGTCGAAAGTGATATGGGTCGGCACGTTGAAGGCCCGTTCGCGTTTCTTGATTTTGTCGCGTGATTTCAGGGCTTCCTTGGCAACCACTTCGCCGCGCAGTGTCTTGTGGATCATCTGCGTCAGGCGGGGCAGGCGCGCGGCTTCGAAAGGACGTCCTTCAGCGTCCTGAATCCAAAACGCATCTGTGACGTAACCGTCTTTGGTTGTGTAACTTCGGGCATCCACGACGTTTGCGCCGACAAGGGCCAATGCCCCGGCAATGCGGGCAAAAATCCCTGGATGGTCGCCCATTGCAAAGCAAGCCCGCGTTGCGTCGCGATCTTCGTCAGGTTCAAGCCTGATCTCCATCGCGCCCGGATCACCACTTTGGTCCAGTGCGTGCAGCATCTCTGCAAACTCGACATGCGTCGCCATATTGAGGCCCTGCCAATACGGATCGTAGTGACGCGCTGTTTCAGTTTTGAGGTCTGACTTGGACCAGCCCGCCAATTCCGTGCGAAGTGCTTTCTTAGCCTCAGCCCCGCGATTGGCGCGGTTGAGGTCTTCCATACCAGTTTCCAGCGCACGCTTGGTTTCTGCGTGCAAGGCGCGCAGCAAGGTGGCTTTCCAATTGTTCCAGGTGTTGGGGCCGACGCCGCGAATATCACAGACGGTGAGAACGGTTAGCAGATCCAGCCGTTTGACCGTTTGTACGGCCTTGGCGAAATCACGAACGGTGCGTGGGTCTGAAATATCGCGTTTTTGCGCCATGTCTGACATCAGCAGGTGATACCGGACCAGCCATTCAACCGTTTCCGACTCTGATTTGCTCAGCCCCAATCGTGGGGCCACTTTGCGCGCGATCTGTGCACCCAGGATCGAATGATCCTCGGGCCGACCTTTGGCAATGTCGTGCAGCAGTAGCGCGACATACAGCACTTTTCGATTTACGCCGCGCTCAAGGATCGAAGAGGCAAGCGGCAAGGATTCCACCAGTTCTCCGCGTTCGATCTGGGCAAGGTTGATGATGCACTGGATGGTATGCTCGTCCACTGTGTAGCTGTGATACATGTTGAACTGCATCATCGCCACGATGTGTTCGAACTCGGGCAAAAAGGCCGACAGGACGCCCAATTCGTTCATCCGTCGCAAAGCACGTTCCGGGTTGCCGTGTTTCAGCAAAAGATCCAGAAAAATCCGCTTGGCTTCTTTGTCGTTGCGCATTTCGTCATCGATCAAATGCAGGTTGGCGCTGACCAGCCGCATCGCATCCGGATGGATCAACATTCCGGTGCGCAGCCCTTCTTCGAACAAACGAAGAAGGTTCAGTTTGTCCGACAGGAACGCATCGGGGTCGGCTACGTCGAGGCGTCCGTGAACCACTTTGTAGCCAGCCTTGACCTTTGGTCTTCTGCGGAAAATACGCTCCAACAACGGCGCGCCTTTCATGTGGAGCGCTTCGAGCTTGGTCAGGAAGATCCGTGTCAGCTCACCGACCCGAGTGGCCTCGCGGAAGTAGCGCTGCATGAACACTTCGACCGCGCGCCGCCCGGCGCGATCCTTATAGCCCATGCGTGCGGCCACTTCGACCTGCATGTCGAAGGTTAGCTGTTCGGTGGCGCGGCCCGTCACCAGATGCAGATGCGATCGCACGGCCCACAGGAAATCTTCGGCCTGAACAAAGGTCTCGAACTCTTCCGGGGTGAACAGACCCAGAGGAACGAGTTCTGCCACGTCCTGCACGCCATAGACATATTTTGCGATCCAATAGAGCGATTGAAGGTCACGCAGACCGCCTTTTCCTTCTTTCACATTGGGTTCGACCATATAGCGCTCACCTTGTTTGAGGTGGCGTTCGTCCCGTTCTTTCAGCTTAGCTTCGATGAATTCGCGTTCGGTTCCTTTGAACAAATCGCTTTTCAGACGTTGATCCAGCTCGTCCGCCAGGGCCTTGTCACCGGCCAGATAGCGTTGTTCCAACATGGCGGTGCGGATCGTGAAATCCTCGGCGCCCAGCCGCAAGCAGTCTTTTATCGTACGAGAGGAATGGCCGACTTTCAGCCGCAAGTCCCACAGAATGTAGAGCATCGATTCGATGACGCTCTCGGCCCAGGCTGTGATTTTGTAGGGGGTTAGGAACAGCAGGTCGACGTCCGAAGATGGCGCCATTTCCCCGCGCCCGTATCCGCCAACGGCCAAAACCGCAATCTTCTCGCCTTGGGTGGGCGTCGCAAGCGGATGTAGGCGTGTGCTGGACACCAGCATCGCCGTACCGACCAGCTGATCCGTTAGATAGGTGTAGGACCGCGTCAGTGCGCGCGCCGCAAAGGGTTGTTTGCCAAAGGCTTCGGCAATAGCAGCGCGCCCGGCCTTTTGCGCGTCGCGCAGAATACGCACCGTTTCAGACCGCATTTTGCTGTTGTCTGCGCATGACTCAAACGCCAGCGCTAGCGCGTCATTGACGCTGGCACTGTCGAAGATGTCTTCAGCGGGGCAGATTAATGAGGTTTCAGGCACAGGGCTGGCGCCCGGCAGATCAGAAGCCGGCGCCAGAGAAGCTTTGTGGGGCAGGGTCAATCACAACCACCTGTTTGTTCTGGATCGTGGCGACGGCCAGACCGCGTTCGTTGGTGCCGTTCGGACGCAGGCGGAATATGCCGCCAACGCCCTGGAAACCGGCGTTCTGAGTCAGGGCTGCAGAGGTCAGAGCATCGGATTTGCCCTGGCTGACCAACGCGCCGATGGCTGCGATACCGTCATAGGCCAACCCGCTGATCGGATGGGGCGCTTCGCCATATGTCGCGTTGTAACGTTGGCGGTAAGCTTGTGCCTTGGACGGATCAGGCAGGGCAAACCATCCACCCTGAACACCCGGCAGTTCCAATGTTTGCGGGGGAATATCCCAGCGCGTCAGACCGATGAATTGCGTCGTGGCCTGTGACACTCCAGCCTCGGGCAGCAATTGCGAGAACAATGGCAGCGCACCAGCCGTTGTGGCCGTCAGGAAAATCGAATCGGCCCCTGTCGAATCAACTGTGGCTTTGATGGAGGGCACCGAGTTGATAACGCCTTGCTGCGAGCGGTCGTATCCAACAGTGCCGGCGTTGTTGACCCGGCTGCTGGCCAGCGCGCTGGCAATGGCGGCTTGTCCCAGCTGACCTGCGGCGTCGTTGCTGTGCACGATCACCGTATTAGCCTTGCCCTGGCTGCCCGCATAGCTCACCAACCGGTTGGCCGTATTGTCAAACGTAGGGCCAAGGACAAAGACGTTCCCACCCGCTATGCTGGTGTTGTTCGAAAACGAAAGAACGTTGATATTGTTGTTCAATACCGCCAACCCGGCGGCATTTGCAGCCTGCGCGTAGACCGGTCCGATGATGATCTTGGCGCCGTCCGCAACGGCTTGCTGGGCCACCGCTGTCGCCGTGTTCGGGTTTCCGGCAGTGTCGTAAACGCGCAGGTCAATTGTCACGTTAGGCAGATCAGACATTGCCAGACGCGCTGCATTTTCCAGACTTTGCGCCAATGCCGCATCGCTTGACTGGCCAGATCCGCTGGGAACAAGTAAGGCAACCGGGACCGGAGCAGAGGTATTGATCGAAGGTCCACCCCCAAGGCCGCCCGGTTCACAGGCGGCCAGAAACGCCGCGGTTGTCAGGGCAGCAGCAGCTTTCGCCAACTTGCTAACGGGCTTGCAAACGGTGAACATCTAAATGAAAACTCCCTGATCCGACGGCTATGAATGCTTCTGTTCTGTCGAGCCGCGATAATAAACGTCACGCTGTGAGGGTCCAGCTTTGAATTTCCAAAAGATCAGATTGGCTGCGGGCCTGTATTTTGTTGCCACTCCGATTGGAACCGCGCGCGATATTACGCTCAGGGCGTTGGATGTTCTTGCTTCAGCCGACGTGATCGCAGCGGAAGACACCCGCAGTTTGCGCCGTTTGATGGAGATTCACGGCATCCCACTCGAGGGGCGCCGGATTCAAGCCTATCACGACCACAGCGGCGCAGGTGCGCGCGATAAACTCATGCAGGCATTGGCGCAGGGGCAATCGGTTGCCTATGCGTCCGAGGCGGGCATGCCGCTGATTGCGGATCCGGGCTATGATCTGGGCAAGCAGGCGGCTGAGGCCGGGCACATGGTGACCTGCGCCCCCGGTGCGTCGGCTGCCTTGACAGCGCTGACCTTGGCAGGTCTTCCGACCGACGCGTTCTTTTTTGCTGGTTTTCTACCCAATGCATCCGGCGCACGCCGCGCCCGGATTGAGGCATTGAAGGACATTCCCGGCACGCTTGTGTTCTACGAATCCCCAAAACGTGTCTCCACCAGCTTGTCAGATCTGGCCATGGTTCTGGGGGCGGATCGACAGGCAGCGCTGTGTCGCGAATTGACCAAGAAGTTCGAAGAGATCCGCCGAGGCACCCTGGCCGATTTGGCCGAGGAGTACCAAGACAAAACGGTCAAAGGTGAAATCGTTGTGTTGGTCGATCGCGGCCATTCGCAAAGCGTTAACGAATCCGATGTAGAAGAGGCACTGAAGCGAGCGTTGGAAAGCCACTCGGTTCGGGATGCGGCGGATCTTGTTTCAAAAATGTATGACCTGCCGCGCCGACCGATTTACCAGAAAGCTCTAAAGCTGGGAAAATGATGACATGGGTCGGCGGACAAATCAGGGCTCTGTTTCCTACCACGCCGGGCAGGCGGCAGAGCTTCGGGTTGCTGAGGATTATGAGCGCCGTGGCTTGACTATTCTGCATAGACGCTGGCGCGGCACGGGTGGTGAAATCGACCTGATCGCGCGCAACGGGGCTGGGCTTGTGTTCATCGAAGTCAAGAAAAGTAGCAGTTTTGACAAGGCAGCGGCCCGGATCAGCCCCAGACAGATTGATCGAATCTACGCCTCAGCTGCTCAGTTTCTAGAGAAAGAACCAAACGGGCAACTCACCGAAGTGCGCTTTGACGCAGCTCTGGTGGATGGGTCTGGCGCAGTTCAAATCATCGAAAACGCCTTTGGTCACAACTAAGCCCCATTGAACCCCAAGGCCTGCTGGGCCATGTATCTGGCGTGAAACTGAGGGACACGCCATGAAAATCGCCTTTCAAATGGACCCGATCGGGGCCGTGGACATCAACGCCGACAGCTCATTCCGGCTGGCGGAAGAGGCGCAGGCGCGCGGGCATTCGTTGTTTTTCTACGGGCCGGATCAACTGGCCTATCAGGAAGGTCGCATCACGGCGCGTGGCCACGACATGACAGTGCAGCGGGTCGCAGGTGATCCGGCGGTGCTGGGACCGGAACGCGAGGTTGATCTGGCTGATTTCGATGTGGTCTGGTTGCGACAGGACCCTCCGTTTGACATGCATTATATCACGTCCACGCATTTGCTGGATCGTCTCAAGGGTCAGACTCTGGTGGTCAACGACCCGTTCTGGGTGCGCAATTATCCGGAAAAGCTGTTGGTGCTGGACTTTCCTGATTTGACACCGCCAACAACGATTGCGCGTGATCTGCAGACGATCAAAGCGTTCAAGGAAAAGCACGGCGATATCATCCTCAAACCACTTTATGGCAATGGCGGCGCAGGCGTGTTCCGACTGGATGCCAATGATCGCAACCTGACGTCTCTGCACGAGCTGTTCACCGGCTTCTCGCGTGAGCCTCTGATTGTGCAGAAATTCCTGCCTGACGTTAGCAATGGCGACAAGCGGGTGATTTTGGTCGATGGTGAGCCCGTTGGCGCGATCAACAGGGTTCCTGCTGCGGGCGAGACACGATCGAACATGCATGTGGGCGGGCGTCCGGAAAAGATCGGTCTGTCAGAGCGTGATCTTGAGATTTGCGCAGCAATTGGCCCCCTGCTTAAAGAAAAAGGTCAGATCTTTGTCGGGATCGACGTCATTGGAGACTATCTGACCGAGATCAACGTGACCTCCCCCACCGGCATTCAAGAGCTTGAGCGCTTTGATGGCGTCAACATCGCCGAAAAAATCTGGCAGGCCATCGAAGCCAAAGTCTAAGCCATGACCCGGGCGCTGATGCGAAAGCTTAGCGCCTCGGCTACGTGCGATCTGTGGACGTTTGCGGATCCTTCCAAATCGGCGATTGTGCGCGCCACGCGCAGAATGCGATGAAACGCGCGGGCGGACAGGCCAAACCGGTCCGCCGCTTTCAGCAAAAGCTCTTTGCCTTCCGCATCGGGTGTTGCGATCTCCTCCAGAACCTTCCCTTCTGCATCCGCGTTTTGGCGCAGATGTGGCGTTTCTTGAAATCGATCCGCCTGAATGGCGCGCGCATTTTCGACCCGTTCAGCGACTGTGGCAGAGCTGGCGCCGGATGGCGGCAGGTCAAGATCGGTGAATTCCACCGGCGGTACTTCTATCCGCAGGTCGAACCTGTCCATCAACGGTCCTGAGATGCGGTTCAAATAGTCCTCACCACAGCCCGGCGCGCGTGAGCAGGCGCGAGAGGGGTCCGTCAGATAACCGCATTTGCAAGGGTTGGCTGCGGCCACCAGCATGAACCGGCAGGGATACTTCACATGCGCATTTGCGCGCGCCACCATGACTTCGCCGGTTTCGATGGGTTGGCGCAGCGTTTCTAGAACGGTGCGTGGAAACTCAGGAAATTCATCCATGAACAGCACGCCGTTATGAGCCAGCGAAATCTCACCGGGTTTCGCGCCTTTGCCGCCCCCGACGATTGCGGCCATCGAGGCCGTATGGTGGGGCTCGCGAAAAGGGCGCGTGCGATTGATGCCGCCTTCGTCCAGCAAACCGCACAAGGACTGGATCATCGAGGTTTCCAAAGCCTCTACTGCGGTCAGGGGGGGCAAGATGCCGGGCAGCCGCGCGGCCAGCATGGATTTACCCGATCCCGGCGTTCCGATCATGATCAGGTGATGACGTCCTGCGGCAGCGATCTCCAGGGCGCGTTTGGCGCGTTCCTGCCCTTTTACATCACGCAGATCCCGCGCGCTGGGCGTCAGGTTTACTTCGCCAGGTTGCGCGGCTGGTAGGGGGGATTGGCCCGAGAAATGGCGCACAACATCGCCCAGAGACCCCGCGCCGATCACCTGCGTTGCGTCGACCCAGGCCGCCTCGGCGCTGGAGGCGCGGGGGCAGAGCAACATACGATCATCAGATGCCGCCGTCATCGCCGCGGGCAGGGCACCAACCACCGGGACCAGAGAACCGTCGAGTGAAAGCTCTCCCAAAGCTACGGTGCTTTCAGCGGCGTCGGCTGGAATGATCTCTAGGGCCGATAGCAGCGCGACGGCTATGGGTAGGTCGAAATGGCTGCCTTCTTTGGGTAGGTCGGCGGGGGACAGGTTGATGGTGATCCGCTTTGAGGGCAAGGCGATTGCCATCGCGCTCAACGCGCTGCGCACGCGGTCGCGGGCTTCGGATACCGCCTTGTCTGGCAGGCCCACGATGGAAAAGGCGGGCAGGCCGGGGGATACGGCGCACTGCACTTCGACCGGGCGGGCATCGACCCCTTGGAAGGCAACGGTATGTGCACGGGCGACCATGGCAGTCCTGTTCTTGGTTAACAGGACGTTGCTGCCATGGTTGTGGTTTAAGAGTCGTTAACGGATGCGCGCAGGGCAGTGAATTTGGGCCACGCGCCGGGGTCAGCCACAGTTTTGTCGCGGCAGAATGGATTGCAGAACCCCCAGTATTGGCCATCCAATTCCAGAAAATCCGCAACCGGTTTGCCGGAATACGGACAAGTCTCGTTGAGGGAAGGGCCGCCTGATACCGGTTTGGCGTTCGAGTCCCCTCCGACCGGCCAGGGCATCGATGACAACTCTTGCGGATAGGGGAATGGGTCATACTTAACTGTCATACCCATTGCGCGCCATTGTCTGACGGCTGGGTCCGACAGGAGGTCTAAACAATAGGCCCGGTTCGCCTCGGACACGGGCAGCCCATAGCCGATGATCCGTGCTGCAACGGGCGTGTAGAACACATCTGCCAGCGAATAGGTGCCGAACAACGGACCGTCTTGCGCACCCGAGATACGCCGCGCGTGTGCCCAGAGTGTCTCAATTCGTTCAAGATCTGCCAGCGTTCCAGAAGACGGAACAAATCCTTCCCAAACGTGCCGCAACTGCATTGCGCATTGGCCGCGCAGGGCGCTGAAACTGGCGACCATTTCAGCGCAGAGCCAGCGGGCGGTTGCCCGTGCGGCGGGATCTTCAGGCCACAACTGTGCGTCTGGGTGACGCTCGGCCAGCGTCTCGGCCATGGCCAGGCTTTCGCCCACAACCGTTCCCTCGGGCAGGCGCAGCGCGGGAACCAGACGGGCTGGGGCCAGCGGTTCCATGTCTTGTTTCATGCTGCCCGAGTACAGGCCGATCATGTGGCTGCGATAAGGCACATTGAATTTCTCAAGCATCAACCAGCCGCGCATGGACCAGCTGGAGAAGAGGCGGTCACCGATGTACAAATCATAAGTCATACATGAACGATGCCGCAGGCCGGTGGCCCAGTAAAACAGTGATTTGTGCGGGGTTAGTTCACGGAAGGTGATTGATCTTGCCGACCGTCCATGAGTTGCCACCTAAGGTAATGTCCGTGACAGACAGATTATCGATCCTGTGCGAAAAGGTTTGCTGCCCGTCCAGATCCAAAGCGCGTTGTACTTGCGTGAGGATCACGCCGAAATGCGCGACGATCACCAGATCGCGCCCCGTGTGCTGAGCCACAAGCGCGTCGATTGCGGTATCGACCCGATTGCGGACGTCGTTCCAGCTTTCGCCCTTCGGTGGGCGGACGTCGCCGGGGTTATCCCAATAGGCAAAGGCCAGTTCAGGGTCTTCTGCTTCGATATCGGCGAATCCGCGCAATTCCCAGCTTCCAAAGTGGATTTCCCGAAGGTCCGGATTGTGAGGCAAGCGAAGGCGTGGCCCCTGAATTGCTGACGCTGTGTCTACAGCGCGCGACAAGTCGGAAGAGATCACAATTGCCTCGGACGGCAGATGATCATGCAGGCGTCTCAAGGCTGCTGTATCGCTCAGGTCCGCAGGCAGATCCGACCAACCGACCATGGTTTTTGCATGTGTCGGCCCGTGACGGACAAGATGCAGGCGCGTCATGGCAATTGGCCTTTCAGAACAGATGGTAATCCGGCTGTCACCTGTACGACCAGATCCGCCTGCGCCGCCAAGGCTATGTTCAGTCGCCCCTGCGCCTCGCGGAATTGGCGAGCGAGAGCGTTGTCCGGGACGATTCCGTGACCTACCTCGTTCGAGACAATCACAACCTGGGCCGGGCAGTCGTTGAGGGCGTCCAGCAGGTTGGTCTGTGCCACTTCCAGATCGGATTCCGCCAGAAGATGGTTGCTTAACCACATGGTGGCACAGTCGATCAGACAAATCTGATCGTGCGGCAGGCGGGCTAGCACCGGTCCCAGATCAAGTGGTTCCTCAAACGTGGTCCAGCCGTCGCCACGCTGTGTCAGATGGCGTTTGACCTTTTGGCGCATCTCGTCATCAAACACTTGTGATGTCGCAAGATAATTCCTGCTTTTCCCTGTGGAAACAATAAGTTCTTCAGCAAAAGCCGACTTGCCCGAGGCAGCCCCCCCAAGAACCAAGGTTAAATCCGACGACACATTTCTTACCTTTGGATGATCCACTTAGTGTTGTTTTGCGTATCGGTCATAGGTCGGCAAAGCAAGCCCGGCCAGCGCCTGCAAAACAGGGGAGAGGTTGATGGCACTGGATAACGCGACAGACTTTTCGATGTCCCGGCAAGCGATGAAGGCTGAGTTGCTGGATGCGGAAACCGAACTAAAGCTGGCTTACGCGTGGCGCGATGAGCGTGATGAACAAGCTCTGCATCGGTTGATCACTGCGTATATGCGGCTGGCGATTTCGATGGCTGCCAAGTTTAAACGCTATGGCGCGCCTATGAATGACCTTATTCAAGAGGCTGGGTTGGGTCTGATGAAGGCGGCAGACAAGTTTGACCCTGATCGCGGTGTGCGTTTCTCGACCTATGCCGTTTGGTGGATCAAAGCGAGCATTCAGGACTATGTGATGCGCAATTGGTCCATGGTTCGGACCGGGTCCACATCTGCCCAAAAGTCGTTGTTTTTCAATATGCGGCGGGTACAGGCCAGGTTAGAGCGTGAGGCGGCGACCGAAGGTTTGGAGTTGGATCGTCACCAGTTGCATCAGATGATTGCCACCGAAATTGGTGTTCCCCTGCGTGATGTCGAAATGATGGAAGGACGTCTTTCCGGTTCAGACTTTTCGCTGAATGCGGTGCAGTCTGCGGACGAAGACGGGCGCGAGTGGATCGATGCGTTAGAGGACGATCGCGAACAGGCTGCGGAATTTGTTGAACACAGCCATGACACAGCGCAACTGCGCGAGTGGTTGCTGATCGCGATGAACGCGCTGAATGACCGCGAACGTTTCATTGTACGTGAGCGCAAGCTGCGAGAGCCTGCAAGGACGTTGGAAAGCCTTGGAGATGAGCTGGGTCTGTCAAAAGAACGTGTGCGCCAGCTAGAGGCCGCGGCTTTTTCAAAAATGCGTAAGAACCTTGAAGGTCAGTCGCGCGAGGTGCAACACTTCATTGCATGAAACATCTTGCGATTCTTGTGTGTGTTCTGGGCTTTATGGTCGCCGCAGTGCGACCTGGCGGAGCAGAGGCTTTAATACCTGACACAGCTCTGACTGCGATGCAGGGCGCCGATGTCTTGATACTTGGTGAGGTACACGACAACCCCACCCATCACCACATTCAGGCCGCAGCACTGACCGCTTTTTCTCCTTCGGCTGTTGTGTGGGAAATGGTCACTGAAGAAGGTGCGCAGCGGTTGGCGCAAAAGGCAGTGTCGGACCCGGAAGAGTTGGGCCGTATCCTGAAATGGGCTGAAAGCGGATGGCCTCCGCTCAGCATGTATTATCCTGTTTTCCAAGCCTCAACTGCGCCCGTGTATGGGGCCATGGTGCCAAGGTCTGCCGCACGCGCTGCGATGGAACGCGGGGCGGCCACCGCTTTGGGCGCGGATGCGGCGCGATTTGGTTTGACGGTTCCTTTACCACCCGATGAACAGGCAGCGCGAGAGGCGGATCAACTGGCCGCTCATTGCGACGCGTTGCCTGCTGAAATGCTGCCTCAGATGGTTGCAATTCAACGCTTGCGTGACGCGGTGCTTGCCCGTGCAGTGGTGCGTGCGATGGAAGAAACCGGCGGACCGGTAGCCGTGATCACCGGCAATGGTCATGCGCGCAAGGATCGTGGGATCCCGACCTATCTTGCGCGCCTTCAGCCGGGATGGAAGGTTGTCGCAGTGGGACAATCCGAAGACGGGATTATCGATGGCGATTTCGACGTGGTAATCGATAGCCCATCGATAGAGCGCGAAGACCCCTGCGCGGCATTCCAGGTGCAAAATTAATCTCTGGAACTACCTGCTGGCCTTGCCTAATGTCGGGGCCGACCGGGACGGGAAGGGCTCAACATGCTGTCATCCAAACGCATTTTGCTGATCATTGGCGGGGGGATTGCGGCCTATAAGTCGCTGGATCTGATCCGCAGGCTGCGCGAGCGTGGAGCTGATGTGACGCCGGTTCTGACCCGCGCAGCAGAAGAATTTGTGACCCCCTTGTCCGTGTCCGCACTTGCAGGCGAAAAAGTCTATCGCGATCTGTTTGATCTGACCGATGAGGCTGAGATGGGGCATATTCAGCTCTCACGCTCGACCGATTTGATCGTCGTGGCCCCTGCAACGGCGGATCTGATGGGCAAGATGGCCTCTGGGCTGGCAAACGATCTGGCATCGACCCTTCTGATGGCGACAGACACGCCTGTTCTTTGCGCGCCCGCGATGAATGTACGGATGTGGGACCACCCGGCAACGCAACGCAACCTAAAGCAGCTGCAGGCGGATGGGGTGCGTTTTGTTGGGCCAAATGAAGGCGACATGGCCTGCGGCGAATACGGTCCGGGCCGCATGTCCGAACCGTTGGAAATCGTTGCGGCGATTGAGGCTCAACTGACAGCGGGAGCTTTGGCTGGCAAACGTGTGCTCGTGACCTCGGGCCCCACGCACGAACCGATTGATCCTGTGCGCTATATCGCGAACCGGTCGTCCGGTGCGCAAGGCTCCGCTGTGGCACGAGCGCTGGCGGATTTGGGGGCCGAGGTGATCTTTGTCACTGGTCCAGCAGATGTGCCCCCTCCGGCAGGTGTACAGGTCGTACCGGTCGAGACGGCGCAACAGATGTCTGACGCGGTCGATGCCGTTCTGCCCGTCGATGCGGGCGTGTTCGCGGCGGCGGTCGCCGATTGGCGTGTGGCGAGTGCATCGGACAAGAAACTGAAGAAAAGCCGGGATGGCTTGCCGGTTCTGGAATTTGCCGAAAACCCGGACATTCTGAAACGTGTATCCCAGATGGATGTGGGCCGCCCGCCGCTGGTGGTGGGCTTTGCGGCGGAAACGGACGATGTGGTTGAACACGCCACCGCCAAGCGCCTTCGCAAAGGCTGCGATTGGATCGTTGCGAACGATGTAAGCCCGGCCACCGGTATCATGGGTGGGTCCGAGAATGCGGTCATTCTGATTTCGGACAGTGGCGCCGAGGAATGGCCGCGTTTGGGTAAGGACGAAGTTGCCCGGCGTCTGGCGGCAAAGATCGCGGACGCATTGGCAGGCTGAAGGAAAGGCATGGGTATGGTTGCAATTCGAGTGATCCGCGAAGACGGTGCTGACCCTGCTGTCGCGCTTCCGTCTTATGAAACAGCTGGGGCCGCCGGGGCGGATGTGCGCGCCAACTTGCCAGGTGGCACCCCTATCGTGCTGGAACCCGGCCAACGCGCTCTCGTGCCAACCGGCCTGCGCATCGAAATACCTCAGGGGTACGAGGTTCAGGTCCGTCCTCGCTCGGGCCTTGCACTGAAACACGGGATTACACTGCCCAACACGCCAGGCACCATCGACAGCGACTATCGCGGACCCTTGGGGGTGATCGTGATGAACGCGGGCCAGGACCGTTTCGAAATTGCCCATGGTGAGCGCATCGCGCAACTGGTGGTCGCCCCTGTCGTGCAGGCCACATTCGAACTGGCTGAAGAATTGGGTGAAACCGGTCGCGGGTCTGGCGGCTTTGGCTCAACCGGGCGCGGCTGATGCTGCTGGTTTTTGTTCTGGCTGCGGGACTTTGGGGCGTTGGCTATATTGCCGGCACGTCAAAAACAGCGCGTGTGGCTTCGGTCAGTGTGTTGTTGGCCGGAGTGATCCTGTCTCATCTGATCTTGCCAGACGGGCATCCGCTGCGTCAGGCGACAGGCGGCTCGGCGGCAATGTGGTTGATCCTTGTAGGTTTCGGCGCGATTGTTTTGGTGTATGGCAGGGGGCTGAAAGCCCTGCGCAATCGCGCAGAGTCCGTTTCAGATCAGGAACCTGCCATGCCCACCGACCGATTTACCGAGACCGAGCTGGACCGCTATGCCCGTCACATCGTTTTGCGCGAATTGGGCGGTCCGGGGCAGAAAAAGCTGAAAAAAGCACGGGTTCTTGTGATTGGCGCGGGTGGTTTGGGTGCCCCGGCTTTGCAATATCTGGCTGCAGCGGGTGTGGGCACAATCGGTGTCATAGATGATGACGTTGTCGAGAACGCCAACCTGCAGCGGCAGGTCATTCACCGGGACACAGATATCGGCATGCCCAAGGTTTTCTCGGCACAGCAGGCGATGGAGGCACAGAACCCGAACGTGGTGGTTCTGCCCTATCATCGCCGGTTGAGTGATGAGATCGCGGCCGATCTGTTTGCCGATTTCGACCTGATCCTTGACGGGACCGATAATTTTGACACGCGCTATCTGGCCAACCGCACGGCCGTCGCGCTGGGCAAGCCGCTGATCTCGGGGGCTTTGTCGCAGTGGGAAGGGCAGCTGAGTGTGTTCGACCCGGCCAATGGCACCCCGTGCTATCAGTGCATTTTCCCCGAGGCGCCAGCCCCCGGTCTGGCCCCGTCCTGTTCCGAGGCCGGGGTGATCGGCCCCTTGCCCGGCATTGTTGGGTCGATGATGGCGGTTGAGGCGATCAAGGTGATCACGGGCGCAGGCATGGCGTTGCGTGGCGAGATGCTGATCTATGACGCTCTGTACGGCGAAAGCCGCAAGATAACGCTGACCCGTCGCGCCGATTGCCCAGTCTGCGGCACCGCGAACGATTAACCTTTCTTTACGCAGGCTTTGGGTTCTGGAACACCCGGCCTTGGCGACTTAGCTATAGGGTCAAAGGAGATCCGAATGACCAACCCGATCCTGTCCAGCTGGACCACCCCGTTTGACATTGCCCCCTTTGCCGAAATCTCAGACGATGATTTCGCCCCGGCGTTGGATCAGGCAATGACAACGCATAACGATCAGATCGCGGCGATTGCCGAGAATTCTGACGCGCCGACCTTTGCCAATACGATTGAGGCTCTGGAGGCTGCGGGCGAGCAGTTGGACAAGGTTCTTTCGGTCTTTTTCACGGTTGCAGGGGCAGACAGCAATCCCAGACGGGAAGAGTTGCAGCGAGAGTTCTCCCCCAAGCTGTCGGCACATTTTTCCGGCATTTCCTCGAACAAGGCGCTGTTCAAACGCGTGGCCGACCTATGGGCGCGGCGCGATGATCTGAACCTGAAAGAGGAACAGGCGCGTGTGCTGATGCTGACCCATCGCGGTTTCGTGCGTGCTGGCGCAGCACTGGCAGGGGAAGACGACACCCGGATGCAAGAGATCAAGTCGCGCCTCGCCTCTTTGGGGACGTCCTTTACTCAAAACCTGTTGGCAGATGAGCGGGACTGGTTCATGGACCTGACCGAAGAGGATCTGCAGGGCCTGCCGGATTTCGTCGTGGACGCGGCACGCGCTGCGGGGCAAGAGAAAGAGGCGCAAGGACCAGTGGTGACCCTGTCGCGGTCGCTGATTGTACCGTTCCTGCAATTCTCACCTCGTCGGGACCTGCGCGAAAAGGCATATCGCGCCTGGGCCGCGCGCGGGGCCAATGGGGGCGACACCGACAACCGCGACATCGCTGCCGAGATTTTGGCGCTGCGTGAGGAACGCGCCAAGCTGCTGGGCTATGACAGTTTCGCCGACTACAAGCTGGAAACCGAAATGGCCCGCACACCGGACCGTGTGCGTGAACTGTTGATGCAGGTGTGGGAACCGGCAAAATCCCGTGCCGATGCTGACGCCGAGATCCTGACACAGATGATGCAGGAAGACGGCATCAACGGCCCGCTGGAAGCCTGGGATTGGCGCTACTACGCCGAAAAGCGGCGCAAGGCGGAGCACGATCTGGATGAGACGGCCCTGAAACCCTATTTGCAACTGGACCGTATGATCGAGGCGTCTTTTGCCTGCGCAAACCGTCTGTTCGGGCTGGAATTCGCGCCGCTGGACGTTCCGCTCTATCACCCGGATTGCCGGGCTTGGGAAGTCACACGTGACGGGCAGCACATCGCCGTTTTCATCGGTGACTACTTTGCTCGGGGATCGAAGCGATCTGGTGCGTGGTGCAGCGCGATGCGGGCGCAGGCGAAGTTCCCGCAGGTTCAGGCACCTGTTGTGATCAATGTCTGCAATTTTGCCAAAGGTGATCCGGCGTTGCTGTCTTATGACGACGCGCGGACATTGTTCCACGAATTCGGCCATGCCCTGCACCAGATGCTGTCGAATGTAACCTATGAAAGCATTTCTGGCACCTCGGTTGCGCGTGATTTCGTAGAACTGCCCAGCCAGCTTTACGAACACTGGCTGGAAGTTCCCGAGGTTCTGGCCGAGTTTGCGACCCATGCCGAAACGGGCGAGCCAATGCCGCAAGAGATGCTGCAGAAGGTGTTAAACGCCGCCAACTTCGATCAAGGATTCCAGACGGTGGAATATGTTGCCTCCGCGCTCGTTGATCTGGCCTTCCATGATGGCGATGCCCCGGCAGATCCGATGGCAAAACAGGCCGAAGTTCTGGCGGAATTGGGGATGCCACATGCTATCGGAATGCGCCACTCCACGCCCCATTTTGCCCATGTCTTTGCCGGTGATGGCTATAGCTCTGGCTACTACAGCTACATGTGGTCCGAGGTGATGGATGCAGATGCGTTTGCCGCCTTTGAAGAGGCGGGCGGCGCCTTTGATCCCGAACGCGCCAAGGCGCTGGAAGACAACATCCTGTCCACCGGCGGGTCGCGAGAGGCGGAAGACCTGTATCTTGCGTTCCGGGGTCGATTGCCGGGTGTGAACGCCCTGTTGAAAGGCCGCGGTCTGATCGCGGCCTGATTTCAGTAGCCCAGAGTGCGGTCTACGAGGTGCACAAAGGGCTCTCCGGCCTCACCGCGCCGGATATTCTCGCAAATAACCTGCGCGGCTGTGATCGGGCGGGTTTCAGACGCGATATGCGGAGTGACGGTGACATTCGGGTGCGCCCAATAGGGGTGCTCGGCAGGCAAGGGCTCGACACGAAATACGTCCAGTGTTGCGTGACCGACGTGACCTGTGTTGAGGGCATCCAATAGCGCATCGTCATCGATCAGCGGGCCACGACCCGGATTGATGATCCGTGCGCCCTTAGGCAGCAAGGCCAGCGTTTCGGCGTTCAGTGCGTTTTCTGTGGCAGGTGTATCAGGAAGCAACAGCACCAAGATCTCTGCCTGAGAAAGCGCTTGCCGCAATCCTTCTGGACCATGCAGACAAACAATGCCGGGAATGTCTTTGGCGGTACGGCTCCAACCGGAGACTTGAAAGTTCAGCGCCGTCAGGGCTCGGGCTGCGGCCTCACCCAACGTGCCCAATCCCAAAATACAGACGTTACGCTCTTGGGCCAAGGGCGGGGCAACAGGGGTCCAGACGCCATCCTGAACGGTAATGTGCTGGTCCATGCCCAGATGGTAGCGCAGGACGTGGCCCACAACCCATTCGGTCATGCCCTGCGTCAGCCCGTGATCCACCATCCGCGCCAATGGGACAGTCAGCGTTTCATTATCCGCGATCTTCTCGACACCTGCCCAAAGGCTCAACACCGCTTTCAATCGCGTATAGGGGGTGAAGTCTTGCAAACCGCCATTCGGAGCATAGACGACATAGTCCGCTTGATCCGGCTCAAACTCGGTGCTCAGCCGTGCGTCGACATTGGCCTCTGCCAGGAAATTGGTCAGCAGCGGCTCATACACGGGCCAAAGCGCAGGGCGCGCGGAAAACAGGACGTTTGCGGGCATCGGGGGCCTTTCAGATCAACGGGGGCGGTGGATATGTGCGCTTTGGACGATGCCAAACGCGGCCATCAGCACCAACATGGCCGAGCCGCCATAGCTGACCATTGGCAGCGGCACTCCAACGACCGGCGCCATGCCCATCACCATCGACATATTGACGGCGAAGAACAGGAAAAAGTTCAGCGCAATGCCCAGAGTGACCAGCGAAGAAAACCGATCCTTGGTCGCAAGCGCCGTCACCATGCAGAACACAAGGATCAGCGCATACAGGATTAACAGGGTGATGCCGCCGACAAAGCCGAACTCTTCCGCCAGCGTCGTGAAAATAAAGTCGGTGTGCTTTTCAGGCAGGAAGTTCAACCGGGACTGTGTCCCTTGCATGAACCCACGTCCATTCCAGCCCCCCGACCCCAAGGCGATCTTGGACTGGGTGATGTGATACCCGGCCCCAAGTGGGTCGGTCGAAGGGTCCAGAAAGGTGTCAATCCGGCGGAATTGATAGTCCTTGAGCAATTGCCATTCGGTCCCGCGGCTGTTGAACACAGCGGCGATCAAACCTACCACCGCAGCGATAACAGCCGCAAAATACGCCCAGTGGACGCCTGCGAGAAACATCAAGCCGCCGCCTGCCGCCAACAACAGGATCGACGTGCCCAGATCGGGTTGTTTCAGAACCAGTAGGGTAGGCAATATGATCAGGGCTACCGGAATAAAGACCCATAGCGGTCGGGACGTTTTGTGGGATGGCAGCCAGTCGTAATAGGCTGCCAGGACCATGACCAGCGCGACCTTCATGACCTCTGAGGGTTGCAGGCGCATGAAGCCAAGGTCTATCCAGCGCTGCGCGCCCATGCCGATAGTGCCGAATAGCTCGACAAACACCAGCAACGCGACCGAGCCCAGATAGGCCAGAACGGACATGTTGCGCCAGAACCAGATTGGCACCAGTGCAATGATGAACATTGCAGTCAGGCCAAGACCGAACCGTTCCATCTGCGGCTCGGCCCAGGGCGTCCACGAACCACCCGCAACCGAATACAACATCAGGAATCCAGCGCTGGCCGTGCTGATCAGCAGCAGGGTCAGCGGCCAGTTCATGTACAGGAATTTGCGAAATCCAGATGGCGTGGATTTGACCGCGTACTCAAGATAGCTCATGCGCGGTCCTTTCCGTCAGGACGCGCTTTGGGGCGACGGTCGCCCTCAAGCCGTTTTTGCTGTTCCTTGATACGGTCACGGTCGCCTACCGGATACGCGTCGAGCGGTGGTGTGCCGTTATAAAGGGCCTGAAGCATGATGTCCCGCGCCACCGGGGCTGCCGCCTTGGACCCCCCGCCACCATGCTCGACCACGACGGCAATCGCGTATTTGGGTTTGTCGTACGGGGCAAAGCTGACGAACAACGCGTGGTCGCGGCGTTCCCAGGGTAAGTCTTCGTTCCGGATCACGCCTGCTGCACGTTCGGCCTTGGTAATGTTTCGTACCTGGCTGGTGCCGGTTTTACCCGCCATGCGGAAATCTTCCGCAATAATACGGCTGCGATAGGCCGTGCCGCGACGGTCGTTTGAAACAGACCACATCGCTTCGCGGATATACTTGAGATTGGCGGGGCTGATCTCAAGCGGTTCCCCCGCGCCGCTGGGCTGTTCAACCCCGTTGATCGACCGCACCAGACGAGGCGAAACCGCACGGCCAGTGGCGATCCGCGCGGTCATGACAGCCAATTGCATGGGCGAGGCCAACATAAAGCCTTGTCCGATGGATGCGTTTGCGGTGTCGCCGATCAGCCATTCTTCGCCGTGGATCCTTTGTTTCCATTCCTGATTGGGCGCCAGTCCAGCGCGTACAGCGGACATGGGAATGTCATGCTTGATGCCCAGCCCAAGCGTGTTGGCCATTTCAGAGATTCGGTCGATGCCGACCTTTATCGCCACGTCGTAGTAGTACACGTCGCAACTGCGTTTCAGTGAAGTGTTGAGGTCCACCATGCCATGGCCGCCACGCTTCCAGCAGTGGAAGCGACGGCTGCCGACTTTCAGATGGCCGGGGCAGTAAACGGTGTTTCCGGGGCCGACGACTCCGGCCTCAAGCGCTGCCAACGCCGTAACCATTTTAAAGGTCGAACCCGGGGGGTAAGTACCCTGAACTGTCTTATTTGCCAGCGGGCGGTACTTATCTTGCGTCAGCATCCGGTAATCTGCGACCGAGATACCACGCACAAACAGGTTGGGATCGAAACTGGGGGCCGAGGCCATCGCGCGCAGATCACCGGTTTCGCAATCGATGACGACGGCAGCGGCGCTTTCGCCAGCCAACCGGGCCTGTGCGTATTGTTGCAGGTCCGCGTCAACGGACAGCTGCAAGTCGGCCCCGGGCTGGCCTTCCTGTCGGTCCAGCTCGCGCATGACACGACCGGTTGCGTTGACTTCGACACGCTTTGCACCGGCCTTGCCGCGCAATGAGATTTCCTGTTTTGCCTCAAGACCCACTTTGCCGATCTGAAACCGGGGGATTCGCAGAACGGGTTCAGGGTCTTCGATCTGGCTGAGATCGTAGTCACTGACCGGTCCGACGTAGCCCACGATATGAGCAAAGTCTTCATAGCGTGGATATTGCCGCGTCAGACCCACTTCGGGTGTGACACCCGGCAAGGCGGGGGCATTGACGGCAACTTTCGATATGTCCTCCCACGTGACCTGATCGGCCAGCGTGACCGGCAGGAACGGGGCCGAGCGGCGCATCTCGGTCTGGGCGCGTTCGATTTCATCATCGTTCAGAGGGATCAGTTCTGACAGTTTTCCGATCACCTGATCCACATCGCCGGCATCTTCGCGCACAATGACGATACGGTAGGATGGAGAGTTCTGGCCAATGATCTGCCCGTTGCGGTCATAGATCCGTCCGCGATTTGGGGGGATCAGGCGGATGTTGATGCGGTTTTCTTCCGCCAACAGGCGATACTCATCGGCCTGATCCACCTGCATGAACCGCATACGTGCCGCCAGCCCGCCAATGAAGGCGGCCTGCAGGCCGCCCAACAACAGTGCTCGCCGTGGCAAGCGTTTATAGGCCAGGCCTTGTGATTTGGGCTTGCGCGGCTTCATGCCCGACCTCCTACCGCGCCGGTATCAGAAACGGTCATGCGACGGACACCGAACACGCTTTGGCTCAGTGCAACGATGACCGGATAGCAGGCAATTGTCAGCACGAGCTGGATCATGACAGGCAACAAAGCGGCCTGTTGCACAGACAAGATTGAAAGAATGATCCTGTTTGCGAAAAACACACCCGCAATAACCACGCCCACCGACATCCATTCTCCGACGAAACCGGCATCTTTCATACCCGGTGCCGCCGAACGCAGATAGGCTGATCCAAAGACAACCAGTGCCGCCAAAAGGCCCGGTGGGCGTTGCAGAAGAAGGTCGGCCATCAGCATCACGACAGCCACAAGCAAGGTCGGAACATAGTCAGGGCGACGCAACACCCAAGCGAAAGTCAGGGCAATCAGAACGTCGGGAAAAGGCCAGCGATCTGGTTGTGCATCCAGCGGCAACAAATGCAGGAACAGCACACCAAATGCCAGCGCTGTGTAGAGACCGCGCATCGCCCAGTTATGCGAGGCAGACTTATCCATCACTAAGCTCTTCAGGCGACAGGGCGGCTTCGGGCCGGGTTGGGCCGACTATACCGCCGGGGTCCCGAATGATCGGGGCCGAGTTGAAGCGTAGAACGCGCAGAAATTCCAGCCGTTCGAAATCAGCGGACAGACGCACCCGCAACCGACCGCCCGGATCCGTTGCGATCTGGCCGATCAGCAAACCAGCCGGGAAAACGCCACCGTCACCTGATGTAATAACCCGGTCGCCGGGACGGACCAGTTCACGGCTTTCAAGGAATTCGACAACCGGTGCCGACGTGTTGTCCCCTTTGATCAACGCGGTCTGGCCCGAGGGCTGGATGGTGGCAGGTATGGCGCTTGTAGCATCTGTCACCAGAATGACGCGGGCTGTATCGGAACCAACACCCGAGATCCGCCCAACAAGGCCGATGCCGTCCATCGTGGCCCATCCATCGACGATGCCGTCGCGTTCGCCCACATTCAGCAGAACGGATTGCCGGAAAGGTGAGCCGCTGTCGGCCATCACAACACCGGTGATATAAGTCAGGCGCGGATCAAGACGTACGTTGTTGAGATCCAACAAACGCGCGTTTTCCTGCTCCAGTTGCAGTGCCGCTTCTTTCCAGGCGCGCATCAGGCGAAGTTCGCTGCGCAGTTCGCGGTTTTGCTCGCTCAGGCGCTGATAGCTTTGGAAGTCACGAACAAGATTGACCGCGCCAGTCACAGGCACCATGGCCCATTCCATCGAGGGTACAACTGCATCCACCACTTGCGCGCGAAACCGTTCAACGCGCGGGCTGTCGATGCGCCAGATCAGGAAGATTCCCAACAGACAAAGGATCACGATCCCCAGCAACAAACGACGCAAGGGGGTTGTGTAGTCATCGTGCTGTGATCGGTCTTTTGCCACAGGTTACCTTCCCGTGCTGCTCGTGCCGAATTCAGACTGCAACTAAAAGGTGCGCGCCTCAGCTCTCGTAGTCAATCGCGTGGCGCAGCTGTTTTTCATATTCTAGCGCCTTGCCGGTGCCCAAAGCCACACAATTCAGGCTTTCGTCGGCAATCGACACGGCCAGACCGGTCTGTTCGCGCAGGGCCAGATCCAGATCACCCAGAAGCGCACCGCCGCCAGTCAGCATCACGCCTCGGTCCACAATATCCGCCGCCAGATCGGGCGGAGTGGTTTCCAGAGCGGTCATAACCGCCTCACAAATCTGCTGTACGGGTTCCGAGAGCGCTTCGGCCACCTGGGCCTGGCTGATCTCGATTTCCTTGGGCACACCATTTAGCAGATCACGCCCACGGATGTGCATCGACTGGCCACGGCCATCGTCGGGCATACGAGCGGTGCCGATGGTGGTCTTGATCCGTTCAGCCGTGGATTCGCCGACCAACAGGTTCTGTTGACGACGCAGATACGAAATGATGGCTTCGTCCATCCGGTCGCCACCGACGCGGACCGAGCGAGCGTACACGATGTCGCCCAGCGACAGAACTGCAACCTCGGTTGTGCCGCCGCCGATGTCGACGACCATGTTGCCGGTCGGGTCGGTGATCGGCATTCCGGCGCCAATCGCGGCTGCAATCGGTTCTGCGATCAGGCCTGCACGGCGCGCGCCTGCGGACAGAACCGACTGACGGATTGCGCGTTTTTCGACCGGGGTCGCACCGTGAGGTACGCAGACGATGATCTTGGGTTTTGAGAAGGTCGAGCGTTTGTGCACCTTGCGGATGAAATGCTTGATCATTTCCTCGGCGGTGTCGAAATCCGCGATCACACCTTCGCGCATCGGGCGGATGGCTTCGATTGAACCGGGGGTCCGGCCCAGCATCAGCTTGGCGTCTTCGCCGACAGCGAGAACCTTTTTCACACCGTCCTTGACGTGATAGGCAACCACCGAGGGTTCAGACAGGATGACACCGCGCCCCTTGACGTAAACCAGCGTGTTTGCTGTTCCAAGGTCGATAGCCATGTCCGCTGTGAACAGGCCGCCCAGATTGCCAAAGATCCCCATGTTTCCCCTGATCCTGTATGTCGGTTTTTCTACTGCCCGCGACTCGACGGTTCCGGGACGGATGACTTATAGGGTGCCATCACGCCCGGTAAAAGGGCTGATTCCGCGACAATCAGCACCTTTCCGCCTTATTGATTGGGACTTTAGAAGGCAAAATGCTCTCTTATCAACACATTTACCACGCCGGCAATCTGGCTGATGTCCAAAAGCACGCATTGTTGGCCTGGGTGCTGAATTATCTGACACGCAAGGACAAGCCGCTCAGCTATGTCGAAACGCATTCCGGGCGGGGTTTGTACAAGCTGGATGCCGAGGAGGCCGTGCGCACCGGAGAGGCCGCAGCGGGGATTAAGTGGGCGCAGCAGGAAGGGTGGTTCGGACCTGATCATCCGATGGCGCAAGTTTTGGAAAACGTTCAAAATCGTCACGGCAATGCCGCGTATCCGGGTTCACCCCTTGTTGCGGCCAATCTGCTGCGGGATCAGGACAGTTTGCATTTTGCGGAACTTCACCCACAAGAACATGCCGCTCTGGCCTTGGCCATGTCGCCCTATGGGGCCAAGGTTTACCAGCAAGACGGTTTTGCGCTGGCGCAATCCTTGCTTCCGCCCACACCACGCAGGGGGATGCTGCTGATCGATCCGAGCTATGAGGTGAAAACCGATTATGACCGCCTGCCCGGCATCATCGCCAAGCTGCACCGCAAATGGAACGTTGGGGTCATTGCGCTGTGGTATCCAATCCTCTCGGACAAGCGCCACCAGGTCATGGTCCGTGCTTTGAAGTCGCAAAACTTGCCCAAAGCTGTCTGTCACGAGGTAACGTTCCCCCCGGTTCGTGAAGGCCATCGGATGGTCGGCTCCGGCATGTTCATCATCAACGCCCCGTTTGGCATCGAAGACGAAATGGAGCGCCTGTCCGCTTTGTTTGACCAGCTTTGAAAAGAAGTTGGGCCCGGCAGCGCGCTCTAAGCGCGCTGCCGGGCCCAAAACCCAAGAAGGGACGGCGAAGCCGGGCCGCCGCGGGTGCGGGAGCCCTTGGGCCGTTCAGGTCAGGTCTTTATAGCTGATCTCACGCTTATCAGCACCGGGACCCGCTTTCTCACGCCGTACGATCAGGCGGTTCAGCGCGTGGATATAGGCTTTGGCAGAGGCCACAACCGTATCCGTGTTCGCAGACTGACCGGTTGCAATCATACCGTCCTCGCTCAGGCGAACTGAAACGGTGGCCTGTGCATCGGTGCCTTCGGTGACCGCGTGAACCTGATACAATTGAAGGCGGGCTGTGTTGGGATAGATTGCCCGGATCGCTTTAAAGGTCGCGTCCACTGGTCCGTCACCATGTTCAGTGGCGATAACGTCTTTGCCGTCCATTTCCAACTCGACCGTGGATTCTGCCTGACCACCCGTGCCGCAGGTCACTTTCATCGAGACAAGCTGCAGGTAGTCATCGTGCTCATCCATGGTCATCAAGGCGATGAGGTCGTCGTCAAACACCTCTTTCTTGCGGTCGGCCAGATCCTTGAACCGCACGAAAATGTCGCGCAACTGGTTGTCACCGACCTCAAAACCCAAAGTCTCAAGTTTGTCGCGCAAAGCCGCTCGGCCCGAGTGTTTGCCCAACGGCAGAGAAGTACCGGACAGGCCAATGTCCTCTGGGCGCATGATTTCGAAGTTTTCGCGGTTCTTGAGCATCCCGTCCTGATGGATGCCGCTTTCATGCGCAAAGGCGTTCTTGCCAACAATGGCCTTGTTGAACTGCACGTTGAACCCCGACACTGTCGCCACCCTGCGTGAGATGTGCATGATCTTGGTGGTGTCGATGCCGGTGCGCCAAGGCATGATGTCATTGCGGGTGCGCAGCGCCATGACAACTTCTTCCAGCGCTGTGTTGCCTGCACGTTCGCCCAACCCGTTGATTGTGCATTCAATCTGGCGCGCACCACCCGCAACGGCCGCCAGCGAGTTCGCGGTCGCCATGCCAAGGTCGTTGTGGCAGTGGGTGGCAAAGATCACCTCATCCGCGCCCGGAACCGTTTCGATCAGGCGTTTGATTAGGTCAGCGCTTTCGACCGGTGCGGTGTATCCCACGGTGTCCGGGATATTGATCGTTGTGGCCCCGGCTTTGATCGCAATCTCGATTACGCGGCACAGGTAGTCCCACTCGGTCCGCGTCGCATCCATTGGCGACCACTGAACGTTTTCGCACAAGTTGCGCGCATGGCTGACCGTTTCGTGGATCTTGTCGGCCATCTCATCCATTGTCAGGTTCGGAATGGCGCGGTGCAGTGGAGAGGTGCCGATAAACGTGTGGATCCGGTTTTGTTCGGCGTGTTTCACGGCCTCCCAGCAGCGGTCAATGTCGGCGAAATTTGCACGGGCCAGACCGCAGATACGGCTGTTTTTAGAACGTTGCGCGATCTCGGAAACGGCCTTGAAGTCGCCCTCGGATGCGATGGGGAAACCGGCTTCGATGATGTCGACGCCCATCTCGTCCAGCAGCTCGGCAATCTCCAGCTTTTCGTCATGGGTCATGGTCGCGCCGGGGCTCTGCTCGCCGTCGCGCAAAGTGGTATCGAAGATCAAGACGCGGTCTTGGTCGGTCACGTTGGTCATGGGAATCTCTTTCTTGTCTGTCCTAAAGCCTTCTTGGCGCGCTGGCGTCCTCCTCTGAGCGGGCGCGCCGGATGGCACGCTCAGAGGCGGATTAGGATCAGTAGGCCACGCAGAGACGCACCGCGCAGGGCGGTGTCGGCACAAAGGATATCTGCACGGTTGATCATGGGATTGAGGTTATACAGAGCCCGCCAGGAATGAAAAGACCAATTTGCGCCCAACAGGTCCTGCGCTGGCTTTCTAATTCCGGACCAACTTGATTGTGTCCTCTGCGCAGCTAGCTGGATGCAGATGAAAACAGCATTGATCATCGGAGCCTCGGGCGGAATTGGCGCAGCGGTTTGTAATACCTTAGAGAGGCAGGGTGTCTCGGTAACGGGTCTGTCGCGGTCATTGGATGGGTTCGATCTGACTGATCCCTACCGAGCGTTGCCGATCATTGATAAGCTAACCGATCCCTTTGACTTGATACTGGTCGCGTCCGGGGCGTTAGAGATCGAAGGGGCCGCACCGGAAAAGACAATTCGTGCGGTTTCAGCCAAGGCGATGATGGATCAGTTTGCGCTCAACGCGGTAGGTCCGGCTTTGGTGCTGAGCCGAGCGCACAGGCTTTTGCCCCGCAAGGGGCGGTCGGTTTTTGCGGTTCTTTCAGCGCGTGTGGGATCCATCGGGGACAATCGGATGGGGGGCTGGATCAGCTACCGGGCCGCCAAGGCTGCGGTCAATCAAGTTGTCCATACCTCGGCCATCGAACTGTCGCGAACGCATAAGCAGGCGATTTGTGTCGCCTTGCATCCGGGAACCGTGAAAACTGCCTTCACAAAAAAATACTTAAATCGGCATCCCGCCGTCGAGCCGGAGGTCGCCGCCAAAAACCTGTTATCCGTGATCAATGGACTTACACCAGCGGATACTGGCGGTTTCTTTGATTGGGCCGGGCAACCCGTTCCTTGGTGAGGGCTTACCCGTCGGAGGCCTCGGGCGTTTCGGCCTGATCGTCTGGCGCAGGCTGTGGATCCGGGGTGTCTGACTCGCTTTGCTGGTCAGAGGCCCGGCCCGGCAAGACTCCGTTTTCCCAAATACCGGTTTCTTCCTGCCCGTTGGCATAGCGCATCGTTCCGCTGCCCTGCCGTTTATTGTCGACAAAGTTTCCTTCGTACACATCGCCGTTCGAATAGGTGGCGACGCCCACGCCTTCGATCTTACCTTCGGACCAGTCGCCTACGTATTTGAAACCGGCAGGTGTTACGATTTCCCCAGCGCCATGCCGTTTTCCGTTCAGAAAATCGCCAGTATAGACGGTGCCGTCGGAATAGGTCGCTTTGCCCTTGCCTTGGCGAACGCCATCAACCCAGTCGCCGTCATAGACCGAGCCGTCTGCGCGGGTCACGACGCCCTTGCCATGGCTTTGCGCGTTCTTGAACTGGCCTTTGTAGATCATTCCGTTGGCATAAGTGGCCGTGCCCTGACCCTCGATCACGCCGGCAATCCAATCGCCTTCATAGGTTGACCCATCGGGATAGGTGATGCGGCCCGTACCCTCAGCCAAATCGGCAACAAAATCGCCGACATAAACCGAACCATCGGGATAAGTCAGCTCTCCCAGACCTTCGATCTGTCCCTGGTTCCAGTCGCCGGTATACACAAAGCCGTCCGTGCCGGTGAATGTACCCTTGCCCTGGCGGCGATCATCGACAAAATCGCCCTCGTACACGTCGCCTTGCGCGTGGGTCACTTTGCCTTTGCCCTGACGGCGCCCTTCTACCAGTTCGCCCTCATAGACATCGCCATTGGCATAGGTCAGACGACCGGTGCCGGTGATCTGATCCTGCGCCCATTCACCGGAATAGATCATGCCGTCGGGCATGGTTTGCTTGCCCGTGCCATCGCGCAA
Organism: Ruegeria sp. ABM4_193; assembly: GCF_056158705.1. Taxonomy (NCBI): domain Bacteria; kingdom Pseudomonadati; phylum Pseudomonadota; class Alphaproteobacteria; order Rhodobacterales; family Roseobacteraceae; genus Ruegeria; species Ruegeria sp. ABM4_193. The sequence continues at coordinate 530,786 of NZ_JBSWTT010000001.1, forward strand.
TCCTGCGCTGACGTCCCCTTCATACACGCTGCCATCCGCATAGGTAATCTTGGCCTTACCTTGCCGCTGACCATCAACCCAGTCGCCATCATAGATGTATCCGTCGGGAAAAGTCAGAACGCCTTTGCCGTGCCGCTGGGCATTCCTGAACTCGCCTTCATAGCGCGTGCCATTGGCGAATTCGGCAACACCTGTGCCGTTGATCGACCCGTTGGACCATTCACCGTCATAGCTGCTGCCATTGGCATAGACGATCTTGCCGCGCCCTTCGGGCTGGCCCTTGGCAAAACTGCCTTCATAGATCGACCCGTCGGGATAGCGGGTCACGCCCTGGCCCTGAATCTCGCCTTCAACCCACTCGCCCGTGTATTCAAACCCGTTGGGCAGCCGGTAGGTTCCCGTCCCGTGGCGCAGCCCGTTTTCATAGGTGCCTTCATAGACGCCGCCAACTTCGTCATCTTTGATGATGACTGTTCCGTCCTGTGCAAACGCCGTCACTGCGGACAGACTGAGCCCCGCTGCCAAAATCGAATATCGGATCACGTTCATTTTCGGTCCTGCCTGCCGGGTCATCGCTGGTTGCATCTTTGGAGGCAAAACTAGGATACCGTCGAGGGCAGGGCAACGGCTTTTGCCGCATTGGCCTTTTACTCGCGCGGTGATCTGCTAAATGGCAATAGGACTGACGAGGCAAGAGGGCAGCATGGCCGACCGTTTCCGTATCACTCTGGCGCAACTGAACCCCACTGTGGGCGACATTGAAGGCAATGCAGCCAAGGCGTTTACCGCTTGGGAGCAAGGCAAAGCAGCCGGTGCTGATCTAGTAGCCTTCCCCGAGATGTTCATAACCGGGTACAACACGCAGGATCTGATCCAGAAGCCAGTGTTCCACCGTGCGGCCATGGCGGCGGTCGAGGCGTTGGCCAAAACATGCGCAGACGGACCAGCGATTGCCATTGGCGCGCCTTGGGCGGAAGAGGACAAGTTGTTCAACGCCTACCTGATCCTCAAAAACGGGCGGATCACCAGCAAGGTCTTGAAACATCATTTGCCGAACGAAACCGTTTTTGACGAAGTGCGCCTGTACGATGCCGGTCCGCTGGGTGGGCCGTATTCGGTTGGGAACTTCCGAATTGGCAGCCCGATCTGCGAAGATGGGTGGCACCCGGACGTGGCGGAAACGCTCGAAGAAACCGGGGCCGAGTTTCTACTGATCCCCAACGGATCGCCCTATTTCCGCGACAAGTATGACGTACGCCTGAACCATATGGTGGCGCGTGTTGTCGAAACGGGTTTGCCACTGATTTACCTGAATATGGTGGGTGGGCAGGACGATCAGGTCTTTGACGGAGCCAGCTTTGGCCTGAATCCGGGTGGAGAGCTGGCCTTTCGGATGCCTGTTTTTGACGAAACTGTCTCACACGTGGATCTTGAGCGTGGTGACGATGGCTGGCTGATCGCGCCTGCCGAAATCGTTCCTCAGCCTGATGTGTGGGAGCAGGATTATCGCGCGATGGTGCAGTCGTTGCGCGACTATATGGGTAAGACGGGTTTCAAGAAGGCGCTTCTTGGTCTTTCTGGCGGGGTCGATTCCGCGTTGGTTGCAGCCATCGCGGTCGATGCCATCGGGGCCGAAAACGTGCGCTGCGTGATGTTGCCGTCGGAATATACCAGTCAGGCTTCGCTGGATGATGCCGAGGCCGTCGCCAAGGCATTGGGCGTGCACTATGATTTTGTGCCGATTTCCGAGGGCCGGGCCGCGGTAACGAATACTCTGGCGCCGTTGTTTGCGGGGCTGGACGAAGGATTGACCGAGGAAAACATTCAGTCCCGTCTGCGGGGGCTGCTGCTGATGGCGATCTCGAACAAGTTTGGTGAAATGCTGTTAACCACCGGCAACAAGTCTGAGGTCGCGGTGGGCTATGCCACGATCTATGGTGACATGAACGGCGGCTATAATCCGATCAAGGACCTGTACAAAACCCGCGTGTTTGAAACCTGCCGTTGGCGCAACGCCAATCATCGTGACTGGATGATGGGTCCCGAGGGCGAGGTGATCCGCCCGTCCATTATCGACAAACCGCCAAGTGCCGAGTTGCGGGAAGATCAGAAAGACAGCGACAGCTTGCCCGACTACCCGGTTTTGGACGGTATCCTTGAGATTTTGGTCGATCAGGATGGCTCAATCGCCGACTGCGTCGCTGCCGGGTATGACGAAGCCGAGGCCCGGCGGGTCGAACATCTGATTTACATCAGTGAATACAAACGGTTCCAGTCCGCACCCGGTACGCGCCTCAGCAAGCGGGCGTTCTGGCTGGATCGGCGCTATCCAATTGTGAATCGTTGGTGCGATCAGACCTGAGTTTCACGGCAAGGTTAGATTGCGCGGAAACAGTCGTGCACAAATGTGTCGATTGTTCTTAAATCGTGGGAAATCGGGTGCGATTTGAGGCACTTAAAGCTGCCTCAGACTTGTTCCGGTGACATTTTTCTGCCACATTTTTGCTTAGAAGTTGCCCGATGTGGGGCGGGTGCGACGCAATTTAATCTGTACGCGTAAAATTGGTTCGCGGTACGAGCGACGCATCCCGGGTTGGATGTCTGAGTGAACGGTGTGGTGGTAAAATGTACAAGGAATATGACAATTCGCTTCATGCTCCTATGCGAATGCGGACGATGGAATCTCCGCCTCAGGAGCTGAATGAAGAAAAGTTGGATGCAGCAATAGCCGATATGCTGGACGAGCAGCGGGAATTGGACGAGCAAGCCGCCGCCCATTTCCGCACAGAGTTTCCAAGATTGCTGCCTCAGAAAGACGTGACTGCACAGGCCGCGCGCAAGCAAAGCGGGCTGTCTGCGATCCTGCGCCAGAAATGGGCAGAGTTGTCCGGCGCGGCTTAATACGCTTTTTGCTGACACTGATTTCGGCACCTGGGCCACAGGTGTCGAAAATACTGCAAGAGCGCTCGGAATTCACATTGCTTATCCACGGTAGGCAGGTCTCCATACTGGTCCAAGCGACTGATGTAAGACCTGTTAATGACCGCACCCAAACCAACCCCCGTCGAATCTAATCTGGCCCTGCCCAAACGTGTGGATGTTGTCGTCATTGGCGGAGGTATCATTGGCGTTTCAACAGCATTAGAGCTGGCTGAACGCGGCGCTTCTGTTCTTTTGTGTGAAAAGGGTCAGATTGCAGCAGAGCAGAGTTCGCGCAATTGGGGTTGGGTGCGTCTGGGTATGCGAGACCCAAGGGAAATTCCCCTGATGCAAGAGGCGTTGCGCATCTGGCAAACGCTGGACGAGCGTTTGGGGCGCGAAACAGGCTATACCCAATCCGGCATCCTTTTTGGGGCCTCTGGCGCAAGAGACGCAGCCAACCTGCAAAAGTGGATGCGCCATGTTGAGGGATTGCAGACCGGGGCCAGGATGGTGTCCGGCGGTGAGCTTTCCGATTTGCTGCAAGGGCACCAAACAGGTTTGACAACAGCGCTTTACATGCCGCAGGACGGTCGGGCCGAGCCGCAATGGGCTGCCCCGGCCATTGCCGAGGCTGCACGAAACCGGGGTGCAGTGATCATGACGCAATGCGCCGTACGTAGTTTGGATACTCGTGAGGGGCGTGTCGCGGGTGTCTTTACAGAACGTGGAAAAGTGGCCTGTGACCGGGTTGTCCTGGCTGGTGGGGCCTGGTCGCGGTTGTTTGCAGGCAACGCAGGTGTCGCAGTGCCGCAACTCAAGGTTTTGAACACGGTCCTTCGCACATCTCCCGTGCACGATGGGCCTGGACCCGCGTTGTGGTCCGACGATTTTGCCATCCGCAAGCGCGCTGACGGCGGCTATACCATCGCGTCTGGCCACGAAAACACAGTGGACATCGTGCCCGACAGTTTCCGGCTTGCGAGGCAGTTTCTTCCTGCCTTTGCGCAAGAGTGGAAGTCTCTGCGTTTTCGTTTGTCCAAACGCTGGACGATCGAAGCGCGACACGATCGGCGCTGGCTGCCCACCGATGTGACGCCGTTCGAGCAGTGCCGAATTTTGGACCCTGAGCCATCGCAGAAAACGTTGCGGCACGCTTGGGGCCGCGCCTGTAAGGGGTTCCCGGCGCTGGTTAACAGCGAAGTTGTGCAAAGTTGGGCCGGAATGATCGACGTTACGCCTGACGCCATTCCGGTGATCTCAGGTGTGGATGAGTTGCCGGGTCTTTTCATTGGCACAGGATTCTCAGGCCATGGATTTGGCATTGGTCCGGGTGCCGGGCGATTGATCGCCGATCTTGTCGCTGAAACGACGCCTTGCGTGGATCCGGCCGCGTTTTGCCTGTCGCGGTTCACCGACGGTTCGAAAGTGCGACCGGATCCGGGGTATTAACGGCTTAGCCCATCATCTGATAGCTGACCGGAACAAAGCGGAAGCCTTCGCCACGGGTTTCAACAAAGCCAGCTGCTGGAAACGGCATGTGATAGCCGATCATCGGCACCTTGTCTGCGGCCAGCATGCCCAGAACGTTGCGCCGCGATGCGGTCGCAGCCTCTTTGTCGGCGTCAAAGCTAAAGCCCCATTCCGGGTGCGCAAAGGACCAGACATAGTGGTTGGCCAGATCGGCCGTCAGAACCAGCCGCTGACCGTTGCTTTCGAGATGGAAAACCGTGTGACCCGGCGTATGTCCATAAGCAGCGATGGCTGTGATGCCAGATGACACTTCTCCGCCATCCTCGACAAAGGTCATCTTTTCGGCCAATGGTGTGACCTTGGCCGCGACCATGTCGCCGACACGGTTTCCGGCTTCCATCCCGGACCAGAAATCGTATTCGGACGATGCCGTGACATAGCGTGCATTCGGGAAGGTAGGCGCGTCATTTGTGGTCATGCCGCCAATGTGGTCGGGGTGCATATGAGTGATAACAACCACGTCGATCTGATCGGGCGTGACGCCCGCATCGGCCAAAGCTGTCTGAATACCGCCTTGTCCCAGGCCGGTGTCAAACAGAACAAGTTCGGATCCTGTATTGACCAGCGTTGGGGTGAAGAAGAACTGCGCCACGTCGGGTGAGATGAAGTTTTCGGCGGATACCTTTGCGAAATCTTCATCTGACACGTCCTGGCCAAACAGCGCTTTGGCGTCATCACGGGGGACGCTGCCGTCCAGCAATGTGGTGACAGTGAAATCACCCAGAGCAAACGATCTGGCGATGGTTGATTTCGCTTTGGTTTCAGTTCCCGCAGCCAGAATTGGCGTAGCGGCAGAGGCAAAAGGTAAAGCCGCTGCCGCACCAAGTGCTGCCCGGCGGGTCAGTTTGATAGTCATTTTAGGGTCTCCCTGTCTGTGCCAGCAATTCTTTAGATAGGTCCTGTCCGTGAACTTGCCACCTGACGTTGCTGTGAACAGGTCTGCCGACTGGACAAATAGCCGATCCTGTGACAAGAGCCGCGCCAACAGGAGACATCCATGACAACTACCCGTTTCGCCCCGTCGCCCACCGGTTACATCCATGTGGGCAACCTGCGCACCGCCCTGATGAACTATCTGATCGCCCGCAAGGCTGGCGGTACATTCATCCTGCGTATTGACGATACTGACCCCGAGCGCTCGAAAGAAGAATATGTCGATGCCATCAAGCAGGATCTGGAGTGGCTGGGTCTGCATTGGGACAAGGTCGAGCGACAGTCGGACCGCTTGGACCGCTATGCCGAAGCCGCCGATAAGCTGCGTGAAATGGGTCGGTTCTATGAGGCGTTTGAGACGCCGACCGAGTTGGACTTGAAACGCAAGAAGCAATTGAACATGGGCAAGCCACCGGTTTATGACCGGGCCGCGTTGAACCTGTCAGATGCCGAAAAAGACGCCCTGCGCGCCGAACGTGGCAACGGTGTATGGCGCTTCAAGCTGGATCATGAGCGCATCGAATGGAATGACGGCATTTTGGGCGACATCTCGATTGATGCTGCTTCGGTGTCTGACCCCGTATTGATCCGCGGTGACGGTCAGGTGCTTTATACAATTGCGTCCGTTGTGGACGATACCGAAATGGGTGTAACCGACGTTGTACGCGGCTCAGACCACGTGACCAACACTGCAACGCAGATCCAGATCATCGAAGCGCTGGGCGGACAGTGCCCCCGTTTTGCCCACCACTCGCTACTGACCGGCCCGCAAGGTGAGGCATTGTCGAAACGTTTGGGAACACTGGCTCTGCGCGATCTGCGTGAACAGGGCGTGCAGCCGTTGGCTCTGCTGAGCTTGATGGCGCGTTTGGGGTCGTCTGACCCGGTTGAGTTGCGCTCGGACATGGCGGAATTGATCGAAGGGTTTGATGTGAACCGGTTTGGTGCGGCACCAACCAAGTTCGACGTACAGGACCTGTTCCCGCTGACCGCCAAGCACCTGCAATCGCTGCCGCTGTCAGATGTCGCTGATGCGGTAGAGGATGCTGGCGTTCCGGCTGATTTGGCGGAACCCTTCTGGGCCATGGCGCGCGAAAACATTACCACCTTGGCCGATCTGAAAGGCTGGTGGGAACTGTGCCGCGATGGGGCCGAGCCTCTGATTGCCGATGAAGATCGCGAATTTATTGCCGACGCGATCGCTTTGTTGCCCGATGGCCCGTTTGATGGCGAGACCTGGGGTATTTGGACCAAAGCGGTGAAAGAGGCGACAGGCCGCAAGGGCAAAGGCTTGTTCATGCCGCTGCGCAAAGCCCTGACCGGGATGGAACGGGGCCCAGAGATGGCGGCTCTGCTGCCCTTGCTGCAAGTGATCCGCGCACGGGGCTGATCGCCCCGTACCGAAACGATGTAAGCTTAGAATTTGAAAGAGGCAGGCAAATCGTCTGCCTCTTTTTGTTGGTGTGGTTGGATAATCTTCACTGATGCGCGTTCCAGGCGGTTATCTACAAACGCTGTTTCGTCAGGTTTGAGCTGTTGGTGGCGGGGATATTTCGGCTCGGCCCGGTCATTCACAACAGGCGCGTCCCAGCCGTCGGTTGTGGCAAAGAACCGGTCCGCACCATCTTGTCCAAACGCCTTCAGGTATCCCTGCACAACGACATCAATATAACTGAGCAGCAAGGGATGGTGATTGCTGGGTGCGGTGTGCCGGTCATGGGGCACCGCATAAACCGCGATTTCGACATCATGCGTCAGGGTGTGTGAAATCGAATTCGTTGCCGTAACTCGGTCATAGGCCCATTCCCGCTGATCCAGTGCGGCCCAGTCGTTTTTAGGCACATGGGCGATCATGCCTTCGATCTCAGACTCGGGGTCGGGAATTGCGGTCAGGAACGCGACCGGACGCAGATCGGTATGGCGCCATGCCCGTTTCCAGCCTTTCAGTTTCGCGGGGCGCGGGTCGGGAAAGTCATGGGTGGCAAGGTTCACAAGGCTGCCATAGCCAAAGAAATAGGGGTCAGGCATGGATAAGGCGTCCTTTTGATCGATTGATGTATGTCAAACCGCTTTTTTCCCGGACATGCAATAAGGCTGCATCTAGAATTCAGGGAGGCCCTCATGCGGATTACCAAACGGACGAATATCGCTGTGCGCCTGTTGATGTATTGCGCAGCGCACCCGGACAGGTTGGTCACGAAGGCGGAGATCGCCGAAGTGTGCAACATCTCGGAAAACCATCTGGCACAAGTGATCAATCAACTGAGCCAGTTGAACTATCTGAGCACGCAACGGGGTCGCAATGGCGGCATGTCCCTGGCGCGCCCGGCGGAAGAAATTCGGATCGGTGCCGTTTTTCGGCATGTCGAAGGGGCCTTGCCCATTGCCGAGTGTTTTGCGGATGCGGACAATACCTGCCCCTTGACGGATGCCTGCCGGTTGCGGCTGGCGCTGCAAGACGCGGCCGAGGTGTTTTACGCCTCTCTCGATGAGGTTTCGCTGGATGCCTTGGTCTGTGACAACGATCCGTTGCTGAAGCTTCTGCAGCCCGTGGCCTGTGTACGCTGAACTCAGTCGCTGGCGCGTAAAATGCGGGCCGGTCGGGCCGAAAGCGGGCGCAGCGCGAAGGCAAGGCCTGCGCAAAGCGTGACGCCGATCCCGGCCAGAACAATGCCGAGGGCCGAAGACCAGATGATCGCAAAATCCGTCTCGAATATGTAGGTGGCAACGGCCCATCCGCCCAGAATGCCAACCAGCAAGGCGACGCAGCCTGCGGCAGCCCCCAACAAGACAGAGCGCAGGCCAAAGCTGCGCAGGATGCGGCCCCGGTTGGCCCCGAGGGTTTTCAGGATTGCCGCTTCGTATCTGCGGGCAGGTTCGCCTGCCGCTGCGGCTCCGATCAAGACCAGAAATCCGGTTAGCAAAGACACACTTGCGCCGTAAGAAGTGGCGGCGGCGATACCGGCCAGCAGGCCCGAGACACGGTCGATGGCATCGCGTACTCGAATGGCGGTTATGTTGGGGAACTGACCTGCGAGATCCCTGAGGATGGCGGCCTCGGCCTGCTCTTCAGCATAGACAGTGGCGATGAAACTATGCGGTGCACCGGACAGGGCAGAGGGATTCATCGACATAATGAACCCCATGCCTGCGGTCGAGAAATCCACTTCGCGCAGGGATGTCAGTTCTGCCGTAATGTCTCGGCCAAGGATGTTGACGGTCAGTTGGTCGCCAAGTTGCAGGCCCATTTCGGCTGCTTCTTCTGCGGCAAAGCTGACTTGGGGCGTGCCCGAATAATCCTCGGCCCACCACTCCCCGTCGGTTACATTCGCGTTTGCCGGGGGCTGAGCGGAGTAGGTAACACCACGGTCGCCTTCGAGAACCCAATGATCACCAGCCACATCACGGGCAGGGCGGCCATTGATCTGCGTGATGATCCCGCGCAGCATTGGCGCGCTTTCGATGCGGCTGACGGCAGGGTCCGAGGTCAGGCGGTCGGTAAAGCCCGGCATCTGATCTTTCTGGATGTCGACGAAGAAATATGAGGGCGCAACGTCCGGTAGATTGCCAGAGATCGCGTTGCGCAGCGTGCCGTCGATCTGTCCAACGGCGGCCAGAACGGACAAGCCCAGACCGAGCGACAGAACAACCGAGCCTGCACCTTCACGCGGGTCTGAAATGGCGGACAAGGCCCATCGCAGGGCGGGGCGGCCGCGTGCCAGAGGTGCTCCGGCCCGTGCCAGTTTGCGAATGGCATAGGCTGAGAGGGTCAGCAAAACCAACGCGCCCACAAGCCCGCCGCTTGTCCAAAGGGTCAATCGGGTGGATCCGCTGAACCAGGCGGCAACGGCGACAAGCAATACAAGTCCAATTCCTGTGGCGATGACAAAGGTCGGGCGAGGGATCGCTCGGGCCGTGCTCAGCGCATCGCGAAACAGGGTTGCGGCCCGCACGTCTTCGGTTCTGGCCAATGGCCAAAGCGTGAACAGAAATGCGGTGAGCAGCCCATAGATTGCGGCCTCAATCAGTGGTTGCGGATAGAGCGAGAATACTGCCGGAACCGGTAACTGGCTTTCCAACAGAGGCGCCAGAAGCAGCGGAGCCAGCCCACCCAGCGCCAGGCCGAGCGCAATTCCGATCACAGACAGCACGCCGATCTGAAGCATGTAGGTTTGAAAAATCGTCGCGCGATCAGCCCCCAAAGTGCGCAGGGTCGCGACGGTTTCCGTTTTTTGGCTCAGGTACGCGCGCACGGCGGCAGAAACTCCGATACCACCTACGGCAAGGCCCGACAGACCAACAAGAACCAGAAAGGCGCTGAGGCGGCTGACAAACTCGGAAATACCGGGGGCACCGTTACGCGCATCGCTCCATCGCATTCCCGTGCCGTCGAAGGCTTTGTCAGCTTCGGCTGCGATTTCGGAAAGAACAATCGTGTCTGGCAGGTTCAAACGGTATTTGGTTGAGAACAAAGTACCGGGCTCCAGCAACCCGGAGGTCTGTAGCGCTTCGGTCCGCACCAATGTGCGCGGTCCAAGGCCAAACCCATCTGCTGCGCTGTCGGGTTCGTTCACCAGTGCGGCTGTCAGGATAAATTCCTGTGTCCCAAGCTTGAAGCGATCACCGACAGTCAGCCCAAGCCGGTCGATCAGCACTTGCTCCATGATCGCTCCGGGCAAACCGGATGTCCCGTTTAGAGCGTCATCCAGCGTGATGTCTGGCTCAAGCTTAACCGAACCAATCAGGGGATACGCAGTGTCAATGGATTTGACCTGGGTAAGTGCGCGCTCCGGTCCGTCGGCACGGGGTACAACAGCCATCGAGCGGAAATCGACGATCTCGGACACCTGCTCGGATGCTTGCTGCATCCAGGCGCGCTCTGCCTCGTCGGCAAAGCGATAAGTGAACTCAAGCTGCGCATCGCCGCCCAAAAGCGAAGCACCTTCCTGCGCCAATCCGGTTTGAATGGCTTGCCGTACCGACCCTACAGCTGCGATGGCAGCAACGCCGAGGGCCAGACAGGCCAGAAAGATCCGAAATCCCCGCAAGCCGCCGCGTAGCTCGCGACGGGCGAGCCGCCCCGCCAGTCGCAGGCTCATTCGGCGGCCTCCTGCAGGGTTTCTTCTGCAATCCGTCCATCGCGCAAACGGACGACACGATCACAGCGTTCCGCCAGAGAGCGGCTGTGGGTGACAAGAACGAGGGTGGCCTCGTATTTCTGGCGCAGTCCGAACAGCAGATCGACAATCGCGGCGCCATTTGTTTCGTCCAAATTCCCGGTCGGTTCGTCCGCCAACAAAATCTTGGGGCGCGGCGCTGAGGCACGGGCAAGTGCCACCCTTTGCTGTTCACCGCCCGACAATTGCGCCGGGTAATGATCGCGCCGATGCGACAGGCCAACAGCTTCCAGCTCGGCCTCGGCACGGTCGAACGCGTCCTTTTGGCCCGCCAGTTCCAGCGGTGTTGCCACGTTCTCAAGCGCAGTCATGGTCGGGATCAGGTGGAAATTCTGAAACACCACGCCCATGTTGTTGCGTCGAAAGCGGGCCAGAGCATCTTCGTCCATGCTGGTTAGGTCCTGATCCAGCGCGGTGATCTGCCCACTGGTCGCTTGTTCCAACCCACCCATCAACATCAGCAGCGAAGATTTGCCCGACCCGGACGGCCCGATCAGGCCCAGTGTCTCACCCTTGGTCACAGACAACGTAATGTCATGCAGAATATCGACCCGTCCGGCATTGCCATCCAGAGACAAAGCAGCATTTTGGAGAGTGAGAACAGCAGGTGTCATAGGTTTACCCGATTAAGGAGCGGTCTTTTGGGATATGGAGCGATCACCACATTGCGCAAGGCTCTGATGACAGGTCTGTTTATCTTCTGCGGTTTCACGGCCACAGCCGAGCAAGTGGTGATTGCCGCCTTGGGGGATTCGTTGACGCAAGGCTATGGGCTGGTGGAAGAAGACGGGTTTGTACCTCAGCTTGACCGTTGGCTTGAGGGCCAAGGAGCGGATGTGCAGGTGATCAACGCCGGTGTCTCGGGTGACACAACGGCGGGTGGGGCCGCGCGGGTGGAATGGACCCTGACACCGGACGTGGATGGAATGATCGTTGCCTTGGGGGGAAATGACCTGCTGCGCGGGATCGATCCTGCCGTATCGAGAGCCAATTTGAGCAAAATCCTTGAGGTTGCACGGGCAGGTGATGTCGCCGTTCTGCTCATCGGTATACAGGCCCCCGGCAACTATGGGGCCGAGTACAAGCAGGCTTTTGACGCCATGTATCCCGAATTGGCTCAGGAGTATGGAGCATTGTTTGTCAGCAGTTTCTTTGACGGGCTGACAGCCGAGGGCGATCCCGGCGCAGTGTCGCAGTTCATGCAGGCCGACGGCATTCATCCAAATACCGCCGGAGTCGCCCTGATTGTGGATGCGCTGGGCCCGTCCGTTCTGGAGCTTGTAGGGCAGGCAGCGGCCCCCTGACTTTGATCAGACGACAGTGACCACTGTTCCGATTGGGACACGATTGTATAGGTCAATGACATGTTCGTTCAGCATACGGACGCACCCGTTTGACACTGCATGACCAATGGTTTGCGGCTGCGTTGTGCCGTGGATGCGGAAATATGTGTCGACGCCGTTCTGGAATAGATACAGCGCCCGCGCGCCCAGCGGGTTATCTCCGCCACCGGGTTGGACATAGTCATTGTCTTTGAATTTTGCGTAGGCCACCGGGTCCCGTTCGATCATTTCATCGGTCGGACGCCAGGTGGGCCATTCCTTTTTCACATCGATGGTCGCCGATCCAGTAAATTCCAGCCCCGCCTTTCCAACACCACAACCATAGCGGATCGCTTTGCGTGGTTCGGTCACGTAGTAGAGATAGAACGACCGGGGGGCGACCAGAAGCTGCCCAGGCACAAATTGCTTTTTGATGCGCACGAATTGCGGCGTCGGATCATACTCGACCGCTTTCTTGGCGCTGGCAATTCCCGGCAACAGGCTGGCTGCTGTTCCGGCCAGAAAAACACGGCGTGTAAACATCGAAAACCCTCATCGAATGACCAATGAAACTTAAGAACAGTTTCAGTATGATATGATATTTGGTCAATTCTGGGGCAAACATCACGTGGTCGTGATGTGTTCCGGCCGCCACGTAGGCGAGCAGGAGGGAAAGGGCAAGGCCATGCCTTACCCTTAGACTGGCTTAGGCCAGCTGGATGTTGTCGGCGCTTTCACGACCGTCACGACCAGCGCGCAGTTCATACGTGACCTTCTGGTTGTCGGCCAGACCGGTCAGGCCCGAACGTTCGACAGCCGAGATGTGAACGAAGATGTCTTTGCCGCCATCTTCGGGTGCGATAAAGCCGTAGCCTTTGGTGGTGTTGAACCATTTTACGGTGCCTGCGGGCATATCCGTGTCTCCTGTTTGGTGCTGCCCGCGTGGATGCGGCAGCCTGGCGTCGTTGTCTGGATCGATAGACTGAGCGCCGTAAAAGGAGACAGTGGGTCGAAATAGAAAAACGTAAGCTCCTTTCATATGGCATTGAGGTGGCCATGTGGCAAGGGATGATCGCCTGGATTGAACCTTGGCCCCAGAGCCTATTGCGGTGTTTCAAGGGGTTTTTGATCAAAGGGTTGGACTTGCCGTGCCCGGCTCATACGACCGGTGGTTATCCCCGTTTCCGAATAAACGCATAACGAGACAATTGAGAATCGCAGCTTTGCTTGCGGCCCTTTGAGGTACGGAATCAGAGTCGTCTTGCTAAGACGGTATCCTTTGATCTCATAAGTCTTCATTTTAATTCAATTATTGTGATGTTTGAAAAATGACGCTGGGATGCTATGTTTTATGCCAGTGTCGTGGGGGCGATTATGAGAGTTATTTGCACATTAGCGGTTCTGTTTTGGGCCGGAGCGTCAGAAGCTTTGACCGTTTCAGATGGGTCGGAACGTTCGACTGCTGATGGTGATCAATTTTCATCCGAGCTTTTCCCAGGCTTTGATAGCGAAAGACATCGTGAAGAATTGGAATGGGAAAATCTCCGTTTGACCCAAGCACCCGAACCCTCTGAACATGACCGGCATCTTGAAGAGTCGGAGCTATTGCGGGAACGCACCAACCAAGAGCAGGGCGTAACGGAAGGCGCCGTGGCGCAGGCAAACCTTGCAGCTGTTCCGATACCAGCCAGTTGGTTGCTGCTGCTCGGCGCTTTGGCCGGGCTGTTTGGTCTGGGCAAACTTCGCGGAAACCGGTTAGCTTGAGGGCTGCAACTGCTATCATCCATTAGAGCTTTGACTGGGACGCCGGAGTTTGGTTGCTTCGCGCGTAAGAGTCGAAAAACCCAATTCCGTAAGCCGGGCTTCAGCCCGGCTTTCACCATGGCGTTCGGATCGATTGGAGGGTTTCGGTGCGGGTCATTGGCCGATGCTGTTAAATGCGCTTGTATTGCGGGGAGAGCCGGGCCGAAGCCCGGCCTACCAATATGTAAGTGACGCGTTCAAGCAAACATCCAAGTGCTACTCGGAGACTCCTAAGTCCTTTCGCATAACATGCAGTACATTCTGCACGGCGATCGTGCGTTCATGTGATCCGGGTTTTGTATCAACCAGCGCTTTCACCGCCAAGCGTACTGGATGCGGGGCTACGAGTTCGCATCGAGCGATCCAATGGCCTACAAGTAGAGCAGCTTCTTCTGTGCGCTCGATTTCTGAGCGATGCATCGCTTGCCATCGGCCCACATACGCATCTTTGCGTTCCTGAAATCTTAGCTTCTTACGAATATCAGCACGAGTGAGAAGCCATTGAGTGATCACTGTTGCCAGTGATCCAAGCCCCAACGCGCCAATGATGGTAATCCATTCGTTCACCGCGCAAACTTCTTATGCTTCAACCGCTTGGGCTCCAGCGCGTCCGGTCCCAGACGGCGCTTTTTGTCCTCTTCGTAATCCTCAAAGTTGCCCTCGAACCACTCGACATGCGCGTCACCCTCAAACGCCAGAATATGCGTACAAATCCGGTCGAGGAAGAAGCGGTCGTGCGAAATCACAACGGCGCAGCCGGCGAAATCGACCAGTGCGTCTTCCAGCGCGCGCAGGGTTTCGACGTCCAGATCGTTGGTCGGTTCGTCGAGCAGCAGGACGTTGCCGCCCTCTTTCAGCAGGCGGGCCATGTGGACGCGGTTGCGCTCACCGCCTGACAGCAGCGAGACCTTCTTCTGCTGGTCGCCGCCCTTGAAGTTGAAGGACGAGCAATAGGCGCGGGAATTGACCTGAGCATCGCCCAGTTGGATGATCTCGGCGCCGCCGGTGATCGCTTCCCACACGGTGTCGTTGTCTTTGAGGTCATCGCGGGACTGGTCGACATAAGACAGCTCGACCGTGTCGCCCAGTGTGATGGTGCCGCTGTCGGGCTGTTCCTGACCGGTGAGCATCTTGAACAGCGTCGATTTACCCGCGCCGTTGGGGCCGATGACACCGACGATGCCGCCGGGGGGCAGGGCGAAATCCAGTCCTTCGATCAGTTGCTTGTCGCCCATGTGTTTCGAAAGACCCTCGACCTCGATCACCTTGCCGCCAAGGCGCTGACCGTTTGGAATGACGATCTGGGCGCGCGTCAGCTTTTCGCGCTCGGACTGCTCGGCCAGTTCGTTATAGGCGTTGATCCGGGCCTTGGATTTGGCCTGACGGGCCTTCTGGCCCTGACGCATCCATTCCAGTTCGCGCTGCAGGGTCTTCTGCTTGGACTTGTCCTCGCGGGCTTCTTGCTCCAGCCGTTTGGCTTTTTGTTCCAGCCACGCGGAATAGTTACCCTCGTAAGGAATACCCCGGCCACGGTCGAGTTCCAGAATCCAGCCGGTGATGTCATCCAGGAAATAACGGTCGTGAGTGACGATCAGGATGGTGCCCTTGTAGTCGATCAGGTGCTGTTGTAGCCAGGCGATGGTCTCGGCGTCCAGGTGGTTGGTCGGTTCGTCGAGCAGAAGCATGTCGGGCGCTTCGAGCAGCAGCTTGCAGAGCGCCACGCGGCGTTTCTCACCACCCGAGAGGTTGGCGATATTGGCATCGTCCGGCGGGCAGCGCAGCGCCTCCATCGAAACGTCGATCTGGCTGTCGAGGTCCCACAGGTTTTCCGCGTCGATCGCGTCCTGCAGGGTGGTCATTTCCTCCATCAGTTCGTCCGAGTAATTCTCGGCGATCTCCATGGCGATTTCGTTGAAGCGGTCGACCTTGGCCTTTTTCGCGGCGACGCCCAGCATGACATTTTCGCGGACGGTCAGCAATTCATCCAGCTGCGGCTCCTGCGGCAGATAGCCGACCTTGGCACCTTCTGCGGCCCATGCCTCACCAGTGAAATCGGTGTCGAGACCGGCCATGATTTTCATCAGCGTCGATTTACCCGCGCCGTTGACGCCGACGACACCGATTTTCACGCCGGGCAGAAAGCTCAGGTGGATGTTTTCAAAGCACTTCTTGCCACCGGGATAGGTCTTGGAGACACCCTGCATGTGGTAGACATATTGATAGGCGGCCATGTCGCGTCCTCTGGGTAGGGGAAATTGAGTTGAAACGTTGGATATCCGAGGCGGGCGTGCTGGGCAAGCTGGTGGTTTTGTGAATTTCGATTAGTGCCGGTTTCACCTAAACAGGCTTGATCATACAAGGGGTATAGATTGTCTGAATTGGCAAAGTTGATTGAAGGTTGGGCGCAGCCGGGGCGTGTCGAATGGATCGGCCTTCGGTCTGAGAGGCGGTCAGAGATGACTATAGCGGACGAGGTATTGATCGCCACTGACGGGCTCGACGGCGACCGAGGCCGTGCGGGCAAGCGGGCAGTGACTTTGATCCAGCAGGAGCATCTGGCGGCGATTGGCTCGTATTTGGGGCAACAGCCGGTTGCGCCTGAAATCCTGCGGCGCAATCTAGTGGTTTCGGGGATCAATCTGGCGGCGCTCAAGGGGCGCGAGGTGCAGGTGGGCGAGGCCGTTCTGCGCTTTACCGTGATCTGCGCGCCGTGCAGTAGGATGGAAGAGGCTCTGGGTCAGGGCGGTTACTCTGCCGTGCGCGGGCACGGGGGGTGGTGTGCCGAAGTCCTCCGCCCGGGGCGTGTCAAGCTGGGTGATGCGGTGCAACCTGTTGATTGACAACCCCTCTCAGTTCTGAACATCAGCAAGGGATGGAGCGTTACCATATTCCATATGCGCGACCGGGGCAGGTTGTTGGGCTGTTCGGCGGGTCTTTTGATCCTCCGCACAAAGGCCATGTGCACGTCACGCGTGAGGCGACGAAGGCGTTTGGCCTGGATCGGGTGTGGTGGCTGGTCTCGCCGGGCAATCCGTTGAAAGAACATGGGCCAGCCCCGATGGCGCGGCGGTTGCGAGCCGCAAAAGCTGTGATGCAGCACCCGAAGGTTGACGTGACGGATATCGAGGCGCTGACGGGTACGCGGGCGACGGCGGATACTCTGGCAGCGCTTAGGCGGCTGTATCCGCAGGTTCGGTTTGTCTGGTTGATGGGGGCTGACAATCTGGCGCAGTTCCACAAATGGAAAGACTGGCGGCTGATCATGGATAGCGTGCCTGTTGGAGTGGTGGCGCGGCCGGGGGATCGGATCTCGGCCCGGATGTCACCGGCGGCGCGGCTTTATGCGAAGTACCGGATCGACGGGCAGGCGCGGCATCTGCTCGGTCGCGCGCAAGCCCCGGCCTGGTGTTTCGTCAATGTGCCGATGGTTGATGTCAGCTCGACCGAAATCCGGACGCGCGGAGAGTGGCGCGCGCAAGTGTTGCCGGAATAGCCCCTATGGGCGCATAATCTCAGCGAGAGGTTGTGTGATTTTATTCAGTAGGATTTTAATTCAGCTATGGCTGATCGATTTTCACGTCGTGTGTTTCTGGGGGGATTGGGGGTATCTCTGATCCCGGCAGCAGGTCTTGCGCAGGCCCCGCTAGTTTCTCTCAGGCCGCAGATCCGTGGGGTGCCGTTAAGCGGGGCCGAGCGTCTGGTGGCTGCCGCTGGATTAAAGGGCGAGGTTGTGTTTGCGGTTGCGGATGTAGCGACCGGGGCGCAGCTGGAGGTGTTTGGCGATGGGGCCGCCTTGCCCCCCGCCAGTGTCGGCAAAGCGTTGACCGCACTTTATGCGCTGGATGTTCTGGGCGCGGATCACCGGTTTGAAACCCGTTTGGTGGCCGATGGTCGGATCGAAAACGGTATTCTGCATGGCGATTTAATCCTTGTAGGCGGTGGAGACCCCTTGCTGGACACAGATGCGCTGGCCACGATGGCGGCCAACCTGCGCGAGGCTGGGATTACCGAGGTGCGCGGTGCGTTCAAGGTCTATGACGGGGCACTGCCATTTGTGTTCAGCATCGACCCTGGACAGCCGGATCATGTGGGGTACAGTCCTGCCATCAGCGGGATTTCGTTGAATTTCAACCGGGTGCACTTTGAGTGGAAGCGCGCGGGCAAAGGATATGACGTCAGTATGGACGCACGCAGTGCGCGTTATGTTCCTGCGGTCGACGTGGCCTCGATGCGGGTCGAGAGCCGAAGCCTGCCGATTTATACCTATCAACCAAGCGCGCGACAGGATCGCTGGACCGTGGCCAAGGGTGCGCTGGGCAATGGTGGGGCTCGCTGGTTACCGGTGCGCAAACCCGCGCTTTACGCTGGCGATGTGTTTCGAACATTGGCGCGATCAAACGGGATTGTGCTGGGACGGGTGCAGGTGACACGAGAGCGCTCGCAGGGCTTGGATCTTGTGGTGCATCGCAGTGATCCCTTGGAGAGCATTCTAAGCGGGATGTTGAAATATTCGACCAATCTGACGGCTGAGATGGTCGGAATGGCTGCGACAAAGGCACGGGGAGTTTATCCGGGGAACTTGGCAGAGTCGGCGGCCGAGATGAACCGATGGGCCTTGGAGAGCTTTGGCGTCAGCGGTATTGCGATGGTCGATCATTCCGGTTTGGGCGATGCCTCGCGCATCGTGCCCGCAGATCTGGTTTCGGCCTTGGTGGTCGCACAGAAGGCAGGGATATTGCGCCCCTTGATGAAGCCTTTTGCCTTGACCGATCGGAATGGTCGAGTCGTCAAGAACCACCCAGTTAAGGTTGACGCCAAGACCGGGACACTGAACTTTGTTTCCGGGCTGGGCGGTTTCCTGACAACAGCAGACGGGGTCGACCTGGCCTTTGCTATCTTCACGGCAGACGTGGCGAAACGCGCGAAAATACCACGTGCTCAGCGTGAACGTCCGGATGGTGCGCGCAGCTGGAACCGAAGGTCGCGAAAGCTGCAACGCGCACTGCTTGAAAGGTGGGGTTCGCTATATGGCAGTTAAGCTGTGAAACCCGACGACGCCTGTTGTCAGACGGCGTGACGCGCGCGGGCACCGCGTTCAATTGCGGCTGCGTGCAGGCGGTCGATACTCAATTCGTACCGGATTTCTTCCAGCAAACGCAGCTCGGTCTCGGCCAGCGATCCATCTGCGGCGGCAACATCACAGGCCAGCGCATAAGCTGTTTCGTTCAGCCGTTCAGGAAGGTTGTCGCGGATCAGGCCAAACAGAGCATCCAGCCCGTCTTCCTGTTCAAACAAATCAAACACGATCTGTGACACGTGGCGCATCCGGTCGATGTCATACCCGGCGAAGACCGGCAGCATATTCACCGCCACTTCGATCTTGACCAGTTCAGCAGTTCGGATCGTTTCGTCAGATGCCGAAATCGCAACCATGATCGCCACAAGGCAATCCTGTGGGGACATCGGGTGGGGAACTTGCTCGGTCATTCGGTGCATCCTGCTTGGGGTTCTTCAAAAGCGCAGGATAGAAGGGGGGCAGGGCAGGTTCAACATCTTGTTTTGCCGCGCTTGTGCGGAAGGTTGCACCGGTCAGGTATTCATCACTGCCATTCCGCTCAGCAAAAGCCCGGCCCCGATCCAGTAGCGCAGCCCCAGCGTTTCGCCGAAGAACAGCCACGAGGCGAGGGGAACCAACACAAAACTAAGCGCCATGAATGGATAAGCTTGCGACAGAGGCACATGTCTAAGCACATAAATCCAAAGGATGGTAGCGGATCCGTAGATCGCAAGTGCGACAAGCAAAAAAGGGTCAAAAAGGGTGTGTACTACGCCCACTAAGCCTGTGGCGTCGCGTCCGTCGATCCGCCCACCTGCGAGCTTGAACAACACCTGACCGGCGGAAATCATGACAGGTGTCAGCAGCAAGCCTGTCCAGATCAATACCGTTGGCGCGGTGGCGCTCATGCCGCCTGATCCTTTACGGGCTTTTCGTTGCTTTGATCCACAGGGCAATCTTCGCAGTAATAGATGTCGCGCCCGATATCTTCGCAGACATGTACGCTCGGGCTGGGATGTACAGCGCGCAAAAAGCTGTGGGTGTAGGGGAAGAAGTTAAAGTGCGGATTGAAGCTGTAGCGGTATTCCCTCTCACGCGGGACCACAATGATGACGCGCTTGCGCGCGACCCGGCGCAGTTCAGCAATCGCTTGGCGATAATCCAGCAGGTGCTCGATCACATGAGTGCAGATAACGGTGTCGAAGCTGTTGTCGTCAAAGGGCAGATCTTCGATCCGCGCGGCGACATAGGTAATGTTGTCCAGAGCTTCCGCGTCGTCGACCACAAAATCCACGCCGGTCATGGCGGCTATGTCTGGGCGCTGGGCACGGATACGCTGTAAAAGAACACCAGTGCCGCAACCGACATCGCAGATGCTGTCGCCCACGATGTCTTTGGCAATCCGATCTATGCAGGCTTCGGAATTGTCGGTTCCGTTATGAACGCGCGGATGGTCGCGATACAGGGTTTCGTATTCTTCGTCTGTCAGAAAAGGCGCACGTTCACGGAATGCCGCCAGCCGGGTTATATGTTCACCCCAGACCCGACGAGCAAGCCAGTGAAAGGCGGCGCTGTCGCGTAAGATTGGCGGTACGATGTCTTCAAGCACAAAGCGGATCAGATTGGTCGTTTCGCGTCGCATCTTTTGTCCTGTGGTCCGGTAAGCTTCCTGATCTTGCCCTAGTCATACATGGCCCGAGAAGCCCGTGAAATATTCGGGCCAAGTCAGAGCGTACGGCCCGTGTCTTTTTTGTTTCGGAGAGGACAATCGCCCCAGCATTGTGGCTTCAGTAAGGCTGAGCTGTGAAACCTGTGTCTCGGGCCTATTGAAGACAGCGTTCGGGTATTCGGAGTAGTGCAGGAGACTTTAGCCCTTTGAGCATGGGAAAACACCGGCTTCTGGTCAGTTATGGCAGGAAACGGGCCAGTGCTTTATTGACTCATGCTGCACTGGCACAATAGGAGGGGCCGGTCCGGTTGCATGGGGCAACCAAGGCACCTTTCCCGATGGAGCACATTGAAATGTCTGAACTGCGTGAAACCGCGATGTCGTCCAAGGCCTGGCCTTTTGAAGAGGCGCGCCGGTTGCTCAAACGCTATCAGAAAGGTGCTCCGGAAAAGGGGTATGTGTTGTTTGAAACCGGCTATGGCCCTTCGGGTCTGCCGCACATCGGTACCTTCGGTGAGGTTGCGCGGACCACAATGGTAAAGCGTGCGTTCGAAGCGCTTTCTGACATTCCGACCAAGCTGATCTGTTTCTCGGATGATTTGGACGGGATGCGGAAGGTGCCCAGCAATGTGCCGAACCCGGAGATTCTGGAGCAGCATTTACAGCGCCCTTTGACCTCGGTGCCGGATCCGTTTGGTGAATATGACAGCTTTGGCGCGCATAACAACGCGATGCTGCGGCGTTTCCTAGACACATTTGGGTTTGAGTACGAATTCTACTCGGCCAAAGAATTCTATGAGTCCGGGCAGTTTGACGAAATCCTCAAACGTGCGGTTGAACGCTATGATGAAATCATGGCGATCATGCTCAAGAGTTTGCGGGAAGAGCGCCAGCAGACCTATTCGATTTTCCTGCCGCTGCACCCTGAAAGCGGGCGGGTCATGTATGTGCCGATGAAAAAGGTCTGCGCTGAAACATACACCGTGACCTTTGACGATGAGACAGGCAAGGAATGGACCGTTCCCGTCACCGGGGGCCATGTGAAGCTGCAATGGAAGCCGGACTTTGGCGCGCGCTGGGCCGCTCTGGGTGTCGATTTCGAGATGTACGGCAAAGAGCACGCGACGAACGAAAAGATCTATGACTCGATCTGCCGTGCGCTTGGCGGCCGTGCGCCCGAGCATTTCAGCTATGAGCTGTTCCTGGATGAAAACGGTCAAAAAATCTCGAAGTCGTCCGGCAACGGCGTGTCGATTGACGAATGGCTGACCTATGCGCCAACCGAGAGCTTAGCGTATTTCATGTATCAAAAGCCCAAAACAGCCAAGCGGATGCATTTTGATGTGATCCCGAAAGCATACGATGAGTATCATCAGCAGTTGCGTGCCTATCCGGGGCAGGATTTGAAGGCGCAGTTGAACAACCCGGTCTGGCATATCCATGGTGGTGACGTTCCTGAATCGACGCTGATCGTGCCCTTTGCGATGTTGCTGAACCTCGCATCCGTATCGGGGGCGGAGGACAAAGAAACGCTATGGGGCTTTATTCGCCGCTATGCGCCCAACGCAACGGCCGAGAGCCACCCTGACCTGGATCAGGCGGCTGGGTTCGCTGTGCGTTATTTTAACGACTTCGTCAAACCGACGCGCAAGCACCGCGCACCGACGGATCAGGAACGCGAGGCACTGGAGGCACTGAAGGCTGCGCTTGAAGCCTATGATGGCCCCACCGAGGATGAGGCGCTGCAGTCGGTGGTCTATTCGATCGGGCGCGAGCGGTTTGACCCGATGCGCGGCTGGTTCACAGCCCTTTACGAAGTGCTTCTTGGCGCGTCGCAAGGCCCGCGTTTCGGGGGGTTCATCGCGCTGTATGGTGTGCCGGAAACAATTGCTCTGATCGACA
Organism: Ruegeria sp. ABM4_193; assembly: GCF_056158705.1. NCBI lineage: Bacteria > Pseudomonadati > Pseudomonadota > Alphaproteobacteria > Rhodobacterales > Roseobacteraceae > Ruegeria > Ruegeria sp. ABM4_193. The sequence goes on from NZ_JBSWTT010000001.1 coordinate 553,100, forward strand.
AAGCACTGGCCGGAGAGCTGGTCTGATTTGACCTGAACAGGTCTGGGGCTACCCTATCTGCAGGAGGTGGCCCCATGCGTCGATTATTGCTTGCTCTTTCCTTGAGTGCCGGACTGGTGTCGGGGGCGTATGCCCAAAGTTCTGAAATCGAAGCGAACATCGCGGCGCAGATACAAGCCTTCAAGGCCGATGATTTCGCGACGGCCTTTACTTTCGCCAGCCCAAACATTCAGCGGCTCTTCCAAAATCCGGACAACTTTGGAGCAATGGTCCGCAACGGGTATCCCATGGTTTGGCGACCTGCTGATGTACGCTTTCTGGAACTGCGCGAGATTGCCGGGTCATTGTGGCAGAAAGTCATGATCACCGACGGCGATGGGCGCGTTCACATTTTGGACTACCAAATGATCCCTTTGGAAGGTGGTTGGAAAATAAATGGCGTTCAATTGTTGGGTAACGCTGACCCTGCGGCTTGAGGCAACACCACCGTCACGGTGAGATGAGCCGTGGTTAATTCCCTTTCGGTATCCAGACTTTCGCGTTCGGGGTGGACCTGAACACGGGGTTTGGACGCGTCGCATGACCTGCGCGACGCGATTGAGAAAGGGATTTCAATGAACAAGGCAATCACTGACGGCATCGTGTTCATGCCACCTCAATTCGCGAATGGCCTGACAGTCTGGTCTGCCGGGGACGGGACTCCGGGCTCGCCGACCTATGGCGGGTCCGGCACAGGGGTTTTTGCGCCTTCGGATGCGGATTTTGGTGGCTGTCTTGAGATTCTGAAAGTGAACACAACACAGCAGCTGCGCTATATGGGGCAGACGCCGATATTGCCCGGTTGTTACCTGCAGATCAAAGCGCGTGTCAAAGCGATTAGCGGGCCATTGCCTTCGGTGCGGATTGCCGCTTGGGCCGGGGGTGCAGGGGATGCACATGTTGCAGGCGTTGTGGAGCAGGGTCCGGCAACTCAGCTATCGGGTTATGGTTCAGTGCATGAAATTACGGCGATAGTTGGCACCGGCCAACGTCCGGGGGTGGATATGCCTTGGGGTCTTGCCGCGTTGTATGGGCATTTTGGCTTGGACATCGAAGGGGCCAACGGTGCCTTGGTGCGCGTGGATGATCTTGAGATATCCGACGTCACCAATGTCTTCCTTCGTGAAATGATCAGTCTGGTGGATGTTCGGGATTATGGCGCGGTCGGTGATGGTGTTACGGACGACTCCACCGCGTTTGAGGCCGCAGATCAGGCCGCTGGCGGGCGTCGCGTCTATGTTCCGCAGGGAAACTACTATCTTGGGGAAAACACCAGCATGACCTCTGAGATGGAGTTTGAAGGCACCGTTACGATGCCGGATGACAAGATGCTGTTGCTGACCAAAGACTTCCATCTGCCAAGTTACATTGCGGCCTTCGGTGATGAAGAGCTTGCTTTCAAAAAGGCGTTTCAGGCGTTGCTGAATAACGCGGATCATGAATCGCTTGACCTGGGCGGTCGCAAAATCTCGGTAACGGCTCCGATTGACATGGCCGCAGCGGTTCCGAACAAACAAGGCTTTTCCACCCGCCGAGTGATCCGCAACGGTCAGTTCGATGTCAAGAGCAGCACGGCCTGGGATACCGAGACCTTCACATCGGTGGCAACCTATGATCCTTCGGATAGAACGCGACTGACCAATGTGGCCAATGTGGCGAATATTCCTGTGGGTTCGTTGGTGCAGGGCAGTGGTGTGGGCCGCGAAATCTATGTGCGGTCAAAGAACATTGGTGCTGGTGAGATCATCCTGAACGCGCCAATCTATGATGCGTCGGGCACGCAGACGTTCACGTTCCACGCGTTCAAATACCTTCTGGATTTCAGCGGCTTCAATACACTGCGTAAATTCGGCATGGAGCAGATCGAGTTTCAGTGCAACAGCAGATGCAGCGCCATTCGGCTGGCGACTTCGGGCGGCACATTCCAGTTGAAAGATTGTTTTGTCAGCCGCCCGAAAGACCGGGGGATCACCTCGATTGCGACAGGGTGCAAGGGGATGCTGATCGACAATTGTCAGTTCCTGTCGGCGGAAGAATCCTTGCCTGTGACGGATCGATCGTCAATCGGGCTGAACACCAATTCGAACGACGTGAAACTGCGCCACAACCAGGCCGTGCGCTTTAAACACTTTGCCGTTCTGGGCGGTGACAACAACATGGTTCTCGGTAATCATTTTTTCCAAGGTGATGGCATTCCGCAAGGCGTACGCACCGCCGGGTTGATCATGATCGGCACGTATAACAGTTCCACTATTGCCGAAAACTATGTCGACAATTGTTTCATCGAATGGACCAATGAACGGGACGCGTCGCCCGCTTTCACCAGCGGTTTCTCGTTCAGTGCCATGAGCATCACGGACAATATCTTCTATTCAAGTCAGGCGCCGTCCTGGTTCAGCTTTATCATTATTCGTCCATATGGGGCCGGGCATTTCCTGAATGGTTTGGCTGTGACTGGAAACAAGTTTCGGGCCACTAGTGGTTCGATAAATCGGGTGGAAAGGGTGGACACATCTTTTGCGGATCTCAACAACAACAGGCACACGAATGTGACGTTCCGGAACAACACCTACCACGGTGTCACAAAAATGACCGCGCACCCGCTGAGAGTCCGGCGTCAGCAAAACTCGGTCGCAAGTTATTGGCCAGTTTTGTCGAATGGAGAACTGCCGTTCAATGGTAAAGCGCGTAGTTGCGATAGTATTACCGTGCTCGGTGGGCTTACCGGGGTTTTCAATAACCAGGTTTTTGCGGCACCTCACGTCCTGCCCGAGCAGGGGTCGCTGGGTGCTAGCCTGACCCTGAGATGGCCTGAGCAGGTTAAGGGCGAAGTCACTGCGTTGATTCGGATGGAAAAATAATGGCAGCACTGGCCGCTCTAAATAGGGCGGCCAATTCTTCGGGTTTGCCAGGAACACCTCGAGTTGCTTTGCGGTGTGACAGGAAATAGGCGACGTTTTTGTTGGGTGTGCTAGGCTGAGGAAAGCAAATGGAGAATCCCGATGCCGAAAATCGCCAAAGATGCCAGTGTTCAAACAGTTATCACAACCTTCGAAATGACGCCGGGTACTTGTCAGGACCTTTTGGAAGCCTTGACCGACGCTTATGCCGAATTCATTTCCAAGCAGCCGGGTTTTGTTTCCGCAGGGCTGCATGTGAACGACGCGCAAACCCGAATCGCCAACTACTCGCAATGGGAACGGCGCGAAGATTTTCTGGCCATGTTGCGGACGCCTGAGATGCGCGACCGCAACCGCAAGATCAACGAACTATGCAAAAGCTTTGAGCCGGTCATGTATGACGTGGCCGAGACATTCTGAAATTCCTGACCTGAATCAAAGCCTGCAGTATTAATTTGTTTCAAAGTGAGCCTGCAAAACGGAGGCTCACGCTATGTATCACAACATTCTTGTCCCTATCTCATTCGATGCTGAAAGAGACACCTCCGGGCCGTTGAAACTGGCTCAACTGTTGGCCACACCAGACGCGCAGGTGACATTGCTGCATGTGGTCGAGCATATTCCGAACTATGCGATTTCGTATATGCCGCCCGAATACCTGACCGAAGCACGCAAGGCGATTCAGACGGAATTGGATGAATTGGCAGCGCAGTTGCCAAATGCGCGTGGATTGGTGATCGAAGGACACTCTGGCCGCACAATTCTGGATTGGGCCGAAGCCAACTCTCCCGACCTGATCATCATGGCGTCGCATCGACCGGGCATGCAGGATCTGCTGCTGGGTTCAACTGCTTCACATGTCGTACGACATGCTGGGTGTGCTGTGCATGTGGTGCGCTGAACGTCAGAAATCACTTGCTGTCAGGCGATAGGCTTTGCCAAAACCTCCGTTCAGCAAACCATCCTGGATGGTGAACCTGACAAAACTGAAATCGGCGAAATCGATATACAGTTTTGCCTTAGGCCGCAGGCTCAGATACCGCTCACGCAGCGGGGCATACTCTGGCATGTCCCGGTATACCCAATGCGCCACAGCGTGAAGTGTCAGACGGGGATGGGTCAGCGGGTCGCCTTTGTCTTCGGGCTCTCCGACCAGAAGGGCACAATTCGGGTTGGCGTTCAGGGCTTGGGTGTGTTCGGCCAGTGACGAGATCAGCGTGACAGGGCAGCCATCCGTATCCGTAGCCAGCGCGATACGGGACAGTGTTGGCAAACCCGTCTGAGGATGCAAAACCGCCAACGCAGCAAACCGCGCCTGCTCCAAAAGCTCTTTGGCCTGCGCGCGGACCGTTTCGTCTGGGGTTTGGTAGGGACCGGTCACGGTTTGGCGAGACCTCGCAATCAGGGTTTGGCAGTGACACTAAAGCGTAAATCGGCGGCCCGCCAACCTTTCGATCCGATTGCCTCGGCTTTGCCACATATCCATCGTAAGACCCAGGCATGCTGTTCAAGAAACCCATGCAGGACGCGCCTGACCTGAACCCAAGATCAACCCGCCGACACCAGCGGGCCGAGGCCACGCGTCGGCAGGCACTGTCTCCGGTACGCATACTGATCATGGTACTATTGCTGCCCCTCACGACTGTGCTGATCGCGGTGGGCGTTTTCATTCGGGTGTCTGAGTATAATAGGGATGAGGCCGTGATCCACCTGATCGCGCTGGCAGGGTGTGACGCGACGCAGGCCATGGGGATCGGGCCGTTCCGGGAAGGTCAGCCGGGGTACCACACGCGCAATGACCCGGATGGAGACGGCGTTGCCTGTGGGTTTGCCGAGACGCCTGCACCGCAGGCCGCGCAATCTGAAAGCCGCCCAGAGCCGCAACAACGTGCGGTCGGTAACGCCAAATTCGTGCGCCCATAGCGGGCAAAGGGAACCCGTTCAGGACAAATGCGCGCCTGCACAGGTGCGAAAGATTCGCACCTGCGGCGCTGCATCGATCAGGGGAAATTCTGCGACCCCGTCTTGTGTGAAAGCATAGGCGACCTGGTTGTACTCCAACCCATCCAGCACGTTCCCAAAGCCGGTATCCGTCACCGTCAACGCAGATCCTCCGTCGGACAAGACATGGCGTGGGGTGGCGATTTCGATGGGGTTTCGTCCTTCGAACCGCATGGCAAACCACGGGGACTGAGCCCAGACCTGATCTTTCCGAGTAACCGTCAACGTATAGAGCGGCGCAGACGGGTCATAGGTCAGGAAGATCGTCGCCGCACCTGTGTCATGCGAAAGCGTGCAGATATCGCCCACCGTCGCCTCCCACGCGAAAGCCGGGGTGGCCAGGATCAGAGAAGTCAGGATTGCACGCATGGATGGGGATGTAGCCGCTGAACAGGGCAAGACAAGGCCCCGGGGACGCTGGGCTGCAACCCTGAAGTGTCAGAGGCTTGCGCGCAGTGAGGCGCGTGGTTGAAAATGGCCGAAAATCCTACGTATCAATCTGAGATTTCAAGCCCCTGTGCTAGGATGCGCGCGGCGCGGCCGTTCTGGCTGCGCCACATGACAGTTCTGTCACGTGAGGGAGGAAAGCAATGTTTGCACGTATTACCCAATTCAAAATGAAGCCCGGAACGCGCGAGGCCGCCACGGCAAAAATGAACGAATTGAAATCCGAGATCATGGGCATGCCCGGCATGCATTGCTTTACCAACGTGATGAACGAGGACGGATCGGGCTATGTGATCTCGGTGGTGGAAAGCGAAGCGACCTCGAACGCAAACGCGCCCAAAGTGGCCGAGCTGTGGGGCCATTTCGCCGAATTCATGGAAGGCCCGCCCTCACCGGTCGGATACGATGTGATTGCCCATTGGGATAAGGGGTAAAGGTTAGGGCGGGGGTTACCCGCCCTTTCTTTTGGTTGGAGGGAGCAGCGCTTTTGACATCATGCGTGCTGGGCACGGGTGTTCGTCATGCCAAACGTTTGGAATCACAATCTGTGATTTCAAACGTGGAGGAGGGTGAAGCGGGATGCAAAGGTGGAGTATGGGGCGGTGACTTCGTGAGCTGAGAGTAAGGAAACCGCCTTCAATCCCAGTTGATGTCGTCTTGATCAATGAAGCCTGTAACAAAGTTATTTTTGTCGCCTTCCTGAAAAAGCTCTAGAACATACCAAAAGACGCCTGAACCCTCGAGGCCAGGAGAAGAGTACATTGTCGCCGCCTTTTCCATGTTTTCAGGAACCTTTTGAAGCACTTTGCTATTTCTGCTTGCCTTCTCAAAAATTGGCGCACCAGACTTCGGAAAGACTTGGTAATTTATCGACCTTCTTACCCAGCGCAATGATCTTTGAAACGCTTCTTTCTTCCGAATTACGTCAACAGTGTTTTCGAATACGTATGCCGCACGTTGCTGGAGGCCGTCCTCCTCAAAGATATCTAAGGCATTCTTCTCGACCCATTCATCCTCTGATGAATGCCGATACACTTCTGGCGTTAGCCGCCAAATATTCCACCACACTCCATGATCGATCTGTAGCTTAGTGAGTTCTGCGTCAATCCTCCCATGATCAAGCACAATATAGTCAAAAGGGCATTTTACGTGCTCATTGATATACTCGGAGTTGCGAGTGTAGTTCGGCGCAAAGCAACCAAGAGTAACGAATACATTGACGGAGGTTTCACTAGTTTGTTCAAATGCTTTGACATCGTATGGTTTTTCGAACTCTAGAAAAAAGGCTCTTCTAGCAAGGATCAAAACATCTCGATATCGCTCCATCGACAGTGCTTGCTCGCACTCCTTTAGAATGTCTTTTGCCTCACCATCGTTGAGAGTGTCCACCAAACTCAGTGACCAGAAATCCTGATCGAACACCGCGTTAGTAGCTTCGGTAAAGAACTCCTTACAAACACCGAGGTATCCCATTAGTTCGGTGTGATCTGGCCGAACTCCATGATGTTTGGAATTCACGCGAACCTTATTTATTTGAATAAGGCGACTCCTGTACGGCAGTTCTACATCGTTAGGCAGTTTTTCGTTTATTTTGTCGAGATAGCCAGAAAATTCAGTATGCGGCTTAACACTCGAGTTTAGAAAGTCAGCTCCGGCAATAAGAAAAGTTTCGAGCGCGTCGTGAAGTAGGGAAATACATGCAATTACTGCTGGGTTTCGATCAATTGCTGCTTGGTCACTGGCCAATTGATAGAGATATCTAGTAGCAATGAGCTGTTTAATTTGCTTCTCATCAAGTTTCAACTGTTTCACCTAGTTCCTCTTCCGCCGCTTTACATTCCCACCCCGCTGCCCCGGCCTGCCAGCCGTTGAGCGCCCTCGCGACTTCACCGCGTCTTCCGAGGCTTTCTCGACCGCCCATTGGCGTGCCATGGGGTCGTCGGCGACGGCCAGATCGACCGCTTCCAGACGTTTGATCTCATCCCGGATATTGGCGGCCTCTTCGAATTCCAGGTTTTCGGCGGCCTTGCGCATCTTCTCACGCAACCCGTCCAGGTGCGCTTCCAAATTCGCGCCGTGCATCGGTTTGTCGATGGTGGCGGTGACGCGGTTCATGTCGACGTCGCCTTCGTAGAGACCGGCCAGGACGTCCTCGACATTCTTTTTCACTGTCTCGGGCGTGATGCCGTGTTCCTTGTTATAGGCAAGCTGTTTGGCGCGGCGGCGGTTGGTCTCGTTCAGCGCACGCTCCATCGAGCCGGTGATCTTGTCGGCATACATGATCACCCGGCCATCGGCGTTGCGCGCGGCGCGGCCGATGGTTTGCACCAGTGAGGTCTCGGACCTTAAAAAGCCCTCTTTATCCGCGTCCAGAATGGCTACCAACCCGCATTCGGGGATGTCGAGCCCCTCGCGCAGCAGGTTGATGCCGACCAGCACATCGAATGCCCCCAGCCGAAGGTCGCGCAGGATTTCGATGCGTTCCAGCGTGTCGATATCCGAGTGCATGTAACGCACCTTGATGCCCTGCTCGTGCAAATATTCGGTCAGGTCCTCGGCCATGCGTTTGGTCAGCGTGGTGACCAGCGTGCGGAACCCATTGGCGGCGACCTTACGCACCTCGTCCAGCAGGTCGTCGACCTGCATGGAGACAGGGCGGATCTCGACCTCGGGGTCCAGCAGGCCGGTTGGGCGGATGACCTGTTCAGTGAAGACGCCGCCGGTTTGCTCGATCTCCCACTTGGCAGGCGTGGCCGAGACGAAGACCGATTGCGGGCGCATGGCGTCCCATTCCTCGAACTTCAGCGGTCGGTTATCCATGCAGGACGGCAGGCGGAACCCGTGTTCGGCCAGCGTGAATTTGCGCCGATAGTCTCCCCGGTACATGCCGCCGATCTGCGGAACGCTGACGTGGGATTCGTCGGCAAAGACAATGGCGTTGTCGGGGATGAATTCGAACAGGGTCGGGGGCGGTTCACCCGGAGCGCGGCCTGTCAGATAGCGCGAATAGTTCTCGATCCCGTTGCAGACGCCAGTAGCCTCGAGCATTTCCAAATCGAAATTGGTGCGCTGTTCCAGCCGTTGAGCCTCTAACAATTTGCCTTCGCCCACCAGTTGGTCCAGCCGGATGCGAAGTTCCTTTTTGATCCCGATGATCGCCTGCTGCATCGTGGGTTTCGGCGTAACGTAGTGCGAGTTCGCATAAACGCGCACCTGCTCCATCGTCGCGGCGCGTTCCCCGGTCAAAGGGTCGAACTCGGTGATCTGTTCCAGTTCCTCGCCGAAGAAGGACAGCTTCCAGGCGCGATCCTCAAGGTGGGCGGGCCAGATTTCCAGTGAATCGCCCCGCACCCGGAAGGACCCACGCTGGAATGCCTGATCGTTGCGGCGGTATTGCTGGGCGACCAGATCGGCCATTACCTGCCGCTGGTCGTATTCATTGCCGACCTTCAGATCCTGCGTCATCGCCCCGTAGGTTTCGACCGAGCCGATACCGTAGATGCAAGACACTGACGCCACGATGATCACATCGTCACGTTCCAGCAGCGCCCGCGTGGCCGAGTGGCGCATCCGGTCGATCTGTTCGTTGATCTGGGATTCTTTCTCAATGTACGTGTCCGAGCGCGGCACATAAGCTTCGGGTTGGTAGTAGTCGTAATACGAGACGAAGTATTCCACTGAGTTTTCGGGGAAGAAGCCTTTGAACTCTCCGTAAAGCTGTGCCGCCAGTGTTTTGTTCGGTGCAAGGATGATGGCTGGGCGCTGGGTTTCCTCGATCACTTTGGCCATGGTGAATGTTTTACCCGTCCCCGTCGCACCCAACAGCACCTGATCGCGCTCGCCGTCCAATACGCCGCCAGCCAGTTCCCTGATGGCCGTCGGTTGGTCACCTGCCGGGTTGAACTCGGTGTGCATCACAAACTGCTTGCCGCCTTCCAGTTTCAGGCGGGCGCGCACGTCGTCGGCGGTCAGTTGGGTCTTGTCGGAATGGGCGTAAGGCATCGGCAGGCTCCGCAGTCAGGCCCCTACATTTGTTCTTATTTTGTCCGTCTGCAAGGGCTGATCCGGATTCATTGCGCTCTCCACAGTCGGATGCCATGCGGTTGGTGATTCATTGTGATGTCCCAGCGTTTGATAGGTCTCTGATTTATCCCGGGCCAATGACAATTTCTGACATTAGGTCGCGGGCAACAGCCGCGACAATTGCAATCTTGCCCCCGGACGCTCTCTGACGCATAAACGGCTGAGCCAAGTGAGTACGGAGAGGCGACATGCGCGCACGGATTTACCAGCCTTCGCGAAACGCGATGACTTCGGGGATGGCCAAAACCCGCAAATGGGTTCTGGAATACGCCCCGGCCTCAGCGCGTGAGGTCGATCCGCTGATGGGCTGGACATCGTCCAATGACACGCAGACGCAGGTGCGCCTGAAATTCGACACCAAGGAAGAGGCTTTGGACTACGCCAAGGACAACGGTATCGAAGTGCTGGTCAGCGAACCGCACAAGCGCAAACCAAATCTGCGCGCCCGTGGCTATGGCGAGAATTTCGCCACCGACCGGCGCGGCCCCTGGACCCACTGAATGATTGAGATTCGCAGGGCCGATCCAACCTCGGACGCCCTTCGCGCCGTGGTGGACGCGCATTTTGCTCATAGCGAAACGGCAGGTCCTGCCGAAAGCAACCATACAATGGACGCCGAGTCGCTGGCCGGGCCGGGGATTCGGTTCTGGGCGATTTATGAGGGTCAGCAACCTTTAGGGTGTGGCGCGATGAAGATGCTGCCCGACGGAACCGCCGAGGTAAAGTCAGTGCATATTCTGGCGCAGGCGCGGGGCCGTGGTTTGGCGCGGCTGATGATGCAGCACTTGGCAGACTTGGCACGTGCCGAGGGGATTGAGGCCCTGGTTCTGGAGACCGGAGCAGCCCATCTTTCCGAATATGAAGCCGCCCGCAAGCTCTATGAGATATTGGGATATTCCTATTGCGGCCCGATCTTTGGCTATCAGGACGACCCAAACAGCGCCTTCATGCGCTTGGCCCTTGAACCCGGACAATAAAAACCGCAAGAAGGGCGCAGCGGTCCCTTAGCTCAACTGGATAGAGCAGCTGACTTCTAATCAGCAGGTTGAGGGTTCGAGTCCTTCAGGGATCGCCATCTTCATACGAAACACTTGAAACCAATGAAGCGCTCAGGCTCGTTTTGCTCTGTCGCCAAAACGACTCGTTGTTTCGTTGGGTGCGGGCATGTTTCTGAAGCCACCATGCGGCAGGTTGATCAGCACAGGTATCGGAAAGTTTAAGGGGCTGGACGAGGGGGTCATGCCAGCCCCTTTTAAGGGGTCACAGAGTGGTAGTGTGTGTTCCTTAATCGAACCCTACCCTGATTCACCGCGTTCGGAAATTGGGGGATTCCCGTAGACGCGCAAATGCGCGGAATTCGGCGCGTGGTGTATCATCGGAAGACCACGGTAGACCTTGTTTGGCGACCCCTTCGCGTGGGGCGTCGCAAAGATTTCTGATCCATTGAAAAAAGATATTGCAACCGGTTGCAAACAGAATCATTGTTACGTCCAACAACTAGATTCGGGAGAGCTGCATGTTGAAGGTTGGTTTGCTGGGCGCCGGACGCATCGGACGGGTACATGCGCAGGCCATTTCGGCCCACCCAAACAGCAAGCTCTGTGCTGTTTCAGACGCAGTGCCAGAAGCGGCAGAAAGCCTTGCCGGCGAATACGGGGCGCAGGCGCGTGGGTCGGACGAGATCATTGCAGACCCCCAAATTGATGCTGTTCTGATCGCAACGCCAACCGATACGCATTCTGACTTGATTGAAGCTGCCACAGCCGCAGGCAAAGCCGTATTGTGTGAAAAGCCTGTTGATCTGAGCCTGGAACGTGCTGCGCAATGTCTAAATGCTGTGTCCGGGCGGGGTAAGCCTGTGATGATTGGGTTTAACCGCCGGTTCGACCCCAATTTTTCGGCGTTGAAAGCAGGTTTAGAGGCGGGTGAAATCGGCAAAGCAGAGCTGCTGTCGATTACCTCGTTTGACCCGGCACCGCCTCCAGTCAGCTATGTCAAAGTGTCGGGTGGGCTGTTTCGGGACATGATGATCCACGATTTCGACATGGCAAACTATCTTATGGGCGAGGTTCCGGTTGTCGTTACTGCCGTCGGGTCGTCTCTTGTAGATGCCGAGATTGGCGCGGCTGGTGATGTGGATACCGCTGCGGTGACAATGACTTATGCAGATGGTCGTATTGCTGTTATCAAGAACTCGCGCCGTGCGGCCTATGGATATGACCAGCGGGTCGAGTTGCTGGGTTCAGGCGGATTGCTGCAAGCGCAGAACATGCTGGAAAATACGGTGGTCAAATCGACAGCAGAGGGCGTTGTCGGGGCAAAGCCAACCTATTTCTTTCTCGAACGTTACATGCCCGCTTACAAGGTGGAATGGGCCGCGTTTGTCGACGCTGTTGTGAACGGTTCAAAGGTTCCTGTTTCGTTGAAAGACGGTGTTGCCGCGCTTGCCATGGCCGAGGCCGCGACTCTGTCGATGCAATCCGGACAACCGGTTCGGATGGAAGAAATTTTGAAACCGGTTGCAAAATGATCGAAATTCTTCAAACTTACGTCAGCTCGGTTTTTGTGCCGCAGCCAATCAGATTCGGCACAGCCGGATGATCGGGGTTGGTCCCCCGACTTAAGATCAGACTGAAATCATGGGAGGAAACTGAAATGAAGAAATTTGTGAAAGGCGCGCTAGCTGCAGGGGCTTTGGCCCTGGCGACACCTGCGTTTGCACAGGAAATCGTGGTCGTGTCGCACGGCCAGGCCAACGACGCATTCTGGAACGTTGTGAAAAACGGCGTCGAGCAGGCTGGTAAGGACGTCGGCGTGAACGTCGAATACCGCGCACCAGAAACTTTTGACATGGTGGCGATGTCGCAGTTGATCGATGCTGCCGTGAACCAGGAGCCCGACGGCCTGATCGTCTCGATCCCGGATGCGGATGCGCTTGGCCCGTCAATTGAACGTGCCGTAGCTGCCGGTATCCCGGTGATCTCGATCAACTCGGGTTCGGACGTTTCGAAAGATCTGGGTGCTTTGCTGCACGTGGGTCAGGACGAGTTTGACGCGGGCAAAGCTGCAGGTGCCGAGCTGGCATCGATGGGCGGCAAAACAGCAATTTGTGTTAACCACGAAGTCGGCAACGTTGCGCTGGATCTGCGCTGTGCAGGTTTCGCGGAAGGTTTCGGCGGTGACGTCGAAGTGCTGCCGACCTCGAACGACCCGTCGGAAATCGAGTCGAAAGTTGCCGCTGCTCTGGCTGCAAACGAAGCCGTCGATACCGTGATGGCATTGGGTGCAAGCTCGGCCGGTGAGCCGACTGTTGCAGCCGTCAAGGGCTCGGGCCGGGATGTGAATGTTGCGTCCTTTGACCTGTCGGCCAACTTCCTGCAGTCGATCGCGGACGGTGACGCCGCCTTTGCCATCGATCAGCAACAGTATCTGCAAGGGTATCTTGCAGTGAACTTCATGGGCCTGCACGCCAAATACGGCCTGATGCCTGGTGGTAATGTTCCTTCAGGTCCCAACCTGGTGACTCAGGAGAAGGCCGCTCAGGTGATCGAACTGTCCTCGCAGGGCATTCGCTGATCCATTCCGGAACCTGAATAAACTGGGGCGGCGCAGCAGCGCCGTTCCAACCCAAATGGGAGGAAACGATGAGTGACTCAGCTCAAGTCGCCGGGGACGAAAGGGTCAAAAAAGAGCCTTTCATGACCAAACTCATGAAACGGCCCGAACTCGGTGCGATGGCCGGTGTCGTGCTGGTGGTAATCTTTTTTGCCATCACAGCAGACGACTCGATGTTTACCCTGGCCGGGATCATGAACTTCATGACACCTGCCGCACAGTTGGGAATTCTGGCCATCGGTGCCGCGCTGTTGATGATCGGGGGCGAATTTGACCTGTCCATCGGCTCGATGGTGGCGTTTGCGGGCCTGTTCTTTGGCGTCTGTGTGGTCACCTGGCAGTTGCCGCTGATCGTCGCGATCCCAATGACTTTTGTTTTCGCAGCATTTGTCGGGGCGATAAACGGAAACATCGTGATCCGGTCAGGTCTGCCGTCCTTCATCGTGACGCTGGCTTTCCTATTCATTCTGCGCGGTCTGTCGTTGGTTGGCCTGAAGGCCGCCACCGGAGGATCGACCCAGTTGCGTGGCGTTCGTGACGTGGTTGAGAACGACTGGCTGGCTCCGTTCTTTTCAGGCGAGGCTTTCGGCGGCCTGTTTACCTGGCTGGCCGAGAAAGGCATGATCGACACCTTCAAAAGTGGTGCGCCCAAAGTGCCTGGCATCCCGGTTGAAATCCTGTGGTTCATCGTTCTGGCGCTTGCAGCAACTTACGTGCTGCTGCGAACCCCGGCAGGGAACTGGATTTTCGCGTCGGGCGGCGACAGCACGGCGGCGTCAAACTCTGGTGTGCCGGTAAACCGGGTCAAGGTTTCGCTGTTCATGCTGACCGCCTGCTGTGCAGCGCTAGTGGCCATCATCACTGTGATCGACGCTGGTTCGACCGACGCACGTCGTGGGTTCCAGAAAGAGTTTGAGGCGATCATCGCAGCCGTGATCGGCGGCTGTCTGCTGACCGGCGGTTATGGCTCGGCCATTGGCGCGTTCTTTGGTGCGATCATCTTCGGTATGGTTGTCATCGGACTGACCTACACGGACTTCGATCAGGACTGGTTCCAGGTTTTCCTTGGCGCGATGCTGTTGATTGCGGTTCTGTTCAACAACGCGATCCGTAAACGCGTAACCGGGGAGCGTTGATATGACCGAAGATACCAAGTTCCACCACGGCGATGCGGCGACTGATGTGGCGCCCATCGTGGAAATGAAGAACATCGAAAAGCACTTTGGCAACATCATCGCTTTGGCGGGCGTCAGCTTTGACGTCAAACCGGGTGAATGTCATTGCCTGCTGGGCGACAACGGTGCAGGGAAATCGACCTTCATCAAGACCATGTCGGGCGTGCACAAACCCACCAAGGGCGAGATCTTCTTCGAAGGCAAACCGCTGCATTTCGACACGCCTCGGGATGCGATGGAGGCGGGCATTGCGACCGTGTTCCAGGATCTGGCGATGATCCCGCTGATGAGCGTCACGCGCAATTTCTTCATGGGGCGCGAACCGACCAAAGGTAAGGGCCTGATGAAGCGCTTCGATGTCGAACAGGCGAATGATGTCTGCATGGAAGAGATGCGCAAAATGGGCATCAACCTGCGCGGGCCGGATCAGGCCGTGGGCACCTTGTCAGGTGGCGAGCGGCAGACCGTCGCCATTGCTCGTGCCGTGTATTTTGGTGCCAAGATTCTGATCTTGGACGAACCGACCTCGGCCCTTGGCGTACGTCAAACCTCGAACGTTCTGGCGACTATCGACAAGGTACGCAGTCAGGGGGTTGGCGTGGTCTTCATCAGCCATAACGTGCGCCACGCTTTGGCAGTGGGTGACCGGTTTACGGTGCTTAATCGCGGCAAAACGCTGGGTACGGCGACCCGTGGTGAGATTACCCCTGAACAGTTGCAGGACCTGATGGCCGGTGGTCAGGAAATGGCCGAGCTGGAAGGGTCTTTGGGCGGTACAGTCTAAACTTTGAACACCCGGATGCCCTTTCGAGGGCATCCGAACGGGCGGTGACACCTGAGCTCACACTCAATTCAGGCTTGAGGCATTGGCCTGACATCTTCGTAAAAAAGCAACCTGTGGGCCGCTGGCAGCGGTTTCAAGTTGAAAGGGATCATGATGAGCAAGACAGTCCGACTGACAGCGGCGCAGGCTCTGGTGCGTTATCTTGGGGCGCAGATGAACGAGGCTGGAGAGCCCTTTATCGCAGGTGTCTGGGCCATTTTCGGCCATGGCAACGTTGCCGGTTTGGGTGAGGCGCTGCATGGTGTGAAAGACAGCCTGCCCACCTATCGTGGCCATAACGAACAGACCATGGCGCATTGTGCGATTGCCTATGCCAAGCAACTGGGCCGCAAACGGGCGATGTCTGTGACCTCGTCGATCGGACCGGGGGCGACCAATATGGTTACTGCTGCAGCTCTGGCCCATGTGAACCGCCTGCCTGTTTTGCTGCTGCCCGGCGACGTGTTTGCAACCCGTGGGCCCGATCCAGTGCTTCAGCAACCCGAAGTATTCTCGGATGGAACCATCAGCGCGAATGATTGTTTCCGACCGGTCAGCCGCTATTTCGACCGCATCACGCGCCCGGAACACCTGCTGACGGCTTTGCCGCGCGCCTTCCGTACCATGACGGACCCGGCGGACTGCGGTCCGGCCACCTTGGCCTTTTGCCAGGATGTACAGGCCGAGGCATATGATTATCCCGAAAGCTTCTTTGAGCCTCGCGTCTGGTATCAGCGTCGCATTCGCCCGGATGAGGGTGAGCTGGCGCGGGCTGTGGCGGCAATCAAGGCGGCCAAACGCCCTGTGATCGTCGCGGGTGGCGGCGTGCATTATTCGGACGCAACCCCCGCACTGCAAAGCTTTGCCGAGGCGCACAACATCCCGGTGGCCGAAACACAGGCGGGGAAATCCGCATTGGCATGGGATCATCCGCTGAACCTGGGGCCCATTGGTGTGACTGGTGGCGAACCCGCCAACGACATCTGCGCCGAGGCTGATCTTGTGCTGGGCGTTGGCACTCGATTTCAGGATTTCACCACCGGGTCCTGGGGTCTGTTTGCCAACCCCGAACGTGAACTGATCAGCCTGAATACCGCCGCTTATGATGCCGAAAAGCATGGCGCAATGCCGTTGCAATCCGACGCGCGCGTTGGTTTGGGAGAACTCACTGAAGCGCTGGGTAACCATCGTGCGCCGGACCTGCCTGCGACGTTGAAGTCCGACTGGTTTGGCAAGGTTGATGCGCTGACCGATGCGCCAAAAGACAGCAATGCGCTGCCGACGGATATGCAAGTGATCGGTGCGGTGCAGCGGGCCGCCAATGAAAACACCGTGGCGATGTGTGCCGCAGGTACGATGCCGGGCGAGCTGCACAAGCTGTGGAAAGCACCGCGCCCAGGGGCCTATCACATGGAATACGGTTTCAGCTGCATGGGCTATGAGATTGCGGGTGCCATGGGGATCAAGATGGCCCAGCCGGATCGAGATGTGATCTGCTTTACCGGTGACGGCACTTACATGATGGCGAATTCCGAAATGGCGACGGCAGCGATGATGGGGATATCCTTCACCGTTGTTGTCACCGACAACCGCGGTTTCGGCTGCATCAACCGCTTGCAGATGGGCACGGGCGGGGCCGAGTTTAACAACCTTCTAGACCACACAGTCCACGAAACGGCTTCTGCCATCGACTTTGCAGCCCATGCGGCAGCGATGGGGGCGACCTCTGTCAAGGTCAGCTCAATTTCCGAGCTTGAGGACGCGCTGGCCAAACGCAGCGACGTCAAAGGCCCTTACGTTGTGGTGATCGACACCGACCCGTACCCCTCGACCGAGTATGGCGGAACGTGGTGGGAAGTGGCTGTGCCCGAGGTCAGCATCCGCCCCGAAGTGAATGAAAAACGCGCGGCTTATGAAGTCGCCATCAAGGAAAGAAACACGAAATGAGCGTGAAGATCGGTATCTCTCCGATTGCGTGGCAGAATGACGACCTGCCGGATTTGACTGCGGCCTATACGATGGAACAGGCGCTGAAAGAAGCGCGCGAGATTGGCTATACCGGCGTCGAGCGTGGCCAGCGGATGCCCGGCGACACCGAAGGCTTGCGCGCCTATCTGGACGCAAACGACATCGCGCTTTGTGGCGGTTGGTGTTCGGGCGCAACCTTGGTCAACGACTTTGACGCCGAGGTTGCCGCTGTTCGTGAGCAAGTAGAGCAGTTTGTTGCACTGAACAGCCCGTGCATCGTTTATGCCGAATGCTCCAACACCGTTCAGGGGCAGATCGGCACGCCGGTCAATGCCCGCCCCAAATTGTCCAAAGACGAGGTTCTGGCCTATGCCGCCAAGCTGAGTGAGTTGGCCAAGTGGAAGGCTGATCAAGGTATGCCGATGGCATATCACCATCACATGGGCACGATCATCGAAAGCGAGGATGAGGTGAACTGGCTGATGGAGGGGTCAGGCACCGAACTGAAGCTGTGTTTCGATACCGGCCATTTGCTGTTCGGTGGTGGCGATGTGATGGCCACGCTGAACCGCTGGGGTGATCGCGTACATCACGTTCACTTCAAGGACATCCGCCCTGATGTTGTGCAAGACACGCGTGAGAACAACCGCAGCTTCCTGGATGCAGTGATCGCAGGAGCCTTCACCGTGCCTGGCGATGGCTGCATCGATTTTCAGGCCGTCGCAAATGCATTGAAAGCGATGGATTACAACGGTTGGATCGTGGTCGAGGCAGAACAGGACCCTGCCAAAGCGCCGCCCTACGAGTACTCCAAAATGGGCTACGACCACATCGTCGAAGTTTGCGGCAAGGCAGGTTTGGAGATCAGCACTTAAATCACCGCCCCACGGGGCAACACCGAAGCCATGAGAGAGGAGTATGTCATGGTGCATCAAGAACTTGGGTATGTCGGCTATTTCGACCGGGAATCCTGCGATCTGGATGAATTCAAGGTGCTGACCTCGCAAAACTTGACAGCCGATGCGGTTCCTCATGCCGTAGCGGTGGAAAAGAACGTGCCTGTCTACGACATGGACGTGTTGCGCACTGCGTTGACAGATGCCGATCAGCGAAAGTCCCTTCTGGCAGAATGGGCAAGGGTTCTGGGCAAATCTGCTGGCGTGATCGTTCTAAAAGGTGCCTATGCAGATACTTCGGTGATCGACCGGGCAAGCGACGTCTTCCGCGAGATCATCGAAGAAGAGCGCGAGGGCGCTGGCGGCGAGGGCGATCACTTTGCTGCGTCGGGTGCCAATGACCGGATCTGGAATGCGCTGCAAAAACAGTGCCTGCGTGATCCGGAAGGGTTCGCACTCTATTTCGGCAATGCTGCAGTTGCAGCGGCGTGTGAGGCGTGGCTGGGGCCGAATTACCAGATGACCGCGCAGGTCAATCAGGTGCGTCCGGGCGGCAAAGCACAGCAAGCGCATCGGGATTACCATCTTGGGTTCCAGAATGCGGACAGCGCAGCGCGGTATCCGGCGCATGCCCATCACCTGACGGCTGCGCTAACCCTGCAAGGTGCAGTGGCGCATTGCGATATGCCGGTCGAAAGCGGGCCAACCAAGCTGCTACCATTTTCGCAGCTTTACGCGCCCGGATACCTCGCCTTCCACGACCCCGCGCACAGGGACCATTTCGAGCAGGCCTACATCCAGTTGCCACTGAACAAGGGCGATGCGGTGTTCTTCAACCCCGCGCTTTTCCACGCAGCGGGGGAAAACAGCAGCAACGGCATTCACAGGATGGCCAATCTGCTTCAGGTGTCGTCAGCTTTCGGGCGCGCGATGGAAGCCGTCGACCGTGCCGCCATGTCTCAAGCGGTGTTTCCTGCACTTGCGGCCTTGAAACAACGTGGTGATCTGAGTGCCTTGGAAATCAAAGCTGCGATCGGAGCAACCGCCGAGGGGTATCCGTTTCCAACCAACCTCGACACCGATCCACCAGTTGGTGGCAATGCGCCGGACAGCCAGGCCGATATCCTGCGCCGCGCTGTGTCAGAGGGATGGAGCGAGTCGGAATTGGCCGATGCTTTGTCAGCCTTTCGTAACAGACAGGCCGCATAAGGCCCAATCGGGCGGGTCGTTGAGCCCGCCCCAATCGGAGAAGAACTATGGCAGACCTGCTCAAAAAACCCTTTGGCTCCCGTGGCAAGGTGCATGACATCACCCCGGCCAGCGCCGGATGGCGGTATGTAGGGTTTGGGCTTTATCACCTAAAGGCCGGGGACCGGGCAGCTGAAGTCACAGGAGACCGGGAAGTCATTCTGGTGATGGTCGAAGGCAAGGCGAAAATCACTGGTGCCGGGCAGGATTGGGGCGTGTTGGGCGACCGGATGAACGTGTTCGAAAAGACGCCGCCGCATTGCTTGTACCTGCCCAACGGCACCGAATGGGAAGCTGTCGCCGAGACCGATTGCGTAATGGCCGTCTGCTCAGCGCCGGGCAAAGGCGGTCATCAAGCGCGCCGGATCGGGCCTGATGGCATCACACTCACCGAACGCGGCAAGGGTGTGAACACGCGATACATCAATAACATCGCAATGGAGAATGAGGACTATGCCGATAGCCTTCTGGTGACAGAGGTCTTCACACCAAACGGGCACTGGTCTTCGTACCCTAGTCATCGCCATGACGAGGATGACTTCCCCAGGATCACCTATCTGGAAGAGACCTATTACCACCGGCTCAACCCTGCCAATGGGTTCGGGATACAGCGGGTTTACACCGATGACGGTCAACTGGATGAAACGATGGCCGTATCCGATGGCGATGTTGTGACTGTCCCGCGCGGTCATCACCCTTGCGGCGCACCCTATGGGTTTGAGATGTACTACTTGAACGTCATGGCCGGACCTTTGCGAAAATGGCGTTTTGTACCGGCCCCTGAGGTCGAATGGATCATGGAGCGTGACGGATGAGCAAAGATTTCGCCAATTACCCATGCCTTGCAGGCAAGACGGTTTTCATTACAGGTGGGGCCGGAGGAATTGGTGCGGAAACTGTTCGGGCCTTTGCTGAACAGGGGGCCAAGGTCGGGTTTCTGGATCTCAATGCGGATGCCGGACTTGCCTTGTTGTCGGATCTAGAGGGCGAGCGCGCGTTTGCCCAATGCGATTTGCGTGACATTGAGGCAATGAACACTGCAATGGGGCAGTTGGTTGAAGAGTTGGGTGAAGCGGATGTGTTGGTCAACAATGCCGCCCATGATGACCGCCACGACTGGCGCGATGTGACGCCCGAGTATTGGGATGAGCGTATGGCAACCAATATCCGACATATGTTCTTTGCCATTCAGTCGGTAGCTCCCGGCATGATCGCGAAGGGTGCGGGTTCGATCATCAATATCGGGTCAAACTCATGGTGGGAGGCTGGGGCGGGTTTCCCGGCTTATGCTACGGCCAAGTCAGCAGTACACGGCCTGACCCGCACGATGGCGCGCGAGTTGGGCGATTATCGAATCCGTGTGAATGCGGTCGTGCCCGGTTGGATCATGACCGACCGTCAGAAAGACCTGTGGGTCACGCCCGAAGCGCTGGCCAAGCAGGTGGACCGGCAATGCCTGCCGGACCCGATTGAACCGGTTTATGTCGCCCGAATGGTGCTGTTTTTAGCCTCGGACGACGCCGCAATGTGCAGCGCCGGGAACTTCATGGTCGAAGGTGGTTCGATCTGAGAACGTCGAAACATCTGGAGAGCTGACATGCCTCAACCCTTTCAGCTTGCGGCGTGCGCTGAAATGCTTTGGCTAGACAAACCCATGGACTGGCGTGCCGCGCGGCTGACCGAAATGGGGTTCGGAGTGGGCCTTTGGAACTGGCCTTCGTGGGATCTGGGCAAGCTGGAAAGCGTTGGCGCGAACTACACGATAATGAACGGGTATCTTCAGGGGCGCCTTGCTGACAAAGAAGGCGCTGACATGCTGCTGCGATCTGCGCGCGAGACAGCGCGGATTGGTAAGCGCTTGGGTGTGGATCGTCTGAACCTACACGGTACTGGTTTGGGCGATGGTGGAATTCCAATCCGGCAGCACGAGGTCGTGACCGGAGACATGTGGCTGAGGGCACGGGACACATTGCAACGTATCTGTGATCTGGCGGAACAGGAAGATGTTGTTTTCACGCTGGAAAACCTAAACCTGCTGGACCATCCCGGCTGTCCCTTTGGGTCGACCGAAGACGTTCTGGCACTGGTTTCGTCTGTCAATCATCCACGTTTGCGCATCAATCTGGATCTTTATCACACGCAAATCGGTGAAGGGGATCTGCTCCGTTGGTGCAAGAAATGCCTGCCATGGATCGGAGAAGTTCAGGTTGCTGACAATCCCGGCCGGTGTGAACCCGGAACCGGTGAGATCAATTATGCCGCCGTTGCAAGGGCGCTGGATGACATGGGGTATCATGGACCTGTCGGTCTGGAGGCTTTCGCAGCAGACAACCCGGAAACGGCGCTTGAGGCCTTCCGGGTTGCTTTTACGATTTAAAGGCGCTCGCGGACGTTATCGTTGGGGTGGCGCGCCAAAGGCACGGATTACGGTGCGGGCAGCGGCCTCGACCAGGTCGTGGGTTTCCTTCAGTATGGTGACCCGATCAAACCTTTCAGGATCACGATTGACGGCGTCTCGCATGGCGTGACCAAACGCCATACGCAGTTCCGTCCCGATGTTGAACTTGCAGATCGAGGTCTCTCGCGCCAGTTTCATGCGCTGTTCTACCGGCACGCCTGACCCGCCGTGAATGACCAAAGGCACCTCGGTCAAGGCATCAATCTCGGCGATGCGCGCCTCGTCCAAGCCCCCTTCTTTGTTTTGCTGCAAGTGAACATTGCCAACCGAAATCGCCATCGCGTCCACCCCGCTTTCACGTGCGAACTGTGCGGCCTCTTCGGGATCGGTGCCGTTTGAACCTTCACCGCCCGAGTACCCGACAAAGCCGATTTCGCCTTCGCAGGAAATCCCTGCTGCGTGGGCCATTTCGGCAATTGCGGCGGTCTCATCAATATTCTGTTGCAATGGCTTGCGGGACCCGTCGAACATCAAAGAGGTAAACCCGCTGTCCAGCGCGATCTTGCAGTCTTCGAACGTGTACCCGTGATCCAGATGAGCCACGACCGGGACTGAGGCATTTTCAGCCAGATAACGGAACATCTTGCCTAAAATGGGAAGTGGTGTGTGTTCGCGACAGCTGGGTCCGGCCTGCAAAATCACAGGCGCATTCTCGGCTTCAGCAGCGGCCACATACGCGCGCATGTCTTCCCAACCGAGTGTAACCAGCCCGCCAACGGCGTAACCCTGTTCATAGGCAGGTTGCAGGACGTCTTTCAGTGTGACGAGGGTCATTTGAACTTCGCGATCATGTCTTTGATGCCCGGGATCGTTTCGATCTGATAGGCATGTGTGGGTTGGAAATACTGCACCAGCGAGCGTTGGCTCAGCCCGCCGAGGATGGTGAAATAATACATCTCATAGCCCGGCAGAACGCAGCACGGATGAT
Source organism: Ruegeria sp. ABM4_193 (assembly GCF_056158705.1). NCBI lineage: Bacteria > Pseudomonadati > Pseudomonadota > Alphaproteobacteria > Rhodobacterales > Roseobacteraceae > Ruegeria > Ruegeria sp. ABM4_193. The sequence goes on from NZ_JBSWTT010000001.1 coordinate 575,681, forward strand.
AGCCCTTGTCGATGCAGATCGTTGAGCCATCGACGATGTGATAGGCGTCGCCGGGTTCGTTATCTTCGCGTTGCAACATCTGTAGCCCCGAACCCCAGTTGGGTTTGAAACGGAAATTATAGGTCTCGTCGTGGCGCGTTTCGTCCGGCAGGCGGTTGGTGTCGTGCTTGTGGCTGGGAAAGCCCGACCAGCCGCCCTGACCAACTGTAAACAGCTCGCTCACCAACAGGCGGCCGACTTTGTCGTGCTGTTTTTGCCCGAGGATATGTTTGATCTTTCGATGGGTTTTGGTGCCGTCGCTGCCGTATTGAACAAGGTCGTGCTGGCGCACATCAAACGGGTCCAGCACCTTGTCGTATTTGGCGCCGGCAATGAACACTTCGGTCTCATCCGACACGCAGATCATCTGCACTTTCGCGCCGACAGGCACATAGACGCCTTCGGGTTCGCCATCCCAGACATCTTCGCCCCGGTTACCCAGCTTCGGGAAGGCAACGCCTTCGACGTCGACATCGACGCTGCCGGTGGCTGGAACGATGCAGGTTTCATAGCCGGGAACCTGGTATTCGAACGCCTCACCCTTTCTCAGCTTAACGATGTTGAAATAATTCAGCGGAACCGTTGGGTCATCGGCATCGACGATGGGCTTGTTCTGATTGTCATAGGGCGCGATGTGCATGAGTGTCTCCTATGTGGTCGGGCCGGGGTGTGAGGCAAGGAACGCGTCTAATTCCGAGGTTATCGGCATGGCTGGCGCGCATCCTGGCTGGGATACAACGATCGATGCGCAGGCCGAGCCGCGCATGACAGCATCCCTCAAGTCATGGCCCGCAGCAATTGAGGCCAACAGACCCGCCATGAAACTGTCTCCTGCCCCATTGGGTTTGACGGCCGTGACCGGATAGATGCCGGTTTCGATCTCTTGCCCGTCCACCAACGTGACGGCACCTTTTTCGCCCATTTTGTAGATGACGATCCGACCGGGTTTTTCTGCCAACTGCTTGGCCTTGGCAAAGCCCTTGTCGATACCGCCAGCCATGAACCCGAACTCTTCGTCATTGCCGACGATCAGGTCGCTGGCTTCACCGGCCCGCGACAAGACTTCGGCGGCTACCTCGGGCGAAGGCCAGCTGTAGGGGCGGTAGTCGATATCGAATATGATTGGCAGGCCAACAGCACGCGCGTTTTCGAACGCACGGAATGTGGCGCTGCGTGATGGTTCGGATGCAAAGACCGTGCCCGCCGAGATGACTGCCGAAAAGGACGAATAATCGACCTTGTCCATGTCCTCTTCGGTGACCTGAAAATCGACGGCCCCGTTGCGGTAGATGACATTCTGAAAGTTTTCGATCCGGCTTTCGTAGACGGCCAGCGACATACGGTATTCACCGCCCAAAACGCGGATATAGGTGGTGTCTACGCCATAGTGGCGCAGGCGGTTCAGGCAGAAACGACCGACCGCATCGTCTGAGACTGACGTGATCAGAGAGGCCTGACTGCCCAATTTGACCAACCCGGCGCAAATATTTGCTGAAGAACCACCCAGATCAGCATGGAAGGTGTCGGCATCCTCGCTTTTGACACCGATCGGGTCCGCATACATATCCATGCCAGCACGCCCAAAAACGGCGAAGCGGTTTCCTTTGATACCGTCTATCAAAGCGCTCAAGTCATGTCCTCCGGCAAAGTGGGGTGTGCAAAGTTTGGACCTTGCGCTGAATCGATTCACACGATACTGATTTTGCAACCGGTTGCAAATGATATGTTCGGAGCCGTTGCAGATGCCTGAAATCGGAATTGGAATTGTGGGTGGCGGCTATATGGGCAAGGCTCATTCCGTTGCCATGTCGGCCGTTGGCGCGGTTTTCAACACCGCATTAAGGCCCCGGCTTGAAGTCATTTGTGCGTCCAGCCCCGAAAGCGCTGAACGTTACCGCCTGGCCTATGGTTTTGAACGCGCGACTGACGATTGGCGTGTGCTGGTTAAAGACCCCATGGTCGAAGCCATTGTGATCGCCTCACCGCAATCCACGCATCGTCAGATTGCCGAAGCAGCTTTTGGTCTGGGTAAGCCCGTGTTGTGCGAAAAGCCCTTGGGTGCATCGCTGGAAGACAGTCAGGCCATGGTTGCAGCGGCCGAAGCCGCAGGCGCTGTGAACATGGTTGGGTTCAACTATATTCGCACGCCCGCCAGCCAGTTTGCCCGCCAACTGATCGCCGATGGAGAGATCGGCGACATCACGTGGTTCCGGGGTGAGCACACCGAGGACTTTTACGCTGATCCGCAGGCCCCCGCCACGTGGCGCACAACGGGCATGGCCAATGGCACAATCGGCGACTTGGCCCCGCATATGGTGAACGGAGCGATGGCTCTGGTTGGTCCGATTGCGCAGGTGATGGCCGATGTGGAAACCGTGCATAAAACTCGGCCCGGAGGTGAAGTCACGAATGACGACCATGCCCAGATAATGTGCCGGTTCGAAAACGGCGTTATGGGCAACCTGTATTTCAGCCGCGTCGCGACGGGTCGTAAAATGGGCTATGCGTATGAAATATCAGGCACAAAGGGCGCAATCCGGTTCGATCAGGAGGATCAGAACGCGCTGTGGCTGTATAAGCGGGAAGGGCCCGAAGCCGCGCGTGGGTTCACCAAGATCCTGACAGGTCCCGCGCATCCGGATTATGAACCCTTCTGTCAGGGCCCGGGTCACGGCACCGGCTATCAGGACCAGATCATCATCGAGGCCAAGGACTTTCTGCAGGCCATACATACCGAAGAAGCGATCTGGCCGACCTTCCGTGTCGGGCACGAGGTCAACCGCGTGCTGGCCGCCGCCTTGGCGTCGTCAGACCAGCGACAATGGAAAGACATCAGCGATTTCTGATCGCTCAATCTATGAAATTCTAAAGAGAGACGATGACCATGGCTAAGTTGAGTTGGGGCATGATCGGAGGCGGTGAAGGCAGCCAGATTGGGCCTGCCCATCGATTGGGCGCGCAGGCTGACGGGCTGTTTGAGTTTGCTGCTGGCGCGCTGGACCACCGGCCTGAAGCGGGCCGCGAATACGCGCAACGACTGGGTGTTGCTGCCGACCGTGCATATGGCAACTGGCAAGAGATGCTGGCGGGCGAGAAAGACCGGGATGATCGAATTGATCTGGTGACCATCGCCACGCCAAACTCGACTCATTTCGAGATCGCCAAGGCGTATCTTGAGGCGGGCTTTAACGTCTTGTGCGAAAAGCCGATGACCATGACGGTAGAAGAGGGCGAAGAGATCGTCCGCGTGGCGGAAACTTCAGGCAAGATCTGCGCGGTGAACTACTGCTATTCCGCGTACCCAATGGTACGTCAGGCCCGCGCGATGGTGCGTGCAGGCGACATCGGTAAGGTGCGGTTGGTTGTGACGAACTTCAGCCATGGCCACCATGGCGATGCGACCGACGCAGACAACCCACGTGTGCGCTGGCGCTATGATCCTGCGATGGCAGGTGTCTCGGGGCAGTTCGCAGATTGCGGGATCCACGCACTGCATATGGCCAGCTTTATCTGCGATGACGAGGTGAAGACCCTTTCCGCCGATATGGCTTCGACCATCGCGAGCCGTGAACTGGAAGACGATGCAATGATCAACTTCCGGATGGAGGGCGGCACGGTTGGACGCCTTTGGACGTCATCGGTGGCAATCGGGCGGCAACACGGCTTTGACATTCAGGTCTTTGGCGAAACCGGCGGGTTACGCTGGGCGTCCGAGCAACCCAACCAGTTAATCTATACCCCGGTGGGTGGGCGCACTCAGATCATCGAAAAGGGTGAGGGCGGACTTCACGACGAGGTTCAGCGCTTGTCTCGGGTCGCAATCGCGCACCCCGAAGGGTTCCCGCTGGCTGTTGCCAATATCTATTGCGATCTGGCCGATGCAATTCGTGGTGAAAGCCGGGATGGGCTGCCGGGGGCGGCTGATGGGGTCCGCTCCATCGCCGCTGTCCATGCGGCTGTTGCTTCGGGCAAAGCGGATGGTGCGTGGCAGGATGCCCGCCCGCCAATGTTTCGCTGATCAGGGGCGGGGCCGCAACGTGCCCCGCTCAATCACCCGGCAGGGGAAAATACGGGCCTCGGGATAGCGCTGGGGCTCTTTCAACATCTCGACAACTAGATCGACGGATGAGGTAATGATCTGCTTGATCGGCTGGTGAATCGTCGTCAGATCGATGCTCTCCCAGCGCGACATTTCCATGTCGTTCAACCCAATGATTCCAACATCTTTGCCCGGCTGCAAACCGTGATCTTTCAGCGCTGAAAGTGCGCCAATCGACAGGATGTCGTCACCGCAGAAATAAGCCTGAGCTGGGTTGTCGGCCAAAAGGCCCAGCATCTCGGCCCGCCCTGCCTCGAAAGAGTAAGCCCCAGCAAAACAATGGTTTACTTTAATCTCCGGGTGCTCAGCCATCTCTTCCATAAAGCCGCGACGTCGATCCAGGGCCGAGGTCGCGTCTTTGGGCCCGCCCAGATAGCCGACGCGTGTGTACCCGCGTGCCAAAAGTTCACGGGCGGCCATACGCCCGCATTCCACGTTGTCGATGCCGACGACGTGCACTTCGGGTGAAGTGGCCGAACGTCCAAATGTATGCACCACGGGCACGCCCGCGTCGTGAAAAGCTTTGGCAAAGCTGGGCGGCAGCGTTGACGACGCCACGATGGCAGCATCCACCGAGTATTGCCGCAACATGCGGACGGAATTGGCGGGCTCGGTCTCGTCCGTTAAGTTCACGATCAATGGGCGCAGGCCGCGTTCCTGCAAGGCGCGTGTGAATTGATCGAAGACCTCAAGGAAAATGGGGTTGTGGAAGTTGTTCGAAATCAAGCCGATCAGTTTTGTCCGCCCCGTCGTCAAAGACGAAGCAAGTGCGTTGGGGCTGTAACCCAACTCGCGCGCCGCTTTTTCGACTTTGCTGCGTGTTTTTGCCGAAACCGAAGCGCCTTCGGTGAAGGTGCGAGAGACAGCAGATCGCGAAACACCGGCAAGGGCAGCGACGTCTTTGAGTGTCACGCTCAAGGGTGGCTCCAAGGGCAAAAGGGAAGGGGCATTGAGGCGATTGTCATTGTAAGTTCATTATGCATTATCGACCAATTCCCGCAACCGGTTGCAAAACATCGAAAGACAGATATTCAGTCGTAAAATCTTCATCGAAATGTGAATTATGTGTTCCGAAACAGCACGGATGCCAAGACTTTGCCTTTCGGTTCAGTTGCCTTGGCCTAAGACACACTGGAAACGGACGCAAATGCAACTGCGCTCAGCACCCAGTGATCAAAAATGTCTATTTCGCGGAAATGGGCGCTGTGTGTTCAATTGAAACATAACCCTTGGTATTTTCCGTCAACGTCAGAAGAAAATCTTCGTTTTGGTTCATTTGAACACTGTGGTACTTCATGTGAACGTTACAGAATCGCTTTACAGGGCGGTCAGGCGTCAATCTTGACACGACCTGCCCCAACATTGCTTTGTGACCCAGCCTGGAGGATCCAATGAAAACAACGACGAAATACGCTGCTGCGACCGCTGCGATTTTCGCTGCGCCTACCGCCTTTGCCGCCGATAGGGCAGAAGTTCAGTTCTGGCACGCCATGGGCGGCCAGTTGGGCGAAATCACCGACAAGTTTGCCGATGATTTCAACGCACAGTCGGACAGCTGTGTGATCAACTCGACTTACAAAGGCAACTACACCGAGAACATGACCGCCGCCATCGCCGCCTTCCGCGCGGGCGAGCAGCCGCATATCGTTCAGGTTTTTGAAGTTGGCACTGCAACCATGATGGCCGCAGGCGACAAGGGTGCGATCTATCCTGTCTACAAGCTGATGGAAGACGCGGGCATCGAATTCGATCAGTCGAAATATCTGCCGGCTGTGATTTCATATTACACGGACACCGACGGCAACCTGCTGTCGCTGCCTTTCAACTCGTCGACCCCGGTTTTGTGGTACAACAAGACCGCTCTGGACGCGGCGGGTGTTGCCGTTCCGACGACATGGGATGAAGTGGAAGAGGTGGCGCGCGCGCTGAAGGCCAACGGTGTTGAAAAGCCGTTTTCTTTCGGCTGGCAGTCGTGGTCGAACCTCGAAAACTATTCGGCTTGGCATAACATTGACTTTGGCTCAGAAGAAAATGGCTTTGCCGGCCTGTCGACCGAATTCACCTTCAACAACGACGCGGTTGTAAACCACATCCAACGTATCGCCGATATGGGCAAAGAGGGTCTGTTCGTCTATGGCGGTCGTCGGGGTGACAGCCGCGGTCAGTTCGTGAACGGTGAAACCGCGCTGTGGATCAACTCGTCGGCTTACTATGGCGGCTTCAAGAACGACATCAAGGATTTCGAGTTCGGTCAAACCATGTTGCCGTTGGATTCCGCTCTGGCTGATGCCCCGCAAAACTCGATCATCGGTGGCGCGACCCTTTGGGTTCTGAACGGACACGAACAGCCCGAATACAAGTGCGCGGCCGAGTTCTTCCAGTTCCTGTCAGAGCCTGAGCAGCAAGCCAATTGGCATCAGACCACGGGTTACGTTCCCATCACCACAGCTGCGTATGAGCTGTCAAAGGAACAGGGTTTCTATGAGACCGATCCGGGCACCGATACCGCCATCAAACAGCTGAGCCTGAACGAGCCCACACCGGCTTCGAAAGGTCTGCGCTTTGGCAACTTCGTTCAGATCCGTGACGTGATCAACGAAGAGCTAGAAGCTGTCTGGTCGGGTGAAAAAGACGCTCAGACCGCAATGGATGACGCTGTTGAACGTGGTAACGCCCTGTTGCGTAAATTCCAGGACGCAAACAGCTAAAATACCCCCTCATGGCGCGGTCCCCTTTGGTTTGAGGGGGCCGCGTTCTCGATCCTACTGACTACTGAGATCCGACATGCAGAAACGCGTCGTCTTCCGATCCAAGCTGCTGCCTTACCTTCTGGTGGCACCACAGATCGCCATCACGCTGATCTTCTTTTTCTGGCCATCCTATCAGGCGTTGGAAAGCTCTTTCTTTGTTGAAGATGCGTTTGGGTTTTCCCGCAACTGGGTTGGAATGCAGAATTATGCAGAACTGTTTGCCGACCCCGGTTATCTCAGATCATTCAAAACCACGCTGATTTTCAGCGTTTCGGTTGCCGCCCTCGCCATGAGCATCTCGCTGGGCCTGGCCGTTGCGGCCAACCGTGTGATCCGGGCCGCGACCGCGTATCGTACCCTGCTCATCTGGCCCTATGCGGTTGCGCCCGCTTTGGCCGGGGTGATCTGGTATTTTCTGATGAACCCAAGCCTTGGCATTGTCGCCTATTGGCTGAAAGGGTTGGGGGTGAACTGGAACCATTATGTGAATGGTGATCAGGCGCTGTTGCTGGTGATTGTCGCGGCGGCGTGGAAGCAGATCAGCTATAACTTCCTGTTCTTTTTGGCCGGTTTGCAAAGCATCCCGAAATCGCTGATCGAGGCTGCTGCCATTGACCGCGCCAGCCCGGCGCGGCGGTTCTGGACGATTGTGTTCCCGCTGCTGACGCCCACCACATTCTTTCTGCTTGTGGTCAACCTTGTCTATGCCTTCTTTGACACCTTTGCCCTGGTCCACGCGACAACAGAAGGGGGCCCGGTCGATGCGACCTCGATCCTTGTCTATCGCGTTTATTCCACCGGCTTCGTCGGTCAGGATTACGGCAGTTCAGCTGCCCAGTCGGTTATTCTGATGGCACTGGTGGTTGGCATGACCTTCATCCAATTCCGCTATATCGAGCGTAAGGTGAACTACTGATGGTCGAAAATCGCCCCTTCCTGACCTTCTTGACCCATGCTGCGCTGATCATCGGTGTGCTGTTTCTGTGCTTTCCGGTCTGGATGGCGCTGGTGGCATCAACACACAGTGCCGGTGCGCTGTCCTCGTCCCCCATCCCGATGTGGTTTGGCAATCAGGGCTGGCAGAACTATTCCCTGTTGATCAGCCAGGGCCTGCCCGAAGCGGGCGGAGTACCGCTGGGCCGCATGATGCTGAACAGTGCGATTATGGCCTTTGGGATCACCTTCGGCAAAATCGCCATCTCGATCATCTCGGCCTATGCAGTGGTCTATTTCAAGTTTCCGTTCCGCATGGTCTTTTTCTGGATGATCTTCATCACCCTGATGCTGCCGGTCGAGGTGCGCATTCTGCCCACCTTTGATGTGGTCACCAAAATGGGGCTGCTCAACAGCTATGCAGGGCTGATCGTGCCGCTGATTGCCTCGGCCACAGCAACGCTTCTGTTCCGTCAGTTCTTTCTGACCATCCCTGATGAGCTGGTCGAGGCCGCGCGGATTGATCGTGCCGGGCCATTGCGCTTCTTCTGGGACATCCTGCTGCCGCTGAGCCGCACAAACATCGCGGCGCTGTTCATCATCCTTTTCATCTTTGGCTGGAACCAATACCTGTGGCCGCTTTTGGTGACCACGGACGAAGGTCTCTACACCATCGTTATGGGCATTCAGCGCATGGTGAATTCGGGTGAAAGCCTGCCGGTCTGGCATCTGATCATGGGTACGGCCGTTCTGGCGATGATCCCGCCGGTTCTGGTTGTGATTGCAATGCAAAAGCTCTTTGTCAAAGGGCTTGTGGAAAGCGAGAAATAATATGGCCAATCTGAGCATCAGATCCCTGGGCAAAACCTATCCCGGCGGCGTGTCGGCTGTGCGCGACGTCAATGTCGAGATCCAGGATGGTGAGTTCATCGTACTGGTCGGCCCATCGGGCTGTGGCAAGTCGACTATCCTGCGGATGATTGCAGGACTTGAAACCATCACGACGGGTGATCTGGATATTGATGGTCGCCGTGTGAATGATCTGGAACCCGGAGATCGGGACATTGCAATGGTGTTCCAGAACTATGCGCTTTACCCGCATATGACCGTGCGCGCGAATATGGAATATGGCCTGAAAAACGAAGGTCTGCCGAAAGACGAGATTGCCGAGCGCATTGCCGAGGCATCGCGTACGTTGCGCCTGTCGGAGTATCTGGATCGCAAGCCGCGCCAGCTTTCGGGCGGGCAACGCCAGCGCGTAGCCATGGGACGCGCCATCGTACGCAAACCAAAAGTGTTCTTGTTCGATGAACCGCTGTCTAACCTCGACGCCAAGCTGCGTACCCAATTGCGGGCCGAGCTGAAGGCCCTCCATGCCAGGCTGAACGGCACCTTTATCTATGTGACCCACGATCAGGTCGAAGCGATGTCGCTGGCAGACCGCATCGTGATCATGAGCGAGGGTCAGATCGAACAAATCGGCACACCGATGGACCTGTATCTGCGCCCTGCAACGCGCTTTGTCGCAGAGTTTATCGGCACACCGGCGATGAACTTTATCGACGCAACGGTTGGGTCTGATGGGCATTCTTTGCAGATCGGAGAGCAAATGATTGCGTCCGACGCGCCCATTCAGGCACCGGCAGGCACATCGGTGAATGTTGGTATTCGCCCGGAACATCTTCACCGTGGGCACGGTCACGCGATGCACGTGAAGCTCACAACCGGTTTTGTCGAACAGCTTGGCGCGGACACGATCGTGCATGGCGAAGTGTCTACCAACGGCACGCCTTCGCCTCTGGGTGTTCGTCTTCAGGGTGTTCACATGCCTGAACCTGGCAGTGAACTGGAACTTGGGGCGGCTTTGTCAGATCTGCATCTATTTGATGCGGCCTCTGGGCGTCGTTTGAATACATGAGCGCTGACACAAGCACGCGGTCATCGATCCCATCTAAAGAGCCATCGGGACCCATATGGGACGACATCTCGCGTGCCGTCACGCCGGATATGGCGTTTCGCTGGTACGAAGACATTCGCGATCGCCTGCCCGCAGCGCCAAGCCAAACGGGCGCGTTGCAACATATCCCCGATCTGGGGGAAATTGCAGATCATGCCGACGTGTTCGTCTTTGATGCGTATGGTGTGCTCAATACGGGAACGATCCCGATACCGGGTGCGGCCCGGCGCGTCTCTGACCTGCGCGCTGCTGGTAAATCAGTGTTTGTGCTGACCAATGCTGCCAGTTACGCGGCCACCCAAGCGCGCGAAGTTTTCCGTGATCTGGGCTTTGATTTTACGTTGGAAGAGATCGTTTCCAGCAGAATGGTGTGCGAGCGACATTTGCCGCATCTGCCAAGCGGTGAGAGTTGGGGTGTTGCTGCCCCTGCTGATTGGGCTGGGGATGAGGTCGATGTGCCCACATTACAACTGCTGGACAATGTTGAAGTCTACGATCGGGCGGGCGGCATCCTGTTTCTGAGCACGCTGGACTGGAACAGCGATCGTCAGGCGCTGTTGCTCGACAGTCTGGCCCGCAATCCTCGGCCCGTTGTTGTGGCGAACCCGGATCTGGTTGCGCCGCGTGAAACCTGCCTGACGCGCGAGCCCGGATTTTACGCACATGACTTGCAATCCCGGCTTGGGCTGAAGCCGCAGTTTCACGGCAAACCCTTTGCATCCGTGTATCGTGAGGTCGAACGCAGGTCGGGCGCGGTCGACCTGCGTCGTATTGTCATGGTCGGGGATACGTTGCATACCGACATTCTGGGGGCGCAATCGCATGGCTGGAGATCGGTTCTGATCACCAATCACGGCCTTTTTGCCGGCCAACGCGTGCAAAAATACATTGATGACAGCGGGTTGTACCCGGATTGGATCGCACCAAACATCTGAAAGGGGCGGGGTCTTGGACTTGAACGACAGGCAAAGGACGATCCTGGATCTGGTCCGTCAGTCGGGTCTGCAATCAATTACGGACTTGTCCCGGCAATTCGACGTGGCCACACAGACCATTCGACGCGACATCAATGCGCTGTGCGACGAGGGTCTTGCGCGTCGGGTACATGGCGGGGTGGTTGCCCCCAGCAATCCGGTCAATCTGAACTTCAGATCGCGTCGAGTTATGAACGAAGGGGCCAAGCGCGCCATCGGTCAGGCCGCCGCTCAATTGATCCCGCAGGGGGCAACGGTGATGCTGGGCATCGGAACCACCGTGCAATACGTGGCCGAGGCCTTGCTGGAGCATTCCGATCTGACTGTTGTCACTAATAACCTTGAGGTCGCGACCATCTTTTGCGGTTCAGTCACGGCCGAGGTCCATTTCACTGCTGGTGTCCTGCGGCCTGAAGATCGCGATGTGGTAGGCGGGCAAACATTGCTGGATTACCAAAGGTTCCGCGCAGATTTTGGTGTGATCGGGGCAGGTGGCTTGTCACCGAACCATGGGCTGCTGGACTACAAGGCCATTGACGCGGATGTCAGTCGCATGATCCTGCAGCAATCCCGTCAAGCGCTGTTGGTGGCTGACGCGGGCAAGTGGAACAGATCGCCGAAGTTTCAGGTCGCGGGTTTCGACAGGATCGACACCATGGTGACAAATGAAGCACCACCTTGCGAAATTGAGGGCCTCAGCCTGCATCACGTTGCAGAGCAGCACCTCTGAATCTCCATCTGCGGTTCTTCATGGCAAAGAAAAAGGCCCGCAGAAAACCTGCGGACCTTTTCATGGTACTTTCCGAGCAACTTACTGCGGGATTTCGCCTTCCAGCCCTTCGACATAGAAGTTCATGCCGGCCAGAGTTCCGTCATCAGCCACTTCGCCTTCAGCCAGCCAGTCGCTGCCGTCCTGCTTTTTCAGCGGACCGGTGAAGGGGTGGTACTCGCCCGCAGCCATGGCGGCTTTCAGTGCCAGGGCTTCTTCCTTCACATCAGCCGGAACGGCGTCTGAAATCTCGCCAATTGCAACCATGCCTTCGCGGATGCCATCCCAAGTGTTGGCGCTTTCCCATGTGCCATCCATGACGGCCTGGGTCCGGGCAATATAGTAGGGAGCCCAATCATCGATGATCGACGAGACGCGCGGGAACGGGGCGTATTCGCTCATGTCAGACGCCTGACCAAAGGTAACAACATTGCCAGCCTCTTGTGCAGCAGCCTGCGGCGCGGTCGAGTCGGTGTGTTGCAAGATCACGTCTGCACCCTGTTCGATCAGAACGGTGGCGGCGTCAGCTTCCTTCGCAGGATCAAACCAAGTGTAGGCCCAAACGATCTTGAACTCGACATCCGGGTTCACCTTCTTGGCGTGGATATAGGCCGAGTTGATTCCACGGATCACTTCGGGGATCGGGTAGGACCCGATATAGCCGATGATGTTCGACTTGGTCATGTTACCCGCGATGTGGCCCTGAACGGCGCGGCCTTCGTAGAAACGTGCTGAATAGACCGAGACGTTGTCAGCGGTCTTATAGCCGGTCGCGTGCTCGAATTTCACGTTCGGGAACTTCTTAGCCACGTTGATGGTTGGATCCATATAGCCGAACGAGGTGGTGAAGATCAGATCAGCGCCTTCCAGTGCCATCTGGGTCATCACACGCTCAGCATCGGGACCTTCTGGAACCGACTCCACAAAGACGGTTTCAACCTTGTCGCCAAAGTGGTCCTCGACAGCCAGACGGCCCTTGTTGTGCTCATAGGTCCAGCCGCCGTCACCCACGGGGCCGACATAGACGAAGCCGACCTTGGTTTTGTCTTCGGCCATGGCCCCCGAGGCCAGGCCCAGTGCCATGGCGGCACTTGCCAGAAGTGTAGTGAATTTCATGTGTTACTCCCCAAGTTGGTTCAGTTGGCCCCTAGTGCGAGGCATGGAAGGTCCGGCCCAGTGAGGCAGGTGCGCTGCTCTTGTCGGCCGAAAGGATCACAAGCACAAGGATCGTGATGATGTAAGGCGACATTGCCAGATACTCGACAGGAATGGCAACGCCCGCTGCCTGCAAATTAAGCTGCAACACGGTGATGCCGCCGAACAAATAGGCACCCAGCAAGGCGCGCCACGGTTTCCAGCTGGCAAACACCACCAAGGCCAGAGCGATCCAGCCCACACCGGCTGTCATGCCTTCGGTCCACTGCGGCACGCGGATCAGGCTGATATAGGCACCGCCCAGACCCGCACAGGCCCCGCCGAACAGGATTGCCATGATGCGGATCTTGATGACCTTGTAGCCCAGCGCGTGTGCGGCATCGTGGTTTTCGCCAACCGCGCGCAGGATCAGGCCGACGCGGGTGTATTTCAGCGTCGCCCAGACCGCTGCGGTCAAAGCGATACCGACATAAAGGATTGGGTCATGCTGGAACAGGATCGGGCCTATGATCGGGATATCGCTGATCACCGGGATATGGATGTCGCCCATACTCGGGGGTTTGACACCCACATAGCTTTGCCCCATCAGCGCGCTGAATCCCAGCCCGAACAGGGTCAGGGCAAGACCACTTGCCACCTGATTGGCCAAGGCCACCTGTGTCAACAAAACAAACAGCAGTGACAGCACCGCCCCCCCAATGGCCGCCGCGACAAAGCCCAACCAAGGCGAGCCAGTCTCGACCGAGATCGCAAAGCCACTGATCGCGCCTACGATCATCATGCCCTCGACGCCAAGGTTCAGAACACCTGCTTTCTCAACGACCAGCTCTCCGATTGCGGCCAGCAGCAGGGGGGTTGCGGCCACCATCAGCGAGGCAACCAGAAGGACGGGATTGATTTCACCAAGGTCCATTATGCCACCTCGCTACGCGCCGCACGGATGCGGTAGTTTGTCAAAAGATCGAAAGCCAGAAGGAAAAACAGGAGCATCCCCTGGAAGACTTGGATCGCGGCGGCGGGCAGACCCAGCTGAGACTGCGCGATTTCCCCGCCAATATAAGTCAGCGCCATCAGACCCCCCGCCAGCAGGATGCCCACTGGATGCAGCCGGCCCAGAAAGGCCACGATGATCGCGGTGAAGCCATAGCCAACGTTGAAATCGATGCTGACAACGCCCGAAGGCCCTGAGACCTCGAACATCCCTGCCAGCCCGGCCAGTGCCCCGGACAGACCCAGACAGAACAAGATCAGCCGCGCCGGATTCACACCCGCGAATTTCGCCGCACGTGGCGCTTCACCTGTCAAACGGATGTGAAAACCCAGCATGTGCCGGTTCAGCAGCACATAGGCAAAGATCACAGCAATCAGTGCTGTAACCACGCCCCAATGCATCCCAGACCCGGCGATCAACTCGGCATTATGCGCGCTGTCATATTGCTGCAGGTTGCGCGATCCGGGAAAGCCAAAACCTTCGGGGTTCTTCAGCAGACCCAGCGAAACCGAGGCCAGCATCTGCTCGGCCACATAGACGAGCATAAGCGACACAAGGATTTCATTGGTGCCAAAACGCACTTTCAGAAAGGCCGGTATCATCGCCCAAATCCAGCCGCCGAACGCGCCTGCGATCACCATGATCGGGAAGATGTAAAACGTATCCAAAGGATAAAAGGCCAACCCAGCCCCGGCGCCAAAGATGGCACCCATGATGTACTGACCTTCAGCGCCGATGTTCCAGATACCAGCCCGAAAGCCCAGCGACAGACCGATGGCAATCAAAACCAACGGCGCGCCTTTGACCAACAATTGTGGGCGATAATAGAAGGCAAACTCGCCAAACAGCGGTTCCCAGAAAATGGTGCCAATGGCTTCGATCGGGTTCTTGCCCAGAATGGCAAACAGCACCCCTCCAAACACCATTGTCGCCAGCACCGCCACCAGAGGGGTCGCATAGGACCACGCCTTGGACGGCTGTGGCCGTTTCTCCAACACAATCACCTGCTCATCCCCCTGCGTTCTTCATCTTTTTTAAAATACTCTCGCCGAAGGCGACGCCACAGTTCACACATGCGCCACCTCCATGCCATGGGCACCGCCCATCATCAGGCCGATCTCGTCCACGGTTAGTCCTGTAGTCGCGCGCGGTGCGCTTAGCCGTCCTTCATTCAACGCCGCAAAGCTGTCCGAGATTTCCATCAGCTCATCCAGATCCTGGCTGATGCAGACCACGGCAGTCCCTTTGGCGGCCAGATCCAAGATGGCTTGCCGGATTGCTGCCGCCGCCGCCGCATCCACGCCCCAGGTGGGCTGGTTTACAACCAGAACATCGGGGTTTTGCAGCACTTCACGACCGATCACGAATTTCTGCAGGTTCCCGCCAGACAAAGACCGGGCGGCATTTTCAGGACCCGGCGTGCGGACGTCAAAAGCGCTGATGATCTTTTCGGCAAAGCTCTTGGTTTCGGCCCACTTGAGGAAACCGTTGCTTTCCAGCCCTTCCCGCACCGATCCGGTCAGCAAGGCGTTTTCCGTCAGGCTCATATCCGGGGCTGCCGCATGACCCAGCCGCTCTTCGGGGGCCGTCAGCACACCCAGCTTGCGCCGCGCGGTGGGGCCGAGCTTGCCGATCCGCTGGCCGTTGAACTTGATCGCATCCGCGGCGGTCAGGATTTCACCGGACAACACGCCCAGCAATTCATCCTGCCCATTCCCGGCAACGCCACCGATGCCCAAAACCTCACCCTTGCGGACGGTCATGTGAATGTTCTTCAACGCAGTGCCGAATTCCGAGGGCGACGGGACGGACAGTCCACTGACATCCAGCGCAACTTCACCAAATTCACGCCCCGACCGTTCAGGCGTTTGCAGGGTTGATCCCACCATCATCTCGGCCATGTCCCGCGCGGAAGTTTCAGCAGGCACGCATTCGCCCACATTCTTGCCCAGCCGCAGGATCGTCGCGTGATCACACAGCGTGCGGATTTCTTCCAGCTTGTGCGAGATGTACAGGATCGACGTCCCTTCGGATCGCAGTTTGTTCAGCGTTTCAAACAGAATATCAACCTCTTGCGGGGTCAGCACGCTCGTCGGTTCGTCCATGATCAGCAGTTTGGGGTCCTGCAACAGACAACGGATGATCTCGACCCGCTGGCGTTCACCAGCCGACAGATCGCCAACCGTGCGGTATGGGTCCAAAGGCAATCCGTAGGTCTCGGACACTTCGCGGATGCGCGAGGCCAGATCGCCCATCGGTGGCGGGTTCTCCATCCCCAACGCAATATTCTCGGCCACGTTCAAAGCGTCGAACAACGAGAAATGCTGGAATACCATCGCGATCCCGTCCGCCCGCGCGGCGCGCGGCTCGGGCGGCGCAAAAGGCTGACCGCGCAGCAGCATCGTGCCGCTGTCGGGCTTCACCAACCCATAGATCATCTTGACCAGCGTGGATTTGCCCGCGCCGTTTTCCCCCAGCAGGGCGTGAACTTCGCCCTCGCCGATGTCAAAAGACACCTGATCATTGGCCACGACACCGGGATAGGCTTTGGTCAGCCCTTGCAGGCTCAGAAGTGGAGTGGTCACGCGCTCAGGTCCTTCTTCAACTCGTTCTGCCGGGCCGGGCGCAACAGCTGCGCGGCAACGCCGACGGCGATCATCTGCGGGTGTTTGCCCAGGTTCGGATCACCAATTGGACAGGTGATCCGGCTGATCCGCTCGGGCGAATGCCCAAGGGCCGCCAGCCGCGATCGGAATCGCGCCCATTTCGTAGCCGAGCCGATCAGTCCCGCAAAGCGGAAATCATGTAAAAGCAGCCTGTTGCACAGCTCCAGGTCCAAATTGTGTGAATAGGTCAGCACAAGATGCTCGGCATCGGTCGGTGCGTGCCGAACCAGTTCGGCCGGTTTGGTAGCTGGAACCGTGGTAACTCCGGCGGCAATCGTGTCGGGAAACCGATCCAAGCCGGTGTCGATCCAGGTGATTGCAAGGTCGGGCAGCGGTGAGAGAACATCCACCAAGGCCCGTCCGACATGACCGGCACCCCAAATCCAAAGGTTCCGGTTTGGTTTGTGCACTGGCTCAATCATCCAGCCGTCAATCATCTGGGGTTCAGGTGTGATCCCCTGACCACGCGCAGTTGCCAGCACTCGTTTGACCGACAGCGGCATCTCTTCGCCTGATGTGGCGCGCGCGATGAGAGTTTCATCCAGCGTTTCCAGCGACGCGCGGTCATAGACCTCGCTGAGCAACGAAACCGCGCCACCACAACATTGACCCATCTCGGGTCCAAGCGCGTGATGTGTCAGGCGCGAAGCCTGGGTCTGTGCCCGCGCCGCCTTGGCTGCTTGATATTCCAGCGTCCCTCCGCCGATGGTGCCGCTTTGACTGTCCTTCCAGACAAGCATGGCCGTGCCAACCTCGCGCGGAGACGATCCTTTGATCCCGGCAATAACCACCCGGACCACTCGTCCATGGGTTTCGACCGCCTCCCTCAAAGCCTCCAGGTCAAATCCCATCAGATGCCTCCCTTCATCCTTTGGACACCGCGCCAGACTTCTTCGGCCGTGGCAGGTGCGTCGAGCGCGGGGTAGGTATCGCCACATGCCGCGACCGCGTTCGACAAGGCCAGCCATGCCGAGATGCCCAACATAAAGGGCGGTTCGCCAACCGCTTTCGAGCGATAGATCGTGTCTTCGCGGTTCGCGCCAACCCAAAGCGCGACATTGAAAATGTCAGGCCGGTCAGAGCAGGCAGGGATCTTGTAGGTCGAGGGCGCATGTGTGCGCAGGTTGCCCTTGCCATCCCAGACCAGTTCCTCGGTCGTCAGCCACCCCGCACCTTGCACGTAACCGCCTTCGACCTGCCCGATATCCAGCGCCGGGTTCAGCGATGCGCCCGCGTCATGCAGGATGTCCGTGCGTAGAATGCGGTTTTCACCGGTCAGAGTATCGACGGCAACCTCGGTGACGGACGCGCCATAGGCGAAGTAGAAGAACGGGCGTCCGCGTCCTGCGATCCGGTCCCATTCGATCTTGGGCGTTTTATAGAATCCGGTTGCCGACAAGCTGATCCGGCCCTGATAGGCCAGCGCTGCAGCTTCGGCGAAGGTGTACTTTTCTTCCCCAACCATAACGCGACCATCGGAGAAACTGACCATCGATGGATCAGCCTGATGCCGTTCCGCCAGATAATCTGCCATCCGGTCGCGGATCGTATCACAAGCGGCTTTCACTGCCATGCCGTTCAGGTCACTGCCCGAGGAAGCCGCCGTGGCCGAGGTATTGGGCACCTTGGCTGTATCCGTGGCGGTGATCCTCACCATCTCAAGCGGAATGCCGAAGCGCGACGCGGCGACTTGCGCGACTTTCTGGAACAGGCCCTGTCCCATTTCCGTGCCGCCATGGTTCAGGTGGACCGAGCCGTCTTGGTACACATGCACCAGCGCACCTGCCTGATTAAGGTGGGTCAGCGTGAAGGAAATCCCGAACTTGACCGGCGAGAAGGCAATACCTTTCTTGATCACGCTGTTTTTGGCGTTCCATTCCGCAATGGCGGCTTTTCGCGCGGCGTAGTCGCTGGATTTCAGCAGTGCATCGGTCATTCCGTGCAATTCGAAATCGCTGACTTCCATGCCGTAGGGTGTGGTGTTGCCACCGGCAGTAAGGGGGCGCACCGGCGCGTTCCCGGTTTCCACCGCGCCGCGGCTGGTCAGGTCCTCATGCGGGTCGGGGTGGCCCAGAGGCTTCTCTGTTGGTGCGACCTCAGCAACCGTATGCGCGGGTTCATAGTAGTTCCGGCGACGCAGCTCGACCGGGTCCAGCCTCAGTTCATGCGCGGCGTGATCCATCACGCGCTCGATCCCAACCATCCCCTGCGGGCCGCCAAAGCCGCGATAGGCGGTGGCGGATTGGGTGTTCGTTTTCAACCGGTGGCTTTCGATCCGGGCGTTGGGCAGCAGATAAGCATTGTCGGAATGCAGCATGGCGCGGTCGGCGACGGGCAGGGACAAGTCCTGCGCCCAACCGCAGATGGCGTAGTGAAGGAACGAAACGCCCTGAATATGCCCATGCTCATCGAACCCAGCCTTGTAGGAAATGCGGAACGCGTGACGCTTGCCGGTGATGATCATGTCATCGTCGCGGTCATAGCGCATCTTGCAGGCCTTGCCTGTGGCGCGCGCGGCTATGGCGCAAGCGACAGCCAGCGCGTTGCCTTGGCTTTCCTTGCCGCCAAAGCCGCCGCCCATGCGCCGGGTTTCGACCCGGACAGCGTGCATCGGAACGCCCAACGCGTCCGCCACCTTGTGCTGAATTTCAGTCGGATGCTGGGTGGAGCTGTGCACCAGCATATCCGCGCCTTCATTTGGCACTGCCAAAGCGGCCTGACCTTCCAGGTAGAAATGCTCCTGCCCGCCCAGTTCGAACATGCCTTCAATCACATGTGCCGCGCCTGCGATTGCGGCATCCGCATCGCCTTTGGCGTAAATACGCGGGCCATCCTCGAACCGGCTGTCCGCGGCAAGCGCTTCTTCGACCGTCAGGATTGGTGTTTCTTTGGCATAGTCGATCTTGCCCAGACGTGCGGCCTTGCGCGCTGCCAGATGGCTGGTTGCGACGACCAGAAATACGGGCTGGCCGATATAGTGAACCGTCCCGTCCGACAGCAGCGGCTCATCATGGATCGAAGGCGAGACGTCATTGGCGAAAGGCAGGTCCTCGGCCGTCATCACCATCACAACTCCTTCGGCGGCCTTCACACCCGACAGATCCATCGTGGTAATCTTACCCTTGGCAATCGGGCTAAGGCCAAATGCCAGATGCAGCGTGCCTTTGGGTGTCGGGATGTCGTCCACATATCGCGCCGAGCCGGACACGTGCAGCGGTGCCGCGTCGTGGGGGAGGGGTTTGGTCACGCTCATGCCGACACCTCCAGCACGTTGGTGATCTCGCCCTGGTCTTCGAGGAAATAGCGTTCCAGCATCGCTTTGGCCGTTTCCAGACGATAGATGGCCGAGGCGCGCATGTCCGTGAGTGGTGAATAGTCTTCGGCAAAAGCTGGCAGCGCGGCCGCAACGGTCTCGCGTGTCCAGGGTTTGCCGATCAGTGCGGCCTCGACATGGGTTGTCCGTTTCGGGATACCGGCCATGCCGCCAAACGCGATACGCGCCTGTGTGACGGTGCCGTCCGAAACGGTGACATTGAAACAACCGCAAACGGCCGAGATATCCTGATCGAACCGTTTGCTGAGCTTGTATGCCTTCAGCCTGTCAGGCTGACGCGGGAAGCTAACGGCTTCGACAAATTCTCCCGGCGCACGATCCTGCTTGCCATAGTCGATGAAGAACTCTTCCAACGGGATCGAGCGGCGCGCATCCCCTTTGCGCAGATGTAGTTTTGCATCCAAAGCAATCAGGGCAGGTGGGTTGTCTCCGATAGGAGAGCCATTGGCGATGTTGCCTCCAACGGTTGCTGCATGGCGCACCTGAACGCTGGCATAGCGGCGGATCATCTCGGTATAGGATGGGTGAAGGTCGGCCAGGGCCTCTCCCATGCGGTTCATGTCGACCATTGCACCGAAGCGGGCTTCGGTATCGGTGATCGTGATTTCTTTCAAGTCATCGCAACGGTTGAGGAATATGACCGGGTCCAGATCACGCAGCTGCTTGGTGACCCAAAGACCTACATCGGTTGCGCCGGCAACCAGGGTGGCGCTAGGGTGCTCGGCAAACAGAGACGCCAGTTCGTCAGCGCTGTTGGGGAGGAAGGGGGGCTCTGCCCCCTGGCCTGCGGCCTCCCCCCGAGGTATTTGTGAACAAGAGAAGGACCGGTCGTCAGTGATCCATTTTGGGGTTGGTTCAGCCTCGGCGGTTTTGGCAGCGCGGATGATTGGCGCGTAACCGGTGCAGCGGCACAGGTTCCCTCCAAGCTGGGTGTCGTGATCTGTTGCGCCATTTGCATGACTGGCGACCATCGACATCACAAAACCGGGGGTGCAGAACCCGCACTGAGATCCGTGCAGATCCACCATCGCCTGTTGCACCGGGTGGGCTTCGCCATTCGGGCCCCTAGCGCCTTCGACGGTGCGGACGGCTTTACCATGCAATTGGGGCAGGAACAGGATGCAGGAATTCAGTGCCTTGTGGCCGTCTTCATCCGTGACCATAACGGTGCAGGCCCCGCAATCGCCTTCGTTGCAGCCTTCTTTGGTGCCAGTCAGGCCGCGATCCTCGCGCAGCCAATCCAGCAGGGTCGCCGTTGGATTGACATCCGCCAGCTCCACTGTCTCTCCGTTCAGAAGAAACGTGATATTCATTCGAGAAACCCGTCGCGTTACCCTGTTGCGCCCCTTAGGCCCTCCTTCGATGCGACGTAGAAAGAGCGGCGGGCGAAGTGCTTGCCGTAAGATGTTAGAAACAGCGCGGCTTATCTGGCAAGAAAAACTGCCTATATGATGTACCATTAAGAACGCACAGCATGCTTTTCCTGCTTTTGTGTAGAAGGCAGGCACCTGTAAATAAAGCGCTTTTTGAATGCGCAGCCCGTTCAATCCCGAAGCACCTTCTGAAAAAGCCGAATAATCAACGCCGATTTTTTGTGCATTCCAAAGCTGCGGTTCGCGCTTTTGCAACGCGACAGGCTGGGGTAGCTTAACCCGCATGAGCAGCAATCCTCGATTCATTCACCTCCGCGTTCACACCGAATATTCACTGTTGGAAGGCGCTGTGCGGCTGAAAAAGCTGCCCGCTTTGTGCGAGAAGATGGAGATGCCCGCCGTAGCCGTGACGGACACCAATTCGATGTTCTCGGCATTGGAGTTCTCGGTCACCGCAAGCGGCGCGGGTGTGCAGCCGATCATGGGGTGTCAGGTTGACCTGACCTATGTGCAGGCGCAACCGGGTGAGAAGCCCAAAGCGCCCGCGCCTTTGGTGTTACTGGCGCAATCCGAGGCTGGGTATGAAAACCTGATGAAGCTGAGTTCCTGCCTTTACGTGGACAAGGGCGGACAGCTGCCGCAGGTTACTTTCGAAGAGTTAGCGGATCGGTCGGACGGTTTGATTTGCTTGACCGGCGGTCCGGACGGGCCGGTTGGGATGCTGCTGCAACAGGGTCAACGTCCTGCGGCTGAGGCGCTGGTGGATCGGCTGGCGGGTATGTTCCCGGATCGCCTTTATATTGAGCTTCAGCGCCATCCGGGTGAGGACGGCCAGCCAGAAGCGGAACGCCTGACCGAGCGCGGCCATGTAGAGATGGCTTATGCCAAAAACCTGCCGCTGGTTGCCACCAATGACGTCTATTTTCCGACCTCGGACATGTATGAAGCGCATGATGCGCTGATCTGTATCGCCGAAGGGGCTTATGTTGACCAGCAAGATGGCCGCCGCCGCCTGACCGCGCAGCATTACTTCAAGTCGCAGCAGGAGATGGTGACGCTGTTCGCGGACCTTCCAGAAGCGATTGAGAACACGGTCGAGATTGCCAAGCGTTGTGCCTTTATGGCCTATCGCCGCGATCCGATCCTGCCGAAATTCGCCGATGACGAGGTCGCAGAACTGCGCCGTATCGCCAACGAGGGGTTGCAGAAACGTCTGGCAGTGATCCCACACGCGGTGACGCCCGAGGAATATCAGGAACGGTTGGATTTCGAACTGGGCATTATCGAAGGAATGGGGTTCCCGGGCTACTTCCTGATCGTTGCCGACTTTATCCAATGGGCCAAGGATGAGGATATCCCGGTGGGGCCTGGACGGGGCTCGGGCGCGGGTTCGCTGGTGGCCTATGCGCTCACAATCACCGACCTTGATCCGCTGCGCTATTCGCTGCTGTTCGAACGTTTCCTGAACCCCGAGCGGGTTTCGATGCCGGATTTCGATATCGACTTCTGCATGGACCGCCGCGAAGAGGTGATCCGTTACGTGCAGCAGAAATACGGGCGCGACAAGGTGGGGCAGATTATCACCTTTGGTGCGCTATTGTCGAAGGCCGCCGTGCGCGATATCGGGCGGGTTTTGCAGATGCCTTACGGGCAGGTGGACCGTTTGTCCAAGATGATCCCGGTTGAGGGCGTCAAACCTGTTTCCATTGAAAAAGCGCTGAAAGACGAGCCACGCCTGCGGGAAGAGGCGCGCAATGAAGAGGTGGTGGATCGCCTTCTGACCTACGGCCAACAGGTCGAAGGATTGCTACGCAACGCGTCGACCCACGCAGCGGGCGTTGTGATCGGGGATCGGCCTTTGGACGCGCTGGTGCCTTTGTATCAGGACCCGCGCTCGGACATGCCTGCGACTCAGTTCAACATGAAATGGGTGGAACAGGCCGGGCTGGTCAAATTCGACTTTTTGGGTCTGAAAACCCTGACCGTCATCCAGAACGCCATGGACCTGATCTTCAAGTCCGGTCGCCCTCTGCATATCGCTGCCGATGGCACCGAGCTTTACGAACCCGCTGAAGGGGCTGAGAACCAGATCAACGCCATCCCGCTGGACGATGAAGCTACATACAAGCTCTACTCGGCAGCCAAAACGGTGGCGGTGTTCCAGGTAGAATCTTCGGGGATGATGGATGCGCTCAAGCGCATGAAACCCACCTGTATCGAGGATATCGTGGCCCTTGTGGCGTTGTACCGTCCGGGTCCGATGGAAAACATCCCGACCTATTGTGAGGTGAAAAACGGTCTTCGCGAGATCACCTCGGTTCATCCACTGATCGACCATATCCTTGAGGAAACACAGGGCATCATCGTTTACCAGGAACAGGTGATGCAGATTGCACAGGTCATGGCGG
The DNA here is from genome assembly GCF_056158705.1 of Ruegeria sp. ABM4_193. Taxonomy (NCBI): domain Bacteria; kingdom Pseudomonadati; phylum Pseudomonadota; class Alphaproteobacteria; order Rhodobacterales; family Roseobacteraceae; genus Ruegeria; species Ruegeria sp. ABM4_193. The sequence continues at coordinate 599,129 of NZ_JBSWTT010000001.1, forward strand.
GATACAGCCTTGGCGGTGCTGACCTGTTGCGCCGCGCGATGGGTAAGAAGATCAAGGAGGCGATGGACGCTGAGCGCCCCAAGTTTGAAAAAGGCGCGGGCGAGAACGGCGTGGATGCCAAGAAGGCCAGCGAGGTTTTCGACCTGCTGGAGAAATTCGCCAACTATGGCTTCAACAAATCCCACGCGGCCGCCTATGCGGTGGTCAGTTATCAGACCGGCTGGCTGAAGGCGAACCACCCGGTCGAGTTCATGGCGGGTGTCATGAACTGCGATATCCATCTGACCGACAAGCTGGCGATTTACTTCGAAGAAGTTCGTAAGGGGCTGGAATTGCCCTACGTGCCGCCATGTGTGAATCGTTCCATCGCGACGTTCGATGTAGTGAACGGTGAACTGGTTTATGCGCTGGGCGCGCTGAAAAACGTGGGCGTCGAGGCGATGAACCTTGTGGTTGAAGGGCGCGCGAAAAAACCGTTCGTCAACCTGTTTGACTTTGCGCGTCGTGTGGATCTGAAGAAAGTCGGCAAACGCCCGTTGGAAATGTTGGCGCGGGCCGGGGCGTTTGACGAGCTCGACAAAAACCGCCGCCGTGTGTTCGAAAGCCTTGATCGTCTGGTGCAGTATTCGGCGGCGATTCATGAACAAAAGAACTCGAACCAAGTGTCTCTGTTTGGTGAAGCCGGTGATGACCTGCCTGAACCTCGCCTTTCGCCGACACCGGATTGGCTGCCTGCTGAACGGTTGAGCGAAGAGTTCAAGGCGATCGGTTTCTACCTCTCCGGCCATCCGCTAGACGATTACATGCCTGCGCTTAAACGCAAACAGGTCCTGACGTTGGATGAGGTGATGGAAAAGGCCCGCTCTGGCCCACTGATCGCCAAGATGGCCGGTGTTGTCGCCGGACGGCAGGAACGGAAATCGGCCAAGGGCAACCGCTTTGCTTTTGCACAGCTCTCGGACCCAACAGGCGCTTATGAGGTCACGCTGTTTTCAGACACATTGGAGAAATGCCGCGAGTTTCTGGAAACCGGGGCGCAGGTCGTGTTGACGGCTGAGGCGACGATGGAGGCCGACCAGCTCAAGCTGCTGGGTCGGTCGGTTGGACCAGCGGATTCGCTGGTGGCCGAAGCCGGGGCAACCGGGCTGCGTATTTTCGTTGATGAGGCGCAGGCGGTGTCAACCGTCGCCAAAGTGCTGGAAGACGCCGCGACTGCTGCCAAAGGCGCAGCGCGAGGTCCGATCCAACTGCTGCTGCTGGACCCAAGCCTGCCGGGTGACGTTGAAATGGATCTTGGGCGCGAGTTTCCGATCAACCCGCAGATCAAAGGGGCGATCAAATCGCTGGAAGGTGTGATGAGCGTCGAAGAGATCTGACACCGCTTTGTTGCCAGACAGTTAGCGCCTCGTTAGGCTGATCTGATAGAAATGTCTTTAGGTCATGCCATGGGAGGGCATTGATATGACGTTTGCAGGTCTCACGTTCAGAACAGTTCTATTTGGTGCGGCAGCATCGCTGGCTTTGGTGTCCGCCTCAGCGGGTCTGGCGGATGACAAGGATGACAAGAAGAAAAAGCAGACGATTGAAGGTGCTTTGATCGGTGCTGGCGTAGGCGCTTTGATCGGTGACGGCAAAGGGGCGGCCATCGGCGGTGTAGCCGGTGCAATTATCGGACATAACTGGAAGTGATCGCCATGCGTATGACCCTAACCAAGACCTTTGTTGCAGGGATTAGCGTGTCTCTATCCGGCGCTGCGCTGGCTGATGAGGCGGCGGAGCAGATGGTGCAGGACGCACTACCTGTTATGCACTACACCTGCGCCTCGATTGCGGAAGAGGCAGATGGCGACGAAGCTTTTGTTGTGTCCGTTGTTGAGAAGATGACGGCTCTTTCAATCTACAACCGGCAAATCAACATCGAAGACCACGCGACGACTGATGAGGAAAAAACCCAGCTGCGCGAAACCTTCATCGCTGCTTTGTCCGAGGGGTGCGCGGCAGACAAGAACGCCCTTTTGGGTGGTGTCGTCGATAATGCGGTGAAATCAACGCTGGGGCTGTAGCGCCTCAGTAATGTGGCGGTCGTTCGTCACCAAAGACAACGCCGCCTGATCCTTCCTGCGCGCGTTCTGCCTCTCGTTGCAACAGCATCTCGACCCGACGCGTCAGGCGGTCGATCTCACCTTGCTGACGGGTGACAACCGTGTTCAGTTCTTCCACGGTACGGGTCAGATGGGCGATCTGTTCTTCCAGATGTTGCATAGGGTACTCCTTGATGTGCTGGTCATAGCGACCCTGTGCCGCCATGGCCAGCGAAAGCGCGCCTTGCCCCGATGCGGGCCATGGGATAGACCGCGCGCGGAACAAGGACACTCCCGAGGACGCCCCACATGGCCAAGCCCAAGAAACAGCCCCGCCCCAAGGCCGTAACGCCAAAAGGGTTTCGTGACTATTTCGGCGAGGAAGTCACGCAGCGCACCGAGATGCTGCGGACGATTGCGGGCGTGTATCATCGTTACGGGTTTGACGCCTTGGAAAGCAGCGCGGTTGAGACAGTCGAGGCGCTGGGCAAGTTCCTGCCCGACGTGGATCGCCCAAACGAAGGCGTCTTTGCCTGGCAGGAATTCGACGAAGGCGGCAACGGCGATTGGATGGCCCTGCGCTACGACCTGACCGCTCCGTTGGCCCGCGTCTACGCACAACACCGCAACGATCTGCCGACGCCCTATCGCCGCTATGCGATGGGTCCGGTCTGGCGTAACGAAAAGCCGGGGCCAGGGCGGTATCGCCAGTTCTATCAGTGTGATGCGGATACGGTCGGAACGGCCTCGATGGCTGCAGACGCCGAAATCTGTGCGATGCTGTCGGACACGCTCGAGACTGTAGGTATTCCGCGCGGTGACTATCTGGTGCGGGTCAATAACCGCAAGGTTCTGAACGGCGTGCTCGAGGCGATGGGCCTGGGCGAGGACGCCGCTGCCCGCGACAACGTTCTGCGCACCATCGACAAGTTCGATAAGGTGGGTGAGGCTGGCGTGCGTGAACTGCTGACCAAAGGCCGGTTGGATGCCTCGGGTGCGTTTATTGACGGCGTGGGTCTGAGCGACGATCAGGCCGAGCCGGTGATTGCGTTTTTGACCTCAAAGGCTGCGGATACTGCCGGAACGCTGGCCAACCTGCGCGCCGCTGTGGGCGACAGCAAGATCGGCGCGGATGGCATCGCCGAGTTGGAACAGATTGGCGCGCTGCTGGATGCAGGTGGCTATGGTTCGGACCGGATCGAGATTGATCCTTCGGTTGTACGTGGTCTGGGTTACTACACCGGCCCTGTCTACGAAGCCGAACTGACATTCGAGATTTTTGACGAGAAAGGCCGCAAGCGGCAGTTCGGGTCGGTCTCGGGTGGAGGGCGCTATGACGATCTGGTCAAACGCTTTACCGGGCAGGAGGTACCTGCGACCGGTATCTCGATCGGCGTTGACCGTCTACTGGCTGCTCTGCGTGAAAAGGGGCGGATCGCTGCCCAAGCAACAGGGCCTGTGGTTGTCACGGTCATGGATCGCGACCGGATGGCCGACTATCAAGCAATGGTGGCGGAGCTGCGTAACGCGGGCATTCGCGCCGAGGTCTATCTGGGCAATCCCAAGAACTTCGGCAATCAGCTAAAATACGCGGACAAGCGGAATTCTCCAATAGCAGTGATTGAAGGCGGTGACGAAAAAGCCAATGGCATCGTGCAGATCAAGGACCTGATCCTTGGTGCCAAGATCGCCGAAAGCGCCACGCTGGAGGAATGGAAAGAGCGCCCCAGCCAGTTCGAAGTGCCACGCGGTGATCTGGTCGCGAAGGTGCGCGAAATTCTGGACAGTCAGGACTGACCCATGCCCAACCGTTCCCAGATACAGGCCCGCGCCGCAATGATGCGTGTCCGGTTCGAGGCGGCTGGCGCTCAGGTCGTGGACACGCCCCTGTTGCAGCCGGCGGAAACTTTGCTGGATCTTTACGGCGAAGATATTCGCGCGCGCGCCTATGTGACGTCGGACGCCCTGCGCGGTGAACAGATGCTGCGCCCGGATTTCACGTTGCCCGTAGTGCAGATGCATATGAGCGACGGGGCCGAGCCCGCGCGCTATACCTATTCGGGTGAGGTTTTCAGGCGGCAGGAACACGACCCGGACCGGGCCAATGAGTACATTCAGGTCGGCTATGAAGTGTTTGACCGGAACGATCCCGCCGGGGCCGATGCCGAGGTCTTCTCGCTTTTTGCGCTACAACTGCGCGGTTTGCCGTTGCGCGCGGCCACCGGGGATATCGGTATCCTGACGGCCGCTGTGGCCGGGTTGCGCACGACCGAACGTCGCAAGGCCGCGCTGATGCGCCACCTGTGGCGGCCACGCCGGTTCCGTGTTCTGCTGGATCGTTACGCGGGCAGGACGCCAGAGCCCGAGCTGCGGTCTGATCTGCTGAACGCCACCGAACCGATGGTGTTTGGCGCGCCGATGATCGGTAAACGTCGGGCCTCGGAAATAGAGGCGCGGATCGAAGCTTTGCGCGAGGATCGTGAAACTCCGCCGATTTCTGACAGTGAGCTTGTCGGCTTGGAAACGCTGTTGAATGTGCGTGAGACTATGCCCTTCGCAATGGAGCAACTGCGCGACGTCGCGGTGGACTTGCCGCAGATCACCCCGGCGCTGGACCGGCTGGAGGCCCGCGTGGCCGCGTTGCAGGCGCGCGGTGTCGATGTCGCGCGGTTGGATTTTGAGGCCGCCTATGGCCGGACCTCGATGGAATATTACGACGGGTTTGTTTTTGGTTTTTATGCCGAAGGCCGCCCCGATCTGCCTCCGATCGCGACCGGCGGGCGCTATGATGCGCTGACGCGGCAACTGGGTAACGGGGCCGAAATCCCGGCCGTTGGGGGCGTGCTGCGGCCCGACCTGATGCTCGAGATCGAGGAGGGCGCGCAATGAGCCTGAAACTGGGTGTGCCCTCGAAAGGCCGGTTGATGGAAAAGACCTTCTCGTGGTTCGAGAAGCGCGGCATTGCTTTGTCCCGCAGCGGATCAGATCGGGAATATGCGGGCAAGGTCGAAGGGATCGATGGGGTCTCGCTGGTTCTGCTGTCTGCCGGAGAAATCCCGCGCGAACTGGCGGCGGGGCGGATCCACATGGGTGTCACCGGTATTGATCTGGTGCACGAGAAACTGCCGCGTTGGGAACAGCAGTTGGAAGAGATCTCGCAGCTGGGCTTTGGCAAGGCGGATCTGATCATTGCAACGCCGGCCTGTTGGGTCGATGTCGATACGCTTGACGATCTGGATGCCGCAGCTGCGGCGTTTCGCAAGACCCATGGCCACCGCCTTCGCATTGCGACCAAGTATCACCGGCTGGTGCGCGAGTTTCTGACCGATGCAGGTGTGGCCGATTACACTCTGGTCGACAGCCAAGGTGCGACCGAAGGCACGGTAATGAACGAAACCGCTGAGGCGATTGCCGACATCACCTCGACTGGCGAAACGCTGCGGGCCAACCACCTGAAAATCCTGTCTGACGGTCTGATCCTGCAATCGCAGGCCACGTTGTGGCGTAGCCGGGTTGCTAAATACGACGCGACGGAGAAGGCGGTTCTGTCTGACCTGCTGGATCGGCTGCGTTAAAGCACGCCTATCTCTGCCAGCGCGCGGTTGAGGTCATCCGGCAGGGCATCGTCCTGCTCGCGGTTTTTGGGCAAATCAGCTGGTGTGTCCTCAGGCTTGAGATAACGCCATCCCTGAAACGGGCGCTTCAGGGCGTTCTGAGTCCGATGGACCTCGGGGTCTAGCACAATAGCACAACGGCGGATGCCGTCCTCTCCGATCACCTCATCCAATCGCAGGATGCGCTGACGACACTGGATCACGCCTTTGATGACCCAATAGATTGAGCCGCCATTTAGAATCTCAGCCTCGCGCTTGGGCCACATGCGGGTCACGTGGCGCGGACAGCCGTCCTGATACAGGGGCTTTCTGCTGTCCTGCCAGGCTATCAGCGTATCGACGCTTTCTGACCCGACAGACAGTTTTATGAGGTTTACGTACTTATCCACAGCTTTCCCACAGAGTCGTCCCAAGGTCGATCTTTATATTGTAGCTCGTCATGCGCAGTCATCAAGGTGTTGTGGTCTGGGTGTGATTTAGGGTACTCTGGATACCTCTTTCAAAACAGGGAATCACCAATGAGCCGCTTTGCCGCCCCCATCGCCGAGCAGATCTGGGACATGAAATACCGCTTTAAACAAGCGGACGGCACACCCATCGATCAGACGGTCGAAGACAGTTGGCGACGTATTGCCCGCGATCTGGCGCGGGTCGAAAAAGACCCTTCGCATTGGGAAGAAGAGTTCTATCAGGCGCTGGAGGATTTCCAATACCTGCCAGCCGGGCGGATCACGGCGGGTGCGGGCACGGCGCGGCAGGTGACACTGTTCAACTGCTTCGTCATGGGCACCGTGCCCGACAGCATGGGCGGCATTTTCGATATGCTGAAAGAGGCCGCGCTGACCATGCAGCAGGGCGGGGGGATAGGGTATGATTTCTCGACCATCCGACCGCGCGGTGCAGATGTTAAAGGCGTCGCGGCAGATGCCTCGGGCCCGCTGAGCTTCATGGATGTTTGGGATGCGATGTGCCGCACGATCATGTCCGCAGGCTCGCGCCGTGGGGCGATGATGGCGACCATGCGCTGTGACCACCCTGATATCGAACAGTTTATCACCGCCAAGTCCGACCCGGCCCGTCTGCGCATGTTCAACATGTCGGTGCTGGTAACCGATCCTTTCATGGAGGCCGTCAAGGCCGATGGCCCGTGGGAGCTGGTGTTTGGCGACAAGGTCTATCACACCGTTCAGGCGCGTGATCTGTGGAACAAGATCATGCAGGCGACTTATGATTACGCCGAGCCGGGCGTGATTTTCATCGACCGCATCAATCAGGCCAACAACCTCAGCTATGTTGAGACTATCGCAGCCACCAATCCGTGTGGCGAGCAGCCTCTGCCACCTTATGGCGCGTGTCTGTTGGGCTCGATCAATCTGGCGCGGCTGGTCGCGGACCCGTTTGAGGACGCAGCCCATCTGGACGAGGAGGCTTTGCAAAAGCTTGTCGCCACCGCTGTTCGGATGATGGATAACGTGGTGGATGCCTCGAAATTCCCGCTGGCTGAGCAAGAAGCCGAGGCCCAGGACAAGCGCCGTATCGGTCTTGGCGTAACCGGTCTGGCGGATGCGCTGCTGATGCTGGGCTTGCGCTATGGCTCGGACGAGGCGGCGCGCCAGACCGAGCGCTGGTTGCACGCAATCGCCCGCGCCGCGTATCTGGCGTCGGTCGACTTGGCGAAGGAAAAAGGGGCGTTCCCCCTGTTCAACGCCGAGAAATATTTGGCCAGCGGTACAATGCTTCAGATGGATGAGGATGTGCGCGGTGCGATCCGAGATCATGGTATCCGCAATGCGCTTCTGACCTCGATTGCGCCGACCGGGACGATCTCTTTGTATGCGGGCAATGTGTCGTCGGGAATCGAGCCGGTCTTTGCCTATGCTTATACGCGCAAGGTTTTGCAGAAAGACGGTTCGCGGACCGAAGAAGAGGTCGTGGATTACGCGGTGCAGATGTGGCGCGACAAGTTCGGTGACACAGAACTGCCGGACTATTTCGTCAACGCGCAAACCTTGTCCCCGTCCGATCACGTCAAAATGCAGGCGGCGGCGCAGAAATGGATCGACAGTTCGATTTCCAAGACGATCAACTGCCCCGAAGATATCAGCTTTGACGCCTTTAAAGACGTCTATATGCAGGCTTGGGATCAGGGCTGCAAAGGCTGCACCACCTACCGCCCGAATGATGTGACCGGCTCGGTCCTGACCGTTTCGGAAAGCGATGATAAAGCGCCGGGAGAAAGCGCGGATGCACCGCATGAGGTCGATGGTGGAGACGTGATTTACATGTCTGAACCGCTGGACCGTCCGCAGGCATTGGAAGGGTCCACATACAAGTTGAAGTGGCCCGACAGCGAGCATGCGATTTACCTGACCATCAACGATATCGTCATCGGAAGTCGCCGCCGCCCCTTCGAGGTGTTCATCAATTCGAAGAACATGGAGCATTATGCCTGGACGCTGGCGCTGACCCGCATGATCTCGGCCGTGTTCCGGCGCGGTGGGGATGTGTCCTTTGTCGTCGAAGAGCTGAAGGCCGTGTTCGACCCGCGCGGTGGGGCCTGGGTGCAAGGGAAATACATCCCGTCGATATTGGCCGCTATTGGCGGTGTGATCGAGCAGCACATGATCAATATCGGTTTTCTGGAAGGCGAGGGGATGGGTCTGAAATCCGACCCGCAGGCACAAGTCGTCAACATGGACGCGCCACGCGGCAAAGCCTGCCCGTCCTGTGGTCAGTATGACATGGTGATGATCGAGGGTTGCATGACCTGCCGCAGTTGCGGGCATTCTAAATGCGGCTAAACCGTCGCCTGCCGCACTAATGTGATATTGCGAAAGCGCGCATCAGTCTGCAACTTAACCAGTTGCAGATTGAAGTTCTGAACACAAAAGATTGCCATCGCTCTCTGAGGGCGGTGGCTTTTCTGTTTCGAACCGGACAGCGCTTCCACCATTTGCTTCGAGCCGGGTGATCTGCGAAGCGCACAGATTGCAGCGTATCGATTTTTCTGAGTTGAATCTTAACCCCAACCAACATGCGATCCTGGAAGGAAAGAGCGACCTTAAACTGAGCGCTCAGACTTTAAATTCAAAAAACACTATGTAGAAATGCATTTAAAGGTATTGTGGTGTTATGAACTCGTTAACCAGAATAACACGAGGGATAGGCGTCGCCTTTAAGGATGGCAGGGTGAAGGGCCTGCTAGCCTTCACTACTGGTATGATCCTGTGGGCATCGGTGTTTTACCATTATGTCGAAGGTTGGAGCTGGCTGGATTCTATCTACTTTTCTGTTGTGACAATCTCCACGGTTGGGTTCGGTGACTTTTCTCCTGAAACCGCGGCGGGGAAGATTTTTACGATGGTGTATATCATTGTTGGCCTCGGTATCTTTGTAACCGCAGCGACAACTGTGGCGGATACGATCCTGTCGCAGGACGACGACAAAAAGCAAAAATAAGCAGCGCCAAGTTGAGTCGGTTCTTCTACGGCGCAGACTGCAATGCGCTTCATGAAATTGAATCGCAGCCGGGCTTCTCAAAACTCTTCAACTTACTAACGTCTTTTGCGGGCTAAAAAATATACATATTACGTTTTTTGAGTATAATCTACACAAAACAAGTTTTTGGAGGGATGGTATGGAAAAGACTCAAGATGCGAAGATTGTCGATCTTGCGATACGGTTGCTCTTTCTCGGATTGTTCCTCTACAGCGCTTTGGTCATGGTTGCCCCGCTTGCCAGTGTGGTCATCTGGGCCACGATCCTGTGCGTCGCGCTCTATCCTGTTTTCGATTGGCTGCAATCCAAGATGGGAGGGCGGAAAAAGCTTGCTGCGACAATCCTTGTTTTACTGGGCCTGGTATTGACCCTTGGACCGGTCGCAACGGCTGTATCCGGTGCCGCAGAACTTGGGTCAGATTTTGCAGAACAAGCCGACAGAGGTGAGTTGAAAATCCCACCGGCACCAGAAGGCCTTAAGGAACTGCCGTTGGTCGGAAATAAAATTTCCGAAGTTTGGGGAATGTTTGAGCGCAATCTGGACGGCGCGTTGGCAAAATACGGTGCGCAAATCCTTGAGATCACCAAGTCGCTTTTTGGAAAGGTTCTGGGGATCGGTATCGGACTACTCGGTCTTGCTTTATCCGTTTTGATCATGGGGGCCCTGTTCAGCCCCGGACCAACACTGGTTCAAGGTTTGCAGCGTTTTGCGAACCGTGTTTTCGCTCCGCGTGGCGGCGAATTCATTACACTGGCCGGAGCAACAATCCGAAACGTGACCAAAGGCGTGATCGGCGTGGCGGCCATTCAGGCCTTCGTTGTTTGGATATTGCTGGTTCTCTTTGGGATTTCATCGGCTGCAACGTTGGCATTTATCTGCCTGATACTCTCGATCATTCAGATTGGGCCCGGTTTGGTTCTTTTGCCAGTTATCATCTACGCATGGAGTTCGATGTCCGGGGGTGCGGCTTTGATCTTCACAATATTGGCCATTCCCGTTGCCATAATGGACAGCTTCCTGAGACCAGTGTTCATCTCAAAAGGTCTTGAGACACCCATGCTGGTTATCCTGATCGGTGTTCTCGGAGGCATGATGGCTTACGGTCTGATCGGCATATTTATGGGGCCGGTTCTGTTCGCCGTCTTTTATGAGTTGTTCAAGGTCTGGATCGACTCCCCACCCGCAACTGAAGGTGTTGCGGACGGAGAAGCAAAATGAGGAAGACGATTTGGACAACTCTGGCCGTCATTCTGATCTTTCTGATCTGGTACCTCGTCGCTGACCGAAAAACACCGTTCACCGGAAATGCCAGAGTAAAGGCCATCGCGACCCAGATCGTACCGCAGGTCACTGGGACAGTGACCGAGGTTCTTGTTGAAAACGGTCAGGTCGTATCGGCAGGAGATGTACTGGTTCGGATTGACCCAAGACCTTATGAAATCGACCGCGACAAGGCCGAAGCTGATCTGGAAGCAGCCACACAGGAAGTGGGGGCATCCTCGGCTGAGGTAAGTGCTGCACAAGCCAAACTGGCCAGGGCGCAAAGTGATCTTGATACGATGCGTATTCAAACCGAGCGTGTGTTTGCCCTTGAAAAGAAAGGGTTGATCGCCGTTTCAAAGGCCGATGACGCACGCGGTCAGCTTGCAGAATCTGAAGCGAATTTCGAAAATGCCAAAGCGGATTTGGAAAAAGCCAAGCAAAGGCTGGGTGATGACGGTATAGAAAACCCAAAAATTCAGCGCGCGTTGGCGGCGTTGGCAGATGCAGAGCTGAACCTTGAATGGACGGAATTGCGGGCCCCGGCGACGGGCGTGATATCCAATCTTTTGATCGCCCCCGGTACATATGCCAGATCCGGTCAGGACCTGTTGACGTTTTTGGATGCAACGGATGTCTGGGTTGAGGCTTACTTTACCGAGAATAACCTTGGCCGCGCTTCGGTGGGATCGCCGGTTGACGTCGTGCTGGACATGCACCCCGGCAAAATTGTACCGGGTGTGATTGAGAGTTTTAGCGCGGCCGTATCCCTGAGTGGTGGGGATGAGCCGGGACAATTGGCCAGCCCGCCCAGCACCAAAGGCTTTCTGCGCGAACCGGAACGATTTCCGGTGCGGATCGTTCTGCCAGGATATGAGGCCGGAAACGCCGAAGATGATCTTCGCTTCCAACTTAACGGCCAGGCTGATGTGATAATGTATCTGAGCGACAACTCGCTTCTGAACATGGTCGGTCGGACCTACATTCGCCTGGTTTCCATCCTGTCCTATGCGTACTGAGGACAGGAATTCCGTTATCCGGCTTGCACTGGGTGTGACCGGTGTCTTCGCCTTGGGCTTGTTTTTGGGGTGGCCGCTTGCCGTGGTTGGGGCTGTGTTCACCGCCCTTTTCCTTCAGGCCCCTGCTGCGTTGCCGTTGGCGGCCTTCGCGAAACTGTTCGTCTTTTCGATCGGATTGATGTTCATTTCCTTCCTGCTGTCGTCGGTCTTTGCGCCATATCCCGTTGTGTTCCTCATTCTGGTGGCCATCGGGATTATCCTGTCCTTCATGTGGTCGGTTTCAGGGGCAGGCGTTCTGCCCGGTGTCATCGCCCTGATGGGGGCATTGATGATTCCAAATCTTGTTTTGCAATCACAGGATTTGGCGTTGGTGCTTGTGTTCTGGATACCATTGAACCTGCTATTTGCAGGTTTCGTATCGACCCTGATGTTTGTGTTGCTACCCGCCGAACCTCAGACGGGTGCTCAGAAGAAAGCCGCGGCGTCTTCGGACTTTGATCCCAATCGGCGGATTGTAAGAATGTCGCTTGTTACGGTGCCGTTTGCCATGGCGTTTTTTATCTCTGGCGCGTCTGCTTTGTTGGTCCTGTTCTTTGTTGCGCTTCTGAGCCAGCAACTTGCTGCAATGCCATCGATGGGCAAAACGGTTGCCAAAGCCATGCTGACGGCAAACCTTCTCGGAGCGGCAATATCAATCATCTGCTACGAGCTAAACGTCATCGCGCCAGTCATTCTGACACCGATCCTGGTATGCCTGTTTTTCTGCCTGTCACTCGGGGCCCTTGGAAAAACTCAGACCCCGCTGGCTGCAGCGGCAGGTTCGGCGTTAACGACGGTACTTATCGTTTATGGCGGGTCGATTTCTCCGTTTTCGGATGAGGCGGACGTCAAAAGCATCACGCGCGTTTTTCAAGTCGCCAGCGCCGCTTTCTTTGTCATTGCGGCATATGTCGTTGTTGATGAGTTCTGGCCGGAAAGAAAGCAACGCGCAGCTCAGTGACCTCCCGAGGTAAACCGGGTTTGCCAAAAGTCCGGCAATTGCTCAGGCGATATTCGCGCAAACGGAACGTAAGCGGATGCAGCGCGGGATATTGCGTGTTTACTTTGACTTCTGTTCCAAGCGGTACTGCGTCGGCGTTGTGCCGGTTTGCCCGCGGAAAAACCGGGTGAAATGGGACTTGTCCGAATAGCCGAGCGTTAGTCCAATCTCGGCAATTGTCATTGCACCCTCTTTCAGATGTTCTTTGGCGACATCGACGCGCAGCCGTTTTATTTCGCGGGGCAGTGTTGTGGCTTGCTGCTGGAGTGCTCGGGAAAACCGTTCTGGTGGTATACCCAGCAACCCGGCCACCACCACTGGCCCTAAATCGGCTTCATCCAACTTGTCGCGCAAGACAGATCGCAATGCGGCGACCACGGTCACTTCTTCCTTTTCCCGAACTGAGGCGATAGGCGCGGTCGATGCGTTTGAAACGTGGTTCAGGAACAGCCATTCCACGGGAAAACTGATTTGCATCCCGGGGTCGGTTCCAAGGCCGACCTCGATCCCTTTGTAGTCTAGTGGCAGGCCGTTGATGTATCTGCTTTCCCAACGCACTTGCGCGGGGTCCCAGGAACTTCCGACAACGGTTTGCAACAGACGCACGTATATTGCGGCCCCAAAACCTGTGACCTGAATAGGTTGAACCGTTGGTTCCTGTTGTCTCTCGATCCGATAAATCGCTTTGTCGGCTTCTATAACGAGACTGTGCCGCACAGAGTTGGATTCCTGCGGAACAAGCCCAACAAAACGCGCAAAAAATTCGAAAAGCGTTGTTGTCGATTGCAAGGCATCAGCGAACGGAGGCCATCCTTGCAGATCGAATGTTTCCCCTACATTCAGTCCAAGAAATCGGTCGCCCGACAATTCAGAGAAGGCGTTCAACAGACCATAGACCAACTCTGAGTGGACATAGACAGAAGGGTCAGACAACAGTTCAGCTTTCAATCCGACCTGATCCAAAGCTGGTTGTGGATTGATCCCTCGGGTGGTGAGAAACTGCAAAAACGGGGCCGCTAAAGCAAGGCGGATAAAGCCTTCGCTGTGTTCTTGAAAGGTTGAGTTGAACGGCAAGCTTGTCACCTTTGGTTGGACCAGCAGTTTTACTCGGTGGCCACTTTAGCCTTCATATTCGAACATCTTAATGCAAAAGTGGCAACCGACCTAAAAGTTTCCACTCTACAGTTATAGAAACATGAATATGAGGAGAGACCTTATGTCTGGCTCACGAATGTCCTTTTTCGCGTCAGTGACTGCCGCATCGGTTTTGATTTTTCCATTGGTTGCTTCGGCTCAGGATCAGGACGAGCCGCAAACGTTGTTCACCAACGTCCATGTCTTCGATGGCGTGAATGAGCAGCGTATCGAAAATGCGAGTGTTCTTGTTGAAGGCAACCTGATCAAGGCGGTTTCCGTCGACGCGATCGATGCACCCAACGCAACTGTCATTGACGGTGGTGGGCGAACGCTGACGCCCGGCTTCATTGAACTTCACGCTCACCTTATGCTGATGGGTCCGACGCTGCCGGCGATGGAGGCCAACACGACATGGGAGGATTTTGCCATTCACGGTGCGCGGATGGCCGAGATGTATTTGATGCAGGGTTTCACCACAGTCAGGGATGCGGGTGGCGCCAATGGCGGGCTGCGAAGGGCCATTGATGCAGGGCAAATCGACGGCCCCCGGTACTATCCTTCCGGGGCATTTATCGGAACACGGGGTGGCCACGCAGACTTCGCAAATTTCACTGCTCCACCGGGCGCTGAAACGAACATGGGCCGTCTGAACCTGGCGCAAGAGATCAGCGGTGTCGATGACGTCTATAAGTTCGCGCGCAACAACTTTCGCATGGGCGCAACGCAGTTGAAATTCATGCAATCCGGCGGCGTGGTTTCGGCCTTTGATCCATGGCAATTGCTGGCTGGATCGCCAGAGGAAATCAAAGCAGCCGTGCAAGTCGCAAATGAATATGGCAGCTACGTCATGGCGCATTCTTACCGAAAAGAAGCAATCTTGAATGCGCTGGATGCAGGTGTGATGTCGATCGAACATGGGTTCTCGTTCGATTGTGAAATCGCTGAGGTCATGAACGAAAAGGGGGCATACATCACGACCAACCTGACAGCCTTTGATCCCGGTTTGCTTGATATTCCTGCGGTGGCAAACGTCCCGTCCAGCCTTGCCAAAGCGAAATCCGCCTCGGCCACATTTGCGGGCTATATCGACAACATGAAGGAATGCCCGGTGAAGCGAGGGTTCCAGACAGACTGTGTAGGGTCGGTGGAGGCGTGCAATATCCAGATTGCCTACGAAAAACACCTGAACAATGAATTTTTCGGCCCGTTCACCTCGTTGGTGACGCTGACATCGACAGGTGGAGAGGTGGTCGCTTTGTCAGGTGACTTTATGAACCCGTATACGGCTGGAAAGCTTGGTGTGATCGAAGCTGGCGCTTATGCCGACATCCTTTTGATTGATGGAAATCCTCTCGAAGACTTCTCTGTCGTCGGGACGGGCGATCAATGGTTTGGTGCGGACCCAAGGCCGGAAAGCCCTGAAACGATCCGCCTGATTATGAAGGATGGCGTGATATACAAAAATACGCTGGACTGATTGATTCCGCAGCCGGAGGGTGTTCATGCGCAATTGGTTACGATCCATAATAGTCGCAGGGTTGGTTTGGTGTGCTCCCCCCGCGTTGGCCGCGAATGGGGTTGCGGTGGACTGGGCGGACCTTCCAGACCCATCCGCGCAAGTCTTTGAAGACCCTTATCGAGATCTCAGCCCGGAACAGTTTGACGATGTTCTGTTTGTTGTCCGACTGCGCGGCAGGATAGAGCAGGGCAATGGCAGCGAAGAAGAACGGCAGAAATGGCAAGAACTGCTGGCTGAGACTGAGGATGCTTTGGCCGCAGAGGACATTGATATCGACTGGCTGCTCGATCAGCGAGAGGTCGTGACAGAACGCCGAAGAAAAGCAGCAACGGATGGAAATCCGCAACATAACGGCCAGATCGTCACACTGGCCGGCTTTGCCATTCCAGCCCCAAGTGATCCTGACGGGCGACCTGTGGCCTACTTGGTGCCAGAGCGTGGGATGTGCAGCCACATGCCTCCGCCTCCTCCTAACCAGATGATCCGTGTGCGGTTGAACGACGATTGGGCACCTAGCTATTATCATGAACCGGTAAGACTGACGGGCAGGCTGACAATTGACCCGTCCGTTCACAGCATGATGGTCGTGGATGGCCTGATGCCCATGAGCGCGACATTCCAACTGGAAACGGACAGTGTTGAAACCCTAGAAACCGAGGCGGACAGGTTGGAGTGGAAACAGCGTGCCGCTGATCGCATCCGCGCGGCAGGTGATCGCAAGACGGGCGGGGCAAGAGCGTCCGAATGATAAAGAACCTGCTTACTGCCTTGGTCATTTCATCCGCTGGCACGGCCTCGGCCCAAGGATTGTCTGGCCCCTCTTCGGTGCAAGCCGAGCTTGAACCCGGCGACGGATTGACCGATCCGCAATACCGTTCAGATTTTCCGCGCAACGTAGCCCCGGGTTGGTTTTCGTGGAAAGACCGGCTGGCCGAGGATGGGTTTCGGTTCAACATTGATTACTTGGCACTTGGGCAAACCACGAATGCTGATCTGGGCACTGGTGAGGCAGCCAGCGGAATTGCTCGGTTCTATGGCAGTTGGCAGGCAACCGAGCGTGGCTCTGTGACATTCAAGATCGAGCAGCGACACAGTTATACCGGCGTTGCCCCCCAATTTCTCGGGCTTGATGGTGGTGCCCTTTCGATCACGGGGACAGCGTTCAACGATAGCGGTTTGTTACTTACCAACCTGTTTTGGACCCAAAGGGCCGAGAACGGTTCATGGACGCTGCAAGTTGGGCAGATCGATGTCACGGACTTCGTGGACATCTATGGGTTGGTCAGTCCCTACAGCGGGTTCCAGAACCTGTCCTTCAACACCAACCCGACGATCAATACACCCAATCAAGGATTGGGGATCGCAGGTGGGGTTAAGCTAAGCGAAAATTTCTACGCTGTTGCGAGCGTGTCGGACGCGAACGCCGACCCGTCTGACCCTAATTTCGATGTGTTCAGCGACGGCAATCTCTTCAAATCGCTCGAACTTGGGTACACTTCCGGCTTTGATCGTATCTATTTTGACAATATTCACCTGACTTTGTGGCATGCGGATGCGGCTGATGATGGCAGCCGAGCGGAAGACTATGGCGCGGCGTTTTCTGCGGCATGGTTTGTCGACAATAAGTGGATGCCGTTCTTTCGGGCAGGGGCCTCAAAAGGAACGGCAGCGCTGTATGATCGGTCGATCTCTGCCGGTCTGGGATATTACGGTCGCAATACCGATCTGGCCGGCCTTGGCCTGAACTGGGCCGAAGCCAGGGGCATAGACGGGACACAGTTCACGCTTGAAGCTTTCTACCGGTTTTCAATCTCACCGGGATTGCAGATCACACCATCGGTGCAGTTCATTTCCAACCCACTGCTGAACCCCACTCAGGACAGCATTACGCTGTTCGGCCTAAGAACCCGGATCGTTTTCTGAGGGGGGTAATGCAGCCGCAAAACAAAGAAGCTAAGGCGGCTTTGCCAAGAAGACCCTGTTGGCCTTAGGCGGGCAACCGGAGGCGCGTAAATGAACATCGAGCCTGCCAGAGTGCCTCGAGATTAGAGACAAACGCTGCGCCGAAGTTGGAGGTTGCCGTGTAATGGCTCCGTTGTGTCAAAAATAATGTAAGAGAAAAAGAGTTAAATATGAGGCGAGTGTTACACCCTGCGGAGATCACGAAACCCCTTCCGGGTATGTCATGCCCCGCTAGCTAAACTTTTTCTCCGGAACACTCATCCTGAAGTGTATCCTGTCATAAGGGGGGGGAACTAAACCTTCAGGGGGGGAACTAAACCTTCATTTCCATGAACGCAGAGCCGACCATCAATCGTCTGGTTGGTTTTTCCTTAAGACGCCCAAGAACGGCGACTTCGGCGCGCGGCGTCGCAGCATCTTTTGTATTGGTTGGATGATAGCTTCGGGCCGTCGACGCTGGTATTCGTCGCGACGCCGTTCCGTATTGTCGCTATGGCCCCCACTGCAGAAAGGATCCCATTCTCTCATACGCAGCGCTGTGCACAAATGTTAGCTCTTGAAGCAGAGCATCGGTAACCGTATCGCATATAGCTGATCAAAGTTCCCAGCTGAAACCAGTCGCCTTTTCGGATACGTTCCATAGCTGAACCATGACATCTTTTTCATAGGCATGCGGGTTTAATGTGCCCCTGCCGACCGGGCCAACGGCTTCAAAGCGACCTGTTGGTCCATAAAGCGCGCGTTGTTCGGTCAAAGTCTCTTCAGTGGCGCACATGACTTCGGGATAGGACCCTTGTTCAGCCGTTTGAACCATCGGCGTCATGGTCATGAGCCACCAGATGAACCGCATCGTCCGGCTGCCATTGGTGCTGATCAGTGACGTTGCCGACGAGCCGGGATGGCAGACATAGACCTCGGCTTCGGTGCGCCCTGCGCCGGCAAGCCTGTCCTGCAATTCGAAAGCGAACATCATTTGCGCCAACTTGCTTTGCGAGTAGGCGGTGTTTGGGCCGTAACCCTCTTCCCAGTTCATGTCGTCGAACTTTATCGTCTTCAGCCCCAAATTATAGCCGAGACTGGCGACAACGACGATCCGACCTTTCGTGGCTTCGATCCGTTCGAATAGCATCCCGCAAAGCAGGAAGTGACCATAATGATTGGTGCCGAGCTGGCTCTCGAACCCATCCTCAGTCAGCTTTCGGGTTGGCACCTGCGCGATGGCCGCATTGCAGATGAGCGCATCGATCCGGGTAAGGGAATTAAGGACCTCGCCCGCAGCTTCACGCACGCTTGCAAGCGAGGCCAGGTCTATGCGAATGAAGCTCACTTCCGCCTCGTTGCCGAACTCACTTTTAAGGTCCGCAACAGCGGCCTGAGACTTCTCAGCTGAGCGGTTCAACATCACGACTTTAGCGTTCTTTTTAAGGAGCGTCCGCGCAGCCTGGAGTCCGGCACCGGCGTTGGCACCCGTGATGAGGTAGGTCTTGCCGGAGAGGTCGCTGAGACGTTCGGGTGTCCAGCCGTTCGGTCCGAATGTGGTATCTGGCATCTTTTGTCTCCTATCTGCGTGGGCGCGGGGACCGAGTGAATAGTGTTTTAACTTGGAAATGCAGATAACTCTCGCTTGAACTCTGAAATAGGCGAGATCATCGCAAATACTTGCCCAATTGTATCAAGGTAGTTGCCAGTTTCGATCTGGAGCCTTTACACCTCTCTTATGAGCAAGGATCAGATCAAGCAAATCATCGCAGACCGAACCGAAACGGACGGCCTGACCGAGACGGGTATCAAGGGTGTACGCCTGTTTCGCGCCACGCAATCAATCCCCTGTGTTCCAGCCGTTTACGAGCCCTGCATCGTGGCCATCGTGAGCGGGGTGAAGGAAGCCGTTCTGGATGGCCGAAGATACGAATACGACAACAGTCAATACCTCTGCTGCCCAATGTCGATGCCGGTCAAGGCGGGGACGCCTTTGGCTTCGCATGACAAGCCGCTCTACGGGGTTATGATCTCACTGGAACAACGTGTTATGGCCGAGCTGGCGATGGAGATGGATAATGCCGGGGGCGCGCTTCCTTCGGTCAAAGGCGAACTGCGGGAGCCGGGAATTAGGCTCGCACGATGGGACGATGGGTTCACAGAAGCGCTGCTGCGGCTGCTGCGGCTCGGAGACAGCGAGACGGATACAGCGGTTCTCGGCGAGGCGCGATTGCGTGAGGTGCTCTATGTGATTCTGAAGGGAGAAGCTGGCGACTTCGCACGGCAGGCATTCGGCGCTGGCAACGCTATCGCACGTTCCATTGCGCATGTGTCGTCACACTTGGATGCGCCGATCTCGATTGACGATATGGCACGTCGAGCGGGCATGAGCCGTGCGGTCTTCCATCGCAAATTCAAGCAGGTCACGACGATGGCTCCAATCCAGTTCGTTAAGTCGATGCGTCTCAACAACGCCGCCATGAAGATCGCGGGCGGGATGCCGGTGAACGAAGCCGCAATGGACGTTGGTTATGTCAGCCCGTCCCAATTCAGTCGCGAGTTCAAGCGCATGTATGGGCAATCGCCGAGGCAATGGGGTGACGCACAGAAGCTAATGGTCAAAGTTGCTTTAGGCTGACTTGTCAGCGTTTTACACTTAGCAGTCCTCATAATTTGTACTTGCAGCGGATGTCAGCAATGCAGGCTCGGAGAGCAGCAATTCTGGTTTTTCCGAATGAAGGGAAAGGGCCGCCCACGAGAGCGACTCGTTAGCGTTAGATCTCTATCGCTTCGGCGATTACTAGGGCATCCTCGAGTTCGACGCCGATACATCGAACTGTGTTGTCCATC
This sequence comes from Ruegeria sp. ABM4_193, assembly GCF_056158705.1. Classification (NCBI taxonomy): domain Bacteria; kingdom Pseudomonadati; phylum Pseudomonadota; class Alphaproteobacteria; order Rhodobacterales; family Roseobacteraceae; genus Ruegeria; species Ruegeria sp. ABM4_193. The sequence continues at coordinate 619,088 of NZ_JBSWTT010000001.1, forward strand.
TTAGTTTGGCCAAGAAGAAGCCGAACCGCTCGAAAGTTTCCGGTCTTCATATCGATTTGAGTGATCTTGGTTCTCCTAATTGAATGTGTTCCGTAGGAGCTTGCTTTGAGGCCGATCGACGTGGCCCCTTCGCGGACAAGCCGTACATATTGACGCGTCGAGATGTGCAGTCGTACGTGGAGTCAGCTGGACCAAGGGTACTCCGATCCGACCATTAGCTCGTCTTCCATACACTTCTCTGCAGAGGCTCTTGTGCCTTCAGATAATTCAAAGCGTACGTGTATCTGCGCCTTGCTTTGAAGGACCGAATCCCGTTCCTTGATCTGACCCGATGACATGACTTCGGCGACCTTCATCTTCATCAGATCGCAGTCGCGGAACTTACTGTCGAATGCCTTGTTGAAGAGCGTAAGATCGCGATGGTTTTCAGAAAGCTCATGGCGCACTCGGATCGCCCAGACACCTTTTGGTTTCAGAGGGCGTTTTGATCTACCACACGCCCATTATTCCAAGCTGGACGAAGTGCACGAATGGCAGGTAAGTTTGGGTTTTCCATGGTTGATCCTCTGATCCACCATGCCGGCCGGCAATGACAACACGACGTTGACGTAATACAATGTCATAGAATGTTGCACGCTGCGCGGATGACGGTGAAGTGCAGAAACCAAGTTTAGCAAAGTCCGGCTTGCGGCCCATAACGGAACTCGAACCTTGCGTCGAACAACGACGGATTTGAAACATACCACCTCGCAAAGCGAAGTAGTCTCAATCCTCATTCTGCCACAAGCGCGACAATTGCTTCTTGAGGCTGGGAATGTTGGTTGTTTGCCTCAAGCGGTTTGTTGAGCTTGCCACGATACATCAACGCAAACACGGGTGGGGTGAAATAGAAGGATACAACAGTCGACAACAGTACGCCCCCGGCGATTGCAACGGCGAATGGCGGCCAAAATGCTCCTCCAGCTATGATCAGGGGTAGGAAGCCGCCAAAGGTTGTGATTGTTGTCGAGATGATGTGCCGACTTGAACCAGTCACAACGCGCGCCATGGCCGCTCGGTCCCCTTGGCTTGCGTCAGCGTCTTGTTGCAACCCGGTCAGAATGATTATCGCCGCGTTGATCGAAACCCCGATCGATCCGATGACCCCGATGATCGCCGTAATTCCGAACGGGAATTGCATAACGGCCAGCGACAGCATTGAAAGGCCTGCAGACAACACGCACACGACCAAGGTCACAAGGGTCAGCCGGAACGAGTTAAAGGTCAGAACGATGGTCGCGATGGAGAGTGTCACAATCAAACCAACAGAGGCAAGCAGATTGCCAACGGTGTTGGATCGGGCATCACTGTCGCCGCCTAAGGACATCGAATAACCTTGCGGCAACACAAACCCGGACGCATCAAGTGCTTCTAGTACGTCCTGCAACGCCTCTTCGGGCAAAATACCGGGTACGATAAACGCCTGAATAGTGTTTTCGCGCGTACCGTCCGTTCGAGTTATTACGCTTTCTGCCGGTTCAATCACGGGCTTGGCCAATTCCGACAGCGGTACCGCTGGGAAGGCTCCAGTCGCAGATATCGCAGCTGCATTTGGCAGTAGGATAGGCATACTGAAAATCGCGCTTAGATCTGACCGCACCTCGTCACCTAAGCGAACGCGCACCGGCAACTGTTCAGTCCCTTCGATCAGTGATCCACCGGTGATGCCAACAAGCGCCGTGTCCAGCTGACCAGCTATATCCGCAACGTCCAGTCCCAGCAGACGCGCTTTGACCTCATCAATCTCGAACCGGATTTGAGGGTTGCCTCCGTTCACGCTGGCGCGCGCCTGGGTTACCAGATCGAGATTGGCCATGACTGAACGCACCTCGTCGCCCAGATCACGCAATACCGTGATGTCCTGCCCCTGAATTTTGACTTCAACCGGTGCGTCGACCGGAGGGCCCTGAACAAGACTGCGAACGATGATCTGCGCGTCAGGAAAGCCAGTATCCAGACGACTCTGCAACGTTCCAACAAGGCGGGCGGCGTCGTCGGCCGTGTCGGTCGTGATCATAGCTTGTGCGAACCCAGGCTCGCGTGAGCGGTTTCCAACGATGTTGTAGTAGAATGCCGGGCCGGACTCTCCGACAGTCCAGTAGACACTTTTGACGCCGTCGTCAGCCAGCAGCATTTCATCGATCTGGCGGGCAGTTGCTTCGGTGGTGGCAATTGACGTTCCACCCGGCATATCGACTTCGATATAGAATTGGTTGCGGTCGACGCCCGGGAAGAATTGCGCGGTCAGCGTTGGAAAGGCCGCAAAGCCAAGCACCGGCAAGATCAATGCCAACGCGATGGATCGCACAGGATTAGCAACAGACAATCGAATTGAGGCCTCGAACATACGGGCAAGTGGCGGGATGCTGATACCGCGGCTCAGCATTCCTGCGTCTGGGCGATCGGACAGTAGCCAGCCCGCAATCGCCGGAGTCACAGTCAAGGCCACAACCAGGGACCAGACAAGCATAAGAACCACGGCGATAGCGATGGCGCCGACAAAATCGCCTGCGGGTCCCGGCAGCAATATCATCGGCGTGAAGGCAAGCGCCGTTGTCACGGTCGATGCCAGCAGTGGCGCGGCCAACCTGCGAACAGCATCTCGTACGGCTGCAAGTCGCTCCATCCCATCCTGCAGACGACGTCGGATTTCATCGGTCATCACGATGGCTGCGTCAACGAGCAGTCCGAGGGCAACAATCAGTCCGGTCACAGACATCTGATGAATTGGCAATCCAATCATGTTCATCGTCGCCAGGGTCGCCAATGAGACAACCGGCAAAACCAAAGCCACAATCGCGGCTGCCCGAACCCCTAACGTAACAAACAAAACTGCCACGACCAGAGCCACGCCAATGGCCATGTTGACCCCAACCTCTGACAAACGATCCGTCGTGTACTGGCTTTGATCAAATAGCAGTATTTCCTGCATGCCCAAAGGTACCGACGCGGCGCCGGCATCAAGCTCATCCCGAAGGAAGCCTGTCCAACGGTCGATCTGTACGCCGTCCTGCGCCAGAATCCCGACCAAAACGGAGGGCTTTCCGTTGGCAAACGCGATTGAGGACCGCGGTTCGCGTGCGCCACGGTCTACGCTTGCAATATCTCCGAGCTTCACCACGGCACCGCCTGCGTTTTCACGCAGGACGATGCTCCGAATGCGATCCAAACTCTCAATTTCTCCGCTGACGCCGATGGTCAGGTCGACATCAGATTGCAACCGCCCAGACTGAACCTTTCCGTCTGCTTCGGCGATCCGCTGGGAAATCTCGGCAGCGCCAAGCCCAAGCGCAGCGGCCTTGTCCATATCGACGCTTACGAGCACCTCTTCTTTCGGCTGACCGAAATAGTCCACTGCTCGCGTGGCAGGTATCGCACGCAATCTGTCGCCCAGTGCTTCGGCATGACGTGACAACAATGTTAACGGAAAGTCTGGATCCTCGGCCGCAACTGCAATGACCGCAGAATAGGCAGAAATGCCCTCGGCATCGAATTCCGGCGGAAAAACTCCTGCCGGAAAGTTCTGGCGCGCATCTTCGACGGCATCCCGAGCCTCGGCCCAAACCTGCTCAATGGTGGCTTCGTCTAGCGTTTCCAGCAATTCTACCGAAACGACCGACACACCCGAGCGGGAGACTGAACTGATCTCATCCACCTCGGCGATTTTACGCAGTTCTTCTTCGATTTCTGCAGTGACCAGCGCTTCAACCCGTTCTGGATCTGCACCCGGGAACTGTGTCGTTACAGTTGCGAAGAGGTTGGTGATCGTAGGGTCTTCTTGTCGCCCAAGAGACAGGAACGAAGACAGACCTGCGGATACAAGCACTAAAACGATTAGGGCAACCAGCCTGGGGTGGCGAAAGGTAAGGGTTTCCATCAGATCGCTCCGTTACTCGCCAGTGTTGAAGGCAACGCGTTGACCAACGCTGACTCGCTGCGGCCCCTGATCGATCAGGACGGTGCCGTCCGGAAACGCGCCACGCACAAAGACGCGGTCGTCTTCGGCATGCAGCACTTCGACCGCCGCTAGCCGCACAGTTTTTTGCGCGTCGGCAACGAGCAATGTCCATTGCCCGCGCGTTCCTTCCTTCAGAGATGTTGTAGGCACCCAGGTCCCCGCACTTTGGACGGGATCGAGTACATGCACACGTGCGGTTTGTCCGAAAGCAACGTCCGGCGCGTTCTTCAAACCGAATAGCGCGGTGCGGGTTCGGGTCACCGGGTCAATATCGGGCCGTAAAGTTGCAAGCTCAGCCTGATAGCTTTGACCTGCAATTTCGATTTCAACGTCAGTCAGCAGCGCCGGATCAATATCGAGAGGGATACCTATCCGAACCTGCGGCGACACGACCTCGACCATACCCAGAACCAACTCGCCCGAGCGCAAAGTTTCACCGCCATCCACGTGTCGCGCGGTTATTCGACCGGCAAACGGGGCTTCGATACTGGATTTCTCGATTCGAACGGTCACATCACGCAAGCCCGCATCTAACTCGCCAATCCTGGATAGCAATTCATCCTGCTGAGAAACGGCCTCGTCCAAACGGGCTTGGCTGGTAAAGCCTTGTTCAATTAGTTTCGCGTTTCGCTCGACCGTTTTCTTTGCAAATGAAAGTTGGGCTGCAATGGCGTCACGTGATGCTGTCAGACGGTCGCGTTCGACCTCCAGCAGTGCGATGTCCAGTGTCGCAAGAAGTTGACCCTTGGCAACCTCATCACCTTCATCGACCAGAATTTGATCCAGCGTCCCGTTCAGTTCGAAAGAGATATCTGCCGAACGCTGAGGTTCGACCTGCCCGATGAATACACGGTCGACTGTGTAAGCGCTCTCGGACGTGATCGGTGTCACGGACACGGGTGTCACAGCGGCGGCATCTGGTGCGGGTACAGCGTCCGCTCTACGGGTGAGCTCGGATGCGCCAAAGTAAACGGCGGCCGCTGCAACAGCTATAAAACTGACGGTCACTCCCAGGCGCACAGTGCCGCGCAACACACGTGCAAGTGGGCTCGGTTTGGTCGCTTCAGTAGATGAAATTGCAGGATTCGGCATTTGGGGACCTCATCAAGTTAGCGTCTCTAACATATGTTAGAAGTTCTCACTTTGACAAGAGATACGTGATCTGGCACATGTTGGATCATGAGCAGCACCGAAAAAAATCGTCCGACAAACAGACAAGCGGCTGGTCTTTCCGTTAGCAAGAAAGCCTATCATCACGGCGATCTCCGCGCTGCACTGATCGAAGCAACCCGACAGTTGGTTGAAGAAAAAGGTCCGGACAGTTTTTCTGTATCCGAGGCGTGCAGACGCGCGGGCGTATCAACCGCGGCACCTTACAAGCACTTCAAAGACAAGACAGAAATGCTGGTTGCCACTGTCCTTGAAGGAATGGATCGGCACCGAGACAAAATGCTTGCCGCGCTGGAAGGTGTTCCTGAAGGATCTCCCGAGCGCCTTACTGCCATAGGAATGGAGTATATTGCCTTCGCGTTAAATGAGCCCGGAATCTTCAGACTGAAATTTGGCGGCTTCACAGACCGTATTGCGGACCCCCGACTGGAGGAAGGCGGCCAGCAAAGCTTCGGGATTCTTTTGACTGAAGTAGCAAAGTGTCTCGGTGAACCGGGAATCACAGACGAAGTTCGCCGCCGTGGTTTTTTGTTGTGGAGTTTCGTGCACGGGCTGTCGTTCATTCTGCATGACAAAGGGCTTGCGGAAAAAGGCGAAGAGTTCGATCTTCATGCCCTTCTTGAGGACGTTTCGGAAAGAATGCTGAGTTGAGCGTTCTCACGCCAAAACGAACTCAACCAAGCACTGATAGCAGACGATCTATGCCGCTATCGCGCCTGCGCCTAAACGATTGCTTTGGTTCACGTAGAAGACATTTTTGGAAAGCGCCGCGAATGTCCGCTATCCAGAAGCGCAAGGTCTCGTCGTGAATGTCGGCTTCGGGTTGAGCCAGTATTACAAGGTAAGGTGTACGGCAGAGGCTTTGTACCAAAGCCTCCGTTTCGTAACCCGGAGCTATGCACGCGCGTTCGTTAGCTGGGAACGTCCGCTGGCGCCAGGATTGTCATTCCCACTCGGTCCGCTACGGCCATGATCGCCGGAATGTCTGGTGGTCCATCTGGCGCTGGGATATCGGTCGTGCCATCAGGCATTGTTTCACCGGCTTCAGTAAAGAAAGTGTCATGCATCGCGCCGGGGGCGTTGATGCAAAGTAGCCGGCCAGGCCGCTCTCCGGTGCATGTAAAGGCGTGCACTGCGCCGTCTGGAACCTTAACGAAGTCACCACATTTGACGTTGACTGTCTCACCATTCAAAAAGAACTCGAATTCACCATCGAGCACATAGAAGCTCTCATCTTCGCCAGCATGATGATTGGGTGGTGCACCGGCACCAGGTGCCGTCTTTATCTCAACAATTGTGCAACGATCTCCTGTCTCATTGGGAAAGGCATGAAAAGTCAAAAGGTTCCCAAGAAGATGATAAATTCGCGGGCGAGATTCAGTCATTACTGCGACTCCCTTTACTTGAAACATACCTCTCTTATGATACATATATCTACTTATGAGACAAGTGTATCACAAAAGGCTTGAAATTGGCGCCTCGTACAAATCAAATCAACCGAACGCGAGAAGTACTTCTTTCGGCTGCACGTGACCTGATGTCGGAAGGCAAGGAAGTCACGCTGGCAAAAGTCGCTGAACGCGCCAAAATCAGCCGTGCGACGGTCTATCGCTACTTTTCTGACCCGAGTGTCTTAGCCTTAGATGCGACGCTGGATCTTGACGTCACGCCTACGTCGGAACTTCTTGAGGGACTGGATGACGTTAGGAGCCGTGTACATGTGGTCGCGCGTTACTATCTGGAATTTTCTCGGGTTCATGAGGCGCACTTCCGGCAGTTTCTGGCGGAATCACTCAAGGCATCTCTTGAAGATGGAACGGTCAAAATGCGTGGTGCTAGAAGAGTGGCGGCTTTTTCGGAAGCACTTGCGCCAGTTCACCGATTGCTTGAGCCGAAGGAAATTGACGACCTGGCGAAGCGATTGTCCATGACGACGGGCATGGAACAACTTGTCATTCTTGAAGACATTTTGCGTGTGAACGAAGAAACCGGTTACCAACTTCAGGAAGGGTTGGTCGACGCTCTGTTAGATCGGTACTTGCCAAAAAACTGAGGCAGAATTCAGATGCTTACTTTGTCTTTAAACTACCGGCAAATAGACGCCAGTTTGACGTCCGCCTTGGGCTTTGAGCGGTCAATTGTGACCACCGAAGAAAACGGTAACACGGAGCCCAGAAGGCGCTAGGAACATGCTCGCTATAGCAATTTTGCCAACCCGGTACAGAAACGGTTTTGGCGGTGCCATCAGTCGGTACAGCGACCCTAAGAGAGAACACTTTACCTCTAAGGAACAATCCTCTGGGTAGTCCAACACGGTTTTGAGGTTTCGATTCCCGGACATTCACCCTCAAATAGTCTCCAAGTTCTCGTTACAAGACCCTGAGTAAGCCATTGAAAATGAAGGGAATGGTGGGTGATGAGAGACTCGAACTCCCGACATCTTCGGTGTAAACGAAGCGCTCTACCAACTGAGCTAATCACCCGTGACGCTGCATGTAGCTAAGCCTGAGGGCGGGTGCAAGAGGGTCTGAGTGATTTTCTTGAATTCTATTCTTTGGCCGATCCGTGTTGCCCTGTCCGTCTGGAGTTCCGTACTCTGAATAATCCCGTGCTGCCGCAAATCTGAGTATTCGCGGTGTGATGATGGTCATGCCTAATCGACGCCTTGACCCTTTTGGACTTTCTGCAACGCAGCGGCACGGATCTCGGTAATTTCTCAAAGGCGCTTGCGTGGGGGCTGTACCCTCCGATATTCCCGAAGGGACTGCAATATTCCGGTCGGGAGTGTACATGACCCTAACCTTCACCCGCCGTTTCTGGATGGTGGCACTGGTCTTAGGTGTATTGGCGTTGGCGCCAGTCCGCGCCGGGGCAGAAGGTGTTTTGGTTTTTGCAGCGGCGAGTCTGAAGACAGCGCTGGACGAGATTGCTGAAAACTATGAAACGGAAACGGGGCACCGTGTCACGGTTTCTTACGCGGCATCGTCGGTACTGGCGCGCCAAATTCAGCAGGGCGCGCCTGCCGACGTGTTCATCTCGGCGAATCCTGACTGGATGGACATACTGGAGCAGGACGGTTTTATCCGGGCGAATTCGCGGGTGGATTTGCTGGGCAATGGTCTGGTTGTGATTGGTGCGACAGGTCGAGAAAGTTGGGGAGAGATCCAACCTGGTCACGACCTAAAGGCCGAATTGAACGGCGGTTTTCTGGCGATGGCCCTGGTTGATGCCGTGCCAGCAGGTATCTACGGCAAAGCCGCGTTGCAAAGCCTGAATCAATGGGACGCATTACAGGACCGTGTGGCGCAGACCGACAATGTGCGCGCAGCTCTGGCACTTGTGGCGGCAGGGGCTGCGCCCTTGGGAATTGTGTATCGATCAGATGCACAGGTGGAAACACGGGTCAGTATTTTGGCGACGATTCCCGACGACCTGCATCCTGAGATCATATATCCTGCGGCCGTCACTTCATCAGCCCAGGGTGGAGCACAGGCCTTTCTGGACCATCTACGCAGCGATGCGGCGTTGTCCGTTTTTCAGGAGCAGGGGTTTTCCCTGCCGGGCGGGTGATCCTCGTGGACTGGTTGGGCCCTGCCGAAGTTGAAGCGTTAAAGCTGTCTCTGCGCGTGTCGTTCTGGGCGACGCTGGCGACATTGCCGTTTGGGATATTCGTAGCCTACGCGCTGGCCCGCTGGCGGTTTCCCGGCCGTCAGGTGTTGAATGGTCTGGTGCATTTGCCCCTGATCCTGCCACCTGTCGTCACGGGGTATCTGTTGTTGCTGACATTTGGCATTCAAGGACCGCTTGGGCGTGTTCTGGCAGAGTTCGGGATCGTAGTCGCGTTTCGCTGGACCGGGGCTGCGCTGGCTGCCGGGATCATGGCCTTCCCGTTGATGGTCCGGGCCATACGCTTGTCCATCGAAGCGGTGGATCCAAAGCTGGAACAAGCGGGGGCCACGTTGGGGGCATCGCGCCCGATGGTGTTTCTGACCGTGACCTTGCCGATGATCCTGCCGGGGGTCATTGCCGGTGCAATTCTGGCTTTTGCCAAGGCAATGGGCGAATTCGGGGCCACCATCACGTTTGTGTCTAACATCCCCGGACAGACCCAAACGCTTCCGTCTGCAGTCTATGCATTCCTGCAGGTGCCGGGCGGCGAGGCGGCTGCAACGCGACTGGTCCTTATCTCAATCGTTATCGCGATGAGCGCGCTTCTTTTGTCAGAATACGTCGGACGGCGCGCTGCTGCACGGGTGGCCGGGTCATGAGCCTTTCCGTTCGGTTGCAACATCATTTGCCGGATCTCGATCTGGATGTCCGCTTTGAGGCACCACCCGGAGTCACTGTCTTGTTTGGGCGGTCGGGATCGGGCAAAACGACAATCGTCAATGCAGTGGCCGGGCTGCTGCGACCTCAGGCGGGTCGCGTTGCGGTCGAGGACTGGGTTTTATTCGACACAGATCGGGGACAATGGCTGCCGCCGCACCGTCGGCGATTGGGGTATATCTTTCAGGAAGGGCGGTTATTTCCCCATCTGACCGTACGCCAAAATCTGGCCTATGGTCGCTGGTTTGCCCCGAAAAGGGCGCAGCGGGAAGATCCCGCGAAGGTCATTGAAATGCTGGGCATTGGCCACCTGCTGGATCGCCGTCCAGCCGGGTTGTCTGGGGGCGAAAAGCAACGTGTGTCCATTGGGCGGGCGCTGCTGGCAAGTCCGCGCCTTATTCTTGCGGACGAACCTCTGGCTGCGCTGGATGAAGCGCGGAAAGCGGAAATTCTGCCGTATTTCGAACGTCTCAGGGACGAGGTGTCGGTTCCTATTCTCTATGTAACCCACTCGGCGGCTGAGGTCGCGCGTCTGGCGACTTCGGTTGTTGCGCTTCAAGACGGAAAAGCCGTGCGTCATGGGCCCGCTTCTGAGGTTTTAGCCGATCCTTCGGTGGCCCCCGCAGGGGTGCGCGCAGTTGGGGCCGTTTTAGAAGTTCAGGTCGTGCAGCATCACGCTGACGGGCTGACAGAATTGAATGCCAACGGCGCACGATTGTTCCTGCCGCGCATTGCGCATGACGTCGGGGCGCAATTGCGCATCCGCATACCAGCGCAAGAGGTGATCTTGTCAAACCAAAAGCCCGAGGGATTGTCTGCGCTGAACGTGCTCAGCGGTACGGTGGCCTCGATCCGGTCGGGCGAGGGGCCTGGTGCAATTGTCTCCGTCACAACCCCGGCAGGTAGTGTTCTGGCACGCGTCACACGTCGATCGGTGGCAGCGCTAGACTTGCAGGTGGGCAGCCCATGTCACGCGGTGATCAAGACGGTTGCCTTGGCGCCGCAGGATGTTGGCGGGCGTATCGGGGCGGGCCAGTAAATTCAGGCAAGCGCGCGCGCCTCATGTTCGCGCAGGATCAAACGCGCGGCGCGACCAAACCCGGTGCGACCCGAGGCTGGCCGGTCCGGAAAGATTGCAGCAAGTTCCCGAAGCGCGTCGGAGGACAGCGTGTAAAGCGCTTCTTCCCCCAGAAACAGGCTTTCAGCTTGCGCCCCTTCCACATTCAGAATTTCATGCCGGTCCAACAAGATATGCAGGTATTCTACCTCCTCCACCGAGGTATCCACAAAAATGCCCGGCCAGTCGCATAGATGCTTTGCAGCCACCAGCGCCTCGGCAGCGCCAAACAGCAAATCTACCTTTGGTCCTTTCACCAGAATGCGGTGTTGTTGCGAAACCAGAAGATCCCGGCACGGTGTGTTCGGCCCCAGACTTCCTGCCGAGATTCGAACCGGCTGCATTGCAGGTTCAGCGCATAATCCTTCGGGAGCAAGCACGCTGCTTTCAATCCAGCGAATGGGTTGCAGCCCGTGATCTGCGGTTGCCACCTTGTGGCCCACGCGTAGTGTTTCAATGGCCTGTGGGCCGTCCTCGGTTTCGATCAACGTACCGGCGGCAAAGCACACACCTTCGATCCTGATCGTGACCGCTACCGGGTCCGGATCGTTGGCAAACGGCACAGTGAACGGCCCAATCTGCGTGGTGCCCGTAACGCTGATAAAGAAGGTATCGAAAACGACCTGCCCGTTGTCCAGGCTGTCAAAAAAGGCTGGATCTACCGTATAGGTCCACTCGCCTGTATTCGGGTCGATCGAGGCGGTGCCGTTGGCGGGTGGCGTTGCAATGGTCCAGGTCTGGGTTGTGGGTGTAAACGTGCCATTGTCCAGCGTCGGTTGCCCCATCGCCACGTTAGGTGGGGATCCGGTCACGTCGCCGGTCAATTCGCCTGTGATTGTAACCGAGACCACCTATTCTTCGCCCTGCTGCAACACCTGTTCAAACTCTCGTTTCCGATACAGGCGCATATGAACTTCGCCTGCCTGATCCCGAGTCCACTCGACAATCCGGTTTCGCGTCATGTCGCTGTCCATCCGGTTTGTCCGCACACGCGGATGAGGGATTTCTTGCTTGAGGATATCAACAATCTGGCTCGTCTGTCCAAAAGGGGCCACCAGATCGACGATCCAAAAGGAAGGCCCACCGGTAAAATCCGCTTCCTTCAACGGTTTTTCCTGCACTGCATAGCGGTACTCGGCCTCGGGGCTGAGCCCGGCAAAGGTGACAAAGCCACGGGGAAATCCGTTTTGCCGGAAGATGTGATACTGACCAAGGCGGAACGGCGTCTCGAACGCAAACAGCACCTGTGCAAGGGTGCGTTTCTGATGTGTTTTTGTAAGTCCCGCCAGATAGAACATCGCGCCAAGGTCAGCGTATTTCTCGGGCGGGATATCGAACCAGTCCTTTGGAAAGCTCTTGCTCACAGGATCGCCATTATATGATTAAAACCATAAACTTAGGTCTATTGTACCGTCTCTGCGCAATAAGGGTAGAAAAAATTCCTTGCGCCACCCAGTCACCGTCGAGGCAGGTTTGAACCACTTTACTCAAAGACTGCTGCCGCTATGTTCAAAGTACTGATGATCAATTCTCGGGATATTCAAGTTATGCAATTTGTAAGGATTTTCGCCCCAACTGCGCTTGCTTTGATGCCCGCAATGGCCGACGCGGTAGGCTTCGGGCTGGACATCCGGCCACAATTTCGAACCGAGATTACAGCGCTTCCGGATGGGGTCTATGAGGTCAAGGCTCTTGGATCGTCGGCACCCGTAACTTACTGGTGCGGGATTGGTGACTTTGCGATTCGTACACTGGGCGTGCCAAATTCGCAGCGTATCTACATTTGGCGCGCTTACGAGAGGGGCGTCAGAACCGTGCAGTTTTCGCTGACCCCACCTCCGGGTGCTGATACCAATCCGGGTTATTCGATTACGGTTAGCCGGGTCGGGGAAAACATGTCGGCGTCGTCAGCACAGAACTATTGCTACGACAACTTCATTATGGATACGTTCTGAGCGTCAGACCCATTTCGCCATCGGCGGCAGGCTCATCAGAACTGCATCCGGGTCATGTCCGGTTTCCAGTCCGAATTTAGTGCCACGGTCGTAGACCAGGTTGTATTCGGCATAAAGGCCGCGATGCACGAGTTGTGTATCCTTGTCCGCGTCCGAAAATCCCTGAACCCGCCGTTTTTCGACCAATGGCAGGAAGGCAGGCAGGAAGGCCCGACCGATGTCCTGGGTCAGGGCAAAGTCGGCCTGCCAGTTACCGGTGCAGTAGTCATCCATGAAAATTCCACCCACGCCTCGTGCACGCTTGCGGTGAGGAATATAGAAATACTCGTCTGCCCAGTCTTTCAGGCGCGGATAATGCGCAACGCCATGCGGATCCAGATGGGACTTTTGGGTGGCGTGGAAATGGCGTGTGTCATCATCATATTCAATGCAGGGGTTCAGGTCCGATCCGCCACCGAACCACCAGGCGTGTGGGGTCCAGAACACGCGTGTGTTCATGTGCACCGCAGGGACATGAGGGTTTTGCATATGCGCCACCAGGCTGATCCCCGAGGCCCAGAAGCGGGGATCCTCGGTCATGCCGGGGATGCCCTTGCGCGCCGCCATTGCGTGCTGCGCGCGTTCACCCAATGTGCCGTAGACGGTTGAGATGTTGACGCCAACTTTCTCGAACACGCGACCGCCACGCATCACAGACATCAACCCGCCCCCTGCATCCGAGCCATCCTCAGACTGGCGCTTGGTTTCTTTGACCTCGAACCGACCGGGTTTTGCATCGGAAAACGGTCCAGTGTCGTGGCTGTCTTCAAGGGCTTCAAACGCAGAGACAATGTCGTCGCGCAGTTGTCGGAACCAGGCGGAGGCAGTGGATTTTTCTGTATCGAACATGTGTCTTAGTGGGCTGGGGCGGCTACGGGGTCAAGCAATGTACGCCCGCCGTCGATTGTCAGGATCTGACCTGTAATGAAACCGGCTGCATCGGATGCCAGAAACTGCGCGGTTTCGGTCAGCTCTGTCGCCGAAGCGATACGGGCCAGCGGTGTGTGTTTTTCGATATCGTCTCGGAAGTCCCGGTTTTCCTTGAGGGTCGATTGTAACGAAGCGCTCATGACCGAACCCAATGCGATCGAGTTGACCCGAATACGGTTCGGTGCAAGCGCAACTGCAAGAGATCGGGTCATTTGATCCAACGCCGCAGTCGACACGGAATAGGCCATCAGGTCGGGATGTGTTCGGCGGGCTGCGATGGACGAAAGGTTGATGATCGACCCGGCAAGGTTTTCCTCGTCCCCGTCCGCTTGTTTGATCATGCGTTTCGCAACCAATTGGCTCAGCCGCAGGGCCGGCATCAAGTTTTGGTTCAGCAGGGTGCGCACCGAGTCGTCATCAGGGTCCAATGGGTCCGAAGGGATCACTTGTCGCGCTCCATTGATCAGGATGTCCACCTGATCAAAAGCATCCAAAGTGGCCGATAGCAGATTTGCTATGGTCAGTTTTTCGCGCAGATCGCCCGCAAAATAACGGATGTTTCCGTCTTCAGCCTGTTCGCCCAATTCATCGACCAGGCGCTTTTCGTCCATGTCGGCGAACATGACATTTGCACCTGCATCCGCGAAATGACGTCCGATAGCCAGCCCGATGCCATTGGCTCCGCCTGTTACGATTGCTGTCTTGCCAGCGATGGAAAAGGACATCCGAATCCTCCTGAATTGGGGGCAGGTTAGCGAGCCTTAACGCCGAGGGCGAGAGGCCTGAAGCACCTTGAACCGGTTGTCTCCGGCAATTTCAGTGACCTGAGCGAAATGTTCGTTCAGCGTGGTCTCATAGGGCAGGTGGCGATTGGCCACCATCCAAAGGGTTCCGTTGCGGGTTAGATTGCGTTCGGCTGAGACGATGAACCCCTGACCCAGAGCCGGGTCCGCGTTGCGCGAGGTGTGAAACGGGGGGTTCATGACGACGGTGTCGATGGGTTCGGGTGCAGTCCAAGTGACGGCATCTGCCCAATAAAACTGAGCCCTTTGATCAGGAGCGTTTTTGCGCGCGCATGTCAGAGCGGTCTGATCCGCCTCTACCAGATGCAAAGACTTGACGTTATCGCGCTTCAATACGTCTGCGGACAAAAAACCCCAACCGGCGCCCAGATCAGCCACGCGAGCGCCCAGTTTGGAAGGCAAAGACTTCAATAACATGGCCGAGGCCGGGTCGATCCCATCTGCCGAAAACACCCCCGGCGCTGTATGAAAACTGCCGACCATCTGCGCCGTAGGCGCGGCCCAGTCTTCGAAAGCAGAAGCATCAGCCTGAAACCAGAAAATCTTGCCATGTGCTTTGGACAAGGGGCCCTCGACATCAACCCGCTTGCGCACATCTTTCAATATGCTGTCCACCCCGTCGGTCTTGGCACCATCGACCACGACAACCCCAGCAGCCCGTGAACACGCCCGCTGGATCATCGCGCGCGCCAGCGCCTTGGCACGTGGCAAAAACACGATAGCGTCCTGACAGGGTGCAGCTGCTTCGGGCACCGTGTCAAAGCCTTGCGCCGCAAAATGATCGTGAAAAGGTTTGAACGGTTGCACCACCTGCGCGTCAGCGGGGAGCGCTGACAGGTCGTGGTCTGGCGCAGGGCCGATCACAGTCAGCGGTTGCGACAGCGACAAGCCGTTTTGCAATGCAAGTTCCAGGCGAGGGGACATGGGCAATTCCGGCAGAGTAAGGAAAGGGCGCGATAGGCGGGGCGCCTTATTCTTCGCGTTCCATGGTGCATTGCAGCGGGTGCTGGTGCCTGCGGGCAAAATCCATCACCTGGCCAACTTTGGTCTCGGCAATCTCATGGCTGAAGACGCCGACAACGGCCACGCCTTTTTTGTGAACGGTTAGCATGATTTCGAACGCCTGGGCGTGGGTCATGCCAAAAAAACGCTCCAGCACGTGCACGACAAATTCCATCGGCGTGTAATCGTCGTTCAGCAACAGCACCTTGTACAGGGGCGGACGCTTGGTTTTTGGGCGCGTCTGCAGCAGGACTGACGCGTCTCCGTCGTCGTCCGGTGTGTCAGACATCATCCAGGTCTTTTCCAGCATCGTGTGTAACTGTCCGATTCAGGCTTGGGGTTTATCTTGGCGCTTATATAACGTGGGCATCGCCGGTGAAAAGAGCAAGCGGACGTAAATAAGATGACGGAAAAACTGACCACAATCGGGTTTGATGCAGATGATACCCTTTGGCACAACGAACGGTTTTTCCAGCTGACGCAGGCCCATTTTGCTGAATTGCTGGTGGATCACGCTGACCGGGATCACCTGATGGAGCGTCTTCTGGCCGCGGAAAAGCGCAACATTCGTCACTATGGGTATGGGATAAAGGGATTCGTTCTGTCGATGATCGAAACCGCCATCGAAGTGACAGAAGATCGTGTTCCGGCCTCGGTTATTCGGCAATTGATCGATGCCGGGCAAGAGATGCTGGCACATCCGATCGAGCTGTTGCCGCATGCCCGTGATGCGATTGAGAGCGTGTCCGACGCGTACCGGGTCATACTCATCACCAAAGGCGACCTGATCGATCAAGAGCGTAAACTGGCCCAATCCGGGCTTGGCGACTTGTTCGATGGGGTCGAGATTGTGTCGGAAAAGACCGCAGAAACTTATCAGACGATTTTCGAATCCCACGGCGATGGTCCGGCGTCTGCGATGATGGTCGGCAATTCCATGCGCTCGGATGTGGTGGCCCCGATTCAGGCCGGATGCTGGGGGGTTTATGTGCCACACGGTCTGGTGTGGGAGGTTGAGCACGCTGACGCCCCGGTTGACAGCCCGCGATTCCGCGAGCTGCGCGATTTGGGCGACTTGGCCGATCTGGTGTGCAGTTTGAGATGATGTTGCCTTTTGGCCGCAGTCCCGGAAAAACCTTGTTGTGCTCCGGCAAAGCGATGCCACAATCGCGCATTTGGTGGGTCTGCGCGATTGGTTTATCTACATATAGCGCTTTGTGGCGCATATGACGAAATCGCGAAAAGCGCAGCTTTCAGTTTCTTTTATGCCCCCCCTGTGTTAGGATTTAACGCAATAAAATATATTTTGCCGACCGGGAAAACCCGGCGGCGCGAGGCAGACAGAGGCAAAGATCGTGCAGATTCGGCGGACAGTTCCGGCCCGAATGGGCTTATTCCTTATAGCGATGCTATGTGCGCTGGCGTTTGCGCCGCTCAAGCCCATGGCGGCACCCTACGCGGCAATGGTTATTGACGCCCGCACCGGTGAGGTTTTGCATTCGCGCAATGCCGATACGCGGCTGCATCCGGCATCGCTGACCAAGATGATGACGCTTTATATTGCGTTCGAAGCGGTGCGAAACGGTGAGATCACGCTGGATACCCCTGTGCGGATCACCAAGAAGGCTGCGGCTGAGCCGCCGTCCAAGCTGGGCCTGCGGACAGGACAGACGATTGCTTTCCGGTATCTGATCCGAGCGTCAGCGGTGAAATCAGCCAATGATGCGGCAACTGCTATTGGGATCGCCATCAGCGGGTCCGAGGCAGCTTTTGCCCGCCGTATGACCCGCACCGCGAAAGCCATGGGGATGAGCCGTACCACTTTCAAGAACGCGCATGGTCTGACCGAGTCGGGGCATTTGTCCACCGCACGTGACATGACCACGCTGGGACGGCACCTGCTGTATGATTACCCGCAGTATTATAATCTGTTCTCGCGTCAATCGACACATGCCGGGATCAAGACTGTACCAAATACCAACCGTCGCCTGCTGGCTGCGTACAAAGGGGCAGATGGCATCAAAACCGGGTATACGCGCGCTGCTGGGTTCAACCTGGTGGCGTCAGCCAAGCGCAAGAATGAACGGATCATCGCGACCGTCTTTGGTGGAAAGTCGGGCGCATCGCGCAATGCCAAAGTGGCCGAGCTTTTGGATCTGGGTTTCCGTCGTGCCCCGTCGCGTGCACCCATTCGCAAACCGGCACGCCCGGCTTATGCGGGGAATGCAGGATTGGGCACACAGGTCGCACGCCTGAGTGGGCCTCCCAAAACCAGCCTGCGTCCGGTTGTGCGCCCAAGCGCTTCGACACAGGTTGCAAATGCAGTGGCGGCGACAGCAGATCAGAACCGCGACCGGATCACCAACGGTATCGCAGCGGCAATCGCCCAGGCAGATATCGCGTCGACCACCTCGCCTGAACAAGCAACGGGTACACGCCCGGCGCAACGCCCGTCCGATCTGGTGCTGGCCTCAACCGAAACGGCGAAGCAACCCGAGCCCGAGCAGGAAGTTGTCACCCGCCTTTCTTCGTCTGGCGGGCATCTGTGGGGCGTCAATGTGGGGCGTTACACCACACGGTATGAGGCCGAGAAGGTTCTGCTGAAAACCGCTTTGTCAGAAATGACGACGCTGGAAGGCACGCTGCGCAAGGTGAACCAAAGCTCGCGCGGGTTTGACGCAACTTTCCAGGGCATGACCCGCGAGCAGGCCGATCTGGCGTGTCGTCGGTTACAAGCCCGCAATGTGACCTGTTTCATGATCGGACCATCATAAGGTTCGGCAAAATACTCTCCTGTTGGGTCTGGGCTGTGGTTCTCCACAGCCCTTTTTTCATGATAGTGCAGCGCTAAAGGTGTGTAAGATTACCGGACGAACTTTGTCACCTCGACGCCGCCGCTGATCAGGCTTTCCCTGACGGAACGGGCGATCTGAACCGCAGTTGGTCCGTCCCCATGCAGACAAATCGTGTCGATGGAGGTCTCTAGCCGTTTGCCGCTTTCCGTAATTATCGCGCCTTCGCGGACCATGTTCAGAATACGTGGACCAGCCACATCAGCGTCATGGATCACGGCACCGGGCAGGCTGCGGTCGACCAAGGTGCCATCGTCATTGTAGGCGCGGTCGGCAAAGATCTCGCCCACCCATTTGCAGCCAAGTTCGCGCACTGCGTCTTCCTGCTTTGTGACCGCAAGCACCATGACAATGATGTCGGGGTCCACATCCAAAGCGCCCTGATAGCAGGCCCGCGCCATATCAATATCGACCGAGCACATATTGGCCAACGCGCCGTGCAGCTTGAGATGCCGAACTTTTGTGCCGCCCGCCTTTGCCATGCCCATCGCGGCACCCAGTTGATACCGGACCAGATTGCGCAACGCGTCATGGGGCACTTTCATGTTCCGGCGACCAAAGCCCTGCAGATCGGGAAAACCGGGATGCGCACCAATGCCCACATTGTTCTCAGCTGCCAATTGCATGGTCGTCGCCATCACATCCGGGTCACCTGCGTGAAACCCACAGGCGATGTTGGCAGAGGTGATGATTTTCAGCAGGCTTTCGTCATCGCCGATCTTCCAGGGGCCAAAGCTTTCCCCCATATCAGCGTTCAGATCGACGCTTGGCATTGGCATATCTCCTTAATCGGTGGCAGAGATCACTCCGCCGATCAATTGGTAGGACAACAGGTCCGGTATGTCATGCGGGTCACGGACCAGAGGTTCAACCCGCGAAGGCAGGCGCGCAAGATCTGACAGGAAGGCTGTGTGTAACGCGTTGGCCTCTTCCATGCTGACAAATTCGAAATGGATGGAACCGCCCGCAGGTGTCTGTGCCGCACAGGGCATATCGCAGGGCAAAACGGTTGCGATACGAGGATAACCCCCAGTGGTCTGGCACTCTGGCAACAGAATGAACGGATCACCTGTGCCGGTCATTTGAATATCGCCTGGGGTGATTACTTCGGACAATATGTTCAACTGCCCCGATGCCGCGAACCCGTCGCCGTTACTGTCCACTTGCATCCCCATCCGGTTTGCGCGTGCACCGCGTCGGAATGTGGTCGCAGCAAACCGATCCAACGTCGCCTGATCGAACAGCGGTGTTTGAAAGCTGGCCACCACACGCAACGTGCCACCTGAAAACCGATCAGCGGGCTGCAGTTTCAACCCGCTCTTACCCGCATGAGGGCCACAGCTCAGCCTGTCGCCCTGTTGTATCGCTTGACCGATCCGCGCCGTTAAATGCGCCGCCCGCGATCCCAGAAAAACCTCAGACTCTATTCCACCCCCTAAATGAAGATAGCCGTAATTCCCTTTCACAGCGGCCCCGATGACCAGTCTTTGCCCGGCGACCAAATGATGCGACGCATTCCAGGCCACAGGGCTACCATCAACGGTCGCCTGCATTGGTGCACCGGTCAAAGCGATGTGCATATCTTGCGCGGCTTCGAATTCGCCTCCCATCCCGGCCATTTCCAGCGCCGCAAGGTCCGGGCTCTGCCCCAGCAACGCAGCCCCTTCATGCAAGGCGAATATGTCGGCAGCGCCAGAGCGGGACAAACCCTGATCCAGATACCCGATGCGCCCCTGATCTTGTATTGTGCATGAGGGGCCGATCCGACGGACAGTCAGGCTCATGGCGCGATTTCCTCGCAGGTGGCACCGCCGCTGCCGTCTGCATTGTTCGCGCGGATATGTTCCAACTCTTCGCGAGATATAGGTTCGAACAGCAATTCGTCTCCGGGGCTAAGGGGGAAGGTCTCGGACATCTCCGGGCGAAAGCATCGAAAGGCGGTTTGCCCGACATGCCGCCACCCGGTTGGTGTTGGGCCCGAAAACAGGACAAATTGCGAGATGGCCAGAACCAATGCGCCTTCAGGCACCATGGGGGTCAGGTTTTGCAGCCGGGGAATGTTGAACTCGGGTCCCAAAGGCCCAAGATAAGGTTGTCCGGGCGCGAACCCGATTGTCAGAACCCGTACCCGTGATTGACCCAGGCGACGTGTTGCCTCTTCCGGTGTCAACCCTGCGGCGGCTGCGGCATCGTTCAGTTGCGGTGCCAGGTCGGTTCCGTAAACCGTCGGTACACGCCACAGTTTGCGACCCGTGGGAAGCTGCGTGTTGTACCAGTCTTTTTGGCCAACAAGATGCTGCAGCCTGTCCAGCATCTGCTTATGCGAAATGCTCTGTGTGTCGAAACGCACAAAAGCAGAACCCAAAGACGCGGATGACTCCGTGACCTCATCCCAGCTCTGACGATCCACTTCAGAGCGAAACGCCAGAGCTGCGCGGTTTGCGTCTTCGGACATGCTGTCCGCAAAAGTTACCAGCGCTCCGTCAAACCCAACGGTTCTGACCAAAGGAAACTGAAGATGGCGAGCCATACCGATCCTGCGTTTGTGTCGACTACATAGTAGGGGAACCAGACCCCATCAGAATAAGATGTGCAAGGCGGGTCTTGGTGGTGCTTTGCAGGATACGAAAGAGACGTATGTGGGTCTTCTTTATCGGCCTGATCGGTTTTCGATTCCTTTGGTCAATAAGATTCAGGATTTGATGGAATCCCCGACTCGATT
>NZ_JBSWTT010000001.1:642500-3560444 GCF_056158705.1 Ruegeria sp. ABM4_193
AGCTCAGCTGGGAGAGCGCCTGATTTGCATTCAGGAGGTCAGGAGTTCGATCCTCCTAGGCTCCACCATTTACCCGATCAGATCGTTAAGCACCGTTTTGGTTCTTAACCGTCCGATTGGACGTCGCTTCTTCGGAAGCCTTGACATCGTATAGAGAGAAATCAATCAACACTGTTTGATCGCGCCGAGTGAGGCGTTGATCTCAGTTGGTCCTCTTCGGAGGAGGTTCGATTTGGGATGTTTCCTCGTCCCTCTTTGGATATCCCGGCTGAAACGAACAGAGTTGTCCAAGTCAAGTACACTAACCCGCATAACTTAACGGTTATGCATTGTCTTCTATCCTCTGCGTGGGGCCGACCGACATCGGCAGCGCGGGTTCCAGGATGGAAGGCGGGAAAGTATGCTTTTGGTTCAGGAAAAGGGGTTGGTTGTTCCAGCTTCCGACCCATGGATTTGCTTTGCAAATCCAGTCTTTCTTTTTCTGGATCAAATCAAGCGCGAGAAGGGCGTTTGGTGAATGCCTTGGCAGCAAGAGGCGATGAAAGACGTGATACTCTGCGATAAGCCATGGGGAGCTGAGAATAAGCTTTGATCCATGGATTTCTGAATGGGGCAACCCACCTGAAAGCTTCATATTGTTATCTTTGATACTCAATATGGGGTTTAAACAGGTACTTAAGACCTGAATACATAGGGTTTTAAGAGCAAACCCGGGGAACTGAAACATCTAAGTACCCGGAGGAAAGGAAATCAATTGATACTCCCCTAGTAGCGGCGAGCGAACGGGGACCAGCCGAGCCAGATAAGTGACTAGAACATGTTGGGAAGCATGGCCATAGCGGGTGACAGCCCCGTATAGGAAGCTTTGACGGACGTATTAAGTAGGGCGGAACACGTGAAATTCTGTCTGAAGATCGGAGGACCACCTTCGAAGGCTAAGTACTCCTTGCTGACCGATAGCGAACCAGTACCGTGAGGGAAAGGTGAAAAGCACCCCGACGAGGGGAGTGAAACAGTACCTGAAACCGAACGCCTACAATCAGTCGGAGGATCCTCGAGATCTGACGGCGTACCTTTTGTATAATGGGTCATCGACTTGGTCTCACGAGCAAGCTTAAGCCGTTAGGTGTAGGCGTAGCGAAAGCGAGTCTTAATAGGGCGCATGAGTTCGTGGGATCAGACCCGAAACCGAGTGATCTAGGCATGGCCAGGTTGAAGGTAAGGTAACACTTACTGGAGGACCGAACCCACATCCGTTGAAAAGGATCGGGATGAGCTGTGCCTAGGGGTGAAAGGCCAATCAAACTCGGAGATAGCTGGTTCTCTGCGAAATCTATTTAGGTAGAGCGTCATCCGAATACCCCGGGGGGTAGAGCACTGGATGGGTAATGGGGCCCCACAGGCTTACTGATCCTAACCAAACTCCGAATACCCGGGAGTACTAGATGGCAGACACACTGCGGATGCTAACGTCCGTAGTGGAGAGGGAAACAACCCTGACCTACAGCTAAGGCCCCCAATTCATGGCTAAGTGGGAAAGCAGGTGGGACGACCAAAACAACCAGGAGGTTGGCTTAGAAGCAGCCATCCTTTAAAGATAGCGTAACAGCTCACTGGTCTAAATAAGTTGTCCTGCGGCGAAGATGTAACGGGGCTCAAGCCATGAGCCGAAGCTTAGGATGCCGTAAGGCATGGTAGCAGAGCGTAGTGTGACATAGAACTCATCCTGTATTGCCGCCGGTTATGTGGTGCGCGTAAGCGCGCTCAAGTAGCCGAATAGGCGGTAGCGCAGGATAGAGTTCTTTCGATGAAGCCGGCGCGTGAGCGATCCGGTGGAGAGATCACTAGTGAGAATGATGACATGAGTAGCGACAAAGAGTGTGAGAGACACTCTCGCCGAAAGTCCAAGGGTTCCTGCTTAAAGCTAATCTGAGCAGGGTAAGCCGGCCCCTAAGCCGAGGCCGAAAGGCGTAGGCGATGGGAACTAGGTTAATATTCCTAGGCCAGGAGGATGTGACGGATTGCAGGTGTAGTTCAACCTTATCGGATTGGTTGGGCTGCTGAGCAGTTCCTGGAAATAGCCCTCCATCAGACCGTACCCTAAACCGACACAGGTGGACTGGTAGAGCATACCAAGGCGCTTGAGAGAACGATGTTGAAGGAACTCGGCAAAATACCTCCGTAAGTTCGCGAGAAGGAGGCCCGGTTCCTAGGCAACTAGGGGCTGGGGGCACAAACCAGGGGGTGGCGACTGTTTATTAAAAACACAGGGCTCTGCGAAGTCGCAAGACGACGTATAGGGTCTGACGCCTGCCCGGTGCCTGAAGGTTAAAAGGAGAGGTGAGAGCCTTGAATTGAAGCCCAGGTAAACGGCGGCCGTAACTATAACGGTCCTAAGGTAGCGAAATTCCTTGTCGGGTAAGTTCCGACCTGCACGAATGGCGTAACGACTTCCCCGCTGTCTCCAACATCGACTCAGCGAAATTGAATTGCCTGTCAAGATGCAGGCTTCCCGCGGTTAGACGGAAAGACCCCGTGCACCTTTACTACAGCTTCGCACTGGCATCAGGATTGTGATGTGCAGGATAGGTGGTAGGCTTTGAAGCGGAAACGCAAGTATCCGTGGAGCCTCCCTTGAGATACCACCCTTCGCACTCTTGATGTCTAACCGCGGTCCGTTATCCGGATCCGGGACCCTGCGTGGCGGGTAGTTTGACTGGGGCGGTCGCCTCCTAAAGCGTAACGGAGGCGCGCGAAGGTTGGCTCAGAGCGGTCGGAAATCGCTCGTTGAGTGCAATGGCAGAAGCCAGCCTGACTGCAAGACTGACAAGTCGAGCAGAGTCGAAAGACGGCCATAGTGATCCGGTGGTCCCGAGTGGAAGGGCCATCGCTCAACGGATAAAAGGTACGCCGGGGATAACAGGCTGATACTGCCCAAGAGTCCATATCGACGGCAGTGTTTGGCACCTCGATGTCGGCTCATCTCATCCTGGGGCTGGAGCAGGTCCCAAGGGTACGGCTGTTCGCCGTTTAAAGAGGTACGTGAGCTGGGTTTAGAACGTCGTGAGACAGTTCGGTCCCTATCTGCCGTGGGTGTAGGAGACTTGAGAGGAGTTGCCCCTAGTACGAGAGGACCGGGGTGAACGATCCACTGGTGGACCAGTTGTCGTGCCAACGGCAGTGCTGGGTAGCTATGATCGGACAGGATAACCGCTGAAGGCATCTAAGCGGGAAGCCCCCCTCAAAACAAGGTCTCCCTGAGGGCCGTGGAAGACCACCACGTCAATAGGCCGGAGATGTAAGCGCAGTAATGCGTTCAGTTGACCGGTACTAATCGCCCGATAGGCTTGATTTGATCCAGTAACAGAAAGACAAGACCAACCGCCTCAAGGAGAGACGGTAGGCGATCAAACAAGACCAAAAGCATACACCAAACTTGACAAAGGACAGCGCGTGCCAACGCAAACGGCACTGTTGATTGAAAACACAACCGGGCAGGACCGCGCATCCGCTTCGCGAATACGCTGCCTCCTGCTCGTCGCTTTTTTGCTTCGCAAAAACAGCGACGTGGGCTTTTCCTCGGTTTGGTGGTCATAGCGCAAGTGAAACACCCGGTCCCATACCGAACCCGGAAGTTAAGCACTGCCGCGCCAATGGTACTTGGGCTTAAGCCCCGGGAGAGTAGGTCACCGCCAAACCTAGTAAAAGCCCAACAATCTCTCTAATACGATGAAAATAATACCTGGCCTCAAGTAGCCGAATAGGCGATAGGCCCACCAAAGCGTCGCGGGGTGGAGCAGTCCGGTAGCTCGTCAGGCTCATAACCTGAAGGTCAGAGGTTCAAATCCTCTCCCCGCAACCAAAATCCAAACAGCCCGTTCGATCTACAAACAGTCCACTGGACTGTTTGCTTAACGATCAAACCTCGTCAGGCTCATAACCTGAAGGTCAGAGGTTCAAATCCTACTCCCGCAACCAGCGTCGGAAAATCACAACACACACCCCTCGATCTACAAAAAGTCCAACAGACTGTGGGCTTAACGATCAAACTTCCGCAGGATCAAAACCAAAAGGTCAGAGGTTCAAATAGCGGAAACGTCAACTTTGACATATTTGACCGTCTAGTGATCGCTTTATCAAGATAATCCGAATTGCGTTAGCGCTCCGAAAGTTCGTCGATCCACAGCTTAAATGACCGTTTTTCCCTTTGGTGGTACTTTTGAACGTTTGACCATCGCATCTTCTTTTTCTTGCGTTCAGCGGCGGTCGGTTTCCGTTGCGGTTATTCCAATAGCCAATCTCACAAAGCGCTTGAATCGCGCATTTTTTCCTGCTCGCCTGGCGTGGGGGTGTGGTTGAAGCAATAGGCTGTCAGGCATGCTTCCTCTCCGCCCAGTTCGGCTATGCGCGCTTTCTGGTCCGCGAAGCACAATGTGTTGACGGTTTCCGGGTCGCAAATCTTTCTCAAACGATGTTCGCCTTCCGCTAATGCAGCTATTGTTTGCGGGTCATCTGCTTGTAGAGCCACAAGATCCCGAAGTTCATTGGGATCGTTTGTAAGGTCGAAAAGTTGCGGATCATGACCGACATAGTGAACGTATTTCCAACGCTGCCACCGTATCATGAATGTCCCGGTGGTTGACCCACCATCATGGTATTCGCTCAGGATCGTGCGGTCGGGATTGTCTTCTTCAAGGGCCAGTTCGCGCAGAGAAATACCTGGCAAATCTCGGCTTGTTTCGTCATGGGATACACCTGTGACGTCTACCGCAGTCGCGGCCAGGTCCACCAGTGAAGCTCCAGTGGTCACCTTGTGCCTTTTAGGAACGCCGGGCCCTGCGAGGATCATGGGCACACCGGCGGATTGTTCGTACATCACCTGTTTTGTCCAAAATCCCTGATCACCCATCATGTCCCCATGGTCCGAGACATAAACCACAACTGTGTCGTCTGCCTGACCACTTTTTTCCAGAGCGCTCAGAATGCGGCCGACGCAATCATCCATGAAACTCGTCAGGCCATAGTAGGCGGCTTTCGCTTCACGCATTTTTTGCTCATCAAAGTACTTCTCGTAATCGAAGAACTCAGCGACATTACGCAATTCGGTGTGCTCTGGCCGGAAGCGATCCTCATAGCCGACCGGCAAGTCGATTTGTGCCGGGTCATACATGGTAAAATACTCTTCCGGGCACGTGAGCGGGTAATGGGGGCTGACCAGTGACACGAACGCGGCCCAGGGTTGATCCGAGCCTGTTTGTTTCTGCAGCCACGCTTCGGCAGCTTTCGTGATCTCTCGGTCGTAGTCGGTATAAGTGCTGTTTCCAACACCAACGTCGGCGCCCAATTCGGCCGCCGCATCATAAGGTTGAGGGGTTTCGCGAAGGAGGCCGATGGGCCATCCGACGCCGCCCACGACGTGCATTGGCAGGATTTCTTCAGAGAAACCGTTGTCGTCCTCGGTCGACCGAAAGTGAAGCTTGCCGATGGATACAGTTTGAATTCCCTGATCGCGTAAATGACGCATCCAGCTTCGGATGCGTCCATCATAGGGCGATGCGCTGTCCCAGTGTCGGGTCTTGTGAACGTGATCACCGGTTGCAATTGCGGCGCGGGTTGGCACACACATGGGCGATGGCGTGTAGGCATTGGTAAAAAGCGTACCTCGAGCAGCCAATGCGTCCAGGTTTGGCGTTTTAACGATTGGGTGCCCCATGCATCCCATCGCGTCCTTGCGATGCTCGTCAGAGATGATGATCAGAACGTTTGATCTTTCGCGACGCTGTGTTTTGTCTGCCTCGTTGGGTTGATTGCTCATGGGGCTGCCTCTTCCTGCGACGTGTCACACCGGACGGTCGTTCAAAACGTCAATTCGGTCAAGGTTATCCCACTGCCGTTGGCAATGGTGTGGACGAGGGCGGCTCTGAGCGCTCTCAAAGAATGAACAGCGGAGTTTGCCAATGTTTCTGCGGTACTGGCCATTTCTCATATCTCGGCGCAATTGCTACACTGATGACCCAAGCCCACATAGTCGATATGGGCTTGGATTGTACGCTGGAACCCCGGAGTGGTTTAGGTCCGCTATTCCTGTTCTCCAACAAACTCGGCCAGTTGGGTATTGAATGCCTCCGCCCGTTCGATGTTGACCAAATGACCGGTTGCTGGAAAGCGATGCCATCTGACATCGGAAAGGATGTCGTACAGAAAAGCATTTGTTTCGCCGACCAGATAGTAGTCGTCATCACCGGTCACGAGCATAACGGGTTTGTCGAAAGCTTTTAGCCGGGCCACGTCGTCAAACAATGAGCGCCGGTTCCAATGCAGTGTGGACAGCACATGCACCGCCCCTTCGGAGGACTGATCGCGCAGGTTTGCGGCATATGTTGACCATCCTTCGGGGTCATCTTTCTGAAAACTCTGATAGGCGGGGTCATCCTCCAGTACAGCAACGGCTCCATCACCGCCCCGGTCTTCGCGCAGCTGGATTTCGTGCCCGACCCAGGTTTTCCGATAGTTTTCACGTTCGTCCGCGTCCCGGGGCCCCGAGCTGTTGCCTACCAGCGTCACGCTCAATACGCGATCGGGATGGTTCAGCGAAAAGTCCAGACTGGTAAAGCTGCCCATTGACGTTCCGACAAGATGCGCGGCTTTTATGTTAAGATGATCGAGCAGGGCCAACAGATCGCCGGTCGATTGCTCTTGCCCATATTGGGAACGGTTCGAAGGGATATCAGACGGAAGAAACCCGCGCGCCGAATAGGTGACGCAGCAAAATGACCGCGACAGTTCTGATGTCTGTCTATACCAGCTACGATAGTCGCCACCGAATTCGTGAACAAACACAACCGGGTCGCCTGTCCCGGTCGCCTCGTAATAAAGCGTTGTGCCGTCTGGCGTTTGAAGCACGGGCATTCGAATAGTCCTGTCTTGGTCCGAGGGTCTTAAGTTCAGCGTGTCAAAGCCGCGATGGCTGCTTCGTCATATCCCAGTTCTGACAGAACTTCGCTTGTATGTTGTCCCAGGCGGGGTGCGGGGTTTTCCTGAAGGCCGCGATCAGCAATGGGGTTGCGCGCAAATCGCATATCTTTCCCTTCAGAGCTTACAGTGGAAAAGGCGGCGTATTCTTCTGCGATAGGATTGTCTGCAATCGTTTGGATGTTCTCGACCACCGAGCACGGAATGCTGTTGTCGATCAAAATCTGTATCCAATGAGATGCAGTGTGCTGTTTCAGATGCGCGCCCAAGACCTGATCCAAGGCGTCGCGATTGGCCAGCCGGGCCTCATCCCCCTGAAAACGCGGGTCGTCCAGCAGGTCAAGATATCCGATGGCCTCGCAAAACCGGGGCCAGTCCTTGTCGCTCCCCAATCCTATGACGATATCCCGATCCGCTGTCGGATATGGCTCAAAAGGGGTCATCGACGGGTGGCGTGAGCCAATGGGTTTTGGAACGATTCCGGCATTGAGATAGCGGGCAAACGCGTTTTCCAGGCAAACCCACTGACAGGCCAGCATGGACACATCCAGATGGCTGGTGTCTTGAACCCCCTTTGCGTCGCGCTCGTACAGACGTTGCAGAATGCCGATGGTGGTGAACAACGCAGCCGAGATGTCGCCTATGGAAAAGCCGACGCGGGTGGGGTCGCCGTCCAACTCTCCGTTTATGCTCATCATGCCACTCATTGCTTGGACCACGATGTCATAGGCCGGGCGGTGCGAAAGGCTTCCGGTTTGCCCAAAGCCGCTGATCGAGGCCGAGATCAGGCGCGGGTTGATCCGTTTCAGATCGGCATCGCTGCATCCCAACCGGTCGCGCACACCGGGCCGCATGTTCTCGACAAACACATCTGCCGTGGACAGCAGCTTGTGTAGGGCTTCTTTGCCCTGTTCTGTCTTCAGGTCCAGAACGACCGAGCGCTTGTTGCGGTTCAGGGACGCAAAATAGAGGCTGATGTCATTCTCGAATGGCGGAGTTGTGCGGGCAAGGTCGCCAGCCGGGTTTTCCACCTTGATAACGTCCGCGCCCAGGCTGGCCATCAACCACGTGCAGAACGGCCCGGACAAGACGGATGTCATGTCAACTATTCGGATGCCTTTCATCATGAACTCCTTCCGAGCATGGATTTCAGGGCCTTCAGATGCCCGTCGGCAGAGGCTATGGCCGGGGCGCACAATGCTTGGCAGGTGTCTACCAAAACCTCTTGCGTCACCATTCGATCGACCAGACCCCACATGGCTGCATCCTCTGCGCTGACGGCGTCGCCCCCCAACAGGATCGCTGCGCTCCGACCCGGGCCAATTAGGGCGTGTAGCCTGTTTACATCGTATTGACCGGGCAAAACATTGTTCTTGAGCACCGGGTAGGAAAACCGTGCTTCGGTCACACTAACCCGGATGTCGCACGCAAGGGCCAGTGTCATACCCCCGCCGATGCAAGGCCCGTTAATGGCAGCCAGGGTCAGCGCCGGGATAGCTCTGAGCGCTTGGGCCATTTCGCCCCAGGGGTCTGGACCGTTCACGTCAGTAGAAAGTGTGTTGAGATCCGCGCCAGCGCAGAAAACGCGCCCGCCCGCGCCGGTAATGATCACGGCACGCAGCTCTGTGTCACGACTGGCTTCAAGAAAAATGTCACGCAGAGACACCAGCATCTGAGGTGTCAGTGAGTTGGCCTTTGCGGGCCTGTTGATTGCAACAGTCAGACAGGCACCGTCGCGTTGGGCCAGGATCAGGTCATTTTCACTCATGACCGGAACTCCGGCACGCTTCGATCCAGCATACGCATCAGTGCTGGCCACTGGACGCCCCCATGCGGCCCGTTTTGCGGCGCGCCCCAGTCGTGCAAAGCATCCATCGCCTCGTCGGTGATCGTGATCGGTTTGTCCGTCGCACTCAGAATATCGACCTGAATTTTGCAGGCCATCTCAAGGTAGTAGTGATAAATGAAGGCTTCCGCCGCCGTGCGTCCGACCACCAATAGCCCGTGGTTCTGTAACAACATGGCAAAGTTGTTGCCAAGGTCGCGCGCCAACAGGGCACCTTCGTCCTCAACCGCTGTAGAGTCCTGATAGGGGTGGCTCGACAGCGTACCTAAAACAAACCCTGCATGTTGGGACAAAGCCAACAACCCATTGGGCATGGTCGAAACGGCAACGCCAGCGCGCGTGTGGCTGTGGATCACGTAATTCACGTCAGGCCGGGCCGACAGAATCCCCGAGTGGATGATGTGCCCGGCCAGATTGACGATCTTCCCGCTGCCCGGCCCGTCATCCACGGCCCGCCCGTCGAACGACATACGGGTCAGGTTCGAAGCCGTGATTTCGTCGAACATCAAATCATGCGAGTTCAGCAGGTAATGGTCAGGGTCTTCTGGCAGACGCGCCGAGATATGGGTCGATGTCAGGTCGGTCCAGCCATAGTGATGAGCAAGGCGGTAAAGCGCGGCCAAGTCCTGACGGATCACGTCACTCATCACGTCTCTCCCAACGCTTCGCGGTACAAATTGTGGAAATGGCGCAGCCCGACCTCACTCATCGCGCCGCAGCCGTCACCGATAACGTAGGGCCCCGGCTCGAACGCGCGGCTTTGCATGCCTTTCTGGATTTTCGACACAACCACTTCGTCTTCGGCCCCGGTTGTTTCCTTGTGCTTGTGCATCAATGCGATCACATCCTCGTCCGCGATGTTGCCGCTCGAGAACCATCGATAGCGATAGATCGTCTTGTTCCAGGCCACAGGCAAAAACTGACGGATCGTAAAATACCCTCCGGGGTAACAGCACATCGATACATTGGGAAAGATCCAATAAGCGCCATAATCATCAGCGCGTGGGCTGGCGTTCAGATCGTAGTCATACTGCTTTTCGTTCTTCGTCTGTGCCTTGCCATCATGCCAGATTGTCTTGCCATGCGGGACTGTTGTGTACCCGTCCATCTCAAGCACGCCATGGGTCAGAGAGCTCGCGTGTACGGTCGGGCAATGGTAGCATTCGTTGTAGTTTTCGACCGTAAGCTTCCAGTTGCTATCGTGCGTGATCTCGGTTTCGCAAACGAATTTCAACTTTGTAGGGTCTGGGTGAAAGCTGAGGATGTTGTCGCGATAATCCCCAAGATCGGGACCCATCGGGCTGGCGTTTTCGTCCAGATTGACAAAGATAAATCCGCAGAACTCCTCGACCTGAATGGTACGCAGATTGATCTGGTCACAGGTCAATCCATCACTTTCAACCGAGCCGGGGGCGCGGCGCAGTCGGCCGTTGATTTCATACGTCCACGCATGATAGGGGCAGACCAACACCCTCTTGCCCTTGCCTGTCCCTTCGACCAGTGGGTGACCACGGTGGCGACAGATATTGTAGTACGCTTTGATACCACCATCCTGCGCGCGAATGACAAAGATGTCCTCATCCACAATGGTAAAGGTCTTGAAATCGCCCGGATCGGCAATTTCGGACACATGGCATACGCATTGCCAGCTTCGGAAGAAGATTTTTTCCTTATCAACCTCGAACCAGTCCGGCTGAGTGTAATATTTGGCCTGCAAAGGCAAATCTCGTGGCATCTGAGGTCTCTCCTGGCTGGCTTGCCCAAGTGGCGCCGCATCGCGGGGATGTTGTTCAGCGTTAGCCTGCATTGCACTGACCCCTTTGCACAGATATAGATTCTTTACACCTAGGATAACTTGAAGTTGGTCTTATGAAGCAAAGCGGCAGTGACGTTCCACCGCTCGGGGCGGTTCGTGTCTTTTGGATTGCCGCGCGGTATGGAAACTTCAAACGCGCAGCGACAGAGCTGGGCGTGACGCCCACAGCCGTGAGTTCGCAGATCAAATCGCTCGAGGCTCATTTGGGCTGTCCCCTGTTCGAACGCCACGCGCAGTCGGTTGTCTTGAACGAAGCAGGGCAGAAGTTTTCCGAAGCCTGCGAGGCGGTATTTGCGCGGCTTGACCGTGCTGTGCAGGACGTACGCCAGACCGCGAATAGATCGTCTATAACGGTTGGCGTCGGCGCGCTGATCGGGTCGCAATGGTTGTCCCGCCGCCTGTTCAGCTTTTGGCAACGTTTCCCCGAAACAGGTCTGCATCTTCAGTATTCCCCCGGCGGGGTGGAGTTTTCGGACGGTCAGACCGACATGATGCTGGCATGGGGGGACGGAGATTGGCCGGGATTGACCTCGGAACCGCTGCTGCGATTTCCAACGTCGCCCGTCATCAGCCCAACTCTGATCGCCGAGAGTGCGCGCCCTTTGAAGCCTGCGGATCTGCTGCGCCTACCTCTGTTGCATTGGAAGGATCAAGTCGACTGGCTGGAGTGGTTCGATGCACACGGGGTGGAAACCGGCGACCACCTTCCCGGCGTTATTATCGACGATTCGAGTGTTCTGCTTCGGGCGGTGTTGTCGGGTCAGGGTGTATCCCTTGGGTTATTGCCGTTGATTGAAGTCGAATTGCAATCTGGGCAGTTGATCCGACCGTTCGACAACGATTTTGCGCCTTCAAGATCCTACCATCTGGTTTACCCGTCTGACGCGATAAATCAGCCGCAACTTCGGGCTTTTCGGGATTGGGTTTTGCAGGAAGCTGAGCGGGGCGGCTTCTAACAGGGGCAGCAAAAGAATTGCAGCGCCTCAGGTCAGCTTGCTGGCAAGAATAAATGCGCTGCACGCATCTGCCAGGGCTTTGAACCGAGGTCTTTCCTTGACGTACAAATAGACCTGTCGCCTGTCGGGTAGATCGGACAACTTGCGAAAGGCCATGCTTTCAGGAATAATGCGAGCAACGGTTTGGGGAAGGATGGTGATCCACTTTCCAGTTGCCACCATTGCTATCAGGGACTGGGTGTTGTGAATCGTAACTTTGGTCCCTTCCAGCGCTTCAACATATTCCTGTGCCTCAATGAGATCACACAGGGCATTTCGAACAAATGTGGGTGTTACCACCTCATCCACGGTCGGCGGATCGGCCATTTTATTCAGCGGATGGTCAGCCGTACAGACCAGACCGAATTGATCTTCGAAAAAGGGATAGGCTTTGACGCCCTTGACTGGATGAAAGCCAGACGCAATTCCAATGTCGGCTTTCCCGTCTGCAAGCGCGTCCAGAACCTGTCGCGTATCAGCATCCCGAAGCTCAACTTTGACGCCAGGAAAACATTGCGTCATGTATTCAAGCACGGACGGGAAAATCAACGCGGCGACCGAGGGGACGGACGCTATTCGGATCAACCCATTGGCAGCGTGGGCAGCAGCTTCGATGGATTGTACTGTCTCATCAAACTGGCGCACCTGTTTGAGGGATAATTCAAACACCTGTTCACCCAAAGCGGACAGATGGTTTTTACGTTCGCCGACAAACAGCTTTTTCCCCAGGTGATCTTCAAATTGCTTAAGGGTCATCGAGACAGCGGATTGGGTACGTCCCAGCCGGTCGGCAGCCTCAGACAGATTGCCGGTTTGTGCGACAACGCAAAAGCAACGCAGCATTTCAATCTTGATTGTCAAATTTCAGTTTTCCTGAAGTTTGGTAAATTTATTTGAATTTGACTGATATGACCCCAAAAGTCCATTCTCGGGCAAACTTCCTTGAACTTGAGGCCCGTCGTGACCAACCTGAATCTCATCGCTGGCGAATGGCTTGCCGGTGAAAGTGAAATCGAAAACCGCAATCCGTCAGATCTGAGCGACCTGATCGGCCATTTCGCACAAGCCAGTGCGGATCAGCTTGAGGCGACACTGGATCAGGCGCGTGTCGCGCAAGCCGAATGGGCCGCTTATGGGCTGGAACGCAAGCAGGCCGTGTTGATGAACATTGGCAACGAGCTGATGGCCCGCGCCGAAGAGCTGGGCACTTTGCTCAGCCGCGAAGAAGGCAAACCCTTTGCGGAAGGGAAGGGCGAGGTCTATCGCGCCGGTCAGTTCTTTACCTATTATGCAGCCGAGTGTCTGCGTCAGATCGGCGAGAACGCGGATTCCGTGCGTCCTGATATCGAGATTGACGTGCGCCGCGAGGCGGTTGGCGTTGTCGCCGTTATCAGCCCGTGGAACTTCCCGACCGCGACGGCTTCGTGGAAGATCGCGCCGGCGCTCTGCTATGGAAATGCGGTAGTCTGGAAACCCGCTAACATCACGCCTGCCTCTGCCGTGGCCCTGGCCGAGATCATCAACCGTCAGGATATTCCCAAGGGCCTGTTTAGTCTTGTCATGGGCTCGGGTCGGTCCATTGGGCAACGGCTGGTGGAAAGCCCGAAAGTCAACGCCATCTCGTTCACCGGATCGGTGCCGGTGGGCAAGGGCATTGCAGCAGCGGCCATCCAGAACCTGACCAAGGTGCAGATGGAGATGGGTTCGAAAAATGCGCTGGCCGTGATGGACGACGCCGACCTCGACCTTGCCGTTTCCTTGGCATTGGGCGGCGCGTTTGGGGGAACCGGTCAGAAATGTACCGCCTCCTCGCGGCTGGTGGTTCATGCCGCTGTGCATGATACGTTTGTCGAGAAACTGGTATCGGGTGCTCAGGCGATGAAAGTCGGTCACGCGCTGGAAGAGGGGACTCAGATGGGCCCTGTCGTCAGCGCGCAGCAACTGGCCGAGAACCTGGCCTATGTCGATCTGGGAAAATCCGAAGGGGCTGAACTGGCTTGCGGTGGACAGCGTTTGGAGATGACGCATGATGGGTATTACATGAGCCCCGGCGTGTTCCTGAACACCACCAACGACATGCGCATCAACCGGGAAGAAATGTTCGCGCCGCTGACCTCGGTCATCAAGGTCGACAGCTATGATGAGGCCTTGGCCACGGTCAACGATACCAATTTCGGACTGACCTCGGGCATCGTCACGCAAAATCTGGCCCGCGCCACACATTTCCGGCGCAATGCACGCACCGGGGTTGTGACGGTAAACCTGCCCACAGCGGGCACGGATTATCATGTACCCTTTGGCGGGCGCGGTGACAGCTCTTATGGCCCACGTGAACAGGGCAAGGCTGCGGCCGAGTTCTACACAACGGTCAAAACCGCATATATCAGCGCCGGAAAGCCGATCTGATGCGGATCGATGGGCTGCAATACGCCAACTGGTCCGAAAAGATCTTTCGGCAATTGCGCGAAGGGGGCGTGGACGCGATCCACGTCACCATCGCCTATCACGAGAATTTCCGCGAGACGGTTCTGAACTTTGAGAAATGGAACCGCTGGTTCGAGCAACACCCGGACCTGATCATGAAGGGTCAATGGGCCAGCGACATTGATACAGCACGGGAAACCGGGCGCACAGCAGTGTTCTTTGGGTTTCAGAACCCATCGCCCATCGAAGATGACATCGGCTTGGTCGAAATCGTGCATACACTGGGCGCGCAATTCATGCAGCTGACCTACAACAACCAATCGCTGTTGGCGACGGGCTGCTACGAAGCCGAAGACACCGGGATCACCCGCATGGGGCGTCAGGTGATCAAGGAAATGAACCGGGTCGGGCTTGTCGTTGACATGAGCCATTCAGCCGACCGGTCCACGATCGAGGCAGCCGAGCTGTCCGAGCGTCCGATTGCGATCACCCACGCTAATCCGTTTGATTGGGCCCCGGCCCTGCGCAACAAGCGCGACGAAGTGATACGTGCGGTGACTGAAAACGGTGGGATGTTGGGGTTTTCGGTCTATCCTCATCACCTGAAGGACAAGTCGGACTGCACTCTTGAAAGCTTCTGCGAGATGATTGCGCGGACGGCTGAGAAATACGGAGCGGAACATCTCGGGATTGGTACGGATCTGTGTCAGGATCAGCCCGACAGCGTTGTCGAATGGATGCGGGTTGGCCGTTGGTCGAAGCAAATCGACTATGGCGAGGGGTCGGAAAGTAACCCCGGATTCCCCCCGATGCCGTCCTGGTTTCAGGACAATCGGGACTTTGGAAACATCGAATCCGGGTTGCGTGCGACCGGTCTGAACGATGAAGAAGTGGCCGGTATCATGGGTGAAAACTGGTACAGGTTCTTTGCCGAGAACTTCGGGCCTCAAGGGTAGATGAATGGAAAAACTGACGCAGACACAGATCGAAAGACGAGACCCGGCCACAGTTATGCGGCTGTCGCGGTTGGGTTCTTTGCATCAGTGTCGGCTGAGTTTCATGCGGCAATTGACCCGCCGAATGGCGCGGGAAAACTGGTCGTTCACACGGCCTGTCTTTGACATTGACGCCAATGGTGTTGGTCGGGCGGTCTATACCGCTCAAGGGCCGGATCGGACTTATTCGCTGGTGACCTTTGCTCATGACTTGCCACCGGAACAACGGTCGGATCGGGTGATTGCCGAAGCGTGGGATGCCACCTTTGCTTTGTTCGACGGCATCCCGACCGAGGCCGACATTGATCGCCTTTCCCAAAACGTACCCCTGCAAGAGGCCGGGCGGGTGAGCGAAAGCGAGCTGTCCTTGTCTCGTGCCAATCGCTCGGTCCGCCTTTGGGACCATGTTGTGAAATCCTTGGCCGCAGGCCGGCAGCCGGATTTGGAGCAGATCTATCAGGTTGGCTACCTGATGCGGACAACTGCCGTATATGGCTCGGGCAAATTTGGCGCGGCGGATCGGGAAAAAGTTGCCGACCGGCCCGAGACGCAGGCCCCGTTTCAGGTCGAGATGCTCTCGGTCTTTCTGACCCGAGCGTTTGTGCGGGATCTGGTGCAACACATGGCGAATGTCCAAGGCGGCGATCAGGCTGCAACTTTGGACCCCGAGATTGCCCGCTGGCTGGGGATTGGTAACTCCACCGGGCTTGGCATGGCGCCGTTTATCGTCAACCACCCGGTTCTGTTCAACAACTGGATCATGGTACGGGAAGAAGCGATTGCGCGGGTTCGGTCTGTGGAAGTTGCCAGCGAGGCCGAGATCGCGCGGTTCCGCGAAGTTTTCGAACGCAGCCGACTGTCGGTTTCGTGGTGGCGATCTGAACATCAGATACAGGTCAAAAAGCTCGAGGCGTTGAAGGCCGACCTGTTGTTGATCTCCGAGTATCTGAGCCAAGATGATTTGACCGCAGATCGACCGTGGAATCGACTGGTGGACTGGTCAGAAACCGCGCTGAGCGAGGAAGGTCAGGAGTTGCTGGCGTCGCTGATCCTGGAGCCTTATGGCGATTTGGTGGACGGGCTGGCCTCGTGCATGGCAGATACCCGCTCGCAGGCGTTTGTGATAGATGGAACCATGCCTATCGGGACAGTCCGTGACCTGATCCGGGAAACATATGCCTGGGCTTTGGATCTGGATTGGGACGTCCGCGAGAATTGCGCGCGGGCGTGGTATGTTTCCGAAGAAAAGCTGGAACCCCGCATGGGGGAACGGTTTGATGAACCCATTTCTGACTATGAACAACCTCTGGCCCCGGCGCGGGATGCAGCGGCTGCCTATGACGCGCTGGGCGGGTGGGAAAACACCAAGCCCGTGGCCGAATTTCTGTTGCGTCACCCGGAACATCGCCACACGATCCGGCGCGTTCAAATGACCCCATCCGCACCCTATGGCGAAATCCGGGATAACACGATTGGGTCAAAGGTGCTGCCCATCGACATGCTGCGGGCAAAGCTGTCATTCTTTGGAGCAACCCATTTTGACCCCCGTTCGGATCGATGGGTGCGAATCTGCATGTATTCCGGTGCGCCGTACCCAGAGGAACTGACTTCTAAAAACGCGGATCTTTGGGTCTACCCGCAGGAACCAACATGAATTTTTCGCTCAACGAGATGGAAGCAACCGCAAAACGGGCCACCCGCGGCGCGGGCTATTCCTGGGGCCAGGCCGAGGAGGCGTCAAAGGCGGCCCGCTGGCTGTGCGTGCAGGGGCTGGACGGGGCGGGGATTTTGTCCTCGTTGTTGGAGCAGGGGCTGGCTTCGGACCCGGCGGCGCATCGCCCTGGGCAGGTTGATCGTCTCTGGCAGGGCAAAGAGGCGTTGTGCCCCTTGTCTGCGGGGCCTTTGTTGTCTGATGCGGCCCACTTGCTGAAAACGGGTCCAATCGAGATGCGGAACGTCGCAGTGCCCGCCTTGATGCTGCCGTTTGCGCGCCACGCCGCGCGTATATTGAACGAAGCGCTGACGATTGAGATCGACACGGTTCAGGGTGTCGTGGGCGAGGATTGGCTAACGGCCCCTGACAGTCTGCCTGATGCGGCCCACACGGTCGTGGTTTCCCGAGGCGGTGCACCGACCGCAACACGTGAACAAGAGACGCGCGCCTATCCTGACCCACAGGATTGGGACACACTGAACCGCTTTGCCCACCGCACTTATGCCCCCGCAACCGAGGAATCCCGCCTGCTGGGTGCAGGGTCCGGGCTTTCTGACAATGATTGAAGAGACGCCAAAGTGACCGATACACAAACCCTGACCCTTCCTGAGATCGAAGACCTGTCTTTCCGTGCGCTCGTTGCGGCTGGGACATCCGAAGAAAATGCCCGACCATTGGCGCAGGCCACTGCGGCAACCGAAGCCGATGGCGTTGCAAGTCACGGGCTCGCCTATATCCCGATCTATTGCGAGCATGTGCAATGCGGCAAGGTCGATGGTTTAGCGGTTCCCGTTCTATCACGCCCCAAACCCGGTGTCGTGGCGGTTGACGCTGCAACCGGCTTTGCGCATTCGGCCATTGACACAGGGTTCGAGGCCCTGATCCCGGCGGCCCGAGAACAGGGCGTCGCGGTGTTGGCCATTAAAAACAGCTATAACTGTGGCGTTTTGGGCTACCACACCTATCGGCTGGCCCAGGCAGGGCTGGTGGGGCTGGGGTTCACCAACGCCCCCGCCTCGATCGCACCGTCCGGCGGGTCGAAGCCTGTGGTGGGCACCAATCCTTTTTCCATTGCCGCGCCCGGTCCAGATGGCGAACCCGCCCTGTTGATCGATCAGAGCGCCAGTACCATCGCCAAAAGCGAGGTCATGAAACATGCGCGTGAAGGCAAGCCAATCCCGGTGGGATGGGCCTTGGACGCAGACGGCAATCCAACAACCGATCCTGAGGTCGGATTGAAAGGATCCATGGCACCGTCGGGTGGATACAAAGGTGTTGGGGTGGCTCTGATGGTAGAGCTTATGGCGGCGGCTCTGACAGGTGCCAGTTTGGGCATCAACGCATCCCCGTTTTCAGGAACTGTGGGCGGCCCCCCGAAGACAGGTCAGTTCTTCATTGCTATTGATCCAAGCGCGACGACGTCGAGTGGGTTTGAGACTGGGGTTGCCGAATTGGTCGGCGCGATCCGTGTGCAAGAGGCTGCGCATTTACCCGGAGATGGCCGCAGTGCGAAGCGCCAGATCGCTCGTAAATCGGGCGTCGCAGTCAGCAAAGCTACACTCGACAAGATATCAAAATTTCTGTGACGTGCGGTCGAACGGCCCCTGTGGCGCGGCTTTCTTAAATCGGATGCGCCGCGTTTCAACCGCTTTTGATATAGCGCTGCAAATACCTCAACCTTTAAGTTGGGCCTAAGAGTTTCACTAAAGTTACCGCAGGTCCCTTATGGGAAAATGTTGCCGTATCGCCTTGTCTATGTCTTTGGGGATATGTGTAGGGCTTGGATTGGCAAGCAGTTCTTGGGTGCGCAGTCGGGCCCGTTCTAGGACATCTTTATCAGGTGCCTCAGACCACTCCTGCGGTGTTCTGCGGTCCGCCATCGCCGGGTAGAAATAGTCGCTTTCCATTCGGTTTATGGTCTGCGCGTGACCCAAAAAGTGCCCCGGTCCTCCGACGCAAACATCGCGGATGGTTTCAAGTGACAATGTGTCTTCCGATACTTCGAACCCGCGGGTCGCCCGCATCACTGAACCAATGAGGTCATTGTCCAATACGAAACTTTCGAGCGATGCGCCAAGAAGCGAACCGTACATTCCTGCCGCTTCGTAGACCAGATTTGCGCCAGCAAGTGAGGCCAGAAGTTCCGTGTATCCCTTTTCGTACCCAGCTTGAAAATCAGGGAGTTTGCTGTCGGTCATGCCAGCGCTGACAGCGCATGGGATATCATAGTGGCGCGCCATTTGTGCGCAGGCGGCCATCAGCAAACCTTGCTCGGCGGACCCTCCGGACATGGCCCCGGTCCGCAGATCACTGACAAATGGCAACGCTCCGAAAGTGGCTGGGTGACCGGGGTTCAGTAGGTTGACATAGACAATCCCGGCCAGGACCTCGGCGGTTTGTTGCGCCACGGCCCCGGCCAATGGGGCCGGGCTGGTCGCACCAGCCTGACCGGCCGAGACAAGCTTGAGCGGAATACCGTGCCGTGCCGCACATTCGATCACACCAAGTGCTTCTT
This sequence comes from Ruegeria sp. ABM4_193, assembly GCF_056158705.1. Taxonomy (NCBI): domain Bacteria; kingdom Pseudomonadati; phylum Pseudomonadota; class Alphaproteobacteria; order Rhodobacterales; family Roseobacteraceae; genus Ruegeria; species Ruegeria sp. ABM4_193. The sequence goes on from NZ_JBSWTT010000001.1 coordinate 661,778, forward strand.
CGGCGAATGTCAGCGGCGGGACGACAAAGCAGGTGGACACGCAAACCGGCGGTCGTGCACGCAAGGCATCGGGCCCGCCCATGAGAAGGGCAAGCATTCTGACAGCCTCTTCCATGACGTCCGGCGATCCAAAAGACGTACCTGTGGGTTTGCTTGTTCCTTTCAGACAGGCGTAGAGCGTATTGAGGTCCATTTCACGCGGGTCCGCAATGTCACGCGCGACAACAGTGCGTTGGAACATATGGATGTTCGGCAGTTGTTCAGCCAAACGCGCCATGTCGTATAGGTCGCGCAGAGTTGTGTCGCGTATTTTGCCTGTTTGACTGTCTATCATGTGGACGGCAGCACCCGATGTGCCGAAATGCGTGCGCGACGAAGAGGGGTCGATGTCATTTGCGGGATACAGACCGCAGAGTTTGAAGCCGCGGCCTGCAATCTGAAGGGTCTTTCGAACCATTGCCTCAGGAAACAACAAACGCCCGTCATCCGTCAGGGACCCACCTGCTGAACATAGTGTTTCGATGCATCGCGGCGTCGCGCCTTTCACGCCAATTTCCTCGAGAATACGCATGGCAGTATGATCGACCAATTCAATCTCAGCCTGGGTGAGGGGCGCATATTGCCCGCCCTCAATTCCAGGCCAGATCGCGCGTGTCGGCCCAGACCCGGCCCCATCGTTTCTCGCTTGGTGTCGCGCCGCACGGCCACCTGATCGTCTACGCTGGTTCATTTGAATATCCCTTAAAGAACGTGGCACTGTCCTGTGCATCAGGCCATGCAAGAAGGTCGCTGAATGCGCGTTCCGGTTGTCCTGTGAGCGCGGTGTATTTTGAGGCCAGTTGGGAGTTGGTCATCGGGTTCTGCGATGCGCCAAGCGGGAAAGCGCAGGCTTCCGAAACTGCGCTCCCGTCATTAAATTCTATGCGCAGCAAGTCGGGTTGATCGGGGTCATAGTTGAGGTTCGGGTTTCGTGCGGGTTCGGCTGTCACACGCGTTAGTTGGATCAACCTTGAAACAGCAGGTGATTTCCAGAACGCGTCTTCGCTGTCTGCAAGCGTAAGGTTGCCCGAGGCCAGAATTTGACCGACGCAAGCTGGGACTGAAAACAAGGCTTCCGCGCGTGACGTGGGGTGATTGAACGGCAATATCTCGGCGTGGAAATCGGGCAAGCGGGTATCAATCGCGGTGATGTCCCAAAGCCTTCCGTTAACCGCTGGGCGCAGGTTTGCCGCTGCGGTCATCAGCCGATGTGTATACCCGCAAGAGGGCCAGGGTTTAAGGACAAGGCCATATTCACCCAAAGCCCAAGGCGATCCCATTTTGTCCATCGCGGCGTTAAATACCGATGGATCGTAGTTTCCTTGAAGCCCGGCGAAGCCTCGCGCGTGATCCAGAACGTGCGGTTGCCCCGTGACGCCTTGCGCTGCCAACACAGCTGCTTCCAAGCCATTCCGTGCCGCCCATCCGGCTTGCAACGGTTTTGCATTTGACCCGAATTGCAGCGTGTAGCCTGACGCTGTCGAGGTTGCCAATGACAGGGCGTGCGCAGTCTGATCCGCCGATAGGGCCAGCAGGCGCGATACCGCCCCGGCAACGCCGATCGTGCCCAATGTAGCCGTGGAATGGAACCCACGCGCATAGTGATCCAAGCTCACGGCTTCGCCAAGGCGCATGATGATTTCGGCGCCGACTGCATAAGCCGCCAACAGCTCTGCCCCGGTGGTGCGGCGAAACGTACTGGCCGCGAGAAGGGCGGGCAGCAACACCACGGTAGGATGCGTGTTCCCCGGCTCCTCCCAATCATCCAGATCCCACGCATGACCAGCGATCGCATTGATCTGAGCGGCAAAGAGCGCGCTCAGGGTCTGGTTCGTGCCAAATAGCGGGCAGGGGCCTGCGCCAAACCTGCCCAGGGCCCGGGTCGCGCGCATGGCAACTTCGCTTGTCGACCCGGCGAGGATGCATCCAAAGCAGTCGGCGATTGCCGGGGCAATCACTTCGCGTAGATCAGGCGGGGGAACTGCATGCGCTGCAAACTGCCCCAGCCGGGAAATTGCGGTCATGAAACTGCACCCAGAGTAGCCTGAAACCTAGCCTTTTCCCCCGCACATATCCGCATGGTGAGCAGCGGCCCAAGAACCGCAGCGGCACGGATATGTTGTGTTAATCTGCTGCCGTCGCCGAAAGTGCCCTTCATGTCATTCTTCCTCTGCTGCGCAACACTGTCGTTCATGCAAACGGATCAGGCTGATGGGGATCTGTGGAGAGCCAGACAGATTTGGTTTGTAAGAAGCATCGCATCCCGTCCCAGCCGTTTTCGCGCCCATAGCCGGACTGTTTGTACCCCCCGACTGGAGATTGGGTCGCCGCATTAAAGTAGTTGTTGATGTACACAGTGCCGGCTTCGATCCGGTCGGCCATCCGCATCGCTTTGGCCACGTCGCGGGTCCAGATGCCCGCAGCAAGACCGTAGGGCGTATCGTTGGCGGTTCGGATCACATCTTTTTCGTTTTCCCAGCTCTCAGTGCTGACAACGGGTCCAAATACCTCGGACTGCGCAAGTTTTGCGTCGTTCGGTACGTCGGCAAAAATGGTTGGGCCGATGTAATAGCCTTCGGATCGACAGGCCGTTCTGCCGTCAAGCAACAGCTTGTGCCCGGCGATTTCAGCGTCTGCTATGTGCTGCAGGACGCGCTGGTAATGAGGTTTGTTGGCTATGGGGCCGATCTGTGTGGCTGGATCCAGCGGGTCGCCGACACGGGCTTTTGCGACCGTTTCAACTAGCTTTTCCGAGAACGCATCAATGATGTCCCGATGCACCAAAAGGCGCGACCCTGCTATGCAGCTTTGCCCAGCCGGTGGGAAAATCCCCGACGCCACTCCATTGACGGCCAGATCAAGATCGGCATCCGGCAACACGATCTGAGGTGACTTTCCTCCCAATTCCATTACCACGGGTTTTACGCCCTTGGCTGCGGCAACGGCGGCCGCGCGCCCGCCGGATGTGCCGCCTGTAAAGCTGACCATGCGCACGTCAGGATGTTCGATCATGGGTTGGGCCGTTGTCGCACCATATCCTGTGACAACATTCAACACGCCGGGCGGCAAATCCGCTTCCAGTAAAACCGCCATCAATTCCAGGGTCGAGCAACTGGATTGCTCGGATGGCTTCATCACCACCGTATTGCCTGCCGCCAGACACGGGGCGAGCTTCCAGAACAGAGTGCCCAGAGGCGAATTCCAGGGCAGCACCTGCGCCACGACGCCGAACGGTTCATATTTTACATAATTGTGGATGTTCGAAGCCTCGGCAGGGGTAACGCGACCCTCGAATTTGTCGCACATACCGGCGTAGTAATGGAAACTGTCCACCAGCCACGCACCCTTTCGTAAACCGGGCGTGATCATCGAAGGCAATTTGCCGTTGTCGCGGGTTTCGACCTGACCCAACCTGTCGGCATGGCGGGAAATCACGTCTCCCATTCTCCGTAAAACGCGACCCCGCTCTGCAGGTTGCATCCGCCCCCAAGGCCCATCGTAATAGGCCGATTTCGCGGCGGCGACTGCAAGCTCCACGTCCAACTGACGACAATCGGGTACTCTGGCCCAGACCTTACCAGTGGCCGGGTTTTCGCTGTCGATATAGCTGCCACTGAAAGGCTCACGCCATGTATTGCCAGCAAAGAATTTGAAGGTTCGGATGTCACTCATTGGTCGTGCTCCATCGGGTATTCGGCCGCAAGCGGGGGGCGGCCAAGGATCATGTCGGCAGCTTTCTCGGCCATCATAACGACCGTTGCATAAAGATTGCCTGTGATCTGGCGTGGCATGGCAGAGGCATCGCAAACACGCAGCCCCTCAATCCCGTGCACGCGGAGCTCATTATCTAAAACCTCGCCCATTCGGGATGTGCATGCAGGATGGTGGCCTGTGTAAGCGGTGTTTCGAATTGCCTGTTCGATCTCGGCATCGGTTCTGGCGTTTTTCCAAACGCCGAGCTCTTCTGTGACGAGTTTGGCAATCGGGTTATGCCCTATGATCTCGCGCATGACCTCAACGCCCCGCCGCAGGACGTCGATATCGTGGGGGTCGGAAAAATAGTTGGGGTCAATCAGCGGATGCTTCCGCGGATCTTTACAGGCCAATCGAACAGATCCTTCTGATCGCGGACGTTCGAGATTGATATCGATCTGAACGCCGGGCCGCGCCATCTTGCGCCCCCTTACCAACAACCTGCGCCCCAAGCGCTGTAGCAAGGGTACATCTTCCCGCGCGCCGTTTCCCAGGTTTTCCTCGACAACCATTGGCGTCATGAAAACCTCGAGCTCGGGTAACATCGGATCCTCAAAAGCGTGGAACAAAACCGTAGAGAAGAACGCACCACCTCCGGGGCCGCCGCCATTCAACAGCCAGTGGAGCATCAATTTCATAGCATGATCGAGGCGCTGATATCTGGCGTGGCTCAGGTCATGCCGCGTTGATCCCCATTGCATTGAAACATCCGGGTGGTCAGACAAATGCGCACCGACCGAAGGCAGGTCGGCCACCACCTTGATCCCATGAGAGCGCAAGTGATCTGCCGGACCGATCCCCGACAGCATCAAAAGCTGCGGTGTTCCAAAAGCACCCTGACAACAGATCACTTCGCGTTCGGCTTCGATTACTTCACCCGCAAGCGTTTCAATCCCTGTTGCCCTGCCGCCTCGTGTCACGATCCGCGCGATATGAGTTCCGGTTCGAATTGTCAGGTTTGGCGGCGTTTTTCGAAGGTAGGAAATTGCTGCAGATTGCCTGACGCCGTTGCTGACCGTGCTGTCATTCCGGGCTACACCAGTCCTTTCAGACCCGTTGAAGTCACTGGTTTTACGGTGCCCTGCGCAGATCGCTGCGTCGATAAAGGCTTGGTCCATTGGGCCAAAATTGCGCGCGGGTTCGGTCTTGAGAGGTCCGTCTGTGCCATGCCAGGCATCACGCCGGTCACGTGACCCTTCGGAGCGACGAAAATAAGGAAGAACCTCGGCGAAACTCCAACCGGGTTGTTGCCAAGCGTCATAATCGGCGGCAACACCACGCATATAGATCATGCCGTTGACAATCGACGACCCGCCAAGCGCTTTGCCGCGTGGATAGTAAATTGACCGACCGTTCAAACCCACCTGAGGGACCGACACATATCCCCAATCGAGTTTGGGATTGCCAAAGACAAACCCGTTTCCTGCGGGCATTTGAATAAAAAGATCACGTCCGCGACCGCCTGCCTCAACCAGACAGACCGACACGTCGCGCTCTTCGGCCAGTCGCGCAGCCAGCACGCACCCGGCCGAACCTCCCCCGGCGATCACATAGTCGAACGCGCTCATCCGGTGAGCCTTTCAAGGATCGCTCGCGTCACCTCAGACCCAGTGGCGGAACCGCCAATATCGGGCGTCCTGATGCCGTCTTTCAGGGTGGCGTCTGTTGCCGCTTCCACTTTGGTTTCGAACTCCGGAAGTCCAAAACTGTAGGTGAACATCATCGCGACAGACAAGATTGTCCCTATTGGGTTTGCGATGCCTTGGCCTGCTATATCTGGGGCTGATCCGGCGGTGCTTTCGTAAATTCCAAAGACCGGTCCTTGATCCGGGTTGGCCGACAGGCAGGCAGAAGGCAGCATACCCAACGAACCGGCATAAACCGCCGACAGGTCGCTGAGAATGTCGCCCAGTTGGTTGCAGCTCAGGATCACGTCGAAATCATGTGGCCGCATCATCAGCTGATAGGCGCAATTGTCCGCAAACATGTTCTCGAACACGACATCCGGATAGTCGCGGGACACTTCCGTCACGACCTCGCGCCAGAGTTTGTAGCTTTCCATGACGTTGGATTTGTCGCAGCTGACAAGTCTGCCGCGCCTTTGCCGGGCCAGCTGAAATCCCCCATGCGCGAAGCGCGCCACTTCGGCCTCGTCATAGGCGGTCAGGTCATAGCCTTGCCGCAGCCCCCCTACGTCGCGTCGTCCACGTTCGGTTGCAAACATGGCGCCGCCACACATTTCACGCAGGATCAGGACATCGGTCTGGTGTGCCAGATTTTCGCGAAACGGGGTTCTGCCCAGCAAAGGTGCCCGGGCACGTGCCGGGCGCAAACCCAGATAGGTTTGCAAATGATGACGCAAATACATCAGCCCGTCCTGGCATTCGGCGCCTCCGGGGACGCGGATGTTATCCCATTGGGGTCCGCCTACAGCGCCGATCAGAACAGCATCTGATATGCGTGCCTGCTGTAGAACGTCGTCGGTACAAAATGTCTGATGCGCTTCCCACGCCGCGCCGTGAAGCAGCCCGTGTGTGACCTCAACCTCGATCCCGGCAAGGGCTGCAAGCTGCTGAACGGTCTGCAACCCGTAGGTCAGGATTTCCGGGCCAATGCCATCTCCACCAAGCGCCAGAATACGTTTCTGCAAGACCTGTTCCCCTCGCGTTGTCCCCAGCATCATTTCGCGGTTGAAAATTTGAGGAAAGACGGAAACGATGAATGGAATACATTCACCTGAGGAATGATTGTGACGCGGCCGATCCCTCTTCACCAGATCAATGCATTCGATGCATCAGCGCGACATCTAAGTTTTTCGCGGGCCGCGCGGGAACTGAACGTCCAGCAGCCAGCGATCAGCCGTCAGATCGCCGCCCTTGAAGCAGAGCTGGGTACGCAGCTATTCCTTCGAAGTAAGCCGAAACTGACTTTAACCGAGGACGGAGCCCTTCTGGCCAAAGCCGTAGGCGCAGGTTTCGAGGCGATCCGAGACGGGTTTGAAGCGTTGCAGAGCCGTTACGCGGTTGACACCTTGAAGGTCAGTGCGAGTATCGGCTTCACTAGCCACTATCTGCTGCCAAGGCTGGCCGAGTTTCAGGCCACCTTTCCGGATGTCAAACTTCAGGTCATGACGCGAGATCAGAACGACGATTTCGATCCAAACGCCTGCGATGTCGTTATTCTGTTCGGGGAAGGGGGACTGGCGCAAACCGTAAGCGGTTTGATTTTCAAGGAAAGCATGATCGCCGTGTGCCATCCTGATCTGTTGGACAACCGTGCGCCCTTCGATTTGCAATCGCTGTCGGAACAGAAACTACTGCACCTCAACAGCGCGGATCATCGTGGCGACTGGAATCGTTTCTTCGCCGGAACTGGGCTTGTTATTTCGCAACCGCCACCTCATGACACGTATGTCAGTTACATGGTTTACCTGCGCGCGATTTTGAACGGGCTCGGCGTTGGAATCGGCTGGTCTCCCTTGATGCGTGAATACCTTGCAAGTGGATCGCTGGTACGCGCTTGCGATCATGAGCGCGAGACGTCACGAGGGTACTTTTGTTCGGTTACCCCATCGGGCTCTGGCAAGGCTGGCGCCGCACAGTTTTTGGACTGGATTGTGCAATCGGATCGCAACACAAGCTGACTTTTGCGCGGTTTGTGTTGCAGCAAAGACCGACAGCGATTGATTGCGCGCCTTTTTTGAACCGGGTGTTGACGTGATTGTTTGAGCGCCCGGGGTAACGCTGTCACCCAACTGAAATACTCGCAAAAAGCGTTACCCCGGGCTGCAAGCAGCCCGACCTTGGCCGGGCTGAAACGACAGATTCAGAGGCACTCGGCCAGGGATTTCGCCAGACTACGAATGACATTTGGATAAAGATCGACACCCGGTTCCAGATTGGATCCCAGCGGATCAATCACGCTGGTTTTTGCCTCGACGCCACCCATGACGCTTTCAACGATGCCCGGATTGAACTGAGGTTCCGTCAATACGCAGTCGATACCTTCATCGCGGATACGCCCTTGAACTTCCGCAATGCGCGCTGGGCTGGGGTCGGACGCATCACCGATCGAAATTGCGCCCGAGGCGGGGAAGTCGAAGGCGTCCTCAAAATACTGGTAGGCGTCGTGGAACACGATGAAGCTGCCGCCCCGCACAGGGTCCAAGGTTTCGGCCACTTCAGCAGACAGCGCAGCCATTTCTTCGCGCGCAGCTGCGGCGTTGGCAAAATAGGTGCCAGCATTTTCAGGGTCCGCCGCAGACAGCTGCGCCGCGATCACATTCAGCCAGGTTTCTGCATTTGCCGGTGACAGCCAGGCATGGGGGTCATGGTCGCCATGGGCGTGCCCTTCGTGGCCATGGTCGTCGTGATCATCATGGTCATCCTTGGCGTGATCGTCATGATCGTGCTCGTCATGATCCTCATGATCTTGCCCATCTTCTTCGGCATGATCTTCGTGGCCGTGATCGTCGTGATCATCATGCCCGTCGTGGTCCGCATGTTCTTCGTGATCATGGTCGTCATCTTTGGCATGATCGTCATGATCGTGCCCATCTTCTTTGGCGTGATCATCATGGTCGTGATCATCGCCGTGGTCGTGATCGTCGTGATCCTTGTCTTCGGCGTGGTCGTCGTGGTCATGATCGTCTTCGTCCCCGTGATCATGCGCCTCGAACAGAGCGTTTTCGCGGAAATCGAGAAGAACAGTACCGTCGGCCTCCAGCATGGATGTGACGGTTGCACCGTCGGCCAGCGTATTGATCGCATTCTCCATCCATGGCGTCAGATCTTCGCCCATCCAGAACACAAGATCGGCCTCTTGCAGCGCTGCGGCTTCAGACGGGCGAAGGTTGTATTCATGCGGCGAAGCACCTGGTGCAACGATCAGGTCCGGGGTTCCGACGCCGTCCATAACACGGGCGACCAGCGAATGGACCGGTGCAATATCAACCGCAACATTTGGTGCGTCCGCAAGGGCCGTTCCACCCATCAATGCAGCTGTGATCGACAATGGAAGAAGCTTTCTGGACATCAGACCCTCTGTGTGATTTTATAACGTTGCGAGTGGCAATACATGATATGAAATAACATGACAAGTGATGCACGCCCTGTACCGGCCAAAGACACGGCTCCGGTAGGGTTTCAAGAACATGACCATCAGACATGCGTCGAGACGGCCCTGGCCTCGGCAGAAGCGCGGTGTGCGGCTGAAGGGCTGCGCCTGACGCCAGTGCGCCGCAAGGTTCTTGAAATGCTGCTGCAAGAGCATCGCGCGATTGGCGCTTACGGAATTCTGGACCGACTTCGCGATGAAGGTTTTGGCTCACAGCCGCCCGTTGCGTATCGCGCGTTGGATTTTCTGGTGCAGAACGGATTTGTCCACAAGATCGAGCGGTTGAATGCGTTTGTGGCGTGCTCGCATCCGGGGCAGTCGCATTCTCCGGCGTTCATGATCTGTAGAAAGTGTGATGCCGTGGCCGAAGCGCAATCAGCCCCGGCTAAAGGTGTTCTGGGCGCCGCCGCACGCGCGGCGGGTTTCGAGATTGAACGTACGGTTGTGGAAGCCGAGGGTCTCTGCCCCGACTGCACCGAAAAGGCATAAAGATGGCCTTGATCACCGTTGAAAACCTCAGCGTGCGCTATGGGGCGCATACCGTGCTGAGTCGTGTGGACATGGCCGTCGAACCGGGTGAAATCGTCACCATCGTCGGTCCCAATGGTTCGGGAAAAACCAGCTTGCTGCGGGCCATTATCGGTGCGACGCGTCCGTCTTCTGGGCAAGTGTCCCTGAAGCCAGGCCTGAAGATTGGGTATGTACCTCAGAAGCTGCATGTCGACCCGACTTTGCCCATTTCCGTCGAACGGTTTATGCGCCTGACCGACCGTGTGTCGCACAAGCAGTGTGTTGCAGCGCTGGAAACTGCCGGTGTGCCGGATCTGTTGCACCGCCAGATGTCTCAGTTGTCCGGTGGACAGTTCCAAAGGGTACTGCTGGCGCGGGCGTTGATCAACCGGCCTGACATTCTGTTGCTGGACGAGGCGACCCAGGGGCTGGATCAACGTGGGTCAGCCAGCTTCTATCAACAGATTGAGTCGGTGCGCCGTGAAACCGGATGTGCCATCCTGATGATCAGCCACGAATTGCACGTGGTCATGAGCGCCTCGGACAGAGTGATTTGCCTCAATGGACATGTCTGTTGCGAAGGCTCTCCGGCGGTTGTGGCGTCGGCACCGGAATACAGGGCCCTGTTTGGCACGGGCACCGGTGGTGCGCTGGCGCTGTACCGGCACGAGCATGACCACAATCACGATCATGATCATGACCACCCACCCAAAGAAGCGGCAGAATAATGCTTGATGATTTCATGACTCGCGCGACGCTCGCCGGTGTCGGCGTGGCCTTTGCGGCAGCCCCTCTTGGGTGTTTCGTCGTGTGGCGGCGCATGGCGTATTTTGGGGATGCAACGGCGCATGCCGCGATTCTGGGCGTGGCGTTGTCGCTGACCTTTCAGATATCGATCTTCACCGGCGCACTGGCCGTTGCGTTGATCATGGCGCTGACCGTGACCCTGTTGGCCGGTCGCGGTTATGCGATGGATACCCTATTGGGCGTTCTGGCGCATTCTGCCCTGGCGTTTGGATTGGTGGCTGTGTCGTTCCTGTCCGGTGTACGCATCGATTTGATGGCGTATCTGTTCGGGGATATTCTGGCAGTCTCCCGTTCGGACCTCATCGTGATCTGGGGCGGTGCGGCGTTGGTTGTTGCGCTGATCACCTGGCGCTGGTCGCAGCTGTTGACGGCCACTCTGAACGAAGAACTGGCTTATGCCAGTGGCTTTGATCCTAAGCGAGAGCAGTTGATCCTGACACTGTCCCTGGCTGTCACCGTGGCAGTGGCGATCAAAGTTGTGGGCGTTCTGCTGATTGCGGCCATGCTAATCATTCCGGCCGCAGCGGCCCGCAACTTGGCGCGTTCACCCGAGTCCATGGCCCTGATTGCCGCCGGGATCGGCGCGTTTTCAGCCGTTGCAGGGCTAAGAGCGGCTTATGTTTTTGACACCCCTGCGGGACCATCGATTGTCTGTGTGGCGGCAGTTTTGTTTGCCTGCCTCAGCATCCTTGGATGGAAATCCCAAGGCAGGGTATAAAGACGCTCAACCTTAGGCGTTTGAGAAAATGTCCTTGTACTGATCGCGCAAGACGTTTTTCTGAACTTTGCCCATGGTATTGCGGGGCAGTTCATCCATCACGATCAATTTGCGCGGATGTTTGAACCGCGCCAGGCTTTCACACACTGAGGTTTGTATCTGGTCCAAATCGGGGCTTTCTCCGGGCTCGGCCACGATCACACCCAGGACGGTTTCGCCGAAGTCCGGGTGCGGCACACCGATCACCGCGCTTTCCAGCACACCGGGTTGGTCGTCCAGAACCAATTCGATCTCTTTGGGATAAATGTTGTAGCCGCCCGAGATGATCAGGTCTTTGTTGCGCCCGACGATATGGACATATCCGTCCTCATCTATGCGCCCCAGATCGCCGGTGATGAAGAACCCATCCGCGCGCAGTTCCGCAGCGGTCTTCTCGGGCATCTGCCAATAACCTTTGAAGACGTTGGGACCGCGCACCTCTAGGACACCGATTTCTCCTTGCGGGAGGGTGTTGCCGTCAGCGTCGCAAACCTTCAGCTCGACATCGGGCAGCGGGAAGCCGACTGTTCCGGCGCGGCGCTCTCCGTCATAGGGGTTTGACGTGTTCATATTTGTTTCGGTCATGCCGTAGCGTTCCAGGATACGGTGGCCGGTACGTTCTTCGAACTGCACATGGGTGTCGGCCAGCAAAGGGGCCGAGCCGGACACGAACAACCGCATATGGGCCGACAGGTCCTTGGTGAAACGCGCGTCGCCCAGAAGGCGGGTGTAGAAGGTTGGAACGCCCATCATTGACGTGGCGCGCGGCATCCAGTCGATGATCTGGTCCAGATCGAATTTGGGCAGCCAGATCATGCTGCCCCCGACTGCCAGCATGACGTTAGTCGCCACAAACAGCCCATGGGTGTGAAAGATCGGTAAGGCGTGCAGCAGCACGTCGTCAGAAGTAAAGCGCCATTCTTCGACCAATGTCTGCGCGTTGGACAGTAAGTTATTCTGCGATAGCATCGCGCCCTTCGACCGCCCCGTAGTTCCGGATGTATAGAGGAAGGCCGCCAAATCCTCTCCGTCCCGGTCAACGGTCTCGAAATGCACAGGCATACCTTTTACCTGTTCCGTCAAAGAGCCCGAGCCATCGGCGTTCAGGGTTTCAACCTGCGCATCAAGCCGGGCCGCTACCGGTCTTAGCTTTTCGAGAGCGGAGTGATCACAAACGACAAGAGACGCGCCGCTGTTCTCGATGAAATACGTCAGTTCATCGACGGTATAGGCGGTGTTGAGCGGCAGGAACACAAGGCCAGCCTGTGCGCAGGCGGCAAAAAGTGCCAGCGCCTCGGGCGATTTTTCGATCTGCGCGGCCACGCGATCCCCGGGTTTCAGACCCAGCTTTGCCGATACATGCGCGATCTGAGCTGCGGTGTTCAAAAACGCCTGATAGCTGAGGGTTTCACCATCAGGTAAATACAAAAAAGTTGTGTCTTTTCCTGCGTGAACGCCGAACAAACCATCGTAAAGTGGGTTGGCCATCAGGGATACCTTTCTTGTATGCCGCATAGCGTGTCAGATGCTATGCGGGATAGCCCAAGAACCACGGCTTGTCATCATCACTCAATGCGGTCAAAGCACAGGGTAGAGCGAGGCAATAAGCAGCGCTGCCATAGTCCAGTTGAAGGCCACCAGCCTGCGCGGATTTGTCAGCACGCGCGCCATCTGCTGACCAAGGACCGTCCAGGTGCTGACCGAAGGCAGATTGACCGCCCCAAAAACAAGGGCCACCAGCAGGATCGCGTACAGCGTTTGATTGGGGGCATATGCCGTCGTGGCCGTCAGGGCCATGGCCCACGCCTTGGGATTCACCCATTGAAAGGCGGCCGCTTGCAGGAAAGTCATGGGGACACCCGACGCCTCGGATCCTTGGGCTGGTGCGGCATGTGCAATCTTCCAAGCCAGATACAGCAGATAAACGACGGAAACGATTTTCAACGCTGTGTGGCTGATCGGGTACCTGTCGAACACCTGTACCAACCCTGCACCCACCAGCAGCACCATGACCGTGAACCCCAGGCCAATGCCCAACATATGCGGGATCGAGCGTCGAAAACCAAAATTCGCGCCTGATGCCATCAGCATCAGGTTGTTTGGCCCCGGGGTGATCGAGGTCACGAAGGCGAAGACGATCAGGGCCATCAGGATGTCATAGGTCATGGCGCGCAGTATTGCCGGGGTCTGAAAGAATGAAATTGCTTTTTCGTGCGTCTTTTCGGTAAGTTCGCAACTTATGATGAAGAATGATCAAATAAACCGCCAGATATTGCGTGAATTAACACGTGATGGGCGGATCAGTAACCTAGAATTGGCCGAACGGGTCGGTCTGTCGCCCTCGGCCTGTCTGCGCCGCGTGCAAGAGCTTGAAAAGGCTGGGGTTATCACTGGCTATCGCGCGGTTCTGGACCCAACCGCTATGGGGGTAGGCTTTGTTGCCTATATCGGTGTTGGCTTAGGTGAGCACACAAAAGCCGCGCAAGAGGGGTTTGAACGCGCCCTGCAACAAGCCCCCGAGGTTGTTGAATGCCACAACATCACTGGCACTATCGAATACTTACTTCGGGTCGAATGCGCCGACCTGCCGTCCTACAAGACTTTTCATACCGAGGTGTTGGGAACACTGCCCCATGTTACGTCGATCACGTCGTATGTGGTTATGGGATCGCCCAAGGACTTGCGCGCGTAACGTCTGAAATTGTGAAGCTTCACTCTCTTGCAGGGTAAAAATTCAGGGCCTAGTGTCACTGTAATGACGTTGCCAGGGGATAAGCCTAGCCAAAACGGCACGCAAACAGGGAGATAACGATGAAACTTGTTCAAACAATGGCAGCCGCAATTGCCGTGTCGGTGGTTGCCGGGGCTGCTTGGTCTGCACCGCTGAAACTGCAACCTGCCAGTCCGCAACCCAGCCCGAAGGCAGGGTTGAACGTAAAGTACTTTGGTACGGGCAACCAGCACAAGAAGATCCGGGATCTGAGTCAGGCGAAAAGCCTATTGTCTAAAGCAAAGCCCGGACAACCGCTGCGGGGGTTAGATTACAGGGACACAAGCAAGGGCGAAGACGTTATGACGTTCGACCAGGCTTATAATGTTGCCGCCGAGGTGACAGGCTATATGCGGTTCAACTCGCCGGGGGTTTACGAGCTGGAAACGTGGTCCAACGACGGGATCGAGGCCTATGTAGGAGGCCAACAGATTGGCCGTGTATCCGGCATTCAAGGCTGTGAAGCCAATCAGCGCACCGAAGTAGAAGTGCCCAAAGCGGGTTGGTATCCGTTGAAGATCGTTTACTTCCAGAAGCTGGGAACCTCTTGCCTGATGATGAAGTCAGGAAAGAAGGGTGAACGCTTTACGTGGACGCCCAATGAAGTATTTGGTCGTTGAAATATCCGCAAAAAAAGGGCGCTCGATTGAGCGCCCTTTTTTAACTTAGCTGCCTGCCGCAATCAGTTCAGCCTGAGCCACAATGACTTCGGCCTGCTTGATTGAGGCGATGTCGACCAAACGCCCTTTATAAACAGTCGCGCCTTCGCCATTTGCCTTGGCCTGTTCCATGGCGGCAAGAATTTCGCGCGCTTCGGACACGGCTTCGTCCGATGGGGTAAAGACCTGATTGGCCAGTGCGATTTGCTTGGGATGGATCGCCCATTTACCGACCATGCCCAAAGTCGCTGAACGTTTGGCCTGCGCGACATAGCCTTCGTCGTCGCTGAAATCACCGAACGGCCCATCCACCGGCAACACGCCATGAGTTCGGCAAGCAGCAACGATGGCGGCTTGCGCCCAGTGCCACGGATCAGACCAGTGTTTTTCGCCATCGCGCAGCATATAGTAGTTTTCCTGCGTGCCACCGATGCCAGTGGTCTGCATTCCCATCGAGGCTGCGAAATCCGCTGCCCCAAGGCTCATGGCCTGCAAGCGGGGGGAAGAGGCCGCGATTTCTTCGACATGCGCGATGCCGGCAGAAGATTCGATGATGACCTCAAAGCTGATTGGTTTTGTGCGGCCCTTGGCGCGTTCGATGGCAGTGACCAGCGCGTCCACCGCATAGACATCCGCCGCGCATCCGACTTTGGGGATCATGATCTGGTCCAGACGGTCGCCTGCCTGCTCAAGAACGTCGACAACATCGCGGTACCAGTAGGGCGTGTCCAGCCCGTTGATCCGGACCGACATGTATTTGTTGCCCCAATCAACGGTATTCAGCGCTTCAATGACATTGGTGCGTGCAACATCCTTGTCCGAAGGCGCAACCGAATCCTCGAGGTCAAGGTTGATCACATCCGCAGCCGAAGCGGCCATTTTGGGGAACAGCTTGGTGTTCGACCCGGGGCCAAAAAGCTGACAACGGTTTGGGCGTGCTGGTGCGGCAGGTTGGATGCGAAAACTCATCTGGACCTCGTGTGAGTAATGAAATTGCGATTTTCCTGCTCAATGAGGTATTAAATTGCGCAAGGCGGCGCAAGAGCGATTGTGCATCTGCGGCAATGCGGTTGCAGAAAACAGCAATGGAGCAAGTCGAAGAAGGTGATTAAAGTTTAGTCACTTTGAAAACTTCGAAGATTTTTGCGCTTCTTGGCAAATCTGCGCATGATAATCGCGCGCCGACCATTCTGGGCGGACAAAAACGCGAAACGCTCGTTTTGCCGCTTCTCTAGCTTAGGCCGGAATCAAAGGAGTGACCGCAATGATCGAGACACCGTACCTGCTGTTTTTGGGCGATGCGCCCGACCAATTGGCGGCCAAAGTGGCTGTGGGCATCAAAGATTGGCGTCCCGAAAACGCCGTCGGCCAGTACCGAATGGAAGGGTGCAAGGCTGACTTGGGTCTGACGGATATGACCCTGACCGAGGCAAAGGCAGCCGGTGCAAAGACTTTGGTTATTGGCGTGGCCAATCGTGGCGGTGTCATCAGCCAGGACTGGAAAAAGGTTCTGGTTATGGCGCTGGAGGAAGGATTCGACCTGGCCTCGGGCCTGCACAACCTTCTGCGCGACGAACCCGATCTGGTGGCCGTCGCCGAAGCAACCGGTCAAAAGTTGCACGATGTGCGTGTGCCTGAGGTGGATTACCCAATTGCCAACGGAATCAAGCGCAAAGGCAAGCGTTGCCTGGCTGTGGGCACCGATTGCTCGGTTGGCAAGATGTACACTGCGATGGCGATGGACGCGGAAATGCGCAAGCGTGGTATGAAGTCAACGTTCCGGGCGACCGGTCAGACCGGTATCCTGATCACCGGCGATGGTGTGCCGCTTGACGCAGTCATTGCGGATTTCATGGCGGGTTCGATCGAATGGCTGACGCCCGACAATGATGAGGACCACTGGGACCTGATTGAAGGGCAGGGTTCGCTGTTCCACGTGTCTTATTCCGGCGTGACGATGGCACTGATCCATGGGGGTCAGCCGGACGCCCTGATCTTGAGCCACGAACCCACCCGTGAACATATGCGTGGTCTGCCGACCTATCAGCAGCCATCGTTGGAAGCCCTGCGCGACACCGCGCTGGCGCTGGCCAAAGTGGCGAACCCGGATTGTCAGGTTGTCGGCGTTTCGGTGAACACGCAGCACATGTCTGAAGAGGATGCGACGGCTTATCTGGCCAAAATCGAAGCCGACATGGGTCTGCCTGCAACCGACCCGTTCCGCTTTGGATCCGGCAAGTTGGTGGACGCGCTGGCGGCGATGTGATCTGAGACACGTGCCGGTGGCGGGTTCTTCCGCCTCCGGCGGGAGTATTTGGAAAAAGATGAAGGAGCGGTTGCGTGCAGATAGAGGTCTCTCGCGATGTGTTTCGGCTGGCGCAGGTTTTTACCATCTCGCGTGGGTCGCGAACCGAAGCAAAAGTGCTGACGGTTCGGGTTTCGGATAGGACGCATCAGGGCTGGGGCGAGTGCGTTCCTTACGCGCGCTATGATGAAACGCTCGAGTCGGTTGAGGCCGAGATTGCCGGTCTGCCTGTGGACTTTAGCCGACAGTCGCTGATGGACCTGCTGCCTGCGGGTGCTGCCCGGAACGCCGTGGATTGCGCGTTGTGGGATCTGGAATGCAAACGCGCTGGCAAACGTGCTTGGGATCTTGCTGGCCTGCCGGTACCCGGCCCCGAGATCACGGCCTACACATTGTCGCTGGACGCACCGGAGGCGATGCAGGCTCAGGCGGCTGAGAATGCACATCGTCCTCTGTTGAAGATCAAACTGGGTACACCTGATGATATGCCTCGGCTTGAGGCCGTGCGGGCTGGTGCGCCTGAATCCAAGATCATTGTGGACGCGAACGAAGGCTGGTCGGCTGCGGTTTACGCCGACCTCGCCCCGCATCTGGTACGGTTGGGCGTGGCACTGGTTGAGCAACCTTTGCCTGCGGGGGACGACGATGCGTTGATTGGGATGGATCGTCCTGTGCCGGTTTGTGCAGACGAATCCTGCCATGACCGCGCCAGCCTGCCCAAGCTGAAGGGCAAATATGATGTCATTAACATCAAGCTCGACAAAACCGGCGGTCTGACCGAGGCGCTGGAGCTGCGCAAGGCCGCAATTGCCGAAGGCTATGACATCATGGTGGGTTGTATGGTTGGCAGTTCACTTGCCATGGCCCCTGCGACACTTCTGGCGCAGGGTGCGATGGTGACAGACCTTGACGGCCCGCTTCTGTTGGCCGAAGACCGCGACACCCCGCTGATTTTTGACGACGCCGGAGTGCACCCGCCGGTGTCCGCGCTCTGGGGCTGAGGAGACAAACATGACCCGAACCGTATACGTAAATGGCGAATACCTGCCCGAGGCCGAAGCCAAGGTATCAATCTTTGACCGTGGCTTCCTGTTTGCAGACGCGGTTTACGAAGTCACCAGCGTTTTGGATGGCAAGCTGATCGATTTCGAAGGTCACGCGGTTCGCCTGAAACGATCGCTGGACGAGTTGGAGATGGCCGAACCCTGCACCAAGGACGAGTTACTTGAGATTCACCGCAAGCTGGTTGAGCTGAACGAAATCGAAGAAGGTCTGGTTTACCTGCAGGTTTCACGCGGCAGCGATGGCGACCGGGATTTTGTTTTCCCATCCGCAGATACCAAACCCAGCCTTGTTCTGTTTACGCAGAACAAGCCCGGGCTGGCTGATAGTCCGGCTGCACAGAAAGGCGCCAAAATCATCTCGATTGAAGATATCCGCTGGGGCCGCCGCGATATCAAAACCGTCCAGCTGCTCTATCCGTCGATGGGCAAGATGATGGCCAAAAAAGCAGGCTGCGACGATGCCTGGATGGTCGAAGACGGTTATGTGACCGAAGGCACCAGCAACAACGCTTATTTCGTCAAAAACGGCAAAATCGTCACCCGCCCGCTGTCCAACGATATTTTGCACGGAATCACGCGTAAGGCTGTATTGCGCATGGCAGCCGAAGCGCAGATGGAAATCGAAGAGCGTTTGTTTACAATCGACGAGGCCAAAGAAGCGGATGAAGCCTTCACAACCTCGGCCAGTGCTTTTGTCATGCCGGTGGTCGAGATCGACGGGGTTGCGCTGGGCGACGGCACACCGGGGCCGATTGCCAAACGGCTGCGCGAAATTTATCTGGACGAAAGCCGCAAGGCAGCGATCTAAAGAAAAGGCCCGCCGATTTGGCGGGCTTTTTATTTGGGCTCAGCCCTTTTTCGTTACATTTTCTTCGAAAGCAACTTTGAAGGCTGCCTGTTTCTCGGGGCTGGCGTCGGTCTGATAGTTGGCTTTCCATTCATCCATGGTCATGCCGTAAAACACCTCGCGGGCCTCGTCCTTGCCCATCTCGATGCCTTTTTCATTGGCGGCTTCCTGATACCAGCGCGACAGGCAATTGCGGCAGAATCCGGCCAGATTCATCATGTCGATGTTCTGAACGTCGGTGCGGTCTTCCATCAGGTGTTTTTGCAGCCGACGAAACGCGGCGGCCTGAAGTTCGATTTCGGTTTGCTTGTCCATAAGGCTGCTCCGGGTGGCTTTGTGTGCTGTGCTTGACCTAACAACCCCGCAGCCTTGTTACAATAAGCCGGCTGGCCCACCTACATCAGTTTCAAAGCCAGCCAGGGCACAATGCAAAAGACAAGGGTTAGAATCTTGTAATTGGCAAGATATCTGAAATACGCACGTTTCACGTCTGGCTGCTCCATTTGGAACAGCTTGCCATGAATGCCCGCAATCCAATCCTGCAACAGCAGGACCATGACAGTGGTGAACAGAAGAACCGCGATATTGAGGGCGGCCATCCAGCCGAAAAAAGTTGTCAGAAACTCATGTGTCACGACGATCCCCTTTCCCCTACTATATGGGGATCAAGCTGTGCGCTCACAACAGCGTGAAGTACGGATCGCAAACAGCGACCTGCGTCTTCAAAGGTCACTGGAATCCAGTGCGTCTTGCAAGACAACTGCCAAACGTTCGGCCCATTCTCGCTGCCCCTCGTGGTCGCCGATCAGGTCATTGCGCAGCTCGATCAAAGCGTTAGGGCGGCCAAAAGCGGTGCAATGCTTGTCAATCGCGTCACCCGGCAACACGCCAGTGTAAGGTTCGTTGACGCCAACACACAGATCATCTTCGGCCTGAAGGCGTTCGATCAGGGGGCGCGAAAAACGTTCGTCCGGAGTGTGCAAGACGCCGATGTGCCAGGGGCGAGGATCACGTCCGCGAAGCTGGCGGGTGAAGGAGTGCATTGAAACGACCACCGCGTGGGGCAGGGCGGCCATTTGCGCCAGCGCCTCGTGATAGGGGCGATAGCACATGTTCAGCCGCCATTCGCGCTCGGCGGCGTCCGCGTGGCGGTTGCCGGGGATGATCGAACCGTCATAGAGCTTCATCAACAGGGTCGGGTCGTCCTCGCCACGGTTGGGGTCGATTACAAGACGCGAGAAATTGGCGGCAATCACTGGTGCATCCAAAATCTCACCCAGATGTTTGGAGACTTCATATGCCCCGACATCATAGGCAATGTGACGTTCCATATCTTCACGCGGCAAGCCAAGGTCGCCTCCGTTCACTTCTGGCGGCACGGTATTGGTCGCGTGATCACATGTAATCAACCAGCGCGACGGGCGATCCGCGCCATGGACGAAAAATGGGGTGTATGTCATGAGCCTGTCATCTAGTTTGTCGCAGGTGTAGGGCAGTTGCTTTGAAAAGGGAATTGCGCAATAAGCACTCAGCCGATGTTTGCGGTAACATTTTGCTGTACCCTAATCAGCAATTAAGACGACGTAAGGAGATCAAGACCAATGCGACGCCTGAGAAATGTAAAAATCGTGGCGACGCTGGGACCGGCGTCGAGTGACTATGACACCATTCGTGCTTTGCACGAAGCCGGGGCCGATGTGTTTCGACTGAACATGAGCCACGGCAGCCACGATGAGATCCGCGAGCGGCACAAGATTATTCGGCAGGTCGAAAAGGATCTGGACAGCCCGATTGCCATTCTGGCTGACCTTCAGGGGCCAAAGCTGCGCGTTGGCGTCTTTGCCAATGAGGCGGAAGAGTTGGAGGAAGGCGCGGCCTTCCGCCTTGATCTTGATCCCGCCGCCGGAGACATAAACAGGGTATGCCTGCCGCACCCCGAGATTTTTGCGGCGCTTGAGCCGGGTGCGCGCCTGTTGGTGAATGATGGCAAGATCCGCCTGACGGTTCAGGACTGCGGTCAGGACTTCGCCAACTGCACGGTCGAGGTTGGCGGCACCATCTCAAACCGCAAGGGCGTGAATGTCCCGGATGTTGTGCTGCCGCTGGCGGCGTTGTCGGCCAAGGACCGCGACGATCTGGAGTTTGTCTGTCAGCTGGGTGTCGACTGGCTGGCGCTGAGCTTCGTACAGCGTGCCAAGGATGTGTTCGAGGCCCGGTCTTTGGCTGACGGTCGTGCTGCGATCCTTTCAAAGATTGAAAAGCCCGCTGCGGTTGAGGCGTTTGACGATATTCTCGATGCGTCAGATGGGATCATGGTGGCGCGGGGTGATCTGGGCGTGGAACTGCCGGTCTCTGCTGTGCCGCCAATCCAGAAACGTCTGGTCCGTAGGTGCCGTGGCGCTGCCAAACCGGTCATTGTGGCGACCCAGATGTTGGAAAGCATGATCGAAAGCCCGATGCCCACCCGCGCCGAGGTATCGGATGTGGCGACGGCGATCTATGAAGGGACGGACGCCATCATGCTCAGCGCGGAATCGGCCGCTGGAGCCTATCCGGTTGAGGCTGTGCAGACCATGAACAAGGTCGCCATCGAGGTTGAGGCCGACCCGACTTATACCCAGATCATCTCCGCCTCGCGCACTGCCAAGGGTACCACTGTTGCCGACGGCATCGTAGCGGCAGCCCGTGAGATTGCAGAAAAGACCGACATCAAGGCCATCTGTTGTTTCACCCAAAGCGGCACAACGGCCTCTCTGACTGCGCGCGAACGTCCAGGGGTGCCGATCATTGCCATGACCTCGCAACGCGGCACGGCGCGTCGGTTGTGTCTGAGCTGGGGCTGTAACTGCGTGATGACGCCTGAACTGCAACGATTCAAGGGTGCAGTGGTCAACGCGGCCCGTGCTGCACGTGCTGGGGGATTTGCGTCCGAGGCGGATCAGATTGTGGTCACGGCGGGCGTACCTTTCAATGTTCCGGGTACCACCAACATCCTGCGCGTGGCCCCCTGCGACGAACGCCTGATCTACAGCACCGATCCTGAATAGGCTTTTTCCCGGATAGTCCCGGAATTTAATTAGCGGCCGCTGGCAAAGCGGCCGTTTCCTTTTTTGTACGCGAAAAACTTGATTTATAAGCGAAATTTGACCCGTACGGGCGAATTTGACACAATGGGCTTCATTCGTGGGTAGAATTTCCAGATAAATGACCTAAGGGCAGTCTTAGCCAACGTTCCAAGTTCCGGCTGCCCTGCCGGGGGCACGGGCCCCGGACTGAACAACAATAATGGAGGAACAAGATGACAACAAAGATTGTCATAGGACTCGACGGGACAGAGACCGGCGAACGCGCGATTGCCTTTGCCAAAGATCTGGCAAAGCTGATCGGAACATGCGAATTGCTGGTCGCCTATGTGATAGAATGGTCCCCTTACACATTTCAAACACCGGAAGAAAACGCCCTGCGTCACAAACGGCGCGAGGAAGAGGTCGCTTTGGCGTCGTCACGTATTGTGACGCCCGCTGTTGATGCCCTCAAGGCAGCTGGTTTCGAAGCACACGGCGTCGTTCGACATGGCGATGTGGCGGAAACTCTGAATGCCATCACGGTCGAAAACGGCGGCTCACAAATCGTTGTGGGTCGGGCTTCGGCGGATGGGATCAAGAAACGTATCTTCGGCAGCTCAACACAAAACCTTGTGATGCATGCCGACGTCCCGGTCACAGTAGTAAATTGAGGTGGGCAGGAAAATGAAAACGCTACAACACCTGTATCTTGCGGCGATTGCCGCTTGCATGGCCACCGCGGCTTCGGCGCAAGAGGCTCCGGGTCTGGATGACAAGATCAATCAGGCCTTTGCCGATGCAACCGGGCCCTTTGTCAGCTTTATCTTCGCACCGTTTCCGGGAACTGGTTTTCCGTGGATCGTGGGTTGGCTGGTCGTCGCGGCCACGGTTTTCACGCTGTATTTCGCTTTCGTGCAGTTCCGCTTCTTCGGGCACTCGATCAGCCTTGTCAAAGGCGACTATTCCGATCCAAACGACGCCGGTGAGGTCAGCCACTTTCAGGCTCTGGCCACGGCGCTGTCTGGTACTGTTGGTCTTGGTAACATTGCCGGTGTGGCGGTTGCCATCGGGATCGGTGGGCCGGGGGCCACGTTCTGGATGATCGTCGCGGGCCTGTTGGGCATGGCGTCGAAATTCACTGAATGTACACTGGGCGTGAAATACCGCAATGAATATGACGATGGCACCGTCTCGGGCGGCCCGATGTATTATATGTCCAAGGGCTTTGCCGAGCTTGGGTTGCCTGGCGGTAAGATCCTCGCGGTTCTTTTCTCGATCTTCTGTATCCTTGGTGCGCTGGGCGGGGGCAACATGTTCCAGGCCAATCAGGCGCACCAGCAGATCGCAGGAATTGTCGGGGATTACCCCGGTTGGATCACTGGTCTGGTCTTTGCGGCCATTGTCTTTGCGGTAATCGTAGGTGGTCTGAAGTCGATCGCGCGTGTGACTGAAAAGGTCGTACCGTTCATGGGCGTGATGTATGTGCTGGCAGCGCTGGTCATCATCATTATGCACGCTGATCAGATCGGCTGGGCCTTTGGCCAGATCTTCGCGGGTGCCTTCACGGGTCTCGGTGTTGCGGGCGGCATGGTCGGTGCGCTGATCCAGGGCTTCCGCCGAGCGGCGTTTTCGAACGAAGCGGGTGTGGGCTCGGCCGCCATTGCACACTCGGCTGTTCGGACCAAGGAACCGATCACCGAAGGCTTTGTATCGTTGCTTGAACCGTTCATCGACACCGTTGTGATTTGTACCATGACAGCGCTGGTAATCATTATCACGCAGCAGCTGATCGTCGATCCGGCGACGGGCAACTACATGCTGAACGAGGCGGGTAACGCCATTGCCACCGTTGATGGCAACTCCGGCGTCAGCCTGACCTCCGCCGCCTTCGGCAGCGCGTTCAGCTGGTTCCCCTTCATCCTGGCGATTGCCGTGGTTCTGTTTGCCTTCTCGACCATGATCAGCTGGTCCTATTACGGCCTCAAAGCCTGGACTTACCTGTTCGGCGAAGGTCACACCAAAGAGCTGGTGTTCAAGATCATCTTCTGCATCTTCGTTGTCATCGGTGCGGCGGCCAATCTGGGCCCTGTCATCGACTTCTCGGATGCGGCGATCTTTGCGATGGCTGTGGTGAACGTCTTTGCGCTCTACTTCCTGATGAAAGTGGTGCGTCAGGAACTGGCATCTTATGCAGAACGGCTGAAAAGCGGTGAAATCCGCAAGTTCGGCCATTAACACAAACCACCGGGGCGGCAACCGTCGCCCCGTTGTCAGGCCAACCGCGCACAAAGCGCAGATTCTGGTCGAATCCCCCTTGCCAGTATGACGGAACTTGCGTAAATGGCGCTCCTGATCGCGTGACCGGCCGAGATGGCATGCCGAGTCGCGTTTTGAACCGAACCCGAAAAAGGAGACGGAAATGCCTAAGATGAAGACCAAGTCGAGCGCCAAAAAGCGCTTCAAGGTGACTGCAACCGGTAAGGTCATGGCAGGCCAGGCCGGCAAGCGGCACGGCATGATCAAGCGGACCAAGAAGTTCATCCGCGACGCCCGTGGCACCACCACCCTGTCCGCCCCCGACGCCAAGATCGTCAAGGGCTACATGCCCTACGACCGCTAAGAGGAGATTAAGAGATGTCCCGCGTTAAAGGTGGAACCGTAACTCACGCCCGTCACAAGAAGGTCATCAAGGCTGCCAAAGGTTACTATGGCCGCCGCAAGAGCACCTTCAAGGTTGCCCGTCAGGCCGTCGACAAGGCCAACCAGTATGCAACCCGCGACCGTAAGAACCGCAAGCGCAACTTCCGCGCGCTGTGGATCCAGCGTATCAACGCTGCTGTCCGTTCGCATGACGAAGCACTGACATATTCCCGCTTCATCAACGGCCTGAACCTGGCCGGTATCGAAGTGGACCGCAAAGTTCTGGCCGACCTGGCCGTGCACGAACCGGAAGCGTTCGGCGCGATTGTCGCCAAAGCTCAGGCCGCTCTGACAGCCTGATCCTCTGAAAAGAGACAGTGAAAGAAAGGCCGTCCCAGTTGGGGCGGCTTTTTTGTATCATGGGTTGAAAAGCTCCAAGCGCGCATTCGGTACGGTATGTTTCAATTTTCATTGGCGCCGACGCAAACCAAAGCCGAAACAGGCTTGGCAGGTCATATTTTTCCACTAACGATTGCTTAGTCATTTCGTGGGAGGCGACGATGGGAATCGACCAAAGGGTACGAACTTGGGCGAACGCTTACAATCGGGACGGTTATGTAGGTGGTGTTCCGATCCTGACTGAATCCGAAGCGCAAGAACACCGTGCCGCAATGGAATGGGCCGAAAACCAACTAGGTGCGTCCATGCATTATAAGTCCAAATCGCACACAATTCTAACTTCGCCGTACAAGCTTGCTACGCACCCCCTGATGCTCGATCTCATCGAAGCGCTGATCGGGCCCGACATTCTGTTGTACAATGTTACCTACATCATCAAAGAACCTGGCTCGACCTCGCATGTCAGTTGGCATCAGGATCTGACGTATTGGGGCCTGAGTCATGACGACCAGGTATCCGCTTGGCTCGCCTTGTCGCCAGCGGACGAGGAAAGCGGTTGCATGCGAATGCTCCCGGGAAGTCACGCGAATGGTGTGATGAGCCATGAAACAACGGAAGATGACGATAACGTTCTTTTGCAGGGGCAGACTGTTCTTGGAGTTGATGAGAGCAAGGCTAAGCTTTGTCCGCTGCGTCCGGGCGAGGCGAGTTTTCACCATGGTTGGACGCTTCATGCCTCGATGCCGAACAAAAGTAAGGATCGCCGAATTGGGCTGAATATCCAGTATCTTGCGGCGCATGTACGTCAGACCAAACATGATCTCGATACGGCAATGCTGGTGCGCGGAGAAGACAATTTCGGCCATTTTGGAATCGACACTCCCGCTGAAAGCGATCTTGATCCTGTGGCGGTGCATAGGCAAATCGAGCTGGAACAGCGTCATGTTGAAATAGCAGGAACAGCCTGAAGCATTGACGAAACGCTTTGGGCAAAACGCAAAGCAGAGAGTGGCCCAAACGCTGGCCGCTCTGACTGCCTGATCCTCTTTCGAGAGATTTCGAGTTCAAGGCCGTCCCGATTGGAGCGGCCTTTTTTGAACGTAGAGAATGTCGGCTCTGAGCCCAAATTTAGCTCCAGTCGCAGTGGCAAAGAACCAGTCACTGTTGCTTAGGTATTAGCTTAATGGTCGAGCTGGTCACATAGAAGCAAAGTAGTGGTCGGTGTTACGGTTCTTGTGACAACACCTGACCTCGGCTTGTAAACGAGATCCCTTGAGTGCCGCTTCCACCGACCATGATTGCTTCTACGATAGGGGGTGACACCGGAACTTCTGCCGACCATGTGACTACGAAATTCGCGCCAATGCCGTCTCCGACGCTACCAATAGGTACAAGCGCATTCATTGACCCAAATGGCATCAGTTGAACGGGCTCATTTATGAGGGTTTCGAGAAGCTGCCCCGCTCTGTCGTAATATTCGACGCGCTCAACTTTGATCTCTGATTGAAGACTAATGTTGTGCACAACGAGGGTAGACGCGAGCGGTTCGCTGCGCCCCTCCTGCGTGAATACTCGCGAGTAGGAGGGAACATAGATGACTTGAGATGTTACACTCTCCGAAACTTGTGCGAATGAAGGGCTTGGTACAGTCGTCAACGAAACCAAAGCCATTGAGAGTGACCAGAAATATCTGCGGGAGAAAAACTTCATTTAGGAGAATGCTCCGTTTGTTCAGTCGTGAATATGAGCATACGGATGACAAGATTCGGCGCAAGAAAATGACCGCTTTGTCCGCACTTCGACTATTCACAAAAAAAACCGACACTCGATGTGCCGGTTTTTCTTTTTTTGATATTCGGTCAGCTTACCCGAAAACACGCCCCAGCGCGCCATCGACCGCGTCGGTGATCTGGTCGATGTCGTCCGCCGTTGCGATCAGTGCGGGCGAGAAGCACAGCGTGTTGTTACGGCTGGGGATCGAGCGGTTGGTGGCACCGATGATGACGCCCTGCGCCATACAATCGGCGACAACGGCTTGAACCCGCTTTTCGTCCATCGGGTCTTTGGTCGCACGGTCAGTGACCAGTTCGGCCCCCAGGAACAGGCCCTTGCCGCGTACGTCACCAATGACTTTGTGCTTTTCCATCAACGCTTGCAGGTTGCCCATCATGCGGTCGCCCATGTCGGTGCAATTGCCCAGCAGGTTCTCATCTTCGATGATGCGCATGTTCTCAATCGCTGCCGCCGGACCGGCCGTGCAGCCGCCAAAGGTCGAGATGTCACGGAAATAGTTCAGCGGATCCGACGCGTCGTCCTTGAACATGTCAAAGACTTCTTCGGTGGTGACCATGCAGGCAATCGCCGCATAGCCCGAGGCCACGCCCTTGGCCATGGTCACGAAGTCAGGTTTAATGCCGTATTGCTGGTATCCGAACCATGTGCCGGTCCGGCCAACACCGCAGACAACCTCGTCGATATGCAGCAGCACGTCGTATTTCTTGCAGATCTCCTGCACGCGCTGCCAATACCCTTCGGGCGCTTCGATTACGCCGCCGCCAGCCGTTACCGGTTCAAGGCACAGGGCACCAACTGTGTCGGGGCCTTCGCGCAGGATGACCTCTTCGATCTGATCCGCCGCCCATTCGCCGAAATTCTCTTCCGGTGCGCCGTCCAGTTCGTGCTTGCGGTATTCCATGCAGTGCGGCACGCGTACGAAGTCAGGCGCGAAAGGTCCGTATTGCGCAGTCCGTTCATCCTGACCGCCGGCCGACATGGTTGCCAACGTCGAGCCGTGATAGTCGCGGTCGCGGTACAGAATCTTGGTCTTCTTACCGCCGTAGCGCTTGTGCGCGATCTGACGGACCATCTTGAAGGCTTTCTCGTTCGCTTCAGAACCGGAGTTTGTGTAGTAGACGCGGCTCATGCCGGGCATCTTGTCGATCAGCTGTTCGGCAAAGATTGCGCCGGGGATCGAGCCTGCCGAGTTGGCGAAATAGCACAGTTTCATCAACTGATCATAGACGGCCTTGCAGATCGATTCGCGGCCATAGCCAACGTTCACGGTCCACACTCCACCGGAAACAGCGTCCAGGTGTTCTTTGCCCTTCTGGTCCCAGACGCGCATGCCTTTGCCTTCGACAATGATGCGCGGGTCATTGGTTTCAAAGGGTTTATGCTGAATCAGGTGGTGCCAGATATGAGCGCGGTCGGCCTCGACCACGCGGGAAAGATCGTTTTCGTTGAACGTGCCGTCCATGACAAGTCCTTTCACTGAGATGCGCTTGAGGGGCTATTGGTCAGGCCATACCCCCGCCTGTGTTTAAGATGCTTCAGATCACCGCGAAAGGCCTGGTGTAAGTAGGGCCAGATCGCGCCATCCCATATTGCCAGAAGTTGGGCCTATCGTATTACTACGGATTTGTCAGAGCACCAAGATTATGCTCAAGTCGCGCGAACTGTGATTTGGGAGGATCAGCAGATGACAGCCACAAACATCTACGAGCGTCATTTGGACAAAAGCCGGGCCAACTACACGCCTTTGTCGCCGCTGACGTTCCTTGAGCGAACGGCGCAGGTCTATCGGGATTACCCCTCGGTGGTGTATGGAGACCGCCGGTATTGCTGGGCTGAAACCTATGCCCGGTGCCGACAACTGGCGGGTGCTCTGACCGCGCGCGGAATTGGTAAGGGTGACACCGTTTCAATCATCGCAGCGAATATTCCCGAGATGTATGAGGCTCATTTTGGCGTGCCGATGGCAGGCGCTGTTCTGAACGCCATCAACACGCGCCTGGATGCACCAATCGTCGCTTTCATTCTAAATCACGCCGAAGCCAAGGTGCTACTGGTTGACCCGGAGTTTTCAGGTGTTGTGAAAGAGGCGCTGAAGCAGGTCGAGCGTGACATTTTGATTATCGATATCGAAGACCCGAGCTTCGAGGGCGGTGAGACACTGGGCAGTCTGACATATGATGCTTTGCTGAGCGAAGGTGACCCGGAATTCAATTGGTCCCTGCCAGACGATGAGTGGGACGCAATCACGCTGAACTATACCTCTGGCACAACGGGCAATCCGAAAGGGGTTGTTTATCATCACCGGGGCGCAACCCTGAACGCGCAGTCGGACTTGCTGGATTGGGATATGCCCAAACATTCCGTCTACTTGTGGACACTGCCGATGTTTCACTGCAATGGTTGGTGTTTCCCTTGGGCCACGGCGGCAAATGCGGGTGTGTCTGTCTGTCTGCGCGCCGTCCGGGCCGAGCCGATCTATGCGGCGTTCCGCGATGAGAAAGTCACCCATTTCTGCGGTGCGCCCATCGTTTTGAACATGCTGGCCCATGCACCGGATGAGCTGAAAGACTTTGATCACCAGATCAAGGTAATGACCGCAGGTGCCCCACCGCCTGCGGCAGTGATCGAAGCGATGGAGGCGATGGGCGTCGAGGTCACCCATGTCTACGGCCTGACCGAGACTTACGGGCCCTCGGTCGTGTGTGCCTGGAAAGACGAGTGGAATGAGAAAGGGCCAGAAGATCGCGCTGCTTTGAAGGTGCGCCAAGGCGTTCGGTATACGGCGCTGTCTGGCCTGATGGTGGCCGATCCCGAAACGATGGAACCCGTGCCTTCTGATGGCGAAACCATGGGTGAGATTTTCATGCAGGGCAACGTGGTGATGAAAGGGTATCTTAAGAACCCGGACGCCACGGATGGGGCCTTTAAAGGCGGCTGGTTTGCATCCGGCGATCTGGGTGTCATGCACCCAGACGGCTATATCGCGCTCAAGGATCGATCCAAGGACATCATCATTTCAGGCGGCGAGAATATCTCGTCCGTTGAGGTCGAGGGTATCCTTTATAAACACCCAGCTGTGATGGAGGCGGCCGTGGTTGCGCGTCCAGACGAAAAATGGGGCGAAACGCCTTGTGCCTTTGTCGAGCTGAAACCCGAAGCAACCGCGACCGAAGCAGAGCTGATTGCCTTCTGCCGGGACAATATGGCCCATTTCAAAGCACCTAAGACCGTCGTGTTTGGCACCCTGCCGAAGACATCTACGGGCAAGGTGCAAAAATTTGTCCTGCGGGATCAGGCGCGGTCGCTGGACTAAAGCTTGGCGAAGATCGAAAGGTTCAGATCCAACATCTCACCCATCCAGATTGCCCGATCGCGGTGATCTTCCAGATGCTCACCGGTTTCGGGATGGGTGAACACGGTCAGGCCCTGCCGGTTCAGCATCAGCCATGGCATGACCTGATCAAAAGCATCGGCGGCAAAGCCCAACTGGCAACTCCAGCGCGGATGAGGACCGACGTTGCGGGCATGCATACGCCCCATCTGAACCGGGAACAGCCTTGCGGCCTCTTCACAGACCTGTTGCGCCGTATCCTGCGTGTCGGCATCGAAATAGACATGGGCGTGGTAGCCGGTGATCTCGGGCATGGGGGACCTCATTTCTTTGATTTATCAAAGCTAAGGTCAAACGGGGCAAACGCCTAGGCGCACAGGCACACAGGGCCTGTGCAGGGTTATTGGGGTGCATGCGCGTCGGGGTGCGCTGCAACAAAGGCCGGATGACTAGCACAGGCGGCTTCAACCCCCCGAACACGTGGCATGTCCGACAGGTCCACCTGCCAGCGGCGTGCGTTGTAGAGTTGGGGGATCAAGCAGATGTCGGCGAGGCCGGGCTCCGAACCGACACAATATGGTGTCTGTTCAAAGGTGCCCAACATGCTCTCAAAAGCTTGCAAGCCTGGCCGGATGAAGTACCGCATCCAATCTCCGGGCATGTCGGTTGCTTCTTTGCTTAACGACGTCGCATGACGTGCGACAGACAGGTTGCAGACCGGGTGAATATCCACCGCAATCGCATATGCAAGTGCCTGTACACGCGCGCGCTCGACCGCGTCGTCGGGTAGTAAATTAAGTTGGCGCGTTCGGTCCAGATAGTCGAGGATGACCAAAGACTGTGTCAGGCGGTGCCCGTCGACCTCCAGTACCGGCACATACCCTTGCGGATTTCGTGCCAAATGCTCAGCGCTTTTGTGTTCGCCGCTTACCAGATCGACAACAACCGCGTGATAGTCGATAGCGGCTAAATTCAGGGCGATCCGCACACGATAGCTGGCTGAGGATCGCCAATAGTCGAAGAGAACGGGTTTATTCACGTTAAAACCCGTCAGTTTTCGGTCAAAGCGGCTGCGCGAATGGCGTCGGACAACACCGTTCCGTCGCCGATGTGATTGGCAAGAACCAACACCAGTCGGGCGTTCAGCGCGTCGCTGTCGGCTTTTTCAAGCCCTTCATGCGCCGCCAAAAGGGTGGCGTAAAAGTCGTCGGCGTTGTCGAAATTGGGGGTTAGGATCAAGTCTGACATTGCGCTTACTCCTTACCGCAAGCTCTGCGGATCGCATGACGGAAACTGTTTTCTTCAAAGCTGTCCCGCCGAGCGGCTACGTGCTGATCCGGGCGGATCAGATACACAGCGCTGGTTGCATTACCCAAGTAACGACGTTTGAGAGCCAGCGTCAGGTCGTCTTTGACCGACAACGCCAGCCGAGTGACCTCAATCCCATCCTCTTCCAGAGTGTCTGGGGCATCGGCATCAATGGTCAGCAAGGTAAATTTGCCCGCCAGCTTCGGCAGCAGGAATTCATCGCCCAGTGGGGCATCCGGGCAGGCCGACCCCGGGCGTGTGCAGGCTGGGCCGTTCAGCGCATCGGCCGAGTTCAACGAAGACCCGTCATACGTGCAGGGTTGGCTCAAGCGCCCGGAGTTCACCAATGGTCGGGCAAATTCATACTGTTCGCTTAGATCCAGAACCGCATCGCGCAGAACCCGCGACATCTCGGATTTTGGCGTGATGAAATCGGTCGACCGGCTGGATTTCTGGATATTTTCGTCGGCCCCCTGCACGCGTTCCGCGTTGTAGGTGTCCAACAGGCTTTCAGGGGCTTTGCCCTCGAGCACCAGCTTCAGTTTCCAGCACAGATTGTCGGTATCTTGCAAACCCGAGTTTGCCCCGCGTGCGCCAAAGGGGCTGACCTGATGCGCACTGTCGCCCGCAAACAGAACACGCCCCTTGCGGAAGCTTTCCATGCGGCGACACTGGAAGGTATAGATCGAGACCCATTCCAGCTGGAACTCGACGTCTTCGCCCAGCATCGCCTTGAGGCGTGGGATGACATTCTCGGGGCGCTTTTCACGCTCCTTGTCGATGTCCCAGCCTAATTGCAGGTCGATGCGCCAGACGTTGTCAGGCTGCTTGTGCAACAGCGCAGATTGTCCCCGATTGAATGGCGGATCGAACCAGAACCAGCGTTCTGATGGGAAATCGGCATCCATGATCACATCCGCGATCAGGAAGTTGTCTTCGAACACACGCCCTTCGAAATCAATGCCCAGCATCCGGCGGGTGGGAGAGGTGGCTCCGTCGCAAGCGATCAGCCATTCAGCCTCAAGCGTGTAGGGGCCTTCGGGGGTTTCGACCTCCATCCGAACGTGATCCTCGTGCGTGCCAATGGCCTCGACCTTGTTGCGCCCACGAATTTCAATCGGTGCGCCTTCTGCCTGAAGCTCGCGAACCCGTTGAACGAAGTAATCTTCGAAATGGTATTGCTGCAGGTTGATGAAAGCCGGATTGGCATATCCTTCATCCGGTTGCAGGTTGAAGTCATAGACCTGGCGATCATCGAAAAAGACCTTGCCGCGATCCCACAACACGCCTTTGTCGACCAAGCGGTGTCCACATCCCAGACGGTCGGCAATTTCCAAAGTGCGCTGAGAAAAACAAATAGCGCGGCTGCCGAAACTGACCTTGTCGTTCTCGTCCAGAACCACAACTTCGATCCCTTGTTGGGCCAGATCGATGGCGGCGGCCAAACCAACCGGACCGGCACCAATCACGATGACCTTGCGCCTGACGGGCGTGGGACTGTCCTGATCAGGGCTGCGTTCATAGCCATAAAGCGGCGTTTCAAAGATCTTGTTCATGGGCTCCCCCCAAGCAGATGCACCAAAGTGCTGCATATCCTGTCCCCCGGCGACAGGCGCCGGAGGCCTTGGCTTATGGTTTCATCGAATCCCGCCGCGTAAAACGATCTGGATCAAACCGGGTCGTTTTGTCATCCTTGCAGGGCTTCCCACATCTCAAGGTCGCGCTGGGCGGTCCAGATACGCGGCGTGTCGATGCCACGTGCCTCGTCATAGGCGCGCGCCACGTTGAACGGCAGGCAGTGTTCGTAGATTGCGTAGTCAGCGAATTTCGGATCACACTCGGCGCGCACGGCGTCCCAGGCTTCCTTCAGGCTGCCGCCGCGTGCAGCCACCTTGGCGGTCGGGCGGTAGGTGCTGCTGACGAAATCGCGGGTGTTCTCGATTGCGGCGTTCACCATTTCTTTGCCAACCAGCGCGTCACCCCGACCCGGAGCGATGGCATCGACATCGAACCATTTGATCGCATCCAGCGTGTCACCCCAGTCGCTGAAGTGCCCATCGCCGCAATAGCAGGCCGAATGGTATTCGACGATGTCACCGGTAAACATCACGTTCTGATCTGGCACATGAATTACGATATCACCGGCAGTGTGCGCACGGCCCAGATGCATCAGATCCACGCGACGGTTGCCCAGATAGACGGTCATCGTGTCGCTGAACGTGGTGGTGGGCCAGGTCAGGCCGGGGATGCTTTCGTGCCCTTCGAACAGGCGAGGAAACCGTTGGAACTCGCTGTCCCAATCCTCCTGCCCGCGTTCTACGACCATGGCGCGGGCCATGTCTGACATCAGTATTTGCTGAGCGCCAAACGCGCTTGCGCCCAGAACGCGAACGGCGTGGTAGTGGGTCAGGGCCACATGCGTGATCGGCTTGTCTGTAACTGATCGAACGCATTCGATCACCTTGTTGGCCAGACGCGGTGTCGCCTGCGCCTCGACAATCATCACGCTGTCATCGCCGATGATGACGCCCGAGTTCGGGTCGCCTTCAGCCGTAAAGGCATAGAGTCCTTCGCCCACCTCGGTGAAGCTGATCTTTTTCTCAGACATGTCCCCCTGGGACGCGAATGCTTTGGCCATCTTGGTATTGTCCTTTTGCGCTTGCGCGGAAGGCTGCGGTTGGAAGCCTCCGGCGGGAGTATTTGGAAAAAGATGAAGTCAGTGCGTCATCGTTCGAAAGGGGAAGTAAGGGCAGGCAGAACGGTGCCAACACAGTCACCGAAGCCGATTGTATAGCCGTCGCCTTTGGCCGCGCCGGTCAGGGTGAGTGTGTCGCCGTCCTCGATGAAGCTGCGGGTTTCACCGCTGTCCAGCGTCAGAGGTTCCTTGCCGCCCCAGCTGAGTTCCAGCAACGAACCGCGTTCGGGTTTGGTTGGTCCGGAAATGGTGCCCGACCCCAGCAAATCACCTGCATTCATCGGACAGCCGGACGTCGTGTGGTGGGCCAGTTGCTGCGCGGCGGAATAGTACATCTGGTTGTAGTTGGTCTGCGCAATTGTCGTAGCAGGCTGCCCAGCAGGTGCCATGGTGATCGACAGGTCGATATCATAGAGCATCGGGCCGCAGTCTTTCAGGTGATCCAGCAACTCGAACTCACGGGCCGGCGTGTCACAGCGGAAAGGCTCCAGCGCTGCCTTGGTGACAATCCAGGGGCTGATTGAAGTTGCGGTGGCTTTGGCCTGAAACGGACCGAGTGGCTGGTATTCCCAAGCCTGGATGTCGCGCGCAGACCAGTCGTTCAGCAGGACGTAGCCAAAGATATTGTCGTCCGCCTCTTGCACCGAGATTGGGCCATCCGAAGGGGTGCCGACAATCGCGCCCATCTCAAGCTCGATGTCAAAACGGCGGCTGGGCAGGAAGGCGGGTATATCTTGGTCTGGCGCTTTTAGCTGCCCCCACGGGCGGCGAATATCCGTGCCCGATACCACGACCGAAGACGCGCGCCCGTTGTACCCAATGGGAATATGCAGCCAGTTTGGCGGCAATGCGTTTTCCGGCCCCCGGAACATCGTGCCCACGTTGAATGCATGGTTCCGGCCTGCGTAGAAATCGGTGTATTCACTGACCGCGAAAGGCAGGTGCATCTCGGCGTCGTCTTGTTTGACAAGCAATGGTTCAACCTTGCTTTGCTCGTCCGAGCCCTCGGTCAGAAGGCTGATCAGACGTTCCCGCAGGGCGGCCCAGACAGCGGGGCCTTCTTCCATCAACGGGTTCCAGAACGGCATGTCGAACAGAGGCTCATCGCTTAGGGTGATCAATCCTTCGGCTTCGGCGGCTGTGACGTCGAGGATCATGTCCCCAATGGCCACACCGCAGCGCGGATCGTCGCCCTCGGTCGAGAAGACGCCATAAGGCAGGTTGTTCAGTGGGAACGGATGTGTCGCGTCATTGGCCGACGTCACCCAGGATGTCATTAGAGGCATACGATGTCCCTGTTTTGTTGGTTAAGTTGAGGGGCGAAGGGATTTCAGCCCCAACAAGATAGCAGCCAGGATCATGAAGCTGCCGCCAATGCGGTCAAGCCACAGCTTTGCAGGACCTTGCAAACGGCGGGCCAGCCAGCTTGCGCTGCCGCCATATGCGGTCAGGAACATCCCGTCCATGACCAGATAGGTGGCCGAAAGAATGGCGAATTGCGGCCAGAAAGGCAGTGCTCCGTCAATGAACAGTGGGAACAGCGCTGCAAAAAAGACCACGGCTTTGGGATTCGCGGCAGAGGTAATAAACCCCTGCATCCAAAGCGATTTGCGACTTGCCTTGGGCGCGGTTTGCGCATCAGACACGCGCGCTTTGAGGATCTGTTTGACCCCAAGGTAAACCAGATAAGCCACACCCAGCCATTTGATGACTGTCAGCGCGGTGGCGGATGTGGCAATCAGCGCGGCCAGGCCCAGCCCCGCCGCCAACATCTGCAGAAAGTTCGCCGTCAGATCTCCGGCAGCGGTGAATAGCCCGCGCCGAAGCCCGTTGGTGGCTGAGTTTGACAACATCAACAACTGGCTGGGTCCCGGTGTGCTCATCAGCAGCAGGACCGTTGCCATATAGGTGAACCAGATATCCAAGCTCATTTCTTACCCGGTGTTCCGTCGAACTTCTTCTCCAGCGATGTCCAGCAGTCGATATAATCATCCTGCAAAGGCGCTTCGGTGGCGGCAAACGGTGTCAGATGCTGCGGGAAGCGGGTTTCGAACATGAACGACATTGTCTTGTCTAGCTTGTCCGGTCCCAGGTTGGAATATGAAGCCTTGTCAAAGGCTTCCCTGTCGGGGCCGTGCGGGATCATCATGTTGTGCAGGCTTGTGCCACCGGGCACGAAGCCCTGTGGTTTTGCATCATACTGGCCGTAAATGTTGCCCATGAGCTCGGACATGATGTTTTTGTGGTACCACGGCGGGCGGAACGTGTCCTCCATCACCATCCAGCGTTCGCGGAAAAGAACAAAGTCGATATTGGCCGTGCCAGGCTGGCCAGACGGTGCCGTCAGAACCGTAAAGATTGACGGGTCAGGATGGTCGAACAGGATCGCGCCGACCGGGCAATAATTGCGCAAGTCATATTTGTAGGGCGCATAGTTGCCGTGCCACGCAACCACATCGAGCGGACTGTGCCCGATCTTGGTGGTGTGGAACTGGCCGCACCATTTGATCGTCACGGTCGACGGGGTTTCGCGATCTTCAAACGCAGCTACGGGCGCTTTGAAGTCGCGCGGGTTGGCCATGCAGTTTGCGCCAATCGGACCACGGCCCGGCAGTTCAAATTTTTGCCCGTAGTTTTCGCAGACAAAACCGCGCGCGGGGCCTTCCAAAACCTCGACCCGGTACAGCAGACCACGCGGAATAATTGCGATCTCTTTGGGTTCCAGATCGATGATGCCCAGCTCGGTCGCAAAACGCAGGCGTCCTTCCTGCGGAACAACCAACAGCTCGGAATCGGCCGAGAAGAAGTAGTCATCCACCATGGATTCGGTGACCAGATAGATGTGGCTGGCCATGCCCACTTGCGTGTTCACATCCCCCGCCGTGGTCATGGTCCGCATCCCGGTCATCCAGTTCAGACCTTCATCAGAATGTGGGACGGGATCCCAGCGATACTGACCCAGGCTGATCACATCCGGGTCGATGCACGGTGCCGATTTCCAATAGGGGAGGTCGATTTTTTCGTAGCGGTGTGAATGTTTTACCGATGGTCGAATGCGATAACACCAAGTGCGTTCGGGCGGGTTCGCAGTGAAGGCGGTACCGCTCAGCTGCTCTCCGTAAAGGCCATAGTTGCACCGCTGTGGGCTGTTCATCCCTTGTGGCAGCGCGTCGGACAGGGCCTCGGTCTCAAAGTCGTTTCCAAAGCCGGGCATATAGCCGGCATGTGTGCCGACCGGCGTTGCAGCCTGCGTCAGCATATGCGGATCACTCGGACGATTCATGATGCTTTCCTCCGTTTGCTGCTTGTCGGGTAATAGTTGATTTTGTAACTAACAAGCATGTCACACGTAGAATCCAAAAAAAATGATGAGTTTGATCTGCAAAATTTTCTGCCCTTCCTGCTGAACCAGGCAGCTGAACAGGCGTCATTGGAATTTCAGAGCGTATACAAAGGCCGTTATGGGATGCTCAGAACCGAATGGCGGGTGCTGTTTCATCTCGGGCTATTTGGCGAGATGACCGCGAAAGAGATTTGCGAACGTGCCAGAATGCACAAGACCAAGATCAGCCGCGCGGTCGCCAAGCTGGAACAGCGTCGTTACTTGAAACGCACACGCGATGAAGCGGACCGGCGTGCAGAATGGCTGACACTAACACCGGCTGGGCAAACCGTGTATCGTGACTTGCATGGCGTCGCCGCAGACTATGATGCGAAACTGTCGGGCCTGTTTGATGCGGAGGAAGCCGCGCTGTTGCGTAAAATGCTGCGAAGATTGGCTGGTTTGGACTGACCACTGGCAATTGATGGGCATGATCCCCAGATGGGATGCATGCTTGATACGGACACAAATATGACCTCGTTAGACTCTTCGTCGGTACCCACACACAAGCTGATCGATTGGTTGGTCAATAAGGGGCTTGAAGGGGCCGGGCAGGAAGAATTGCTGGAAGGCTTTTGCACCCGGCTGGTCGATATGGGCATCCCGTTGATGCGCTTTCACGCAGCCCAGTCCACTTTGCACCCAGTTTACGGCGGTATGGGTTACAGTTGGTACAACGGCACAGGCGGTGAATTCGAACGGTTTGAAAATACCGATGAACCCAGCGAGGTTTGGCAGCAAAGTCCGCTGTATGCCCTGTTGCATGAGGATCTGGATGAAATCCGGGTCAAACTGGTCGAACATAATGAACCCAGTCGCTTTCCGCTGTTGAACGACCTGCGGGAAATCGGGGCAACCGATTATTATGCCACGGGCTTGTCTTATGAAGGGGCTAAGCAGTTGCGCCCCAATGGCGCAAAGAAGGTCGGCGATGGCGTTCTGATGTCCTGGACCAGTGACGCACCAACCGGTTTTGACGACGGCGATCTGAACCATATCCACACCGTTCTGCCGCATTTGGGTCTGGCGCTTAAGTCCGCCAAGAACCAGAACCTGACCAAGGATCTGATGCGTGTTTACCTGGGCCGCGATGCCGGTCGTCGGGTTTTGTCAGGTGAAATCCAGCGCGGGTCTTTGCAGCAGATCGATGCGGTAATTTGGAACTTCGACCTCGAAGGCTTCACCACCCTGTCAGAGGATCTGCCGGGGCACGAGATTATTGACATGCTAAACGACTATCTGGCCGTGGTAGTGGGCGTGGTGCATGACAGGGGCGGTAATATCCTGAAATTCATGGGCGATGGTCTGATGGCCATGTTCGATGTCGGCGAAATCGACGAAGATGCCCGCGCCGCGCTGAGCGCGGTTCCCCTGTTGCAGTCGCGTATGGATGCGTTGAACGCTCAACGACAGGAGCAAGGCCTGCCAGTGGCCAATTACACGCTGGCTCTGCATTCAGGCGAAATTCTCTATGGCAATATCGGTTCTGAGACGCGGTTGGATTTCACAGTCATCGGCCCGGCCGTCAATCAGGCCGCCCGTATTGCGGGAATGCACCGGTCTCTGGGACAGAGGATCCTGATCTCAGACGACGTCGCCCGCGCCGCACAACCCTGCGTGCAAGAGCTTGTGTCAGTGGGTCGTTACATGCTGCGCGGAGTGAACGAACCGAAAGAGTTGTTTACGGTGTACAGTCCCAGTGGGCAATCCGTAACCGATTGAAACTGAGCCTGTTCCTAAGTTGATGGACCTTGCAGAACGTCTTGGTTCCTTCCTTCTGCGGTCGTACCCTACATTGACGCTATTGGCTGCATGAACAAGGCCGAGGGTGTGTCGTTCGGCAAGCGCAGGTCACATGGTAATCGTCGTTCGCATCTCGGACAAAAAAGCTATCGGTTTCCAGCATCGAATATGCGTTCGCCCTGCTCGTCAATCACCTGCTTCGCCTTGGTGATGCTGAAGCTCTCGGCCTGATCCCGGCTTTCAAAGACATCTGCCCGGATCACCGCTTGCGTTTTACGCTCTCCGTCGATGGTCTTTTCGATTCGGGCCGAAAGGCGATACTTGCCACCCTCGGCAATCAGGTCTGGGAAGATTTCGAACCCTTTGTATGCGACCGGCTCAGGACCCGACTTTTCGCCGCCACCAAAGAGTTTTGAGAAGAGTGACACGGACCAGCTCCTTTCAGCTTGTTTGGATCAGAGACTAACGCGGCTAGGGGCGGGGTTGAAGTGCGCTGAACGGTTGGTTCACCGGATCCTCGATTCTATTGCATCCTGGCTGCCACTCAGTGCTGGAATCCAACTGCTGGATTTGTTTACACAGCGTCCGACAGGGCCTTGGATCAGAAATCGATCTCCACGCCCGGCAAGCTCAGCTCTTTCATCATGTCGCGCAGTTCCTGACGGGCGGCGATGTTCGAGATGTTCAACTGCTTTACGCCGATATCCTTGAGATCCAGCAGGGTCAGGCCACGGGGGAACAGTTCGCGGAAGATAACCCGTTCGGAAAAGCCCGAAGCGACGCGAAAGCCGATGCGCTGCGACAGCATCTCGATCGCGCGCTGCATCTTTTCCTTGTTGACCATACGCTGCGTGCCGACCCGGTTGCGGACCACGACCCAGTCGATGGGTTTCAGCCCAGCTTGGGCCCGTAACTGACGCGCGTTCCAGACCATTTCGGAATAGACCGATGGGCCGAGGATCTTTTCCCCCTTCGAGTCGATCCGCGCCAAAAGGTCGAAGTCGATGAAGCTGTCGTTCAGCGGCGTGACCAGCGTGTCGGCCAACGAGTGCGCCACCTGGCTGAGACGGGTGTGAGAGCCCGGGCAGTCGATCAGGATGAAGTCGCTGTCGCTTTCCAGTTGCGATACAGCGGCGGACAGGCGGTGGTCATAGATGTTCTCGCCGGGTTTCAGCGTGGCGGCATCGATCTCGGGCAGGTCGTGATGACGCGGGCTGGGCAGGGTCAGGTCCGAGCTTTTGAGGAAGTTGTTCCGGTTCTCGAAATAGCGTCCCAGACTGCGCTGGCGCAGGTCCAGATCCAGCGTGCTGACCTTGTGCCCCAATCGGGCCAGCGCGGTTGCCACATGCATCGACACGGTCGATTTGCCTGCGCCGCCCTTTTCGTTCCCGACCACGATGATATGTGCCATGCTTGTATTCCCAAGT
This sequence comes from Ruegeria sp. ABM4_193, assembly GCF_056158705.1. NCBI lineage: Bacteria > Pseudomonadati > Pseudomonadota > Alphaproteobacteria > Rhodobacterales > Roseobacteraceae > Ruegeria > Ruegeria sp. ABM4_193. Next base: position 702,188 of record NZ_JBSWTT010000001.1, read on the forward strand.
CCCGCCGTGCTTCGCTACACGTTGTTGGCACCCACTATATGTTGTGTCGCGTTGGAAGGAAAGAACCTCAAGCGGCGGTTTCGGGCAATATCAGACCCTATTTTGGAAAACCCTGCGCGGTGCGCGGGTTACGGGCGCGCGCTTGCCAATGCGAGGGACCTGATTCACAGTCAGCATGCATGTTGAGCAGGGAGAATGCAGTTTGGAACACCTGTTCCTGAACGTTTTGAACGTGGTTTTGCCGGTCTTGATCTGCGCCGGGATTGGCTATGGCCTTGCGCTGATTCACGCTCCCTTCGACAACAAGGTGATCGGTGGGATCGTCTCAAAGGTGGGTTATCCTACGCTGATTATTTCGCACCTTTCGACGACCAATTTGGCTGTAAGCACTTTTCTGGATATGATGACCGCTGCCGCTTTGGCGGTGGCAGGGTTCGGTGTGTTGGGTATTGTCGCCCTAAAGGCCCTGCGCCTGCCGGTCAGGGCGTTTCTGACGCCGTTGATGCACGGAAATGTTGGCAATATAGGTTTGCCAATCACCCTGTTGGCACTGGGTGATGCAGGTATGGCCTATACGATGGCGTTTGTGGTGGTTGTGCTGATCAGCATCTTTACTGTCGGGATGTGGATCCCGGCCGGAGAATTCTCGCCCCGGAAACTGGCTTCTTCACCGATTATTTATGCCGTAGCGCTTTCACTGATCCTGATGGCGACAGGAACCAGCCTGCCGCAGCCGATTGCAAAATCTTTTGATATTCTGGGAGGACTGTCGATTCCGCTGATGTTGCTGACATTGGGTCATACCTTGGCGACATTGCAGGTCAAAAGCCTGGGACGGGCGATCATATTAACGCTGATGCACCTAGTGATGGCCGTTGTCATCGCCAGCGCCTTGATCTGGCTGTTCGGGTTTACGGGACCGGAACGGGGCGCTTTGATTCTGTGCTGCCTGATGCCGTCGTCTGTGGCGACCTACCTCTTCATCGATCAGCATGTACCGGAATACGGGCCAGATGTGGCAGGCTTCATTCTGGTCTCGACATTGGCGACAATACTGGTGCTTCCGGTGGCGCTGTCCTACTGGATTTGACTTCAAACCGATGCCGGTTTCGTGACTTGTAACGCCTTAGCGACTGACCGACTATGCCCGGGAAATCATACAGTATTCAAAAGGGCTCCACTTATGATCGGATATGTAACCATCGGCGTTTCCAACATGGACGCCGCCAAAACATTTTACACTTCACTGTTCGAAGGCATAGGCGCGCAGGTTCTGATCGATGCTGGTCGCATTGCCTTTATCGGCAATAACCCGGGGGCTCCGATGCTGGCCGTGTGCGAGCCGTATGATGGCAATGACTGTGCTTCGGGAAACGGCAACATGGTGTCTTTCGCCGCCGATACAAAGGAGGCCGTTTCCGCAATGTATGACAAAGCGATCAGCCTTGGCGCGACAGACGAAGGCGAGCCCGGGCAACGCGTGCCGGACCGGTTTTATGGTGCATATGTGCGGGACCCTGACGGCAACAAGCTTTGTTTTTATGTCTTCGGTTGAAGCCGGATTAAGCCCAGGCAAGAAAAAAGGCCGCCCGATGGGGCGGCCTTTCGCATTTCATTTCGGTCAAGCTTAGAAGCCCAGACCTTCGTATTTCTTTTTGAACTTCGACACACGGCCGCCGGCGTCCATCAGGCGCGACGAGCCACCGGTCCATGCCGGGTGCGAAGAGGGGTCGATTTCCAGAGCCAGCTGGTCGCCTTCTGCGCCCCAGGTGGATTTCATCTGAACCACGGTGCCATCGGTCATTTTGACGTTGATGACGTGATAATCGGGATGGATGTCTTTTTTCATCTTTCCGCTCCTTACGCCTCGGCGCCAGCCTTGGGCTTGTAGTTGGTGACTTCTGCGATACGTGCGGATTTACCGCGACGGGTGCGCAGATAGTACAGTTTGGCGCGACGGACGCGGCCACGGCGGACAACGGTGATGCTGTCAATGTTGGTCGAATACAGCGGGAACACACGTTCCACGCCTTCGCCAAACGAAATTTTGCGAACGGTGAACGAACCGGCAATGCCATTGCCGTTGTTGCGCGCGATGCAGACGCCTTCATAGTTCTGCACACGGGTGCGCGACCCTTCGGTCACCTTATAGCCGACACGGATGGTGTCACCGGCTTTGAAGTCGGGGATGTCTTTCCCCAGGGCGGCAATCTGTTCCGCTTCAAGCTGTGCGATCAGGTCCATCGCAGGTACTCCTATCTGCTCGTGGTTGGTCCACGAAGTTTGGGCACGGCCTGAGAGCTCTTGGTCTTCATCGGGTCCTGCACGCAGCCCGCCAGAGGTCAGATCGACTGTTCCTTAAGTCCGGTTCCATCTGACACATCCCTGCCGAAGAAAGCTGGGCGTTACGCCATGATTCAAACCAAAACACCGGAGTCGCAGATTGCGGCACCGGATTGCGGTCGTTTAAGGGGATTGTACGCAGGGATCAAGAGCAAATCGCATCGAATTGCCGGGCAATACTGGTGGGATTCCGCCAGTCGCAAACTGCAGCGTTGCCTTGCCTCTCAGATCGGGCATTCTGAGACAAATTGAAAGAGCAGAATTTAAGACAGGACTTCAAGGATGCGAATTGCATTTGTGCTGGCAGTTTCGGCTGCTTTGCTTGTGTCATGCGGACACGGTGGCCCGAAGCCTCAGGCGGTCGAGCCTGTGCCGGGCGTGGACCGGACAGCACCGTCGGTGATTTACCCCGATTTTGGTGACGCTGATCCGCATGATTGGGAGGGCCGTCATCCCGGCCTGTATCCTATCCACGGGCTGGATGTTTCGCGATGGCAGAGGGCAATAGACTGGCGCAGGGCCAAAGCTTCGGGTGTGAGCTTTGTGTTCATGAAAGCAACCGAAGGTGGAGATGTGGCCGATCCGATGTTCGATGACCATCGACGCGGCGCACAGGCCGCCGGTGTGCCTTGGGGAGCTTACCACTACTACTATTTCTGTCGTTCGGCCCGTGAACAGGCCCGTTGGTTCATCCGCAACGTTCCCAAAGGCGCGGACTTACCGCATGTGTTGGACATGGAATGGACGCCGCATTCGAAGACCTGCACCTTGCGGCCCGACGGCAAAACCGTTCGCGCTGAGGCGCAACGGTTCCTGGATATTTTGGAACGGCACTATGGTCGTCGTCCCATTGTCTATACGACTGTGGATTTCTTTGAAGATACCGACATCGCTCGCCTGCCAAAGACCGAGTTCTGGCTGCGTTCGGTTGCCGGCCACCCGCGTGAGGTTTACCCGCGCACTGTTTGGCGTTTCTGGCAGTACACTGGCACCGGGTTAGTGCCAGGTGTTCAGGGCAGGGTGGACATCAACGCCTTTAACGGCACGCCAGAAAACTGGGCCAGATGGAAGGCCAAGCCTTAGACCTTCGGCGTTCCGTAGGTTTCAATCGTACCGCCGCTGACCAGATGATCCAGCCGTCGCTCGCGTTCTTCGCCATAGGCGTTGCGCAGCCAAAAGGACTCACCCGCGCTAAGCTCGCGGCGTTCAAAACCACGTTCGCGCAGGCAGCGGTCCACCTGATCGATCTCACCCTGTACGCGCAGCCCGTCTTGCATCGGGGCGGTTACGGCTGGTCCGATAATGATTCCCCAAAGGAGAATGTTAGTCGCATACCCCCCGATGACTGCGGCGTTCCCACCCTCATCTGCTTCTTGTGAGCAGGAATCGACCGCAACCCGCGCTGAGTGCAGATTGTGGCCAGCTTGTGTGGGAACAGACATTCCGAGTGGCTTTGTTGTGCAGGCCGAAGCGGCCAACAACGCGCCAAGCAATAGCTTTTTCATAATGTAGTCAGTCTCACTTCAATCTTTATCGCCCACGAATCCTATGGGCCCAGAAATTGAATAGATTGAGGCGTTCTCAACTTCAAATGGCAAACGGACAAAGAAATTTTATGCGGCATCCCCGCCACATCCCCGTCCTTTAGTCCGGTTTTCCGGGCTTGGATTTTACATACTCTGCCCAGATGTCGGGACGTCGATCGCGGGTGATATCTTCTGCCATTCTGTGACGCCATTCCGCAATGCGGCCATGGTGACCTGACATCAAAACCTCAGGGATTGGGCGCCCTTTCCAGTCTGCGGGGCGTGTGTATTGCGGGTGTTCCAGCAGGCCCGAGGAAAAGCTTTCTTCCTCGTTAGAAGCCTGATTGCCCAGAACGCCGGGGATCAGACGAACGGTCGCGTCGATCAGAGCTTGCGCCGCGATTTCCCCGCCGGTCATTACAAAGTCACCCAGCGATACTTCCTGTACCCCGTAGTGCTCCAATACCCGCTCGTCCACACCTTCGAAGCGGCCGCACAACAAGGTCATGCCATCGCATCGAGCGAGGTTCTGCATCATGCGCTGGTCCATGCGTCGCCCGCGCGGACTAAGGTAGATAAGAGGCCAATTGCCATGAACACCCGCCATCGTATGTTCAATAGCTTCACCAAGAACATCCGCGCGCAGCACCATGCCAGCACCGCCACCGGCTGGCGTGTCATCGACGTTGCGGTGCTTGCCAACGCCGAACTGCCGCAGGTCCACCGTCTCGAGCTGCCACAAGCCTTCCTGCAAAGCCTTGCCAGTCAGGCTTTCGCCCAGCACTCCGGGAAAGGCTGTCGGAAACAGCGTGATGATCTTTGCTTTCCAGACCCCGTGCAAATCCGGCGTCGGAGTCATTAGTTCACGCGGTTTCAAAGTCGGCCGGATCGCTTTACGGCCGTGGGATTTGCTGGGTTTGTCTGTCATGTCTGGCGGGCCAGTTCGGTCTGGGCAGTTTGGATCAAAGCCTTCTTCTGGGTGATCAAAGCGGCTTCGTCCAGTGATGAACGGTTCAAAGACAGCATTTCCTGCAACACCTCGTCAGAAAAGCTGGGGCTTACGCGTGCAGGACCTCGAAGCAGCGCAGCTTTCTCGGGCGGCAGATCCAGGAAATTGGCAAACGGCGCACCTGCTCCGAGGGGATGGTTCTGCACCTGTTCCAAAAACGCAGTCTCGACGGTGATGGTCGGTAGCCGATCCCTGATCGTGTCTGCAGTTTCTTGCAACGTGGGCAGATGCGCCAAATCAGAGCAGAAACCGTCCAGATCCTGCACGATCCGAGTTTGGTGCAGATCATGAGCCCACAGGCTGCGCAGCCACGCCTCGCGCTGGCGCAGAGACAGGTAGACAGTGATATCGACCTCGTCGCCCAGAAGTCGTCGGCGCAGCACACTGACCAGCGTCTCGGCCAGTTCGGGTGCGGCCCCATAACCTTCCTCCCGGTTTCTGCTGGGGCGCAGGCCCAGAAAGTTCTCTTCGCTCAGGATCAGGCCCCGGCGTTCGCCAAAATCCAAACCGTCCAAAAAGGTTTGAATTTGTCCACCAAACCCGGCCAGCGTCGCGTCCAGCCGATAGATTGAATGGCGAGTAGCGGCCTCGCTCAGCCCGGACTTGCGGGTCTTGTAGGGTAGAACCAATGCAAAGTGGGGCCAGACCAATTCACGGTTTTCATGCAGAAACGACTGTGCTGCGGTCATGCCTGTCTTGTGCAGGCCCAGATGCAGCAATATGCGCCGCATTAGATCAGACCTTCGGGCGGGTCAGCCACAATACGGCCTTGCTCAAGATCCACCGTTGGCACCACTTGCAGCGTAAAAGGCAGCAAAACGGTGGATTTCAGACCCGGCCCATGCAGTTCCAGCAAATCTGCGGCGCCGTGGTTCTGTACGGATTTGACTTTGCCCAGCAGCGTGCCACCGGTGTCATAGACATCCAGTCCGATCAGGTCGGTGTGATAAAACTCATCATCGGGAAGCGACGGCAACTGATCGCGCCGCGCAAAAAGGCGCAGACCGTTCAGCGCATCGGCTTCTTCCTTGGTTTCGACCCCGCCCAGACGTGCCGCAAACCCGTTTTTGATGGTGCGCGTCAAAACAACCGGATAACGCTGTTCGCCGGTCTCATCTGTCAACGGAGAGTAGTGTTCGATATCTTCGGGCACGGCGCAAAAGCTTTTCAGACGCACTTCGCCGCGCACGCCGTACGACCCCGCAACGCTGCCGACGCAGATCAGATCACTCATTGGACGCGCCTGTTGTCAAACAAATCCCGTTTCTCCATTCGCCAAGGCCTTCGCAGGCTTCGCGTTGATTGTTGCGTTCGAAGAACACGCCGACAATAAAGGCGATCAGCAGCAAAATGGGAAGTCGAATCAATCCGAACATGGGACCTTACCGTGTTTCGATCGCCAGGGATTGGGCGCGGTTTTCCCAGCCTACCTGTTCCAGTTCCGGTGTGTCTGATACCTGTTCAGGCCATCCAACGCAGAAGTATCCGATGAGTCGCCAGTCTTCCGGCACGCTCAGATCGCGTATCATTTGTTCGGGATCCAGGATCGACACCCAACCCAGTCCCAACCCCTCGGCCCGCAAGGCCAGCCAGAACAGTGTGATTGCCGAAACTACAGAGTAACGCCGCATCTCGGGCATTGTGCCCGCACCCAGCCCCAAGCCTTTGTCGGTGCTGTCGTCGCAGAATACGGCCAGTTGCACGGGGGCCTCTTGCATCCCGGACAGTTTCAGGCGGCTGTAAAGCTGCGCCTTGTCACCGGAATACCCCGCCAGCGCATCATCGTTGGCGGTTTGAAAATTCTTAAGCGCGGCAGCGCGGGCTGCTTCGCTTTCGACGCGGATCACGCGCCAGGGTTCGCTGAGCCCCACCGAAGGGGCCAGTTGAAATGCGTCGAGGCAGCGCAACAGCACCGCCTCGTCCACGGTGTCGGTGCGGAACCGGCGCACATCACGCCGGAGCCGCAACAACAGGTCAAACTGCGTGCGAAAATCGTCGGTGAAAGTCTGATCCCGCACGCGCTTGCCTGCTTATTCTTCTGCAGCCGCTTCTTCAGCCGGTGCAGCAGCCGCTTCGGCAGCTTCAGCAGCCTTTGCAGCCTTCTCTTCCGCGCGTTCCTGAGCTTTCTTGCCCGGGGTGCCCTTGTTGGGGTTGTTGCGCTCGGCTTTTTCACGGGTGCCGGCAGCTTCCAGCATACGCGCGATACGGTCGGTGGGCTGAGCGCCCTGATCCAGCCAGTACTGGATGCGCTCCATGTTCATTTTCACGCGCTCTTCGCTGTCTTTCGGCAGCAGCGGGTTGTAGGTGCCCAGTTTCTCGATGAAACGGCCGTCACGGGGCATGCGGCTGTCAGCAGCCACGATGCGATAGAAGGGACGCTTTTTCGAGCCGCCGCGGGCGAGACGAATTTTCATTGCCATGGTGGTATCTCCTTTGAATGGCATCACGCCGGAGGCGTGTCTTTTGTTGAGCCGGCGTAGGTGCCGGTTAGTTCTGATGTTTCTTATGGTGTCGGATGACTTCCTGAATGATGAAATTCAGGAAAGCCTTGGCGAAATCGGGGTCCAGATCGGCCTCTTTCGCCAGGTCTTCTAGCCGTGCGATCTGCGCCGCTTCGCGCGAAGGATCGGACGGGGGAAGGTCGTGTTCGGCCTTGAGCTTGCCAACGGCCTGCGTGTGCTTGAACCGCTCGCCCAGCGTATAGACAAGGATCGCATCCAACCGATCGATGCTTTCGCGATGCTCTTTCAACAGCGTGGCAGCCTGTGTCACGGGGTTGGTCATTGGCCGGTCCTTTCGGTGGTCAGGTCAATCTGCGGGTGGCGCCAGATTTGAGCGTGCTTGCCCAGTAGCTCGGCATTTTCAAGCTCCAGCGTGGCTCCAAGGCGTTCTGCCAAAGCGCGCGAGCGGTCGTTGGCATGGGCGATGTACGAGATCACGCCGTTCAGCCCCTGTTGCCGCGCCGCATAGTCGCGTGCCGCCTGCGCCGCCTCAAATCCTAGCCCTTTGCCTTCAGCCTCGGCCATAAGGGTCCAGCCCAGCTCGGGCTCAGCCCAGCCTGGGGCATCGATCATACCGGCCCATCCAACAAACGCGCCGCTGGCCTTTTCGGTCAGGTGCCACAGGCCAAAGCCTTTCAGAGCCCAATGTCCAAGGCGTTTCACGAGCGAGTCCCAGCTGCCAAGCTCATCCTTGGGTCCGCCGACCATATGGCTGCGTTCAGTCGCAAAGAACGAGGTCATCGCAGGCAGATCGTCCAGATGTGGCGCGCGCAAGATCAGACGCTCGGTCTCGATAGTAGGGATGGTGAACGAGGTCATGCGTATGCCTCCATCCCGCCCTGAAACTCATCGGGGTGTGGGTGTCGATAGACGACATCCTCGGGAGACGGGCGCGCTGCGTTTTGATCCTCAATTGCGCCCAGCCTCTGCGCCAAGGCGATTGAACGCGCGTTGGGCGCATCAATATAGCTGACCAGCGTTGTCAAACCGGCGTTTTGAAATGCCCAGTCGCGCGCGGCGCAGGCCGCTTCGAACGCAAAACCCTTGCCTTCATAGTCGGGGAAGATGCACCAGCCGATTTCGGCCTCGGGGAATTTCGGGGGTTTGTTGATCCCGACCTGACCAATGAATTCACCGGTTTCCGTCAAGTCGACAGCCCATGCACCAAATCCGAGAAACTGCCAACTGGCTACGTCCGAGCCCAGCATTGACCACAGGTCCTGCGCCGAGTACGGCCCATCCATAAATTTCGCCCACTCCGTCGCAAACAGCGCAGCCATCGGCTCGAAGTCTTCGAGCCGGTGATGGCGCAGCGTCAGGCGCGCGGTGGTTATAGTGGGCGCGGTGCTCACTTACTTCTTCTTCCCGAACCCGCTGAGGCCTTGAGGCAGACCCATGCCGCCGCCCAGTCCGGGCAGGCCGCCGGGCATCTTGCCGCCCATCGCCTTAGCCGCTTGTTCCAGCGCCTTGGGGTCCATGCCTGCGGCCATCTCCTCGGGCGAGGGGCCGCCTTTGCCGAACATGCCTTTCATGGCCTGTTTCAGCATCTTACCTTTGCCCATCTTGCCCATCTTTTTCATCATGTCCGACATCTGCCGGTGCATCTTGAGCAGTTTGTTGAGGTCGCTGACCTCCATCCCCGAACCCGCCGCAATCCGTTTCTTACGGCTGGCTTGCAGCAGTTGAGGGTTGGCGCGTTCGCGTTTGGTCATCGACTGGATCATGGCGATCTGCTGGCGCAGGATTTTGTCGTCCAGTCCTGCCTGGTCCATCTGTTTGGCCATTTTGCCCATGCCGGGCATCATGCCCATCATGCCCTGCATACCGCCCATCTGGATCATCTGTTCCAGCTGCATTTTCAGGTCGTTCATGTTGAACTGACCTTTGACCATGCGCTTCATCATGCGCTCGGTCTGTTCCATCTCCATCGTTTCCTGGGCCTTTTCGACCAGGGCAACGATGTCGCCCATACCCAGAATACGGCCGGCGATCCGGTCGGGTTCGAAAGTTTCGAGCGCGTCCATCTTTTCGCCCAGACCAACAAAGCGGATGGGCTTGCCGGTGACGGCACGCATCGACAGCGCCGCACCACCGCGCCCGTCGCCGTCCATCCGCGTCAGGACCACGCCCGAGATGCCGACCTTTGCGTCGAACTCTTCGGCGACTTCAACGGCGACTTGACCGGTCAGGCCGTCGACGACCAGCAGGGTTTCGCGCGGGTCGACCACGTTACGGACCTGCTCGACCTCGTCCATCAGGACTTCGTCGATATGCAGACGGCCCGCGGTGTCGAGCATATAGACGTCATATCCACCCAGCGTCGCCTGTTGTTTGGCACGTTTGGCGATATCGACGGGCTTCTGGCCCGGCACGATCGGAAGGGTGTCGACGCCGACCTGTGTGCCCAGAACCGCCAGTTGATCCATCGCCGCCGGACGATAAACGTCGAGCGAGGCCATCAGGACCTTCTTGCCCTCTTTCTCTTTCAGGCGTTTCGCCAGCTTACCGGTGGTGGTCGTCTTACCCGAGCCCTGCAGACCGACCATCAGGATCGGGGCAGGCGGGTTGTCGATCTTCAGCTTGCCGGGGTCTTCCTCGCCGCGCAGGGTGTCGACCAGCGCGTCATGCACGATCTTGACGACCTGCTGGCCGGGGGTAATCGATTTGGTGACGGCTTGGCCGGTCGCCTGTTCCTGCACCTTCTTGACGAACGCGCGTGCCACCGGCAGCGAGACGTCGGCCTCAAGCAGCGCAACCCGGACCTCGCGCAGGGCGGTCTTGACGTCTTCTTCGGACAGAGCGCCCTGTTTGGTCAGCCGGTCAAAGACGCCAGAGAGGCGTTCGGATAGATTTTCAAACATGCCTTCGGCCTCCTATGCCGGTTATCTGATGGCACTTCCTACGTAGGAAACACCGGTTAAATACACAATTGCCCCCACGGGCGAAACTCGCTGGTGGGGGGCGATCCCTGAACGACTCAAGGGACCGGAAGATCGAAAGGCTTCCGGATGTTTGGCGGTCATTTACGCCTTGGGGGCGGGTGAGTCAAGATAAGCTATGTGAAGGCTGCTGGTGTAGGATACTCTGATTAAAACAAGCTTGGTGAGGGGGCGATGAAGGACGATCTTCCGCAAAAGACAACGGATTATGTTGGCGAGGTAACCAACACCGATATCTGGTCTGGTTTCGAGATACGGTCTAACGACGTCTTTGTGTGTACACCGCCAAAATGCGGCACCACGTGGACGCAGACACTGGTGCGAATGTTGATCACGCAGACCGCCGACCCGGGCGTATACGACAACAAGATCTCACCTTGGCTGGATTGCGGCTTTCGCGACCGGGAAGAGCAGGCAAAAACGCTGAACGCGCAAAGCCATCGGCGCTGCATAAAGACACATACGCCGCTGGATGGAGTTACCTTTTCGCCTGATGCGCAGTATCTTGTTGTGCACCGCCATCCCGTCGATGTGCATTTGTCAATGCGTAGTCATGTCGAGAATATGAAGGCCGATTGGTTGGATTACCTCTTTCCCGATGATCTTTCAGAAGCCTTTTCCATGTTTCTGGATCGACCGGCTTCATCAAAAGGCACCGACGATCTGACACTTGGATCATTTATCCATCACTTCCGATCCTTTTGGACCTTCCGTGAATTGCCCAATATTCATTTCCTGCACTACGCAGAGCTTAGCCGCGATCTACGCGGACAAGTCTCGCGCCTGGCCGACATCATGGACACCGAGATCAGCCCGCAGCTGGTCAATGACATCGCCGAGGCGGGCAGTTTCGGGTCGATGAAGAACAATGCGCAGCGTCTGGAGCAAACGCCCGGGTTCACCAGTGGGTTTCACGACTTTGCACAGTTCTTTTCTTCGGGCACCAGCAACAAGTGGGAAGGCAAATTGACGCCTGAAGATATGACCAGGTACGACGACCGCATGTCCGAGCTGGTTTCACCTGAAGAACGTCTGTGGTTGGAACGCGGCTTAGCCTCTAGCCCACGCTGACGTCTTGGTCGCCTCGATTGGACGCGGGCAGCCAACCATTCACAGCTTCAGCCAGCCGATGTGAGCCTGACCCGCTGACATATGCCTCGACAATGGGATGGCGGCCAGCGCTCATTCCCTCGTCCAGGATCAGCACTGGGCGATACATCGTCGACGTGCGCTTGCCGTTTCTGGACTTTGTGCTTTCGACCTCGGCATGAGATAAGCTGGACAGCTTATGTTCGACGGCCTCATAGCCAAATACGGATTGGCGGCGGATCAGGATGCTGTTGTCACGACGATCCAACACGACCTGAACGCGTCGAACAAACGCGCAGAAAGCACCTAGGCCCATTCCGCCCCCAAAAACAGCGAAGAAGAGGCCAAACCAGATGCCCTCGCCACCTTCACTGGCCATGAACAGGCCAGCACCTACAAAGGCGAGTATGAAGAGGACCAGTGTGATGCCGATGAACCATGGCGTGTTCGACAGGATCAGTTGGTCAGGGGTGTTGCGCGTGACTTTCATGGCGGAACGCTACAGCACTTTCTGGTGCTGTTGAAGCAAAGCGCAGCGCTTGCGCCTTTGAAAAAACTGCGCGCACGCGACAAACAATTCCTGCGGCAATGGATATATGTGGCCTTCCCGATCGCTGATTGCAGGCAGGGGCGTTCTGTGGCACAGCGCGGAAAATTCAGTGCAAGGAGACCGGGATGGACGCTTCATCCGCTTTTCAGGACACGTTGCCTTTGAGTTCCGATGCGTTGCTGGCGCAGTTGGATGATTGGGGTTTGGCCTATCGTCTGCATACGCATGTGCCGCTGCGCACGGTTGAGGATTCGAAAGCAGTCGAAGATCAGTTCATGGTTCCCGGCGAAAATGCGTTACGGGTGAAGAACCTGTATTTGCGCGACAAGAAAAAGCGCAACTATTTGGTGACGCTCGAGCAGAACCGCGAAATCGATCTCAAGGCGCTGGGTGCGGAATTGGGTGTCGGAAACCTGTCTTTCGGGTCGGCAGACCGCCTGATGCAGAATCTCGGCATTCGGCCTGGGGCGGTTAGTCCGCTGGCGATGATCAACGGGGTTCAAAACAATGTACGGTTCTTTATGGACGCGGCCGCCAAACAAGCCGAAGTGATCTACATGCACCCGCTGGTCAATGACCGCACGGTGGCCCTCAAGCAAGCTGACGTGATGGCCTTCTTTGATCACATCGGATGCGAGGTGACCTGGCTGTCCTGATCACCCGAGCGCCTCTTTCAGCGCGGCAGAGACATGTGCGGCTGATGGGTTGACGAACAGGTGCCCGTCCACCTCGAAAACCGGATCATCAAGGTGGGCCGGAAACGCCAGTGGCAGCTCGGTACAGGCCAACAGAATTGCCGTTCCTTTGGCTGCGTGTTTGTTGCAAAAGGCAAGCAATCTCGTACGCGCTGTATCGGATGCGCCGCCATAAAAGTCGCTGTCAATCATGGCCTGCATCTCGGTTATTTCAGGTTCGGGCAGGCGATTATTTGCAGTGATACCCTCGGCAGCCAACCGATCTGCGTAGTTCGTGGCCTGCATCGTCACAGAAGTTCCCAAGACCAGAGCCTTGGATGCGCCGGTGCTTGCCGTGGCGTCGGCGGTTGCGTCAAAGATACTGAGAATAGGCATGGAAACGCCTTGCCGAATTGCGTGCAGCCGGGCGTGCGGCGTATTTGAGGCGATGATTCCGAAGTCGCAGCCCGCGCGTTCCAAAGTTAGCAGAGCATCGCGGAACACGTTGTCAAATTCCGCCCAGCTTGCTTCATCCCCGGCGACACCGCGCAAAGCGCGTGTCTTGGCCTGAGTGACGGATTCAATGGTTATCGGCGGGACTGGTAAAGGAGAGCCGTGACCCAGTTGCGCGAAGTGGCGCCCTGCGCCTTCTGCAATGGCCCGGTAATAATCAACGGTCGAAGCCCAGCCCACACCGCCCAGAATGCCGATTTTCTTCATAAGTAACGCCCAGCCTGCTCATTTGCACGAACGGCAGACTGGACGTTTCTATTCTTTTTGACCAGAGCCAATCAGGCTGCGAGTTCGGCAACGGCCTTGCGGGCGCTTGCCAATGCAGCTTCGGGGTTTACCGCCATCTGATCCGCAGCGATGACCTCTACGTCATGAATGCCGATAAAGCCTAGAACGTGGCGGGCATAGTTGGTGGCAAAATCCGCCTCGGACCCGACGGGGACACCACCAGAGGCAATCGCCAGAATGGCGCGTTTGCCTTCCAGCAAACCCTTGGGGCCGTTTTCAGTATAGGCAAAGGTCAAGCCTGCGCGGGCAACCAAGTCTACCCAGGCTTTGAATGCGGCAGGAACCGAAAAGTTATAGATCGGAAGTCCAATGACGATGGTGTCAGCGTCTTGCAGTTCGGACACCAATTCGTCGGACAGGGCCAGTCGGGCACGCTGTACATCGTCGCGCTGATCGGCCGGGGTGAAGTTGGCGGCGATCCAGTCCTCGGTCAAAAGCGGCAGGGGTGTGGCCAGGTCGCGGCGGATGATGCGCTCTGCACCCAGCTGCTGGACCACACGGCCGGACAGATCGCGGGTCGTCGAGTCTACGCGGCGGGCGGATGAGTCGATGTGAAGGATAGTTTTGGGCATTGTTCAGGTCCTTTGGGTCAGGGAAATCTTCTCCTGCTCCCAATATGATTATTGCGTTTGTGAACAAAACTCGGATACATCAACAGTTATTGTTGGAAATTGCACAGTGACGTTATTGCCATGGACAATTGGGACGAAGTGAGAACCGCATATCAGGTGGCGCGTATGGGGACAGTCAGCGGCGCGGCCGAGGTTCTTGGTGTGCACCACGCCACCGTGATCCGCCATATTGATGCGATCGAGGCTCGGCTGGGTGTAAAATTGTTCCAGCGTCACGCACGCGGATACACACCGACCGAGGCGGGCGACGATCTGTTGCGCGTCGCACAGGCCACCGAAGATCAGTTCAACCAGCTTGTTGGTCGGATGAAGGGCCGGGGCGATGACGTTTCAGGCGAATTGGTGGTGACATCGCTTGGATCACTTGCGCCGTTGGTTGTGCCCACACTCACAGCGTTTCAAAAGATGCACCCGGATCTTATCGTGCGCTACCTGACCGGCGACCGGCTTTTCCGACTGGAATACGGCGAGGCGCATGTGGCGATCCGCGCGGGATCAGCCCCGGATCAGCCGGACAACGTTGTACAACCATTTCGACAAGAAGAAGTGGGCCTTTACGCCAGCACCGCATATGTCGAACGCTTTGGTAAACCGTCAGGTATTGAGGATTTCGGCAACCATCACTTCGTCAGTTCTGACGACGAAAGCAGCCGCGCGCCGTTCACCCGTTGGCTGCGTGCGACTGTTCCCGCGGGTCGCATAACCTTCCGCTGTACAAACAACTTCTGTATGCGCGAGGCTGTCCTGGCCGGGGCGGGTATAGGTTTCATGGCCCGCTGGGAAGCGGCCCGCCACGACAATCTGGTCGAGGTGATGGACCCGCTTCCTGAGTGGTTCGGGAACCTGTGGCTCGTGACCCACGTGGATTTACACCGCACTACCAAGGTGCAGGCGTTCCTCAGTTATCTCAAAGAAGAAGCCAAAGGTTGGCAGCCATGAGCCCTCAGGCCCGTGGTCATCTGGCCATGCTGACCTTTTCAGCCCTTGTTGCGGGCAGCTTTTCGCTGGGATCCATGATCGCGAACGAGATTGCGCCTGCCGCGCTGAATGCAGTCCGATTTGCGATTGCCGCTGTGGTGATCGGCGTGGCGGCTTTGGCCACAACTGGTTTGCCGCGCAGCGCTGCGCAAGCCCCGTGGCGTTACCTGGTGTTGGGTGGGTTATTTGCCACCTATTTCGTCCTGATGTTCTACGGATTGCAAACTGCCCCACCGGTCAGCGCTGCTGCGGTGTTCACCCTTACACCGGTTGTTTCAGCGGTCGCGGGATGGGTTTTGTTACGACAGATCACCACGCCGCGTATGGCGCTGGCTTTAACCATTGGGGCCGTTGGGGCACTTTGGGTGATCTTTCGGGCCGACTGGCAGATGTTCCGCGCCTTTGAGATAGGGGGTGGTGAGATCATCTATTTCTGGGGATGTGTCGCCCACGCAATCTATACGCCGATGGTTCGCAAACTGAATCGTGGTGAACCGGCCGTGGTGTTCACCTTTGGCACTTTGGTCGCCGGATGCCTACTTCTGACCGTGTTTGGTTGGTCTGATCTGAGGGCAACCGACTGGAGTGCGCTGCCGGCCATCGTTTGGATTGGTTTGCTTTACATCTCGTTCTTTGCAACGGCTGCCAGCTTTGTATTGGTGCAGTTCTCGTCTTTGAGGCTGCCGTCAGCGAAGGTCATGGCTTATACCTACTTGGTACCAAGTTGGGTAATTCTGTGGGAAATTGCTTTGGGCAAAGCTGTACCCACAGGCTTGATATTGGGGGGTGTTGCGCTGACAGTCATCGCTCTGCTGATGCTGCTGAAAGAGGAAGCGCCGCTTGCAATGCCGGTGCGAAGGACCGCAGAATAGCGCTGCACTTTCGCTAGAAGGTGCTTCCAAGCTCAAATGCATTCCAAATGTAGAATTTGTTGAGCCAGATCAAGGTTCGGGGCAGGTCCCTCCAATACACTGAGATTTAGGTGAGAGGAGGAGATTATGTTTAAGCATATCATGCTGCCGATAGACCGGCACCTGCCGCCCGAAGTCCGTAAAGCTGCTGATATCGCGGCGCAAGTTGCGAAATGGCAAGGTGCTAAAATCACTCTGGTCAGCGTCACCGGTGCCCATTTGGGTGAGTCCACAACAACCGAAGCCGAGATCGACAAGGATCTTGCGAAGTTTACTGAAACACTCGCCGCCGAAAGCGGTGCTAAGGTTGCCACTCGCAAAATTCATTCTGTCGACGTCGCCGCCGAAGTGGACAGCGACCTGACCCGGGCCGCAGAAGAGCTGGGCGCTGATCTGATCATCGTGGGAACCCACGCTCCGCGGATCACCGACTATATCTTTTCAAGTCACGCGGGTTATCTGGCCAAACATGCCAGCATGTCGGTTTTTGTGGTGCGTTAAGCGTCGTCCGACGTCGGAAGCTCAACTTCCAAAAACCGTTCGAACGCGTCCAGATTGACGGGTTCGAATTGTCCGAACCCCTGCATCCAAACCGAAGCGGCGCGCAGGGCGTCGGGCTCCAGCTTGCACCATTTCACCCGTCCGCGTTTTTCCTGAGAAATCAACCCGGCCTTGGTGAGGATGACCAGATGTTTGGAAATCGCGGCCAATGACATCTCAAAAGGTTCGGCGACATCTGTCACGGCCATGTCGTCCTCTAGCAGCATTGCCAGAATGGCGCGGCGCGTGGGGTCGGCCAGGGCAGCAAACACAATGTCGAGCGGATCAGTCATTGCCCTGTCATAACCGCTTGGGGCAAGGGCGGAAAGGGCGTTACAGCATCGGATGGCGATAGTCGTCGGTGGGGAACCGCAGGTTTAACTGCTCTGTCGCGCTTGCGGTCAGGCCGATGTCGCGGGCCATACGCGCGTTTGGGGGCAAAGGTGTTGCATTTTTTTGAGAGTGCGAAGCTGGGCGACATTTCTGCAGTATACGTTTAATAAACTGATGCGAAACTACGGAGAAACTTCTTTGAGTCTTTTCCATGATTGCTCCTTTGTCACTGTATTTACGAAAAAATGCGTGAATTCGAGCAGCCAATCAAAATGAATTACTTGACTTATTATGTGCCAAAAAAGCACATATTTGGGATGGCCCGTGTATTACCTCCACTGAACGCACTGAAAGCATTTGAGGCGGCCGGACGGCATGAAAGCTTCAGCCGTGCAGCCGACGAGTTGAACGTCAGCCATTCGGCCATCAGTCGCCATGTGCGTGGGTTGGAGGACCGGCTCGGCGTCTCGTTGTTTCGGGATTTGCCCCGTGGAGTCGAACTGACCTTGGAAGGGCGTGGCTTGCTGTTGCGGGTGATGAGTGCGCTTGATGAAATCGCCGAGGCCACTGAGATCGTTCGTCAAAGGCCCGAAGGCACACTCACCATCAGTTGTGAGCCGCTGTTCGCCATGAAATACCTTATCCCCCGGCTGCCGGGTTTCTATTCAGCCTTCCCAGGGGTCGAGCTAAGGCTGGAGGCCTCACGGGCGCTGGCGGATGTCGAACGACATGATGCGGATCTGGCGATCAGGTTTGCGCATCGCGGTGTGCTGGATATTCCGTCCGACCTGATCAGTGATGAACCACTTTTCACCTATGCCACGCCGGATCTGAGGCCCGAGGGGTGGGACAGCCCCGAACAGGTGCTGAATTATCGTTTGTATCGCGATCGGATCGGAGAAGTCTGGCCGCGCTGGGCAGAAGTGGCCGGGTTTGAAATGCCACAGTCCCGCATGAACGGTTGGCGGATGGAAACAGATCTGTCTCTGATGGCAGCCGTTAGCGGGCTGGGTGTTTTTCTGGGATCAGAAGAATGCGTCCTGAGTGATCTGCAAGCTGGTCGCTTGATCCGGTGTTTCCCCATTGGGTTCCGCGAGGGCAGTTTCCGTTTGGTATTGGGCGCTGGTGCGGTGCGCCGCAGAACGGTACAGGCGTTCCGAACGTGGTTGCTGGATGAAAGTGCAAACCTGCGCGGCCAACCCATCCTGCGGGAATAATCAACTCTTTGGTTGAATATGCAGATTCAATGCATTTTGAAGCCCTGGAAGGTTCAGGTGACATTTCGGCATCACGGTGCAGTTTGTAAATGTCAATAAAAACAAAGTTTTAACCTGCGTCAATCGGGGCGTTCAAGAGCGTTGACTCTGCGCCCGTCGCGCCTTAGCACCATGCCCAAGACTGTACGAGGGAAACGCCCGTGACCGATGACGACCAAAAGCAGCGTATGGCGCAGCTGGAGGCCAAGATCGAAGCGGCGAAAAAGGCCAAAGCGCCCAAGCCTCGTGCAGATGCTGACGTGTCCGGGGGCGAGCTTGCCTGGAGGATGGTCATCGAAATGGTATCCGGTCTGGGGATCGGATTTGGCATCGGATACGGGCTGGACAGCCTGCTCGGGACGATCCCGATCTTTCTGGTGCTGTTCACATTGCTGGGCCTTGTCGCGGGCGTGAAGGTTATGCTCCGCAGCGCGAAAGAGGTACAAGAGAAACAAACGGCGGCAACGGCCGCCGAGAAGGACGAGAGGGACTGAACGTGGCAACTGAGACCACCGCAGCAGAAGGCAGCAGCCTGGTTTTCCACCCGATGGATCAGTTCATCGTGAAACCGTTGTTCGGCGACGGTGCGGTCGGCATGTTCACTGTGACCAACGTGACCCTGTGGCTGTTCTTCGCGATCCTGGCGGTAATCGCCCTGCTGGTGCTGCCGACGTCCAAACGCGCGATTGTCCCCACGCGGATGCAGTCTGTTGCTGAGCTGACTTATGGCTTCATCTACAAAATGCTGGAAGACATCTGCGGCAAGGAAGGCGTTAAGTTCTTCCCTTATGTCATGACCCTGTTCATGTTCATCGTCTGCGCGAACTTCCTGGGCCTGATCCCGACATCGTTCACCACCACATCGCATTTCGCCGTGACCATCCCGCTGGCGTTGGCCGTGTTCCTGACCGTGACGGTTCTGGGCTTCGTCAAAAACGGTACGGCGTTCCTGGGTCTGTTCTGGGTGTCCAGCGCGCCGATGGCTCTGCGCCCGATCCTGGCGATCATCGAGCTGATCTCATACTTCGTACGTCCTGTCAGCCACTCTATTCGTCTTGCCGGTAACGTCATGGCGGGCCACGCGGTTATCAAGGTTTTCGCGGGCTTTGCTGCGATTGCCGTGATTTCGCCCGTGTCCGTTCTGGCGATTACTGCAATGTATGGTCTTGAAGTCCTCGTGTCCTTCATTCAGGCCTACGTATTCACCATTCTGACCTGTGTTTACCTGAAAGATGCGCTGCATCCTTCGCACTAAGGTCCGATACCCAAACATCGAAACTTCCAATTCGTAAGGAGATACATCATGGAAGGCGATCTCGCACACATCGGCGCAGGCCTGGCAGCAATCGGTTCCGGCGCAGCCGCAATCGGGGTGGGCAACGTTGCAGGCAACTTCCTGGCCGGCGCCCTGCGCAACCCTTCGGCGGCTGCTTCGCAGACCGCAACCCTGTTCATCGGTATCGCGTTCGCAGAAGCCCTGGGGATCTTCGCATTCCTGGTCTCGCTGCTGCTGATGTTCGCCGTCTAATCTGCGGAACCTGATCCTTACGCGCAGGTGGGCCCAAGCCATAGCGGCCCACCTGTTGTAAAGACAACGTTCCGACGGAGGACATCATGGCGACTGAACCCATTACGAAAGAAGTAGCTGGCTCTTGCGTTGACTCCTATGGCTCTGCCATCGGTATGCCGCAGCTCTGCTTCGATTGGTTCCCCAACCAGATTTTCTGGCTGGTCATTACGCTGGTCGTCATCTTTCTGGTCCTGTCCCGCGTGGCTCTGCCTCGCATCGCGGCAATCCTGGCTGAACGTCAGGGGACCATTACCAACGACCTGGCTGCGGCCGAAGATCTGAAGGCCAAGGCGGTCGAGGCTGAAGAAGCCTACAACAAAGCGCTGGCCGATGCCCGTTCTGAGGCACAGCGTATCGCAGCGGAAGCCCGCGCCGAAATTCAGGCTGGTCTGGATGACGCGATAGCAAAAGCGGATGCGGAAATCGCTGCAAAAGCGGCTGAATCGGAAAAGGCAATTGCCGAAATCCGAGCCGGTGCGCTGGAAAGCATTCAAGTGGTTGCCAAGGACACGGCTGCCGAACTGGTTACAGCACTTGGCGGCGAAGCGGATGCGGATGCCATTGCCGGTGCCGTAGATGCGCAGACGAAAGGATAAGTGACATGCGGAACACTCTTGCTCTTATCCTGACATTTGGTGCGGCCAGCCCGGCCTTTGCGGCCAAAGGCCCGTTCTTTTCGCTTGGCAATACGGACTTTGTCGTCCTTCTGGGCTTTATCGTCTTCATTGCGGTTCTGTTCTACTTCAAGGTCCCCGGCATGATCGGTGGGGCGCTGGACAACCGTGCCGAAGGCATCAAGTCCGAGCTGGACGAAGCGCGCGCCCTGCATGAAGAAGCACGTAGCTTGCTAGCTTCTTACGAGCGCAAGCAGCGTGAAGTTCAGGGACAGGCCGATGCGATTGTTGCTGCGGCCAAGGAAGACGCAGCTCTGGCAGCGGAACAGGCGAAGGTTGACCTTGAAAAGTCGATTGAACGCCGTTTGGCTGCAGCTCAGGATCAGATCGCTTCGGCCGAAGCGTCTGCTGTGAAAGAAGTGCGTGATCAGGCCGTTTCGGTCGCAGTTGCTGCGGCGGGTTCGGTTCTGGCCAAGCAAATGACTGCAGCACAAGCCAACAAACTGATCGACGCGTCGATTGCAGATGTAGGTACCAAGCTGCACTGACGGTTGACCCGCCAGACAAATGATACAGTTGACCCGGGGGCGTTTCGCTTTCGGGTCTTTTGTTTTGTGGCGAGTTCTGCTTGATTTGAAGCACACTCCAAATCCTGCCAACCGTTGGGGAACTGGTCGACAGGAAAGCTTTGCAGCAAGCGTGATAATACAGGGAAAGACAGACCGTGTCGGGCGACGCAGTTTCGATGAATATTGTAGGCGTGGTCAGAAATGGTGGCGCGGCGCTGATCGACACGATCAACAGGATTCAAAACCTGTCCGCTCAGTTGCACCGGTATTCGGTCATCATTGCGACCAACGACAATTCGGACGATACGAACCGTGTGTTGAACGACTACGCCGAACGAAACCGGCATGTCGAAATTATTCAGCTGGACGGGCTTGTTTCTAGATTTCCTGACCGGATTGAGCGCATCACTGCGGCCAGAAATGCCATACTCAACAGGCTGGAAGCAAAAGACGATGACAACGAGCTGACCCTGGTGCTGGATCTGAATGGTCCGAATACGTGCCTGGACGTTCAGGCGGTTCTGACCGCCGCAAAAAGGGTCACTCCTTTGTGGGAAGGTGTCTTTGCCAATTCCAAACCTGCATATTACGACATTTATGCTCTGCGCTGCCCCGGCTGGTGTGATGAAGACGTCTGGCAGCGCATTCAGAGCACGCGCAGGCCTTTGTTCGGGCGCCGGAAATGGCGCCGGGCGTTGCTGAAGTCAGCGGTTTATGACCGCCAATTCCATATTCCAACCGAAACCCCGCTTATACCGGTCGACAGCGCGTTTGGAGGTGCCGGGTTGTACAAAACTCGTGCGCTCCGGGGCTTGCGCTATTCGTGCCGCGACGAGAAGGGGCAGCGGGTGTGCGAACATGTGATGCTTCACAAACGGCTTCGGGACCGTGGCGCAAGGCTGTTCATTGACCCGGCCCTGACAACAGTGGCCCTTGATCGTCATTTGGGAGAAGGCAGTGGAAAACCCTTTCCGCGCCACCTGCTCCCCGCTTCAACAGGGGCCGCTTAGTCGCGGCGTTTTCCACATTCGACCGGCAAATAAAGGTGGCGCTTAGGCCCGCCCGGTTTCATGTTGCAAACGTTGCTGCGCAATAAATTCGTTTCGATCTGTCTTCCTTTGATCGGCCATGCAGCGTTCGACAAAATCAAGGTGCTGTTCAATTGCGGTGCGCGCGGCTAAAGGACTGCGCACCTGTAACGCGTCATTGATGGCCCGATGCTGGTCCAAAATCGCTTCGCGCGTGGCGCGCTGTTGGAACATCGTCTGACGGTTGTAGAACACGCCCTGCACCAACAAATCATACATCGAGCGCATCATATGCAACATGATGACATTATGGCTGGCCTCGATGATGGCCATATGGAATTCAGCATCCAGTTGCGCCTCGTCATCCGCTGCATTCCGGTCGTGGGCCGCTTGCATCTTGTCAAAGATCGCCTGAACCACTTTCAGGTCGCTCTCGGATCCTTGGCGCGCAGCCCTTTCCGCTGCCAACCCTTCCATGTCGCGGCGAAAAGACAGGTAATCAAACACCGCTTCGTCATGACTGCCAAACAAACGGATCAGCGCAGGGGAAAAGGCCGATCCCAGAACCTCGGCCACGTAGATCCCGGATCCAGCCTTGGCGGTCAGCAATCCTTGCGCCTGAAGCTCAGATATTGCGTCGCGTAGGGACGGGCGGGACACACCCATCCGCTCGGCCAGTTCACGTTCCGAGGGTAGACGTTCGCCAGGGCGCAGGATGCCGCGCAGGATCAGAAGCTCGATCTGGCGAACGACAGCAAGCGAGAGTTTTTCGGTTTCAACTTTGTGAAAGGGCATGTTGTTTCCGCAATTGGTCAAGTCATTTGACCACGGACATGGGGCACGTTCAAGAACACCTGTTCACATCGGCTGAAATAATAGGTCAGCATTATTGACTTTAAATCATCTGGCAATAGGCTGCCCGAAACTGAGATCGGAGGAGCCTCATGTCCCAACACCCCTTGTTTGCCACCCGGGCTTCCCGGATGAAGGCATCAGAAATCCGAGAGCTGCTGAAACTGCTCGACCAACCAGGGATCATTTCCTTTGCAGGCGGCATTCCGGATCCAGCGTTGTTTCCCGCCGATGCGTTTGCACAGGCGTTTCAAGCAGCGCTGGGGCCAGAGACACAAGCGCAGGCACTGCAATATTCGGTCAGCGAAGGTTATGTCCCGCTGCGCAAATGGCTGGCGCAGCACATGCGTGAAATCGGAGTGGCGTGTGACATCGACAACATTCTGATCACGTCGGGATCACAGCAGGCGCTGGATTATCTTGGCAAGCTGTTTTTGTCGCCCGGCGATACCGCCCTGGTTGGCTGGCCCACCTATCTGGGCGCGCTTGCAGCGTTCAACGCGTATGAACCCCGGTTTGATCGGCTGAACGGCAACAGCGGGGCCGAAGAATACAAGGCAGCAGCCGGGGATGGGGCGGTGAAATTCGCTTACTTGTCGGCGGACTTTGCCAATCCAACCGGCGAAACTCTGGATCTGCAAGGCAGGGAAGCTTTGTTGGATCTGGCAGAAGAGTTGGATTGCGCCATAATCGAAGACGGGGCCTATCAGGCGTTGCGCTATGACGGGGATCCGATCCCACCAATCCTGTCTTTGGAGCTGGCCCGCAAAGGATCAATTGAAGACTGTCGGACGATCTATTGCGGTAGCTTTTCAAAAACCCTGTCTCCGGGGCTGCGCATGGGCTGGGTCGTGGCGCCCAAGCCGATCATATCTCAGTTGGTTTTGTTGAAGCAGGCGGCGGACCTGCATTCGGCGACCATAAACCAAATGGCTGTGCACGACGTGGCACAAGCGTGTTTTGACGGCCACATTCCCAAGGTGCGTGCGGTTTATCAAAACCGTCGCGATGTGATGCTGGACGCGTTGGAACAGCATATGCCCGACGGGGTCGAGTGGACCCGGCCCGAGGGCGGTATGTTCATCTGGGTCACGCTGCCTGCAGGGGTCAGTGGGTCTGAATTGCTGGCACGTGCGTTGGACACGGTGAAAGTGGCCTTTGTGCCGGGTCAGGCATTTTTCCCGGATGGCAGCGGCGCAAATACCATTCGCCTGAGTTTTTCAAATTCTGACGAGGCAGCAATCCGCGAAGGTATTCGTCGGTTGGGTGAAGTACTGCGGGCCTGATACGCAGAAAGGATCTGTTAACCAAAATGCTGCAACTCTGCGGCATGATCCGGTGTCTTGCCCCTTTGTTGTTGGCCGCCTGTGCGGCCGGAACCCCTCATT
This sequence comes from Ruegeria sp. ABM4_193, assembly GCF_056158705.1. Taxonomy (NCBI): domain Bacteria; kingdom Pseudomonadati; phylum Pseudomonadota; class Alphaproteobacteria; order Rhodobacterales; family Roseobacteraceae; genus Ruegeria; species Ruegeria sp. ABM4_193. Next base: position 726,291 of record NZ_JBSWTT010000001.1, read on the forward strand.
TCCGCGAGGTGCCTGCCACACGCGTTGCGGTGAATGGCAGCGTGTTCGACGTGCGCGTGCGCGGTGAACTAGCCGAAGCGGTCAGGGTCAACGCGCAATACGCACCCCGCCTGGGTCCGGTCCGAGACCGGGCCGCCCTTGCGATGGCTCAGGTTTCGGGTTGTCCGATTCTGGATGTGCTGGGCGATGCGGCGGTAACGGTTGGTGTTTTGGGCTGTGATCGAGACGCGGGCGAGCGGTTGCTGTTAACCGCTGTTTCTGCGCCCAATTATGAATGCATTGACTATGGCATCTACGAAAACGTAGGGGATGACTACGGCCATCAGGTCTTTGAGTGCACCCCATATTGATATACGCTTGTTTTTGGGTATTTCGGCAAGATATTGTGGATAACTCAAAATGATATCCCATATCCTGCGCAACTCCGTTGACTCGGACCCTATCCCTTGCGCAGACTTTCAACTCATAGGAATCAAGGGACACGCTGCCATTGCGTTTCAGCAAGCTCAAACTGACCGGCTTCAAAAGCTTTGTTGATCCGACCGATCTGATCATCGCAGACGGGCTGACCGGTGTGGTGGGGCCTAATGGCTGTGGCAAGTCCAATCTTCTGGAAGCATTGCGTTGGGTGATGGGTGAAAACCGGCCCAAATCCATGCGTGGTGGCGCGATGGAAGACGTTATTTTCGCGGGTGCGGCCACGCGTCCTGCACGCAATTTTGCCGAGGTCGTCCTGACCATGGACAACTCGGAACGTCTTGCGCCATCTGGGTTCAACGACAGCGATCAGTTGGAGATAGTGCGGCGCATCACCCGCGATGTTGGCAGCGCTTACAAGACCAACGGCAAGGATGTGCGCGCGCGCGATGTACAGATGCTGTTCGCCGATGCTTCGACCGGGGCGCATTCGCCTGCGCTGGTCGGGCAGAACCGCATCGCCGAATTGATCAACGCCAAACCCCGCGCTCGCCGCCGCATTCTGGAAGAAGCTGCTGGGATCTCGGGCCTGTATCAGCGTCGGCACGAAGCTGAGCTAAAGCTGAAAGGCACAGAGGCGAACCTGACCCGCGTCGATGACGTTCTGGAACAGCTTGGTGGGCAATTGGCTCAACTGGCGCGCCAAGCCCGTCAGGCCGCGCGATACCGTGAAATCGGCGAACAACTGCGTCAGGCCGAAGGGATGCTGCTGTATCGACGCTGGAAAGAGGCTGATATGGCCCGCCAGCAGGCAGAGGAAAAGCTGCGCGAACGCATCACCGAAGCTTCCCGTGCCGAGGCCGAGGCGCGCGCTGCCGCTGCAAAACGTGCCGAGATCGAAGAAACTTTGCCGCCACTTCGTGAAGAAGAGGCAATCGCAGCTGCGGTTCTGCAACGTCAGCAGGTGCAGCGCGATCAACTTTCCGATCAGGAAACCCGCGCGCGGCAGACCATTGAGACGCTGACAAACCGTATTCAGCAGCTTGGCCACGATATTGAGCGTGAAACCGGTCTGAACCGCGACGCAGGTCAAATGATTGAGCGCCTGGAATGGGAAGCGCGCGAGCTGACAAAGGCCGCTGAAGGTCATGAGGAAAAAGTGGCCGAGGCGGCAGAAATCGCGCGTGAGGCAGCTTCGATCCTGCAAAACCGTGAAGACCACCTGTCACAACAGACTGAAGATATGGCCCGCCTTGTCGCCCGACACCAGTCAGCCCAGCGTTTGGTCGAAGACAGCCGCAAGACATTGACACGGTCTGAGGGTGAAGAGGAAAAGGCACGGCAGGCAGTGGATGAGGCCAAAACCGCCTTGACCCGCGCCAGCGAGGCGTTTGAAGCCGCCCAGGAAGGTGAGGAAGAAGCCCGCGAAGCCGCTGAAGCCGCCGAAGAGGCGCTGGCAGCCGCAGATGAGTTGCGCAACGAAACACAGGCCCGCGAGGCCGAAGCGCGCGCGCAGCGTTCTGAGGCCGAAGGTGAGCTTGGCGCGATACGGGCCGAAACCACGGCGCTGGCCAAGCTGGTGGAACGCGACACTGCCGAAGGTGGTCAAGTGCTGGATCTGCTGCGCGTCGCGCCAGGCTTTGAAAAGGCTCTGGGCGCGGCCCTGGCCGATGATCTGCGCGCGCCCTTGGTTGAGGGCGATGGCCCTTCTGGCTGGGTGCAGGTGGCAGGATATGACAGCGATCAGCCTTTGCCGGATGGGGTCGAACCGCTGGCGCTTCACGTCTCGGGTCCGGATCGTCTCAGCCGTCGGATTGCACAGATCGGTCTTGTGGATGCCGATCAGGGCGCGCGTTTGCAAGCAGCGCTGAAACCGGGCCAACGGTTGGTGTCCCGTTCGGGTGATTTGTGGCGCTGGGACGGCTTCCGTGCATGGGCCGAAGATGCCCCAAGCGCAGCTGCGCTGCGGTTGGAGCAGCTCAATAAACTGGAAGCGCTGAAGCAGGAACTTGCCCGTACCGAGGCCCAAGCAGATGGTGCCCGCGCCGCGCATGAGGCGCTGTCGCGGCAATTGGCAGATGTGACTGAGGCCGACCGTCGTGCGCGAGAAACCCGCCGTGCTGCGGATCAGCGCATGGCCGAAACTGCGCGCTTGCTTAGCCGCGCCGAAGCGGATCGTAATCTGGCGCAGGGTAAACTGGAGACCCTGACCCTTGCCGTAGATCGCCACAAGGAAGACGCTATGGCGGCCCGCGCGCAACTGCGCGAAGCCGAGGGCGCATTGAGCGGCTTGGGCGATCTCGACAGTGCACGTGCCGAGGTCGAAGACATCAAACAAACTGTCGAGGCGGCGCGGATCACGATGCTGACCCACCGTTCGACCCATGATGAGCTGCGTCGTGAGGGGGACGCGCGCACCCGCCGCTCGCAGGAGGTCACAAAAGACCTCAGCGGGTGGCGGCATAGATTGGAAACCGCGGAAAAACGGATCTCGGAACTGGCTGAGCGCAAGGAAAGCTCGGAAGAGGAGCTGACCGACGCCATGGCCGCCCCCGGTGAGATTGCCGAAGCGCGGGAAGAGCTGAACGAATTGATCGAAGCTGCCGAAGCGCGCCGGGCAGAGGCTGCGGACAAGCTGGCCGAGGCTGAGACCCAGCAGCGTGAGGTTGTTCTGGCAGAACGTGAAGCGGAACGCCTGGCTTCGGAAGCGCGCGAAAGCCGCGCGGCGGCCGAGGCGCGCTGTGATGCGGCAAAGGAAAGTGTGGTCGCTGCGGCAGAACGGATCGCCGAGGATCAACAACTGACCCCGAACCAGTTGCTGAACCAGTTGGATGTGAACCCCAACCAGATGCCTGCTGCGGATGTTCTGGAATCCGAGGTGAACCGCCACAAGCGTCAACGCGACGCTATGGGTGCGGTGAACTTGCGGGCGGAAGAAGACAGCAAAGAAGTTCAGGAAGAATTCGACACGCTCAGCAGCGAAAAAGCGGATTTGGAAGAGGCGATCAAAGCCCTGCGCAGCGGTATCGCCAGCCTCAACCGCGAAGGACGCGAACGGTTGTTGACCGCTTTTGAACAGGTGAATTCGAACTTCGCGATGCTTTTCAAGCACCTGTTTGGGGGTGGTGAGGCCAATCTTGTCATGGTCGAAAGCGACGATCCGCTGGACGCGGGTCTCGAGATCATGTGCCAGCCGCCGGGCAAGAAACTGTCGACGCTCAGCCTGTTGTCGGGCGGGGAACAGACCCTCACCGCGACCGCGTTGATTTTTGGTGTGTTCCTGGCCAATCCCGCACCGATCTGTGTGTTGGACGAGGTCGACGCGCCGCTGGACGACGCCAACGTCACGCGCTTTTGCGACCTGCTGGACGAGATGTGCCGCCAGACCGATACGCGGTTCCTGATCATCACGCACCACGCAGTGACAATGGCGCGGATGGACCGGCTGTTTGGCGTCACGATGCAGGAGCAAGGCGTAAGCCAGTTGGTATCGGTTGATCTGAAAAAGGCCGAACAGATGGTCGCGTGACCGTTCACTGCAAGTTTATGACGTTTGCGCTCGGATCGCGCTAACTTGGGCGCATGATACGTTTTCTAATCCCCGCCCTGTTCGTAGCCAGCTCAGCTTATGCTGCAGACTGGCCTTTAAAGACCGGGGACATTCCTCTGACATCAGCAGAGCTTGACGCTTTGGCAGGCCAAACATTCACCTTCTACGATGACGGTCAGGCCAAATTCTCGGCCGGTGGGGCATATTCCTATACCTATGCCAGCGGAGACTCGGCTTTTGGCACATATTCCATCGCCGAGGACGGCAGCGTCTGTATCGCCTATCGCAACGGATTCAGCCGGTGTGATTTGTATGTGCGCAGTGGCGAACGGCTGATCCTGATTGATCAGAAAGGAGACCGCTATCCTGTCCGGCCTGAGTAAAGCTTTTCGAGATTGAGATGCTCGACCTAAACGCAAAGCTGGTGTTCTCTTCATTTTGGTGGGAAATCTTGCCAGCCTGAACACACGACCATGCCAGTCAATGGCTTAGGAGGGGATTGAACCTGTGGCAGAAGACACCGACGACCGGCTCGCTTTAGGTAAAAAACGTGGGTCGCATGGCCGCCAACAGGACGAGGGTGTTCTGGTTATTCGCACGATAGCGATGCCCGCAGACACCAATCCGGCCGGTGACATTTTTGGCGGTTGGCTGATGTCGCAAATGGATTTGGCGGCAGGCAATATGGCGGCGCGCGTGGCGCAGGGGCGAACAGCGACCGTTTCCGTCGAGGCGATGCAGTTCCTGCACCCGGTCAAGGTTGGGGACGAAGTGACGCTGTATGCGACGCTGACGCATGTCGGGCGCACATCCATTCGTGTTCACGTGGATGTCTGGGCACGCCCGAGGCAATCGCAGAATGGAAAAAAGGTTACGGAAGCCGAGTTCGTGTTCGTCGCTTTGGACGAAAACGGTGCGCCGCGCCCGGTGTTCGACGACAGTTAAGCGCGGCGTGTCAAGTTAAAGCCGGTTCAGCAAGTCGACCGTTGGCCAGGCATCTGCAGGCAAGCCCAAGCGGGCCTGTTCGGCCTGTACCGCAGCGCGTGTTCCGGCCCCCAGAATCCCGTCGATCTTGCCCACGTTATACCCTTTGGCTTGCAGTTTGGTTTGCAGCTCTTTCATCTGCGTTCCGTTCAAACCTTGCGCCGGATTGCCCGCATCATAGACTTGTGCACCTTCCAGTCGCGTGCCGAAATAGGCGGCGGTTAGAACGTAGACAAAGCTTTGATTCCATTCGAAATAGACGTCGAAATTCGGGTAGGCCAGAAAGGCCGGACCATTGCGCCCTTGCGGCAGGATCAGCGAGGCAGGCAGGTTGGCCAACGACCCGCTGCGCGCCTGCACGCCCATGGCTTGCCAATCGGCCACCGAGCGGGGTTTGCCCGGGCCGGACAGGGACCAGTCCATCTGAGCGGGCACCGTGACCTCTTGCAACCATGGCTCGCCCGCGCGCCAGCCCAGATGCGACAGCATTTTGCCCCCGGACATCAGCGCATCAGCGGCCGAGGTTTTCAGGCGGACATGCCCGTCACCATCACCGTCGACCCCGTTTTCCAAAATGTCGCGGGGCAGCATTTGGACCATGCCAATCTCTCCGGCCCATGCACCAGTCGTGCGGGCCGGGTCGAAATCGCCGTTTTGATACAACTCGATAGCGGCGAAGATTTGTGGGCGAAACAATTCGGGCCTGCGGCAGTCGTGCGCCAAAGTCACCAGCGCGTTGCGGGTGTTGAAGTCCCCCTGGAACGAGCCATAGTCAGTCTCGAACGCCCAGAAGGCCAGCAGCACCCCGCGTGAGATACCGTATTCCTGTTCGATCCGGTCAAAGACCGCATCATATTTGCGCGACATGGCCTGTCCGCGTTCAATCCGGTTGGCCGAGATCAGGCGGCGCGAAAACTCGATGAACGGTTTCTGAAACACCCCTTGCGCCCGGTCGGCCCTGAGCACCGCATTGTCTTGCTGCACACCTTTGAAAAATGCGTTCACGGTGGATTTGTCAAAGCCTTGTTGCATGGCTTCGGTCTTCAAGCCTTTGACAAAGGAATTGAACCCACCCCCACATTGGGCAAAGGCAGGAGAAGCAAGCAAAGCGGCGGCAACCAGGCCGGAAAGAAAACGCATGAAGAGACCCGTCAGAAAATCAGATTGACCCCAACCCACACCGACACGAGCCCAAGCGCAAGCCCCCAAACGCTCCACAACATGTGACATGCGCGGAAAACCTCCGCCGCCCCGATCTCGCGCGGCGCGTCGCCATTGACCCAGGCCAGGTCCCGCAGCTTCCCATCATAGCTGCGTGGCCCGGCGAGGGCGACGTTCAGCGCGCGGGCCATCGCGGCCTCGGGCCAGCCTGCATTGGGTGAGATATGGCGGCGCGCATCCACAACAATTTCGCGCCAGCGCGACCGTTGGCCTGAGAGCGCCACGATCAGCACACAGGTCAGCCGGGCGGGGATCAGGTTCAGCAGGTCATCGAACCGGGCCGACGCCCAGCCAAACTCGCTGTACTTTTCATTGCGATACCCGATCATGCTGTCGGCGGTATTCACGGCTTTGTAGACCAATAGCCCCGGCAACCCGGCGACGAGAAACCAGAAAGCAGGCGCAATGACCCCGTCGCTGAGGTTTTCTGCCGCGCTTTCGATGGCCGAACGCGCCACCTGCGCCTCGGTCATGTCGCGGGTATCGCGTGATACGATCATCGCTACCTGTGCCCGCCCCTCGGTCAGCGAAGTCAACAGCCCGTCACCGACAGCACGCACATGCGTGACCAGAGATTTCTGTGCCAACAGGATCGCGCAAACCAGAATCGCGACCACCGGTCCCAGCAACGAAAGCGCCCAGCCAAGCCCCCATGCGCCGCAAAGCAACAGGACCAGCACGAAAACGCCTTTCAATCGTCGCGTATTCCCGTGATTCAGCCGTTTATCCAACCAGCCAATCAAATTGCCGATCATCACCGCCGGGTGTTTGACGCGAGACCAGAGCCAATCAGGCTCTCCCAGTGCGGCGTCCAGGCACATGGCGCAGACCAGCATCAGGCCAACGCTCACAGTGCGGCCTCTAATCTGTCCCAGCCATTCTTGGGTGGCAGGCCCAGGCGTAGATATGTGGTTGAATAGGGGAAAATGCGGCTCCAGATGTGGCTCTGTGCCAGTCTGTCCTGCCAATTGGCGGCGTCGTCGACCTTGTACAGGCGGAACAGGCTGGTGCCACCAACGATCTGAGCGCACTTGGCCGTCATCAGAGTATCCAGCCGCGCGGCCTCAGCAGTCAGACGCACGCGTGTGGCGTCAGCCCAACCGTTGTCTGACAAGGCTTGGGTTCCAATGCGCAGGGCAGCGCCCGACACGGACCACGGACCGGTCAAATCGTTTAGCCGGTTGATCAGGTCTGGCCGTCCGATTGCAAATCCCAGACGCATTCCGGCCAGTCCCCAGAACTTGCCAAAGCTCTTCAACACGATCACGCCGGAGCGGTCCGCCAGTTGGATCAGAGACGCATCCGGCGTGACATCGCAAAAGCTTTCATCAATTACGGTCAGCGGCGCTGTGACATCGCTTTCCCGCCAGATCCGCCCATCGGGGTTGTTCGGATGCACGATCACACGGGCGTCTCCGGTTTTGTCGGCCTGAACATTCCAACCCTGAGCTGAAAAGGCGGCCGCGTGTTCGTTATAAGTGGGTGGCGTGATCTGAACCGTGCCGGATGTGGCCAGCGCTGGGATACGAGCGATGATGGCGGATGCCCCTGGTGCGGGAAGGATCGCCGCGCCCTTCGGCACGTTCCAAAACCGGCGCGCGGCCTCGCTCAGGCGTTCAAAAGCCCCGTGGTCTGGCAGTTCCGTCCAATCCTCTGCTGTAAGCCCTGATACCTCATACGGGTGCGGGTTGATGCCGGTCGACAGATCGATCCAGTTGGCGCGTTGACCGCCATATTTGACAATCGCCCTGTCCAGTCCGCCGCCGTGGTCGCGCGCGGCGCGAGGGTCCAGACCGTGATCCAATGTGCTCATCAGCTCTCTCTGTGGGAAATGACCGGTTTTGGCGCGTTTCAAGCGGATTTTCGCCTCTTACACAAGCAAATCCGTGTGATCACGTACCTGTGGGGCCGCTGTTAACACTTTGTTAAGGAAATAACGAGATCACGGACCACGGGGGTCGGCACCACTCACCATATCAAGTGCCGAGGTTGTTGCAAATGAAAGTTCTGATTGTTGAGAGTAACCCCGACCTTGGTCGGGTCTGGAAAAGGCATCTGGAACGGCAAGGCGCCGAGGTCACGCTGGTCGAGACGCAGGAGGCCGCCATTCTGGCGCTGTATGGCACGGATTTTGAAATCATCGTGCTGGATCTGGTTTTGGAAAGCGGCAGCGCATTAGCGGTGGCCGATTTCGCAAGCTATCGCCGCCCCGAGGCGCGGGTGATCTTTGTCACCAACACCACCTTTTTTTCGGACGGCTCGATCTTTGCCCACAGCCCGAATGCTTGTGCCTATGTACAAAGTGAAACGCCGCCAGAGGATCTGGCGGCGATGGTGGAGCATTACGCAGCAGGGCGTTGACCGCGTCCGTGCGGTTCCATGTATTCCAGAACCGGATTGGTAGGGATGATCCGGTGCGGATTGATGCTGTCATGGCTGTAGTGATAGTGGCGCACGATATGGTTCATGTTGACCGTGGGCGCGACACCCGGCCATTGATACAACTCGCGGGTATAGGCCCAAAGATTGGGGTAATCGATGAGGCGACGTTTGTTGCACTTGAAATGCAAGTGATAGACCGGATCAAAGCGGATCAATGTCGTGAACAGACGCCAGTCAGCCTCGGTGATCCGGTCGCCCATCAGATAGCGATTGTGGGACAGGCGGTCCTCCAACCAGTCTAGTGTGTCGAACAGCGGGCCCACCGCTGCGTCATAGGCTTCTTGTGAGGTGGCAAAGCCCGATTTGTAGACGCCGTTGTTCACGTCTGAATAGATGCGGGCGTTGACCTCTTCGATCTCGTCCCGCATCGCCTCGGGCCAGTAGTCATCGGTGTTGCCGGTGATCCCGTTGAAGGCCGAATTGAACATGCGGATGATTTCCGAACTCTCGTTCGAGACAATGGTTTCCTGCTGCTTGTCCCACAGGATCGGCACCGTGACCCGACCGGAATAGGACGGATCGGCCTTGGTATAGATTTGATGCGCGAAGTCCATGCCGTAAAGATCGTCACCTGTTGCGCCATGATCGTCGGTCACAAAGGTCCAGCCTTTGTCCAGCATGTCAGGGTGCACAACTGAGACAGAGATCAGGTCAGTTAGCTCTTTCAATTCGCGAAAGATCAGGGTGCGGTGCGCCCAGGGGCAGGCGTGACTGACATAGAGATGATAGCGCCCGGGTTCTGCCTTGAATCCGCCTTTGCCGGACGGCCCCGCGCTTCCATCAGCCGTTAACCAGTTGCGAAATTGCGCCGCGCTGCGTTTGAACGCGCCTCCCGTAGACTTTGTGTCATACCAAGTGTCATGCCATGTTCCGTCGACCAGCAGGCCCATTTCTTTTCCTCCGCGTAGGCGTTTGACCAAAGATAGGTCCAAGCCTGCCCTGTGCCTATCCGAACGCCCGCGCAACTGCTCTGCATTCGCGCACAATCGGGGCTGGGATTTCTGTGCAACAATTCGCAACCGCGCTGAATTCTGTGATGTGGTTCACTGGATTTTTACAACTGTTCCCGCACAATAGATGTCATTCACGGGGGAACGGATTAATGAGTACCTATGTTTCAAAGGAAATACGCGCCGAGTTGGACGCGGCCCGAATCGCCACGTTGAAGAAAGCCAGCCGTTTGCGGGTGGAAATGGGCAACAATACCTATAAAATCCTCAAATTGTGGAAGGACGGCTTCACTGTTGAGGCCGAAACGACACCCCGCCTGCGTGGGCTGGTCGATATCTACGATGGGGCCAACCACCTCTACCAATGCCTGATCGTCGCGGATGAGGATGAGGGCGGTGAGATGCGGTATGAGTTCAAGCGCAGCACTGCGGCCCATGACAAGGCTCCGCTGGATTTCTATCGCGCGCCGGATGCACCGATTGCCCTGTTGGGGCACGAGGACTAGGGCCGGATTTCGACGGTCGTTCCGGTTTCAGTCAGAGTCCAAAGCTGCGCCATTTCGGCGTTTGACAGCGCAATACAGCCTAAGGTCCAGTCTCCGCGCAGCGTAAAACCGGCCACCCCATTGGGTTGGCCATGGATGAAGATGTCTCCTCCGGGGTCCGTACCCTGCTGGCGTGCGCGTTTGATGTCGTCGGGTTGTGGGTAGTCAATGCCCAGCGACAGATGAAAGGCGCTGTTTGGATTGCGCCGATCGATCCTGAACAGCCCGACGTGCGTTTTACCGTCCCCTTCGATCTCTTTGTCCCCATCCGGAGCAAAGCCCAGTGCAATGTCAGCCTGCATCACCACTGCCCCGTCCAGCGTGGCCGTCAAGCGGCGGGCAGATTTCTCGATCAGGATATGGTCAATGCGCGTGGCTTCGGGTGCCATTGGCGGCACAGGCGGGCGCGGGCCAAAGCGGTGCCAGCCAACCCAGCCGGCACCCGCGATCAACAGAGCTAGACCTATCAGCCCCAGCCGCCGCATGCCTTACTGCAAATCGCCAAAAGCCCGTTTCAGTCGGTTACAAGCTTCCTCTACCCGCGCGCGCTGCGTGGCGAGGTTGAAGCGTTCGAACGTCTCTCCACCTGTGCCGAAGCCGGGGCCAGACGATGTGGCGATCCGCGCGTCCTCGCGCAGGCGGCGGACAAATTCTGCGTGATCCATGCCCGTGCCCGAGAAATCGACCCAGGCCAGATAGGTTGCTTGTAAAGGCATCGACCACAGACCTGGAATTTCGGCGATGGTCTGATCGAACAAGCGCTTATTGCCTTCCAGATGTGCAATCTGCGCATCCACCCATTTGGCCCCCTCAGGGCTGTAGGCTGCGGTGATCATCGCCACACCCAAAGCGCTGGGGTCATAGTCCAGCGTTTGCAACCGATGCTTCATGGCCGCGCGCAGTTTGGGATCGGGAATGATCATGTTGCCGGTCCGCTGCCCGGCGATGTTGAACGTCTTTGACGCAGCGGTCAGCGTCACTGTCCAGGGTCGCGCATCCGGGGCGGCCACATCCATCGGCACGAACTTGGCACCGGGATAGACCAGATCGTGGTGGATCTCGTCCGACACAAGGATCAAACCGTTCCGCTCGGCAAACGCGGCCACGGCACGCAGTTCATCTGGCGTCCAAACACGCCCCGACGGGTTCTGTGGCGAACACCACAGCAACATCTTCTCGGACCCGTCCAGCCGCGACTGCGCGTCGTCCAGATCAAGCCCATAGCTGTCGCCTTCCCGCACCAGCGGGCATTCGACGACCCGGCGGCCTGATTTGTTCACCTTATGCGCAAACTCATGATAGACGGGAGTGAAAATCACGATGCCATCGTCGGGTTCGGTCCAGACATCCAGCGACAGCGCGATTGCATTGCCCAGACCTTGGGTTGTCAGAATCCAATCTGTATCGATTTCCCAGTCATGGCGCGTTTTCATCCACCACTGGACGGAAGCCAGATAATCCGGGTGCATCCAGGAATACCCGAACACGCCATGATCAGCGGCTTTGCGCACCGCATCGATTACGCAAGGCGCTGTTTGGTAATCGGAATCGGCCGTCCACATGGCCAGCCCGTCATTGGGTGAGACGCCGTACAACATCTCCATCTTGTCCCATTTGGAACTGTTGGTGCCCCGGCGGTCGATCAGGTCGTTGAAAGTCATGTCTGCTCCGTTCTGTTGGTCGAAAGCTAACCGCAAATCGGGCAGGTGCAAGGGGGGCGTTGCGGCGCGGGACGGGATGGCCTAAATCAGCCTCATGAAACGCAATATCCTGATCCATCCCGACCCCCGCCTGAAGAAGGTCTGCGCGCCCGTAGGCGACCTTACGGACGAGCTGCGCAAACTGGCTGACGACATGCTGGAAACCATGTATGACGCGCCCGGCATCGGCCTGGCCGCGCCGCAGATCGGTGTGCTGGATCGTTTGATTGTTCTGGATTGTGTCAAGGAAGAAGGTGAAACCCCGCGCCCTCTGATCATGTTCAACCCCGAGGTCATCGCATCATCGGATGAAACCAATGTCTATGAGGAAGGGTGCCTGTCCATCCCCGATCAATACGCCGAAGTGACCCGCCCCAAGGTGGTGGACGTCACCTGGATGGATCAGAATGGCAATCTGCAGCAGGAAACCTTTGATGGGCTTTGGGCCACTTGCGTGCAACATGAGATCGATCATTTGAACGGTAAGCTGTTCATCGACTATCTCAAACCGCTGAAACGGCAGATGATCACGCGCAAGATGCAAAAGCTGAAACGCGAGAAAGCACGCTCATGACCGTGCGCACCTGCTTGCCCTGGCCCGACAAACGTCTGCGCACCGAAGCGGATGAGGTGGCAGAAATCACCGATGAAATTCGGGCGATCTGGGACGATATGATCGACACGATGGAGGCAATGCCCGGTGTTGGCCTTGCTGCGACGCAGATTGGTGTGATGTTGCGTCTGGCCGTGGTTGATGGATCGGCTGAGCGGGGCAAGGCCGTGCGTCTGGCCAACCCGGAAATCCTGCATAGCTCGATTGAGCTGCGCGAACATGAAGAAGCCAGCCCGAACTTGCCCGGTGTGTCAGCCAAGATCAAACGCCCGCGTGCAGTGACTGTGAAATACGTTAACGAACAGGGCATGGTGGACCGTCGCGACTTTGTCGGGATCGACGCCACCAGCGTGCAGCATCAGATCGATCATCTGAACGGGAAGATGTATTTCGACCGGCTCAGTAAGGTCAAACGCGACATGCTGCTGCGTAAAGCAAAGAAACTGACGTAAGCCGGGCTTCAGCCCGGTACCTGAAAAACTCCGGAGGCGAGCATGCGCGTCATCTTTATGGGAACCCCCGAATTCTCAGTCCTGGTGTTGGATGCGTTGGTTGAGGCTGGGCACGAAATTGCCGCCGTTTATTGCCAACCCCCACGACCTGCCGGTCGCGGCAAGAAAGACCGCCCCACGCCCGTTCACGCCCGGGCCGAGGGGCTGGGCCTTCCCGTCCGCCATCCGGTTTCGTTGAAATCAGCCGAAGAACAAGACGCCTTTGCCGAGTTAAACGCGGATGTGGCTGTTGTCGTGGCTTATGGCCTGATCCTACCGCAACCCATACTAGATGCGCCCAAACAGGGTTGCCTGAACATCCATGCCAGCCTGTTGCCGCGTTGGCGCGGGGCCGCGCCGATCCATCGGGCGATCATGTCAGGTGACGCCGAGACCGGGATCTGCATTATGCAGATGGAGGCAGGTCTGGACACTGGCCCCGTTCTGTTGCGGCAGGTAACTGCGATCGAGCCCGAAGAAACCACTGCGAAGCTACACGATCGCCTGTCGACCATGGGGGCCGCGTTGATCGTCGATGCACTGGCCAATCTGCCGAACCTTGCACCTGAACCTCAGCCCGAGGACGGCGTGACTTATGCCGCTAAGATCGACAAGTCCGAGGCGCGCATCGACTGGAAACGCCCGGCGGTCGAGGTTGATCGGCAGATCCGTGGCCTGTCGCCTTTTCCCGGAGCCTGGACCGAATTGGACGGTGAGCGGATCAAGGTGCTTGCGTCGCGCGTTACAGAGGGGCAGGGCGCCTCTGGCGAGGTTCTGAATGGCGATCTGCACGTGGCCTGCGGGCAGGGTGCTGTCGAACTGCTGCGCTTGCAAAGGGCAGGCAAAGGCGCGCAGGATAGGGAAACGTTTCTGCGGGGCTGGGCAATACCGACCGGCACTCGGCTGTCTTCGGAGTAAAGCCATATGTTCATGGTGATGATGGGCACCGTCGTGATTGCCGGGATTGTGGGGTACCTGTCCGAGAAATCCGGTTTTACTCATAACGGCTATCTGCCCTCGATCATCATTTGCGTGGGCGGAGCGTTCTTGTTTTATTTTGTCCGCATCATGTTTGGGATCAGCTTTGGCCCGCCGGGATTGGACGCGGTGATTTCATCTGTCGGGGCCTTGATCATCGTGCCGACCCATTGGAGGAAGTAAGATGCCCGTCGTCGCCCTGATCATCATTGGAGCAGCTGCCGGTTTTTTGGCCACCCGGCTGATGCGGATCGAAGCAGATATCCCGACGACCATGTTGATTGGGATTGTTGGCGCTTTGATCGGAGGGTTCCTGCTGCGGTTTTTGGTAACAGTCATGGGCTGGCTGTCTGGATTTGTTGGCGCAGTCCTTGGCGCGTTACTGGTGATCTGGATCTGGCAAACCTATCTGCGCCGATAACTGCTTGACCTTGGGTCTTTTGTCCGCCCAGATCGCGTCCAAACGATTTGGGAGGATGCCGATGCTGCACGATCTGAAACCGGGTGATGTCGCCCTGATGGGTGTGCCGCTGGATCTGCATTCCTCTTTCCTGCAAGGTCCGGCTTTCGCGCCCGGACGAATTCGCGAGGCGCTGCATTCGGGCGCTGCCAATCTGACGGCCGAGGACGGCACTGATCTGGGCGCGACCGAGCGGTTTCGTGATACCGGCGATTTGGACGTGTTTGAAATGCGCGGTCAGGAGCCGATTGACCGGATCGAAACCGAAGCAGCCAAGCGGATCGCAACCGGCGCGCGCCTGTTGTCTCTGGGCGGGGATCATTCCGTAGCCTATCCGCTGATCAAAGCCCATGCGGACCGATACGAAGGCCTGAACATTCTGCATATCGACAGCCATCCCGATCTGTATGACGAGCAGGATATCGGCCCATTGGGCCATGGCTGCCCCTTTGCGCGGGTGATGGAGAACTGCCCGGTCAAGCGGTTGGTACAGGTCGGAATCCGAACCATGAATGCCCATCAGCGCGCGCAAGCCGACAGGTTCGGAGTCGAAGTGATCGACATGCGCAACTGGAGTGCCGATCTGCAGATTTCTTTTGATGGCTCCGTCTATCTGTCACTGGATCTCGATGCGCTGGACCCGGCCTTTGCCCCCGGCGTCTCACATCACGAACCCGGCGGGCTGAGCACGCGCGAGGTCATCAACCTGATCCATCGTTTCGAGGGTCAATTGGTCGGCGCGGATATTGTTGAACTGAACTCGCATCGCGACCCTTATGGTATGACAGCGATGGTGGCCGCAAAATTCGTCAAAGAGATTGGTGCGCGCTTGCTGTCGCGTTGATTCACCGCGCGTCGCACACCGTGGCTGAACCCAGGGCCGGTGCACCCTTTGTGGTCATATCGTACCGGTTCGCTTCAGCGGCGGTCATCCAGTGCATGCTTTCAGCCGGGGCTGCGAAGAGGGTGTACCAGTAAAATTCCTCATCCACGCCGATGTCTTTGAAATAGTCCAGGTATCGGTCATGTTCCGGGTCGTCTTCGGGCAACTCGGTCGCTACCAGTCCCGATCCGGCCCAGCTGTGAACGCCGACACAGGCCCCCGGTTGCAAGATGCGGCGGTTTCCGGCCAGAAACAGATCGGTGCCCCCGCTGGCAACCAGACCATCTGAGGGTACGACTGTATCGAAACCAGCCTTGTGCACCTCGCGGCTGAAGATGACATTGGCATCGTCATCCACTGATCCTTCGATGTATTGCAGGACCAGAGTTCGGGCCTCGGGGTTTTCGGCGACGACTTCCTCAAATGCCGATAGCGTTGTTTCATCAATCGTGCCTGACGCAATGATCTGGTCGCCCTGTGCAACGAAACTGACAGGTGTATAGTACTCGCCACACGAGGCGAGCAGAGCCAGACAAGCTGATATGGATGTGAATCTGAAGGTCATCGCGTGCCTCGCCGAACTGTACTGCCCAAAGAGGTATCAGCACAGTTCTGTTGCGTCCACCGGCTGGCTTAGCTGCGCGGCGGGCGGCTTTTGTAGACGGGCAGCTGCCATCCAAACGTCAAAGAACCAGCCCGCAACGCCCAGCAAACCAGCGCACAAAGAGCCAGTGAGAGCGCGGGTTCCAACCCCAGCCGGACAGCAATCACAGCTGTCAGCGCGCCGGTAAATGCGCATGAAACATAAAGCTCGCCCTGTTTCAGCACCAGTGGAACCTCGTTGCAGACGACATCGCGCATCAACCCGCCCAGACATCCGGTCGTCACGCCCATCAACACAACAATGACGCCGGATTGATCCAACGACAGTGCCGCACCAGTACCGGCGGCGACTGCCACCGACAAAGCGAAACTGTCCAGCCAGATCAGCCAGTTGTAACGGCTTTCCATCAGATGTGCGGTAAAGAAAACCAATACCGCAGCGGCGACGGCGATTAGAATGTAATCCGGCTGACCGACCCAAAAGATTGGGTGTCGGTCCAACAACAGATCGCGCACAGTGCCGCCCCCGACCGCTGTCAGGCAAGCCATAAAGGCAAACCCAACCAGATCCAGCTGCGCGCGGCTCGCCACCAAGGCTCCGGTCAGTGCAAAGATCAGGACCGAGGCATAATCCAGCAGCGTCAGCGCGGTCAAGCCTGCGCCTTTTTAGGTTTGAATGGGGCCATCCCGGCGCGGGCCAGTTCGTCGGCCTTTTCATTCTCGGGGTGGCCCGCATGTCCTTTGACCCATTCCCAGGTCACATCATGTCGCCCCTGTGCTTCGTCCAGACGTTGCCACAGATCGACATTCTTGACCGGCTTCTTGTTCGAGGTTTTCCAGCCGTTGCGCTTCCAGCCAAAGATCCAGCCGGTGACGCCGTTCTTCACATAGGCGCTGTCGGTCACGATAGTGATTTTCGACGGGCGCTCCAGCGTCTCTAACGCGGAAATGGCGGCCAGCAGTTCCATTCGGTTGTTGGTTGTCTCGGCCTCGCCGCCGTTTAACTCACGCTCCTTCAAGACAGTGTCCCCGTCCATCGCGCGCAGCAAAACACCCCAACCTCCGGGTCCGGGATTGCCGGAACAGGCACCATCGGTATAGGCATACAAATCAGGCATGGGCGAACACCAGAATAAAACCCTCGTAAGACCCGGCCAGACCTTTTCCCATCCCTTTGACCGAGCGATCAATTGTGAACCCGGTTTGGGTCAGCGCGTCTTCGATCTCGGCTTCGGTATAATAGGTGTAATACCGATCCAACTCGTCCCTGTGCTCACCTGTACCCAGCTTCATGCCGAGAAAAAGCTGCCCCTTAGGCTTCAGAGCAGAGTGAATTGCCTTCAGGTGTCGCGGGAAATCTGCGCGTGGCGCGTGCAGCAGGGAAAAGCTGGCGTAGACACCGTCATAGATAGCGGTTTCGGTGACGTCATCGAACGTGCCCAGATACGCGTCCACTCCGTTCTGCCGGGCGTGATCCACGAAGGCAGGCGTCGCATCCAGCGCCTTTACCGTCAATCCTTGACGCATCAGGAAACTGCTATCTGAACCCGGCCCGGATCCCAGATCCAGAACATATCCACCTGCGACGACTGCATCTACAAATGCTTGTCTGGCCTCAAGCTGTGCTTCGGGCAGGGGAATGTTCAGGTATTCGGCCACCCTGTTGGTATATGCGTCGATCGTGCGTTTATCGGTCACAGGTATACTCCGACGGCAAGGCTGGCCAGAACAACGGCGGTCAGCAGGACGCGTAACCGCATCCACCAAACCGGTGTCAGCCGCCAATAAGAAAACAGGGCATCCAGCACCAACAGGCCGGCAAACCCGTACATCAGGTTTGTGCCCGCCTGCACCGGCCCGCCGCCCGTCATGAAAAAGGCCCAAAGCGCGGGCAAGACCGACAGTGTGTAACACAGACCTGCCTTGCTGCCCGAGGTCTTGGTGGCAAACCCCCAAAGAACACCGGACATGAAGCTCAGGATCACCGAGCCATAGAACAGCTGCACATACGGGCCCACAAACCGCGCGCCAAGGTTCTGAGCGCCCCAAGCATTCAGGTCGCCGTTCAGATAGGTCAACGCACCCCAGACAAAAGGGATCAGCCCTGCCAACCCCAGATAAAGCGGTGCCTTTGGTACTCCGATCACGCTGTTTGCCTCAGGACGCGCGGCACTTTGAATTCGACGTTTTCGGTGGCGGTTTCAACCAATTCCACAGTGACATCGTAATGCGCGCGGAAGGCGTCGATCACTTCGTCAACCAAAAGCTCGGGGGCCGATGCGCCGGCGGTGACGGCCACGGATGAGATGCCCTTGAGCGCACGCCAGTCGATCTCGGTGGCGCGCTGTACCAGTTGCGCGTATTTGCAGCCCTCGCGCGAGGCGACCTCAACCAGACGGCGCGAGTTTGATGAGTTCGGCGCGCCTACAACCAGCAGGGCGTCTGCCTTGGGGGCCACGGCCTTGACGGCCTCTTGCCGGTTCGTGGTGGCATAGCAGATGTCTTCCTTGTGCGGCCCGACTATGGCCGGGAACCTGGCCTTAAGCGCAGCTATGATGTCTTTGGTGTCATCAACCGACAGGGTTGTCTGGGTGACAAAAGCAAGCTTTTCGGGGTCACGCACAGCAACCGTGGCCACATCTTCGACGGTTTCAACCAACAGAACATCGCCTTCGGGCAACTGTCCCATAGTGCCAACGGTTTCGGGATGACCCTTGTGGCCGATCATGATCATCTGCAACCCTGCATCCGCATGGCGCTGCGCTTCGACATGCACTTTCGAGACCAGTGGGCAGGTCGCGTCGACATAGATCATTTCGCGCTTGGCGGCCTCGGCAGGAACCGATTTCGGAACGCCATGGGCGGAAAAGATCACCGGACGATCATCGGGGCATTCGTGTAGTTCTTCGACAAAAACAGCCCCTTTGGCCCGCAGCCCGTCAACGACAAACTTGTTGTGGACAATTTCGTGGCGCACATAAACCGGAGGGCCCCATTTCTGCAGGGCCATTTCAACGATTTTGATGGCGCGATCCACACCGGCGCAGAAACCCCGGGGAGCGGCAAGATAAAGTGTCAGTGGTGGCTTTGTCATTAGGCTGTCTCCTTAGGGCACAGGTAAGTCTTTTCCCGGCCTTGGTCCAGACAGGAGATCGTCATTCAACTGACACGAATCGATGCTAGCCAAGTTATGTTTCAGCACCTGTTCATTGTTAAAGAAGCGCGGCCAGGACCCTGGTCCTGACCGCGCGAATTTTTCCCCATCAAAAAAGGCGTATGCCTGATCAGCTGTTGCCAGCCATCGCAACGTTGCGCGGCTCGGCCGGCATTTCACGTGGCGGGCGTCCGATCACGTCACGCAGATCTTCCAGCTCGATGAAGTTGTCGGCCTGACGACGCAGTTCGTCCGAAATCATCGGTGGCTGACTGCGGATGGTCGACACAACGGAAACACGCACGCCTTGGCGTTGCAGGCTGGCGATCAACGGGCGGAAATCCCCATCGCCCGAGAACAGCACGATATGATCCACACGCGGCGCAAGTTCCATGGCATCGACTGTAAGTTCGATGTCCATGTTTCCTTTGACTTTCCGACGCCCCATGCTGTCGGTGTATTCCTTGGCCGGTTTCGTGACCATGGTGAAGCCGTTGTAATGCAGCCAGTCGACCAATGGGCGTATTGGCGAATACTCGTCGTTTTCCAGGAGCGCTGTGTAATAGAAAGCCCGAAGCAACTTGCCGCGGCGCATGAATTCCTGCCGCAGAAGTTTGTAGTCTATGTCGAAACCGAGTGCTTTTGCCGCGGCATAAAGATTCGAGCCGTCGATGAACAGCGCTAGCCGTTCGTCCTTATAAAACATAAATAGTCCCTTCCGGTATAATACAGACCGCACCGCTAGATGAGTGAGTGAGTGATGAATTGGCGCGTTCTGTCGGTCTATAATTAGAACTTTTGCCGGTTATCGCAAGTATGCAATGTGTCGAATATAGGGTGCTAGATGAGCAATTCGTTGTCAAATGCCGTTGTTGCGCTGGGCGCAAATCTCAACTTGAGAGGAAATGAGCCCGCAATGACACTTCGAAATGCACTTGACGCCATTGCGCGTCAGGGGGTGGTGATTCGGTCGGTCAGCCGATTTTTTGCAACCCCCTGTTTCCCCGTGGGTGCGGGTCCTGACTATGTGAATGCGGCGGCTCTGATCGCAACCGAAAAGTCACCGACCGAGCTTTTGCGTGTGTTGCATGCAGTTGAACATGAGTTCGGGCGCGAACGGATCCAACGCTGGGGTATGCGGACGCTGGATCTGGATCTTGTGTGCTTTGACGATCTGGTGTTGCCAGATCAGGCTGTGTTTGATCGCTGGCTGACGTTACCCTCTGACGCACAGCAGAATGAGGCGCCCGATCAACTGATACTGCCCCATCCGCGCCTGCAGGACCGTGCTTTTGTATTGGTTCCCATGGCAGATATCGCGCCGGATTGGTGCCATCCGGTTCTGGAGCGCTCGGTTGCGCAGATGGTCGCTGACTTGCCTTTAGCTGAGGTAGAGGCGGTCACGCCGCTGTGATCCTTGCAAATGCAGCATTTCCTGCTTGTCAAGGCGCGGATTCGCGCTTAGATAAACCTCTTCCTGACATGGATTCAGAAACGGAGAGCGCCCCATGGCCCGCGTGACGGTTGAAGATTGCGTAGATAAGGTTCCAAACCGGTTCGAGCTGGTGATGCTTGCCGCCCATCGGGCGCGCGAAATTTCCGCTGGTGCTGCGATTACCGTTGACCGTGACAACGACAAAAACCCTGTCGTATCCCTGCGCGAAATCGCCGACGAAACTCAAAGCGCCGATGACCTGCGCGAGCGTCTGATCGAGGCCAACCAGACTCAGATCGAGGTCGATGAGCCGGAAGAAGACCAGATGGCGCTGCTGATGGGTGCCGAATCGGACAAGCCTGCCATGGACGACATGTCCGAAGAAAAACTCCTGCGCGCTCTGATGGAGGCTCAGGGACAGGGGTAAGCCCTAAAAACGAAGGTGCGGACCGGATGATTTCTGAAGACGACCTGATTGCGCTGGTCCGCAACTACAATCCGAAGACAAATGCTGATCGCATTACGCTGGCCTATGAGTTCGGCCAGCAGATGCATGAGGGGCAGTTCCGTCATTCCGGCGAGCCTTATTTTACCCACCCCGTTGCAGTTGCCGCCATCCTGACCGAACAGCGTTTGGATGACGCGACTATCATAACAGCGCTTCTGCACGACACGATCGAAGATACCAAAGCCAACTATGGCAAGGTTGCCGAACTGTTTGGGGATGAGGTCGCCAAGCTGGTCGATGGCGTCACCAAGCTGACCAACCTGCAACTGTCCAGCCGCGAGACCAAGCAGGCTGAAAACTTCCGTAAGTTGTTCATGGCCATGTCCAAGGACCTGCGGGTCATTTTGGTCAAGTTGGCGGACCGTCTGCACAATATGCGCACGATCAAGGCCATGCGCCCCGAAAAGCAGGTGGTCAAAGCGCGCGAGACGA
This sequence comes from Ruegeria sp. ABM4_193, assembly GCF_056158705.1. Classification (NCBI taxonomy): domain Bacteria; kingdom Pseudomonadati; phylum Pseudomonadota; class Alphaproteobacteria; order Rhodobacterales; family Roseobacteraceae; genus Ruegeria; species Ruegeria sp. ABM4_193. Next base: position 747,657 of record NZ_JBSWTT010000001.1, read on the forward strand.
TGGACATCTACGCTCCACTCGCAGGCCGAATGGGTATGCAATGGATGCGCGAAGAGCTGGAAGACCTTGCCTTCCGCGTGCTGAACCCCGAAGGCCGCCAGTCGATCATCCGGCGTTTTATCACGCTGCAACGCGAAACCGGTGACGTGATCCACCGCATCACCGGCGACATGCGGCACGAGCTGGAAAAGGCGGGCATCGAGGCCGAGGTCTTTGGCCGCGCCAAGAAACCCTACTCGATCTGGCGCAAGATGCAGGAAAAGGATCAGGGCTTCTCGCGTCTGTCGGACATTTACGGCTTTCGCATCATCACCCAGACCGAAGAGGACTGCTATCGCACGCTTGGTGCCATCCACCAACGCTGGCGCGCGGTGCCGGGGCGGTTCAAGGATTACATCAGTCAGCCAAAATCAAATGGCTACCGCTCGATTCACACCACTGTGTCGGGGCGCGATGGTAAACGGGTCGAAGTTCAGATCCGCACGCGCCAGATGCACGACGTGGCTGAAACCGGCGTTGCGGCGCATTGGTCCTATCGCGACGGTGTGCGGACCGAGAACCCTTTTGCGGTCGACCCGGCCAAGTGGATTTCGAACCTGACTGAGCAGTTCGACAACGAGGAAGATCACGAAGACTTCCTCGAAGCGGTCAAGCTGGAAATGTATTCCGACCAGGTGTTCTGCTTCACACCCAAAGGGGATGTTGTGAAGCTGCCGCGTGGGGCAACGCCGATTGATTTTGCTTATGCCATCCACACCCGGATCGGCCATGCCTGTGTCGGGGCCAAGGTAGACGGCATTCGTGTGCCGCTGTGGACACGGCTAAAGAACGGTCAGTCAGTGGACATCATTACCGCTGATGGTCAGACACCGCAGGTCACATGGCTTGAGATTGCTGTCACCGGCAAGGCCCGTACAGCGATCCGCCGTGCTCTGCGCGAGGTCGACAGAGAGCGGTTCATCAAGCTGGGCAAGGAACTGGCCCGTTCGGGCTTCGAACATGTTGGCCGCAAAGCAACGGACAAGGCGCTGGATACGGCTGCCAAACACTTGCGTCTGAAAGATCGGCACGAGCTGTTGGCCCGTCTGGGCAGCGCGGAATTGACGGCGCATGAGGTGGTCGAAGCCGTCTATCCAGAACTGGCCAAGGACGACGGTGACGCCATTCCGCTGCGTCGTGCCGTGATCGGCCTTGAGCCGGGGCAGAAATTCGACCGTGCGCCGTGTTGTCAGCCTCTGCCTGGCGAGCGGATCGTTGGCATCACCTACCGGGGCAAAGGCGTGGTGGTACATGCCATCGACTGCGACCGGCTGAGCGAATTCGAAGGTGAACCCGACCGCTGGGTCGATCTGCACTGGCATTCGGGCACCCACCCAGCCGTGTACGGCGCAACGCTGGATCTGACCATCGGCAACGATGCCGGGGTTCTGGGGCGAATTTGCACATTGATCGGTGAGAAAAAGGCCAATATTTCGAACCTGGAATTTGTTGACCGCAAACCGGATTTTTACCGTCTGTTGATCAATGTCGAACTGCGCGACCTTGAACAGCTGCACTCGCTGATGCTGATGCTCGAGGCAGAAAGCGACGTTGCAGCCGTCGAACGGCACAGAGACCGGACCAAGACCGCAACCGCGGCTGGCTGAGAAGGGGTGATCACGCGTGGTATTCAAGCGCCGAGACCGACGCTCTGCCGTCCAAGTCGCGTCGGAGTTTGTCTATCCGCGTGGCGGGTGGACCCGCGCTTTTCACTATGTCAAACATCGTGTCCGCCGTCTGCCCGACACCCCTGACCGAATTGCGCGTGGTATCGGCGCGGGGGTTTTTGCGGCCTTTACCCCTTTCTATGGGCTGCATTTCCTGGTCGCAGCCATTGGCGCGCGTCTGATCAAGGGGAATATCCTGGCGGCGCTCAGCGGTACGTTTTTTGGAAATCCACTGACTTACGTGCCAATCGGTGTCATCTGCCTTCAAACCGGGCATTTTCTTTTGGGCACCAAGTACGAAGAGGGTGACACTCAGGGGCTGATGGGGAAGTTCGCCGATGCCATTGGTGACCTAAAGAACAACTTTCTGGCCTTGTTCACCGACCGCGTGGCAGACTGGCGTGGGCTGGACCAGTTCTACGATGACGTCTTTTTCCCCTATATGATTGGCGGCATCATTCCTGGCATTGTGGCCGGTGTGATCTGCTATTACCTCAGCCTGCCGCTGATCCTCACATATCAACAACGCCGCCGCGCCAGGATCAAAGCGAAGTTTGAGGAAATCAAACGTTTGGCTGAAAAATCGACTGCCGTTCCTGAGGCAAAGCCACTAGGCTCCGCCGCGAAACTGAAAAAGGAATCGAGAGATGTCTGAGAACGATCTGCGTCTGGGTGTGAACATCGATCACGTCGCCACCGTGCGAAATGCACGGGGTGGGGCTTATCCCGATCCGCTGCGCGCCGCCAAACTGGCGGAAGAGGCAGGAGCCGACGGCATCACCGCCCACCTGCGCGAAGACCGTCGCCATATCTCGGACGCTGACATCGACGGGCTGATGGAGGTTCTGTCGGTGCCATTGAACTTTGAAATGGCCGCAACAGACGAGATGCAGAAAATTGCTCTGCGCCACAAACCCCATGCGGTTTGCATCGTCCCGGAAAAGCGCGAGGAGCGCACCACAGAAGGCGGTCTGGAAGTTGCGCGCGAGGAAAACAAACTGGCCCATTTCATCGCGCCCCTGCGCGACGTCGGCTGCCGCGTGTCGATCTTCATTGCTGCCGATCAACGCCAGATCGAGGTTGCACATCGCATTGGTGCAGAGGTGATCGAGCTGCACACAGGCGCATATTGCGATGCACATGCCGAAGGTCGTATGGAAGACGCCGCCCGCGAGCTTGAAGCGCTGCGCCAAATGTCCACCTTTGCCCACTCTCTGGGGCTTGAGGTTCATGCGGGTCACGGCCTGACCTATGACACCGTACAACCGATTGCCGCCTTCCCCGAAGTGAAAGAGCTGAATATCGGTCACTTCCTGATTGGTGAATCGATCTTTCTGGGCCTCACCCCCGCCATTCAGGAAATGCGCCGCCTGATGGACGAGGCCCGCGCGTGATCACGCCCGGCTTCGTCGCCATCTGGCTGGCCTGGCTGATGGCTGGCGGCTCTCCAGGGCCTGCCACGATGGGTATTGCCGGAACTGCGATGAACGAAGGCCGCCGCGCCGGCCTGGTCTTTGCGCTGGGCATCTGTGCCGGATCTGCTGCTTGGGGCATAGCCGCTGCGCTGGGTTTGTCGGCGATCATGCTGGCCAATGTCTGGGTGTTCGAAGTGATCCGGTACATCGGTATGGCCTATCTTGGCTGGCTGGCCTTCAAGGCCCTGCGCCGCGCGATGACCTCGGACGAAGTCGCTTTGGGCAAACCTGTCACTGGTTCGCTGCCGACGATCTTTGCCAAAGGCGCTGCGATCCACCTGACCAATCCCAAAGCGATCCTAAGCTGGGGCTCCATCTATGCCATTGTCGCGCCCAATGATGCCAGCCTGTCGATGCTGTTGGGCTATTTCGCCATGCTTTATGCCGGATCGCTGCTGATTTTCATCGGGTACGCGTTTTTGTTTTCATCCGAACGCATGGTCCGCACCTACCGCCGCGCCCGCCGCTGGTTCGATTTCGCCTTTGCCGGGTTCTTTGGCGTTGCGAGCTACAAGATATTGACGGTGCGGTTTTCATGATCCTCGGCATCGGCACAGACCTTGCAAACATCGACCGCATCCAGGGCACGCTTGATCGCTTCGGCGACCGGTTCCGCAATCGTGTCTTTACTGATACCGAACAGCGCAAAGCCGAGCGCCGCCACGATACAGCTGGCACCTATGCCAAGCGCTGGGCGGCGAAAGAGGCGTGCTCTAAGGCGCTGGGCACCGGACTGCGCATGGGCATCGCATGGAAGGATATGGCTGTCACCAATCTACGTACAGGCCAGCCGGTCATGCATGTCACCGGCTGGGCCGCCGAGCGCCTTAAGGAAATGACCCCAGACGGGCACGAGGCGATCATCCACGTGACGCTGACCGATGACCATCCCTGGGCACAAGCCTTTGTGGTGATCGAGGCCCGTCCGCTTCAAGAAGCGCCCGCGCAGCCTTGACTTGCCCCCACCTGACCCGCATGTAGCACCCCAACCACGCATAGACTGGAGAGAGCAGTATGGCCGAGGAAGCCAAAACCGGAAATCCCGTTTGGGAGACGATCAAAACCGTCGTCTATGCTCTGCTGATCGCGGGCGTATTCCGCACCCTCTTCTTTCAGCCATTCTGGATCCCCTCGGGCTCGATGAAGGAAACGCTGCTGATCGGTGATTTCCTTTTCGTAAACAAGATGACCTATGGGTATTCCTACGCGTCCTGTCCCAGCCTGATCATCCCCAGCGTTGGTCTGAACGTGGATGCCGAGGATATCTGCGGCTGGATGCAGGGTGACGGTGACAGCCGCATCTGGGGCGGTGAGCCCGAGCGCGGCGATGTCATCGTTTTCCGCCATCCGGTCACGGGCCGCGACTATATCAAGCGTTTGATTGGTCTGCCGGGTGATCGTATCCAGGTTCGGGAAGGTCAGATCATCCTGAACGATGTTCCGGTTCCACAGCAACCCGATGGCGTCTTCACTGAAGTTGCCGCGCCGCAAGGCCCGCAACGTCTGCGTCCGCGCTGTGAAAACGGGCCCGTTGGCATCGGTGGTGCATGCGAAAAATCGCGCCTGATTGAAACTTTGCCCAACGGCGTATCGTATGATGTGCTGAATATCGGGAATCAGGGGTCGGACAACACCGGCATCTACAACGTGCCCGAAGGCCACTACTTCTTTATGGGTGACAACCGCGACAACTCTGCCGACAGCCGCCTTCCACAATCTGCGGGTGGCGTGGGCTATGTGCCGTACGAAAACCTGATCGGTCGGGCTGATCGCATCATGTTCTCATCTGCAGGCCGGTCGATGCTGTTCTTCTGGACCTGGCGCGGTGACCGGTTCTTCAAGGCGGTCAATTGAAGCTTTCGGCTGAAATAAAGGCGTTCCAGCAGCGTTTGGGGTATGAGTTCGCCAATCCTGAATTGCTGGTACGTGCGCTGACACATGGTTCGGTCTCGTCGTCCACTCGGCCCGATAATCAACGGCTCGAATTTCTGGGCGACCGCGTTCTGGGCCTTGTCATGGCAACGGCTTTGCTTGAGGCCGACAAAACAGCATCCGAAGGCCAATTGGCCCCCCGGTTCAACGCGCTGGTCCGGAAAGAGGCCTGCGCCGATGTGGCCCGCCAGATCGATCTGGGCGGGGTGCTGAAGCTGGGCCGGTCCGAGATGTTGTCTGGTGGCCGCCGCAAACAAGCCCTGTTGGGCGACGCAATGGAAGCCGTGATTGCCGCTATCTACCGCGACGCAGGGTTCGAGGCCGCGCGCGATGTAATCCTGGCCCTTTGGGGCGACCGCATCCACACGGTCGAGGCCGACGCGCGCGACGCCAAAACGTCGTTGCAGGAATGGGCGCAGGCCCGTGGTCAAAAACCGCCCTTATATGTCGAGATCAAACGCAGCGGCCCTGACCATGCGCCGATCTTCACCATTGCTGCCCGTCTTCAGGATGGAACCGAGGCACAAGCCACTGCGGGATCCAAACGGCAAGCCGAGCAGGCGGCGGCTAAGGCTTTGTTGGAACAGCTGAATCCCCCCGGTTCTTCTTAGGGACATGAAGATCAGGCCAGCGCAAAAGGCAGACGCTGCCAGTCTGGCTGCTTTGTCCATTGAAGTCTGGATCGGTACTTACTTGCGACATGGCGTGAGTTCGTTCTTCGCCGAGTTCGCTCTGGCCGAGTTTACAACAGCCCGTTTCGAAGCGATTGTCGAGGACGGGAATGACCTTCTGGTGGTCTCGGAAAACCGTGACGGCATTGATGGCTACATTCGGGTGTCCGAAGGCCGTGTCGCTCCTGTTGACGGGCTTTTCGGTCTCGAGATCGCGACGTTCTACGTGCAGCCGCGCCACCATGGTAAGGGCATCGGTTCGGCCTTGTTGCACGTGGCGATTGACTATTGCCGCGATAAAGGTCGGAGTGAGATCTGGCTGACAACAAATTCCGAAAACACACCCGCCATCGATTTCTATCAGTCCAAGGGATTTCGGCAGGTCGGCGTCACGGATTTTCGGATCGGAGACCAATCCTATCCGAACCACGTGTTGGCGCTGGACATTTCAACGCTGGATTAAATTCATTCCACCCGGATGAACCCGGCCAGCCCGGTTTTCTGATGCTCGATCACATGACAATGAAACGCCCAGTCGCCGGGATTGTCGGCAACCAGCGCAATTTCGACGACTTCATCTTTCAACAGAAGAAACGTATCGGTCATCAATGTCGGCAGCTTGCGCAGGTTCGACTTCAACGGCACAAACGCCAACCCGTGCAGGTGGATCGGATGCAGGTTCGGTGATTTATTGCGCATTCGCAGAACATAACTTTTACCCTGCTTCAGCACGGCCAACGGTCCGGTCCCCTGTGCTGCATCCCCGGGCCACGGTGTGCGGTTGATGGACCAAAAGCTATAACCCAGCGACCCGCAAAACCCGTCGTTTGGGGCACCTCCTTCGGGCGTCCAACCGAATACGAACTCGTGCAGTTTTGCCTGATCCAGATTGGGTCGTTGTACAGGGTTTGCAGGCAAAGGATGCAGCTCTTCCAAGGTGCGGGATTCTGATTGACCTGTTGCCCGCAAACGCGCCATGGCTCGGGGCTTTTGTCCGGGAAACTTCGCCATCACGGCTGCAGATTGACCTTCTCCATCAGGCATCCGGACCGCTAGATCCACACGCTGTCCGGGCCCTATCCAAAGGGGCGCGTCCGCTGTGGGTAGAGCCAGGTCAACCTCAACCGGATGCCCGTCCCATGCGATGATCCGGGCCTCAGCCCCTTCAAGATGCAGTTTGTAGATGCGGGTTGTGTCAGTGTTGACCACGCGCAGCCGCACAAGACTGCCCGCCGCATGATCATACACAGCTTCGGTCAGCCAGTTTGCAGTCTGTATATTGCCAAACGTACCGCTACGCGCAGCGCCGCGCGCTGTGTAAGCGGGCAGAAACGCACCCTCTTCATCCAGCCGGAAATCGCGCAGATTGATCACTTGCTCACTGTCAAAGCCGGGGTTTTCGGGCTCGGCAATCACCATGACACCGGTCAGGCCGTGGGCCATCTGGTCCATCGTCATGCAATGCGGGTGGTACCAGTACGTCCCGGCGTCCGGTGGCGTGAATTCATAGGCAAAGCTCTCGCCTTCGCCGATGGGCATTTGGGTCAGGTAGGGCACGCCGTCCATTTCGTTGGCGATGCGCAATCCGTGCCAGTGCATCGCGGTATAGTCGGGCAGAGTATTGCGCACCGTCAGCCGCATCCTCTGACCCTGCTTTCCATAAAGAACCTGTGGCGGTGCGTCCGGCGACAAGCTGACCATCCCGGTGGTTAGTTGATCGCGCAACCTGTAGCTGGCAGGCTGCAGCACCAGCTCTTCCGCGGACCCAGTGGCTGCCATGGACAAACCGCCTAAACCGGCCACGCCAGCGGCAGCACCGCTTCCAAGAAGAAACTCGCGACGTTTCATAAGGACCTCACTGAACGGATGTGTCACCGGGCTGGGAACGGCTGGGTGTCGGTGCAAGTCCTGCCACTACTGATGCATGGCTGCAATGCGACAAATCCCTCTGGCCCGCAGGCCCTTTCTGCTATAGCAGAGCGCAATTGCACACAGGAACGCCAGATATATGACCACACGCGCCGGATTTACCGCCCTGATCGGAGAGCCCAATGCGGGCAAATCCACCCTTTTGAACCGCATGGTCGGGGCCAAGGTCTCGATCGTGACGCATAAGGTGCAAACCACGCGCGCGCGCATTCGTGGCGTCGCGATGGAGGGTGACGCGCAGCTGGTGTTTGTCGACACGCCGGGCCTGTTCAAGCCCCGCCGCCGCTTGGACCGCGCCATGGTCGCGGCTGCCTGGGGTGGGGCCGCGGATGCGGATGTTGTTGTGCTTATGGTCGAGGCGCATCGCGGTATCACCGAAGGGGTTGAACGCATCCTCGAAGGTCTGGACGAGATCGGGCAGGGCCGGACCATCGCGCTGGCGATCAACAAGATCGACAAGGTGCCGTCCGAAAAACTGCTGGCGCTGACCAGCGACCTGAACGCCCGCTATCCGTTTGCCGAGACCTTCATGATCTCGGCCGAAAAGGGCCATGGTGTAGACGATTTGCGCAAATGGCTGGCCGGGGAGCTGCCCGAAGGTCCGTGGCTTTATCCCGAAGATCAGATCGCCGATCTGCCTTTGCGCATGATCGCGGCTGAAATGACGCGCGAAAAACTGACTCTGCGCCTGCATCAGGAACTGCCGTACCAGCTGACTGTCGAGACTGAAAACTGGGAAGAGCGTAAAGACGGTTCGGCAAAGATCGATCAAGTCATCTACGTCATGCGCGACGGCCACAAGGGCATCGTTCTGGGCAAGCGCGGCGAGACAATCAAAGCGGTCAGTCAAGCGGCGCGGGCCGAGTTGGAAGAATTCCTGGACCGTAAGATTCACCTGTTTCTGCAAGTGAAAGTCCGGCCCAACTGGTTGGAAGAGTCCGAGCGGTATTCAGAAATGGGTCTGGACTTCAAAGACGGCAACGCATGACCCGGTTAACTGCTGAATTCTGGGTCCACGCCTATCTGGCGCGGCTTCGGTTTCAGGAAATCCCGGCGTTTGTTGTGGCCCATGGTGACGACACCGCTGGGGCCGTTCTGGTGAAGCTCAATACGCTGGACGGGCAGGCAATTGCTTTTCAACGCAGCTTTGACCTGATGTCCGGCGCGCGCAAATGGGTCGAACTGTCCAGCGGGACTGAGACGGATGTGGATGCCGCCATTGCCAAACAACGCAGCTTTGATCCTGACCTCTGGGTGATCGAGGTCGAAGACCGGCAAGGACGGCATTTACTGGATGAAGATGGGTTGGAGTAAACTCCCTGCCAGACTGTAAAGCCGATGCAAAACTTGGTTTGAGCAGTCAGCCGTCTTCACCAAGGTAAACAAAACTCATCTTGTTTCCGTCCGGGTCGCGCGCGTAGGCGCCGAAGAAATTGGGACCATATTGCGGGCGATCACCCGGATCACCCTCGTTTGTTCCGCCATTGGCCAAAGCGGCTGCATGTGCTTCTTTCACTTCTTCTTTGCCTTGGCATGCAAGGCCAACCATATTGCCATTTCCAACTGTGGCGGCCTCTTGGTTGAACGGCGTCGCTACCCACATGCATCCACCGCCTCGCAGTTCGTAGCAGACGGCATGAGGCATATATTCGGCGACGACTTTGCCGCCTATACTGGACACAACCGCGTCATAATACGTGCGCGCGTTAACAACGTCGTTAGAACCGATCATGACATAGTTAAGTGACATTGCTGAAATCCTCTAATGGAACATATAGAGAACATTAATGCCCGAGTTACGCTGGTGCAACGTGTTTCTTGAAATGCCACAGGCGCAGTACGACCTTGGGTATTAGCCCAACAGTTTATTCACAGTCACTGACCAAGCTATTTTCCCCGGCTCCATCCATCTTCATATTCGCCCAACACTCTGGACAGATGTAGCAGAGACGCAAAAAAGCGTGCGTAGACGTCCCTTGACAACATGGGTTTGTTGTCATCCAACACCTGCAATAAATCCACAACAGCCGAGGCAAAGGTGTCATACACCTGCATATCGGCAGCTGTTGGATCAGGCGTCCAGATTTTGTGTTCGTCGTAAAAGGCGACGGGTTGTGGTTCGTCATCAGTCATAGCGCGGCCCCTTCTGTTTGAACTGCAAGTGGGGCGTGGGTGATCACGTACAAGCCGTCTGGCGCGAAGTCGCAAAACTATGGCGGTTTGAAAAAAAGAACATCCGTCTCAGGAGATTTAGAAGAGTTTACGCCCTTGCGTGCCTGTCCCGCTTGGGATTTTCTGCGGTCCAACTTAACCAGAAGGAAGGTCGATTTTTGGACTGGCGCGATCACGGCATACTCCTGACTTCTCGACGCCATGGTGAAACAGCGGCGATAATCGAGGTCTTCACCGAGGCGCACGGGCGTCACGCCGGTGTGGTGCGCGGCGGAACCAGTCGCAAGATCGCGCCCATCCTGCAACCTGGCGCGCAACTGGACGTACTGTGGCGCGCTCGTTTGGAAGAACATATCGGCACTTTTCAGGTCGAACCTTTGCGGTCCCGCGCGGCGGCGGCGTTTTCAGGGCGGCTAGCCTTGTCCGGGCTCAATGCAGTTGTTTCACTATTGTCATTTTGTCTGCCTGAACGCGAACCACATCCGGCGCTTTATGCGAGGACGGAACAGTTGTTGGACCTGCTGGGTCAGGATGAGATCTGGCCATTGGCATATCTGCGATGGGAATTGGCGTTGCTGGACGAACTGGGTTTTGGCCTTGATCTGACGGCCTGTGCCGTGACTGGCGCGACCGAAGGTCTGGTTTACGTGTCACCTAAGACGGGCCGCGCTGTGAGTGCAAATGGGGCCGGGGAGTGGGCAGACAAGCTTTTGCCGCTGCCACCCTGCCTAAAGGGCGAGGGTATGGCACCCGATCTTGAAGTCGCGGAAGCCCTGCGCACGACGGGCTATTTCCTGGAAAATCGTGTTGCACCGTCGCTTGGGCACAATCCTTTGCCCGAAGCCAGGGCGCGGTTTGTGGATCAGGTCACTCGGCGGCTGTGAAAACCATTTCGTGCTCCGCCTCATTGCGTAGGATCAGCACGTTGCCCGATACTTCGGACTGGGTCATGGCCATCAGAGCGGCAAAATAGATACCTTCGGCTTCAAGCCCGGCACAAGCGGCCCGCGTTGCCCTCAGATCTTGGATCTCGAACCAAGGGTAGGGCGCATTCAGTGTGCCGTTGTAACTGTTGCAGGGGGCGTTTCCGTTGATTTTCCCTTCTTCGGGAAACCGGAGCAACGCGCTGGCTTCATAGGGCTGCCCATCGATTTCCTGCAGGACCCATGTTTGCCCCGCCGCGCCATAGGCGGCGACGGTTTCATCCTTTTCACATTGGAACAAGGCGAGTAGGGGCAACGTAAGGATAAGGCGGGTCATCATAGGGTCTTAATCAATTTTATTGGGTGGGAAAACCTCAATAAGGGATCGCGCCGCTCAACAATTCCTGTCGCACCTCAAGGCGTGGCCTCCAGTTGTACTTAGTGTCCTCACGCACGGGTGCCCAATACAGCGCGCCGCTGTTGCGCCAGGGATCCAGGATGATCCCGTCATGCATCGAATCCCCCTTGGCGCTGATCAACGCCGAATGGTGTATAATGCGAAACTGCGTCGGCGGAGACGTGACCCAATGCAAATCAAGCGTGTCGAAATTTTCCTGCCGCAACCGCGCGGTCATGGCCTGCGCCCAGTCATTGCACAAGCCATACTCGCGAAAGCCGTTTGCGATCTTGGCGTTGTGAATGATGGCTGGATCCGTGATGTTCCATTCCCGCGCCAACTGCTGAGAATAGGTGTACGAAATCGTAGCGGCCTGTTGCGCTTCGACGGGATCAACCTGAGGCCCGAGTGACAGGATGGCTTCTGCCAGCGCATCGATATCGCTTTGGGTGGCGGTTGGCTGACTGACGGAGCAGCCACTCAGCACAAATGCTGCAAGGATCGCCCAAAGCGCAATAATCCGTCGGGTCATATTTTGTTCACCCTCACTCGGATGGGTTTGGTTTCGCTCGGTGCTCTACTGGCGACCAAAACAGATGCAAAGGGGAAGTTTGCAGAGTTGTGAACCTGTGCGCGGTGGTGCGCCGTATGCATTCCGTTTTGTGTTCATTGAAGAATTGTGGACGGTGTCGTCAGGAAAGTCACCACACAAAGAAAAAGACCCGGCACAATGGCCGGGTCAGTTGGGGAAACGGGGTGCCGTAAACCGTTAGCCAAGCAGCCGGCGTGCGATGACCTGCGCTTGAATCTCGGCAGCCCCTTCGAAAATATTCAGAATGCGCGCGTCACACAGAACGCGACTGATCTTGTATTCCAGTGCAAAACCGTTGCCGCCATGAATCTGCAGCCCGTTGTCGGCAGCGGCCCAGGCCACACGGGCGCCGAGAAGCTTGGCCATACCAGCTTCCAGGTCACAACGCTGGCCGTGGTCTTTTTCCCACGCGCTGAAATAGGTCAGCTGACGTGCAATCATGATTTCCACCGCCATCATTGCCAGCTTGCCCGAGACGCGCGGGAAGTTGATCAGAGACTTGCCGAACTGTTTGCGGTCGATCGCGTATTGCATGGCGATATCCAGCGCGCTTTGCGCCACGCCGATGGCGCGGGCAGCGGTTTGGATGCGGGCAGATTCGAAGGTTTCCATCAACTGCTTGAAACCTTTGCCTTCTTCGCCGCCCAGCAGGTTCTCACCTTTGACGTGGAAGCCATCAAAGCCCAGCTCGTATTCTTTCATGCCGCGATAGCCCAGAACTTCGATCTCTCCACCAGTCATACCAGGAGTGGGGAATGGGTTCTCGTCGGTGCCCGGGGTCTTTTCTGCCAGGAACATCGACAGGCCGCGGTGGTCGGTGCTGTCGGGATTCGTCCGTGCCAGCAGAGTCATCACATGCGTCCGCGCTGCGTGTGTGATCCAGGTTTTGTTGCCGGTGATCTTATAGTCACCGTTTTCATCCTTCACAGCGCGCGTGCGCAGGCTGCCAAGGTCCGATCCGGTGTTGGGCTCGGTGAACACGGCGGTGGGCAGGATCTCGGCGCTGGCCAGTCTAGGCAGCCAGTTGGCTTTCTGCTCGTCCGTGCCGCCTGCGATGATCAGCTCAGCCGCGATCTCGGACCGTGTGCCCAGCGAGCCCACGCCGATATAACCGCGTGACAGTTCTTCGGACACCACGCACATTGAGGCTTTGGACAGGCCGAACCCGCCGAATTCCTCGGGGATGGTCAGGCCGAACACGCCCATTTCTGCCAGTTCCTCGATGATCTCCAGCGGGATCAGCTCATCCTTCAGGTGCCATTCATGGGCATGCGGTTCGACCTTTTCCTGCGCATAGCGGCGGAATTGATCGCGGATCATCTCAAGTTCTTCGTCCAGACCAGAGGCACCGAACATGGTGGCACCGGCCTGGTCCTGCATCAGTTCAACCAGGCGGCTGCGCGCAGCCTGAGAATTGGCCTGCGCCATCAGGGTTTGAACTTCGGTCGATTGAAAGCCCGACAGCGCGTCCCAGCCCAGCCCCATATCCTGAAGGCGTACAACTTCGCCCTGGTTCATCGGAATGCCGCCAGCGACCTGATGCAGATATTCGCCAAAAGCGATCTGGTGCAGCAGCTGCTCAACCTCGCCGAACTTACCTTCGGCTTGCAGCGCTTCGGCCCAGCGTTGCATCTGTTGCAGCGATTGAGCGTAGGTGGCCAGCCAAGCCAGGCCATGCGCAGCCGTCTGGTTCGCTTCGATCAGGGCGCCCGAGACGCGCCCATCTGCAGTAACCATAGAGCGAACGGACTCGCGGGCTTTTTCAAATACCGCCTCCACCGCAGGCACAGCGGTACGGGTCAATTCCAGAAGATCGGGCAATACTGCAGCTTTTGTCATCTCGGTCATATCTTGTCCGTCGTGGGCCATGAATCGCGTCCTTTCCTCGGTCGTCTGGTCATATCATGCTGCACGTGCAGCGCAACAAAAATACTTATTACGCTACGAAAAAGTTCAAAAATTACCTGATCATTTTTGCAATGCAGAAGGAATCTTAAATGGTATCTAGAGGGTATGTCCCTGTTTTCCATTCTTTCTCCGCAAGACCTGATGCTTGCTATGGCCGTGGCTTTTGCTGCCGGTTGGATCAAGGGCATTGTTGGTTTCGCCATGCCTATGGTCATGGTGTCAGGGTTGAATTCATTCCTGACCCCCGAGTTGACCCTGGCCGGACTTATACTGCCAACTCTCGTGACAAACGGGCTGCAAGCTTTGCGCGGCGGCGCAACGGCCGCGTATTCTTCAATCCTGCGCTTTCGGGTTTTTCTGATCGTCGGGGGCCTCATGTTGGTTCTCAGCGCGCAGCTTGTCACCATGATCCCCAGTTCGGTTTCGTTGCTTCTGATCGGTGGTTTGGTTTCGGTTTTTTGCTTGTTTCAGGTTTTGGGGGTTCGGCTGGTATTGAACCAGCCATCCGCGCGTATAGAGGCTGCTGTGGGCGGAGTTGCAGGTTTTGCTGGCGGTATGTCCGGTGTTTGGGGTCCGCCAACTGTTGCTTATCTGATGGCTTTGAACACACCCAAAAAGGAACAGATCCGCATTCAGGGCGTTATTTATGGTCTTGGCGCAGTGCTGTTGCTGGCCGCTCATTTGGGGTCAGGTATCTTGCGGGCAGAAACGCTTCCGTTTTCCGCTATCCTGATCCTTCCTGCCTTAGTGGGGATGTGGGTCGGCATCAGGCTGCATGACCGAATCGATCAGGCCAGCTTTCGCAAGGCGACCCTGTTTGTGTTGTTGGTGGCTGGACTAAACCTGCTGCGACGCGGGCTGATGGGCTGATGTCTCAGCCGCGACGTTTGTCGGCGAAGCGGAACGCAAAGTAGAGTCCCAGCATCAGGAAGAACAAGCCCGAGATATCGCCGATCAAAAAGGCAATGTACTCGACGGTTGCACTGCCGAAAGCCAGATTGGTCAGGCCCGAAACCAGAAAAGATGTGATGATGCCGACACCCATGACGCAGGCCCAGCAGGGTTTGCGATCAGGACGCGGGAACAGGTCCCATCCGACGGCCTTGCACAGATAAAACACTGCCGGAACTGTGGTGACAGCTATGGCAATGGCCAATAGGCGGCTGGGTAGGAAAACGTCAGTGCCCCCCAGATAAGCAAAGACTATGAATACCCCTGGTAACAGGGCAAAGATCGCCCGCCACCCTAATAGCCATGCGGAAAGAACCCGCACGCCATGAGGCAGAAACAGCAGGCTGGCCCGGCTTGGGTATTCCGGGAAATACATATTCTGAAGAGGCATCAGAACGGCGAATGTCAGGAATGACGCCGCCACATAGGCCGATGAGGCCGCAAATGTATCAATTGCCCAAGCGCGCACGGACATTATTGGGCCGTGCGTGCTGAACAGGCGTCATCTGGGAGCATTAACGATATACCGCCCCCGGTTGGCGCTGCCGCTTTGCGAAAGATAGCCTTTTTGAACCAGTGACTTCAGCGCGCGAAAAAAGGTCGGGCGCGACACGCTTTGGACCAATGTGTGTTCGATCAAACCGAATGTGCGTACTTCTTGATCAGATTTTGAGAGTTCTTCCGCTGCGTAATAAATGTCGCGCTCAACCGGAGATAGTTTTTCCAGGCCAAGCGTCCGCTCCATGCTTTGCATCAATTTGCGGAGTTCGGTGAGTTTCGAGATTTCTGTCATGTTCTTACCTGCAATTTCCTGAGCCAACTGCCGCCGGTCTGCGACCATATGAGCCACACCAGTCCTTTCAGAAACCAGCGAGTCCCATGTTGACACTCATCCCCTTTTACCTAGACTAGGTGCCTGATTAGGTTGCTCAACCCAGCGTTGTGAGTGTACGCAAGTGAGCTTCCACAAAGTCCTTTCAGTCAATGCCCGGCGCTGATGTGCCGGGCTTTTTCGTCTTATCGAAACTAACAGGTACCCCAGATCGCAATTTGAAACAACGCACTTGTATGTGCTTTTTGCAACATACAACTAAGAGTAGATTGTACGAGCGGTTTCTGAATTGAACAAGGGGCCCGCAGGCCCCTTGTTTCTGTATCCGGTACCGCGTTAGCCAATCGCTACGGCTTTGATATCGTCGTCGATGAACGGCAGGTATTGTTCGAAGTTTTCGGCAAACATTTGAACCAGTTTCTCGGCTTGTTTGTCGAACGCGGACTGATCGTCCCAAGTGCGGCGCGGGTCCAACAGCACCTCGGCGACACCGGGTACGGAAACCGGTACATCAAAGCCGAAATTGGCGTCTTTGCGGAATTCAGCATCGCGCAGCGAACCATCCAGGGCTGCCGTCAGCAACGCGCGGGTCGCCTTGATCGGCATCCGGCTTCCTACGCCATACGCACCACCGGTCCAGCCGGTGTTCACCAGCCAGCAGGTCGCGCCATGCTGGGCGATCTTATCCCTCAACAGGTTACCGTATTCTTCCGGACGGCGCGGCATGAATGGCGCGCCAAAGCAGGTCGAGAACGTGGGCTGAGGCTCAGTCACACCACGTTCGGTCCCCGCAACCTTCGAGGTGAAGCCCGACAGGAAGTGATACATCGCCTGCGCCGGGGTCAGCCGCGCGATCGGAGGCAGAACACCAAAGGCGTCACAGGTCAGCATGATGATGTTCTTTGGATGGCCGCCCAAAGCGCTGCTGGATGCGTTCGAGATATACTCCAACGGATAGGCGCAGCGCATGTTGGCAGTCAGTGAATCGTCGTCGAAATCCAGCTCTTTGGTCTCGGGGTCGAAAACCATGTTCTCGATGACAGTGCCGAATTTACTGGTGGTCGCGTAGATTTCCGGCTCGGCCTCGGCGTTGAGGTTGATTGTCTTGGCATAACAGCCGCCCTCAAAATTGAAGGTGCCGCGATCCGACCAGCCGTGTTCGTCGTCCCCGATCAGAACACGGGCCGGGTCAGCCGACAAAGTTGTCTTGCCGGTACCTGACAGCCCGAAGAACACGGCGGTATCAACCGGGTTGCCAACGGCATGGTTGGCCGAGCAATGCATCGGCATCACACCTTTTTCCGGCAACATGTAGTTCAGCAGAGTGAAGACGGATTTCTTGTTTTCACCCGCGTATTCGGTGCCACCGATCAGAATCAGCTTACGATCAAAGTTCAGCGCAATCACCGTTTCACTGCGGCAGCCGTGCTTGGCCGGGTCGGCCTGGAAGCTGGGGCAGTTGATAATGGTGAAGTCGGCTGTGAAATCATCCAGATCCTCGCGATCCGGGCGGCGCAGCAAGTGGCGGATGAAAAGATTATGCCAGGCGAGCTCGGTGACCATACGCACGTTGATCGCGTATGCGGGGTCAGCACCGCCGACGAGATCCTGCACGAAGTAGTCGCGGCCTTTCATATGGGCCAGCATGTCTTGGTACAGCGCTTCAAAGCCTTCGGGGCTCATTTCGGCGTTGTTTTCCCACCAGATGGTGTCGACGACACTGTCGGTTTTAACGACGTGCTTGTCCTTGGGTGAGCGGCCGGTGAACTTGCCAGTGGTGACCAGAAACGCACCGCCGTTGCCAAGTGTCCCTTCGCCGCGCTTCAGCGCCTCTTCGATCAGCGCCGGTTCCATGAAGTTGTAATAGACATTGCCCAGACCCTCGATGCCCTGATCTTCGAGGCGGAATTGCGGGTTAACCCGTCCAGATGTCATGTGTGTCTTCTCCTGTGGCGGCGCGTGGCTTTGGCCGTTAGCGCCATTGGGGCAGTGAGCCGGGCAAACCGGCGGCTGGGCGCGTCTTATCACGGTCATTTGGGGCATGAACAGGCGGGTTGACGCAGTTAGCGCAACCAAGTCCGAGTTTAGCGCCACCACAAATTCAATGTTCGAAAAGCGGGCAGATTTTTGCGGGCAAAAAGGCAAATATGCCGCAGACCTGCCGCAACAAAGGCACGATTCGAGGTTACGGATTGATTCGGCGTCTTAAAACCGCCAACAATGCCTTACAAATAAGCGAATTATTGCGCGAGTGAGCAGGAATAGGGGTGAGCCCGATGTCAAAGATTGCACTGGTGGATGACGATAGAAACATTCTGACGTCCGTATCCATGACTCTTGAAGCCGAAGGTTTTGAGGTTGAAACTTTTAATGATGGCCAGGCCGCGTTGGATGCGTTCAACAAAAAGCTGCCGGATATGGCTGTGCTCGATATAAAAATGCCTCGGATGGATGGCATGGATCTGCTGCAGCGGCTGCGTCAGAAAACGCAGATGCCAGTGATCTTCCTGACCTCGAAAGATGACGAGATCGACGAGGTTCTTGGCCTGCGCATGGGCGCAGATGATTATGTAAAAAAGCCGTTCTCGCAGCGGTTGCTGGTTGAACGCATCCGCGCGTTGTTGCGCCGGCAAGAGGCAACAAGCGGCGACGCAGTGGCCGCCAACAGCAGTGACACCAAGGTTATGGAACGCGGTGACCTGCGGATGGATCCTCTGCGCCATGCAGTAAGCTGGAAAGGGAATGACGTGTCCCTGACCGTGACAGAGTTCTTGTTGTTACAAGCGCTTGCCCAGCGTCCGGGCTTTGTCAAAAGCCGTGACCAGCTGATGGATGTGGCTTACGACGATCAAGTTTATGTGGACGACAGGACAATCGACAGCCACATTAAGCGCCTACGCAAGAAAATGCGCGCAGCCGACCCCGAGTTCTCGGCGATCGAAACCCTGTATGGTATCGGTTACCGGTACAACGAAGAATAGGCGCGACGCCTGCAAGAGGTAATGGGCTCTCGTGCGCGACACCGAAGAAGCCAGAGAACTGCGCGACGGCGACGTCGTTCTTGGGGATGACTGGGTCATTCCCCAGGATCCCGAGTTTGCCGAGCTGAGGGAAAAGCGATCCCGGAGGAACCTGTTTTCTCTGCGTGGATCGCCTTTGGCCCGCAAGATCATCACCTTCAATCTGATCGCCTTGGTGATTCTGGTCACCGGGCTGCTGTATCTGGACAATTCGCGTAAAGAAAAGGTGCAGCAGACCGCGCGCAATCTGCTGGGCGACGCGCAGCTGGTCAGCAATGTCTTTGAAACTCAGCTGCGACAGGGCGCTCAAACCTCGGCGCAAAATGCCGGCAACTTGGACGTCAAGGATACGCTTTCAGGGCTCACACTTCCCGAAGGCGGCGAAGTCTTTGTCTATGACGCAAGCGGCACTCTGATCGGTTGGACGCGTGGCGCACCACAAATCTCTGACATGCCCGTGCTTCTTCGTTCGGAGTCCGAAGTGCAAACTGGCAGCACTGTCATCAGCGATACGCTGCATGCGGTGTGGATTGGCCTGTCCAACCTGTTCAACTGGTCGACCGAGACGGAATCTCCGACGCTGGCCCAGCGGGTTCAGGCGATTATTCCACAGGCGCTGGAAGGGCAAGCGCAGGTCCAAGCGGTGCAAGACAGCGCGGGGGACACGGTGATCGTTGCTGCCGCACCGATCCTGTATGCGGATAGTCCAGCCGGTGCGGTTGCCATTACCGGCCCAGCCGGGGAAATCGACGCGCTGGCCCGCCGCGAACAGGAACGCATTCTTCAGATGTTTGTGGTAGCCCTTCTGGTTTCCGTAGGTCTGAGCCTTGTGCTGGCCTCGACAATCGCCAACCCTCTGGCGGATCTGGCGGCGGCTGCTGAAATGGGCAAGGACCGCGGTACAGGGGTCAACCCCGGTCGTATCCGCATTCCTGATCTTAGCGCGCGCCCGGACGAAATTGGGCGTCTCAGCCGTGCGCTGCGGGGTATGGTGACAGCGCTCTACAATCGGATTGACGCGAATGAACAGTTCGCCGCTGACGTGGCCCATGAAATCAAGAACCCCTTGGCCAGCCTGCAATCCGCCGTTGGCACGCTGCGTATGGTCAAACGCGAGGATCAGCGCGACAAGTTGCTGGATGTGATTGAACATGACGTCCGGCGTCTGGACCGTCTGGTCAGCGATATCTCGAACGCCTCGCGTCTGGATGCGGAGCTGGTCAAAGAAGAAGAGCAACCTTTTGACCTTCTCAAGCTGCTGGGCAATCTGGGTCAGTATTTGGGCGAGGATGCACGCTCCAAAGGCATCGACTACATTACAGACCTTCCATCTGAACCGATCATCATCAACGGTCTCGAAGCCCGACTGGCGCAGGTTTTCGTCAACCTCATCACCAACGCCATTTCGTTCTGCGAGGAAAGCGATGCCATTCGCGTTTGGGTTCGTCAGCGCGACAATCGCGTTTTGGTCGTAGTTGAGGATACGGGCCCCGGCATTCCCGAACAGGCGCTGACCAAAGTGTTCAAGCGTTTCTACTCGCAGCGCCCGGCCGAGCATTTCGGCAATAACTCTGGTCTTGGTCTTGCGATCTCAAAGCAGATTGTCGAGGCCCATGGCGGTGTAATCTGGGCTGAAAACATACGCCCGACCGAGGCCGACATCACCTCGGATCCTCTTGGCGCGCGTTTCGTGGTGGGGCTGCCCGTTTAACCTATGCAAACCAATTTGCTGTCAGACGCCAAAAACCTGGACAAGGCGTGCGTTCATGCCTCCTGTGTTTCGGTTGACGGGCGCGGCGTGTTGATCATCGGTGCCTCTGGAACAGGTAAATCCGGGTTGGCCTTGCAGATGATGGCCTTTGGGGCAGACTTGGTTTCAGATGATCGTGTGATCCTTGAAATGGTCGAAGAGCGGGTCATTGCGTCCGCCGTTCCACACCTGCGCGGCTTGATCGAAGCACGCCACATCGGCCTGCTCAAGACCCCGGCGGTCGAGTCAACTCCGGTAACCTATGTCGTGGATCTGTCGCAGAGCGAGCCCGCGCGTTTTCCCGAACAGATCACCGTTCAAGTCCTGAGGCAAACTGTTCCCTTGCTTCGGGGCGCTGGCGTCCCCAATTTGGCAGCAGCATTAGTGCAGTTGCTAAAAAATGGGCGTGTAGACGCGGAATGGCCGAACACATGACTTCACAACGGCGGATCGTATTGGTCACTGGCCCATCAGGCGCAGGCCGGTCCACCGCGATCCACGTACTGGAAGATCTTGGCTTCGAGGCGATTGATAACCTGCCGATGGGGTTGTTGCTGCGCCTGCTCGATAGCGCCGAAAGCGACCGTCCAATGGCGCTGGGCGTTGATGCCCGCAATCGGGATTTTTCGACAATCGGATTTATCGAGTTGGCCGAAAAACTGGGTCGTATGGCGCAAGTGGATCTGACGGTTCTGTATCTGGATTGCAGTGATGACGTTCTGCTGCGTCGGTTTTCGGAAACCCGTCGCCGTCACCCGGTCGCAAGAGATGCAAGCCCGGAAACTGGCATCCGGCGTGAAAAAGAACTTCTGGCCCCGATCCGCGAGATTGCCGATACGCTGATCGACACCAGTCTTTTGAACGTGCATCAGTTACGCGAAGAGGTTGAAACCTGGTTTGCCCCCAAGGATGGGCGGCACCTGGCGGTTTCGATCGAATCTTTCTCGTATAAGCGCGGGCTGCCGCGCGGGCTGGATATGGTGTTCGACTGCCGGTTCCTTGCCAATCCCTACTGGCGCCCCGAGTTGCGTGCAGCGGATGGTCGACACCCGGATGTCGCGCACTATGTGCAATCGGACACGACCTATTTGCCGTTTTTTGAACGTGTCATGGATCTGCTAAATCTTTTGTTGCCCGCATTTCGGGCCGAAGGTAAAGCGCATCTGTCTGTGGCCTTTGGATGTACCGGGGGGCAACACCGCTCTGTTGCAATGGCCGAAGCCGTGGCAAAGGCCCTTGCCGAAGGTGGCCAGCAAGTGGCAATTAGGCATCGCGAAATGGAACGCCGGACGTTGAATGTGAGGTCGGATTGATCGGAATTGTGATCGTTGCGCATGGGGGGTTGGCTCAGGAATACCTGTCCGCCACACAGCATGTCGTTGGGCCGCAACCCGGTCTGGTGGCCATTGCAATTGAAGCTGAACACGACCGTGACGCCAAACAAGCCGAGATCTGCCAGGCAGCGGATAGCGTAGACATGGGCGATGGTGTCGTTGTTGTCACCGATCTGTTCGGCGGAAGCCCGTCGAATCTCAGCCTGAGGGCCTGTGCGCCTCAGGACCGGCGCATTCTTTATGGTGCCAACCTTCCTATGCTGATCAAATTGGCCAAAAGCCGCCACCTGCCTATCGGCGATGCCGTGCGACAGGCGATGGAGGCTGGACGGAAATACATAAATGCACAAAATGTGACATTGGAATAAGACCGGATTGACGACTATGACCAACCGAAGCCTTAAAATTATCAATGAAAAGGGCCTGCATGCCCGCGCCTCGGCAAAGCTGGTCGAGGTCGTAGAAGGGTTCGATGCTCGCGCCGAGGTGTCAAAAGACGGACTTTCTGCCTCAGGCGACAGTATTATGGGTCTTTTGATGTTGGCAGCTTCGCGCGGAACAACTATTGACGTCGAGACGTCGGGGCCGGATGCTGAGGCATTGGCGGAAGCTCTGGAAGCGCTTGTGAATGACAAGTTCGGAGAGGGGTTCTAATCCGCCCCGCCGCGACATGAAAACGGGAAGACCAGGAATTGGCGGAAACGACGCACGAGACCAAGACAAGCCCAGTGGTGGATGGGACCGCGGATGAGGGCGAAATCTACGACCGTAGAACCCTGACCTATGCGAACTCGTTTGACGATGCCTGGACTTCGACCGCCATTCGGGCCATCGAATGGTGCACTGGCAAGCTGACCATTCTGCGCATGGTCAACAAATTCGAAAAAAAGAACGAATACTATCGCGGCCAGCGGTTCTGGGGCGGTGCCCTTACGACTATGGGAATCGACCTGACCACACCTCAGGAACAGATTGCTCGGATTCCCAAAACCGGTCCCGTCGTTGTGGTTGCCAACCATCCGCACGGTATGGTCGATGGTATGATCCTGGCCGAGCTGATTGGACGGGTCCGCAGCGATTACCGCATTCTAACCCGCTCAGTTCTGACCGGCCTGGATGAGGCCGCAACATCCTTCATGATCCCGGTGCCTTTCCCGCACGACCCCGAGGCGCAAGCCAAGATGCTGGAGATGCGCGGCAAGGCCATGGAGCACCTGAAGAATGGCGGTGTAGTGGCCTTGTTCCCGTCAGGCGTGGTGATGTCATCGGATGACTGGTTTGGTCCAGCTATCGAGCGTGAATGGAACGTTTTCACCGCCAAAATGATCCGTCGCTCGGGCGCACAAGTGTTGCCGATTTTCTTTCCAGGCAGCAACTCGCGCTGGTACCAGATTGCCAATAAACTGTCGCCGATCCTGCGCCAGGGTTTGCTGCTGCATGAAATTGTCCGATCCTGCAACAAACCGCAATCGCCGGTTATCGGCGAGCCGATCGGTGATGAAGACATGGAACTGCTCGAGCGCGACCCGCGCGGCTTCATGGCATGGCTAAGGGATCGCACAATGTCCTTGGGCCAATCAAACAAAGCCTGATCCGCGTCTTCATCTGGCCAAAAGTACCTCGGGGGTGAGCCCGGATGAAATCCGGGTGAGGGGGCTGGCCCCCTTTCAACGTGTTGGAACCGGAACCTCTCCGCGATAGTCGTAAAACCCACGCTCGGTCTTGCGGCCCAGCCAGCCAGCCTCGACATATTTCGTCAACAGCGGGCAGGGGCGGTACTTGGTGTCTGCCAGACCGTCGTGCAAGACGTTCATGATCGCCAGGCAGGTATCCAGCCCGATAAAGTCCGCCAATTCCAGCGGGCCCATCGGATGATTCGCGCCCAGCTTCATCGACTGGTCGATGGATTGAACGCTGCCGACGCCTTCATACAGGGTATAAACGGCTTCGTTGATCATCGGCATCAAGATCCGGTTAACGATAAAGGCCGGGAAATCTTCGGCGCTTGCGGCGGTTTTACCAAGGCGATCGACCACTGCCTTGCAAGCGCTGAATGTCTCTTCGTCCGTGGCGATGCCCCGGATCAGTTCCACCAGCTGCATGACCGGCACCGGGTTCATGAAGTGAAAGCCCATAAACCGCTCTGGCCGGTCGGTGCGGCTGGCCAGGCGCGTAATCGAGATGGATGACGTATTCGACGTCAAGATTGTATGCGGCAGCAGATGCGGCTGCAGGTCCTCAAAGATAGCCTGCTTGATCGTCTCCCGCTCGGTTGCGGCTTCGATGACCAGATCGGTTTGACCAAGACGGGGCAGTTCCAACGTTGTCGTAATACGTGTCAGTGCACCCTGCATATCGTCGTCGCTGATCTTGCCGCGAGAAGCCTGACGCGCCAAGTTGCCTTCGATAACAGACACAGCTTTAGTCAGCGCGTCCTGGCTGACATCGTTCAGCAAGACCTCGTATCCCGCCAAGGCCAGGACATGGGCAATCCCATTTCCCATCTGACCCGCGCCAATAACTCCGACCGATTTGATTTCCATGTCCAGCTGCCTCTGCCCTGAAGGTTATCGCGACAGTATCGGCAGAGCGGGGCAGGCGGCAAGGGGATCGAACCTGTCAATTTTGCTTCAAATGCGCGCATTAGGAATTTCTCAACATCTGCGGCCGCAAGATGGCAACCGGGTGAGAAAATGGGGGGCTTGATATGAGCTTTCATCAATCTGGCGGTGGTGGAGACGCCGCCTGTCAATACATGGGGTCCAAACTGTGGTTTCGAGGCCCGCCGGGCGATCTGAGCAAGCCCTATGTGGCCTGTCTGGGCGGAGAGGAGACCTTTGGCCGGTTTGTTGAGAATCCGTTTCCAGTTGAGCTTGGCCAGCGTTTAAAGCTGCCCTGCATCAATTTCGGCAGCCTATTTTGTGGTTTTGAGGCCATGCTGGGTGACCCGGTGCTTTCGGAACTGGTGAATGCGTCGGAATTTTGCGTATTGCAGGTCCCCGATCTGCCGTACCAGTCGAACCGATTCTACCGGGTGCATCCGCGCCGCAATGATCGTTTCGTGGAACCTACGCTCGATCTGGTACAGTTATATCCAGAGGTCGATTTCACGGAAATCCACTTCGTGCGGCATCTGTTGGATCGGCTGCGCGCCGAACAGGGCGCCCGTTTCGAAATTGTCGTGCAAGAGCTGCAAGAAGCTTGGTTGCGCGCTTGTTCAAAGCTGGTTCGCCGCATAGAGCCGCCAGTCATACTGCTTTGGCTTCATGTGCAAAGGCAGGCCGGTCTGCATAGCGATCCTGTCTTGCCGGATGCCGCGATGATCGAACGGCTTCGACCCTTCTGTAGCGGCGTCGTTGAATGTTCGGTTTGCGTGACGGCAGTGTCAGACACGTTAGAGGATGTGTTGTTTGGGACGTTGCAGCAGCCGATGGCCGAGCATGTCATTGGCCCGTCCGCGCACAGAGAGATCGCCGGGAAACTACTACCTGTTTTGCGGGACTTGAACTGAAAAAGGCCCGCCTGTTGGCGGGCCTTCAAAGACGTGTCGAAGAAAACTTTGGCTTCAGCCGAGTTTCTCTGTCAGTTCCGGGACGGCCTGGAAAAGGTCTGCGACCAGTCCGAAGTCGGCGACCTGGAAGATCGGGGCTTCTTCGTCTTTGTTGATCGCAACGATGACCTTCGAGTCTTTCATACCAGCAAGGTGCTGGATCGCGCCCGATATGCCGACGGCGACATACAGATCGGGGGCAACAACCTTACCGGTCTGCCCCACTTGCCAGTCGTTCGGGGCATAGCCCGAGTCAACGGCGGCGCGCGAGGCGCCAACTGCCGCACCCAGCTTGTCGGCCAGGGTTTCGATCAGTTTGAAGTCCTCTTCCGAGCCGACGCCACGGCCGCCCGAGACAACAACACCAGCCGAGGTCAATTCAGGACGATCGCTCTCGGCAACCTTGTCCTCGACCCACGACGACAGACCTTCGGAGGCCGGGACCGAGATGGTTTCGACCGGGGCCGAACCGCCTTCGCCCGCTGCATCAAAGCTGGCGGTCCGCAGGGTGACGACCTTCTTGGCGTCGGAGGATTTCACTGTCTGGATCGCGTTACCCGCATAGATCGGGCGCTCGAAGGTTGAGCCATCAACCACGCCTGACGCGTCCGAGATCACCATCACGTCTAGCAGCGCAGCAACGCGCGGCATCACGTTCTTGGCGTCGGTGGTCGCAGGGGCCACGATGTGCTCGTAGCCATCAGCCAGCGACACGATCAGCGCCGCAGTCGATTCCGCCAGGCGGTGACCCAGCGAGGCATCTTCGGCGACCAGAACTTTCGACACACCGTCGATCTTGGCGGCGGCCTCACCGGCAGCGGCAGCGGAACCACCTGCGGCCAGAACGGTCACATCGCCCAGAGCTTTCGCAGCGTTGACGGCCTTGGCGGTGGCGTCCATCGACAGCTCACCATTGTTAACTTCAGCCAGCAGAAGTACAGCCATTACACAGCCCCCGCTTCTTTGAGTTTCTCGACCAGCTCGTCGACCGAGCCCACGACGATACCAGCGGCACGTGCCGGCGGCTCGTCAGTTTTGACAATCTCCAGACGCGGGGTGACGTCGACGCCGTAATCGGCGGCGGTTTTTTCATCCAGCGGCTTTTTCTTCGCCTTCATGATGTTCGGCAGCGACGCATAGCGCGGCTCGTTCAGGCGCAGGTCAACGGTGACGATGGTCGGCATCTTGACGCTGATAGTCTGCAGACCGCCGTCCACTTCACGGGTGATCTTGGCGCTGTCGCCTTCGATGTCCAGCTCGGACGCGAAGGTACCTTGCGACCAGCCCAGCAGAGCCGACAGCATCTGACCGGTGGCGTTCATGTCGTTGTCGATCGCCTGCTTGCCCGCCAGAACGATGCCCGGCTGCTCTTCCTCGACCACTTTGGCCAGGATCTTGGCAACGGCCAGCGGTTCGATGTCGGTGTGCACGTCATCAGCGGCCATAACCAGGATCGCGCGGTCTGCGCCCATCGCCAGGGCGGTGCGCAGCGTTTCCTGTGCTTGCTTGACGCCGATCGAAACGGCAACAACTTCGTCGGCTTTACCCGCTTCTTTCAGACGAATTGCCTCTTCGACAGCAATCTCGTCAAACGGGTTCATCGACATTTTCACATTGGCGAGATCAACACCGCTCCCATCCGCTTTCACGCGGACCTTAACGTTGTAGTCAATCACGCGCTTGACAGGCACCAGTACCTTCATTTTTGCGTATGCTCCTCAAAAAAACGGCAAGCCGCTGTGGCGACTCCACCAATGCTCTCGACGGACTAGATAGCGCCTGCGGCAGTGGCACAACAGAGCAAAATCGTCACGTCATGGCGTTGGGACGTCGCGTTTTGCGGTTTTTTTCGCAGAGGGGCGGGCGCTGCCGCCTGAATCCTCTGCAATTCGGGATCAGCGGTTCGCGCCGGGAACCCACAAAACGTCATCTTTGCCGTTGTTATTTGCGCAACGTGCGGCGACAAAGAACCAGTCGCTCAGGCGGTTGAGGTATTTGACCGCAACGTCGTTGACCGGCTCCATATTCGTCAATTCAACTGCCAGCCGTTCTGCGCGGCGCGACACGGTACGGCACACGTGCAAATGTGCAGCCAGACGCGATCCGCCTGGCAGGATGAAGCTGCGCAGCGGTTCAAGATGTTCGTTCATTACATCGATTTCGGCTTCGAGCCGATCGATCTGAGATGGCACAATACGCAGAGGCGGATAGTCGGCCTCGGCGTCCTTATCCATGTCCGGGCGGCAGAAATCTGCACCCAGGTCGAACAGGTCATTCTGAATGCGCGATAGTGCCGCGTCCGTTTCGCCCTCAGCCTCGCTTCTGGCTACACCGACAAAGGCGTTCAATTCGTCTACCGTGCCATATGCGGCAACGCGGCCTGCGTATTTGGCAACGCGCTCGCCATTGCCCAGAGCCGTTTTGCCGTCGTCGCCCGTGCGAGTGTAAATCTTGTTGAGAACGACCATTTATTGCACCCCTTGTCCGCGCAGATAGACGAATAGAACGATCAGCACCACGGCAATGAACTGAAAGAGGATACGCAGCCGCATCATCTTGTTGCTTTTCTTTGCGGCTTCCATGCCGCTTTTGCCGAAATTCGCAATGCCCAAGGTCAGCACAACGACAACCGCCGCCATAGCCAAAAGCAGTACGACCATCAAAAGGTCCATTTTAAGTCACCGTCCGGTTTTTTCGATTATGACCCATCTAGCGTTGAGAGGTCAAAAAGCGAACGGGAAATTTCACCTCAGATATCTGAGAGGATCCGGTCAGTGGCTTTTGTGGGCAAAATCCGCCGCAGAACTCCGGCCACATATGTGGGCGTCGTCACGTAATAACGCGGTTTGGGGCGTCGCGCTTCGACCGCGTGGGCCAGTTTGTTTGTCACAGCAGAGGCCGGTAGCTCGAACTTATCGGGTCCGCTGCTTTCATAAAGACGTTTTAGCAAAGAGGCTTCGTACTTTGACCGCAGGGCCGAGTTTTCCCAGTCGATGTACTTTTCGAACATCGGAATCGCCTTTTCCCGCAGCTTCGATGTTATGGGTCCGGGCTCGATCAGAACCACATGGATGCCGGTGTCGCGCAATTCCAGCCGCATCGTATCGGTCAGACCCTCGATGGCATATTTAGTGGCGACATAAGCGCCTCTCCAGGGAAAGGCGATAAGGCCCAAAACTGAAGAGCATTGAACAATTCGGCCGTGACCTTGTTCCCGCATAACGGGAATTATTTGGCGCGTCAGCTCATGCCATCCGAAGACATTGGTTTCGAAGATATGGCGCAATCCATCGGTCGGCACGTCTTCGACCGCCCCAGGCAGGCCGTGGGCGCCGTTGTTGAACAAAGCATCCAGAGTACCGCCCGTCGCCTCAAGTATGGATGACACACCTGAAGTTATGCTCTGGTGGTCGGTATAGTCAATTCTTGGACTTTCAAAGCCTTGTGCGCGCAAACGATCACAATCGCGCTGCTGGCGACAAGATGCGAAGACACGCCATCCACGTGCACGCATTCCGTGTGCCGCATCCAGGCCGATGCCCGAAGAGCATCCCGTAATTAGAATCGATTTCTGCATAAGCCTTCCGCACATTTACACCGCCAATAGCTATGGCGGGGTTTGCGGCAGGGCAATGACACTCTGGCGTCAGTTTGTTGTTTTCCGGACCAGTGATGCGGAAATCCACCCAACCTGTTGCCCGGGCAACACGCGCAGGCGTAGCCAGCCCGTGCCCGATTCGCTCAATACCTCGACTTGCTGGCCAAGACCGGCTTTGCCAATGATCGGATAGATGGTTCCGGGGCCGTCCCGCAGGTTGACGCGGGTGCCCGAAATCTCGCGAATGTCCTTGGGTGGTTCAACGGTCGAGGACAGGTCCACTGTTGGCAGTTCGGCATCTGTGGTGACCTGTTCAAGCGAGGCGACGCCTTGTTCCAGCGACGCCAAGGTAAGCGTAACATTCTCGTCGCTAAACAACGATGGGTTTGCCTTTAGACCCGCAGCCACCTGCGATAGAAGCGCTTTGGTTTCTTCTTCGCCCAGCTCGGCGACAGGTTCGGTAGTCACCTGCGCCACTTCGGCAGTCACCGGCACCACAGGTTCAGATTTGATGGCCGCTTGTGTGACAAGGTTTTCAACCGGCGCAGGTTCGACCACCGGGGCAGCCGGTTTTGGTGCAACGGCAACGCGTTCAGGTTTAGCTTCGCGCACACCGCGCGGTTCAAAGTCGGGACCTCCGCTCATCACGTAAAAGGTCCAGCCGAGAGCGGCAAAAGTAACAAGTATCAGGCGCATAGTGGCCGTCCCCCAAGGTAATCGTAACAACAATTTTAGGCAGCAATTATTCAATTGTTGGAATGGTAGCATAATTGTAAGTCCGAGTCGAAAATTCGGGGAAAACACACACTTGCCTCCCCCTGTTGCAAAAAGCGCGACTTGTCCCCAGCAAAATACTTGCTGCTTGCTTTACCAAGGCGCGCTTGCGTCGTATCACATCATATATGAACGATACCATCGACGACCCCAACATGGAGGCCCCCGAAGGTGGGGGCGAGGTAGCCGAACCGCTGCGCCGCGCGATAGGTGAGCGCTATCTGACCTATGCGCTCTCTACCATCATGCATCGCGCCCTGCCTGACGCGCGCGACGGGCTGAAGCCGGTTCACCGGCGAATCCTCTATGCGATGAGGGAATTGCGACTCAGTGCAACCGGAGGTTTTCGGAAGTCCGCCAAGATTTCGGGCGATGTGATGGGTAACTATCACCCGCACGGCGATGCCGCGATCTACGACGCGATGGCGCGATTGGCGCAGGACTTCAACGTCCGTTACCCGTTGGTCGACGGGCAAGGGAACTTTGGCAATATCGACGGGGATAACCCGGCTGCTTCGCGATACACCGAGGCGCGGATGACCATCGTCGCCGAAGCGCTGCTTGAAGGGTTGAACGAAGACGCTGTCGATTTCCGCGACAACTATGACGGCACCCTGACCGAACCGGTGGTGTTGCCTGCGCAATTCCCCAACCTTTTGGCCAATGGTGCCAGCGGAATCGCTGTGGGTATGGCGACGAACATTCCGCCGCACAACATTGCGGAGCTGTGCGATGCCTGCCTGCATCTGATCAAGACGCCGGATGCCCGCGACGATACGTTGCTGAATTACGTGCCTGGACCGGACTTTCCGACCGGTGGCGTCATTGTTGAGCCGCCCGAGAACATCGCGCAGGCCTATCGCACCGGGCGCGGCTCATTCCGGCTGCGTTGCAAATACGAGGTTGAAGATCTGGGGCGCGGCCAGTGGCAGATCATCGTCACTGAGATTCCGTATCAGGTTCAGAAATCCAAGCTGATCGAAAAGATCGCAGAGCTGATCCAGACCAAGAAAATCCCGATTCTCGCCGATGTGCGCGACGAATCTGCTGATGACATCCGACTGATCCTTGAGCCTCGATCTAAAAACGTGGACCCCGAGGTGCTGATGGGCATGCTCTATCGCAATTCGGACCTTGAAGTGCGGTTCAGTCTGAACATGAACGTGCTGATCGACGGCGTCACGCCCAAGGTCTGTTCGATGAAGGAAGTGCTGCGTGCCTTCCTTGATCACAGACAAGAGGTGCTAATCCGACGCTCGCGTCACCGCATGGCGAAGATCGACCATCGGTTGGAGGTCTTGGAGGGCTTTATCGTCGCCTTCCTGAACCTTGATCGTGTGATCGACATCATCCGCTATGACGACGACCCCAAAGCCGCGCTGATGCGCGAGGATTGGGGCATCGACCACGTCCGCGCCACCGATGAGTTTGACTACGTCACGCCCAAGCTGGGTGAGGGCGAACTGTCCGAGGTTCAGGTCGACGCCATCCTGAACATGCGCTTGCGCAGCTTGCGCCGTCTGGAAGAGATGGAATTGGTCCGCGAACGTGACGAGTTGATGCTGGAACGCGCCAATCTCGAAGACCTGCTGGCCGATCCCGCCCTGCAATGGGCCAAGATTGCCGAGCAGTTGAAAGAGACCAAGAAAACTTTCGGCAAAGACTACGACGGCGGCGCGCGTCGCACGATGTTCGCCGAGGCCGGACAAGTCGAGGAAGTTCCGCTTGAGGCAATGATCGACAAGGAGCCGATCACGGTCGTCTGCTCTCAGATGGGCTGGATTCGCGCCATGACAGGCCATATCGACCTGAAGCGCGAATTGAAGTTCAAAGATGGTGATGGCCCGCGTTTCATTTTCCACGCGGAAACCACAGATCGCCTGCTGGTGTTTGCTTCGAATGGGCGATTCTACACTGTCAGTGCGGCCAATCTACCCGGTGGACGGGGTATGGGCGAACCGCTGCGCCTGATGGTCGATCTTCCGAACGAGGCGCAGATCATCGATATCCTGATCCATAAGCCGGGGCGTAAGCTGCTGGTGGCCTCGGATGCGGGCAACGGATTCATGGTGCCCGAAGATGACGTGCTGGCACAGACCCGTAACGGCAAACAGGTATTGAATGTAAAAGGCGACGAGACGGCGATGATCTGCAAGCCGGTCGCAGGAGATCACGTGGCTGTCGTGTCTCAGAACGGCAAATTTCTCGTGTTCCCAACAGAAGAGCTTCCCGAGATGACCCGTGGCAAAGGTGTGCGCTTGCAGAAATACAACATGGCGCGCGGGCGTCAGGGTACGCTGGAGCTGGATGGAGGGTTGTCCGACATTACCACCTTCAACTGGGAAGAGGGGCTGAAATGGTCCATGGGTGGCGACAAAACCCGGCACGAGGCCGACATGTCCCAATGGCTGTCGAAACGTGCCAGCGTTGGTAAAAAACCGCCCTATGGCTTCCCGCGGGATTACAAGTTCTCGTGATCGCAAAAGTGGAAATCTGCCGATACGGGTTGGCACAAGCCGCATCGGTGCGCTAGATCAAAGAAAAACAGGCCTATCGAGACGAGACCATGTTGCGCATTCTGACCTTGATCACCGGATTGGCCCTAATGGGCGCTTGCACGCAGACGCAGTTATACGAAGAGCCCGAGTCGTTGGGCGAATTCAAGCTGCGCGTCAACTACGCGTTCGCTGATAAGGCCGTTCAGGGACCGGTCAGCCGGGACGCCACCCCGGACGAATGGACCGCGGCGATTCAGAATGCGGTCGATATTCGCCTGGGACGTTATGAAGGGGCTCAGGAATACGACATCGGCATCAGTCTGGAAGGCTATATGCTGGCCCCGCCCGGCATACCCGTGATCTACAATCCCAAAAGCACCGCGATTGTGTTGGTCAATGTCTATGATGTTAAGAAAAAAGAGTTCCTTGCCAAAGGAAAGCAATTTCAGGTGTTGGAAGACACGACAGGTGGAAGTGCGCTGAAAGGGTCGGGGCATGAGCGCACCAAGGAAGAACAAATGAGCGGTCTGGCACTCAAAGTTGCTGATCGCGTCGAGGAATGGCTAGCCGAAGAACACCTTGAGCAAGGGTGGTTCGACAAGCGCCCCAACCTGATCCAACCGCTGGAATCTGTCGAGGTCACGCAAAATCCGGCGTGATCGGCGTATTTCCCTCAGGATGTGCTTGATTTTCCCCCCTGAACCAAATATCTCGCGCGCGCAGATGTAACCACGGGACCAAGGGTCCCCCAAATCGCAAAAGGGCGCCTGAGGAATGGCAAAGGAAAAGTTTGAGCGTACAAAACCGCACGTCAACATCGGCACGATTGGCCACGTTGACCACGGCAAGACCACGCTGACCGCAGCAATCACCAAGTATTTCGGTGACTTCAAAGCGTATGACCAGATTGACGGTGCGCCGGAAGAAAAAGCGCGCGGCATCACCATCTCGACCGCCCACGTGGAATACGAGACCGACAACCGCCACTATGCGCACGTTGACTGCCCCGGCCACGCCGACTACGTCAAGAACATGATCACTGGTGCTGCCCAGATGGACGGCGCGATCCTGGTTGTGAACGCAGCAGACGGCCCGATGCCGCAGACGCGTGAGCACATCCTGCTGGGCCGCCAGGTTGGCATCCCGAAGATGGTCGTGTTCATGAACAAAGTTGACCAGGTTGACGACGAAGAGCTGCTGGAACTGGTGGAAATGGAAATCCGCGAGCTGCTGTCTTCGTATGAATACCCCGGCGACGATATTCCGATCATCGCAGGTTCGGCTCTGGCCGCGATGGAAGGCAACAACCCGGAAATCGGCGAAGAGAAGATCAAGGAACTGATGGCGGCTGTTGATGAGTACATCGACACCCCTGAGCGTGCTGTTGACCAGCCGTTCCTGATGCCGATCGAAGACGTGTTCTCGATCTCGGGCCGTGGTACCGTTGTGACCGGCCGTGTTGAGCGTGGCGTGATCAACGTTGGCGACGAGATCGAAATCGTCGGCATCCGCGACACTTCGAAAACCACCTGCACCGGTGTTGAGATGTTCCGCAAGCTGCTGGACCGCGGTGAAGCAGGCGACAACATCGGCGCGCTGCTGCGTGGTGTTGACCGTGACGGCGTTGAGCGTGGCCAGGTTCTGTGTAAGCCGGGTTCGGTTACACCGCACACCAAGTTCGAAGCCGAAGCCTACATCCTGACCAAGGAAGAAGGCGGTCGTCACACCCCGTTCTTCGCGAACTACCGTCCGCAGTTCTACTTCCGTACAACTGACGTGACCGGCACCGTGACCCTGGCCGAAGGCACCGAGATGGTCATGCCCGGCGACAACGTGTCGTTCGGCGTTGAGCTGATCGCACCGATCGCGATGGAGCAGGGCCTGCGCTTCGCCATCCGCGAAGGCGGCCGCACCGTCGGCGCTGGCGTCGTTTCCAAAATTATTGAATAATTTTGGAAAGCGGTGGGCGGCAGTTGCTCTGAAAGAGCAATGAGAGCCCACACCGTTGAACTAAAGAAGGCCGTCCTACAGGGGGCGGCCTTTTTCTTTTTCGGAAACGCCCGCCAAAATGCTACCCTCTTTCATATTGAGACATTGCAATTCGAAAGAGGTCATAAGATGCACGTATCGGCTCGTTCACTCTGTCTTGTTGCGGCACTCGCGTTTTCGTCTTCTTCGGCGGCGTCCCAACAAATCGCAGATCGAATCTATCTCGGTGGTCCAATTGTCACGATGAATGACGAAGGCCCCTCTGCCGAAGCCGTTGCAGTCAAAGATGGGCGCATTCTGGCCGTCGGATCGCTATCTGATCTGTCCACACATCAAGGGGATGGAACGGAAACCTTCAATCTGAACGGACGCGCGATGCTGCCGGGCTTTGTGGACAGCCACGGTCATGTCGTCATGGGTGGATTGCAGGCTTTGTCCGCCAACCTCCTTGCGCCGCCGGATGGGGACGTCGTAGATATTGCAACCCTGCAATCAACACTGTCCAACTGGGCCGCTGAGAATTCGGCAGCCGTTGAACAGGTGAAAATGATCATCGGCTTTGGCTATGACAATGCGCAACTGAAAGAATTGCGTCACCCGACACGGCAAGATCTGGACATGGTGTCCGAGGATTTGCCTGTGATCATCATTCATCAATCCGGTCATCTGGGGGTCGCAAATTCTAAAGCTCTGGAGTTGGCAGGTATCACCGCCGCTTCAGAGGCACCTCCTGGCGGGGTCATTCAGCGCGATGAAGCCGGAGAACCCAATGGTGTTTTGGAAGAATACGCGTTCTTTTCGGTCCTCGTTCCCATACTTGGAAATCTGGGCGAGGAGGGCTTGGCGGCCTTTGCCAGAGCCGGAACTGAACTTTGGGCAAAGTTTGGATATACGACCGGACAAGAAGGCCGATCTTCGGGAGAGATTGTCGAGGTGCTCAAGAAAGTTGCTGCCGAAGATGGTTTGCCCATAGACGTGGTTGCTTTTCCAGATGTGTTGGAGTCGAGAAACTATATCGGAGAAAACACCTCGGCGGATTACGGTAACCGTGTTCGGGTCGGCGGCTGCAAGCTGACAATCGACGGCTCGCCGCAAGGTTTCACGGCGTTGCGGGACCGACCCTATTACAACCCGGTTGGAAATTACGCCGCCGGGTATGCCGGTTATGCCGCAATAACGATGGAGCAGCTTCAGGATGCGGTGAACTGGTGTTATGAGAATGGCTTCCAGATCCTCGTGCATTCCAACGGCGAAGGGGCATCTGACATGTTGATCGCAGCCCTTGAAGAGGCGCAGATCAAATATGGTGACCCGGGCAATCGCCCTGTTTTGATCCACGGCCAATTTCTAAGAGAGGATCAGGTCGCCAGTTTTAAACGGCTGGGCGTGTTTCCATCGCTGTTCCCGATGCATACATTCTATTGGGGTGATTGGCACCGGGATCATACTGTGGGGCCGGTCAACGCTGACAACATCTCACCCACGGGATGGCTGCGAGAACGTGACATGATGTTCGGGACACATCACGATGCCCCGGTCGCATTTCCCGACAGCATGCGTGTACTTGCCGCGACCGTTACGCGTCGCACACGGTCGGGCGACATTTTGGGACCGCATCAGAGGGTCGACGTCATGACTGCCCTGAAAGCCATGACAATTTGGCCTGCCTGGCAGCATTTCGAAGAAGATGAAAAGGGCTCTATCGAAGTTGGAAAAGTTGCGGATTTTGTGATCCTTTCGGATGACCCCACAGCGGTCGACCCCGAAACGCTGGCAGAGCTTGAAGTGCTTGTAACTGTAAAAGGCGACGAGGTCGTCTATGAAGCAGATGAAGGCGTCCGAGAGGGTAACTTGCAGTTCTCGCCATTTTCAAACGACCCTGTGATTGCCCATCTTTTTCTGCATGCGGTTTATCAGGGCATGAAAGTTGAAGACCCATGGCTTGTAGGAAAGGAGCTTGAGTGAACGGCCCGACGAAACCAGAGGTGCGGGCACCAGTAAAAAAACGATCAAACCGATGTCGCTTTGTCAAAAGCGTCGTTCCAGCCCAAGCTCGAAATTGGTCTCAGTAAAACTATAGGCCGGGATGTCGGACTCCGTTCGACTGTACTCAATCAAACCAAACGGGGAAAACCCGTTTCCAATGAACAGGTCGTTCTTTTCAATCCGTAAACGCGACCCCCAAGAGGTTTCGTTTGGTGTTATCGCGACGACTTATGGGCCAGGGACAAATGGCGAAGCTTACGGAGTGTTTTATGGCCCGAACGCCGAAGAAGTTGGTGGGACGTTCCAAGCGTCCGGCGCCAACGGCGTATCGCATATCGGGTCGTTCGGCGCGGATTGATAGACGGAAAGGAGCCCTTTTTGTGAAGGGCTCCTTTCACCGTCGGTAAAGAGCTGAGCTACTGGCCGGTAATGTCAGTCTCGAAACTAGGACAACGCTGATTGTGCTGCTGCGCGTACAGCACGGATGTTCTCACCGTACACGTCCGGCTGGTCCACCGATCCACCTTTGAAAACAGCCGAACCGGCCACCAGTACGTCGGCACCTGCAGCTGCGACCAACGGGGCAGTTTTTGGATCCACGCCACCATCGATTTCGATATGTACCGGACGGTCACCAATCATTTCGCGCAGCTTGCGCACCTTGCCGGTCATATCGATGAATTTCTGACCTCCGAATCCGGGGTTCACCGTCATTACACAAACCAGATCGGTAAGATCCAGCAGGTGCTCGACCGCTTCTGCCGGCGTTCCGGGGTTCAGGGCGACGCCTGCTTTCATACCTGCCGCGCGGATCGCTTGCAGGGTGCGATGTGTATGCGGCCCCGCCTCGACATGTGCGGTCAGAATGTCCGCTCCGGCATCGGCATACGCCTGGATGTAAGGATCAACAGGGGTGATCATCAGGTGTACATCCATCACGGTTTTCACGTGCGGGCGGAAGGCTTTGACGGCGGGTGGGCCAAAGGTCAGGTTCGGAACGAAATGACCATCCATGACATCCACGTGGACCCAATCCGCGCCTTGTGCCTCGATGGCCTGAATCTCTGCTCCGAAGTTGGCGAAGTCGGCAGACAGGATCGATGGAGCAATCTTGATGGTGCGGTCAAAGCTCATGATGGCCTCGTATCAGAAAAAGAGTCGCCGAAGCGTATACCTGTGGGGCAGGGGGATGGATAGCCCCCGCAACGGCTGGTCCGTTACAAAACTTTCACCACGCTGACACATATCCGTTGAATGGCATCTGTAGCTGACCGCCAACATCATTTGGGGGTGGCACGTGCTGCATATCAAGAAACTGACCAAACGCTTTGGCGACAACGTTGCTGTGGATGCTGCGACGCTGGATGTGGACAAGCCTTGCATGATCGGGATTATCGGACGGTCTGGTGCAGGCAAGTCGACCCTGCTGCGGATGATCAACCGACTGACGGACTCCAGCGATGGTCAGATCCTGTTCGAAGGTCGTGACATGACCCAACTGAAGGGCCGCGAAAAGCGCGCCTGGCAAGCTGACTGCGCCATGATCTTTCAGCAGTTCAATCTGGTGCCGCGTATGGATGTTGTGTCGAACGTTCTGCATGGCACTCTGAACCGTCATTCGACCCTGGCGACCATGTTCAACCTGTTTCCGATGGAAGACATCCATCGCGCTATCGACATACTTGATCGTCTTGGTATTGCCGAGCACGCACCGAAGCGCGCGGAGGCCCTGTCGGGCGGCCAGCAACAGCGCGTCGCTATCGCACGCGCCCTGATGCAGGACCCCAAGATCATTTTGGCGGACGAGCCCATCGCCTCGCTGGACCCAATGAACGCTCAGGTGGTGATGCAGGCGCTGCGCCGTATCCACGAAGAGGACGGTCGCACCGTCATCGCCAACCTGCACACACTTGATACAGCACGCCGCTACTGCGACCGCGTGGTCGGAATGCGCGACGGGCGCATCGTCTTTGACGGGCTGCCCGAACAACTGACGACCGGTGTCGCCCGCGAAATCTATGGTGCCGATGCCAGCTTCTCGGAAGAGGCGACATCGACCGAGATCGAAACTCTGGACGCCACCCAGAAGGCCCTGATGGAAGCGGAAGCAACCATCTGAGCCACCAACCCCCTTTCATCGCCCGGCCCGATGAAAGGCCGGGGCAATCAAACTGGAGAGAGACAGATGAAAAAACTGATTGCTGCCTTTGCGGCGACAACTGCGCTTGCCGCCCCGGCCATGGCACAGGACATCAGCGAATTCCGCATAGGCATTCTGGGCGGTGAGAACGCTCAGGACCGTCTGAACAACAACGAATGCCTGCGCGAATACACCGAAGAAACGCTGGGTGTTGAGACCAAGCTGTTTGCGCCTGCCGATTATAACGGTGTGATCCAGGGTCTGCTGGGCGGCACTATCGACATGGCATGGTTGGGCGCGTCGGGTTACGCCAAAACTTATCTGAGCGATCCCGAAGCGGTTGAGCCGGTTCTGGTTAAGGTAAACGTCGACGGCGGTTACGGGTATTACTCGGTTGGTTTTGCCCGCAAGGACAGCGGCATCACCTCGTTGGAAGATATGAAAGGCAAGACCTTCGGTTTTGGCGATCCGAACTCGACCTCGGGTTACCTGATCCCGTCCATAGAAATCCCGCAGGCCACCGGTGCCACCATGGACTCAGGCGACTACTTTGGTGAAGTGAAGTTCACCGGCGGTCACGAGCAGACCATCGTCGCGGTCAACAATGGTGACGTTGATGGTGGTGTTACCTGGGCCGATGGTCTTGGCAACTGGGAAGACGGATACAACTCGGGCGCGCTGCGCCGTGCAGTTGATGCCGGTCTGGTCGACATGAACGACATGGTTGAAATCTGGAAATCCAAGCCGATCCCGGAAGGTCCGGTTGTTCTGCGTACAGCGCTGCCTGCGGATGTCAAAGAGAAGATGACAGCCCTGATGGCTGGCCTGCACGAGAAAGACCGTGATTGCTTCTACGGCGTTGCCGCAGGTGAGGCGAAAGCGTTCGAGCCGATCACGCATGATGCCTACGAAGTCATCATCGAAGCACGCAAGCTGAAGTCCAACTAAGCCTGCATACCCAATGATCGGGGTCCGGTGAAAATCCGGGCCCCGTTTTTCCACCCAGGAGCATTCCATGACAGACCTGACCGCTGGGTCCCCGACCGTCGACCAGATCCGCGATGACTATACGGCGATGACGCGCCGCAAACGGGTCTATGGTGGTATCCTCCTGATCCTGTTCGTTGCCGTTATGGCCTCGGGCTTTCGTGTTGCTGACGACCGCAACGCTGGCAGTTTCCGCGATGGCTGGACGCGTATTTTCGACTACCCCGCTGAGGTTTTGGCCGAGGCGTGGGAAAAAATCGGCGCGCTGCCGGAAAACCTGGCCAAGTTTTTCCCCGCACTGATCGAAACACTGAATATCGCGGCCGCTTCGACCTTGATCGGTGCGATTGCAGGTACGTTTCTGGCCTTGATGTCGACGCGCGGCATGGCACTTTGGCCCGCCTTGATCCCTTTGTTTCGCCGAATTGCAGATGTGTGCCGCGCCGTCCCCGAGATTGTGATCGCACTAGTTCTGATTTTCATTTTGGGCGGTGGTCCGGTTCCGGCGATGATTGCGATTGCCATTCACACAGCAGGTGCACTGGGCAAGCTGTTTTCCGAGGTCAACGAAAACGCCTCGCTCAAGCCGGTCGAGGGCCTGCATTCGGTGGGTGCGAACTGGTCGCAACGCATGTATCTTGGCGTGATCCCACAGGTCGGTCCCAACTATGTCAGCTATGCGTTGCTGCGGTTCGAAATCAATATTCGCGCCTCGGCCATCCTGGGTTTTGTTGGCGCTGGTGGTCTGGGCTATGAGCTGCGCAACGCCATGTCCTGGGGGCAGGGGCGGTACGATGAGGCCGCGGCCATTTTCCTTCTGCTTTTCGTAACAATCGTCGTCGTGGACCAGCTGTCAGGTGTCCTGCGCGACCGCCTGACTCATGGGTCGGAAAAAGGAGCCTCGGTATGAGCACCTTCGCAACCAATCTGACCGTCGATGAGCTCAAAGCCGAAGCGGATCACCTGTTCAGTCGAAAAAGACTGATGAATTTCGGGCTGCCTGCGCTGGTTCTGGTCTATCTGGTCTACGTATTTTTCGCGTTTGACGTTCCGGGCCTCGCTGCGCGTGCGAATTGGGAAAACGGCAAGACACTGGTATCAGACAGCTACAGCTATAAGACGCATATCGAGCGTGACAACCGCACTGGCGAGGTTTCGGCCGCGATCGAGGGCGAACGCAAGGGCGCATATCCTGAAGGTCAGGCCCCGGACTGGGTGGCGCTGGGCGAGACAACCGTGATCGATCTGGAAGACGGCCACGTAGTGAGGTTCGGACCGGAAACGGTCGAATATGACATCCCCGGTTATGGAACTGTTCGGGCGACGCCCAGCCGCTCGGCTGGCGTACAGGCAGAGTTGCCTGCGGGTGACGTGCCAGAGTGGATCAACGTTTCGAAGAACCGCTTGGCAATCAAGACGGATGCTGGCCGTTTGACCGTCACACGCAATCGGTCGGAAGTGTTTCGCTACTTCACCGGGTGGGAGTTGTTCTGGTTCACGCTCGACAGCCCCTATTACGGCAAGCCCTTCCCCGAACTGGCCGGGCGGGCGGCGTCGGGTGAGGCGGGTGCAATTTTCAATGATTTCTGGACCAACAAGATGTGGCGGCATCAGGACGTGGCCTGGGCGATATTCGAGACGATCCTGATGGCGTTTTTGGGCACGCTGGGCGCGGCTATGGTCGCATTGCCGCTGGCTTTCCTTGCAACGCGCAACTTCAACCCGATGAAATCCATCCGCTTTGCAACGCGTCGCGTTTTCGACTTCGTGCGCGGTGTGGACGCCTTGATCTGGACTGTCGTTCTGGCCCGTGCCTTTGGCCCCGGTCCGTTGACCGGGGCACTGGCCATACTGGTGACCGACACCGGGACGTTCGGTAAGATTTTCTCGGAAGCGTTGGAGAATGTGGACCAGAAGCAAATCGAAGGCGTTCAGTCCACTGGCGCAAATGCGCCGCAGAGATATCGTTTTGGGGTCATTCCGCAGGTCACACCAGTGTTGCTGAGCCAGCTGTTGTATTTTCTGGAATCCAACACCCGTAGCGCGACGGTGATTGGCGCAATCACAGGCGGTGGCATTGGCCTTCTGCTGACGCAGGCAATCATCACGCAAAAGGATTGGGAAGAGGTCGCATACTACATCATCCTGATCATCCTGATGGTCATGTTGATGGACTGGTTCTCGGGTTGGCTGCGCAAACGGTTGATCCAGGGCGAAACGGGCAAAAAACGCAAACCGCGCGACGCTGCGCGCAAAGCATTCTTGTTACCCTGAGCCGAGGTTGGGACACGCAATGGCACGACTG
The DNA here is from genome assembly GCF_056158705.1 of Ruegeria sp. ABM4_193. Taxonomy (NCBI): domain Bacteria; kingdom Pseudomonadati; phylum Pseudomonadota; class Alphaproteobacteria; order Rhodobacterales; family Roseobacteraceae; genus Ruegeria; species Ruegeria sp. ABM4_193. The sequence continues at coordinate 789,076 of NZ_JBSWTT010000001.1, forward strand.
AGCGCAGATCATCCGTTTATTCACACCGATTGTCAGATCACCAACAGCAGCTTTGGCGCATATGTCGAGATTGGTGCTGGCAGCCGAGTGGCAAACTCGGTTTGGGGCGACTATTCCTATTGCGACCGGACCTGCGATATTGCCAATGCCGAAATTGGAAAGTTCGCAAATATAGCAAGCTTTACTCGCATCGGAGCGACAGATCACCCGATGGACAAGGCCTCGCTGCATCATTTTCACTATCGTTCCGCCGACTATTGGGACGATGCCGAAGATGATGCGGATTGGTTCGCGCATCGCGCCAGTCGCACCGCCCGGATCGGGCATGATACCTGGATCGGACACGCTGCGATCATCAAGCCCGAGGTCACGATCGGCAATGGTGCCGTGGTTGCTTCGGGTGCGGTGGTGACCAAAGATGTCCCGCCCTATGCGATTGTTGCAGGTGTCACAGCTCAGGTTTTACGCAACAGGTTTCCTGAGGTCGTAGCGGACAGGATGGAACAGCTTGCGTGGTGGGACTGGGACAACGCCAGGCTTCGCGCGGCTTTGCCCGATTTTCGCACGCTAAGTGCCGAAGCGTTTCTGGAAAAATACGCGTAACCCTGTTCCCGCAGATACAAGAACCGAAAACCCCCTTTGGGAGACTATTCTTCGTTCAGGGTCAGCGTGACCCGCTCACCGGCGAATACGGTTCGTCCGTACTCAACGGGCTGGCCATCTGGATCGGCGTTCACACCAACAGAGAACAGAACCGGAGCCCCCTCGGACAGCTGAAGCTGCAGGGCTTGTGTTGCCGTTGCCCCGCGTGCTGTCAAACGGGTCGAGATGCGCGTGTAATCCGCGATGCCGCTGGCTTGCAGAGCTTTTGTGACCGATTGCGTTTCGGTCAGCGTCTGTAGCAGGTCGGGAAAACGCGCGGCTGGAAAAACGCTTTGAAACACCGCCACAGGCTGTCCGTCCGCCAATGACAGGCCGTCATAGACATGCACCGGATCACCTTTGTCCAAACCCAAGGCTTCTGCTTCGGCTTCATCTGCTGCGCGTGTGGTCAGCGCGAGGATTTTCTTACCCGGCATCTTACCGCTGGCCGAGATGTTTTTGTGGTATCGCACCCTTTTGCCGATTGGATAGTCCGTGGGGCGCGCCGCTACAAACACCCCTGCGCCGCGCCTGGCGTGGACCAGACCTTGTTCCGACATGTCCGCCAACGCGCGCCGCACAGTGTGGCGATTGACGCCATGAGTGGCAGCCAATTGTGCTTCGGTCGGCAGGCGATCTCCGGTTTGATAGCGCCCTTCGGCGATGTCCGAGGTCAGGCGCAGGGCGATGCTTTTCCAGATCGGCGTTTTGCTCATGTCATCAAATCTTCACACCATCGCGGATTGCGACTCGGATGCCTAAGGGGTAATATTTGTCTAGTTGTATAGTTCATGTAGACAACCCGGCCAAGAGGCTTTGATGACAAATCAGACAGAAATCGCGACTCAGGCGCGGAAGGAGTGGATGGGTCTGGTGGCCCGCGCGCCGGACGATGCTTTGATGACGCTATGGGATGGCATTCAGGACCGCCCAAGCTTTGAATGGCTGCGCAGCCCCGAAGTGGGCGGCGTCATGGTGAGAGGTCGCACCGGAGCTACCGGAGCACCGTTCAATCTGGGCGAAATGACCGTCACGCGCTGCTCGGTCGTGCTGCAGGATGGTACGGTCGGTCACGGATATGTACAGGGCAGATCCAAGCCTAAAGCCGAAGCCGCAGCGTTGATTGATGCCATGATGCAGACGTCTTCTGCGGATGAGTTGAGGGCAAAGCTGATCAACCCGCTGCAGGCGCAAATGCAGAAGACAAAGACCGCACGCGCGGCCAAGGCAGCCGCGACGAAGGTCGAGTTTTTTACGCTGGTCCGGGGGGAAGACTGATGGCCGCGCAAACACAGTTTTCCGGGGGCTTTCAAAACGCACCTGTCCAGGCCGCCCACGCGTTCCGCGCTGCCATGACCGTCATGGCGCGCCCGGGTGATATTCGCACCCTCATGGGCAGTGAACCCCCTGCGCCTTTGTCCGTGGCAGCAGGCACGCTGTTGTTGACGCTGTGCGACCCCGAAACGATGGTGCATCTGGCCGGTGACGCTGATACCGATGCGGTTCGCAAATGGCTGACCTTCCACACGGGCGCGCCGATTGTGTCTGCGGGCAACGCTGATTTCGCCGTTGGTACGTGGGGCGCGCTAGGTCCTTTGAACGCCTATCGTATCGGGACGCCGGAATACCCGGACCGGTCTGCGACCCTAATTGTAGAATGCGACCAGCTTGAGCAAAGCGGTACCATTCTGAGCGGCCCTGGGATCAAGGACACCGCGCGGTTGTCTCTGCCGGATATTCCGGCGCTTCAGGGCAATGCGATGCTGTATCCGCTAGGGTGCGATTTCTTCTTTACCTGCGGTGACAAGATCGCGGCCTTGCCGCGCAGCACGCAGATCAGGACAGAGGGCTAAGCGATGTATGTAGCTGTCAAAGGGGGCGAAAAAGCCATCGAGAACGCCCATACGTGGTTGGCCGAAGAACGCCGGGGCGCAACGGATGTAGCGGAGCTGAGCCTAGAACAGATCCGCGAACAACTGAGCCTTGCCGTGAACCGGGTGATGGCCGAGGGTTCATTATTCGACCCCAACCTTGCAGCGCTGGCGATCAAACAGGCGCGTGGCGATCTGATCGAAGCGATCTTTCTGGTCCGTGCTTACCGTACGACGCTGCCGCGCTTTGGCTATTCCAACCCGGTCGAGACCTCTCAGATGGCGTGTGACCGCCGAATCTCGGCCACGTTCAAGGATGCGCCCGGCGGACAGGTTCTGGGGCCGACTTTCGACTACACCCACCGTTTGCTGGACTTCAAACTGGCTGCCGATGGTGAAGCTCCTAAGTCACCCGAAGGCGCGGCACGTCAGGAGCCCACGCCGCACATCACCGAATTCCTGAAGGGAGAGGACATCATTCAGGATGAACCTGCCAGCGATGACACCCCGGGGGACCTGACCCGCGAGCCGATGGAGTTTCCGTCAAACCGACCGCTGCGCTTGCAATCACTAACCCGTGGGGACGAGGGCTTTGTACTGGGCATGGCCTATTCCACCCAGCGCGGCTACGCCCGCAACCATGCGTTTGTCGGAGAGCTTCGGATCGGCAAGGTCGCTGTGGAAATGGAGATCCCCGAGCTGGGGTTTGCCATTGATATTGGTGAAGTCGAGCTGACTGAATGTGAGACGGTCAACCAGTTCACGGGCTCCAAGACAGAACCGCCACAGTTCACACGTGGCTATGGTCTGGTCTTTGGTCAGTCCGAACGAAAATCCATCGCGATGGCTCTGGTCGATCGCGCGCTGCGTTGGGAAGAACTGGGCGAAGACAATCTGGGTGCACCGGCGCAGGACGAAGAATTTGTCCTGAGCCATGCGGATAACATTCAGGCCACAGGTTTCCTCGAACACATCAAACTGCCGCATTACGTCGACTTCCAGTCTGAGCTGGAGCTGGTCCGCAAACTGCGTCGCGAGGCTGAAGAACGCATTATGCCAAACGAGGCCGCAGAATGAAGGCCGTCGTTTTTGACATCGGAAATGTGCTGATCCGATGGGATCCGCATCTGGCATGGTTGCACGAGATGGGCAGCCGCGAAGCCGTGGCCGAGTTCCTGACCCGCATCGATTTTCAGGATCGCAATCTGAGGGCGGATGGCGGCGAGAACTTCGCCGATCTGGCGTCAGAACTGGATGACGCCGAAGACCGGCAACGTCTGAGTGTGTATGTTGAGCGTTATGCGATGACCGTTCCGCAAAAGATCGAAGGAACCTGGCAACTGCTCTATCGATTGAAAGAGCAAGGCACGCAGGTTCACGCAATTACAAATTGGTCGGCGGAAACATGGCCGGTTGGTGTTGGCGCGCATCCCGAGTTGGGCGACGTCTTCGGTGTGACCATCGTGTCCGGTCAGGAAAAGCTGTTGAAACCAAAGCCCGAGATTTTTCATCGCTTGTGTGAGCGGGCCGAGCTTGCGCCTGAAAACTGCATATTCATCGACGACGGGCTGCATAACGTCGACGGCGCGCGCGCCGTTGGCATGGATGGCATCCACTTTACGACGCCTCAAGCGCTGGAAGGCGCGTTGATTGAAAGAGGTCTCCTATGAGCGAGTACAACTTCGCCTACCTGGACGAACAAACCAAGCGGATGATCCGCCGGGCGATCCTGAAAGGTCTGGCTGTACCTGGGTATCAGGTTCCCTTTGCCAGCCGCGAGATGCCCATGCCCTATGGCTGGGGGACGGGTGGCGTTCAGGTCTCGGCGGCGACACTGACGCCCGAGGATACGTTCAAGGTGATCGATCAGGGTGCAGACGACACCACCAACGCCGTGTCGATCCGCAAGTTCTTTGAGAACACCGCTGGAGTTGCCACCACGGAGGAGACGGAAAAAGCCACTGTCATCCAGACTCGCCACCGCATCCCCGAGGCGAAACTGCGCGAAGACCAGATCATCGTCTATCAGGTGCCGATCCCGGAACCTCTGCGCTTTTTGGAGCCGCGCGAGACTGAGACGCGAAAGATGCACAGCCTTGAGGAATACGGGCTGATGCATGTCAAGCTGTATGAGGACATCAGTCAGCACGGCGCGATCTCAACCGCTTATGCCTATCCGGTCAAAGTATCAGGCCGGTATGTGATGGACCCGTCTCCGATCCCGAAATTCGACAACCCAAAGCTTGAGATGGACGCGATCCAGCTTTTTGGTGCAGGGCGAGAACAGCGTATCTATGCGGTGCCTCCGCATACCAAGGTCGTGAGCCTCGATTTCGAGGATTACCCGTTTGAGGCCACCAAAGCCAACCATCCCTGCGATCTGTGCGGTGCCGAAGACAGCTATCTGGACGAGGTTATCATGGATGACGCAGGCAACCGAATGTTTGTCTGCTCGGACACCGATTATTGCCGGTCGCGCCGCGAAACAGGCCACGTGGGCCAACTGGCTGAGGAGAACGCGGCATGACCCCCCTGTTGCAAGTCAAGGGCATCGAAAAACGCTATGGCGCGCGGATCGGATGCACAGATGTGAGCTTCGATCTCTACCCCGGAGAAGTGATGGGGATCGTTGGCGAAAGTGGGTCGGGCAAATCAACCTTGCTGAATTGCCTGGCAGGTCATCTTGAGCCGGACGCCGGGCAAGTGATCTTTGATACCCGAGGGGACGGACCGGTAGATACCGTGACCATGTCCGAACCGGAACGCCGAATGCTCGGCCGCACTGATTGGGCCTTTGTGCATCAGCACGCACGCGACGGGCTGCGGATGTCTGTCAGCGCGGGCGGCAATATTGGTGAGCGGCTGATGGCCGTTGGCGACCGGCACTATGGCGACATTCGGGACAAGGCTATCGACTGGCTGGGCCGGGTCGAGATTGAAGCAGCCCGTGTGGATGATCGCCCCAGCGCGTTTTCTGGCGGGATGCAGCAGCGCCTGCAAATCGCGCGCAATCTGGTGACGGGCCCTCGGCTGGTGTTCATGGACGAACCGACTGGAGGGCTGGACGTGTCCGTGCAGGCGCGCTTGCTGGATTTGCTGCGCGGACTTGTGCGTGAAATGGGGCTGAGCGCCATCATCGTGACGCATGATCTGGCCGTGGTGCGCTTGCTGGCGGATCGGCTGATGGTGATGAAAAGCGGTCATGTGGTCGAAGCTGGGCTGACCGATCAGGTGCTGGACGACCCGCAGCATGCCTACACGCAGTTGCTTGTGTCCAGCGTCCTGCAGGTTTGAGTATTTGGGAAAAGATGAAGCGATGATTGAATTGATCGATGTGAGCAAGAGCTTCACCCTTCATAATCAGGGCAGCGCCGTGATCCCGGTTATGGAAGGCGCGAAGTTGAAAGTAGTGCCGGGGGAATGTGTCGCCCTGACGGGGGCGTCCGGTGCAGGTAAGTCCACACTCATGCGGGTGATCTATGGCAACTATCTGGCCGCTACTGGTCAGGTGCTGGTTGGGGGGCTGGACGTCGCGAAGGCCGAGCCGCGCCAGATCCTGTCGTTGCGTCGCGATACGTTGGGCTATGTCAGCCAGTTCCTGCGGGTTGTGCCTCGGGTGCCGACGCTGGAGGTTGTGGCAGAGCCGCTGCTGGCCGTAGGCACGGACAAACAAGTTGCGCTGGATATGGCAGCTGGGTTGCTGAAACGGCTGAATATTCCCGAGCGTTTGTGGACCCTGAGTCCAACAACATTTTCCGGCGGAGAGCAGCAGCGGGTGAACATTGCGCGCGGCTTTGCGCATGAATATCCTGCGATGTTACTGGATGAGCCGACGGCGAGCCTGGATGCGCAGAACCGGGAAACCGTGTTGTCCCTGATTGAAGAGGCAAAGCACCGTGGTGCGGCGATTGTTGGGATTTTTCACGACATTGAAGCGCGTGAACGGGTCTGTGATCGTGAAGTCAATGTCTCGGACTTTACGCCGGGGCTGGCTGCATGACGCTTGCCCCTGTCATAGCTGTTGTCGGCCCTTCGGGTGTCGGCAAAGACAGCGTCATGGGGGCGTTGGTGGCCCATGCGCCCGGTATCCAGCGCTTGCGCCGAGTGATTACCCGTCCCGAAGGGGAAGAGGGTGAGGATTTCGACCGGGTTTCCGTCGCGACGTTTCAACAGATGGAGCAGGCCGGGGCTTTTGCGCTGAGCTGGCCTGCACATGGGCTGTTTTACGGTGTGCCGAACAAGATCACACAGCAGCGGCAGATAGCTGACGCTGTTCTGGTCAACCTGTCTCGTGCCGTGTTGGTGCAGGCGCAGGAGGTGTTTGGGGACCTGATCGTGATTTCCCTGACTGCCGAAGCTGATGTTTTGGCGCAGCGCCTCTCCGCAAGAGGGCGGGAAAGCGCAGCAGAACAGGCGCGGCGGCTGGGTCGTGCCAAAGCGCCTTTGCCTGATGGTTTGAACCGGGTCATCGAAGTCGACAACTCCGGTGCGCTGGAAGACACCGTCGCCGAGATCCTTGCGCGACTTCAACCGGAAAGCGCGTAGCGATGGATCAGGTGAAACCGACCATCCTCAGCCTCGCCCATCAGCGCCAGATCGGTGATCTGGAAGGGCTGCGGCAGCAACGGGGCCAGATGGGCTTGCAGCGCCTCTTGGGTGGCCCGAAGGGTCGGTTTGTCCAGCTTGCCGCTGAGCGTGATGTGAAAGCGAAAACCGTCCAGCACATAAGGATAGCCCCATTGAACCAGATTGGCCTCCTGTTCCGGTGTCAGGCCAGCGGCGCGGCGGCGGGCCAGTTCAGCCTCGGTTGCGGCTTCGCGAAAACTGTCCAATTGCTGAACACAAGCGGCGGCCAGGGTGTTCAATGCTTGCGTCTCACCCATGGGGCGCAGGGCCAGAAAGCGGCCAAGCCGCGCGATCTCGAGGCCATCCAGCGTGACAGGAGGTTGGTTGGAGGCGAACGAACCGCAAGCTGCGTGCAAGGCGTCGAAGGTCTGGACTGCGCGCAGTCGGAAGGGGGGTTTCATCGTCGCGTGCAGCCCGTATTTACGTGGCACTTCCGTGACTGCGGCAACGTCGATGTCTCCGACTACCGGATGCGCGACCAAAGATCCGGTTTCCATGTCCCAACCCAGCCAGCTGGTTGCAAATTTCGTCCACTCCGCCTTAGCGGGTGGCGCAAAATAGATCGCGTATCGCGTGAATGTCACATTGGCCTCCTATTGCGTGGCCTTCCACTACCTCAAACTGCGTGAAGTTCAGATGACAGAAGACTTGATCCTTGCCAATGCCACGCTTGTGTTGCCGAATGAAACCGTAACCGGCAGCGTCCGGATTGTGGGCGAGACCATCGCCGAGATTGATACCGGAAACGCGGTTCCGTCTGGTGCAATCGATTGCGAAGGCGATTATGTCAGCCCTGGTCTGGTTGAATTGCACACAGACAACCTTGAACGCCACATTCAACCCAGGCCACGGGTAGACTGGCCTCATGCAGCTGCGATCCTTGCACATGACGCGGAATTGGCCAGCACCGGGATCACGACCGTGTTTGATGCCATGCGGGTCGGATCGATCCCGTCAGGAGCAGCGCGTTATGGAAAATACGCGCGTGGCCTGTCGCAGGAATTGTGGGATCTGCGCGAACAGGATGCGTTGAAGATCAGCCATTTCCTGCATTTGCGGGCCGAGGTGTGTTCTGAAACTTTGGTCGAAGAGCTGGATGAGTTCGGGCCAGAGGATCGGGTTGGTCTTGTGTCCATCATGGATCACACACCCGGACAGCGGCAGTTCCGCGACATGACCAAACTTGAGGCATATATGAAGGGCAAACATGCGATGGACGATGACACATTCCTGCAGCATGTGGCCCAGTTAAAGGGTCTTCGCGACCGTAATGGCGATGTGCATGAGGTTGAGACCGTCAAAGCCGCGCGTCGTTTTGGGGCGGTTTTGGCCAGTCATGACGATACGACGGAAGATCAGGTGAAAGTCTCGGCAGGTCACGGTATCCGATTGGCTGAGTTTCCGACCACGGTCGAGGCAGCGCGTGCCTGTCACGATCACGATATCAAGGTCATGATGGGGGCACCCAACATCATTCGCGGTGGCTCGCATTCGGGCAACGTCGCGGCGCGCGATTTGGCCGAACTTGGGCATCTGGACATCATGTCATCGGATTATGTGCCGTCGGCCCTGCTGTTGTCGGCGGCCATGCTGGGCGAGATGTGGGATGATATAGCGCGCGGTATGAAAACGGTCACTTTGGCCCCTGCGCTGGCCGCGGGACTGGAAGATCGGGGTGAGTTACGCGCCGGCGCCCGAGCCGATGTCATCCGTTTCCGGATGCGGGCCGGGGTTCCTGCGCTTAATTCGGTCTGGGCGCGTGGTCGGCGTGTCGCCTGATCAGGCGGTGTAGAACAGGTATCGGTCCGGGGCAATCGTCTCGGGCCCTTTGATCTGGTTAAAGCCGACAAGGGGCTGACCGGAAATCAGCAAACCGCCGGGCTGCATGACTTGCGCGACCAATGGACTGAGCCGCGCGGCTTCAGCCACATCTTCCTGTTTGATCCCGCGTCCGAAATCGTAATGTGCCAACGCGATCTTTTGCCCGTCTGCCGCCAGTTTCTTGAGCATCGGCTCGGCCTCACCTTGCAGGAAATCTTCGGCCGGAGGGGTGCTGTCCGGGTGGCATTGCAGGACCCGGTCCATCACCCAGATCCGGCGTTCCGGTAGGATTTCGCGCAGGTGATCATAGGTGCGGCCATTGCCCAAACCCATGTCCAGCACATCACCTGGCTGTCCGCTGATGCGCTGGGCAGCCCAGTTCAACCCGTCGCGTTGAGCCGTCAGTCGGCGCAGCATGGAATCCAGTCGGCTCATGGTGGTGTCCTTATTCGTTCTTAGGCGCGACCCAGATCGTGGCCGGGCCTTTCAACAATTTGCGCAGCAGGGCCTCGGTAAAGGTCCAAATGTCCTGATCATGGACCAGATGATGGGTCAATATGCCAAATGGTTCAGCGTTGTCTGCGCGTCCTTCGCGCCGGTCGCGCAACAGATCAACTGTCTGCGCGATCAGGATGTCGGGGTTGATCAGACTGCGTGTGCCGCGCCAGTCAATCGGGTCAAGATGGGTGTTGATTTGTTCCAGCCCCGGTGCGGCAAAAGGTGTTTTGCGCGGCGTCGCAGTGGACAGGACACGAAAGCCCAGACCGGGAAGCCGCGCGACCATCTCGGGCGCGATGCGGTTCCACGGGGGAACAAACATGGGACGCAGGTTACCACCGAACATCGCATCAAGACGGGCCATCCCTGCCTTTGCATCATCAACCATCTGGTCCAGCGATCGATTGAGTTGGAACTCGGCCTTCTTCTCTCCCGCAGGCGCGTGGTTATAGTGCGCCCAGCCATGCACCACAGGGATCAAAGAGGGTCGATCCGCGACATACTCGGCCAACGCCGGGGTCGCGTCGTGGGGGATGACAGCCAGATGAACAGGCAGGCCCAATTCCGCAGACAGATCAGCCAATTGGACCAATTGAGGAGTTGGAGCGACGGCGTCATCGTCACGCCACCAGAGCGGAAATGACAAACCCGAAGCACGCCAGTGATCCAGCTCGGTGTCCAAAGGATGCCAGTCGGGGGTCATGCACGCTGCTCCAGCAGGCGTTTGGCGATGCGTACGCTTTGGGCGGCGCCGTCAAATCCGAAATCCTGTTTTGCGCGAGGACCATCATCAACAACCCGTTTCACAGCTTCGGCTAGGGCGGTTCCGTTCAGGGCCTGACTTTCCAGAACTTCGATTGCGGACAGCCCGGACAAGCTCTGCCCGCGCAGACCTTGCTCAACCTCTTTGCCATCATCGAATGGGACAAAAACCGCAGGTGTGCCGCTTTGCAGAATATCCATGGCGGTGTTGTAGCCGCACATGCTGACCGACGCTGCCGCTAGCGGCAACATCTGGCGAAAATCCGGGCGCACCGGTTCAAGAATGACCGAGGTTCCTTTGGCCTGTTCCGACAGTTCGGCAATCCGCGCCTTTGCATCCGTACCGCCCACCAACAGACGCCAGCGCCTGTTGGGCATCTGGCGGGCGGCCTCGATGGCTGCACGAAAGATCGGCTGCCCCACGGACCCGCCACCGGCGCTGACCAGAATTTCACCTTCACCCACCAAATCCGGGTGAGGTTGGGGCAATTCAGGCGCAACAAAGCCGGTATAGTGCAACCGGCCCGCCAGTTGATCTGAAACTGGCCAGCTAACGGATAGGGGTGTCACGCTTTCGGTCGAATGAACCAGTACGCCGTCATAGTACCGGGTCACAATATCATCTGCGCGCTCGGCTTTGGCGGGTTTTGAGGGCGGGGCCAGAATGTCCCGGATCGACCCCAGAATAACCGGACGTACCGGCAGCTCTGTTGCCGTTTTCAACGCTGCGTCGAATTCGGCGGCCAGCGATCGGCGGCCAAAGGGATAGAGCTCGGTGATCAGCACCTGTGGCTGGAACGTCCTTACGGCCTGAACCAGAGCCGTCACACGCGCCTCATGATAGGCGGCGTCAGCCTCTCCACCGGTTTCAGTCAGCAAGCGGGTGAAATTGGTGCCGTCCGACCTTAAAGGAGGCAGGCCAAACAACGTCATTCCACTGCTGTCCAACTGAGGTGCAGGCATTCCACCCGTCACAACCATGACCTCGTGCCCGTCATCTCGAAACGCGCGCCCAAGGGTCAAAGCGCGGCTGAGATGACCTGTTCCCAACAGGTGTGTGACGATGAGCATCACCTTCATGGCAAGGTCTCTCGTTTTGGCAAGCGTATGGGATCGGGGTCAGCGGTCATGGTGTTCATATCGACGATATACAGCCGATTGCGTTTGATCTTGAAGGGGGCAGGGCCAGCAAAATTCCAACCCCAGGCTTGGGCCAGAATGACCCGCATGATGCCGATATGGCAGACAGCGACCGCATCGTTTTGCAGCGCGGACAGCCAAGGGCGCAGCCTGTCACGAACATCTGCCGGACTTTCGCCATTTGGCGCTCGGAAATCCCAACCCCAATCTTCGATATGCTTGTAACCGCTTGTTGTGTCCGCGATCAGATCAACGCCGCGTTGACCTTCCCAATCGCCCCAGTTCATCTCGGTCAGCGCGTCTGACTTCTGCGGACTGCGACCCGAGACGATTTGGGCCGTCTCATAGGCGCGTTGTAGCGGGCTGGACCAGATTTCTGCCTGTGCCCATTCGTGTGGCAGGCAGTAGCCTGACAGCTCTGAGCGCGCGTCATCGTCCAGGGGAATGTCGCTGCGGCCCTGTATCTGACCGGCGCGGTTCCAGTGTGTATGCCCGTGGCGAAGCAGCGCAAGCTTGGTCATGGCAAATCCCTCAGTAACGGGCGGAGAGTTGCCCAAAGCCGGGCAGTCGCTTGTGGCACAAGATGACGGTCAGCCACATACTCGCGAGCAGCCGCACCAAGGGTGCGACGCAGCGATGCGTCCGCCAGCAGGGTTTGTAGGCGGTCTGCAAAGCCTTGCGCCCCGGCGTCGATCGAAGGGTAAATTGCGGGGGCCAGCACATCCCGCACGCCCGGTCGATCTTGTGCAAGCACCGGTACGCCCGCAGCCTGTGCCTCGAGGTAGATCATGCCATAGGCTTCGTTCACACCGGGCCAAACCAGCAGAGAGGCGTGTTCGTAGGCCGCTTGCAGCGCATCGCGGTCGAGTTGACCCAGAAAGCTGACCTTTTCTCCAAAGGTCTCCATCAAAGCCTCGACCTCGGGTCGAGCGGGTCCATCGCCAGCGATGTTCAGATGCCACTCACCTCCCAGATGCGAAAGCGCTTCGGCCAGGATCTGGTAAGAGGCCAGCTTGTCCCCGTGGCGCATCATGCCAACGGTTAGCATGGGGCCTTCTCCACTGGTTGCGGGGGGCAGCTCGGACTGCGGCAGAAAAGGCGGCAATTCGATCAAAACCTGATCGCCAAAGCGGTCCCGTTCCAATGTGATCAGGTCGTTGGCGGTGTGGTAAAAGATGACATCGGCGGCGTCGCAGGCTTGGTGTGCGTCGGCTGCAAAATCGGCCCAAGGCCCGGTCAACCGACTGGATGCGCGAGTGCTTTCCAACTGAACATAAGGAATGCCGCGCGCCTTGCAGACTTGCGGCCCCAACAAATCGGGGGCTTTGTAGTAGTTGTGATATGTCACCCACAGAGCCATGTCCGAAGGCAGGTCGGAAATTAACCTCTGTGCTTCTTCTTCTGCCGCGCCGCGCAGGGTGCGTTGCAGGTCGGGATCGCCGCTCTTGTCATAGATTCTAAGGTCCGACACCAGATCAACCCTGTCGCCTTCAGTGGCCAGCGCCTTGATCAGGTTCCGCGCCATTTCGCGGTCGCCCGAAGGGGTCGGGCTGTCGGGGGATTTCATTGGTGCATAAAATGCGACCCGCGCCATCATGCGATTTCCATGCACATGGCGCTTAGGCGTTTGGAGAGTTGAGCGATCCCTGGGTCCATCCGAAATTCGGCGATCAGCCGATTATAGGCGGCGCGCGCCATCTGAGACGCCTGTTGCGGATCCTTGGCCAATGCTTCGATGGCTGCTGCCAACGCGGCCGGATCGTCCTCGGACAAGATGCCATGTGTCCCGGTTTCGATGAACTCCGGGATTGCCGACACCGGGGTCGACAAGATGGGCAACAGCTGAGATGCCGCCTCCATCAACACATTCGGCAGTCCGTCGCGGTCGCCATCTGCCGCAATACGGCTGGGCAAAACAAAGAGATCGGCCTTTCGCATCGCATCGATCACCTCGGGCTGATCGCAGGCACCTCTCCACGCGATGCGATCCCCAATGCCAGCTGCGTTCGCCTTTGCCCGCAACGTATCGCCTAGAGCGCCGCCGCCAATATGGGTCCAATGCCAGTCCAGATTATCGGGCAACAAGGCAAAAGCCGCGATCAGCCGGTCGAATCCCTTTTTCTCAACCAGTCGCCCAACTGAGATCATATGAAATGGGCTTTCAACTGAGCGCAAAATTCGGGTCGGCGGGTTCGGAAACCGCGATAAGTCGAGCCCGTGATAGATCAGATCCATGCGATCGGGATCATCCGCCAGACCCCGCAAATGCTCGGCCCCAATTGCTGTACAGGTGGCACCGAACGTGGCGCCATGTGTTGCGGCCTGCAGCTTTTCGCGCTTTTCCCATTCGGGCGACGTCCAGATGTCCTTGGCGTGGGCCGAAAAGCTCCATGGCAAGCCGCGCATGATGGCCGCATAGCGGGCAACAGACGACGGTGTGTGCATGAAATGCGCGTAAAGCCCCAGAACTTCGGGGGGTAGTTCTGCAGCCAGAACACAAGCTTGCCCAAAGCGCCGGATGCGATTTGGTGTTGGATCGCGACGCAAGTCCTGCCGCCAGATCCGGTAAGCTTCGGCATAGCCGGGCAGGGTTTGCGCAATTGCACGCGCGGCCCAGACTCGCTGCGGCTCCTGATACAGGTATTCGGGCAAATAATGCACCTGCCCGGTGAAACGGTCGTGCAAGGGATGGCGCTTGGTGTCGGTCGGGTGACGCAGCGACCAGATGTCGAACCGATGGCCCGCGTCCTGCAAGGCGACAAGCTCCTGCGCAATAAACGTTTCAGACAGTCGCGGCCAGCCTTTGACCACAACCGCCAGCGTAGGTGTTTCTGAGGTCATCCGGTGGCTCGTTCCTGTTCCCAGGTCAGCAGGTCGTCGATGCGGTCGGTGACGTAGTCCAGACCGTCGAGCAAACCGGTCTGGATAGCCTGCGATGGTAGGGTTTGATTGGGCAGGTTACGGATCGCTGCGATCATCGCCTCGGGGGTCAGGCCGTCACGGTGTTCATCCAGCATTTTGACCAAGCCCAGCTCTTCCGCGCGTGAGGCGCGAATCCACTGTTCCAGCCGGGGCGTGGTGCGCGGAACGATGACGGCGCGCTTGTCGAAGGACAGAACCTCGCAAAAAGTGTTGTAACCGCCCATGCACACAACGCCCTCGGCCCCCGCAAACAGCGTTTCGATCTGAGATTCAAAGCCAACTGCTGTCACGCGCCCGTTCAAAGCGGCAACACGTGTTTCGAATTCCTCGCGCAATTCGCCCGACAGGAAGGGGCCATAGACCAGCATTGCACGTGGAGACAGGTCTGGGTCTTTCTCGTAAGCAGAAAGAACCAGGTTCACCATCGCTTTGCCATCTCCGCCCCCGCCAGGGGTGATCAGGATATAGGGTTGCTCAGGCGGCTCACCCACCGGGCCCAGATCCCGCCGCAGATAACCTGTCCAATGAATGCGGGATTGCGCGGCGGGGCTCAGCGGCAAGCCTTGAGTTGGGTCATAGATCGATTTCAAGCCATAGACCCAGATTTCGTGATAAAACCGCTCGGTCGCCTCAACAGCTTCTTTGCGTGCCCACTCGGCGGCCAGAACTTCGGGTTCATCCAGAACATCCCTTAACCCCAGCACCAGTTTTGTGCCACAGTTCCGCTCCAGATAATTCAGCGTTGGCAGCAGTTCACCGCGAAACCCGGTCGGTTCTTTGTCGACGATCAGTACGTCGGGGTCGAATTGCTGAACGGCCGTCTGGATCAGGCCCGAGCGAAGCTCGGTCACTTCATCGATGCCCATTCCGATCGTACGTGCCGCGTAAGAGCCATCGGCGCGCTTGGTCACACCGGGCAATCTCACGTGATCGACGCGGCGGGGAAAGGTAAACCTTCCTGCCACCGGAGAACCGGTCAGGATAAGCGCAGACGCGCTGGGGTCGGCCTGCGTGATTGCAGCGGCCAAAGCCCGCGACCGGCGCAAGTGGCCCAAGCCAAAGGTGTCGTGGCTATAAAACAGGATACGCGGCGCGCGGTCCGGTTTTGAGGTGGTGGTGCCAAGGCTCATAGAGTTGCCCGTCTTCTTGATCTCGATGCGAAATCCGCGCGTTCGCAAGCGTTATCGTATATTTTTTTGTCGTGCTTGCCAAAGGCGGAAATGCGCCCCTGCAAATGTTCCAAGCATTGCGATTTGGCAACAGCATATTGACGAGTTAGCGACATATCGCACCAAAGCTTGGATAGGATTGCAAAAGCATCAAAGAAATCGCTGACATAAGGGTGCCCGCAACCTGTGCTAAGTCATATTCAATTTTTGCCAGATTGAAAATAGCTGCAACACGCCTGTGCGCCAATACCACGCCTCTACACGATATTGAGACAGAGACGTGCGAGTGTTTGAACTGCCTTCAACGCTTGTTTATTCTGACCTGCATCGGAAAAACTGGATGCAAGACCCTATGAAACATACTTTTCTGGCCGCATTAGTCCTGGCTTTGTGGGCTTTCGTTCTGGCTTTTCCGGTCAGTGTTTCGGCGCAGACTTCGTTGATTCCCGGTTACGGCTCGGGATCGAGCAGCACATCCGATACGGTGCCTGAAAACGATCTTGCCGCCGCGATCCGCGCTGCCAGCGAAGCTGGTGCAAGTGTGATTGTCATAGACAGCGCCGGTCAGGTTGTGACAACGGCGGGCGGAGCAGAAGCAGGCTCAGCCGAAGGCGGCGGTGGGGCAAACAACCCTATGAGCGACGGATCGCAGTTGATGAAGGCGCAGGAGCGGTTCTCGAAATTCCGCGATTCGATGCAATCGAGGCTCGAGGCGCTACCTTATTCAATGTTCGAAGTTCAGTATATTCTGCGTCAGACCAGCCCTGACGGGCGTATCCAGACTTATGTTGAGGTCTTGGGCTGGAACGTCCTGTTCCTGCTGTTGGGGCGTTGGCTGTCGATCGAGATTTACGGCAAACGCTTTGCTCGGCGCTGGGTCGTGGCCCGGGTCAAAGACGACCCTGTTGGATACCGCGAAAAGATGCCGTTCCTTGTCTTCCGCTTTGTGATGGGGATCGGTGGCACGATCTTTGCCATGCTTATGGCGCTGATTGTTGGGTATCTGTTCTTCGGCGAGGCCGAGGACATCTCGATCCAGTTTACAGTCACGGCTATTTTCACGGCGTTCTTCCTGGCGCGTACTGTATCCGATCTGTGGCGGATGGTTCTGTCGCCCTATCTGAGCCAATACAGACTGCCACCTTTCTCGGACAAAAACGCCCGCAGGCTTTACATCTGGGCATCGGCCTTGGCGACCTATGACATCTCGGTTGTTTTATTTGCGACCTGGGTCGCGGATTTTGGCCTGAACTACAACGTTTATGCCATGGTTTATGGTGGGCTGACGATGATTGGCGCGTTGGGCAATGTTCTGATGATCCTGTTCAACGCACGGGCCATTTCGAACGCGATCCGCGGTGGACGGGCTGGGGATCAGGTATCCTGGTTGCTGCGGGTTGTGTCCTATGGTTGGGCGCCTGTCCTGATCGTCTACGTCGTGTTCAGCTGGTTCCGTTTGGCAGTTGATCTGGCGCTGGAGAATCCAACGCCAATTCCTCTGATTGCCAGCAGCTATCTGATCTTCATGTCCGTCGTCATTGCTTATGGCGCGATGAATTATCTGCTGGAACGGTATTTCGACCGGTCCCGTATGATTGACGAAATCAACGAAGAAGCGGCGGCAGAGGATGACGATATCGCCCTGGTGGAAACGCCCGAGGCCGAGCAGCGCAAGCAATATCTCCTAACCTACGAAGATCTGGCGCGCCGCGTGGCCGGCATTCTGGCCTTTGTGATCGGGGCTTATGCGCTTGTCGTCATCTGGTACCCGGATGCGGACTGGAGTCAGGATCTGCCGGTCGAGCGCGCGCTGGATGTGATGGTCATCATCTTCATCGGCTACATCCTGTTTCACTTCTTCCGCATCTGGATCGACAGTAAAATCGCGGAAGAGGTCGATGACGGGAGTGACGCCGAACTGGGTGATGAAGGCGGCGAGGGCGGACAAAGTCGTCTGGCAACGTTGCTGCCCCTGTTCCGCGGCGCGATTCTGGCCGTTGTTGTCGTAACGATTGTGCTGATTGCTTTGATGGAGCTGGGCATCAATGTCAGCCCGCTGTTTGCTGGCGCCGGTGTGGTGGGTCTGGCCGTTGGCTTTGGCTCGCAGACATTGGTGCGTGATATCTTTTCCGGAGCGTTCTTCCTGCTGGATGATGCGTTCCGCAAAGGCGAATATATCGACATCGGGGATGTCAAAGGCACGGTCGAGAAGATCTCGGTCCGGTCCATGCAACTGCGGCACCATCTGGGTGCGCTGAACACTATCCCCTTTGGTGAGATCAAGGTGCTGACGAACTATTCGCGCGATTGGGTCATCATGAAACTGCCCTTGCGCGTCACCTATGACACGGATGTCGAGAAGGTGCGCAAACTGATCAAGAAACTGGGTCAGCAACTGCTGAGCGATCCTGTGATCGGAGAGAACTTTATCCAACCGCTGAAATCGCAGGGTGTGATTGAGATGCAGGATTCTGCCATGATTATCCGAGTCAAGTTCATGACCAAACCGGGCGATCAGTGGTTGGTGCGTAAAAAGGTCTATCAGGACATTCGTGAATTGTTTGCTCGTGAGGGAATCAAATTTGCACACCGTGAAGTCACTGTGAGATTGGCGGACGGCAAAGAAGCCGAAGACCTGACGCCTAAGCAGCGAGAGGCCGTGACCGGAGCAGTGCAGACTGCAATTGACGAGGATTATCTGGACGACATCGGGCCGGGTGGCGACGACCGCTAGGGACTCTCCCGCCGCTTTGGAATGCGTCTATGGCAAGACGCGACACAAAGCGTTGGGCCGCGCGTTCCGCGCGGCGGTTGGGTGGCTAGGCGGTAAAGGGCCAAACAGGTTTGGATGTGCCCAGTTTTGATGCTGGCAGATCCCAACGCATAGATGCCTCGCCGACTTGGAGCGCAGGTTTGAGCCGCAGGCCGGGCCCCCAGCCGGAGGGTTCGGGTTCTGTGTTGTAGTCTGCGGTCTTTGGGTTGATGGGTGCAGCTTTAGCATCGTCCTTGCCGAGCACGGCCAAAAGCTCAGCGGTGCGTGCAAGTGACAGGTGGGCGTGCATGATCGAATTACCTGCCGCGGCCTCTGACAGGGCGGACAGAACAGCGGCCGCCATCAAATACCCTGTCGCGTGATCCAAAGCCTGAACCGGCAGAGGAGTCGGCTTGTCCGCTTGCGCCCAGCCCATGCCGGTATGGGCAATGCCCGCGCTCATCTGCACAAGGCTGTCAAAGCCACGCCGGGTAGACCATGGCCCCTGCCAGCCATAGGCGTCCAACGTAACCTCGATCCGGTTCGGGGCAAGCTCATCACGCTTGGCGCGTGTCAGACCCAAAGCATCCAATGCGCCCGGTCGATACCCGTGCACAAATACGTCCGCCTGAGACAGCAATTCTTGCAGCCGTTTCAACCCATCGTCTGATTTGAGGTCCAGATAAGCGCAGTGTTTCCCGAGCGAGATGTCTGGGATCACACCCGGTTCATCCCAATCCGGAGGATCGATGCGCAGAACCTCGGCGCCGAAACCGGCCAGAGTTCGGGTCGAGACCGGACCGGCCAGAACACGTGTCAGGTCAAGCACGCGTAGTCCCGACAGGGGCCGCTCGGCCGTTGCCTGCGGCCTGTCGCGTAGTTTGACATAGCGCGGCCCTTGCCAGCCAATCAGTGGATCACGTGACACGGCGCGGCCTTGCGGATGTTCCAGCCACTCGGTTCGACTGCGCATGGCAGCGGCAACGCCACCTTCTGCCACCACTGCGGTTTCGAGATCCGCTATGGACCATGACTTAACGGCAGTTGCGACGGCCGCGCGATCAGGTGGAGTGCCAAGAACCTTCAGCGCAGCCGCCCGGTGGCGAGGTAAGTTGGTGTGCAACCTGATCCAGCCGTCCGATGCTTTGTAGTCGCCCGCGACCGCATCCCAGAGGCTTGGCATTTCCCAACCGTCTGGTTTGAAAGAATAGCCGAACCAAAGGGATGCCAGCCGGTGATCGACTTTGATTTCAGGCGTAGCAGAGGACAGGTTGAGCGCTTGCATCAACCGGGCCATTTCGTGACCAACCGCCGCAAAGCTGGCTGTCGCCATCTCAGATACCGCGAAAGCACTTGGCAGCGCGCCGTTACCCGTTCTGCGATAGTTGTCTGCAGCAGGAAGGGTGGCGAGAAGGCTCATTGCTGATAGGGGTCCAGACTGTCGCGCAGCCCGTCACCGAGGAAGTTGAAAGCCAGCACGACCACGATGATCGGCAGCATCGGGATGGCCGTCCACGGGTAAATCTCGATCGAGGCGAGGTTTTGCGCATCATTCAGCATGACACCCCAACTGACGGCAGGCGCTCGCAGGCCCAACCCAAGGAAACTAAGTGCTGTTTCACCCAGGATCATGGCTGGTATCGACAACGTGGCCGATGCGATCAGGTGCGACATGAAGTTTGGCAGCAGGTGCTTGCGGATCACCCGGCCCGAGCTCGCGCCCATCATTTCAGCTGCACGCACATACTCTTCCTCACGCAGTGACAGAAACTTGGCGCGAACAGAACGCGCCAGGCCAGGCCAGTCGAGTATGCCCAGAATGATCGAGATGATGAAGAAGACCGCAACAGGGCTCCAGTTCGATGGTACGGCGGCGGACAGCGCCAGCCACAAAGGCAGTTCCGGTAACGAACGCAGAATTTCGATCACGCGGTTGATCGTCCAGTCGATGCGCCCGCCGAAATAGCCCGCCATCGAGCCGAACAAGATGCCCAGGAAGAACGATACTGAGATACCGATCAAACCCACCGTCAACGAAAGCTGCGCGCCATAGAGGATGCGGCTGAAGATGTCGCGCCCCAGTCGGTCAGACCCCCACAGGAACAGGGTGGCGCCTTCGGGGGCGCAAAACAGATGTGTGTCGGATGGTATGAACCCGGCCAGACGGTATTCTGACGCTTCGCAAAAGAACCTGATGGGGCGTGGGTCGTCTGTGTCGGGCACAAATTTCCACTGGAATGTCTCAAGATCCGCTTCAGCAACGATCGGATACACATGAGGGCCAATAAACTCACCCTCATGGAACCAGTGAACCGATTGGGGCGGGGCATAGAGGTGCTCGCCATTGCGGTCGTTGGGTCCATAGGGTGCGATGAACCCGGCAAACGGTAACATCAGATAGCACAACAGCAGGAAGATGCCTGAGATCAGGCCTAGCTTGTGGGTACGGAACTTGCGCCAGACCAGCACCCAGTTTGGTGCGTCCAGATCGGCGCGTTCGAGCTGCTGAACAGACGCCTGCGGGTCAAAAGGCGCGTCATCGACAAAGCGGTTATCGGGACGTTCGGTCATGCTTCGCGCCCCTCATAACGGATGCGCGGATCGAGCATCACCAGCAGAATGTCCGAGATCATCGTACCGATCAGAGTCAGCAAGGCGACAAACATCAGGATGAAGGCCGACAGGAACTGATCCTGTGTTTTCAGAGCCGTCAGCAGGGTCGGGCCAATGGTTTGCAGGCCCAGAACAACAGAAACCAGAACCGAGCCTGACACCATTGACGGAAGCAGGTTGCCGATATCGGCTACGAAAGGGTTGAACGCGACACGTAGTGGGTATTTGGTCAGCATCCGCGACGGGGCCATACCTTTGGCAATCGCAGTTTCGACATAAGGCTTGCCAAGCTCATCCAGCATATTTGCCCGCAGGCGCTGCATCATGGCCGAGGCCCCCGACGTGCCTATCACAAAGGTTGGCACGATCAAGTGAATGAGGATGGATTTCAGCTTGTCCCAACTCATCGGCTCGCCTTCGAATTTGGGATCCATAAGGCCGCCGATGGGCAGGTTAAAATACTGGTGTCCGTAGTAGAACAAGATCAGAGCCAGAAGGAAGTTCGGTGTGGCCAGACCCAAATATCCGACAAAGGCCGAGGTATAGTCGATCCACGTCCGCGACCGTGCAGCCGCTATTACGCCCAATGGAAGCGCAACTGCATAGACGAACATGATTGCGGCCAGATTGACGACGACCGTCAGCCAAAGCGTATCGCCAACAATTTCTGAAACAGGTCGGTCAAATTCAAACGACCAGCCATAGTTCCCTTGAATCAATCCAGAAAAGCCGTGCGGTCCGGGCCAGAACCCCATCCAGATCAGGTATTGCTCCCAGATGGGACGATCCAGGGCGTATTCCGTGCGAAGAAACTCGGCTTTGGCGACACCGGCAGATTGGCCCGAGGCCTGAAGCTCGGCAATCTGGTTGCTCAGGTAGTCACCGGGCGGCAGGTTGATGATTGTGAAAATCAGAACAGAGACCACCAACAGCGTCAGCAGCATCGTGAAGAATCGATACACCGCATAGCGCAGCATGACCATTTTGCTGCTCCTGCTTAGTCGGCGAAAAAGAACTCGTCCGGGCGATGGATACCGAAATGCGCGCCGGGCTCCCATGCCCACATAGCCTGTTCCGGTACGTTGCGCAGACGGTTTGACACAACGACAGGCTGGGGCGCGCCGTTCAGGATACCAATCGCATACAGTTGGTCCGCATGAATATTCAGCATTTCCGTCCAGGCAGCCATGCGTTCTTCATCGCTTGTGGCGATTTCCCAATCATGGGCCAGCTCCATCAGGCGTTCGGCTTCGGGCATGTCGGGGGCTTCGCCAGCTTCACCTTTTGTCTGGTAATATTGACCCCATTTGGGCCAGGCCAGAAACACCTGATCGGTGGGCGCCAGATAGGCGGGGGAGGTATGTGCCTGCGGGATGCCATCATCCCATCCAAACCAAACTGACGCCATCGAGTTGCCCGCAAACACGCGGTTGCGCAGAATGTCGCGGTCCAGAGGACGCATCACCAGCTTGACCCCGATCTCGCGCCAGTTGTCGGTGACGATTTGCAGGGCATTCTCGACCTCTTGCCGCTCACCGGCGGTTTCGATGATCAACTCCATCGGGCGGCCATCGGGTAACAGGCGGATGCCATTCTTGTCACGCTGAGTCAGACCAGCTTCGTCTAGCAGGGCATTGGCCTGATCAATATCGTATTGCGCCCAGGCTGCGGCGTTCTCTTCACTGTAGAAAGGCGATGCGGGCAGCACGGACATCGCCGCAGGACGCGCCAGTTTGAAATACAGAGCCTGATTGATTGTATTGCGGTCTATTGCCAGCGACAAAGCGCGTCGAACGCGAACGTCACGCAACACGTCGCGCCAGACGTCATCTGCAAAGTTGAGGTTCGGATAGATCGCGACTTGGGACGCTACGCCGGTTTTCCAGAGCAGCGTTTTGTAGCCGCCTTGAGCTTCGCCTTTTTTAAGGATCGACGCGTCCCGGAAGGCCAACCCGCGACCTTGCAGATCGCTTTCACCTGCGTTGGTCTTGGCGGCGACCAGGCCGGGGGCCACAATCTCCATCTCGACCACATCGATATAAGGCAGTTGCACCCCGTTGCTGTCGATACGGTGATAATAGGGGTTACGCACGAAGTTGTGGCGGATCTTTTTACCCGAACTTGCGTTCAGCCAAGGTTGTAATGTCGGCAGTTCGTGGTTGTCGAACTTGTAAAGGTTGTCCAGCTTGTTGTGCAACGCGGCCCAACTTTTGACCCTTGCGTCCTCAACAAGAAACGCCAGTTCCTCGGGATCGGCGTATTTCTCGTGATACTGTTTGAGGAAGGCGGACGGTCGGTAGATAAAGGGCGGCCGGGCATTGGCAAGCGTTTGCAGGAAGTCCGGGTTTGGATCCTCCCATTCGAAGATCACCGTGGTTTCATCAGGGAAGGTGACAGTGGGTGACTTGCCTTCGACGATCAGAAACTCAAGCGGACCCGAAGGGCTGAGCAATTCGTTGTTGGCGACCTCTTCCCACCAATAGCGGAAGTCTTCTGACGTAAAGGGCGAGCCATCCGACCATTTATGCCCTTTCCGCAGTTTCAGCGTGAACTTGCGATTGTCTTCGTTCTCGAACGAGGCCAGCAGGTCGGGCACAATTTCATAGTCCTGGTTAAACCCGACAAGGCGAGCATAGCCATAGACGACCATTTGGCGGATATCTTTCGACCGCGTCACCATCGTGCGCAGGGTGCCGCCTTGCGTTCCGAATTCGCGACCTTTGGCGGCCAGATCAACAACCAGCGGTTCCTTGGGAAGACGTTCTTCAACAGGCGGAAGATTGCCAGCCTCAACCTCTGAGCTCCAGAAGGTGCTTTCCTGAGGAGCAGGAAGTGTTTCTGCCGTCGCGGGCAGCATCCCCGAAAGGGCCAGCATTGCGGCCAGGATCAGGGGGCGAGTGGTCTTAAACATGGCAACGTACCTTATGGCCCGGTTCCAATTCCACCAATGAAGGTATCACGGTGTCAGAGAAACGGAAGGCTTCTTCCCAACTGTCCGGCGCGCCGGCGCCCAAAGAGACCATTTGCAGGTCAATCGGACGGTTGATGTCGGGTTCGGGTTGAGCGGCAATCAGCGCCTTGGTGTAAGGGTGACGCGGATTGTAGAAAAGCGTTTCGGGCGGGGCCTGTTCGACAATCAGGCCGCGCCGCATGACGGCAACTTCATCAGCGATCCGGGCGACAACGGCCAGATCGTGCGAGATAAACAAATAAGACAGGTTCAGACTGTCTTGCAGGTGTTCCAATAAGGTCAGGATTTGCTCCTGAACCGAGACGTCCAGTGCCGACGTAGGTTCGTCACAAACAATCAGCTGCGGGTCCAGCATCATGGCGCGGGCCACTGAAAGGCGCTGCCGTTGCCCGCCGGAGAAAGCGTGGGGATAGCGTTTCAGCATGTCTTCTGTCAGGCCAACGCGCTGCAGCATCTCGGCGGCCTTCTCGCGCTGCTCAGCCACGGTGCCGATCTTGTGGATCTCAAGCGGCTCGGTCATTGCGTCTTGGATACGCATGCGGGGGCTCAGCGAACTGTAAGGGTCCTGAAACACCATCTGCGCTTTTCGCTGAAACGCCGTGCGCTGGGCACGCGTCATGCTGTGTACCGTGATTGGGTCAGCGTCAGGCGCGGTGCGGAAAAGGACTTCGCCGCCGGGGTCCGGAAGTTCTGCCCCCAGAGCAATGCGGGCGGCCGTTGTCTTGCCTGATCCGCTTTCCCCAACAATGGCCAGCGTTTTTCCGCGCGACAGATTAAGGTCCACGCCGCGGCAGGCATAAATGGCCTTGTCGGCCTGCCACCCCTTGCTGGACCTCATCGTATAGGTCTTGGACACACCCTTCATTTGAAGGATCAGATCTTCGTCAGGCATGGGTATCCCTACGGCATCCTGATCTGGTATTGCAGGCGCTGCGTCGAACAACTGTTTGGTATAGGGATGTGCTGGAGCGGTCAGGATCGGCGCGGCGGGGCCAGATTCCATAATGCGGCCCTTGTGCATGACCACCACCTGCTCGGCCATATTGGCAACCACGCCGAGGTCATGGGTGACAAGGATCAGCGCCATGCCGGTCTCGCGTTGCAACTCCTTTATTAGGCCAAGCACCTGTGCCTGTGTCGTTACGTCAAGCGCAGTGGTCGGCTCGTCCGCAATCAGAAGTTCGGGCTTGGATACCATTGCCATGGCGATCATGGCGCGCTGACGCATGCCACCTGACAGCTCGAACGGGTACGAGTCATAGGCACGTTGCGGATCTGGAAAGCCCACGCGGTCAAACTGGGTCAGAACCTGTTTCCGGGCTTCAGCCTCGGACAACCCGCGATGCAGCCAAAGGACTTCGCTGACCTGATTGCCGATCTTGTGCAAAGGCGAGAGCGAGCGCATGGGTTCCTGAAAGATCATCGAAACCCGATTGCCACGAATGTTGCGCATCTCGCGTTCAGAGATCGATGTCAGTTCCGACATCCCTTTGGAATCGTTCAGAGTTATTGTGCCGCTGCGGATCTGTGCAGAGCGGGGTAGAATACGTAAAGCGGCCCGGCATGTGATTGTTTTGCCCGATCCAGATTCACCCACCAGTGCAAGCGTCTGGCCGGCCTCGACGTCGAAGTTCACATCCGTGACCACGGAATTGCCCGTACCAAAGCCAATGCTCAGGTTTCTGACGGACAACAACGCGCTCATGCGGGTTTTCTACCCGTTTGGCCAATAGGTAACATCGGTTGTTTCAACTCCCCGTGATTTTTTCATCAGTGTCGCGCGGTTCCGCCCGTCTAGTCAAACCCGTTCTTATGCTGAAATGTCGCGGAAATGTGAAACTTTGGGCTTCATCGCTACACAAAGTCTTGAGAATTTGTCATCTAGGGCCGCATCGGACGCATCTATGCTTTCGATTGGTATCAAGGAGATATTTACCGGTGTCCGAGAATCAAAGCCGTCTGGATCTGTTCATCGACCGCATGGTGTCGCAGCGTGCCTGTCTGGATTTTGCCATTGCGCATACCCAAGGCATGGCCGGTCCGGTGTTCGAACTGGGTCTGGGCAATGGGCGCACTTATCACCATCTGTTGCAGCATATGGATGAGCGTCCAGTTTACGTTTTCGAACGCGCGGTCGCCTCGCACCCGGATTCGACCCCACCCGAGGATCGAGTAATTCTGGGTGATGTGCGCGAGACTTTGCCGTCATCGGTTGACCGGTTTGGTGCGACCGCAAGCTTGATCCATGCGGATCTGGGCGGGCACAACCGCGAAAAGAACGATAAATTTGCACGATTCGTGTCGCCGCTGATCGAGCCATTGCTAGCCCCGGGTGGCCTGATGGTATCAAGTGACCGTATGTATTTCCAAGGGCTGACGGAGATGCCGCTGCCCGAAGGCGCTGTCGAGGGGCGCTGTTTCATTTACCGTCGCTGACCAAAAAGGGGCGCCAGCATGATTTTCTACGACTGCTCAACAGCCCCAAACCCCAGGCGTGCCCGCATGTTCATTGCGGAAAAAGGGCTTGAGATCGAGACCCGCGAAGTCTCGATCGCCAAGGGCGAGCAATTGAGCGCGGCGTTTCGCGCCATCAATCCACGCGCCACTGTGCCTGTACTGGTCACCGATGAAGGCACAGTTCTGACCGAAAACATGGGAATTGCGGCGTATCTTGAAGCGCGTTGCCCCGAACCTCCTTTGATGGGGCGAACCCCGGATGAAAAAGGTCTGGTTCTGATGTGGAATGCGATCGTCGAGCAGCAGGGTGGTTTGCCCATCGCCGAAACGCTGCGCAACAGTCATCCGGCTTTCAAAGACCGCGCCATTCCCGGCCCGTCCAAATATGCTCAGATCCCGGAACTGGCGCAGCGGGGAAAAGATCGTGTGGCGCGGTTTTACGATCTTTTGGAAGCGCGATTGACGGAAAGCCGGTTCCTAGCAGGGGATGAATTTACGCTCGCCGATATTTCGGCCTTTGTGTTTGTGGATTTTGCGCGGGTGATCAAAATGCGAATTCCCGAGGGTAACGCCGCCACAACTGCATGGTTTGAAAACATAAAATCCCGCCCCAGCGCCAGCCTGTAGTAAACGTTTTTTGGGTGCGGTTTCCTGCTGACCTAGACTGTACAGAAATGTCTAGACAGAAGTGAACAGTGTCACTAGCGTCTCCGCAGATTCTGTTTTGGGAGAGGTTCGGATGAAATCTCAGTATCGCGTTGTGGTCATTGGGGGCGGAGTTGTCGGCGCCTCGGTTCTGTATCACCTTGCCAAGTTCGGCTGGTCCGATGTTGTTATGCTCGAACGGCGGCGATTGGCGTCCGGGTCTTCTTGGCACGCGGCGGGTGGCATCCATGCACTGAACGCTGACCCGAACATGGCGACATTGCAGGCCTATACCATCGACCTTCTGAGCGAGATCGAAAAGGAGTTGGGCCAGAATATCGGTCTGCACATGACAGGTGGTTTGACCCTTGCCGGAACGCCTGAACGGTGGGAGTGGTTGCAGGCCAATTACCGTATTTTCCAGTCCATCGGCATCGATGATTGTGAATTGCTGACCCCGCAAGAGGCACAGAAACGCTGCCCGATCATGTCGACGGATGGCGTTATCGGGGCCATGTGGGCGGATCGTGAAGGGTATATCGACACAACCGGCACCGTGCAGGCTTATGCAACAGCAGCCAAGAAACGTGGCGGTGAGTATTACGAGGAAACCAAGGTCGAAGAACTGATCCAGACCGATGATGGCTGGCAGGTTGTGACCGACAAAGGCACGATCACTTGCGAACACGTTGTGAACGCTGCGGGTCTTTGGGCCAAGCAGGTCGGGCGCATGGCTGGTGTAGAGCTGCCGGTGTCGCCGCTTAAGCACCATTATCTGATCACCGACACGGTGCCAGAAGTTGCTGCCGCCGATTTTGAGATGCCGATGACCGTGGATCTTGAAGGGTTCACCTATATGCGACAGGATCAAAAAGGTGTTCTGGTTGGCATTTACGAGGTTGATCACGAGCACTGGGCCATGGATGGCGCGCCCTGGAACTACGGTGAAGAATTGTTCCAGGAACAGCTCGACCGGATTGAGAACGAACTGACCCTGGGCTTTGAGCGTTACCCCTCAATCCAAAATGTTGGCATCAAGACATGGGTGAATGGGGCCTTTACGTTCTCACCTGATGGTAATCCTTTGGTCGGGCCTGTCCCCGGCAAGCGTGGCTATTGGTCGGCTTGCGCTGTGATGGCGGGCTTCCTTCAAGGGGGTGGCGTTGGCAAGACTCTGGCTGAATGGATGATCCATGGTGAGCCCGAGGCAGATGCCTGGTCCATGGATGTGGCCCGTTACGGCGATTATGCACAGAATAAACGCTATATCCGCGAAACCACAGGGCAGTTCTATTCCCGTCGTTTTGTGATGACCTATCCGAACGAACAGCTGCCCGCAGGCCGTCCGCTAAAAATGGCCCCGGCACATGACGCAATGACAGAAGCAGGCTGCAAATGGGGCGTTAGTTGGGATCTGGAGGTGCCTTTGTACTTTGCACCAAAAGGGTTCGAAGAAGCGCCGACGCTCAAGCGCTCGAATGCACATGACATCGCGGCTGAAGAGTGCAAGGCCATCCGCGAGGGTGTGGGCCTGATGGATATCTCGGGCTTTTCGCGGTTTGAAGTCACCGGGCCGAACGCCCAAGCGTGGCTAGACAGGGTGATGGCCTCGAAACTGCCTGCCCCAGGGCGCGCGAAACTGGCCCCAATGCTGGGCGAGGATGGGCGGCTCAAGGGTGACCTGACCGTGTTGAACTGGGGCGACGGTACCTGGTGGATCATGGGCAGCTATTATCTGCGCGCCTGGCACATGCGCTGGTTCGACGATCACATGATTGAAGGGGTCGAACTGCGCGATCTGGGCGAGGAGTATTGCGGCTTTGCCGTGGTCGGCCCGAAGTCGCAGGCCGTCGTCGAGAAGCTGGCGGAACAGGACATCTCGGGCCTAAAGTTCATGGGCTGCGGCGATTTTGACATCGGCCTTGTTCGGGCTCGCGTGGCGCGTATGTCGGTGACCGGCGAAAAAGGGTACGAGATCAACTGCCGATATGGCGACCACATCAAGCTGCGCCGTATCTTGTTAGAGGCCGGTGCCGAAGAAGGCATTCGCGAGGTTGGTTTCAACGCCATGGGGTCGACCCGGTTGGAAAAGAGCTTTGGCATTTGGTCAGCGGAGTTCACGCAAGCCTATACACCCGGCATGACCGGCATGGATCGCTGGATCGATTGGGAAAAAGAGTTTGTAGGTAAAGAGGCCGCGCTGGCCGAACGTGATGGCAATGGTCCGGCACAGGTGCAGGCGACGTTGGAAATCGATGCGGTTGATGCGGACGCCAGCGGGTACGAGCCGATCTGGGCCAATGGTGAACGCGTTGGTTTTGTGACCTCGGGTGGCTATGGGCATTACACCGGCAAATCGCTGGCAATGGCTCTGATTGACCGCGACAAGGCTGAGCCGGGCACCGAACTGTCCGTCCATGTGGTTGGCGTGGAACGGTCGGCAC
This sequence comes from Ruegeria sp. ABM4_193, assembly GCF_056158705.1. Lineage (NCBI taxonomy): Bacteria > Pseudomonadati > Pseudomonadota > Alphaproteobacteria > Rhodobacterales > Roseobacteraceae > Ruegeria > Ruegeria sp. ABM4_193. The sequence goes on from NZ_JBSWTT010000001.1 coordinate 818,409, forward strand.
GCGTGGTTGCGCCGTCGCCTTATGACCCGCAAGGCAAAGCGATGCGAGGCTGATCATGAGCGCTCAGGACCGAGGACGCAGGCGGCGTGGACGGGGGGCTGAGGCCGCCCCGCCACCCAGCCGCGATGTGAATTATCGCCAGCTCAAGAACCCTTTCCCGCAAATGGAGGTGTTTCCGGCGGAGCAAATTGCGGACATGCATGAAACCGCGTTGCGTACATTGGAAGAATTGGGCGTAAAGGTCCTGCTGCCCGAGGCGCGCAAGCTTTTCAAACAAGGTGGCGCGCGCGTAGACGAAGACAGTGAAATGGTCTTCATTGGGCGCGAAATGATCGAGGCCGCGGTGGCCTCGGCCCCCAAATCTATTGATTGTCGAGCCGGAGCGCGGCGGAGGGACTTCACGCTTGAACTGGGTTCGCTGGTGTTTCAACCAGGCGCGGGCGCGCCGAACGCAACCGATCTTGAACGCGGTCGTCGCCCCGCGACAGGGCAGGATTATCTGGAGTTTCTGAAGCTTACGCATCATTTCGATGTGTTCCAGATGATTTCGCCTCAGGTCGAGCCGCAGGACGTTCCAACCCATTTGCGCCACTATTTTACGACACAGGCACAGATGGAACTAACGGACAAGTTCCCGTTCTTTTTCTCGCGTGGCACGCCGCAGGTGATGGATTGCTTTGAGATGCTGTCCACAGCCCGTGGCCTTTCGGATGATGAATTCCGGGGCAATGCGCATTGCTACACTATCATCAACACCAACAGCCCGCGCACGTTGGACATTCCGATGGCGCAAGGTCTGATCGACTTTGCACGTCATGGTCAGATGTCGATCATCACACCGTTTACCCTGATGGGGGCGATGGCGCCGATCACGGTGGCAGGGGCGATCACTTTGTCCCATGCCGAGGCGCTTGCCGCTTTGACCCTGACGCAGTTGGCCAAGCCCGGTGCTCCGGTCTGTTATGGAACGTTCACAAGCAATGTGGACATGAAATCCGGTGCGCCTGCGTTCGGAACGCCGTCACATTTCCAGGCGTCCCTGGCGGCGGGGCAACTGGCGCGGCATCTTGGACTGCCTTGGCGGTCTGCTGCAGGATCAGCGTCAAACATCAACGATGTGCAGGCCGCGAACGAAAACCAGTTTGGTTTGTGGGGGTGCTTGATGGCCGGGGCGACCGTGATCATCCACTCTGCTGGCTGGCTGGAAGGTGGTCTGACCGTATCTTTCGAAAAACTGGTCTGCGATGCCGAGGTCCTGAACATGGTGGCCGAACTTTGCGCGGGCGCGCAAGCGGGCGCGGCCGAGATCGGATTTGATACTGCCTTGCGTGAAGTAGAACCCAGCGGTCACTTCTTTGCCTCAAGCCAGACCATGGAACGCTACAACACAGAGTTCTATCAACCGCATCTGCACGATTATGCAAACTTTGGCACCTGGACCGAGCGAGGTGCAGTAGATGCCAACCATCGGGCGACTGGCGTTTGGAAGGGCATTCTGAATGACTTCAAAGCTCCAACAGTTGATGGTGACAAATTGGGTGCCTTGCACGATTTCATCGATCGCCGAACCGCCGAGGGCGGTGCGCCGCCGGAGAGTTGAATGAATACCAAACCTGTCCTTCATCGCGATGACCCCGAAGCCGAACCTCTGGTCGGCAACATCAAGGTCACGCGTGACGACTGGCTGAACGTGGCGATGGATGTGCTGATTTCGGACGGCGTGGACCAGATCAAGGTTCTGAACCTGGCCGAGCGGATGGCTGTATCGCGATCATCTTTCTATTGGTATTTCAAGTCCCGGCAGGAGTTGTTGGATGCACTCCTGGCCCGCTGGCAGGCGACCAACACCGCAGCATTGGTCGCACAGGCCGAAGCTCCGGCCGAGACGATCACGGCAGCCGTTTGCAATGTGCATCGATGCGTGGTGAATACAGAGCTGTTCGATACTGCGCTGGACTTTGCCGTTCGTGACTGGGCGCGCAAATCCGGCAAAGTGCGGCGAGCGCTTGACCAATCCGATGCACGGAGGCTTGAGGCGCTGCACGCTATGTTTGCCCGCTACGGCTATTCCGACATCGAATCCGAGACGCGCGCACGTGTGTTGTATTACATGCAGATTGGTTACGATCTGGCGCAGTTGAACGAACCCATAGAGACGCGAGTTTCTATGGTTCCGCATTACCTCTATGCCTTCACGGGCGTTAAGCCGAAACCTGAAGAAGTCGAAGAATTCAGCGCATATTCAATGCGCTATTGGAAAGGAGAACTGACATGAGTCAACCAGACGCTATCATTATCGGCACCGGGGTGATCGGCGCAGCAATCGCGTTCGAGATGTCCAAAGCAGGTTGGAAAACGTTGTCACTGGACCGTAACACTCAGGTCGGTCACGGATCTACCGCAGGGTCCTGTGCCATTATCCGGATGCATTACTCGACCTTCGACGGGACGGCCTTTGCCTGGGAGGGCTACCATTATTGGCGGGACTGGGCCGACTACTTGGGTCTGCCCGAAGAGGCCAATCTGGCCCAGTTCCGTGAAACTGGATGTCTGGTCATGAAAACTGACGCAAACGGCATGTTGGAAAAGCACATGCGCAATTCGTCGGATTTGGACTGCCCCTTTGAGGAATGGTCGGCTGAGAAAGTCGTCGAGCGCCTGCCGGTTTATTCGCTGGACAGCTTTGCCCCGGCGCGTCGTATGGATGATCCGGAATTCGGCCAGTCCAACGGGCGGAAGATGACCGGGGGTGTATATTGGCCGCAAGCGGGGTATGTCACCGACCCGGCCTTGTCTGCGCAGAACCTGATGGATGCCGCGAAACAGCACGGGGCCGAAGTGCGCACCGGCGCTGAAGTTACTGAAATCCTGACCGAGGGCGGGCGCGTTTCCGGTGTCAAACTGGCCTCGGGCGAGGAAATCCACGCCAAGGTCGTGGTCAACGTTGCGGGGCCGGGTTCGGCGATCATCAACGAGATGGCGGGTGTTCTGGACGACATGACCATCAAAACCCGGCCCTTGCGGCAGGAGGTGGTACATGTTCCGGCACCAGAAGGGTTCGACTTTGAAAATGACGGAACCATCGTCTCGGACAGCGACATCGCCTGTTATTGTCGCCCGGAACATGGAAACCATATCCTTGTCGGATCAGAAGACCCGGAATGTGATCCGCATCAGTGGTGCGAGGACGATGTGAACTACAACCGTGAGTTCACTGACCAATGGACCACGCAGGCGATGCGCTATGCGCAACGTGTCCCCAGTCTTGGCATCCCATCGAAAACGCGGGGAGTTGTTGACTTGTATGATGCGTCCACCGACTGGATTCCGATCTATGACAAATCCAGTCTTCCGGGGTTCTACATGGCGTGCGGTTCCAGCGGGAACCAGTATAAGAACGCGCCGATTGCGGGTAAGATGATGACGGCTCTGATCTCGTATTGTGAAGGTGGTGCCGACCACGACGCAGAGCCGCTGCAGTTTGAGCTGCCCTATATCAAGCGGAACATTGATGTGGGCTTCTATTCCCGCAAACGCCCGATCAACGAAGAAAGCAGTTTCTCGGTGCTGGGCTAGTCGCGGGCCACAAATGCTCTACGTCATGCGGGGCTGGCAACGAAGGTGGCCCCGCTATGACTGACAAACAGACCAAAGTTTTGATCCTGGGCAGTGCCCCTTCGGCGTTGGAGGCACGGGCTTGGTCTCGCAAGCCTTTCACGCATGTCGTCGCAATCAATAACGCTTGGCGCATTCGCAAGGATTGGGACTTTCTGATCCATCCTGAAGACTTTCCAATTGAAAGACGCCCAACGGATATCGGCCCCACACAACGTATCGTCACGGCGAAGGATTACGTCCCACGACAGAACGAATATGGTGGATTCGTTTATGCAGGCGGAACCATGGCCTTTACCGCTGGGTATTGGGCGTTATCGGCTTTGAACCCCGCTGTAATGGCATTCTTTGGATGCGATATGGTGTATTCGGGTTCAGGGCAGACCCATTTCTACGGAACTGGAGCAGCAGACCCACTGCGAGATGATGTGACGTTGCGTTCGCTTGAAGCCAAATCCGCACGCCTTGGGCTGTTCGCCGCCGCACAAGGGTGCAGAACTGTAAGGCTGTCCAGTGGGTCTAGCCGTTTGGTATTCCCCTCAACCGGTCTATCGAACCTTTCTGCGTTGCCCCTTGTCGATACAATCGGAATGCGTGCAGCTCAGCAGGCCGAGCAAGACTTGGGTTATTCTGTCGAGTCGGGCCGGTATTGGGAGGTTGAACACAAGTTCGACCCGGTAAAGATCGATGCGCTGGACAGAATGTGGTTGCAGGCCTATCGGGCGGGCGCGTTAGAAAACGCGGCGTAGTCTGACTCAGGTCGCCGCGAAAGTTACCCAGGCCCAGACCATCGCCACATATGTCAGGTTGTGCATCAATTGATCCAACCCGGCTGCGCGCCAAAATGCGGCTTGGGAAGGTTCCAGGCGATTCTTGTCGGAATAACTGGCTTTAACGAAATCGATATTGAAGTGGATGATCCATTCCAGCGCGGCGACGATTAAAATGAAGGTCAGGGGCGCACCAAACACAGCAAACACAATGACAGAGCCCGCGACATGCACAGCAGCATGTTGCGCGCGTCCCAAGTGAAAATACTCACCACGTCCAGCAAGCATCTTCGGTGTCTGGAGGTAAAAGTCAGCGAACATATGCTTTACAAGCAGCAAGCAAAGCATAAGGAACACTGCGCCAAAACTGGCAGTCAAAAGAACCCTCCCGATATCGTCCTGCTGAACACTCTAGGCAATTAGATGGGCATACGTAAATGAACTAGTTCACATAAGCTTAAGAATTCGCGTAATCGGGAAAAAAATTGCTAATTGTGTCTGGATGGCAGTAGAGTCATGCTGTTGAATTTGCGTGGATAACATCTGAACCGCGTCGTCGGTCAGCAGCAGGGGCAGGTTCCATAGAACGCACGATTTTCCGCTTTATCTGGAAGTACTCCAAACGCGACCAGCTGATCTTGCTGGCCGTGACAGCAACCTTGTTCCCGCTGCTGTACCTGACGCTGGAACTGCCAAAGCGCATTATCAACGACGCGATTGGTGCACCCAACCCGGAAGTGACCATCTTGGGCTATACGATGTCGCAGACGAATTTTCTGGTCATTCTGTGCTTTGCGTTTTTAGCGGCCGTGTTGGGGCATGGCCTGATGAAAATGCGCATCAACACCATGAAAGGTGTGCTGAGCGAGCGGATGCTGCGACGCTTTCGCTATCAGTTGATCAGCCGCGCATTGCGCTTTCCGCAACCCTATTTCGAGCGGGTCAGCCAGGGTGAGATGGTGTCGATGATCACCGCTGAAAGCGAGCCGATGGGCGGGTTGATGGGGGACGCGATCAGCCAGCCTGTTTTGCAGGCCGGTCAGATGATCACGATCCTGACCTTTCTGTTTTTGCAGAGTTTTTGGTTTGGTTTGGCCGCTGTGGCGTTGATCCCGGTGCAAGCGTGGCTGATCCCTAAGCTGCAACGCCAGATCAACCTGCTGAACAAAAAGCGTATTCAGGAAGTGCGGGTGCTTGCGGCCCAAATCGGTGAAAACGCTGCAGGGGCGTCGACGCTTCGCACAAATGGCGGCTGGCGGTATCGCCGTGCGATGATCTCCGACCAATTGGGGCGGTTGTTCGGCATCCGGTTCGAGATCTACCAGAAGAAGTTTTTTATGAAATTCATAAACAACTTCATCTCTCAACTGACGCCATTCATGTTCTACCTGATCGGTGGTCTGCTGGTGCTGCAAGGCTCGGTTTCGTTGGGAGCGCTGGTTGCAGCGCTTGCAGCCTACAAGGACCTGAGCTCACCTTGGAAAGAGCTTTTGACTTACTACAACCAGACGCAGGATATGTCTTTGCGTTGGGACGTGGTGATTGACCGCTTTGCGCCAGGTGGGATGCAGGACGAAGCCCTGTTTGAGGGCGAAGCTGACGCACGCCCTCATCTGAACGGCGACATAGTGCTGGATCATGTTTCGGTTCGGGATATGGACGGCAATCAGGTGTTGGACGATCTGAACCTCAGCTTTCCCGGCGGGAAGACAGTCGGCATTTCGGCACCCAGCGAAGAAGACAGACGGGCGATTGCGGAACTGTTGACGCGTGAAATCTTGCCAACTGGCGGCAAGGTTCGGATTGGCGAGGTCAATCTAGCCGAATTGCATCAAGGCGTCGTAGCCGCACGTATCGGGTATGCCACGTCGCGCCCCGTCATGTTTCAGGGCACACTGGGTGACAATGTGATGATGCCGATGCGGTTCCGTCCTTTGGCAAATAGTACAGATGATCCCGATTTCGCAGAAACCTTGCGGGCGGGGAACAGTTCCGATCCGTTCAAGGCGGATTGGCTTGATCCGTCTTTGGCCGGACTTCAGGACGCTGCAGCTCTGCGCGATTGGTGGTTGCAACTGATCGACGGCATGGGCTCGGGCGCGGCCCTGTTTCAACGCGGTGCTGAACAAACCTTCAACGCAGCCGAGCATTGTGAACTGGCTCATAAACTGGTCCAGCTGCGACCGACTGTGCGTCAGGCTGTTCAGGATGCGGGGCTTGAACAACAAGCGTTGATTTTTGATCGTAACCTGTACAACCCGGCCCTGCCTGTGGCCGAGAACCTGCTGTTTGCCACGCCCTGTGTGCCGGTGAACCACGCCTTACTGGTGGAACAGAAGGTCTTTCTGGGCCAATTGCGAGAGTTGGGCCTGGATGAAACACTGATCGCATTGACCCGCGACGTGATCGAGATGTTGCGCCAGATCTTTGGCCTTGACGGAACGGATCACCCATTGTTCCGCAAGCTTGGGTTGGATGCACAGACTTATGAAGCCGCCGTGGATTTGGTGGAACACACGCGCAAGGAAGGCTCGGCGGGGCTGGATGATGAACAGCTGGCCAATATGCTGGCTGTGCCGTTTGTAATTTCGGCCGAACAGATCGGGCCTGCGTTCACTGATGAACTGAAGAACCGTATCCTCGAACTGCGGCACAGCCACTCTGATAAGCTGATGGAGCGTTTGAAGGATGTCTTTGTTCCTTTGGACCCCGAAGTTTACGCGCCGGGGCTGACAGTCATGGAAAATGCGCTGTTCGGAAAAGTCAGTCAGATTGGCGGTGCCCGTTCCGATGAGGCGCGTAAGCTGATTGTTGATGTGCTGGCCGAAAACGGTGCGCGGCCATTGGTGACGGAACTGATTTATGACGTGCCGGTGGCCTTGGGTGGTCAGAACCTGCCCGCAGTGTTTGCAGAGCCACTGGCCTTTACCCGGGCCACGATCAAAAAACCGGACATCCTGATCCTGGAAAGCGCTTTGGCCAGCTATGACATGAAAACGCAGGTGGCCGTCTACAAGAAACTCCGAGAGTTGCTGCCTGAAACAACTGTCATCTACCTGAACGATCAGTTCGAAAATCCCGATGTATTCGACATGTACGTGGAAATCCGGCAAGGTCGTGTGGTCTCGGACGGAGGACCGGTCGACGTGGAAGAAGACAGCGCAGCATCAGCAGACCTGGCGCGAAAATTGCGAGCCTTGGAACAAACCCCTTTGTTTTCGGGTCTGGACCGGCGGCAGTTGCGTCTGCTGGCCTTTGGTGCACGCTGGTTCGAAGCCGAGCCGGGGCAGGTGGTGTTCCTGAAAGACGATCAACCAACCGATGGTGCCTATGTTGTGCTTGAAGGTGAGGCCGGTCTGTACTTGCCACAGGACCAAGGACCGGATCAGCTGATTACCACAGTAGGGCCGGGTGCTTTGGTCGGAGAGCTGGGATTGATCCGCAAAGAGCCGCGCGCGTTGAGCATGGTGGCAGAAACTCAGCTTTCCTGCCTGCGCATCGGTGAAGAGGAATTCCTTGCCGTTGTCGAGAACGACGCTGCAACCGCCTTCAAGCTGCTTCAGGTGATCGCAGGCTACGTCTCCAGTTAAGCGATCAGCTGTCTTCTGCGCAGAACAGTTTGTAGAGCAGACCAATCACCTGTTCCGTGTTCCCATCCCGCAGGGAATAGTAGATCGCCTTGCCTTCCCGGCGGGTCGAAACAAGCCCTTCTTCGCGCAGGCGGGCCAACATCTGGCTGACAGCGGCCTGTCGCAACTCAAGCAAATTCTCAAGTTCACCCACGGATTTTTCACCGTCACCAAGGTGGCACAAGATCATCAGCCGCCCTTCATGGGCCAGCGTTTTCAGGAAAGCAGCCGCGCGCGCGGCGTTTTCTTTCATGTCCGGCAGAGTGTCTGTGCTGCGTGCCTGAGGATCGGTTTGTTTGAGTGCCACGTTTTGACCGTTGTTCCGATTATTATCGGAACAATATGCCTCAAACACGCTGGTGTTGTCACCCCTCGGTTGCCGGTGCGCCGCCTTGAAAAGCGTTGCCATTGACGTAATCGCAGGGCTCTTCCTGCATTTGCAGATGTAGGTCGCGGCCCTCATAGGGATGCGCGCGGGCCAGTGTTTCGTCGACATCAATTCCAAGGCCCGGCGCTGTTGGCGCGGTCACGAACCCGTCCTCAACCCGAAGAGACCCTTTGATCAGTTGATTGTGAAACGGTGTTTCGATGCTTTCCAGCAACAGCAAATTAGGGATCGACGCGGCCAGATGGACATTGGCGGCCCATTCCACCGGACCCGCATAAAGATGCGGTGCCATCTGTGCGTTGAAGACCTCAGCCATTGCGGCAACTTTCTTCATCTCCCAGATCCCGCCCGCGCGTCCTAACGCCGGTTGCAGAATTTCCGCGGCCCCGGCGCGCAAAACGGCGCCGAATTCGGCCTTGGTTGTCATGCGTTCGCCGGTGGCGACGGGGATGCGGACATTACGGGCGACGCGGGCCATGTCTTCGATCATGTCTGGCGGCGTGGGTTCTTCGAACCAAAGCGGTTGATAAGGCTCCAACGCTTGCCCCAGCCGAATGGCCCCGGCGGTGTTGAATTGACCATGCGTGCCGAACAGCAGATCGGCCTTGTCGCCCACGGCTTCGCGGATCGCCTTGCAGAAGGCAACTGACATGGAAATATCGCTCATGGCGGGCATGTGGCCGCCCCGGATCGTATAGGGGCCCGCCGGGTCGAATTTGACGGCAGTATAACCACGCCGCACCATTTCAGCCGCCGTTTCGCCAGCTTGCTCAGCAGATGTCCAGAAATCAGTCAGATTATGCTGGGGCAGGGGGTAAAGATACGTATAGGCCCTGATCCGGTTGTTCATCTTTCCACCCAGCAAAGCGTAAACCGGGCGGTCTCGGTCCTTGCCCAGAATATCCCAGCAGGCGATCTCCAACCCCGAAAACGCGCCCATCACGGTCAAGTCCGGTCGCTGGGTGAAGCCGCTGGAATAGGCGCGGCGGAACATCAGTTCGATGTTTTCGGGGTTTTCACCCTGCATGTGCCGCTCGAACACGTCCTGAATGACATGGCGCATCGCCTCTGGTCCGACGGAGGAGGCATAGCATTCGCCCCAGCCGGTGATGCCAGTGTCTGTCGTCACCTTGACCAGTATCCAATAGCGCCCACCCCAGCCCGGCGCAGGCGGGGCGGTGACGATAACGTCGAGATCCTGTAGTTTCATCCCAAATCCTTTCGGAGGGTCAGGTCCTGTCGAACAGGATCACATTGCGCTTGGCCGATCCGGTTTTGGTGTCGGCAATAGCCTCGTTGATCTGATCCAAAGACCAGCGGCCCGAGATCAACTCATCCAGCTTCAGCCGCCCTTGTTGATAAAGGTCCACCATCCACGGAATGTCCCGCTGGATCACCACATCGCCCATCTTCGACCCAACAACGCCCTGACCCAGCGCCGCCAGAACAACGGGTTCATAACTGGCCATGTCACCCGAATGCGGCATCCCGATCATGATCGCCTTGCCGCCAAGGCCAAGATAGCGCGGTGCCTGATCATAAGCAGGGATCGCGCCAACCGTGATCAGAACCGCATCCGCACCACGCCCGCCTAACGCCTTGTAAGCGGCTTTCCAGGGCTGGTCCAAACTGGCCAACACGCCGTGGGTTGCCCCGAATTCCTTGGCGATCTCAAGCTTTTCTTCGGTCATGTCCACGGCCACGATTTGACGTGCGCCGGCAATCCGTGCGCCCTGAATGGCGTTCAGACCAACGCCGCCCGCGCCAATGACCACAACGTCTTGGCCGGGCCGTAGACCAGCGGCATTGACCGCAGCACCGACTCCGGTGATCACCCCGCATGAGAGCAGGCTGGCCAGATCCTTGGGCAGGGTTTCGGGGATTTTGACGATCTGGCGGTGGCTCACCACAACTTTTTCAGCAAAGGCGCCGCACGCCATGGCTTGTTCGAGTGGGTCGCCATCGCCGGTCTTCAACGGGCCTTTGACCGTATCGTATGGTGTTTCGCAGATTGTCGGTTTTCCGCCCGCACAGCTGGGGCACGTTCCACAGGCACGGATCAGCGTGACAACCACAGGGTCGCCAACTTTGAAGCCCCCAGCGGCATCACCAACGGCGCTGATCACGCCTGCGGCCTCGTGACCGTAAACGGCCGGTAGGAATCCGCCCCACGCGCCATCGGCGTATGATATGTCCGAGTGGCAGATAGCTACGGCTTCCAGCGTAACCTCGACTTCGCCCGTGCTGGGGGCTGCGAGTTGAACCTCTTCGATCACCAAAGGTTCGCCAAATGCCCGGCAGACTGCGGCTTTGATTGTTTGCATGTTATCTCTCTCTCCCGTTGCGTTCACGGTGGCCCGGGAAACGGCAACTCGCAAGGCAGAAACCGCCATTTGCGTGTCGTTGTTACGCCACGACAGGGCTGGATCTGCGGAACAAAAGGAAACCCGCCAGCATAAGCACAAGTGCTAGCAGGAAAGGTGCGCCGGGCAGGTAGAGCGGTGTGTCGGGCCGAATGAACTGCGCAAAAATCGATGTCATCAGCAAAGGTGAGATCACCATCGACAACGCGTGTAGTGCGGTCAGAACACCTTGCAATTCGCCTTGCTGCGAATTTGGCGTGGCCTTGGACATCATGGCCTGAAGAGCAGGTGTGATGACCGCCCCGATGGCCGTTATTGGAATGAGAAGCAGCGCGATGAGGCCGTTGGTGAGGAAGGCCAGAAATGCGAAGCTGATGATCTCAAAACCCATTCCGTAGACGATTGTACCTCTTTCGCCCAGAAACCGGATGGCAGGCCGGATCAATCCGCCCTGCACAATGGCCATGCCTATACCGTAGACACCCAAGGACAGGCCAATCATCTGTGGGGACCATCCGAATCGCTCGGTCGTGAAATAAGACCAGATAGCGGGGTAGACGTAGATGGACACTGAATACAGGAAATACACCCAAAGCAACGGTCGGATACCGGGCAAAGATGCGATGGCGTTCAGCGAATTGAGAGGGTTTGCGCGTTTCAGGCTAAAGGCGCGGCGGTTCTTGTCGGTCACGGTCTCTGGCATCACGAAATAGCCGATGCAAAAGGTCAGCGCTGCCAACCCGGCAGCGGCCCAAAACGGTGCGCGCGTGCCATATTCACTGAGCAATCCACCAATCACAGGCCCAAGGACGAAGCCCATGCCAAAGGCGGCCCCCAGCAGGCCAAAGTTAGCGGCCTTGTCTTTGGGGTCGGACACATCTGCCATAAAGGCCGCAGCAGTAGCGTGGGTCGCTGCGGTTATACCGCCTACGATACGCCCTATCAGCAACAACCAAATGCTGCCCGCAACAGCCATGACAACATAATCCATCGCCATGACAAACAGGGACACCAATAGGACGGTTCTGCGTCCGTACGCGTCTGACAGGTTTCCAAGTATGGGCCCAAAGATAAACTGCATCGCGGCGAAGGCGGTGCTTAGGACACCGCCCCAGATCGCTGCATTGGCAAGCGAGCCGCCCTGAACCTCGACGATCAGTTCAGGCATGATCGGCATCACCAGACCGATGCCCATGGCGTCGATCATGACGATGCAGAGGATGAAGAAAAACGGCAGACGCATGGAACCCGGCAAGAGATCTGATCAGCGCACCCTAAGCATAGATGATGACTGAGGAAAGCCAGAGTTTTTGCCGAACGAAATGCCGTTGCGACAGATCAGGGCAATTTGCCTGCCAGTTCGGATAGAATTTTAGCAAGCTCGCGCGGGTGCGAGAAGAACGGGGAATGCGAACTGTCGATGGTGCGGCGCATTTCTTCGGGGATAAGGGCGCTCATCGTTGCTTGGTATTCGGTTGGTACCGTGTGATCGTCCGTGGTGCGGATATACGCCTTGGGCACAGTGTCGAATTTCGCACCTGTCGGAAGGGGGGTTTCTTGTGGGTGGATGGCCTGAGGGCACAGGCGTGCATAGGCGTAAGGCAGGATATTGTCGGGGCAGTCATGGTAGAATAGCTGGGGAATAGCTTCGGCAGACACGGTGTATGACAGCCCATCCGGGGATTTCTCAACCGCGTGTGCAATAGTTTGCCTAGGGCCAAGCCTGCGCATCTCGGCCATGGAAAGACTGTTTTTGGGCACATAGGCGCACAGATAGATCAGCGCGCGCATGGTATCGGGTTGCGCTTCGGCGGCGGCGCTGATCGGGTAGCCGCCCCAAGAATGGCCAACGATGATTGTATCGGCAGTGCTGGCCTGCAGCACGGCGTCGCGGCAACTGTCCAGCGTGACCTCGGCTACGGGCGTGGGGTCAGCACCATGGCTGGGCATGTCGATTGCTTTGGCAGAATGCCCCAGAGCTTCAAGCGCGGGGATCAGGTCGCGCCAGCACCATGCGCCGTGGCAAGAGCCGTGGACCAACAGGAAAGACGCCATTGCCGTTCTCCTTCAGGTATGTCCGATTTCGGTCAGAAAACCATTCAGGATTTCTGCATATTCCGCTGGTTTTTCAACGCAGGGCAAATGCCCGGCCCGGCGCATCAACTGGAACCGGGACCCCGGGATCAGATCGACGGTCTCTCGCACCAGATCGGGGGGTGTTGATCCGTCTTCGCTGCCTGCAATGCCCAAGGTCGGGAGGCGCAGCCCACTCGTTGGTGTATAGAAATCGGTGCCTGCAATGGCCGAGCAGCAGCCCAGATACCCTTCAGCCGGTTGGCCCACCATCATGTCGCGCCATGGCAGGTGGTTTTGTGCGGCGCGGAAATCACGCGAAAACCAACGCTCCATCGTTGCGTCGGCCAATGCTTCGATCCCGCCCTTGCGCACGGCCTCAATCCGATCCTGCCACACCGAAGGAGTGGCGATTTTGGCGGCAGTATTCGAAAGAACCAATGCCCGGACCTGATCCATGCGCTTGACGGCAAGACCTTGGGCAATCATCCCGCCTATGGACAGGCCCACGAAAACACAGTCGCGGACCTGTAGGTGATCCAACAACGCCTCTGCATCGCGTATCAATGCGCCCATCGAATACGGCGCGGTCGGCACCGAGGATTGCCCGTGACCACGTTTGTCGTATCGGATGATGCGCAGCCCTTTTGGCAAATGCGGCAACACCGCATCCCACAGGTGCAGGTCGGTTCCCAAGGAATTGGCAAAGACCAATGGCGCACCGTCAGTTGGGCCGTCGATGCGGTAATTCATTTTCACGTCGCCCAGATCAGCGATCTTCATGACTGGCTTCCTTGTCGCCATGAACCTTTGGGGTGCAACATGCACATCTTGTGCAGCCCTGTCAGGTCAGGAATTCCAACGCCCTGGAAAATACTGCCGGATCAACATTGCCGCCAGACGCAACAACGATCACGTCGTCGCCTTCGATCTGGTCGCCCCGGAACAGGGCCGAGGCCAGGGCCACCGCGCCGCCGGGTTCCAGTACGATCTTGAGACGCAGGAAGGCAAGCGCCATGGCGCGCAAGGCTTCTTCTTCGGTGACGGACAACCCCGGACCGCACCGGCGGTTGAGAATCGGAAACGTGACGTCTCCGGGTTGTGGCGTCAGAATGGCGTCGCAGATGTTACCTGAAGCTGCGTTGTTGTTTTCAATCTGCCCTGAGGCCAGCGAGCGTTTGACGTCATCGAACCCCTCTGGCTCACAAGGGCGCGCGCGCAGGTTCGGCGCATGTTTTTCCAGGGCCAGAGCGATGCCCGAGGTCAGGCCGCCCCCGCCGCAACAGACCAGCACGTCTGCCTGAGTGACGCCCAGATCCGCTGCCTGACCGGCGATTTCAAGGCCGGTGGTGCCTTGGCCTGCAATAACCAGCGGTTCGTCATAAGGTCGGATCAGGGTCAGTCCGCGCGCGGCTGCAATGGTCTCGCCAATTTCTTCGCGCTTTTCATTCGCTCGGTCATACAGAACGACCTCTGCCCCAAGCGCGCGGGTGTTTTCGATCTTCAACTGTGGGGCGTCCGACGGCATAACGATAACCGAAGAAATGCCGTGCTTTGATGCCGCCATTGCAACGCCTTGCGCGTGGTTGCCCGAGGAATACGCAATTACACCGCGCTGGCGTTCGGCTTCTTCCAGTGCCGAAATCGCGGACCAAGCCCCGCGAAACTTGAAACTGCCGGTATGTTGCAGACATTCCGGTTTGACCAAAATCCGACGTCCGGCGAGATTGTCGAGAAATGGAGAAGACAAGATCGGTGTCTTTCGGATGTGTCCGTTCAGCCGTTCTGCTGCGGCTTCGATCATCTCGATTGTGCTCATGCGGCGTTCTTCAATACCTTTTGTATGAGATCCAAAGATTGAGGTTCGTTCAGAAACGGAACATGCCCACGATCGGGAACTTCGGTTGAGATCAAGCCCGGATGCCGGTCGTGCATTTCAGCTACCGTTTCGGTGCTCAGAACGTCCGAGTTCGCCCCCCGGATAACGCCCGTCGGAATGTCGCGCAGGGCTTCAAAGAACATCCATAAATCAGGTGTCGCCCCGCTTGCGGCCTGTTCGATCAGTGCCTTTCGCAGTGCCGGATCGTAGCGCAGCGCCAACCCATCCTCGTGTTTTTCGTACTGAATTTCGGCCTGCACGCGCCAGGTTTCCAGGGAAACGCCGGGGAATTGAGACTCCATTACCTGTTTCAGTGTCAGAGCGGCCTCATCATAGGTTTGCGCAGTCGGTTGCGTGCCCACATAGGCCATGATCTTGGCAATACCGGAAGTTTCAATGACAGGTCCAACATCGTTCAGGATCACCCCGGCCAGCCGCTCGGGATGGCTTGCGGCCAGGGCCATGGCGATCAGACCACCCCGCGAGGTGCCCAGAACGAATGTCTTCTCGATTCCCAGTACATCCAGCAGTTCGATCGCGTCATGCGATTCACGAAAGATGTTGTAGTTCATGAAATCGGGATCATAGTCCGACCGGCCACGCCCTCTGTAATCCATTGCGATCATGCGCAGGTCAGCGGCATGAGGGGCAAAAAATGAAAAGTCGCGGCTGTTTCGGGTCAGTCCGGCCAGACACAAAAGCGGCGTGCTCGTGCCCGTTTCCTCAAAGTAGATGCGCTTGCCGTCCGTGGTTGTGAAGTTTGACATCAAAGCCCTGCGAGTTTTGGGATTGTGGTTAAATCGGGCAGCACATGGGCTGGTGTCCAGGGCAGGCGGTCCATCGGTTCACCGATCCGGTTGACCCACGCAGTGACGAAACCGTACCCGCTGGCACCTGCCGCATCCCAACCGTTTGAGCTGACGAACAACACCTCGTCACGGGCGCAGTCAAACCGTTTCTGGACCAGATCATACACGCGGGCATGGGGTTTGAAGACACCAACACTCTCAACCGACAGAACATCGTCCAGCACATCGCCAATTCCTGCAGACTGCACAGCGCCGTCCAGCATGGGGGGCGAGCCGTTGGACAGGATCGCCGTTTGCAACCCGCCTTCTTTGAGTGCTTTCAACATGTCGGGAACTTCGGGGTAGGCTTGCAACTCCCAATAAAGATCAAGCAGACGTTGGCGCAGTTTGGGGTCGCCTTGGAGGCCTGCGGCGTCCAGCGCCCAATCCAGCCCGTCCTGAGTGACATCCCAAAAATCGGCATGGGCATCCGCCACTGCGCGCAGCCAGGTGTATTGCAATTGCTTCAGGCGCCAATGCCCCGCGACTGTTGGCCATTTGTCCTTGAGGGCTTCAAATCCTGGTTCGTCGGCAGCCTGGCGCGCAGCAGCCGCAACATCAAAAAGTGTTCCGTAAGCATCGAAGACACAGGTGGTGATCGGCATGTGATCCTCCTCTGATCGCGCGCAGGTTGGCACAACAACGAGGGGGGTGAAAGAGCCAAGGGTTTACAACATTGTGTCAGGCTCTAGGGTTGGCCGCTCAATCCTGTAAAACGGCCGGAGGCCACGATGACCGAAATCAAACAAGGCGACATGGTTCGCATCCACTACACCGGGACGCTGCTGGACGGCCAAACCTTTGACAGCTCAGAGGGGCGCGATCCTTTGGAGTTTGTGGTCGGATCTGGCCAGATTATTCCCGGCTTAGACAGTGCTATGCCCGGCCTGTCCGTGGGGGACAAAAAGCGGGTCGAGATTGCCTGTGTGGATGCCTATGGCCCCATTAATCCGGCGATGCGTCAGGAAATTCCTCGCGAAGGCATTCCCGATGACATCCCGCTTGAGCCTGGAACGCAATTGCAAATGCAGTCGCCGGATGGTCAAGCTGTACCAGTTACTGTGGTCGGTGCGAATGAAGCGACTGTAACTCTGGACGCCAATCACCCGCTGGCTGGTCAGGATTTGATTTTTGATATCGAGGTCATGTCGATCAACTGACGCACGGTTCGGGCCGGTATGCCGGCTCGGCCTCTACCCGATCAGCGCTTCAAGTGCTATGCGCACCTGCGGTTGCGTGAAAAATATGAACGCGACCAAAAGACATGTCAGCGTCAGCAGCAGAACTCTGGCACGTTGGCTGAGAAAACCGGTTTTCTTCCGGGTTTGCGTCGCACGTGCGTTATTCGCAATGATTTGATCTAGCTTGCTCATATCGAATTCCTGCCGCCTAAAGATGGTGAAATCTTGGCAGCGGCAGGGAAAGATATGGTCACATGGATTCGGGCTGAGGCATCCCAAGAACGTGGAAACCACCATCGACGCGGATGATTTCACCCGACGTGCATGCGCCCGCATCAGATGTGAGGTAAACCGCAGTTCCGCCCACGGCCTCCAACGTAGCATTCGAACGCATTGGAGCGTTCTGGTCGCAAAACTTGTAGGTCTTGCGTGCACCGCCGATGGCTGCACCGGCAAGGGTTCTCATCGGTCCCGGAGAAATAGCGTTCACACGGATCCCGTCAGGGCCAAGGTCGTTGGCCAGATAGCGCGTTGCCGATTCCAGAGCCGCCTTGGCAACCCCCATGACGTTGTAATTCGGTACAACGCGGTTTGATCCTTGGTAGGTCAGGGTCAGCAGCGAGCCGCCATTGTCCTTCATCATAGGATAGGCGCGGCGCGCCACCTCTATGAAGGAATAGGCCGAGACGTCCATTGAGTGTTTAAAATTCGCCCGTGTGGTATTTAGGAAACGGCCGGTCAGCTCGGATTTGTCCGAATATGCGATGGCATGGACAACGAAATCGATAGTGGGCCAGCGCTGGGCCAGCTCGCCAAATGCACGATCCAGCGAATCGTCATCGGTGACATCTGCGTCGACCATGAAGTCGCTGCCAAGGCTTTGGGCCAAAGGCTCGAGCCGTTTGCCAAATGCCTCGCCCTGGTAGGTGAATGCCAGTTCTGCGCCCGCCTCGTGCATGGCCTTGGCAATGCCCCACGCGATTGAGCGGTCATTGGCCACGCCCATGATCAGGCCGCGTTTACCCTTAAGAAGATCCGACATCACTTTCACCCGTTATACTTTGACAGAATCATGGACCCGTTGGTGCCGCCAAAGCCGAAGCTGTTGGTCATGACACTGTCCAGTCCTGCGTTTTCAACCACTTCGGTCGCAATTTCACCGGGCTGGATGCCCTCGGCAAGCGTGTCGACATTGATCGACGGCGTAATGAAATCATGATCCAACATCAGCAGGCAGAAGATCGCTTCGAGCGCGCCCGCCGCCCCTTGCGCGTGGCCAGTCATCGACTTTGTTGACGAAATAGGTGGCACGCTACCTTCGCCAAAGATGCGGCGCACGGCTTCAACCTCACCCACGTCGCCGACAGGGGTCGAGGTGCCGTGAGCATTGATGTAGTCCACTTTGCGGCCTTCGGGCAGAGTGCCAAGCGCCAGACGCATTGCACGCTCACCGCCTTCACCGGACGGGGCCACCATGTCATGGCCGTCCGAAGTTGCCGCGTATCCGGTGACCTCGGCGTAGATCTTTGCGCCACGCGCCAGCGCGTGCTCTAGATCCTCCAGCACAACGATGCCGCCGCCGCCTGAAATCACAAACCCATCGCGGTTTTCATCAAACGCGCGCGAGGCTTTGTCCGGCGTGTCGTTGTATTTCGAGGACATCGCGCCCATCGCGTCAAACAGGCACGAGAGCGTCCAGTCCAGTTCTTCACCGCCGCCAGCAAACATCACGTCCTGCTTGCCCAGCATGATCTGTTCTGCCGCATTGCCGATGCAGTGCAGAGACGTCGAGCAGGCCGAAGTGATCGAATAGTTGATGCCCTTGATCTTATACGCCGTAGCCAGGTTTGCCGAAATCGTCGAGCACATGCATTTCGGCACTGCAAACGGCCCAATCCGCTTGGTTGCACCAGTTTTCAGAACGGTTTGATGTGCCGTCAGCATCGCACTGGTCGACGGGCCGCCCGAACCAGCGACCAGACCGGTGCGTGGGTTCACAACCTGTTCTTCGGTGAGGCCAGCGTCTGCAATCGCCTGGCTCATGGCGATGTGGGCATAAGCGGCGCCCGGGCCCATAAAGCGCAAAGTACGCTTGTCCACATGCTGGGTCACGTCGATCTTGAGCGTTCCGGCAATCTGGCTGCGAAAACCATGTTCGACCATCTGCTCGTTGGCCTCGATCCCGGATTTGCCTGCTTTGAGCGAGGCCAGAACCTCTTCGGCATTGTTCCCGATGGAGGAGACGACCCCCAGACCGGTGACGACGACGCGACGCATAAGCGTACTCCTGTATTTCGTTTTCAGTGACGTGTCCGATAGCTGGGGTTAGCTTTCCGACAGTGCAACCTTCATATCTTTTACCTGATAAATTACTTCGCCGTCGGCTTCGACCCGGCCATCCGCCACACCCATGGTCAGGCGGCGGGTTTGAACGGCTTTGGTGAAGTCGACGTAATATGTCAGTATCTTGCGATCCGGGCGGACCATTCCGGTCAGTTTGACTTCGCCCACGCCCAGCGCATAGCCGCGTCCCTGCCAGCCGCGCCAGCCCAGATTGAAGCCGGTCAACTGCCAAAGGCCGTCCAGACCCAAACAACCGGGCATGATCGGGTTGCCCGGGAAATGGCAGTCAAAGAACCAAAGGTCAGGCGTGATGTCGAACTCGGCCACAACATGGCCTTTCCCATGCGCACCGCCATCGCCTGAGATATCGGTGATCCGGTCCATCATCAGCATCGGCGGGGCAGGCAACTGCGCGTTGCCGGGGCCGAATAATTCGCCGCGGGCGCATTTGAGCAGATCATCTTTGTCAAAACTGCTAGGGAACTGGGCCATTCTGCCGCCTTTCCTGCCGGGGGTCTGTCTTTACATCTGGCCTCGTCTATCACCCGTTTGCAAGGTCCTGCAAGAGTGGTGGCCCACATCATGTTGTGTACGCACCTAACTTTGCGAATGAATTTCATTTGAAATTGCCAACTATGCGCCCCTATATATAAACCAGCAACTATGGGTATCGGATCGATGACACCTCAGAGCCATGAAATAGCGACGGGTTGGCTGGTAAACGCCGGCTTGCGACCTACGCGTCAGCGTGTGGCGCTGGCTGAGCTTCTTGTGGGCGACGGCCGCCATCGCCATGTCACCGCAGAAAGCCTGTTTGAGTCTGCCAAGGCAAACGGGGACGCCGTGTCTTTGGCTACGGTTTACAACACCCTTCGCGCCTTTTGTGACGCGGGTGTTCTGCAGGAAATCACAGTGGACGGTTCGAAAAGCTATTTCGACACCAATACCCACGATCACCCCCATTTTTATTGGGAGGACGAAGCGCGCCTGAGTGATGCTCCGTCGGATCAGCTTGTGATTCAGCGCTTGCCTGAAGCGCCCGAGGGCGTTGAGATTGCGTCGGTCGACGTTGTTATCCGGCTGCGCAAGAAATAGGGCGTCAAACCTGTTTCAATCCTTCCTTTAAAACGCGTTCGGCCTGATCGACTGTTGGGTCAGCCGGGCCTGTGCCGTGTCGTGCCATAACCACGGATTCGGCGGCGTCCGGGTCGGTGATCGGAATGCCGACCAATCGCCGGTTGTCATAACTTACAGGGCTGGGCGGACTGGCGTAACTGATTCCGATTCCCTCGCCATGCGCGGCAAGACTGCGCTGAATTTCCAGCGACGCTGCCCGGTGCGCGACTGTAGGGCGCAGACCCATGCGGCGAAATAGACCCAGGATGTGCTGAGCCGAAAGCCCTTCGGTCGACAGGATCAGAGGGTGCGCTGCGATGTCGGTCAGGGCAACGCCATCCGTTGACGCAAGCGGATGATCTAGCGGCATCAACGCCTTTGGCCTGCTGTCAAACAACTTTGTTCGGGTAAACCCGGCGTCCATGGTCAAATCGTAGGTGATCGCAATGTCGATCTGGCCGTCGATCAAGCCGTTAAGAAGCCCTTCGAAGGATGCAGCGACACAGGAAATCGCGACATTTGGGAAAGCGACGCGCAAATGATGCAGGGCAGGGGCCAATAGGAACGGGGCGAGGTCTGTGAAGCAGCCCAATGTGAATTGCGTCATTCCCGGCGTGGGTGATTCTGAGGTTTCGATTCGCGCAGCGGCGTTCAGCAAAGCCTCGGCCTGTTCAATAAACCGCCGACCCTGCGGGGTCAGGGCCATGGCCGCACCCCGGCGGCGAATGAACAGTGGGTGCCCAAGATGTTCTTCAACCCGTGTCAGCGCGGTGGACAGGGCCGGTTGCGATACATTCAAATACTGCGCTGCTGCGGACAAGCTTCCATGGCGTCCAACCGCGCAGACATATTCGTATTGGCGAAGGGAAATATATAACATGAAGTTATTTATAGCTTCGAAAGATATGATTTGAACAGAATGCATGTTCAAAGCAAAACGGGGCAAAGCCAAAGGAGACCCGGATGCCACACCCACTCGTATCTCAAGCGATGATCGACACTTATCAGCAAGATGGTGTTGTTCTTATCAAGGGACTGTTCGCGGATCACGTGGAACAGCTACGCGAGGGCGTGGCAGCAAATATGGCTGAGCCCGGCCCCTTTGCCTCGGAAAACAAAAAGTCGGGCGAAACCGGGCGGTTTTTCGACGATTATTGCAACTGGACCCGAATTCCTCAGTTCCGTGAGGTTATCGAAAACTCACCGGCTGCCGAGGTGGCCGCCGATCTGATGCAATCGCAAAGTGTTCAGATGTTCCACGATCACGTGCTGGTCAAAGAGCCGGGCACGTCGATGGCCACCCCCTGGCATCAGGACGGGCCGTATTACTTCGTCGAGGGACAGCAAACCATCAGCTTCTGGTCTCCGCTGGATCCAGTCCGCCAGGCAACGCTGCGCTGTGTCGCCGGATCGCATCGGTGGGAGAAAGAGGTTCTGCCGACCCGTTGGGTGTCAGAGGAAGGCTTCTTCCCGGATGAAGGTCAGTACATTCAAGTTCCGGACCCGGATGCCGAAGGGATGCGGGTTGTTGAGTTCGAAATGGAGCCGGGTGACGCCGTGGCGTTCAACTATCGCACTTTGCATGGAGCACGAGGCAACCAGTCGGACAGCCGTCGCCGCGCGTTCTCGCTGCGCCTGGTTGGGGATGATGCACGCTATGTTGAACGCCCGGGCCGCACCTCGCCCCCGTTTCCCGGTCACGACATGACACCGGGTCAGCGCCTGCGCGAGGACTGGTTTCCTATGCTGTTGCAACGCTGAGGCGACTCAGAACCACTGACCTGATTCGATCAGACCCAGATCTAGCAACTGGCGGGACTGCCATTTAAACGGCACTGAGTTCCGCCAGCGAAAGCTGGGGATGTCAAAAGTAGACCCTGCATTTGTCTTCAGGGCTTTTGCCGCCCGAAATGAGCATACGGCCGCAGTCATGTTGTGATGCCATGGGCAGGAATAGGTGTTGTATTCCGGTTCATTGAATGTGTGGTCAGGCTGCAAGACCAGCCCTTTTTGCGATTTGAACAGGGCGATGCGGTCAATGCGGCGGCGTTCGTATGGAACGTGTTCTTCAAACCGCCAGCGTAAACCACCCGAAATATCCAACTGCCGATCTAAAGGCTGGCCGCTTGGGTCGTGGCGGGTATGCGCATAGTAGCCCGTGCTGTCGAAGAGGGCCTGATCGGGCGCGACTCCGTTGGGATTGGTACTTAGATCATCGGCATAAAGGTCAATGACATAGCTGAGCATGGCATTGCGCCTTTCTTCGCTGTGAAAGGCCAGCATTTCGCCAACGCTGCGCGTTTCGCAGAAAGGAAAGAACAGGTATTCAGCGTTGTAACAGTAATACATCCAAACGCCCGGCGCGGCCTGGATAATCCTGTTTATGGTGTCAAACACCACGGTTCGGGGCGTGCATTTCAGCGTGACCCGGTGCACGAGATCACTGAGATCCGCGTCGAGAGCGAGGTCCTGAGGCATGAACACAACTACGGATTTGAAACCCAGTTTCAGATGGTGCCGCACGGTGCTGTCCAGCTCGACCTCGTCTTCGGCAAAAATCAAGGCGATGGGCCCTTTGGCCAATGCAGTCTGACCCGATTTCAGAAAATGGTCCGGGGATTCGTACTTCATCGCGTGTTTTCGGTTTTGCCTTGCTGGAAAGTCCCGCCAAATTCGGGTAATTGCGCCCGCATTGCAAGCGGCGTTCGAAGCATATAAATGACGCCGGTCCCGCGAATGCAAAGGCCCGATCCATGTCCGAACCGAAGAAGCTGTTTATCAAGACCTATGGCTGTCAGATGAATGTCTATGACAGCGAGCGCATGTCCGAGGCACTGGGCGGGCAGGGCTATGTCGAAACCAAGACACCTGATGATGCGGATATGATCCTGCTGAACACCTGTCATATTCGCGAAAAGGCCGCGGAAAAGGTGTATTCTGAACTGGGCCGGTTCAAGGGTCTGAAGGCCGAGAAACCGGATCTGAAAATCGGAGTTGCGGGCTGTGTCGCTCAGGCTGAAGGCGAAGAGATCATGCGCCGCCAGCCTCTGGTCGATTTGGTTGTTGGCCCGCAAAGCTATCATCGCTTACCCGAGATGGAGGCCAAGACCCGCGCTGGTGAAAAGGCGCTGGATACGGATTTTCCTGAAGAGGACAAGTTCGAGAAGCTAAAAAACCGCCCCAAGGCCAAGCGTGGCCCGACGGCGTTTCTGACTGTTCAGGAAGGCTGCGACAAGTTCTGCGCCTTCTGCGTTGTACCCTATACTCGTGGTGCCGAAGTCAGCCGCCCGGCCGACCGCATTATTCGCGAAGCGCATGATCTGGTCGAACGTGGGGTGCGCGAGATCACTTTGCTGGGGCAGAATGTGAATGCCTATCATGGCGCGGGCCCGAACGGGGACATGACTCTGGCAGGTCTGATCTGGGAGCTGAACAAGGTCGACGGTCTGGAGCGGATTCGCTTTACCACGTCGCACCCCAATGACATGGCCGATGACCTGATCGAGGCGCATGGCACTTGCGACAAGCTGATGCCTTATCTTCACCTGCCGGTGCAGTCGGGTTCGGACCGCATTCTCAAACGGATGAACCGCAGCCATACAGCCGAAAGCTATCTGCGCCTGATCGAAAAAATCCGCGCGGCGCGCCCGGATATTGTGATGTCTGGCGATTTCATTGTCGGGTTCCCCGAGGAAACCGAAGAAGATTTCCAGGCAACGATGGATTTGGTCGAAGAGGTCAAATACGGCTACGCGTATTCGTTCAAATACTCGACTCGCCCCGGAACGCCCGCCGCCGAGCGGGCACAGGTTGACCCTGCGGCGGCGGATGAACGGTTACAAAGACTTCAGGCCCTAATCACCCGGCATCAGCGGGAGATTCAGGATAGCATGGTGGGCCGAACCGTGCGTGTTCTGTTCGAAAAGCCGGGCCGCCTGACCGGTCAAATGGTCGGAAAGTCTGAGTATCTTCATTCGGTCCACGTCAAAGGCCCCGAGATTGAAACCGGAGATTTGAAAGAAGTTCGGATCACCGATTCGGGCGCTAATTCGCTGGCCGGAGAGCTGCTGTAAATCGGCAAGTATCCACCGGTCAGCCACCATAGTTGGTGTTTGTTTCCAAAATTTACCCTTGATTTATTGCTTGGAACTATGTTCGGAGAAGAGCCAAGTTTTTCCGGGCGTGAAGTTATGCGTTAAAAAACGGTTTTTGGCCGGTGTTGCGACCGGAGTGATGGAGGCACGAGTGACGACCCTTAAGAACTTCAGGATTTCAATACTTGGCAGAACACTTCCCGCAGCGTCACTTGCTACTCTTCTGGCTAGTACAACAATTGCAGGTGATCTGAAGGGCACAGTGACCGAGCCTGAAGTGATCAGCCCGACTAGTTTCGGCAGCGATGTCAGCGCCTTTTATCTGGGATTGGCCGGCGGTTATGGCTCGGGGGGCGATGATCGCTTCGGCCTAAGAACACCCGCCGGGTTGTTCGATGTCGGCGAACAGGATCTGTCTGGTTCTTACGGTGAGATTCGTGGCGGCTGGCGTGGTATCTTGCCTGCCAGAGGTGGCCGTGACTACGTTTATGGTTTTGAAATCGGGTACCAGTTCGGATCCTTTGATGACAGCGTTGGCACCCAGATTGGCGGCGTCGATGTTCAAGGTGGCACCGAGGTGTCCGATGTACTGGCGATCCGGTTTAAAAATGGTCTGACCAACCGCAGCGGCCGAATCCTGTATTTCGTCAGTGTCGGCTATTTGTGGGGTGATATTGAAACGACCAACAGCATCACATCTGGCGGTTCGACGCAGAATTTCGCGGTTACTGATCGGCGGAACGGATACTCTGCCAGCATTGGGGCTGAACATAAACTTACCGACAATTGGTCGATTACCGGTGAATATGAATACGTCCAGTTCGACTCGAAGACCGTCCAGTTCAGTTCAGGTTTTTCTACAAAGTCGACGCCAAAATACGGCGGTCTCAGATTTGGGCTGAACTATACGTTCTGATGCCAACTGGAACGGCATTTTTCGGCTGTTTTGTCATCCCCGCACTAAATTTTGAATCTGTGGCTTGCGCCCACCGAGTTTTGTTGTCTACGCTCAGGGTGAACAGCCAAGACAGGAGAACGGATTGGCCATCGGTGCCCTGACCCCACCGCAAGATGAAATGCCCCAGCGTGAGGCGTTTGTAGAATTTCCCGACAACCGATTGTTGATTGACCTATGCGGCGAGTACGACCGCAATCTGACCGATATAGAAAGCAAGCTTTCGGTCCAGATTGTACGCCGTGGCAACCAGCTGGTTGTCATGGGCGACGAAGATGCTCAGAAACAGGCCGTAGAAGTGCTGCAATCGCTTTATACCCGCCTGGAAGGGGGGCGCGAGGTCGAAGCCGCAGATGTGGATCGCGAGTTGCGAATGGGTGCTTCGGAACAAGGTACGGGCACGCGCGACGGCGATCAGCTTGAGATGTTCAAGGGTGGCTCGGTCGAGATCAAGACCCGCAAGAAACTGGTCGAACCGCGTACAGATGCTCAGAAAGCCTATGTTCAGTCGTTGTTTCAGAACGAATTGGCCTTTGGCATTGGCCCTGCGGGAACAGGTAAAACCTATCTGGCGGTTGCCGTTGGTGTTTCGATGTTTATTGGTGGCCATGTGGATCGAATCATCCTGAGCCGCCCGGCGGTCGAGGCGGGTGAAAAGCTGGGCTATTTGCCTGGTGATATGAAGGACAAGGTCGATCCGTATATGCAGCCGCTTTATGACGCGCTGAACGATTTTCTGCCGGGTAAGCAACTGGCCAAGCTGATCGAGGAAAAACGAATCGAAATCGCCCCGCTGGCATTTATGCGCGGTCGAACTCTGGCTAATGCCTTCGTTGTTCTGGACGAAGCCCAGAACGCGACGACCATGCAGATGAAGATGTTCCTGACCCGTCTGGGTGAAGGCAGCCGAATGGTCATCACCGGCGACAGGTCTCAGGTGGACCTGCCGCGCGGGGTGCAATCCGGCCTGGCGGATGCTGAAAGGTTATTGAAAACGATACCAAATATCAGCTTCAACTATTTCACGTCAAAAGACGTCGTTCGTCACCCGCTTGTCGCCGCCATCATCGAGGCGTATGAGGCCGATGCGGGCCGCGATACCAGTTAAGTGCAAGGCCCTATGCAAGGGCTGATGTGCGGTAAGATGAACCTGGAACTCACTGTCGAAGACAATCGGTGGCAAGGTCTCGAGGCCTTGTCGCAAAAGGCGATTTCTGCTGTTTTGGCGTTTGTCGAACTGGATTCTGAGGTTTGTGAAGTCAGCGTTTTGGGCTGCGATGACGCACGGATTGCAGACCTGAATACAGAGTTTCGCGGCAAGCCAAGTGCCACCAATGTTCTGAGTTGGCCAGCCGAGGATCTGGCCCCGGAAGAACCAGGGCAGGTGCCGGTTTCGCCAGAGCCGGACTTTACAGGTGAAATCCCCTTAGGTGATATCGCGATTTCTTTCGACACCTGCGCACGTGAGGCAACTGACGCGGGTAAAGCCATGGACGATCACGTGATCCATTTGCTTGTTCACGGAACGTTGCATTTGCTCGGGTATGATCACATTCGTGATCCCGATGCCACCCTGATGGAAAGGATTGAGGTCGAGATACTTGGCAAATTAGGTATCGATGACCCATATAAGGTATGAAGGGGTCAGATGACCCGATCAATTGGAACAGGATAATGGGCGAGACAGACGGCAGTTCTAGGGCGGCGCACAGCGCGCAACCACAGGACAGCAGCAATACGACCGAAGAGAAAAGCGGATTTTTTTCTCGAATTTTTGATGCGTTTTCGAGCGATGAGGCTCAACCGCAGCCGGTGGCGAACGGACAGGATGCAACGGCGTCTCAGTCCCGTGGGATGATTAACCTGCGGCGGATGCGTGTTGAAGACGTCGCTATTCCGACTGCCGAAATCGTATCGGTGCCTTCTACGATCACCAAAGACGAGCTTGCGGATGTATTCCGTGAGAGTGGCCTGTCCAGAATACCGGTTTATGAAGGCACCCTGGATACGCCTTTGGGTTTTGTCCATCTCAAAGACTTTGCGTTGACCCATGGGTTCAACGGCGGGGGCAGTAGCTTCGATCTTGTCTCGATGCTGCGCACGCTTTTGTTTGTGCCGCCGTCAATGCCGATCGGGATCTTGTTGACCAAGATGCAGACAGAGCGGCGCCACATGGCGTTGGTGATTGATGAATATGGCGGTGTTGATGGTTTGCTGACCATCGAAGACCTGATCGAACAAGTGGTTGGTGAAATCGCTGATGAGCACGATGCCGATGAAGATCAGTTGTGGGTGCAAGAGAAGCCCGGCTGTTATGTCGTGCAAGCCCGTGTCCCGCTTGAGGATTTCGAAGCCGAGATTGGCCGCTCGTTGACCAGCCATGAAGACGTGGATGAAGAGGAAATCGATACTTTGGGCGGCTTGGTGTTCATGCTGTCGGGTCGTGTGCCCGCACGAGGTGAAGTTGTGATCCACCCTGAAGGTCCTGAATTTGAAGTCCTCGACGCCGATCCGCGTCGCATAAAAAGGCTTCGCGTCATGCTGCCGGAAATCGCTGCATGACCCCCCTGCGGGGCTTGCCTTTCCCGCTGAGACTACTGGCCGCCGCCATACTGGGCGGAGTCGCAGGGTTTGGTTTTGCGCCTTATGGCTATTGGGCGCTGACGATCCTGTCTCTGGTCCTGATCGTGCCGCTGTTCCTGTCCAGCGAAACCCGCGCGCGGGCTGGTTGGATTGGATGGGTTTTTGCCACCGGTTACTTTGTGCACACTCTCAGCTGGCTTGTCGAACCGTTTCAGGTGGACGCTGAACGCCACGCCTGGATGGCACCGTTTGCGCTGGTGTTTATGGCAGGTGGCCTCGCGCTGTTTTGGGCCGTTTCTTTTTGGATGTCTCGCCGCCCGGGCGCGTCTTCTTTTCTCCAATGCCTGCTCTTGATCGTTACCCTGTCCTTGGCTGAGCTGGCCCGAGGCTATGTGCTAACCGGTTTCCCTTGGGCGGGGGTTTCGCAGATCTGGATCGATACACCAGTGGCGCAAATGTTGTCTTTGTTCGGGCCGTTTGGGTTAAACGCGATAACGTTCGCAGCGACATTCCCAATCGGTTCGGCATCGATGCACCCCAGACCTTTTCGAGGGCTGGTGCAATCAACGGTATTTACAGCCGGATTGGCCATTGTCGCGTTGAGCTATGCTGCGATGCGGCCAACGGTTCACGACGGTCCGCATGTTGTACGGGTTGTGCAACCAAATGCGCCTCAGCATCAAAAATGGGACCCGGCCTACGCCCCTTTGTTCTTCTCACGCCAGATTGACTATACAGCTGCCCAGCCGCGACCTGATCTGATCGTATGGCCCGAAACTGCAGTGCCCGCGTGGCTCGGCAGTGCACAACCGATTTTGACGGCCATAGCGGATGCAGCGCAGGGCACTCCGGTGATCCTGGGTATTCAGCGCGGAGACGGCCCGAGGATTTTCAATTCGATGGTCTATCTGGACGAAAGCGGGAACCAGGCTGGTCTGTATGACAAGCACCATCTTGCACCTTTCGGAGAATACGTTCCTTTCGGCGATTTGATGGGGCGTTTTGGCATTCATGGATTAGCGTCCACAACGGGCCACGGGTTCAGCGCGGGACCGGGCCCGCAGTTGATGGATATGGGGCGCTTGGGGCAAGCCTTGCCGCTGATCTGCTACGAGGCCGTGTTCTCGCAGGATGTGAATGGTGCACCGGGGCGGGCGGATTTCCTTTTGCAGATCACCAATGACGCTTGGTTCGGAACTCGATCGGGCCCGTATCAGCACATGGTTCAAGCTCGTATGAGGGCGATCGAACAGGGCCTGCCGATGATCCGTGCAGCAAATACTGGCATATCGGCTATGATCGACCCTCTGGGCCGCGTCACGGCCTCTTTGCCTTTGGGCGAGGCTGGATATGTCGATGCCATTCTGCCACTGCCGCACCAGCCCACGGTCTATTCGCGAACTGGCGACAGTGCCATACTTGTGGCCCTTTTGTTTCTTGCCGCCATCATCCGATTTAGTGCCCGCCGGCGCGAGAATTATTAGCGATTGACCCCATCTTCGGGTGGGCGTATGCGTCTCTGACCTGTCACAACGGCTTCCTGGCGTGACAGAGAAACCCTAATGGAGCACATTTATGTCCCGACAGAACTATACATTTACTTCGGAGTCCGTTTCCGAAGGGCACCCAGACAAGGTCTGTGACCGCATTTCGGATGCCGTCCTTGACGCATTTCTGAATGAAGAACCCGAAGCACGCGTGGCTTGCGAAACCTTTGCCACAACCAACCGCGTCGTTATTGGCGGTGAAGTTGGTCTGTCGGATCAAGAAAAGCTGCATGACTACATGGGGCGTATCGAGAAGATTGCCCGCGATTGTATCAAAGACATCGGCTACGAGCAGGACAAGTTTCACCACGAAACTGTCGAGGTGACCAACCTGTTGCACGAACAATCCGCTCACATCGCGCAGGGCGTTGATGCGGCTGACAACAAAGACGAAGGGGCAGGCGACCAGGGCATCATGTTCGGCTACGCCACGACAGAAACCCCCGCGCTTATGCCCGCACCAATCCAGTACTCGCACGCTATCCTGCGTCGTCTGGCCGAAGTGCGCAAAAGCGGTGCCGAACCTGCGCTGGGTCCTGATGCCAAGTCGCAATTGTCCGTCATCTATCGTGATGGCAAACCGGTTGGCGTCAGCTCGGTCGTTTTGTCCACGCAGCACCTGGATGAAGCGCTGACATCAGATGACATCCGCGAAATCGTCGAACCCTATATTCGCGAAACTCTGCCCGAAGGCTGGTTGTCTGCTGACACCGAATGGCACGTAAACCCAACGGGCAAATTCGTGATTGGCGGCCCGGATGGTGACGCAGGTTTGACCGGTCGCAAGATCATCGTGGACACCTATGGTGGCGCGGCCCCACATGGCGGCGGCGCGTTCTCGGGCAAAGACCCGACCAAGGTGGACCGTTCCGCTGCGTATGCCGCGCGTTACCTTGCCAAGAACGTTGTCGCTGCTGGTATGGCAGAACGTTGCACGATCCAGCTGAGCTATGCGATTGGTGTCTCCAAACCGCTGTCCATCTATGCCGATACGCATGGGACAGGCCAGATTGCCGACGCCGAGATCGAAAAAGCCGTTGGGCAGGTCATGGATCTGACCCCGCGTGGCATTCGTGAGCACCTGGAGATGAATAAGCCGATCTATCAGCGCACCGCTGCTTATGGCCATTTCGGGCGCGAACCCGATGCAGATGGCGGCTTTAGCTGGGAACGTACCGATCTGGTTGACGCACTGAAAGCTGCAGTCTGATCCAAACAGAAAGAAAGCGCGCCTGTTGGGCGCGCTTTTTCTTTGCCGGTGCGGCGCGCACTTGCAACACTAAGGCCGGCGCAGTATGGCCACCGCCATGAGCACCGAAACCCCACAACGCCCGCGCAGAAATTTTTATGGCCGCTTCAAAGGTAAGACCCTGAAGCCCAGCCAAAAGACCTATCTGAACGAAGATCTTGCCTCGCTGTCGCCGGGTGCAGTGGATTGGGAGAAGAACCCCGAACGCAAACCCTTAGACTTGGATGGTCTGTTTGGCGGCAAGCCGGTTTGGCTTGAGGTGGGCTTTGGCGGCGGTGAACATCTGGTGCATCAGGCGCAAAGCAACCCGGATATCGGCATCATCGGGGCAGAGCCTTACATCAACGGTGTTGCAATGTTGCTGGGTAAAATCCGACAGGCTGGCGTCGAAAATCTTGCCGTGCATCCCGGCGATGCGCGTGATTTGTTCGATGTCCTGCCCGAAGCCAGTATCTCGCGCGCGTTTCTGCTCTATCCGGACCCATGGCCCAAGACCCGTCATCATCGCCGCCGTTTTGTCACGCCGGAGCATCTGGAGCCGTTGGCGAAAGTTCTGAAACCCGGGTCGATCTTTCGCGTCGCTACCGACATTCCCGACTATGTGCGCCAGACGCTGGAAGAAGTTCCTCGCGCCGGTTTTGAATGGATGGCGGAACGTCCTGCCGACTGGCGTGAGCCTTGGGACGATTGGATTTCCACCCGCTATGAGCAAAAGGCCCTGCGGGAAGGGCGGGTGCCGCATTATTTGACCTTCCGCAGGACGGAATCCTGATCACCGACAGATTTCTGCAATCCTGAACGCTATGCTAGAATGTGCGTGACGCCCTTATTTTAGCACAGCCTTTTGTCCGGGATTGCCATGTCTGATATTCGGATCACGAACTGCCACACGCACCTTTTTCACGCGCGCCATGTGCCAGAGGATTACCCCTATCCGGCACTCAAGCCATTCAAAAAGATGCCTTGGCTGATCAAGGCTCTGGCCTTTGGTGCGCGCCTGATTGGTCAGCATTCCGCCGCCGAAAAACTGGACAGGCTTTACCGCTTTCAGCAGGAAACGGACGCGGGCAGCCAGCGCGATATTCTGGACAACATGCGGCGACACTATCCCAGTGATACCCGTTTTGTCGTGCTGCCAATGGAGATGTCAGCTTTTGGGTTCGGCGCGCCGGAGGTTCCGCTGAGCGCGCAACATGACGAACTGGCAAAGCTGTCTGGCGAACCGGATGTCGGCAGGTCCGTAATACCCTTTGCAACGATTGACCCGCGTGCCGATCCTCAGGCGACGGAACTCTGGCGGGCCATAGATGGTCTGAAGTTTCGGGGCCTGAAGCTCTATCCGCGTCTGGGGTTCGCGCCGGACGATCCGGTTCTTATGCAGCATGTTTACCCGCGGTTAGAAGAGTTGAACCTGCCGGTCATGTCCCATTGCTCACGCGGCGGCGTTCAGGGGCGCTATCTTTCGGACTATTGGGCCGACCGCTATACCGAGCCCGAGGCGTTTATTCCCGTGATGCGCGCTCATCCCAAGCTACGGATTTGCTTGGCGCATTTTGGCGGGCAGCGCGACTGGGATGCCTATGTCAATCCGGATCGCAAGAACCCGCTGGATGACGCCTTCAACCGGAACTGGCAGGTGGCAATCCGGCGCATGATCGGCAGTGAAAACTACCCCGGCCTCTGGACGGATATCTCTTACACATTGTTCCAGTTCGAGGATTACGCCCCGTTCCTGCGCATTTTCCTGACCGGCGAAGATGAAGAAAGTGAGCGTCTCAGGTCGCGTGTCCTGTTTGGATCAGATTACTACATGACCCGGCAAGAAGCGCTGTCAGAAAAGGCGGTCTGTTTTCGGTTGCGCAACATCTTGGGCGAGGAGATTTTCCGGCAGATCGCTGAAGAAAACCCGGCGAAATGGCTGGGGGAAGCCTGAGAGACCGCTTTGCGCTCATTGTCGCTGGACCAACCCGTTCCAATTCGCTAATCCGCCTTGAACTGATAGCGCAAAAGGAGCCCCCATGTCCGGACACGGCACGCCCATCCCGATGACCTCGCATCCCTGCGGCCCGCTGACTGGCACGGCCGAGGTGCCGGGTGACAAGTCGATCTCGCA
This sequence comes from Ruegeria sp. ABM4_193, assembly GCF_056158705.1. Taxonomy (NCBI): domain Bacteria; kingdom Pseudomonadati; phylum Pseudomonadota; class Alphaproteobacteria; order Rhodobacterales; family Roseobacteraceae; genus Ruegeria; species Ruegeria sp. ABM4_193. The sequence continues at coordinate 851,155 of NZ_JBSWTT010000001.1, forward strand.
CCGGTCGTTGATCCTTGGCGCGATGGCTGTGGGTGAGACCAGGATCTCGGGCCTGCTGGAGGGCGAAGACGTCCTGGACACCGCCAAGGCGATGCGGGCCCTTGGAGCCGAGGTTACAGATCACAGTGGCGGCGAATGGACCGTGCATGGCGTAGGCGTTGGTGGCTTTGCGGAACCGGATCAGGTGATCGATTGCGGCAATTCAGGTACCGGTGTGCGCTTGATCATGGGCGCTATGGCAACCTCTCCGATCACAGCGACCTTTACTGGCGATGCCAGCCTGAACAAACGTCCGATGGCGCGGGTGACTGAGCCTCTGGCCCTGTTTGGCACACAATCGGTTGGTCGGTCCGGTGGGCGTTTGCCGATGACCATCGTGGGTGCCGCGGACCCGACCCCGGTACGGTATGAAGTGCCCGTGCCCTCAGCTCAGGTCAAATCTGCTGTCTTGCTGGCGGGATTGAATGCCCCCGGCAAAACCGTTGTGATCGAGAAAGAAGCAACACGCGACCATTCCGAACGGATGCTGGCCGGGTTCGGCGCTGAGATAACTGTTGAAGATACAGATGAGGGTCGTGTCATCACTCTAACCGGACGGCCCGAGCTGAAGCCTCAGGTCATCGCCGTTCCTCGCGACCCGTCCAGTGCAGCCTTCCCGGTGTGCGCCGCGCTGATCACACCCGGCTCGGATGTGCTGGTGCCCGGCATTGGTCTAAACCCTACGCGTGCAGGACTGTTCACCACACTACGCGAAATGGGTGCGGATCTGACCTATGAGAATGAGCGCGAAGAAGGTGGCGAACCTGTTGCCGATCTGCGCGCAAAGTACTCACCTGACATGAAGGGGATCACCGTGCCGCCGGAACGCGCGGCCTCGATGATCGATGAATATCCTGTACTTTCCGTGGTTGCGGCCAACGCCACCGGCACCACGATGATGGGCGGTGTAAAAGAGCTGCGCGTCAAGGAAAGCGACCGTATCGACGCCATGGCGCGCGGCCTGCGCGCAAACGGTGTGACGGTAAACGAAGGTGACGATTGGTGGTCGGTCGAAGGGCTGGGCATCGGCAACGTTCCCGGCGCAGGTACCTGCGAGAGCTTTCTGGATCACCGCATTGCAATGTCTTTCATGGTGATGGGCATGGGCGCGCAGAAACCAGTAAGCGTTGACGATGGCGGCCCGATTGCAACGTCGTTCCCGATTTTTGAACCGTTGATGGCATCGCTGGGTGCTAAGGTCGAACGCTCGTGAGCTTCACAGTCGCGATTGACGGGCCTGCGGCAGCAGGCAAAGGCACGATCTCGAAAGCCGTTGCAGCGCATTTTGGGTTTGCCCATCTGGACACAGGGCTTCTCTACCGTGCGGTGGGTCGACGTGTTTTGGCGGGCTCCGATCCGGTCGACGCGGCAAAGGCTTTGACCGCCGAAGAGTTGGAGCAAGGCGATCTTCGTACTCCCGATATCGCTCAGGCGGCGTCCAAAGTAGCGGTTGTTCCCGAGGTCCGCGCCGCGTTGGTGGATTTTCAACGCGCCTTTGCCCGCAGGGCCGGGGGGGTCGTTCTGGATGGGCGTGATATCGGGACGGTGATCTGTCCAAATGCCGAGATAAAGCTGTTTGTGACAGCCAGCGCCGAAGTGCGCGCTGAACGCCGGTATCTTGAGCTTAGCGCCAAAGGTGCCGATGTGACACGCGATCAGGTTCTTGCAGATGTCAAAGAGCGCGACGCGCGCGATGCAGAGCGTAGCACTGCACCGATGAAGCCTGCCGAGGATGCGGTTCAGTTGGACACAACCGATTTGAGCATCGAGGCCGCATTGGCAAAAGCGCTTGAGGTCATCAACGCAAAATTGCCCGCGACACGCTAGCGCCGCAGGCAAAGGGTAGGGATTTAAAGCTCGCCGACGGCGACGCTTTTAATGTTTGCCCACTGATCGTCAGCTGTTTTTGCGGTGCCGACAACGTCCTTAAGAAAGGCTGCACGGGTTTCAGCGTTCAGGAACAAGTACAGTTTGCCGTCGGCTACCAGATACTGATCGGGATCACCGTCGAACTTCTTGCCGACTGACACGCCGAACGAACAGAACCCGCCATGCTGCGGCAAATACGCAGCGGGGTTTGCCTCAAAGGTTTCGCGGTTCGCAGCGGTCGTGAAGTAGTAGGAGGCGCCGTCATATGTTGCCGAGTGTGTAGCAAAGCCTTCGACCGGGTTGCCGTCGTTCACCAACGCAACCAGATCCACCCCATGTGCGGCCAGCGGTGCCCCTGCGGCAGAAATGCCGTTTGATACGTTGATCTCGTCGGCCGCAAAGGCCGGAGTGGACAGGGCAATAGCCGTCGTCAAGGCGGTCAGAACAATGTATTTCATAGTGAGTTTCCTTTTGGTTTCGGTTTCGGGCCAGGCACTGTGCTGGCCGATGACACACAGTTAAGGCGAAGCGATTGAACGTTTAATCGCAGAAGAGACACTTATCTTTGCAGATCGTACAATCCGCTGAATGATATGGTGCCCCAGATCACTAAGCTTTGTTTGGCCAGTTCGTATCGCGGTTCGTATGGTCAAAGGGTGTCTGCAGGAGTGACCTCATGTTTCGCTTAGCCCTCATTCTGATTTTCATCTCTGGAAGCCTTGCCGCTCAGGAAGTTGAGCCGAAGGTCCCGGAGGCTGAGCCGCCGATGACATATGAGCGGCTGGGTAACATCCTCTTTGCGTTGGATCCCAAGGCCGAGCCGTTTGGTCCTGGCTTCCAGATGACCGTGGCTGACGAGCAGGTTTTGGTGATCACCGACGTTAATGCGGATCGAATGCGCGCCATGATCGCCATCGGCAATGCCGCAGACCTTTCGGAAGAGGATTTGATCCGCGTGATGCAGGCCAATTTCGACAGTACGCTGGATGCGCGTTACGCAATTGCCAATGGTATCCTGTGGGCTGCGTTCATTCACCCGCTGTCGTTGCTGGAAAAAGATCAGTTAATTTCGGGGCTGGCCCAGACTGTGAATATCGCAAAGACATATGGCACGTTGTACACCGGTGGGGCTGCAGAGTTTGGTGGGGGTGACAGCACCGATCTTCAGCGTGCTTTGATTGAAGAACTTTTGAAAAAGGGCGAAGAAATCTGACCAGCCCATATGTGTGCGTAAATTGCGGTTAAAGCCCTAGATGGACGCAGGAAAGCTGTTATAGTTTCCCCCAAGCAAAAAGGGAGAGCTGCCACATAACCCGACTAAAAAGGGAGGCAGCCGTAAAATCCCCAAAGCCAACAGGGACAAAACCATATGAATAATCGTTTGAACCAAATCACCATCGTGGGCGGCGGCACGGCGGGGTGGATGACCGCGTTGATCCTGGACATGGTGTTTTCCAGGACGTCCTCGCAAAAGGATCGCCCGCGTATCTGTCTGATTGAAAGTCCCAATATCTCGACCGTGGGTGTGGGTGAGGCCACGGTGCCGCGCATGCCGGTCACGCTGCGCCAGGCAGGCATTTCCGAGCGAGATTTTTTCCGCGAGACCAACGCGTCGTTCAAGCTGGGTGTAAAGTTTTGCAACTGGAACAAGGACAGCAAGGGAAAACGCATCGATTATGTGAACCCTTTTGCCCATGGGCAGATGTTGGAAGGCTTGGATGCCGCCGAGTACTTCCTGCGCTTTGGTAACGGGGATCGGGACTTTACGCAGTCTATCTCGCCTCATGACGATCTGGGCCGTCTTTGCAAAGGTGCGCGGCAACTGGGGCAACCCGAATTCGAACAGCGCTTTGGCTATGCTTACCACCTGGATGCAGTGAAGTTTGCTGGAATGCTGACCAAGGTCTGCACCCAAAACGGTGTGGAGCATATTCGGGATGAGGTGCAATCGGTTGAGCTGGATGAACAGGGAAACGTCAGCCATTTGATGCTGGAACGCAGGGGCCGCTATGACATCGAGATGGTTGTTGATTGCACCGGCTTCCGCGGGTTGATCATCAACAAGGCGCTGGGCGAGCCGTTTCTGGACTATTCTGACTACCTGCCCAACGACCGCGCCATGGCGTTGCAAGTCGAGCATCCCAATCCGAAGAAGATCGAGAGCCTGACACGATCCACTGCACTTGGCGCAGGCTGGACGTGGCGGGTGCCGCTCTATAACCGCGTGGGCACTGGATATGTGTTCTCATCGGCGCATCGCACGGATGATCAGGCGGCAGATGAGTATCTTGAATGGCTGGGGGACAGCGGCAAGGGTTTGACACCGCGCGTTATTCCGATGCGCGTCGGGCGCGTGCGCAATGCCTGGGTCAAAAACTGTGTCGCCATTGGTCTGTCGGGCGGATTCATCGAACCGCTGGAAAGTACCGCGATCCACATGATTGATCATGCGGTGCGCTGGTTCGCCGAGCATTTGCCGACACGCGCCATCGAGCCATCGCTGCGAGCTAGATACAACCGGCAGATGGACAAGATGTACAACGAGGTGTTGGAGTTTATCTGCCTGCACTATCGCTTGGGCAATCGCACGGACGATCCCTATTGGATCGATGCGCGGACACAGATGAAGGTGCCGGACCGGTTGGCCGAGAACCTGGAGCTGTGGCAGCACCGCCTGCCAATGGATCACGATGTCGAGTTCGCAACGCTGTTTGATCATCGCGTGTATCAGACAGTTCTGTTGGGCAAACAGGTCTATGACACAGGCTATGGGCCGGGTATCCGGGATCAGGTGAGACCATTGAAGAAGGTGATCTGGTATCAGGGTATGCAGCGCGCGAAAGAGGATCTTGCGCAGATCATCAGAACAATGCCCGATCACAAAACGCTGCTGCGCGATATCCGTGGCGAGCTAGAGCGTCCGGCCTTTGGCAAAGCAAAGGTTGCGCAGCCAACTGTCGCGATGCCGGGCACTGCTCCGGCTCCGGTCAGGATCCAGAACATGCCCAATTTTGCCGAAATCCAAAGCGGTGCCAAGGACTTGCAGCTGTTCTAAAGAACGGCTGCCGATTGTGCAGATGTCTTGATGGGGGTGCGCCTTACGCCGGTACTGGAACCGGCGTTCGATCTCCCATCAGATACCGGATCACGTCCACATAGTCGAAGCCCAATGAAATCGCGATGGTCAATAAGACCGCGCGGATGATCCATCCGGGGATAACGGGCATGTCTTCACGTGCCTGTTGCCTCCACAGATACCAGGCAACTGGCGTCCAGAACACGACATGGCCCAGCCCCATTAACCGGACATAGCCAAGCTGGTTGAAGATCAGCAAAACCCCGACCGCAGCGAGCACACTGCCAACGACGGTGATGATTGCTGTCAGGCGCGTTTGTTTCCAGATCACAAGAGAGATCGGGAGGAGGAAGGCCCCAAAGCTCAGGACGTTTAACCAAATCTGAATCCACTGAGGCTGTTGGGCGACGATGAGGTTGAACTCTTCCATGATCTGACATCTCCGGTGTGTCTCTGAGCAGCCCCACTGGTGCCTTGTTGCAAGCGGTGATTCAACAAACCCGCAGCGTTATCAACGGAATGTGAGTGAGCCGGCATTAGGTGGGTTCCTTATGGCTCTGGTCATCTTGCACTTGGTTTTTTGAGATGTAATATCATCACAAAAATTGGACCGCAAAGAGCATGAACTTGAGCAGAACCCAGCAACGGGCTTTCCCAATGGGCGAATCCAATCGCAACCTGCGCAGTACCCTCAAGCGCCGCAGGCGGAACATCCCACCGATGCAGGCTTATGACGCGCTACCTCAGGAGTTGCGGCAATGGTTGGCGCAAGCCTGCCTGCCTTGGAGCCCAAGCTCGGCTTTGAAGATCTGGAACAAGGCCGGGGGTGGTCACGATCCGTTGGTTGCAATTGGTCGTCTGGAGACGGTAGAACGGGCCATGTTGCAACGCGACGCTCAAGTGTGGGGCGCGAACAGATAGGCGAATTGCAGCAGCAATGACCTGCCGAACCTTGAAAACATGGGCTTTGCCCTTGCACATATCAGGGAATCCGCCTATACGCGCGCTGTCGATACAAGGGCGGTCAACGTCCGGATGACGTTTCTGAGCAGGGCCGGGTTACCTCGGCCCTTTGTGTTTGTTTGCTTAGGGGCGCACCGGGTCACGCCAGACGGCATCATGAAACAAGACCGGCGGAGACAACCGCTCGGCCAGCAAAAACGTACTGTAAAGGAAAACAACGCCACATGGCTAACGCATCCATGGAGGAATTCGAAGCCCTCCTTAACGAAAGCTTCGAAATGGACACGCCCGAAGAGGGTTCTGTTGTCAAAGGCAAGGTTCTGGCGATCGAAGCCGGCCAAGCCATCATCGACGTAGGCTACAAAATGGAAGGCCGCGTTGATCTGAAAGAATTCGCAAATCCCGGCGAAGCCCCTGAAATCGCTGTTGGTGACGAGGTAGAAGTCTACCTGCGCGCCGCAGAAAACGCCCGCGGCGAAGCCGTTATCTCGCGCGAGATGGCCCGCCGTGAAGAGGCATGGGACCGTCTGGAAAAAGCATATGCCGACGACCAGCGTGTCGAAGGTGCTATCTTTGGTCGCGTCAAAGGTGGCTTCACCGTCGATCTGGGTGGCGCAGTTGCGTTCCTGCCCGGCTCGCAGGTTGACGTCCGCCCCGTGCGCGACGCTGGCCCGCTGATGGGTCTGAAGCAGCCGTTCCAGATCCTGAAAATGGACCGCCGTCGTGGCAACATCGTTGTGTCTCGCCGCGCAATCCTGGAAGAATCGCGTGCCGAACAGCGTGCCGAAGTTATCGGCAACCTGTCCGAAGGTCAGACCGTCGAGGGTGTTGTCAAGAACATCACCGAATACGGTGCATTCGTTGACCTGGGCGGCGTCGACGGCCTGCTGCACGTCACCGACATGGCATGGCGTCGTGTGAACCACCCGTCCGAGATCCTGACGATCGGCGAAACCATCAAGGTTCAGGTCATCAAGATCAACAAAGAAACCCACCGCATCAGCCTGGGCATGAAGCAGCTGCAAGAAGATCCGTGGGATCTGGTTGCTGCGAAATACCCGCTGGGCTCGGTCCATCAGGGTCGCGTCACCAACATCACTGACTACGGCGCGTTCGTCGAGCTGGAAGCCGGTGTCGAAGGTCTGGTGCACGTGTCCGAGATGTCCTGGACCAAGAAAAACGTCCACCCCGGCAAGATCGTTTCGACCAGCCAGGAAGTCGACGTTATGGTTCTGGAAATCGACGGCGCCAAGCGTCGCGTGTCTCTGGGCCTGAAGCAGACTCAGCGCAACCCATGGGAAGTGTTTGCAGAAACACACCCCGAGGGCACCGAGGTCGAAGGCGAAGTCAAGAACATCACCGAATTCGGTCTGTTCATTGGCCTCGAAGGCGACATCGACGGCATGGTTCACCTGTCCGACCTGTCCTGGGACGAGCGTGGCGAGGATGCGATCCAGAACTACCGCAAAGGCGACATGGTTTCGGCCGTTGTCTCGGAAGTTGACGTTGAAAAAGAGCGTATCTCGCTGTCGATCAAAGCCCTGGGCGGTGACAAGTTCGCCGAAGCCGTGGGCGGCGTGAAGCGTGGCTCGGTCATCACCGTTGAAGTGACCGCTATCGAAGATGGCGGTATCGAGGTCGAATACGAAGGCATGAAGTCGTTCATCCGTCGTTCGGACCTGTCGCGTGACCGTTCCGAACAGCGCCCCGAGCGTTTCTCGGTCGGTGACAAGGTCGACGTCCGCGTCACCAACGTCGACAGCAAGACCCGCCGTCTGGGCCTGTCGATCAAGGCACGCGAGATCGCCGAAGAGAAAGAGGCCGTGGAACAGTACGGTTCTTCCGACTCGGGCGCGTCGCTGGGCGATATCCTGGGTGCAGCGCTGAAGTCGGGCGACTAAGCCCCGGGCGCATCCCAAGAAAGAATTTCGGCCTCGCGCATCAGCGCGGGGCCGTTTTTGTTGCGAATCAATATGTTCCAAATGGCTTGCTTATTCGCGGTATTGTTCGCGCTTTAAGTGTGCAAAATCCGCTGTCCGGCAAAAATTCGTGTGAGAATATGGCAAAATAAAGCCTCAGCGCGCAGAGTATGCGTTCCCCCAAACCGGATTTTTTCCTATACTGTCAAATCAGTAGACCTGACACACCGGCTGCCTGGGAGGGTATCACGCATGATCCGTTCAGAATTGATTCAGAAAATCGCTGACGAAAACCCGCATCTCTATCAGCGTGATGTTGAGCGGATCGTGAATACCGTGTTCGAAGAAGTCACCGATGCCATGTCACGAGGCGACCGTGTCGAACTGCGTGGTTTCGGCGCGTTTTCGGTCAAAAAGCGCGATGCACGTGTGGGCCGGAACCCTCGCACGGGTGAGACGGTTCAGGTCGAGGAAAAATGTGTACCGTTTTTCAAAACTGGCAAGTTGCTAAGGGACCGATTGAACGGTAAAGCCTGACCCTATGATGCGCTACATTCGATACGCTTTTCTTGGGACTCTTGGGATCATCCTGATTTCGGTGTCCTTGGCTAATGTTGAGTCGGTTGAACTTAAACTGATGCCGGACCCGCTGGCTGAGTTGCTGGGGTTCAACCTGACCGCTTCGCTTCCCTTGTTCCTTGTGGTTCTGGGCGGTGTTGTGGCCGGTCTGATCATCGGATTCATTTGGGAATGGATGCGTGAACATAAGCATCGCCGTGACGCAACGGTGAAGAAAAGCGAAGTGCGCAAGCTTGAGCGAGAGGTCAAGAAGCTCAAGAACAAGCAAAACGAGGGCAAAGATGATGTTCTGGCCCTTCTGGATGAGGCAAGTTGAGCCCACCCCATGTCAGATGTTAGGTTCAAAATCTGCGGCCTGACCGCACCTGACCACGTGCGCGCGGCTGTTGACGGCGGAGCAGGGTATGTGGGTTTTGTTTTCTTTCCAAAGTCGCCGCGCCATCTGGAGACCGCGCAAGCTGCGGCATTGACGCAATTGGTACCGCCGGGCGTGGCGAAGGTGGCATTGGTCGTAAATGCGACTGACGAAGAACTGGACAGTATCGTGTCCGCAGTTCCGCTGGACATGCTTCAATTGCACGGCAAGGAATCACCCCATAGGGTGACTGAGGTTCGTGACCGTTTCGGATTGCCGGTGATGAAGGCAATCGGTGTGGCCGAAGCCGAGGATCTGACTGCAATAGATCTGTACTCCGAGGTGGCAGACCAATTGCTTATTGATGCAAAGCCGCCGAGGGATTCGGAATTGCCCGGTGGAAATGGGTTAGCGTTCGATTGGCGTTTGCTGGCGGGTCGGAAATACTGGCGACGCCCATGGATGCTGGCTGGCGGCCTGACTCCGCAAAACGTTGCTGAAGCCGCCAGGATGACCGGCGCGCGGCAGGTTGATGTTTCTTCCGGTGTCGAAAGCGCGCCGGGCCAAAAGGATGCCACGCTGATCCGCGCGTTTGCTGCTGCTCTGGTGTGATCTGATTTCGAATTCGCTGCGTATCCCCCGATACGGAGGGATGGAAAATGTTAGCAGCAATCGGCGGAATCTCGTTAAAACACTGGTACAACGCGCCCGAGTTTTTCTGGCGCGCGCGGCAGGCATATCATCAAGCAAAAGGTGATCCCTTGTGCCTTCATGCGGCAGTTTTTCGGCAGGACGGTCTCTATTTCTCACTTAGCGTTTGGCACGATATAGAGGCGATGTTGACCTTCGCGCAATCCGGCCCACATCGTCGCGTCATGATGGCGGCTGATCGATTGGCGGATTTGAACCGGTTTTACCATTTTAGCTGCATTGGTGTCCCAACCTCGGATCAGGCAATTCAAGTCTGGCGCCAAAACACGCAGGTTGCGGAATGATGCGTTTTGCCCATGGCAAATCCCGCCGCCACCTCCTATGAACAACGGGTACGACGAGTGGAGACACCCATGGCCAACGATCTTTTCAACTCTTTCATGTCCGGCCCCGATGAACAGGGGCGTTTCGGTATCTTCGGCGGACGGTTCGTCAGTGAAACGCTGATGCCCCTGATCCTGTCGCTGGAAGAGGAATACAACAAGGCCAAGGATGATCCGACCTTCTGGGCCGAGATGGACGATCTGTGGGCCAACTATGTGGGCCGCCCCTCACCGCTGTATTTCGCCGAACGCCTGACCGAGCATCTGGGCGGCGCAAAGATTTACCTGAAGCGTGATGAGTTGAACCATACCGGCGCGCACAAGATCAACAACGTGCTGGGCCAGATCATTCTGGCGCGGCGTATGGGCAAGACCCGGATCATTGCCGAGACCGGGGCAGGGCAGCATGGCGTGGCCACCGCCACCGTCTGCGCCAAGTTCGGCCTGAAATGCATCGTCTACATGGGTGCGCATGACGTTCAGCGTCAGGCCCCGAACGTATTCCGCATGCGCCTGTTGGGTGCCGAAGTGATCCCGGTCACGTCTGGCCGTGGGACGCTGAAAGACGCGATGAACGACGCGCTGCGCGATTGGGTGACCAATGTGCGCGACACGTTCTACTGCATCGGCACCGTGGCCGGTCCGCATCCCTATCCGGCGATGGTGCGTGACTTCCAGTCGATCATCGGCAAGGAAGCGAAAGAGCAGATGATGAAGGCCGAAGGCCGTCTGCCCGATACGATCATCGCTGCCATCGGTGGTGGGTCGAATGCAATGGGCCTGTTCTACCCCTTCCTCGACGACAAAGACGTCAACATCATCGGCGTCGAGGCCGGTGGCAAAGGCGTGAATGAGAAGATGGAGCATTGCGCCTCACTGACCGGGGGCCGTCCGGGCGTGCTGCACGGCAACCGCACATATTTGTTGCAGGATGACGACGGTCAGATTCTTGAGGGCTATTCGATCTCGGCTGGCCTGGACTATCCGGGCATCGGGCCAGAACACTCCTGGCTGAACGACATTGGCCGCGCGAATTATGTGTCGATCACCGATAAAGAGGCGCTTGAGGCGTTCCAGCTGTGCTGCGCGACCGAGGGCATCATCCCAGCGCTGGAACCCAGCCACGCGTTGGCTCATGTGATGAAAATCGCGCCGGATCTACCCAAGGATCACCTGATCTGCATGAACATGTGCGGTCGGGGTGACAAGGACGTTCAGACCGTGGCGAATTATCTGAATTTCGACATGTCTGACACCGAAGGTCGCACAGTCGGTTAAATCAAAACCGGGGCCCTTTGCCCCGGTTTTTTCTATCCACGCTTACGCTTTGTTGGACTCGCCTATAAGTAGAGTCACCAAACCTAAGGAATCGAGAGCGGACTAGGTGTCTGGTCGAGTAGGAAAGACGGTGTTTCTTGATTGAGGATAGCCTGATTTGATCGCATGAACTGTTGCAATTTTGCTAACTTTTCTCAGCTTCAACTCCCAAAACACCGCTGGTTTTCCATCTGCCGTTGCGGGCCGTTTTCTTGCATAACACCTTCAAAAACCTCTGGTTCATTGGTGCGACCTAAACAGCTTACAAAAAACGATTAACAATTGCGTAGTTGTCGGCGCTTTGTCGTGCAATCCCACATTCTATACAACTTCTCAGAATTGATTTAACGTTTTGTAAACTGGTTTTGGGAGCCGGTTTATCGGGGATGTCTCTACTTGTTGGCGCAAGAGATGACACGCTTGGGTTGCTGTTTTGACTCAAGCCCCTTTTTTGTTTGGCACCCGCGCAGTGCTGTAGGAGGTAAAATGGTAAGGTCAGCTATGTTGAGGTTGTCTAGCCTCGTGCTGCTCATTGCAGCGCTATTGCTTGGGGGCACAAAACAGGGTGCAGCGCTTGGCACCAATTTCATAGTGCAGAACAACCCGACGCCCAGCGGCGGCAATGTGGTGATTTCCAACAATCCGGCGTTGGGCTCGGCCTTCGTATCTGCGGGGGGATCTGTCCCGGGGGGCACCTTTTACAGCTTGGGATCTGTTTCCACGGTTTTGCCAGCAATCACCCCTGCCGCGTTGACAGGGCTTGGTTGGATCAATCCGACTATTATCAGTCAGGACGGGGCAGATTCGACTTATGCTGCTGATGGATACATGGGGTTTGTATTTACAGCACAGGAAACCGCAGGTGGGCCGCTCTATCGATATGAATTCGCGCTGTCCGGTGTAACGAACACGGTTCCAATCAACACGCGAACACTGGTGGATACAACCCAGCCAACGGCCACAATCGGAGCATTGACGGCTACAGGAAGCGGCACGTTTCAAGCGACGATCACACTCAGCGAACCCAGCACCGATTTCACTGTGGGTGACCTGTCGGTGACAAACGCAACGGCCACCCTGACAGGGTCAGGGACCAACTATGTTGCAACGCTGACACCGCAAAACAACGGCACCATCGAACTGTTCGTTCCAGCGGGTGTATTCACCGACGCGGCAGGGAATTTGAACCTGGCCTCCAACACTGTGACGACGGTACAGGCGGTTACAAATACGCAGCGGCTGATACAGGCGTTTCAGAACGCGCGGGCCACTAGCCTTGCGACCAACCAGCCGGGATTGACCCGGTTCTTGCAGCGGTCGGGTTCTGGCGTGTTGGACACGTCGGTGACGCAAGGTTCGGGATATCTGAATTTTGCCTCAGATCCATCCAACCCGGTCTGGTTCAATCTGACCGGCAACTGGAGTTCACAGGACAATTTCGACAGCTCTTATGCGTTGGCCGTTCTGGGCGCGCATCGTCAGGTCAATTCGAACCTTCTGATCGGGGCTATGCTGCAACTCGACTATGCCGAAACAGAAAACGGTCCGGCCAGCGTTGACGGCACGGGGTGGCTGATTGGCCCTTACGTGGTCGCCAAGTTGCCCAGCCAGCCGGTGTTTTTTGAAGGGCGCGCTCTGTATGGACAGGCTGACAACGACATCTCTCCACTTGGGACCTATACTGATAGTTTCGACAGCGATCGCTGGTTGGTGCAATCGCGCGTCACTGGCGAAATCAAGCGAGGAGCCCTGACTTTGATGCCATTGCTGGATGTCAGCTATGCCAGCGATGATCAGAAGGCGTACACTGACAGTTTGGGGAACCTCATTCCACAGCAGGACTTCAGCCTCACTACGGCGCGGTTGGGTATGGATTTCAGTCACCCTATCCAGGTGTCGCGTGGTGCCATGGAGCTAACCGGTGGATTGTCAGGGATCTGGAGTACAACCTCGGGCACCGGCACTGTCCCCGGCGTGACACCGATTGGCGATACGGCCCGTGCCCGTGCGGATTTGGGCTTTGACTACCGACTAGAGAATAACAGTTTGCTTGCGGCTAACGTGTTTTATGACGGCATTGGTGAAAGCGGGTTCGAGAACTACAGCGTTAACCTGCTCTGGCAAATGTCCTTCTGAACCATTCTGAGTGGATCAGACATGGCTCTTCTGAGGCTTTCACTTTTCCGCTTTGTGCTGTCGCAAAACTTCAAGGGGCACGATCTCTAACGCGCGTTGATGCGTGGCCTCAAGATGGACCTGAGGCGCACATCCTTCGTCATGGGCTTGTAGAAAGCGACTGGCGCAAAGGCACCAGCTGTCACCGGGCTTGAGACCGGGAAAGTCGAATTCGGGCCGTGCAGTGCTCAGATCATTTCCGACATATTTCGAAAAGGCCAGAAACTCGGCTGTCATCACCGCACAAACGGTGTGGCTGCCCTGATCTTCGGGGCAGGTGTTACAAGCGCCGTCCCGGAAAAAGCCGGTTAGGGGATCTCTTGAGCAGGGGGCGAGGACACCACCCAGCACATTGATACTGTCTTGCTTTTGCATAAGGCTACCTTACAGGCTTTCTGCGATCTTGCGGAACATTTCGATGTTCTGATCATTCACGCCGGGTTCACGGAACAGGCGATCTGCACCGGTCGAGACGATAAGAACACCGCGGGGCTGATTGAAATAAATGTACTGACCGTAAACGCCACGGGCCAGAAACTCACCCTCATGCGCACCTCGGGGTATCCACCACTGATAGCCATACCCGACCTTGCCTTGTGCCGTCGGGGCGCTGGGTTGCGTGGCCTCAAATATCCATTCGGCGGGGACCAGTTGCTGCCCTTTCACTTCGCCGTCTTGCAGTATCATCTGACCAAACCTAGCAAAATCGCGCGTGGTGAAGTTCAGGCCGCCCAAAACAAAAGCAACACCGGTACCGTCGGTAACGTAGTATCCGTCGCGTTCCAGGCCCAAGGGTTGAATGATTTTTTCAGTCAGCAGATCTGCAACGCTCTGCCCGGTCGCGCCGCGTATCACCATGCCCAGGACGTGTGTATCGATCGAGACGTATTGCCAGGTTTCGCCCGGCGTCGCGAAGCTGTCTTGCAAGGATGCCGCGAAATCGTCCAGCTCACCACCTAAGGCGATCACGCGCCCCATCCTGTTGATGTCGGAATTCGGGTCCAGATAATCCTCGTCAAAGGTGACCCCGCTGGCCATGTTCAACACATTGCGGATTGTCGCGCCTTCATACGCGCTGCCCTTGAGCTTTGGCGCGTATTTTATCACCGGGTCATCCAGCGACTCGATTGCGCCCTCATCCAACAAAATCCCAAACAGAGCTGACAAATAGCTTTTTGCCACCGACCACGAGATTCTACGGTCATCCGGTCCGGTGCCCAGATAGTATTCCTCGAACCGGATATCGCCGTCCTGCATCACCAGCAACGAGGTGACAGAGCGTTCATCGATCCAGGCGTCGGTGCCGTCCGGCAAATCAAACCCGTCGCCATAAGGCAGCTCCCATGTCGGGGCGTTGCCACGGGGCAGATCAACAGTCAAAAAAGCCGTGTCCATATGCGAAAAATTGTGAACGATCTTTTCTTCGGAAAACAGCGAGTTCACAGCCATCAGGCGCTGCAGCTCTTCACGTTTCCACAACCCTACGGCAACGGCTGCCAAAGTCAGCGCTACACCGATGCGCAGCACCCATTTCAAGAAGGTTCTCATCCCTTAGCCTCCCTTGGTCCACGGTATTGGATCGCGGCCGCATTCATTCTGCAATGGCTACGTAACGGAAGGTTTTGGACCTGCTATTTGAATTTGTCCAACAGCTTCTGCATGGCAGAGCGGTCATCAACCACTGGTTCTGTTGGTGTATCAGGCTTTGCCTGGGTCTTCGGGGCAGGGGTCTTCGAAGATCGCGGTGGAGCAGTGCGCAGCGCGACCGCATTCATGAATTTGCCACCATCTCCGTTTGCCAAATATGCCGCGCCGTCTGAAACCCCGCGCAGAACATCATCCAGCCAGTCGGCATCTGCCTTGGAAAAATCGCCCAGAACATAGGGCGAGACCATCTCTTTCCGCCCCGGATGCCCGATCCCCAACCGTACGCGGTCATAAGCCGGGCTGATATGATCATGGATCGAGCGCAGGCCATTATGCCCGGCATGCCCTCCACCCGCTTTCACGCGGACTTTGCCGGGGGCGAGGTCCAGCTCGTCGTGAAAGATGGTCACATCGGTTGAATCCAGTTTGTAGAACCGCATCGCTTCTCCCACCGACTGTCCCGACCGGTTCATGAAGGTCTGTGGTTTGATCAGCAGAACTTTTTCATCACCCAAACGCCCCTCGGTGATTTCGGCCTGAAATTTGGATTTCCATGGGCCAAAGCCGTGATCCTCGGCGATCCGTTCCACGGCCATGAAGCCAATATTGTGCCGGTTGCGGGCGTATTTCGACCCCGGGTTCCCCAATCCGACAAACAGTTTCATAGTCTCATCCTTGTGCGATGCAGGTGGTTGATGGCACGGAATGCCACCTGTTTCCAGCCCGAGCGGCAAAAGAAAACGGGGCCCGACAGGGGCCCCGTTTCCAAATCCGAACTCTTGAAGTTCGAGCTTACTCTTCAGCAGCGTCCTGACCGACGACTTCAACCTCGTCAGCTGCCACTTCTTCACCTTCTTCGTCGTCGCTTGTGGACAGACCTGTTGGTGCCGAAATGTTGGCAATCACGAAGTCACGGTCGATGGTCGGTTTGGTGCCTGCGGGCAGGTCGACCGACGAAATAGTGACAACGTCGTTGATGTTCAGACCGGTCACATCCACGGTGATCTTCTCAGGGATATCACCCGCGGTGCAGACCAGTTCGACTTCCGGACGGACAACAGTCAGAACGCCGCCCTTCTTGATGCCGGGCGCTTCGTCTTCGTTGATGAACTCAACGGGGATAAACAGCGCGATTTTGGTGGTCCGGCGCAGACGCATCAGGTCCAGGTGGGTCGGCAAGTCTTTGACGATGTCACGCTGGACATCGCGGCAGATGACGCGGACATCTTCGTGGCCGTCAACTTTCAGGTTCCACAGAGTCGACTTGAAGCGGCCTGCTTTCAGGCGCTTGAACAACTCGTTGAACGGGATCTGAATCGGCAGCGGCTCTTTATCGCCACCAAAAACAATGCCCGGAACCATGCCGTCGCGGCGTGCCTGACGAGCGGCGCCCTTGCCTGTCCCCGTCCGTTCCAGAGCTACGAGATCAGGAATCTCTCCAGCCATGATAATTCTCCAATGTTAGGGCGGGCATCCTCCAAGGCTGTATGCCCGCGTGAAGCCGCGTCCTTAGCTTGATTCATTGGGTTTGAAAAGAGGTTTTTAGCCGTTTTCCTTTTTGCGAGGCTCTGCCTCGCGCTCCGAGGTATTTTCGGCCAGATGAATAAAGGATCCTTGCTTCATCTGGCTATAAATATCGCGGGGGAGGCGCCCATCGGGCGACCGGGGGCAGAGCCTCCCTTTAACAACTGGTTCAGTCTTGCCAGCGACCGCCAAAATCTTCGGGCACAAGAAGGTTATGGCGGCCAAGATCGGTCACTTTACGCTCACCGCAAAGTGCCATTGTGGTGTCCAGTTCTTTTTGGATTACTTCCAGCGCCGCGGTCACGCCCTTTTGCCCCATGGCGCCCAGACCGTAAACAAAAGCGCGCCCAATGTAGGTGCCTTTCGCCCCCAAGGCCAATGCCTTTAAAACGTCCTGCCCGGATCTGATGCCGCTGTCCAAATGCACCTCGATATCTCCACCGACAGCATCCATGATCTCGGGGAGCACGCGGATCGAACTCAGGGCACCGTCCAGTTGACGCCCCCCGTGGTTGGACACAACAATGGCGTCTGCGCCCAGCTTGGCAGCAATCTTGGCGTCTTCGGCATCCAGTATCCCTTTCAGGATGACCTTGCCGCCCCATTGTTCCATCAGTTTTTCGACTTTGGCCCAATCCAGGCTGGGATCGAACTGCTCGGCGGTCCAGGCACCTAACGACGAAGCGTCTGAGATGCCTTCTACATGCCCTACGATGTTGCCGAATTCGCGTCTTTGCGCGCGCAGCATTTGGACACCCCAAGTCCATTTGGTCATCAGGTTGGCGATGGTTTTTGCCGTCAGTTTCGGAGGGGCAGAAAGGCCATTTTTCAGGTCCTTGTGGCGTTGACCAAGAATTTGCAGATCCAAAGTGATTACCAGCGCTGAACATTTGGCGTCTTTGGCGCGCTGGATCAGTCGGCTGACGTAATCCGTGTCCTTCATCGTATAAAGCTGGAACCAGAATGGCTTGTTGGTGTGTTCTGCCACGTCCTCGATCGAGTTGATCGACATGGTGGACAGGGTGAAAGGTACGCCAAACTCCTCGGCCGCTTTGGCCGCTTTCATTTCTCCATCCGCGTGCTGCATCCCCGTCAGACCGACCGGTGCCAGTGCAACAGGCATCGAAACATCCTCGCCAATCATCTGTGATGATGTCGAACGCCCGGACATATCAACCGCTACCCGTTGGCGCAGACGGATTTCTTCAAAATCGCTGCTGTTTTCGCGAAACGTCTGTTCCGTCCAACTGCCGCTTTCGGCGTAGTCATAGAACATCCGTGGTACACGACGTTCATATATGCGCCTGAGGTCTTCGATATTGGTAATTACGGGCATGGCTGAGGACCTCTGGGTTTTCTGGTTAATTTTCCTTACCAATCCCTTCCAAGGCCTGCAATGGATTGACCACGTGACCGGCCGTCAAAAAAACCGCCGCAGGGCATTCTGCGGCGGTTTGTTAGATATTGAAATGCGCTCTCTAGGTCAGACGCTGTGCGCCCCATCTGACAGAGATTTAACAAAATCCAGTACTTCGGCTACCGGTTTGCCTGCGCCGATCTGGCTCACGATCGCCGATCCGACGACGGCACCGTCGGACACGGATGCGATATTGCGGGACTTCTCGGGCGTGTTGATGCCAAAACCCACGATCACCGGCAAATCTGTCGCGGCTTTGATGCGAGCGACTTCGGGGCCAACATCCGTTGCCTGAGCTTCGGCCGCGCCGGTGATCCCGGTGATCGAGACGTAATAAACGAAACCGGATGTGTTCTGCAGAACGCGCGGCAGGCGCTTGTCGTCAGTGGTCGGGGTTGCCAGACGGATGAAGTTCAACCCCGCCGCCTGAGCGGGCAGGCACAGTTCTTCGTCTTCTTCCGGCGGCAGGTCCACAACGATCAAACCGTCAATCCCGGCTTCTTTTGCATCGGCCAGAAATGCGTCTACACCCCGGCTGTAAATTGGGTTGTAATACCCCATCAGGACAATCGGAGTCGTATCGTCCGTTTCCCGGAATGTGCGGGCCAGATCCAATGTGCGTTGCAACGTCATGCCGCCATCCAAAGCGCGTTGACCCGCTGCCTGAATTGTCGGCCCATCGGCCATCGGGTCGGTAAATGGCAGGCCCAGTTCGATGACGTCTACACCAGCGCCCGGCAGACCCTTAACCACTTCAAGTGAGGTATCATAGTCGGGGTCTCCGGCCATGACATAGGCAACAAAAGCCTTCTTTCCTTCGGCTTTCAGGGCGGCAAACTTTGCGTCGATACGGGTCATCGGATGTCCTTGCACTCGGGTTTGGACCCGTGTGCAGAAAGTTTGCCCGAAAATCAATCCCGCCAGGGCAGGAATAGATCAGAAGCCAAGATGATAGCGCAGCAGCACCGCGTTTACGCCAGGGTTATCGTCGTTTGTGCTGGCGTTGGATTTATGTGTGATCGCGAACGACACACTGTTTCCGTTGTCCAGTGCATAGCCCAGGCCAAGGAGACTGCGGATCTGAAAGTCACCCCCCAAGTCGTTCAGATCAATACTTGGGTTAAAATACCCTGGCATGACGCTGCCTTCCACAAACCAGCGTTCGTTCAGCGCATACAGTCCGACCACCCCCAGGCCGATGTGAAAATCGCCATTCTCATGTAGAGACAATGCCGTTCCCCAACCCACGCTGAACCGGGTCGCCTCGTGAAACGGCTTATGGTGGTATTCAAGGGAGAAAAGCGCTTGGTCCTCGGATGCATTGTCAGAGAAGTCTGCATATCCAGCGCCAAATATGACTTGTTGGGCTTGGGCTGTCGCATATGTGGAAACTGTCAACGCGGTCGCAAGTAAAAGCTGTTTCATTTTATTTTGCCAGTGAATTCTCGTCGTTCAATGCTAGTTGGTTATCGTAGAGGCATTTTTTCAATTCAGCCAAGAACACGTTTTTGGAACGTTTTTGTGATGTGACGATTTGGACTCAGCCGTGGCAAGTCCAGCAATGGCTTGCGCATTGAGGCTGACCTGCATAGAAGCTGCGTTCGTATTCTATGCAGGAGGCCGTGATGGGCTTTAAAATGGGAATCGTGGGTCTGCCGAATGTGGGCAAATCGACCCTGTTCAACGCGTTGACCAAAACCGCAGCCGCGCAGGCGGCGAACTTCCCGTTTTGCACCATCGAGCCAAACGTGGGCGACGTGGCCGTGCCGGATGACCGTCTGGACAAGCTGGCCGCGATTGCTGCGTCGAAACAGATTATTCCAACGCGGATGACGTTCGTGGATATTGCCGGCCTGGTCAAAGGTGCCTCAAAGGGTGAGGGTCTGGGTAACCAGTTTCTGGCCAACATTCGTGAAACCGACGCCATTGCACATGTGCTGCGCTGTTTCGAAGACGGCGACGTGACCCATGTGGATGGCCGTGTCGATCCGGTGGCCGATGCCGACACCATCGAGACAGAGCTGATGCTGGCCGATCTGGAAAGCATCGAAAAGCGCCGCGCCAATCTGGTGCGCAAGCTGAAGGGCAATGACAAAGAAGCGCAGCAGCAGGATCGTCTGTTGGCCGAGGCGCAAGCTATGCTGGAAAACGGCAAGCCTGCGCGATTGGTCGAAGTGAGCGACGAAGACGCCAAGGCATGGAAGATGCTGCAACTGCTGACCACCAAACCGGTGCTTTATGTCTGCAATGTATCCGAGGAAGAGGCGGCTGAGGGCAACGAGTATTCAGCGAAAGTGGCCGAGATGGCCGCCGCGCAGGGCAATTCTCACGTCATCATCAGCGCCAAGATCGAAGAAGAGATCAGCCTGCTGGAAGAGGACGAAGCCCAGATGTTCCTTGAGGAAATGGGTCTGGAAGAACCCGGCCTCGACCGCCTGATCCGCGCGGGCTACGACCTGTTGAAGCTGGAAACCTATTTCACCGTCGGCCCGAAAGAGGCCCGCGCTTGGACCATCCGCACCGGCACCGCCGCGCCACAAGCGGCTGGTGTCATCCATGGTGATTTCGAAAAGGGCTTCATCCGCGCGGAGACCATCGCCTATGACGACTACATCGCCGCCAATGGTGAGCAAGGTGCCAAAGAAGCGGGCAAGATGCGGGCCGAGGGCAAGGGCTACATCGTCAAGGACGGCGATGTGATGCATTTTTTGTTTAACACTTAAGCCGTGGCACCTTCTCTGCTTCAATTCTGGGATGTCATTGCGCGAGCACCCGAGCCATGACCGCTTTGAGCCCAATCCGGGAATTGGCTAATTCCATAGAAATTGTTTTTGTAGTGCAAGGTCTCCATCGAGCACTTGTGACTAGTGGCCCACAAATCGCTCGACGTCGAAACTGCCGAACTGGCTTGGATGGTCCCAGTCTGAACTAAAAACTCCGTTCGCAAGGGTGCCCACAAAGCTCTCCTGAACAGGTCCAGGGATGACACGAACGTCACCTCCCTGTTTTCCTGTTGCTCCGGCATGAAGCGCGGCCATGCAGATATTGCTTATCCCGTCGTATGGACCACTGCCGTACGCATAGCCACCTCTAAGTCTTCTGGCTTCAGCAGAGCAATGACAATTGAAGGGTTTTGTTGAATAAGGTTGCGTGTCACCGCGACTTGCAAGTTGTGGCGGGCAATCTGGAAGAAAAACGGGGTTTGTTGCCGGCTCTTTTTCCTCGCTTTGCGCGTTAGCTGGCATTACGGTGACCAAGGCAAAAAAGACCAATATGAAAGTGCGTGAGTATTTCGCCATCTCTAAAGACCCTCCGTTTAAGCTCAGTCATTGTACTACGTGTTCTTTCAAGTTGCGGCTGCTGCTATGTCCGCTTCTCTGACATTCAGATACCATCTCGGGGAGTTTGCCTGCTCGTATTTTGCTTGCGTACTCGTATTGGGCAGAGATTCTGGTCAGATCACGCGTTTCTACGCATTGAAAACCTCGCTAGAGTAACTTCTTAGCATGCCATTCGAGAATATCCTAAATGATCGAAATCCGCGACCTCCAACTCCTCAGCGCCTTGGCGCGGCATCGCCACTTTGCCAAGGCAGCCGAGGAATGCGGGATTTCGCAGCCTGCCTTTTCGATGCGCATTCGCAATCTCGAAGACCGTCTGGGCGTCTCCATCGTGCGCCGGGCCAACCGGTTTCAGGGTCTGACCGAAGAGGGCGAGATGATCGTCCAGCGGGCGCGGCGTATTCTCGACGATACCAAAGCGCTGGAACAGCAGGTGCTGGCCGCCAAAGGTGAGATCACCGGAACGCTGATCCTTGGCGTGATCCCCACCGCGATCGCCTTCACCGGTCGCCTGATCAAACGGCTACGCGATGCGCATCCGCGTATCATCACGCGGATCGAAACCATGTCAGCGACCGCGATTCAGCATCGGCTGGATGAGGGCAGCTTGGACGCGGGCATTACTTACGGCGACAGCATCGGCACAGATCTGCGGCAGGTGCAGCCTCTGTACGAAGAAACCTATGTTTTGCTGATTCCGTCACATATGACCGACGAGACCGGCCCGATCCCTTGGGCGCGGGTGGCAGAATTTCCGCTCAGCCTGCTGGAACCGCAGATGCAGAACCGGAGAATTCTGGACCGGATATTCGCCGAACAGGGCCTTCATCCAGATGTTGTGGCCGAAACCAGCGGATTCACGGCCTCGATGGTGATGGCGCGTGAGGGGCTGGCGGCCACCGTTGTCCCCCGCGTTCTGGTGCGCGCGCTGGGCGATTTGAGGGGGACCAAGGTGCTGCCCTTGGTCGATCCCATTGTCAGCAAACCGATTTGTCTGGCGACCCTCAACCGTGATCCGGAACTGCCGACGGTTCAGGCTTTGCGTGCTGTGGTGACGTCTTTGCGGTGATAAGCTGTCGTTATCGTGCGATAGCGACAAGAGATTTGACGATATGCTATTCTGATGAGACACGGAGCCTCAATCGGAGGGCATCATGGCACCATTAGATACCAAGCCATCAGGCGCACCCAAGGGCGTCTGGAAGTCAGGTAAAGGCAAGGGGCGGCACACGCCCAAAGGCCGTCAATTCACGGATGAGGCGCAGGCTGAAATTCATCGCCTGTTGGGTGACCGCCCGCGCCGCCGTGACCTGTTGATCGAATTTCTGCATTTGATTCAGGACGCACACGGCCGTATCAGCGCCGACCACATCGCTGCGCTGGCTGTTGAGATGCGTGTCGGACAGGCTGAGATCTATGAGACCGCCACCTTCTATGCCCATTTCGATGTGGTAAAAGAGGACGAGACGCCTCCGCCCGCGCTGACGATCCGGGTCTGTGATTCCCTGTCTTGTGAAATGGCTGGTGCCCAGCAGCTGCAGAAAGCTCTGGAAGACGGCTTGGATCCGGCTGAGGTCCGCGTTGTTCGTGCGCCGTGTATGGGCCGCTGCGACACTGCTCCGGTGCTTGAGATTGGTCACAACCACATTGACCACGCAACACCCGAAAAGGTGCAGGCCGCGATTGCTGCGGGCGACACCCACGCGCATCTGCCCGATTATGAAGGCTTCGCCGCCTATGAAGCCAATGGCGGTTACGCCAAGCTCAAAGAGCTGCGCGACGGCGGTGATTGGGAAAAGGTGCAAGAAGACGTGCTGTCCTCGGGCCTACGTGGTCTGGGTGGCGCCGGTTTCCCGTCGGGTAAGAAATGGGGCTTTGTTCGCATGAACGAAGGTCCACGCTATCTGGCCGTAAACGGAGATGAGGGCGAGCCGGGCACGTTCAAAGACCGCTACTATCTGGAACGCACGCCGCATGTCTTCCTTGAGGGCATGTTGATCGCCGCCTGGGCGGTCGAGGCTGAGACCTGCTTTATCTACATGCGCGATGAATACCCGGCAGTGCTGGAGATTCTGCGCCGTGAAATTGCTGCCTTGGAACAGGCGGGTATTGTCGACAAAGGTTACATCGACCTGCGCCGGGGTGCTGGTGCTTACATCTGCGGTGAGGAATCCGCGATGATCGAGTCGATTGAAGGCAAGAAGGGCCTGCCGCGTCACCGTCCTCCGTTCGTGGCGCAAGTTGGTGTCTTTAACCGCCCGACCTTGGTGCACAATGTCGAAACACTGTATTGGGTCACCAAAGTGTGCCGTGAAGGGCCGGAATGCCTGAACAGCACCGAAAAGAATGGCCGCACTGGCCTGCGCAGCTATTCGGTCTCGGGCCGGGTGGCAAAGCCCGGTGTGTACCTGCTGCCCGCAGGGTCGACCATACTTGATGTGATTGATGCCGCCGGCGGCATGGCCGAAGGCCATGTGTTCAAGGCGTATCAACCGGGCGGGCCGTCGTCAGGTCTTCTCCCCTCCAGCATCGACGACGTCCCGCTCGACTTTGACACTTTGCAACCACTGGGCACCTTCATCGGCTCCGCTGCAGTTGTGGTTCTGTCAGATCAGGACACCGCTCGCGACGCTGCGCTGAACATGCTGCGGTTCTTCGAAGATGAAAGCTGCGGTCAGTGTACGCCCTGCCGCGCGGGTTGCGAAAAGGCGGTTAAGCTGATGCAGGCCGACAAATGGGACACCGAACTGTTGGAAGATCTTTGCCAGGTCATGGGTGATGCCTCGATCTGCGGTCTGGGGCAGGCGGCCCCGAACCCGATCCGCCTGGTCATGAAACATTTCGCTAACGAAATCTGAGGGAGACAGAGCCATGCTTGACGCAAGCCCAACCAAGACCGTCACCTTCAACCTGAACGGCGATGACGTCACTGTGCCCGAGGGCACCACGATCTGGGAAGCGGCCAATGGCCGTGGACTGGTGATCCCCCACCTGTGCCACAAACCGGCACCTTGCTACAAACCAGACGGCAACTGCCGCGCGTGCATGGTCGAAGTCGAAGGCGAGCGTACACTGGTCGCCTCGTGCATTCGTCCGGCGGCCGAAGGGATGGTCGTCAAAACCGACACCGACCGCGCCGAGAAATCGCGGGCCATGGTCATGGAACTGCTGGTGGCCGACCAGCCTGAGCAACCGCATGATGCCTCAAGCCATTTCTGGGACATGGCCAAGCTGAACGATGTCAGCGACAGCCGATTTCCCGCGAAAGAGGCCGAGAAAATCCCTCTGCTGGATGACAGCCACGTTGCGATGCGTGTCAATCTGGACGCCTGCATCAACTGCAACCTCTGCGTTCGCGCTTGCCGTGACGTGCAGGTGAATGACGTGATCGGCATGGCTGGTCGCGGCCACACTGCGCAGGTGGTGTTCGACCAGAACGACCCAATGGGCGCATCAACTTGCGTGGCCTGTGGTGAATGTGTTCAGGCATGCCCGACCGGTGCGCTGATGCCCGCCACCGTGCTGGATGATCAGCAATTGGGCGACAGCAAGGACTACGATTCCGAGACCGAAAGCGTCTGCCCGTTCTGCGGTGTGGGCTGTAAAGTCTCGCTGAAGGTCAAAGACGGCAAGGTGAAATATGTCGAGGGCATTAACGGCCCCGCTAACGAAGGCCGTCTGTGTGTCAAAGGCCGCTTTGGCTTTGACTACATCCACCACCCGCACCGCCTGACCAAGCCGTTGATCCGGCGCGAAGATGCCCCTGAAAAGGGTCTGAACGTCGATCCTTCGGACCTGTCGACTCATTTCCGCGAAGCAACGTGGGAAGAGGCGATGGATCTGGCTGCGACCAAGCTGATGGCTCTGCGCGAGGAAGATCCGCGCAGCGTTGCAGGTTTTGGCTCGGCCAAGTGTACCAACGAAGAAGCCTACCTGTTCCAGAAGTTCATCCGTCAGGGCTTCAAACACAACAACGTCGACCACTGCACCCGTTTGTGCCACGCGTCGTCTGTCGCAGCTTTGATCGAGAACGTGGGATCGGGCGCTGTGACAGCGACCTTCAACGAGATCGAAAACGCGGATGTGGCAATCATCATCGGGGCCAACCCGATTGAAAACCACCCCGTTGCAGCGACCTACTTCAAGCAATTCACCAAACGCGGCGGCAAACTGATTGTGATGGATCCGCGCGGCGTCGGGATGCGCAAATTCGCAGACGAAATGCTGCAATTCCGCCCGGGTGCTGATGTCTCGATGCTGAATGCGATCATGAACGTGATTGTTGAAGAGGAACTCTACGACAGCCAGTACATTCACCGCTGGACCGAGAACTGGGAGGCCGAAAAAGAACACCTGCGCCAGTTCACGCCCGAGGCGATGGCACCGATCTGTGGCATCGAACCAGATCAGTTGCGCCGCGTGGCCCGCACCTTTGCGCAGGCTAAGGCCGGTCTGATCTTCTGGGGCATGGGTGTCAGCCAGCATATCCACGGCACCGACAACTCGCGCTGCCTGATCAGCCTGGCGCTTATGACCGGCAACGTGGGCAAGCCCGGCGCGGGTCTGCACCCGCTGCGTGGCCAGAACAACGTTCAAGGTGCCTCGGATGCGGGTCTGATCCCGATGTTCCTGCCGGACTACAAGACCGTCACGGATGACAACATCCGGGCTCAGTTTACCGATGTCTGGGGTTCGGACGATTTCTCGAACGAGAAGGGCCTGACCGTTACCGAGATCATTGATCAAATCTATGCGCGCAACATCAAGGGCATGTACATTCTGGGCGAAAACCCGGCCATGTCCGACCCGGATGTAAACCACGCCCGTGATGCTTTGGCCAAGCTGGATCTGATGATCGTGCAGGACATTTTCCTGACTGAAACGGCGAACTATGCCGACATTATCCTGCCGGCCTCGGCGCTGTATGAAAAGAACGGGACGGTATCGAACACCAACCGTCAGGTACAGCGTGTGCGTCCGGCCGTGGCACCTCCGGGTGAGGCGCGCGAGGATTGGGCGATCACGGTTGAGTTGGCGCAGCGCATCGGTCTGAACTGGGAGTACACCGATGTGTCTCAGGTCTTTGCCGAGATGAAGCTGACCATGGAGTCGTTGGACAACATCACGTGGGAACGTCTGGAAACCGAGACGATCACTTACCCGTCGCTCAGCGAGACCGACCCAGGCCAGTCCATCGTGTTCGGCGACGGCTTCCCGCGCGCCGACGGCAAGGCAAAGTTTACTCCGGCCAGCATCATCCCACCGGATGAGGCCCCGGATGAAGAGTATCCGATGATCGCCACAACGGGTCGCCAGTTGGAGCATTGGCACACGGGTTCAATGACCCGCCGCGCCACTGTTCTGGATGCCGTAGAGCCGGAAGCGAACTGTTCGATGAATCCGCGCACGCTCAAGCTGATGGGGATCGAACCGGGCGAGATGATCCGTCTGACGACCCGTCGCGGTTCCATCGAGATCATGGTGCGTGCCGACCGGGCGATCGCCGAAGACATGGTGTTCATCCCGTTTGCCTATGTCGAGGCGGCTGCGAACATGCTGACCAATTCGGCCATCGACCCCTATGGCAAGATCCCCGAGTTCAAGTTCTCGGCGATAAAGGTCGAAAAGATCGAAGACGCCATCGCAGCGGAATAACCTCTGCGCCAGTCACTCTTTCGAATAGGCGGTCTTAATGGACCGCCTTTTTCGCGTCTTGACAGCAGCTTACGCGCGGCCAACCCTGTGCCAACGATCAAAAACGGAGAATGCTATGGCGCGGCGTTTTGTGGACCTGTCCGTCCCGCTGGAAACCGGCATTGTATCGGACCCGCCGATCATGCTGCCCGAGATCGAATACCTGACACATGACCAAACTGCCGAGCAGGTCATGTCCTTTTTTCCCGGTCTTGCCAAAGAAGACCTACCGGGTGGCGAGGGCTGGGCGTTGGAACGTTTGCAAATCGCGACCCACAACGGCACCCATCTGGACGCGCCCTATCACCACCATTCCACAATGAGCAAAGGCGAGCGGGCAATCACCATTGATGAGGTTCCTTTGGAATGGTGCATGAACCCCGGTGTTAAACTGGATTTCCGTCATTTCGAGGATGGCTATGTGGTCACCGCAGCGGATGTCGAAGCCGAGCTGAAGCGGATCGGTCATAGGCTGAACCCATTGGATATCGTGGTGGTCAACACGTCAGCAGGGACGCAGTACGGCCAACCCGACTATCTGATGAAGGGGTGCGGTATGGGCCGTGAGGCGACTTTGTACCTGACCGAGCGCGGGGTCCGGGTGACCGGAACAGATGCCTGGAGTTGGGATGCGCCCTTTCCGCTGACCGCGCAGGAATATGCGGAAACCAAAGACCCCTCGATCATCTGGGAAGGGCACCGTGCCTCGATGGAGATCGGGTATTGCCACATGGAAAAGCTGACTAATCTGGAAACGCTTCCGCCGGCAGGGTTTGAGATTTCCTGTTTTCCCTTCAAGATCAAAGGTGCGTCGGCCGGGTTCATCCGCGCCGTTGCGATCTTTGAAGATCCGGACGAGTGAGGACTGTTGCCATGCCACAGGAAACCCAGCCCTTAGGTGGCCATGATGGTCCGTACGATGCGCCTGTTGAAATTCACGAGTTTGCGCTGCATCCAGATTGGATCGACTACAACGGGCATATGAATGTGGGGTATTATGGCGTCGCGTTCGATTTGGCTTTTGAACGGTTGCTTGTCGATCATCTTGGTCTTGGCGAGCCTCAGGTTCAGGCGTTGGGGCAGGGGCCGTACGTCCTGCAATCCCACATGCAGTTTCTGCGCGAAGTGACCGACGACATGACGATCTATTTCCAGTTTCGATTGTTGGATGCAGATCACAAACGGGGGCACTATTTCGGTCAAATGATCTCGGCCCCCGACCAGACTGTATGCGCCACGCAAGAAGTGCTGTTCATGAATGTCAGCCACAGAACAGGTCGCTCTGAACCCTATCCGGATTGGGCGGTCACTCGGTTGGCACGGATGGTGTCGGATCACGCGTCTTTGCCACCCGCGCCCCAGATTGGGCAGCCGATTGGTATTCGCCGCAAATGACGCTTTAATAATCGCGTTCGAAAAATACCCCGATGCCGGTTTCGCCGCGGCCATCAACCGTGCCCTTGACCGTGAAATTGTCTGTCACATCCAGGTTCAGGTTCACCTCGGTATCGCCTTCGGTATTGACCGTGAAATCGGTGTACAGGTTTTCACCCAAATAGGCGCCAGCCCCCAACCGACCCGCACCACTTTCCGAAGCGCCGACATCGATTGTATCCACGCCGGTGGAGTCCCGCAGGCCCTTGGTTACATCACCGCCCGC
The DNA here is from genome assembly GCF_056158705.1 of Ruegeria sp. ABM4_193. Taxonomy (NCBI): domain Bacteria; kingdom Pseudomonadati; phylum Pseudomonadota; class Alphaproteobacteria; order Rhodobacterales; family Roseobacteraceae; genus Ruegeria; species Ruegeria sp. ABM4_193. Next base: position 879,764 of record NZ_JBSWTT010000001.1, read on the forward strand.
GCCGCTGAGTTGGGCCAGCGAGGCGGCCATCTGCGCAATCAGGAATGGTGAAATCTCCGAGAACCGATTCCCGAACAGCAGCATCGCAAGCGCTTCTTCGGCTGGGCGTTCGGGGTCAGAGAACACGTTGACCTCGGGCGAATCCAAAGGTCCTGCAATTTCGATTGTGGCAGTTCCGTCCGACGTACTGGCCGAGGACTCGAACTCGATATAAGGTGTCAGGTCGCCTTGGAGGGTAACGATGCCTTTCGTCAGGGCCAACCGGCGGCCCAGAATGTCGAAATTGCCTCGGATCAGTTCGATCTGGCCGGACGGAACGACGGCAGTGGTGGTGCCGCCGATGAAGATCCGGCCACCCAACTCTGCGTTTACGCCCCGTCCTCGGACGAACACGGCCTTGGGGGCCAGCAGGCTGATGTCCAGCGCAATTCTGGAATTGCTTTGGCTGGCTTCTTCCGTGACAACCAGCCCCGCGCGTTCTCGGGTGACAAAGGCCGGGCGGCTTTCATTGACATGTTCAATCTCGGGGATCGGTGCCGCCCCGACCGCGCCGGAAGCGGCCGCGAGATTGATGTTGGTTTCGTCGAACGTGATTTGCCCGGCAATCGAACTGTCTCCGGCTAGCGCCCCGGTCATTGCGATCTGGCCATTCAAGGTAGTCTCATAGAGCAGCTGATCCGTCAGCACGAGGCTGTTCAACGCCGTCGTGATCTGGGCGTTGAAAGGCGGTGTAAGGTCAACAGGTCCGGTAACGGTAAAGCCACCGCCAGCGCGTACTCCACCGCTGAGTTTGATGGTTGCACGACTTTGCGCCAGATCGATCTGGCCGCTGATACCGGTGATCGTTTGGCCTGCATCTGGAATAGCAAGTGATGTGCCAGAGGTCGTGACAGATCCACTCAGCGACGCCAGCGCAGGTGCCCCTTTCAGGGCCAAATTGAAACGTGCCGACCCGTCGATCTTGTTGGGTGTAATAAAGATATTTGCTATCCCAAGGTTGACGCCGCCTTGCGCCTTAAGATCGGCTTCAGTGCTGGTTTCGTCGAAGGTTCCGGCAACGGTGCTGGTGATGTCGGCGGGCCCTTCGGCTTTGGCATCGATGGTCCAAAGCCCATTGTCCCGCTTTGCATTGCCCGTCGCTGCGATGGTGCCCGGGAAATCAGGGACGAACCGCTCAATACGGTTGAATTTTGCGTCGAAGTCCAAGTCGGCTGAGCCGTTCGTATCGACCGAACCCGCGACTTTGGCATAAGAGCTGTCCGGTCCTTGCAGATTGGCTTTGCCTTCAAAGCCTGTGCTTGTGGGCGCGACGTTTCCATCCAGTTTCAATGGCCCCGTCAATGTTTGCGACAGTCGGCCCAAGTCGTCCAGCGCAGCAGTAAAGCTCAACCCTCCGGCATCCCGATCGAGTTTCCCAGAGGCCTCTGCCGACAGGGCGGTCCCTTTCAACCGGAAACCGCGAATATCAAGACCATCATCGCCTTTTTGCGCGTCCACGGTCAGGGTGGTGCGCCCTTGGATCAGTTTGTCGACAGCGTCGATTCCGGTCTGGATGTCGTTCGCATCCAGTTTGCCTTTCACATCAAAGCTTTTGCTTCCTAACGCACCTTTGCCCGAAACATCGGTTTTGATTGACCCGGCAAGGTCGCGTTTGGCAAGGCCCGAGAACAGAGACAGATCGGGGATGTTCAGGCTGGCTTCGCCATCCACAGCCAGCGCACTTGTCGGATCGTCGATTGTGGCTGCCGCTTGTGCCGTAAGGGCGGTTCCGTTCACCTTGGCGTCGCGGATCACAATTTGATCCTGACTGAGCGCACCGTCAAACGTGATCTCGGTCCGACCCGAAACCAGGGGTTCAATTTCAGACATGCCGGTTTTGATGTCCCGGCTCGTCACGCTGGCGGTCCCATCGAATTCCAGCGTCTGAACCGCGCCCTTACCGTTGAGCTGCGCTTGTAAGGCACCGCCAAGCTCGCGATTTGCAAGGCCCGAAAAGATGGAGAGGTCCTGAGCATTGACCGTGGCCTGCCCGTCGATGGTCAGATTGCCACCGGGCGTGGTAACTGTACCGTCAGCCTGTGCACGCAGGGTATCCCCGATCAGTGTGAAATCCCGGATCGTTACGCCATCTGCACCCCGCTTGGCGTCTACAGTGATTGTGGTGTTACCGCGAATGACCGGATCGATGTCGTCGCGCCCGGTGGACAGGTCATTTCCTTCGACCTCTAGCTTGCCGTCAAAGCTGCCTTCCAGCGGAGAGCCTTGCCCCACAAGCCGTGCAGACGCCTGGCCCCCAAGATCCATCTTTGCCAGATCCGAAAACCGCGACAAGTCCGTCGCCTGCAACGTGGCCGTGCCATCTACGGCCAGACCGGTGGAGAGGCCGCTGATTACCGCGTCCAGCCCCAGTTCGTAATCAGAACCAACCAACTCCACGCCGGACAGATTGACCGTTTGATCACTGCCATAGGCGAACACGCCATCCAGCGTGACGCGCTCGCCGACGGCTGCGTTCAGCGCATCGTCGGCCAGGTCGATCCCGTCCAGAGCAGCCTGAAGATCGCCATCCAGTTGCAGGGCCGTCCCTTGTTCCAGCGTACCCTGCGCCGAGATTTGCACACGTTGCAAATCGATCTGTGGCGTCTTTATTCCGTTGGCTGTAAGGCTCAGGTCCCAAAGATTGCCGTTTTTCTCGTCAAACAACGCGGAAATCTGTGCCGCTTCGATGGACGTGTCGCCGCCCGAAACCGGCAGTACCACGTTTTGCCCGTCCGGCGGTGTGATCCGCCCTTGCAAGGCGGCCAGTTGCAGTTGCCCACCGGCGGCCAGTTGCAGCTCACCCTTGAGGTTCAGCGCTTGAGAGGTCAGCTCAAGATCACTGATGGTCAGCGCGCCATCTGCTTCGGTTCGCCCGTCCACAAACAACTGTGTCTTGGTGCCAAAGAACGTATCCATGTTTTCGGCTACAAAGGGCGTCAGATCCCCACCGAGATCGGCTGTAAAGGCGATGCCCTCGTCTGCGCTTGCCGCTGCGGTCGGGGCCGAACGCAGGCGCACCTGTCCGGTCACGCGTGGTTGGCCATCACTGCTGAGGCCAATATCCGCCGTGAAATCGCTCACCGGCCCGGACCCTTTTGCGGTCAGCCCAATGGGTGGGCTATCCGGGATTTTAAGAGCCGTAGATATCAGGCCGCCCGCCGCCTCGGTCACTTGAAGATCAAGATCGATTTGACTGTCAGAGTTCTGAAACCCCGCGCTCAGCTTGATTTCATCCCCGGCGCGGTCCAGACGTGTGATGTCGAGATTTGTATCCAGCGTGCCATCCGCCAGTGACAGGTTTCCGGTCACTGCCAACTCTGCCGCAACGCCGATCAGTGGCTCGCCCAAAGACAGTTCGGTGATGCTGATTTCACCGATTTCGATGGAAACAGGAAGTTCGGGCAGTTGAAAGGCTTGCGTTTCAGCTGCGGGGGGCGGCGTATCTTTGGTGGTGGTGCCCGGGGTGCGGGCGATGTCAATTTCCTGTGCGGTCAGGGCGTTGACGGAAAACCGGCCACGGATCAGCGCCAGACGGTTCCAGTCCAGCACCGCATCCTTGATGGTCAGCCAGATCCCTTCATCGTCGGCAACCGTAATCTCGGCGATGGTGGCCCGCGAACTCAGCGCGCCTTGAAGACCCGTGACGGTCACGTTCTGATCGTCACCTGACAGCGTATCCTGCAGGAACCGCTCGATCATGCTGCCGCCTTCGTCCTCCTGCGCTTGCCCGGCCGTTGGTGCAAGCAGCAGAGTGCCGATCAGCAGAGGGTATGAAAGAAACCGTCTCAAAACGCCTGTCCGATCCCGATGTAAAACTGCAGACCGTCGCCGGTGGGACCACTCACCGGATAGGCGAGATCAAATCGCAAAGGTCCAAATCCGCCCAGATCGTATCTTACACCAATACCGGCGCCAGCGTGGTCTTCGGCACCGCTGCCGATGAACGAAGACGTATCGACAACACCGTAATCATAAAACCCGACCAGTGACAGGCTATCGGTGACCTTGCCGCGGATTTCACCTGACAAGCCGATAAAAGACTTGCCGCCTGCGATGCCGGTTCCAACCGGAATGCCAAGGCTTTCATAGGGTTGCCCGCGAACGGTTCCCGCACCGCCCGAGAAGAAAAGGAAGTCAGGCGTGACGCCATCGGCAGGGGGGCCAATTACGGAACCCAGCTGCGCGCGCCCGGCCAAAACGATCCGGCCCCCTGTCCCCAAGCTGGTATAAGCCCGACCATCAAAGAAAAGGCGGATGCCCGTGTCGGTACCGGAAATACCAACAAAGGGCATGACTTGTGAATCAAGATAAAAGCCCCGTGTGGCGCTGACTTTACTGTCGCGTTCGTCCCATTCCGAGCGGAACGGCACGATGAAATACCTGAACTTGCGACCGCTTCCATACGCATCATCAGCATCCGACCACTGAAAACCGGCAGAGGCTTCGGCATAGAGGTTGTCCGAGAAGGTGCGACGCGCACCGTAGGCCAGCGACGCAACCGACACGTTGTAGTTTTCAGTGTTGCGCCGTTCCAGTAGCGCGCTCCAGAATGTGTTGTCGTCCGGGCCGAGGCGATCCGGTTGATCCAGACGCAAGCCGATCCGGCCGTCGATGTTCTCGGCCCCGCCGATGTTGCGTATCGCGGCTTCAAAGCGCAAACGTTCCGCGCGTTTGAACATATTGCGATGGGCCCAGGTCGCTGTCACGTCAACACCATCGCGCGAGGCGATTTCAACACCAAAGGTTATGCGACGTTTGGGCAGGTCTTCGAAAGTTGCATCAAAGTCTAACGTGCCATCTGGATTTGGTGTCTCACGCTCTTGCAGTGAAACGACGTTGAACGTGCCGGTGCGGCGCAGTCGTGTTCCGACCTTTTGGATCTTTTCCGGCGAATAAACCTCTCCACTTGGAAACCCAGCGATCTTTTCGATGGATCTGTGGCGCACATCCGTGTCGCCCTTGATGAACATTTTACCGAATGTCAGCCTGCGCCCCGGTTCCAGCGTGACCTGAGCGTCCAACTGCGCCTGAGAATGCCGTGCGATGACTTTCTGCCCCGCGACCCCAGCCTTGGCATGGCCTGCATCCCGCCACCCCTGCACACCAGCTGACGTGGCCTGTTGAATAGCACCGGTTGTTGCCAGTTTGCCGGTTGCGAACTCTTCCGGCAGAACGGTGTCAGGCGCCAACGGCTGTACAGTGGCGGTGCCGAATTTAAAGCTGGGCCCGGTTTCAACGTTAATCGCCGCCCGGTCGATCTTTGCCGGAACGGTCAGCGAACTCATTTCCGCGGCTTCCTGGCCGTCGAGTTTGATGCTGACTACCGGGCTGAAATACCCCTCGTCATACAGGATCTGCACAATCGTGCGGTAATCCGACAATGCGGCGGACAGGATTTCAAGCGGGGTATCCAGGCCGCGCTCTTCGGCGGTGGTGACGGATGACGTCTCTTTCAGACGCTCCACCAGTTCTTTGGACGCACCCGGTGCGGTCAGAGAGGTTTCCAATGCCAGTGACACGTTTGGAGCCGACGCCACAACAGCGACACTCAGCCAGCGCCTCAGACGGCCTTGCGGCTTGCTCCCTTGCATGAATTGCCCCAAATGTCCCAGTTCCAAATATCATACACCGCGTTTGCCACGGTCCTTTGCATTCAGGTTAGAGCATCTGAATGCGATCTGGGAAAGAGATTATGCGCCTGATGCGAAAATTTAGGGTAAATTGCGTTTGTGCTACAGTCCGGCGTTGCGCACCCATCTGATTATGGCTTGGCGGTCTTCAGGTTCCATATAGGTTACGTTTGCCGGAGGCATCGCATGCGTCACACCAGCCTGCAGATAGATTTGCTGCGCGTTTCGGGCGATATCGGCCTCGGTTTCCAATAGCACACCTTTCGGGGCCCAAAGAATGCCCTCCCAGACCGGCTCGCGCGCGTGACACATCGAGCAGCGCCCAAGAACAATGTCATGGGCGTCTTCGAACCCGTCCGCATCAGCAAATTTCTGTTCATATGGTGTTAGCGGCTGTGCCTCTGCCTCTTCCAGCGGCTGGTACATGGGGGCTGTCGACAGCCACATGATGGCAATGAACAGCAGTGCGGTGGCCAGCCACGTCCAGGTGGGATTGCCAGCCCGGGCATGGCGGGTGTTGAAATAGTGCCGGATGGTCACGCCCATCAGGAAAACCAGCGCAGCGATGATCCAGTTGTATTCCGTCGCGAAAGCCAGCGGGTAATGGTTCGACAGCATCAGGAACAGGACGGGCAATGTCAGGTAGTTGTTGTGGGTTGAGCGCAGCTTGGCGATCTTGCCGTATTTCGGATCCGGCGTGCGCCCATTTTTCAGATCATCCACCACGATGCGTTGATTGGGCATGATGATGAAGAACACGTTTGCCGTCATGATCGTGGCTGTGAACGCGCCCAGATGAAGCATCATCGCACGCCCCGTGAAGATCTGGTTGTACCCCCAACCCATGGCCACCAGCAGCACGAACAGCAAAACCATCAGCAAAGTGGGGCGTTCTCCAAGTCCTGATTTGCACAGGAAATCATAAACAAGCCATCCAACGGTCAGCGAGGCGGCCGAGATCAGAATGCCTTGCCATAGCGCCAGATCAGCCTTTTCCGCATCGATCAGATACAGCTCTCCGCCGACCCAATAAACGATCATCAGCAGCGCGGCACCGCTGAGCCAGGTCGAATAACTTTCCCATTTGAACCAGGTCAGGTGATCCGGCATCCGTTCGGGGGCCACCAGATACTTTTGGATATGGTAGAAGCCGCCGCCATGCACCTGCCATTCCTCGCCATCCGCCGGACCCGGAATATTGCGGTTCAGACCCAGGTCGAGCGCGATGAAATAAAATGAGGATCCGATCCAGGCCATGGCGGTGATCACGTGCAACCAGCGCACGGCAAACGCCATCCAGTCCCAGAACACGGCAAAGTCGTACATTTCAGAGGTCTCCGATTGGTTGCCACCACACTAGGCAAACAGGATTTTCTTCGGTATTCCCGTATATTGTCAAACTGTATCAAAAAAAACGAAAAGATGTCCTATCTCGATAACATCCGCACCTTTGTCAGGGTCTACGATCTGGGCAGCATGTCCGCCGCGGGGCGAGACCTGCGAATTTCTCCGGCTGTGACTTCAGCGCGGATTTCTCAGCTTGAGGATCACTTAGGCGTACGCCTTTTTCAGCGTACGACCCGCAATCTGTCTCCGACCGAGCAAGGCAAAGCGTTTTATCCCGGTGCGGTAGCGGTTCTGGACGCGGTGGATGATGCCGAGGCTAAGGTGACCCATTTGACCGAAGCACCACGTGGATCATTGTTTGCGGCGGCGCCGCTGGGGGTGGGGCGCCGTCTGCTGGCACCGCATGTTCCTGATTTTCTGGCTGCGTACCCAGAAGTAGACGTGCGCTTGCGGCTGACGGACCGATCTGTCGATCTGACAACCGAAGGGCTGGATCTGGCGGTCTTCATTGGTCAACCCGAAGACAGCACCCTGCGCATCCGTAAGATCGCAGATTGTCAGCGGGTGCTTTGTGCCGCCCCCGACTATGTGTCGCGGCGCGGAATGCCATCAACCGGGGCTGATCTGGTCGCCGACAAACATGAATGCCTGAACCTGCGCTTTCCGGGAGCGGCTGAGTTTCAATGGATGCTGGAAACCCCTGAGGGAGCGAAACGTTTTGCGGTGTCGGGTCGGTTTGAATGTGATGACGGAGACGTGTTGACGGATTGGGCTTTGTCAGGGCAAGGGATTGCAATGAAACCCGTTTTTGAGGTCGCTGAACACCTCAAATCCGGGCGTCTTGTTCCGGTTGCAACCGCAACACCACCGGTTTCCGTGCAGATGGCATGTCTTTACACGCACCGGCGACATCAAGACCCGAAGGCGCGTTTGTTCATGGACTTCATGATCGAACGGATCGGAAAAATCGTCCGCAGTGCCGAGCTACCCGCTTAAGCCCCCCGGCTCTCAGTCAGCTTCCGCGATAGGTTGAATAGCCATAGGGCGATAGCAAAAGCGGGACATGGTAATGCGCCTCTGCATCGGACATGCCGAACCGGATGGGTACCTGATCCAGAAACAAGGGATCGTCTCCGTCCTGACCTGTTGCACGCAGGTAATCGCCTGCAAAGAAAATCAGTTCGTAAGTGCCTGTTTTAAATGCGTCCTGCGGCAATATTGGGCTGTCGGTACGGCCATCCGCGTTGGTTTCCATCTCAACCAGTTTTCGATGAGAGTTCCCGGACACACTGTAAAGCGCGATTTTCAGCCCCTCTGCAGGGCAGCCACGTGCGGTATCCAGAACATGGGTTGTCAAATAGCCTGCCACCGATCTCTCCTATCATGTGCCTTTTGATTTTTGACAGTCTGGCGCAAAGTTCGAAACAGTTGAAATGCCGAAAGAACCGGAAACAGCGTTCGGATTGATTTGATAATCAAAGGCTGTGTTCTGGGGTAAGTCTGTTGGAAACAGAAATAGAAATGGACCATACTATGCAGTCGCCGCGTTACCCCCGGGACATGATCGGATACGGAGCACACCCTCCGCAGGCGAAATGGCCGGGCGGGGCCAAGTTGGCCGTTCAGATTGTGCTGAACTATGAAGAGGGTGGCGAAAACTGCGTGCTGCACGGCGATGACGCGTCCGAGGCGTTTTTGTCCGAGATCGTGGGGGCCGCGCAGTGGCCGGGTCAGCGGCACTGGAATATGGAGTCGATCTATGAATACGGCGCACGCGCCGGGTTCTGGCGTTTGCATCGGCTGATGAAGGATCTTCCGATCACGGTTTATGGCGTGGCCACATCTCTGGCGCGGTCGCCCGATCAGGTGGCGGCGATGAAGTCCGCTGGTTGGGAAATTGCCAGCCACGGCCTCAAATGGGTCGAACACAAGGATATGGCCCCGGAAGAAGAACGTGCACAAATAGCCGAGGCCATACGTCTGCACACAGAAGTTGTCGGTGAACGCCCGCGCGGCTGGTACACGGGGCGCTGTTCCGAAAACACAGTGCGTCTGGTCGCGGAAGAGAGCGGGTTTGCCTATGTCGCAGACACCTATGCGGACGACCTTCCCTATTGGATGCAGACCGGAGGGCGGGATCAGTTGATCGTGCCTTACACGCTGGATTGCAACGACATGCGTTTTGCCACTCCGCAGGGGTTCAATTCGGGTGATCAGTTCTTCGCGTACCTGAAAGACAGTTTTGACGCACTGTACGCTGAGGGTGAGGCGGGCGTTCCCAAGATGCTCTCGATCGGTTTGCATTGCCGCCTGATTGGCCGACCGGGGCGTGTGATGGCGCTGAAACGGTTCTTGGACTATGCACGGGGATTTGCCGATGTCTGGTTCGCAACGCGATTGCAAATCGCGCAACATTGGGCAACCACCCATCCGCCGGTGCATCGCGTGCGTCCGTCACAGATGGACCGCACCGCGTTTGTCGAGGCATTTGGCGGTATTTTTGAGCATTCGGCCTGGATTGCTGAACGCGCCTTTGATCTGGAGCTGGGCCCGGCACATGACACTGCTGGTGGGCTGCACAACGCGTTGACGCGCATGTTCCGTTCGGCTTCAGAAGACGAGCGTTTGGGCGTTCTGACCGCACATCCGGATTTGGCGGGTAAGCTGGCGCAGGCCAAACGGCTGACACAGGAAAGCACGTCAGAGCAAGCCTCGGCCGGGTTGGACGCGCTGACCGATGCCGAGCGCGAGACGTTTACTGATCTGAACCAGCGCTACACGCAGACCTTCGGGTTCCCCTTCATAATTGCGGTACGGGACCATAACAAAGCGTCGATCCTCGAAGCCTTCCAGCGACGTATTGAACAGGATCGCACGACGGAATTTGCCGAAGCCTGCCGTCAGGTTGAACGGATCGCCGAGTTCCGGTTGCGGGATGTATTGCCCGCATGACCCGGCAGATCGTGACAGAAATAATCTCGGCAGACGCATTTGCCCCATTTGGAGATTTGATCGAGGCGTCTGGGCCGCCCGACAAGATCATCAACCAGGAGCAATGCGGGCGGTTTCATGACCGCGCGCAGTTGGATTTTTCTGATGGCCGGGCTGGGCTGAGCCTGTTCAATGCCAACCCCCGTTCACTGCCCTACACGCTTGAGATGGTCGAGCGCCATCCTGACGGCAGTCAGGCTTTCATTCCCATGACGTATCAGCCTTTTCTGGTGATCGTCGCGACCGACAATGTCGGGGAACCGGGCGTCCCGCGCGCGTTCATAACCAAGCCGGGCCAGATGGTGAATTACCACCGCGGAACGTGGCATGGCGTTCTGACACCTCTGCGTGGCCCGGGTCTGTTTGCGGTGGTGGACAGGATCGGCACCGGCTCAAATCTGGAAGAACACTGGTTCGACACACCCTATGAGGTGGTGCCGAAACCCAATGAAGCCGCGGGATAAGCGGCAATACCCCCGTGAACTCTGACTGAGAGGACAGTGCCCATGGCCGAAACTTCAATTGGAACACCCGAACAACTTCGGGATCCGAATTTCACACCCGCGCTGCACAAGGCGATTCCACTGGGTATTCAGCACGTTCTGGCGATGTTCGTCTCAAACGTGACACCTGCAATCATTGTCGCAGGTGCGGCTGGGTTTGGGTTTGGTTCGAACTCGCCCGATTTCCCAGAGCTTTTGTACTTGATCCAGATGTCGATGCTGTTCGCTGGCGTGGCAACGTTGTTGCAGACGGTCACTCTGGGTCCGGTTGGGGCTGCGTTGCCGATTGTTCAGGGGACAAGTTTCGCCTTTCTGCCAATTATGATCCCACTTGTGGCGGGTAAAGGGGTCGACGGGTTGGCAGCTTTGTTCGGGGGTGTGATCATCGGTGGTGTGTTCCATGCCTGTCTGGGGGCTGTCATCGGGAAGATACGTTTCGCTTTGCCACCACTTGTGACCGGTCTTGTAGTCACGATGATCGGTCTGGCGTTGGTCAAAGTTGGTATCCAGTACGCTGCCGGAGGAGTTCCGGCAATCGGTACGCCAGAATACGGGTCAATGCTGAACTGGTCAGCAGCGATGGTCGTTGTTGTTGTAACGCTTGCGTTGAAATTCTTCGCCAGGGGCATGCTTTCAGTTTCAGCTGTCCTGATTGGTCTGGCGGTTGGATACCTTTATGCATTGATGGTCGGGATGGTGACCTTTGAAGCGATTGGTACAAGCTGGGGTCGCGCTTCGGCGTTTGCACTGCCTGTTCCGTTCAAATACGGGTTTGAATTCTCATTTGCCGCCGTGATCGGTTTCTGCCTCATGGCCTTTGTCTCGGCCATCGAAACCGTAGGCGACGTTTCGGGTGTGACTAAGGGTGGTGCAGGACGTGAGGCAACGGATGAAGAGATTGCCGGTGCAACCTATGCTGACGGTTTCGGTTCGGCACTGGCCGGTGTGTTTGGTGGCTTGCCCAACACGTCCTTCAGTCAGAATGTCGGTTTGATCGCGATGACAGGCGTGATGAGCCGCCATGTCGTGACCATTGGTGCCTTGTTCCTGATCCTGTGCGGGTTGGTTCCCAAGGTGGGGGCAATCATCCGGACCATTCCAATTGAGGTGTTGGGCGGGGGCGTCATCGTCATGTTCGGGATGGTTGTGGCGGCGGGTATTTCGATGCTGTCTGACGTCGACTGGAACCGTCGCAATATGGTGATTTTTGCAATCTCGCTTTCCATCGGATTCGGGTTGCAGCTTGAACCCGACGCGGTTCAGCATCTGCCGGACACGTTGGGTATTCTGATGAAAAGTGGTCTTCTGCCAGCAGCGGTTATTGCGATCGTGCTCAACCTCATCCTGCCGGAAGAATTGACTGACGAAGCCACCGAAGAAGTATCGGGTGGAATGTCCGGGCATGGTGCAGGCAGCTTGCCTGGACATAAGTAACCTGTTCCCCGCCGGATCACGTGCCATCCGTCAGGGCCGCGATCCGGCTACTCCGTCGCCATAAGGCGGGCGACGTCCAGCATCCGGGCTGAAAAGCCCCATTCATTGTCGTACCAGCCGAAGATCCGAACCTGATTTTCCCCGACCATGCGGGTTTCCGGCCCGGCGATGACCAATGACTCCGGGCGGGCGCGCAAGTCGGACGAGACCAGCGGCACATCTGTCCAGCCAAGCACGGGCGAGGCAGAAACGGCCTCTTTCAGCGCTTGGTCAAAAGCACTTATGCTGAGGCCCCGCTCAAGTGTCACGATTAGGTCCACGGCGGAAACACTGGCCGTCGGCACACGGACAGCCGCGCCGGAAATGCGTCCGGCCAGATGCGGCAGGACCACATCGATCAGATGCATGGCGCTTGACGTCGTGGGGACCATTGACAGCGCACCGGCCCGCGAACGGGCAAGGTCGCCGCGCGGCGCGTCCACCATCGGTTGGCTATTGGTATAGCAGTGAATGGTGGTCATATGCCCAGAGGCGATGCCTGCGATGTCGTCGATCATCTTGACCAGCGGTGCCAACCCGTTGGTGGTGCACGAGGCGTTGGATACAATCCTCGCGCTGCCCAGTTGATCCTCATTTGCGCCTAGAACAATGGTCACATCCGCTGCAGGCGAAGGGCCAGATATCAGCACCTTGCCCGCGCCCGCGGTAAGACCGCGACGCGCAACGTCAGAGCTGCGGGCAATGCCGGTGCAGTCCAGCATCACGTCGACACCCGACAGATCAACGCGGGTCAGATCGGCACTGTGGGTCATGGGAATCGTCCGCCCATCCACAATCAGCGCGGCATCCCCTTCGGACACATCGCCGGGGTAGGGGCCGAACGTGCTGTCGTATTTGAAGAGGTAAGCGCATGTTTCCAGCGGTGCGATGTCATTGATCAGCACCAGCTCGATATCTGACCCTTCCGGCAGGGCCAGAACCTGCCGCAGGATCGTACGGCCGATGCGGCCGAATCCGTTAATCGCGAGTTTCATGCGCAAGCTATGGCAGGCCGTTCAGGCGACCTCAATGCCTTAACTGACGTATTGTCAGTTGCAGCTGACCTGCGAGAAGAACTGGCCCGAGATGTTCTGATACATGCTGGCCACAATGGGTTTGCACCCGGTTGCCTGCTGAATGGCGGCGATGGCCTGAAGGGTGCGCAGACGTGGTGGGGGGCCAAACGGGTTGAGATTGTTGTTGTCACGCGTGGCGCGGTACACAACCGGCGCGTCCGAGACTTGCGTCACTGCCCAGGTGCGGCTCATGACAAATACGGATTTGGTCTCTTCCTTGGCGGAAAGGGGCGAGGTGAAAAGGGTCGCAGATGCGGCGAGTGCGGCAATGGCCAGCAGGGCAGGGCGCAGTTTCATGGAACAATCTCCAATGCTTAAAATCAGAATTTGCTTGGATTTCAGCAAATTCCGGCGCGCGTGTGAAGCCCCGAAGCCACAAAATCACGGCACACCTTTGCGAACCACATGATTACCTTAGGGCAAAGACAAGGGCATGTGCCGATTGACGTCTTTGTACAGCAGATACCGGAACCGCCCCGGACCACCCGCATAACAGGCTTGCGGGCAGAAGGCGCGTAACCACATGTAATCGCCCGCTTCGACCTCGACCCAGTCCTGATTGAGGCGATAGACGGCTTTGCCTTCCAGCACGTAAAGCCCGTGCTCCATCACATGGGTTTCGGCAAATGGTATGACCCCGCCGGGTTCGAAATTGACGATATTGACGTGCATGTCATGGCGCAGGTCCTGAGGGTCGGCAAACCGCGTGGTCGACCAGCGGCCCTGTGTTCCCGGCATTTCCACCGGTGTCACGTCTCGCTCGTTGGTTATGATCGGATCGGGCAAAGGCAGCCCGGGCACCGCCTGATAGGCTTTGCGGACCCAATGGAACCGGGCGACTGCGTCACCCGTGTTCTGCAATGTCCAGTCGCTTCCCGGTGGAATATAGGCATAACCCCCTGTTTCCAATACATTTTTTTCGGCATTCAGGGTTAAGGTGACAGTCCCCTCGACCACAAAGAGAACGGCCTGGGCCTGCGCTTCGGTTTCAGGCTGGTCGCTGCCACCGCCGGGTTGTACCTCCATGATGTATTGTGAGAACGTTTCGGCAAATCCACTGAGCGGACGCGACAGAACCCACAGGCGCGTGCCTTCCCAGAAAGGCAGGGAGCTAGTGACGATGTCGCGCATCGTGCCTTTGGGGATGACCGCATAAGCGTCCGTGAACATAGCGCGGTCAGTCAACAGTTGGTCCTGACCGGGATGGCCCCCGGTCGGGGCGAAATAGGTTGGGTTGGTCATCATGAGCCTCGGGGTCGTTTGTACGGCACTATGAGCGCAAAGACCGGGCGCAGATAGGTCCACCGGCGCGATAGGTTTGTTCGGGATAATTTGAAGGTCGACGTCAGGGGCTTGGCCCTGCAGCGGCAGCGGTATATCCTTGGACACAAATGATTTCAGTTCTGTGAGGCCGCTATGAAAGCCCAGTTTTTGCCCGCAATCGCCGCTTGTGGCGTTCTTTTCATGACCGGTTTGGCAGTCGCCAAGCCACTGTCGCGAATCATTGCAGAAATGGGCTTGTCGCCTGCGGATTTCGAAGTCGTCAATGCAACCGCGAACACGATGCTGACCAGCGGTACGCCATCTGTTGGTCAGGAGCGGGCCTGGAAAAACGACGACACCGGATCGAAGGGCACGATCCGGGTGCAAGATGTGCAGGGCAACTGCGTCAGCCTGCAGCATGTCGTTCAGCCGGAAGGCGGGGATCAGAGTCGCGAGATCAGAACCCGCCGGTGCAACGACGGCAATGGCAACTGGATTCTCACGCCCTGATCTGCGGTACGGGCCTCAATAGCCCTGAGCCCGATCCACCTCATGCAGCAAGGGCGCGCCAGAGTTGAGCCGTTTAAAGTTCTCGGCAACATCTGAAAGCGCGTCACCCAGATGCCAGCCCGAGACGTGCGGTGTGATCGTCACGCCGGGATGGGCCCATAACGGGCTGTCCTGTGGCAGTGGTTCCACTGATGTAACGTCCAGCACGGCGTGACCTGGTGTGCCTTTATCCAGCGCTTCGATCAGGGCGGCTTCGTCAATCAGATCCCCGCGCCCGGCGTTCAGCAATTGGCTGCCGGGTTTCATCGTGGCCAGTGTTTTTGCGTCGAACAAACCAACGGTCTGTGGTGTCGAAGGCAAAATCGCACATACATGATCGCATTGCCCCAAAAGATCAGGCAGGGTGTCTTGCCCATGCAGGCAAGTCACACCTTCTATGGACTTCGGTGTACGGCTCCAGCCCATAACCTGAAACCCGACGGCCCGCAGCATCAGGGCGGTACGGGCCCCGATATGACCCAGCCCCAGAACGCCAACGCGTGTGTCAGGTGTAAAGATCGGCTCTCGCGGCGACCATTCCGCCCGGGATTGGGCGGCCTCGTGGAACGCCATGTGTCGTTGGTCGCGCAGGATGTATGCCACAAACCACTCGGCAATGCCCTGTGCAGGGGCATCCGGTTTCAGGCGCGCGATGCGGACATGGGCCGGAAGGTCGGGGTGGCTGACAATGGTTTCCACGCCCGCCCCCAACTTCTGAACCAGTTTCAGATTGGGCAGTCGCGCGGGATGGTCGCTTTGCATGCCGACCAGCGCGAGCATAGTGATGTCTTCAGGGTTCCCAAGCGTTTGGGGCGTGCGGATATCTGCATCAGGCGCTGCGGCCTTCAATTTGGCAGCAATTTCTTCATCGCCTATCCAATCGGACAACCCGGTTTCGATCAACAACGCCATGCGCGGCTCCTGCGTAGAATTTGGTGTGGTGACGTCCCGTCACTGTGGTGGACAGGCTCGGGGCAGTTAAGCCATCCTTGCAGCAAAAGTATAGCCCGGTTCCGACGCCTGAGGAGGATGCTTCCGTGAACATGTCATTTACCCTGCGCGAGGAAAACCGCGTTCTTCTGGAACGTGTTTCGGAAATGATCCGGGATGAGATCATGCCGCTGGAGGAAGAATACCACGCCGAAATCAACAATGGCGACCGCTGGCAGTACACACAGCGCCAAGCCGAAATTCTTGAAGGGCTGAAGGCCAAGGCCAAGGCAGCAGGGCTGTGGAATTTCTGGCTGACCGACAGCGACAAGGGGTTTGGCCTGACCACCGTGGAATACGCCTTTTTCGCCGAAGAAATGGGCAAGACCCCCCTAGGGGCCGAAGTGTTCAACTGCTCGGCCCCGGATACCGGCAACATGGAAGTTTTCGAACGCTACGGTTCCGCGAAGATGAAGGAACAATGGCTGAAACCACTGCTCGAAGGTGAAATCCGATCTGCTTATCTGATGACCGAACCTGACGTGGCCTCGTCTGACGCAACCAATGTGTCGATGTCCTGTGTGCGGGATGGGGATGACTATGTCCTCAATGGTGAAAAATGGTGGTCTTCGGGCGCGGGCGACCCGCGATGCAAGGTTTATATCGTCATGGTCAAAACCGGCGGCGATGAACAACCCAAACACAAGCGTCAGTCGATGATTGTGGTGCCTGCGGATGCAGAAGGGATCGAAGTTCTGCGCCCCATGCAGGTCTATGGCCACGATGATGCACCTCACGGCCACATGCATATCCGGTTCACCAACGTTCGCGTTCCGGCCGAAAACATCCTGCTGGGCGAAGGGCGCGGGTTCGAGATTGCGCAAGGTCGCCTTGGGCCGGGCCGCATCCACCACTGTATGCGCGCCATCGGGCAGGCCGAAAGTGCGCTGGAGCAGATGTGCAAACGATCGCTGCAACGCGAGGCTTTCGGCAAGAAACTGGCGCAGCTTGGGGCCAATTACGACATCATTGCCGAATGCCGGATGGAGATCGAAATGGCCCGACTGCTGTGCCTGAAAGCCGCTTGGTACATGGATCAGGGCGACGCGCGGGCTGCGGCACCGTGGATCAGCCAGATCAAGGTCGTCGCACCACAAGTTGCACTGAAGGTGATCGACGAAGCAGTGCAGATGTTCGGTGCACAGGGCATCAGTCAGGACACACCGCTTGCGACGGCCTGGACCCATGTGCGGACCCTGCGATTGGCCGATGGGCCTGATGCGGTGCATCGCCGTCAGGTGGCACGGGCCGAGCTAAAGAAATATACGCAAGAAAAGATCTGAGGGGGCCTATGGCAGCAGCGCTCGATTTCGCCGACAAAGCCTATTTTAGTCAACGAGAAGACGGGGCATTTGTCGGCTACGATCCCGCACGTGGCCCGTGGTCTGCTGATCACTGCCATGCGGGGCCTGTGAGTGGTCTGATCGTGCGGGCGGCGGAAACCGAAGTCGGCTCGGAAAAGATGCTGACTCGTCTGACTGTCGACCTGTTACGCCCTTTACCGCTGGCCGGTTTGCGGGTTGCGGCAGAAACAACCCGCCACACCAAGACGTTGGCGACCACGCGCGTTACGGTTCACGATTTGAACGACGCGCTATGTGCCACGGCCTCGACCATGCATCTGGTGCGTCGCGATCTTGGACCGGTTGCAAATGTTGAAAGCACTGCCCCCCGGATCGAGGATGCCGTCGACGGCCCGTTTCCAATTGGCGAGATTCGCCACGAGTTGCCCGGTTTTGCCCATTACAGCGATATTCGGTACCCGAAAGGCGGCAGGCAGGGGGCCGGACCCAAAACGGTTTGGATGCGGACACCGCGACTTTTGCAGGGTGAGGTACAATCGCCCATTCAGGCCCTGTGTCCGTTGGCAGATTGCGGCAATGGCATCTCATGGAACGCGCCAACCTCGGAAATGGGATTCATGAATACCGACCTGACAGTGAACATCCATCGAGAGCCGGTTTCCGATTGGTTGGCCTCAGACTCTGTCTCGCATTGGCAGCCGTCAGGTATCGGGATGTCACAGTCGGTGTTGTATGACACGCAAGGTCCGGTTGGAACCGCATTGCAAACACTGGTTTTGTTCCCGCCCGGCTGACACTCGGCCGGTTTTTGCATCCTGACTATAAAAGCCGTTGCCGCCGCAGATCGGCAGACCTATCTTGCAATCATGCGTTGGATGCTTGCCGCTATAACCTGTTGCCTGCCTATCCCGGCCTTGGCTCACCCGCACGTCTTTATCGACACTGGGCTTGAGTTCATCGTGGATGAAAGTGGTAACTTGACTCATGTCCGAGTGACCTGGGCCTATGATGAGCTGTTTTCCTTACTGCAACTAGAAGACATGCGGCTGGATCAGGACGGTGATGGCGCGCTGACCGAAGGCGAAGAAGCGATCCTTACCGGGTTCGATGCGCAATGGATCGAAGGGTATAACGGCGATCTGGTTGTTACGGCCGGAGGAGTGCAAGTTGACCTTTCGGGCCCGATGTCTCCTCATGCCACAACCGAAGATGGCCGCATCGTCACAACGCATCTGCGCGCGGTCGAAGGGGGTTCAGTGCCCGCCAGCGCCTTGTCGGCGAAGGCGTTCGATGAGACCTATTACACAGCCTACGAAGTGACACGCCCTGTCATCGTCACAGGCCCCGCTACCTGCCAGATGGAACGTTTCGATCCGGATATTGACGGTCAATTGGCCCAGATGCAGGCGTTTCTGCTAACGCTGGATGCAGATTACGACCTTGAGGAAAACGACATTCCTCTGGTCGGAGAGAACTTTGCCACCGAGATTCGCATTTCATGTCCCGCTACCTGATAGTTCCGGTTGCCCTTGCCTGTGGACTGCTGCTTTGGTTCTGGGGCAGTGGCGGGTTTGACTCTCTTGCAGCCTGGGCGGCGGGTGAGCAACGCGAGTTTCAGAACCAGATCGCCCGCTCGCTGCGCGCCGCACGCGCCGAGCAGCCGCAGGCCGTTGCCACGCTGCTGACCGTATGTTTTGCCTATGGCTTCTTTCATGCCATCGGCCCGGGTCACGGTAAGGTTCTGATCGGCGGGTACGGGCTGGGTCGGCGCGTGGCTTTCTGGCGGCTGTCAGCGATCAGCGTGCTGTCCAGCCTGGGACAGGCCGTAACGGCCATCGTTCTGGTCTATGCCGGGGTATTGGTGTTTCAGATGTCCCGCCAAAGCCTTGTCGGCGCGACCGAGCAGGTCATGGCCCCCATAAGCTATGGCGCGATTGCTTTGATCGGGTTGTGGCTGGTGTTCCGTGCTTTGCGCAGTTTTGCGCGGCGGCAAAAAAGCCAACCGGCGCATGATCATGACCATGCTCACGATCACCACGCCAACGCGCACCAACACGATCACGACCATCATCATGACCACCACGATCATGCGCATCACCATCACCATGATGACGGTGTCTGCTCGGATTGTGGCCATCGGCATGGACCAACGGCGGAAGAGGTCGCAAATGTGGGCACACTGCGCGAGGCTATGATCCTGATCGCTGGTATTGCCGCGCGGCCCTGTACGGGTGCTTTGTTCGTGCTGATCCTGACCTGGCAGATGGGCATCGCAATGGTTGGTGTCGCCGGGGCTTTTGCTATGGCGCTGGGCACGGCTACAGTCACAACGCTGGTCGGCTGGACATCTTTCGGCCTGCGCGGTGGGTTGTTGGCTTCAGCCTCGGCCACACGCTTTGCGTCCGTGCTGGCCCCAACCATCGAACTGGTCGCGGGGCTTGTCATTGCAGTGATTGCCGGTGGTCTGCTGATGCGCGCGATTTAGTCGAAAACCGGTTTAGGGTAACCGACCCGCGCCAGATACAGCCCCTGCGGCGGGCAGACCGGCCCACAAGCCGCACGGTCAGCAGCGTTCAACGCGTCGCGCACATCCTCGGGCGTCCAGGCACCGGCGCCGACACGTTCCAAAGTGCCCACGAAACTGCGGACCTGGTTGTGCAGGAAAGATCGGGCGCGCACGTGGAAATGGATCTCGGGGCCGGAAAAACCCGGAACCTGCTCGACCCGCAGCTCATCCAGAGTTTTAACAGGGCTCGCCGCTTGACAGATCGAAGACCGGAACGTGGTGAAATCATGCCGTCCCAGCAGCATGTTTGCCCCGTCCTGTATCGCATCAACATCCAACTGATGGTTGATCTGCCAGACCTGCCCCCGGTCATGCGTTGCCGGGGCGCGGCGCATCAGGATGCGGAACAGATATTGCCGTTCAACCGCTGAAAAGCGTGCATGCCAATCCTCATCGACCCGAGCGGCCTTCACAATCGCCACAGGCTGCGGTTTGAGGTGATAGTTCAGTGCCTCGGACAGGCGGAACGGGTCCCATTCCTTGGCCATGTCGCAATGGGCAACCTGACCAAGCGCGTGAACCCCGGCATCGGTGCGACCTGCGGCGGCGATTGTATGCGCACCCGGCTGAATACGCGACAGAGCCTCTTCAATGGCCCCCTGAACGGACGGCTGATCCTTTTGCCGCTGCCATCCGGCAAACGGTTCCCCTTGGTATTCGACTTTTAACGCATATCTGGGCATGCGCCGCTGGTAACGCGCGAGGCCGGAACGGGCAAGGGGGCGAAAGCGCTGGTATGTGCCGCACCCTCTACCTATCTTGGGTAAAACGATAATTGCGGGGCGACAGTTTGGTCATCTCATCACTGGCAGACAGTCTTGTGCGTGGCGTCGAAACCATCGGCGATACCGTGTCCGAGACGTTTTTCGAGCCGGTCATCCGTCTGGGTGTCACCGGGTTGGCGCGATCGGGCAAGACGGTTTTCATCACCTCGCTGGTGGCCAACCTGTTGGACCGGGGCCGCATGACCGGCCTGACCGCGCAGCAGGAGGGACGGATCAACGCCGCTTATCTGCAACCACAGCCGGACGATACGGTGCCCCGGTTCGACTATGAAAGCCACCTGTCCGCTCTGACCGGACCCACGCCACATTGGCCCGACAGCACCCGCGCTGTGTCCGAACTGCGTTTGTCGTTCAAGGCGCGCCCTTCAGGGATACTTGCCGGGTTGCAGGGGCCGCGAACAGTGCATTTGGACATCGTGGACTATCCCGGTGAGTGGCTGCTGGATCTGGCTTTGCTGGACAAATCTTACGAAGATTGGTCGCAAGAGACACTGACGCGCATCGAGATCCGTGCCGAGGCAGCCGAGTATCTGGCGCAGGTCAAGGCCACAGACCCGTCTGGTGCGCATGACGAGCCGACGGCGCAAGCTCTGGCGTCATCGTTCACGGCTTATCTCAATCAGGCGCGTGAAGCTGGTTTTTATGACTGCACCCCGGGGCGTTTCTTGTTGCCGGGTGATCTGGCGGGCTCACCGGTTTTGACCTTTGCGCCTTTGGCTGTGTCCGGACCGTCGCGCCGCAAAACTCTTCAGCGTGAGATGGAGCGGCGATTTGAGGCTTATAAGTCTCAGGTGGTGAAACCCTTTTTTCGCGACCACTTTTCGCGCATCGACCGGCAGGTGGTTTTGGTCGACGCACTGGGCGCGATCCACAAAGGCCCGCAGGCGGTTGAGGATATGCGCCGCGCGATGGCCGATATTTTGTCGGCCTTTCGCCCCGGTCGGAATGCGTGGCTCAGCCAGTTACTGTTGGGCAAGCGGGTCGAACGCATCCTGTTTGCGGCGACTAAAGCCGACCATTTGCACCACACACAACATCCCCGCATGACGGCGATCATCGAAGCGTTGACACGCGAGGCACGAGACCGCGCGAATTTCGCGGGGGCGCAAACGGCAGCTCTGTCCCTGGCCTCGCTGCGCGCCACGACCGAAGAAATGCGCCAGCACAATGGGGTGGAGCTGCCATGTGTAAGGGGCACTCTGTTGGACAGCGGGAAACAGGCTGCGTTCTATCCCGGCGAATTGCCTGAAGACCCAGCGCATCTTTTGGGTCCGGCGCGAAATGGGGCGCACAGTTGGTTGGATGAAGATTATGGGTTCATGGCATTTGCCCCTGCGCATCTGACCCTGAAACCCGGCGACGGGCCGCCGCATATCCGTTTGGATCGCGCAGCTCAGTTCCTGATCGGAGACAGGTTGTGACCGTTATCTTGCGCCCTGCACGTACCACAGATGCTGGTACCATGGGGACAATCCTGCACGGTTTCACCGTGGAAAATGACTGGATGCCAAATCTGCACAGTTGCGCTGAAACCATCGCCTTTTGCGGTAAAATGATCGATCAGGATTGGGTAACTGTTGCGGAAAGTGACGTGGGCGTGGTCGGGTTTCTGGCGCTCAACGGTACCGAAATCCATTCGCTTTATCTGGACGCGCAGGCGCGAAGGCGGGGGATCGGGCGGCAATTGCTGGATCACGCGAAATCGCGACAAACCCGGCTTAGCTTGTATGCGTTTCAGGCCAACACAGGGGCTTGTGAATTTTATGAGCGCAACGGCTTTGCCGAAGCAGCGCGCAGCGATGGCGCGGATAATGACGAAAACCTGCCGGATATTAAATTTGTCTGGCATAGCAAAGGTATGACCCATGGCTAAAGGCCCGGTTCTGATCGATCTTGAAGCGGATGATCCCGCCGCTGATGTTGCGCAGGCCCCTCCGGTGCCAGATGTGGCGCAGCCTCAAGGGCAAGCGATGCAGAGCGCTGCGATGCTTGCCGCCCGAAAACCATCCGTCTTGGCGCGTTGGTTTTGGGGGCTGGCCTTGGCTGTTGTTGGCGCGGCAATCTCTGTTGCAGCTTGGGATTTTGCAACTTCACTGGTGGCGCGGATGCCGGTTCTGGGGTGGGTCGTAGTTGGCCTGCTGGCGGCATTGGTGCTGGTTGGATTGATCATTGCAATCCGCGAATTGGCAGCTTTGGGGCGGTTGTCGCGGGTCGATGGAATGCGCCGCGCGGCGGATACGGCCTTGACGGATGCCGATCTGGCACAGGCCCGTGTTGTCACCAATCGTCTGATCACCTTTTACAAAGGCCGGGAAGAGACCCGCTGGGGCCGCGACCGACTGGCAGAGCGTATGGCGGATCAATTTGATGCCTCGGCTTTGCTGAGCCTTGCCGAAGATGAGCTGCTGGCTCCGCTAGACGAGGCGGCCAGCCGAGAAGTTGAGGCTGCGGCCCGGCAGGTCGCAACCGTGACCGCCTTAGTCCCATTGGCCTTGGCAGATGTTGTGACAGCGCTGGCCGCATCGCTTCGGATGATCCGCCGGGTCGCGGAAATCTACAGCGGTCGGGCCGGTACCCTCGGCAGTTGGCGCCTGACACGTGCCGTGTTTGTTCATCTTGTGGCCACAGGCGCGGTCGCCGTCGGCGACGATCTGCTGGAGCCTGTACTGGGCGGATCCGTCCTCAGCAAACTGTCCCGCCGGTTCGGAGAGGGGTTGGTCAACGGGGCGCTAAGCGCACGTGTGGGCGTGGCCGCGATGGAGGTTTGCCGCCCGCTGCCATTCTCAGAACGGCACAAACCGTCAACGCGCGGCATCATCAAACGCGCCTTGCAGGGCCTGTTTTCCAAGGGTTGATCCAAAGCAAAGCGTCATAGCCCACCCTTCGTCACACTAGGAGTGTCGGAGGAGCCAGCCATGACGGATCACGGTCACAGCCCGCAGGAAATCGCCGAACGGATCAATGCACCGCCTGGTCGTGGAGTGTTGCGCGATGTTGTCTATGGCGGCATCGACGGGTCTGTTACCACCTTTGCCATCGTGGCAGGGGTCGCAGGGGCAGGGCTTTCCCCGTTTGTGATCGTTGCGTTGGGTTTGGCGAATGTGCTGGCTGACGGGTTTTCCATGGCTGCTGGCAATTACTCGGGCACCAAGGCGGAACTGGACAACATTCGGCGCATCCGCGCGGTCGAAGAACGCCACATCGCGCTTTACCCGGATGGTGAGCGGGAGGAAGTGCGCGAGATCCTTGCGCAAAAGGGGTTGTCGGGCGACGTTTTGACCGAAGCCACGGCCGAGATCACCTCGAGCCACGAAAACTGGATCAACCTGATGATCGAAGGAGAGTATGGGTTGGGCAGTGTTGACCCGCATCCGTTGAAGGCGGCGCTGGCCACATTCTTTGCCTTCCTGGTGGCAGGGATGATCCCCCTGCTGCCCTTTCTGGCTTCGGTTCCGAACGCATTTGCGATGTCCGCCTGGATGACCATGGGGGTCTTTTTTGCGATAGGAGCGCTTAAAAGTCGTTGGTCTCTGTCCCCATGGTGGCGGTCAGGGATAGAGACGCTGTTGATCGGAGGGCTGGCTGCGCTGATCGCGTATCTGGTCGGGTCACTGTTCCATCCTTAATTGTCGCAGCGCGGCTGTGGCGGCTGGCCAATATGTAGCACTTGGGTAGAGTGGCAAAAAACGGGTGCGAAAACCGATGCCACGTCTCTCTTTATCTGAACAACACGTATTGGTTCTGGGCGCTTACGGCTTCATTGGCGCGGCAGTCACGCGTGCGTTGCAAGCCGAAGGTGCCTCGGTTCAAGGCGCGGTACGCGACCTTGCGCAAGGGGCACGGATTTTACCGGGTGTTCCGCTCAAGCAGGCTGACATGCGCGATCTTCTTCACACCCAAGATTGGCTGGGTCTGTTGGAAAACGTCGATGTCGTAGTGAAATGCGCCGGTGCATTGCAGGACAATGCCGAAGACGATCTGGAAACCGTGCACCACACAGCGATCGCGGCCCTGGCCAACGCTTGCGCAGATCAGAAGATCAGTATTGTCCAGATTTCCGCCATCGGTGCGGAACCTGCAGCAAGCACGCATTTCCTGCGCACCAAAGCGGCCGGAGATCAGGCTCTGCGTGCGTCGGGCGTTCCGCTTTGGGTGCTGAAGCCCGGGCTTGTCATCGGACAGACGGATTATGGCGGCACAGCACTGCTGCGCATGTTGGCCGCTGTGCCTTGGTTCAACCCTTGGCCTATCCCAATACGCCAGTGCAGTGCGTGGGGATGCCTGACCTTTGCGCCACGGTCGTCGATGCCATTGCGGGGGATTTGCCGCAAGGCACGTATGACCTTGTCGAGGACAGCCCGCACAGCCTGTCGGACGTGGTGCGCGGAACCCGGCAATGGCTAGGGTTTCCTGCGGCGCGTTTCTCAGTAAGTTTACCGCCGGTTATGACCAAAGCCGTTGCAGCGTTAGCCGATGGTTTGGCCTGGTTTGGCTGGCGATCACCTCTGCGCAGCACGGCGATGACGGTCATGGCGGACGGCGTGATCGGAGATCCCGCGCCTTACAGGGCTGCCTCGGGGCGCGGGTTTTCACCTTTGCCCGACATCTACGCATCGCTTCCCTGTGCCCGGGAACACCGCCTTACCGCACGAATGACGCTGTTGATGCCGATG
Organism: Ruegeria sp. ABM4_193; assembly: GCF_056158705.1. NCBI lineage: Bacteria > Pseudomonadati > Pseudomonadota > Alphaproteobacteria > Rhodobacterales > Roseobacteraceae > Ruegeria > Ruegeria sp. ABM4_193. Next base: position 904,953 of record NZ_JBSWTT010000001.1, read on the forward strand.
GTTGTTGCAACGCTCAGCCTGTTCTGGGTTCTGTCGGGCCTGTTCGGGTTGTCGGGCCTGTCCAAAGCCTCGGGCGTACTGACGGGAGCTGGTTGGTCAGCGCCTGCGGCCACGGTTGCCGTCGTTTTCTTGTCTCTGGTCGACATCGTATTGGGGTTGGCCATCCTATGGCGTAAATGGGCTGTGCGGGCCTGTTTGGCTCAGTTTGGCGTGGCCGGAATCTACATGACTGCCGCCACAATCACGTCACCGGAATTGTGGACCGACCCGTTGGGCCCACTGGTGAAAATCCTGCCCGCGATGGTCTTATCCCTTGTCGCGTTGCCCATGTTGGCAAGTCGATGACGGACCCTGATCTGATCCTGCGCTGGTTGCACGTCATTGGCGCCTGTGTCCTGCTGGGGACCGGAGCAGGGATTGCCTTTTTCATGCTCATGGCACATCGCAGCAATGATCCGAAAATCGTCGCGCACACGGCGGGTGTCGTCGCGCTGGCCGACCTTTTGTTCACGACAACAGCAGTCATCCTGCAACCCATTACTGGCACTCTGTTGGCTTGGCGTATTGGGTGGTCGTTAAGCGAAGTATGGATTGCATTGTCCCTGGTGCTTTACGTGTTGACCGGTCTTTTCTGGTTGCCGGTGGTTTGGGTGCAACTTCGAATGCGGGATTATGCCAGAACAGCGGCAGAGCAGGGGTCGTCTTTGCCGCAAGACTATTACCGTTTGTTTCGGTTTTGGTTCGCGTGTGGCGTGCCTGCCTTTCTTGCGGTGTTGGTCATCCTGTGGTTGATGATCGCGCGCCCGGCGATTTCTGTGTTTTAGGAAGGTCTGCAGCTTTCCTGACTGTTATTGGCCATCGCCCCAAGATAGCCTTGCCGCGAGACTTAGATTGGAGATTGCTTTGGAATCGCTACTTGTTCTTGTCGGCCTGATTGTTCTGGCAATCCCGGTCACGCTGGTCGCGCTGATGGTCGGACAAACCCGATTGCGCCGCCGAGTGGCAGAGCTGGAGGCGCGGATTTCGAATCTCTCGGCAGGTGACAACGTGGGTTCTGAAACCCACGAGGTAAAGGAGCCTGATCTACAGACAGACGTTGCAAAAGAAGCGCGCAGACCCGGCCCGTGGGCCGCGCCGAAACGGCAGAAAGAAGATACTCCTGTTGAAGAGGCGGAGGTGCCTTCTCCTGCCGTCGTATTCAATTCTGACCGGTTTACCGAGCTGGGCGCTTGGTTACGCGAAAACTGGTTCTATGTGGTCTCAGCCTTGTCGCTGGCGTTGGCCGGGATTTTCCTTGTGCAATACGGTGTTGAAAACGGATTGCTGCCTCCGGCGGCCCGCGTATTCGCGGCACTTGGGTTCGGGGCACTTCTGATCGTTGCGGGTGAAGTTCTGCGCCGGAAGTTCGGAGATGATGAGGATGCGTCCACAGCCTATTTGCCTTCCGTCTTTTCCGGGGCCGGGCTTGTTACCCTTTTCGGGGCAATTCTGGCCGCGCGCCAATTGTACAACCTGATTGGTGCCGAAGCGGCGCTGGCAGGGATGGTTGCCGTCGCTCTGATTGGTATTGTACTGGGTTGGTTTCATGGCCCCTTGTTGGCGGCGGTCGGATTGGTCGGAGCATTCGCGGCCCCCTTCATGGTCGGTGGTTCGTCCGAGGATCCTTCGTGGCTTTATGCCTATTTCCTGCTGGTTGCCGTTTTGGGGCTTGGTATCGACACGGTTCGGCGTTGGGCGTGGGTGTCTGTTCTGACCGTGTTTGGGGCCTATTCGGCGAACCTGCTGCTGGTGGCAGGCGCGCCGAACACAGAACCGAGTTATCTGGTCGCTGCTTTGATACTGGCGGTTTTGGTGATGGCTATTCCCGCGCGTCGCATATGGCCGGATCACGCGGGCCCCATGATCTCTCAAATGATCCGCCATCCAAAGTCCCACCCTTGGCCTGACTTTCCAACCAGACTGGCGGCAGGCGCCGTTGCAGTCAGTTCGGCGATCTTGTCCTGGCATTGGGCGGATTCGGCGGCAGAGTTCTGGCTGGGTGTCACCTTGTTGACCGTCCTTGTGCTGGCCCTGTTGCTTTGGGCCAAGGATGCGCCCGCGCTTCAGGATTTGACCGTCCTGCCGGCGGTTGGGCTTGTATTCTATGTCTTGTCGCATGGGCTTGATCAGGGCGCGGTTCTTCGTGACTTTGCTGTCACTTATGCGGAAGCGGTTGAGGCCGACTATCCAATGGTCGTCACGGTGTTGGTCGCGTTGGGAGCTTTGATCTCAATCCTGATGGCATGGCGGTCTGCACAGGCAAGCCAGTTTCGCGCGATCTGGGCCGGAGGGGCCGCTCTGTTTGCCCCGGCAATGGCGATCGGGCTGGAGGTCGGCTGGCATCCAGCTTCTGTAATTGGCGCATACCCCTGGGCATTACACGCTGTGGCGCTGGCCGTCCTTATGGTGGTTCTTGCGGAACGTTTTGCCCGTGTCGACGGAGAGGATCGGATGCGTGCTGCGCTGGCCACTTTGTCTGCGCTGTCTTGTCTGGTCTTTGCCTGCGTCATCGTGCTCAGCGCGGCGGCGCTGACGGTGGCGCTGGTGGCAAGCGTCGTGGTGGCGGCGGCTCTGGACCGCAGGTTCGCTTTGCCCCCGATGAGCTGGTTCATATGGGCCGGTGTCTTCACCGTCACCGTTCGACTGGTGCTTGATCCGGGGCTGGACTGGGCAAACACGGCTCCGGTGCCCGAGATGACATTGGTATACGGTGCGGCCACGATTGGCTTTGTCGTCGGTTGGTGGATGTTGCGCCCTTTGCAGCGCCCTGTGGCGTCGTTGTTGCTGGAGAGCGCAGCCTGGGCGACGGTGGGGATGCTGCTTTCCCTGTTGTTGTTGCGCTGGCTTGAAGGGTTTGGCGAAGGTGGTGCCTATAGCAGCCACTGGGGGCTGGGGTTGTTGGCGGTTATCTGGCTGCTGCTGGCCTTTGCTCAGGTGCAGCGGTTCGAGCTGGGCGGAAAACTGAATTTTGTTCGCTATCTGCTCGCGGCATTTTTCGCCGCACATGGCGTGTTCCGGCTTGTCGAGTTGTTGGCCGAGCAAAACCCATTGGCAAACCAGTTCTCCGATCCGGTTTTGGGCCCGCCCGTTTTGAACACACTTGCCGTGGCCTACTTGTTGCCTGCCGTGGTCATCGGGTTTTCCGCACGTCGTATTCGGTCGATGCACTTGAAATTGCGGCTGGTCTGTTATGGCTTTGCCGGAGCGCTCGCCGCGTTTTGGCTGGCCCTGACGATCCGTCATTTCTGGAAGGGGGCCAAAGGAATGCATGTCGGCAGTGGCGTCACCCAGCCCGAGCTTTATACCTATACCATGGCCCTGCTGTTGATGGGGGCTGCGCTGTTCTATCAGTCGCTGGCGCGCGGGTCCGACCTGATGCGCAAGGCCGGGCTGCTGGTAATCGGGTTGGCTGTGGCCAAGGTCTTTCTGATCGACATCGCAGGACTGGGCGGGTTGATCCGGGTCTTCTCGCTGCTGGCGCTTGGCCTTGCGCTGGCTGGTCTGGCATGGCTGAACCGCTGGGCCAAACTGCGCCATTCGCCGCATGGGGCAGAACCTCTGGACCATTAGGCGCGGGCGTCTTATAAGCCCGCCATGCATGACCGTTTGGCCATCATTATTCGAATTATATCCCCGGCGCTCTGACCCTCTGAGACGCCGGGCAAAGGTGTTTGAGAACTCGCACCGACCGCTTCGATCCTAGTACGACCAGATCATCCAAAGGACGCCCCCAATGTGCGCCGACACGATCCAGACACCTGATTACAAAGACACGCTGAACCTGCCCAAAACCGACTTCCCCATGCGCGCTGGCCTGCCCAAGCGCGAACCCGCATGGCTGGAGCGCTGGGAAACCATCGGCGTCTATGACCGCCTGCGCGAGAAACAAGGCCGCACACCCTTTACCCTGCACGATGGCCCTCCTTACGCGAACGGCCACCTGCATATCGGCCACGCGCTGAATAAGACCATCAAGGACATGATCGTGCGCAGCCATCAGATGATGGGTTTTGACGCGCGTTACGTGCCCGGCTGGGACTGCCACGGCCTGCCGATCGAATGGAAGATCGAAGAACAATACCGCAAGAAGGGCAAGAACAAGGACGAGGTGAACATCGTCGATTTCCGTCAGGAATGCCGCAAGTTCGCCGAGGGCTGGATCGATATCCAGCGCGAAGAGTTCAAGCGCCTGGGCATCACTGGTAACTGGCCTGATCCCTACATCACCATGGACTATCACGCCGAGGCTGTGATCGCGGATGAGTTCATGAAGTTCCTGATGAACGGCACGCTTTATCAGGGTTCGAAACCCGTGATGTGGTCACCCATCGAAAAAACCGCTCTGGCCGAGGCCGAGGTCGAGTATCACGACAAGGAAAGCTTCACCATCTGGGTGAAGTTCAAGGTTGTGAATGCAGGTGATCTGGATGACGCATTTGTCGTGATCTGGACAACGACCCCATGGACCATGCCGTCGAACAAGGCAGTCGTTTACGGCAAAGACATCTCTTACGGCCTGTACGAAGTCACCGGCGCGCCCGAGGAATGCTGGGCCAAGGTAGGCGACAAGTTCCTGCTGGCCGACAACCTGGCCGCTGACGTTCTGGGTCGCGCGCGTCTGAACGACGACCAGTGGACCCGCGTTCGTGACGTGACCGCAGATGAGTTGGAAGGCGTTCAACTGACCCACCCGCTGGCCGGAGCCGAAGGCGGCAATGGCGAATGGGACGACATCCGCGATTTCCGCGCTGCTGAGTTCGTGACTGATACCGAAGGGACCGGCTTCGTTCACTGCGCGCCGTCGCACGGGATGGAAGAATTCGAGCTGTATCGTGACTTGGGGATGCTCGAGCAGGTCATCACTTATAACGTGATGGACGACGGTAGCTTCCGCGCTGATCTGCCCTTCTTTGGCGGCAAGTACATCCTGTCGCGCAAGGGCGGCGAGGGTGACGCGAACAAGGCGGTGATCGACAAGCTGGTCGAGGTCGGCGGGCTTCTGGCGCGTGGCAAGATCAAGCACAGCTATCCCCATTCGTGGCGCTCGAAAGCTCCGATCATCTACCGCAACACTCCGCAGTGGTTTGCGTCCGTCGACCGCAAGCTGGACGACGGCATGGGCGAGATGGGCGACACGATCCGCGAACGCGCCCTGCGATCCATCGACGAACTGGTGAAATGGACGCCGCAGACCGGACGCAACCGCCTCTATTCGATGATCGAAGCCCGCCCGGACTGGGTTCTGTCCCGTCAGCGCGCCTGGGGCGTGCCGCTGACCTGCTTCACCAAGAAGGGCGCTTTGCCCACCGACGCGGATTACCTGCTGCGCAACGCGGACCTGAACGCGCGCATCAAGGCGGCGTTCGAGAAGGATGGCGCTGACGTCTGGTACACCGACGGCTTCAAAGAAAAGATCCTCGACGGCATCGCCAACCCGGATGACTACGATCAGGTGTTCGACGTGCTGGATGTTTGGTTCGACTCGGGCTCGACCCACGCCTTCGTTCTGCGTGACCGCGAGGACGGGACCGAGGACGGCATCGCCGACGTCTACATGGAAGGCACCGACCAGCACCGCGGGTGGTTCCATTCGTCCATGCTGCAGGCCTGCGGCACCAAGGGTCGCGCGCCCTATCGGAACGTTGTCACCCACGGCTTCACGCTGGATGCCAAGGGCAACAAGATGTCCAAATCGCTGGGCAACACGATTGTGCCGGAAGAGGTCGTCAAGCAATACGGTGCCGATATCCTGCGTCTGTGGGTGGCCCAAACCGACTATACTGCCGACCAGCGGATCGGGCCTGAGATCCTGAAAGGCACTGCCGACAGCTATCGTCGCCTGCGCAATACCATGCGGTTCATGCTGGGCTCACTGGCTGATTTCACTGAGGCCGACCGCGTCGCGCCCGAAGATATGCCGCGATTGGAACGCTGGGTCCTCAGCCGTCTGGCCGAACTGGATGAGCAGGTGCGCAAAGGCTACGCGTCCTTCGACTTTCAGGGCGTGTTCAGCGCCGTGTTCACGTTCGCCACAGTTGATCTGTCGTCTTTCTACTTCGACGTCCGCAAAGATGCCCTGTACTGCGATGGCGACAGCCTGCGCCGTCGTGCGTCGCGCACTGTTCTGGACATTCTGTTCCACCGCCTGACCACATGGCTGGCTCCGGTTCTGGTGTTCACCATGGAAGAGGTGTGGCTGGAACGCTTCCCTGGCGATGACAGCTCGGTCCATCTGGTGGATTTCCCGGACACACCTGCCGACTGGCGCAATGACGAGTTGGAAGCCAGCATGGCCAAAGTACGTCGCGTCCGCCGCGCCGTGACCGCCGCGCTCGAGGTTCAACGTCAGGACAAAGTGATTGGTTCCAGCCTTGAGGCTGCGCCGATCGTGCATGTCGAAGATCAGGAAACCCGCGATCTTCTGGAGACGTTCGATGTAGATGACATGTGCATCACTTCGGGCTTGACCGTCTCGGGCGATCCGGCCCCGGCCGAGGCGTTCCGCGTCCCAGAGATTGAAGGCGTTGGTGTTGTCTTCGAAAAAGCCGAAGGCGAAAAATGTCAGCGGTGCTGGAAAATCCTGCCCGACGTGGGTCGCCACACCCATCCGGGTGTGTGCAGCCGCTGTAACGACGCGCTTGGTTAACACTTACCCCCAGCCCATCGGCTGGGGGTTTTTCTTTCCCTGCTTGCAACAGCTTTGGTGATCTGAAACGCTGCGCCTATGCCGATGATTGCCGTAGAAACCCAATTTGGATGTCTGGGTGCCGAAGAAATAGACGGAGCCCTCACGCGTCTGGTCTGGGATGGCCGGGATGTGGGAGAGCCGACGGATCTGTTGCGTGAAGCCGCCGCGCAATTGAAAGCGTATGACGCCGGGCAACTGGACCGGTTTGACCTTCCTTACCGCGTCGTAGGATCTGACTTCCAGCGACAGGTCTGCGATCTGATGTATGCGATTCCTCTGGGCGAAACGCGTACTTACGGAGATATCGCCAAAGAGCTTGGGCAGCCCGCGCAACCTGTAGGGCAGGCTTGCGGTGCAAACCCCATTCCGGTGATCATTCCCTGCCACAGGGTGCTCTCAGCAAACGGTCTTGGTGGCTTTTCTGGGGCCGGCGGGGTCGAAACCAAGGTGGCCCTGTTGCGCCATGAGAGGGCCGCCGGGCTTTTGATCTGACCTGTGAAATTCGGTTGCAATCCGTCTGTGGCGGGCACACCATATATATGTTGTTGAATTTGAAGGACCGCATTGCATGACCACGGATCAAGATCGCGCCGCCCGAAAGAAGACCATAATTGACAGGTTGATGTCACTTGAAGCGCAAGAGCTTGCAACGGCGCAGGCGCATTACGATGCGTTTTTGAAGGACGCTCAGCTGGATGATCGGGAAGGTCACGACAAGGATGACCTTGCCGCCTCACGCGAAAACGCTGACTTGGCGGCTGCGTTTGACGCCCCTGTGCATGCACACCACGCCAAGATCGACGTGATTGAAAACACCGATTTTGGTCTGACTGACACAGTTCAACCCGGCGCAGTGATCAAATTCAACAATCGCAGATTTGTCGTTTGCGTCTCGACCACCCGGTTCGAGGTGGATGGAAAGACCTATATGGGCATTTCAACACAAAGCCCGATTTATCTGGCCATGGTGGGCCTGCAAGAGGGCGATGTCTTTACCCATAACGGCACCGAGTTCGAGGTGCAGGACGTCATGTAGCTCGACTGTCGGCAGCGCTGCGTCAGGCGCGGCGCTGCGGTATGATTTGCTGCGCGATGCCTGCAAAAGTCAGATACAGGCTGGTGATCACCAGACCCCAATGCGCCCAGCTTTCAGGGTGAAAATCGACCCAGGCCGCCCAACCGGCAAAGAACGTCCATGCCAGAGCCATAGGCAGCGTCAGGCTGCGCCAACGCTCGGTACGCACGGGATGAACAAACTTGAGCGGCAGGAACATCGCAAGCGACAGCAGTGTTACCAAAAGCAGAATAATCCAGAAATTAGGTTCAAGCGCGAAGATCACGATAACGAACATGTTCCAGCATCCCGGAAAACCGGAAAAGGAATTGTCCTTGGTCTTCATCCGGGTGTCCGCAAAATACATCGCGCTGGCAAAGGTTATGACGATGATCGCAAACCATCCCGTCCAGCCGTCCATCAGCCCGGACTTGAACAGGGCAAAGGCCGGTATGAACACATAGGTCAGGTAATCGATGATCAGATCCAGCAGAACACCATCAAATTCCGGGGCGTTCTTTTTGACGTGGTAATGACGCGCCAGAGGGCCGTCGATTCCGTCCACGACAAAAGAAACAACCAGCCAAAGATACATAAGGCTCCATTTCTCTTCGACGGCGGCCAGCATGGCGAGCATGGCAAAAACAGCGCCGGTTGCAGTGAAGAGATGGACGGAAAGAGCTTTGAATCTGAGTGTCATGCACGCGTCATGACTGATGCACGCCTGAGATGCAAACCAAAAGCCGTGCGGTTTTAATGGATGTGTGTGTCAGGCCTTGGGGTGCGCACGGTTGTAGACCTCCATCAACCGCGCCGTGTCCACGGCAGTATAGGCTTGGGTGGTTGAAAGCGACGCGTGGCCTAAAAGTTCTTGAATCGCACGCAAGTCGCCTCCCGCCGAAAGAAGATGCGTTGCGAAGCTGTGCCGCATGGCGTGGGGTGTTGCGGTTGCAGGCAGGCCCAATTGCATTCGGGCCTTGGCCATGACGCCCTGTATCGCACGTGGATTCAGCGCCCCGCCGCGTACACCGCGGAACAAAGGCGCGCCCTGTGCCTTCGGGTGCGGGCAGAGTTTTACGTACCGGTCGACGGCTTCACGGGCAGCAGGAAGAACCGGTACGACCCTCTCTTTGTCGCCCTTGCCAACGATGCGCAAGGTGGCGGGTAAAGGTACGTCTGCACCAGTCAATGACAGCGCCTCGGATATGCGCAGTCCGCACCCATAGAGCAACGTGACCACGGCCACATCCCGCGCGGCGACCCAATCCGAACTGGATTGCAACTCGACCGTGTCGATCATGGCGCGGGCGGCGTCTTCGGCCAGGGGGCGGGGCAGTTTCTTGGTGAATTTTGGTGCGCGTGTGGACAAGACAGCAGTGGGTTCAAAGCCTTCACGTTCGGCCAGCCAGCGGTAAAAGCTTTTGACGGCTGAGAGTTTGCGCGCCAGTGATCGTGCGCTCACGTCCTCACTGCGTTGGCCCGCCATCCAGGCACGCATATCTGACACAGTGATCCGTTCCAGCGCTTTCAACCCCTGCCGTTCAGCGTGGTGCAGCGTCATAAAGGACAGAAAATCCGTCACATCCCCGCGATAGGCGGTTTGCGTGTTCTGCGATCTACCCGCCAGCGCACCTAAGCTGTCCAGCCAATGCTGCAGCGCATCGCGGCAGGCGGGTGAGATCAGGCTCACGACAGCCAGTGACGCATCGAGCGTTCGAACACGCCAGCAAAAAAGCTTAAAAGGTCGGTGCCAAGCTGCGGCGTGAAATGCCGCGGATCCCGCGCACCCATGACAATCATTCCCGGCAAACGACCGGGGCCGAGGTCAAGCTTCAGGCAGGCTTCGGACCGCAATTGATCTGCAAGCGCGCCAAAAATGCGGCGGTTGGGATGATGCACCTCGCGCAGTGTGACGTCGCGGGCCGGTCCGCCGCGATCAATGGTCAGATACTGGTCGATAAAGCCGGGTTCGGCAATGGTTAGAACGCCCCCCAACGTATCAACTGCTGGATCGTCCTGAACCACGGTTGTTTCCAGAACCAAAGTGATGTGATCAACACGCAAAATATCGGCAACGTCCGCGCCAAGCGCGCGCAGGAAATCTTCGAATTCGACCGGCTCCAACAGACGCAGAATTGCGCGATGCACTTGGTTTGTGCCCGCCAGATTCTCGTAGGCTGCTGCTATCACAGACCGATGGGTGTCTTCCAACCGGTCCAGCCGCGCTTCGAGCCGTTGCATGGCGATGCCGCGCAAATCGATCACATTGTCGCCGCGTGCGCGTTCATTGGCACTGACCAGCGCCTGCATCAGATCCTTGTCATCCAACACGACGTCAGGCTCGGCCAGAATCGCCGCGCGGAGGTTATCCTCGAGTTTGGGGTTGCTGCTCATGTCCCGTCCGGTCTTTTTTTGTTGAGCGGCTTATAACATGCCAGACCGGTTTTGCCTTAGGAAAAATGCACGCAAAGGTGGATTTCCTTGAGTGCTGTGGCGAAGGGGCTCCCGCCCGCCATGCCTGATCGCAGATCAACCAAAGGGCCGTTGGGCCGCGCGCGGTGCCTGAAAGCACCGCGCGGTCTTGCAAAAGGTCAGAGGATTTTCTGACCTGTCTTGGCCCAATCGGCCAGGAAGGTTTCCAGACCTTTGTCGGTCAACGGGTGGTCAGCGAGCTTTTTGATCACGGCTGGCGGAGCAGTGATGACATCGGCACCAATGCGGGCGCTGTCGGTCACATGGTTCACGGTGCGGATCGAGGCGGCCAGGATTTCAGTCTCGAACCCGTAATTGTCATAGACTTGGCGGATGTCGGCAATCAGATCCATGCCGTCGAGGTTGATGTCGTCGAGGCGACCAATGAAAGGCGAGATGAATGTTGCACCTGCTTTGGCAGCAAGGATTGCCTGATTGGTCGAGAAACAAAGCGTCACGTTGACCATCTGACCTTCGTCGCTGAGCGTTTTGCAGGTTTTCAGGCCAGCCCATGTCAGCGGCACTTTCACTGCGATGTTCGGCGCGATCTTGGCCAGCTTGCGGCCTTCGGCGATCATGTCCTCAGCTTCGGTGGCGACAACCTCGGCCGAAACCGGACCATCGACCAGATCACAGATCTCTTTGGTCACTTCCAGAATGTCGCGACCCGACTTTAGGATCAGCGAAGGGTTGGTGGTTACGCCGTCCACCATGCCAAGATCGTTCAGTTCGGCGATGGCGTCGATCTCGGCGGTGTCTACGAAGAATTTCATGAGGGCAGTCCTTTGATGGGTTGGCCTTGGTCGCGGATGGCTTTACCTCAAAGTGAGCCATGCTGGAACCCCCTGCTAAGGATATGCTGTGAGCGCTAACGGATTTTTCGACCAAGGAGAGCTGATTGCGGTGCTGACAACGCAGCCGCTGGACCGGAAGTTGGATTACAAAGCGCCCGAAGGCGGGTGTTTTCTGGGTGCGTTTGTCGAAGTGCCTTTGGGGCCACGTAAGGTTCTTGGCGTGGTCTGGGGCCCTGGGCAGGGCGGGTTTGATCTGAGCAAGGCTCGGTCCGTGATCCGGGTACTTGAGGTTGCACCGATGCGCGAAGAGATGCAGGTGTTTCTGGGCAAGGTCGCCGACTACACGCTGACACCGATGCCAGCGATGCTGCGTTTGGCAACCCGTGCGCCGGGGCTGGGGGACCCTCCGTCAATGCGCAAAGTGTATCGCCTTGGCAGTGGCGAACCGGACAGGATGACCGATGCGCGATCCCGTGTGCTGGAGGTTTTGCGAGACTATGGCGGCCTCGCCTTTACATTGAAGGAACTGGCCGAGCAGGCAGGTGTAACCTCCTCTGTTGTCAAAGGGTTGGTCAAACAAGGCGCTGTCCGGGAAGAGGACAGCCCGCGCGATCTGCCGTACCCGCATCTTGATCCGAACCTGCCGGGTAAAGACCTGACCGAAGATCAGGCGGCGGCTGTGGCGCGATTGCGGGCCGGGCAGCAGACAGGCGACTATGGCACAACACTCCTGAAAGGTGTCACGGGTTCGGGCAAGACCGAAGTGTATCTGGAAGCCGTCGCCGAAGCCTTGCGGATGGGACGCCAGGCTTTGGTCTTGCTGCCGGAAATTGCGCTGACCGCTGAATTCCTGACCCGTGTCGAGGCGCGGTTCGGTGCGCGACCGGCCGAATGGCACTCGGGCGCGACAATGACGGAACGCCGCCGGGTCTGGCGGATGGTTGGGCAGGGGGATGCACAGCTGGTTGTAGGTGCACGATCTGCATTGTTTTTGCCGTTCCGCGATTTGGGGCTTGTGGTGGTCGATGAGGAACACGACACCTCTTACAAACAGGAAGACGGCGTGCACTACAGCGCGCGGGATATGGCAGTTTTGCGTTCGGCCATTTGCGGCGCGCGGGTGATTCTGGCCAGTGCGACGCCGTCGCTGGAAAGCTGGGCAAACGCTGAAGCAGGAAAGTATGACCGGATCGACCTGACTTCGCGCTTCGGCGCGGCGGTTCTGCCTGAGATGAAGCCCATTGATATGCGCGCTGAGCAGATGCAGCCCGGAACATGGATTTCTCCGTCCCTGCGGCAGGCGGTGCGGCAGCGGGTTGAAAAGGGTGAACAATCGCTGCTGTTTATAAACCGTCGTGGATATGCGCCGGTAACTCTGTGCCGGGCTTGCGGTGAACAGATCGCCTGCGACTATTGTGACGCGCGCATGGTTGAACATCGGTTTCTGAAACGCCTGATGTGCCACCAATGCGGTGAGACCAAGCCGATGCCCGAAATCTGTCCGTCCTGCGGCGTAGAAGGCAAACTGGCCCCGGTTGGGCCGGGGATCGAGCGGCTGGCAGAAGAGGCCGAAGCGACCTTTCCGGATGCCAAGATTGCGATGCTGAGTTCCGATCTTTTCGGCTCGGCCCGTGCGCTGAAAGCCAAGATCGAAGAGATTGCCGCAGGAGATGCGGACATCATCATCGGCACTCAGTTGGTCGCCAAGGGGCATAACTTCCCCAAACTCACCTTGGTCGGCGTTATTGATGCGGACCTGTCACTGCACGGTGCCGATCTGCGCGCAGCAGAACGAACGTTTCAATTGATGCGGCAGGTTGCCGGGCGTGCTGGCAGGGCGGATAAGCCGGGGCAGGCGTTGTTGCAGACGTTCCAACCAGAACACCCCGTGATCCGGGCGATCCTGTCCGGTGATGAGGAAGGTTTCTGGAAAGCCGAAGCCGCTGGGCGGCAGGCGGCGGGGGTTCCCCCTTATGGGCGCATGGCCGGAATTGTGTTGTCGGGGCCGGAGGTCGGCCCGGTCTTCGATATCGGCAACGCGATGGCCCGCAATGATACCCCTGTGCGCGATGTGGGGGGGCAAGTTTTTGGCCCTGCACCAGCGCCGATTGCGCGTATTCGCGGACGGCACCGTGTGCGCCTTCTGGTCAAAGCCCCAAAAGGGGCCCCTATTCAGGACGCGATTGCCCGCTGGATCGCGCCTTTGCGTCTGAAAGGTGACATCCGCCTGACTGTCGATATCGACCCGCAGAGCTTTTACTGACCTCTGCATCAGCGCAGGGCGGCTGTGCGCCAACGGCTTCCCTCTCGCCAAGACGACGAAATGGGCGTAGAGGACCAATATGCTAAATCCCATGCCCCTCAACGAGGCGCAGAGCCTTCCGTTCTGGCGTCGTCCTGTCACGCTCTTGTTTGTGATGGCCATGACCATGCCCATCGCGTTTAACGCGTGGAGTGCTTTGCTGAACAATTTCGTCATTGAGGTGGCGAATTTTGATGGGGCCGATATTGGCCTGCTGCATACGGTACGTGAAATTCCGGGCTTTCTGGCGATTGGCGTGATCGCCGTCATCATTTTCATCCGCGAGCAGGTTCTGGCGATGATTTCGCTGATGATGCTTGGGGTGGCAACCGCTGTAACAGCCTGGTTCCCCAGCTTGGGTGGGTTGTTGTTTGTGACCCTGTTCAGCTCGATCGGGTTTCACTACTATGAAACGGTAAATCAGTCGCTGCAGCTGCAATGGCTGCCCAAGGATCGCGCGCCGCAAATTCTGGGATGGCTGGTTGCGATGGGCTCGGCAGCAACGGCGGTGGTCTACGGGTTGATCGTTCTGACCTGGGAGCGCTTTGATCTGTCCTACAACTTCGTTTTCATGGCTGCAGGCGGCGTGACGGTCTTGTTGGCCCTGTTCAGCCTGATCGCCTATCCTCAGTTTGATGCCCCAACACCGCAGACCAAAAAGCTGATCCTGCGTCGCCGGTACTGGCTCTACTACGCGTTACAATTCATGGCCGGCGCACGGCGGCAGATTTTTATTGTGTTTGCCGGGTTCATGATGGTCGAAAAGTTCGGTTTCAAAGTGCATGAACTGACCAGCCTTTACCTGATCAACCTGATGATCAACATGATGGCCGCGCCTTTGCTGGGGAAAGCTGTGGCAAAGTTTGGCGAGCGGCGGACCCTGATCTTCGAATATGCCGGGCTGGCTATCGTGTTTGCGGCTTATGGCGGTATCTACTGGTTCGGCTGGGGGGTGCTGCTGGCGGCGATCCTTTATGTGATCGACCATGTGCTCTTCGCACTGGCGCTGGCGCTGAAAACCTATTTTCAGAAAATCGCGGACCCTGCGGACATTGCTCCGACAGCGGCCGTGGCTTTCACGATCAACCACATCGCCGCTGTGTTCCTGCCTGCTTTGCTGGGGCTTTTGTGGGTGGTTTCGCCGGGCGCAGTGTTTGGTTTGGCGGCGGCTATGGCGATTGTTTCACTTCTGTTGTCGCTGTTGATCCCGCGCCATCCCGAACCGGGCAATGAGACAACCCTGACCAAATACGCTCCGGCACCTGCGGAATAGGCTGGGCGGCTTGACCTTCTCGGCGCGGCGTCCTAGGCGCTGTGCCAACTGAGACAGGAGGCCCAGATGCCCACATTCACCGCGCTGACTACGCTGACAGGTAAGAAGGCCGCCGAAGGTCTGGGCGAAGCCATGGAGCGTTTGGAGCCGGAACCCACCGGTGTTGGTGTGTTCGAGGTCGAGGATGGTTCGGGCCTGTGGGAAGTGGGCGGTTATTTCACTGAAGCCCCGGACGAAACCGCGCTGGCGGTCCTTGCGGCTGCGTTCGAGGCGAAGCCCTTTGTCGTGTCTGAGCTGCCTGAAACCGACTGGGTCGCACATGTGCGCCGCGAGCTTGCGCCCGTCGAAGCAGGTCGGTTCTTTGTCTACGGCAGCCATGATGCCGACAAGATGCCCGAAGGCCGCATTCCGTTGCTGATCGAGGCTGCAATGGCCTTTGGCACCGGGCATCACGGCACAACATTGGGCTGCTTGAAAGCACTGGATTGCTTGTTGGACGAAGGATTTACTGCATCGAAAGTGGCGGATATTGGCTGTGGTACGGCTGTTTTGGCCATGGCCGCCGCTCGGGTCTGGGATGGTGACATCATCGCCAGCGATATCGACGAAGTCGCCGTTGACGTGGCCGAGGCGAACCTGAAGGCAAACGGTATGTCAGGTGCGGTGAAATGCGTCGAGGCCGCTGGCTTCGATCATCCTGACCTCAAAGCACACGCCCCGTATGATCTGATCTTTGCCAATATTCTGAAGGGTCCGCTGGTGGCGCTATCGCCTGAAATCTCCGCGAATCTGCGCCCCGGAGGGTATGCGATATTGTCGGGAATCCTTAACGAGCAGGCAGATGATGTGGTTTCCGTTTATTCTCAAAACGAGTTCAATCTTACGCACAGGGGTGAGATTGGTGAATGGACGACCCTAATTTTAAGCAAACAGGGCGCGAATTAGGCCATTTGCAGGAGTTTTGTGGAATTTTGCCACGCTTTTGTCGCAATCTCTAATTACCGTTTTCTGATCAAAGTCGAGGGGGGCGGTTTTTGGAGGCTGCCATGACGGGTAAACAACTGGAGTTCAATCAGCGCGTTAATCGCCTGAACAAGAAGCATCAGAAGATGAGCCGGGGCTATCGCGCAACGATGCGCAAGGATGGACTGGTGGTCATGAAGCCGCAACGGGTCAGTTCTGCCGTGCCAGTACGAGTCCTGCTGTTCACGCTTGTTGCGTTCTTTGTGTTCAAAGCGTTTCTTTTGTCCCACCTTGGGCCGACGGGATATCAATTCAGAATCGACAGCCTGAATGAAGGCACCAAAGTCGAACAGGCAGGGGCTTGGGTGATGCAGATCGATCCTGTGTCACAGGCACTGTCCCAGCAAATGAACAAGCTTCTCTTCTGAATTTTATGCTTTAATGAAAAAAACACCGCGTGCCGTCCGGGCGCGCGGTGTTTCTTTTGCCCTCATGACGAAAAAGTCAGGGGCGTGTAAGTGGTGGTCGGGATCACCGACGACCTTCGGCGATGGCGTCAATGTCGCCACGGCACAGGCCGATGTCTTCCAGTTCGCGGTCGCTCAGAACGATCAGCGCGTTGCGGGTTACGCGGGCGTCATTCCATTCGATTGCGGCGTTCACGGCCGATACGAAATATGCGCCGATACGGCCAACGAGGCCGAACGAGCCAGTGGTGGCGATGCGGGTAGTGTCCAGTGCAGCCATATCCTGTTTCCTTCTGGTTTGTGTTCACTTTTCAATCTTGCGATCTGAGCGGCATCTAGTGCTGCCAATTCGTGTGCACAAGTACAGTTTTTGCATGTGTCCTATGCATTTTTTGCAATGCTCTGAAATGCTGAAACCCCCTTAATTTATTGGTAAATTTGCGTTAACAAAGGTGCCGTTTTCAGACCTTTTTGACGTCGTAAATCTGCTTTGGGGTCGCGACTGAGATACAGGTGTCGCTTTCAGACTTCAGGTCAATTCGCTTGGAAAATGTTCACGCTTCGTGCTAGGCGTTGAAAAAAGATCACAAAACCCGAGCAGGCCGAGGCACAACATGCGAATTCTGGGCATTGATCCGGGGCTTAGGACCCTGGGGTGGGGCGTCATCGAATCAAATGGCAGCCGTCTGAGCCATATTGCCAATGGATTGTGCAAGTCAGATGGGGATGATCTGGGTGAGCGTCTGCTGTCGCTGCACAACCAGATTGTTGAGGTGATCGCCGATCATCAACCGGACCAGGCTGCCATTGAACAGACATTTGTGAACAAGGATGGGGCAGGGACGCTCAAACTGGGTCAGGCGCGGGGCGTTGCGTTGCTGACATTGGCGCAGGCTGGATTGCCAGTTGGCGAATATGCGCCCAATCGGGTCAAGAAAACCGTCGTGGGTGTGGGTCACGCCGAAAAAGAACAAGTGCTCCACATGGTCAAGCTACAGTTGCCGGGGTGTTCGCCGAAAGGTGCCGACGCTGCAGATGCGCTGGCGATTGCCATCTGTCACGCCTATTACGGAAAGACACAGCAGGCGCGTGTGAAAGAGGTGCGGGCATGATTGGCAAACTGACAGGGCGGCTGGATTACCGAGCAGCAGATCACGTTCTGATCGATGTTCGGGGTGTCGGCTATATCGTTTATTGCTCCGACCGGACCATGGCCGCGTTGCCGGGCGTGGGCGAGGCCGTCTCGATCTATACCGACATGGTCGTACGTGAGGACCTGATGCAGCTTTATGGGTTTCTGTCGCTGGTCGAAAAGGAATGGCATCGCCTTTTGTGCTCGGTTCAGGGCGTTGGCGCAAAGGTGTCTTTGGCGATCCTCAGCGCCTTGGGACCGGATGGCGTAAGCCGAGCCATTGCCCTGGGCGATTGGGGTGCAGTCAAAGCGGCCAAAGGGGTAGGGCCTAAAACGGCGCAGCGGATTGTGCTGGACCTCAAGGACAAAGCGCCGGGTGTCATGGCCATGGGCGGCACGGTTGCCGAGGCGCTGGATGGGCCAGCGCTTGAGGTTGTCGAATTGGCCGAACCTGCGCCCGCGCCCAAACGGTCGTCTAAACCGCCATCGGGGGCTGCTGCGGCATCTGCCGGCGCATTGTCGGCCTTGGCCAATCTTGGGTATGGTCCGTCTGACGCAGCAGCCGCTGTGGCTGAAGCGGCGGCAAGTCAGCCCGAAGCGGGCGAGGCCAAATTGATCCGCGCGGCGCTTAGATTGTTGGCTCCGAAAGGGTAAGTGAATGGTAGATGCTGATCCCACCCTGCGCCCGGATCCTCTGCCCGAGGACAACGACCGCGCCTTGCGCCCACAGGGTCTGAACGAGTTCATCGGTCAGGCCGAGGCGCGGGCTAACCTGCGCATCTTTATCCAGTCTGCCAAGCAACGGGGCGAGGCGATGGACCATACCTTGTTCCATGGCCCGCCGGGATTGGGGAAAACGACTCTCGCGCAGATCATGGCGCGTGAGCTGGGGGTGAATTTTCGCATGACCTCTGGCCCGGTTCTGGCCAAGGCGGGTGATCTGGCGGCGATCCTGACCAATCTGGAAGCACGCGATGTGCTGTTCATCGATGAAATCCACCGTTTGAACCCGGCGGTGGAAGAGGTGCTGTACCCAGCGATGGAAGATTTTGAGTTGGATCTGGTGATCGGCGAAGGACCTGCGGCGAGAACCGTGCGGATCGAGTTGCAGCCGTTCACGCTGGTGGGGGCCACGACGCGAATGGGTTTGCTGACGACTCCACTGCGCGACAGGTTCGGTATCCCGACCCGATTGCAATTTTATACGGTCGATGAATTGCATGAGATCGTCACGCGCAACGCGCGGAAGCTGGGCGCGCCTGCAGATGATGATGGCGCACGAGAGATTGCGCGCAGGTCTCGTGGCACCCCTCGGATTGCGGGGCGGTTGCTGCGGCGGGTTGTGGACTTTGCCATCGTTGAAGGCGACGGGCGGATCACGCGCGAACTGGCGGACGGAGCCTTGACACGGCTGGGTGTGGATCACCTGGGGCTTGATGGCGCGGACCGTCGGTATCTGAAGCTGATCGCTGAAAACTATGGTGGCGGTCCCGTTGGGATCGAGACGATGTCGGCGGCCTTGTCTGAAAGCCGCGACTCGCTGGAAGAAGTTATCGAACCCTTTCTGTTGCAGCAGGGATTGATTCAACGCACCCCGAGGGGACGGATGTTGGCGCAAAAGGCGTGGACCCATTTGGGTATGGCTGTACCTAAGCGGCAGAGCGATCTGTTTGGTTGAAGCCCGGGCGCAGAGATTCTAAGCCTTCGGCGAGAGTATTTTTGAAAACATGAAGGGCTGGGCGTGACACCGGAAGAGATCGAAGCGCTGTTCACGCGCGAAAGCGGTGAGTTTCTGTTCGCTCGATGGGGGCGGCCGATTGTACCAATCGTGTTTGGTGTTGAAGACGAGACGCTGGCCACGGTGAAAGGTGCGTTTGAGGCCGTTGTCACTTTGGCTGGGCATCAAATGGCAGAAACCGATCCAGAACTTGGTGTCAATTGCATGGTCTTCTTTTTTCGCGACTGGCAAGAACTGCTGGAAGTGCCGGATCTTGATCGACTGATCCCGGACCTTGGGCCTTTGGTGGAACGCCTGGTGGCTGCGGATGCCAATCAGTATCGTATATTCCGGTTCGAAGTAGATGGCGCAATCCGAGCGGCGTTTGTGTTCCTGCGTATGGACAAGGAATTGTCCAAGGTTCCGGCGGAAACGCTTGCCCTTAGCCAGGTGGTGCAGACTGTCTTGCTTTGGTCCGATACTGCGTTTCGCACGCAATCACCGCTGGCTGTCGCAGGAGAGGCAACGATCCTGCGCCCTGACATTGCCGCATTGATCCGGGCCGCCTATGATCCGGTCCTGCCCGGGGCGGCGCAGGATGCGTCTCATGCACTCAGGCTGTTTGCCCGGCTGGAGCTGCCACAATGAAACACGTGTACCCGGTTCGCGTTTACTATGAAGACACCGACATGGGTGGTGTCGTCTATCACGCGAATTATCTGCGGTACATTGAGCGTGCCCGATCAGATTGGGTGCGCAATCTGGGCAATGATCAGAACGCAATGCGCGAGGAAGGCATTGTTTGGGTCGTGCGGCGGGTTGAGGCCGATTACCTTTCGCCTGCCAAGTTTGATGACGAGTTGATTGTTGAAACCGAAGTGACTGAGATTTCCGGCGTGCGCCTGACCATGGCGCAGTTGGTTCGGCGGGGGGAAACCGAGATTTTTCGCGCCTCGGTTACGGCCGTGTGCATCAACAAGGATGGCAAACCGATCCGCCTTCCGGCAGAGATTCGCGCATTGATGTAACAATTTGCGGACCAAGGGTGGTTCTGTTGGCTTTTCAACCCCAACTGCGTTAGCGTTTGGCAAAACAAGGCCAAGCAAACGGCCGTCAGGCAAAAACAAAGAGCAGGTTCATGGAAGCTGAAACGCTGGCGCTGGCGCAGGAGATCGATTTCTCCATGTGGGGGCTGTATGCCCGCGCGACCTTTATCGTCAAATTGGTGATGCTGATGCTGATCGGTGCATCGATCTGGTCCTGGGGCATTATCATCCAAAAGCTGATCAACTATCGGGCCGCGCGTCGCGAGGCGCAGGTGTTCGACGAAAGTTTCTGGTCGGGCAACCCTTTGGATGAGCTGTTTGAGCAGATCGGAACGCAACCGGACGGCAGTTCTGAAAAGATCTTTGCCGCAGGTATGATCGAATGGCGAAGGTCACACCGTAATGATGGTGGCCTGATCGCCGGTGCAACTGCGCGGATCGACCGATCGATGGATGTTGCCATCGCGAAAGAGGCAGAGACCTTGCAGAAAGGGTTGCCCATTTTGGCCACGGTGGGCTCGACCGCACCGTTTATTGGCCTGTTCGGTACCGTCTGGGGCATCATGAACGCCTTTATCGAAATTGCCGAGCAGCAGAACACCAATCTGGCCGTTGTCGCCCCTGGTATTGCCGAAGCGCTGTTGGCGACGGGTCTGGGTTTGTTGGCCGCGATCCCGGCGGTTATTTTCTACAACAAGCTCAGTGCGGATAGTGATCGGATCGTTGGCGGGTATGAGGCTTTTGCCGATGAGTTCGCCACCATTCTGTCGCGTCAGTTGGACAGCTGACCATGGGCGCGGCGGTTCAGCAATCTTCGGGTGGCAACGGGCGCAGACGCGGACGGCGTCGCGGGCGCGCTCAGCCCATGGCCGAGATCAACGTGACTCCGTTTGTGGACGTCATGCTGGTGTTGCTGATCATATTCATGGTCGCGGCACCGCTTCTGACCGTGGGTGTTCCTGTCGATCTGCCTAAGACTGCGGCAAGCGCTTTGCCCGGTGACAACGAGGAACCATTGACCGTGACACTCACCGCAGATGGGCGCGTACAAATCCAGACGACGGATGTCTTGCGCGAAGAGTTGATTGGCAAGCTGCGCGCGATTGCGGCAGAGCGGAGCAGTGACCGTGTGTTCCTGCGCGCTGATGGTGAAATTCCCTACGCGCAGGTGATGCAGGTCATGGGCGCGCTGAATGCGGGTGGGTTTTCCAACGTTGGCCTTGTGACCGATACGGGCGGGCCGACGCTGGATGAAGGTGGAGAGTGAGGTCGCACGGTGGATACCGGCACCAAGATTTCGGCGATTGCGCATGTCAGCCTGATTGGCGTCGCGCTTTTTGGCGGCACCTTCCGGTCCGAGCCGTTGCCGATGGCCGTGCAGGATGTTTCCGTGATTACCGCTGAACAGTTTGCGGCCATGACTGCGCAGCGCGACGCGCCTGACGTTTCCGAAGTACCGGCTGCTCTGCAGCAACCACCCAAACCTGAGCAGACCGAAACCACTGCTCCGGAGGCGGTGGTTGAGGAACAGCCGCGCCCCGAACCCGTGGTTCCTGCTGAACCTGACCCTGAACCTGCGCCCGTTATCGTTGAAGCCCCGCCAGAGCCCGAGCTGCCGGAAGAGCCACCTTCATTGGCCGAGCCTGAGGTTGAAACCGTTGCACAGCCCGTGCAGCCCGAGTCTGAGGCACAGCCACACCATGCTGATCGCGTTGCGCCTGAGGCGATTGCGCCGCCGCCGCCCGAGGCAACGCCGGATGAGTTTGAAACGCCACCGGTGTCCTTGGATGAGGGCGCTGAGGTGCAGCAGGAACAGCAAGATCAGACCGCGCCAGAAGAGGCCGCGCCGGAAATTGTAACCGAGGCGGAAGAGACCAAGGAACCCCTTCTCAGTTCACCTCGTCCGCGCACACGCCCCAACCGGCCCAGCCCGCCGCCGGAACCAGAAGTTGCTGAAACGCCCGAGGCGACCCCGGAACCTGAAACACAGGCAGACGAAACTGCGATCAACGATGCCTTGGCTGAGGCTCTGGGTGCTGGCACCGAGCCTTCAGGTCCGCCGCTCACCAG
Organism: Ruegeria sp. ABM4_193; assembly: GCF_056158705.1. Taxonomy (NCBI): domain Bacteria; kingdom Pseudomonadati; phylum Pseudomonadota; class Alphaproteobacteria; order Rhodobacterales; family Roseobacteraceae; genus Ruegeria; species Ruegeria sp. ABM4_193. The sequence continues at coordinate 926,970 of NZ_JBSWTT010000001.1, forward strand.
CGGCGAAAAAGATGCAATGCGACTGGCTGTGTCCAGATGCTGGAACGTAGGTTCACTGTCTACAGACGCACTGAACACGGTGGTTGTTGTTGCGTTTTCGCTGAACCGTGATGGTACAGTTGTAGGCGGCAGTATTCGGATGCTGGACAGCTCGGGCGGGTCTGCCAGTGCCGCCAATCAGGCTTACCAGGCTGCCCGACGCGCGATTTTGCGCTGTGGCGCCAAAGGATATGACTTGCCTGCTGACAAATACGCTCAGTGGCAGGATGTTGAGATTACATTCAATCCCGAGAGGATGCGGATCAAATGATGAAACTTCTGACCAGCCTCTTTGTCGGTCTGACCCTGATGTCTGCGCCGGTTTACGCACAAAATGGCCCCCTGCGACTGGAATTGGACCAGGGTATTATCGAGCCTTTGCCGTTTGCGGTTCCCAATTTCGTGCCCGATAGCCCCTCGGCGGCACAATACGCGCAGGATATTTCGCGTGTGGTGGCAGCGGATTTGACCGGGACAGGCCTGTTTCGCGAAATCTCATCGGATGCGTTCATCAGCCGGGTCAGCAGTTTTGAAGCGCCGGTTCAGTTCGCTGACTGGAAAGCGATTAACGCAGATGCACTGGTCACCGGGGCAGTCAATGTCTCGGGCAAAAGATTGACGGTTCGGTTCCGTGTCTGGGATGTGTTCTCGGGTCAGGAGCTGGGCACCGGACTGCAACTGGCAGGTACGACTGATGGTTGGCGTCGCATGGCGCATAAGGTGGCTGATCAGGTCTATAGCCGGATCACGGGCGAAGGAGGGTATTTCGACAGCCGCGTGGCTTTTGTGTCGGAAAGCGGACCCAAGGATCAACGCCTCAAACGGTTGGCGATCATGGATTACGACGGCGCAAATGTGCAGTACCTGACCGACAGTTCCGCCATCGTGCTGGCACCGCGCTTTTCACCCACAGGTGACCGGTTGCTGTATACCAGCTATGAAAGCGGCGCCCCGCGCATTTATGTTCTGGATGTCGGACGCGTGAAACGGCAGGAACTCAAGACCCAGGACGGCACCATGAGCTTCTCGCCCCGTTTCTCGCCGGATGGTCGGTCGATCGTGTATTCGCTGATTCAGGGCGGGAACACGGATTTGTGGAAGATGGATCTGGCCTCGGGTCAAAGTACACGCCTGACCAACACGCCTGCAATCGAAACGGCACCCAGCTATTCACCGGATGGCAGCCGCATCGTTTTTGAAAGCGACCGGTCGGGCACGCCGCAGCTCTACGTGATGCCCGCAAACGGGGGTGAGGCAACGCGGATCAGCTTTGGCGCGGGGCGCTATGGCACCCCGGTTTGGTCGCCGCGCGGCGATTTGATTGCCTTTACCAAGCAAAACAAAGGCCGGTTCCACATTGGCGTCATGCGCACAGACGGGTCGGAAGAGCGGTTGCTGACTGCGTCATTCCTGGACGAAGGCCCCACCTGGTCGCCCAATGGACGCGTCATAATGTTTACCCGCGAAACGCAGGGGGCCAGCGGGCGGGCCTCGCTATATTCAGTGGATATATCGGGCCGCAACCTGCGCCCGGTACGCACGCCGGATGGCGGCAGCGACCCGTCATGGGGCCCATTGCAGAATTGATCGCAGTAAAGTTCACAACGAATCGCGCCTGTGGTAGACAGGCGGCAATAATCAAAACACGAGGCACTTGAAATGAACGTATTGAGCAAAGTTCTGGCGCTGGGCGCACTGAGTGTGATTGCCGCCTGTTCAAATAACGACCCTTCCGCATTGGGGGGCGGTGGCGCAGGTGGCACTGGCGCTATCGTGCCGGGCTCGCCAAGCGACCCACGTTCGCCGGCGTATTTCCAGCAGACGGTTGGCGACCGTGTCCTTTTCGCGGTTGATCAGTCCACCCTTACGCCGCAGGCACAAACCGTGCTGCAAGGGCAGGCTGAATGGCTGCTGGCCAACCCTGATTTTGTTGCAACCATCGAAGGGCACGCGGATGAGCAGGGGACGCGGGAATACAACCTTGCACTGGGTGCGCGCCGGGCTAACGCTGCGCGCGAGTATCTGATTTCCCGTGGGGTGGCGGGCAACCGTCTTAAAACAGTCAGCTACGGCAAGGAACGCCCGATCGAGATTTGCAGCACCGAGGACTGCTATTCCAAAAACCGCCGCGCGGTGACGGTGCTGACCGGGTCAACTTTGGGGTAAGACGATGCGTATTGCAGGATGGGTTTTGGCAGCCGTCATGGCGACGGCGGGTGTGGCTAAGGCACAGGATCAGCAGACCCTGGCGGATATTCGTCAGGAGCTGACTGTGCTGCATGTCGAGATACAGCGCCTGAAGCGCGAGTTTTCCACCACCGGGTCGCCTGCGCCAAACCTGTCCGGCAGTTCGGTGCTTGAGCGTGTCGACGCGATTGAAGCAGAGCTTCAGCGTCTGACGCGCCAGACAGAGCAATTGAACCAACGGGTCCAGAATATCGTCACTGACGGCACAAACCGGATTGGTGACCTGGAGTTCCGGTTGGTCGAACTGGAAGGCGGAGACCTGTCCGCGCTTGAGGAAACATCGACTTTGGGCGGTGACACTGTGTCAGAAACAGGCTCGGCGAACGTTGCAACGACACCTGCAACTGACCAAACCGAGCTTGCCGTGGGCGAGCGCGCAGATTTCGATACGGCGTCGCAAGCTTTGACCGATGGAGATTTCCAGACCGCCGCCACCATGTTCGCGCAGTTCGAGGCAAATTATCCCGGCAGCCCTCTGGCCCCTGAAGCGAACCTTAAACGAGGCCACGCCCTTGAAGGTCTGGGCGACACCCGCGAAGCGGCCCGTGCCTTTTTGGCCAGCTTTACCGGTGATTCCGAGGGGGCCTTTGCCCCCGAGGCTCTGTATGAGCTGGGCGCGGCATTGGGCCGATTGGGACAAACCGATCAGGCCTGTATCACGCTGAACGAGGTCGGGGTGCGTTTCCCCTCTGCGCCCGCTTTGTCGAACGCCACGCAAGAGATGACCGCGCTGGGGTGTTCTTGAGCACTCAGCCAGACAGCCTGATTTCCAATCTTCGTGATCGGTTGCCGGACAATTTGCCCAGCAAATTGGGGATCGCAGTCTCAGGCGGTGGAGATTCCATCGCCTTGATGCATCTGTTGCACGCAATTGCGCAAACCGAGGCAATCACTCTTTACGCCGTCACAGTTGATCATGGTTTGCGCCCGGAAGCCGCGCAGGAGGCCGAGGCCGTTGCCCGTGAGGCGACTGCTCTTGGGGTGCAGCATGACATTTTGAGGTGGTCCGGTTGGGACGGCACCGGCAATCTTCAGGATCAAGCGCGGCAAGCGCGGTATAGCCTGATGATAAACTGGGCGCAGTCCTGTAACATTGGCGCAATTGCCTTGGGACACACAGCAGACGATCAGGCCGAAACACTGCTGATGCGGTTGGGTCGATCCTCTGGCGTGACGGGTCTGTCAGGTATGTCGCCCGTGCGGCAACGGGGCGGAGTAACGTTGTTGCGACCGATGCTGGGGATCACTCGCGACAGGCTGCGCGCCTACCTAACTGAAATCGGAGCGAGTTGGGTTGAGGATCCATCGAATCAGGACATGCGATTTGACCGGATCAAGGCCCGCGATGCCTTGCAAAGCCTTTCGCCATTGGGAATCGATGCGCTGTCTTTATCTCGTGTGGCGGAAAATTTGGCGCAAGCGCACAAGGCATTGGGGGTGTTTGCGCAGGAATCCGCGCGGAATGTGGCACAGGTTGACCACAGCGATGTGAGAGTGGACCAGGCTGGCTTTGCCGCGTTGCCGCGAGAAATCCAGAGACGCGTGTTGCTGGGATCACTTCAATGGATTGCCGGGCAGGGCTATCCCCCGCGCCAGTCGGCTTTGGAGCAGGCTATGGATGCGGTAATTCACGGTCAAGCCGGGTCAATTGCCGGGTGTCTGCTGGTGCCGAAAGGCGCGAGTGTTTGGATTTGCAGGGAATTTAAGGCCGTAGAGGGCCAAATTGCCGCATCTGGCACCGTTTGGGATAGCAAATGGGTGCTGACCGGCCCGGATACCCCAGACGTGGAAATCCGGGCGTTGGGCGAAAAAGGGTTGCAGCAGGTTCCGGATTGGCGCGCCACAGGGCGTCCCAGGCTTGCTTTGACCGCAACGCCTGCCGTTTGGGCGGGTGAAACGGTTCTTGCAGCCCCACTTGCGGGATTTGCCAATGGATGGCAGGCTGATACGGTCTCGGATTGGCCCGCGTTTGACGCATCTTTTTTATCGCATTGAACATAGAACAATCCTCTCTATTTTAAGAGACAACTTGGCAGTTCCTCACCTGCCGAAACTTTTGGGAGATTTTCCTTGGGCAACGCTCGCAATATCGCGTTTTGGGTCGTTCTGTTCCTGCTTATTCTGGCACTGTTCAATCTGTTCAGTGGACCGGGCGGAACGCTTCAGAGCAATGAGAGAACATATTCCGACTTTGTCGGTGCCGTCCAAAGCGGTGAAGTCAAAAACGTGACGCTGGATGGCGAGCAGATTCGCTATACCACCGAAAGCGGTGCGACCTATGTCACCATCAAGCCCGGCGATGCCGAGGTCACAAAACTGCTGATCGATGAGAACATTCCGGTTCAAGCGGTCAAACAACAGCAGTCTGGGTTCCAGTCGTTCCTGATCACGCTGCTGCCCTTCCTACTGCTGATCGGCGTTTGGGTTTACTTCATGAACCGGATGCAGGGCGGCGGCAAAGGCGGTGCGATGGGCTTTGGCAAGTCCAAGGCCAAGATGCTGACCGAAAAGCATGGCCGTGTGACCTTTGACGACGTGGCTGGCATCGACGAAGCCAAGGAAGAGCTGGAAGAGATCGTGGAATTCCTGCGTAACCCGCAGAAGTTCAGCCGCCTCGGCGGCAAGATTCCAAAAGGCGCGCTGCTGGTTGGCCCTCCGGGTACCGGTAAAACATTGCTGGCCCGCGCGATTGCAGGTGAGGCGGGTGTGCCGTTCTTCACCATTTCCGGTTCGGACTTTGTTGAGATGTTCGTGGGTGTCGGTGCATCCCGCGTGCGCGACATGTTCGAACAGGCCAAGAAGAACGCGCCTTGTATTGTGTTCATCGACGAGATCGACGCTGTGGGCCGCCACCGTGGTGCCGGTTACGGCGGCGGTAACGACGAACGCGAACAGACCCTCAACCAGTTGCTGGTTGAAATGGACGGGTTTGAGGCAAACGAAGGTGTGATCATCCTGGCGGCGACCAACCGTAAAGATGTTCTGGACCCCGCGCTGCTGCGCCCGGGCCGGTTTGACCGCAACGTGACCGTCGGGAACCCCGACATCAAAGGCCGCGAGAAGATTTTGGGCGTGCACGCGCGCAAAACACCTCTGGGCCCCGATGTCGATCTGCGCATCATTGCGCGAGGCACGCCGGGCTTTTCTGGTGCCGATCTGGCGAACCTTGTGAACGAGGCTGCGCTTATGGCAGCACGTGTGGGTCGTCGCTTTGTCACAATGGAAGACTTTGAGAACGCCAAAGACAAAGTGATGATGGGGGCCGAGCGCCGCTCGATGGTGCTGACCCAGGACCAGAAGGAAAAGACCGCCTATCACGAGGCCGGTCATGCTGTTGTTGGTCTGGAACTGCCGCTGTGCGATCCGGTCTATAAGGCAACGATCATTCCGCGCGGTGGTGCGCTGGGTATGGTTGTCTCTCTGCCGGAAATGGACCGCCTGAACTATCACCGCGATGAGTGCGAGCAGAAGCTGGCGATGACCATGGCCGGTAAGGCTGCTGAGGTTATTAAATACGGTGAAGATCATGTTTCGAACGGCCCTGCCGGTGACATCATGCAGGCCAGCCAGTTGGCACGGGCCATGGTGATGCGCTGGGGCATGTCGGACAAGGTGGGCAACATCGATTATGCCGAAGCCCATGAAGGGTATCAGGGCAATACAGCAGGTTTCTCGGTGTCCGCCCATACCAAAGAGCTGATTGAGGAAGAGGTGAAGCGCCTGATCCAGCAAGGCTATGAGCGCGCTCACAAGATCCTGACAGACAAGAACGAAGAATGGGAGCGTTTGGCACAAGGTCTGCTGGAATACGAAACCCTGACCGGCGACGAGATCAAGCGCGTCATGAATGGTGAATCGCCGACCGAAGGCGATGACGAAGGTGACAAGCCGGACGAAGGCAATGCCCCCAGCGTTACGGCCATTCCCAAGACGAAGGCAAAGAAGTCGCCACCTGAGGGTGGGATGGAGCCTGAACCCACCACATAAACGCCAAAGACCCGGGCCAAGGCTCGGGTCTTTTTTCTTTTCTTCAGGTCGTTGCCGGGCAATATGCGGTCGCAAGCACCAACGAAGAGGGAAACCCAAATGCCGTTCTTGCGGGAAACTGAATACGCAGCCGAAGTGGTTTGGCTCGGCTATGTCCCTGCTGGGCAATCGCTGCGCGCCGAACTGGTCCAAGCACTGGACCTGGGCTTCGATGGCGTAGCGGGTGAACGGCACGCGGGTCTCAACCGTGCATCCTGTGTGCGGGTCAAGAATCTCTATTCTCAAGGCACCGAAATCCGTAACGTCCGTCAATTGTCGGTGCTTTCTGTGGAAGAGCTTGAACAGATTGCACTTGAGATGGGTCTCGATGCGCTTGATCCGGCTTACCTTGGTGCATCGATCGTGCTGAAGGGTATCCCCGATTTCTCGCACGTTCCCCCGTCCTCTCGGCTACAGGCGGGGGGTGGTTTGACGATAACTGTGGACATGGAGAACGCCCCCTGCGTTTTACCGGGGCGCGAGATCGAGGCGGATCAACCCGGGCATGGCGCCGCGTTCAAACCTGCTGCGGCGGGGCGGCGCGGCATAACAGGATGGGTCGAGCGCCCGGGGCGGATTGAGCTTGGCGATCGTTTGGCTTTGTTTGTTCCGGATCAACCCAACTGGGCGCCATAAACGGTTCAGGTTTCCGATTAGAAACCCACGAAATGACCTTACGACGCTTCGCGACACCAGAATGTCGGAATCCATGGCTATTGAGATTGTACACAAGGGTATGGAATGCGCAGCGCCGACGTTTTGCGTCGGCTTTGCACGGTATTCAATTAAGGACCCCGGCCAATGAGCTACAAATCCGATATCGAAATCGCACGTGAAGCGAACAAAAAGCCGATTCAGGAAATCGGTGCCAAAATTGGCATCGACTCTGCGGATCTGCTGCCCTACGGCCACGATAAAGCCAAGGTCAGCCAGGACTTCATCAACTCGGTTCAGGGCCGCGAAGACGGCAAACTGATTCTGGTGACTGCGATCAACCCGACCCCTGCAGGTGAAGGCAAAACCACCACGACTGTTGGTCTGGGTGACGGCCTGAACCGCATTGGCAAGAACGCCATGATTTGTATCCGCGAAGCCTCGCTTGGCCCGAACTTCGGCATGAAGGGTGGCGCTGCAGGTGGCGGTTACGCGCAGGTTGTTCCGATGGAGGAAATGAACCTCCACTTCACCGGCGATTTCCACGCCATCACCTCGGCCCACTCGCTGCTGTCGGCGATGATCGACAACCATATCTATTGGGGCAACGAGTGTGAGATTGACACCCGCCGTGTCGCATGGCGTCGTGTGGTCGACATGAACGACCGTGCGCTGCGTCAGATCACCGCCAGCTTGGGCGGCGTGTCGAACGGCTATCCGCGTGAGGCTGGTTTCGACATCACCGTGGCGTCCGAGGTCATGGCGATCCTGTGCCTGGCCAACGACCTGAAAGACCTGGAAAAGCGTCTGGGTGATATCATCGTTGCTTACCGCCGTGACAAGACACCGGTCTACTGCCGCGACATCAAGGCGGAAGGTGCAATGACCGTTCTGCTGAAGGACGCGATGCAGCCGAACCTGGTGCAGACGCTGGAAAACAACCCGGCCTTTGTTCACGGTGGCCCGTTCGCGAATATCGCGCATGGCTGTAACTCGGTCATCGCGACCAAGACCGCTCTGAAAGTCGCTGACTATGTTGTGACCGAAGCGGGCTTTGGTGCCGACCTGGGTGCCGAAAAGTTCATGAACATCAAATGTCGCAAGGCGGGAATCGCTCCGTCGGCAGTTGTATTGGTTGCGACTGTACGCGCGATGAAAATGAACGGTGGCGTTGCCAAGGCTGATCTGGGTGCCGAGAATGTCGAAGCCGTTCAGTCGGGCTGTGCTAACCTGGGCCGTCACATCGAGAACGTGAAGTCGTTTGGTGTGCCGGTCGTCGTTGCCATCAACCACTTCGTCACCGACACCGACGCCGAAGTTCAGGCCGTGAAAGACTATTGCGGCGAGCACGGGGTCGAGGCGGTTCTGTCGCGTCACTGGGAACTGGGTTCGGAAGGGTCTGCTCCACTGGCCGAGAAAGTTGTTGAAATCGTTGAAGGTGGTTCCGCGAACTTCGCGCCGATCTACCCCGACGACATGCCGCTGTTCGAGAAGATCGAAACCATCGCCAAACGCATCTACCGCGCGGACGAGGTTCTGGCCGACAACAAGATCCGCAACCAGCTGCGCGAGTGGGAAGAAGCCGGTTACGGTAACCTGCCGGTCTGCATGGCGAAAACCCAGTACTCGTTCTCGACCGATCCGACACTGCGCGGCGCGCCGACCGGTCACTCGGTTCCGGTACGTGAGGTTCGCCTGAGCGCAGGTGCTGGCTTCATCGTCGTTGTCTGCGGTGAGATCATGACAATGCCCGGTCTGCCCCGCAAACCGGCTGCTGAAACCATCTGCCTTAACGACGCAGGTGAGATCGAGGGCTTGTTCTAAGCCGCATTTTGAACCATCTCGTGGTCCGGGGACTTCCCCGGGCCATGAGGAGACCGCGATGCCCACTCTGACACCGCCGCAAGACTGTAACACGATGCAGGAATTGCGCGTTCAGATCGACCGGCTGGACCGCCAACTAATCGACATGCTGGTGAAACGCGCCAGTTACATCGACCGAGCGTCTCAGTTGAAACCCGGCGAGGGGCTGCCCGCCCGAATCCCGGACCGTGTCGAAGAAGTGGTACAGCGCGTGCGCAAGAGTTCCGATGAACTGGGTATGGACCCTGATCTTGCCGAAGAACTCTGGCGTATTTTGATAGACTGGTCGATTGCCCGCGAAGAGCGTGTGCTCGGCTCTGACTGACTGAGCGGGCGCATTTTGCGCCCGATCCGTTTTTGAAAGAAGGGATCAAAGGATGGTAGCGCAGGTTATCGACGGTAAGGCATTTGCGGCCAAAGTGCGCGCGCAAGTGGCTGATCAGGTTGCTAAGCTGAAAGAAGAAAACGGCATCACCCCCGGCTTGGCGGTGGTTCTGGTCGGTGAAGACCCGGCCAGTCAGGTCTATGTCCGCTCAAAGGGCAAGCAGACCGTCGAAGTTGGCATGAACTCGTACGAACACAAGTTGGATGCCGAAACATCGGAAGAAGATCTTCTGGCCCTGATCGACAAACTGAACAACGATCCTGCCGTACACGGTATTCTGGTTCAGCTGCCGCTGCCCAAGCACCTGAACGAAGATCTGGTGATCAACTCGATCGACCCGGCCAAGGATGTGGACGGCTTCCACATCTCGAATGTGGGTCTGCTGGGTACCGGTCAGAAATCGATGGTCCCCTGCACGCCGCTGGGATGCCTTATGATGCTGCGCGATTATCATGGCTCGTTGTCGGGTATGGATGCCGTGGTGATTGGCCGTTCGAACATCGTGGGTAAACCGATGGCGCAGTTGCTGCTGGGCGACAGCTGCACCGTGACCATCGCGCATTCGCGCACCAAAGACCTGCCGGACGTTGTACGTCGCGCGGACATTGTTGTGGCCGCTGTCGGCCGTCCCGAGATGGTGCCGGGCGATTGGATCAAGGAAGGCGCCACGGTTATCGACGTGGGCATCAACCGTATCGAGCGCGACGGCAAGAACAAGCTGGTTGGCGATGTGGATTACGCAAGCGCGGCTGAACGTGCGGGCGCAATCACCCCGGTTCCGGGTGGCGTGGGTCCGATGACCATCGCGTGCCTACTGGCCAACACTCTGACCGCCTGTTGCCGGTCCAACGGTCTGCCAGAGCCTGAAGGTCTGACTGCTTAAGTTCGAATTGTGGGTCGGGCCGTGCTAAGCGGCCCGACACCCGTCCCTTGAGCGCAATATAAGATCGGACTGCCCCAAAGCGTCAGGGGCGATCGGATTTTGAATGACTTCCCCAGCTTGAAAAATCGTGATAAGCCCGTATTCTCAGTTGTTTACAGGTTAGTTTCCCTTGTGTGTATTGCACTCGGGCAATGTACGTACAAAAGCAGTATGACGTCTAAGTTAAGTTTAATTCGAAATGCATGTACTCCGCAGAGAGTTACAGCGGGTGTGGTTTTTCTTCCTTTGCTGGCCTATGCGTTTCCACCTTTTCTTGTATCCGAGCTAAATTTTGGTTTGCGTCTGTTATTTTGGGTCGGGGTGATGGTTCTGGCGCTTTCTGTAACCGGGCTGGTTCGGAAACTGATGCTAAACAGCCCTCTGCTGTTAAACATTCCAGCCCGTGATTTAGCCTTCGCTGCTCTGATCCTGACAATTTTTACGCCGTCGCTTTGGCTGTTGGCGTGGATCTTGTTCACTTGTGGTGGCCAAATGGCACCGGGGGCGCAAACCGTGGCTGTTTATGGGGTGTTGTTGGCCACAGGTCTGGTTTTTGTGCAGCGTCATGAATTGCAGGCTGCAGTGGCACCTACGTTCAAGGATGAAAAACCGAGACTTGTCAATCGTTTGCCGCCTGATTTCGATGGGCAGATCTATCGCCTGACTGTTCGGGATCACAATGTGGATGTCGTGACCTCAGAAGGTGTTTTTACGCTCCGGTCACGGTTTACGGATGCCATCGCCGAGATGGAACCGGTTCCCGGTCATTGCTCGCACCGCTCACATTGGGTGACTGATGACTCCATCACTGGTGTAGAGAAAACAGGCGGCAAGACTTTTCTAAAGCTGGTCAACGGCGATCTGGTTCCCGTCAGTCGCAAGTACAAACCAATGCTGGAACAGGACGGTTTGATCTGACCTCAGCGCGGCATCGGTATCATGTGCGGGTGCGGGCCGGTCAGGATTGCTGTTGCATTCTGGTCCATGAGGTCGGCCAGAACCCGGTCTGAGCTGCGCAACCCACCCGTGAAAGCACCGTAAGCTGGCAGGATCAACCGGTTGCTGTCCAACAGAAAAGCGGGCCGAGAGATATGTCTTCCTTTCACACGAATTTGCGCTTTTGGGTGGTAATGGCCAGAGACTTCTCCTTGCGGATGGTCCTCTGCGATATGGCGAAAGACCAGCGGATCGCAGCGCCATTCGAACAAGTGTGTACCGCCCAGCTCAATCGGCCCAGGATCGTGGTTGCCTTCGATCCATATCCATTTGCGCCCGGCCTGCAATGTAGAAATCCGAAGCCTTTCCGCTGAAGGCAACGCCCGCGCGGCTTCAAGGTCATCGAAGCTGTCACCCAAACATAGAACAGTTTCCGCGTTGGTGCGTTCCAAGTCATCTGCCAACCGATCCAATGTTTCGCTTGTGTCATAAGGGGGCAATGCGGGTCCACCGCGCCGCAGCATTCGTTCGGACTTACCAAGGTGCAGGTCTGAGACGCACAGTAGTTGGCGCTCGGGCCACCACAGTGCGCCCGATGGCAACGCGACGAGACGCTGTCCTGCTAAAGAAAACTCGCATATGTTCATGATACGTTCTTGACGCGTTTTTGCATCCGGCGCAAGGGGATCAAAGCTGATCAAGACCGGCCGCCTGCATCAGACGCGCGCTTTCCTCGGCCAGCAAACGCTCCTCTGCCGCGCCTTTGACGGGCACTTTCCCGACCTCAAGAAACAACGGAGCAGACAACGGCGAGACACGATCCAGGCGGAGCAGATCCACACGGTCGCCGATCCGATCCAGCATGGCTTCGATCCTGCCAAAATCAACCAGTCCACGCATGGCTTCTTCACGGGTGATCTGCATCAGCAGGTGATCAGGATCGTATTTCAGCAGGGTATCGTAAAGGATGTCAGACGAAAACGTCGCCTGCCGCCCGCTTTTCCTTTGTCCTAACGTATTGCGTTCGATCAGACCCGCTATGGTGGCAGAAGCGCGAAAGGTGCGTTTCATCACGGCATTGCCAGCCAGCCAGGTGTCCAACCCGTCGCGCAGCGCGTCGCGTTGAAACAACGGGGTAGGGTCGGTGACAGCATCCAGACCCCAGATCAGCGTGGCGTAGTCAGTCGCAACAAAGCCCATCGGGGCCAGGCCGGTATCCTCCATCCGTTTGGTCAGCAGCAGGCCGAGTGTTTGTTGCGCGTTGCGGCCGGCGAAACCATAAACGCATAGATGTTCCCGGCCGTCGCTTGGAAAGCTTTCGATCAGCAAGCGGTCGCGCTGGGGCAGGCGCGAGATCTGCCGCTGCAAGGCTAACCAATCCGCAGTATGAGAGGGCAGTTGCGGCCAGTCCCTTTGGGCAAACATGCGCAGAATGCGGTCGCTGAGCTGGGTAGAGGTCGCGAATTTCGTGCCCGAGAAGGTCGCGATCTTAGGCTTGCGATCAGCGCGGCGGCTGACCTCGACCACCATTTCGCGTAGGCCCTCATATCGCACGATTTGCCCGCCAATCAAAAAGGTGTCGCCGGGCGTTAATGAGGCTGCAAAAGCTTCCTCAACCTCTCCCAACGGCTTGCCGCCCCGGCTGCGTTTAAGACGTACTTTAAGGGTGTCTGTGTCTTGAATCGTCCCCAAATTCATACGAATGCGCGAAGCCGCGCGGAGGTCACGCAACTGCCATTGCCCGTCGGCACGCTGTTGTAAACGCTGCCAACGGTCGTAAGCCCTGAGTGCGTAGCCACCGGTGGCGCAGAAATCGAGACACGCGTCAAACGCGGGCCGGGCCAATCCTGCAAAAGGCCCGGCAGATGACATCTCGGTGTAAAGGTCGTCGGCGTCGAACGGTCCGGCACAGGCGGCAATCAGGATGTGTTGGCACAAGACATCGCGAGGGCCGGGACCACGCGGTTCACCATCCAGATCATGGGCTTTTGCGGCCTCCAGAGCGGCGATGCATTCGACCACCTCAAACCGGTTGGCAGGCACCAATAGGGCCTTGGACGGCGCGTTATAGCGATGATTGGCGCGTCCGATCCGTTGCACCAGACGTTTGACGTTCTTTGGTGCGCCGATCTGAATCACCAGATCCACATCGCCCCAATCAATGCCCAGATCCAAAGAGCCTGTGCAAACGATGGCGCGCAGATCGCCCCGGACCATCGCAGCCTCAACCCTCTCACGCTGTTGCCGGTCCAGGCTGCCGTGATGGATGCCAATCGGCAGGCCGTCGTCGTTTGCCAGCCACAAGTTGTGAAAGAAGATTTCGGCTTGCGCGCGGGTGTTGTGAAAGATCAGCGTAGTTTTGTGTTGCCGGACCTGTTCGAGCACGGCGGGGATCGCATAGGCCGCGCCACCACCGGACCACGGCGGCATCTCGACCGTTTCCAACATTCGGATGTCCGGGTCCGGGCCGGGATCTGCTTGCACGATCTGGCATGGGTCAGGATGGCGAGCAAGAAAACGGGCAATTGCACCAGGGTCCTCGACCGTGGCCGACAAACCAACGCGGCGCAGATCGGGGTTGAGGCGCTGCAGACGCGCCAAGGCCAGCATAAGCTGATCACCGCGTTTGCTTTCTGCCAACGCGTGAATTTCATCAACGATGATCCGCTGCACCCCATCAAACATACGTGGCGCATCCTCGTAAGAGGTCAAAAGGGCCAGACTTTCGGGCGTTGTCAGCAGGATATGAGGCGGATCTACGCGTTGGCGTTTCTTTTGAGTGGCTGAGGTGTCGCCTGTGCGATCCTCGATCCGGATGGGCAGGCCGATTTCGTCCACAGGCGTACGCAGATTACGTTTAATGTCCGCCGCCAGTGCCTTGAGGGGTGAAACATAAATCGTATGCAGCCCGCGATGAAGGCCGTCAGAAAGCTCTGCCAATGTTGGCAGAAACCCGGCCATGGTCTTTCCGCCACCCGTCGGCGCGATCAGCAAGGTCGCGGGGTCTTGCGCCCGGTTGAACATCTCATGCTGATGCGGGTGAATGGACCAGCCTTTGGCGGAAAACCATGTGCCAATCCGAGCGGGAATCTGCGTCATGAACACAGATTACCCGCCCGGCGGAGGAATTGGCATGGCGTTATTTGACGATTTTTTCGTCTTTTACGAACATGTTGGCCCAAGCACGGTCGATCAGTTCGGGGCTCATCTGATAGGGGATGCCTTCGAACTCGCAGATCGAGATCATCTGATCGATCAGGAAGATCGGCTGATAATTTGCGTAGATGTTGTTGATGGTCGGGTATTTGACCTTCAGCAGGTGCACCAGCGCTGCCTCATCCAGCGGCATTCCGCGTTTGCGGGCCACCATGGCAAAGATTTTCAGGAAGTTTTCCTGGTTCGGACCGTCGATTTTGATTTTGAAGAAGATCCGGCGCAACGCCGCTTGGTCGAAGATCTCGTTCGGGTGGAAGTTGGTCGAGAAGATGACCAGCGTGTCAAACGGCACTTCGAATTTCTCACCCGATTGCAGCCCAAGGATATCCTTGTTCTCTTCCAGCGGAACGATCCAACGGTTCACCAGCGCCTGTGGTGGTTCGGCCTGACGGCCAAGGTCATCCACGATGAAGATGCCGCCGGTCGATTTCAGCTGCAGTGGGGCCTGATATGTTCGAGCGGTCGGGTTGTAGACCAGATCCAGCATGCTCAGCGACAGTTCACCACCGGTCACAACCGTGGGTCGTTCACATTGGACATAGCGCGAATCAAACCGTTTGCGGCGACGCAGGCTGTTGGGGTCGTCTGGCTCTTGATCGATCGCAGTGTGTACGATCGGGTCATAGACGGTGATCACCTGACCGGCATATTCGATGGCGTAAGGCACATAGACGTTGTCCCCAAGCGCGTCGCGGATACCGTTCGAAATCGAGGATTTACCGTTACCCGGAGGGCCGTACATAAGGATCGACCGGCCCGCGCTTACTGCAGGGCCCAAGTGGTCCAGCAGACTGTCGGGCAGAACCAGATGACCCATTGCACCAACCAGTTGCTCTCGGGTGACTTGGATGTTGCGGATAGACTGGCGTTTGACCTGCTCGCGATACACGTCCAGCGGAACAGGCATTGCGCCGAAATACTCTGATTGGCTGAGCGCGTCCAATGCACGGGCCTTGCCGGCATCGGTCAGCTGATACCCCATCTCGTTACCACTGTTGGCATTCAGCGTTCCGGTCGCTTCCAGCAGCTTCTGGTCACGTGCTATGTCGACCAATTCCTGCGTCACAGCACCAGGCAGACAGATGGCTTCTGCGATTTCAGAAACGGTGCTGGCATTTTTGCGGAAGACGGTTTTCAGCATAATGTCCCGCATCATCACCAGCGGAAGTCTCATTTCACCCAGGCCTTTTGGGGCAGGGGGGGCCATAACTGCGGAAGTCTGCATATTCATGCGCGTTGCTCGTTCGTCAAATTGTCACGCCAAATGCCCGAATGGGGGCGGTTTGGAGGAAAAATGACCCAGCTTTGTGGCGGGACAAAGGCAATCGCAAGGCGTGCTGATGATAGTTTACGATCCGAGAACAGTGCCCAAAATCAGATACATGGCCAGTGAGCCTGCCAGAGCCAGACCCATTGGGAACTGTTTGCCACGATCCCAGCTTTCCCAATGTGGTGCAATGGCCCGCAGCGGTGTGTGCTTGGCCAGCCGATGTGTGACAACAGCAGCCAGAATGCAGGCCATGAGGATCATTACGATAACCATGAAGTCGTTCGACCAGAGAAAGGCTGACGCTGCCGCCATAAACTTGGCGTCACCTGCGCCCATGGCTCCTGCAGCATTTAGAATGATGCCTAATAGCAAAACCACAACGATATGAAGCAGTTGCCAGCCATAAACCGGTAGCGACACAGACAAAGGCCCCAGACTTCCGCTGAGCCATTCCGAGGACCAGGGCGGAAGTGCGATCAATCCAACCACCACAAAGACGAGCGCCAGCGCGTAAACTGCGTGGTTTTTGATCCGCATGTCACGCATATCGGTGAAGGCTACATAAAAACAGATCGGCAGCACAAACGGCAAAAACCAAGCCGCGGCGGCTGCGGGGATGAGCATGTATCAAGCCCCTTCAAGCGCACGAAGCGAGCGGACCGCTTCGTCAAAATGCTGCGGATGGGTTGCGATCGCTTCGCGGAACAGGTTCTTGGCGGTTGCCACGTCGCCTTGTTTGACCGCCGAAATGGCCATCGTGTTTAGCAGCCGTGCGCGTTCGATCTGGCTCATCGGAACGACGGGCAAGCTATAGTTTCCCTGTGCCGACCGGGCGAGGACCAGATTGTTTTTGGCAGTGAACAAAGAGCTGTCCTGACGGATGGCATCAGTGAACAGGCGTTCGGCCTCGGCATATTGACCGCGGGTCAGTTTTGAATAACCCCAGTTGTTCATCACGCTGCCTGGCCGAGTGGTCAGACCGACAGCGGTTTCATAAAAGTGATCCGCCCGCTTCCATTCTTTGCGTAAATCCGCGACCACCGCTTCAAGGCGATACCGTTTGAAGGTTTCAAGGGTGGGTGGAACGGAATCCAGAACGGACTTGGCCTGTGTCCAGTCACCGTTGCGTACCAATGCATCTGCGTATTCGACTTTGTCAGAGGCGTTCGTACCCTTCATCGTCGTCACACGTTTCCAGGCGGCGGCGGCTTCGGTCGTGCGTTTTGCCCGGCTTAGAGAAACCGCCAGTCCGCGCTGAAGATCGATCCTGTCGGGGTTCTTGAGCGCGGCGCCCTGAAAATAGGTCACAGCCTCATTTGGGTCAGCTGCGGACAGTAGCACATCGTTCAGGTTGGTTTCGTCAATGACGTTCACCTCTTGAAAGGTGCGTTCAACCTTTTCCTCTTCGGTTTCCTGTGCACAGGCCGAAAGGATCAGACCGCTGAAAATGACAGTCGGAATCAAGAATTGCTGGCGCATTTTTGCGTCCTTTACTGCTCTTGCCTCAATTACTGGATCTTGCGGAGCGTAAATTGCCCATCGCCCTGCTGTTCCAGCGTGTATTCTTGTTCTTGAACAGTAGTATTAACAGGATTTTCCATTTTTGCGAGTGCTAAGCGCAGATTGTCCCGGATTGCGTCACTTTCGCCATTGTCCAACGCAAACGCCCGTTGAAACACCTGTGCGGCCTCGGGGTATTCCTGTTTTTCCATCAGCAGAACGCCCAGATTGTTCCAGGCAACCGGCCAGTCAGGGTCGTCCTCTACAGCGCGGCGCAGAAGCGTTTCAGCCTGGCCCAGTCGTCGCAAGCCAAGATTTGCCGTTCCCAGAGACGTCAGGATCTGCGTCGTCATGCCCTGATCCAGGGCCGCGCGGGAAAAAGACTTCAATGCCAGTTCATATTCTCCGGCGGCCATTAGTCTGTTGCCAACCGCCATGCTGTCTTCGGCTTGGGCGTTGTGATCAACACCCGGTGCATCCAGGCCGTTAGATGACGGCCCTTCCGTGCAGGAAACCACCACAGCGCAAACCGTGGTGGCCCAGAGTATTCGGCGAACCCCGAAAGGGAAGCACCTGAAGTCAGTTTTCATAGGGTTCTATCCGCCCTAGCGACCAAAACTCGAAATGACGTTTGCCGACGGGCCGACCAGAATGATCAGCAGTGGCGGAACTGTCAGCATCATTGTGACAAGAGTTCATCTTGGTCGGCAACTTGTTAGCAGCTTCTTCGGCGCGCATGACCCGTTTATCGCGCATCTCGCCAGCGTAAACCCGCAGCGCTTCGGCAATGGATGTACCGAACGTGGCCGATTGGATCATAACGGTGACAAATGAGGTCACATCCTGGACCCCACACCGCGTGCCAAAGTCCCGCAGAACCGTGTCTTTGTCCTTACCGGCCTTCATTTCGTGGGCGACGATTTCGAACTCCTGCGCAATTTCCGGGTAAGATGTATTCATTTCGCTGGCGACACGCACGATCGCCTGATCCAGCGATTGTCCGGCTTCAACGCAAACCAGCATCAGGTCAAGCGTGTCTGGAAAGCCTGCGGTAATCGCTTCCTGCCGCTCGGCCACCCGGCGTGTGATCCAGTATTTGGGAGCATAATAGCCAATTGCAGCTGGAACAAACACCCGGATTATCATCTGTTGACCGGTGAATTCCTGACCGCTGGAAAAGACCGTAATCAAAAGTACTCCGACCAGGATGCCAATAATGCCCAGCGCAAACTGCGCAAAGTGGAAAAACCGCACCGAGTCCTTTGATCGATACCCAGCCTGACGCAGCTTCAACTCAACCGCCGAATATTCTTCCTCGTTCTTAGGCTCAAGGAAGTTTGCGAATTTCTCAAGCTGTTCGTTGCGGCTTGAATTACGCAAACGCTCTTTCTTGTCTTTGGTCTGCTTTTTGGGGGCAACGTTCGACCTTTGCAGCTTTTTCAGCGGGTCCTCAGGCTGATTAATCATCAGCAACACGGCCACGATAATCAAAAGCAAGCCGAGGATACCCACAGCTATGAGCGGCCCAAACTCACCCAAGTTCTGGGTCAAAAGGTCATTGATTCGCGTCAGAAATTCCATTGGCTGTCCTCAGACCTTGATGTTGGTGATGATCTTCATGACAATCAGGTTCAGCGTCAGAAGTATGCCGACTACGAAACACGCAGGGATAAACCAAGGGTGGTCCATAACGTCGTCGTAGTACCCGGGATCCTTGACCAGGATGAAGATCAAACAGGCGACGGGAAAGCCGGACAGAAACTTGCCGGACCACTGCGCTTCGGCGGTGATGGCCTTTACCCGGCGGAAGAGGCGGAAGCGAGCCCGGATCACTTGGGCGAGGCCGGCCAGAATTTCGGCCAGGTTACCCCCTGATTGCTGTTGAATGCCAACAGCCACGGCCAAAAAACGTAGATCCTGCATGTCCAAGCGCTCGGCCATGTCTTTCAACGCCTCGCCAACGTCGCGGCCATAGGCGCATTCGTCCGCAATGACCCCAAATTCGGTACCAAGCGGATCCTGAACTTCATTCGCAACCACTTGAATGGTCGAAACAAACGGGTTGCCGACGCGCAGCGAGCGGACCATCAGTTCAACCGCGTCAGGCAGTTGTTCTTCGATCATACTCATACGTTTCTTGGCCTTGTGATTGACCCACGCGTAAACGCCGCCGATACCAATCGCGATCGAGATTGCTGCCCGCAGCGCGGTATCTGTGGCTGTACCGATGCTCAGCCCGACAAAAGCGACGCCGGACACCAAAGCCATGATCATGATCAACTGGCGAGGTGAAAATGCAATCGCCGCCTTCTGAGCCTTGTCCGCGAGCAGGGAGTACAAGGGGATGCTTTGCGATTTCATATGCTGCTGCATTTCTTTGCGCAGCTGTTCCAGCACCTGTTCGCGCCCAGCACCCTTTTCCAACATGTCCAGGCGGCGATTTACTCGGCTGTTCAGGCTGATGGACTTGCCAAAGGCGACAAGATAAATCCCTTCAACCAGGGCAAGAACCCCCACAAAGATGGCGACATAAATGATCGCCTCCATAGGCAATTGCATACCCGGTTCTCCTACATTGTGGTTGGGTCGTAGATCGACGCAGGCAGATCAAAGCCCCACAAACGGAAGCGTTCCGAATAGTGGCTGCGCACGCCGGTTGCGGTGAAATGTCCGATGATCTTATTGTCGGGTGTCAGGCCAACACGTTGAAAACGAAAGATTTCCTGCATCGAAATCACATCGCCTTCCATGCCTGTAATCTCGGTGATCGAGGTCATGCGGCGCGAACCGTCCTGCAGACGGCTTGCCTGTACGATCAAGTTCACAGCGGACGAAATCTGGCTGCGGACGGCCTTGATCGGCATTTCGATCCCGGCCATGGCGATCATGTTTTCCAGACGCGAAATCCCGTCACGGGCCGAGTTGGCGTGGATCGTGGTCATTGATCCATCGTGGCCGGTGTTCATCGCCTGCAACATGTCGATCACTTCCGCGCCACGCGTCTCACCCACGATGATGCGGTCAGGGCGCATACGCAGGGCGTTTTTCAGGCAGTCGCGTGGGCTGACTTCGCCTTTACCTTCCACGTTGGGCGGACGGCTTTCCATCCGACCCACGTGTGTCTGTTGCAGCTGAAGTTCTGCCGTATCCTCGATGGTCAGAATACGCTCGGCATCATCGATAAAACTGGAAAGCGCGTTCAGCGTCGTGGTTTTACCCGAACCGGTACCGCCGGAAACGATCACGTTCAGGCGGGTTGACACTGCGGCTTGCAAATATGCTGCCATTTCTTCGGTGAACGCGCCGAAATTGACCAGATCGTCGATGCCAAGCTTGTCTTTCTTGAACTTACGAATCGAAACCAGCGATCCATCCACGGCAATTGGTGGAACCATGGCGTTAAAACGCGATCCATCCGCCAGTCGGGCGTCAACGTAAGGGTTTGATTCGTCGACACGACGGCCCACAGCGGACACGATCTTGTCGATGATCCGCATCAGGTGTTTTTCGTCCTTGAACGTAATGTCGCTGAGTTCCAGCTTACCGGCGCGTTCCACGAAAATCTGTTGGGGGCCGTTCACCAGAATATCGTTGACCGTATCGTCCTGCAGCAGAGTTTCGAGCGGGCCGAGACCCGTCACCTCGTCATACAGTTCCTTATTCAACTGTGACCGGTCTTCGCGGTTCAGAACAATATTCCTGGTTTCCAGCACCTCACTGGCAATTGCGCTGATTTCAGCCCGCAATTCAGCTTCGCCCGCGTTTTCCAACGCGGCAAGGTTCAGGTTCTCCAGCAGTTCCCGGTGCAGTTCGATTTTGATCTCGCCCAGCCGTTCCTTGCGTTTGCGATCACGATCAGAACCCGCAACCTCGCCGGGTTTCTTCTTTTGGGGTTTGCGTGCAACCGCAGTCGTAGTCGCGGGGGCCTCTGCAACGGGCGCTGCCGGCTCGGCAGTTTGTGCCGGCGTTTTCACGGGCTGTGCAGCGGACGGTTTTTTATATCTTGAAAACACGGCAGGTACCCCTTTGGTAAGTTGTTACGCAGCTTCTTCGGCGCTGCTGCTACCAAGGCTGTGAAGCGATTTCGCCAGTTTCGCAATTTCCCGGCGCAATGGATTTTTGGCGGCCGAGTTTGCCAGCGGGAGACCGTGGTCACCGCTTTGCATGACTGGTTTGCCCCCGTCGGGCAATTGCAGATCAATTGAGATACCAAGGCTTTCGCCCATACGCTTTACCCGGCTCTTACCGTTGAGATCGGTAAACTTGGGCGCGCGGTTCAGCGCAAAGCGCAGTTTGTTGAACGGCAGCTCTTCTGCTTGCAAGGCGCGTTTCAAACGCAGTGCATTCTGAGCGGAACGCATGTCCAGTTCGATCATAGCGAAGTACACATGTGCGGCTTGCAAGACAGTTTCGGACCACAGGACCAGCGTCTTTGGCATATCGACGATCACGTAGTCAAAATGCGCACGGGCCATATCGATGACACGCTGAATATCGTCTGGCGTAATCAGATCCAAGGGCACCATATCGGACGGCGCTGTCAGTACTTGTAGCTTTTCTTCATATGTTTGAAGGGCTTGTGAGAAAACTTCATTGTCCATCGACTCTGTGTCTGACAACATCTCAAAGACTGTTTCGCGCCGCGGAAGATCCAGATAGGTGGACACGGTCCCGTACTGCAGATCCAGATCGATCAGGCAAACAGACGGTGCATCCTTGTCCGACGCGCAGGCAAGCTCCCACGCCAGGTTGACGGCCATAGTGGTCGCGCCGACACCGCCAGCCAGTCCGTGTACAACGAACAACGCGCCCTCTTTTGAGTCCCCTTTAGCCAAAGGCACTGCGGCGGCCTGTGCGACTACTACGGGGTCGGGCTGTTTCATCCGCTCAATCGCTTCCTGCAATTCACCTTCCGGAAGCGGGTAGGGGACGAATTCGTCAGCGCCCTTACGCAGCAGTTGATGCAGCGAGGCGGGAGTTACATCCTCGGCGATCAGGACAACTTTGATCTTCTTTTCCTTGGCTTGTGTGATGATCTCACCCATCAGCGAGAGACTGTCTTCATCCTCGCCGTCGATAGCCAATGCTACGAATTCAAGTGTTTCAGCTTCTGGTTGGCTAAAAAAGGCCAGCGCCTCGGCAAAGCCCAGATCACCCCAACGCTCTCCCAGAATGGCCTCCATGTCTTCGATCAAAAGATCGAAATTCTGGACATCCCGGCTGATGGTGCAGGCCAAAATTGCTGTTTCGTCATCTTGCGGCGTCGCGCTGGTCATAAACACTATCCTCGTCGTGAGGGCTCAGCATGTCATATGAACGAAATCCGCCAAATTGATGTGCTGTCGCCCCAATACGGTCAAATTTGGCCGCAGGTCACCCTATTGTTCACAATGTTGCTTTGAAGTTGGGCGAGAATTGGGCGCAAAAGAACCAATTGTAGGGAAATGGGCGACGATGCCGCCCATTCCGGATGAATTATCCACTTTATTCGGATACTTCCGTGGTGCTTGAGTCGATGTAGCTCTCGCGCGTGGCGCTTTCGACGTATTCGCGGTAGATGACGGCGGCATACTTGCCGTCCAACTTCTGAATGCGGCCATCAACGAAGCCAGAAACTTCAGTCACGGTTCGGCGATTCCTGCGGTCGCGGTTTTGCGTTGCAATCAAAGGTTGGCTTTTGCCGAACGAAACGACGGCTTCAAGCCTGGATCTTGAAATCCCCTGTTGCACCAGAAAGTTAACTGCAGATTGCGCGCGGCGGAGACCAAGGCTTTGGTTGTAGCTGGTCGAACCCACAGCGTCTGTATGGCCGTAAACCCGGAAGCGAGCTTCAGGGAACTGTTTGATCCAGTCAGCTTGCTGTAACAAGATTCGCTGTGCTGACGCGTCCAGCTGTGAACTGTTAAATGCAAAATTCACCTGGCTCGGCACATCAGCGGCAAAGCGACGGCTCAGAATCTGAGCGTAAGTCAGTTCACCATTCAGGACCTGCGTGTTGTTCAGTGTCGCGTTGCCAAAAGCACCCTGATCAGCTTCATAGCCAGCCTCACGGGTACATGCCGAGACGGCGACCGTAAGACCCAGTGTAATGATCCACTTGTTCATTGGTCTGTCCTCCTCATCAATCTAAGACGTAGCCGTAAGAGCTTCCGAAGCTCTGTTTGGCAACTTCGGATGCAGCACCTGCGCCCGTGCGGGTCGTGCGCGCGGTTTTCCCATTCAGGAACAGATCAAATTCACTGGGAGGTTTGACGCGATCAGTTGGTAGCGCCAGCGCTTCACCCCGGGTCGGAGACACCAGATGCGCGGTGACAATGACCACAAGTTCACTTTGGTCACGTTGAAAATTAGCGCTACGGAACAGGGCTCCCAGAATTGGAACATCTCCAAGCCATGGCACTTGATTGGCCTCGTCTACAAAGTTGTCCTGCAGAAGCCCTGCGATGGCAAAACTCTCCCCGTCGCGCAATTCAACTGTGGTTTTGGCTTGACGCACGATAAAGCTCGGAACGGTGTCTCCGTTGATCGTGAAGTTCGAGCCGGGATCGATGCTTGAGACCGATGTGCCCATCTCCAGATTGATCAGGTCACCGTCCACAACCCGTGGAGTAAACGCCATCTGAACGCCGAAAGGCTTAAACTCGATCGTAACGACGCCGTCATCCTGCGGAACAGGGATCGGAACCTCACCACCAGCCA
The DNA here is from genome assembly GCF_056158705.1 of Ruegeria sp. ABM4_193. Taxonomy (NCBI): domain Bacteria; kingdom Pseudomonadati; phylum Pseudomonadota; class Alphaproteobacteria; order Rhodobacterales; family Roseobacteraceae; genus Ruegeria; species Ruegeria sp. ABM4_193. Next base: position 950,727 of record NZ_JBSWTT010000001.1, read on the forward strand.
AGAAGGTTGCTTCCTGCCCGGAAAGCGCTGAGAGATTGGGTTCAGCGAGGCTGCGAACAAGGCCCTTCGTCTCGAGCGCTTGCAGCAGCAGGTTGACCTGGGCTGAACCGACGCCGAAACCAAACAACAAGACGCCATTTTCAACCTGAACAGGGGGAACAAGGTTCTGCGGATTGAAACCACCGACAAAGTCAGTGCCGTTAATAGAAAGCGTCGAAGAAAGCTCTTTTGCGACCGAGCGATTCATCTCGGCAAACCGAACCTTCAGCATAACCTGCTGAACGCCACCGACCGACATCAGGTTCGAAACGCGCTCCGGCGCGTAGCGTTCGGCCAATTCTAGCGCGCGTGCCAGTTTGGCCGCGCCTGAAACTGTCCCGGACAAGACGATGCCATCATTTGCGGTCCGAACTTCAATGGGTTCATCGGGCAAAATCTGACGCAGACGTTCTTTAAACTCTGTAACGTCGGGCGAAACGCGTACGCGTACGTTGGCCAACAAGTTGCCGGCCCCGTCAAACAGGGTTAGCGTCGTCAGGCCGGGGGCCTTGCCCAGAACATAAATAGTTCGATCCGATAATGACGAGATATCCGCAATGCCCGCATTTGCAATGCTGAGCTCGGCAAAGGGTTGCTCGCTTTCAACGACGATTGCGCGGTTCATGGGGACATCCAGTGTTTCCACTGTACCCTTTTTTACCACGCGCAAAGTTTCAGCCCAGGCGGCGTCGCCAACCGGACTTACAACAAGCGACAACCCCAGCAGGGTTGCGCTGATCCAGGAACGTATTGTCATGTGACCTGCCTCTCCGATCACGCCTCGTTTTTTTGGGTCTTATGCCCTATAGGAAAACAGACTGCGCGAATTCCAAATTTATTGCAATAATCAATGGTTTCTGGAATGTTCCTTATGTGGAGAATTGGCAACAATCATAAAAAAAGAGCCGCACCCAAGGTACGACTCTGATCTAGTAAGGTTCTGAATTGGCGTCAGTTTGTGCAGGGAATTGGCACGTTGACGATCTCACCGCCGCGTCTGATGCGGGTTGTGCAAACCTCTTCAACCTTTTTCTCTGGTTCAGGGGCAGCAGCTTGAATACCAAGCAGCTTGCGCTGGTCGACCTCGATCGTTGACGCAACAGATTCATCGGCGACGCCAACCAATGCCAAGGATAGTCGCCCTGAATTCTGGGCTTGGGCCAGCGCGGCGACCTGTTGAGGAGTCACCGCAACAGTGACAGTTCGCGCGATTGTCGTATTGGCTACGTCTGAACCTGCTGTTTGGTCGACTGCGATCAGCTGTACATTGGTTTCGATCAATTTGGTAATACCGCCACTGCCATTTCCTTCAATGGTACCGCTGGTGCCGGTCCAGTAAATGTCAACATTGTCACCTGGGCGCAGAAAGCCGGAAACACCCGAGGCAACATCGACGCTGATTGCGAAGGCCCGCATTCCCTTTTCCAGGCGCGAGGTCAGCCCCGCCTTTTCACCGGGTTCGGTGATTTTGACAGCCATGATCGCTTCGTCTTTTTCCATCGTTCTCAGAACGAAACGCTCAGTAGGGCCGCTTTCAGGGAACAATGCGGTGAGTTCCGAGAAAGTGCCTTCCGGAATCGCGTTTTCCGGCCAGTCCACAGCACGGATGTCTTCTTGGGTCAGACGTTCGCCATATTTCAGCGCACGATTCGAGACATAGACAGTTACAGTTGGAATCACCTCGACCTGGGCATTGGCCAGAGCCTCTTCTGCGGCCAGTCTTTGACGGGCAAGCTCGTTCTGGTAGGCCGAGATATAGTTGCGCGCCATATAGACTGCGCCACCGGCCAAAGCTACGCCGACAATCAGGACAAGTCCGAATACCGCTCGCATGCGAGTACCTCTTTATTTTGTTTTGTCGAACACTAAACGGCCAATAGGTCGTTTTGAAACAGCCTATGTCTTAAAAGCAAATTGTGTCGAAATGTGGGACAAATATGTCTGTTTGTCAGTTTCGCCGTCAAAATCCGCACAATTTTTTGCTCGAGTCGTTAGGCTATTCGAGCGGAATAGGTTCGCGGCGGATGCAAAAACGCCACGTCCTAAAGGACGTCGCGTTTTTTCGCGCCGATAACCGTGACCAGCTTAGACTGCTTTAGGCAAAATGCGGCCGAGCTTTAGCTTCCGCCACCTGCGGTGCCCTCTGTTACAAGGCCACCGGGCGTGCTGTTCGAGCCGGTGCTGACTACAGATGTACTCATGGCTTCGTTGACGTTGCCGCCCAAGCCGTCAACGCTTGAGCTGATGACAAAAAAGGTCGCGCCCGACAATCCTATGAGCACAGCAGTCAATACCACCCAATCAACTGTCACAGCGCCCGCTTCGTCGGACTCAAACCGATTTAGGAAACTGAACATGAGTTTCTCTCCAATACTTATATCATTTCGTCGTTTATTAAAAACTCGCCGACAACTGGTTCATCTGCATGGCGGAAATCAGGCCAAAAATTGATTTCGAAAAAAACGCAGCCCTCTCAGCTTGCCAGATGCTTTATTGATGCGGCCTGTCCTAAAATTTGATTGCAAATACTGTGGTGCGAGCCTCAGCGCGGCACGCACACATGGGTCACCAGCCGACGTTCAAGTTGTTTGGTCTTGCGAGTGATCACAAAAAAAGACCGCGCCAAAAGGCGCGGTCCCGATACCTTACTAAAGCAAAAGCTTAGTTGGTGCCTTCGCCAGTGATACCACCGGTGGTGGTGTTGCTGCCGGTGCTCAGCGATGCAGCATTCAGCGCGGTGTTTACGTCGGTCGCCAGACCTGTGGCACCTGCCGAAATCTGGTTGTATGCAACGGCGGCCAGGCCGATGACTGCTGCGGTCAGAACAACCCAGTCAACTGTTACTGCGCCGTCTTCGTCTTTGCGGAAGTTCTTGATGAACTTGATCATGTTACGTCCCTCCTAAAGGATCTAAATAAGTCTAATGAACCTCGGCGTCTTCCAGAGCTTCCTCTCTCAGTCCGCTCCCGTCCGTCTCGGTATGCATCTATGTTTGCCTGTGAGGCGTGGCAGGAATTGGGCCAAACGCAGATTTTTTTCCGTGCAACTTAACTTTTTGGTTAGAAAATTAGTAACCAATTGAAAAATAACAAATAAAATATCGATTGATTTGCTTCGCACTTCCCTGGGCGGTGCAAAATTGCGTCAAATGAGGCGAAATTGCCCCATTTCGCTTTGTTTTTCTGGCATTGCGCGAAGATTCGGGGTTCAAATCGCCTAAAAAGAAAACATGAGGCAGGCAAATGAATCTCCGGACCGCACTCCAATGCGCCGGTGTACTGGCGTTTCTCGTATCGGGTGTCACATCTGTAGATGCGACCGAGGTTGAACCGCGCGGCGTGTACAAACGGATCAAGGCGCCCCAACCGGGGCAGCGCCCTCGGGTGACTGTACAGATTACTGCAGAAGAACATGCGACGCAGCCCTCAGCACCCAGTACAGGGGCTGAGATTTCGGTGCCTGAAGTTATTGCGCGCACCGAAGTTGCCCAACCTGTTCAGCCGGATTTGAAGCCTAAGCGTGATCCTAAAGGCTCGTACAAGGCGTTTTGGGACAGGATCTCGCCAGAGATCGCCCAAGGTGGGGCCGGGCGCCTGGATGCGGCTATTTCCGCCCTTGCTGCGACCAACGTCCGTTCGCCCCGCCTGCAAACGCTCCAGAATATTGCGCAGCAGCAGGGCAAAGAGATTCTGCGTTCAACTGTTGGAACGAATGTTTCGCCCGCACTTGTCCTGGCAGTCATCTCGGTCGAGTCGGCAGGACGGGTAGATGCGATCAGTTCCGCAGGCGCGCAGGGCCTTATGCAGCTCATGCCCGCCACGGCAGCTCGTTTTGGTGTGAAAGACAGCCTTCAGCCAGACCAGAACATCGCCGGGGGTGTGAAATACCTCAATTGGCTGATGGAAGAGTTCGGGAACGATCCGATTCTGGTTTTGGCCGGTTATAATGCGGGTGAAGGGGCAGTGCGCAAACATAGCGGCGTTCCACCTTACACGGAAACTCGGGACTACGTGCCCAAAGTTCTGGCGGCATTCCAGATCGCAAAGGCCTTGTGTGCCACGCCGCCCGATCTGATTTCTGACGGTTGCGTGTTCCAGACCTCAAACTGAATAAGGCCCGCCTTGATCCGGCGGGCCTTTGTGCATTTAAGAGACAAGCGTCGCTTGGGTCGCAGCGCGCATCTCGTCTTCGCTGACCCCATCGGCCAGTTCGACGATCTTCAACCCACCTTCGACGACATCCAGCACACCCAGATTGGTGATAATGCGATCGACCACCCCTTTACCCGTCAAGGGCAGGGTGCATTCTTTGAGAACCTTGCTGTCACCGTGCTTGTTGGTGTGATCCATCACAACGATGACCCGGCCGACACCAGCGACCAGGTCCATCGCGCCACCCATGCCTTTCACCAGCTTGCCGGGAATCATCCAGTTTGCTAGGTCGCCTTTTTCATCCACTTCCATTGCGCCCAGGATCGCCGCAGCGATCTTGCCGCCACGGATCATGGCAAAGGATGTGGCGCTGTCGAAATAGGCGGTGCGGGACAGTTCCGTGATCGTTTGTTTGCCCGCATTGATCAGGTCCGGGTCTTCTTCGCCTTCAAACGGGAAGGGGCCCATGCCCAGCATGCCGTTTTCGGATTGCAGGGTGATGTCCTTGTCACCCACATAGTTCGCCACCAGCGTCGGGATCCCGATGCCGAGGTTCACATACATGCCGTCTTCCAGTTCCTCTGCCGCGCGCGCGGCCATCTGATTGCGGTCCCAGGGCATTATGCGTCCTCCTTCTTGCGGGTGGTGCGTTGTTCGATGCGCTTTTCGTGATCGCCCTGAATGATGCGATGCACATATATGCCGGGCAGGTGAATTGAATCCGGATCCAATGAGCCGCGTGGCACAATCTCTTCTACTTCGGCCACGCAAATTTTTCCGCAGGTCGCCGCGGGCACATTGAAATTGCGGGCGGTCTTGCGGAACACGAGGTTTCCGGTGTCATCCGCCTTCCACGCCTTAACGATGGCCAAATCGGCGAAGATGCCTTCTTCAAGGATGTAGGTCTCGCCGTTGAAGTCTTTGTGTTCCTTTCCATCGGCGATAACGGTGCCCACACCGGTTTTGGTGTAAAAGCCCGGAATACCAGCGCCGCCAGCGCGCATCCGTTCAGCCAAAGTACCTTGCGGGTTGAATTCCAGTTCCAACTCACCGCTCAGATACTGGCGCATGAATTCTGCATTTTCGCCGACATATGAGCTGATCATCTTTTTGACCTGCTTGGTCTGCAGCAGGATGCCGATTCCGAAATCGTCCACACCGGCATTGTTCGATGCAAAGCTCAGGTCTTTGACGCCCGAATCCTTGATGGCCTCAAGCAACAACTCCGGTATGCCGCACAGGCCAAACCCGCCTGCGGCAATCAGCATGCCATCCGACAGCACTCCGTCGAGCGCTTCAGAGGCATTGGCATAGACTTTCTTCATGGAAAACTCCCCCAATGACATGGTGATGGGCAGGTTGTGCCGCCACGTCATGGGGAAGTCAATGAAACCAAGGGGGTGTTGGTATTTCTACCTATTCCGCCGCCTTCTTGGTTGTCTTCTTGGCTGCAGCCTTCTTCTTTGGGGCTGCCTTTTTCTTGGTGCCTTTCTTGGCGGCGCGTTCGTTCACCAGTTCGATGGCCATTTCCTGCGTCACGTCTTCGGGCTTGATGTCCTTGGGGATGGTCGCATTGACCTTCTCCCACTTCACATAAGGCCCGTAACGCCCATCTAGAACCTGCATTGCGCCGCCGTCGGGGTGTTCACCCAACTCTTTCAACGGTTTGGCAGCGGCCCGACGCCCGCGCCCTGGATTGGCGCGTTTTTCGGCTAGCATTTCAACGGCACGGTTCATGCCAATCTCGAACACATCGTTTGGGTCTTTGAGGTTGGCGTAAACCGGCTTTGCCTCTTCCGGCAGCTGATGCATGAGGTAAGGGCCAAACCGCCCGAAATTCGAGCTGATCATGCCACCTTCCGGGTGTTCGCCGATCTGACGTGGCAGGGACAACAGCGTCAGTGCCTTGTCCAGATCCATGTCATCCTTGCTCCAACCACGTGGCAGAGAGGCGCGCGGTGGCTTCTTGTTCTCGGGCGTGGGTTCGCCGCGCTGAACATAAGGACCGAAACGACCGGATTTCAGCCAGATCTCGTCCCCCCCATCTTCGCCCAGCAAACGTTCGTCCCCCTCGGCACCTTCACCTGCGATGGGGCGCGTATAGGTACATTCGGGATAGTTGCCGCAGCCCACAAACCCCCCGGTGCGCGAGGTTTTGAGATGCAGTTGGCCAGTACCGCATTTCGGGCAGATGCGCGGGTCCGATCCATCCTCACGCGGCGGGTACAGCTGCGGCGCCAGCGCTTCGTCCAGCTTGTCCAGCACTTCCGAAATTCGCAGCTCGGATGTCTCGCCAATTGCGGCCGAGAAATCGCGCCAGAACTTGCCCAGCAGGTCCTTGTAATCGCGGTCTCCGGCGCTGACGTCGTCCAGCTCTTCTTCCAGATTGGCTGTGAATTCATAACCCACATATTGCCGGAAGAAGTTCAGCAAGAAGATCGTAACGATCCGGCCCTTTTCTTCGGGGATTAACCGGTTCCTGTCCTTGCGCACATATTCCCGGTCCTGAATCGTCGTCACGATCGAGGCATAGGTTGACGGACGCCCGATCCCAAGCTCTTCCATCCGCTTAACCAAGGTGGCTTCGGTATAGCGGGGCGGCGGTTGGGTGTGGTGTTGCAACGCCAGAACGGCCTCGTTCTCGGACAGGATCGCGGCTTTTTCTTCGGCTTTCGCGAACTGATCTTTCAGCGAGGTTTTGGCAAAACGTGCCGGATCGCCTTGCATGATCTGCGGCAAGCGCTTTTCGTCGTCATCGGCTACATCGTCGCGACCTTCTTCATAAACGCGCATGAAGCCATCAAACAGAACTACCTGACCGGTGGCACGCAGGCCGACTTGCCCGTCATCGCTGCCGATCTCGACGGTGGTACGTTCCAACCGGGCGGCGGCCATCTGGCAGGCAATGGTGCGTTTCCAGATCAGGTCATAAAGTTTGCGCTGATCCTCATCGGTGACCTTCAGCGCCTTTGCGTCGCGTGACATATCCGTTGGGCGGATACACTCGTGCGCTTCCTGTGCGTTCTTTGCCTTGTTCTTATACATGCGCGGGCTGTCTGGCACATATTCGGCGCCATAGCGGTCCGCGATTGTATCGCGGGTCGCGGCCACGGCCTCGGGGGCCATGTCGATGCCGTCGGTTCGCATGTAGGTAATGTACCCGGCTTCATATAGCCGCTGCGCCACCTGCATCGCGTGGCGCGCACCCATGCCGAACTTGCGGCTGGCCTCTTGTTGTAAGGTTGACGTCATGAACGGCGCGCTGGGGTTGCGGGCTGCCGGTTTCGCTTCGACCGATGTGACGCTCAGCGCACGACTGGTGATCGCCTGCACCGCCAGTTCCGCCTGCGTGGCGTTGGCCAGATCGTGTTTATCCAGCTTTTTCCCGGCTAGCGTAACCAGCCGCGCCTCATAGGTCTGGCCGCGCGGTGTTTCGAAAAGCGCCTTAACCGACCAGTATTCAACCGGCTTGAACGCCTCGATCTCCATCTCGCGTTCGACGATCAGGCGCAGACAGACGGATTGCACGCGACCAGCGGACTTTGCCCCGGGCAGCTTGCGCCAAAGGACGGGAGAAAGGTTGAAGCCCACCAGATAGTCCAGCGCGCGGCGGGCCAGATAGGCCTCGACCAGCGGCATATCGACCTCACGCGGGTTCTGCATTGCCTGGGTGACTGCTTCTTTGGTGATGGCGTTGAACGTTACGCGGCTGACCGGCGTATCTTTCTTGATCGAACGGCGCTTGGTCAGAGCTTCTTGCAAGTGCCAGCTGATCGCCTCGCCTTCACGATCAGGGTCGGTTGCAAGGATCAGCGCGTTGTCTTCTTTCAGCGCGTCAGCGATGGCTTTGACATGCTTGCGGCTGTCATTGCCAACTTCCCATTTCATGGAAAACTCATGCTCGGGATCAACCGATCCATCCTTCGGAGGAAGGTCCCGCACATGGCCGTAAGAGGCCAAAACGGTGTAGTCGGGGCCGAGATATTTGTTGATTGTTTTTGCTTTGGCCGGAGATTCTACAACAACTACAGGCATTTAAGGGGAAACCTCGCTCGACGAATTTGGCGCCTTCTATGGTGGTGCAAAATGTGTGGGGCAAGCGGGAATTGTCAATGCGTTCCTTTTGCAGGCTGAAAAGCAACGTGATTTCAGGCAACTATTACAGCTCTCGTGCCGTTAGATAGGCCGATGCCATGGTCTCGGTGGGCGGTTCGATCAGCCCGCCAGCGACAGCAGACCTCCGGGCTGGCGCTGGATTCGTCCATCCAGTTCCAGATCGACCAATGCGGGGCCAAGCTCACCAGCCGAAGCCGCAATGTCGCGCAGCAATTGGTCTTCTGCGATAGGTGAGGGGCCGAGCCGTTCGAGGATTTGAACGTGCAAGTCTTGGGACCTTGGTGCGGCGGGGGCAGGGGGCTGATCAGGCTTACGTGAAAACAGGTCGTCCTTTTGCGGCAGGGCTTCAATCACGTCCTCTGCCGACCGCACCAGAGTAGCACCATCCCGAATCAACAGATTGCACCCGGCGGCCCGCGCATCGAACGGGTGGCCAGGAACGGCCAGAACCTCGCGCCCCTGATCCAGGGCATCGCGTGCTGTGATCAGACTGCCGGACTTGGCCGCAGCCTCGACCACGACTACGGCCTGCGCAAGGCCCGAGATGATCCGATTCCGACGAGGGAAGTGCCGGGCCTGAGGTGTCACGCCCATCGGTTGTTCCGACAGGCGCAGCCCGTTGGAGGCGATGTCATGGGCCAGTTCTGTATTCTCTGCCGGGTAAATCACATCCACGCCGCCCGCCATGACAGCAATGGTGCCGGAAGTCAGGGCTGCAATATGCGCTGCCGTATCTATTCCTCGGGCCAAGCCAGAGACAATGACATGTCCTTTGCCGCCTAAATCGGTCGCCAACCCTCGGGCCATCCGTGCGCCAAGCGAGGAACAGTTTCGCGCGCCGACCATTGCAATAGCTGGCTGCTGCAGCAGAGATACGTTGCCGATCGCCCACAGCATCGGGGGCGCATCGTTCAGATCATTCAAGGCTGCTGGGAAATCAGCGGACCCAAGGTACAAAAGCCGCGCTTTGGCGGCTTTTGCGGCCTTGAGTTCCGCCTCGATCACGCCGGGGGGGCAGATTTCATACCCTTCTATTCCGGCGGCGCGTGCTATTTCGGGCAGCGCAGCCAGCGCGTTCTGCGCCGAGCCATGTTCCCGTAGAAGCCGGCGAAACGTCGCCGGACCAACCTTGCGAGAGCGCAAAAGGCGAAGCCACGAAAACCTGTCCTCTTCCGTGGTGGGTGGGAGTGGGGGGTGATTGGAAGAAAGCTGCTCTTCGGTCATCCGGTGCTCCGCCTTGTTGCAAAACTGGTTTACAAGAGGGCGGGTTAACAGCCTGTAAATCGTAGAAAATTAAAGGCATATTTTTTCGAACGTGCTGTCAAAAACTCCCTAAAGCGTTGGAAAATATGAATTAAAATAAATTCGGATACCCCAGCGCAGAATGAGGCTTGCGGTCAGAGGGTAAGGCGTACAGGTGCAAGGTTAACCCTGCATCCGTGTTTTCCATACTTTTCCGACTCAGGCCGCTGAGCCGCCTACGGTCAGACCGTCCATCAGCACAGTTGGCTGTCCGACCCCCACCGGCACCCATTGTCCATCCTTGCCGCAGGTGCCCATACCGGGATCCAGCGCCATGTCGTTGCCAAGCCCCCGGATCCGTTTCAAAGCAGACGGTCCGTCACCAATCAGTGTAGCTCCTTTGACGGGTGCGCCGATCTTGCCGTTTTCCACCCGATACGCTTCGGTGCAGGAGAAGACGAACTTGCCGTTGGTGATGTCCACCTGTCCGCCGCCGAAACCCACGGCCCAGATGCCGTCCTTTATATCCGCGACCAAGGCCGCAGGGTCAGCCTCCCCTCCCAGCATGATCGTATTGGTCATACGCGGCATGGGTTTGTGCGCGTAGCTCTGCCGCCGCCCGTTGCCAGTAGGCGCAACGCCCATCAGACGCGCGTTCTGACGGTCCTGCATGTAGCCAGTCAAAATGCCATCCTCGATCAGCACTGTGCGCGAACTGGGTGTGCCTTCATCATCCACGGTGATCGAGCCTCGGCGGTCAGCAATCGTGCCGTCATCGACTACGGTTACACCTTTTGAGGCGATCTGCTGTCCCATGAGACCGGCAAAGGTCGAGCTGCCCTTGCGATTGAAATCCCCTTCCAACCCGTGGCCGATGGCCTCGTGCAGCAGAATACCCGGCCAGCCTGGGCCAAGCGCGACTTCCATCACCCCCGCAGGGGCTGGAACCGCATCAAGATTGACCACCGCAATGCGCAACGCTTCACGGGCTTTGGCCTGCCAGTCCTTCGGATCGATCAACCCGCTCAGGCCAACGCGGCCACCGCCACCTGCCGAACCACTTTCGCGGCGTCCGTTCTGTTCAACGATCACCGAAACATTCACACGCGTCATCGGGCGCACATCCCGCACCATCACGCCGTCAGGGCGCAGAATCTCGACCTCTTGAACAGCGGCTGAGATCATAGCGCTGACCTGCACCACACGCGGGTCCATATCGCGGGCAAAGGCATCGATCTCGCGCAGGGTTTCGATCTTGACCGGAAACGCGGCAGAGTCGATGGGATCTTCGTCGGTGTAGAGGCGCGTGTTGGTGGACCGGGGTGCCTCGGCCAGCGTCCCGCCACCGTCCCCAACGGCCAGCCGCGCGGTCTCGGCCGCGCGTTTCAGAGCGGGAATCGACACTTCTGTGGAATGCGCGTAACCGGCCACTTCGCCTTGAACTGCGCGCAGCCCGAATCCCTCGGACGCATCGTAAGACGCGGTGCGCAGACGCCCGTCATCAAACACCAAGGACTCGGATTTGCGACGCTCGACATACAGTTCTCCGTCTTCGGCCCCGGCGGTCGCCGATTGCAGAATAGACAACGCCTCATCATGCGGAAGGGCGCTTTCAAACGGGCGAAAAGGGGCGTCGGACATGGGTTGTGACCTTTCGGGTTTGATCCAGATCAAAAATAGCGTCTGTTTGACGCAAGCATTTTGCTTTATCTACCCGACGGAATATGGTTTTTAACGCGGCCAAAGACAACGGGAGAGGTGCGACCGATTCACACCTTTTCGCCAGGGACGCAAAGATCAAACGATCAGGACAGAACATGAAGAATGCTTTGATGCTTTCAGGGTTTATGACAGCCCTCTCCAGCCTTCCCGCCATGGCTCAGGAGCTTGAGATTATTGGCAAGCCGGTCGATGGCGGTATGGGCTTCCAGCCTGCGGCCACAAGCTTGGCCGATGGTATTCAGCGGCTGGACACAATGATTCTGGTGATCATCACCGTAATCTGTCTGTTTGTTGCGGGCCTGCTGCTTTACTGCATCGTACGTTACAACCAGCGTGCAAACCCGACCCCGGCGCGATTCTCGCACTATACCCCGGTCGAGATTGCCTGGACCCTCGGTCCGATCCTGATTCTGGTCTTCATTGGCGCGTTCTCGCTGCCGGTTCTGTTCAAGCAACAGGAAATTCCCGAAGGTGACATCACCATCAAAGTTGTGGGCAACCAGTGGTACTGGACCTACGAATATGTCGATCACGACTTTGCGTTCGACAGCTACTTGCTGGGCCACCCGGCCACATTGGACGAAGGTGCGCGCCCTGCAGATGCGGACGTGACCCCATTTGTTCTGGATGATGCCATGCGCGCCAAGCTGGCAGATGCGGGTTACAGCGACGACGAATGGCTGCTGGCCACCGATACCGCAGTGGTCGTACCGGTTGGCAAGGTTATCGTGATGCAAGTGACCGCATCCGACGTGATCCATTCGTGGACCATCCCGTCCTTTGGCGTGAAACAGGACGGCGTGCCCGGACGTTTGGCTGAACTGTGGTTCGAAGCCGAGAAAGAAGGCGTTTACTTCGGTCAGTGTTCCGAACTCTGCGGCAAGGACCACGCCTATATGCCGATCACCGTCAAAGTGGTCAGCCAGGAAGCTTACGACGCATGGCTTCAGGGCGCGATCGACGAATATGCGGGTCTGCCGCAAAGCTATCAGGTCGCCTCGAACTAACTGAGCGACATGGGCGGGGATAACCCCTCCTTGGACATGACGCAGGCTGCGCGGGTGATCGCGCAGCTTTCGCCCCAGAAGGACCGGAAATGACCGACGCAAGCATCAATGCCAGCACTGCGACCGCCCATGCGGACGAGGCCAGCTTTGGCGACTACTTCGCTCTGCTGAAGCCGCGTGTGATGTCTCTGGTTGTCTTCACCGCGCTTGTCGGACTGCTGGCGGCACCCGTTTCCGTGCATCCTTTCGTTGGCTTTTGCGCCATTTTGTTCATAGCGATCGGCGGTGGAGCGTCTGGCGCTTTGAACATGTGGTGGGACGCAGATATCGACCGCGTGATGAAACGCACCAAGGGTCGCCCGATCCCTTCCGGTAAGGTGGAAGAGGGTGAGGCGCTGGCGCTTGGGCTGGCTCTTTCGGGCCTGTCCGTGATCATGCTGGGTCTTGCAACAAACTGGTTTGCAGGCGCGTTTCTGGGCTTCACGATCTTTTTCTACGTTGTTGTCTACACAATGTGGCTCAAGCGTTCGACGCCGCAGAACATCGTCATCGGCGGTGCCGCTGGTGCGTTCCCGCCCGTGATCGGCTGGGTTGCTGCTACCGGATCGATGACGGTTGAGCCCTGGCTGATGTTCGCCCTGACCTTCATGTGGACTCCACCGCATTTCTGGGCGTTGGCTCTGTTCATGCGCTCGGATTATGATGATGCGGGTGTTCCGATGCTGACCGTTACACATGGCCGCCGCGCCACACGGTTTCATATTCTGGTCTACACGGCGCTGCTTGCGGTGCTGGCTGTCGGCACAGCGTTCTCGAATATCGGTGGCCCGGTTTATCTGGCGGTTGCGCTGGTGCTGAACGCCCTGTTCCTGCGCGGAGCTTGGCAAATCTCGCGGCGGACCGAAGAGGATTCCGAAGCCGATAATTTCAAGGTTGAGCGCAGCTTTTTCAAACTGTCGCTGCTCTATCTCTTCCTGCATTTCGGTGCCATTCTGGTTGAAGCTTTGCTGAAACCTTATGGCCTGGGAGGTTGGTCATGAGCCTGCGCAAGAACCATGAGTTGCATCAGCGCCGCTTCAGTCGCAATCTGGGTGTTGGTCTGACACTGGCCGCATTTATCGTAATCATTTTTGGGCTGACGGTCGTAAAGGTCTCGGGCACGGATTTCGGTATGGCACCACAGGAGGTTCAGAACTGATGGCTTTGACAGGTCCGCAGAAAACGGTTGCACAGACTGTTGGCGTAGTCATCCTTATGGGCAGTCTGGCCTGGGCGGCTGTGCCATTTTATGACTGGTTCTGCCGGGTAACGGGTTTTGGCGGCACCACGGGTGTAGCTGAGTCAGCGCCCGAAGAAATTCTGGATCGCACCATCACCGTCCGGTTTGACGCCTCTAAGGCCAAGGGCATGGCTTGGGAGTTCAAACCGATTGAGCGTGAGATGGAAGTGCGCATCGGCGAAACCGGGCTTGCCTTCTACGAAGCATACAACCCAACCGACCGGCCGATTGCGGGCCAAGCCTCTTACAACGTCGCCCCCTATTCGGCGGGTGGGTATTTCCAGAAAATCGCCTGTTTCTGCTTTGAAGAGCAGGTGCTGCAACCCGGCGAACGTGTAGAGATGCCGGTGACCTTCTTCGTCGACGCGGAACTGGTCGACGATCTTGAAGCAAAGTATGTTCATACGATCACGCTGTCGTATACATTCTACGAAATTGACCTGCCCGAGGGCTATGCCGCCCTTGAAACGCAGGCAGATACAAACACGAACTAACGCCTGTAGGTGAGGGACGCTGATGGCACACGCTAAAAACCACGATTATCACATTCTGGCCCCGTCGATCTGGCCTCTGATCGGAGCCGTTGGTGGCTTTGTGATGCTGTTCGGGGCCGTCCTTTGGATGCATGGCCTTACGCCGTGGATGTTCTGGGCCGGTCTGGTCGCGGTGCTTTACACCATGTTCGCATGGTGGTCCGAAGTGGTTGTTGAAAGCCGTCAAGGCGATCACACGCCCGTCGTCCGCATCGGTTTGCGTTATGGTTTCATCCTGTTTGTGATGTCCGAAGTGATGTTCTTCTTCGCTTGGTTCTGGTCGTTCTTCAAGCATCGCATGTATCCGATGTACGACTATGCCGGCACTGAATACATCCAGCCGGATATTCATGCGGTTGACCCCTTCCACCTGCCGCTGATCAACACTCTGGTCCTGCTGCTGTCGGGCTGTGCGATCACCTGGGCACACCACGCGCTGGTGCATGACAATGACCGCAAGGCGCTGATCAACGGTCTGGCCATCGGTATCGTACTGGGTCTGCTGTTCACCTTCCTGCAGGCCTACGAATACTACGAGCTGCTGGCCCACGAAGGCTGGGAATTCGGCGGCGATCAGTTCTATTCGAACTTCTTCATGGCAACCGGTTTTCACGGCGCGCACGTGATCATCGGGACAATCTTCCTGACGGTCTGTCTGATCCGTGCTCTTAAGGGCGACTTTACCCCCGAGAAGCATGTGGGTTTTGAGGCGGCAGCATGGTACTGGCACTTCGTTGACGTTGTCTGGCTGTTCCTGTTCTTCGCCGTCTACATTTGGGGCCAAGCCCCGCTGATGTAATGCCGATCAGGTAATCCAATTGGAAAAGCCGCCCTCTGGGGCGGCTTTTTCTCTGTTCTGGGTACAAGATTGCGCCCGATACAATTGCGTGGTTGCATTTTCGTCTGCTCCGCCCTTAACAAGACGCCGGTTCCTGCAACGAGGTCTGATCCCGCCATGCACCGCATTCTATTCCTGCTGATCTTCGGTCTCGCCGGTCTGGGCGTGTTGCTGTCGCTTGGCATTTGGCAAGTGCAGCGTCTGTCATGGAAACAAGAGTTGCTGGCCGAGATTGAGGATCGAATTTCGGCGGATCCTGTGGATCTGCCAGCGCAGGTGTCAGAGGATGCGGACAAATATCTGCCGGTGATCGTGTCAGGTGAAATGGTTCCCGGGGAAATTCACGTGCTGGTCTCAGTGAAACAGGTAGGGGCGGGTTATCGCATCATCCAGTCTTTCAACACAGGGGATCGTACGATCCTTGTGGATCGGGGCTTTGTTCCAACAACTGCCAAAGACACCGAGCGTTTGACCGGCCCAATGGAGATTGCCGGGAATCTTCACTGGCCGGATGAGATCGACAGTTACACGCCTGAGGCGGATATCGACGCCAATATCTGGTTCGCCCGTGACGTACAGAACTTGGCCGCTGCTTTGGGGGCTGAACCGGTTCTGTTGATCGCCCGGTCACAAACCGACCCGAATGTGACGCCCTTACCGGTCGATACGGCGGGCATCCCGAATGATCACCTGCAATATGCAATCACCTGGTTTGGTCTGGCTCTGGTCTGGGCCGCGATGACCGTATACTTCCTGTGGCGCAGCCGCGCCAATTCTGAGAGTGACGCGACATGAAATACATCTCGACCCGTGGCCAAGCGCCTGAACTGACATTTGAAGAGGCGATGCTGACCGGTCTGGCCCGCGACGGCGGCCTGTACCTGCCCGCCGAGATCCCGGTGATGGGCCACGACGAGATCGCCGCTTTGGCCGGTCTGCCTTATGAGGAAATCGCGTTCCGGGTGATGTGGCCCTATGTCAGCGGCTCATTTGCCGAAGGTGAGTTCAAGGAAATCATCACACGCGCCTATGCCGGGTTCGGCCACGATGCCCGTGCGCCATTGAAACAGTTGAACGAGAACCACTTCCTGCTGGAGCTGTTCCATGGGCCCACGCTGGCTTTCAAAGACTTTGCGATGCAATTGATCGGTCAGCTGTTCCAGGTGGCTTTGAAGCGCCGCAATGACCGCGTGACCATCGTGGGTGCAACCAGTGGTGATACAGGTTCCGCTGCCATTGAAGCCTTCCGGGGGCTGGACGCGGTGGATGTGTTCATCCTGTACCCACATGGCCGCGTGTCCGAGGTGCAGCGGCGACAGATGACAACACCAGCGGACAGCAATGTGCATGCTTTGGCCGTGGATGGTGATTTTGACGATTGTCAGGCCGCGCTGAAGGACATGTTCAACGACTTTGACTTCCGCGACAGCGTGAAACTGGCTGGTGTGAACTCGATCAACTTTGCCCGCGTACTGGCGCAGATCGTGTATTATTTTTCTGCTGCCGTCAGTCTTGGCGCGCCACATCGCAAGGTCAGCTTCACCGTGCCGACCGGCAATTTTGGGGATATTTTTGCGGGCTATTTGGCCAAGCGGATGGGCCTGCCCATTGATCGGTTGGTGGTTGCGACAAATCAGAACGATATCCTGCACCGCTGTCTGAGTGGTGAGGGGTATTTCAAGGGAGATACCATCCCCTCGATCAGCCCCTCGATGGACATTCAGGTCAGCTCGAACTTTGAGCGCGCATTGTACTACGCTTATGGCGAGGATGGCAGCGCGGTCGCTCAGTTAATGGACGGGCTCAAGAATGGCGGCTTCAACGTCAGCCAGGGCGCGATGGAGGCGCTGCGTGAGAGTTTCGACTCGGGCCGCGTATCCGAAGATCAGACGCTGGAAACGATCAAGCACACGCTGGCGCATAGCGCGGAACTGGTTTGCCCGCACACCGCCATTGGTATCAAGGTTGCGGAAGAGCACCGAGTGGCTGATGTGCCGATGATCACCCTGGCGACTGCGCACCCTGCAAAGTTCCCGGCGGCTGTCGAGAAGGCGAGCGACGTGCATCCGCCTCTTCCATCCCGCATGTCTGATCTGTATGAACGTCCGGAACGGGTAACCCGCATTGCAAATGATCTGGGTGCCCTCGAGGATCATATCAAAGGGCATATCGCCGAGTGACTGTCAGACAAGACCAACTGAAGAACGGCTTTCGTATCGTCAGTGAACACATGCCGGGGCTGCAATCAGCGGCCATCGGCATCTGGGTGACCGCCGGTGGGCGGCATGAGCGGATCGAGCAAAACGGCATCGCGCATTTCCTTGAACATATGGCGTTCAAGGGAACCGAGCGTCGTTCTGCGCTGCAAATCGCTGAAGCGATCGAGGATGTGGGCGGCTATATCAACGCCTATACCTCGCGCGAGGTGACGGCCTACTACGCGCGTGTTCTCAAAGACGACGTCGCGCTGGCCATGGATGTGATCGGCGACATCGTTCTAAACCCGGTTTTCGATCCGCGTGAGATCGAGGTCGAGCGTGGGGTGATCCTGCAAGAAATCGGTCAGGCCTATGACACGCCGGACGACGTGATCTTTGACTGGCTGCAAGAGCAGAGCTATCACGACCAACCCTTGGGCCGCACTATTCTGGGGCCAACTGAAAAGGTCAGTGCGTTTTCACGCGAGGATCTGTCGGGCTTTGTAGCCGAGCATTACGGCCCCGAGCAGATGATCCTGTCGGCTGCCGGTGCAGTGGATCACGATGCGTTGATGAAAATGGCCGAAGAGATGTTCGGGCACCTGCAACCGCGCAAGGGCCTGATCCCGGACGCTGCACGGTTCACCGGGGGTGAGGCACGGCAAGAGAAAGAGTTGGAGCAGGCGCACTTTGCCCTGGCGCTGGAAAGCCCCGGTTACCGCGACGATGCGATTTATACGGCGCAGATTTATTCGACGGCTTTGGGCGGCGGCATGTCCTCGCGTTTGTTCCAGGAGGTGAGGGAAACGCGCGGGCTGTGCTACACAATATTTGCTCAGACCGGTGCTTACGCTGATACTGGTACAACCACGATTTATGCGGGAACCTCGGCGGATCAGGTTGGTGAGTTGGCGACAATCACCATTGATGAGATGAAGCGCGCGGCCGAGGACATGAGCGCAGAAGAGGTCGCCCGTGCCCGCGCCCAGATGAAGGCCGGAATGTTGATGGGACTGGAAAGCCCATCGAACCGGGCCGAACGTTTGGCGCGGCTGGTGCAGATTTGGGGTAGGGTGCCCTCGCTTGAGGATACTGTTGCCAAGATCGATGCGGTTGGCACTGAAGATGTGAGAGCCTTTGCAGAAACCATGGCTGTACAGGCTCCGGCAGCTCTGGCGCTTTATGGGCCTGTGTCTGGTGCGCCAAGTTTGGCCGAACTGCAGGAGAGGCGGGCGGCGTGATGCTGTTGGGCAGACGCAAGCTGAAACTCGAAACCGCGCGGCTTAGCATGCGCCCGCCTGTACATTCCGATTTCAATAACTGGTCCGCGTTGCGGCGGTCTTCAAAAGACTATCTGACGCCGTGGGAGCCTGTCTGGGCCAGCGATCATCTAAGCCGCAAGTCTTTTACCAATCGGGTGTATTGGGCACAGCGTTCGGTCGCCAGTGGCACTGCGATACCGCTGTTCCTGTTTCGTCGCGAGGATGACGTTCTGGTGGGGGCCATCACGCTTGACAATATAAGGCGTGGTCCCGCGCAGGCGGGTACTCTGGGATATTGGACCGGTCAGGCTTTTGCCCGGCAGGGATACATGCGTGAAGCAATTGGTGCGATGGTTCATCACGCCTTTACCCGACTGGATCTGAGCCGGATCGAAGCGGCCTGCTTACCGGAAAACCGGGCTTCGCGCGGGTTGTTGGAAAGCTCGGGCTTCAAATACGAAGGTGTGGCGCAATCTTACCTGCAGATCAACGGGCGGTGGCGGACACACGTTTTGTATGCCAGCCTACGATCCGACAGGCGCGGGAAAACCGACGCGGGTTAGGGGGCGCTGCCCCCGTCGCGGCTTGCCGCGCCTCCCCCGAGGTATTTTTGGCCAGATGAACAAGGGGGCATGACTCGGGCGCGTTCTGCGCTACACTTGGGTTATGCGCTGGTTGGTTGCGGCATTGATGGTGATTTCGGGCGGGGCTGCAGCGCAGGAGCGGCGGCCGAGCCATTGCATTGCCGTTGCTGATGCCGCGCCGGGTATTGAATACCTTCACAAAGCGGCTTGGCAGGATCCAGTGCCGGAATTTTCCGTGCGGATCAGCTACATCGCGCACGCGTCGTTTCTGATCCAGACGCGGGGTGGGTTGAATGCCGTCACGGATTTTACAGGGTTCATCGGCAGTGCGGATTTGATTCCCGATGTTGTGACGATGAACCATGCCCACAGCACCCATTGGACCGCCCATCCCAACCCGGCGATCCCGCATGTTCTACCGGGATGGGGAGAGTTCGGGCAGGGCATTGAGCATCATCTCGATCTGGGTGAGATGCTGGTGCGGAATGTTTCCACCGATATCCGGTCAGTCTATGGCGGGGTCGAGGAACGCGGGAACTCGATCTTTGTATTCGAGGTCGAGGGTCTGTGTATCGGTCATCTGGGCCATCTGCATCATGTGCCATCGGACGAACAGTTTGCCGCTTTGGGGCGGCTGGATGTGGTCATGGCTGCGGTTGATGGGGGGACCACGATGCCCTTGCCGGACATGATCTCGGTTTTGAAGCGGCTGAAGAGTTCGGTGATTATTCCGATGCATTGGTTCTCGGGGTTCTCGCTGGATCGGTTTCTGGTCGATATTCGTGATACATTTCCAGTTGACCGCCAGGGGGTGTCAGAACTCACCGTTTCCCTCAGGGATCTGCCAGACAGGCCGACGGTAATTGTTCTGGAACCGCAATATCTGATTGATCTGGAATAGGGCTTGCCGCAGCCGCGTTACTTGGGCATTGAAAACGTATGAGTTTGAACCCCGCCGATGCCCGTTTTGCTGCGCTGATCCGTTCGACATTGGGCGAAGATATCCTGCGCCCCGTAGAAGTTCGGTATCTGGAAGAACCGCGCGGGCGGTTCGCTGGCCAGATCGGTGTGTTGGCTGTTCCCCGAAACACCGAAGAGGTTGCCGCGTTGGTGCGGTTGGCTGCAGAGGAGCGAGTGCCGGTTGTCCCTTATGGCGGCGGCACAGGTCTGGTAGGCGGGCAGGTGATCGCAGACGGCCCGCCACCTTTGCTGATCTCTTTGGAGCGCATGACAGCTATTCGGTCTGTGTTTCCGACTGAAAACATTCTGATCGCCGAAGCCGGTGCCATTCTGCAAGACGTTCAAGTGGCGGCTGAGGAAGTGGATCGGCTGTTTCCACTGTCATTGGCGGCGCAGGGGTCCTGCCGGATCGGGGGCAATCTGTCGACCAATGCCGGGGGCGTCAACGTACTCCGCTACGGCAACGCGCGCGATCTGTGTCTGGGGCTTGAGGCGGTGCTGCCCAATGGCGAGATTTGGCATGGGCTCAGCCGCTTGCGGAAGGACAACACTGGCTATGACCTGCGCGATCTTCTGATCGGGGCCGAGGGCACATTGGGCATCATTACGGCGGCGTCCCTCAAGCTGTTTCCAAAGCCTGCAGTTCAGGGCACGGCCATGTTTCAGGTGGCTTCACCTGAAGCGGCCATTGACCTGCTGGCGCTGGCACGGGATCAGGTGGGCGAGACTGTCAGCACTTTTGAACTGATCCACCGGCAAGGGTTTGATTTCCTGTCAGAGGTTCTTCCAGACGTCCGCCAACCGTTCAGCACCCGCCCAGAGTGGTGCGTATTGATCATGCTGGGTCTGGCCGCTGGTCAATCATCTTCAGATGCTTTGGAGACTCTCTACGTTGCCGCCGAAGATCGTGGGCAAGTTCTGGACGGAGTGATTGCGCAAAGCGAAGCCCAACGTGCCGATCTTTGGGCGGTACGCGAACGCATCCCCGAGGCCAATCGGCTGATCGGTTCGGTTTCGAGCCACGATATTTCGGTTCCGATTTCCAGAATTCCTGACTTCATTCGCGAAGGTGGAAAGATGATCGCTGAACTTGGCCCGTACCGGATCAATTGCTTTGGGCACCTTGGGGATGGCAACCTGCATTACAATGTATTTCCACCCAATGGGCACAGCCGATCAGAATTTGAAGATCAACGCGGTGTCATCAAACAAGCGGTGCATGATCTGGTTGACGCCTATGACGGCTCGGTCAGTGCGGAACATGGGGTGGGGCGTCTGAAGACCGACGATCTGGAGCGTTATGGCGATCCGGTCAAGCTGAGTGCGATGCGGGCCATCAAGGCAGCTTTGGATCCGCAGGGTATCATGAACCCCGGTGCGGTCCTGAAGGTGTGAACACGGCCCACACCAGGGGCCGTGCCCGACGATTTCTTTACGATGCAGGCAGGATCACCTTGTCGATCACATGAATTACGCCGTTCTTTGTCTCGATATCGGCCTGAACGACGTTCGCATCATTGACCATCACACCAGAATCCAGATCGATTGTGATGTCGCCGCCCTGAACGGTTGCGGCGGTCATGTCGTCGCTCAGATCACCTGACATGACCTTACCTGGCACAACATGATAGGTCAGGATGGCAACCAGTTGATCCTTGTTTTCAGGCTTCAGCAGGTTTTCAACAGTGCCTTCAGGCAAAGCCGCGAACGCGTCGTCGGTTGGGGCAAACACTGTGAACGGGCCTTCGCCTTTCAGCGTGTCCACCAGTTCGGCGGCCTGCACAGCAGCAACAAGTGTTTCAAAGCTGCCAGCGGCAACAGCTGTGTCAACAATATCCTTTCCGTGACCATCGGCCAAAGCAGTTGTGGTTAACAGTATCGAGGCGACACCGGCGGCGGCGAGTTTGCGGAACATATGCTAATCTCCCTAGGTTAGAATGCTTCAAGCAGCATCACCCGAGTTACGCAGTAGCCTCACAGCAAGATCACTTGTTTTGAGCCAACTTGCGACTTGATCAACAAACAAGCCGCGCTAAGCCAGCGCGGCTTTTGGCTTCCAGTCACGTTTTTGTGAAGTTCTTTCGATCAGAGCCCTTCAAATTCGCACAGCACGTGCACATCCATGTTCATGTCTTCAAGAACTTTGCGGCCTCCCAACTCGGGAAGGTCGATGATGAATGCGCATGAGATAATTTCGCCGCCAAGCCGTTCGATCAGCTTGATGCCTGCCGCCGCCGTGCCGCCTGTGGCCAGCAGATCATCGACCACCAGAATCTTTTCACCGGGTTGGATGGCATCGTCGTGGATTTCGACAATGGCCTCACCGTATTCAAGTTTATAGTCTTGGCTGATTGTGGTTCCGGGCAGTTTGCCTTTTTTGCGGATCGGCACAAAACCAACACTCAGCTGATGCGCAATCGCACCGCCCAGGATAAATCCCCGCGCTTCAAGCCCAACCACCTTGTCGATCCGCTCACCGGCGTAGGGGTGCAGCATCTGGTCGATCGCCATCCGAAACCCGCGCGGGTCGGCAAAAAGGGTTGTTACATCGCGAAACATGATCCCTTCGTGGGGGAAATCGACGATGGTTCGGATGTAATCTTTGACAGATTTATTTCTGGACATAGGCCAACCCTTTTAGCGGCAAAACACGCAAGGGTTTTTGGCCTATCAAACGACACCATGCAAGATGCCATTCCGGCGCACGGTCAGGAACGGCGGGTCACGATAGCCTTGGGCAGGCTTTTGTAGCGATACAGCGTGGCGGGCAACCAGGACAGGTGCGGTTTGCGCCAATTGCGTTGATCTCGCAATAGAAATGCCTGAGCAGTATGAAGGTTCATTGCCATATTCCTTTTATTGTTGTTAAGTGCCCGATAACGACAATCACTATGCTATGTATATACAATGCATCGCCTAAAATTGCAAGATGATGTTGGGGACAGCGCGCGTGGCTAAGAAAGACGGCAAGGGATCGACCAAGAAAAACAGTCAGCTGGTCC
Organism: Ruegeria sp. ABM4_193; assembly: GCF_056158705.1. Taxonomy (NCBI): domain Bacteria; kingdom Pseudomonadati; phylum Pseudomonadota; class Alphaproteobacteria; order Rhodobacterales; family Roseobacteraceae; genus Ruegeria; species Ruegeria sp. ABM4_193. The sequence continues at coordinate 973,660 of NZ_JBSWTT010000001.1, forward strand.
TGCGCTTGGACAAGGATGAGCGCGACGCTTTTGTGGAGTTGTGCAAAGAGCTGGACACGTCAGCCGCACGCGAAATCCGCCGGTTTATTCGCGGTTTCATGAAAGAACACGCCGAGGACTAAGCGCGCCTCAGGCGGGGCGGCGCAGAACAGCCGTCGCGACCCCCATTCCGATCAAAGTCAGTCCACCAAATCGCGTCATTGCCGTGATAACGCTGGCACGGCCAATCACGCGCCGAAGCTGGTCGGCCAGCAGCGCATAGGCCAACGCGTTCAGCCAGGCCAGCCCCACAAATGTCGCGATCAGGATGACGAATTGGGGACCCAGCGGATCGGCTGGACGCAGGAACTGCGGAACAAAGGCGATGAAAAAGGCGATGGATTTCGGGTTCAGTGCGGTCACGGCAGCGGCGTGCCCAAACACATTGCGCGCCGTTACATCGCGCTCGGTGTCGACCGCGTTCAGCCCGCCGGACGGTGCGCTTCGCAGCAATTTGATCCCAAGCCAGACCAGATAGGCAGCCCCGACCCATTTGAGCACTGAAAATAAGGTGGCGGATGCCAGCACCAGCGCACCCAACCCCAACAGTGAGGCGGTCATCGCGAAAAGATCCCCCACCGCGACTCCAGTTGCCGAGGCCACAGCAACGCTGCGGCCCTTGGACAGCGCATAGCTAAGCACCAGCAACACGGTCGGGCCGGGGATCAGCAGCAAAGCGGTGGACGCGGCGACAAAAGCCAGCCAGAGTTCAAGCGACATGGGGTCTCCTGTAGAGGTGTCGTCACACCAAGCCCTTGTATGATGCCAACGTCAAGTCTCTGCCTTGATCGTTTAGCTGTTTTTGAGGCGGCAAGATCGAGCACCTGTGCGTTTCTCGCATCTGAATCGCAAAGCTGATGGATTTGAGCAGTGTGACAACGGCTTGAAGTTTAGATGAAGCTTTGCTCATTCATCTTGAAACGGTCCTGAACCTGCCCAGACTAAAGGGTATAACTTCGCAGGAGGCAAAGGTGCAGATCCAAAGTACAGATGCCAATACGATGAGGCGGATCAATCGTATCAAACGGTTGCTGCTTGGCCTCTTGTTGGCCGGGGGCGTCGTGTATGGGGTCATCGTCGGATACATGTACTTCAACCAGCAATCGCTGCTTTACAAGCCAGACGGTGAATTGCCTGATCCAGCCTCGGTTTCTTTGGCGGATATCGATGTGCTTTCAATGCCTATGTCCGATGGTACGGTTCTGACGGCTTGGGCCGCACCGGCAGCCGTCGAAGGTGCCCCGACCGTATTGTTTTTTCATGGCCAGAGCGGCAATCTGAGCGATCGCGCGGATCGGTTCCGAGAGATACTGAACAGCGGCTACGGGCTACTGGCGCCCAGCTATCGCGGGTTTCCCGGCAGTGCAGGCGCGCCGTCCGAGGCGGGTTTGATCTCGGACGGATTAGAGTTGTTTGACCAATTGCACAGCGCCGGAGAGCCAGTTGTTCTACATGGCCAAAGTCTTGGTACAGGAGTGGCTTCGGCGGTTGCAGTACAAAGGCCCGAGGCCGAGATGCTGGTGTTGGAAGCGCCGTTTACGGCGACCGTGGATGTGGCGGCTGAACGTTACCCTTGGTTGCCCGTATCGGCCCTGATGCGCGACCAGTTCGCCACCCGAGACATCATCGACGCGATCGAGGTGCCGACATTGATCTTCCACGGCACCGACGATCAGACCGTTCCCGTGCATCACGGAGAACGGCTTGCCGACATGGGTGGTGAAAGGGTGGAGTTCTTCGCGGTTCCCGACGGAACCCACAATGACTTGTGGTCACATGGTCTGTGGCAAACTGTTCAGGACCGTTTGCCACAAAGGTAACGTCAGAGAATGCGTCCTGCCACTGCGTCCAGCTTGGCCAACAGCGCAGGGTCGCGTTTATCAGGGGCAGTCAGGATCGCGTATTCCAAGGCCCTGTCACAGCCATGCGGGCAAGGTTCTCGTTCAGCCCCCAGCAATGCAGGCAGACCCTTGACCAAAGCACGACCCTTGTCTGCGTTGCCGGTCAGCGTGGCGATGATGGCGGTCACGTCAACCTCACCATGGTCCGGGTGCCAGCTGTCATAATCCGTGACCATCGCAACCGAGGCGTAACAAAGCTCGGCCTCTCGGGCGAGTTTGGCTTCGGGCATGTTGGTCATGCCAATCACATCGCAGCCCCATTGCTCGCGGTACATCTTGGATTCTGCTAGGGATGAGAACTGAGGCCCCTCCATCGCCAGATAGGTGCCGCCACGATGGATGTTGATGCCTGCGGCTTTCCCTGCTGTTTCGCAGGCGTCTGACAGGCGCGGGCAAGTCGGATGCGCCACGCTGACATGAGCCACACAGCCACTTCCGAAAAAGCTCTTATCCCGTGCAAAAGTCCGGTCGATGAACTGATCGACAATCACGAAATCGCCGGGTGCCATATGCTCGCGAAACGATCCGCAGGCTGAAACCGAGATCACATCCGTCACGCCAAGCCGCTTTAACGCGTCAATATTAGCGCGATAGGGCACATCGGTTGGCGAATGCACGTGGCCGCGCCCGTGTCGTGGCAAAAAGGCCATTTCAACCCCGCCCAATGATCCGGTCAGGATGTGGTCCGATGGTGTTCCCCAAGGAGTCTCAACCTCGACCCATTCCGCATTTTCCAGCCCGTCGATCTCATAAATGCCTGATCCGCCAATAACGGCAATCTTGGTTTGGGTCAAAGTCCTGCTCCACGTATTGAATTGCTGTTGAATTTTTGCGGGTTGGGGGGGCTTTTGACAAGGGGGCTAATCCTGTTTCGGTAACAGGTTGCGCAGACGGGACTGTGTCTTGAAATCAGCCCAGGCTGTGCCGAATGTTTCCAGTGGCCAGGTTAAGTCCTGCGATTGCCCATGCCTGTCACGAAATACAAAGCGATACGCGTCCCCGGCCAGCATGGCATCTAACAGGTCTTCGGCACGCTGATCTTCGAAGGTGCAGCCAAGCCCGGTCAGGCAACCGGGACGCCGCGTGCGCCAGATGGTTTCATTACCCTTGTCGATGCGAAACCCGTACGGATTGAAAAGGGTGCCGGGTTCCATTCCGAATTCCACCTTGAAGCCTTCGACCTCTGGCGTGATGAAAACGAACTGTGCCGCAAATTTCGGTCTTAGCGAAAACACCTCTGCCCGTCGGATGTAACACCGCTGCTTCAACGCCCCGTGTTCTTCGCGTTCGTCGCAGATCGAATTCCATATCCCGAAAATTTCGTGATGCGTGACCCGCCAATTCCCGGCCGTGTCGTTACCTTCCAGATCCTGGGCCAAAGCGGGCAGGGCTGAGACGAGAAAGAGCATGATCCAACGCATGACCACACTGTTGGTTGGTGAAGCGTAGACCTGCAAGTCACGTTGCCGCGAGGCCGAGGTATGCATCAAGCACATGGCTGCATCCCGCTTGATGCGGTAGCTCAACACCCTTGTGTCCGCTACATAGGCGCCTTCGCGCGAACATAAAACCCTATAGGACTGACCAATGCCCCGAGCCTTGCTGGCAAGTTTTGCCAACCGCGTTGCCATGCCCGATCTGCGCTGGGTGCCTGATGAGGGGTTGACCTTCTCTCGCCTGCGGATCGAACTCTTGTCCGGCCTGACCGTGGCCCTTGCGCTGGTGCCCGAGGCCGTGGCTTTTGCCTTTGTCGCAGGCGTGCACCCGCTGGTTGGTCTCTATGCGGCGTTCCTGGTTGGCCTGATCACGGCACTGATCGGCGGGCGGCCCGGTATGATCTCGGGCGCAACCGGCGCTTTGGCGGTGGTTATGGTCGCGCTGGTTGCCGAACACGGAGTTGAATATCTGTTTGCGACCGTTGTTCTTATGGGAATTCTCCAAGTCATAGCCGGGGCGATGCATTGGGGACGCTTTATCCGTTTGGTGCCGCATCCGGTGATGCTGGGCTTTGTGAACGGTCTGGCCATCGTGATCTTTCTGGCCCAGATGGGACAGTTCAAGGTGCCCGGAACCATGGAAAACACCGGCCATGGCATGAGCGGAGGGGAATGGCTGTCGGGAATGCAGCTTTATACCATGCTGGGTCTTGTGGCGCTGACAATGGCGGTGATCTGGGTCATGCCGCGTGTCACGCGTATCATTCCTGCGCCTCTGGCCGGAATTCTGGTGGTCGCAGCTCTGGTGATCGGCCTGGGACTGGACGTGCCACGCGTTGGCGATCTTGCCTCGATCGAAGGCGGTCTCCCTGCGTTCCACATCCCGATGGTGCCGCTGAACTGGGAAACGTTCGAAATCATTCTGCCTTATGCTGTCATTCTGGCGGCCATTGGTCTGATCGAATCCCTGCTGACCCTGAACCTTGTGGGCGAGATCACCGGTAAACGTGGCGGCGCGTCTCAGGAATGTATCGCGCAGGGTGCGTCGAATATCGTGACCGGGTTCTTTGGCGGCATGGGCGGCTGCGCAATGATTGGTCAGTCGATGATCAACGTGAAATCCGGCGGCCGAACTCGTATCGCCGGTATCGCTGCGGCGCTGTTCCTGCTGGTCTTTATCCTGTTTGCCTCGCCCCTGATCGAACAAATCCCGCTGGCCGCATTGGTCGGTGTGATGTTCATGGTGGTGATCGGCACCTTTGCCTGGAACTCGTTCAAGATCATGCGCAAGGTTCCCATGACGGATGCTTTCGTGATCGTGCTGGTGACCGTCGTGACCGTGATGGAGGACCTTGCGGTTGCCGTTGTGGTCGGCGTCATCGTCTCGGCACTGGCTTATGCCTGGAACAACGCCAAACGCATTCACGCGGTCACGCGCGACTCTGAGACCGAAAAGGGCGCAAAGGTCTATGAAATTCAGGGGCCTCTGTTTTTTGGGTCCTCCGATGGTTTTATCGAGCTTTTCGATGTCCCGAACGACCCTGAAACAGTGATTGTTGATTTTGCCGAAAGCCGCGTTGTGGATCAGTCAGCCTTGCAGGCCATCGAAAACATCGCTGCGAAATACGAAGCTGCGGGAAAACGTGTCATGCTGCGCCACCTGAGCCGCGATTGTCACAAGCTGCTGAATAAGGCCGGACACCTGATGGTCGACAGTGACGACGACCCGGATTACGAACTGGCGGTCGATTACTCTGTCCGCACTGGAATTCTGGGCGGGCACTAAGCATTTTGCGAGGCTCTGCCTCGCGCTCCGAGGTATTTGACGCCAGATGAAGCAGGGGATCCTTTATTCATCTGGCGTCAAATACCTCGGGGGAATCGCCCGGAATGGGCGGCGGGGGCAGCGCCCCCGGATCACGCTAATCATCTGGGCGATTGAGTGAGAACAACTCGGAAACAACCGAGTAATCCCGGTAGCCCAGGCGTGCCAATGGTTGAAACGATGTCACGTCAAACTTGCCGTCCCGGATGTGATCATCGTGCAGGTGCACGCCGATTACTTCGCCGAATACTACCCGATTGGCTTCACCGGGTAGAGTGACGATCTGGGTGAGCTTGCATTCCAGTGCAGCAGGAGCCCCTGCAATCCGGGAACATGGAATCGTTTCGCATTCGATGGGTGACAGCCCGGCATGTTCAAACTCATCGACGTCTTTCGGCAGGCCTGCTGAACTTGCGTTCATCGCGTCCCGATGCGCATGAGCCACCACGTTTACACAGAAAACGCCGGTCGCTTCGATATTTGCGATGCTGTCCTTACCTCCGTTCTGATCGTGTTTGGTGCCGGTTGTGGCAAACATCACCTGCGGTGGCGTGTAGGCGACGCCATTGAAAAAGGAATAAGGTGCCAGATTGTTGATCCCATTTGCATCCCGGGTTGAAATCCAGCCGATCGGGCGCGGAGTGATAATGGCGTTGAACGGGTTGTGCGGCAGGCCGTGGCCGTCTTCGGGGCGATAGAACATCTGATCTCCAAGCGTTTGCCCAAGGCGTACCGAAGTGCTAGGGCGAATTCCAGCAAGGAAAAGAGGGCAGGGTGCAGCAATTCGGGATCAGGCCGGAAGAGCCGGACGATTGGTGGGAGGTTGAGGCCCTCTATGACCTGTGCTTTGCGCCGGGTCGTGAGGCTTTGTCGTCTTATCGATTGCGCGATGACGTGCCGCCGGTTGCGGGTCTGTCTTTGGTCGCGCGGGATGGTCAGAGCATTCTGGCCGGTGCAATCCGGTTCTGGCCCGTTCATGTCGGCGATCACGATGCGTTACTGTTGGGGCCCGTCGCCGTACACCCTACTCATCAGGGCGAGGGGCTGGGCGGGTATCTGATCCACGCAGGTGTTGAGGCAGGGCGCACGCGCGGGTGGCAGCGGGTCATGCTGGTGGGTGATGAACCTTACTACAAACGGTTCGGATTCCAGCGTTTAAGTGGGGTCGAGATGCCGCCGCCCACCAATCCTGACAGGGTTTTGGGATTGGAATTGAAACCCGGCGTCTGGTCCGGAGTTCAGGGTGCAGTGACCCGTTGGAGCCGCTGACCTATTGAATCCACGCCGCGCAACGCCGATGTTGATAGACAGGAGGGCGTAGATGCACAACGTGGTTCTTGTCGAAAACGTGGATGCCGAGGCCGAACTGGATCGTCTGGCGGATCACTACCGATCTGCCGGTGGTGCTGGCGTCAAACTTCTGAACAAGCTGGGCGGATCAGCCGAGTCTTTGCTTGAGCAGTTGCCGGAACCGGTGCGGCATGGCTTGACCGGAGCAACCGAGCAGGCTTTGTGGCTGGCGATGCACGCCGCGCAAGGTTCACGGCGCGCCGTTCCCGATCAGAAACCCTGGGTGAATACCGCTGTCACGACGGCCATGGGTGCGGCTGGCGGGCTGGGTGGGGTTTCGACAGCTTTGATGGAATTGCCTGCAACAACCGCTATGCTGCTGCGCGCCATTCAAGGGGCTGCGGCGCGCGAAGGCTTTGACCCTACAGCAGAGAACGTGAAATTCGACTGTGTGCGGGTTCTGTCCGCCTCGGGGCCGCTTTCCCATGACGATGGTGCGGATCTTGGCTTTTTCTCGGTTCGCTTGACCTTGACGGGGCCCGCTATGCAGCGCCTGATTACAGCGGTTGCACCGCGCTTTTCGATTGTGCTTGGCCAAAAGCTGGCGGCTCAGTCCGTACCTGTACTCGGAGCATTAGCCGGCGGTGGGACGAACTATGTCTACACGCGGTACTATCAGCAGATCGCACGCGTACATTTTGGATTGAGACGTCTGGCAATCGACGCTGATATTCCCCACGACGAACTGGTGCGGCAACTTTCGGCCCGAATGTAGTTCGCCCATCAAACCTGCGCCTGACTTGGCGATCAACACATTATATGGTACCTTGTAGCATGCCTTGCACCAAATGGGTTCGTTTTGATCCTATTTGCGAAAGGGCTGAATTTTGACCTAAGGAACCGCCAGGTCATGAAACAAACGCTGCTGCGTCTTGAAGATCTTAACGCTGCGGAACAGCCCGTTTTGCAGCAGGCCGCTGCACTGTGTTACCGGATCAAGAACAACCGGCCTGAGGTGTTGCTGATCACAACACGCAAGGCGCAGCATTGGATTATTCCCAAAGGCTGGTTCATCCCGGGTTTGTCCCCGGCTGAAACGGCCTTGCAGGAGGCGTGGGAAGAAGCAGGAGTCTCCGGTCAAAGCAGCGGGGTTCGACAGGGGCAGTTTTTTCATCACAAACACCAGCCGAATCGACCGCCCGTGTTGATTCTGGTGGATGTGTTCCCAGTTCATGTGCGGTCCGTTTCGCAGGAATTCCCGGAACAAGGGATGCGCAAGCGCAAGTGGTACCCGCTCAAAAAGGCAGCTCTTAAGGTGCATTCACCAGGACTGTCCAATCTGTTACGAGACTTTAAGCCATACGCACATTAAGATCAGGCCCGAGAGGCTTGATATTGTCATTTTGGTCGGTATCTATTCGCCAATCGATTTTTTGGACAGAACATGATTCAATACGCGTTGAAATGCAGTGAAGGCCACACGTTCGACAGTTGGTTCCAATCCGCCGAAGCCTACGACAAACTGGCTGCGGCAGGGATGGTAACCTGCGCGGTCTGCGGATGTGAGCGGGTCGAAAAGGCGATCATGACGCCACGCGTTCGTCCGGCGCGAAACGCGCAACCGAAACTTCAACAACCGCCAGCTGCGGAAGAGAAAATCGATGTTGCCACCCCGTCGCCGGAAATTGAGAAGGTTTTGGCCGAGATGCGGCGTCATGTCGAAGAAAACTCGGATTACGTAGGCAAGGATTTTGCCAGCGAGGCGCGCAAGATCCATCTGGGCGAGGCCCCGGATCGCGCCATATACGGAGAGGCCAAGCCAGACGAGGCCAAATCGCTTATCGAAGATGGCGTGCCGGTCGCTCCGTTGCCCTTTGTCCCCAGCAGAAAGACGAACTGACACATGCACGTCGTGATCACCGGCGCCAATCGCGGCATCGGACGCGCTCTGTCTCAGCGCTACAGCGACAGGGGCGAAGCTGTTACCGGAACGTCGCGCGACGACAGCGCGCAATTGCGTCTGGACGTAACGGATCCGGTGCAGCAAACGGCTATGGCTGAACGGTTGAAGGATAAGCCCATTGACCTTTTGATCTGCAATGCAGGCGTGTATCTGGACAAGGGCCACACGATCAGCGACTACCCGGCCGACATGTGGGCGCAAAGCTTTGCGACCAACGTTACCGGAGTGTTCCTGACCATTCAGGCCCTATTGCCCAATCTTCGCGCGTCAGGCGGCAAGGTGGCGATCCTGTCGTCGCAAATGGCCTCGCATACCCGCGCGCCGGGTGGCAGCTATATATACCGCGCGTCCAAGGCGGCGGTGTTGAACTTGGGTCGCAACCTGGCGACAGACCTCAAGCAAGACGGTATTGCCGTTGGTATCTATCATCCGGGCTGGGTTCAAACCGATATGGGCGGTGTCGCGGCTGACATTCATGTCGACCAGGCCGTGTCCGGCCTGATGGACCGTTTTGATGACTTGTCACTGTCCACCTCAGGTTGTTTTGAAACCTATGACGGGCAGCCGCACGCTTACTGAGTAGCCAGTGCGGCCTTGGGGATCTCGTAGACCTCGCCTGGATCGATATAGATCACCATCAGGTCGCCGCGCGTTTCATAAGACATCTTCGAGGTCGAGCTGCTGGATTCAGGCACGCCATCTTTGAAATAAATATTTCGCACTTGTCCGCCGCCCAAACCGACTGCAAGCGTTATTGTGCCGTCATCGTGGCGGCGCAGCTCTGCATTACAGCTTTGCAGCGGATCACCTGCATTGGCGGCGCAGGGCACAGTCCCCAATGCGTTCTGGCCATCAGTCCCCGCGACGCTTGCGACTTGGGCCAGGGCAGGCGATGAAAGGAGAGCAACGGCAAGGGCTAGGCGAAACATGTAGAACCTCTTGATTTGGTTGTCGTCCTTAGGCTGACACCACGCCCTTACAAAGTAAAGCGGCCCTGCGCCGCAGGCAGACGCCTTTTGCGCCCTTGCTCTTGGGATGCCCCTCGCATATGAGGCACGGAACCTCTAATCCACGGCGCGGAGACTTTTGCCCCCATGCCCTTACTCGTTATGAAATTCGGTGGCACATCTGTCGCCAATCTGGACCGCATCCGCCGTGCCGCCAAGCGCATTGGTGTTGAAGTTGCCAAAGGCTATGACGTGATCGTCATCGTCTCGGCCATGTCCGGCAAAACCAACGAGCTGGTGGGCTGGGTGAATGAGACATCGCCCCTGTTTGACGCGCGTGAATACGATGCTGTTGTGTCTTCGGGTGAAAACGTCACTGCTGGTCTGATGGCCCTGACCTTGCAGGAAATGGATATTCCCGCACGCAGTTGGCAGGGCTGGCAGGTGCCGCTGCTGACCACCAGCGCGCACAGCCAGGCCCGAATCGAAGAGATCCCGACCGAGAACCTGAACCAGAAGTTCGGGGAAGGCATGAAAGTGGCTGTTGTTGCGGGCTTCCAGGGTCTTAGTCCCGAGGGCCGTATCACCACGTTGGGTCGCGGCGGCTCGGACACCACAGCTGTGGCTTTCGCAGCGGCGTTCGGTGCCGAGCGCTGTGACATCTACACAGATGTGGATGGGGTCTACACCACCGATCCACGCATCTGCGAAAAGGCGCGCAAGCTGGACCGCATTTCGTTCGAAGAAATGCTTGAACTGGCATCGCTGGGCGCAAAAGTGCTGCAAACCCGCTCGGTCGAGCTGGCGATGCGCTATAAAGTGAAACTGCGCGTTCTCTCAAGTTTCGAAGAACAATCCGACGAGGCCGGTACTTTGGTCTGCGACGAGGAGGATATCATGGAATCCAATGTTGTGGCCGGTGTGGCCTATTCCCGTGACGAAGCCAAGATGACCGTCGTATCGGTGGCCGACCGCCCTGGTATCGCCTCGATCATCTTCACTGCGCTCAGCGACGAGGGTGTGAATGTGGACATGATCGTTCAGAACATCTCGGACGAGGGCCGCACGGATATGACATTCTCCTGCCCGACCGATCAGGTGGCACGCGCAGAAAAAGCGTTGCTTGCGATCAAAGAGGCGGGCGAGTTGAACTATGCTGAGTTGGTTGCCGACAATGATGTCTGCAAGGTCTCGGTTGTGGGAATCGGCATGCGCTCGCAGTCGGGTGTTGCGGCCAAAATGTTCAATGTGCTCTCGGATGAGGGGATCAACATCAAGGTCATTACAACCTCTGAGATCAAAATTTCCGTTCTGGTCGACAGGAAATACATGGAACTTGCTGTTCAGGCGCTGCATGATGCCTTTGAACTGGACAAGGCGGCCTGAGCTTTTCAGCCAAGGGTCTCGCCTGACACACTAAACTGGGTGGGCCATGGCGGACGGCACCGAAACAGAATCCCGTAAGCTGCTGCGGCGGTTGCGCGAGGAAATGGCGAGCGAAGCCGCCGGTCAGGAGCGCCTTGACCGGATTACCCACCTGATTGCTGACAGCATCCGGGCCGAGGTGTGCTCGGTCTACCTGTTCCGCGATGAAGAGACACTGGAACTGTGCGCGACCGAGGGTCTCTCACCTGAATCGGTTCATAAAACGCGGATGCGCATGGGCGAAGGTCTTGTGGGGCGCGTCGCCAAGTTCGGAAAAATCGTGAATACGGCGGATGCACCGTCCGAAAAGGGATTCCGGTACATGCCGGAAACCGGCGAAGAACGGTATTCGTCCTTCCTGGGCGTCCCGGTTCAGCGCCTAGGGGAAAAGCTGGGCGTTTTGGTGGTCCAGTCTCGTGAAGCGCGCGAATTTTCCGCTGACGAAGTGTATGCGTTGGAAGTGGTTGCCATGGTTCTGGCCGAAATGGCCGAGCTTGGTGCTTTTGTGGGCGAGGGCGCGGCACTGTCACCGCTGCACCAGCAATCGGTTCTGCTGCGTGGTGGTCAGGCACAGGAAGGGTCTGCGGAAGGACATGTCTGGCTTCATGAGCCTCGCGTCGTTGTCACAAACCCGATTGCCGAAGACCCCCACCGAGAGCGTGAACGGCTGGTCGAAGCGGTCGACGAACTGCGTGTCGGTGTCGACAAGATGCTCGAGATTTCTCAGAACGGCGATACGGAACAGCTTAAAGTGCTGGAAGCCTATCGCATGTTTGCCAATTCCAAAGGCTGGATGCGCCGAATGGAAGAGGACATAGCACTTGGCCTCAGCGCCGAAGCTGCAGTTGAGAAAGAGCAATCGCAGGCGCGGGCGCGCATGGGGCAGGTGACGGACCCCTATCTGCGCGAACGGCTGGCAGATCTGGACGATCTGAGCAACCGCCTGCTGCGCATTCTGACCGGGCAGGGCAAGACCGACAGTGCCGATTTGCCACCTGATCCGATCCTGATCGCCCGCAATATCGGCCCCGGAGACCTGTTGGAATACGGACGGGCGCTGAAGGGAATCGTGCTCGAGGAGGGCTCGGTCGGCAGTCATGCGACCATCGTGGCGCGGGCACTGGCGATTCCGCTTGTGGTACATGTGGGTCGGATTACGACCGAAGCGTTGAACGGTGATCATATTCTGGTCGATGGGGATCAGGGCGTTGTGCATTTGCGCCCCGAAGATACCGTGGTCAGTGCCTTTCGTGACAAGATCGCCATGCAGGCCAAGGCGCAGGAACGCTATGCCTCGATCCGAGAAACCCCTTGTGTTTCCCGTGATGGCGCGCGCATCAATCTGGTGATGAATGCGGGTCTGATGGCTGACCTGCCGTCGCTGGGTACGTCGGGCGCAGAAGGCGTGGGCCTGTTCCGCACGGAACTGCAATTCCTGATCCGTAACAAGATGCCAAAGCGTTCCGAGCTTGTCACGCAATATCAACGTGTTCTGGACGCGGCAGGCGACAAACGGGTGGTGTTCCGCACCCTCGATATCGGGTCGGACAAAGTGTTGCCCTACATGAAACACGTGGCCGAACCAAACCCTGCGCTGGGCTGGCGCGCCATTCGCGTGGGCCTGGACAAACGCGGCGTTATGCGGATGCAGTTGCAAGCGCTTCTACGGGCTGCAATTGGTCGTCCGCTGACCATTATGTTCCCCTTTGTCGCGCAGGCCGACGAGTTCCGCGAAGCCCGGTGGGAGGTGAACAAAACCATCGAGCGTGAGAAACGGTTGGGCCACGTCCTGCCGGAAATGCTTGAGGTCGGCGCGATGCTGGAAACGCCATCGCTGGCTTTTGCCCCTCAGAAGTTCTTTGACGAGGTGGATTTCATCTCGATCGGCGGCAATGACCTCAAACAGTTTTTCTTTGCGGCCGACCGTGAAAACGAGCTGGTCCGCCGGCGATATGACACGCTGAATGTCAGTTTCCTGAGTTTGATGGAGCGGATTGTCGAGCGCTGCGATATCTCGGACACCCCCCTCAGCTTCTGTGGCGAAGACGCAGGCCGCCCGGTCGAGGCTCTGTGTCTGGCGGCGATTGGCATACGGACATTGTCGATGCGTCCAGCCTCAATTGGCCCGGTTAAAAGCCTGTTGTTGCGCTGTGACCTGTCGGAGGTGCGCAAAATCATTGCCGACGCCCGCCATCGCGGCGAGCAAAGCGTGCGCCCGGCTGTGATGGAATGGTTGCGCAATCAGGGGTAGGGCGCAAAACGATCCAGTTTGGGAAACTCTGCTTGATTTTTTTGCTGGAGCTTTCTATTTGACTGGCAATGTTAGCGATAACAGTCTTTGTATTGTGCGGTTTCGTGCCATGCGAGGTTGATATCGGCACACTCAGAAGGAGCCCGTGATGGTTTCACGCGTAATTCCGGTAGAACCATTTGATCTGGTGCTGTTTGGGGCGACCGGCGATCTGGCACAACGCAAGATCCTGCCGGGCCTGTGCCATCGTTTTGCGATTGGTCAAATGCCCGAGGGCGCGCGTATCATCGGCACGGCGCGGTCAGAGATCGACAGCGACGGGTTCCGCGATCAGGTCCGCGCCTCGATGCAGAAATTTGCACCGGACTTTTCGTCCGAGACGCTGGATCGGTTTCTGGCACATGTCGAATATGTGCCTGTGGACGCTTTGGGTGAAGCCGGGTGGCCCGATCTAAAAAAGCTGGTGCGTGATGATGTTGTGCGGGCCTTTTATCTTTCCGTTGGGCCAAGTCTGTTTGCTGGCATTGCGCAGCGCTTGCATGGCACTGGCTTGGCGACACCCGACAGTCGCATCGTCGTCGAAAAGCCGTTTGGTCATGATCTGGCCTCGGCTAAAGCACTTAACGAGGGTTTGCGCGACTGTTTCGAAGAGCATCAGATTTATCGGATCGACCATTATCTGGGCAAGGAAACCGTGCAGAACCTGATGGCGCTGCGCTTTGCGAACTCGCTGTTCGAGCCGCTTTGGAATTCCACCCATGTCGATCACGTTCAGATCACCGTGGCCGAGACCGTGGGCGTCGAAGGGCGCGGGGCCTATTACGATCAATCCGGTGCAATGCGGGACATGATCCAGAACCATCTGGTGCAATTGCTGTGCCTTACAGCGATGGAGCCGCCTTCGAAATACGCACCAAACGCCGTGCGTGACGAAAAGGTCAAAGTCATCGAAGCGCTGGAGCCGGTCGAGCCCAAGGATATCGCGCGCGGCCAATACCGGGCGGACAAGGGTGAGGGCGGCTATGTCGATCATGTGGGCAACCCCGCCAGCCGAACCGAAAGCTTCATTGCCCTAAAGGTTCATATTGGTAACTGGCGTTGGGCGGGTGTGCCTTTCTATCTGCGCACCGGCAAACGTCTGCGCGCGCGCGAATCCGAGATTGCGGTGTTCTTCCGCGACCCGCCACATACCATTTTCCCCAATGTCGGCCCCCTGCACGGAAACGTGCTTGTAATCCGTCTGCAACCCGACGAAGGCATTACCCTGCGCACCACGATCAAGGATCCGGGTCCCGGTGGGTTCCGCCTGTCGGACGTAGCACTGGACATGAGCTTTGCCGATGCGCTTGGGGCCGAGGCGCAAGCCCCAGATGCCTATGAGCGGCTGATCATGGATGTCATCCGAGGCGATCAGACGCTGTTCATGCGCGGTGATGAGGCTGAGGCCGCTTGGGCCTGGGTCGATCCCATTATTCAGGGCTGGGAACAGCGCGGCGACCGCCCGTCTCGCTACGATCAGGGCAGTTCCGGCCCCGAAGAAGCACTGATGCTGATGCATCGCGATGGACGCCGCTGGCGTCAGATCGGAGGGTAATCAATGGTACATTCAGTCATTACCGACGTCACCAAACGGATCATAGACCGCAGCGCCGATCTGCGCGGTCCGCATCTGGAACGCATGGAGCAGGCTAAATCCAAAGGCCCGGCCCGTGCGCATCTGTCTTGCAGCGGGCAGGCTCATGCTTACGCAGGCGCCGGGGACGACCAGCAGTCCATGGCAACCGGCACGGCAGGCAATCTGGGAATCGTCACCGCCTATAACGACATGCTGTCGGCGCATCAGCCGTTTGAGCGTTATCCCGAACTGATCCGTCAGGCGATCCGCGCCGCAGGCGGCACCGCACAGGTTGCAGGTGGGGTTCCGGCGATGTGCGATGGCGTCACGCAAGGTGAGGTGGGGATGGAGCTGTCGCTGTTTTCACGCGACGTGATCGCATTGGCGACCGGGGTTGCCCTTAGCCACAACACGTATGACGCTGCTGTGTTCCTTGGGGTTTGCGACAAGATCGTCCCCGGACTGGTCATCGGCGCGCAGGCTTTTGGCCATCTGCCAGCCGTTTTCCTGCCCGCAGGTCCGATGACCAGCGGGTTGCCGAACGACGAAAAAGCCAAGGTCCGCCAACAATTCGCGGCCGGAGAGGTGGGTCGCGACGCGCTCATGAAGGCGGAAATGGCCGCTTATCATGGCCCCGGCACCTGCACCTTTTATGGCACGGCCAACACGAACCAGATGCTGATGGAGTTCATGGGCCTGCATCTGCCGGGCTCTAGCTTTGTCAATCCAAACACGCCCTTGCGTGATGCCCTGACCGAGGAAGGTGCGCGCCGCGCCCTGTCGCTCAGCGCGCTAGGCAACCACTACACACCGGTCTGCCAGATTCTTGACGAACGAGCCTTTGTGAACGGGATCGTGGGTCTGATGGCAACAGGTGGATCGACCAACCTGCTGATCCACCTGATCGCTATGGCGCGGGCAGGCGGTATCGTTTTGGATTGGGAAGATTTTTCCAAAATCTCTGCCGTGGTGCCTTTGGTTGCGCGGGTTTATCCCAACGGTCTGGCTGACGTGAACCACTACCATGCCGCCGGAGGGCTTGGGTATACCATCGGCACTCTGCTGGAGAACGGTCTACTACACCCCGATACCCTGACGGTAGCAGGGCAGGGCCTGCACAATTACACCAAGGAACCCAAACTGATGGACGGAGACCTTGTCTGGCAAGACGGCACCGACCACAGCCTGAACAAAAAGATTTTGCGCCCGGCCAAGGATCCGTTCCAACCAACCGGAGGTCTGTCGCGCCTGACGGGCAACTTGGGCACCGGTGTTATGAAGGTTTCAGCCGTTGCCCCGGAACATCAGGTGGTCGAAGCACCTGTACGTGTGTTCCATGATCAGGATGACGTCAAAGCGGCCTTCAAGGCCGGAGAATTCACGGATGACGTAATCGTTGTCGTGCGTTTCCAAGGCCCAAAGGCGAACGGGATGCCCGAGCTTCATTCGCTGACTCCTATTCTGTCGATCCTGCAAGGCCGGGGTCAAAAGGTGGCGCTTGTCACTGATGGCCGTATGTCCGGTGCGTCGGGCAAAGTTCCCGCAGCCATCCATGTCTGTCCTGAGGCGCTGGACGGTGGTGCCATTGCGCGCCTGCAGGATGGCGACATTCTGCGTGTTGATGCGGTGCAGGGTCAGTTGGAAATCCTGACCGAAGGCGTGCTGGACCGCCCCGTTGCCACCGCCGACCTTTCAGCAAATCAACACGGTGTCGGGCGCGACCTCTTTGGTGCGTTCCGGCTGAACGTCGGATCTGCCGACACAGGCGCCAGCATATTCGGAGCATAAGTGATGACGAAATCTCGACGCACCCGCGAAATCTGCGCTCTTGCGCCTATTGTACCTGTCCTTGTGGTCGACGACGCAGTGCATGCGCGCCCTTTGGCTGAAGCGTTGGTCGCTGGAGGCTTACCCGCGCTCGAAGTCACATTACGCACACCGGCTGCATTGGATGCAATCCGGGCCATGGCAGAAGTGCCCGGCGGTGTTGTAGGTGCAGGTACACTGGTCACCCCCGAGGATGTCCGTGCAGCCAAAGAAGCGGGTGCTCAGTTTGGTGTCTCTCCGGGCGCAACTGACGCGCTGATCGCAGCGTGCGAGGCAGAGGGCCTGCCGCTGTTGCCCGGCGCTGCCACAGCAACCGAAGCGATGGAGTTGTTGGGAAAAGGCTACGACATGCTGAAGTTCTTCCCGGCCGAGGCTTCGGGCGGGGCACCGGCATTGAAAGCAATCGGTGCGCCTCTGCCGCAGATCAGTTTCTGCCCTACAGGTGGCGTGTCCCCTTCTAACGCCCGCGATTACCTGACATTGTCCAACGTGGTCTGTGCTGGAGGCAGCTGGGTCGCGCCAAAGGATCTGGTCAAAGCCGGGAATTGGGCGGGTATTGAAGCGCTGGCGAGCGAAGCCTCGAAGCTGATGGATTGACGCCGCCAAAACCCTTGCTAGGGTGTGCATCAATTCAGACAGGTTGATCTTATGACAAACCAAATTTCGCTCGTGCAAGGGCGCGAGTATTTGGCCATTCCCGGCCCGTCGGTCATGCCCGACGCCGTATTACAAGCCATGCACCGCCCGTCGCCAAATATTTATGACGGTGAACTGGTCGAGATGATGCCCGCGCTGATCACTGATCTAAAGCGCGTCGCACGGACACGACATAATGTGGCAATCTACATTGCCAACGGTCACGGTACCTGGGAAGCAGCACTTTCCAATGTGATCGCGCCGGGTGAAACAGTGCTTGCCCCGGCATCTGGCCGATTCACCCACGGATGGGCTGAAATGGCTGAAGGGGTGGGGGCGAAGGTTCAACTGCTCGACTTTGGAACCGCCTCAGCGTGGGACTTTGACCAAATCGACGATGCGTTGCGCGCGGATAAAGACCATCAGATCAAAGCCGTGCTAGCGGTTCATGTGGACACGTCCAGCTCGATCCGCAACGACATCCCCACGCTTCGCCGACTTCTGGATGATCTCGGTCACCCGGCATTGCTGATGGCTGATTGTATTGCCTCTTTGGGATGCGACCGGTTTGAGATGGATGACTGGGGCGTAGACGTAACGGTCAGTGCCTGCCAAAAGGGTCTGATGACTCCAGCCGGGTTGGGGTTTGTTTTCTTTAACGAAAAAGCTCAGGCCAAGCGGGCCACAATGCCGCGCGTGTCGCAGTATTGGGACTGGCAGCCGCGCGCAAACCCAGACCTTTTCTACCAGTATTTCAATGGCACAGCGCCGACGCATCATCTCTACGGTCTGCGCGCCGCGCTGGATCTGATCCATGCCGAGGGGATCGAACACGTTTGGGCCAGGCATGAACATCTGGCCAAAGCGATCTGGGCCGCGTGCGAAACCTGGGCGCAAGGCGGGGCTTTGCATCTCAACGTCACCGACCGTGCCCACCGCAGCCGTGCCGTCACGTCTTTGCGCCTGAGTGATGGCAGGGGTACCGCTTTGCGCGCCTACACCGAAAACCAATTGGGTTTGACGCTTGGTATCGGTTTGGGGATGGAGGACTATGACGGCTGTTTCCGTCTCGGCCACATGGGGCATGTGAACGGGCAAATGATCATGGCGATGCTAGGGGGCATGGAAACCGCATTGGCTGCGTTGGACATCCCCCGAGGCGCAGGAGCGCTAGAGGCCGCCGCATCAACGCTTGCGATATAAACTGAGCCAAGCGATTAAGTTTCAGCCGACGCGTTCCTGCGCGTCGGCAAGCGCTTTTGGCAGGGCTGCGGCAAACGCGTCCAGATCCGCGACCTCTCCACAACTGACCCGTATGCACCTGTTCTGAGGTGCAGCAAACGGCATCCGAACAAAAATCCCTTGCGCAACCAAAGAGTCCAAAACCGCTTTCGCAAAGTCTCCATCCCGCCCGCAGTCAATCGCGACAAAGTTGGTCGCTGAAGGCAGGGGGTCCAACCCGTTCTCGCGCGCTATTGCAGCGATACGATCTCGTGCTTCCGTGATCCGGGCCTGAATGTGCGACAACCAGGCTTGATCCTGCAGCGCCGCCAAGGCACCGGCTTGCGCCGCGCGGTTCATGCCGAAATGGTTGCGCACCTTGTTGAAGGCGGCGATCAGATCCGGCGCTCCCAACGCATAGCCTACTCGTGCGCCTGCCAAACCGTAAACTTTTGAAAAGGTTCGCATCCTGATCACTCGGGGGTCATCTATTTCGACAGGCGCAGCGGTCCCATCAGGCGCGCATTCCACGTAAGCCTCATCCAGAACCAACAGGCAGTCTTCTGGCATGGCATCCAATGCTGTCACGATCTCTGCGCCCGAGTGCCAACTGCCCATTGGGTTGTCTGGGTTGGCCAAATAAACCAGCTTGGCGCCGACCTCGGTTGCTTTGGCAAACAGGGCACCTGGATCCTCGTGATCCCCTGTGTAAGATACTTTGTGCAGATCGCCGCCGAACCCGGCCACGTGATAGTTAAAGGTCGGATAGGCCCCGTCTGAGGTCACCACCGCGTCTCCGGGACCTATGATCAGACGCACCAGATACCCCAAAAGCCCGTCAATCCCTTCGCCCACAACGATATTCTCTGGCATCACACCATGATGATCTGCCAATGCACTGCGCAGGTCATGGTTTTCGGGGTCGCCATACATCCAGATTTCAGATGCGGCTTGCGCCATGGCCTCGATAGCCTGTGGTGAAGGGCCAAACACGCTTTCATTTGCCCCAAGACGTGCCGCGAACGGGGCACCCCGTTGCCGCTCTTGCGTTTCGGGGCCGACAAAGGGCACGGTGGCGGGCAGGGATTGGGCAAGCGGTGTGTATCGAGGTCCGGTCATGTGGGCAGATAACCTCAAGCCCACTTATTGAGCAAGCTCCCAACGCGGTTAGCCGCGCTGTGGCGAACTTTAACAAGGGAACGCAAATGCGCATTCTTTTCGCGGTTTTTCTTCTGGGTGTCGCTTATCTTCTGTTCTGGCCTGTACCGGTTGTACCCGTCGCTGCCGAGTTTCCGGAGGACGCTGGATTCACTGGGGATTTCGCAGAAAATACGGCGCTGGACGCCGCGCAGCTTGTCCGCTTGCCCGGGGAAGAGGTTGGCCCCGAAGACATCGCCGTTATGACGGATGGCACGGTGTATACGACAAGCCTGTCAGGCATACTTTACCGCGTTGATGGAGCTGAGCCTGTCGAGGTTGATCGTCTGGGTGGGCGACCTCTTGGCCTTAAGGCCGGGCCGGATGGCGCACTTTATATTGCTGACAGTTTTCGAGGTGTGATGCGATGGACCGGGCCGGGCACCTTGGAAACGGTGGTTGCTGACGTCAACGGTGCGCCAGTGATCTATGCCAACCAACTGGACGTGGCGCAGGATGGCACGATCTATTTTTCCAATTCAACAGACCGCTTCGACCCGGAAACCATGGGGGGGACCAAACCCACCTCGGTCCTGACTATCTGGGAACAGTCCGACACAGGCTATATCGCGCGTCGCGCACCGGATGGTACGACCGAGAAGATCGCCGAGGGGTTCGTCTATACCAATGGTGTCGCCCTTTCACCTGATGAGGACTTTCTGTTGATCGCAGAAACGGGCCGCGCACGGGTGCATAAGCTTTGGCTGACCGGTTCCAAGGCCGGACAACAAGAGATTCTGATGGATAACCTGCCTGGGTATCCCGACAATATCGAGGCGCAGGGAGATGGCACTTATTGGTTGGCTTTTGCCAGCCCGCGCGTACCGTCCGAAGCGCTGATGCCCTACCCGTTCTTGCGGAAGGTGATCTGGCGGCTGGGTCCAGCAGTGCGTCCGGCACCAATTCATCGAGGTATGGTGGTGCAATTCGATGGCGAGGGCACAATCCTGCGCACGTTACAGGACCCGCAGGGCCGCTTGGGTATCACAACCGGGGGCAAAATCGTGGGCGGTCAGTTCTATGTCATGACCCTCGATTCCGCATGGTTTGGGCGAATGCCTATCAGCGATCTGCCCTGACGTCGTGGTGGTATTCGGCCGCCGGGGCGGGCATGTTTGCAACACTGGAATTTCGAGAGGCCGCCTATGTCACGTGTATCCGTCACTTACCAAGATCATGTTGCCCATGTCACGCTGACACGAGGCGACAAGATGAACGCGCTGGATGACGCGATGATCAAAGCGCTATTGTCCGCCGGGAAAGAGGTTGCGGCCTCGGATGCGCGCGCCGTGGTCTTGTCCGGGGAAGGAAAAAGCTTTTGCGCGGGGCTGGACATGGCCAGCTTTGCGAAGATGGCCCATATGGACCCAACCGAATGGCTGATGACCCGCAGCCACGAAGACGCCAACGAGATGCAGGAACTGGCCCTTATCTGGCGCCGTGTCCCGGTGCCGGTGATTTGCGCCTTGCAAGGTGTGGCTTATGGGGGCGGGCTTCAAATTGCGCTGGGCGCGGACATTCGGATTGCGCATCCCGAGGCCAAACTGGCTGTGATGGAGATGAAATGGGGTATCATTCCGGACATGGGCGGCATGGTTTTGTTGCCGCGCTTGGTCCGTTCGGATGTGCTTCGGTTACTGACCTACACAGCGCGTCCGATTGGTGCGCAGCAAGCGGCGGAGTGGGGTCTGGTCACGCAGCTTTCCGATGATCCGTTGACCGAAGCTCTGGCCCTTGCCGAGAATATCGCCGGTCAAAGTCCCTCGGCTATCCGCGCTGCGAAGCGTTTGATCGAAATCGCCGAAACGCAGGGGCGCACTGACGTTCTGATGGCGGAATCCGCCGAGCAGGTGGAATTGATCGGCAAGCCCGACCAGATGGAGGTTGTGATGGCGCAGATGCAGGGCCGAAAGCCCGAGTTCAAATGACCGCTTTTCCCGCGATCAATCGGTTGGTGCTGTACACCAAACGAATGGACCAAATGGTGGCCTTCTACGAAACCCACTTTGGCTATGTTGTTCAGCGGAACCCGGGTGATCGAATTGTTGAACTGGTCCCAAAATCAGGTGGCGTACATCTTCTTCTGCATCCGGCGGCCAAAGGCACCCGAGAAGGGCAAGCCGCAGTGAAGCTGGTTTTTGACGTACCGAATGTAGCAGAGTTTTGCGCTCAGGCGGCTGAGTGCGGCTTGGTATTTGGGCCGATTCATCAGGCTGACGGGTATCAGTTTGCAAATACTAAAGACCCCTCCAAAAACTCGGTTTCCGTCTCGAGCCGCGCTTTCCTGAATAAGTGCTAGCGCATAAAGGCCCGGCGTGCGTCGCGGGCCATATTGTAGCGCATTTCCAAATCGGCAATGCGGGCCATCGCGGCTTTGCGCTTGACTGGGTCAGTCAGGTCGGCATAGGTCTGCCGGGCAGTGTCGAGCTGCTTCTTGATGTGGAACTCTTCCGGTAAAACACCGGCTTGCGCCATGATCCGGTGACCTGCAGCGATGGCCGGATCAGTCATCGCTTCTGATGACCTGTCAGGCAGTGGTTCGCCTTCACCCTCCAACCCCTGCAATTGGCCTTCGGACTGAGCCTTCTTGATCTGGCGTTCGACCAGTTTTGCCAATGCTCCAAACATGGGTTTAGTTTAATCGATCTGGAGTGTCAGAAAAACCATCTATCTGATCCGTTGCGAGATCAGGTAGGCGACCCCGCCCGCCAGCAGACCCCAAACAGCCGCGCCGAAACCAAACGCAGTGATGCCCGAAGCTGTGATTGCAAAGGTCAGGATGGCTGCTTCGCGCTCTGCAGGAACTTCCAGCGCAGCGAAGGTGGCGTTGGCCATCACGCCGATCAAAGCGACGCCGGTCAGCGTTCCCATCAGCAGCGGGTCGGCATGGGCGGCAAATCCGGTAATCGCTACGGCGAAGATACCAAACAGGCAATAAAACACCCCCGCCATGATCGCTGACCAATAGCGTAAGGTGCGATCCGGGTGGCTGTCTTCGTTGGAGCACATGGCGGCCGTGATGGCTGCAAGACAGGTGGCGGGTGCCCCGAATGGGGCGGACAACAGGCTTGCGCCACCCACTGACGAGAACAGCTTGCCCGGTTCGGGCGTGTAGCCAAAACTGCGCATGACCGCGATGCCCGGTATATTCTGGGTGGCCATTGTCACGACAAATAGGGGCAAGCCAATGCCGATGGCAGAGGCCAGCGAGAATGTGGGCATTGTCCAGACCGGAGCAGCCAGGTAACTCTCGGGTCGTACTGATGTACCGTCGGCGCTGAATACGACGACCAGTGCGGCGGCCACAACGGCAGCGGGCACGGCGAATAGCTTGTTGAAGCGCCCGGCAATAAACCATGTCAGGATGACAGGCAGAGCTTGCCAGGGCAGTTCGACCGCGGCCTTGAAGGGGACGATACACAGCGGTAGTAGAACGCCCCCCAACATGGCTTGGGCCAGCGTCGTCGGGATTGCAGCAGCCAAACGGCCGAGCGGTTTCCAGAGACCGGCCAAAACCGTCAACGCGCCGGCGCATAGGAATGCTCCGATCGCGCCCGAGAAGCCCTCGACCGGGGTGGCGGAAACGGCCAGCAGCGCCGCGCCGGGGGTGGACCAGGCCACGCTAATCGGCTGTTTGTATCTTAAGCTGAGAAAGATCGCGGCCAGCCCCATGGCGATGGCGGCGCTCATCAGACCCGAGGCGGCCTCGGCCTTGGATGCGCCCATGGCGGTGAGCCCTTGCAGGACGATGGGGAACGAGCTGAAGAACCCGACGACGGCCACGACCAGTCCGGTCGAGACGGTTTGCATCGGGGGAAAGGGCTGCGCCATCAGAGCCTCGGGCGTTGTTTTGCTTGATTGCTAACAACTGGCGGGTGGGGCGAACAAGGGGAAAGCTTTGAGGGTAAAGAAAAACCCCTGCGTCGGTTTGGTCGCAGGGGTTGGGACTTGAGTATTTTTGAAAAGATGAAGATCAGGCAATCTCAGCGAGGCGGGCGAGCGCCTCGTTCAGTTTCGCCTCTTCTTCCTCGCGGGCGGCGAGGTTGGCTTTGGCTTCTTCGACCACCTCTTCCGGGGCCGAGGCCACGAATTTGGGGTTGTTCAGACGCCCGCGCAGGCCGCCGAGTTCCTTGGCCAGTTTGCCTTTGGCTTTTTCCAGCCGTTCTTTTTCTGCGCCGATGTCGATGATATCGGCCAGTGGCAGACCGAAGGAGGCTCCGGGGGCGGCGATGGAGATGGTGCCTTTGGGCAGCTCATCCGCCGATGTCAGGCTGTCGATCCGCGCCAGGCGCTTGATCAGCGCCTCGTTGCGATCCCACGCAGCTTGGCCGTTGGTGTCGATCTCGGTCACCAGCATTGGTACGTAGAGGCCAGCCGGAACACGCATCTGCGCACGGGCCGAACGGGTGTTTTCGATCACCGAGATTACCCAGTTCATCTCTCGATCCGCCTCGGCGTCGATCAGGTCGGCAGCGGCGTAGGTGGGCCAGTCGGCGTGGACGACCATCTTCGCGCGGTTGCTTGTCAGGCCCCAGAGTTCCTCGGTGATGAAGGGCATGATCGGATGTAGCAAGACCATGCACTGATCCAGAACCCAACGCATGGTGGCGCGGGTTTCGGCTTGCGCTTCGGCATCGTCGCCTTGCAGCAGCGGTTTCGACAGCTCCACGTACCAGTCGCAGACCTTGCCCCAGACGAAGGCATAAAGCCCGTTGGCCGCGTCATTGAAACGATAGCTTTCCAGCGCCGCGTCCACCTCTTCGCGCACGCGGGCGGTTTCGCCGATGATCCAGCGGTTCACGGCAGCATTGGGTTTCAGGTCGGCCACGTCCAGTTGCGGTACGGCGTCGGTGAAGACCTCGTTCATTTCAGCAAAGCGGACGGCGTTCCACAGCTTGGTGCCGAAGTTGCGATAGCCGGTGATGCGCTCGCGCGACAGTTTCAACACGCCGCCAATCGCCGCCATCGAGGCGTTGGTAAAGC
This sequence comes from Ruegeria sp. ABM4_193, assembly GCF_056158705.1. Taxonomy (NCBI): domain Bacteria; kingdom Pseudomonadati; phylum Pseudomonadota; class Alphaproteobacteria; order Rhodobacterales; family Roseobacteraceae; genus Ruegeria; species Ruegeria sp. ABM4_193. The sequence continues at coordinate 998,216 of NZ_JBSWTT010000001.1, forward strand.
GCAGCGCGTCGGCGCCGAATTCGTCCACGATCTCCAGCGGGTCGATAACGTTGCCGGTGGTCTTGGACATCTTCTTGCCCTTCTCGTCGCGGACGAGCTGGTGCAGGTAGACGGTGTGGAACGGGATCTGATCGACCACGGCCAGTTGCATCATCATCATCCGGGCGACCCAGAAGAACAGGATGTCGAAGCCGGTGATCAGAACGTCCGTGGGGAAGTAGCGCTCCAGTTCCTCGGTTTGCTCGGGCCAGCCCAGCGTGCCGATGGGCCAGAGGCCGGAGGAGAACCATGTGTCGAGGACGTCGGGGTCGCGCCAAACAGGGTAGACCAGCTTGGTTGGATCCTGTTCGACGGCATATTGAGCCAGGCTTTCCGCAAACTGATGGATGGCTTCCTGCTTGTCACCGACTTCGATAACCGTCGCGTGGCTCAGTGGACTTGGAATGTTTGCGTTGTCGTCGAGGAATTTCTCCGTCACAGCCTCAAGGCTCGCACCGCATTCCATGACGTTGCCACGGTGCAGCATTCCACCTTCGCTCAACAAACGGCCCAGTTCGACCAGATCAAGGTCGCCGTCATTTTCGTCGTCCTTGAAGTTCTCAGCCGAGAGATCAAGGCCATACCAAACCGGAATCTGATGCCCCCACCATAGCTGGCGCGAGATGCACCAGGGCTCGATGTTTTCCAGCCAGTGGTAATAGGTTTTCTCACCCGACTCGGGGATGATCTTGACCGTGCCGTCCTTGACTGCATCCAGCGCGGGGCCGACGACCTTTTCGGCGTCGACGAACCACTGGTCGGTGAACATCGGCTCGATCACGACCTTCGAGCGGTCGCCAAAGGGCTGCATGATCGGTTTGCTCTCGACCAGCGGTACCATCTTGTCGGCACCTTCGTGATCGGGCTTCAAAGCGGTCGAGCCCAGACGCGGATCATCCGCGCGGGTCATGACAGCCAGACCGTCGGCGGTGATTTCCTCGACAACCTTCGCGCGCGCTTCGAACCGGTCGAGGCCGCGCAGGTGATCGGGGATCAAGTTGATCGCGTCGATCTCGTTCTCGGTGAACTCTTTGCCGCGTGCATATTCTTGCGCCTTGTCGGCCTCGTCGGCGTAAGGCGCACCATCGGCTCGCATCGCGCCCTTTGTGTCCATCAGGCGATACATCGGAATGCCGCCTCGCTTGGCCACCATGTTGTCGTTGAAGTCATGCGCGCCTGTGATCTTCACTGCGCCTGAGCCGAAATCGGGATCGGGGTAGTCATCGGTGATGATCGGGATTTGACGGCGATGCTCTTTCGGACCAACCGGGATTTCGCAGAGCTTGCCCACAATGGGCGCATAGCGCTCATCCGACGGATGAACAGCAACCGCGCCGTCGCCCAGCATGGTTTCGGGGCGTGTGGTGGCGATGGAAATATAATCCCGCTCCTCGCGGAAGATCACATTCCCATCTTCATCTTTTTCCAAATACTCATATGTTTCACCGCCGGCCAAGGGGTACTTGAAGTGCCACATATGCCCGGCGACCTCAATATTCTCGACCTCAAGGTCCGAGATCGCTGTCTCGAAATGCGGGTCCCAGTTGACCAGACGCTTGCCGCGATAGATCAGACCTTTTTCGTACATATCGACGAAGACCTTGATCACGGCGTCGTGGAAGTTGGCCGAGTTCTCATGCCCCGTGCGTGGATCACCTGCTGCACCGGCCATGGTGAAGGCGTTGCGCGACCAATCGCAGGAGGAGCCCAGGCGTTTCAGTTGTACGATGATTGTACCGCCATACTCGCCTTTCCATTCCCAGACTTTCTCAAGGAACTTCTCACGGCCCAACTCGCTCCGACCCGGCTGTTGCGTGGCGGCCAGCATCTTCTCGACCTGCATCTGCGTGGCGATGCCCGCGTGATCCTGACCGGGTTGCCACAGCGTGTCGAACCCGCGCATCCGGTGCCAGCGGATCAGGATGTCTTGCAACGTGTTGTTGAATGCATGACCCACATGCAGCGCACCCGTAACGTTGGGCGGCGGGATCATAATGGTAAAGCTTTCGTCGCGCGATTTATTTGCGCCTGCCTTGAAGGCTCCGGCCTGTTCCCAGGCTTCATAGATGCGGGCCTCGGCCTCGGCCGCGTTGAATGTCTTTTCCATCGCCATGGGGTGCGTCCTGCGTCAACAAATTCGGGTCAGCGCCTGCAATAGCGAATGGAGGCAGGAAGGGAAAGGCCTTGCGCGCTTAGGTTATACCAAAGCGGGCTTTGAAATAGGCGTCCACGCGTTGATAGGCGGGATTGTGGAAATCCAATGTCAGCAGCGAATGGTCCCTGCCGGGGTATTCAACCGTTTCCAACAGATCGCCGAAAGCCTGTTCCAATGCTTGCATCAGTTTCTTAGGTGCCAGCTTGTCTTCGGAATACCGCATCGCCAGCCCGGGCCCCTTCGCGGCCATTCCTGCCGATGCTGCGCCGATATCCTGCGCGCTCATATGCAGATGCTTGCCACCAAAAACTGGCAATGCAGGTTGACTGGCGACCCCACCAACAACGGCGTCTTCGGCCATCAAAGTCAGGGCAAAACTGCCTGTCAGGCACATGCCGATGACACCTACACCGGCGCTACCTTCGCGCTTTTTGATCTCATGAGTAAGGGCACGCATCCACCCTGCGATGGGGCTTTGTTTGCCTCTGGCGAAGATGTTGAACTCTTTCCGGACGCAAAACAGCCGGGCGGTGTTTTTGGCCATCTCGACCTTACCGTAGGTGCCGAACAGATGTGGCAGGTAGACACGAAAACCGGATGCGTTCAGCTTTACTGCCAGCGCCAAAGTCTCTGGTCCGATTCCGGGCAATTCCTGAAGGATCAGGATCGGTGGCCCCTCTCCACCGACATAGACGTCATGTGTCACGCTCTGACCGCCAGTTAGCGGAGCGGAAAAAGGAAAAACGGTGTCGTGGGTCCAGGTCATGACCAAACCTACTCCAACATCTGGCAGGCACAAACGAATTTCCGTGAGCCCCGCTGGACATCGTCGGGGCACGGGCTAGGCTCGGCCGCAAGATCCATAAGGAGGACCGCCCATGGAAAAATTCGGCAAGAGCCAGCCCGTCAAACGGACCGAAGATCAGCGGTTCCTGACTGGGCAGGGGCGTTACATGGATGATGCCGTGCCTGAAAATGCGCTGTTTGCTGCCTTTTTCCGCAGCCCGGTTGCCCATGGGGAAATTACAAGTTTAGATCTTGAGGATGCGCGCTCTGCCGAAGGCGTGCGACTGGTGATGACGTTGGATGATCTGGCAGCTTCGGGCATCGACACGGTGCTGAACGCCGCTGTTTTGCAGAACCGCGATGGATCGAAGGCGGCGGCGCCTGATCGGCACATGCTGGCCAAGGACCGCGTGCGCTTTGTCGGCGAGCCGGTGGCGGTTGTTATCGCGGATACGCTGGCAAAGGCGCAGGACGCGGTTGAGTTGATCTGGATGGACATGGAGGAGCGCCCTGCCAAGCTGGACGTGAAGGCAGGCGGTGAGATTCTGCACCCAGAAGCCCCCGACAACCGGGCCTTTGATTGGGGGCTGGGTGACGAAGCCGCCACCGAGGCCGCTTTCCAGGACGCGGCCCATACCGTGTCGCTGAACGTGCAGGACAACCGGGTCATCATAAGCTCGCTGGAACCGCGCGGATGTCAGGCCGATTGGTCCGATGGTCGTCTGCATTTTTCTTACGGCGGGCAGGGCGTCTGGGCGATGAAGGCGCAACTGGTTCAAAAGCTGAAGCTTGATGCTGAGGATATCCGGGTCACCACGCCGGATGTGGGCGGCGGCTTCGGCATGAAAGTGATGCCATATCCCGAATATTTCTGCGTCGCTGTCGCTGCGATGAAGTTGGGCCAGCCAGTGCACTGGATGTCGGACCGGTCCGAGGCGATGCTGTCCGATCACCATGGCCGCGATCTGCACTCGTTGGCTGAACTGGCCTTTGACGCTGATCACAAGATCACGGCTTACCGTGTTCACAGCAAGGTCAATCTTGGTGCCTATAACAGCCATTTCGGGCAGGCAATTCAGACAAGTCTGTTCAGCAAGGTGCTGATGGGTGTTTATGACGTGCAAACCACATATCTGCGGGTCGAGGGGTTTTACACAAGCACGACGCAAGTCGATGCATACCGCGGTGCAGGCCGCCCCGAAGCGATCTATGTGCTGGAACGCGCGATGGACCGAGCAGCGCGCGAGCTGGGCGTTGATCCGTGGGAGCTGCGGCGCAAGAACTTTATCCGCCCCAACGATTTTCCTTATACCTCAGCCTCTGGCGAAACCTATGATGTTGGCGATTTCGACATGATCCTCAGTCGCGCAGCCAGCCAGACCATCGGCTTCGAGGCCCGCAAAACGGCAGATGCCGAGCGCGGCCTGATCCGGGGGCAGGGCCTTTGTTACTATATCGAAAGTATTTTGGGTGATCCTTCCGAGAACTCAAAGGTCGAGTTTTGCGAGGATGGCAGAGTGAACCTTTACGTGGGCACGCAGTCGAACGGGCAAGGGCATGAGACGGTTTACGCCCATTTCTTGTCGGACCAGACCGGTATCCCCATGGATAGAATTACGGTCATTCAGGGCGATACCGACAGGCTTGGCCACGGCGGCGGCACGGGCGGATCACGCTCGGTCACGGTGCAAAGCACGGCAACGCTCGCCACGATCGACAAGATGATCGCCGCATTCACGCCTTATCTGGCCGATAAGATGGGGGTCGAGGAAAACGATGTGAGTTTTGACCACGAGACATTCCGCGCGCCGGGGTCCAACCTGACGCCGACCCTGACCGAAGCGGCCGAGATGGCGCGCATCGATGGACGTATGGATTTGCTACAGCATGAAGCCCGCGCCAACCTGGATGCCCGCAGCTATCCCAACGGCGCGCATGTTGCCGAAGTCGTGATCGATTCTTACACCGGGGAAACGTGGGTTGATCGCTATACGGTTGTTGATGATTTTGGCAACCTTATCAACCCGATGCTGGCCGAAGGGCAGGTGCACGGCGGGGTGGTGCAAGGCATCGGACAAGCGCTGAGCGAGCATGTTGTGCACGATGCACACGGGCAACTGCTCACGGCTTCGTTTATGGATTACGCCTTGCCCCGTGCCGCCGACATACCCATGATTAAGTTTACCTCGGTGCCGGTTCCGTCAACCTCGAACCCGATGGGCATGAAAGGGTGCGGCGAGGCCGGTACAGTGGGCGCGCTGGCCGCAGTGGCAAACGCGGTTCAGGATGCGCTCTGGGATAACGGGGTGCGGCAGGCGGATATGCCTTTCACACCTCAAAGAGTATGGGAATTGCTGACGCATGAATCTGTCGCGGCTGAGTAGAAAGGTTCTTGGATGGCTCGGACGGCCTTTGCGGTCCGAACATTCTGCCGAAGTTCTTCACCGAGAACCGCTCAGCCATGTCATCATCCTTGACGGTACCATGTCGACGCTCGAACCGGGGTTCGAGACCCATGCAGGGCAAACCTTGCGCCTGTGTTGCGAGATGGGCAGCAAGGTTTCGGTGTTCTATGAGGCAGGCGTGCAGTGGGAGAGCTGGAAGTCCTCGCTGGATGTGATGATGGGGCGGGGTATCAATCGCCAGATCCGCCGTGCCTATGGCTATCTTGCCTCACGCTACAAACCTGGGGACCGGATCTATTTCATTGGCTATTCGCGTGGGGCGTACGGCGTGCGCAGTCTGGCCGGAGTGATCGACATGATCGGCTTGCTCAAGGCCGAACACGCGACCGAGCGCAACATCCAGCAAGCCTATCGCCACTATGAATGCAATCCCAGCGGCACCGCCGCGCGCGATTTCCGCCGCAAGTTTTGTCACGACGAGGTTGAGATCGAGATGATCGGGGTCTGGGACACCGTCAAGGCGTTGGGCCTGCGGCTGCCGCTGTTGTGGCGCTGGGCCGAAGAACGCCACGCCTTTCACAACCATCAGTTGGGCCCCTCGACCCGCCACGGCTATCACGCAATGGCATTGGACGAGACGCGCGAGGTGTTCGATCCGGTTCTGTGGAAATGCACGCCCGAATTCAAAGGGCATGTGGAACAAGTCTGGTTCCGGGGCACACATGGTGACATCGGCGGGCAGTTGAACGGGTATGAAGAGGCACGGCCGCTCAGCAACATTTCCTTGATTTGGATGCTGGACAAGGCCGAGATGCACCGATTGCCGTTACCTGAAGGCTGGCGTGACCGCTTCCCCACCGATCCGCACGCGCGTTCGGTTGGGACGTGGCGCGGCTGGGGCAAGATTTTCCTGCTGCGCAAACACCGCAAAGTAGGCCGCGATCAATCCGAGCGTCTGCACGTCTCGGTTTCACCTGACGAATTGCCCGGTTGGGTGGCGATGCCGAACCTGCCGTCACATCCCGCGCAGTAGAGATCAGTCAAACAGCGCTGTTGCCGTCGAGTTAGATTGCGCTTCAAACGCTTCTGCAATGTCCCTCTCAATGTTTCGGGCAAGGGACAAGTCTGGCAGATTTGCTATTGGGAAGAAACCAACATCGCTGGTTTCGCTTCCCGCTTTGGGGTCAGCCTGCCCAACTTCGTCACACAAGAAGAAGAACTTATAGAAATCCCGTGCATCTGCCGGGTAGGGATGCCGCGCTTTGTGGCGTAGGGCGTACAAACGCTGCGCCCGAACGCGCAGCCCGGCCTCTTCCCAGACCTCACGCTCGATATTTTCTGCCGGAGAGCTGCCGATATCGGCAAAGCCGCCGGGCATCGACCAACACCCGTCACTACGTTCGCGCACCAGAAGGATGCGGTCGTCCCGGATCACCGCACCGCGAATATCGATACTGGGCGTGGCGTAGCCACCCGCGTGATCTGTGATCAGCCCTTCAATCCGCGAAATCGGTACCTGACCGAGATCAGCCAGCATGGCGCGGGCCATGGCGGCGATCTCGTCGTAACGTTCCCGGTCAAAAGGGTCTTTGGTGAAATGCTGGCCGGTTTCAGACAGGGCCAGCAGGCGCTTTGCACGGGCTAGCCAGGTATCCTCCATTGCTGTCGGATCCTGGCGCATCTGTGTTACCGGCGTCGGTCGCGACGCGCGCTCATGGGTTGGAAGGCCACGCCCACATGCGCCTCGCAATAGGGTTTGCCTGCTTCAACGGGCAGACCGCAGAACCAGAAATCTTCTGTCGCTGGATCGCCGACCGGCCATTTGCAGGTTTTCTCGGTCAGTTCCATAAGCGTCAGCTTCTTGGCCTTCTTTTCGACCTCGTTGACCTTTGCCAACGCCTCCGGGCTGATCTCGTTGGCCGACGGCTGTGGAGGCAACGGTTGACCGGCAGGGATGATCTGACGGCGGGCAGGCACGGCCGGTTTGGCCTCGGCCGCAGGGGCAGGGGCCGGACGTGCGGGTTCGGTCTTGGGCGCAGGCTTTGGCTTGGCCTCGGCCTTGGGTGCCGGAGCTGGTTTTTCCTTTGGCTCTGACTTGGCCGGAGAAGCGCCCGCTGCCCGGTTGGACAGGCCCAGGCGATGCACTTTACCGATCACCGCGTTGCGGGTCACACCGCCCAGTTCCTTGGCAATCTGGCTGGCCGACTGGCCTTCGCCCCACATCTTCTTCAGCAGTTCTACGCGCTCGTCTGTCCAGGACATCGTTAGCCTTTCAAAAGCGGAAAGCGGCCCCGGATTCGGGCCGCCTTGGGAAATCGTCTCAGCCCCCTATTCTAAACACTGCAGCCCGAGTTACAAGCTGTCTTCGAATCAGGTTGAGGGTAAACCATGCAGAATTCCGCAGAACAGACCGCGCACCGCTTCGGAGCAGTCAACTGGATGGGCCTTTACACGCTGGCGCAGCGCGAAACTCTGCGCTTTCTGGCGGTTTGGACGCAAACCCTTTTAGCGCCGTTGGTCACAGCGGGCCTGTTTCTGCTGATCTTTAACACTGCCATAGGGCCCAGCCGCCCGGATGTCATGGGGGTGCCGTTCCTGGTCTTTCTGGCACCAGGGATCATGATGATGACGGTGATCCAGAATGCCTTTGCCAACACATCGTCTTCCATGGTCATTTCCAAAGTACAGGGCAATATCGTGGATACCCTGATGCCACCGCTGTCGCCGCTTGAAATCCTGCTTGGCTATCTGGCGGGGGGAATCGCCCGAGGCATCCTGATTGCGTGCGTCGTCGCTGTTGCGCTGGCCTTGGTTCTTGGCATCGTGCCACAAAACTTCATTATCGCGACGATCTTCGTCGTTTTGGGCGGCGCTTTTATGGGAGCATTGGGACTGTTTGCCGGAATTTTTGCCAATAAGTTTGACCAAATGGCAGCCATTACCAATTTCATCGTCACACCGCTGGCCTTCCTGTCGGGCACGTTCTACTCGGTTCAGGCGCTCCCTCCGGTTTTGAACCGTCTGACTCACCTGAATCCGGTGTTCTATCTGATTGACGGTTTGCGCTACGGCATGATCGGTGTCTCGGACAGTTCGCCTTGGGTGGGTATGGCCGTCTGTTCCTTTGCTACGGTGGTGATCGGTCTCATCACCTGGCAGATGTTGCGCACAGGGTATCGCCTCAAGGCGTAGTGCTGCGCAGGCGACGTAACGTAAAGTTGATGCGTTTTCCGACTGTTATGTTGGCGGCAAGGGCCGAGTAGGGTACTTGGTTACCGAAGAACGACAGGCGATTTTCTTATGGCTCTTACAGAACTTATTGTCGGTGGGGATTTTCAATCACCCGGCATCACGGGTCCGTTTCAGATCTTCAGCACCTATGGTGCGTGGTTCGGCAACGAAATTGAGATTGGTCAGGAATCACTCTTTTTTAGCGGTGGAGATCCGTCAGATCTTGTCCTTGAGCTTGACGGCAACGCCGGCCCGACTTCGGTTGTTCAGCAGAGTTTTGTGGTGACCGGTGACAACCGAGGTGCCACGCTGAGTTTCGACATCGGTGCCCGAAACACGGGCGGGGTGCATGCAGATCCGGTTCTTGTTGAGGTTGTGGATTCCAGCAACACCGTGATTTTTACGCAAGTCGTGACGCCGACCACTGTGGGAAGTTTCACGAACGTTTCCCTGAACTTCAATTTCGGTGCCGAAGGGACGTATACGCTTCGCTTCACCGAGCAGGGTCCAAACAACAGTCTCGGGACGATCCTCGATAATGTCTCGTTGATGGTTTGTTTCACATCTGGCACCAGGATTAAGACACCGGATGGTGAAGTGGACATCGATGACCTTTCAGCGGGCGACTTGGTTTCAACTCTGGACGGTGAACCGCAGGCTATCCGTTGGATCGGGTCCAAGAAACTCAACCGTTTGGACTTGATCGCCAATCCCAAAATGCGGCCGATACGCATTCGGAAAGGTGCACTTGGTCTGGGCATGCCAGCAACCGATCTGACGGTTTCCCCTCAGCACCGTTTGTTGGTGCGCTCAAAAGTGGCGCAACGGGTTCTGGGAGAGGCTGAAATACTTGTTCCCGCCAAGAAACTTACCGGGTTGCAGGGGATTGAGAGAGTCGAAACCTGTGAAGAGGTTGAGTATTTCCATTTTGCACTCGAAGACCACTCAATTGTGGTCGCGGATGGTGCCTATGCCGAATCTCTCTACATCGGCCCCCAAGCAATGAAAATGCTGAGCGCCGAAGCAATCGAAGAACTGGAATGTCTGTTTCCCGACCTTCTCGATGAAACTACCAATCCCACACCCGCGCGACCGTTTCATGCCCACGGAAAACACATCAACCGATTGTGCCAACGCCTGAGCCAGAACAAAAAGCCTGTGGTGGAAGTTTCTGCATGACAGGTGAAATATTTCTGGACCTTCCTGAGGAGATAAATCTGAAAGGCGAGCGAAACTTGCTTGTCCTGGCAAACGTCCTGACCCGAGCGCAGCAGATCCCGCGGGAAACCGCATTGCGGGAAATCGAAGCGGCCTATGTTCGCGCTGCCGAGGCGGAGTATGGGGCCGAGTACGAATTCTGGGCCAAGGTCAAGAAAGAGGGGACAATTGAATTGGCTCAGGTTCTTAAAGTCGTCGACGTTATGTTGAATGAGTACCGTGAAGTCGCGCTCACCGATATTAGAAACACGCAGTCGGATGCCGAACTTGGGCACTATGTCGTAAATCCCGTGCCCCCCATTCATCCGCACAGGATTTCAGAGTGGTTACGGTCAGGCGAGACACAGATTCGGAACTTATCGATCAATGTGCGCTGAAGGGTGTTTAACCACTCGCGCTTCACGCCAGACCAAAATCAATCCTCCCGCCAGAATAATGGCGGACCCGATCAGGCTTGTCCGATCCGGGATCACATCGAACACGACGAAATCGTAAAACGCAGCAAAGATCAGTGTCGCGTAGCTGATCGGTGCTACAAAAGAAGCATCCGCCCGCGCCATGCCATTGACGAAACAGGCTTGCGCGCAGGCCATCAAAACGCCGATTCCAGCCAACGCTGCCCATTGCGCCGAAGTTGGCGTCTGCCACACTGCAATCACTGCAACAGTGGCGATTGCCAATCCCATGGAGTTGTTCACCAATAAGATCTGAATCGGAATTTCGCGGCCAGACAGCTTTTTGATGAAAATTAACTCCATTCCAATGACCGCGGCTGCGGTCAAAGCCAGCAAAGCCGCAGGTTGAAAACTGGCCGGGGTCGGGCGCAACAGAATCAATGCGCCGATAAGGGCAACGGCCGCCGCCAGCCAGCGCCAGGGCCCAACCCCTTCTTTCAATAGCGGGATCGCCAGAACCATGGCAAAAACCGGGTTTAGGAATGAAATCGCAGTAGCATCTGCCATCGGAATGTAAGCGACCGAAGCAAACATCAGTGTGATACCCAACCACCCAAAACTGGTACGCCCGATATGCAGCCTCCAATGCGGGCGTCTAAGGGTCGGGCGCATTACAGCAACGGCTGAGACAATCACAAGAAACGCAAACAAAAATCGACCATGGCTGATCTGCATCGGATGCAGCGGCGGGCCCAGCGTATCCGTGCCAAGCGCCTTGGCCAGCAAGGTCGTGCCAGCCAGAAGAGCGCTGGCGGCAAAGATCAACAAGGCCGCGAGGGCTGGATTCTGGCGTGCGGGTGTCATGCCCCAGCGGTGCGACACGCGGACGCGAATGACAAGTAGGAAATCTCGCCGTTATTACTTCCGAGCGAATTTTCGAAGCATCGCAAATAAAGGGTTTCCAGATCGAACCAGCCTCGTTATACGAGCCACCATGATCAAAGCCGCACATATCCTGCGACTCCGACGCCGACGCCTGACCGCGTAACCGGCCCGTTTGATCTATTGCGCGTTCAAAATCTGCGCAAACCCCACCAAATCTGTTGACGACCAAGGCTCTCGTGTATCACTCACAGGGCTCAAGCTATTCGAAAAGGATGATCCGATGATCCCGTCCGTTCTGCCGACCTATAACCGTGCGCCCCTGACATTTGTGAAGGGCGAAGGCGCCTGGCTGACCGAGGCGGATGGCCGACGTTTCTTGGACCTCGGGGCGGGGATCGCAGTGAATGCGCTGGGCCACGCGCATCCAGCACTGGTGGCCGCACTGACCGAACAGGCGCATGCCGTTTGGCATGTCTCGAACTTGTACAACATCCCACAGCAGCAGGCGCTGGCCGACAGACTTGTGGAACACACCTTTGCCGATACGGTGTTCTTTACGAACTCGGGCACTGAATCTTGCGAGTTGGCCGTGAAAATGGCACGTAAGTTTTTCTATGAGAAAGGTCAGCCCGAGCGGGTCGAGATCATAACCTTTGACGGCTCATTTCATGGTCGGTCCTCGGCTGGTATTGCCGCCGCTGGTTCTGAAAAGATGACCAAAGGCTTCGGCCCGTTGCTGCCCGGCTTCGTTCATCTTGCCTTCGGCGATCTTGACGGCGTCACCAACGCTATAACCGATAAAACCGCAGCGATCCTGATCGAGCCGGTTCAGGGCGAAGGCGGCATCCGCCCGGTGCCTGATGCTGAACTCAAAGCTCTGCGTCAAATTTGCGACGACAACGGTCTACTGTTGATCCTTGATGAGGTCCAATGTGGTGTTGGCCGTACCGGCAAGCTCTTTGCGCATGAATGGGCCGGGATCACTCCCGATATCATGATGGTCGCCAAAGGCATTGGCGGCGGTTTCCCTCTTGGCGCGGTGCTGGCAACCGAAGATGCCGCCTCGGGCATGACGGCTGGCACCCATGGCTCGACCTATGGCGGCAACCCGTTGGGCTGCGCTGTGGGCTGCGCTGTGATCGATCAGGTCGCAACGCCAGCTTTCCTCGAAGGTGTAAACCGCAAGGCCGGCCTTCTACGTCAAAAACTCGAAGGTCTGATTGCCGACCACCCTGATGTATTCGAAGAGGTTCGCGGCTCTGGCTTGATGCTTGGTCTCAAGTGCACGGCACCCAACATCGATGTCGTGAATGCGGGGTATGACCACGAGGTCATCACCGTCCCCGCCGCGGACAACGTAATCCGCCTCTTGCCACCACTGACATTGACCGAGGATGACATCGCACAGGCCATGATCCGCCTCGACAAGGCCGCGAAACAAATCGAAACCCAGCTTGCGACGGCCTAAGCTTCATCTTTTCCCAAATACTCCGGGGGTTTGGGGGCTGGCCCCCACCCGTCATCAGCCAAAAAGCGAAGTAAAATGAACCATTTCCTCGACATCCATAAAACCGATGCAAGCGACCTGAGGGCCATGATTGATCAGGCAGGCGCAATGAAACAGGCGCGTCTGGGTCGACCCAAGGCAGCACTTGATCAGGAACAACCTCTGAAAGACCGGATGGTCGCGTTGATCTTTGAAAAGCCTTCGACCCGGACGCGCGTATCCTTTGACGTTGGCGTGCGCCAGATGGGTGGGCAGACCATGGTGCTTTCGGGCAAGGACATGCAACTGGGCCATGGCGAGACGATTGCCGACACAGCCCGCGTGCTGTCCCGTTATGTCGACATGATCATGATCAGGACCTTTGATGAAACGATCCTGACCGAGATGGCAGAATACTCGGACGTGCCGGTGATCAATGGCCTGACCGACCGCACGCATCCCTGCCAGATCATGGCCGACGTGCTGACGTTCGAAGAACATCGCGGCCCCATCGCAGGTAAAAAAGTGGTCTGGACCGGAGATGGGAATAACGTCTGCGCCTCGTTCCTGCACGCGGCGGGCCAGTTCGGGTTCGATCTGACGTTCACAGGTCCGGCGCAATTTGATCCCGAAGAAGAATTCATGGGTTTTGCCCGCCAGAAGGGCTCGCAAATCGTGGTGGAACGCGACCCGTTCAAAGCCGTTGAAAGGGCTGATCTTGTGGTCGCAGACACCTGGGTTTCCATGCATGATTCCCAATCGGCCAAAGAACGTCGCCACAACCTGCTGCGCCCCTATCAGGTCAACACGGAACTTATGTCCCACGCCAAACCGGATGCGTTGTTCATGCACTGCCTGCCCGCGCACCGTGAAGAAGAAGCTACGTCCGAGGTGATGGACGGCCCGAACTCCGTCATTTTCGATGAAGCAGAAAATCGTCTTCACGCGCAAAAAGCGGTCATGCGCTGGTGCCTCGGCGTTTAGGCTCGTCGGCGGATATCCCAAACCTTTAGCTTGGCGAGCGTCCGTGCGCTCGCCAAGAGAACCAGAACGCATAACGTGGTCTTGGTCATGATTTCCATTGTTCCCTCGATCAGCATCGCGTGAACAACGCTGCCGATAATCGTCACCATTGCCAGACCGGTATGGCTAAGTCGCCAAAGGCGAAACCGCAGGTTCAAACGTTGGCGCATGACACCCAAAAGAGCCGCTGCAAAAGCTGTCCACAACGCGATGACACCCCAATTCGAAAACGGGGTGGCTGAAACAAAAAGCAAGGCGTCGACTACGTCTGGCGGGCTGGTGATCCATAGACCTCCCACATGGATCAATATGGCCACGATCAGGGCCAATCCACACCGCCTGTGCCAATGGCGGCTGGATACAGGGGAAAGTCCAGGCAACCATCGCCCGGCCAGCAGCGGTTGCAGCAGCAAAAGACATATTCCGATAATGCCCGCAAATCCGGCGAGAATGTAGATCGGATCACGCCACGCCAGATAAGGGCTATAGGCCGCTGCGGTGATCGGGATAGCAAGTGCGGCACTTAACAGCACCCAGATCAGGCTGCGCCTCAGCACCACTCAGAGAGGCTGCAATACAAAATGCGCGGCCAGTGTCTTATCCCTTGCGCTCGACATCACAGGGCGCAGGAAAACGGTCTCGAACTCCCCGCTGTCATAGGCCAAATGCCCGTGAGGTTGACCGAAGGCGGGCACGATTTGCGGCATCTCCAGCCGAAACTCACCCTTCGCATCCGTCAACGTCGCGCCATGGCTGTGCGGATCGCGTTCGTGCCCCTCGGTCGTGTGCGCCCAGATCTGAATGCGTTGGCCGGGCAGGGGAGCTCCGTCGCCTGCACGCCGCACCGTGCCGGTCATCCAGAACCCACCGCCACCGATCCGGTTCACAATAGGTGCTCCGGGACGGTAATTGTTCGATCCGCCCCGCATCGAAGGCGTTGGTGCAAGCCCGCTCGCACGTGCCGGTAACAAAAGCCCCGAGGCCCCAGTTGCCACAACAGCGGCACCTTGGGTGATCAGTGAACGACGGGAGAGCAACGCGTCAGCCATTGAGAAACCTCCAATCCGCGACCCCTTACGGTCCGATATCGATACTCAAGATAGCATGGTTCCGGTGGATTCCGAGGCACACCGGATCACAAAATCTTACTCTCACGGTTCTGTGAGGCGGACAGGGGTGGCGGCACCGAATCTTTTTGACGTTTCGTTTTACAAGGTGCGATGCTTACGGACATTGTGTTTGAAACGAAAGGTCGTGCCATGACACAAGCGGATCAGGTCTCAGCCGAGGATATAGCTGCATTCCGACACGACGGTGCAGTTGTTCTGAGGTCCAAATTCTCGCGCGACTGGCTGTCGTTGTTGCGTGAAGGCATCGACGCCGACCTTGAAAATCCGACCGACAATTTCACGCGCCACACCAAAGACCCAAACGCCCCCGGCTATTTCGAGGATTACTGGGCCTGGAACAAGATCCCCCAATTCACCGATTTCGTTCACAACTCACCTTGCGCGTCACTTGCCGCCGGGTTGCTGGGCGCACCGTCCATCAACCTTGTTATGGACAACTGGTTCCTTCGTGAAGCCGGATCAACATCCCGCCCGCCGTTTCATCAGGATCTGTCGTATTTCGATTTTGAGGGCACTATGTGCGTGCTGTGGTTGCCGCTGGAGCCGGTGACGAAGGAAAACGGCATCGCATTCGTCAAAGGTTCGCACCTGTGGAACAAGCTGTTCATGCGGGTGCGCTTTGCTGATGGGCATCCGAGTTATGAGCCGACTGAGGTTGCCGGGCAAACCTATCACCCGCCACCTGACGTGAATGCGGACCCTGATGCGTATGACCTGTTGCAATGGGATCTGGAGCTTGGGGACTGCATCTTTTTCGATATGCGAACCTTGCATGGCGGGCTATCGGCAACGACCCCATCGGAAACGGTTCGCCGTTTTACCCTCCGCATGACTGCTCCGGATGGCGTCATCCGATACCGCGGCGACTGGGCCAAAGACGAGCGTACGCAGTTCGAGGCCGTGGGTTATGGCGAAGGGGATCGGATCGACGGCGCATTCTTCCCTCAGCTCTGGCCACGATAAGAGCGCTCGTTTCGCACCTGGTATGTGCGAAGATGCACTTTATCAGGACGTGGTTAGGGTTATCTCTGTTATCAGCGAACGATGTGCCAGCCCGGCCATCTGAGATTTAGGGAGAAAAGGAATGAGCTGGAACCCGACCCACAATCCAGATTGCGTCTCGGAAAATCCGGCGCTGGATACGTTGATTATTCCGCGCGCCCGAGATCTGGGAGGTTTCGAGGTGCGCCGCGCTTTGCCTTCGGTCCAACGGCAATTGGTAGGCCCGTTCATCTTCTTCGATCAAATGGGTCCAGCTGAATTCATCACCGAAGGTGGCATAGACGTACGGCCCCACCCGCATATCGGGTTGGGCACTGTCACGTACCTCTATCAGGGCGAGTTTGAGCACCGCGACAGCCTTGGCACCCACCAGATGATCTATCCGGGTGAGGTTAACTGGATGGTAGCAGGGCGCGGCGTGACCCATTCCGAACGCACCAGCGATGAGACACGGGGCAAGAAACACAGCCTTTTTGGCATCCAGACCTGGATCGCCTTGCCCGAAGCGCATGAGGATATGGCCCCTGATTTTGAGCACCACAAACAAGGCGCGCTGCCGCACATTCAGGATGCGGGTGTCAGCGCGCGGCTAATCCTGGGCTCAGCCTATGGTGAGTCCAGCCCGGTCACCATGCTGTCTGAGACGTTCTATCTGGATGTACAGCTTGAGCCCGGCGCGTCCTTCCCGCTGCCAGACGATCACGAGGATCGCGGTGTCTATGTGACGCAGGGTTCAGTCGAGATCGCGGGCGACACGTTTGACGAAGGCCGCATGATGGTGTTCCGCCCCGGAGACAAACTGTCGGTCAAGGCGGGTCCTTTGGGGGCGCGGCTGATGCTGCTGGGCGGTGCGACACTGAACGAAGACCGATATATCTGGTGGAACTTCGTATCCTCTTCGAAAGAAAAGATCGAAACTGCAACGCGTGAGTGGAAAAACGCCGATTGGGCCAATGGTGCCTTTCATCTTCCGCCCGGCGACGATCAGGAATTTATCCCGATTTCTAAGGAACTTGAGCGAACCAAACCACGTCTAGCGCGATAACCGGCCATCCCCGTCGAGGCGGGGTTGTGTAACCAGCGGTTTGCGGTGATCCTTTCAGGTATTTCTGAGGGGGTATTATGAAACTTGTCATTGCGGGCGCGGGCAGTATTGGCTGCTATTGCGGAGCTCTGTTGGCCCGAGCGGGCCATTCCGTCACCTTACTGGGCCGTGCGCATGTGCTGGATCCGATCCGCGAAAACGGGTTGACGGTCACGGATTTTGACGGGCTCGATTATACCGCACCAGCAGGGTCGTTGGCTCTCAGCCAAGATCCAACCTGTCTGGGGCATGCGGAACTGATCATCGTTACGGTCAAATCGGGGGCCACGGCGGATATCGCCGACCAGATCAGCACCGAGGCTTTGCCGGACGTGCCGGTTCTGTCCTGGCAGAACGGGATCGAAAACGCAGCGACCTTGCGCGCAGCCCTGCCCGGGCGTGATGTGCGCGCCGGAATGGTGCCTTTCAACGTCGTTCCAAATGGCCCTGCCACCTATCACCGGGCGACGTCGGGCGAGATTATTATTGAAAGCGGTCCGGGCGATCTGGCGTCCCACCTCAGCAGCCCGGATCTGCCAGTTTTGACGAGTGATCAGATCGAAGCTGTGCAATGGGGCAAATTGCTGATCAACCTGAACAACGCGCTGAATGCGTTGTCAGGCCTTACGATTGTGGATCAACTGACAAACCGCGACTGGCGCATCCTCGTTGCAGATCAGATGGCAGAAGCGCTTTCGGTTCTAAAAGCAGCGGGGCACCCTGTGGCCTCTACCACGCCGCTTCCCGCCTGGATGACCCCGCATATCCTGCGGCTGCCGACGCCCTTATTCACCCGCATTGCGGCCAGGATGCTGACCATTGATCCCAGCGCCCGAACCTCGATGGCCTACGATTTGATGGCTGAACGGCAAACGGAAATCGACAGCTTGCAAGGCCATATCATACGACTGGGTCGAGAAACCGGCGTGCCGACACCCATTTGCACGCAAGTGTCTGACTTGATCAAACACGCGCCCGATCATCCGTTGACGCCGGATCAGATCAGGCTGTAACCACTCCGGTTACACGAAGGCAGTCAACATCCAATAGATAACGGCCGACATGGTTGCAGCAGCAGGTACGGTGATCACCCATGCCGCCACAATGGTCATGAAGTGTGAGCGTCGTACCAGCTTGCGACGACGGTACTCCTCTGGGGCCAGACTTTGGGTCGCTGCACGTTGAAAACTGACTTGCTTGCGCCGCCGTTCAGAGTGCCATTCACGGTAAAAGCCGACGCCAAAGACCGCACCCACTGCAATATGTGTTGAGCTGACCGGAAGGCCAAGCCAGCTGGCTACGATCACGGTAATCGCTGCCGAAAGGGCAACGCAGAAGGCTCGCATGGGGTTCAGCTTTGTGATCTGGCTGCCGACCATACGGATGAGCTTGGGGCCGAACAGGAACAGGCCGAACGAAATGCCAAACGCGCCGATGATCATCACCCAAAGCGGGATTGTAACTTTTGAAGCGAAATCTCCGAATTCCGCCGCGTGCACAATCGCAGCCAAAGGACCGACCGCGTTGGCCACGTCATTGGCACCATGGGCGAAACTCAGGAACGTGGCCGAAATGATCAGAGGCAGGCCAAAGAGGGTTTTCAGCGATCGTGTCCGGTTTTCAAGACCTTCGGACTTGCGCCGCACCCAAGGTACGGCGGCGGACCAGGCCAGCAGACCCGCGCCGAAGCCGATCACAAGAGCCATCTCAAGTTCGATTTTCACGATGCGTTTCAGACCTTTGACCGCGAGGTAGGTTGCAAAAGCCCCTGCCATCATCGCCACAAGAATAGGCACCCATTTTCGGGCAGCTGCAATCTTGTCGTCCTGATACTGGATCTTGGCCTTGATGAGCGCCAGAAAACACGCGGCAATCACACCGCCCAGCACGGGCGAGATCACCCAACTGGCTGCAATCGCGCTCATCGTGCCCCAGCTGACTGCGCTCAGCCCCGCAGCTGCGACTCCGGCCCCCATAACCCCGCCGACAACCGAGTGCGTGGTCGATACCGGCGCACCGACCCAGGTCGCCAGATTGACCCACATGGCTGAAGAAATCAGAGCCGCCATCATGGCCCAGATGAACACATTGCTGTTCTGAACCGAAGTAGGGTCGATAATGCCCTTCGAGATGGTCGAGACCACATCGCCACCTGCCAGCAACGCGCCCGCGCTTTCGGCAATGGCGGCAATCACAATGGCCCCGCCCATGGTCAGCGCGTTTGCACCAACTGCCGGGCCCATGTTGTTGGCCACATCATTGGCGCCGATATTGATCGCCATATAGGCCCCGAAAGCGGCAGCAGCCACCACGATATAGCTGCCCTCTGCTTGGCCAAACAGAACGGCTGCCACCAGTCCTGCAACGACCATGAACGCCAACGCGATGCCGGGTGCCAGCATGGGGCGCGACACGTGTATGCTGGCGTTTTCAACGCGAGAAATGCGATGCAGATCGGTATCTAGCGCCTGCCAGCGTGGTTTTGGGTTTGTATCAGACATGGGCTTGATCAGTTTTTCAAAGACCGCCCGCAGCTAACGGTTCGCTATTGCAAGAGCAAGCCACGTGTCATGAAATTGTTGTGTAAACGTTACATTTTGCGCAACAACGCCCGCAACTCAGGTTCCTGCACGTGCGAAGCCGCCTCAGCCGGGGAAAACCATTTGCGTGTTCGCTGATGAGCTTCGGGGAAATCTTCGACCAGCTTGCTGACAGCAATCCGGTAGACATTGGTCAGCACCGGCTGTGCAGACCCGTCCTTGAGGATTTTGTCATAGATAAAGTGACCTACCGGCGTCTTATCAACGGTTTCCGCGCGCACTCCGGCCTCTTCCCAGGCTTCCTGCAGCGCTGTTTCAGCCCCGTCCAGACCGTCGATGGGCCAACCCTTTGGAATGATCCAGCGACCTGTGTCACGGCTTGTGATCAACAGAACTTCGTCCTGGCCTTTCTTCTTTCGGGTGCATAGGGCCGCGAACTGCACCCGCCGAGGGCGCAGGATCAGAGGTCTGCCGACCTCTTCCCATAGATTTCGCAGTTTTGAGCCCATTAGAAGCGGTTTACCCATATGCTGTCATCGGAATTGAAGGGACGTAACAGTGGAAATGTTGAATTTCAATTAAATCTTCAGGAATTCTCAGTTCGCGAGCGGTTTTAGGGGCGGATTGCGGAAGTACTGTGTGTTTTGAGCTTTTGGGGCGAGTCTAATCGCGCCTGCGTTTGGCTCTTAGCGTGGGGTCGGCTTGGGTTGGGTCCTCGGGCCAGGGATGTTTGGGGTATTGCGCCCTCATGTCCTTACGGACGTCCGCGTAAGAGCCAGCCCAAAATCCAGGCAGATCGCGTGTGATCTGGATTGGGCGCTGCGCAGGGGACAGAAGGGTGATTTTCAGCGGCGTGCCCCCGACAACCGGATGACGGGACACGCCAAACAACTCCTGCAACCGGACCGAGATTTCTGGGACCGCAGCACTGTAATCAATCGGCACCTTGCGCCCCAGCGGTGTTTCAAACGACCCCGGCGCGCGCCGGTCCAGCTCTTGCGTTTGGGACCAATCCAATCTGGCGCGCAAGGCGGGCAATAGATCGAACCGCTTCCAATCTTCTGCACTTTTGACACCTGAGAGCATCGGCAGGAGCCAGCCCTCCAAACTGGCCATCAGACCCTCGACCGAGAAATCGGGCAAGTCGACCCCGTCCGCGCGAACCAGTTCGACCCGAGCCGCCAGGCGGGCGGCAGCCCCATCCAATCGTAAGCCCAGATCACGTACCCCGTCCAACATTGTCCTGGCGACCACATCATCCGGGACATCCTTCCAGATACGATCATCCAGTGTGATCGATCCGAACCGTTCTTGTCGTCGGGACACAACCCGGCGCTCGCGTTTCGACCATGTACAGCTGTCTGTCCATGCGATTTGGTCCGAGAACAAATCCCGGATCTCTTGTTCCGAAATCTGCGTGGCCAGTCGCACCTTTGCTTCGCGCGGGTTGCCATCCGTATCGGTCACAACCAAGTAAGGCGCGCCTGCCAGCGTGTCGCCGTTGTCCAGAACAACGCCCTTGCCGCCCGACAACACATAGCGTGGTGCTTCCCCCTTGCGCCTTTGTCCTATGCGATCAGGATAGGCGAGGGCGGCCATGGCAGCCGTGCTTTGCGGCTCGGATCCGTCTGTGGATTGCGCCCGCAACCGTTTGGCCTCGGCCTTTATCCGGTCTAGGGCGCCCATATTCACCTGCCAGACGCGGTTGCGTTGAAATGCCCGCGCATCCCGCAGCGCCTCTTGCCGCAGCGCGATATCGACCGGGGCACCGCGCAGAGGGTCGCGCTCGGCCATCAACGCTGCCAGTGGTGCGGCCTGCGCGCCTGCGCGCTCTAACATGTGACCTAAACGGGGGTGCAGAGGCAGCGCCGCCAAAGCTCGACCATGATCCGTGATCCGGCCGTTGCTGTCCAACGCGCCCAGCATTCTTAGCAAAGCCCGCGCCTCGGACATGGTTCCGTCGGGCGGTGGGGTCAGAAAAGCCAGGTCGCTGGCATCCGCGCCCCAAAGGGCCAGCTCTAACGCCAACCCGGTCAAATCGGCTGCCTCAATCTCGGCTGGCGGGTAGGCGGCCAGCGCGCCTTCCTCACCTTTTGACCAGAGCCGATAACAAACGCCTTCGGCCACACGGCCCGCGCGGCCTGCGCGTTGCGTCGCTTCGGCACGTGTCACGCGGTCTGTGACCAGCCGCGACATGCCCAAGCCCGGATCAAACCGCGCCCGCCGTGCTTGGCCCATATCCACGACCACCCGGATATCGGGGATGGTCAGCGACGTTTCGGCAATCGACGTCGCCAGCACCACTTTGCGCCCGGTCTTGGCCGGGACAATCGCCGCGCGCTGGGCGGCAAACGGCATTGCTCCGAACAGCGGATGCACGGCGCAGGCTTCGGGCAGCCGGGACTTCAACGCGCCTTCAGCCCGACGGATCTCGCCCTCGCCGGGCAGAAAAACCAAAAGGCCATCCCCTGTTGTGCGCGTTTCACGCTCGGCCTGTACCACCAGTTCAACCAGTGCATCCAGACGCCGAGCCTGAGGCCCCAGGGGGTGATCCAGCCAGCGGGTCTCGACCGGAAAGCTGCGCCCTTCGGACGTGATCAGCGGGGCGTCCATCAACCGGCCAACGGGTTCTGCGTCCAATGTGGCGGACATGGCCAGCAGGATCAGATCATCCCGCAGGGCACCCGCCACCTCAAGACACAGCGCCAGCCCCAGATCGGCGTTCAGAGAGCGTTCGTGGAACTCGTCAAAAATCACCGCGCCAATGCCGGGCAGATCAGGGTCGGATTGCAGCATCCGGGTCAGGATGCCTTCGGTAACGACCTCAATCCGCGTGTCTTTAGACACTTTCGTGTCGCCGCGCACGCGGTAACCCACGGTTTGCCCCGCGCGTTCGCCCAGAGTTTCGGCCATCCGCTCGGCTGCCGCCCGTGCCGCCAGGCGGCGGGGCTCCAGCAACACGATCTTGCCGTCGCACAGGCCCGCCTCGAGCATCGCCAATGGCACCCGCGTAGTCTTGCCTGCGCCTGGTGGCGCTTGCAAAACCGCTCGCCCGTGTGTGCCTAGGGCATTCAGCAGGTCGGGAACGGCGTCGTCTATGGGCAGGCTTGTTATCATGCGGACCTTATCCGCCATCGTTCCGATGGCGTCTAGTTCCCGCACGCCCATCGGCACCTTTCCCAGAACGAAATGACGCAGGTTTTGCATGGAACGCATTTCCCGCGTTCTCTGGTCTGGACAAACGCCCCCTGACCACGGCAACTATTCCTGCCTCATGGATCGGGACAAGAATGCAGACAGACAGTTTAAGCGACAGGATTTTGAACGGTGAGCGTCGAGCGCTGGCGCGTGCGATTACTCTGGTCGAAAGTAACCGTGCTGATCACCGGGCACAGGCCAGCGATCTTTTGGCCCAACTGGCGGGATCTGGACGTCAGGCGTTGCGGATCGGTCTGTCGGGGACACCCGGTGTGGGTAAATCCACTTTCATCGAAAGCTTTGGCATGATGCTGACAGGGCAGGGGCTGCGCGTGGCGGTATTGGCGGTTGATCCAAGCTCGGCCCGTTCGGGTGGCTCAATTCTGGGAGACAAGACCCGGATGGAGCGCCTGAGCCGCGAAAAAAACGCCTTTATCCGTCCTTCTCCCAGTCAAAGCCACCTCGGTGGCGTTGCACGCCGCACCCGTGAGGCCATCGCCCTGTGCGAGGCTGCGGGATATGATGTGGTGCTGATCGAAACCGTGGGGGTCGGGCAGTCGGAAACGGTTGTGTCCGAGCTGTCGGATCTGTTCCTGCTGTTGTTGGCCCCTGCGGGCGGAGACGAATTGCAGGGTGTGAAGCGCGGCATCATGGAAATGGCCGACATCATTCTGATCAATAAAGCCGATGGTGACTTAAAGGCGACCGCCACGCGTACCTGCGCTGACTATGCAGGCGCATTGCGGCTGCTGCGCAAGCGTCCACAAGACCCGGAAGGCTTTCCCAAGGCCATGACTGTTTCAGCGGTTGAAGAGCAGGGCCTGGAGCAGGCATGGAACGAAATCCAATCCTTGACCCAATGGCGTCGTGACAATGGCATATGGGACGCAAACCGTTCCGCACAGGCGCGCTACTGGTTTGATCAAGAGGTTCGCCATGCTCTGCTTGCGCGTCTTGACACGCCGCAAGCCAGGGCCGAGATGGAGCGTTTGAACGCCGAAGTCTCAGCGGGCCATTTGAACCCGGCCAAAGCGGCGGAAGAACTGCTCAGCACGCTGACCTGATGGTTGGGCGCGGGCAAGGATCGTGATGGCCGAGCTAAATGAAAGATTTCGCGCGGCCTGTCTTGACCCTCCCGGCGATTCCCACTACACGCATCCAACCAGTTTTCGGGCGCGACTTCGGGTTGCGCCCCTTGTGATTTGGCCAAGGGTCTGAAGCCCGGCCTCCAGAAACAAAGGAAGAAACCATGTCGCGCCGTTGCGAACTGACCGGAAAAGGCCCGATGACTGGCAACAATGTCAGCCACGCCAACAACAAAACCAAACGTCGTTTCCTGCCGAACCTGAACGACGTCACCCTGCAGTCTGAGACTCTGGGCCGTGGCGTCAAGCTGCGCATCTCGGCAGCTGCCCTGCGCTCGGTCGACCACCGCGGTGGTCTGGACGCGTTCTTGGCCAAAGCCAAGGACGAAGAGCTGTCGGCAAACGCACTGAAAGTGAAAAAGGAAATCGCAAAGGCGCAAGCATCGGCCTAAGCCTTTTTCCTTATGAAATTCGAAGCCCTGCACCTTTAAGTGCGGGGCTTTTTTTGTCGCGGCCTCCGATGAGTGGCTGGCATTGTTCCCAATTTCGAAATTATTTTTCTCGATTGGTGAATTTCTTCACATACAGAGATTCGAATCTAACCTAACGTCAGGGCATTCATCAGGCGGGGGCCCTATAATGTCGTTAAAAAGTTTCTACATTTTTTTGTTTCTGGCCGCTGTGTTTCGTAAGGCAATTGCAGCCTGTTCACAGATGCAGCGCAGGGTGAACCGGACCCATACCAGCTTCACCGCAAGCCAGGTGAAACGGACCGGACTGGACTACTAAGACCTGCTTCAAGCGCGACCCTTTTGCGCTTGAAGCGCCTTCGGGCGCTGACCTATACCAAGGTCAGGATGAGACCTAAGACTACCAGAATCCTACCTTTCGTCGTTTCCCTGCTGCTGGTGCTGACCGGGCAGGGCGTTGCCATGTCACGTGGTATGGACACTGCTGTGGGTCAGATGGTGCTGTGCACCGGTACTGGCCCGGTTGTTGTCTATATGGACGAAAGTGGTCAGCCCACAGCGCCACCGCATTATTGCCCGGATTACGCGTTGTCCCTTATGGGTGCGATTGCTGCGGCCTATCCCCCGATGCCCGCACCGCCGGAACTGTCGCAGCCCGCGCCGTTACGGGATGTCGGTAATCAGATTGCGTTGCCAGTTCCCCATACCCCGGCCCGTGCACCGCCAGTTGTTGTTTGAAACTCCATCTTTTTTCGAGAAATCAAACAACAAGGAGAGACGCGATGTCTTTCAAATCAAATCTGCTCGCAACCCTGGCCGCGATGACCCTGGCCGTTCCTGTATTGGCTGACGGCACCATTTCTGTGGATGACGCTTATGCCAGATCCTCGGGTAAAACCGCCAAGGCTGGGGCCGCGTTCATGATGATCCAGAACCAGAGTGACACGGACGACCGCCTGATTGGCGTAGCGTCAGATGCTGCGGCGCGCGTTGAGCTGCACACGCACAAGGTTGATGACAACGGTGTGGCCAAGATGGTGCATGTCGAAGAAGGCTTTGTGATTCCAGCGGGCGAAACTCACATGCTGAAACGCGGTGGTGACCATGTTATGTTCATGGGTCTAACTGCACCGTTTGAGCAAGATGCTACGGTCCCGGTGACACTGATTTTCGAGAATGCTGGTGAGGTTGAGATCGAGATCCCCGTCGACCTTGAACGTCAGGACAAAGGCGGACACGGGTCACACGATCACGGATCGCATTCAGATTAAAGCGCGAGTCTTCGGACAGTCCGACGACCTTTGAATAACGTCAGGCCGGGCACTGCCCGGCCTGAAACGCTTTTTGGTCAATGGCCGCTCTACTTATTGACGGTCTTCAATCCGACCCGGTCACCCGCTTTGCGGAACCGGGAGGCCAGCCAGAACATGACGGCAGAAATTGCAAGCGCTGAGAAGGCGATACCCCAGCCCAACGCCACCAGCGCTACTGCTGGCCAGATCATAAGAACCAACCCGATAACCAAAGCCACAAAGCCCGAGACTCGCATGGAGCCACGCTGTGGGTCCCGCTCATGCATCTGTTGAGCCGCTGCCAGTGAACCGATTCCGATAATCAATGCCCATGCGCCCAAAAGGAAAAAGGCAAGCTTGACCGTGCCTTCGGGCCAAATCAACAGGATCAAACCGATCAGAAGTGCGCCGATTGCAGCGCCTCCCAACACCCCGCGACGTCCGATCCCCAAAAGTGTCAGGCCGCCATCTAAAATCAACAGTACACCGACCAGTTGCAACAGCATGGCGATGCTGCCAGACGGCCAGAACAGCGCAGCGATGCCCACAATTCCCGCAAGAACGCCGCGCAGCAAGAAGGTCCACCAGAGATTGGACAATTGCGCGCCCAGCAGGTCGCGTTGGGCCATGCTGCCATCCTCAAGGATTTCGCCGGTTTTGGGTTCTTGGTCGGTCATGGCTGATCCTCCGGTTGTTTCGGATGCAATCTAAGCAAATAAATCAAGCGGTGTCTGCACCTTATGAGGGTCGCGCCAGCAATTGCTCAACCCAGTGCGGCACAGTTTCTGACGCTTTGCCGAGGATATATGTGTCAAATCCCGAGGCCCCAAGCGTCGGCTCCAGATTAATCTCTAGGGTTTGTGCGCCCGCGGCTTGTGCCTCGTGCACAAACGCTGCAGCCGGATAGACCTGACCTGAGGTGCCGATGGCGGCGAAAAGCGACGCGCTGGCCAGATGGTCGTAAATCTCATCCATGTGGTACGGCATCTCTCCGAACCAGACCACATCGGGACGGGCCGTTGGCTGGTTGCAGGATGGGCAGGGCTCACCCACGGCCATCTCAGGTGGAGCGATCCAGCGATGCCCACAGGCCGAACACAACGCACCTGCCAGTGTCCCGTGCATGTGAATGACATTTCGCGCGCCACCAGCTTCGTGCAGGCTGTCGACGTTCTGAGTGACGATCACCACTTCTCCGGGCCAGTCCCGTTGCAGACGTGCCAGTGCTTTGTGAGCGGCATTCGGTTCTACGCCCGCCGCCTGAGTGCGACGCGCATTGTAAAATCCCTGCACCAAGGCCGGGTTGCGGGCAAATCCTTCGGGTGTGGCCACATCCTCAATCCGGTGCTGCGCCCATAGCCCGCCCTCATCGCGAAAGGTGCTGAGCCCGCTTTCGGCGGAAATTCCAGCTCCGGTCAGAATGACGATCTTTTCCATGTCCCCTCCACACGCTACAGCTTTGCCATGTCACACCGTATCCTCTTTGTCTGCCTCGGCAACATTTGCCGGTCCCCCGCGGCCGAGGGCGTCTTTCGCTCTCGCGCGCCGCATCATTCAATCGACAGTGCCGGAACAATGGGTTGGCACGCGGGTAAACCGCCCTATGGCCCGATGCAGGCCGCCGCCGAAGCCAGGGGCTATGACCTCAGCGACCTGCGTGCCCGTCAGTTCACGGCGGCCGATTTCGAACGTTTCGATCTGATCATCGGCATGGATGCAAACAACATGGCGGATATCGAAGATCTGCGCCCTGCAGGCAATAACACGCCTGTGCGCCTGCTGACCGACTTTGCCCATGAAACCCAGTCTGATCATGTGCCTGACCCCTATTATACGCGGGATTTCGATGGTGCGCTGGATCTGATCGAAACAGCAGTGGCCGGACTGGCCTCTCATCTGGAGCGCTAGCCGCCGATCACCTTCAACTGACCGTTCAGCCAGGGCAGTTTGTTCAGAGCCGGTTCGATGATCTGGTTTTGCATCAGCCGGCGTGTCATTCCCGCGACCTCTTGCGGCACCTGATCCGACCAATCGGTGCGGGCCAAAAGCGATATCGTGCGAGAGAAATCTCCGAACGGGGCAGGGTGGGCCTCTAAGCCATCATGGAACCGCGCCGCGCGCATGAAACCCAACGGTGTCGTGATCGCCCAGCCCAGGCCACGCGCGACCATGGCCATCAGCGCCATATGCGACCCAATTTCAAACCGTTCCTCGAACTCCTGCGCCTCGCGCGCCATATGCACTTCGATCTGGCGACTGATCAGTTGCTCGCGGGCATAGCGTAGAAATGGTAAACCGTCTTGCACCGCCGCCACGCCGCCAGATCCCTTCGGGGCCACCAGAATGAATGGATCGCGCACCAGAGGATATTCGACCACACCCTCTAACACTTCGCCGCTATGGGCGGTGACAGCCATATGAAGCCGTTGTTCGGCCAGTGCCTCGAACAGATCCAGGCTGGACAGGGTGATCAGTTTGAAATTCGACCGCGTCAGGCTGTCAGCCAGCAGCGTGGCCAACCGTGGGGTCAGATCGTTGTCGAAATCGTCGATCAACCCAATGGAAAGCGTGGTCAGGTGCCCCAGTTCCATGACCGACAGCTCGCTTTGTGCCATCTGCAACTCGGCCAAAACAGCCTCGGCCCGTTCCAGAAAACTACGCCCGGCTTGCGTCAGTCGCATCGGGCGTCGTCCGTGATCGACCAGATCGGTGCCCAGCGCCTTTTCCAGATTGCGCAATTGCTGAGAAACGGATGGCTGGCTAAGCCCGGTGATCTCGGCAGCCTGCGCTACCGATCCCGTCCGCGCCAAAGCCTCGAACACCTCAAGGCCCCGCAGGGTCAGCCCTTTCATCACCATCGCACACACCTTTCGCTGCGCCTTTTCTGGGGCGCAGCTTGCATCAGGTCAAGGATTTGCGGTGCGTTAGCTGCAGATCGCCTGCGCCATCTGGCCAAAGTTCTGATACCGATCCCACAACGCATCATCACGCGCGGTCTTCGACATCTTCAATTCTTGCGCCTGATGGGGGTCTTCGAACCATTTCGAGACGGTCTTCTGGTCACTGCGCGTCAGTGCCTGATCTGCCACGCGCTGAATGCAACTGCACCGATCCCGTGTGGCCGCCGCCCGATCCGACGCCAAGCAGGCGCGCTTGATCTGCGCGGCCTCAACCTGCGGAGCGATGGCCGTCATCGATGCGGCACAGAATGCGATTAAGAGGAACTGTTTCATGCTCATGCCTCGTTTTTGCCTGCACTGAGGGATCTTGTGCCCCTCTCGGTCTGCGCGGGAGTATGAATCAAAGTGGTTAACGGATCAATCATACGTTGCGAAAAAGTGATTGCACGAGTCGGAAACGCCTAGCCCGCAGGGCGGGCTTCAACCCGGCATTCATCTGAAAGAGTGTAACCCGCACCCATCGCGACATAGCTTGATTGCTGGACTATTGGCTATACGGTTGCTCCAACACTCAAGTTTATGAACGCGGAAGTTTGAATGAAACTAAAAGCAACAGGACTATTCTTAATCGCGACTTTGATGTTTGTGTTCGGCATGGCAGAGCAAAGCGCTGCTCAAGATCGATCAGACGACCTGGATAGACCTGTCAGAGTGCTCATTTCAGGCATCTCCGGTCAACTCGCCACTGAAGTAACCGGTGGGGATTTCAATCAGAAGATCGACTTCAACTATCCTTCAAAACAACTTTCTGATTTTGACCTTATGGTAATTTTTACCGACCATTTTTTTGAGGCTCTCGATGAAGAAATCGTAAGGGCGCTCGGATTTGTCGAAAGCGACTTTCAAAGTAATGATGAAGACAATTTTCTAACCGTATTGACGGCGGAGTTTGAGGGGGATGAAACACCATTCCCAATCCTCGTGATTGACCGGCGCCACTTCTATGCTCGGGATCGAACTTGCCATGTTCCTTTGCTTAGGGACCTAATTTTGAAAGCTGATTGGCGTGGCGTTCTTGATCGCGAGCGGGACTATAAGCTGGCTTCAGATTGCGGGAATTCATCGTAGACTAAAGCAATTGTCAAACGGCTTGCCGAGGTGAACAAGTCGAAGGACGTTGTATAGTATCGTCGGCGCACTCAATCCACCTTGACCAACCCACGATTCCTCTACATATCCCCAACCCATGACAGACCTCGCTCATATCCGCAATTTCTCCATCGTCGCGCATATCGACCATGGCAAATCCACCCTTGCTGACCGGCTCATCCAAGAGACCGGAACCGTCAAGGACCGCGACATGAAAGAACAGCTGCTCGACAGCATGGATATCGAGCGCGAACGCGGCATCACCATCAAGGCCAACACGGTCCGCATCGACTATACCGCCGACAACGGCGAGCACTATGTGCTGAACCTGATCGACACCCCCGGCCACGTGGACTTTGCCTATGAGGTCAGCCGGTCTATGCGCGCGGTCGAAGGCTCGCTGCTGGTTGTGGACTCGACCCAAGGGGTCGAAGCGCAGACGCTAGCCAACGTGTATCAGGCCATTGATGCCGATCATGAAATCGTACCGGTGCTGAACAAGATCGACCTGCCTGCCTCCGACTGCGACCGCGTGGCCGAACAGATCGAGGATGTGATCGGCATCGACGCGACTGATGCCATTCAGGTCAGCGCCAAAACGGGGCAGGGCATTCACGAAACGCTGGAAGCCATTGTGCAGCAACTTCCTGCGCCGGAGGGCAATCTGGATGCGCCGCTCAAGGCGATGCTGGTGGATTCGTGGTACGACGCGTATCTCGGCGTGATAGTTCTGGTCCGTATCATGGACGGCACGTTGAAAAAGGGTATGCGGGTCAAGTTCATGTCGAACAACACCCTGCACCATGTCGACCGCGTGGGCGTTTTCCGGCCTGAGATGGAGATGGTGGACTCGTTGGGCCCTGGTGAAATTGGCTTCCTGACCGCATCCATCAAACAGGTCCGCGACACCCGCGTCGGTGACACGATCACCAATGACCGCAACGGGACCGAAGACGCGCTGGACGGCTTCAAACCCGCGCAGCCGGTGGTGTTCTGTGGCCTCTTCCCCGTGGACTCGGCCGAATTTGAAGACCTGCGGGATGCGATCGACAAGCTGGCCCTGAACGACGCCAGCTTCAGCTTTGAAATGGAAACCTCAGCCGCGCTGGGCTTTGGCTTCCGCTGCGGCTTCCTCGGTCTTCTGCACCTTGAGGTCATCCGCGACCGCATCGAACGCGAATATGATATCGAGCTCATCACCACCGCGCCGTCGGTGATCTATCACGTCTACATGAAAGACGGCGAGATGATCGAGCTGCACAACCCCGCCGACATGCCCGACCCGTCGAAGGTCGACCATATCGAGGAACCGCGCATCAAGGCGACTATCCTTGTGCCCGACGAATATCTGGGCGATGTGCTGAAACTGTGTCAGGACCGACGCGGCATCCAGCTGGACCTGACCTATGCGGGCAGCCGTGCCATGGTCGTCTATGACCTGCCGCTGAACGAGGTTGTCTTTGATTTCTACGACCGCCTGAAATCGGTGACCAAGGGCTATGCCTCGTTCGACTACCAGATGACCGGCTATACCGAGGATAACCTGGTCAAGATGTCGGTGCTGGTGAATGACGAACCGGTTGACGCGCTGTCGACCATGGTTCACCGCGACCGGGCCGAGATGCGGGGCCGGGCGATGTGCGAAAAGCTCAAGGACCTGATCCCGCGCCACATGTTCAAAATCCCGATTCAGGCTGCCATCGGAGGCAAGGTCATCGCCCGCGAGACCCTCTCGGCCCTGCGCAAGGACGTGACCGCGAAGTGCTACGGAGGCGACGCCACGCGGAAACGCAAACTGTTGGACAAGCAGAAGGCGGGTAAGAAAAAGATGCGC
Organism: Ruegeria sp. ABM4_193; assembly: GCF_056158705.1. Classification (NCBI taxonomy): domain Bacteria; kingdom Pseudomonadati; phylum Pseudomonadota; class Alphaproteobacteria; order Rhodobacterales; family Roseobacteraceae; genus Ruegeria; species Ruegeria sp. ABM4_193. The sequence goes on from NZ_JBSWTT010000001.1 coordinate 1,029,523, forward strand.
CAGTTCGGGAAGGTGGATATCCCGCAGGAGGCGTTTATTAGCGCACTTAAAATGGATTCTTAATTCATTTTAAGTGCGAGTGCGCGAAAGCGTTTGGCAAAGCTAAACGCGTGCGGCACCCGGTGCAGTTTGAGAGAAACTGGACAGCTAAGGCCGTCCATTTTAAGTGACGGTGAGCGGAAGCGTTTCGCGCTGCCGATCGGGTGTTGAATTAGAAATTTCTAGGTCTTGATTAAATCAAACTTCAGTTAGCGCTGATTGTTGCCTCAACAGATTTTTGTAGGCCGCTTAAAACAGCCTTTCCTAAATCTAAGTTCAACGGATCAAAGCTGATGCTAAACTCGCGCATCTCTCCTGGATGCAGTGTCCGATGAGCTATAGCTTTTAGGTTGTCATTCTCTTTTTTCAGGACACATATGGTAGCCCGAATAGGATCAAAATCTCTTAACTCTGATTTGTAGTTTCTCACTGGACCTATCACCTCATCCGCCAAAATAGGCGATATTTGCCACGGGAGGATATCGAGGCTTTGTCCATTTCTTCGAATGCCGAATAAAAAAGATTCGCTTTCCACTCTCCGGCTTCCTGAATAGGCGGTAAGTTTGTTGTGGATTTCTAGGCCTCTTGTCGGATCCTCTGGGAGTATCACCGCCAAATTCACCCATGAGGGTATTTTGGACCACATACCCAGAGGCTTGTCGTAAAAGTAGCACTGAAAGTAACCGCCCCATGAGAGATTTGAGGCGTCATGCCCCAATTCAAATATTTGCCAAGAGGTTAGCGCGCCGTAGAGCCCTAGTATTAGCTCTTCTGCGGAAGCCCCGTTACCACGCGTGAATTCTTCAGGATTTATGCTCGAATCCCATTGCCGGAGAATTTGGCTCAGCGATTCCGCACCACTTCCCATGATATGGCAAATGCCAAAGTTTCGCGTTTCTAAGGCCCGATATTCACTATCTGGGCTACAGGTGTGAATTTTATCCTGATTAATATGTGCAGCAATCATGCTTATGCGTGTGTCTAGATCAGGAGATTGTCTTAAGGGCGATGAGTTGAATTCCTCAACAATACGCCCCGCAAATTCTAAGGGACGCTCATATTTCGGCCTGTTCTCGAACGCTTTTGGGAATTCTCGTATGAACTCCGATACGCCGTGCGCAGATCCTGCAAACGAAGAAATTGTATCTTGATCAATTCTGTAGGTTTTAGAGAAAAGTTGAGCTTTTTGGTTCAGATCATAGGTTCCGGTTAAACCAAAATTTTCAGGTCTTAATTTTGGTGCTTCGGCATCACGCCCGATCGCAAGGCAGTCGGAAATTACCACGGGCGTATTCATCGGGCTGGCATACAAACAAACGGTCATTCGTCTCTCAAATCCTTATTTTCGCGATCATATTTCGAGATTTTGAGGCCTGCAACTTCCGATTGGTCTATGGTAATTCCGCCCGGCGGCCCCGCTGGGCCGCGCCGACCCGCCCCCATCTAGCGGCGCGTTTGCGCCTCCCCTCGGGGCGGTCGCGGCCCTCAACTCTGATGAACAACCGTTGCAAACGCATAGGGCGGGTTTGTGGGTGTGACTAACCTCACAGCCCCAACCGCACCCTCCTGCTAAGCTTGACCTAACGGCAACCTCGGCAGGAGGCCCCTGTGTCCACATCCATGATCCCCCTCATCGCCCTTGGGTCGGCGGGTCTCTATTCCGTGGCCATGATCTCGATGAAGTTCTGGTGGAAGATCCCCGGTGTTGGCCTGACCCTACTGATCGTCGCGACATTGCTGGCCGCCGCAACGCTGGAACTCGCCGCGCTGCGTGAGGAGCGGTTGGGCATCATCTATACTGGCATTCTGGGGGCCGAGGTCATTCTGATCGCCATCGCCTCATTCTTTTTGTTTGGCGAGAATTTCTCAAACCGGGAAGTTGCGGGGATCGCTCTGGTTCTGATCGGCACAGCGCTGGCTTGGGCCTGACGCACTCTGTTCGCTCAGACCAAATACCTTATCTGCGCGGTACCAGATGCAGCCATTGCATCGGAAACCCGCGCCCTTCCGAGATGATCGGCCATTTGAAATCATCCCCCAGCTTGAGGACTTTATCCATCTCTGACGTGTCGCGGACGCTGCCATCCACATAAGTGATCTGGAAATACTGACCGCAAAAATCTTCGATGGCCCTCAGCTTGGCGGGGCCGTTCTCGACCATCTGAGGATGCAGTTCGATCAGGAATTCCGACTGGCGATACTGGGTCAGGAAGTCTTCGGTCAGCAGGCTGAATTCCACGCCTTCGATGTCGATCAGAAAGAAAATGTCACCGGGGTCGGGGGCGACACTTGCGATATTCTCGGCGGTGTTATCCAGCGCGTCGCCGAATACGGTCACGCGGTCACCGACACCGTTATGCTCGGCCGTCTCGCGGATGACCTCGCGGCCCTTTGCCGATACTTCAAAACACACGCTTTTCTCGAAGTTACCGGTCGAGACAAGGCCAACGCCCCAAAAGCCGTCGGCCGCGCCGATATCCACCAGCACGGGCTTGTTCGAGTTGCTCAGAATGCCAAGGTTCTGCTGTTCATATAGGCCAAAGATCTTTGTGGCGGTATCAGAATGCCCGCCCCAAAAGGCGTTTTCGGTAAAACGAAAGCCTTTCATCGGCCCGCACAGCACCTCAGAGCCGCTTTGTTCCAGCACAAACTGCGAAAACTCGCTTCGGAAGCGTCGGACAGCGCTTTTGAAGGCGCGATGGTGTCTTTTGGGAAAGTGCATTTGTACCTATTCGCGTTTCTGTCCGTCGGGCGGGTGTATCGCACCCAGTCTTTAAGTTGCGTTGACTGCTGTGGGAAGGAAAAAGGCGCACCATCAGCACGTTCCGGTCGCTTCAAGCGCCGGGCAACCTGAACGGTGTGTGAAGTTTACTTTAGGTAAGTTGTAACCGCTTCGCGCTCTCCCAATCTGTTGGGCACACAGAAGGAGAGAGCCCATGACCAGATACATGACTGCCGGAGCAGCTGCTTTGGCCACGACACTCACCCTTGGAACAGCCGCGATGGCTGAAACAACGCCCGACCTGCGCGGTACGTGGTTGGGGTCTTACACGACCGTCCAGCCGAGCCATTACTACAAAGGCGACGAGCCTCGGTTCAACCAGGCGGAATGGATGCTTGATGTGCAGATTCAGGAGGACAATGTCTTCTGGGGTCCCAGCAAGTGGCGGCGCGATGGCGACACCGAATGGAATGAGTACGAGGCAACCGGAACCATCAGTCTGGATGGCTCTGGCGCCATCGGCATTGTTGAAACCTCACCGCTGGTGATTGGCGCCAATGCGTTGATCGATGCGCGGTATGAAGACGGCAAGATCTATGCGGATTTCCGTAGCCTGCGAAACGGAACGACTTACAGCACCGTTCTGGAACGTCAGGTGAACTGAAGCGGTTCCGGCCCGGTCGGACCGTAGGGGGTATAGACCGCCGCCCGCCGCCTATGCGGCAGAGTGGCCGGTCGTCGTCCGGGTCGGACCGCTTCTCAGTATTGAAGCCATTGTCTTTTCCAAGGGGAGGAGACCGGGTGGCGATGTCACTGTGTGCTACAGGATTCAAAGCGTTCCGGTTGGAATGCGCTGTCCCAAGACCGGGGCCAGTTGGGTCTCGCACGTAGTGAATCTTCGCCATCCGGTTCTTGATGAATTACCGACAAGAGTTTTTCACGCCCTATTTCAGCTGGGGGCCAAGCACTGCCGTGGGTAACGAGGTGACCTAATAAAGAGCTGTTCAGGTCGTCGATTCGACGGATTTGGTGCCTGAGAGTTGATCAAACCCAGTGGTTCTCACCGAAACGGCCGAGTTTCCGCCTTTGCACCCGCAGCATTTCATGGAAAAGTGGCACATAATCGACGGCTACCTGAACATCCGATCAACTCAGCGCGGTGTCGTGCTTTCTCGGATTATCCACAGAAATGTCCCGCCGGATATCAACATTTTATCCCCGTCTATTTTTCATGCTGCAGTGCTATTTTCTTGCCGGGCGAGGACCGGAATGTAACAGTCTGATCACTGCCTAGGGTCCTCGGAACCGACGGTGGTAAGCAAAGGTCCAGAGGTTTGAGGGTTTGAGAGGGTCTTGGGATTTTCTTAGAGCTTCAAAGACTTACCGTTAAGGTCAGTTGTGGGCAGGCATCGCGCTTGTTTCAGTTGACTGTCCTCTTTGATGGCCGATGCATGCTGCGCGACTCTTTGGGGTCAAAGCAGTTGTCACGGCCCCTCAGTGGGCTGAGGCAAAAGGATCGGGGCACCCCTTGGGGCGCATCGACCCGGTAAGGCGTCAGGCGTATCCGAAAGGGTACTCGCAAAGACAACGTCTGCGCACCTGACGCCTTTTCCTTTGCCGGTTTACGGTTTTATACAGGCTACCACTCACCCCCAGCTGAACGGGAACGGGGCTCTTTCGCGCGTGCAAAAGAGCCCCGATGTGGTTCTGGAAAATAAAGCCAAGAGGCTGCGCCTCGGCAATGTGGGTATTGGGATCGGGCGCAGCAATCCGTCTACTTGGTTTGAAGACGAACGCACTGCGCAAGTTCGGAAAACCTTACAGGTTTTCCTGCACGTCTGTCGCAGCGTCCTGGATGGCGTCCCCAGCCTTTTCAATATCTTTCCCAGCGCCTTTTGCAGTTTCGCAGGCTGTCAGGGCAAACAGGCTCAGGCCAATCAAAATAACACGGATCATTGTCGTCTCCTTGGTGCTCGATGGAGGTTCGGTAGCAGCTTTCCGCCAATGAAACCAGTCGTTAAGAAGCACCCTCACCACAAAACAACTCATAGATCACTTCCAACATCCGTTTTGGACGATTGTCCGCCAAACGATAATAGATCGCTTTACCTTCCCGTCTTGGGATGACCAGACCTTCCAATCGAAGGCGCGACAATTGCTGAGACACCGCGGCTTGCCTTGCGGACAAAAGCTCTTCCAATTCTGTCACAGATTTCTCACCCGATACCAGGTGGCACAAGATCATCAAGCGCCCTTCATGGCTGATCGCTTTAAGAAAATTCGACGCACGTGTCGCGTTGCCGACCATGCGGTCAAAGTCTTCTTGGGACATGTCTTGTGACAGTTGGGGAAGTGCCATTGTTCTATTTCCTTGCTAACCCATCAAGTGGGTCACGTTATTACATCACAACGAACCTTTGCCGCGTTGCATCCACTTACATGTTTCGGTCATTTTGCTCTATATGTATAAATCAAAATACCGTGATGAGTGAAAGGGAAACAGAAGCCACCTTTCCCCCCTACCGCGACCAAAGGGCGCCGGCTGCGTTCCACCATTCGTTTTTGAATGTGAAGACCGGGTGCTGCCTTGCGCGTATTTGATCACAGTACACATTCCTGCGTCGTTCTCACTTGCCCCCCTTGCAGCCCCCCCGAGCCGATACTAAGACTCGGGTAATACTTGTTGGGGTAGTGTCCCGATCCATAGCAAAGCAGGCAGGTTCAGAATGTTCGATCCCGTAGATACCTACATGAATACGCTCGTTCCCATGGTCGTGGAGCAGACCAGCCGGGGCGAACGCGCTTACGATATTTTCTCGCGTCTGCTGAAAGAGCGGATCATCTTTATAAACGGCCCAATTCACGATGGTATGAGCCATTTGGTCGTTGCGCAGCTGTTGCACCTTGAGGCCGAGAATCCGAACAAGGAAATCTCGATCTATATCAATTCGCCTGGTGGTGTGGTGACCAGCGGTTTGTCGATTTACGATACAATGCAGTATATCAAGCCGAAATGTTCCACATTGGTGATCGGTCAGGCGGCATCGATGGGATCGGTTCTGCTGGCTGGTGGTGAGAAAGGGATGCGGTTTTCGCTGCCCAATAGCCGGATCATGGTACACCAGCCCAGCGGTGGCTATCAGGGCCAGGCAAGCGATATCATGATCCATGCGGCCGAAACGCAAAAGCTGAAGGATCGCTTGTATGACATTTACGTGCGTCATACCGGGCAGACCAAAAAGGCGGTTGAAAAGGCGCTGGACCGTGACAACTTCATGAGCCCGGAAGAAGCGAAAGACTGGGGCCACATCGATGAAATCGTCGAAAACCGTGCAAAAATGGACACGGAAGAGGCCTAAGGCCAGTGCTCCGCGCCATCGGCGCGGGGGTCATTTTGAGATTGTAGCCGCCAGAGTGCTGGCCTAAGCTGCACAAACAGGCGTAAGCGCATCCCTGCTGGGGTGCAGGGACGAGGCCCGAAAGGTAGATCATGGCGACGAATTCAGGCGGCGACGGGAAGAACACGCTCTACTGCAGTTTCTGTGGTAAAAGCCAGCATGAGGTGCGAAAACTGATCGCGGGCCCGACCGTGTTCATCTGCGATGAATGCGTCGAACTATGCATGGACATCATCCGTGAAGAGACCAAGGCCAGCGGGCTGAAGTCGTCTGATGGTGTGCCCACGCCCAAAGACATATGCGAGGTTCTGGACGACTATGTAATCGGGCAGGCAACCGCTAAGCGCGTTCTGTCCGTTGCGGTTCACAACCATTACAAACGTCTGAACCATGCTCAGAAAGCCGGCAGCGACATTGAACTGGCGAAGTCCAATATCCTGCTGATTGGCCCAACAGGGTGCGGTAAGACCCTTCTGGCGCAGACACTGGCCCGTATTCTGGACGTGCCATTCACCATGGCTGATGCAACGACGCTGACCGAAGCGGGCTATGTGGGCGAAGATGTCGAAAACATCATCCTCAAGCTGCTTCAGGCCAGCGAATACAACGTCGAACGCGCGCAGCGCGGCATCGTCTATATCGACGAGGTCGACAAGATCACGCGCAAGTCTGAGAACCCGTCGATAACACGGGACGTTTCGGGCGAGGGCGTGCAGCAAGCCTTGCTGAAACTGATGGAAGGCACCGTGGCCAGCGTTCCTCCGCAAGGCGGACGTAAGCATCCGCAGCAGGAATTTCTACAGGTGGATACCACCAACATTCTGTTCATCTGCGGTGGTGCCTTTGCCGGTCTGGACAAGATCATCGCGCAGCGCGGCAAAGGTTCGGCCATGGGTTTTGGTGCCGACGTGCGTGACAATGACGACCGCGGCGTCGGTGAGATTTTCAAAGATCTTGAGCCGGAAGATCTGCTGAAATTCGGCTTGATCCCCGAGTTTGTGGGACGATTGCCGGTTCTGGCAACGTTGGAAGATCTGGACGAAGACGCATTGGTAACGATCCTGACCAAGCCCAAGAACGCTTTGGTCAAGCAGTATCAGCGCTTGTTCGAATTGGAAGATGTCGAACTCGACTTCACGGATGATGCGCTGAAATCTATCGCCAAGAAAGCGATTGAGCGCAAAACCGGTGCACGCGGCTTGCGGTCGATCCTGGAAGACATTCTGCTGGATACCATGTTCGAACTGCCGGGCATGAAGAACGTCAGTGAAGTTGTCGTGAACGAAGAGGCGGTATCGTCCGAGTCACAACCACTGTTCATCTACGCTGACGCGGCGCCGGAATCGGCATCAGCAGGTTAGAAGCAATTCACGGGTGTTGGATTTGACAAGACAGTAGGGGGTTCTGCCCCCGCTGCCGTTTTACCAGTGTCCCCGAGACAGTTGCGGCCCGAGAACTGGCGATTGCCTTTTTTCGTTTGTAGCAGTGGTCTTTGGCTTGCGATCAACGAAGAGGAAGCGGCATGGCGATTCAGCGGATCTCATCCGGTGGTGAATTCGAAGCAAAAGTTGGGTATTGCCGTGCGGTTGTCGCGGACGGCTGGGTTCACGTGGCCGGAACGGTTGGGCAGGGTGAAGATATTGTTGCGCAGTGCCGTTCCGCGCTGAGCATCATTGAAACTGCTCTGCAAAAGGCAGGTGCAGGATTCGAGGATGTGGTTCGGGTGACATACATGTTGCCGGATCGCACAGAGTTTGAACCGTGCTGGCCGATCTTGGCAGAGACCTTCGGCGCAAATCCTCCGGCAGCGACCATGATCGAATGTGGGCTGATCGATCCTAAATACAGGATCGAGATCGAAGTGACCGCGTTTCTGCCGGAGTGACGCATGCGGCCCCAGGGGCACTGGACCTTGGCGAGCCTTTGGTCCATACCTTTTCTCGACCGAAATGCCGGAGGCACCCGATGGGAATCCTGAATAGTCTTTTGCGAGCCGTAACCTGGTGGAACGGATCCACTTTGAACACGCAGATTTACACCTCGCGAAAAGGCGTCAAAGTCGGCGAAGACAATGAAGGCAATGTGTTTTATCGCACAGCGGACGACAGCAAACGCTGGGTAATCTTCAACGGTGAGGCTGAAGCCAGCCGAGTTGATCCTGAATGGCACGGTTGGTTGCATCGCACCTGGGATGAACCTCCGACGGACAAGCCTTTGCCGCATAAATCCTGGGAAAAGCCGCATCAGGAAAACCTGACCGGCACTGCTATGGCTTATGCGCCTGCAGGTTCGCTGCGTCGGGCCGAGCCGGTAGAACGCAAGGATTATGAGGCCTGGAGCCCAGAATAAGCGAGGCGAACATGTCGAGCCATAATTGGACCGAAGTATTTGTCGGTGGCGTCGTGTTGGCCGGCGCTCTGGCATTTGGCGTTTACGCCAGCCAATCGACGGGCTTGTCGCAAGGCGCGGCCGGGTACGAACTTGGTGCGTCTTTCAGGTCGCTGGAAGGGGTCGGTGTTGGCACGGATGTCCGTCTTGCAGGCGTCAAGATTGGAACGGTAACCGGTGTGACGCTGAACGCGGATACCTATCGTGCAGACACGACGTTCACCATTGCCGATGGCATCCTAGTGCCGGATGACAGCGCCATTGTGATCTCGTCCGAGGGGCTGCTGGGTGGCAATTTCGTCGAGGTTATGCCCGGTGGGTCACCATTCTATTTCGAGCCCGGAGACGAGATCGAAGATACACAGGGCGCGGTCAGCCTGATCTCTCTGCTGGTCAAGTTTGTGGCCGGAGATGGCAGCGAATGATCCGCGCTGCTTTGATTGCCCTTCTTATGGTCGGGACTAGTGCTGTTGCTCAGCAAAAGGTCCAGTCCGGTCCGGGGGCCATGCTGCGCGGGCTGGACAAAGTCAGCGGTCAGACCGTCGATGTTGAAATGCGAAGCGGTGAGACCGAAGCTGTGTTCGGCTTGGATGTTGCGTTGGGGGATTGCCGCTATCCGGTTGACAACCCGACGGGTGACGCGTTTGCCTATCTGACGATTTGGGAAACGGGGAAAGCTGATCAGTTGTTTGACGGCTGGATGATTGCGACATCCCCAGCCCTAAATGCGTTGGACCATGCGCGTTATGATGTCTGGGTGATCCGCTGTATTACACCCGCTGTGGACTGATCGATTGAAGCTGTGAAATCGGCGCTGAGATTCAGAGCCTCCTCGAGTTCTCTTTTGTAAGCGCTGCGCGGGATTTCGATAGCACCAAGGGACGCCAGATGCGCAGTCAGAAACTGCGTATCGAACAGGTGGAATCCGGTTTGTCGCAGGCGGTCCACAAGATAGGCAAGGGCGATTTTCGACGCATCGGTGCGGCGTGAGAACATGCTTTCCCCGAAGAATGCAGCCCCCAAGGTTACACCATAGACACCGCCCACAAGTGCGGCTCCGTCCCAGACTTCGAGAGAATGGGCATAGCCTGTTTGATGCAATTGGCGGTACAGATCGTGCAGTTCTGCGTTGATCCAGGTATCGGCCCGATCGGCACAGCCATCCACGACGCCTGAAAAGTCCTGATTTATCGTGATATCGAACCCGCAATTGCGGATGCGGCGTGAAAGGCTACGGGAGACATGGAACCCGTCCAACGGAAACACGCCGCGAAATTTTGGATCGACCCAGAACAGCTCGGGGTCATCGCGGTGTTCTGCCATCGGGAAAATGCCGATGGAGTACCCGTGCAGCAAAAGTTCAGCGGATAGGCTCATTTTGGGTAAGAGGGAACCGGAAGGCGTGCGCCATCCGGTTCTTGGAGGTTACTATTCCATATTCTCCGCAAGCCAGCGCTCCAGCCAGTGGATGTTGTAGTCGCCGCTGTGCAGGTCGGGCTCCTGTAGCAGGGCATGGAACAGAGGCACTGTGGTATCGATGCCGTCCACGATCAACTCTCCCAATGCGCGTTCCAGCCGCGCCAGCGCTTCGGCCCGGTCTCGGCCCTGAACGATCAGCTTAGCAATCAGCGAGTCATAGTAGGGCGGGATTGAATATCCGTCATAAAGCGCTGAATCCATCCGCACGCCCAGACCACCCGGCGCGTGATACGCGGTGATCTTGCCCGGGCAAGGTGAAAAGTTCGGCAGCTTTTCCGCGTTGATCCTAACCTCAATCGCGTGGCCGTTGATTTCCAGATCATCTTGCCCAAATGACATCGGCTCGCCTGCGGCCACGCGGATTTGCTCGCGCACCAGATCGACGCCAAAGATACCTTCGGTTACCGGATGCTCCACCTGAAGGCGGGTGTTCATTTCGATGAAATAGAACTCGCCATTCTCATAGAGGAACTCGATGGTGCCCGCGCCGATATAGTTGATCTTGGCCACGGCGTCGGCACAGATCTTGCCGATCCTGGCCCGTTCTTCGGGGGTGATGCAGGGGCCGGGGGCCTCTTCAAACACTTTCTGGTGCCGGCGCTGCAACGAGCAGTCGCGTTCACCCAAATGCACCGCTTTACCCTTGCCGTCGCCGAAGACCTGAATTTCGATATGGCGCGGCGTGGTCAGGTATTTCTCGATATAGACCTCGTCATTGCCAAAGGCGGCTTTGCCTTCTGCACGCGCGGTCATAAAGGCGCTTTCCATTTCATCCGCATTCATCGCGACCTTCATGCCGCGGCCGCCGCCACCGGCGGTGGCCTTGATGATGACCGGATAGCCGAATTCCTCACCGATGCGCTTGGCGTCTTCCAATGTGGGTACGCCACCGTCAGATCCGGGCACGCAAGGCACGCCCAGTGCTTTCATCGTGTCCTTAGCGGTGATCTTGTCGCCCATCACGCGGATATGCTCGGCGGTGGGGCCGATAAACGTGATGTCGTGATCTTCGACAATCTGCACGAATTCGGCATTCTCGGACAAGAAGCCATAGCCGGGGTGTATGGCCTGTGCACCAGTGATCTCGCATGCCGAAATGATGGCAGGCACGGACAGATAACTTTGCGGGCTGGGCGGGGGACCAATGCAGACCGATTCGTCCGCCATGCGTACATGCATCGCGTCGCTGTCGGCGGTGGAATGGACGGCGACCGTCTTTATCCCCATCTCGCGGGCAGCGCGGATGACGCGCAGGGCGATCTCGCCTCGGTTGGCAATCAGGATCTTGTCGAACATGGGCCCGCCTTACTCGATGATGACCAAAGGAGTGCCGAATTCCACAGCGTCGCCATCACCGACCAGAATGCGTTTGATCGTGCCCGATTTTGGGGCGTGGATGTGGTTCATGGTTTTCATCGCTTCGACGATCAGCAGCGTGTCGCCTTCCGAGACCGCAGCGCCAACCGAGATAAATGCAGGCGCACCGGGTTCGGGTTGCATATAGACCGTTCCAACCATGGGTGAGGTCACAGCACCGGGATGGCTGGCCGGGTCTTCCTGCGCCGCTGGGGCTTCGGCAGCGGCAGGGGCGGCCGCAGGGGCGGCAACTGGAGCAGGGGCTGCGGCGGCGGGCACCGCGACCTGAACCGGAGCGGCAGCGGCCTGTGTCATACGGCTGACGCGCACGTTCAGGCTGTCTTCTTCGCCGTATTCGCGTTTGACCTGCAATTCGGTCAGGTCGTTTTCGCGCAGCAATTCAGCCAGAGCCTTGATGAATGCCACATCCGCTTCGTGTTTGGTATCTGTCATGAGTGTCCTCGACGGTTCCCCTTTGGCCCGTCTGTTTTTGCGGGCTCTGATCAAATTACGCAGCGTTATAGGCCAAGCAGCGGTGCATGAAAAGCGCCGACTCGCACCATCACGAACTGGTTTGCCGCTTAATTTAAAGGGCCGATTGACTTACAGGGGCATCCCAGACAGCTTCGCGACCAGTTCAGACAGCTTTCGTGCGCCAAATTTTTCAAGCAACCGGGCGCGATAGGCTTCGATCGTGCGATAGCTTAGCCCCAATTCTGCGCCGATTTCCTTGGCCGACAAACCGCGGCAGGACAAGATGGCCACTTCACGTTCACGCACCGTCAATTCAACCAAAGGTCGTTCCTCTGAGATATCCGAAAAACTCCAGATGCCGTGCCGAAATGGGTCATCGGGGGTCAGTGATCGACCGCGCGCGCGACACCAGAACAGATCGCCATCGCGCCGTCTCATGACGCGTTCGTCAGTGTAATAGCCGGTGTCGCGCATGACCTGCAGGCTGCGCTCTCCGATCCGTTCCCAATCGGCGACTGAAGGATAAAGGTGCAGCAGTGGCATGTTGCGATAGTCTGCTTCCTCGCCACCGAACGTGCGCGCGAATTGCAGATTGCAGCGCCGGATGATCCGGTTTTCAAGCTCTACAAGGCCGATGGGCGCATATTCGAAGGCTGGGTCGCTCATACGGGTATCGTGCCGGGAAACTGCGCAGAAGAGAAGGGGGGAAGGGCCTTATCGAGTGATAACGATCAGTCATCCTTGCGCGGTGACCACGCTGGCTTTGTCAAAATTGTAAATCAGGATTGAAAACTTTGAACTAAACCTCAGAAATATATAATATGTTTCGATAATAACTTTCGCGATCTCGGCTTAACCTTAGCCAGGAGGATGCAAGCATGCGTGATACTCTGACGGGAAGCCGTATCCGAGAGAGGCGGCAGATTGCCGGGCTCAGGCAAGCTGAATTGGCGCGGTTGGCTGGGATTTCGGCCTCTTACCTGAACTTGATCGAACATAATCGGCGTCGGATCGGGGGCAAGCTGCTGGTGGACATCGCAGCGGCCTTGTCGGTAGAGCCTTCGGTGCTGACAAAGGGGATCGAAGCCACATTGGTGTCGGCCCTGCGCGAAGCAGCGGATGATGCGGTTGGTCAGACCGCCGAGTTGGACGGTCTGGAAGAGTTCGCCGGGCGCTTTCCTGGCTGGGCCGGGGTGCTGGCACAGATGCATCGCCGTGTCGTCTCGTTGGAACGCAATGTCGAGATGCTGTCTGACCGACTGACCCATGATCCTCAGCTGGCTGCCTCGATGCACGAGGTCTTGTCAACAGCAGCAGCGATTCGATCTACGGCCGCGATTCTTGCAGACACCGAGGATATCGAGGCTGAATGGCGCGAACGGTTTCATAAGAACCTGCATCAGGATGCCGAACGATTGGCAGGCAGTTCCAAGGCGTTGGTGACGTTTCTGGATGAAAGCGATACAGCGGTCGACCCGCGCGGTGTACCTTTGGAAGAGGTCGAAGCGTTCTTTCAGGCGCGTGATTACACTTTCCCGGAATTGGAGGGTCGAGGTGAGGCTGATATCATTGACCTGAGTGACCTTAACACTGCGGCAGCCCGAGCCGTCGCACGTGATATGTTGGAAACACTGAGCGCTGACGCACAAGCCATGCCAATGGATGCGGTTGCCTCGTTTATCCAAGACGCTGGCCCAGATCCGATTAACCTTGCGCGCCACTTTTCTGTGGACATGGCAACGGTCCTTAGACGCTTGGCATGTTTGCCCGAAAGTGTTGTGTCTGGCCCGATCGGCTTGGTGCTGTGCGACGCGTCCGGCAGCATCTTGTTCCTCAAGCCGGTTCCGGGATTTGCCATGCCAAGACATGGCGAGGCTTGCCCCCTTTGGCCAGTTTTTACTGCTTTGAATCGCCCCCTGGTGCCGGTGCGCAAGCGCGTTGTGCAGACCGGACGGGCCTCGGCCACGTTTGAGTGTTTCGCGTATGCCTGGCCGCATTCTGTGGCCGGGTACGATCAAGATCCAGCTTATCGATCTGTCATGTTGGTGCGCCCCGAGCCGGAAACGGCTTTCGAACCAGCAGTTACCGAGGTTGGACCTAATTGTCGGGTCTGCCCACGCAATGATTGCACAGCACGCCGCGAGCCGTCGATTTTGAGCGAAGGTTTTTGACACTTTCCTGACAGAACGCTTAATCTGGCTACGACCGGCCAAGGGATGGGCGACCGGTCTTGGGAGGAACTGAAAAAATGAGCCGTAAGGTTCTGTTGATCGAGGACGAGCCGAATATCGCCGAGGCAATCCGGTTCTTGCTGACCCGCGAGGGATGGCAGGTCGAGATTCACGGCGACGGTGCCGACGCGCTTCAGGTAATTCAGGGCGCACAGCCTGATCTGGTCATTCTGGATGTCATGCTGCCGGGCAAAAGCGGCATGGATATTCTGCGTGATCTGAGAGAGATGGAAGAGCTGTCCGGTCTTCCTGTACTTATGCTGACGGCGCGCGGACAGTCGCGCGACCGGGAAATGGCGGAAAATGCAGGCGTCAGCCGATTTATGACGAAACCCTTTTCCAACGCCGAAGTGCTGACGGCTGTGCGTGATCTTCATGCGCAGGCGACGCGACTATAATGTCAGACGAGAGTAACAAAGATCAGCCGCCGGGCGCACGACCTTCGGTTTTTCTGGAACGTCAAAGCTATCGCCGTCGCAGGTTGACAGACGCTGCCCGACTGCTGCCATTTCTTGGGGCTCTCTTGTTCGCACTACCGCTTCTGTGGCCAGATCGCTCCAACGGGGATGCCGCAGTGCCACTGTCATCGGCAATCTTCTACGTCTTCGTTTGCTGGGGCGCACTAATCGTGATCGGTCTGATCTTTGGCTTTGCTGCCCGCCGCATACCCACGCCCGAGGATCAAGACACAGGGGTTGAATGATGACCACTGTGAACGTTCTGATTCTCGTTTGTTTGGGCTATGTCGTATTTCTGTTTGCTGTAGCCTTCGCAGCAGATCGCATGGCTGCGGCTGGGCGTGGGAAATGGCTGCGCTCTCCACTGATCTATACGCTGTCTCTGTCGATCTATTGCACCGCTTGGACGTTCTACGGTGCTGTGGGCAACGCTGCGCGGTCGGGGTTAGAGTTTGTCACCATCTACCTTGGTCCCACGCTGGTTATGGTCAGCTGGTGGTGGGGGCTGCGTAAACTTGTGCGTGTGGGGCGCAGTCAAAGGGTGACTTCGATCGCGGACCTGCTGTCGTCGCGCTATGGCAAGTCAAACACGCTGGCGGTCTGCGTCACCATTCTGGCGGTGCTGGGCGGAACGCCATATATCGCGCTGCAATTACAATCGATTACGCTGTCTTTCTCGATCTTTGCCGAGGCCGACCCGTCGGGCCTGTATCGCGAAGGCTCGAGCGTGTTTTGGGTTGCGGCTGGCTTGGCCGTGTTTGCCATTCTCTTTGGCACACGCAATCTGGACGTAAATGAACGCCATCACGGGGTGGTCACGGCGATTGCGGTCGAAGCCGTCGTCAAACTGTTTGCACTCATCGCAGTCGGCGTTTTTGTCGTTTGGGGCATTGCCGGTGGTATCGCACCCATGATGGAGCGGATCGATGCGTCGGAAATTGGGCAGTGGAACGTCGACGCCGGGCGTTGGACGACCTTCATTTTTTTGTCTGCTGCAGCCTTTATCTGCTTGCCGCGCATGTTCCAGGTGATGGTGGTCGAGAATGACGACGAAAGCCATCTGAGAACCGCAGCCTGGGCTTTCCCGCTCTATCTTCTATTGATGAGCTTGTTTGTCGTCCCGATTGCCGTCGTGGGCCTGGACCTGCTGCCCGAAGGCGCCAATCCAGATTTGTTCGTTCTGACTGTGCCCCTGTCACAGGGTAACGATTGGCTGGCGATGCTGTCCTTTATCGGTGGATTTTCATCTGCGACATCAATGGTAATCGTGACTGCTATGGCGCTATCGACCATGGTTTCAAACCATGTCGTCATGCCCATCTGGCTGAACACACAGGAAGGCACGGGCTCAGTCTCGGGCGATGTTCGCAATATCGTTCTGATGGCCCGCCGCGTGTCTATCGCCGTTGTTATGGCGCTCGGCTATTTCTATTATCGGGCGTCGGGCGGAGGAGCCGCGCTGGCCTCGATCGGTTTGATCGCCTTTGCCGGAATTTCTCAGATCTTGCCTGCTTTGGTTGGTGGTCTGTTTTGGCGCGGGGCCACACGAACCGGTGCACTTGTCGGGCTGACGGTTGGGTTTCTTCTGTGGATTTACACCTTGCTGCTGCCTGGAATGGGCGGCGCATCAATGCCCGATGGCGTGCTGCAGAACGGGTTGTTCGGAATCGGCTGGCTGCGTCCACAGGCCCTGTTTGGGATTGAGGGGATAGATCCGATCGTCCATTCCGTAATGTGGTCGCTGTTGCTGAACACAATCGCGTTCTGTGTGGCCTCTTTGCTCAGTTTTCCCAGCCCGCTTGAGCGGTTGCAGGGGGCGCAATTTGTCAACGTGTTCGATCATTCGGTCGCTCCGCGCGGCTGGTCGGGCTCGGTCGCGCAAAGCGAAGACCTGATGATCATGACCCAGCGCATTCTGGGCACCGGTCCCGCGCAGGAGTTCTTTCAGGCCGAAGCCGAGAAGCAGGGAGGGCGGTCGCAACTGCCGGAACCTACCCCCGGATTTCTCAGCCGTTTGGAACGCGAATTGAGCGGGTCCGTTGGGACGGCCACGGCCCATGCCATGATCGGCCAGATCGTGGGCGGCTCGTCAGTTTCGGTCGAAGATCTGCTGGCTGTGGCGGATGAATCCGCTCAATTGCTGGAATACTCCAGCCAGCTTGAGGTGAAGTCATCCGAGCTTAGCCGAACGGCGCGGCAACTGCGCGAGGCTAATTCCAAACTTACACAGGTGTCGGCGCAAAAGGACAACTTCCTTAGTCAGGTCAGTCATGAATTGCGGACGCCCATGACCTCGATCCGGGCGTTTTCTGAAATCATGCGTGACACTGAAGGTCTGAGCCGTGAGGAACAAACCCGATACGCCACAATCATCCACGATGAGGCGCTGCGATTGACCCGCCTGCTGGACGATCTGCTGGATCTGAGTGTTCTGGAAAACGGTCAGGTCAACCTCAACATCAGTGATGACAGTTTGCGTTCGGTTCTGGATCGTGCCGTGTCCAGCGCATTGGCCGGAGCAGGCCGCAAGATAACTGTACGGCGCGCACGAGCTGCTGAGCGGATTGGCTTGCACACGGATTTAGACAGGCTGGGTCAGGTGTTCATAAACCTGATCTCAAACGCACAGAAATACTGCGATGCTGTCGAGCCCGTTCTGACAATTTCAGCATACGATGTTGGCGGGCGGGTTATCATCGATTTCATCGACAATGGCAGTGGCATTCCACCCGGCGCGCGTTCGATGGTATTCGAGAAATTTGCGCGCGTTGGCGTCGACAAGGCCGGCGGGGCAGGGCTGGGTCTGGCCATCTGCCGCGAGATCATGCAGCGACTTGGGGGTGAGATCACCTATCTGCCGGGACAGGGCGGAGCGGCGTTTCGAGTGAGCTTGCCTTTGGCTCATCGGCAAGCTGCTCAGTGATGCGGTCATAAAGAACTTTGTAACGTTCGGCGATGTAAACCTATTACCAGTTGCTGGAACAATTGGTGATCGGCGTCATGTCAGAAACCGTCAATGCCGCCTTGGCGCGAAAACTGACCGTTGGTCAGAAAGATCTGGGTGACCGTCCGCGCTCGGTTCTGCGGGCGCTGCGTCTGGGGTTTGCGCGGGCCGCAAACGACCGCGTGAATTTATCGCTTGCAGTAATAGGGGCTAAGCAATCCAGCCGGTCTGCAGAGGATCTGGTCGAAGCGATTGGTCCGGATTGGCTGTTGCTGGTGTTTGACGGGCCTGGGGGGCGTTTGGCGGCTTGCCTTGACCCGCATCTAGTGTCCGCCATCGTTCAAACCCAAACGATCGGAGAAGTCTTGCAGGACGATCCGGCTCCTCGCGCATTTACAGACACGGACGCCGCCATGTCTTCGCCTCTGATCGAAGCTGCTCTGACCCGATCCGCCGGTCTGATTGACCCGACAGCAGAGCAGGTTTGCCTTGATGGTCATGAGTATGCATCGCGCGCTGCGAGCCTTCGGGAACTGTCGCTGGCTCTGACAGATGAAGCATATCGGGTCTTTGATCTGACTGTCGATTTGGCCAATGGGATACGGCAAGGGCATATCTCGGTCTTTGTGCCAGAATCCCCAATCGTGTCTGACATAGCTGATGAGGCATCGGATCATTCAGGTCCGCGACTTGAGCATTCCTCGGGTGTGGTGAAGGCCGATTTGAACGCGGCTTTGTGTCGGATGACCGTGCCGTTGTCTATGCTGACCGCTATGCAAATTGGCGACATCCTACCCCTGCGTGGGGCGCGTTTGGACCGAACCGAGATCCTGACGATCGAACGCACGCGGGCAGGTGTTGGTCGCTTGGGCCAGTGCGGAGGGTTGCGAGCAGTACGCTTGAACGAACATGCTGCGCTACCAGCGTTAAGCGGAACTGAAGCCCAGGAGTTTATTGAAAGCCGCGGAGGGATTCACCCGCAGGACAGTTTGGACGATCCAATGGCCAACATGGTAGAAATCACACCCCCGGTGCCCATGACGGACTTTGAGGGGAGCCTTTCAGAAGATCTGATCCTGGACAACTCTGATCGGATGGTGGCCGAAATCTCTCAACTGGCCGGGCTGAATACACCCGAACCAGAGAATGGCAGCTCGTAACGCAGAGTGTTTAACCCGTTTTGGTGCGAAGACTGTCCAAAGCAGGGCGCAAATTTTCCAACTGATACCCTGCATTCGTCGTTGCGTTCAGGATTTCATCTGTACTCATTTGGTCGCATTGCCCCAAAGCCCAAACAACGGAACATCGCGTGCCTGACGCACAGTAGGCCAAGACCGGTCCGCCGCATCTCTCTGCCATCTCACGTTGCAGTTTCACGTTCTCGGGTGTCATCGTCTGATGCGTCAGCTCCAGCACCTCATATTCCATGCCTGCAGCGCGTACTGCATCGCCGATTGCATCGGATTGCATCACGGGCGGGACCTCGACATTGGGGCGGTTGCAGATCACCTTCACAAAGCCGGCAGCGGCTATTGCTGGCACATCTTCAACAGTGATCTGCGGCGATACGGCATAGCGGGGGGTGATGGGTCGAATCTCCATGCCAATTCCTTAGGCCGCGTTTGCCGCTCTGTCCAGTTGCGCGCCAAATGTTGGGGCAACGAACATGCCTGCCGCCATCGAAATCAGAAAGACCACACCGCCAAGCCCTCCGTAACTCAACGACGCCAACGCTGGTCCGGGGCAAAGACCAACCAGCCCCCAACCCATTCCAAACAGCACTGATCCTACGACCAACTTTCGGTCTACTTCGGGTTTTGCAGCTGGCGGAAATGCTTTTCCAGTCAAAGGCTTGCGCCCTGTTGTCAAACGCCACGCGATCAGCATCGGCAAAATCGCTCCACCCATCACAAAGGCCAAGGTCGGGTCCCAGTTGCCGAAAACATCCAGCCACCCTTGAACCTTTGTCGTATCGGTCATGCCTGAAATCAACAATCCGGTACCGAAAAGTGATCCGGCAAGTAAAGCAATGAAAAGGCGCATCAGATCAGGCCCCACAAGTGACGCAACAAAACCAGGGTCACGCCCCCGGCTAGGATATAAAAGACGGTGGCCACGATCCCGCGCAGTGAAAACCGGGAAATGCCGCAAACCCCGTGACCAGACGTGCAGCCATTGGCGATGCGTGTGCCGACGCCAACCAGCAACCCTGCGATGACGACAAGGATCAAGTTGCTGGTAAGATGTGTCTGAACCTCGGGCGCAATCAGCGGGCGCAATAGAAACGGCATACCGATCAGGCCAGAAACAAAGGCCAACTTCTCGGCCGTAGTATCGCGGGCGCTGCCATCAACAAGGCCGCCCAGGATGCCGCTTGCGCCCATGATCCGACCGTTGCCAAGTAGATAAACCGCCCCGCCCAGACCAATCAGTACGCCGCCGAACAGGCCCATGACCCACTCTATATTCATGAGGTTTATCCCTTTGTTTACCCGTCTCAGAGTTTGTTGATCGGCAGTTTCAGAAAGACATCCCCTTCCTCATCTGCCGGGGGCATTTGTCCCGCGCGCATATTGACTTGCAAGGACGGCAAAATCAGGCGTGGCATGGCCAGTGTCGCATCGCGTGCGTCGCGCATTTCAACAAACTCTTCGATGCTGCGGCCCTGTCCGATATGGACGTTCAGGGCCTTTTGCTCGCCCACCGTCGTTTCCCACGCGTATTCGTCGCGGCCAGGTGCCTTGTAGTCGTGGCCCACGTAGATTCGCGTCTCATCTGGCAGGGCCAGAATTTTCTGGATCGACGCGTAGAGGGTCGCCGAGGAGCCGCCGGGGAAATCGCATCGTGCCGTTCCGAAATCGGGCATGAACAGCGTGTCTCCAACAAAAGCTGCGTCGCCGATCACATAGGTCAGGCAGGCAGGCGTGTGACCTGGGGTGTGCAGCACGTCTCCGCGCATCTGGCCGATGTGGAAACTGTCGCCTTCCGAAAACAACGCGTCGAACTGGCTGCCATCGCGCTGGAACTCGGTTCCTTCGTTGAAAACCTTGCCGAACGTGTCCTGAACGGTGACGATCTGAGCACCAATCCCGATCTTGCCGCCCAGCTCCTGCTGCAGATAGGGGGCCGCAGACAGATGATCGGCGTGAACGTGGCTTTCCAGAATCCATTCAACCCTAAGGTCGTGACTGCGCACATAGTCGATGATCTGATCAGCCGAAGCGGTCGTTGTTCGACCCGAGGCGTGATCGAAATCCAAAACGCTGTCGATAATGGCGCAGGCGCGCCCTTGTGGTTCGTAGACGACGTAAGACACCGTAAAGGTTTGATCGTCGAAAAACGCTTTCACTGCGGGCGTCATATTGTCCTCCGTTTCGGTTGCTTAATTCATATATGTATTTCGGAATGTGACACAACTGCCAATCTGAATTTGATGCCCGTCAAGGCAGGTTCGATTAAAATGGCTTAAACTTTAACCCATCTGCGCCGAATTGCCGAAATTACGATTACGTCAGGCAAAAACCCGCACATATTCAGGTTAACATCTGCGGGTCTTAATCCCGTTACCTATATGAGGGATACTGGCAACACTTGGGAGGATGGTTATGACAGCAACTAATCTGTATTCCGAAGCAGAACAGCTTGAACAAAAGCTTCAAGGCGCGTGTCTGGACACGCGATTGGCGCTGCAACCGAGTGTGAGCAAGGTTGTTGATCGAATGCGACAGCAGGGTATGCACGTGCCGTCGCGATTGCGACGACTGGATGCGGCTTTGTGCGAAGACGCGATGGAAGCGCAGTTCGATAACCTGCCGATCTGACCTAGGCGGTCATCCGAAGGATATCCCGAGGATGACCATCATCAATCCAGTAACCGACAAGAACAAAGAGGCCAGGTTCCAGGGCAGTACGCCCTGAACAACCGCGCGCAATTCGTCATCCGACAAACCGGCCTTACGCGCTTTCATCACGCGAAGAATACACCAGACAAGACCGCAAAGCCCGGCAAGGGACACGGCTGCTCCGCCCCAGGTGATGAATTCAAACATGGTTCCCCACATCTCATCGTGAACTGACCCCGCGCTTAACGGATCGGATCAGGTGGCACAAGTGCGTCTGAGGATTGGGTGCTTGCGACCCGGGCTACAGCACTGTATCCGGCATCTTGCATCAGATTTTCAGCCTTTGGGAGAGACGCAAATGGAAGACATCACCGAAGATCAGGCCGCCGCCAATTACCGCGTGACCGCAGGCGAGCTGCGCCAGTTCATCGAACGGTTCGAACGTCTGGATGCCGAGAAAAAGGACCTGGCCGAACAACAGAAAGAAGTCATGGCCGAAGCCAAAGCCCGGGGCTACGACACCAAGGTCATGCGCAAAGTGATCGCGCTGCGCAAGCGTGACAAGGACGACATTGCCGAAGAAGAGGCTGTGTTGGAGATGTACAAAGAAGCACTTGGTATGTGAGACCTTCCGGCAAGGAGGGGCGGTGCCTCTCCCTTGTCAGGCAAAAAAGGCATGTGTGGCTTGGGATTGGACCGCCGACCATATTTCCGACCTCATCTGCATCAAAGCGCATTGTTCTCGTCCTGTTGTGAATGTAAGGAAACTGCATAGCCCAAATGGGCCGCGCCGTGCGGGCGTGATGGAATGGTAGACATATCAGACTTAAAATCTGAAGGGCGTATGCCCGTGTGGGTTCGAGTCCCACCGCCCGCACCACTTTGATCCGACACGACCATCCGTTTTGTCGCAGATGCATTGGAACCGGTCGCGCTGGTTTAATCTAAACCGGATACCCCAGATTTTGAATCAACTTCCAAATGTCCTTGTTTGCCACGGACAGCTGATCAACGACCCGTTCAATTTCACGTAAGGCATCGTCGTCCACTGTATCTTCGCGACCAAGTTTGATGTCGGTTTTACGATCCGCGATTCGCATCAGAATAGTCTTTGGATTGCCGCTTTCGGGGTCGAAGGAATAGATACAGTGATTGTATTTGTTGCGGATGCCCGACAGTTTGGTCAGCCGCTGTGTATGTGCAAGGATCGGGTCGCGGATTTGAGGCGACCGCCCCTCCATCTTGGCCAGCCGTTCGACCAGATCAATTCGAGCGCGGGTGGTGTTCAGCGTCAGAAAGATGATTACCGAGACGTCTTTGGATGCCCCCGTCAGGCCTGCTATCAGGTGGATCATCAGGCTTTCCGTATTGGTCCACATGTAGTTCAACCTGCCAACCAATAAGATCAGGCGGTCGAACCGGGTTTCGAATGTGTCAGTCAAGGGCAGACTGTTGCGCCGCGTGAGGCGCGACCTCAAAATAGAAATGCGCCGCAGCGGTTCGGTTGCTGACGCCAATTTTGCCCACCACATTGTGCATGTGCAGTTTGACTGTATGTTCCGTGATCCCCAACTTGGCTGCAATAAGCTTGTTGCTTTTTCCTTGCGAAACAAGTTGCAACACCTGTTTTTCACGACGGGTCAGTTTTGAGTAGCGGGCATGTCTGTCGACACCATTTGGAGCAACCGGCGGCGCTTGGATAGCAGTCGGGGCGGGGCTTTGAGATGGGGTGTGAACGCAGTCAGCCAGAAAACTTGGTAAATACAGCTCTTCATGCATCAGCAATCTTAGGATTGCTCGCCATGCATCAGGTGCAACATTCATTGGCAGAAATCCGATCTCACCCAATTGCGCTCGATCCCACCCCTGAAACAAGCGGCGGGCCAAATCTTCTTTGCGATAAGCAAACGCCAAACAACCAGCGCCGGTCGAGTTGGTATAGGCATTGGGGCGCGACAGGAGATCTTCAAGCATCATTTGGTCGACAACGATAATTCTGTTACCGGTTGGCGCCTGCGCACGCATCGCTTCAAGGGTCTCGAAACGTTCTGCATGCACGCCAAATTCGGTCTGCACGCTTCTGAGCGTTTGATTGGAATAGAACAGCTCTTTCCCAACAAAGATTATCGATAGATCTTCTGAACAACTGTCAAGACTGGCATGTTCATTCTGCAAAGACTTACTCATTATTGCCCCCTACAAAACAGGCGAAACCGGAAATTGGTGCTTAATTAAATTAGAACCAGGGTAAAAAACGTTAACTAATCAAGGAATTATATTCTTTTAATTATAGCTCAAGTCTTGAATCTCTACAACCTGACGATGCACGACGGGCCGTTAAGATATAGAACTATTGATTAGGTTTTAGTGCCTTCTTTTGTGTAAGCGGCGGAAACAATTGTGTTTATTTTTTGACTATATCCAAGTCTAGAACTTCGACCATGATCCAGCGCTGTCTTGAGCGCTTCGCCAAAATAATGTTAAAAGACAAATACTTGAGTAAAGTTATACTTTCAATCAGCTAGGCGCGGGCTGATGTCGCTGCGAACATGGCCAAGCTTCAATTTCAGAAGCGACTATCCCTGACGTGATCGCCTTCAGCGTATTTTAGCATTGAATCGGAGAGTCACGTTTTCGGCTAAGCCGGGAAAGGAGGTGGCCTCGAATTAGTAAATCTACACCGCATTCAGCGCTTGGTTCGCTGCGTGTGGTTTTTTGTTTCAACCGCGCCTGATACCGCTTTGTAGATGAATGGCGGTCTGGCGTTCCAGAAATGGGATTTTGTTATGAGACGCAATGTAAATAATACCAACGTGACGACCGTCGATGAAATTAACGTCGAAAATCTGGATGCTCCGGTCAATGTTGAAATTCCAGTAGAAGAAGCCTTTGTCGAGGCTGATCTGACAGCGCAACAGCAGCAGCAGGACCAGAATGTCGACAACTCGAACGATCAGGGTCAGGATCAGGGCCAAGGCCAGGATCAGGGTCAGGAACAAGGTCAAGACCAAGGCCAGGATCAGGGTCAGGACCAAGGCCAGGATCAGGGACAAGACCAGTCGCAGACATTGGATGCCGGTGACGACAGCAACGACAACTCGAATAACAACGCTATTAATATCGACTTTGGTGGTGGTGAGTGGATACCGCGCGACGATGATCAGGTTGATCTGGATCTTGGGGATTCCGCGACGGTTGGCGATGTGATCACCGCAGGTCGTGATCTGACCTATGATCCCGGCGACGACATGAACCTGGACATCTCAATGGATGGAGCCGGTACGGCGATGTCATCAGTCAACAATCAGGTTGCCAGCCTGAGTGATGACGACACGCTGGAATCAGCGAGCGTTGCCAACAATTCAGGCTTCTACCAGAACGGCGACGCCAATGGCGGTACAGCCACGGCTGCTGAAGGTATCCGGGCAAACGCAGACGGCGGAACCTCGGGTGACGGAGGAACCACAGTAGGTGGTTCGGCAAACTCATCAACGCTTGGTAGCCACGCGTGGGCGGCAGGTGGTGACACCGGCAGCGCCGACGCGGATTCGGCAGGCGGAGACGGTGGGTCTTCGGGTGACGCGTCCAACGCAAGTATGGGCATGGGCACTTCCGATGCCAGCTCGACCGGCGACAGCTCGGGTGGCAACGGGGGCGATGCTGATGGTTCGGCCTCTTCGGACAACGATGGCAGCACAAGCGTAGACGGTGATGGAACCGGCGGCGCAGGTGGCAGCGCGGATTCGTTCGGCTTGGGTCTTGGTCTGGGTCTGTCGGGTGCAAGCTCGTCGGGTAACGCCGACGGCGGAGACAGCGATTCCGATTCGACCGGAACCGGTACCGGTACTGCCGACAACGCAACAGATGCGTCCGGAGCGGACGGCGGCGACGGTAATGCTGCGACAGAAGGTTCAGCTTCGAACAGCAGCGATAGCGACACCGAAGCCAATGACGCCTCTGCAGGCGACAACACAGCGGATGGCACTGCAGACAGCGGTGCGGACAGTTCGGCTGATGGTGACGGCGGCGACGGAACTGGCGGCGACGGCACAGGCGGTGACGGAACCGGCGGCGACGGAACCGGTGGTGACGGAACCGGCGGTGACGGCGAAGGTGGTTTTGCTGCGTTGCTTGAAGCTGCAATCATGGAGCTGCAAGAAGAGCTTGGCATGATTGATGCGGAACCCGGTGAAGGCGGTGACGGAACCGGCGGCGACGGAACTGGCGGAGATGGTGACGGCGGTGACGGAACGGCTGGAGACGGCTCGGGCGGCGATGGTTCCGGTGGCACTGCTGATGCGGATTCCGACGCTCAGGGTGTTGGCGATCAATCGGCAAGTGGGCCTGATATCGACCAGAGCCCAGGCGATGTGAACGGTTCAGCCAGCAACTCGCAAGCCACAGATGGCAGCGGCGGTGACGGCGGTTCGAATGCAGCCGACGGCGCGGCAGATGCGATGGGCTCTGGCACATCTGCAGCTGACGGTGACGGCGGCGCAGGTGGCAGCACCACTCCGACGTCTACATCCAGCGGCAACGGTGCCGGATCTGCCGATGCAGCCAATACCGCAGGCGGCGGCGGTGCAGCGGATGTCTTCGGAGACGCGGACACAAACGGTGCAGCGGACAGCCTGGCCGAAGCGATCGCCGGTTACGGCGGTGCGGGTAGTTCCGACAACGACTCGACCTCGACCGGTTCCGGTGATGCGACGGGTTCGGCTGACTCGGGTAACGGTGGTGCCGGTGGCGCGTCTGCTGCAAACGGCGGAACCAGCGGAGCCTCGATGGGCAGCGCAACCTCGGGTGACACCATGGGTGGCACCATCACGGGCGGCAGCGCAGCCGGAGCCTATTCGGGTGACGGTGGCGCAGGTGGCACGGGCGGCAACTGGGGCGCAAACAATGGTGGCGATGGCATCGTGACCGGCGAATCCTACGCCTCGGCTGCGGCGGTTGTTGATACTTCGGCCTTCAACCAATCCATCGTCATGGGTGCCAATGTGCTTGGTAACTCGGTCGATACAACCATGGTTGGCGGTTCGATGACGTCCTCGTACGCAAGCGACGACACCGACACCTAAGTCAAACAAGCGGGGCCCGCATTTTCGGGCCTCGTCTCATTCTACAAAACTGCCGGGGCCGTAAAACGCGGCCCCGGCCCAACAGAACCCAGACCGGAAATTTGTGCTGGCACGGGTGAAAAGGAAAACCGACATGGCCCTAGACAGTATTTCTGAAACGATAGCGCATTTTGTTGGAACTTTTGAGCTTACGATCGAACAGTCTCGGTTGCGGGATCAATACGAAGAATTCACCGCTCTGAGGCGCAAAGCCGAAATCGAAGGGCTGGAAGATCCGGCCTCGATCCACATCAAGGCAGACCTTGATATTCCTGCGGGCGAGTACAAAGCTTTGCCCTATACTTTCCAAACCTCTGACCCCGAATTGCCGCTGCCGAACGCGCCTACCGTTCCGGTGTCCGAAGCGATGATTGTTATCGATGGTTCCGCAGAACCTGTGCGGTATGTGCCGGAAAACGAAATAAGCGATTCAGGCCCGTCTTCGTTTATCCAACTGATCATTCTGCCGCCTGAAACAGTGCCTTTGGGTTCGGCTGTGACCGTTACGGTACAAAGCGTCTACATGCGCGACAACGACGTTGTGGGCGAGGGCGACTTCCGGGATCCTGAGGTTCTGATGGCCCAGGGCGAGCAGATGATGGATATGGCTCTGTCGCTTCACGCCATTGCTGCGCCATCATTTTCACTCGCGGACTACCAATCGACAGAAATGCTTGAGGCGCTGGCCGAACAGATGGCAAACCCGGTGATCGCAGACATTGAAGGCGTGATTGTGCACCAGTTCCATGGCGACGATGCGTTGGGTGTGATCGTCAACGGCGAATACGTAACGGACGCTCCGGAATGGAAAGATCTGCTTCCCGAATATCATCAGCCTGATGATACGGAAGACACGGCCGAGCTGCCGTATCCCGATGAATGGGATCAGTCAAAGGACCCGGAATTTGATGACGGGCACCTGGTTGTGACCGGTGGCAACGTTGCGATCAACGCCATGTCGGCCACTGTGGCTTGGGTGGACGCCCCGATTATAGCTGTAGGAGGGCAGGCGGTCAGCCTGACGGCTATTAGTCAGGTCGCTGTTGTTTCCGACTGGGATCAAGGTGCTCCGGGAACGGGAAGTGGTACGAATATCGTGCAGACTTCGCAAATCGAGGTCGAGTCCAAAACGGCACCTTGGCTTGGTGCAACATCAGGCGCTGCGGCAGCGGCGCCGATTGTTATCGTAGACCATGTTCAGGGTGATCTGGTCGTCGCGAATTTCATCAAGCAGGATATCGATGCCACAGATATCGACCAAATCGAGACCGAAATTTCGGCTTCGTCGACCGTGTATGCGCTGGGCGACAACGAGATGTACAACGTCTCGGACCTTATTCAGTTGGGCAATTACTATGATGTGATCATCATCGACGGAAACATGGTTTCTGTGGACGTTGTGAACCAGACGCTCGTTTTGGTGGATGACGATGTGATCAGCGGCGGCATGGACCCGTCAATGAATGAAGGCGAAGCCGGGGGCGACGAAAACCTGGTCATGAACGAAGCCTCTGTCAAAACGGTTGGGGACGATACCTATCAGGACATGTCCCAAGAGATGTCCGACACTATGGCGCTGGCCGATGACGACATTGCCGCGCTTGAAGACGCTTTGTTGAATGATCCCAATTTCGCCGGGATGGAGCAGATCCGTGTTCTGAAGATCGACGGAGATCTGGTTCAGGTGAACGTCGTTGAACAGACCACCTTGATGCAGGATCAGGATGACATTGAGCTATCCGGCCCCGAAGCGCCGCAGACCGAAGTGGTCGCCGGCAGCAACGCCCTGTTGAACAGCGCAAGTGTGACCAAGATGGGTGTGGATTCGACAATCATGGCCGCAAACGGAGCATATTCGGATCTGCTTTTGCATCAGGCCAGTCTGCTGGATATGCCCACGAATGAAGACATAACGGCAATGACCAACGAAGCCATCGCCGCCATAATGAGCGATATGAGTGTCGCGCAGCCGGATGCTGCGTTGGCCTTGACCACTCCGGCAACAGATACCACGACCAACGACGACGGCCTGCAATCCGTGCTGGCCTGATTTTCCTGTTTTTTTACCGAGTGACCAAAAGGTTAGTAGATGTCGATCGTATTCACGTCGCGCCGCCCTTACTTATCCAGCCCCCTGGACAGACAGGGCGGAGGAAGGCCGCAAAGCCAAAATCTTGGTGCAAGGGTGAAACCCGCACCTGAAAGGCCCAAAATCGCACCGCGTCTGCATCTGACAGAGCAGATGCGCGTACCAAACCCAGATGAAAAACAGTCAGAGAAACCTGAGAAACTGAAACACGCCGAGGACCAACACCACTCACAGGAACAACGGCGCGCTGATCCTCCCCATCGGCGCGTGCAGCCGCAGCCCGCACAAGACAAAGACCCAACGGGTGGCGGCAATGGGGTGGCCGATGCTGACGGCCCCGATCAGGTAACCGCCGAGGAAACGACTGCGCGTAAGACCCCCTCTGCGCGCGCAGCCGGCGAAAACCGCATGGGCACCACGATCGAGGCCAAGGCGAACCAGCCACTGCCGCAAAATCAGACCGGCGGCGGTGATGGCAAGGGGCCACCCCAAACTTTTCACAAGCGCACCCCGCCCGAGGATTTTCAGCGTACCTTGCAGGTGTCGATCCGCGCGATCTGGCGCAACCTTGCTTTTGTGCTGGTTCTGACTTGCGCCACCAACATCCTGATCCTGGCGATCCCGATTTACCTGTTTCAGATCAGTGACCGCGTTCTGACCAGCCGGTCGTTGGACACATTGATCATGCTGACCGCAATCGTTGCAGGCGCGGTGATCTTTCAATCGGCCTTTGACGCGGTGCGCCGGTTCATGCTGATGCGCACCGGGGTTGAAGTGGCAGCCCGCTTGGGCGCACCTGTGCTCAGCGCGGCGGCCCATGCGTCTCTGCATGGCAACGGGCGCGAATACCAGACGTTAGGCGATTTGCAGCAACTGCGTGGCTTTTTGGTATCGGGTACTCTGATCTCATTCTTGGATGTCCCTTTCGCGCCTTTGTTTATCCTGATGATTTTCCTGGTGCATCCGCAGTTGGGCATGATCGTTGTCGTGACCGCGCTGCTGTTGATGACGATTGCCTTGATCAACCAGAAAATGACAGCCAAACCTTTTGCCGAGGCCAACAAGGCGCAGTCGCTGGCGAACCAGCATCTGGATTCGATGTCACGCAACAGCCAGATCATCAACGCGCTGGCCATGATCCCCGAAGCCGTGCGGATCTGGGGCAGGGACACCGCTCAGTCTTTGACATGGCAAGTGCGCGCGCAGGACCGCAACGTGATCTTCGCCGCGGTTTCGCGCGCTGTAAGGTTACTGACCCAAATTGGTATCCTGGGCTGGGGCGCCTATCTGGCCCTGCAAGGAGAGATCACCGGCGGGATGGTGATTGCCGCCTCGATCATTGCAGGTCGTGCCTTTGCGCCCATCGAAGGTTCGATTGAAGGCTGGAACAGCTATTTGCTGACACGTGGGGCCTACAGCCGGATCAAAGCGTTGCTGTCGACCTCGGCCTTGCAATACGAAAAACTGCGCCTGCCGCGCCCCGAAGGCCGTTTGGATGTTGAACGCCTGCTGTATGTGCCCGGTGGGACCAAACGGGTGGTTTTGAACGGGATCACATTCTCGCTGATACCTGGAGAAACGTTGGCCATTATCGGCAACTCCGGTGCGGGGAAGACGACGCTGGGGAAAACATTAGTGGGGTCTATCCTGCCGACTTCGGGCAGTGTGCGGCTGGACCTGATGGATATTCGTAACTGGGATCCACGCCAGTTTGGGGAAAGCATCGGCTACCTGCCGCAGGATGTCCAACTGTTCCCCGGCACGATCAAGGACAACATTGGTCGGATGCGGGCCGATGCGACCGACGAACAAATCCACGACGCTGCCGTTTTGGCCGATGTTCACAACATGATCGCGACCTTGCCGCAAGGGTATGAGACGGTGGTCGCCGCAGATGGCGCGCCTTTGTCCGGTGGGCAAAAACAACGCATAGCGCTGGCGCGGGCGTTCTTCGGCAACCCGAGAATGGTTGTGCTGGATGAGCCAAACTCGAACCTCGATGTGGCCGGTGACAAAGCGCTTGCCCGAGCGATTGAACAGGCGCGCGAAAGCAAGATCACCGTGGTCGTTATAACGCAGAAACCGACGCTGTTGAACGTGGTCGACAAGATCATGCTGCTGACCGATGGGCGCGTGGCCCTGTTCGGGCAGCGCGATCAGGTTCTGCAACAGATCAACGCGCCGCGCAAACAAACCGGAATTGAAGGCCAGCAGGGGGGCTGACCATGAATGACCTCGTACCTGTGAAGAATTCTGCCGATGAACCTCAGCTTTGGTATGCCGAGGTTCCGCGCTCGATCAACCGGCTGATTGCCATCGGGCTGATCATGCTTCTGGTGTGCTTTGGCGGTTTTGGGGTCTGGTCCTTCAGCGCCCCTTTGGCGGCAGCGGTGATTGCACAGGGCAGCTTTGTGGCCACCGGTCGCAACAAGATCGTTCAGCATCTTGAAGGCGGCATCATTGAAGATATCAAGGTGGTCGAAGGTCAGTCGGTTCAGGCCGGGCAAGTGCTGATGACGTTGGACCAAACTTCGGCACAGGCCAATGAGCGTGAACTGTTCATCCGTAAACTGCGCCTGCAAGCCATGACCCAACGGCTGCTGGCCGAATATGGTGAACAAGACCGACTTGTCTTTTCACCTGATCTTGTCGAGGCATCCGATGACGTCGAAGTCATGGCAATTCTCGATGGGCAAAAACTCAGTTTTGACGTGTCGCGCAAGACGTTGCTGAATGATGTCGCATTGCTTGAGCGGAACATGGAAGCGTTGAAAATCCGGTCCAGCGGCTTTGAGGCTCAGTTGGACAGCATGATGCGGCGCGCCGAGATTTTGCAGGAAGAATACGAGGCCAAGAGCCAACTTTACGAAAAGGGGTTGGTCCGCAAGGGTGAGCTCAACACGATCCGTCGCGTTCAGGCCGAGGCCGAAGGGCAACAGGCGCGCTTGCAGGCCGAAGCCGCCGAGATCAACCAGATGCTGTTGAAATACGAAGAGCAGATCATGCGCACCCGATCTGCCTATCGTGAAGCTGCGCTGGATGAGTTGGGCGTGATCGAAGCCGATCTGGAAAGCGTGCGTGAAAAATCTCGTCAGGCCCGCAGCGTTCTGGACCGGGCGGTTGTCCGGGCCCCAGTTACCGGTACAGTCGTGCGGCTGCACTACCACACGCCGGGCGGTGTTATTGAAACTGGCGAACCCATTGCCGAGATCCTGCCTGCCGATGCCCCCCTGATCATCGAAGCGCAGATTCCTCGTACGGAAATCGACAGCGTGATTACAGGGCAGACAGCCTCGGTGCGTCTGATCGCGTTGAACCAACGCACGACCCCGGTTTTGTATGGAGAGGTTTTCTATATTTCTGCTGACGCTTTGCCTGAACAGACCACAGGCAGCCCTCAAGAAGTGTATCTGGCACGTATTTCCCTTACTCCGGATGAACTGCAACGTGTCAGCGGCTTTATCCCAACGCCCGGGATGCCCGCAGAAATCATGATCCAGACTGAAGAGAGGACCTTTGCCGCCTATATCGCGAAACCAGTGTCAGACAGCATGTCTCGTGCATTTCGTGAGCATTGAGGTCACGGCTACACCTTCCAATTTTTGCATGTTACCCTTTGCCGGAACAGGTGAAGGAGTACACACATGCCGGTAACGGTCAAAGACATGATGGCGGCCGCCAATGCGGTGGTTGCGCGGATTGATACAGCGCAGGCGAAGACCATTCTAGAGCAGGGCGGGCTGCTTCTGGACATTCGAGATGCGGCGGAATTACAAGCCACCGGCCGTGCCGCCGGGGCACATCATATCCCGCGCGGAATGCTGGAGTTCCGGGCAGACGACACGCTGCAATCCCACGACCCGGAATTGCGCAAAGACCGTCCCATCATTTTACATTGTGCTTCGGGTGGGCGTGCAGCGTTGGCTGGCAAGCTGCTGAAAGACATGGGATATCTGCAGGTCTACAACCTTGGCGGTTTGGTGGATTGGGTAAACGGGGGCGGCGAACTTGTCAGCGCCTGACATATGGGCGTTTCGCATCTGACCCAAATCAAAGCAAAACACATTAGAATCGTGTGATATTTAGCTGGAAGTCACCAAAAGGAATTCCGGCCATGTTTCGCCTTGCCGCTATGCTGTATTCACTGATCGCAACTGCCCTGTCGGGCTCGGCTGTGATCGCCGTTTTGTCTGCCGGTATGGTTTCAGTCAGCGCGATTGTTGGTGCCGCAGCAGCAGGGGCCGTGCTTGCTGCGCCAGCATCCTGGATGGTTGCCAAGCGGTTGTATCAGGGCGCATGATCAAGCGTTCAGAAACGTTCTGACGGCCGCTTCAAACTCGCGCGGTTTCTCGGCGTGCAGCCAATGACCGGCTCCGGGAATTTTGGCAAACCGTGCGTTGGGAAACAGCGCGCGGATTTTGTCACGATGCTCTGGCAGAACATAATCTGATGCACCACCTGACAAAAACAGAGCGGACCCGTTCCATGAGGCATCCAAGTTGGGAAAGCCCATGATGTTGGGCATCTGATCCGCCAATACATCCAAATTCAGCAGCCAACGTTTGCCATTGATGTCCAGGGATTGCGTAAAGAAGCTCTGCAGTGCTTTTTCAACACCCAGTTCAGCCAGTTGCTGCTCTGCGTCTGACCGGCGTTCGATGCGTGAAAAATCCACTGCCCGCATGGCATCGATGAACTGGATCTGACTATGCGTGTATTTCACTGGCGCAATGTCTGCGACCACCAGCTTGTTCACCAATGACCCGTGTTGCAGCGCCAGCGTCATCGCAGCCTTGCCGCCCATCGAATGCCCCAGCACATCGGCCTTGCCGCCGTACTGTTCGATGACTTCAGCGATATCCTGCGCCAGATGCGGATAGTCATGCTGCGGGTCCCACATGCTGCGCGCGTGATTGCGCATATCCACCGCCACGACCTGCCGTTCGTCCGAAAGCCGTTTGGCAATCACACCCCAGTTGCGGGCGGATCCATACAGGCCATGTGCAATGATAAGCGGCGGAAGGGCGGTTGGTTCGCCATGTATTATTTTTTTCAACATGTCCCGAGTGATACCCGCACGCACTGCCGACGACCAGCCCCATTGTAGGTCTTTGAACCAAACGCTAGATTGCCGCGTTAGGAGGTTCCATGCCGCAGGACATAGACATTCAAACCCGGATTGCCGAGACCGTAGCCTTGCTGCGCGCCAAGCTTGGCGTGCGGGACAAGACGCTTGAGGCGTCGATCCGAAAAGCCAAGCGACGCCTGCCGCGACGTGTCTACAAGCAAGCCATGGTGTTGGCACGGTCCGAGGCGATGGCTGCGCATCCCAAGCTGAGGCAGGTACTGGACACACCCAAGCTGATCCGCGCGTCAGATGTCGTGCAAGGACATCTCAGCGCGATCAATCTGGCCGACCGCAGATGGGGCTGGTTTTTGGGAATGCTGGGTGGGTTGGCCTTTAACTTGCTGGCACTGACGACACTGCTGCTGGTTTTTCTGTGGTGGCGTGGCTTGATCTGACCTTGGGTTCCGGACTATGCGCAGGGATCTGAACGTGGTTCAATCTCTGAGGGCGCAATGGCAACCAAAGCACAAATCCGGCGAGAGCAGTTGCGCGAAAAACTGGTTGAGGCGGCCGAGATACGCATCGATCAACACGGTCTGAGCGACCTTCGTGCACGCGATCTGGCCAAAGATGCTGGATGCGCATTGGGTGCCATATACAACGTGTTTGAAGATCTGAACGCGATTGTCATGGCTGTAAACGGGCGTACGTTCAAACGTCTTGGGCAAGCTGTCGGAACGTCTTTTGACGGCAGTGAGCCACCAATGCAGCGCCTGATTGTCATGAGCACGGCTTACCTGCATTTCGCCGACAAAAATACCAATCTGTGGCGGGCTTTGTTTGATCTGCAGATGCCGAATGATGGCTCGGTACCCGATTGGTATCGCAGCGCGTTGAAAGACCTGTTTTCCTTTATTGCCGAACCTGTCAGCGAGTTGTTCCCCGAATTGGATCGAGTCGAGATGGATTTGATGACACGGGCGCTGTTCTCATCGGTGCACGGAATTGTCACCCTTGGGCTAGAGAACCGTATCTCAGGCGTGCCGCCTGAACAGATTGAACGCATGATCGCGCAGGTTCTTTCACGAATTGGAAACAAATAGTTTCCTGAACGCCGTTCATGAAAATACTTGAACGCTGTTCAAGAAATTGCTATCTCCGAATTGTGAACGATGTTCATGAATTTGGAGGATCACATGTTCAATACATTGAAGACCCTGATGAATGGTGCAAATGCCCGGGCCGAAGACAGGCTGCGCGATAGTTTTTCAGTTGAGCTGATTGACCAGAAAATCCGGGAGGCCGACCAAAATCTTAAGGCCGCCAAGTTGACGCTTGCCAGCCTGATCCAGAAGCAACGCGGTGAAACCCGCCAAATCGAAACCTTGCAGGCTCGCATCCAGGATTTGATGGAAAGGACCCGTCAGGCGCTGGCAGATGATCAGCAGGATCTTGTTCAAAGCGCGGCGCAGGCGGTTGCAGATTTGGAAAACGAATTGGCGTTGCGCCAGCAAACCGTCGACCGGCTTGAGGCGCGTATCTTGCAACTGCGCCACTCGGTGCAAACGGCCAACCGCCGTATTCTGGATCTCAAGCAAGGCGCAATCTCGGCGCGAGCGGTGAAACGAGAGCAGGGGCTGCAAAAGCGGCTGAACCGTCACTTGGGTGGCACCAGCCCGGCGGAAGAGGCGGAAGAGCTGATCGCCCGAGTGATGTCTCAGGATGACCCGTTTGAACAATCCGAAATCCTGCGCGAGATCGACGCGGGCTTGGATCACAGCACCGTGGCCCAACGGATGGAAGAGGCCGGGTATGGCCCCAAAACCCGCTCTAGCGCAGCGGAAGTTCTGAGCCGCCTTAAGGCTCAATCCTGAAACTGACGAACCCGTATTTTGACTAAGGAGACTTCAAATGACTAACCGTGGTGAAAACAACTTGATCCTGATGCTGAACGGTGCTGGCGTGGCTGTGGCTTATCTGTTGCTGGGTATCTCTTTGTACTTGTCTACCGACGTGCCGCTGGCGACCAAGGGTTACTGGGGTATGGGCATCGTTTTGCTGACACTCAGCCTGATCAATGTTGTGAAATACCGCTTTGACAGCCGCTCGGCTGAGGATCGCATCAACAGGATCGAAGAGGCGCGAAATGAGAAACTGCTTGAAGATGCTTTGAAAGAGGCCGAGGGCGAGGTCTGATCCCACCCGTTCCGGCCGTTGCGTTTGGCCCGAGCCTTAGTAAGAAAAACGGCGCCTCAGAGGCGCCGTTATCATTTGTGTTTTATAGATTACAAGTTCGGATAGATTGGGAAGCGGGCGCAGAGGTCTGCGACCTCGGCTTTGACCTTGGCTTCGACAGCGCCGTTGCCGTCTTCGCCGTTGGCCGCCAGGCCGTCGACCACTTCGATGATCCAATCGGCGATCTGGCGGAACTCGACCTCGCCAAAGCCGCGGGTGGTGCCTGCGGGTGAGCCCAGACGGATACCCGAGGTAATGGTCGGCTTTTCGGGGTCAAACGGTACGCCGTTCTTGTTGCAGGTGATATGCGCCCGGCCCAGAGCCTTCTCGGTTGCATTGCCCTTCACGCCCTTGGGGCGCAGGTCGACCAGCACCACATGGGTGTCGGTGCCGTGGGTCACCGTGTCCAGACCGCCCTTGATCAGCTGGTCCGACAGCGCTTGCGCGTTGGTAATGACTTGGCTGATATAGGTTTTGAACTCGGGCCGCAGGGCTTCGCCAAAGGCCACGGCCTTACCGGCGATCACATGCATCAGCGGGCCGCCCTGAATGCCGGGGAAGATCGCCGAATTCACTTTCTTAGCGATATCTTCATCATTGGTCAGGATCATACCCCCACGCGGTCCACGCAGGGTCTTGTGCGTGGTCGTGGTCGCCACATGTGCATGTGGGAAGGGGCTGGGATGCTCACCCGCCGCCACCAGACCGGCGAAGTGTGCCATGTCCACGTGCAGATAGGCACCCACCATGTCGGCGATCTGGCGCATGCGGGCAAAGTCGATCTGGCGCGGGATGGCCGAGCCGCCGGCGATGATCAGCTTGGGCTGGTGCTCTTTCGCCAGCGCCTCGACCTGATCATAGTCCAGCATGTTGTCTTCTTTGCGGACGCCGTATTGCACCGCGTTGAACCACTTGCCCGACTGGTTCGGGCGCGCGCCGTGGGTCAGGTGACCACCGGCATCCAGGCTCATGCCCAGAATATTGTCACCGGGCTGGATCAGCGCCTGGAACACACCCTGGTTGGCCTGAGAGCCCGAGTTCGGCTGCACATTGGCAAAGCCGCAGCCAAACAGTTCCTTGGCCCGGTCGATGGCCAGGTTCTCGGCAATATCGACAAACTGGCAACCTCCATAATAGCGCCGACCCGGATAACCTTCGGCGTATTTGTTGGTCATCACCGAGCCCTGCGCTTCCATCACGGCGGCAGAGACGATGTTCTCGGATGCAATCAGCTCGATCTCGTCGCGCTGACGGCCCAGCTCGGACGTGATCGAGCCGAAAAGCTCAGGGTCACGGTCCGATAGGGACTGGGTGAAAAATCCGGTATCACGAAGGTTGGCGTTCATGGGCGCTCCACATGGCTGGGTAAAAAACTTGCGGATTTCCTATCGGAAACGCTGCATCTTCAAAAGCTGTAAAGCGACGATTTGGTCCGCTGGGGCGTCAAGACTGGCCTATTGGGGAAAGGTATGTTTGTTTCGGAACCAAATGTGTAGCACCGGAAACCGGAAAACATGAAAAAGAGAATTGCCTTTCTTGCCAGCGATGTCAAAGTGGCGCAGACGGCCCGGGATATTCTGGTTGCCAAACACGGAAACGCGGCACCGCGGGATGCTGATGTTGTTGTCGCTTTGGGCGGGGACGGCTTCATGTTGCGCACCCTGCACAACATGCAGCATCTTGATACACCGGTTTACGGCATGAACCGGGGCACGATCGGATTCCTGATGAACGAATATCACGAAGACGACCTTATGGCACGTCTCGAGGATGCCGAGGAAGAAGTAATCAACCCGCTTTTGATGCGGGCAATGGATCAATCCGGCACGCTGCACGAGGCGCTTGCCATTAACGAAGTGTCGCTGTTGCGGGCAGGGCCACAGGCGGCAAGGCTGAAGATCAGCGTCGATGGCCGCGTGCGGATGCCGGAACTGGTCTGCGATGGGGCTCTGTTGTCAACACCAGCCGGATCGACAGCCTATAATTATTCCGCGCACGGACCGATCCTGCCCATCGGATCGGATGTTTTGGCGTTGACGGCGATTGCCGCTTTTCGCCCCCGCCGTTGGCGCGGTGCGCTGTTGCCCAAGATCGCAAAGGTTCGGTTCGATGTTCTGGATGCAGATAAACGCCCGGTTATGGCGGATGCCGATTCCATCTCATTCCCGGAAATTGATTGGGTTGAAATCAGGTCTGAACCGGCCATTGCTCACCGTATTCTGTTTGACCCCGGCCACGGCCTTGAAGAACGCCTAATTTCTGAACAATTCACATGAATTTGAGCCGCCGCACATTTTTTTCTGGCTTATGTGAACCAGTTCACAGGGAATTTATCGCGAATTGGCTAGGGTGAATTCACCCGGAGAACACGCCAAGGTGGGAGTGAGTGGCCACCTGAACGGCGTTTTCGAATGATTGTGCAAATTTTGCGCTGGCGAGGGTGGGTGGTGCTACGCTCGTCATCAGATTTCCGGGCTTATTTAAGCAGTCGGACCCTGGGCACAATGACCCAGGGTCTATTTTTTTTGCATTCGCCTACGTCGTGTCCATTTGTTCCCAAAGCGCGGTGCACATTTGACCCACGCGGGCTTCGATCGCCACCGCGGCATCTACCGCCAGATCTTCGCGCCAACGATTGGCGGCAATCTGAACGTTGATCGGCTGAGGCCCTTTAGGCAGATTTGCCAGCCGTGCGGGTACGCAGGCTGCTGGCAGCCCCAGGAAGTTCATCGCATAAGAATACACGGCACAGCCCAGAACCTCATGAACACCTTCAACTCCTTCTGTATCCCGGTCGGGCTTGAAAAAGGGCTGCGGCAGGAACGGCGACAGAACCAGCGGATAGTCTTGCAAGAACAGCGACCATTCACGCGCATAGTGGCTGCGTTTGGCCAACATCTTAACCAACTCGGTTTCGACGATAGGTGGAAATTCTTGAAAGTAGACGTCGAAAATCTCTCGAATGGTTTGCGATCCCGCTGCTTCGATATCCGATTTCATCAAGGTCAGAACTTCGCCCATCAAGGTCCGATAGCCGATCCTGCCACATTCAAACACGTCTGGTGGATCAACCTCATCCACGGCATAGCCAGCATCGACCAGAGCGTCCCGTGCCGTATCAAGCGCCTTTTCGACCTCGGGATGCAGGGCATATCCAAAGGTATTTTTAGTGAACGCCACCTTGATGGGGCCGTCGGGGGATTCACCGCGCCAAGGCATTGGCACATGGAAAGGGTCACGCGCGTCGGCCGCGATCACGCTGGGCATCGACAGGTGCAAATCCGCAGCTGAGCGTGTGATCAGGCCCTGAACGGACATCGACTGGGCCAACAGACCTCGTTCAACCGTTTGGCTGGGGTTCCAGGCCGGGACACGCCCCAGCCCAGGTTTCACAGTGACTGCTCCGTTGGCCGCTGCCGGAAAGCGCAGGCTGCCGCCAATATCATTGCCATGAGCCAACGCACCGATACCTGCCATTACGGCAGCGCCCGCCCCGCCCGAAGACCCGCCGGGTGAGATATGCCGCCCCCAAGGGTTATGCGTGCGCCCATATAGCGGGTTGTCTGTGTCGGCCCGAAACGAAAACTCTGGTGTATTGGTCCGCCCGATGACAACGGCCCCAGCTTTTAGCAAATTGCTGACGACCGGCGCGTCATCCGGGGCGATCACATCTTTCAATGCCACAACGCCATTGGTGGTGGCGTGCCCTTTTTGGTCGACATTCACTTTGATCGTAACCGGTACACCATGCAGGGGCCCGGTCGGTTGATCGTTTGCACGGGCGTGATCCAGAGATTGCGCGCGTTCCAAGGCTTCGGTGCGTAGATCTTCTACAACAGCGTTCAGGTCCGGGTTGACTGCATCCATCCGGTCAATCGAAGCTTGAGCAGCCTCAGTCGCACTCAGATCACCGCGACGTGTCAGGTTGGTCAAATCTGTAGCGCTGAGACGCCAGATGTCAGAGTGTGTCATGGGCCCTCACTGTTTACAGCGAGAGTAGGGGGCCTGATCCAGGATGCAAGTGCAGACGCGAAAAGGGCGGCCTACGCCGCCCCCTAGATTACTTGGCGTAACCGATTGTTTGTAAGGCGTCCTTGATTTCATCAAGGATGACCGGGTCGTCGATCGTGGCAGGCATTTTATAGTCCTGGTTGTCAGCAATAGAGACCATGGTGCCGCGCAGGATCTTACCCGAGCGTGTCTTGGGCAGCCTGTCTACTACAACGGCCAGCTTGAACGCTGCAACAGGGCCGATCTTTTCGCGCACCATCTTGACCACTTCCTGAACCACATCGCCGTGATCCCGGTCTGCGCCCGCGTTCAGGCACAGGAACCCGACCGGCATCTGGCCCTTCAACTGATCCGATACGCCGATCACCGCACATTCGGCCACGTCGGGGTGGGCGGCCAGCACCTCTTCCATCCCGCCGGTCGACAGGCGGTGGCCTGCCACGTTGATGACGTCATCCGTACGCGCCATGATATAAAGGTAACCGTCCTCATCGATCATGCCCGCATCACCGGTTTCGTAATATCCGGGGAAGTGCTCGAGGTAGGATTTCTTGAACCGTGCCTCTGCGTTCCAAAGGGTGGGCAGCGTGCCCGGAGGCAGCGGCAGCTTGACTGCAATGGCACCCAACTCCCCCGCTTTCATTGGATGACCGCCTTCGTCCAGGATCTGTACGTCATAGCCCGGCATCGGTTTGGCGGGTGAGCCCAGCTTGACCGGCAGTTCTTCGATGCCCAGCGGATTGCCAGCGATGGCCCAACCCGTTTCGGTTTGCCACCAGTGGTCGATCACCGGAACCTTCAGTGCGTCTTGCGCCCAGATGATGGTGTCGGGATCAGCGCGTTCGCCGGCAAGGTAAAGGGCGCGCAGATGGGACAGGTCGTACTTGGCGATCATCTCCCCTTTTGGGTCTTCTCGTTTTACGGCACGGATCGCTGTCGGGGCTGTGAAAAAGCTTTTGACCTTATGCTCTGAGATCACGCGCCAGAAGGTGCCAGCGTCGGGGGTGCCAACCGGTTTACCTTCGAACACAATGGTTGTGTTGCCATGGATGAGCGGTGCGTAGCAGATGTATGAATGGCCCACGACCCAGCCCACATCGGATGCGGCCCAGAACACGTCGCCCGGATCGACGTTATAGATGTTCTTCATTGACCAGTTCAGCG
Organism: Ruegeria sp. ABM4_193; assembly: GCF_056158705.1. Lineage (NCBI taxonomy): Bacteria > Pseudomonadati > Pseudomonadota > Alphaproteobacteria > Rhodobacterales > Roseobacteraceae > Ruegeria > Ruegeria sp. ABM4_193. The sequence continues at coordinate 1,070,541 of NZ_JBSWTT010000001.1, forward strand.
CCACCAGATGTCCGGCAGTGGGGCGCACGACACCCTTGGGCGCGCCCGTAGTGCCAGAGGTGTAAAGGATATAGGCCGGATCATTGCCATCTACCGGCACACACTCGGCCGGTTCAACACCATATTGGAAGCCGTGCCAGTTGAAATCGCGCCCTTCGATCAGCTGGGCAACCTCTTGTTCACGCTGGAAGATAACGCAGAATTCAGGTTTGTGTTCGGCCAGGTCGATCGCGCCGTCCAGCAAGGGTTTGTAATGCACCACACGGCCCGGCTCCATCCCGCAGGATGCAGCGATGATCGCCTTTGGCTTGGCGTCATCAATCCGAACGGCCAATTCGTTGCTGGCAAACCCGCCGAACACGACCGAATGCACTGCACCCAAACGGGCGCAGGCCAGCATCGCCTCAAGCGCTTCGGGGATCATCGGCATATAGATGATGACGCGATCACCTTTCTCGACGCCTTTGGCTCGCAGTGCACCGGCAAGGTTGGCCACGCGGTTGCGCAGTTCAACATACGAAATCTCACGTTTGGTGTGCGTGATTGGGCTGTCATAGATGATGGCGGTTTGTTCGCCGCGACCGTTTTCAACGTGGCGGTCCACAGCGTTCCAGCATGTGTTGACCCGCGCATCACTGAACCATTCATAGAGAGGCGCATTTTCGTCGAACAACGCTTTGCTGGGCTCTTTTACCCAGTCGATCCCCTTGGCAGCGTCCATCCAGAACGCTTCGGGGTCAGTTTTCCAGCTGTCATAAACGTCCTGATACGCCATCTCGTCCTCCTCACAACGACTTGGACATTGTGTTAGGACCCAGAAAACTTTCGGGCAAGCGTATCAAATGACGACGCGTCAGTTTATCGCAAAATATTTGCAGGAACCCGCTGAGGGGGCTGCAAAGTTTTGCAAACCCCTTTTTCAATATCGGGAATTCGATATTCTTCAGCCCATTTTGCAAAACTGCAAACTACTTGCTGCAAAAAAACACCGGGTCACGACTCACCTTAACGCGCAAGGTCTGGTCGGTGCGCGGCCTTCAGAAAATCGGGCTATGCGTGAACTGCAATAGCAGAGCGGCGGTAAACTTTTGGTAAACCGCACCCAACACTGGGGAGCGGTTTTGGTTTTCTTGCTGAGTTTGCTCAGCCGTAATGCGCAACCGGGGTGCCTGCTATGGCAGCCATATTCAGCAACCCGCGCGCTGTGATCGAAGGCGTGACAATATGAGCTTTGTTGCCCATGCCCATTAGAATGGGGCCAACTTCGATCCCGTCCGCCTTCATCTTGAGGATATTGCGCACCCCGCTGGCGGCATCCGCATGAGCAAAAATCAACACATTTGCCGCGCCCTGCAGTCGTGATCCCGGAAAGATGCGGGCCCTTAGGTCCGCATCCAATGCGGCATCCAGATTCATTTCGCCCTCGTAAACGAAATCACGCGGCTGTTGATCCAGAATGTCCAGCGCCGCGCGTAGCCGTTTGCCGGACCCTTCGGCTTGGTTTCCGAATTGCGACTGCGAGCAGAAGGCAATCTTTGGTTCGATCCCGAACCGGCGCACATGCCGCGCGGCACCAATTGTGCTTTCGGCCAACTCCTCGGGCGTGGGCAGTTGACGAACATGGGTGTCGGCGATGAACAAGGGCCCGTCCTCCAAAATCATCAGAGACAAAGCGCCATGCGGACGTAGGTCGCCTTCGTCCAACACCTGTTCCACGTAGTTCAGATGCCAGCGATATTCGCCGAATGTGCCACAGATCATGCTGTCAGCCTCACCGCGATGAACCATGATTGCGCCAATCGCTGTGGTGTTGGTGCGCATGATCGCCTTGGCCAAATCCGGTGTGACACCACGGCGTTGCATGATCTGATGATACGAGTTCCAGTAATCATAATACCGCGGATCGTTTTCCGGGTTCACGATCTGGCAATCCGTTCCAGGGCGGATGGTCAGGCCGAGCCGTTCACAGCGTGCTTCGATCACTTCTGGGCGCCCGATCAGGATTGGTGTTTCAGTTGTCTCTTCCAAGATGGCTTGTGCGGCCCGGAGCACCCGTTCGTCCTCACCCTCGGCAAAGACGATTCGGCGGGAGGCAGCTGCTGCAGCCTCGAACACGGGGCGCATCAGAAGGGCAGACTTGAAGACGGTTTGGTTCAGCTTTTCCTTATAGGCTTCCAGATCCTCGATTGGCCTCTTGGCGACGCCGCTATCCATGGCCGCCTTTGCCACAGACGAAGAGACCACACCAACCAGACGAGGGTCGAAAGGTTTGGGGATCAGGTAATCTGGACCAAATGTCAGCTGTTCACCTTTGTAAGCTGCGGCAGCCTCGGCACTTGTCGTCGCGCGCGCCATTTCGGCGATACCGTCGACACAGGCAATCTGCATCTCATCGTTGATCTCGGTTGCACCTACATCCAGTGCGCCCCGGAAGATAAAGGGAAAACACAGTACGTTATTGACCTGATTGGGAAAATCGCTGCGCCCTGTGGCGATGATCGCATCCGGCGCGACCTCGCGCGCGGCCTGGGGCAGGATTTCCGGCGTTGGGTTGGCCAGCGCAAAAATAATCGGGCGGCTGGCCATTTTCGCAACCATTTCGGGTTTCAGGACATTCGGGCCGCTGAGGCCCAGAAACAGGTCTGCTTCTCCGATCACGTCGTCCAATGTCCGCAGATCCGAGTTCTGGGCGAACTGGGATTTCTGTGGGTTCATGTCCTCGGCACGACCTTCATAGACAAGCCCGTGGATGTCACACAACCAGATGTTCTCGCGCTTGACGCCCAGTTTCAACAGCATGTTCAGGCAGGCAATTCCTGCGGCCCCGCCGCCGGTTGAAACGACCTTGATGTCGCCAAATGATTTTCCTGCCACATGCAAGGCGTTCTTTGCGGCCGCCCCCACGACAATGGCGGTGCCGTGCTGGTCATCATGGAACACCGGAATGTTCATGCGTTCGCGGCACAATTTCTCGACTATGAAGCAGTCGGGGGCCTTAATATCCTCAAGATTGATCGCGCCAAATGTCGGCTCCAGCGCACAAACGATATCCGCCAGCTTCTCGGGGTCAGGTTGGTCGACTTCGATATCAAAGCAATCGATGCCTGCGAACTTTTTGAACAGGACGGCCTTGCCCTCCATCACCGGTTTCGAGGCAAGTGCTCCGATATTCCCCAGCCCGAGAACAGCAGTGCCGTTGGACACCACCGCAACAAGATTTCCACGTGCGGTGTAACGCTCGGCATTTGCGGCATCGGCTTTGATTTCAAGACTGGCCTCTGCCACGCCGGGCGAATAGGCCCGAGCCAGATCGCGCCCGTTGGCCATTGGCTTTGTGGCCTTGATCTCAAGCTTTCCGGGCTTCGGATGTGCATGATATTCAAGCGCAGCCTGTCTCAAACTGGGGGTGTCAGGCATCGGTTCTTCTTCTCCCTAAAAAATATAATTTAACTTTAAACTATTTTTTCAAGCTTGGCTACGTTGCGTCACTTCGGCGAGTTGTCGCAACTGTGAGGCGTCTGCGGATTGAATTTTGTCGCAAAACATTTACATACGGGCAACTTTGCGATTCAAAAACCACTCAGGCAAGAAGCAGCAGTAATGACAATCAAGCTAAGTGATCAAGCCGAGGGCTTCTCGTCCGGCTTTTCTGCACATGCTGGCTATTCTCGGCTGGCGTTGTGGGGCTTGGTGGCATTGGCGTGCGCTCTCGTTGGCGTTGTTCTCGTCTGGCCCGAGTTCGCAGCGACGTTTAATCAGGAAGGTGGCCCGATCGAAACACTCTCGGCCGCTGGTTTGTTTGTCGCAGGTCTAGCTGCGCTGTGGCGCTATCAGGGCATCTCGCGTGCATATATTGGCCTGACTTGCCTTTTGCTGGCCGAACGCGAATTAGAGGCCGACATCTATTCCGAGGGCAGCCTACCGTTCGCAATCCTTCACGGTTTGGACGTTTTTTTAGATGTCACCTGGGTCAGGGGTGCTTTGGTCATCCTTGTGCTCGGTGGTGCCATCTGGCACGGCATTCCAACAGGTTGGCGCGCGTTCAAACAACGCAACCTTTCCTTAATGGTGTTTATTGCGGCGGGGTCTGTTGCTGTCATCGCCCAACTTCTGGAAGAGTTTTCGGGATTATATGCTGGTGCTTTGTCAGACCTCATGATGGTGCGCCTTTTTGTGCTGGAAGAAACGCTCGAGATGTTCTTTTCGATTGGCATTTTGGTCGCTGTTCTGATCGGATGGCCCAAAACGCAATCCAACGGAACGCACGATGACCAAGACAGCCAATCCATCGCAGACATACGCTGAATTTCGCCAGCCCACGCAGGAGTTGCGTGACGACATCCCCTTTTACACAAATACACTGGGGATGAAGATGGACATGATCTATCCCGCAGACGATCCGCGAATAGCGGTGTTCTCAGGTCATGGGTTGCGCTTGCGCATCGAAAAGGATGCACCCGAAAGCGCTGGAACGCTGCGTATCCTGACCGATGACCCCGAAGGTTTCGCCAACGGTGAACGCGTTCTTGTTGCGCCCAACGGCACCCGTGTTGAAATCGAAGAGCGTAACCCCCCACTTGTGATGCCTGAAACGGTTCATTCCTTTGTGGTGCGCAGGCTCAAGGATCAGGCACCTTGGATCATTGGCCGCGCAGGGATGCACTACCGCGATCTGGTGCCAGACCGCTTGGGTGGATCGATCATCGCCAGCCATATTCGTATCCCCGACGGTGGCCCGGTGCCTGACATGGTGCATTTTCACAAGGTCGGGTTTCAGCTGATCTTTTGCATCCACGGATGGGTTGATGTCGTCTATGAAGATCAAGGTGAGAAAATGCGCCTGACCGCTGGCGATTGCTTTATCCAGCCGCCGGAAATTCGTCATCGCGTGCTGGAAGCATCCGATAACGTTCAGGTCATTGAGATCGGTGTGCCGGCAGAACATGTCACGGAAATCGACCATGACATGCAGCTCCCAACCCCGCATTTTCGCCCCGATCGGGAATGGCAGGGGCAACGCTTTGTCTACAATCAGGCGAAGGACGCGGAATGGACGCCATTCCGCCTGCCGGGATACATCTGCCGCGACACAACGATTGCCGAGAACACCAAGGGTGTCGCCGGGGTTCAGGTCGTGCGCAAAGGGCAGGGTGATCCGGAATGGGCCAGCCATGACACCGATATCCATTTTACCTTTGTGATGGACGGCCAAGTGACGCTGGAAGGCGAAGGGCGTGAACCATACCGGCTGGAGCAAGGGGACGCATTTGTCATTCCACCGGGTATGCGTACGCGCCTGTCCGCGCCGTCGGATGATGTCGAGTTGCTGGAAGTCACCTTGCCCGGTACCTTCACCACTACGCTGGGGTGACTGAAAAACAAGGGAAGGGGGGCTTCTATTCCCCCACCTTTTTCCGGTAGGGTCCAATTTTCTGACCAGATGATCAAAAATAGGGAATCGCCATGTCGCTGAAAGACGCTGCTTTGTCTGTCCGGGAAAACGCCTATGCGCCTTATTCGAACTTCAAGGTCGGCGCGGCGCTGCGGTCTTCCTCGGGTCAGGTTTTTTCCGGTTGCAACGTCGAGAACGTCGCATACCCCGAAGGCACGTGTGCTGAGGCCGGTGCGATTGCCGCGATGGTCGCCGCGGGCGAGCAGGAACTGACCGAAGTTTATGTGGTCGCCTCTAGCCCGCAACCCGTGCCGCCTTGCGGTGGGTGCCGACAGAAACTGGCCGAGTTCGGCAAGCGCGATGTGAAAGTCACTCTGGCGACCGTGGACGGCGCCGAGTTCGAAACCACCATCGGAGAATTGCTGCCGGGCGCGTTCGATGCCTCGCATATGGAGGATGTCTGAACGCATGGACGCCCGTTCGATTATAGCAAAGCTGCGCAAGCACGATGTGCCGGGGTGCGAGGAACTGATCTGGTTCGCGCAAGGTCTAGCCGATGGCAGCGTCAGTGACGCGCAGGCCGGGGCCTTTGCCATGGCTGTCTGCATGGGGGGATTGGGTTCGCAGGGGCGTGCGGATCTGACGGTTGCGATGCGCGATAGCGGTGAGGTTCTCACTTGGGATGTGGACGGGCCTGTGATTGACAAACACTCGACCGGCGGGGTCGGGGATAGCGTCAGTCTGGTAATTGCCCCGGCGCTTGCGGAGTGCGGGGCTTATGTTCCGATGATCTCGGGCCGTGGCTTGGGGCACACTGGTGGCACGTTGGACAAGCTTGAGGCAATACCGGGTGTCAGCACACAGATCGGGCAGGATCGCCTTGCGCAGATCTTGCGCGAAACCGGTGCGGCCATCGTCGGGGCAACGGGCCAGATCGCTCCGGCCGATAAGCGACTTTATGCGGTGCGCGACGTGACCGCGACTGTGGAAAGTTTGGATCTGATCACCGCATCGATCCTTTCCAAAAAATTGGCGGCCAGCCCGGATGCGTTGGTTTTAGACGTCAAGGTCGGCAGCGGTGCCTTCATGAAAACGATGGAAGAAGCCAACAAGCTGGCCTTTGCATTGACTCAGACCGCGAACGCGGCCGGGTGCCGGACATCAGCCGTCATAACGGACATGAATCAGCCATTGGCACCGGCGCTTGGCAATGCGTTGGAAATAGCCGAAGTCATGAAGGTCCTGACCGGATCGCAATCTTCACCGTTGGCTGACATCTCTGCCGAGTTGGGCGGGGTCCTGCTGCATGATGCTGCAATGTGCGCATCGGTTGAAGAGGGGCGAGAAAAAATTGCCGAAATCATTCGTGACGGGCGCGCTGCGGAGCGGTTTGGTCGCATGATGGCTGCGGTCGGCGGCCCCGTACAGTTCGTCGAGACCTGGGCCCGGTTCCTGCCCGAGGCAAGCGTCATCCAAGAAGTCTCTGCCCCGAAGGACGGCTATATCGCGGCTATCAACGGTGAGGCGCTGGGTCTTGCCGTCGTAGCACTGGGCGGTGGTCGTCAGGTCGAAAGCGACCAGATCGACCCGGCTGTTGGGATTTCCGGCATTCTCCGGCTAGGGGATCGTGTGTCCAAAGGGGCACCCATCGCCGTAATCCATTCGGCGCGGGAGGACGCTGCACGGCGCGCCGCTGAAAGCGTGCTTGACGCGATCACGATCAGCGATACTGCTCCGACGTTACCTGCTCTGATCCACGAAAGGATCAGCTTATGAGCCGCGCCTTTCTCGTAGTGACGGATTCCGTCGGAATTGGCGGGGCGCCGGATGCCAACCGGTTTTTCAACGGCAACGTTCCGGATACCGGCGCGAATACAGTGGGCCACATCGCGCAGGCTTGTGCCGAGGGGCGCGCGGAAGAGGGTCGTTCCGGTTTTTTGAACCTGCCGCATCTCGACGCATTGGGTCTTGGTGCGGCTGTGCGCTTGGCGTCCGGTGAAGCGTCCCCGGGATTGAACGCAGAACCTACGGGCCTTTGGGGCTGCGCGCGAGAGCATTCGCCCGGCAAGGACACACCTTCGGGCCATTGGGAATTGGCGGGCCTACCGGTGCCATGGGATTGGCATTACTTTCCAGACACGGTTCCAGCCTTTCCAGCGGACCTGAGCCGTGCTGCGGCTGAGGCAGCGGGGACCGAAGGCGTCCTTGGGGATTGTCATGCGTCGGGCACTGCGATCATCGCCGAGTTGGGTGCCGAGCACATGCGGACCGGTTGGCCGATCTGCTACACCTCTGCCGACAGTGTGTTTCAAATCGCCGCTCATGAAGAAAGCTTCGGGTTGGACCGGCTGCTGGACATGTGCCGCTCACTTGCACCGCGTCTGCATGAGATGAAAGTGGGTCGTGTCATTGCGCGCCCCTTCGTCGGCACGCCAGAGACGGGCTTTGAACGCACGACCAATCGCAAGGATTTCGCCATTTTGCCGCCCGCACCGGTGCTGACCAATTGGGTGCAGGATGCAGGGCGCAAGGTGCACGCAGTGGGCAAGATCGGCGATATCTTCTCGATGCAGGGCATCGACACACTGCGTAAAGGGTCGGACGCCGAATTGATGCAGCACCTGTCTGATCTTGTGGATGAGGCGGAAGAAGGCAGTTTAACCTTTGCCAATTTTGTCGAATTCGACAGCCTTTACGGCCATCGCCGCGACATCAGCGGTTATGCCCGCGCTTTGGAATGGTTCGACCGCGAGATCGGAAAGATTCTGGCAAAGCTCCGCCCCGGCGACCTATTGTTGCTGACTGCTGATCATGGCAATGACCCCAGCTGGACCGGAACGGATCACACGCGTGAACAGGTGCCGGTTCTGATAGCAGGGCAAAGTGCGGGACAAATCGGGCACGTGGACTTTGCCGACATAGCCGCCAGCATTGCCCATCACCTGAACATTCCGGCGCAAGGGCCGGGTAGGAATTTTTTATGAGCGTCGCCGACCTTCCAAAAATCGAACTGCACCTGCATCACGAAGGCGCAGCGCCCCCCGCATTCATCCGCCAACTCGCGCATGAAAAGCGCGTGGACCTGAGCGGTATCTTCAAACCGGACGGATCGTATGATTTCCGCGACTTCGCGCATTTCCTGAGCGTGTATGAAGCCGCGTGCGAAGTCCTGAAAACGCCCGAAGACTTCCGGCGGCTCACTTTGGCCATTCTGGAAGAAAGCGCTGAGAATGGCGTGGTCTACTCTGAGACTTTTCTGAGCCCTGAATTCTGTGGCGGCGGAGATCTGAACGCTTGGCGCGATTATCTGAACGCCATTCAGGATGCGGCAGACGAGGCCGAGCGCAAATTCGGTATCACTCTGCGTGGCGTCATCACCTGTGTGCGCCACTTCGGCCCCGAACAGGCCAAGCGCAGCGCCCATTGTGCAGCTGAGACGGCGGGCGACTGGATTACCGGTTTCGGTATGGGCGGAAACGAATCCATCGGTGCGCAGGGCAATTTCAAATGGGCCTTCGATTGTGCACGCGAAGCCGGTCTGCGTTTGACCACTCATGCGGGTGAGTTCGGCGGCCCTGACAGCGTACGTGATGCCATCCGCGATCTGGGGGTCGAACGCATCGGTCACGGCGTCCGTGCCGTTGAAGACCCGGACCTTGTTCGCGAGCTTGTCGACCGAGACATCACACTTGAAGTCTGCCCGGGTTCGAACGTGGTACTGGGTCTATTCCCTGATTTCGCGGCCCACCCGATTGCGCGCTTGCGCGACGCGGGCGTGAAGGTCACGGTATCCACAGACGACCCGCCGTTTTTTCACACGACCATGCGGCGGGAATATGAGATGTTGAACGCAGCTTTCGGCTGGGAGGCCGAAGATTTTGCGGCACTGAATGAGATGGCCCTGGATGCGGCTTTCTGCGATGAAGACACCCGCGCGCGGGTCAAGAAAAGACTGGAGATATCATGAGCGAACATCTGACCGTCGTCGATCACCCGCTGGTTCAACACAAACTGACGCTCATGCGTAACAAAGGCACCTCAACGGCTGAATTTCGGCAGTTGCTGCGCGAAATTACGCTTTTGTTGGCCTACGAGGTCACGCGCGAAATCCCGTTAACCACGCGCCATATCGAAACGCCGATGGAAGAGATGGACGCCCCCATTCTGGCGGGTAAGAAGATGGCCTTGGTGTCTATCTTACGTGCCGGCAACGGGATGTTGGATGGCGTTCTAGAACTGGTGCCTTCAGCGCGTGTCGGTTTCGTGGGTCTATACCGCGACGAAGAAACGCTGAAACCCGTTCAGTACTATTTTAAGGCACCCGAAGGGCTGAAAGACCGACTGGTCATTGCTGTTGACCCGATGCTGGCCACTGGCAACAGCTCTGCCGCCGCTATTGACCTGCTGAAAGAGGCGGGCGCAACGGATATCCGCTTCCTTTGCCTTCTGGCGGCACCTGAAGGAGTGGCGCGCATGAAAGAAGCGCACCCTGACGTGCATATTGTCACCGCCGCTTTGGACCGTGAGCTGAACTCGAAAGGCTATATCATGCCGGGTCTGGGCGATGCGGGCGACCGTATGTTCGGCACCAAGTAAGTCCGATTATTCGCCACAAATGTTCTGAAGCCGGACCCAGTCGCGGTCCGGCAAAACCTGTTCCAGGGTGCGACCTGCCATCGGGTCCGCCTCGATCAGTCCCAAGACAGTTTCACCTGTTATATCTCTGGCATACGCATAAGGCGTCGAGGGCAGGGCGGCTTGTGCAAAGACCGTCAAAAGCTGGTCATCCAAAAGCGAAGGCCGAGGGTCTGACATAACTTGCTCGGTGTAGCTGTCTATGATGGCAGGTGTCAGCCCACCGGTTGTCAGCAAACGGAAGGCCGACGATGCGCCGGTTCGATCCAGAAGATCATCAAGCGGGTCCGTCTGTTCCATGCGGGCACGTTCCGCAATAACGTAACCCGCTGCCACGGCAGGATCTTCAAAGTCTTCGACCAACGATTTGTTCAACACAACCGTGCCGCCGGGAAGGCTCAGACTATCCTGAACGCCTGCGGGCAGGATAATGATCTGGCGTACACCAGTCCGCTTGGCCAGCCGATCCAGCGAAGCCTGCGCATCAACCGAAGAACAGGCGCGCCCGGAAACACGTTCAATTCGGTGTAGAATGGTTTCCCCGATCTCTTGTCGCTTGACCTGAGGTACAACCGAGACGACGTGGCCTTGCAGCGCAGCAGGCAGCCAAAACAGCAACAGGGCCAGAACAGCAGCAACGACGCCCCCAACACTCAACCACCGCAGACGACCGGGATGCGGGCGTGCGCGATCTATGGCGCGTTGCAGCCGGTCGATGGCGTCCAGCATCGTGGTCTCGGTTTCGGCCAGTTCCAGCGTTTCGTCCGGGTCGCCGTCGGGGTGGAAGATGGCCGGAAAAGAGCCCGGATTCTGTCGTTCCAAGGCTGCCAAAGACCAATGGGTCAATGCCCTGTCATTAAAGTCAGAAATCGTCAGAGTGGCTTCGCCGATCGACACCACGACCTCTCGCCGTTGTTCATCGGGCGAGGGGCGCCACAGACCGGTGGCTTCGATCCGCTGGTACTTTTTCAGGGCCGTCATCTTGATGGGGTCTGCTCAGATTTGTTTTGCCACAGCTTAGCATGGGGCATTCGTTAGGCGCAAACCTGTTGCGCAGTCCTTCCGAAATGTGCTGGATACCGAACAGGATTGGAACCGCCGATCTTTGATCGCAATTGGGGCGTTTACATGCAGGATCATCCAACAACTTCACCGGTGTTGGCCTCTGGCTTGATGGTCGGTGCCATGGCGATCATTGGTGTGATCGACAATGTGGTGGTTCTGTTGGCTGAAACGGTTGGCTTGTGGCAGTTCCACCTGACCCGCGCTCTGCTGATGTTTCCGCTCATCGTTGGCCTGTCTGCTCTGGGGTTGGGTGGGCTGCGTCCACGTCGTTGGGGGGCTGTCATTTTGCGCAGCATTCTGATGACGACGGCCATGCTGTGTTACTTCGCCTCGTTGTCAATGATGCCAATTGCAGAAGCGTTGGCGGGATTGTTCACGTCCCCGATCTTCGTGTTGCTGATCTCGGCGCTTGCGCTCAAGCAGACGATAGGCCCCTGGCGCATTCTTGCTGTTCTGATGGGTTTTACCGGTATTCTCTTGGTGCTTCAGCCAAACCCGACTGACTTTGATGCGCGGACGCTTTTGCCGGTTGCCGCAGGGTTTTTCTATGCGCTGAGTTCGATCCTGACACGTTCGATGTGCTCTGAAGAAAGCACAGTGGCAATGTTGGCGGCAATGGTTACCACGCTGGCCATTGCCGGAGCGATTGGTGTTATCACCTTCACGGTTGTTCCCGTTGAAACCCCTGACAGACCGGATGGATTTGTCACGCGTGGCTGGGTTTGGGCGTTCGGACCCGCGATGCTTTGGATAGGCATCCAGGCTGTGGGTTCAACAATCGCTGTCTATATGCTGATCAAGGCGTATCAGGTTGGCGAACCGTCGTATGTGGCGGTTTTCGAGTATTCAGTGATGATTTTTGGTCCGCTCTTTGCCTTTGTCGCGCTTGGGCAGACCATCGGTGCTCTGCAAGTTTCGGGAATAGTCTTGATAGCGGCGGCAGGGGCATTGCTTGGATGGCGGGCCAGACGCTCTTCGTCGTTGCAAGAGGTGGCTTGACGCTTCCAACGCACTGAAGGGCCGGGATTCGAACAAAGAGTGCCCGCTTTTCGTTTCAAATTTCGCAATAAAGCCCGTTTATTCGGTGAGAGTGTTTACAAAAAAGCCGGAACATAAGGCAAAATTAGCATAAATTGGGCGTAATTATGTCGGAAATAAGACGACCTTCATCTTTGGTGCTACCACTGAGACATATCAATTGGTGCCAAAGGGGGTTCGGCACGTGTCTGAAGTTACGAGTATTTCTGTTTATCTGAATCAAACGCCTGACGGTGATCCAACCAACCTGAACCAAGCGGTGAACGCACGCCGCGGAGGGTTTCTGAAAGGCACGAAAGTTGCAACCACCAGTGGCTGGAAACCCGTCGAACGGATCGCTGTTGGTGATCTGGTCCGCACGTTGGATCACGGCTTCAAAGAGGTGCGCCGCATTTCAACCAACGTTGTGGTTATCCCTGCAGACGAGCGGCGGGACGAATATCTGCCTGTTTTTGTACCGGCCCGCGCCGCGTTTAACGGACGGCCTGTCTGGCTGATGCCCGAACAGGGCATGGCGTTGACCCTGTCCAAAATCGATGCCGAAAGAGACGGGGTGTCAGTGGTGCCCGCGCGTGTGTTGAGTGGCGCAGGTCGTCTGATGTCGCAAGCACCGGGTTCTTCTTTTGAAGTCTGCTCACTGTTTTTCGACGAGGATCAGGTGATCTTTGTCGAAGGCGGCTTACAAGCCTATTGCCCCTCGGGTCGTTTTTCGATGCGCGGGTCGCTGCATAGGCAAAGCTACGAGGTCGCAGACGACGTGGCCGCTGCGGACTTGGCCAATTTCATAGCAATCAAGGGTGATATGTCAGCCCTTGCAAACCCATTGGGTGCACTGCCTGCACCCATCCCACAGGACCCGATATTTCCGATCCGCCCGCCATCTGGGGTCAGGCGACCGGGTCGACCGGGGCGTCCGAACGCTCCGGTTCTGTTCCTGCGGCCCGAATGGCAGATCTAACCAAACACTGACAAGAACGATGCAGGCGCGTGGTTTCACGCGCCTGCATCATTGTTTCAGGCGGCTTTTGCTTCAGGATTGAAGCGGCCATAGAAGCTCTGACCTTTTTCGGCCATCTCACGCAGCAGCGGTGGGCAGGAAAAGCGCTCGCCATAAGCTTCTGCCAATTGATCGCAGCGCTCGGCCGCATAGGGCGTGCCGATGATATCCAGCCAGCTCAGCGGACCACCCGACCATGGGGCAAAGCCCCAGCCCAGAATCGCGCCGACGTCGCCTTCGCGGATGTCTTCCAGAACGCCTTCTTCCAATGCGCGGACGGCTTCCAGAACCTGTGCAAACATCAGACGTTCCTGCACTTCGATCAGGTCTGGTTGGTCTTTGGCCAGCGGGTACTTGTCTTGCAGACCCTTCCAGTATTCAACGCGCTTGCCTTTGTCGTCATAGTCAAAGAACCCCGCATTGGCCTTGCGACCCAAACGGCCCTGTTCCTCCATCCAGAAGATCAGATCGTCCGAGGGGCTGTCCGGATAGGCGTCGCCCATGGCCGCCTTGGTGGCGCGGGCGATCTTGGCCCCGAGATCAATCGAAGTTTCATCGGTCAGCTGGATCGGGCCGACCGGGAAGCCAAGCTGACGCGCGGCGTTGTCGATCAGGATAGGGCTGACGCCCTCGGTGATCATGCGCGCACCTTCGTTGATATAGGGGATGATGCAGCGGTTGGCATAGAAGAAGCGCGCATCGTTGACCACGATCGGTGTTTTCCGGATCTGACGGACATAATCCAGCGCCTTCGCCACTGCGCGATCCCCGGTTTCCTTGCCCTTGATGATTTCGACCAGGAACATCTTCTCAACGGGCGAGAAGAAGTGGATACCGATGAACTGCTCGGGCCGGACCGAGGCTTTTGCCAGATCGGTGATCGGCAGGGTCGAGGTGTTCGAAGCAAAGATGCAATCCTCGGGGATGATGGCCTCTACCTTCTTGGTCATCTCGGCCTTCACGCCCGGATCTTCGAAAACGGCCTCGATGATCAGGTCACAGCCTTTCAATTGTTCCAGATCGGGGGTGGCAGTGATGCGTGCCAGCAGGGCCTCTTTCTTCTCAGCCGTGGCTTTGCCGCGCTTGATGCCCTTGTCCATATAGCTTTCGCTGTACGCCTTGCCCTTGTCGGCGGCTTCCTGATCACGGTCGATCAGAACAACCTCCATCCCGGCCTGAGCCGAGACCAGAGCGATACCAGCACCCATCATGCCCGCGCCCAGAACGCCAACCTTTTTAACGCGCTGATCTGGCACATCCTTGGGACGCACGGCGCCTTTCTCAAGCGCTTCTTTGTTCAGGAACAGCGATCGGATCATGGCCGACGAAGAGGGGTTCATCAGGACATTGGTGAACCAACGCGCCTCGATTTTTAGGGCGGTGTCGAAGTCAACCAGCGCGCCTTCATAGATCGAGCTCAGCAGAGCCTTGGCCGCCGGGAACGCACCTTGTGTCTTGCCGTTGACCATCGCGCTTGCACCCACGAAGGTCATGAAGCCTGCAGGATGATAGGGCGCGCCGCCGGGCATCTTATAGCCTTTCGCGTCCCAAGGCTTGACCAGATCGGCATCCTTGGCGTTCAGAACCCATTCCTTCGCCGCCGCAACCGGGTCATCTGAAACTGCGTCGATCAGCTGTGCACCCTTAGCCTTCTTCGGGTCCATCATTTTGCCTTCCAGCAGCACTGGAGCGGCGGCCATCGCGCCAACCATGCGGCTGTAGCGCATTGTGCCGCCGCCACCCGGGAAGATACCTAGCAGAATTTCGGGCAGACCGATCTTGGATTTCGGGTTGTCGGTCATCACGCGGTGATGGCAGGCAAGGGCGATCTCGGTCCCGATCCCGGCGCATGTGCCGTTGATTGCGCAGGCAATCGGCTTGCCGCCCTTCTTGGTCTTGGGGTCCATACCTGCCAATTCCAGCTTGCGCAGAATGTGATGGCCACCCATGACGAAATCGAACAGCGCTTGCGCCGGTTCTTCACCCGCCTCCCGGCGAATGGTGGCCAGCGTATTCAGGTCCATGCCGCCTGCAAACGAACCTTCTTTGCCCGAGGTGATGACGATCCCCTTGATCTCATCATCGTTCAGGGCCTGATCGATCAGTTGGCTGACCTCCTGAAACGCCTCGCGGGTCAGCACGTTCATGGATTTGCCCTGGGCGTCCCAGGTTACAAAGGCGACGCCGTCCGCGTCTTTGCTCAGAGTGAAATCAGTCATTGTCATCTCCAATCTGGTCAGCCGTCAGCGGGCTACCGTCTTTCCGGGTGAAAGAAAATCCGTTCTCATCATCCTTCACCATCATGTCTAAGTCGCTGTAAAAACAGGTCTCGGTCGGGGTCCGAGTGCCCACCACCAGAAAGGTCGCAGGCGCATCGGTTCTGTTCACAAGGTGATGGCCGTTGGCTTCACCAGCGGGCCAGGCGGCGCAATCACCGGGCTGCATCTCATGCTCTCCATCGTCGTCGATCAGCACGCATATACCGCTGAGCATGATGGCAAACTCGTCCTGCTCCATATGATAATGACGCAGCGAGGACAGAGCCTGCGGCTCAAGCCGCACGATGTTGACCCCGAATTGGGTCAGCCCACCCGCATCTCCAACGCCTTGGTTGAAACGGCCTCCGACCGCCTCAGCCAGCTTGCCGGGATAGGACGAGCCACCCTTGAACGGGATCTGAGAGAGATCCAGCTTGGGCATCAGACCCGCTCGATAATCGTTGCCGCACCCATGCCGGACGCGATGCAGAGCGTGGCCAGACCGGTTTCCTTGTCCTGACGCTCAAGCTCATCCAGCAGAGTGCCGATGATCATCGCACCAGTTGCGCCCAACGGGTGCCCCATCGCGATCGAGCCGCCGTTAACGTTAACAAGTGCCGGATCAACGTCGAATGCCTGCTGGAAGCGCAGCACGACCGAAGCGAAGGCTTCGTTCACTTCGAACAGGTCCAGATCACTGATCTTCATGCCGTTGTCGGCAAGAATCTTTTCGGTCACCGGAACCGGGCCGGTCAGCATGATGGTCGGATCGGTGCCGATCTTGGCGGTTGCCTTGATACGGGCGCGCGGCTTGAGGCCGTATTTTTCACCGAATTCCTTGTTGCCGATCAGAACAGCCGCCGCACCGTCCACGATGCCCGAACTGTTGCCCGCGTGGTGGATGTGGTTGATCCGTTCCAGATGCGGGTACTTGATCATCGCCACCTTGTCGAAGCCCGGCATCTGTTCACCCATCATCTGGAAGGACGGGTTCAACGCGCCGAGGCTCTGCATGTCAGTACCGGGACGCATATATTCGTCGCGATCCAGAATGGTCAGACCGTTCTGGTCAGTCACCTTGATGACCGATTTCTCGAACCGGTTGTCTTCCCATGCCTCTGCCGCGCGTCGTTGCGATTCAACGGCCAGCGCATCTGCGTCGTCGCGGCTAAAGCCATACTCAGTAGCGATAATGTCGGCCGAGATACCCTGCGGAACGAAATAGGTGTCCATTGCCAGCGAAGGATCAACAGCAATCGCGGCGCCGTCGCTGCCCATAGCCACACGGCCCATCATCTCAACACCGCCAGCGATATAAGCTTCGCCAGCGCCGCCTTTGACTTGGTTCGCCGCCAGGTTCACGGCTTCCATGCCCGAGGCGCAGAAGCGGTTGATCGCCAGTCCGGGGATCGACTGATCCAGGTCCGAGGCCAGAACCGCCGAGCGTGCCAAACAGCCGCCTTGTTCCATTACTTGTGTGACGTTGCCCCAGATCACGTCCTCGACGGCGTGGCCTTCAAGGTTATTGCGTTCTTTCATCGCGTTCAGGGTCAGGGCGGACAGGCGCACCGAGGTAACCTCGTGCAGGCTGCCATCCTTGCGGCCCTTGCCGCGCGGGGTGCGCAGGGCGTCATAAATATAAGCTTCGGTCATGGGTCTTCTCCTTAAGCTCGATCCGACGGGTTGCCGGGCATCAGGTCATAGGGGTGTTTCCAGCCGGGCTGCTCGGATAACCGGGTCAGCCAGGCGTCAATGTGGGGCCAGTCGGCGCGGTCAAAGCCGAATGGTTCGGGGTAATAGAGATAGCCGCAGCAACTGAGATCGGCGTTCGTCACGCCGTCGCCAACGATCCAGTCGCGACCCTCCAAATGGGCGTTCAACACTTGGTAAGCTGCCTTCAGGCGCCCTTGATTGAAAGCAATCACATCGGGATTGCGATGCTGTTCCGGGAGGAAATTGATCAGAAAACGCGTCAAGCCTGCCATCGAACTAAGCTTGTGATTGTCCCACAAAACCCAGCGGAAAATGTCGTAATTTTCATCGCGATCCTTGCCTCCGAACTTGCCCGATTTTTCAGTCACATAAGCTTGAATGGCGCCGGATTGACTGGTGCGGAAATCACCGTCGATCAGGACAGGCGCTTCGCCCATCTCATTGACCTCAGTACAAAACTCAGGTGTTCGGGTTTGACCGTTGAAGAAATCGACAAAGACGGGCTCCCAATCCAACCCGGACATTTCCAGCGCTAAAGCAGCCTTGTAGCTGTTTCCGCTTTCTCCAAAGCAATGAAGTTTGATGCTCATGCGATCGCCCCTCCCAAGGCGCAATTGGCTAGGCCGGATTTGAGTATTTTTGAAAAGATGAAGGTCTGTCAGTAACCTTTGATCAACCATCTTCGAATTCAATGGTCCCGCGGTACAGGCTGGAGAGCCGATGACCGCAAAAGGTGAAGTCGTCCCTGTCCTGGTGGCGAGTGCGCCCTGTGGCAGGGACGCGTCGCCGCTTCATCTTTTCACAAATACTCCCGCCGGAGGCATCCGGCATTTAGGCTAGCGTTGTCATCGTAAGTTCACCGCATTGGCTCATCTTTTCCGCGCCTCAAGCTCAGAGTTGAAGATACGCAAGCGGTGGGTCAGGTTTTCCTCATCAATCACGCTGTTGAAATTCTCGAACAAAAAAGACAAAGCCTCACCTTCGTCCAGACCAGCCTCTCGCGCGAACGCTTTGAGCTTGCGGTACCCGTCCTCAGTCATGGCGACAGGAAAGCGACGTGTCAGGCGAAAACGCTTTGGCATTTGGGTCCTCCGGTGGTCTGGGTCCGGGCAGGGTTGCCCGAACCCACACTGAGATCAGAAGTTCGCCGCGTCCAGTGCCATTACCGTGTCCGCACCCGTCTGAATGCGCGCCAGGTGCATCCCGGTCGCGGGCAAGCGGCGTGCCATGTAGAAGCGGCCGGTGTTGATCTTGGTCTCGTAAAACTCTTTGTCCGATGCACCACCGTCCAGAGCATCTTGTGCAGCTTTCGCCATCTGCGCCCACATCAGGCCCAGGCAAACATGGCCGAACATGTGCATAAAGTCGTACGAACCAGACAGCGCGTTGTTCGGGTTCTTCATGCCTTCCTGCATGAAGTACATACCAGCGGCCTGCAGGTCCTTGGATGCAGCTTTCAGCGGCTCGATGAACGCTTTGTCATAGGCTTCGTCCTTGCCACCGTTTTCCTTGCAGAAGGTTTTGACCATCTCAAAGAACGCCATGACGTGCTTGCCGCCGTCCTGCGCCAGTTTGCGGCCAACCAGGTCAAGCGCCTGAACGCCATTTGCGCCTTCGTAGATCATCGCGATACGGGCGTCGCGGGTGTATTGCGACATGCCCCATTCTTCGATGTAGCCATGGCCGCCATAAACCTGTTGCGCCTGCACGGTCATGTCATAGCCCTGATCCGTCAGGAAACCCTTGATGACCGGCGTCAGCAGCGAGATCAGACCATCCGCGTCTTTGTCACCCGAGCGATGCGACTTGTCGAGCATCGTCGCGCCCCAAAGGATGAACGCGCGCGCGCCCTCGGTAAAACTTTTCTGATCCATCAGGTTGCGGCGGATGTCAGGGTGTACGATCAATGGATCGGCGGGACCATCGGGGTTCCTCACTCCGGTCACATCGCGGCCCTGAAGGCGGTCCTTGGCATATTCCCGAGCATTTTGGAACGCGGCCTCGGCCTGTGCCAGACCTTGCATCCCCACACCAAGACGCGCTTCGTTCATCATGGTGAACATGGCGCGCATGCCTTTGTGTTCTTCGCCCAAAAGCCAACCGGTGGCCTCGTCATAGTTCATGACGCAGGTCGAGTTGCCGTGGATGCCCATTTTCTCTTCGATCTTGCCGACCGAGACGCCGTTGCGCTCACCCGGTGTGCCGTCTTCGTTGACGATGAACTTCGGCACGATGAACAGCGACACGCCCTTGATGCCATCGGGGCCACCGGGGATCTTGGCCAGCACCAGGTGGATGATGTTGTCGGCCATGTCGTGATCACCGGACGAGATAAAGATCTTCTGGCCAGAAATCTTATAGCTGCCATCGCCATGCGGTTCCGCTTTGGTGCGCATCAGGCCCAGATCGGTGCCGCAATGCGGCTCGGTCAGGTTCATGGTCCCGGTCCATTCACAGCTGACCATGTTCGGCAGGTACTTGTTCTTCTGCTCGTCAGTCCCGTGCGCCAGAATCGCAGAGGCCGCGCCATGCGTCAGACCCTGGTACATGGTAAATGCCTGGTTTGAACCCGAGAACATCTCGCCCACGGCGGTGCCCAGCACATAGGGCATGTTCTGGCCGCCATACTCTTCCGGCATGTCCAGGCCAGTCCAGCCACCTTCCTTCATCTGCTCGAAGGCGTCTTTGAAACCGGTAGGAGTGTACACAATACCGTTTTCCAACCGGCACCCTTCGGTGTCCCCTACGACATTCAGCGGATGCAGGACGTTGGTGGCAACCTTGCCAGCCTCTTCCAGAACCGCGCCGGTAAACTCGGCTTCCAGTTCGCTATAGCCGGGAATATCCGACTGAGAGATTTTCAGAACGTCGTGCAGGATGAACTGCGTGTCTTTGGTTGGCGCGTTGTAAACGGGCATGTGAAGCTCCCTTAATTCATATGTCCGGATGGCGGGGCGAGGTTACTCGGCCGCCTTCTTTTCCTGTTTCATCGAGGCGATGACTTTCTCGCCCCAGCGCAACTGCTCTTTCAGATCGTCGATGGCTTGCGTCAGCTCGCGGCGGCGTTCTTCCATATCCGCCAGACGTTCCAACGCGATTTCATATGTGCGGGTCATCTGAGTGACCTGCTGGTCGCCCACATGGTACAGATCCAGAAGTTGTCGGATCTCTTCCAGGCTGAAGCCAAAGCGTTTCCCGCGCAGGATCAGTTTCAGCCGCGCCCGGTCACGTTTGGTGAACAGACGTTTTTGGCCTTCGCGGATCGGGAACAAAAGTTCCTTGGCCTCGTAGAACCGCAAAGTGCGTGGCGTGACATCGTAAGTCTCGCACATCTCGCGGATTGTCATCACATCTTCGGTCATTCGTCATACTCTCGTCACTGGCGTCATGAGACATGAGTTGCGCAGTTGCTTTGAGCTTTACAACACGTGAGTGACGTTTACGTAATTCAGACGCTGCGTCACTTCAAAGTTGACGTAACATCCAAACGCGTAAACGGACTTTCGCGTAATTTTCTTGCCCTAAGGTCAAGCCTGAGCCCCAGCTTTTGCGTGCAAAAAAGCTGTGCGCACACGCGTGAGGTGTGTCGCGAGACAGAGTGTACAGGAAAGAATTCCGAAGCGACGGAAGACCTACTTCAGGGACTTTGCTGTCTGGTCGCGCAGGCGCTTCAGTTCGTCCATGGCTTCGTCAAGTTGCTCGCGTTGTTGCTCAAGCTCGCCCATTTGGCGGTCCGCCATCTCAACAAAAGTAGCCATTTGAGCTTCGTTGCCCTGATCCTCATAGATCAAAAGCCATTGGCGAATCTCTTCCAGCGGGAATCCAAACTTGCGGCCACGCATGATCAACTTCATCCGGGCGCATTCCCGCGCGCCGTAAAATCGGGACCGGCCTTCGCGATCTGGTTGCAGAAGTTCGATGTATTCGTAATAGCGCAGGGTGCGCGGTGTTACATCGAACTCCGCGCACATCTCTTTGAATGACAAACGGTTGTTGGACATTCCTAGTCTCCTTGCCAGCAACCTAGGCGGTCCCGATCCCAAGCGCAACAGGTGGGCTTGCCCTTTGCCGAAACAGCGGCTCATAAAGGAAGGGACGAGAACAGGACAAATGCCAATGGTCGACAAGACAGTACTAGCCCGCCAATTTATCGAGGCGATCCCTCATGCGCGGGCCCTGAACCTGACGCTGACCCATATTGGCGAGGGCGAAGCAGAGATCACGCTGCCATACAACGAAGATCTGATCGGAGACCCGCGCACCGGCGTGATCCACGGCGGGGCAATCTCGACCATTTTGGATACGTGCTGCGGTGCTGCGGTGATGAGCCACCCATCGGCACCCGGGGGGACTGCAACCATAGACTTGCGGATCGACTATATGCGCGCGGCAACGCCGGGTCAGACAATCACGGCACGCGCGACCTGCTATCACATCACGCGGAACGTGGCGTTTGTGCGGGCGACTGCCGTTGACAATGACACAGACCTGCCTGTGGCAACCGCTGCCGGGTCCTTTACGGTTGAGGGGAAGTAACATGGCAAGACCGCGGCCTGAACCGATGCAGGTGGTCAAACAACGGCGCGATGCGGCATTGCGCGCGCTGGTTGATGGCGTACCCTATATCCGCTTTCTCGATATCAACTTCGACCGGCGTGGGGATGAACTGACCGGTGTGTTGAATTTCGACGACAAACTGATCGGCAACCCGTTTTTACCTGCGATTCACGGTGGGGTAACGGCGGCTTTTCTCGAAGTGACCGCTGTCATCACTCTCAGTTGGGAACACATGTTCCCGCGCATCGAGAGTGGTGAGATCGATGGCGAGGCCATCGTGACCGACCCGGACATCCGCTTTCCCAAGACAATCGACTTTACCGTCGATTACCTGCGATCGGGCCTGCCGCGTGATGCTTACGCAAGGGCTTTTGTCAGCAGGTCGGGGCGGCGTTATGCTTCGGTCCGGGTGGAAGCCTGGCAGGACAATCATGCGAAACTGTTTGCGCAGGCATCAGGGCATTTCCTGATGCCTCAACCCCCCAGAGACAAGAGCTGACGATGCAGTACGCGTCGGCGCCCATCACGCACAGACGGGTGCTGAAGATCGCAGTCCCGATCGTGCTGTCGAACGCGACCGTGCCCATTCTTGGCGCGGTAGACACGGGCGTAGTCGGTCAAATGGGGCAGGCCGCACCTATCGGTGCCGTGGGTATGGGCGCGGTTATACTGGCTTCGATCTACTGGATCTTCGGGTTTCTGCGCATGGGCACGACTGGCCTGGCTGCGCAGGCGCGCGGGGCAGGTGACATCGCTGAAACAAGGGCTTTGCTGATTCGAGGGCTTCTGCTGGGCGCGGCAGCGGGCGTGTTCTTTGTCCTCGCGCAGGCGGCAGTCTTTGCTGGGGCATTTGCCCTGTCGCCTGCCAGCCCCGAGGTTGAGTCACTGACGCGTGCATACCTTGAGATTCGCATCTGGGGTGCTCCGGCAACCATTGCTTTGTATGCCGTGACCGGATGGCTGATCGCGGTTGAACGGACGCGTGGCGTTTTCATTCTGCAAATCTGGATGAACGGGCTGAATATCGTTCTGGACCTTTGGTTTGTTCTGGGGCTGGGATGGGGCGTGGAGGGCGTCGCTGTGGCCACCCTGGTCGCCGAGTGGACTGGTTTGGCGCTGGGCTTATGGCTGTGCCGGGACGGATTCGAAGGCAAAATCTGGCGTGACCGGGCCCGGATTTTCGATGCCGGGCGCCTGCGCCGAATGATGCAAGTAAACGGTGACATCATGATCCGTTCCGTCCTTTTAACAGGCTCGTTCACGACTTTCCTGTTCGTGGGTGCGGATCTTGGCGACGTGACCCTGGCCGCCAATCAGGTTCTTCTGCAATTCCTTGAGATCACAGCCTTTGCCCTGGACGGGTTCGCCTTTTCAGCCGAGGCTTTGGTCGGTGGCGCAGTTGGTGCGCGGGATCGGCACCAGCTGCGACGCGCCAGTATCATGGCATCGCAATGGGGGCTTGGTGGAGCCATATTACTGGGGGCTGTGTTCTTCCTGGCTGGCCCGGCCCTGATTGATCTGATGTCAACCTCGCCCGAGGTGCGTTTGGCCAGCCGCGACTACCTGTTCTGGGCGGCATTGGCCCCGATTATTGGTGTGGCCAGTTGGATGTTCGATGGCATCTACATTGGTGCCACCTGGACCCGGGCCATGCGCAACGCAATGATTCAATCCGTGGCGATCTATGTAATCGCGCTGTTCATTTTAGTGCCGAGCCTCGGAAATCACGGTCTGTG
The DNA here is from genome assembly GCF_056158705.1 of Ruegeria sp. ABM4_193. Classification (NCBI taxonomy): domain Bacteria; kingdom Pseudomonadati; phylum Pseudomonadota; class Alphaproteobacteria; order Rhodobacterales; family Roseobacteraceae; genus Ruegeria; species Ruegeria sp. ABM4_193. Next base: position 1,093,932 of record NZ_JBSWTT010000001.1, read on the forward strand.
GGCCGCGCTTATGGTTCTGAACATCGCGCGGGGTGTGACGATGGGCTGGCGCTATCCCAAGCTGGAAGCGCAAGTGGCTTAGAGCAGTGTCAGCAGGTTCTCAGGTGGACGCCCGATGGCGGCTTTGTCCCCGGCAATGGCAAGGGGGCGTTCGATCAGGATCGCGTTTTCCGCCATGGCGCGGATCAAGTCGTCATCTGATGCGGTCTTTGTCAGCCCCAATTCCTTGAACCGTTTTTCACCGGTGCGCACCATATCAATCACAGGCAATCCCAGTGAAACGTGCGCGGCCCTTACTTCGTCTGCTGAGGGCACATCTTCAAGGTATTTTCGCAGTTTGATCTTTGCGCCATTCTCCTCCAACAGCGCCAACCCGGCGCGGGATTTGGAACAGCGGGGGTTGTGCCAGTATTCGATCACAGCCAGTCCTCTCGTTTGCTGCCCACGGCCTCGGCAACGCTGTCATAGCCATCACGCGCCAGCAATTGATCCAGCCCATGCGCGATATCAGCAGCAAGTGAGATCCCACCGTAAACCATGGCGGTATAGAACTGTACAGCAGACGCCCCGGCGCAGATCTTGGCATAAGCTTGCTCGGCATTGCTGATGCCGCCGACGCCGATCAGCGGGATTGCTCCATCGGTCAACTGGCTCAGCTTCGCCAGCACACGGGTGGATTTTTCGAACAAAGGCGCGCCAGACAATCCTCCGGTTTCCCCTTTATGCGCGCTAAGCAACCCGTCGCGCGACAGGGTGGTGTTGGTGGCAATCACCGCATCCACGCGGGTTTCGCGAGCGACCTCAGCAATGTCCTGCAATTCCGGTTCAGTCAGATCAGGCGCAATTTTCAGAAAGATCAGAAGCGGGCGGGGCAGAGCATGGCGTGTTTCGATCACACCATTCAACAGCGCGGTCAGCGCGGCCTTGCCCTGCAAATCGCGCAGTTTTTCCGTGTTCGGTGACGATACGTTTACGGTGGCAAAATCCAGATGTGCCGCGCAATGGGCCAGAACTTTCGCAAAATCACCAGCGCGGTCTTCGCTGTCTTTATTGGCCCCAAGGTTCAGGCCGATCACTGCGTCTTTGGGGCGCTCTGCCAGCCGTTTGGCCATCACCTCCATGCCTTCGTTGTTGAAACCAAAGCGGTTGATGGCTGCCTTGTCCTCGGTCAGACGAAACAGGCGTGGTTTGGGGTTTCCCGGCTGCGGACGGGGCGTGACTGCGCCCACCTCGATAAAGCCAAACCCGGCGCGCGACAGGGGTGCGAGAACCTCGCCATTCTTGTCAAAACCAGCGGCCAGACCGACCGGGTTGGGCAGATCCAACCCCGCCACTTTGGTTTTCAGGCGCGGTGTAGTCACTGGTCCCGGCGCGGGTGTCAGCCCGGACTTCAACGCTATGATCGACATGCCATGCGCAGCTTCGGGATCCATGCGGTGCAGGGCGCTCAGCCCCAGTTTTTCAATCAGCTTCATCCGAAGGCCTTTCCGCTTTCCCCGGATCCACACCGGATCAGGCGCGAGGTTTCGACTGCAGCCTGACGGTGGATCACCGCGGCCCGGTACACTGGGTCTGTCACCATTTCAAGGAACGCGTGCGCGGTCGGATAGCGGGCGATAAAGACGGCATCCCAGACCTCATCAACCGGTCCGATGAGAGTTGTTTCAAACACCCCACGCCACAAAATACTTGCCCCGATACGCGCAATAATCGGGGCGGTTTCAGCACCGTATTTCTGATAGGCTTCTGCCCCTGTCAGCCCCGCGCCTGCCAATTCATGCGACGCGGGATACTGTGCTTCGGCCCGGAATTTAACCAGATTGAGCATTTCGATCGGCTGGTTGCGATCCAGCGCTTTGAATGCTTCGAACTGATCCCGATCCGGGTCGATAAAGGATGTCATTCCATGTCCTCGGGGAACTGGTGCACAGCACCGTCAAATGGCAGAGGGCGCGACCAGACAACGTCGCCAAGCCGGATCTGGCGATAGAGATGCGGGAACAGGGCACCGCCCCGCGAAACTTCCCATTTCAGATCGTCGCCCATGGCGTCGGCATTACAGGCCAGTAACGTCAGATCATCCACACCTGCGAAGTGTTTCGCCGCCGTCTCAGCGGCTTGTTCAGCCGTTGAAAAATGGACAAAGCCATCGGTGACATCAATTGGCGCGCCATCTGTTGCGCCCTTGTCTTGCAAGGCAGCCCATTCATCGGCCCGGAAAATTTTGTAAATCAGCATATCGATCTGATGCCCCGCGCAGCGTTCGGAATCAAGCCGGATTTCCTCTTTGACTCTCGCTCTGCATAAGCGCACGATCTCTGAAAATATAAACAGGGAGATTCAGTATGTTGACCCGATTCTTGGCGTCTGCTGCAATTCTTGGCCTCACTGCCGGTATGGCGGCGGCCGAATATAAATTAACTATTCTGCACACCAACGACATTCACAGCCGCATCGAGTCGATCAATAAATACGATTCAACTTGCGACGCTGAGGATGAAGCGGAAGGCAAATGTTTTGGCGGGGTTGCGCGCCTCAAGACGATCGTTGATTCCCGCCGTGATGCGCTGGCGGATCAGAATGTTCTGCTGCTGGACGCGGGCGATCCTTTCCAAGGGTCGTTGTTCTACACCACTTACAAGGGCGCAGCAGAAGCCGAGTTTATGGAAGCGATCGGCTATGACGTCATGGCCGTGGGCAACCACGAATTCGACGACGGCCCCGAAGGCTTGGCGTCGTTCATTGAAACGGTCAGCTTTCCGGTGATTTCAGGCAATCTGGACCTGTCATCGTCGGCCGAGCTGAACGGCAAGGTTGAAAACCATGTTGTGCTGGATATTGGCGGGCAGAAAGTCGGTATCATCTCGGCGCTCGCCACGGATACGGTTGAGACGTCCAGCCCCGGAAAGGACGTTGTGTTTCAGGACGAGATCGACAGCCTGAAGGCCGATGTGGCGGCACTGCAGGATGAAGGCGTCAACATCATCATCGCCTTGAACCATGTGGGTCTGGCCAAGGATCTTGAGATCGCAGCGCAGGTTCCGGGCCTCGATCTGGTTGTCGGTGGCCATTCGCACACGCTGTTGTCGAACACGCAGGAGGGCGCGGCCGGGTCGTATCCAATGATGGTTGGTGACGTGCCGGTGGTTCAGGCTTACGCATATTCAAAATACCTGGGCGAGATCACCCTGACCTTTGACGACGACGGCAATCTGATTGCAGCCGAGGGCGAACCCATTCTTCTGGACGCCTCGGTCACGCCTGACGCGGATATCGCAGCCCGCGTGGCCAAAATGGGCGCGCCGATTGAAGAGATGAAGCAACGCGTTGTTGCAAACTCAGGCGCAGCAATTCAGGGCGACAGGTCGATCTGCCGTGTGCAGGAATGTGAAATGGGTAACCTTGTGGCCGACGCGATGCTGGCCCGTGTCGCCGATCAGGGGGCGCAGATTGCAATTGCCAACTCAGGCGGCCTGCGTGCGTCTATCGACGAGGGTGATGTAACCATGGGCGAAGTGCTGACGGTTCTGCCGTTCCAGAACACGCTGTCCACTTTTGAGATCACCGGCCAGACCGTCATCGACGCGTTGGAAAATGGCGTCAGTCAGGTTGAAGAGGTAAAAGGCCGCTTTCCGCAAGTTGCGGGCCTGAGCTTTACCTGGGATCCTAGCGTGGCCCCAAACGAAGGCCGCATCAGCGAAGTCATGGTGGCCGAAGGTGACGGATTTGTTCCGATTGATCCGAACAAGACTTACCTTGTTGTGACCAACAACTATGTGCGCAACGGTGGCGATGGTTATTCGATGTTCGAAGGTGACGACAAGAATGCCTATGATTTCGGCCCCGATCTGGCCGATGTCACAGCCGAATATCTGGCGGAAAACGCGCCGTATCAGCCCTATCTGGACGGGCGTATCAAGCAGAAGTAAATTCTGCCACCTGAAACAAGAAAGCCGCATCCAGGTGATGCGGCTTTTTCTGTTTCACGGCCTGTCAGCTGAAATCGTATTCCGGCCAAAGCGATGGGTCCAAGTCGTCCAGCATAGGGCGCAAATGTTCGGAGACGCTCTGCCATCCACCAATGGATTTGGTTGAGATTTTATTGCGAACCTGATCGATGCTAGCTGTTCTGACCTGTTTGGTGTTTTGCTCGGGTCGCATCATGGCCTCGCTCCATTCAATGCCGCAAAACGCGGCGACCTGTTTGCTGTAGGTCTCCGGGTCGGCCACCAGCTTCTCATAAGGAATGGTCAGGATGTTTTCGCCAAACACGGACTGCCAATGCGCCATGTACTGGCGGTACAAGTTCGCCGAATGAGCAATCGACCGCAGATTTGACGCATAACGCATCCCACCTGCAGGAAAGCGGCGAATCCACTTGGACAAGCCGACATCGCGGGGATCTCGCAGCATGTTGATTATCTTGGCATTTGGGAACGCGGCCAGCAGGAACCCCACTCGCTGAAAATTGTGGGGCATCTTGTCGACAAAGGCGACCGAATCCGCGGGGATTGGCGGCATTAGCTTACGGAATTCCTGCGCAAATTCGGTTGCCTTCGCGGCGGTGAAAGCGTTTTTACCGTTCTCGAAGTCTTGGGATAAGTCCGCGCCCAGCATTAACTCGCCACACCCAGCAATATGTGGCGCAGAACTAAGCATCATTTCCATCAGTGTGGTACCAGACCGCGGCTGCCCAAGTACAAAGATCGGTACCGGTGAATCGTTGTTGTCAGAGGTTTGAATGTCGTCGCCGAGCGGGAACAGGCTTGTGATATTGCGAAGTTTTTTCTCTTCTGCAGCAAAGTTATATGGATTGCCGTCGTGCTGAATCGCATTGGCGTAAGCAAATTGCGACAGCGCCGCGTCCAGACCATCGGTTTGGGAAATCAGATGCGCTTTGGCGAACTCAAGCTCCACCAGCACGTTCTCGTTACTGGCGATAGCGATCTCAACTGCGTCCATCAGGTTCACCGCATCCTCCTTGCCGACCATTGTCGACAATTGCAGCAATGTCGGGGCGTGCTCAGGATTTTCCTCAAGGATACGGTGCAGAATCTCGGTAGATGCTTCTTTATCGCCGCTTTGGTGCAGATTTACGGATTTCTGGAAGGAGATCTTAATATTGTTCGGGTCCAGTTCATAGGCACGCGCAATATCACGGGAGTTTTCATCGACAAATCCAATCTTGGAATAGGCTCGGGCCCGCTTGGTCAACAAATCAGCATTGTCGGGGTCATTGGCCAGCTTGTTGGTTGCGTGTTCAATGATCGAACGCCACGATGTACCTTTGAGGTGTATCTCATCCAGAACTCGGTTCAGTTCCTTGTTGTTGGGGAACTGTTCCAATTTTTGTTCGGTGTATTCCAGCGCTTTGGGAAACTGGCCGATCTGCATCAGAGCGTTGGCGAGGTTTTCCACGAATTGCGGATCATCCGGTTTCATCCGCGAGGCTTCGACGAAATGCGGAATGGATTTCTTGTATTGTTTCATCTCGGTCAGAACAAAACCGGCGATGGCGTGAAAGTCCGAGTCCTTGGGGAATTTCTTGACGCCCAGCTGCGCCTTTTTCAAAGCCTGTGGCAACTTTTCTGCTTCCAGAAGGGAAATCGCTTTGCTCTTGAGGGATTGAGTCGTTTGGTTTTTCATGTGACCCGTAAGATCCTGCGCCTGTATCAAGAATGTATCGATGGTTCATTACCCATGTGTGGACGGTTTGCAATAACTCTTCCGAATGACGCCATGGCGCAGCTGTTTTCCGCACGACCGGCAAATACGCTGCCAGCAGTTCCAAACTTTAATGTTTGTCCGACAAATCAGGTACATGTGGTGCGCAGCGGTGAAACAGGCCGCCATCTGGACGGGTTGCGTTGGGGATTTCTGCCACACTGGTACAAATCTGAAACGGCTGGCCCGCTGTTGATCAATGCGCGGTCCGAGACTTTGGCGGAAAAACCAGCCTTTCGTGAAGCCTGCCGGTCGCGCCGCTGCCTGATCGCGGCCACCGGGTTCTACGAATGGACGAAAACCGATCAGGGCACCCGACTGCCGTGGTACATCCATCGCAAGGATGGAGCCCCGATTGCCTTCGCGGGCGTCTGGCAGGATTGGGGACCACAGGAAAGCCGACAGGGCACCTGCGCTATCGTGACCACAGGTGCAAATGAAAATCTTAAGACAATACACCACCGGATGCCCTTGATCCTTGAGCCTGAAGACTGGCCATTGTGGCTGGGCGAATCGGGAAAAGGGGCCGCACGGTTGATGCAGCCGGGTGACGAGGGGGTGCTGGCCTACCACCGCGTCGACCCGGCAGTGAATTCCAACCGGGCCAGCGGACCCGAACTGATTGAACCTTTCGACGGCTAAGGGCGCATGACCTTTTCTTTCGAAACTCGGCAAGCTAGACCACTGGTATGGCTTTGAATTTCCCTGATCTGACCAAGCTTTACGCGCATAACTTTGATACGGTTATCGACGTGCGCAGCCCGGCTGAGTATGCCGAGGATCATTTGCCGGGTGCGATCAACTTGCCGGTTCTGAATAATGAGGAACGGGCGCGCGTCGGAACCATCTATGTTCAGGAAAGCCCGTTTTTGGCACGCAAACTGGGGGCCGCGCTTGTGTTCCGCAATGCGGCCAACCACATCGAGCAGCATCTCAGCCATCACGAGGGTAGTTGGAGACCATTGGTCTATTGCTGGCGTGGTGGCCAGCGTTCGGGATCGTTCACCTGGATGTTGCAGCAAATCGGTTGGCGCGCTGATGTGGTCGAAGGCGGCTATCGCACCTATCGCCGGTTGGTGAATGCGTATTTTTACGACGATCCTCTACCGCATCGATTGATCGCCCTGGATGGCTATACTGGAACGGCCAAGACGGATCTGTTGGCTCTGTTACAAAGGCGCGGCGTACAGGTTCTCGACCTTGAGGCATTGGCCAATCACCGGGGATCTTTACTGGGGGAAAGGCCAGGCGGACAGCCCGCGCAAAAGGCGTTTGAATCGGCATTGTCCAGCGCGCTGTGCGCAATGAATCCAGCGCGCCCTGTTGTGGTCGAAGCGGAATCTTCGAAAATCGGCAGTCTAATCCTGCCGCCCAGCCTGTGGACCGCGCTATGCGCGGCCCCCAGGGTGCAAATCACGGCACCGATGGAAGCGCGCGCCGCCTATCTGGTGAGGGCCTATGACGACATCCTGTCTGACAGTGATCGTTTGCGGGATCGGCTTTCTCCGCTGCGTTTTCATCGCGGACATGACGTTGTCGATGGGTGGATGCACCTGATCGATGCGGATGAAAAACACGCGCTGACACAGGCGTTGATGGAACAGCACTATGATCCAGCCTACACCAAATCGCGGCGGTCGCGGTCCGCAGAGGTGCTGGCCAACATCAACATTGCGACATTGGACGATGACGGCCTTGCAACGGCAGCGTCTCAAATCGAAAGCCTGTTGGATCAGCTTTGAAGGCGCAGGCCCGGAGTATCAGTCAATTCGCCAATGATTACGGCGGGGTAGCCTGCGGCCTTCAAATCCTGAATCAGGGCATCGGCCGCTGCCGCATCGACAGCCGCCAGCAAACCACCAGCCGTTTGCGGATCGAACAACAAAGCGGCTTTGCCTTCGGCGGGCAGGTCCATGGCAATTGCCCGGTTGTCGGCAAAGATCGTTGACCGCATACCTTGTTCAGACAGCTCCAGCGCACCATCCATCACCTCAATCGCGTCCAGATCAAGCACGGCACCGCAGCCTGAGGCGTCGCAGATACCTTGCAGGTGTCCGGCTAATCCAAACCCGGTCACATCCGTCATCGCATGGGCTTTGGCCAGAATACGTGCCGCCTCTCCCTGCGGTTGGGTCATCTGCTGGTAGGCCGCTGCGACCCAGGCTCCGTCCGCTAGACCGGCCATTTCCGCAGCCATCAGAACGCCGCTGCCTAAAGGCTTGGTCAGGATCAGACAGTCCCCCGGTTGCCCGCCCGCCAGTGTTACAGGAGGCGTTTCACAAAGGCCGGTTATCGTAAAGCCGATGGTCATCTCGTCGCCCATGGAACTGTGCCCACCCACGATCTCGGCCCCGGCCTCTTTCATCACCTTGCCCGCGACTGCCATGATTTCTGCCATGGTGCGGCCCTGAAGACTGGCGGACATACGAGGCAGGATGATCGTCGCCGTTGCGGCCTGAGGCGTTGCTCCCATGGCCCAGATATCCCCCAAGGCGTGCACAGCAGCAATGCGCGCCATAAGGGCGGGATCATTGGTGAAAGCCCGCAGGTGATCCGAGGTCATGACCTGCTGAACGCCACCCGTCTGTAACAAAGCCGCATCATCGCCGGGCAGGGGGGTGATGTCTGATCGGACAGGCGCGGGTTGCGATTTCAGAGCGGTCTGCAACGCGTCGCGCCCGACTTTGGCCCCGCATCCTCCGCACATGGGTTTTTCCCCAAGCGCCTCATCCAGCCCAAAGGCCCGGTCGCGTGGTAATGTTGGAGGCTTCATCTGCGGCAGGTTTCGAAACCTGTTCATGAAGGTTTGGTCGATGTGGTTCTTCCATTTCCACATGATCGGACCGCTGAAGGATGTCCCCAAACGTTCACCAAGCGCGGATTTGCCGCCCAAAGAAATCAGTTTGAGGTAATCCTTCTGCGGGACATACCTGCGAATCCGTCCCGCCCCCAGCGCGGCACGCAGATTATCAAAAAGAACGGGCGCTTCGCGCACCGCGTAAACGCCTGCCTTGGGGCGCGGATTATCCGACAGGTGGGCGCAATCTCCGGCTGCAAAAACAGCGGGGTCGCTGGATTGAAGATGGCCGTTCACCCGGATGTACCCGTCCTGCAGATCCAGCCCGGTATGTGCGATCCAGTCATAAGGGCGCGCCCCGGCGGCTCCGGTGACGAAATCTGCAGGTATTGCGCGGCCGTCCTTCAGTTCCACGTGATCCGCGCCGATCCGGGTGATCACTGCGTTTTCGATGACGTCCACACCCAGATCCTGCATGGCGCGGCGGATCGTGGCCGCCGCCTTGGGTTTGGTGGCCGTCAGGATCGAGGCATTATCGATCAGCGTTATCCGCGCCGCGCGCCCCTTTGCTTTGAGAGCATGGGCCATGGCCATGGCCAATTCGGCCCCGGCAACGCCCCCGCCGATCACCGCGACTGACGCAGGGCCATCGTGATTAAGGTAGTCAGCCCACCGCGCAGCAAATCGGCCCAGAGGTTTGGCTGGAATGGCATGTTCGGCAAAGCCCGGCAGAGCGGGCATGTCCGAAGTGATCCCGACATTGACCGACGCCACATCAAACCCGACCGGCGGGTGTCCGGGAACATGCACCTGATGTGCGTCGGTATCGATCCCCTCAACCGCACCCAGAATGACACGAGCGCCTGCGAAGCGCGCGAGTTTCACCAGATCAATGTCCAATTCCCGGCGATCATAATGTCCGGCGACAAATCCGGGTAGCATCCCGGAATATGGCGCGGTTGGACCGGGGTTGATCACTGTCACCCGTGCCCCGGGCAGGGGGTTCATCCCCCATTTCCGCAAAAGCAACGCATGGGTGTGACCTCCGCCAACAAGAACCAGATCGCGGGTTAAAGGCAGCGGAGGTGAGTGCATTGGTTTTAATTCGCGCTATGGTCCGGGACGTCTTCGACCTGCTCGACCGCGTGGGTGGCCCAAAGCTCATCCTCACCCGCATCCGGCAAATCGCTGGGCTTTTCATGACGATGAATGTGCCATTTGGCAATGAACAGGGCCGTGATCGGTGCCGTCAGGAACAAGAAAAGCGTGATCAGAAGCTCATGCAATGACAGTTTGCCTTCCAGCAGGACGGAATGCGTGATCGAGGCCAGAAGCACACCGCCCACGCCCAACGTCGTCGCCTTGGTCGGGGCGTGTAGTCGGGACATAGGGTCCTTTAGCTTGATCATGCCGAAGGAACCGACAAAACCGAAAATGCCCGACATGATCAGGAAAACGGCGATCAGAATTTCGACGAGTAATGTCATGCCGCCCTCACTCGATAATGTTGCCGCGCAACATGAAGCGCGCGTAAGCTACAGTTGAGACGAAGCCGAGCATGGCAATGATCATGGCAGCTTCGAAAAAGATTTCGGTGCCCTGATCCAGACCATACAGGATCATCAGGGCGATGGTGTTGATCACCATCGTATCCAGCGCAAGAACGCGGGTGCCAACGCCGTCTGCGGTGATGATCCGCCAAAGGCACATCATGATGGCAGCTCCGAAACAGGCAAAGGCAAACAAGATGGCATATTCCAAAATCATTCGAAAATCTCCTTCAACCTGCGCTCGTAACGCTGCTTGATCTGATCGCGCACCTCTTCGGGGTTGGGGGCGTCAAGACAATGCACCAAAAGGTTATGCCCTTGCGCCGACAGATCGCAGCTGACGGTGCCTGGGGTCATGGTTATGGTGCCCGCCAGAACGGTGATCGCCTCTGGCGTGCGCAGTTCCAACGGGACACAGACCCAGTTGGGTTGGCGGTCGGCATCGCGTTTGAACAGGATAATTCGGGCAACGGTGATGTTTGCAATCACAATGTCCCAAAGCACGACCAGCATGTACTCTGCCACCATCGGCCAATTGCGCAGCTTGGGACGATCCGGCCAGTAGGGCTGCGTAATAAAGGGGATGATGATCCCCAAAATCAGACCAAACACCAAAGAGTTCAAAGACCCGTTATTGGCCAGCAGCACCCAGACGAGCGTCAGCAAGAAAGTCAGATGAGGGTGCGGAAAGATCCGGTGGAGCAGTTTCATCATTCTTCCCTTCCCAATACGGCAGAGATGTAGTTTTCGGGCGCAAACAGCTGAGCTGCGGTCTTGCTTGTGTATTCAAGGGCCGGACCTGCAAACAGGGTCAGCAGGATCAAACCCGCCACCAGTCCAAACACGGCTGTGATCGCAAGGCCGAGTTGCGGTTCTGGGGCGACCGGTGCTGGGACCTCTTCGCCTTCGACAGGCTCTTCGATGGTGACGACCTGCGTGTCGTGGCTTTTCCAGAAGATCAACGTTCCCGCGCGCGCCAGCCCAACGATGGTGACAAAAGACCCGATCAGAATAACAGCCCAGACCGCCGTTGCATCCGGTGCATCGCGGGACGCGTCCAGAACCAGCAGTTTGCCGATGAAGCCCGAAAGCGGTGGCATCCCTGCCATTGCGATGGCTCCGACAAAGAACAGGGCCGAGATCAGGCCACTTTGGGGCATCGGCGCTGTGGGTGCGATGGCACCGCCGCGACGTTCCATCACCAGATCCGCCACCAGGAATAACAGCGCAGTCGCAAGCGTCGAGTGGAACACGTAGTAAAGTGCCGCCGCCGTCGCATCCGGCGTGAATTGCGAGATTGCGATCAGCAGGGTACCCATCGAAGCGATGGCGCAAAATGCCACCATGCGGGCTATGTGCTGAGATCCCAATATGCCGACGGCCCCAACGGCCAAGGTCAAAAGCGCGGCAGGTTGCAGCCAATCGCCGACCAATCCCTGGGTCGCTTCAACCTCTGGTCCAAAGGCCAGCGTGTACATCCGAATGATCGAGTAAGCACCGACCTTGGTCATGATCGCAAAAAGGGCGGCAACCGGTAGGGGGGCGTTGGCATAACTGGCGGGAAGCCAGAAATGCAGGGGCAACACTGCGGCTTTGATACAGAAAACCAACAGCAAAAGCACAGCGCCGACCCGTAGCAAAGCCGTGTCTTCAGCCGGAAGCTCCGCCACACGCAGCGCAATATCGGCCATGTTCAGCGTGCCGGTGACGCCATAAATCGTGCCCAGGGCAAATAGAAACAGGGTCGAGCCCAGGAGGTTGTAAGCCACATACTGCACGCCCGATTTCAATCGAACCGAACCGCCGCCATGGGTCATCAGACCGTATGAGGCGATCAGCAGAACCTCGAAGAACACAAACAGGTTGAACGCGTCGCCGGTCAGGAAGGCTCCGCAAACGCCCATAAGCTGGAAATGGAGCAGTGCGTGGAAATGTTTCCCGCGCTCGTCCCAGCCTGACGCTATGGCATAAAGCACAATGGGTAAGGCCAGCAGCGCGGTCAGCAGAACCATCATGGCTGAGAGCCGATCCAACACCATGACAATACCGAAAGGTGCAGGCCAATTGCCCAACTCGTAGACCAGAATTTCACCACCCGACGCTTGCGCGGTGATGGTCAGGGCAATGCCCAGCAGGGCAATGACACCGGCGACCGAGAAGATGCGCTGCAGGTCCAGATGATACCGCAGGACCATGATGATGAACGGGGCCAGGATCGCGGGAAGGACGATCGGCGCAACGATCCAGTGGTTCATGCGTCTTCTCCCGGCGCGTCAACGCTGTCCTGTGGGCTCATGTCTATATGGTCATCCTTTGAAGACAGGTAGGCCGATAGGGCAATCATCACGATCACGGCCGTCATCCCGAACGAGATCACGATGGCTGTCAGCACCAGCGCCTGTGGCAGCGGGTCGGTATAGGGTACGTCTTCGTATTTGTTCAGAACGGCTGGCGCATTCAGCGCGAGGCGCCCTGTGGCAAACAAGAACACGTTCACCGCGTAGGTGATCAGGGACAGGCCTAGAATGACCGGGAAAGTCCGACGGCGCAGGATCAGGAATATCCCGGCGGCGGTCATAATGCCTACGGCAGAGGCTACGAGCGCTTCCATCAGGCCTGCTCCTTCTCTTTATCTTCGTCTTGAGGGGCATCCCGCAGTGGGTTGATATCCATCGGGAATTCCTGCGCCATACCTGGCCGCCACGCAAAGCGCGACAGGCTATCCAGCGCCAGCATCACCGCCCCAAGAACGGCGAGGAAAACGCCCACGTCAAACAGCATGGCCGTGGCCCATTCGAACTCTTCCAGCGGTGGCCAGTTGATGTAACCGAAATCGCTGGTAAGGAAGGGACGTTCGTTGAACCAGGCCCCCAGGCCGGTCGCGGCTGCAATCAGAACACCCCAGCCGATGGTGCCGTGATAGTAGAACCTTTGTCGTTCGATGGCCCACGTATATCCGCTGGCCATGTATTGCATCAGAAAGGCAATTGCGACGACAAGACCAGCGATGAAACCGCCGCCGGGTTGGTTGTGACCCCGGAAGAAAATGTAGGCGCCAACCATCAGGGCGATGGGCATCATCACACGCGTCGCAACCACCATCATCAGCGGATGAGAATCCCCCGATTGCGGCCAATGCGGTTTTCGGTTCAGAAGATAGCCGCGCACATTCGTGCTCAGAACCGCTTCGGTCAAGGCAAAGATGATCAGAGCCGCGATGCCCAGAACGATGATCTCGCCAAAGGTATCAAAGCCCCGGAAGTCGACCAGAATAACGTTCACCACGTTGGTGCCACCACCGCCCTTGTACGAATTCGCCAGATGGAAGTCTGAGATTGTCGGGAAGGCAAAGTCCCGCAGCATGATCGCGTAAATCAGCGCTCCGGTCCCGATACCCGCGACAACAGAAATCGCAGCATCTCGCCACCGTCGTGCGGCTGAACTGTCCCACGGCGTTTCCGTGGGCAGGAAGTTCAGCGACAGAAGCAGCAGGATCATTGTCACCACCTCGACCGAGATCTGGGTCAGAGCCAGATCCGGTGCAGACAGATAGTTGAAGGCGACCGACACGATCAGGCCGACGACGCCGATCAGGACAAGCGACAACAAACGGTTGCGGTGGAACCACATGATCCCCAAGGTCGCGCCAACCAGACAAATCCAGCCGATGATCGGGATGATCTGCGCAGGCAGCGGAACACGTGTTTCAACGCCAATCGTGCCTGTCGAATAGGCGTAGTAGCCCAGACCGACGGTAAAGGCGACGAAGATGATCGCGTAGCGGCTGAGGACACCGTTGTGCAGCTCATCCGTGATCCATTGGCTGAGGCGGGTGAAGGCGTTGATGATCGCTTCGAAAATGACCTTCGCCTCAGGGCGGGGCAGGGCGTTCCATAGCTGCTCACCGCGTTTGTGCATCGACAGCAGGAACAGGCCACCCAGCGTCGCGACAATCGACATGTACAGTGCCGGCACAAAACCGTGCCACAGCTTCAGCGAGTAGTAGGGCAGCTTTTCTCCGCCGATCACCGCGCTGGACACCACGGCGACCAAGGGGCCGACGATCGCAGCCGAATAGAGGCCGATCAGAATGACCAGCACGACCAGGAAGGCTGGTGCAATCCACAGACCGACGGGTGGATCATGCGGATGCGCAGGGTAGTCGTCGCGCTGCGGGCCGAGGAACACGTGGCTCACGAAACGGAAGGAATAGGCTGCAGAAAACAGCGATGCCAGCAAGGCCAATCCCGGCACCAGATAATGCGAGTTCAGCCATGTCGTGTGGACGGTCTCCTCCAGCATCATCTCTTTCGACAGGAACCCATTTAGCGGCGGCAGGCCCGCCATCGACAGGGCCGCGATGGTGCCGATTGTAAAGGTGATCGGCATCAGATGCCGCAATCCGCCCAATCGCTTGACGTCACGGGTGCCGGTTTCATGGTCAACGATCCCGGCGGTCATGAACAGGGCGGCTTTGAAGGTCGCGTGGTTGATGATGTGAAACACGGCGGCGACAGCTGCGAACTTGGTGCCAAAACCCAGCAGCATGGTGATCAGGCCCAGATGAGAAACGGTCGAAAACGCAAGCAGCGCCTTTAAGTCATCCTTGAACAGAGCAATCACCGCGCCCAACAGCATGGTCACCAGACCAGTGGTGGCGACAATATAGAACCATGCATCCGTCCCAGCCAAAACCGGCCACATCCGCGCCATCAGAAACAGACCGGCTTTAACCATTGTGGCTGAGTGCAGATAGGCCGAAACCGGCGTAGGGGCCGCCATCGCGTGCGGCAACCAGAAATGGAACGGGAACTGGGCCGATTTTGTGAAGGCGCCCAACAGGATCAGGATCAGCGCGGGCAGGTAGTAGGGCGAAGCCTGGATCAGTTCTTTGTTTTGCAGAATGACGCTCAGATCATATGACCCCACGATGTTTCCCAGGATCAGCATCCCGGCAATCATCGCCAACCCGCCGCCACCCGTAACGGCCAGCGCCATACGCGCGCCTTGGCGACCTTCGGGCAGGTGTTTCCAATAGCCGATCAGCAGGAATGAGCTGAGTGACGTAAGCTCCCAGAAAATAAGCAAAAGCAGGATGTTGTCTGACAGAACGATCCCGACCATCGCGCCCTGAAACAGCAGCAGATAGGTATAGAACTGCCCCATCGGATCTTCGCGCGAGAGGTAGAACCGCGCGTACAGGATGATCAGCAGACCGATGCCCAAAATCAGCAGGGCAAACAAAAACCCTAGCCCGTCCAGCATAAAGTTCGCGTTTAAACCAAGTCCCGGAATCCAATCGAACCGTGCAGTAACAACTTCGCCGCGCATGACCGAAGGGATGTGGATCAAAAGCCCCATCAGGGCGAGAAACGTCGTCAATGCCGCTGCGGATGCAGCCGCGTTTCTGCCTGCACGGATCAGAAGAGCAGGGAACACAGCACCAAGGAAAGGAAGGGCCGCGATAAGGAATAGGGACAAGTGCGATACTCCGGTCTGAGCGGTCAGGATGAAGCCAATTTTGTAAGGATATTTTCTTGACTGTCCAGATATTGTAACTTCTTCACAAAATTCTACTGAAACACTCAACTATACTGCAGCTCTGCGAAAAAATGACGCGATCTTGATCTTGTTCAGGGGTTTAGTGGGCTCCGTTTTCCTCCATCTGTGCTAGATCAACGGGTAGCAAACAGGAGGTATCCCGTGGCCGAACAAGTGAACCGAACCCGCAGATGGGTGTTGATCGGCGGTGGTACCGCGGTCGCTGCCGGGTTTGCGATCCGGGAATATCGCTTGATCCCCGAAGATCATGGCGGTGGCCGGATCAGTGTAGCTGCAGCTCATGAACAAGCCCGCGAAGGGCACATCCTGCTTGTCGATATTCGAACGCCGCGCGAATGGCGCGCTTCGGGCGTTGGTGAGGGTGCTACTCCGCTTGATATGCGGCGTGAAGATTTCATCGAAGCGCTCTCGCAACTGACTGACGGTAACAAATCGGCACCCGTCGCGCTGATTTGTGCGCGTGGTGTACGCTCGGCACGATTGAGCAATCAGCTCATCGCGGCCGGTTTCGCCAATATCATTGATGTGCCCGAGGGCATGCTGGGCTCGGCGGCTGGGCCGGGTTGGGTTCGGGCCGGACTGCCGGTTCGTCGATATAATGAGGATGCAGGATGATCCGAACACTCAGTCTAACGGCATTTCTTGCCGCAACCGGGCAGGCGGCATTGGCCGGGTGCGCCGGTCAGGATGCTGTATGCGAAACGCCAATGGGCACCTATCACCTCGAATTGCCTGATGCGGATAATCCTCCGATGGTTCTATTCCTGCACGGCTACGGTGGCAGCGGATCGGGCACGATGCGCAATCGCGCGATGGTCGAACCTTTGCTGGAACGTGGCTATGCGGTTATGGCACCTGAGGGTCTGGAACGACCTGATCGGGGCGGCACCAAAAGCTGGAATTTCTATCCCGGGTTTGGCGAACGGGACGAAACCGCCTTTCTGACTGAGGTTGTGCAAGATGCCGCCGACCGGTTTGGCGTCGATCCCGACCGCGTCCTGCTGGGTGGATTTTCGGCAGGGGGCTTCATGGTCAACTATCTGGCCTGTGAGGCCCCTGATACGTTTTCTGCCTACGTTCCCGTCTCGGGCGGGTTCTGGCGCCCGCATCCCGGGGCTTGCGAGGGTCCGATCCGCATGTTCCACACTCATGGCTGGACGGATAATGTGGTGCCCTTGGAAGGTCGCTTGTTGGGTGGCGGGCGGTTCCAGCAGGGTGACATTTTCGCCGGGCTTGAAATCTGGCGCGAAGCAAATGGTTGCGTCGATCACAAACCGAGCAGTTTTACGGTGACGGATGACTTCATGCGCCGTCGCTGGACGGGGTGCGCCGAAGGCAGCGCGTTGGAGTTTGCTCTGTTCCCCGGGGGGCACAATGTACCTGCCGGTTGGGCAGACATGATCGTCGATTGGTACGAGGGGTTACCCGGCAGTTGATTATTCCGCCGGGGTCATGTTGCCCTTGCCTTCGACCAACCGCTTGAGCTCATCGCGATAGCGGCGGGCCGAGCGTGTGATTGCAGGCTCGCTGAAATCCTCACGCATTCCGACCATTCTGCGTGCAGTGCCTGCAGACACACCGCTGAGGGCCGACAAAGGAATTGCCAGTGCAAGGCTGATGGCAATCGGGGCCAGCCAGATCGAAACCAGACCGGACAGGATACCCACGCTCAGCGCGATGCCACTGATCGTTTCCAGCGCATGGCATAGGACCAGAGTACCCAACCCATAGCTGCCGCCATCACGGGCTTGCGGTGACCAGCCGCGTTGGATGCCAAAGGCCGTACGGAAGACTGCAATCATCTGCTGCACCATCAGAATAGGCGCGTACAGAATAGACAGCAGAACCTCGGCCAGGAACGACGTCAGAAACTTGCGCGCTCCGCCAAAGTCGGAATAGCGCATACCGCTCAGCGGCAGGGCCAGAACACCAAGGACCTTGGGCGCAAGCAACATGGCGTACATGACCAGAATGATCAGCACATGCCGGGTTTCCGACATTTCGGGCCATTGCGGGAACAAAGGATTGTCAGGGCTGAAGTAATGCAGGACAGATGCGTCCTGACCCTGCCCAATCAGCGCCCACATTAACAGCAGGGCGAACCACAAAGGTGACATCAGGTATCCAACCGCACCGTGAAACATGTGAAAACGCGATACGGCACGGAACCCGGTCGATCCAAGCAGTTTCAGGTGTTGCAAATTGCCCTGACACCAGCGGCGGTCCCGCATGGCATGATCGATGAGGGTGGGTGGTGTTTCTTC
The DNA here is from genome assembly GCF_056158705.1 of Ruegeria sp. ABM4_193. Lineage (NCBI taxonomy): Bacteria > Pseudomonadati > Pseudomonadota > Alphaproteobacteria > Rhodobacterales > Roseobacteraceae > Ruegeria > Ruegeria sp. ABM4_193. Next base: position 1,111,829 of record NZ_JBSWTT010000001.1, read on the forward strand.
GTATGATCCGCGAATGCGTGGCAAAAAGCGCACCGCCCAACCGGCGCGGCGCAGCAATCCAGCCTCGACAAAATCGTGGCTCATGATCAGCTCGTCCTGACCGCTGAATGACCGCAGCTTGGGCAGACCGGCGCTGGTGGCAAAAGCCTTGGTGCGGATGATGGCGTTGTGGCCCCAATAATTGCCTTCTTGCCCGCACCAACGCGCCAGACCTTCAGCAAAGGCGATGCCATAAACGCCGTTTGCGAATTGCTGCATCCGGGCAAAGACGGACTGTGCGCCTATGAGTTGCGGATAGCTTTGGATCAGACCCGCGCTGGGATCACGCGCGAGTGCATCGGTCAGTCGATAGATCGCGCGCCCGGTCATCAAACTGTCGGCATCCAGCACCAACATCGCATCCCAATCCGCGCCCCAGCGGCTGACCCAGTCGGCGATATTTCCCACCTTGCGATCGGTGTTTTGATCGCGGCGGCGATAGTACAATTCCAGCCCCGGTGCCAAAGTGGTACGCAGGGCCTCGACACTGGCCTGTTCCTGCGCCGCTATTTCGGGGTCCCGTGTATCGGAAAGGATGAACATGGCATAGTGGTGCTGTCCGCCACGGGTCTGCAAGTCTTCCAGCATGGTGCGGGCATTGCCCAGCACGTTCCACGGCACCTCGTTGTAAACCGGGGTCAGCAAGGCCACGCGCAATGGCTGCGCGCTGTGGCTTTTCTGCGGGCGATCCTGCCGCGACAGGGACACCATACCCAAAAGAACCGTGCAAACCGTAAACGAGATCCAGAAGAAATTGAACGAGATCAGCGCCAATAGGATGGCTTCGATCAGGTTGATCCCTTCGGCGCTGAACCAATCGCTCATCACCCAAAGCAGGCCCAGTGTTGCCGCCATAGCCGGGGAAAACGCCAACGCACGCCAGAACCCAGCCGATGAGCCGCGCTTGCCGGAAGGTGCATCCGCATCGCGGAACCGCGCGCCGAAGTTCTGCGCGGGCATCGCCAGAGGGGCTTCTGGTGGCATGATATGCAGATCGCGGCTCAAGCGGTCCAACGGTAAAGCCAGACCTCAGAGGCGGGCAGTTTGTCTTTCAGAAGCTGCGCGCGCAGCTCGACATGGTTGCGGTCTCCGGGCTGGAACGAAAAGGCCAGACGTAGGCCACCAGTATCGGGATTGCGTTGCAGAACACCTTCCGAGGTTTCGGCATGGGGCGAGTCAACAAAGATCGAGATCGCGTCGATGTCCTCGAACAGTTCACTGTCTTCAAAGTCAATGACAGCCAGACGGCCCTCGCCGAACGTGTTGTCCCCCATCGCGGTGTTGATGACCCGCGGCATAGGCGTGCGCTGAGGTTCTTCACCCCAGATCAGACGATAAGACATATCGACCTGACTGCCCGCCGCATAGGGCTCAGCCGGGCGCCAATAGGCGACGATATTGTCATAGATTTCCTGATCAGCGGGGATTTCCACCAGCGTCACAGTGCCTTTGCCCCAATCCTGATTGGGTTCGACCCATAAACCGGGGCGCTTGTGATAATTCGCTTCCAGATCGGCATAGTCCGAGAATTCGCGCTTGCGCTGCATAAGGCCAAACCCGCGCGGGTTCGTATCAACAAAAGACGAGATCTGCAGGCGGGTCGGGTTGGCCAGTGGCCGCCACAAAACCTCGCCCGCGCCATTGCGGATCAGCAATCCGTCACTGTCATGCACGGCGGGGCGGAAATCGTCGAACCGGCTGTGGTTGGTTTGGTCAAACAGGAACATCGATGTGCCCGGCGCAATTCCGACATGGGGCAGCTCTTCTCGTGGGAACAGCGTGGCCTCAACATCCATGACGCAGTCTGCACCTGCTGTGACGTTGAACCGATAGGCCCCGGTCACGCTGGGGCTGTCCATCAAGGCATGCACAACCATATTGCGCTGGCCGGGTTCCGGGCGCTCCAGCCAAAAGCGGATAAACTCGGGGAATTCCTCGCCATCGGGATCGCCGGTCTTCAGGGCCAGACCTCGGGCGGACAGGCCGTATATCTCGTGCAAGCCAATGGCGCGGAAATAGCTTGCGCCTTGCCAGACGCAGAATTCATCTGTCTTGCCGGGGCGGTGCATCTCGGTCCGAAGGCGCAGGCCCGAAAAGCCAAGCGTATCGTCGATGGGCAATTGCGGGACATCTTCGGACTTGTCGAACATCGCTAGGTCGAAAGCGACCGGCGTGGTCATGCCATTTTCAACCGTTTCGACCTTTACGGCGCGCGGAAAGTACAAGCCAGGAGTGAAGAAATCCACGTTGAACGGGGTCTCAGTCTCGTACCAAAGCGCGCGGTCCAGCCGGAACCGGATCGAGCGGTATTGCTGATAGGTCAGGTCCTGCCATTCCTGGGGAACCATATCGCGTTCCGCATAGGGACGGCTGGCCAGATCACGCGCCATCTCGATCACATAGTTACGATCAAAAGGTACTTCGCCGCCCGTCGCATAGGCGGACGGGGCAAAAGCCAAAGCGGTCGTCGAAACGAGGAATGCGCGACGGGTAAAGTTCATTTCTTGGTCTTCCAGGGTTGTGACTTGAACCAAGCTGCCAAATAGGCAACGCCGATGATCATCGCAAAGCCAATCATGTTGGCGACAAAGACACTGGCGACATCCCGCCCAGATTGGTCCAGCGCGACACCGATCAGGCGGGCTGCAGCCATGGAGAACACAAAGACTGCAAGGGATTGCTGGCCGACCTTTGTGATAACCGCCAGTAGAAGTTGCCAGACACGCGCGCCCACACTGTGCCCCGTTGCAATCAGGCGGTGGCCATGCTCGCCCGCAGCAACCCAACCCAAATAGGCCAGCGACAAGAAGTGGACGTAACGCAGCAGACCAAATTCGGTTTTTCCACGCAGGTCTTCAGTCAGAGGCCAGCCCTTGCGAATTACTGCACCAAGATCGGGCGCGGCTGTGTTGATCCAGGTAAAGACCTTCCACGATCCGAACGGAGCTGACAGGACAACAAAGGCAATAGCCACCCAGATCAGGGTCTTCGAAACGGGCGGGGCGGGAATCCAGCCGCGCATGAAGGCAAAGCCGGTGAAGAACAGCAATTGCCATCCGAACGGGTTGAAGTACCACTGACGGTCCGACCATGGCTCGGCCGGTAATGCCAATGCGCCGGTCTGAGCAATAAACCAGATGCTGACCGATACTGCTGCCATCAGCCAGAAGCTGACACGATACAGCGCCATGTAAAGCGGCATCAGCGCCAGTACCACAAGATACATCGGCAGGATGTCAAAGTAGTTTGGCACGTAGGTCAGTGTGAAAATCCCAACCATCTGCGAGGCCGGATCGTTGAAAAAATGCTGCAAATTCAGAGATGAGATGTAAGTTTTCTCGAACGCACCGGTCTGGTCCAGCGCAGCCATGGTCATGGCCACAAAGAAGAACAGACAGATATGCGCCCAGTAAACTTGCCAGATGCGGAACGCCACACGTGCTGTTCCCATCCACCAGCCCTTGCGCAAAAACGCGCCGCCAAAAGCAATGGCAGAGGCCATGCCAGAACAGAACACGAAAATTTCTGTCGCGTCGGAATAACCGAACCGCGCTGGAATCCATTTGGCCCAGGGATCGTTTGGGATATGGGCGATGAGGATGATGAACATCGCAATACCACGGTAGAAGTCCAACCGCGGATCGCGCGTACGGGAAGGGGCCGCGGCAGGGGCCGCAGCTGGTGCAAAATCAGAAGCGGGCGATATGGTCGCCATACGTTTTCTGTCCTTCTAGATCGTCTTGTTATTCGGCGGGGACGCTTTGCACGTCGCCGCTATCGCGGGCCGCATCAATCAGGGCGCGGCGTGCGATGGCAAAATTGTCTTCGCCTCCGGCACGCTTGGCACGACGGTCGTCCAGAATACGCTCGACCGCGTCCAGACGTCCGGCGCGCAGACCGGAATCGATGGTAATGCGTTCAAATACATCACGTTGCGCGTGGCTGCCACCGGCCAATTGCATCGATCCTCGCGCCGCCAGCAGGTGATCGAAGGCGGTGCCATAATGGCCGTCTCCGAAGGCTTCCAACCCCATGGCTGCGGCAACACCGGGATCAGCCATTCGGCGGGTGGTGTCGTCTTTTGCGTGGGCTGCGTCACGGTTCATGCGGCTCAGCATCTTGGAGGTTGCATCGGCACGATTGTCGCCGGTCAGAGCCAACAGGTAATGCAGGTCCGCGAAGATCAGGCAGCCATCTTCGGTGCGCGCAGCACTCAGATCGGCCAGTTCTTCCCAGCGGTTGCCGACATCCACGCCCTCAAGCTCAAGCCGGGACAGAAGCGAGGTTGCGTTCGAAATGTCGCGGTAATCGTCGGTCTTGTCCTTGCGGATATGGGCGTCGTACAGCTCCATCACCTGATCAACCTGACCCAGATCCAGATGCATCAGGGCTTTGTGCCACCAGACGTGATAGCGGAAATTGTTACAGTGCGCCCAGGCATCTTCGCGCCCTGCAAGCCAATCCAAACCCAGCTGCGCGTTGCCGGTCATCTCATGCACATGGGCCACCGCGTGCAGGCCCCAGGCGTCGTCCGACACCATCCACAGCGCCTGACGGCCTGCGATTTCGGCCTTTTCATAGGCGCCGGTTTCCTCCAGCGCGAAAGAGTGACAGCCCAGCAGATAGCCACGGCCCGGATGGTCGGGCTCATAGGCTGGCATCACACGTTCGATCGACCGGCGCATACCTTCGGCATCGCCCAGAACAAATCGTGTTGCATGGCTCAGTTTCATCGCCAGTGTGTCCTGCGGATGATCACGCAGGACCGCTTCGAATTTCCGCACCGCCTGCGTTTGTTGTCCCGCCAAAAACAGCGCCAAAGCGTCCACGTACAAGCGCTCGCGGGCCGAGATCGGTTGACGTTCCATCGCGGTATTGGCCGCTGCCAGGGCTTCAACCGCTACGGCCATCATCTCGCGTCTGCCCAGTAGCGCCATGAACAGACCTTTGACTGCGTGACCCAGTGCAAAATCAGGTTCAAGCTCAAGCGCTTTGCCCAGATGTTGGGGCGTGACGGCTGCATGCGCCATGAACCCAAGCAGAACACCATTCCAGGAGTCGACCGCAGCCGGCTGGGTCAGGGTGTTCATCTGTCCAAAAACATCTTGTTTCATACTTGGGTCCAATCTGATTGCGGTATTTCACACTGTTCGATGTAACAGAGTGTGAGAGAGGGACGTAACAGTATCGACCCTGCTCTCGAATTGGTGAAATGCCGTGTGCGAAAAAGGCGAAAAAAACCGCCAATTCAAGAGCATGTTTCAGCGAGTTGCCGCCTAAATGTGCAAGTATTTCAATCCTCGAACGGGTTTTCGGCGTTCAGAACTGCTTCAGTATCCGCTCCACACACCGGGGGCGCACTGCGATATGTTACAGGCGTGCGTGACAGATTGAGCGGATTTCCGATCAGACTGACAGGGCCCGGCTGGGCTTGCATGTCGATCTTCATGTGCCGTGCGGCGACTTGTTCGGTGTCGAAAACCTGATCAAGCGTCTGCACCGGGCCAACCGGAACTTTCAGAGCTTCAAGACCCGAGATGACCTCTTGTGTGTCCAGCGCCTGCATCGAGGGCCGCAAGATAGCATTCAACGCGTCCCTATGTTCAAGGCGTGATGGGTTGGTCGCAAATCGGGGGTCTTCGGCCAGTTCGGATCTTCCTAAAAAGCTGCAGAACCTTTTGAATTGTCCGTCATTCCCAACGGCCAGAATCACATGGCCGTCTGCGGTTTCATAAACCTCATAGGGCACGATATTTGGATGTCCGTTGCCGCGCCGCTGGGGGACACTGCCCGAGGTCAGGTAGTTTACGCCTTCGTTGATCAGCCACGCAATCTGCGCGTCGACGAGCGCCAGATCGATCTGCTGACCTTCACCGGTCAGGTCTCGGTGGCGCAGCGCGGCCAGAATCCCAACACTCGCATACATGCCACACATTACATCTGCGATGCCAACGCCCACCTTCATCGGTGCGCCCTCAGGATCGCCTGTCAGCGACATGATTCCGCCATAGCCCTGTGCCATCAGGTCATAACCCGGCTTGCTGGCGTTCGGTCCGGTTTGCCCATAGCCCGAGATCGAGCAGTAGACCAATCCGGGAAACTCTTTCGACAATGTCGCGTAGTCCAAACCGTATTTGGCCAACCCGCCAGGTTTGAAGTTCTCGATCAGGATGTCCGCGTGTGAGGCCAGGCGACGGATTTCGGCCTGACCCTCAGCGGTAGCGATATCCAGTGCGACGGATTTCTTGTTGCGGTTGGCGGACATGAAATAGGCGCTCAGGTCCGAGCGGTTGCCCTCGGCATCTTTCACATAGGGCGGACCCCATTGCCGTGTGTCGTCGCCGCCTGTGCCGGGGTTTTCGATCTTGATAACGCTTGCGCCCAGATCGCCCAGCAATTGCGTGCACGTGGGCCCTGCCAGAATCCGGCTAAGGTCCAGAATTTTGACGCCCTTTAAGGGGCCTTCAGATGCGGCCATCATAGCCTCCACGCTCAATCTCTGCCGCGATGACAGTAAAAGTGTCCGCCTTTACAGCAGCTTCCAACGCTGCGCGCAATTCTGTCCGGTTGCGAACGGTATGGCCATGTCCACCAAAGGCCCGACCCATAGCAGCGAAGTCGTGGTGGCCAAAATCGACGCCCTTGTTTCCCATTTGTCTTTGACGCTGTTTCAGTTCGATCAGCGCAAGACTTGCGTCGACAAAGACCATAAAGATCGGATTGCCGCCCATTTCGGCTGCGGTCGATAACTCCCCGGCCACCATCAGAAAACCGGCATCGCCTGAAAAGCTGATGACCGGGCGCTGCGGCTCTGCCAGTTTCAGGCCGATGGCCATTGGAACCGCACATCCCATGGTGCACAGCGCCGAAGACTGGATCAGTCCCCGCTCCTCGCTGCAATTCCACATCTGACTCAGCAAAATACGATGTGCTCCGCTATCTGCGGTTGCCAGAGTTTCAGGGGGCAATACTGCCCGCGTTTCAGCAATAACCGCCGCCGGTCCCCAATCTTCGTCATTCGGGAAGGCCTTTGCCAAAGCGGCTTTGACCTGCGAGGGCTCGCTCGCCGGCCACGTGGCCCGCGCCGGATTGCCCTTGGCGATGGCTTCCAATGTCTCGCCTGTGTCGGCCACCAGATTCAGCCCCGCCTGATGCATGTAGTGATCATTGACCACGGCAGAGATATCGATAACGCGTTTGTCCTCGGGGTCCCAAATCTCGCGCCAACCGGGGCGCATTTCGATTGGGTCATAGCCCAAACACAGCACCAGATCCGACTGTTCGATCAGAGGCACCAGATGCTTGTCCGCCAGCGGCGACAGACCGGCACCGCCCAGACACAAGGGGTGATCTTCTGGGACCACGCCTTTGGCTTTGTAGGTGGTCACAAACGGGATGCCGAAATGTTCCAAAAACGCCTGCACTACGCTGCGCGAGTCGTCGTACAGAACATCCAGACCGACAATGGCAACGGGACGTTCGGCCTCTGCCACCCAGCGGCGGGCCTTTTCCAAACACTCGCCCCCGGGGCTGACAGGCGCGATCTTGGCCAAGCGGCGGCGTTTCATCCCGGTCACTGGCGTGTCGGCGACCGAAATCGGAACATCGATATGAACCGGGCCGGGGCGCGGCTGCATCGCCAGCGAGACCGCCTTGTCCGCAATGACATCCGCGCCTTTGGCCGTCAGGGTGAAGGTGCCCTTGGTGATCGAGCGATAGACCTGCGCGTGATCCATGACCTGATGTGTGTAAGTCAACGCTTCGTCCGCATCGACACACCCTGTTAGCACGATCATCGGTACACGGTCCTGCAATGCGTTGGCCACCACGTTGATGCCATTCATCGCGCCGGGGCCAAGTGTTGCCACCAGTATCGCAGGCGCGCCGTCGCGGTGATGCACCGCCTCCGCCATGAAACCGGCGGAGTTCTCGTGTTTGGTCAGGTGAAAAGTGATACCTGCCTTTTCCAGCGCATCGACCAGTGTCAGAACTTCGCCCCCCGGCATCCCAAAGGCGTGGCGGCACCCTGCTTCGTACAGGCGTTGGGCCAGAAGATCCGCGGCGCGGGGCGAGGGGTCCTGCATAAGTCATGCTCCGAAAAAACCGTTTCAAAGCAGATTGCGGAGGACGCCCCCGGACGCAAGGCGGTTCACGCCAGTGTGACTATTTGACTGCGTCTTGGGCGACAGATTGAAACTTTGTGTCAAGTTCTGTGGCGATGTCCGCCAATGCTTGCCCCCCTTCCGATGCGTAAGGGGCAAAGACAAAGCTAGGGGTTTTGTAGGACAGTGTGGCAGAGCCGTCCTCGTTTTCCGTGACATAAAAGCGGATGGGCGCTTCGATCATCGCATGGGTTGAGGTTTCAAGCACCCGCACGGCGTAGTCGTTGTTGAAAGCTCCGATCACCCGGTTGCCCGGAATGGTGATCCCGCGGGCGGCAGCTGCCTTGGTGGGGCCAGCCTGCGTCACGACGATCAACCCGTTTTCCTTGATGGCGGCTTTGGTGTCGTCAACCAATTCTGAATAGGGTTTGTCTGTCGGGTAGACGGCCCAGCCTTCCGGCGCATCCTGCGACCAGACGGGCGAAGCAATCAGGCAGAGCAGGGGAATAAAGGCTTTCATGATCACGTCTCCGATAGAATGCTGAGACTTATGTGCCAGACTTAGGCGCGCTGCGCGGTCACAAACGCGTGTTCATCGCGAGCAACTAACCTCAGCGCTTCTTAAGCACATAGATGTCCATGATCCAGCCATGATCTGCTCGTGCTTTGGCACGCGTATCCAGGATCTGTTGGGCGACCTGATCCAGCGGACCGTTGATCAGCAGCTCTTCTTTCATACCCACATACGCGCCCCACCAGATGTCGAATTCCGCCATCTCAAGGGATTGGAACGAGCATTCTCCATCTAACATAACCGCTACTTTTGAGCCGGTTGCGGGCCACCCTTCATCCCGAATGCGGCGGCCTGTTGTGACGACATAAGGCGCACCCAGATCATTGATCGGGATCGCATGGGCCGCCGTCAGCGCTTGCAAGGCGGTAATGCCGGGGATCACTTTCGTGTTGGGTTTGGGGTCCAGCCGTGCAGCGATGCGCAGCGAGCTGTCGTAGAGCGACGGGTCCCCCCAAATCAGCAAGGCCACACGTTGTGCCGTTGGGTGGGTATCCATAGCCTCTTGCCAGCGCAGGGCAATGGCATCGTGCCATTCGTCAACTCCGCGCAAATAGCCATCGTCAGCGCGCCGTTTGGGGATATCGAAGTAAGCGATCTGAGGCGCGGTATCGGTGACTTCTGCAATGATTTCCTCGCGCAGCCCGGCCAGATCGGCTTTGTTCTCCCCTTTTCGCGGAATCAGAATCAGATCCGCCGCCCGGATTGCCTTCGCCCCTTGAAACGTCACATGATCGGGGTTGCCCGTGCCGATGCCGATCAGGCTCAGGTCAATCATCTTCGAACTCCGCCAGCGGGCCATACAGGATCAACGCCGGAGCTTTGCCAATCTCGGATTTCAACTTATCCGCCAACGCGCCGATGGTAGCGCGCTGCAGCTTTTGATCCGGGGTCGACACGGATTCAGCCATCAACGCCGGAGTGTCCAGTGGCAGGCCATGGGCGTTCAACGCTTCAACCAGCAGCGGGAAGGTGCGCTTGCCCATGAACACAACGGTGGTCGCTTGAGAATCCGCCAAAGCAGTCAGGTTCAGATCGTCCGGCAGTTCACCGCTGACGTCATGACCGGTGACAAACTGCACCCGCCGCGCGGTCAATCGGCGCGTCAGTGGAATGCCTGCCGCCGCTGCTGCTGCGATGGCAGAGGGGATGCCGGGAATGATTTCATAAGCGATTCCAGCTTCACGCAGGGCCACAAGCTCTTCTTCCAGACGTCCGAACATGCCACCATCGCCGGACTTCAGCCGCACAACGTGCTGGCCGGTCTGGGCATAATCTACCAACAACCGGCTGACATGGTCCTGTTTGGGCGAGGGGCGACCAGCCCGCTTGCCGACCCCCACAAGATCCGCATCCTCACGCGCGTGGCTCAAGATTGGCCCGCTGCTTAGATCGTCGAACAGAATGGCATCCGCTTTTTGCATCCGGTCCACGGCCTTCAGTGTCAGCAATTCCGGATCACCGGGGCCCGAGCCGATGAAAGAGACAAAGCCGCTCATGCCGAGGCCTCTGCGATCAGGTGAAAGAACGTGCCGGTGACATTGCCGCGCACCGAGCCCGTCTGCGGGCCTTCTGCGCCTTCGGCATCAAACACACGTGCAAGCGGGGCATCAGGTTGGTCCACAATCGAAGAATAGTGAAATTCGTGCCCGCGCAGTGCAGCGCCTTCAGCAAAACCGGGCATGGGCGCAAGAAGCTCGGCCTTGCGATATCCAAGGTTGAACTTGCGCTTTTGATAAGATGTCACCAGTCCCAGCAAACCTGCCATTTCATGCTGCCCGCCATCCTTGTCGATCAGCGCTGTCCCAAGCGCCATATAACCCCCGCATTCCCCATGAACCGGCTTGGTCTCAGCATGCTTGCGCAGACCCGTCAGGAACGTGTTCGCAGCGGACAGTGTCCCTGCGTGCAACTCTGGGTATCCACCAGGCAGCCAGATCAGATCAGCATCTGTCGCAGGCGCTTCATCGGCCAGTGGCGAAAAGGGCAGGATCTCGGCCCCTGCCGCGCGCCAGCCTTCCAACAGGTGCGGATAGGTGAACGAAAAGGCCGCATCCCGAGCCAGCGCAATCCGCTGAGCCGGAGGGCGCGGCAGCGCGGCTGACGATGGCCCGCCGGGGCCTGAGGAAGCCGCCCGCTTAATCGCCTCAAGGTCGACATGTTCGCGTAAAAACGCCGCATAACCGACGATTGCGCTTTCCAGATCCGGATGCTCAACCGCCTGAATCAGACCCAAATGCCGTTCCGGCAATGTCAGATCTCCGCGACGGGGCAGCACGCCCAGCACCGGCAATCCTGCGCGTTCCATGCCCAGTCGGGTCAAACGCTCATGCCGGGGGCTGGCGCAGCGGTTCAGGATCACTCCGGCAAAGGGCAGATCGGGATTGTACATCTTGAACCCCAACGCCGTCGCTGCCGCCGATTGCGCCTGACCGCCGACGTCCAGAACCAGAACCACCGGCCATCCCATCCGCGCAGCGGTTTCAGCACTTGACCCGTGGCCCAGTTCTCCGGGTTTGGCGACACCATCGAACAGCCCCATCGAACCTTCGGCCACAACGATATCCGCGCCCTCGGCCTGCGCTGAAATCGCGCTCAGCAGCGGATCGCCCATCGCCCAGCTGTCCAGGTTGAACGAGGCACGGCCCGCTGCCGCCCGATGGAACGCAGGATCAATGTAATCCGGCCCGCTTTTGAACGGTTGCACGGTCAGACCATCCTCAGCCAGCGCCCGCAACAGGCCCAGCATCACCGTTGTCTTGCCGGTGCCCGACGACGGGGCCGAGATCAGAACGCCTGGGGGATTAGTCATCGCCATGGCTCCAGCTGGACCACGGGCTATCCGCGCTTTGAGGGCGGTAGCGGCGGTCATAGGTCTTGGAATACAGGCAGCTTTCGTCAAAGCCTTCGCCCGCCAGCGCCGGGCCGACCATGATCAATGCAGTGCGTGAGATTTTCTCGTCCAGCGCGTCTTTGAGTGTTTCCAACGTGGCTCGAATGATCTGCTCGTCCGGCCAGCTGGCGCGGTAAACTACGGCTACCGGGCAATCTGCTCCATAGGCTGGTGTCAGATCGGCGATCACCTTGTCCAGATTGCCGATCGACAAGTGAATGGCCAGCGTCGCCCCTGTGCGCGCGAAGTTTTCCAGCGTCTCGCCTTCGGGCATCGAGGATGCTCGTCCCGGCGTCCGGGTCAGCACCACCGATTGCGCCAGACCCGGCAACGTCAGCTCCGTACCCAGCGCAGCAGCGGCGGCGGCAAACGAAGGCACGCCCGGTGTGACGCTGACCGGGATGCCCATCTCTTTCAGGCGGCGGATTTGTTCACCCATAGCCGACCAGACCGACAGATCACCGGAATGTAGCCGCGCCACGTCCTGACCCGCTTTATGGGCCGCGTCGATCTCGGCCATGATCTGATCCAGATGCATGGGCGCGGTGTTGATGATCTTTGCACCCTCGGGACAGTGGCTCAGGATCTCTTCGGGCACCAGTGAACCAGCGTAAAGGCACACGGGGCAGGATGCGATGATATCGCGCCCGCGCAGCGTCAACAGGTCGGCAGCGCCCGGTCCGGCGCCGATGAAATGAACGGTCATGTTTGTCCTCCGATGGCTATGGCGCAGGTCGCCAGCCGGTCGTCTGAAATCTGTCTGGGTGAGAGCAGCCGCGCGCCCGAGCCAAATAGCTCTCTGGCTGCGGCCAATGCGGATGCTTCGGCCACGCTTCCGGTGCCATAGGTGGCACGGCTGCGGGTCGAGCAGGTGAGTGTGCGTTGCCCGGCCAAATCGGCTGCGGCAATCAAATGCACGGGCAGAGACACCTCTTCTGCAAAGGATGTCAGTGCTGAATGACCTTCCTTGTCGGCAACAGTCGCCAAGGCTGCCACATCATGGTTCGCAGTCGCCGCGTTAAATGCTTCACGCAAGCTATCTTCTGTTGCAGCAGAGGAGAAACCGAGGCCAGCAACGATCATAGCGTCACGCTCCACTGCACCACCGGATAGGCAGACTTCCAGCCGCGCCTTGGACCAAGCGGGGCGGAATGTGCAAGTTCTATCCGAAGCAGGTCACCGCCCAAGTCCTCGTGCCATCGTGCCAGCAGGGCCTCGCTTTCCAAGGTGACCGCATTTGCGACGAGGCGCGTTCCTTTGGGAAGCGCATCGCGCAGCCACGCCAGCAGATTGGCGCTCAACCCTCCGCCGATGAAAACGACATCCGGCAGGTCGACACCTGACAGCGCTTCTGGTGCGGTTCCGTGTACTACATTCAATCGATCTTGCCCCAACGTATCTGCATTTCGGCGGATTCGCTCAGCCCGGTCAGCACGTGGCTCAATACACGTCGCGGAAAGGGTCGGATCACACATCAGCCATTCGATGCTTATTGAACCTGTGCCGCCACCGATATCCCACAGATGTTCGCCCCGTTGCGGGGCAAGCGCCGAGAGGGTCAGCGCTCGGATGGGACGTTTGGTGATCTGCCCGTCGGTTTCAAAGATGTCATCGGGTTTGCCAGACGCTTTGGACAGCGCAGGACCTGCGCCGGTGACGTCCAGGCCAACGCAGACGGGGTGGTCGAACGTGCCAAGAAGGGCCTCGGTCAGAGTGACGGTTTGAGAGTTTTCGCGCGGGCCGCCCAAAGCCTGCATCACGTGCAGGGAAGAATCCGCAAAACCGGTTTCAGTCAGATATGTTGCCAGTTCCGCAACAGCCTTTCCGTCGCGCAACAACAGAATCGCGCGCAGACCCGAGGCCAGATGGGGCCGCAAACGGGTTAGCGGCGCGGCGTGCAGGCCAAAGGTCAAAGTGCTTTCCAGGGGCCAGCCGAGCCGGGCAGCGGCCAGCGAAAAGGTGGATTGGCCGGGCAGGGCGCTCCATTCAACTGCATCGAAATTGCGCGCAATGACAGACCCCGCGCCAAACCAGAACGGATCGCCCGAGGCCAGAACCACTGTTTGCTGTCCGCGCAAGCCTTGCAGGATCGGCAGTCCATCCAAGAACGGCACCGGCCATTCAATGCGTTCCGCCCCGGTTTCGGGCAGCAGTGACAGGTGGCGTGGTGGCCCCATGATCACTTCGGCTCGGTCCAGCACTTGACGGCTTGTTGGCGACAGGCCATCAAGCCCATCTTCGCCCAGCCCCAGAACTGTCAGCCAGGGAGCATCAGACATGACCAACCTCCTGATCCCCAATGTGTTGATTCTGGGCGGCACGACCGAGGCCAACGCCTTGGCTAAAACCTTTTCGGAACAACGGATTACGGCTGTCTATTCCTACGCGGGACGAGTGGAAGCGCCACGCCCGCAGCCTTTGCCCGTGCGTGTTGGCGGTTACGGCGGGTCGGAAGGTCTGGCAGACTACATCCGCGACAACGCCATCACTCATGTTGTGGACGCAACCCATCCGTTTGCGGCCCAGATGAGCCGGAATGCGATCGAGGCGTGTGGCGCAACGCAGACGCCCCTGGCCGCGCTGACCCGCGCGGCGTGGACGCCGCAGACCGGCGATAACTGGCATCACGTCCCTGACATCGCGGCGGCTGTCGATGCACTGTCCGGGGACGCACAGCGGGTTTTCCTGGCCGTTGGCCGTATGCATCTTGAGGATTTTGCCGCCCAGCCCCAGCACATTTATCTGCTGCGTCTGGTGGATGACCCCGACAGCTTGCCCTTGCCGAATGCCGAAGTTGTCGTTGCCAGAGGGCCCTTTACCGAAGCCGACGACCGCGCGCTGATGCAGCGCCATGGGACGCAGCTTGTTGTCTCCAAGAACGCGGGCGGTTCCGGTGCGCGGGCCAAGCTGGACGCGGCGCGCGCATTGGGCCTGCCTGTGCTGATGATCGACCGCCCGGTTCTGCCACAACGGACCGAGCTTACGACTGTCGCTCAGGTTTTGGACTGGCTTTCTCATCCCTGATCCTTATCAGGGGTGAAGCGTGGGGTGTAGACGATTGGTGCGCCTTTGCGCTCGATCACGCGGGTGCGGGACGAACCCACAATGACCACTGTCTGCATATCCGCCATCTCGGGTGTGGCTTCGGCAAGCGTCGAAATTCGGATCGCCTCGTCTGACCGCGAAACCGCGCGAGCGAACATAATTAGGCGCTCGGGCTCACATTCGTCACGCAGGATTTCCAGCGTTTTTACAAAGCCTTCCGGACGAGACTTTGAGCGTGGATTGTAAAAGGCCATTGAGAAATCCGCCTGTGCCGCCAGACGCAGACGCTTTTCGATTAGTGACCACGGTTTCAGATTGTCGCTGAGGTTTATGGCACAGAAATCATGTCCCATGGGCGCACCCGCCCGCGCAGATGCGGCCAACATTGCGGTGATGCCCGGCAGTACATCGATCTGAAGATCGCGCCATTCAGAAGGGCCGCTCTCCAGCGCCTCAAAGACGGCTGCGGCCATGGCAAACACACCAGGGTCGCCCGAGGATACGACAACAACTTTCTTGCCCTCAGCTGCCATTCGCAACGCATGTTGCGAGCGGTCGATTTCGACCCGGTTATCACTTGCGTGCAAGGTCAGGCCGAGGCGTTCGGCCACACGGGCCACATACGGGATGTAACCTACCACATCGGTGGCCTCTGCCAGCGCCGCAGTGACTTCTGGTGTCACCAGTGCCTCATCACCCGGTCCCAACCCTGCAATCTTGACCCAACCGCTCATGGTCGCCGTCCCTGGCCATGCACCACGATGATCGAGAAATACGGGGTGATCTTTTCGCAAGCCTCCGACAGTTTTGTCACCGTCTGGTTCGGCATTTGCGCGTATTCGACGATCCACGCCCGGTCATAAAGACCTGAGGTTTTCAAAGCCCGCTTCACCTTGTCGATGTTCCGCCCGATCTTCATCACAACCAGCGCATCGGTCTGCGCCATACGCTCGGCCAAAGTGTCTTCCGGCAAGGTGCCAACCAGCACGGTCAGTACGTCATCACCCCATGTGATCGGGTCACCTGTCGCGGTCCACGCACCGGACATGCCGGTGATTGCAGGCACAACCTCCACCGGAGCTTCATGGCGCAACCGGCTGTAAAGATGCATGAACGAGCCATAGAAGAACGGATCGCCTTCGCACAAAACCACAACGTCCTCGCCCTGTTCGGACAGCGTTTTCAGATGAGCGGTGCAGTCTTCATAGAAGGCGGCGAGCAACTCATTGTAACGCGGGTCCGCGACGGGGATCTCGGTGGTTACGGGGTATTCCATCGGAAATTCCACCGCACCTTCAGGGATCATTCCGTTGACGATCTTGCGGGCCTGACCGCTGCGGCCTGGCTTACGGAAGAAAGCCACGTGCTTGGCGTTACGCAACAGGCGATCCGCCCGGACGCTCATCAGGTCCGGGTCGCCTGGGCCAAGGCCCACGCCATATATGGTGCCCATGCTCATTCTGCCCGGCTTGCGATGGCGTTGACGGCTGCCACGGTGATGGCGCTGCCGCCCAGACGACCTTTGACAATGCAGGACGGCACCGGTTGTGCCTTCCACAGGGCATCCTTGGATTCTACGGCGCCGACAAAGCCCACGGGGCAGCCAATGATCGCGGCGGGGCGCGGGCAATCAGGGTCTTCCAACATGTTCAGAAGGTGGAACAGGGCGGTTGGCGCGTTGCCGATCGCGACCAGCGCGCCTTCCAGATGCGGACGCCACAGTTCCAGCGCGGCAGCAGAGCGGGTGTTGCTCATCTCGGCGGCCAAAGGGCGCACGCGTTCATCGTGCAGGGTGCAGATCACTTCGTTATCGGCGGGCAGCCGGAAGCGGGTCACACCTTCGCTGACCATACGCGCATCACACAGGATCGGTGCACCGTTTTCCAAGGCCGTGCGGGCAGCCGTCACAAAACCAGGCGAGAAATGGACGAACTCTTCCAGCCCGACCATGCCCGCGGCGTGGATCATCCGGACAGCGACCTGCTCTTCATCGGCATCAAAACGGGCCAGATCAGCCTCGGACCGGATGGTGGCAAAGCTTTCCTTGTAGATCGCCGCGCCATCGGTTTCGTATGTGTAGGGCATCAGGTGAAGTCCATAGTCATGAGTGTTTCGGGGTCGAGCCCGCGCTGGCAGGGCTCATCCCCTGCGCGGCCCTGTTTTACAAGATCAAATCGTCCGTTTGCGCCCACCAATGTGATGTCGGCAGGCCCCTTCCGGGCACAGCCCTTGGCACATCCCGAGACATGCAGTCGCCCGGGTATGCGCGCAGCCAAGGCGCGGGCGATGTCGCGGGTTTCTACCTGCGCCTGTGGGCAGAACGGTGCGCCGGGGCAGGCGTCGGTGGTCATCAGCGGGTCAGAGGCATCCGTGACAAACTTTGTTGCGGGTATCGCCGCACCGCCTTCCAGTAAGATCAGCCGCCACGGCGTGACACGCAGGGCAGTCGCGCCGCTGTCGTCAATTAGGTCATAAAGCTTGCGCGCAGGCAGCGATCCAAAAGCTGCACCATACAGAGCGCCCAGATCACATGGGCCAGGTTGCAGTTTTGAGCCGACGGGACCCGGCGCATGTCCTTGCCATTCCTGCGGCAACGCGTCGATGACCCGCGCCATGCGGCGAGTTTCGGAGGTGTATGTCGTTGAAAACCACATGGCTAACGCGATCACATGATCAATGGCGTCGGCCTCGGTCACAGGTCGCCCTGTTTCGCAGCCATCGGCGCGCAGGATCAGGCCGTCAACGCCCGTTTCCAGACGAATATCCGCTGAATCCGCGTTCAAAAGCCGCGCGGGTCCGGTGTCGATGGCAAAACCGAACTTGGCGGGAAGGGCAGGCAACTCCGCCAACCGGTCGATCAGTTCCTGAGTCAGCCGCGCAGTCAAATCACCGGCCTGATACAGCGGTGTGACCAGAATATTGCGTCGAACCTCGATGCCGGGTTCCGCATCCAGAAGGTTCAGCGCTGCAAGCTCCTTAAGCAGCGGCTGATGGTCATAGTCCTCCACGCCCCGCAATTGAAGATTGGCACGGTTGGTCAAGTCGATCGACCCGTTGCCAAACCGATCTGCAAGGTCGCACAGACCCAATGCCTGATCAGCTGTCAGACGCGCCAGCCGGGGCCGGACCCGCACGACCAACCCGTCGCCGGACATCATTGGACGATGGGCACCGGGGCACCAACCCTGCACGATAGGAGCGCTCATGTCAGGCCCTCCAGATCCGCCCGGATCGAGTTTCGACGGGTGTTCCAAAGCCCGGCCTCAAGCAACGCGCGGAACCGGTCCTGCATTGCTTGATGGGCCAGGGGATTGGCCTCTTGCAGGAAGGTGTCCACTTCTTCGTTGCCCAAAGTGGCATCGTGGTAAAGATCGAACAGATGTGGTGCGACCGTCCCGGACAGATGGGCGAAGGATGCCATGTGATCAAGCGTCGCCGCGATTTCAGCCGCGCCCCGGAATCCATGCCGCTGCATCCCTGCGATCCAGATGGGATTTGCGGCGCGGGCGTGAACGACACGGCTGATCTCTTCCGGCAGGGTTCGGGCGCGGGGGTTTTCGGGGTTTGTGTTGTCCAGATGGTAAAGCTGCACGCTACCTCCGGTGATTTTCTTGGCTGCCGCAAATCCGGCCTCATGCGTAGCGTAGTCATTGGCCAGCAGCAGATCGGTCTCGGTCAGATCCTGCAGGTGAACAAAGCTGTCAGCATTGGCCACGCGCTGGGTGATACCGTCTTTGTCCTGAGCGATGTGTTCGCCTTCCAGCGCGAAAGAACTGGCTTCCAGCCAAGCCTCACCCGCCTGGGCGCGCGCTTCGTCGGTGTAGACTTCGGACAATTGGGTCATGTTGACGCCATAACTCCCGGGAGCCGGGCCGTAGACGCGGGCCGTAGGGGGCAGGCCTGCATAGGGGTTCCAGTCCGGTGCTTCGTCACGCGCAGACAGCGCCCGCACGGCTTGGCCGTATAGCGCGGAAAGGGTCGGGAACACATCCCGGAACAAGCCCGACACGCGCAGAGTGACGTCCAGACGCGGGCGGCTGAGATCGGTAATCGGCAGGACTTCGACGCCCGACACCCGTTCGGAACCCTTGTCCCAAACGGGTTTGACGCCCAGCAGATGCAGCGCCATGGCGAATTCTTCGCCCGCAGTGCGCATGGTGGCTGAGCCCCACAGGTCTACAATCAGCCCTTTGGGGTAATCGCCTTCTTCCTGCAGATGACGGCGCACAAGTTCTTCAGCCAGTTTGACGCCCTGCGCATATGCTGCGCGGGTCGGGACCGAGCGTGGGTCGGTAGTATAAAGGTTTCGCCCGGTCGGCAGCACGTCCGACCGCCCACGATACGGAGAGCCGGATGGACCAGCCTCGATCCGTTTGCCCGCGAGCGCGTCGATCAGAGCACTTCGTTCGGCATGGGCCGAAGCCGTTGGGTCAAAATTGCCTGTCACTTCGGGCACGCGACCAAAGATATGTAGCCCGTCACCGAATTGGCTTTCCTTGATGTCACAGACAAAGCGGTCGATCCGGGTGATCGCCTCGGCTGTGCAGGTGGCTTGATCGAGGCCAAGATCGTTTTCCAGCCCGATGGCCTGCGCTTCGTCCCGGATATCTTCTTGCAAACGATCGCGGCGCTTGGGGTCTAACCCGTCTGCGTTCGAGAACTCATCCAGCAGCGACTCCAACCGCACCATCCGGTCCGGCGTCCCGCTTTCCTTCATCGGCGGTGGGATGTGGCCCAGCGTGACGGCCCCGATCCGACGCTTGGCCTGCGCGGCTTCGCCGGGGTCGTTGACGATAAACGGGTAGATCACTGGCAGGTCGCGGATCAGCGCTTCGGGCCAGCAATCGGCAGACAGGGCCACAGATTTGCCGGGCAACCATTCCAGAGTGCCATGCGCACCGATATGGATTAGCGCGTCCGCACCAAGACCTTTGCGCAACCACAGATAAAAGGCGACATAGCTGTGACGGGGCGTGCGCGACAAGTCGTGATAATCGTCATCGCGCAGTTCCGGTGTACCGCGTTCGGGTTGCAACGCGACCAGAGCTTGACCACGGCGCAGTGCTGTGAAGTGGAACGCGCCATCTGCAAAGGCCGGATCGTCTTCGCATTTGCCCCAAACTGTTTGAAGGTCGGTTCGCAACTGCTCGGGCAGATCGGTCAGCGCTTGCAAGTACTCGTCCAGCGGCCATGAAATCCGGGCGTCCAACAGTGTTTCAGCAATCGGCTCTGCTGGCGCGGTGTCATAGCCTTCGTTCTGGAGATCGGACAGCATCGCCTCGGCGGATGCCAGCGCGTCCAGACCCACCGCATGGGCCATCTGCCAGTCTTTGCCGGGATAGGTCGACAGCACCAACGCCGGGATCTGATCCGCCTTCGGTTTGTCGTTCAGGTGCAGCCAGCCTGATACCCGGTCGATAATGGCTTCGATCCGTTCGGCCTCGGCCCGGTGGGCAAAGCGGGAGTATTCCAGATGAGGATCGCGTTTGCCCGGTTCTTTGAACGAAGCGATGCCCGCCGAAATCCGCCCGTCTACCTCGGGCAAGACAACATGCATGGCAAGGTCGGCAGGTGAGAGACCGCGTTCCGCCTCAGCCCAGGCTTTGCGGCGCGAGGTGGCCAGAGCGACCTGAAACACCGGCACATTGGCGGCATCCAGCGGAGACGTGCCCGACGCGCCTTTGCCCGAAAAGGACGTTGCGTTGATGATGGCAGCGGGGGTCAACGCCCCAAGCGTCTCGCGCAACCAATCGGCAGCAGTTGGCGCTTTGAGCGAAGGCGCGAACAGGCCCACTGCCGCAATTCCGCGCGCACGCAAACTGCGGATCAGAGCTGCGACTGGGGCGGTGTCGGCCGACGCCAGGTAGGCGCGATAAAACGTTACGACGATACGTTTCGCGCCGCCTTCGAACGCGGTATCCGCTGGGATTACACCACGATCCGGGCACCATGCGCCGCATTCAGGTAGAGTCTTTGCGCCCATCACCGGCCCGGCGTAAAGCCCTGCTGCCAAGGACATCTGGGCCAATGCGGCTTGTGCTGCGACCTCACCACCGGTGTCACACAGATGGGCCAAACGGCGCAGCGTTGAAACGGGCAGAGTGGAATAGTCATCCAGCCGCGTATCTTCGCGCCCATCCGCAGGCA
Organism: Ruegeria sp. ABM4_193; assembly: GCF_056158705.1. Lineage (NCBI taxonomy): Bacteria > Pseudomonadati > Pseudomonadota > Alphaproteobacteria > Rhodobacterales > Roseobacteraceae > Ruegeria > Ruegeria sp. ABM4_193. The sequence goes on from NZ_JBSWTT010000001.1 coordinate 1,132,626, forward strand.
GAACGGCAAGCGCGATACCCTTAGCCTGCGCCAGCGCCAAAACCTGCTGCAAGCCGTAGGACCAGTAAGGCACGCCGCCAATCAGGCGGACCAGAATGCCCTTGGCGCCGTCCAACGTCTGCTCGACATAAGTGTCGACGGACAGAGGGTGTTTGAGGGCGGTCAAATTGGCCAGTCGAAGCGTTGGCATTCGACCCTCGGTTCCGCCGCCACGATGCCAGCCCGCCGCGAAAGCGCCGAGGTCGCTGTCCGAGAAGGACAAAACAACCAGATCCGCCGGGCTTTGGCCCAGATCGGTTGGGGTCTCGGTTTCCTCGAGCCCGTGGCTTTCGCGGAAGACGACGTGCATGGTTTACTCGGCAGCCTCGGTGACGCCCGCGAGGATCGCGTGGATTTCGGCCTCTTTGATGTCGTCATGCTCGGCGATAACAACCAGACGCGAACGGCGCTCTTCCTCTGGTCCCAATGGGCGGTCATATTGGTGACGGACGCGTGCGCCCACGGCCTGAACCAGCAGGCGCATGGGTTTGCCCTGTACTGCCGCATAACCTTTGACCCGCAGGATGTTCAGCTCGGTCGCCAGGCGTTCGATCTTGGCGACCAGATCGGCTGGATCGGTTTGTTCCGGCAACTCGACGATGATGCTTTCGAAGTCGTCATGTTCGTGATCGTGGTGACCGTCGTGGTGCGACGGACGTGCATCCATGTCGTCTTCGGCTGCAGCTTCCAGTCCCAGTACAACGCGGACATCCACGACGCCCTCGGCGACTTCGACAACAGGCAAGGGGCGCGGTGCTTCGGCGGCGATCACCTCTTTGGCCTTGGCCACACCTTCGGGTCCTGCAAGATCAGGCTTGGTCAACAGGATGATGTCGGCGCACGAGATCTGATCCTCGAACACTTCGGACAGGGGCGTTTCGTGATCGATCGAGTCGTCGGCGAGGCGCTGGGCATCCACAGCTTCGACATTCGGGGCAAAGCGACCGGCGGCGACGGCCTCGGCATCGGCCAGAGCGATCACGCCATCGACAGTGATCTTTGAGCGGATATCCGGCCAGTCGAACGCTTTCAGCAGCGGCTTGGGCAGGGCGAGGCCAGAGGTTTCGATCAGGATATGCTCGGGGCGCGGTTCCAGCGCCATCAGCGCCTCGATGGTCGGGATGAAGTCATCCGCGACGGTGCAGCAGATGCAGCCGTTTGCCAGCTCCATGATGTTTTCCGCCGGGCAATCCGGGATGGCGCAGGATTTCAGGATATCGCCATCCACGCCCACATCGCCAAACTCGTTGACGACAACAGCCAGACGTTTGCCCTGCGGGTTCTGCATCAGGTGTTTGACCAGCGTTGTTTTTCCCGAGCCCAGAAAGCCGGTGATCACGGTGACGGGAAGTTTTTCGAGATTCGACATGTCAGGCTCCAATCGGGGGAATGCGCGAGGCGCAGTTTTTGCGGAAATGTTCAGGGCGCTCGCGCCATTTCACCAGACCATCTTCGGTGGCCAGATACTTGGTTGCGCCGTCGACGATTACATCGACATGGTCCACTTCGTTCAGGTTTTCGTAAACGAAGGTCCAGCGATCGGGACCGCCGCGCAACACGATAGAACAGCCCTGATCGCAGTTCGAAAGGCATTCGACAGGTTTCAGGGTGATGCCTTCGGGCAGCTCTGCTTGTTCCAATGCCTGGTGCAGCAATGTACCGGGGCGTTGCGCATCGTCTTCGATGGGCAGCCCGCGGCGGCAGGTCGTGCAGACCAGCAGTTCGACCGGTGTGGTCTCAGTCATGTCTCTCATCCCCCCAAATCCTCTTCGCGGGGGACGGGGTTTCAAGCGGGCCACGTGTTGCAACATGGACCCGATACCGGAACACCCCGCCCGGTTTCAACTTCGGGTGCTGGCAGGTCTCCCGGCTTGCGGATGTCAGAGGCCCGGTACGTCAGGGTCCTCTGTCGGATGTCCCGCCTTCCCGGCCTAGGCCAGTGGCATTGGGCACCCTCTCCGGTCACGGTCGCGGGGGCGGCTGCGTTTGGCGGAAGATCCGTTGACGCATTCCCTTTTCATCGGCTCTTGCCGACACCAACGAATGGGTCATGCGGCACCGCTGGCCCGCTTGTCAAGCGCGTTGCGCGTAACATCAGGAGGCGGGTGTGAAAAGCGACCTGTGGTTGTCGTTGGGCGGCATGAATGGTCAGATAAATCCGTGATCGCATGACAGGTACAAGCCAGCAGGGAGAGGCGACATATGAAAGTAGGATTCATCGGGTTGGGAAACGTTGGCGGCAAGCTTTCGGGATCCTTGCTGCGGAACGGTATTGATCTGACGGTGCATGATCTGAACGCGGATCTGGTGGCCGCGTTTGTCGCCCTTGGCGCAAAGGCAGCCGAAGGCCCGGCACAGTTGATGCGCGATTGCGATGCGGTCATCACCTGCTTGCCATCGCCTGCGGCGTCAGATGCGGTCATGCAAAAGATGCTGCCCGAAGTGGGCCCCGGCAAAATCTGGATGGAGATGTCGACAACCGATGAGGCCGAGGTCAAGCGTTTGGGGGCCGAGGTGATCGAACGCGGAGGCGCGGCAGTGGACTGCCCGGTTTCGGGCGGGTGCCATCGGGCGGCCACCGGCAATATCTCGATCTTCGCGGGATGTGACCGTGCGACTTTTGAGCGGATTCTGCCGTTTCTGACCACCATGGGACGGCGTGTTTTGCACACGGGTGAATTGGGCTCTGCCTCGGTTTTGAAGGTGCTGACCAACTATCTGGCCACAGCCAACCTGATCACCTGCGCCGAAGCGCTGGTCACGGCAAAGGCGGCGGGCATGGATCTCAACACGACATATGAGGCGATAAAAATCTCGTCCGGTACGTCCTTTGTGCATGAAACGGAAAGTCAGGTCATACTGAATGGTTCGCGCGACATCTCCTTCACTATGGACTTGGTGAAAAAGGACATTGGTCTGTTTCAAGAGGTAGCGGACCGCGCCGGGGTGCCTCTGGAAATGAATCCGGTCATGATCAAGATTTTTGAAGATGGCATTGCCCGGTATGGCGATCGCGAGCTGTCGCCGAATATCATCAAACGTCTGGAAGAGGCGACTGGTTTGGACATCACAGCCCCCGGTTTCCCGCCGGAGATGGAAGATGATGAACCGGAAGAGCCGGGGTATGAGGTTGTCCCGCAAGGCCGGGGCTCGGCGTAGAGGTTCAAGCTAACCTTTCCAACGAAATGTAATCGGCAATCGGGGTGGGCCAGCCCAGAAATCCGGCCCCGATTGCCGCGCTAGTACATAACGTTGATCATCACCAATGAAACGACAAGGAACAGCGCGGTCATGATGCCGCCTGAACGGACGAAATCCATGACCTTGTACCCTGCCGGACCCATGATCAGCGCATTGACCTGATGGGTCGGGATGATGAAGCTGTTCGAGGTGGAAATGGCAACGGTCAGCGCAAAGACTGCAGGGTTGCCTCCGGCAGCCACTGCAATGGACACAGCCAGCGGTACGAGCAGAACGGTGGCGCCAACATTCGACATGACCAATGAAAACGCCGTTGCCAGAACAGCAATGCCCGCTTGAAGCGACCAAAGCGGCCAGCCGTCGAGAATGACCATGATCTGCTGTGCGATCCATGCGGCTGTGCCGGTATTTTGCACCGCCTGTCCCAAAGGTATGAGGCAGGCAAGCAGGAAAACAGTGTTCCATCCAACGGCACGGTAAGCCTCATCCACGCTGAGAACGCGGCTCAGCATCATGCCAGCTGCCCCTGTGAGAAGACAAAGCGAAAGGCGTACGTCGGTAAACAGGATCAGGCATATTGAAATAGCGAAAAAAGCAAGCGCCCACCCGACTTTCTGAGGTCTCAATTCCTCCTGCGGGAAATCGCTTGTGACCACAACGAAATCCGGATCGCGGGTGATCCGCATCAGATTGTCCCACCGCGTGTGTGCGACCAGCATGTCACCAGCATGAAACTTTTCCAGCCCGATCTGAGTGGACTGATGATCATCGGTCTCTACGTGGCTGAGCGTTTCTTCCCCTCTGTGAATAGCCAGAAGCGACATACCGTATGTCTTGCGGAACAAAAGCTCGCGCGGGCATTTGCCGATCAATTTACTGTCGGGGGTAACGACAACTTCGGCGACACCGGCGTTGGTGGGTGCGAACTCCTCAACAAAAACATCCAGATCGGGAAGAACTGTTAAGCCGAATTTCTTCGCAAAAACCTCTACCTCGCCACGCCGTCCAACAATCGCCAGCCGACAAGGGGCTGCGATTTCAGCGGTCAGAACCTGAACCATTGACGTTTTGCCGCGATAGAAGGTTGAAATGATGTACAGGTGGTTCTCATGGTTGATATCGGCCAGGATCTGCCCGACCAGCGGGCTGTCTGCAGGCACAACAACTTCGAACACATCTGCCTTTAGCCCATACACCCGCTGCAAATACTCTTGTGTGCCCTGACCGGTGCCCGTGTTGTCTGCCCCTTCCTGCACAGGAAGAACCCAGCGTCCCAGCAGCAGAAAGTACCCGATGCCTGTCAGGATCAGTACCGCCCCGATCGGTGTTACCGAGAACAGCCCGAACGGCTGCATTTTCTGATTATCCGGCAAGCCGTCATTGGCCGTTTGGATCAGGTCGTTGAGCAAGATCAGCGGTGAGGACCCCACCATCGTCATCGTCCCCCCCAGGATCGCACAGAACCCCATCGGCATAAGCAGTCGCGACAGCGGTATTCCGGATCTCGTGGATATCCGGCTGACAACTGGCAGGAACAAGGCGGCGGCGCCGACGTTTTGCATGAAGGAAGAAATGACGCCAACAGTTCCCGAGATGATCGGCAGCACGCGGCTTTCCGATTTGCCGCCGTACTTCAGAATAACGGCCGCAACCTTGTTCATGATGCCGGTTTTGTCCAAGCCAGCACCAACGATCATGACCGCAATGATCGAAATGACCGCGTTTGACGCAAACCCATCAAACAGACGCGGCACATCCGCCAGATTTTCTAGGCCGGGTGCGTAGCTTAGCAAGCCGACAAGAACCAAAACCAGTATGGCGGAAAGGTCGATTCTGACGACCTCGGACACAAATAGGAAAACTGTGAAGGCGAGAAGCGCGCAAACGACCCCCATCTCGAAGGTAAAGGTTATGTGTTCCACTAGACGTCCAGAACTTATTACTTATTCTGAAATAAATCTTTAGTTCATCCCGCATTCATTGTCATGAAATTTCGATTACGACCCGATTTTGGACATAATGTTACTCATTCGATTGCTTGCATGTTTTCTATTGAGGCAGTGTCGTTCCAGCAACCCAGAACTCATTCCGCCTCGATTGGACGCTCGCGGCCAAGAAATCCACGAATAGTCTGACCCGGGCCGTGTTCTTCAGGTCGCGGTGTAGCAATAGCCAGATGCTTCTGTATGGCATGGGTTTTTGAAACGGTGCTCTGATCAGGTTTGGGTGCCGGTCTCCCAAATTGCAGGCAAGGTACGCCATGCCCAGCCCGGAAGCCGCCAGCGAGATCAATGGGACAAGTTCAGATACACGGTGTTTCAGCGTGGCCTTGGGATAATAACTGTCTTTGACCCACTTCGCTGTGGTTACTTCTTCAGGCTCATGCCAGCCAATCAGGTGCAATCCCGCGCCTCCGTTGTCGCTAATAAGTTCCGCGTAGTCGCGTGTGCAATAGGCGGCCTGTGACATTTGGACGAGTTTTCTGCCAACCACATCATCAGTCACCTCATTTGCTATGCGCAACGAGACATCCGCTTCGCGTCGTGTCAGATCGCGGATGTCGTTGGTGAAGTTCATGTTGAGGGTAATGTCCGGGTAGAGGTCAGCGAAGGCGGCGAAATCATCCATCAGCGAGGTCATCGCCAGACCATGGGGCAGCGTTACGTATACCGTGCCCGAAGGTTGCGCATCCCGTCCGACAATGACCCGAGACGCAGCGGCCATTTCGGCTTCTACCCGTTCGGCATGGGGCATCAGATCTTCGCCAAGCTGTGTCAGAACCAGACCTTGCTTGGAGCGATCAAAGAGGCGACTTCCGACACGTTCTTCCATAACTGAAAGTCTCCGGGTCAATGTCGTGTGGTTGACCTGAATGCTATCAGCGCCGCCCCGCAATGTTCCGGTGCGGGCAACAGCAAGAAAGTACTTCAGATCATCCCAGTTAAGTGAGTGGCTTTCCTTTATCGACATGAAGCCTGTGTTTCATAATTGAAGCAGGATGTCCACAATTACCCATCTACAGTTCATTTATTGACCAGCCTACATTGGGTCTGTCGAACTTAAACCCAAGGACCCTACCCGATGAACCAGATACAATCTGTATTGATCACCGGCGCAAATGCCGGACTGGGCCGAGAAGCGGCCCGGCAACTTGCGCTTCAGAAAGGCATATCCAAGGTCTATCTGGCCTGCCGCAACCCAACGAAAGCCAAAGCAGCGAAATCGTCGCTGGAACATGAAACCGGACGCAAGATTTTTGAAATTGTCCTGATGGACGTGGCCGATCCGGCCGCGGTTCGCGCCGTTGTGGCCGAACTTTCCACCCCGATTGACGCTGTAATCCTGAATGCGGGTGGAACGGGCGGACAGAACCCAAACAGCCTCACCAGCGATGGCGTGACTAACATTTTCGCAACAAACGTTTTGGGCCACGTGGTGTTGGTAGACGCGTTGCTGGAACGCCAGTTGGTGACATCCACAATCCTATACGCCGGGTCCGAGGCTGCTCGTGGTATTCCCAAAATGGGTATGCACCGCCCCGACCTGTCCGATGGAACAGTCGACGAATTCAAATCAATCGCCGACGGCAGCAAGTTCGGACCTGAGGGCGACCCGATGCAGACCTACGGTTATGCCAAGCTCACCGCGACCCTGTGGATGGGGGCTATGGCGCGCCAGCACCCCCATATTCGCTTTGTCACCATGAGCCCCGGAGGCACCGCAGGAACCGCTGGCTTTGACGACCTGCCACTTATGAAACGCATTGTCTTCAAACATGTGGGCGGAGTGTTGATGCCCTTGTTCGGCATGATGCACAGCGTTGAGGCCGGGGCAAAACGGTATCTCGATGGTTTGCTAAACCCGGAATTCAAAACCGGCCACTTCTATGCCAGTCAAACGGGTTATCCCACCGGGCCAGTCGTGGATCAAGCCAGCCTAGACAGGGCTCTGTCAGATATCACCACTCAGGACAACGCGAACCAGGCATTGCGACAGTTCGCTTAATTTAAAGGAGAAATGAAATGGAAACCACATTGAACATCTTCGTCATCCTCGCAACCATCATGCTGTCTGGCCTCGGCATCATGTCAATGTTTGCTCCTCGGCGCATGGTCGCCAACTTTGCCATCGCGCCGGTCGGCACCGCCGGACTCAGTACGATCCGTTCGGTGATTGGCGGGCTGTTTCTGGCCTCAGTGGTTTTGCTGGTGATCGGTCTGACCACCGGTCAGACACTGGGCTATGTGGCTGTTGCGATCCTGACGGGTGTTGTCGCTGTCGGTCGTATTGTTGGAATATTGGCGGACGGATTTGACAAAGCTGTTCTGCCCCCGCTGGTCGTTGAACTTGTGATCATCGCGGTGTTGCTGTCAGCCTACTACCAGCTCTCCTTCTAATCGTCTTCGAAGCAGATGGATGGCGGCGAGCTTGAAGTTGCCGTCCAATCAGCCAACCACCAAATCCATGAGTAAATTTCCAACAGTTTCCGGGCCGTCCTGCTTTACGGACTTGGCAGAACTGACCAACGAAGGGCGCTCAGCTCAGGCCCTGAGCGGGTGGTTGTTTCGGCAACGATCTCAAATACTCACGATGTTTATCACTATCATCGGCGCTATCCGCTCCTCTAAGTAGCGATCAGCGCGCAGGTTACGAGTGACGCGACTGGGAAACTTGGTGGTCAGGCCGATTTAGAACAGCAGCTTTTCCCTAGGGGTCAAGACTCATAGCCAATAGATAACGTTTGCCGTGAGAGCGATGGCTGAGAAGAAGACCTTGGGACAGCGGTCATATCGGGTTTCCGCGCGCCGCCAATCCTTAAGACTGCCGAACATAATTTCGATCCGGTTGCGCCGATTGTAGCGACGCTTGTCGTACTTCACTGGTTTCTTCCACTGTTTCCGGCCAGGGATGCAAGCGCGTATCCCTTTGTCTTTCAATGCGTCTCGGAACCAATCGGCGTCATAGCCACGGTCGCCGAGTAGCCAGTCCACCTTCGTCAAACTGTTCACCAATGCACGGGCTTCGATATAATCGCTGACCTGTCCTGAAGTCGCAAACAGGTTCAGCGGACGTCCTTGGCCGTCGCAGATGGCGTGCAGCTTGGTATTCAAGCCGCCTTTGGTCCGCCCCATCAGGCGTCCACGCCAGCGTAAGTCATTACGATTGATAAAGATAATCCCACTCAGTACACGTCGATCATCAACGCGAGCTTTGCCATGAGACTTCGGAAAGAAAGGCTCAAGCCGCGCCATCTGCGCGTCTGTCAACCAGAAAAGATCAGACATGTTCACCGCTCGTTTTCGAACCGTGAACCACGCAACCAAGCGGAAATCAATGGGTCCTGACCAAAGGAGCGAGGCGCGAGCAAATTGGGCTTTTACCTATCACCTGACGCAATAAATCATGCTTTGCCACGCCTGAACATGGCTCAAGGTCAGGTGTGTGGACAAAACTGCCTTTGCTGAAGGCGACCAATGCTAAGGCAGTTGTCAATCGCCGCTTGCAGCTGTTCATCTGTGCATCACTGTTCTTTGCCAATTACGCGTTCGAGGAACTCGGCAATCCGACCTTCCACGGACATGCTTACTGCGTCGCCACCCAAGCTGGCTGCTCCGGCAGGATAGAAATGTCCAAAGCCTGGCACCCACGCAAACTCATGCTCCACGCCGACTTTTTCGTAGTGAGCGACAAGGAGGGGAACTGAAGACAACGCGCCCGGCAGATCATACTGACCCATGAACATTAGTATCGGCGGTCTGTCTGACGAAGCTGTAACCGCTTTGTTCACGTCAAACCCGGCGTCTATGCCCGAGAGGAGAAAAACACCAGAGACAGGAACTCCCATACCATGTGCAACATTCCAGGACGTCACTGCGCCTGCGGAAAACCCTCCAAGTACAATACGGTTCGGATCGATGTTGTAAGTGGTCGCGGAGTCCCGGATATGCAATACCGCTTCGCGCAAATCCTCGGCAGCCGAGATCACACCATCAACCATTGTCTTCTCTTGTTCGGGGACGCTGAAATCAAGCGGCGGCAGGTCCATAGTTCCCCGAATATGGTTGGCCTGGGGCAATAGAGGCAACAGGCTGTCGGGCGCGATCCAGTCTGCTTGATAACCTTCACCCGATGGCACAGGCCCTTCGGGTGTCAGCCGATAATCGATTGCAAAGCACGTATAGCCCCGCGCGGCAAAACGGCGGCAATAATTGCCCATCGAGGTATCCTGAGCACCACCCGATTGAAACGTAAGTCGCGGACTGCCGCGATGGAATGCGCCGCCGAAGGTGAGGATTAAAGCAGGTCGCGGCGGCGTGTCTGTGCCTTTGGTCGGATGATAGACGTCCATCCACAAATCGCGCGAAATCTCCTTACCCTCTTTCGTCACAACTCCCTGTCCATAAACCACGTCTGCTTCCAGCGAATAAGTCACCGGGGCTGCCTCCTGCGCGTCAAGTGGAGCGGCAATCAGTACCTGCGAAAGTAAAACAACGGCCAAAGCACTGCAGTTGAATTTGCTAAACCTACGCAATTTGGAACCTCGCTGAAGTGGTTAGACAGATTTTCTTTGAAAGAGATCATGTAATGGCTACGCGACGGGCTTTGAGCGTAAACGCTCGGTTGGACAAAACTCAACCTTTGTATGATGGGTGAATTTGCCGGCCGCCGAAGGCTGGCGCAGTGTGTCTGTTACACTTCCGTTTTGCGTTCAAAGCAGTCTTTCGCTGTGTAGTGCATCAATTACCCCAGCGCGGGACCAAACGGGCATGAAGATGTTGCACCCCTATGGCTGCTTCACGAAAGATAGACGAAAATGCTCTTGAGAGGCGTTGTTATAAATTTCAGACCATTGGTTCGCTCAGTGAAGCTATTTAGAATGCAAATGCGAATATCTGAACAACCATGATCGCCAGTACATGAAGCATCGGCGTAGGTAGAAGCAATAAATACGCGCCCACCTACACCTTTAATTTTCAGGTCAGAGGAACAAATGCAAAGCCTTCGCCAGCGCGTTCGACGCGCCCGGTGCCCGGATAGCTAAGATGCGTTGCGGAAAACACCGTTTCGTTTTCCGCCAACTGGACCAACAACTCTGTCCGTGTTGCAATCGCCTGCGCTGGATCGGAATCAAGCGCGTAACTCACGTTCGGATGCGCGAATTGCAAGGCTTCTGAAATGACCGCGTCACCGACAATGAAGAGAGCTTCGCCATCTACCGCCGCAACGCGGACGCCGCTGTGACCTGCCGTGTGTCCGGGCAGCGGAACAAGTGTGACGCCTCCACCAAGATCAGCTTCTCCCACATATGTAGTGACCCGATCCGCCAAAGGTGCGGCGATGGATTGCAGCAATTCAATCATCGGTTTGTCCGCCTCTGGCGCATTGGCAAGCAACGCGGGATTTGTCCAGAACGCCCATTCGGCCTCAGCCACATGGATTTTTGCATTTGCAAACCCACCCGCGTCCAAACCCATCAAACCACCAATGTGATCTGCATGCATATGGGTCAGAACGATATCGGAGATGGCGTTTTTTTCGATCCGTTCAGCAGCAAGGAGCGCGTCCAGTTTGCCGACGGTCGGAAACATTCCTGACAGGGCCTGACCGGATCCCGTGTCCACAAGAATGATGCGGTCGTCATCTCGCACCAGCCAGGCTGTGGCACCGATATCAATGGGATCGCCTGCGGCGGCTAAGGCTTCTTCGTCAGCTCCCTGGAAAAAGGCGGAAGGAAGGCTGAAATGACCGTCCGACAACATCGAAACTACCTTTGTCCCAATGTTCAAAGAGACGACTTCTCCCGCAAAGACAACCGGGGGGAATGCCACAGACGCTGCAGTGCCGAGAAGGGCTGTGGAAAATGTCCGTCGGGATAACCTGAGGTTTTTCATGGTCATGTCCTTTCATGTTACTTGCAACCAGATTGATTTTTTCCCGCCATTTCGCTACTGGCACAAATGACAAAAACTATGCAGGTAATGACAAGATGAGCCAAGCCAAACGCATCGCCGTCATAAGCTATATGGGCGCTTTGACTTCCGCAGTGCATGGCATCAAAGAAATGCTAGAGCTTGCCGGAACCTTGAAACGCGATCGCTCTTTGTGTGTGGAACTCACAGACGCCGTTGAGCCTGGATATGATGTCTACATTCTGCCACCCACGGGCCAAGAGATCGACGTCATAGCGCAGCCGGACATCCCTCTGTCACTTCGTCGGGAACACGCTCGCGGAGCGCTATTGTGTTCGGTATGTGCTGGATTGATTTGGCTGGCAGAAGCCAATGTTCTGGGCAATCGACCGGTGACAACGCATTGGGGCTTGGAGACCCAAATGAAAGAGCACTATCCCAGTGTCGCGACCGATGTGGATCAAATCCTGATTGAACATGCGGATCTTATCACCGCAGGCGGGATGATGGCTTGGGTTGATCTTGCTCTCGCATTGATCGAGCGCCTGATCGGCCGTGATGTGATGATTGAAACATCGCGCTACTTTGTCGTTGACGTTGCCCGGATCGACCAACGGCGCTATCGCAGCTTCACCCCAAACCTGTCGCATCAGGATACAGCCGTGCGAAAGGCACAATTGCATATCGAAAGTAATTATGCGGACAACCTGTCGGTGGATGATCTGGCCAAATCTGCCGGGCTTGCAGCGCGCACATTCATCCGACGCTTCACCTCCGTAACCCGACTGACACCAATGGCCTATGTAAATGCAGTCCGGATTGAGAACGCCAAAGAATTGCTGATCCATTCAACAAAACAAATTCAACAGATCGCTTTTGAAATCGGATATTCTGACCATTCGGCCTTTGGCCGAAAGTTCCACGAAGCAACAGGGATCACACCTCGGGATTTTCGCGTGAAGTTTTCAACTTAAGAAATATCGCCAGCGACGTAGATTTCCTCACTTACGAAAAAGCTACTGATTTACGTGACTTTCCTCTGGCTTTCATATCCGGACCGCGAAAACAGCCATTCATTCAGGTTGCGGCATCGGTCAAATAGGGCTCGGAGCAGCCGTGCGCCGCAACCCTTACAAACGACTGCTTCGCGGACACAGCGGAAGTATGGACTCAGCTGCGAGAAAACCTACGCACGCATCTGGCAAACAGGCTCAATGCTGCGATCAGAACCTAACCCTAAATGCCAGACCGACCAATGGCGCTGTTTCATAGCTCTGACGACTAATTTCCGCTCCATTCGCATCATCTAGCGTCAGGCGGCCGTCAATTTCTGCGCCTGCAAAGACGCTCAATGAAACCCCGGGATTCGGGTTGTACCCAACAGAAAGAACTACAGGGATACTCTTATCTTCACCTACACCATCCGGGGCAAGGCCATCCCCATCCAACCTGAATCGTATCCTTTCCGATCGCGCGGTCAACGAAAGGTCTATCGTGTCATTCAACGCGTAGCTCAGTGTCAATCCGGGACCTTGCGTTGCTCCTAAACCAGAGCCAGTGTTCAAGTTCCAGCGATCATTTATGTCCCAGTCGATCAGCAAAGCCGGAAAAAAATCAGTACTGTCATCGTCAAATTGAGAATACGCACCAAAGGCCGGGCCAATCGTCAGGCGCTCGCTCAGTTGCCAAGCAAGACCAGCAAAAACACCATAGGTTCTGCCGTCAGATGAGGAGGCCCCGCTTTGATAGTCCCGCCTGATTTGTGGCGACACAAAAACCGTAGCTGTGTCACCCACACGAAACCGGACAGGAACAGCAATGCGAAGGTCACGGATGTTTTCCCAAGGCTGGTTGTTCGGTTGGCTGAAGTTATAATCCAGCTTGCCAAAGCTGGTGGAAAGCCCAACGGAGTTTCCTTCTTCCAGATTGTAAAGTGCGGTGACACGTAGAAATGATCGACTTGCAGAGAACTCGCCACCGCCGCTCAAATCCGCGTCCCCTTGAAACGCGGCAAGCCCATCAATCTGATACGCCCAACCTAGCCGGGGCTGTGCAGCAGATGGAAACGCCGTGAACCCTAGGGAAATAGCTCCAAACCAGCACGTTAGAACAAGGTTTTTCATGTGACATTTCCTGCGTGACGCTGGATTCCCTTTGGGTTGCCATTCCTTAACGAGCGGTTCAAGTCCGTTAGAGTCTGATTTGCGAACAAAGCTGGCGTGTGCATTTTAACGCTTTCTGCAGAATCCTAGCCTGAAAATCAATAAACTACGAGTATTTGTCCGATCCAAATGGCTGACACGTAGGTTTCAATAGTCAGCACTGAATGCCTTGCCGTGAAAACCGGTTTCCAGAAAAACAGCCCAATGATAGGCTGCGAAATTATGGAAAGCCGACCAAAACGTCGATTAGCAGCTATCTTAGCCGCCGATATCGCAGGCTATTCAAGATTGGTCGGTTTGGATGAAGAAGGTACCATCGACAAGCTGCGTGAGATCCGTTCCCAAGTCATCGAACCATTGATCTCCGGGTATACCGGGCGCATTGCGAACACAGCGGGTGACAGTTTTCTGATTGAATTCCACAGTGCGGTCGATGCTGTTCGCGCGGCCGTAGAGATACAATCTGAACTCTCGAAAAGAAACTCAGAAATCGAGCCCGACCACGCTATCGTTTTTCGGATCGGTTTGAACGTCGGAGACGTTGTCTCGAACGCTAATGACATCTTGGGCGATGGCGTCAACGTGGCCGCTCGGCTTGAGGCGCTGGCGGAGCCAGGGGGAATAATTGCGTCACAGTCGATCGTCGAATACGCCCGCAACAAGGTACCTTTCAACTTTGCACCTATTGGCCCTCAGGCAGTCAAGAATATCGCGGAGCCGGTTGAGGCTTTCCGCATCGAAACCGATGCGACGCGGTCGTTATCGAAGCCCGAAACCAAGCTAGCGCCACGTTTCATGAAGTTGGCTGCAGTCTTGATGGTGCTAGCTGTGCTAGGGTATTTCGGGGCAAAGACATGGGAAAAGGGTCAACTGCGCGCCTCAGAAGCGCAAATGGTCTACCCGCTACCTGACTTGCCTTCGATTGCCGTACTTCCGTTGACAAATTTTACCAGTGACGCTTCCAACAAGATGCTGATCGATGGTGTATCTGAGGACCTGATAACGGATTTGTCTCGGATTTCCGGGCTATTCGTCATCGCTGGAAACACATCTTTCGCTTTTCAGGACCGCGACATTGATGTTGCTAGCTTTGCCGAGAAATTGGGTGTTCGCTACGTAGTCGATGGTAGCCTTAGGCGCACCGGCGAAGGTTTTCGGGTTAATATCCGCCTGACCGACACATTGGACGGTAGATTGATTTGGGCAGAACGTTTCGATGGTGAAATTGATGACATTTTTGACCTGCAAAACAGCATTGTGCTGGCAATTGCGCGGGAGTTAGATGTTCCGCTTGACTCTCAAAGTCGGACTGCAATCGAAAACGTAGAAACTGAAACGATCGAGGCGCGCGAAGCCTTCCAGCGTGGTTGGGAACTCTATTCGCGCTTCAATGAGCAAGACAACCTGGCTGCGATACCACATTTCGAACGCGCGGTTGAACTGGACCCTGATTATGGGCGCGCGTGGGCAACACTTTCTCTGGCACATTTACGACCACACATTTTTCACCATTGGACTGGCTTCGCGGACGCCGAGGAGCAGATGCACATTGGCCTGTTCTACAAGTACTATCGTGAGCTTACGCAGCAAGACACCTCACTGATCCACGTGGTCAGAGCAATTGTCAGTTTAAATCTTCCGGATTGGGACAGTGCTACGGGTAAAAGCCGAGGAACGGATGAAGCCAGACAGGAAGCGGCAAAAGCCATTGCTTTACAACCCAGTGATCCCGAAGCGCACTTGACGATGGGATGGGCTCTGATTGCGGGCGGTAAACCTGAGGAAGGTCTTGCATTTGTTCAAGCTGCGATGCGTCTCGACCCTGCGTACCCCAGCCATTATGCGTTATTCGAAGGTGCTGCGTATTTTGCAATGGATGATCTGGTAGGCGCAGAGGTAGCCATATTGCATGAACTGGAGCGAAACCCTCAGGCAATTGAATTGATGCCTTTTGCCGCCTCGATTTTGGCATTGAATGGCGACCGGCGGGCTGCGCGGGCATTGATAGATCGATGGCGTAAAGGTGAAAAAGAGAGTGGTCTGAACGAAGTTGTTCGCGAGTATTTCTTTATTGTGCGTTGGATTGGCGAGCAGAAATACCTGAACAACCGATTAAAAAAAGGCCTGCAACTGGCAGCGCTTCCGCCGAGCACGACAGTCGCAAGCCTTAGAGCCGATTTGTCACGCGGGGATGCCAAAGAACAGCGTGACGCAGCTCAATCTTTGGCGCTATTTGGGTCCGAAGCAGCACCAGCAGTTCCGGAATTGATCATGCTGCTGGATAGCCCTTCGGTCTTTGTCAGAAAAGAAGCGGCCATAGCCTTAGGGGAAATCGGCGAAGGAGCATCTTCTGCGTTGCCTGCGTTAGAAGCAAACGTCGACGAGTCTTTGTCGGGCAGTGTAGCCGCTCGAGCTATTGAACAGATACGCGGATACTCACAAAAGCAGTGACCGCAGTGTCTACTTTGGGCTCAGAGCAGCCTTGCGGCAGTACAGCATCATCGAATTGGACGATGTTTCGAAACCTGCCATTCGGTATTCTGCGTAGACTCCACCGGTCGACAAGACAATGTGTCGAAGCATGGAGCGGGAGGGATGAATGGAGGAAAGCTCGTGTCCAAAACTCAACTTCCCGAAGTCCAACCAAATCGTGCCGTCTGGAACAAAGGGCGATTGGTCGGTCAGAAACGTCCATTGCTTCTAAAGTAGGTCTGGGCCATTCGCGCCCGGCTCGAACTGGCCGGCAACTTGCGGGATCTGGCGATGTTCAATCTGGCGATCGATAGTAAGTTGCGCGGGTTGCGACCTTGTAAGACTAAAGGTCGCCGATCTTGTAAGCGAAGATCAGGTGCGCGAGCGCGTGACCATCACTCAAAGCAAGGCGAAGCGGTGGTGCAGTTCGAGGTGTCTGAAAACACACGCGAAACCATCTGGAATTGGGCACGGAGCCCCGATATGGTCGGGTGTGCCTGTCTCTTTCAAAGCCGGCTCCACAAAAGACCACATGTCTAAACGCGGCAATATGCACGCCTGGTTCGTGAACGGATTTCCGCCATAGGTCTCGAGCCGAGCGTACGGCACGCATTCGTTGAGACGCGCAAAGGCAGCTCGGATCTATCGCAAGACGGGCAATCTGCGCGCCGTGCAACTTCTGCTCGGTCATACGAAAGTTGACAGCACGGTGTGATACCTTGGCGTTGAGCTTGAGGACGCCCTCAGAATTGCGGAGAAAACAGACATCTGAACATTGAGCGAACAACTTAACCAGCCGTTCGTCTTTTGAAAGCAGTCATCTGCCAGATGCCCTGCGAAAGGCGGCCCAGAGGCCATAGTGACCTATGCTGCGCGATCAACCGACGACGGCTATGCGCAGTAATCAGGCGTAGCAAATCTGCAAAGTCTACCCGTTATCCACACAGGGCGAAGTCCAAATTCATCGCGGGTTTTTTCAACCGCCGTACACTTTCTAAGCGGAGATAATTTGAATGGATTGTGACGCTCGTCTCGAAGCTAAGAAGCATAGGGCCTTTGCTGTTGACAGCAAAAAACTCAAAACACTTCTGGCCATAAGTGAATTCATTCGACGATCTCCACCATGAGACCTTCCGGAGATCGAACCACTGCTTCATAATATCCGTTTCCCGTTCGCCTCGGTTCGGACACTAGCAGCCCAGCGTGTTTGAAGCGATCTGCGACCGCATCAACATTCGATACACTACCTACTGAAAAGGCAACGTGTGCCCTGCCACCTTCCTCGTGAGAGCAGGGCTTCACCCATGGCCCTTCCATCAGTTCGATGCGGACGTCTTCGTTTGGCAACGTGGCGAAGCGGGGGGCAAAGCCGAGGCGATTCACACTCTCAAACCTGTCGCTGAGTTCCGCTTCGAAAAACTCTACCCAAAATTTCGAGGAGCGCTCCAAGTCTATTGTCCAAAGAGCAATGTGGTTCAATTTCATCCCAGTCTCGCTCACATACTTTTCAGTATTGACGGAAATCGCATAACAGCCTATGCGGTTTTTTGCAATATTCTGAAAGTTTCTGCATGAATCTGAATGTCCCTGACACACGACAACTCGAACTGGCTCGGCGCTTGCAGGAAGGTCAGCAAGTCATTGCGGTCGAAGCTGCTCAAGAATTTGACGTATCAGTTGATACGATCCGGCGGGATATTCTCGCCCTCGAAGCAGAGGGAAAGGCCCAACGCGTTCGCGGTGGCGCTGTGCCTTTGTCCACTCCGGCAACGCCGTTGCATAAAAGACTGTCGAGAGATGTCGCGCCTGACACGAAGCTGGTATCGGCCGCTATCCGAGAGATCGGCAGTGCAGCGACACTTCTGATCGATGGAGGCACGACAACACTTGCCATAGTCGAACACCTGCCCCAGGAAGAGGGTCGTCTTGTGATCACACCGTCGCCCTGGATTGCGATTGCCTGCCAGCAAAAGAACGTCCCGGTATATGTTTTGGGTGGTAGCCTAAGGCCGCAAGGCGGCATTGCGACAGGAGACACCGCAATCGAACGGGTTGGGGATGTCGCGGCTGATGTTGCCATTCTGGGAGCGTGCGGACTGGAGGCAGAGTTCGGTTTAAGCTCGGACGATGCAGAAGAAGCCATGATGAAGAAGGCAATGCACCGCGCCGCAAGCCGCACTATTGTTGTGACTAGTCACGCGAAAATTGGCCTAAGAGCCCGTCATCGAACAGTAGCGCTCTCAGAGATAGATGCCATTGTCACAGATTCACACAACGCGACAACAGATTTGATTGCGTCTCATACGCGTGTGGTGACCAAATGACCGACAGTTCTCATGTAAGTGAATTGACCCGGAGAATTGGCCAGCCGACTGATCATTCGGCTACAAACTCGGCGCGTTTAGCCACACGTTTGGCCTTTTTTACGGCGGGTTTCTCCCTGGCCTGCTGCGCGCCCCTTTTTCCCTTTTTCAAAGAGTCCGTTGACGTAGACAAAACTCAATTTGGTTTACTCCTGCTTTGTCTTGGATTTGGATCCATAGTCGCCATGCCGGTTACCGGCGTCTTGGCAGCGCGCAGTGGAGCGCGTCCACTTATTTTGCTTGGAGGTTATGGCTTGATCGCCATGCTTCCATTACTGGCACTATCGCAAACGCCAATAGCATTGGGTGCAGCTTTATTCGTTTTCGGAGCATCACTTGGGACCATCGACGTCGCAATGAACGTTCATGGCGCGGAAATTGAAGCTATCGAAAATCGCCCCCTTATGTCGAACTTTCACGCCCAGTTCAGTATTGGTGGGTTTTTCGGAGCTGGTTTGGTTACACTGTTGTTGTCGTTGTCCATCCCAGTTCTGGCTTGTGCCATGGTGGGGGCTATCGTGGCATTGGCTTCGATGCTGTTGGCCCGCTCCCGGTTTTTGGAGGTCAGTGGCAAGGATCCGGAACCCATTGTCGTTCCGCGTGGGATTGTTCTGCTCTTAGCCATTTTGGCGGCAATCACGTTTTTGGTCGAAGGTGCCCTGCTGGATTGGGGCGCTCTTTTAATCATTGATCTTGAACTCGCCGAACCCGAAAGCGCCGGCGTCGGCTACATATTGTTCTCAATCGCAATGGTATTAGCCCGCCTGACTGGTGACCGAATTGTCGAGCGATGTGGGGAATATCTCGTGCTGCTGGTTGGCGGATCAATCGCAATTCTTGGGATCGCGAGTATTTTGCTATCGACCAACTCGGTTGTTGCCATGCTTGGGTTTGTCTTGATTGGGCTCGGAGCCGCGAATGTGGTGCCGATCTTATTCAGCGCTGCTGGACGTCAAAACTTGATGCCACCGGGGATTGCGATCGCCTCGGTTACTACAACGGGATATGCAGGCATACTTATGGGGCCAGCATTGATTGGTTTCATAGCTGGGACATCGACATTGGCGGCGGCATTCTGGATTCTCGCGCTGCTTTTGGTATCAGTTCCGATTTCCGCAAGTCTGGTGGCGAAAGTCTGAAACCAACATAGGCAATAGCCGCAATAGGTTTCGTCAGTATCTACTCAGCGTTTCCAGTATCAAATTCCGCGTATTGACGTCGTTGTGGAAAATCCTGTCGGCGAGAAACTCGGACGGAAACTCAGGCCATGTCCCGCGCATTTCAGCAACGAGCCGTCGTGCTTCTTCTGGATTTCCTAACTGATCGTGCGCAACGGCTTGGAATAAGAGCGAAGGAGCACTGACTGGCGCTCCGGCAGCTGGCGCTCCCTGAAAGGCTTCAACAACATTTTCGTAGTTCCCGAGCATAAGTTGCGAAACGCCCCAAATGTTTCTCGCACCAAACCTGCCAGATCCTGATTTGGGTCTCTCCTGGGTGCTAACCTCGGCAGCAAGTTTCGGGGCGTTAGCCAAGATGGCGGTGATACCTGCAAGGTCGAGAATATGGCCATCATTCGGTGCCAGTTCGACGGACATTCTTGCGTATTTCAATGCCTCGTTTGGCTGGTCTTGAACAGCCAGCACCCAGCCGTTTGCGCCGTTTGCCCACGCATCAGCTGGGGACAATTCAAGCGCTTTTCCTGACATTTCTGAGGCTTGATTGAAGAAATCATCCCTTTGTGCTTCATCCGGCGACAACACCGCCAGGATCGCCAGGACCTGCGCTGATCCGGCATAACCGTCAGACAGGGCCGGGTCGAGTTCCATCGCGTGCTGGAACATTCCCAGTGCTAATTGCTGACGCTTGACATCAAAAACGGGAAAAAACATGCCTCGGGCTTGGTCCGCAAGGTTGGCCGCCTGGAGTCTTGTCAACGAATGCTCTCCCAGTGCTGCACGTTCTGCTTTCTCGATGGATTGAGTCGTTGGAACAACCTCCCTGTTATCCTGGCTCATCCAAGTGCCAAGCACAGCGACTAATGCAAGAACACCCAGTCCGGCTGGCAGCAATTTCAGCGAACGCCAACGGCCAACTGGATTGTCGATCTTCAGTTCACTTGATGTTCGGTCTTCGATTGTAGGTTCGTAGGAAAACCGCGGCTTGTATCCGCCAGGGTCAACAAAAATGCGAACACCGTCACCGTCCCATTGTTCTTCGTAAAACGCGTGTAGCAGTCGACGTAGCCGCCTGGCTTCGACGCGAACGAGGTTTTGACCGCCAGTGCCATCAATGCGACGCTCATAGACCTCCACAGCGATAGCTTTACCTCGTATCTGGGGACCACGACCCGCGATAGCTTCCTCGACTACGTATGTAAGAAACTGCTGGAGACGGGGCGAAGCTTGAAACTCGTCGCTCGATACAACGCGTTCGAGTGCTTCCCGGACAAGATCCGGCGACGGCTGCTCAACATGTTGATCTATCGGCAATTCATTGGCTTTGTTCAAGGCAAACTCACCCCCAACTCACGGTGACTCACTTGGCGTGCGCGGTCAACCGCACTCATTTCGATGTGAGAATAGATAGTGGGAGCCGGGATTTATCCAGTGGCGGTGGACCTGACAAAAGAAATTGCAGAACTGTCCGAGGCGTTGTCAGGGCGTATCGAAACGGATGCTTTGCTCAAAGAGGTTATCGAAGACCTTAAGAAAGCTTCCGAGCTGTTGGATGACGTTTCGACCCCAGCTCAAGAGCGTGCGGAATGGGCCCACATCAGATCTGAACTCGTGAACGAGCTTCGCCGGATGGTGAAGCGCAATCTTCGTAACACTTTTAACTGAGGACCGAACCATGACCAAGGAAGACAATGGGAAAGATCTGGAGAACAAACAAGTTCAGGCGACAGACCAAATTGAAGACCCCTCACGACGGAGTGTTCTTAAGGGTTTAGCCACTGGAGCTGCCGCGACAGGGGCGGCTGGGTTTGCGGCAGGGAGTGCCGAGGCCCACGAAGGAGACGGCCCGCTGGGAGAAACTCTCAAGAACCCATACGGTGGGCGACCCGCAGGTGGTATCTCTTTGCCAGAGTATTTCCGCCCGACCAAATACATGACAGGCTCAAACGCGAACTATTTTCCACTTAGTGAGGAGTTGGGACCAGATGAGATGCGCATCTCATTCTGTGGCTCGACACCCTATCCGCCGCGCGAAGATCAGGCGGGTACGTGTATCATGGTAGAGTTGGGAAATGGAAAACGGTTCTTCTTCGACTTTGGATCCGGTTGTGTCCGCAATATCATTGCCATGCAGGTGCCGGGGCAGCTGATCAACGACATCTTCATCTCTCACCTGCATGTCGACCACTATGCCGACATCCCTTACATATACCCTTTCCGGGCCTGGTCAGGAGGGTACACTCCACTTCGTATTCACGGCCCGTCCGGTCGGACACCCGAGCTTGGCACAGCTGGGATGGTCAAAGGCATGCAGCAGATGCTCAAATGGCACCTTGAAGCATTCGATGTGTTCCCAATTGGTGATGGCTATGAGATCGAAGTCAACGAGTTCGATTTCAGCCAGGAAGGTGGCATCGTTTATGACCAAGACGGTGTGACTGTTCGGTCCTGGCCGCGCAGCCACGCCAAGGACGGCGCAGTTGGGTATCGGCTCGATTGGAATGGTCTGAGCTTTGTATGGACAGGCGATGGTCGCCCGGATGAGCTTTCACGGAAATACGGCGAAGGTGTTGATGTTTTTGTAACCGAAATGTCGGGACAGGATATTGGTCAGTTGATGACCTACAAATACGGTATCCCACAGGATCTGTTTAATTACACAATCGATACGCATCATACCTCCCACTATGCCGTGGGTAAGCTCTTTGCTGACACAAGGCCGCGGTTGGGAATGGTGACGCACTATACACAGGACGAGGATATCGACGCTGAAATGCTGGCTGGTATTCGCGCCCACTATGACGGTCTGTTCCAATGGGGTCTCGATGTAGCCGTTGTGAACGTGACCAAGGATGCGATTTGGTACAGGAAAGCTGCACTGCCCGGAAAATCCGGTACTGTGCCACCATTTCGTGAACTGGCTGCGGCAGCCGAGGCCGGGCGTATTGAGCTTCCGGATGAAATCACATTGCCGAATCCGAGGCTCACTCGAGCAGATCAGCAAGACCAAAAGTACCGCGATATGGAGATCGATCCACGCGAATACTACCCAACTGACGTTTTCCGAGCACCCGGCGGGGACTGGCCGCAGGACTTTACCATCAAAGTTTCGGATGTAATCGGCCCGCGTGATGAAGACTGAGAGGAGATCGAACAATGATTGAATTTGGTTCGACTTCTGCGATCCCCGTAACGATCCTTACCGGCTTTCTCGGCGCCGGTAAGACAACACTTTTGAACCGCATCCTGACAGGCAATCACGGGTTGCGGGTTGCGGTTCTGGTGAATGACTTTGGATCAATAAACGTTGACGCTGACTTGGTAGTCGGTCTCGAAGATGATGTGATGAGTCTTGCGAATGGCTGTGTGTGCTGCTCGATCCGAGATGACCTGATCGAAACGGTAGAGGCCGTTCTCGCCAGGCCTGAGAAACCGGAATATATCGTTCTTGAAGCAAGCGGCGTGTCGGACCCATCGTCAATTGCGATGACGTTTACGGATCAACGGTTCCGCGACATGATCCGCTTGGACAGCCTCATGTGTCTTGTCGATGCGGAACAATTGTTTGCCGCGCCGGAACAAATGGAACTGAAACTCCGACAAATTGCGTTTTCGGACATGGTAATTCTGAACAAGGTTGATCTTGTCGACAGGGCCACAGTTCAGAAGGTGCACGATTGGCTGGGGTCTCGATTCCGTCGATATCGATTGGTCGAAGCTGTCAATGCGGACGTCCCTCTGGACATACTTCTTTCTGTAGGTCGCTTTGCCGCCGAACAGCTCGAAACAGAAATACCTGATCATCATGAGCATGGGCCAGATTGCGGTTGTCACCACTCTGATCACTCAGACAGCTTTTCAACAACCATGATGAAAGCTGACCGACCGATAAGCCTATCCTCTCTTCGTAGCGCTATTCGGAAACTTCCCGGAGATGTCTATCGCCTCAAGGGTTTTGTCTTCAGTGAGGAGGATCCGGATCATCGCATTCTTGTACAGGTTGTCGGAAAACGCATGGACATCGCAAGGGATGGTGCATGGGGCCACCGAAAACCCGAAACAAGGCTTGTTGCAATAGGTGCACCAGGAGCCCTTTCGGAATACGAGCTTTCCGAAGCGTTGTTGGAACCTGCGTAGCGGCAAGTTCGACCAAATGTGTTTGCGTGTGTTACTTTAATTCCAACACGCAGCAGCGCGGAAGCCCGCAGCGCCGAATACCAAATGGGGAGAATAACCTTATTGCTGAAGCGGTTTAGGAAATGGATTCAAGCGACCAACTTGCTTGCACTTGCCACTGCGTTTGTCTTGTCGGGAACGGCTGTGTACGCGCAGGACGTATCAAGTCGGGAACTTGAAGATACAACCCCAAACCTCGGATTGCCGAGTTCAGCCGGAGGACAAGAAGCCGAGTTGCTTTCTGCTTTCCATGGGCTTGAGGCGTTGCCCCGAGTGGCAAATTTCATTTGCAGAGGTTCCAGGGGCAAACACGGGATGCCTGTCATTTTTTCTACCCAGGTAGATCTGGAAACTCTGCAGGCAGGTGACTTCAGAGTTATGACAAAGTCAGGCCAGATCGGAACAATGCACTGCGCGTCAGTGTTGCCCGCGACCGATCCCGGTGAATTGCGAACGGTGCTTCTCATCGGGGATTTTGGGAACCTTCCCGACGATCCCCCCATCGAAGTCGAGGTTGTTGGGCACCTTCATTCCATCGACGGGACACTTGATTTTCGAGGTGCTACAGTAGCCGTAACTCCGCTGGAAGACGGGCCCTCAATGATCTTTGCCGAGGTTGTCGAGGATTGGACTTTGGTCGGAAATTTGGGGCCACGTCGAACCAGAGGAAGCCCTTGTCCAAGTGACAACATCGTACAGGCCATTCGGGTAACTTGGGCGGGTGGCGTTACGCTGGCCAACGGCAAGGAACCTGGCGAGGTGGAACGTGATCTGTACAGTATCCTCGTAGAGGCCGAAGATGGATCTCAACGCATAGTAACACCCGCAGCGCTTGCTGATCTGGGCGACGGAGACAATAACCACATGCTCTGCCTCGATACAATGGATCGACCTATCTCGGTTTCCTTCCCAGCTGGCATTTTGACGGATCCGAATGATGATTTAAACCCTGAAACCAGCGTGTTTCTCACAAAAACCAATTAAGAAACCGCTTTAAATTTGTTCGATTGGACTCTTAGCTGAAAATGCTTAGCCGGGCCGGTTGCGGGCATTCCAGTGGAGAATGCGAATGAATGGATTTGTTCGCTAAGTTGGCGTTGTAAAGTTCGGTTTTGAAGGTCTGCTTCGGGCTGACTGCGGTCCTTTGAATTAAGAATGCGGGTGGCTGCAAAGTCCGCAAAGCTGTCACTCAGGCAGAACGTAGCGAACGGCTGCTCTGCGTCCGAAGCGGTCACTTTTCAACTCAGCGCATTTACAAGTCGCGGTTCAAGACGAAATTGGGCTCATCGGTTATTGTCAGGCTAGAGCAGCCTCGACTTAGAACCGCAGACCGAAGCCTATAGAAAAACCGGAAAATTCTTCGGCAACTATACCGTTTATCATTAAACGCCCCGCTTGCACGGCCGGTAGGCCGGTCAAGCGAGTATCAATCTCAAGTCCGAAACCAGCCGTTGCTAGCCAATCGGTATCAAGAACGGTTGCGCTGTCACCGTGATACAGCACGACACCGGCATCCAGAACAAGTTGCGTTGGGAGTTCGAAGAGTCTGACGTTGTCCAACGGATAGCGATGACGTGAGAACAAGGTTGTTTGATTGGAACTCGCACTTGCGTTCCCAGCCTGCGGCTCATTGATCGGGTTAAATTCCAAGATTGTTTGACGGAAGCGGTATTCCACTTGCCAGGGCCCAAATTGCGCCTCTCGGAAAATGCCAAGCGAAGCACCGATCCCAAATGCGTTTAAATTCCCATCGATCAATTCGTTGGAGTTAGATCTCGGGCCCAGCAGTGGAAAGTCGGCAAAAATGGCATCTGCAGTCACTTGGCCAAGTGAGAGATGTCCGACCGGCCGAATCTTCCACTCGTTAATCAATGGAAACTCCCAGCCGACGCCAACCGTTGCTGCCACGCTTGACCAAGTTACATCCAACTCAGTACCGGCAGCAATCTCTGGGAAGAAGATAACCGGGTTGTACTTTTGGTAGGCAACAAGACCCTCTAAATAAAGTCCGTTTTCAAATGGCTTGTACCCTCCTCGCAGCTGGGTCGAGCGTAGACTTTTGGTACCTCCGGAAGCATCAAGAAAAGAAAACGAGGATAAAGTCTCATTTGGAGTGGCAGCGATACTCAAGACAGACAAAGCCGCCCGTGCAGCAGCCTCGGAGGCATCAGGGTTTATACTTTGAGCAAAGGTTGGACTGGTCGTATTTGCAGCCGATAGTGCAGCGAAAGCAAGAATTCGTCTCAAGGTATTGGCTCATTTACCAGAAAAGAAGACCAAGCGATATCTCTTCATCTTAGCACTACAAGAGCAAGAATACCGCGCCTTTTGCTGTAAATATTTTGTTGTTAGACAATTTTGTCTGGTTTGTGACGCCTTAAGATAACCCGTTCGAGTTCTTTCTGGGTTGATGGGTTGATCTCCCCAATTGATCGTTGCCGAAGCAAACGACGGCTTTGTCCGCAAAGCGGATGCTCATGCCGAGTGCAGCGAATGACCGCTACGAGCCCTGAGCGGTCATTACCGTGCCAGTTGAATGCTGCGGATGCATTCGGCAGCTGCGCCTCCAGAGCAGACTTTGGATTATTCTGATTAAATTCCCGGTAATTGATCTTTACTCCAATCTCAAAGCCCGGTGGTTTAGCCAAGTCTGAAATGATGCCTTTGAGAAAATTCCAAAGCCTCAAGTCAAATTGGTTTTCTTGATTTCAATCAGTTATATTCGAATGTGATCACTTGGATGCGGCGGGAGGAGACAGGTGAACAGTTCTTTTTCTGATGAGGAAATGGGAAGGCTCCCGTTTTGGGTAACACCTCCGGGGGAGACAGACGGTTTTCTGATCGTTGTTGGATTGGTTCTAGTGATAGTGCTGCTGGGTTTTGGTGCACTCTACTTTACTGTACAGGCCATTCCCGACCGCATGGCAGCAGGTGCTCATAAGGTCCAAATGCAGTTGGTCGGTGTGCTTGGGTTGATCTCTCTCTTCACCCTGAACAACGCCTTTTGGATCGCGGCAATTCTGATCGCCGCCGTACCGTTGCATGAAATCTTTCCACTTAAGACCGAAGTAGACGTCTTGGAGAGCGACGATGCTTGAGTTGGTCTTCTCTGCGCTGATCACAATCGTCCCGGATTATTTGTATCGCCGTTACAAACAGGGCAAGCGGTGGGGCCGCGAAATAACCCTGTTCAACGTCTGGTATGAATTGCGGTGGGGTTTGACCGCCTGTGCAATACTGGCTGTGACGCTGATCACGGTGATCTTCTATTTCCATCCCTCAACGCGAAATGTCTCTGCTGCGTTTCGCACGGTCACAATTCTGTCGGATCGCGCTGGGCGGGTCGCGGAAGTCTACGTTGCCAATAATGACGACGTGAATGCTGGTGAGGCCATTTTCCGACTGGACACCACACGGCAGGAGGCAGCAGCGGAAACGGCTCAGCGTCGCATCGAAGAGATCGAGGCAGCTTTGGATCTGATCGCAACAGAAGTCGCGAGCGCCACCGCGCAGGTCGAGGCAACAGAGGCCAATCTTGCTCAGGCAACGAGCGATTTGGAGCGGCGTCTGGAGCTTGCAGAACGAAACAACACCGTTGTCAGTGAGCAAGAACTGGAGCGCTTGCAAACAGCAGTGACCGGCGCAGAAAGTCAGCGCGCAGCCGCTATTGCCTCGCTAGACGGTGCCAAATTGCGCCAATCCACCCTTCTCCCTGCACAGCTTGAAACTGCGCGTGCGGTTTTGAGAGAGGCTGAGGCCGAGATATCGAAATCAACCGTATTTGCCGAGGTGGACGGGACGGTAACGCAATTCCTCCTAAAGCCGGGTGATATCGTAAATCCAATACTACGCCCTGCTGGGATCTTGGTGCCGGAGGTCACGGGACAAGGACGTTTTATTGCGGCTTTCGGTCAGATTTCTGCCAGTGTGCTAAAGCCGGGTATGCTGGTGGAAATTACCTGTGCGTCCAAACCGTTAACCATAATTCCAATGGTTGTGGACGACGTGCAGGACGCGATTGCTGCGGGGCAGTTCCGACCGGGGGATGCGCTGCTGGATCAGCAGGATCGAGCGCGACCTGGTACAGTTACAGCGTTCCTAGCACCTATTTTCCCAAAGCATCTTGAGAGCATCCCGCCCGGTAGTGCGTGCGTTGGAGTTGCTTATACGAGCCGAGCAAAGGAAATCGACGCCGGTGAGATCACGGGCCTGTCTGCTTTCATCGCAAGGATTGTGGATGGCATGGGTATAGCAAATGCAATTGTCTTGCGTGCACAAGCCATTCTGCTCCCTGTGAAGACATTGGTATTCAACTAGGCCCTGAAAGGCGGAGAGGTAGAGTTTCGCTATGGGTTGCGACGCCATCTATATTTGCACGTTTCTGTCGGTTTTCATTTGGGACCTGATCTACCTGTCACCGATACTTGTTTTTTTGTTGGTGCTGGTTTGCATGCTAGGGGTATCGATTGGTCGGATCGAAGGCTGGTCCACGGGATCGAGCCTCTACCATGCCTTCATTAACGCAACTACGGTTGGCTACGGCGACATTAAGCCGGAGAAGCCCGCGAGCCGGGCTTTGGCGGTTATCAACGCTTTTGTTGGGCTTATCTTTGCAGGCATTGTCGTAGGTATAGGTGTACATGCAGTCGAGACCTCGATGAATGTCGAATTTTAATTTGTGTAGGTTTCAAAAAACGAGAATGACCGGTTTGTCCGCGACTCGGACATTGGTCCAGCAATTCTCGCTGCACATTCCACCAACGTCCGCTTTTCCTTCTGCAGCGCGGCAGGTGGCCAATGTTGAAGGCGAAGCGGTACCACTGATCGACTGCGGTTGAGCAACGCCTATATGAACCAGCATTGGTAACTGACTGAGTTTACTCCCGTTCCTTGAAGGCTCGCTCGTCAGCGTCGGTTTTTCGGACACCCTTCGGACGCAGCAGCCAAGGAGACCCGGAATGCAGATGCTCCGCTGGCTATTCGGCTCACGTGAGCCGGATTGTGAGAAAATGCTGGAGCGGACCGACGCCCATATTCGCATCGAGCGGGCCGGAGGCGATGTGATCGAGATCACGCCGAACTCTAGCGCCCGTCAAAAGAACGGTGGCGGCCCGCAAAAGCAGCATCACCAGAACGGCATCGGCCAGAGACCGAACGGTTAATCCGAACGCGACAACCAGCTCTTTCGACGTTGACCAGACCTGCTCCGGCCACTGTGCCGTGGCGGGTTTTTCGGACACCCGCAGGAAACAGGCAAAAAAGGAAAACACCATGTGTCTGGAAACTGGCGGCTGGTGCAGCGATACGTTCCGCGTCTGCGACATGGACGATTTCACGCGGTGGATAAGGCTCTGGCCCGAAGTGGATTTCGAGATGAGCAACGATGACACTGTTCGGCTCTACCCGGCCTGGGATCTCGACTATGCGCCGAACCTGCCCGACTATTGCTATGACGCGCGGGCAAGAGACTACGTCATCGATGAAGAGCGATACGAAGGCCTCTTTCTCCAAGAGCTATCGTGGTGTTTCGCTGTGGGCGAGACCTGCGTTCTGAAAGTCGCAGGTACCTCTTTAGGGGACGTGCATGCCTACAGCATCGCGATTGCAGGCGGGAACGAACCACCGTAACAGCGGATCGTCAGCCTGAGCCTGAGCGAATTCTATGACCGCGCCGCAGATGAACTCGGGCAAGGCTGGCTGATGTTCACCTATGTCGCTGAATGAAGTTGCACCGCCGATGCAAGGCGGTGTAATTTTTTTAATTCGCGTTCGCGATAGCCGTTCTGGATGCCGAAGTCTTTTGCGGGACCAGCCTCCACCTTCTCATGCGAAGGCCAGCGCAAGATACCCCCTGAAAACTACAAAAGTGTGTTCAGAGTTTGCTCGGGTTGAAAATCGGCGATAATGGCGAATGCCAATCGGGTGGGGCATCCGCCAAAAAATTGTTCAATATTAATAGTAAAATTTTGGAGGCGAGTACCACTTGAGAACCGCTGTCGCAAACTGTCTCATTTAGATTTATTTTCAAATAGTTGGCGGAAATCCCTTGTCCGCACTTGTCGCATGAAATAGCACTGTGTCACATATTTTTGGATGGGTAGGAGAGGGATAGGTTTTTTCATGCCAAGTTCGATTCCCTGTTTGAACAAAGGGCAGATACTTGCCGAAGCGGGCTAAGGAGCTGGGGCCCCTTGAGGTCAAACGTCTTTCCCACCCTGGCGTGCATGCTGTGGGCGGCGTTGCCGGGCTTGCACTGCAAGTGACCGGTACCGGTGCACGGTCCTGGGTGTTTCGCTACCGCCACAATGGGCGACGTCGGGAGGCCGGCTTAGGGCCTTATCCGGACGTTCCTTTAGCTAAGGCCCGCGAATATGCGCGCGAAGCGCGGGATATGCTGAGGCAGGGCATCGATCCCATTGCAGAGCGGCAAGCCGCGCGACGCAGGCTTTTGACATTTCAGCAGGCGGTTGCAACCTACGCGGAAGAGAAAACCGTCGAATTTAACAGCGCCCTACATCGCAAACAGTGGCGCGCTTCGCTGGAAAGGCATGCAATCCCGACCCTCGGGGATATGGCCGTCACCGACATTACTTTGCAGGACGTGTTGGAGACACTTCGGCCGATCTGGATGAACAAGACCGAGACCGCTTCGAAAGTCAGGCAAAGGATCGAGCGGGTGTTGGATTACGCGACGGTGGCCGGGCACCGCAGCGGAGAGAATCCCGCCAGGTGGCGCGGCAATCTCGACATGGTTTTGCCAGCCCCAACCAAGCTAACCGGCGGGCGAAACTACCCGGCGCTAAAACTTGATGATGCAGCACGATGGTTTGCCGCCTTGCAAGCACGGGCTGGGATCAGCGCGCGTGCGTTGGAATTCCAGGCCTTAACGGCTGCGCGTACTGGCGCCGTTCGTTTTGCGACTTGGGATGAAGTTGACTTAGATCGCGGGCTTTGGACCATCCAGCCCGGTCGGCAGTCCTCCAAGATCCCCCCGTCCGGCCGACCGCATCGCGTGCCTCTAACACCTCAAACGCTGAAGATCTTGCAGGCTTTGCCACGCGCCGCAGATAACCCGCTGGTTTTCTGGACCCCGCGCGGCGGGGCTTTCTCCGATGCGTCTCTTGCCGCGGTGATGCGGAAAATCCATGCCGCTGATGAACGAGAAGGCGACAAGGGCTTTATCGATGCGCGCAGCGACAAGCCCGCTGTTCCACATGGGTTGCGGTCGACGTTTCGCACATGGGTTGCAGAACGCACGCAGTTTGATGGAGACATGGCTGAAATCGCACTCGCACATAAAGTGGGGAACAGGGTCCAACAAGCCTATGATCGCTCCGATCAGTTGGAAAAGCGCCGAGCGATGATGGAGGCTTGGGGGCAGTTTTTGCTGGGAAAACACTAGAGAGGCCAGGCAATGGCGCGGGTAGAACATTTGAAAAACTTGGGGCTCAACGAGCTCCTCGAGACCAAGGAATACTACATTGCCGTAATGGACGAATTGGAAATTGAAGAGACGCTCGATCCGGTACCACAAGGCGAAGAGATCAATAACCCAGAAATCGAGGCAAAACGTGCGGCGCTACGAGAGATTGATCGTCTGAAATCCAAAGGCAAGTATCAGGACGAGAGAGCACGCTTGCGCAAAGAACTTGAAAAAGGGCCGCTGTCGGGGCTTTTGAACTCCGGGGGCATCAAAATTCCTGCTAAATTTCTCGAGTTTGCAGAGCGCTGGAGTAACTTACGTGCCGGCATGCAAAGCCCCGACCTGGATCAGCAACAGCGCTTCCAGAGATTTTTCGAAACCGCAGATATTATGTCGAAATCTCTGCCGGAGATCTCTGATCTACTAGCAGTGCTGGAGCCGCCTGAGGTAAAGAAAAAATCGGGCAGAAAAGTCGAAATCCGGCCGAAATGGCGCAAGGACGCCGGAGTTCTAGATGAAATGCGCGTCATGGTGGCTCAGGGATTTAGTATCCCAGAGGCCGCGCGTCAAATGGCTTTCAAAGAAGGCTTCGCTCACCAGGACAGCAGAGCAAAACGCTTTGAGAACTTGTATCGAGCCCGCCTGAGGCTTCGGTAAAATAATTGGCCGTCAATTCATTTACTTTGCGGGTTCCGCACTTCGTAGACATGTTGGTTTCAGCAGTAACAAAAGGTGAAACCAATGAACGAAACGTTTCTTTCTGACACCGATCTAGCTGTTCGCTTCAAGGTCACCCGGCAGACAGTGTGGCGCTGGCACAGATCAAACCCCGGCTTTCCGCGCGCTGTCAGCTTGTCTCCCGGGTGCACGCGTTGGAAGCTCTCCGCAATTGAGGCCTGGGAGACCAGCCTTGCAGAAGCCGCCTAATGGTGGGCAATGGGCAAGGTATGAGTTGCTAAGGTGCTAGACCTTGAAACTCAATTCGCGCTGGCTCTGCCACTAGCTTTGGCGCCGACCCCCATTAAAAAAATCTGAGCGAAGAAGCTCTGTTATCGACAATTTGGAGATTAGGAATGCTAACTGCAAAGTTCAGCAAACGGGAAAGCTATGCCCCCGCGCAAGAAATGGACCCAACGCCTCTATTTGGGGAGTTGAGAGAAGCAGAACCTGTTCCTTGGCAGGCGCTTGGTCCTCTGGCAGACCCTGCCAAGGCCATAGCAATGCTTACTCAAGCGCCAGACGCTATCGCAATGCAAAGTGTTTTGACGGTTGCCAGCGTTGCCACACAAGCGTTTGCGGATGTCGAAACTCTTCAAGGATATGTCCCTATCAGCTGCTTTGCACTGACGGTGGCTCAGTCAGGAGAACGCAAGTCCGCCTGCGATTCATTGGCTACGGCCGCAATCGGTCGGATTGATCAGGAACGCGTGCGCATCTACACCCGAGAAAAGAGGAAATACGAAGCTGAAAAGCTCGAGTACCAAAAAAGTCGTAGACGCTCTTCCTCGAAAGACTTTGAGGTAATTGAGACTGATCTCGATAGTGAAGACCTGGACCTCCCGCCGGAACCTCCGCTGTTTCCCGCGATCAGGATTAGCGATCCAACGATTGAAGGACTTTTCCGCCAGTTGGAGAACGGCCATCCTTCGGTGGCTGTAATGACAGACGAGGGTGGGCAGTTTTTTGGTGGCCACAGCATGAAACGCGAGAACGCCCTTAAGACTGCCGCTGGTTTCTCAAAACTTTGGGACGGGGCACCCCTAAGCAAAAGCAGAGCGTCGGCAGAACCCGTGTGGCTTTGCGGGAAACGTGTCTCGCTTCATTTGATGATTCAGCCAGGAGTGGCGCAGAGCGTGGTTGGCGATCCGACGATGAAAGATCAAGGTCTCCTCTCTCGTGTTCTCGTCGCGTGGCCAAGCAGCAAGATTGGATCTCGAATGATCCGAAAAGGCGTTGCACACCAAGAGCTCCTGGAGCTGGCGAAGTTGATTTTGGCGAAATTTGATGCGCGGGTGACCCAGCTGTTGGGCCTCGAACTTCCATTGCACCCTGATACACGCGCTGAACTAAATCCACGACGCCTTAAACTTCCAGACGAGGCCCGTGACTTGCTGGAGGCATTTTACAACCGGGTTGAAAGCGCCTCGGGAGAGGGCGGAGCATTCGAATACATGTCTGGCTTTGCGGCGAAAGCACCTGAAATGGCTGCCCGCATCGCCGGTATCCAGAGTATTTTTTCAAACGAGGGAGTAGACGAAGTCACTGCGCAAGCGATGGAGAATGGTATCGCAATGATGGAGTGGTACCTGTCGGAGATGCAGCGGATCACCGACACTGGCCGACCTGAGCAGGATCTTTGCGATGCTGAAACAATACGCCGATGGCTTCACAACAACTGGAGTGGGGAGTTTGTCGACAAGCGGACGCTGATGAAAAAAGGGCCTGGTCATCTCCGCGATGGCAATACGTTGTCACGGTGCATCCAAAGACTTGAGGCGCATGGTTGGCTTGTTCGCGGAAAGGGTAAGCAGGTTATCGACGGGGCAAACAGCAGAACTTACTGGCGCATTGTGCGTTTCGGTAGTGAGACATGAGCGATGCAAGATATGATCTCGTCAGGGCTTGTTTTGAAAACATGGAGGAGATCTTCCCCGCGGGAGATCCGAGAAACGACAGGAAATCGAACTCTAAGAAGTCGATAAGGAATTTGCCGCAGATGCCGCAGATTCCGCAAAGAGTTCCTCCCGCATGCAAACCACTCCCGCTGCCGGAAGAACTCTTCGAGGAACGTGCTGCTATAATGGAATATGATGGGGGCCTGCCTCGAAATTTGGCAGAATTTCTGGCCTGGAAAGGAGAGGCAGGTTCGTAGCATGACGAAGATATGCGCGGGTCCTTCCCGGTGTCTGGATTCATGCGGGTAGTTCGCTCCCCACGTTGGAAAAGAATATATTTTTTTCACAGGATTGAGGATTGAGTTCTTGTTGTTGTTGGCGATAGCTTCGGTTTTGAGACGCGTGGTCTGCCGGAAAATCAGAAAATATCAGAGGTGAAAAATGAGCAAACTAGATCAAGTCTCAATGCCAGTAAGTTACATGGAGCTTGCTGTGCGCTTCAATGAATCCGACCCTGAATCGGCGCTTCAAATCGGAGAGCAAATGCGTGAAATCTGGGCGCGGGCGCTTGGATTGAAACAGGCTGGCGGAACCAGCTGGTGGGGCCGCCTTCTTGGACGTGCACATCCTGAATATCAAAAGGGAGCGAGCGTTAAGTTCCCACTTAACTTACCCGCGGACCACAAGACGTCGCTTTGGAATATGGACGGCAAGCCCGCTGTGTGGGTTAGTATTGCCAACCATATAGATGAGAAAGCAATAGAGCAGGCCTGCGCGAATTTTGGTCTACGGGTAACAGTGCCGGACTATCCTTCCTGGCACTATCCCAACTCGACCCGGCTCATACTTTGGCAAAAAGCTTAGTTTTGAATATCCCAATATTTGTTTTGAGAGACTTGATGCTACAGACGCTTGAGGACTCTACATTGTCAATGGTCTTGTCGCTTCAGATGGCGAAATGCGATCAGATCGCCAAACTCTGTCAAAAAGTACTTTGTCGACAGTTTGGCGCTGATTTTTGGAACGGCATTGAACTTCGGTGGTTGGGAAGGCTCGTGTTTCGGCAGTGGCTAATGGCCATCGTTGAGGGCGCGTTTAGATGCAATAGCCCTCACTGGCGGCCAAGCACTAATCCCAGAAGTATGCGGCCATGCAAAAGGGCCGTAACCCAACGATGTAATGCCCGCAAGTACCACTTCGTCAACTGGACACCGACGCCATTTCTTCGGTCACAAAACGCGACCAAAATTGCCGACGAACCGGCTTGCGTGTAGATAGTCCCATATTGAACGCTTCAAAATAGAGCTTTGTTCTGATTGATGACACAACTTTCACTCGAACCCGTCCACCACGATCTGAGTAACACTAATACATTGGGCGACATAGTTTTTATCCATGGGATTGGCGGAGACCAATTTGAGTCTTGGATGACCGATCGGTTAGACCAGTCAACATTTTGGCCAGCGTGGCTAGCAAGGGATTTTCCTTCAATTAGTGTCTGGACGCTCGGATCCCCGCGAGAATGGCTTGCGAAACCAATGAGTTCGCGGCAAACACATAGAACTAGTAGGGCCATAGTAGGGTCTGAAAGCCTCAATAGCTCAGCTGGTAGAGCAGGTCCTTCGTAAGGACAAGGTCGGGGGTTCGAGTCCCTCTTGAGGCACCATCATTTTTCTGTTGCCTGTCGGCCAAATTGTAGTTTTCGGCCCAATGTGGACACTCGTTACATCTATTGCCGCTGCGGCGCAGCCTCACGAACATAGACGTTCATCGAACTCAAATCACCTTGGTTTTCCAAAAGTTCAAAACAAAAAACTGGCGGTCGGATTTCCTGAATTTGACGCTGAATTGTGTCGCTGGAAAACTAACGCATCATGCATTAACAATGGCTGATTTAGATCACTGACTGATTACCCTCTAGGATGATTATCAATACGATGCTTGACGAGGATGCAAATCTATATGTTTCCATACAGCTTTCTGAACTCGAGACAGCTGCGTTGGAGAGGGCACGTACGCTGCTCAGACAGTCGCGGTCATTGTATTTGCGATTCAGTGTTTTCGCACCGCCCAGACCAAGATCCGGTTGTTGACTGCTGCCTTGACCCTGCAAGAGCGTACGGAGATCACTTTATTAATCAGGCGAGCATAACGCTATCTTTTGACACAAACTAACTCGCTCGCATGGAAGCCGTGCTCAAAAGAAAAAAGGGGGAGCTGGTTGATAAAGACGAGCATCGCGTACTTGCAACAATTGCTCTGGCGATTTTTTGCGATGCGGCGATGACCCCAGGGTTCGCGCTTGCCGAAATGTTAAAAGAAACATCCGAGTCTCGCGCGCACATGACGTCTTCCTATCGGGCCTTTAAATATCTTTGCATCAACTGTCCGAAAGAAGATGTCTTCGAAACTGTTTTGACTGGCCGGATTCCGGACTGGCAGTTGGCAGTCCCAATCGACGTAGAAATTCCGATTTCGCAGGTATAAGCAATAGCCAGAAACGCCCGCTTCAATGGCGAGCTTTTTGCTTGCTTGTGCGAAGGCATAGTCGAGCGCAAGTGTGCGGACACTCTGAGCAACGATGAAAAGCTTGAGCTCTTCCTTAGCATGGTTAGGGAAAGAGGAGCGCTCGCCCCAGGTTCAATGCGCTATTTTGCGCTTTACTTTTCAGACCAACCGGCCAAACTTAATATTCAACGGCGATCGCTGCTTAAGGGAGTGCTTTCGTCCTCGCTTACCAAAGTGATCTCCGGTATCTGAAACGCGGCAAGCGATTGTTACTTTGCTTCCGAGTATTCAGCTAGCTTGAATACTTACCATGAGAGGCTGGATAACAGGATATTTGCGACCGAAGACCGTGCTCTGCAACATCTCCTTGCCCAAGATGCTCAGCACAGAGAAGGAGGTAGCTCCGACTTTGCTGACTCCTTGCGCAACCTACGCGGCGGAACCCTACCAAACAGCATTAAGCATATGCTCGACGATCTAGTGTCTTACGTGCCGGTAGAAGAAGCGAAACCTTCGGCTATGCTGCCTCGGCGCGCATCAGCTCGAAAGTTCTTAGAGAACCCAATTCCGGAAACTTCGCTTGCATGGGATGAACTTGGGTCTTTGGTATAGTCGGCCCATCGCTGTCGTTGCATGGCGATGTTTCAAATGCATTACAGCATCACTAAAGCGGCCATTCATACCGTCAGTGAGCGCTTTCTCATATAGTCTCTAGCGTTTTGTATCATTGTTCCAGCCAACTTTCTTCCAATCATGGCCATCAAACCAAATCGCACCTTCGGAGCGTCGCCAACAGGACTCTTCGTTTACACCCCTAGGCCATGTGTTGCGCTCTGCGATCATTACCCAAACTGGTTCAATTTGACTCTCTTCTGAGTACCGACGAAGTGCAGCCTCATCTATGGCCACCACTGTCTGGTGACTCCCTGGCTGTTGCGTTTGAACAACTATGTTTCCAGCACTGTCGGTCCAATGCTGAGGCCCCTCGGAAGACATGGTCAGACCTAATTCTTCCGCGAACCATTTTTGCGGCATGTAGCTTGTGAAGCCTTCGGGTAGCGTTTTGTCGAGATGGCTTTCCCAATGGTAGTGTGCGACTGGGATGGCAAACTCACAGTCGGGTGGCGCCCCCCAAATGTGTTGGTCAAATTTTATTGACCGCCAAGTCTCGCGCCAGAATGCTTCTCGCAGAAACGGTCCATCAGTAAATTCTCGGGGTTGGAAGTTGTGGACATCCAAGCTTCCTTCGACAGCAAGATAGTTTGTGAAATCAGTAGCTTTTCCCTTCTTCACAAACACACAGTAGAAGAACCTGAACTCTTCATATCGTTTGCCGTGAACTCCAGGTCGCGGTTCTGCGTAGTCCGCTTCCGCCAAACTGAATTCGTAGAGAACTAACCATCGTTTTTTGTTTTCATCCACTCGCACCAGCTTGTCCGGCATTGCTTCAGTGGGATCTTCAGTGAACGGCCACTCTTTCAACTTTTCTTCGGCTACCTCTGGTAGCACGATCTGTGGTTCGGACATCCAATCAGTGCTGACCTGCTGAGATGAGGGGTAACGAATTGTAGTAGGCAGGATAGTAGGCTCGATATTTCGGCGGAACTCATGATGGCTGTACCGATACTGGTACGGTCGCTCTGGCCAGCCTTCGAGGAGCCAGAAGTTGTCCGCCAACCTAGCTTGCAACTCATCTAGAGCGATGCGCTGGTACTTCTTCCCGATGCGCTCAAGGTCGTTTTCGTAGCGTGAGTAATTTCCTCCGTGTCCATCCTTCGGAAACAAGTCGTCTGTCCATCCAAGTTCGTAAGCTCGCTTAGTAATCCAGAGACGGCACTGTTGAACGTTGATCGTCTCGTAGTCACCATGGCCCGCGGTATCGTTGAAATACTCATCAACCAGACGACGCTGTTCTTCCGCGTTTAGCAGCTTGTTCAACGCAGCGAGAGCGTCTTCTTTGCTAATGTCATCATCGTTCTCTTCAATCTCCAGTTTGATAGTTTCCAATTCCGTCTCCTCGCCCTGATCGTCAAAAATCGTGCGCACGATCACGTCGAGTGGAACGATTGATGCTTGTTCGTATTCTTCGAGCGCGGCCACTCTATCTGGATAGGGATCGATAATTTCGGCTTTGAAACGGTCTTTTACTTCCGACGCTGAGATAGGTTTAGGTTCAGAGAGTCGAGTGGTCAGGAAGCCACGCACTCGTCCCGGAATACTGTACTTTCCGTAGTCTCCCCACTCGTTTGACGCCGAACTAAAAATTGACTTGCTGCCATGACTTTCCGCAATTTTCTCAACCTGTTCTTTTGTCAGCCCGAAGGCCGGCTCTTCAGAGTTGAACGGGTGGTAACAATCTTCGAGGCTTGCCCCCTCATCAAGGGCGTCCTTGTGTGCTGCGAGTTCAATGATTCCCAGAGCGTAGTCCCTAGTCATCAACGACACGGGCGGTGCACCTTCAGCAAAAGCCTTTGCGAAGACTAATTTTGAGTATGTCTTGAGACGCTCCACACTTTGATCGATGCAGCAGGCTCCAAAAGCTGCAGCGTAAAGCCTCTCAACCACGTAGGGATCGTTGCAGGAGTGTGTTTCACTAAAGACAAAGTTGAATACTTTGGGTTCAGTCAAGAAAAGCGAAGTAAGAGCCTTGGTCGACCGATCCCGCAAAGTTATGTGCGATGATGACAAGGACCACGCCAAGATCAGGGAAGCCAACTCCATGTGTCTTGAGTTGGTCTTTCGATCTTTTGTCGACATTGCCCAAGAGATGATGCGATCGATCTGGCTGAAATCTTCTCTAGACGCCAAGTTGATCCAGCGGGTCCAATGACTGTCCCGCTCGGCCATCCCAAAGTTCTGGAGGTGCGTGTTCAGAAACTTCGCATTGTATGGGTGATCAATTGTGATGGACACCTCGAGCAGCAAACCCCGAGGGTCGACAGAGTGGCCATCCAGAGCGTTGAAGAGTTCCCCAGCGTCTTCCGTGAAGGCTTCCAATTTTCGCCATTTGAAGCTTTCAGCAAATCCTACTTGAAGCGGCGTGCCATTTTCCCAGTGTCTCTCCCAACCTGGTAGTTCTGTGGCGAACTCTTTGCCGATTTTTTCTGGGTAGATCGTCGACAAGGCACCGACCAATCCGGAGTATTCGTAACGAATTTGGCGAGAGATGTCACCGTGGTAGAAGAGGAAGTTGAGTGGTCCTCCTGCCTGAAATTCCATCCCCGATGGTGAACGAGCCCTCTTAAAGCCGACACGCTCTAAGAGCGTGAGTCCTAATCTGACTATGGATGAAGGTTTTGCGTTAGCGGCGACCCTGACGGCAATTGCTTTTTCGACCAGCGCATCCGCCATAAGATAGTCCTGAAAACGCTGGAAAGAGAACCTAATTAGCTCAGAGGGTGGGTTTAGTGGATCGATCTCCTTCGAATAAGGTGGCGGGTCGCGACGGAGCAGGTTCGAGTGAATGAAGACATCCAGCCATGATTTTCCTTCGGGCGGTTGGCGACTGCCGAACTGCTCCTGCGCAAGATTATTGGCAACTTCAAGCTCAACGTAGTCTCGCCCATCCTCTGCCATAGTAGCCGCGATGCGTTGAACAAACTTCTTGAGAGACAATGACAAATCCTCAGCTCGAACAGAGCGCACACCAGTTCTGGAAGCGACCCCGTCGAGGTAGAATGCCATTAACTCTGAAACACCCTGCAAACCTCTCGGAAACTCTGACTCACCTTTTTCAAGCAGTGCTTCGCTTGTGCTCTTCAAGAAGAGCGGGTTAGTGAATTCGGGGGACAGCCATGGCGTGTTCGGACGAGAAATACCCTTGTTGTCTAGGTATTGGATTGCAGCGCGTTCTCGTTCTTCAAGGCTAAAGAAGCCTTGCATACTGAAGACAGGCACGGTCTTTAGAAGTTTTTCAGGAATTGCATAACGTGAGTAGACGTCTCGGCAAGAAAAGACGGCAGCGACGTACGGATATGATCTTAGCGCGTCGATGACTTGAGGCATCCAGTGCATCCAGTAGGTTGCACCTACTCCCTCGTTGATTGCGTCAAAGAATAGAAGAGTTCTTACTCCTTTCCTTGAACCTGCTGCATCCAGGACACTAAGAATTTCATCTGAGGTCTTTGCTTCAAGCCCCAAGAGGCCGCCAAGCTGCGGCCAAAATGGAGCGTTGGCCAAGTCTTGGCCTAGAACAACGATCGTCGGCAAACCTTGTTGAACACGTTGCAAAGCAGCTTGTCCCAGAGAATGAGATTTGCCTGAACCGGCTTCCCCAAGGACTATCGCAGACTTTGCGGCTTCTGCCGACCAGTCTCGTTGACTGAGCGCATCGCCGAGCGTTGCAAGAGCCGTCTGAAGCTTCCTCAGGCTATCATTCACAACAGTAAACTTCTGTCTTTCGGTCTCCTCTAAGCTTTTGCTGTCGATGTTTGTAAATGGGCGTTCTAGCTTCCACGCAAGGTTGCGGAGCGTATCCAGTGTTTCTTTGGCTTTCGCCAAATTCCATTCAATCGTTGGTTCCTGATCGATCAGCGTCTGAATCTCTACGAGCTCGGACCAGAGTGATTGCGCTTCTGCTAGGACCTTGGGATCTGGCACCAAAGAAGTTGTGGTAAACTCAATTGACGGTACTCTGTTGCTCGCCAAAACTGCGAAAGCATCTTGAAGACGGGCACGCGATCTCGGCCCGCGGACTATAGCGTCGAACATCGCTTCAATTGATACTTCAACGTGATCTTCAGGGTTGAAGCGATCATCTAGTTTCAGAGTCGCCGCATCAACTTGGGTACTGAACCACTTGCCGTCCAATACATCGCCGCCAAACCAAAACCGCTGCAAGGCGAGATTATCATTGACTAGAAGCTTGTCATTGAGGACCGTCGCCCCCCAACACTCGAACTCAACTGAAATAGAACTCTTGGCCGCAAGAGCTTTCCAGGTCGCAACGCGATCATCCCATCTTTCTTGTTGTGATTTGCCCTTCGCCTTTGGGCCCCGCTTGGGAGTGAAGTCTAGCGGCAGAGCAAACACATACCTCTTGATCTCCGGATGGGTCTTCAACGCCTGCTCAACGGACTTGTCCATTTGCTTCCACTGGGTGTCCCCAAGGGCTTCAAAGAACTTAGATTGATAACCGATCTTGTCGCCGTTTTTCAGTATCCAGATGGCTTCAACGCCACCGTCGCCGCCTCTTCCATCGTTCGGTTGAAATTCGTAAGCGTTTTCTGGCGGTTCTCTTCGTGCCAAAATTTTTATTAGAGCCTCAAATGAATCGCGTTTACCCGTTTCAAATCCACGGATTTTTTGAAAATCGATCATTAAGTATATTACCCGTCTTGCCTAAAGCTTTAAATTACAGTCGCACTTCGAATGGCTTCAATAAGACGCGCGATTTCCCGGTTGCAACTTCATTCTCGTCTAAACAGCGATAAGTCCGAACGCAACGTGTTGGGTCGCGCGGTTTGCTTGGCCCCTTCGGCATGGACCGTTGCGTGCTGTGGGGATGTCTGCTTTCCTCGACCCAGTCTTTGCATTCTTGGAACCGCAGTGAAGGTCCGTTCCCTGAAGGTTTTTCGATGCGGGCCGAGGTGCAACTTTGCCGTCAGGAGCTTCCGGCGGCCCGCGTTGACAAACCTCGGAAGGAGGAAGCCACGGGGGTCTCGGATCAGGTTATGGGGAAAGAGCGCCGGCGGGCGAAGCTGACTTTGCCACGGGCGCGGCGTCGATTGTGTTGGGTTCGCCAGTTGCAGTCGTTTTCCGCCACCTTGGTCGCGGATGTTCCGCAGATTGGACGCTGAGAACGCAACGCCGATCGTCATTTTGGATGATGGTCGCAAACGGTCTTGGCCGATCAGCCAATGACGACCGGAGCATATCGAAGTGTGGGGTCAAGCATCGGATCATGCACCCTGCTCCCTTGGTGGCGCGCGTGACATCGGTATCTGACCGCGCCGAAAGATCTCGATGACACGCATAGGACCGCCGCAGCGGGGACACGGCTCGCGCAGGGTGAGAGAGGTCGTCTCGGGTTCCATCTCTTGTTCGGTAGTTCCTTTTTCGCTTTGAACAGCAATCAAAGCCCGGATCTTCCGGATGTTCGTTTTGCGCGCTGAACTGGCCAGCAGACCGTAGTGGCGGATGCGGTGGAACCCGTCGGGGAGGACGTGAATGAGGAAGCGGCGGATGAACTCTGGCGTTGCCAATCGCATGACCTTTTGGCGGTCACCTCGTTTGATACGGTAGTCTTTCCAGCGGAAAGCCACGGTATTGGCAACCGCACTAACCAGTCTGCGGTTCGAGATCGCGACCCGGTGGGTATAGCGGCTGAGATAGGACAGCACCGCCTCGGGCCCGCCGAATGGGGGTTTGGCATAGACCACCCAGTCGGTTTTGCGGAACGGGGCGAGCCACTTCGCGAAGGAAGCCGCTTTCGCCAGGCAGGCGAGATCGCCAAAGAAAATGAGCTGGCCAGCGCGATACAACTCGAGAAGGCCTTCCAGAAACAGGCGTCTGAACAGCCGCGCCAAACCGCGCACATGCAGGAAGAACCCCGGCTTGCAGGCCACCCATTTGGTGCTGTCCGGTGACAAGCCACCACCCAATCATATGGATATGCGGATGGTGGGTCAGCGCCGAACCCCAGG
Source organism: Ruegeria sp. ABM4_193 (assembly GCF_056158705.1). Taxonomy (NCBI): domain Bacteria; kingdom Pseudomonadati; phylum Pseudomonadota; class Alphaproteobacteria; order Rhodobacterales; family Roseobacteraceae; genus Ruegeria; species Ruegeria sp. ABM4_193. The sequence goes on from NZ_JBSWTT010000001.1 coordinate 1,175,314, forward strand.
TGAGCAGCACGCTGGTCATGCCGACCTTCGCACCGAGCCGCTTGGGATCGGCCGCGATGGTCATCACGGTTTGCGCTGATGCGCGGAACAGCAGGCCGTAAACCGCCTTCTGGTTCCAATACGCGATGCGAGCGATCTCGGCCGGCATCGTGAAGACAACGTGGAAGTATTCAACCGGCAGCAGATCCCCGGCGCGCACCTCCATCCAATCCCGCGCGGCGGGGCCCTAGCACTTGGGACAGTGACGGTTCTTGCAGCTGTTGTATGCGATGTGATGGTGGGCGCACTTGGTACAACCCACCACATGCCCACCGAGCGCTTCGGTTCGGCAGGCTTCAATCGCCGACATCACCTTGAGTTGGCCGAGACTGACATGGCCCGAATTGGCCTGCCGATATGCGGGACCGTACTTCCGAAAGATATCTGCAATCTCCAACCCTGGGCGCGGCATCCGCCCGTACCGTTACTCCAGCCCCCGCTTGACAGTGTGATCCTGCAGCTTCTCCAACATCTCATAAGGACTGACGGTACCGCGGATGGTTTTGGTCGCGACATGTGTATGGCGCGCTGTCGTGCTGAGCTTGGAATGCCCCAGAAGAACCTGGATCACCCGCACGTCCGTTCCAGCCTCGAGCAGATGCGTTGTAAAGCCGTGGCGCAGGGTGTGAAGGGTCGCGGGCTTGTTGATCCCAGCCATATGTTTGGCGGACGTGAATGCCCGGTTCAACTGGCGCGGCGACAGGGCCATGATCTTTGGCTTGCCGGGAAATAGCCAGCCCTCAGGCCGCGCCTCTCGCCAGTAGTCACGCAGTAGATCAAGCAAGGCAGGTGACAACATGGCTTTATGGTCTTTGTCATTCTTGCCCTCGTCGACATGGATCAGCATCCGGTCACTGTTGATGTCCGCGACCTTGAGATTGCAGACCTCAGATGCCCTCAGACCCGCGCCGTAGCTGATCCCCAAGGCCGCGCGATACTTCAGCCCAGGACCGGGAACTGCCGCCAAAAGATCGCCCACCTCCTCGACGCTTAAAACAACGGGCAGCTTCTTCGCCTTGCGCCGGAACTGCATGTACCGCTTCATCTCCTCGCGACCGCAGGTCATCCCGTAGAAAAACCGTAGCGACACGATCCTGGCGTTAAACACACCGGTCGAGACGCCAGTATCGGTCATGTGAAGCTGGTACGCGCGCAGCTCATCCGGTGTCGCTGTATCGGGTGAGCGCCCGATGAACTCGGCCAAGTACCTGACCGCCCTGATATGGCCTTGCTGGGTCTTCGGTGACATCCCACGAATGCGCATATCTTCTATCATCCGCGCACGCAGCGGGCTCATCTTCTCCTCTGTCATCAGAACCTCCTGTCATCAGATTGAGAAACCCCAATCGTCAGACAGGTCAGCAAGATCGCAAAATACACGCCGTCAGGATTGGCCCAAAACCCTAGCCAAAAGCGCCATTGCCGCGTTAGCGGCTTCGTCCTTCCGCCGATTTAACCATTCTCAGGAGCAATATCCTGGATAAGAACGCTTGAACGGGCCTGCAGCTGCTTGAACTGCCGCATATGTCCGAAACGGATCATATCTCGCGCACCTGCCACACAGGCCTTTTGAAATCATAACCGCGCCGATGTCTCGGCCGTTTGGAAGTACATATCTTCAAGCGATGTAGGTTTACCAAAGTTTGCAGGGTTTGGCGGGTTTGGCGCCACCCCTAGCGCCGGTGCTACGGAGCAACCAAACAGCACTATACGCCAATCTTACATAAGGGCGCTTATGCCCTTGCCTTCTCTGACAAAAATCTAGCACCATCGCGCATAGATACCCCAAGAATGGCGATGCAGGAAAAGTAAGGCCGATTGAGAAACATGGCGAAAAGCATAAGAATTGAATCCTCGCCCAGATTTGCCGGGAACAGAGCGTATGAAAACGGACCAACAAATATACCCCTGTTCTGGAGCGATAAGAGAGAAGATCATGAAAATGCCACCACAATAATCATTGGAAACAACGGCACTGGAAAAAGTCGTTTGCTGCAGTCGTTGGTTAGTAGCCTTCTCGCGCTTTATGAAACTGACGAGAAGAAGATGTTGAGTTCAAAGAGCCGCAAAGCTGTTGGCGATTTCAGCTTTCATTGCGACGGTGAAAGATATCAGGCTCACCACGACAGGCGCGGAGGGATGCGAGCTTACTCCCGCGGAACCAAACCTGGCACACAGCCAAACCCACTCCCATCTAGAGTTATTGCAGTGTCGGCCTCCCCATTTGACAAGTTTCCTCTCCCATTGCGACAAGCAAATCTCTCGCCGCTGGATAGTTTGGAGGGTGAGTACTTCTATTTTGGTTTGAAGGATAGAAGCGGAAGGGCATCTGCGTCTGCTGCCATATACCGAACTGTGGACAATCTGATCTCCGCATCAATTGCTCAGGGCGAGAGGCAACTTGCGATTTCCAGAGTATTCAGATTCTTAGGGTATCAGCCGCGGATAGATGTCCGATATCGACTGACCACTTCCATTTCAAAGCTGCAGTATTTTGTTTCAGACCTGGACATCAGTTCGAGGCAAGAAAACATACCGGACTACCAACTGAGGCGAATTTCGAGATTTATCGAACAGGAGAAGCTCGAAGAAAAAGAAATTCAAGAGTCTTTTGAAATTGTGCTGAATTCATTGGTTGATGATAAGCACATTTCAATAGCTACAGATTTTCCAGGAACTCCCATCGAGTATGAACTGTTTCGCTCAGTCCAAACCTTGCGACGCATAGGGGTCCTACGTCTCGAAGAAGCCGTCGTTCGCAAGCTCAATCAGGACCAAGTATTCAACTTGATGGAAGGTAGTTCGGGAGAGTTAGCAATTCTCTACAGCCTTCTGGGTGTTTCTACGGCAATCGAGAGTGGCTCAGTCATACTAATAGATGAGCCAGAAATTAGTCTGCATCCAAGTTGGCAAGATCGGTATCTCGATCTTTTGCTTGACGCTTTCAAGGAGTTTTCTGGTTGCCACTTCATTTTGGCAACCCACTCTCCGCTTATCCTTTCTGACATCCAGCGAAATAGTGCTTTCATACTCAGTTTGGACGATGAAAAGGCAGTTGAAGTCGACGATGTTTCTGGGAAATCATCGGACTACCTACTGGCCCAAACATTCGGAGTACTCTCCAATGATAACCACTACTTGAGGCAGCGAGCCGTTGTCGCACTTAGGCTTTTGGCGGAAGGCGATGTGAATGATCCTGGGCTATGGGAGATCAAAAATGAGTTTGAGAAGCTAGTGCCGCATCTTGACAAACAAACTGCTGTTTCCGAACTTCTAGTTTCAATCATCAGTGCGATTGACGAAGGGTCTTATTTAAAGTGATTCAGAACCCTGTTGAGTACCTCGAGCAACACTTGGAGCTAGTTGAACGTTTCATACGGACTGATCTAAAGGACCCGGATTATTGGTCCGATGAAGAAACGACAGACATCAAACGTCACATCAAAAATCACTATGTCCAAGAACAAGCCCGGGTCTGCTGCTACTGCAACAAAGAGTATCCAACGAATCATGGGAGAGCTTGGGACACAGAGCATATTCAGCCCCGCTCAAAAAGCCCGCAGTTCATGTTCACTCCCGAGAATCTGGCCGCTTCTTGTATCGAGTGCAACAATGCAAAGTCCGCAGAATTGGTACTAGACAGAGACGATAGGGTAAGATACCCGAATAGCTCAGCTCTCTTCAAAATCGTACATCCTCATTATGACGACTACGATCAGCACATTCGGAGGTTGGGTAATGACTATTACCTTGGACTATCCGCCAAAGGTACTGCCACAATTTTCATCTGTCAGCTGCATCGCTTTGCCGGTGATGGAACGCTTCCAGTACAGCTAGAGAACAGGAATTTTGAACGGCTTGTGGACACGATTTTCTCTGGTTCGCCGGAAGAAGCAGAGCAAGCTGTTCAAGATTTTAACGATTTAATTGAAGCTGGCAGGCGCAGGAGACAGGAGTAGACGCCTACCGCATTAACGTAATGGACCCTATCGGTTGTGCGTAGTCATTTTTCTCGGGTGCCTAGGCTCCGAAAAATCGTGTTAATCTCCGTCTCCAAATGTTGGCCTCTGTAGACAAATGAAGTCTCATGTCGCGCGTACTTTCCGTGTAGATCGGCGCTAAGCCAGTTGTAAGACCCGATTGCAAGCAGATCGCTGTCAACTGCTACGATCTTGCTATGCAACCTAGGCACTTCGTGAAGTCGAACGCCAATTTTGGATAGAGTCCGTGCCGATGCAGAGCTGTAGGTGGTTGGGACACAGATTAGTCAAGGAGGGGAAACCTTAGATGATGAGGTGTTGAACTGGTCTCTTTAACTGGTTCTTGGAGCTCAAAGAGAACCAGGAATCCATACGATTCCAAGGGATCAAAACCAATTGTGTCAGACCTCGAACTAATTTCGAAGACTATTGGCGTGGGGTCCGTACGCCCAAAACCTGGGGCAACAATGAATGATGAGGACATCAGATCCAGGCCGAGCCTTGCATACTTGGACCGCGTATTTAGCAATCCCATTAAGTTCAATGGGAGCCGCAACCTTTCCGTTGAAGAGCCGAGGTACCTTTCGTTCTTTGAGACACCGTCCTTATACAGGCTCCTCGTAGCAGGATCGACAGACATCGAAAAATTGATCTCAGGTGGCAGCACTTTAAGCTCGTCCGAGATGCGAAGGCCGATACGAAAATCATCGAGCATGGTGAATTCTTCGCTACCACTGCTTTTGATTTGTAACTGACCTTGGCGTGAAAGCTCGTTGATGCGGGAACGGCGACAAAGCTTCATGAAGCAACCAACGAGATCGGCGAGTTAACTGGACGCTCTACGAATTCTGGTTCGCCTAACACCTTGAATTCTTGCAGAAACATTGGGCTCGGCTCAACGCCGCCGATTACGTAAACCTTCACTCTAGTAAGTGTCAGATTTGGTAAGGGGAGGTAGGTCGATGCAACAAAAGCGTTACCGGCAATCTTGCGTGCCATTTCGAAAGCAAAAGCAATTTCCCTCGGGTGTGTCTCTAATTGCGGAATGCACAACTCAAGTGTCAAAACCCCCGCGGTAACATCAATGCTGCTCGAGGTGTGCCAGCGAGCAAAAATGTGGTGGCTCCTGCTTAAAGGCGGAATGAGGCCTAGGCTGTACATTTCGTGGTTTTCGCGTCCTGCGCCTTCGATTATCTCGTCGGCAAGGCTTACGAGTGCTGCAAGAAACCTAGTCCTTATCGCTTGAGGACCAATTTGCATTATGTTTGCAACTCTATCGAACCGCTTATTGTCACCTGCGTGTGCTGCTGCAACAGCAATGATCGCTCTCCGCTCGCCAAAATTAAAGTATCTATCGGCTGAACCGTAATCCCAAATTTGATCGACCTTGGTTTCATGGCCACGGCGCCCGAAAATGTTGCCGAGGTCGTGCAGGAAAGCGGCAACCGTCAGGATTTCACGCTCGGCGGAGCTGATCGACGGTAAAATTTGGTTTGCCAGTCTATTAGAACGGTCGGCGACTTCGATAGCATGTGAGAAGTCGTGGGCCGTCAGTAGGGCGTTGCCACCATCGGCAATGGCTGCCCCAATGTTGGTGTTGTCATACAATGGCCGCCATGCCTCGATCGCAGATTTTATTCTCCCTGCTAGTCTCATGCGGCACCAGATTTCACGTTCAGGTTTGCCGACGCGAAAACCTGCGTTGCGCGCATCAAATCGGCATAGGGTTCCTCGCGCCAATTCCAATTCAGGCTGTCATCTTTGATGGCCTTTACGGCTGCTCGGCGAATAAACTGCCGCGGTAGTTTTTTGCTTTGATAGGCGAGGGTTTCCCGACCGATCTTGACAACCGTGTATCCGGAGTGGAGGCGAGCGACGACGTCTGACGGATCACTTCCGGTTAATTCGGGATCGCCCGCCATCTCGAGGATCGCGGCGCGGAGGTGTTCAATCCTTTCGCCCATTGGTATCAGGTGAACATGCGCGTGGTGAATACAACTTGCACTAGTGGCGGTGGGATTGTCGATGCGGACAGAGCCATGCTCGGCTAGTGCGTATTCTCCCACCGTCAGACCCAGCACCTGGGAAAACTCCTCTGCGCGGCTCCAAATTAGTGAGCGGCGCTCGGGCGTCATTTCTGCTGTGGAGCAGACATGCTCGTCCGGTGTTAGGAGCAAGTATCCCGGCAGAAAGCAACCTTTTGTCGGAAAGAGATTCAAGCCGTCCGACGCAAGGACCAATCGGTCTGACTGCTGGCCAGGGCCAAACTCGCTGCAGATCTCGCAGTTGGGATCGCGTTGTTGCATGTAGTTCTGTGGAGGCAGGTGGCGCATCATGATGTCGATAATGCCTAAAAAAATGAAATTTGTCTACACTATCGACAATTTACATATTTGACCTAATGAGGTATCGTTGTCGACAATTTCACAAGTTCGTGGCTCGCATGCTATAATGTGGTGTTTCAACAGAAAGTGGCCTGAAGAATGAACGATGAACACAGTGTGGACCAAGACCTAGTGAGAGCACTTGCGTTATGGCCGGCGCGAGAGGACTCGCTACTTCGAATGAGCATAGGCCAGCTGCGCGCTCTCTACCTAATAGGCAACCTAAGAAGCTACTCAGATGCCGTGGATCGCATCAATGAGGAAAGAACCGATAGAAAGATCACACAAACTGCGTTGAGCCGCCAAATCTCGTCCCTTGAGAAGCATCTGCAACCCTTCATATCGAACGGTGATGGAAAAGACATCCAGCTACTCACGCCGGACAAGGAGCTGGGGAAAGGGCATTATAGACTTACCATAGCTGGCCAAGCGATGATCGGCTTTGCAGAACAAGTACTAAAGCAACTAGTAGCATTCCGGAGCCAACACGATGCTCGAGGTCACGCGCAAATCGTAGTGGGACTTACCACGTTTCTTCTGCCAGCCATTCGACCGTTTCTGTCCGACATTCGCGAAAGCGGGCTTGGCGACTCCTCGAATGCGGTAGACTTTCGATACATGAATGTGAAAACAGACCAACTGCAATCAACACTCAGGAACGGCAAGGCCAGCTTCGCTTTCGGCGGATTGATGACAACACCGGGCGATGGCCTCCACGAAAGACTGAACCATGAAAGTACTGAGCCGGGGTATGAATTCGATGACCCGAAAGACAACGACATAACGTTCGTTCTCATGGGCTCAGACGAGCTTGGCTTCCTTTCCTGTGGAAATATTTTGGATGAAGAAGTATCAGACATCCGCACACTTCAAACAACCCTTCCAGGACAACGCTTACCCGTAATCCTCCCACGAAGGGGAATTGTTTACGAATACCTATGCGGTTACTTCGGAAGTGCTTCGGAGCTCGAGCGAGCATTTGACGTCAAAGAATGGGTCGAAGATGTACATTTTGGATTAGAGATGATTCTGATGTATCAAAACGAAGGAAAAGCTGTCGCAATGCCATTGCTGCGGGGAATTTACGATGATCGCTTTATGAAGCGATATATTGAGCCACGCAACGCATCGAAGTTTCAATTTACAACTTTAAGAGGCGAGAGGATAAGGAGTAGCCACACGGTGTTCGCATACTCGAAAACCAATATCGCGGATTCATCGCTTAGAGCCGACTATATGTTGATGGTGAACGACTATATTGAAAGAGTGAAAGAGTGTATAAGCGCTGGCAAGCTCGGGCGTAAAGGGACCATATGAAAATACTATGGGTCAACGTGAGAAGAAGAGCACGAAATCGAAGAGTTGCGACTAGAATCGAAAAAATAGTACAGAAAGAAAATGTTGATCTAACTATTCTCATTGAAGCACAAGGATCAAATAGAAAGGAGCTATTTAATTTCATAAGCTTCAATCAAGTCATTATAAGTTCAAAATTCTGCGTTCTTCACCAGAACTCTCGACGAATCGAGGTCGAAGAGATTGAGCCGTTAAGTAGTATTCGAATAATAACCGATGAATGCGATATTTACGGAGTTCATCTTTCTCCTTACCGAGCAGCCGACAGGCGAAAACAGCTCGAGAAGATTGGTGAGCTTCTGAGGAGACGACACACAGACAAGGTGCTTATCGGAGGAGACTTCAACCTACTCCCTCGATCTGTAGACGGCTTGTATGGTGGTGAACCCAGCAAATGGTCAACCAGAAAAGAAATGGGTTTTTTTCATGAGTGGATGACAAGACATAAGCTTCTGGACCTTCTTGCCGACAAGCAGCCGGAATTTACAGTCGAGAGAAAAATAAACGGCAAAAAAGCAAAGTTTCGATGCGACTTAGTTTTGACAAATGTGCCGGAATCCGTTCGTGCCGAAACACTCCATCAGTTTCGCATGGGAGAGGAGCCGCTATCTGATCACAGCGGCCTAGTTGTGGAGATATACAATTGAGACGTTATGAAAGAATTGTTTGAAGAAAGTGTGGATATTCCGTTAAGTTGGTTTCGATCAGAGAACACCGCTATTCGGCGCTCGAGAGAGACTCCATTTTCTAGAGCGCTAGTCGAGACTAACTACTTGTCGGAGGAAGGCATTACTTCAATACTGGACTTTGGCTGTGGAATTGGAAGAGACGTCGAATACTTCCTGAATAAAGGATTTTCTTGTTCCGGATATGATAGCTATGTGCCTTTTGGTTTTTCAGAGATAAACGAAACTTGTCGATTTGATTTAGTAAATTTAATATATGTTTTGAATGTAGTTTCCGAAAAGGAGGAAAGACAACGTATAGTCGATAGTGTTGTGAGATTTACGAAGAGTAACGGTCAGATTTTAGTAGTATGCCGGTCCGAAAGAGCGATAGAACAACAGGCGAAGAAGAAAAAATGGCAGAAATATAGGGATGGATATATATCTTCAAAGTCTAGGCGCACTTTTCAAAAGGGCTACACAAAGGAAGAGATCTTGGAGTGTTTTTCTCCGAGGTTTTTTGAAGAGATTAAATCTCCGCTAAAATTTAGCAGTGATTGCGTTGGTTGTCTGTTCAGAAAGTTTACCTAGTTATCTAGTGCTTTGAGGATTGATTCCATAACATCCGAAATCGATCCTGAATTAGATATACTGACATCTGCATCGATGGAGTGTAGTTCAGTATCTGAAACATGAAATCCCATTTCCGTGTTCCCTCGACGAATCCTAATGAGCTTTCCTCTGTAAGCCTTAATGAGGTTAGCTTCGGTCTGGAAGCGAACATCGTCAACAACTACAAGGCGCGGACTACGCAATTGGGTATATCGTCTTTCCCAATGTCGAAGCCAGATATCGGGACCAATCAGGTTTCGACCCCATTCCGTCCCAAGAGTTTGTAGCGCCCAGCGTGGTGACTTGCCGCAAAGCGCATCATGAGCGCTCTCTTTCTGCCACTCTTCCAATTGATCAATATTAACACCCATGCAGGCAAGCATATCTTTCATTGGGTCAGAGAAGCGCAGCGCTCGAAAGCCATGATGATCAATTAAGACTTTCGCGATAGTGGTTTTGCCAACGCCGCTCGATCCCATCAGTCCGATGAGCACGTCCGCATCTGAGCCAATGAGTGCCTTGCGCATGCTAAGGCTTGTACCCAAAAGCTTCCGCTCTTCGCAATAGTGGCTTGTAGTTTGCCATGACGGTTCGCGGACGCTAGACCAAACCCGAGACTACGGCACCAAATGAAGCTTGGTTTCAGTCTCTGCCGATTTATCGGAGCCCAAGTATTGGTCTAGGCATGCCAAGGACCACAAGACACCCGGCCAGAAAAATGACCTCAAGTGCCTCTTTGGGCGTGTCAGTGAGCGGTCATAGCAAATGGCCGTGAAGCGCATGTATGAAGGTATTCCAAGCCGTGCTGACGAAAACCGAATGCAGGCATTCCACAAGTCGGATTGGCCGGAACGTGCGGAGATAGCCGAAACCTTCGAGGACGACAGATACCGTGAATTGGCGCGGCGCCTTGTGTTTGCGAAGGCTCCAGAGGCTTTGTCGACTGCGCGTCACGAACAGCTGCAAGCTTGGCTGAACAACCGCCGTCATGGGCGTGACGGTGTCGAAACCGGGAGAGCTTTGGCAGACGCAACGTCAGACCTGGAAAAAATTAAAACAGAACAACCTGCAGGCAGTGAGCCAATTACCGTCATAAAGCATTGGCTTGAAGCTTTTTGAGTGCACTCGAGTTTGCTGGGCATATCACCAGTTGGAAAACGCAGTTTTGCACCGCGCAGAGGCCAAAACCAAACCCGATAAATAGATCTAGCGTCCGAGTTTGGTAGGGTGCTCAAAGAACACAGGCGCCCCCCTTGTTTAGGCAAGCTTGATTACTTCGATGTAGAAGTTGCCACTTAGATCGCGCAGCACTCCCAAGCGTTCAGCTTCGTTGCGTTTCACTTTGTCCGAGAGCGGCTGAACTAGCCGAGGCTGGATAGTCTAGTATACGTCCCTGAAACATAATTCTTTCATCGCAGGACAGATTAGGCAACTTGGTAAGGGTGGTGGCTAGGAAGCAAAATACGAAATAATTCCAAATTCTTAACGAGATCGCCAAATGGCAAATTTGAAAATCCTTGACAGTTAGGGTTTTCGGCAGGTTATCCTAGGTTTATTTCAATCTTACAGGGGGATGAAATGCGGTCCCTGGCTTTTTTTGCGATTGCACTAGTTTTAATGGGCTTTTCTAATCAAGCTCGTGCTTGGAAAATTGACGTGCACATTTGGATTGCCGAGCAAGTATTGGCAGACATCCAAGACGGCGACCTCGACCTACTTTTAGATGGGCGGAGAGTATCCATTCCGGTTGAAGCCCGAGAGTTGCGCGCACTTAGAAATCACCCGAAAATGTATCTTCTTGGGAGTATTGGACCAGATGCATTTCCGGGTGCGTTTTCTGGCCAACTTGTTATACACCCGTCGGTGCAGGGCGGTTGGGGTACGTCTGATTGGTTGGCGCATCTCCTTGAAGACAATAGTCTCACTGATGCCGAGCGTGCTTTTGCATTGGGTTTCGCCTCTCATGTCGCTTCAGATGTTTTTGCCCACACTTTTGTAAATCGATACGCGGGCGACGTATTTGAGCTTACTGAGCACGAATGGGCAGCTATTCGACATATCCATGTTGAGTCATATGTCTCCAACTTCTTGCCGGGCGTTCTGGATCGAGCAACCGGTAGAACGACTAACGCTGCAACGGCTGTTCGAACTAACGGAAAGATTGAGATACCTGAAGATCTTCTTGTCCGAAAAATTTTTCTAAATGCCGATGCGATGGGGCAAATGGAAAAGTCCGGTTTCGCGCCTCATCTGGTGGGTGCACGAAATCTACATAGAACTCTCGATGATTTTGTCAGCGATGATGGGTTGCTAATTGAAATTGAAGCACTTGTTATTCAATATTTGGCGGAGCTATACCTGGAAATTCCTATTTCGAACGAGCAGGCTAAGGAGTTGCAAAAGCTGTCAAATAAGATAAACGCCGAGCTCAACAAAGCTGGTTCAGATGCATCCAGGATTTTACAGGACCTGAATACTGAACTGCATAAGATCGAAGGTTTTCAAATCGATCTGCATGAAGACCTGTTGAATACAGCAGTAGATATATCCTCCAAATTGGCCGATGCCCACATCAACATAGCTAGGGAGTTAAATAAGCTGCATCGCTTAGAGGCCGAGTTGTTAAACATACCCGCTACGATAATCGAAGAAGTAAAAGAGAAGATTCCAGGCTCTTGCGAGATCATATCCTTAGGGGGGCTAAATCCATTTACAAAGGAGGTTTGTGACTGGGTGACGAAGCAAGTTGTGAAGGAAAACCCCTTATTTAAGGCCAAACAACTGCAAATTGACCTGGTTAACTCAGCCATCAACACTGCGGAAAATGCAAAAAATGACTTGGATAAAGATCTTCGAGACGCAATTCGTGAAGGCATTGATGCAATTCGTAAGGCGCATGACAAGAAGCTCGAACTCACAAATCAGCTGATTTCTTACCTTGAGTCGAACCCGTTCGGCCCTCCTCACCGAAAAAGGTTCGAGCAATGGCGGGACAGTATTCCGGTAGCGTTGTACGAATTCTCACGCGCGAACGCAGAAGCCATTGTAAACTCCGTGGACCCGTCAGACCCCAGTATTTTTGAACCTCTACAAGATTGGTTAATTTGCTACGGACCCGTCTTTATCTCAATCCCCGCCTTTGCAGGTGATGCAGTTTGCGCTGGTTTGGATGCCTTCCGAGAGATAAAAGAAGAGATTGACGAGTTTGAGCGTGAACTCGCCGATGTGGTTCCTGTACTTGGCGAAGCAATACGTTTGAAACAGAAAATTGAAGATCGTATTTCGACGCTGAAAGACGAGGTATTGACAGGTGCTATAACGACCGGATTGTCTGAGTTTGACAAAATTGCAAACACTAACTCCACATACATTTTCAAGGGTCTCACTCAGCATGTTGGTGAAGATGAACTGAATGATGTCATGCGGCAGGATCGCGGTGGTCAGGGGCTTCCACGATACTTTGATGCCGCGCAGCGTATTAATGCCGAAATGGCCATCGAGAACGGGACCTTCAACCCGGATAAGTTTCACGCTGCTTTCAATTCGGTTGTGCTTTCCAAATTGTCCGTGTTGGACGACTCTGGCCTAAGATCTCTGGCTCGTCGCGCCGGGGTGGGCTCGTCCGTCTATGGTTCCTCGCTCTACGACGGTCGAACAGAAGAGAGCAGGAACATACTATATGGCTTCGCACGGAATATTGATGGTAACCACCATTGGCATGTACTTGCGCCCCCTCATCCAAGAGACAATGGAGGCATTGAGCAAACGGACTTTCTCCTTCGTGCAAGCACACCAGACCGTCGATTCGGTAGGTTCGATGATTTTTGCTCCACCGAGAAGAACCTTGGAATGCGAATGTGGGTGGACGAATTGGCGAGAGAGAAGCTGTTTAAGGCACTGTTTCGCGGTCCAGTGGCGTCAGGCGTAGACCGTCCGCAGCAACTCGGCCAGGGCTTTTCAGATGTCTTGCCAGCCGGTTATCCAACGCAACTTTTCCAGGACGATGGCTGGAATGAGGACGGCCTCAAATACTACCAAGAAATTTCTTCTGCGATGACGTCATTTGATGTCAGCGTAGTTAGTCCCATTGAGGGTGAGGTAGTGGTGTCAGTCGGCGACTTGGAGCTTCATCGTGCTTTGTTGGCGCAGGACGATACGACCTATTTCACCTTTCAAGTACCAAGCGCCATGATCCCAGCGAAAATTACCTTTGAGAATCTACGCAGCAATGGTGCGCTGCATAGCAAAAGGATAGTTGATGCAGGTTGTAATCAGCAATCCATCGAACAGACTCTTCTAGAGCCAGAAAAATTGGCGGTCGTAAGAGGTGATAATCTATGGAAGCTCACAAAGGCGTTAGTCGGAGACGGTAGGCGTTATCCAGAGCTTGTCGAAGCGAATATCGAACTTATAGACGATCCCGACCTAATTTTCCCTGGTCAGATATTCGCTGTTCCATGGGATAGCGGTGTTGAGGTCAAGTTGGCCAACTGACGAAGTATTAGCGACAATAGACACGCCGCCCAGTAAGGGGCGGCACTTGGTCAGTACTCTGCGGCAAGCATGATAGTCAGAACGCGATGGGTGCAGCCTTCATTCGCCGGGTTTTCAGAGCTTTGCTGCATTGATGGATCATAATAGTTAATCTTGAAAAAGACCTTCTCACCGTCAACGGTGCCCGTCCGTTGAACCCGCCCTGTTGAGCTGGTGTGGAAGCTGTTACGCTGCTTGAGCAGCGTAACTCCAAGGGAGTAGTTCGTCGAGGCGGGTGATCTTATGGTCTGCGATTTCGCCGAGGACCCAGGTGAGCCACGCTTGCGGATCGACGTTGTTGAGCTTAGCAGTTTCGATCAAGGTGAAGGCGATTGCTATGGCTTTGCCGCCACCCTCCGAACCCGCAAACATCCAGTTTTTGCGACCGATGGCCACCGGTTTGACCGCTCGCTCGGCTGTGTTGTTGTCCAGTTCCAGGTGGCCGTTCTCATGATATGCCGGCGCCTTTGGCATCCGGCCAAGGGTGTAGCGGATGGCTTGGGCCAGCGGCGATTTACCGGAGATTTTAGGCAGTTGTGCGTGCAGCCAGGCTTCCAGATCATCGAAGATTGGCTTTGATCGGGCTTGCCTCAGCGCGACGCGCTCTTCGGGCGCTTTACCCCGCGCGTCTTTCTCCACGGCATAAAGTTCCGCAATCCGGCGGATTGCTTCCTCGGCAATCGCGTTGCCCTGAGATGCGAAGACATCAACAAACTTGCGCCGGACATGAGCCATGCAGGCTATCTCATCTGCCTTGTCGTGGCCAAATAATCCGTTGAAGCCGGAATAGCCGTCGGCATGCACCCAGCCCTTGTAGCCTGCGAGATGGCTGACGGGATGTTCACCCTTTCGATCAACGGTGAACTGGTACCACGCGCATCCGGCGTGATATCGAGGTTTTTCAGCATCGCCGATCCTATACCGGATCAGGGACAGAACCTGAATCCCGAAAGCACTCAACGTGCTGTATTTGTTACCTTATCCAGCCTTCAAAGGTCGCCACGTCTTTTGTGGCATCCGCCGATCGATCCCTTCCAGCAGCATCGACAACTGCGCGGCGGTTACGCTGACCTTGCCGTCTTTGGCGGCCGGCCAAACAAAGCGGCCTTTCTCCAGCCGCTTGCTGAACAGGCACGTGCCCTGTTGATCCCACCAGTTGATCTTGAGCAGATCACCACGCCGCCCTCGGAACACAAACAGATGGCCGGAATACGGGTCCAATTTCAACGCCTTCTCAGCCTGCCCGGCCAAGGTGTTAACCCCACGCCGCATGTCCGTGAAGCCAGCAGCAAGCCAGACGCGCGTGTTGCTTGGTACCGGGATCAAGCTGTCAGACCGTGTACCAGGCTGACCAAGGAGGTCAGCGCTGTCGGCCCCTCGACCAGAATGCGCCGACCATCTGACAAAGTAATGTCGACACGGCTGGCCGACAGAGGGGCAGATAGAGGTGGCAGTGGCACGTCGATTGGCGCTGGGTCGAGGGCAACATCAGCCGCGATCTCAATCGGCGGAAATGTTGCTTCCTGTTCAGGCGCCGCAGACTCTGGTGTAAAGCGCGGGTCCTTCAGCCATTGGAAAATAAGGTTCGCATTCACCGCATACCGCCGCGCAACCTGTGCCACCGACATCCCCGGCGTCATTGCCTGCGCGCAAATCTCGCGCTTCTCTTCATCCGACCAAAACCGCTTCTTCCGCTTGCTCATAGAGTGCCTCATAGTGTCCACTATCGATGGTGGACACTTAGCCTCCGCAATTGGTTCGCGTTAGGTCAGGTTCAACGGACGCTTACCTTTGTCCTCAAAGATCAGTTGCCCATCAACGCGCACGATCATGATGCAGTCCGGCAAATCCCGGACGCAGGGGTGACAACAGACTGCTCGCCTTGGTATGTGTAAAATCTCTCATCGACCAGCGCGCCCTGACCGTTATGGGTCGACGCCTTTGATGTTTGTGCCATTTTTCTGGCCTCCTGTGATTACAACAGGCCTCTTTCAATAAGCACTATTTTCGCGGGGTCACCGGCTTTAAATCAGGCGTTTTCTCCATTCACAGAAAATCTTCGAACCGGGCAATCGGCTTAGTACTCCGGGAACAACAGGCGAAGCTGATTGAGCACCTGATGCGGACGACCAACGTCTACGCAAACCGCTTGTAGCAGGCGCTTCGTACCGGCCACATTCCATTCCTTCAATAACCCCGGTTTGCCTAGGTGGCTGTCCCATGGGTAAAGTAGGATAAGCCGGCCGGCATCGTAGGCATGGGCGTAAGCCAGCATCTGATAAACGTCGGATTGTGAAACGTTGCGATTTCTTACGTCTTCAGTATCAAGACGCTTCCACTTCGTATCGAGGATCACGGGTCCACGTTCGGTCTCGATGACCACATCAGGTCTGAGTGAAAATGACCCAGCTCCCCCTGGAAGGTGCCTCAAAGCATAATGCCTGCGATCTTGGAGTTGCACAGGCAATGGTGACAAAGCGCGCTTTAAGCTTCTCCCAATAAACTTCTCGAACAGGTCGTTCATCGGGAAAAGAAGGGAGAACCCAGACGGTCCACCAGAGACGGTACTCTGCCAATCACCTGACAAAAATATCTTTGCGAGACCATACACGCTATGGAATGCGGTGTTTGTTCGGTCCA
Organism: Ruegeria sp. ABM4_193; assembly: GCF_056158705.1. NCBI lineage: Bacteria > Pseudomonadati > Pseudomonadota > Alphaproteobacteria > Rhodobacterales > Roseobacteraceae > Ruegeria > Ruegeria sp. ABM4_193. Next base: position 1,191,523 of record NZ_JBSWTT010000001.1, read on the forward strand.
AGCAAACCGGCTCTGCAAGCGGTCTAGCGCTGGTACTTGCATGCTCAAGTCGGCTTACCAGCTCATCCAGCCGCCTAAGGTTTTTCGAAGTTCGAGCAAGTTTCGATAGCCGGAGCACCGCCGCCTTCAGAACCCGGTTGATAGGAGTATTTTCACTTAGTTCGTCAAACCTGCACGCGAGACGGTCGGGGCGCGCTGCGTGCACCGTCAACTGGCGCTTTACGAGTAGACTGCCGCGGAACACGGGGAGGTCGTCCTCTCGCTCTAGGTATTGCCGCGACAAACCACGTTTAACCGCTGCGAGTAATCTCTCACAGAAAAGACGGATAAGCAGCTCAAGCAAGTCGTGTCTTTGGGTTTGCAGAGACGACAATTCACCCTCCGAAACCCGTAAGTCATAGGCGACAGCAAGCATGCGGATTAATGCGCTGCGAACGGCCCCGTCGTCGCCTTCAATCTTGGGGAGTATTTCAACAGTAAGGCCTGGGATCGACAGAATTCCCGTGACCTGCTGGGCTCTCAAACCATGATGGGTTCTGGTAAGCACGCCAGTTTCTGGGAGCCTTAGTTGACGTGAAGCTTGTACAGCAAGACCGTGTAACATGTTGGCTTGAGACTCGCGAAGGTCGCCATCCTCCACGCGCAGTTCCTGCCATTCGCGCCGAGTAATGGTTGGTAGTGGTTTGGATCCTAGAGCCGTCATTCAGAATCGACCGGTTCCGCACCAGCAATGGCTTCCGCATATGCCGATAGCCCGTATGAACCTTCGCTTAAGTAGCGATCCACAAACTTCCAGCGCTCCTCGCCATAGTCATCGATTCCGGGTGGCGTCGGGATCTTTTCACGCCTCAAGAACCTATCTCCACCACCAAGCACGGCCCGAACACGGTCAAGGTCCTCATGGAAGTATTCGCGCAGAAGAGGCACTATTTTATTCGACATGACTGTATCGAGTTCAGGGAGAGTGGTTGCGCCCATCAACCACGCGTGACCAATCAGTTGGTCCGTTCCAAGGAACCACTCCAAACGGGAATTGATGCTTTCGAGCACAGAGGCGACATCAACGCCGTCAATCTCTTTGAGGACATTGGGCTTCGGTGGCATTTCTACGAATTGAAAGCGCCGTCTCAGGGCCGTGTCGAGCAGAGCAATTGACCTATCAGCCGTATTCATTGTTCCAATGATGTGAAGGTTTGGCGGCAGCGTGAATGCCTCGCCCGAGTGCGGCAGAGTCACAGAGATTTCGTTTTGTGCGCCGGATCTCTTGTCCTCTTCCAAAAGCGTTATGAGCTCACCCATAACCTTGGAAATGTTAGCGCGGTTTATTTCGTCGATAATTAAAACATGAGGTGGCGGTGGAGCGGCCGATCTCTTTTCTTGGACATAAGGCACCAAAGCGTCCCAGTTAATCTGATTGTTATAGAGCTGATAGATCGAGTGCTGGGTGAAGTTCTTTGAATAAATATCCTCGACGGCAATGCCGTCATCCGTTTCATCTTTCCAGAGCCACTTAACTGGGCGTCGATGGTGGTATTCATCTATGTCGCGAGGAACATACTCATAAGGTCCTGATACAATACCTACCGCCTGTATCCGACGGTTTCCTCGACTGGCCAGAACGACGTCGCCGGCCTGCATTGCAACGCGAATCCGTGACGTGAAGACGATGTTGCCATGGCGCCCGTCAGTGTCTTCTTGCCCAGGCTCCTCCCGCCATCGATTTGCTATCGCTTCGTAGCTATCAAACTGCGGACCTGACCAGTCAATTTCGCCTCCATAACCCAAGAGGACATATCCATTCTCTAGACACTCATCGCGCAAATAATCGTCTTCGGGGTTATTGCTGCGCCCGAGTGAAACTTTGAAGACCTTCCGCCCTGAAGGATCAAAAGTTTCTGCAGTCGTGCTCGGTAGTTTTCTTGCTCTGTCGGCGATCCTTTTGAGCACACCTTCCACGGGTTGAAGTCGAAAACCTGCGCTCGAGGTCTCGTCGTCGCTTTCTCCTGTTTCTGGTCGTAGCCCTTCAACAAACTCTTCGTACCCATACGTCTGGTGAAAAGTAACGAATTCGACCCGCTTTTGTTTTACGAGCTGGTCATAACGTTCCCGTAGCTCCCCATTTTCAGTGGGAGCCAGGTCATCACAGATTTCTACGGCACGCCTTGCAGTGACATACGTCTTCCCAGTTCCCGGGGGTCCGTAGAAGATCGTATTGAGAGGTTTGGCCTGCATTGTGCTCGTCTTTCGGCGTTCGAAGGGGGTGGTCACATCGGGCAAATCAACCAGCTTTCTCCCTGCGGTCTTCTGATACGCCTTATTGAGCAGGGTCACCAAAGACTGAGGCGCGTTGGATAAATACGCACCTTGATTCAATTCGAGTTTCCGATTGTAGAACAGACCGTGGCCGTCTTCGGTCTCCAAGAGGGCGCGCATTTCTGGTCCGATTTCCGCGTCCTTGAAGAACACATCGCGCGCTAGTTCTGGGTCCAGAGGTTCGAATTCACATAGTTGGACACGATAGCCAGGTTGGCCTGCCCAATCGGTGTCCGGAAGGCCGACAAACTGATCATTCACCTCCTCAGCAACTACGGACTTGCCTGTGAAACCGAGGTTGTCTGTCAGGTGCAGAACGATATCACCAGGTGCCACCAATCGCATACTTGAATAGAAGTCACCACCGTTTTTGGCGCGTTGTGGCGACCAAAGTGCCACGCCAAGACGGTGTTCCCCTGACTGACGATCAGGTCTGCTTTTGACGATCGTCTTCTCAATCCAAATGTTGGGTCCCGCGGCGGGTTGCTCACTACCGGCACCGGTCTTGCGTTTTTTTGGATCTTTGTCCTCTTTCCCCCATCTCTCCCTTAACTTCTTGTCATAAAAATCGATCTCTGTTGTGCCGTACTCTGCTTCCAGTTTCTTGCGGATTGAGAGAATGGTTTTATCCAAATTGCATGGTGTTTTGCCGACTTTGAAGAAGTCTTGATCTGGGTCAAGGATTTCAGCAAAAGAGCCGTACAGTTGCTTTTTGTGACTTCTGCTGCAGATCCTTTCGAAATATGACGGGTAGCAATAATACAAAAACATGTGGCGAAAAGCTCTAACCACACTGCCATCGTTGCTTGCGACCCATTCACATAGCTCCCAGGGCGCGTCATCTAGCAATGCCTCACGGTTCTCGGCCGGCACCTGTTTCCAAGCAACAAGCAACTCAATAAGAAATCCGTACTCATCGGGAATCTTCGTGAGAAATGCAGTCCCTGGGTTGGCGACACCAGCCAATGCGTCTGCATTAAGGGCCGCAGTCTTAGGGAGCTGGTCACCCGAAAGCTCCCAGACCTCTCGAATGCGTTCCGTCTTGGTTGCGGCACCAAAGTAGCTATCGCCGACGAACACAAGCAACAACCACAACGCCTCAGCTGCGAGCTTAGCAACTTCCGGTCTTGCGCCTTCTAGTTGAAGGGCCAGTTTTTCATAGAATTTCTGATCACCCAAAATTGGGTTATCGACAAAATGTGTCCTTAGCTCAGCAAAATTTTCGGTGGTCCAAAGTGCCTGATCTGAAAAAACGCTGCCACTGCCCTGCAGGCACCTGGATTTCCATGCGTCTGCCTGAGCAAGAACCGCCGGTGTTGTTTCATATCCCGTCCAAGTCGCCATTTTTAATCACAAATTTCCATTTTACTGCAATTTGTGACAACTATAACGAACCAAACGCGGCATGATAGTAGATTGTGCCGAACCCATTTTGCGATGACGCCACCAAGGCCCAGCTCTGTTCGCCAACTCGTTCGAACCAGGGATAGCTCGCCCACCGTAAGCGCCGTACGCCGTCAATGGGGTGGGGTTGCCCGGGTTTGCAGTGTTTACCGGGTTTGGTGCGGCTGGTAGTTGCGCCTGTGGCTAAAAAACTGTGTATTGCGGTTCAAGTTAACATTTGGGCGCTTCGGGAGAGCCGTGCACAAGCTGTGATTGTGGGTGATGGGAATTGCGGCGACGGATAATGCAGGAAGCGCAAGTCAATCAAACCAATTAGGGGGTTTGTAAATTTTTACCTCTTGACGTGAGTCATGCGGCTCACTACATATGCCGAACCGCTACAAAGGGAGTTCCCAATGCGCAGTATTGAAGTCGAAACCAGCGTATTCGCCTTGATCTGGGCGCTGCGTGCAGACGGTGAAGAGTCCGAAAATGAAATACTTTCTAGAGTATTGCCAGACTATATGTTGATCAAAGACTCTGAAGCAAAAAATCTGGCAGCGGAGTCGCAAGGAACACATCCGAGCTCCAAGGCTCTCTCACAACCAACCGATGCTTCCGAGTCGTTGGAGGTAAAAGGCTCTGAAAAGACTCTTGGTCAAGCATTTGAGAGGGAGACTCCAATGGGAAAGATTCGCTGGGTAGATGACGTGTTCGAAGCAATTCGTAGACTCGGAGGCAGTGCCACCCTGCATTCGATCTATAGGGAAGTAGAGTATACCCGCCGGAACGCTGGGCGCTCAGTTCCAAAGACGCTTGATGCGACTATTAGAAGGACGCTGGAAGATCACTCGTCTGACTCCGCCAACTATCGTGGGACTGATCTTTTCGCCAACGTTGGTCGCGGTGAATGGGCAATCCGGGGCTATCGCCGCGCTTAGCGCTGGCGCATCGGTGCCTGTGGGAGCGCATCTGCGCTTAGGTTGCTGCCTTACTACCGTCTGATTTTGCTGTAGAAAATTGGTGATTAAGAACCGGGGCGATTGCGCACTATGGAACCAAAAAAGCGGAAAGAGATAGTGCGAAGCTGGCTTGCCGGCCTGGTATTGGGTCTTCTGGGGCACCGATACAGAGGAATTGCGCTTTCGAATTCTGGGGTAATACTACTTTCTCGAGCGCCCAGACAATTTTCGTTCACTGACATTACGCACCCCCTGCAAGTAACTAAGATCTTGGGCAAGTCGTCAGTGATGGTAACTATCAGGGGCGGCGAGGAGGTCAAAGCTGCTGGCTTCAAAAAGTCAGTTGCGGCTGAATTCGTCACATCGGCCAACACTGCTTGGCGGCGACACTTTGTCGAGCAGGTCGACCGCTATGACGGAGAACTCCGTGCTCTGGCCGAAGCGGTTGGATGTTTGGATCAGCCGAAACGTTATCCGTCAGCGTGCCTTCTCCAACCATTTCTCGCGCGCGCAAATGCTGTAGTTGAGAAACTGCCAGCCGAGATACCCAAAGATGTCTTGTCATCTGAACAGCAGAAAATCTTGGATCGAGTTTGGGAGTTTCAGAGAGAGCCAGTGCGTTTGCGCGACGCCGCAATTAAGACATTTACTGACGCCGAGCTCGGCCAATTCGAAGATTTCTTCAACACGATCGAGTCAAACCCACTAACGCCGGAGCAGCGACTGGCAGTTGTTGCTGATGAAGACGCTACGCTTGTTCTTGCTGGAGCGGGTTCCGGCAAGACGAGCGTGATCGTCGCCAAAGCGGCATATCTGATACAAAGTGGGATCCGACAGCCCGATGAAATCTTGCTTATGGCGTTCGGAAAAGATGCGGCGGCCGAAATGGCCAGTCGTATCGAAGAAAGGGCTGGGGCAACAGTAGACGCGCTGACCTTCCACGCCCTTGGCAATAGTATCATACGGCAAGTCGAGGGCGGTGCTCCGGCGTTAGCGGCACATGCAAGCGACGACAAGCAATTTGCAGTGCTTCTCCGTGACATTCTCTTCAACGACATTGCGAAGCTACCGGTGCTGGGAGCGCTACTTCTGAAGTGGTTTTCGGAGTTCTATTGGCCCTACAAGAGCGAATGGGACTTCGAGACAAAAGATGAATATTACCAGTACGTTGAGTCGCATGAGCTTCGGACGCTCCAAGGCGAGCTGGTAAAAAGCTTCGAAGAGTGGGAAATCGCCAATTGGCTCTACTTGAATGGCATTGCTTACGAGTATGAGCCTGACTACGAACACGATCTCCCAGAGAACGACAGGACTGCCTACACACCGGACTTCCGACTTGCCGAAAGTGGTGTCTATATCGAGCATTTCGGCGTTCGGAAGTCCCAAGGACCGAACGGAGAAGCCAGGCTTACAACGGCACCTCACGTCGATCGCAAAGAATATCTTGAAGGCATGGAGTGGAAACGAAAAGTCCACGCCGAACATGAAACAACTCTGGTCGAAACCTTCAGCTACGAACGTGTTGAAGGTCGTCTGACAGAGGCGCTGGAGGAGAAGATTGCGCCTTACGCGACCCCCAACCCAATCCCACCTGAGCAGGTCTTCGAACAACTGACTGAGATGGGTCAGGTAGACGCCTTTACGCAAGTCCTAGGCACCTTCCTTCGGCACTTCAAGAGTTCTGGGACGAGCGTTTCGAACTGTCTGGACCGGGCAAAAAGATCCCGAGATAAAACGCGCGGCGTTGCGTTCTTGAAAATCTTCGAACCAGTGCTTGAAGCGTATCAAAACCGATTGGGCGACCGCATCGATTTTGAAGATATGATCGTTCGGGCGACTGAGCATGTAAAAGCGGGTCGGTACAAGAGCCGCTACCGCCACCTTCTGGTGGATGAGTTTCAGGATATTTCCGAAGGAAGAGCGAGCCTGCTGAAGGCCCTCAAATCGCAACATCAGGACGCGCGGGTTTTTGCCGTTGGAGACGACTGGCAGTCAATTTATCGGTTCACTGGATCAGATATTCATCTGATGAGAGACTTCGGTGAAGAGTTTGGCGGCGTCTTCGCTGGGGCATCTGGTGTACACAGCTCGGTTGATCTTGGGCGCACATTTCGAAGCGTCGACAAAATCGCTTTACCCGCTCGAACATTCGTTCTTCAGAACCCGTCGCAAATCACAAAGCAGGTTATTCCGGCAGGCAAATCCGAACTCCCGGCGATTAGGGTTGCACACTACGGGTGGGGTCAGGAGATTGATGCGCTCAAGTCTGCACTTGAAGATATCGAAGCCGTCACCAATGAAAGCGAAACATCGGTTCTCTTGCTTGGCCGCTATAACTTTCTGCGCCCAGAGGAGCTGCCTGAGCTGCAAAGGCGTTATCCAAACCTCTCTCTCAAGTTCATGACGGTGCATCGCTCCAAAGGATTGGAGGCTGACCATGTGGTGGTACTTAAAGCTGCTTCTGACCGCATGGGTTTCCCGTCTGAGATTGTGGATGATCCTTTGTTGGATCTCGTTCTTCCTAAGCCAGAGGAATACGACCACGCCGAGGAAAGGCGGTTGTTTTACGTCGCTCTAACGCGAGCACGAAAAACCGTGACGGTTCTGGCAGATCGGCAAAGGCCTTCAGTCTTTGCACGTGAGCTGGTTGAAAACCCCGACTATGGAGTGGTCGAGCTCGGTGAAGCGGGCATTTCCGAACACCGATGCGGCGTATGTGGGGGCAGAATGCTCTCGCAAACGTCAAAGAAGGGAAAACCGTACTTTCAGTGTGAACACCGAAAGCTCTGTGGCGAGATGCTTCGACCATGCAACGAGTGCGGAAAAGACCTTCCGATTGATGACAAAGCCCATTCTGGAACTCTAGTCTGCAGTTGTGGTGCCACCTTTCCTGCTTGTCCAGAGTGTTCTGATGGATGGTTGGTTGAGCGAAAGGGTAAATGGGGCATGTTCCTTGGATGCGTTAAGTATCCGGACTGTAAAGGTAAGCAGAGTCCAAAGCCGTCAAGGCGTACTCGGTCGGTGAAGGAAGTTGTCAGATCTCCGAAGGCGAACGATGACCTCAATCAACTCGCTTTGCAGGAGCTACTCGACAGCGGGAAAATCCGGAATGTTGCGGGATTGGTGGACTACGTCTCGTCTCGAGGATGGTCGCTGAAGCGGGATAAGAGGCGTGCACCCGGTGGACGCTACACGATCGGTATCCGCACGGCCCCATACGAGATTTTCCGTGTTCGCACTGAATTTGACCCGTCTTCTGCCTATCTTCCGAGATCGAAACACGGCCGAGTGCGAAAGGAATGAGCGATAAACGCCCAGGCTAAAAGGTTGCAATAAACTAAAAGGCTTTGAGTTTTGGGCGGGTAGTTGCGCAAAAATTTTGAATACCCTTCTGAAGAAGTTAATGAATACAATTATTTACGGGGTTTTCGTGGAGGCGAGTACCGGAATCGAACCGGTGTACACGGATTTGCAATCCGCTGCGTCACCACTCCGCCAACTCGCCTTTTCAAGTAAAATCAAATACTTGCCGTGGTATGCTTGGGTTTGTAGCAGCTTTCCTGGAAGCCGTCCAGTGGATTGCGTGCAAATTTGGAGACAAGAATGAATTTCGCATGAGCTGGCGCCGGATTATTTCGACACCTTGGCTGGGTTGCGGCAACAGGGCCGTTGCTGGTCGGGTCAGGATGTGGCACAAGCCGGACATCCATGGGAATGAGACGAGATATCCAATGACAGATTTCGCAGCCCGGCGCCGCACAATGGTTGATACACAGGTCCGACCCTCTGATGTCACCAAATTCCCGATCATCGAAGCAATGTTGAGCGTGCCGCGCGAAAATTTTGTTCCAGATGCTCAGCGTGAAGCTGCCTATGTCGACGGTCTGATCGATATGGGCGAGGGGCGCGCTATGATTGAGCCGCGGACACTGGCCAAGATGCTGGATGCGTTGAACATTTCGAATGATGAGATGGTTCTCGATATCGCGCCGGCCAAGGGGTATTCCACGGCGGTGGCCGCGCGCATGGCGCAGTTGGTCGTTGGTGTGGAAAGTAACGAGGCACTGGCGGCTGAGGCGCAAAGCCTTCTGGCCGAAGCAGATGTTGATAATGCCATCATTCATGTGGGTCCGCTGGAGCAGGGTGTTGCCGAACATGGCCCGTACGACGTGATCATGGTGCAGGGCGGTGTCGAGCAAATCCCCGAAGGTTTGCTGGATCAACTCAAGGAACATGGCCGAATCGCGTGCTTGTTTGTCGACGGCAACTTGGGGACGGTGCGGGTTGGTCGAAAGTCTGGCGGTCAGGTCAGCTGGCGCGACGCATTTAACGCCAGCGCGCCGGTCTTGGAGAGTTTTTCGGCTGAGTGTGCATTTTCGCTATAGTCTGCCGATAGATTTTTCTTCCGCCTTGATTAGTTGAAAACAAGGCCGCAAACTGCCTGTAGGGCAGTGTAATTTCGTTTTGAGAGGATTTCGGTATGCGTGGTTCAGCGACAGGCAGGCTGGTCAAGGCATTCGCAGTGACCGCAGGGCTTGCCATGAGCGTAATGCCAGGGCGTGCAGCGTGGGCTGATAACATAACAGACGCCTTCATCGGTGCGTATAATACAAGCGGTTTGCTGGAGCAGAACCGGGCACTTTTGCGGGCTGCGGATGAAGATGTGGCCATTGCGTTGTCGGCGTTGCGGCCGATCATCAACTGGACGGTGCAGGTTAGCCAGGATTATACCCGCAGTCGGACCAGCAATGTGGTCACAACCAATGAGCCGTCGCGGTTTTTTACGGGTCTGACCCTGGGTCAGCTTCTGTATGACGGTGGGGCTTCGATTCTGGGCAAGCAATCTGCGCAGGAAACCGTGTTGTCGACGCGGCAAACTCTGATCGACATCGAACAACAGGTTCTGATCCGTGCGGCAAATGCCTACCTGGGCGTGTTGCTGCAGGAAGAAACCGTGGCGATCCGCCAGAACAACGTCGAAGTTTCGGCCGAAGAACTCAGAGCATCGAATGATCGCTTCGAGGTTGGCGAAGTCACGCGTACAGACGTTGCCTTGTCCGAAGCGCAGTTGGCAAGCTCGCAGGCGGATTTGGCGGTCGCGCGTGGTGAGCTGAGCATCGCGCAGGCAGAATATGTGAACGCGGTCGGGAAGGCACCGGGGCGTACAGCGGGACAGCCGAGTCTGCCCAACCTGCCGCGGTCCGAGGCTGAGGCCGTCAGTCTGGCGCAGCGCAACCATCCCGCGATTCTGTCAGCGCAGCATCAGGTGCGCGCATTTGATCTGATCGTGCAGCAGCAGCGGGCCAATCTTGGACCGAACGTCAGCCTGAACGCTGACGCGGGGGTCACAGAAAGCTATGACAACGATGATTATATCAACGATGCGACTATCTCGTTGAACTTCAACCAGCCCATCTATGCTGGTGGTCGGTTGGCTGCGAATATACGTCGCGCAATGGCGACCCGGGATGCGTCGCGCGCGAACCTGTTGAATGTCCAAAAAAACATCACACAGGGCGTGACTGATCGTTATGCGGCGTTCCAGGCGGCCAGCGCCAGCCTCAGGGCATCGACTGAACGGGTTCGTGCCTCGCAAGTGGCGTTTGACGGGATTCGCGAAGAGGCAACACTGGGCGCGCGGACAACTCTGGATGTGCTGAACGCTCAGCAGGACTTGCTGGATGCGCAATTGGCCGAAGTTGCTTCACGCACTGAACGCTCGCGCGCGGCTTACCAGTTGTTGCAGGCTCAGGGTCTGCTGACGGCTGAACGTCTGGGTTTGGCGGTGCAGATTTACGATCCAACCTTGTATTACAACTTGGTCAAAAAGGCACCGGCACAGGTCAGCAAACAGAGCAAAGATCTGGATCGCGTCCTCAAAGCATTGCGTCGGGACTGATCGACCATACTATTTGTTGTGAGGTTGAGATTGTTTGGCTACACTCGATCCAAGGATAGAGCGGTAGAGAACAATGACTGATAACGTCGTAAAAGCAGGGATCGAAGACGTTCTGTCTTCGGTCAAACGTCTGGTAAGCGAAGACAACCGCGATAAATCCGTCTCGGATCAACAGCCTGTATCGAGAAAGCCGGGGCGGCTGGTTCTGACGGATGCTTTGCGTGTCAGCACGCCCAAGCAGACCAATGGGGTTCCCATCCAGACCGAGTCGGACCTCAAGATGTCCGACTCGGCGAAACCCATGTTGCTGCGGGCCTGCGATATTGTGCAAGCGGGCGAGCCGGCCAACGCCGCAGAGGACGCGGCCGATGCGCCTAAACCTGCTCAGTCTGCGGATGCTGCCACCAGCTTAAGCGCTAAGATCGAAGCGCTGGAAGCGGCCATTGCACAAACAGAAGATCAATGGGAACCGGATGGCGACAGCGAAGATGCTTACTCGGGCACACCGTCGCAATCTTTGCCGTGGAACGTAGAAGCAGAATTTGCCGCAGCCGAGGCCGTTGGTTCCATTGACATTGAGCAAGCTGACGCGTCCGACGATGAGAGCGAAGCACACGTTCAAGCTGAGTTCATCCGTTCGCCGAGGGTCGAGACCGAGGTGATCGCAGAGCCTGCCGTCGATGACAGAAGAATCGACATGGATGAAGAGGATCTGCGCGCCTTGATCGCCGAAATTGTCCGGCAAGAGCTGCAGGGCACGATGGGCGAGCGGATCACGCGGAATGTGCGCAAGATGGTCCGGCGCGAGATTGCACGTGCCCTAGCCGCAAAAGATCTGGAGTAACGCCTAGCTGCGCCTAGGGGGCTGGGAGAGGCTCAGCAGCAGATCAAGATTCATATGGCGTTCCAAATGATCTGCCAAGTCATCCAGAACCTGTTCGACGCCATCCTCATAAGCGACGTCCGAGGTCACGCCCAGCGTTGAAAGGTAACGCGCGCGGAACGTGTCAGACGAAAAGATACCGTGCAAATAGCTGCCCTTGATCCGTCCGTTGGCGCTGGCGGCACCTTCTGGTTTGCCTTCGACCTCCAGCCATGCACGGTCACAATCAGGTCCTTCAGTGTGTCCCATATGGATTTCATACCCGCTGACCGGATCGCGGTCGGGCAGGGCATGGGCCGAGCGTAGAATGACTTGCTTTTGTCCGCCCATCACAGTGTCGACATCCAGCAACCCCAAGCCTTCGACCTTGCCGGGTCTGCCGTCGACCCCATCCGGGTCGGAAATGGTTTTACCCAGCATTTGATAACCGCCGCACAGGCCCAGAACATGCCCGCCGCGGCGCACGTGGCCGTAAAGGTCGATGTCCCAACCCTGCGCTCGAAAATAGGCCAGATCCCCGATGGTGGATTTGCTGCCCGGCAGCAGAACCAGATCGGCATCACCGGGCAGGGGGCGTCCGGCTGGGATGATCTCGACACTCACGTCTGGTTCAGCGGACAGCGGATCAAGGTCGTCAAAATTGGCCATCCGTTCCAGCTGAGGCACAACCACCTTGCACGTGCCGCCAGTATGAGAGCGAATGTCCATCATATCCTCAGCAGGCAATTTCCACGCGTCATGGAACCAGGGCACAACACCCAAGCAGGGCCAACCAGTACGGGCGGCGATGTCGTCACGCCCTTCGTCGAACAAAGACACGTCCCCTTTGAACCGGTTGACAGCAAAACCCCGGATCTGCGCCAGATCGCCGCCGTCCAGCACAGCCTGAGTGCCGACGATTTGCGCGATCACGCCGCCACGATGAATGTCGCCGACCAGAACCACGGGAATACCTGCGGCGCAGGCAAAACCCATATTGGCGATGTCACCGTTGCGTAGATTGGTTTCAGCGGGGCTGCCCGCACCTTCGATCAGAACCAGATCCGCATCCGCACAAAGCCGGTCAAAGCTTTCCAGCGCGGCCCCCAGCAGCTTGGACTTATCTTTACGGTAGTCCCCGGCCTTCATCGTACCCGCGCGCTGCCCTTGAACGATGATCTGAGCACCGGTGTCCGTCTCGGGCTTCAGCAGAATGGGGTTCATATCTGTATGGGTCGCCCGCTTCGCTGCACGGGCCTGAAGCGCCTGCGCGCGGCCAATCTCGCCCCCGTTTTCGGTGACGGCCGCATTGTTTGACATGTTTTGTGGCTTGAACGGAGCAACCCGCATACCCCGGCGCGTAAAGGCGCGCGCAAGCCCGGCCACAAGAACCGATTTTCCGACATTGCTGCCAGTGCCTTGAATCATGATGGCGCGAACCATGGGTTGTCTCCTATATGTCGAGGCGCAGATGACTTGATTTGAGCGGGAAGGGAAAGACCTGGATGAACACACCAGCGCATCTTTTGATCGGGGCTGCCGCTTTTGCCCGACCGCCGCAGGGCCGTATCTTGTTGGCTGCAATGCTGGGGGCAGTGCTGCCGGATTTGTCCCTGTATCTCATGGTGGGAGTGTCGTTGTTTGTATTGGGCATTCCGGAACAGGTGGTCTTCGGGCAACTGTACTATTCGCAGGCCTGGCAAACCGTCTTTGCGATCGACAACTCCTTTATCCTTTGGGGGATTGCATTGTTGCTGTCAGTTTGGCGTGGCTGGCACGCCGTGGCTGTCGGAGCAGCGGCAGGTTTGTTGCACCTAGCGACAGATTTTGTGCTGCATGCAGGCGACGGGCGACCTCAATTCTGGCCGCTAAGCGATTGGGTGTTTCACAGCCCGGTCAGCTATTGGGACAGCAGCCATCACGCATTATGGGTGGCTCCAGTTTCTGCCGCAGTTTGTCTTGCTGCGTATGTCGCACTGTGGCAGCGCGGTCTGTCCGTGTGGGGCAAGTCCATGTTTGGCGTCATGCTGTTGGCCGAAGTTTGGGTGGCACGGCAGTGGCTGTTATTTTTCTAGCCTTTTGGACATCGAGGTAGAGCATAGAAAAACGCGCTCTGTCGGACAGAGCGCGTTTTTTCTGTGCGAACTCGCTTAAGTTCAGGCGGCTTCTGCGTGCTGAGCGGCGTTGCGGCGCTCGCTTTCTTCACGGGACAGTGCGACCGAGGTCCGCACACCGCGACCAACGAACTCCATCAGTCCGCTGACAACCCGCTCGTTCGGGTCAATACCCGCGCAGGACAGAACTTCGCGCCCATCGCGCGAACGGGCCCAGCGGGCGATTTGTTCGGGGCCATTGCCGTATTTCTTGTCATCGGCGATAGCGTCATCGAGTGCAGCCAACACAACGGCCGCGAAAAGTTTGCGCGCACGATTGCCTTGCTCGTTGTTAAAGGCAGTGCCGTCAACGAAATCTCTCATCTCGTCTTCCTTGTTGTTCTTGCTCTTGCATTTTCGGCGTGAGGGTCCTTATGACCTATTAGGTACGATTCGGATACAGCTAAAATGCATAGTTGCGTTGCGTCACTTGCATGGCTTGCTGCAAGTGCAGCACTAGGTGTCGTTGTCTTGTCAGGTGTGATCCCGCCAGATATAGGGACCGCAACTGATGCATCAACCGTTTGTGAAGGATTTATGTAATGCCCAAGATAAATGGGAACGAAATTCGCCCCGGCAATGTGCTTGAGCATAACGACGGCCTGTGGGCAGCGGTCAAGGTTGACCACGTAAAACCGGGCAAGGGTGGGGCGTTTGCTCAGGTCGAACTGCGCAACCTGCGCAATGGCTCAAAACTCAATGAACGCTTCCGGTCCGCGGACAAGGTCGAGCGTGTTCGCCTTGAGCAGAAAGATCAGCAATTCCTGTACGAATCCGATGGGACGCTGGTGTTCATGGATGCAGAAACCTACGAACAGATTGAATTGCCGGCAGATTTGCTGGGCGAACGTCGCCCGTTCCTTCAGGATGGCATGACCATTGTCGTTGAATTCTACGAAAGCGAGGCGCTGAACGCGACGCTGCCGCAGAAAGTGACCTGCCAAATTGTCGAGACCGAGCCGGTCGTCAAAGGCCAGACCGCCGCAAACTCGTTCAAGCCTGCGGTGCTGGACAATGGCGTGAAAGTCATGGTGCCTCCTTTCATCGGTCAGGACGAAATGATCGTTGTGAACACCGAAACGATGGAATACTCGGAACGCGCGTGACGTTCCGTCACTTTGCGAAAGAGACCGCGCAGGCACCCGCCGCGCGGTTTTTTTTACGCGTTACGGCGGTAACGATACCGTGTTGGGTCGGGGCCAAACAGTTCCAGCATTAGTTCATACTTGATGCGATTGGCGCTGACCTGGCGATAAAAAGCGATCAGAAATGCGGTCGGCCCCTGAATTCGGCTAAGGCCACTGGTGGCGGCCACAACGGTGCCTACATCCGTTTTCCCCTGTAACACCAGATAACCGCCCAGCATCAGAATACCGACGGTACCGGCCCCATTGATCACGCTCAGCAGGAATTTGGCCGACAGTTTCCACAGGAACATACGTCGCCGTGTGTGGTAAATTTCGTCAAACATGGTGTTGATGTCCCGCTCGACCGCTTCGATATCCTCGGTCGTCAGCCGGTCTGTGGCACCGCGCAGGATGCGGACGCGCTCTGCCACGAAAGTGTTCACTTTGCGTTGCGACACCAGAACGATG
The DNA here is from genome assembly GCF_056158705.1 of Ruegeria sp. ABM4_193. Lineage (NCBI taxonomy): Bacteria > Pseudomonadati > Pseudomonadota > Alphaproteobacteria > Rhodobacterales > Roseobacteraceae > Ruegeria > Ruegeria sp. ABM4_193. The sequence goes on from NZ_JBSWTT010000001.1 coordinate 1,206,690, forward strand.
ATGATCTGCGGCACAATCATCGAAAAAGCGATCAGCCCAAGCCCCGGTTGCGTGGATGAAATATAGCCGATCACGCTGATCAACGTTCCAATCTGAACCACCGGATCCGAGAAAGCGCCGCCCGCGAACTTTCCCAACTCTTCAGCCTCGGCGGAAATGGCCGTGGTCATGGTGCCTTTGCGTAGGTCCTCGCCCGTTTCCTTCAGATCGGTTGAACGCCATAGCAGGCGCTGCCGGATCAGTCGGATCATGTCTTCACCCAAAGTGCCAGCACGGTATCCAAGGATCCATTTCAGCCCAAGGCTCAGCAGGATAACGGCCATCATACCAATACCCAATTGGATCAGCTTTTCAGTGCCGACATCATCTGCCGTCAGGTGGTTGACGATGTCGCGCTGAAACTCCAGCGGAACGGCGGCAAGCGCCGCAATGGCGATGGACAGCACGATGAGGATGATCTGCCGTCCGGCACTGGCGCGCCAAATCGCGGAATATAGTCGAAACATGGGTGTATCCGGTTTGACCTGTTTCCCTCAGTTTGGCAGGGCTGAGGAACAGGTTCAAACTTGGCGATATGTGCCGACGTGGAGTTCGTGCTGATTAGGCAACAAGCGGTACTTAGTCGGTCAGTCTCACCGTGGCCTCGCCCGCCTGCATTTCACCGCTTGCGCGGTCAAAACGCAGATAGGCAATCGCGTGGCCCCCGGATTGAGTGAACAGGGTGCCTGCCGGTTTGCCATTAGCTGTGATCTCGGTCCCCACGGGCGCGGTGCCGTCGACAGAGACCCTACGCAGACCCTTACGCAATTCGGTCTTGTGTTTCATGCGCGCGGTCACTTCCTGACCTACATAACAACCCTTTCTGAAATCCACGCCATTCAGCGCTTCGAACCCAGATTCGAGGATATAGCTGTCCTGGGTCAGCTCAGTACCCGCTTCAGGAATACAGTGTTGCACACGCAGTGCATCGAAATCTGTGCCATCATCCTGTTCGGGTGCCGCAGAATACATGCGCCAGCCCATGTCAGGGTGCCGCGGGTCGGGCAGGGCACTCTCGGGCGAGGAGCCGGTTCCGCGCTGCAGGTTCATATCGGTGCTTTCGATGGCCACGTCTGCTCGCAGTTTGTACATGTTCAGACGTTTGATCAGATCATCGGCAAGGTGCTCGGCCGCGTCCAGCAGAATGCCATCGCCATCACGCTTGAGGAAAAAGTCCGCCAGATACTTGCCTTGCGGCGTCAACAGCGCGGCATATACCAGCCCGTCATTCAAACCCTGAATGTCATTGGTGATCAGGTCCTGCAAAAAACTTTCGGTGTCCGAGCCGGTCAGGCGCAGGATGCGGCGGGTGGGCATGGCTTGGTCCTCGTCATTTCCCTTGGCCTCGTGATATAGGAAGATCCGCCGCCAAGACCAGAGGGTATCAGACGTGCCAGCCCCGATCTCTGTTGTTATTCCGACCCTAAACGCTGCCGATGCCTTGCCCGAGTGCCTTGGCGCATTGATGGAGGGACTGCATGCCGGGCTGATCCGGGACCTGATCATCAGCGATGGCGGGTCTGACGACCTGACACTGGAGATCGCGGAAGAGGCCGGAGCAAGGGTTGTCACAGGCGCGCCGTCACGCGGTGGGCAATTGCGCCGAGGGTGCGCAGAGCCCAATGGAGATTGGTTGCTGATCCTGCATGCTGACACTGTATTGGAAAGCGGCTGGAGCGAGGCGGTGAGCGCCCATCTATCCAGCAACGGACCTGCGGCCTTTCGATTGGCGTTTAAAGCGCGGGGTATTGCGCCGGGATGGGTCTCGGGCTGGGCCAATCTGCGCAGCCGGGTGTTCGGGCTGCCATATGGGGATCAGGGGCTTTTGGTGCCGCGTGATGTCTACCATGCCGCAGGCGGTTTTCCGGACCAACCCTTGATGGAAGACGTCGCCCTAGCGCGTCGATTGCCCCGGATCACACTTCTGGATGCACGGGCCTTTACGAGCGCGGAGCGGTATGAGCAGGCGGGCTGGATTCGGCGGGGTAGTCGGAACCTGTGGACTCTGCTGCGTTACTTTCTGGGGACGGATCCGCAGGTGTTGGCACAGGCGTATCGGCGATAAGTGTCGTACGTAGCTCGACCAGCGATTTCCCCAACCGGAACGGGGCTGCAAAGCTGACAAGGCACAAAGCTACGATTTGCAGAACCAGAATGTGGGCGTTGGCCTGCAAATATTCCCATTCGTCTTTCAATTTACCAACCTGTTCAATCAGGTCATCATAGCTTTGGGCCAGGATCAGGTAGTCCCCAGCAATGGCCGGTACTTTCCGGCGCATGTTGTTGATAGCTGTCTGCGTTTCGTCGTCCAGCGAGGTGAAGACCAGAAACTGGTCGATATCGAAGGCGTCAGCCTGCGCGGCAGCGCTGCGCATTTCATCCATGTCATCTTTGGCTTGGCGCCCGAACAGGAAATGCAGCCCCTGCAATGGGGCGACCTCATCGGTGACGGCAATGAACAACGGCAGTTCAGAATTGCTGGCGGTTGAAGCCGAGAGGAACTCGACTTTGTCGCATAAAACAGCCGTATCCGGGTCAAAGGCCGGATCACAAAAGCGCAGGCGAAACCGTGCCGCATCGCGATCAAAGGCCAGAGTGGCCGCATAGGCCACGTCGATCTGACGATCCAGCCGAGAGCTGTCGGAAGTGTAAAGCCCGGCCATAACCGCAACCAACGCCCCGATGCCGCCCAGAACGACCCAAACCAAGTCGGCCAGTTTCCACGCCCGATGCCCCGCTGGTTTTCGGAACAGAAACGCCGTACCGATCGATCCTATCACAAAAAACAGGATCAGCAGGGGCAGTTGGTTGTCGGTTACAAAGCTCATAGTCCCGATCTTAGGACCTGGCCTGCGTCCTGCAACAGGGATCACGGGCTGTTGTAACATCTTACCGGATGTTCATACTGATTGCAGAGCCACAGGAGATTTCGATGCCAAAAGAAATTGTTCTGATTCATGGGGCGTTTGCCGGACCCTGGTGCATGCAGGATTACGCAACTTTCTTTCGGGATCGGGGATGGACCGTACATACACCAGCCTTGCGTCACCATGGCGGTGATCCGAAAGCAGACACTGATCCCGGTCTGACGGAAACCAGCGTGTTGGATTATACCAATGACATAGCTGAATTTGTGCAGGGCCTGGGCAGCAAACCGGTTCTGCTGGGTCACGCCATCGCGGGTGTGGTTGCGCAACAGGTGGCCTCACGCGGTTTGGCCAGTGCTATTGTGTTGATTAACCCCAATGCACCCTGGGGCACTTTGCCGGAAACCGACGACGAACGCGCCGTGCCGCGGGCGTTGATGGAAGGTGGGGCCTTCTGGAAACAGCCCATGCGTGTCGAATTCGACCTGATGGCGCCTTTTGCGCTTAATAAAATGGACGAGGCTCAACAGCATGCTGTGTTCGATCAACTGGGGGCCGAAAGTGGGCGCGTGATGTTCGAAATGTTCTTTTGGATGTTCGACGACGATCACGCGATAAAGGTCGATTTCGAAAAGGTCGACTGCCCGGTTCTAGTCGTTTCCGGTGCAGAAGACCGGGCGGTTAACCCCGATACCTGCCGCGCCTTGGCAGAGCGGTACGGGGAACGTGGGACCTTTTTGCTGGTTCAGGACCACGCGCATTTTCTGTTTATGGAGCCCGGCTGGCAGGGGCCGGCAGAGCAAATCGAAAGCTGGCTTGGTCAGCAGCCGGTTTGAATCCGGGTTGACAAAAATCGCCGTTTTGGCCGAGATCGCGCCAAGTGAATAGGGCCACTGACCCTTTTTGCGCATAATATCTGCGGGAAAGGTCCGGGCATGACCCTGTTTGTCATCCTTATCATTCTGTCTGCGGCACTTCTGCATGCGGTTTGGAACGCCATCGTCAAGACAGCGGCGGATCGCACGACGATGTTGGGCCTTGTTGCTTTGGGCCAAGTGTTGCCAGCAGCCGTGATGGTGATGGTCCTGCCACTGCCCAGTGCTGAAAGCTTTATCTACATCCTGATCTCGACCGTTGTTCATTTCGGGTATTACTTCATGCTGGGCAAAGCTTATCAGCATGGCGATCTGAGTGTGGTCTACCCCATTGCGCGGGGAATCGTTCCGGCGCTGGTTTCGCTTTGGGCGATGGTTCTGGTGGGCGAGGTGCTGCCATTGCAGGCATGGGGTGGCATTGCACTGATTGCATTTGGCATTCAGCTGAGCAGCTGGAAAGCGCTGCGCTCGGGGGTCGGACGCAGCGCGCTTGGCTTTGCGCTGGGCACCGGGTTCTGCATTTCGATCTACTCGGTAGTGGATGGGATCGGCGTTCGGCTGTCAGGCAATACGCTCAGCTATTGGGCCTGGGGGGCTTTCCTGCATCTGTTCATTGCAGGCTTTGTCGGAATTAAGAAACGCGATACCCTCAAAAGCCTGCCAGCCAAGGTCTGGATGACAGGCATTCTGGGCGGGCTGGTTTCGATGACCGCCTATGGGCTGGTGCTTTATGCCAAGAACTTTGCACCGCTCGGCGCGGTCTCGGCGCTGCGGGAAACCTCAGTCATCTTTGCTGCGCTGATCGGGTTCATCTTCCTGAAGGAAGGCAACTGGATACGACGGCTGGGGGCCGCCGTACTTATGGCCTTAGGCGTTGCCTTGATCGGGCTCGCCGTCTGATCGCGTTAGCAGGGCTTAGTTGTTGGTCGAGAACGTGCTCTGCGGTCTCCATTTCAGGGTCCCGTCGTTGTCACGGTGGCAGCGCAGCAGGCGTTCCTGAACCGTGGTGATCGTCGAAGTCACAGTATTATCACCGACCATCAGGACAAATGCGTCCTCGGAATAGGCCATACCATCATAATAGCAAAACCGGGTCTCGGCCCCGTCCGGAATAGGGGATGCGGTGCTGAGCATCTGCTGCGCAGGGGCTTGTGAGGCCAGCAGGGTCAGAGCCAGTCCGAAGGTTAGTGCTTTCATGTCGTCCTCCCGTCTTAAAATCGTAGTCGGTAAAAGAAATTGGACGCCCGGACCTCAAGCCATTGTTGTTATGTCGCGGTAAGTGTGAACGAGATCAAAGGTTTAGGCAACGAGAAATTGCCATAGCCCCTGCGTGCCAGCCTGTTGATGCCTAGGCGCAGACCTGAGCAATCCTGGCCAATTGGGGGAAAGCAGCCCCTTGTTCAGTGGTACACGGCTTCTGACTGTAGCTCTCTGAAATAGCTGATTGTGGACGCCAACCCTTCTTTCAACTGCACCTTGGGTTCCCAGTTCAGCACGCTCCGCGCCAGAGTGATGTCGGGCTGGCGTTGCTTGGGGTCGTCCTGAGGCAGGTCCTTGAAACTGATCGGTGTGTCGGTGCCCACAAGCGCCTGCACTTCGCTGGCCAGTTCATTCATCGAGAATTCATTGGGATTACCCAGATTGACCGGGCCGGTGACGTCTTTGCCGGTCTCCATCAACCTGATGAACCCTTCGATCAAATCATCCACATAACAGAATGACCGGGTCTGCGTGCCGTCGCCAAAGATCGTGATCGGCTGACCGGTCAGGGCCTGCATGATGAAGTTCGACACGACGCGCCCATCGGCAGGGTGCATTCGGGGTCCGTAGGTGTTGAAGATGCGGGCCACCTTGATCTCCAACCCCATCTGCCGGTGATAGTCGAAGAACAACGTCTCGGCGCAGCGCTTGCCCTCGTCATAGCAAGAGCGCGGACCAACCGGGTTGACGTTACCCCAATAGTCTTCGGTCTGCGGATGAATAGTAGGATCGCCATAAACCTCAGAAGTTGAGGCCTGAAAGATCTTGCATTTCAGCCGCTTCGCCAGACCCAGCATGTTGATCGCGCCATGCACGCTGGTCTTGGTCGTCTGCACCGGGTCGTGCTGGTAATGCACGGGTGAGGCCGGACAGGCGAGGTTATAGATCTCGTCCACTTCCACAAACAGCGGGAAGGTCACATCGTGGCGCATGAACTCGAACCGCGGGTTGTTGTGCAGGTGGTCAATGTTGCGCTTGGTGCCGGTGAACAGGTTGTCGACGCACAAAACCTCGTGCCCCTGATCCAGAAGCCGGTCGCACAGATGCGAGCCCAGAAACCCGGCCCCACCGGTTACGAGAACACGTTTTCGACTGTCATAAAGGCGGGCCATTGCAAATCCTTAATCGTTAAATCCAAGCCAGCTTGTCACTGGGAAGCCGGGTCTTGGGTTGATTAGTAAACTGAAGGAATTTGAATTGCAGTAGATTTTGGTTTTTTGAGGGCGCGAGGGTTTTGATCGGGTAGGATGGGTGTTTACACCCACCTTGATTTGGAAAATAGGTGGGTGCGAGCATCTATTTTTTGCTTTTAGGTGGACTCCTCGTCCGCCTTGGCGTCATTGTGCGCTGATGGACTGTTTTCCTCGCTGTCCCGTTCGATGACCAAGTTACCTTCTGAGTCTAAGTCAAGATTACCCCGTGGTCCGTCTGGCGAAGAATACCACCTCAATGCGTTAACAGAAGGATACTCAGCAGCTAGCGCATTTAGTTGGTTTCGATTCCTTGGATCCCAATAGCGCCATGCGACCTTTCCTGATTGATCCTCCAAGACTGCCTGTTTGGTTAAGCTCCTAGAAAGATTGAGAATTTCTTCGAGCAAGTCGCGATCGGAGCGAGTATGTGTCTTCTTTTCGACTGGAGCAGACTCGAGGACCTGATTGATGTCCGCCTCTAAATCTGGCCACCACTTTTCAAACACAGCATTAAGCGTACTGCCTTCAAGTGCTGTGTCTCCGCCAGCTTTGTTGATCATCTCCACGAGTTTCTTAAAGTCCGATTTTTCAAATTTAGTATTTTGGAACGTAGACAATGGCCCGGAAATATTGGCGCTTTCGATACCGAAGAGCACTGCGGAAACGCGCGACTGGCTAATATTCTTTGATAAAGCCCCTGCCTCAAACAGTATCCAAGGCTTGTCTAAGTTGTTCTTGGTAAGACAGATTATCCCAACTTCGCACTCAGCAAGCGACTTTGATATTTCTGAGTTCCATCTAGTGCCTTTCTCAATATCATCTGGTGAGTAGTAAGGCTTAACCGACTGTAAGACATTTGGTAGCCAATTTCGAAGCGCCTTTGCTATTGCTTCACTAGTTTCGCCGCTCCAGCTAATAAAAACTTTGGTCAATCCGAATCCTCTGAATTCCTAAACATCCAACTCCTCCACAAACCGCGCGTTCTCCTGAATGTACTGGAACCGCAGTTCGGGCTTCTTACCCATCAGACGCTCGACCAGGTCGCCGGTCTCGCCGGGTTCGTCCTCGTCGATGGTGACCCGGATCAATTTCCGGGATTTGGGGTCCATTGTGGTCTCTTTCAGGTCCTTGGCGTCCATCTCACCCAGACCTTTGAAACGCGAGACGTCGATCTTGCCCTTGCCGCCCAGACCTTTCTCAAGCCATTCGTCGCGCTCGGCCTCATCCAGACAGTAAACGCGTTTGGCGCCTTGGGTCAGGCGGTACAGAGGCGGGCAGGCGAGGTACAGGTGGCCCGCGTCGATCATCGGGCGCATCTGGGTGAAGAAGAACGTCATCAGCAGCGAGGCGATATGCGCCCCGTCCACATCCGCGTCGGTCATGATGATGACCTTGTCATAGCGCAGGTCGTCGACGTTGAACTTGGTGCCAAGGCCGACACCCAGCGCCTGGGTCAGATCGTTGATTTCGGCATTGGTGCCCAGTTTCGAACTGGCCGCGCCCAGCACGTTCAAGATCTTGCCGCGCAGGGGCAGCAGGGCCTGCGTTTTGCGGTCCCGGCCCATTTTCGCAGACCCGCCCGCAGAATTGCCCTCGACAATGAATAATTCCGTGCCATCGCGTGTTGAACTACTACAGTCCACCAGCTTGCCGGGGAGACGAAGTTTCTTAGTGGCGGACTTGCGTTGTGTTTCCTTCTCGGCCCGTCTGCGCAGGCGTTCTTCGGCCCTCAATATGAGGAAGTCGAGGATCGCCCCCGCAGATTTCGTATCCGCAGCCAACCAGTTGTCGAAATGGTCACGGACCGAGTTTTCGACCAGCCGTTGCGCCTCGACCGTGGCCAGGCGGTCTTTGGTCTGGCCTACGAATTCCGGTTCACGGATAAAGCAAGATACCAGCGCGCAGCCGCCAGTGATCAGGTCATCGCGGGTGATCTGCGCGGCCTTCTTGTTGTTGATCAGCTCGCCGTACGCCTTGATCCCCTTGAGGATCGCGGCCCAGAACCCCGCCACATGGGTGCCGCCTTCGGGCGTGGGGACGGTGTTACAGTAGGACTGGATGAACCCGTCGCGCGAGGGCGTCCAGTTGATCGCCCACTCGACCTTGCCGGGCGTGCCGAATTTTTCGTTGAAGTCCACGGTGCCCGCAAAGGGCTGCTCGGCATAGGTGGACGAGCCGTTCATCGTCTCTTTCAGATAATCCGACAGGCCGCCGGGGAAGTGGAAGGTGGCTTCGGTCGGTGTTTCACCGTCGTCGATGGCGGATTTCCAGCGGATTTCAACGCCCGAGAACAGGTAGGCTTTGGAACGGATCGATTTGAACAGGCGTGCGGGTTTGAACTTGTGGTGGCCGAAGATGTCCGCATCCGCGTGAAAGGTGACGGTCGTGCCGCGCCGGTTGGGGGCCGCGCCGACCTTTTCCACGGGGCCCAGCGGAACGCCGCGCGAGAACCGTTGTTCGAACAGCGTCTTGTCGCGCGCCACCTGCACGACCATTGAATCCGACAGCGCGTTCACCACGGATGCACCCACACCGTGCAGGCCGCCCGAGGTCTGATACGCCTTGCCCGAGAACTTACCACCCGCGTGCAGGGTGCACAGGATAACCTCAAGCGCGGATTTGTCGGGAAACTTGGGGTGCGGATCAATCGGAATGCCGCGCCCGTTGTCGCGCACGGTCAGGGCATAATCGGCGTGCAGTTCCACCTCTATCCGGTTGGCATGGCCCGCGACTGCCTCGTCCATCGAGTTGTCGAGGATTTCAGCCACCATATGGTGCAGCGCGCGTTCATCCGTGCCGCCGATATACATGCCGGGGCGTTTGCGGACCGGTTCCAGACCTTCGAGCACCTCGATCGAGGAGGCGTCATAGGTATTGGTCGCTTCGGGCGTCAACAGATCGTCGGGCATATGGGCTGCTCTTGTTTTTGAGTTTCCCCCATTATGGCAGGTGATGTGGTCCGGGGGAAGAGGGGCGCGAGGTGTTGTGGGATGTTTGGGTGCGCGTGCACCCAAACGAAACCTTCGCTGTATTGGTGATGTTGCGTATTTCGTTCGTCGTTTTGGCGGACGACGAAGCTGTCATTGGCATTCCGTACTTGGAGCGCGGTAAACTGAATGGATCGTGCCCGGTTCTTCGTGGGTGCAAACTGGTTCAGCCCGCAAGATACGTTCTGAACCAAGCCACCATGCGTTCTTCGGCCAGCTTTGCCGCAGCTTCGTCGTAACGCGGAGTTGTATCGTTGTGGAAGCCGTGGTTCACACCTGGATAGATGTAGGCCTCGTAAACTTTGTCGTTTTCCACCATCTCCTTTTCAAATGGAGGCCACATCGCATTGATGCGTTGATCAAGCGCGGCCAGCTGAACCATCAGCGGCGCTTGGATCTTGGGCACTTGGTCAGCGTCTGGAAACGAGCCGTAGAACGGAACGCCTGCTGACATTTCCGGGTAAGCGGCTGCCAGCCTGCTGACCACTCCGCCTCCGTAGCAGAAACCAGTTGCCCCCACCTTACCATTCGTCCCATCCAACGACTGAAGATACTCAAACCCTGCGAAGAAATCGTTCAGGAGTTGCCCCTGATCAAGCGTGCGCTGCATCTGCCGACCTTCATCATCGGTTCCCGGATACCCTCCGAGTGAAGACAGCCCATCCGGACCCATCGCGACGAAACCTGCCTTTGCGAGGCGACGCACCACGTCCCGGATGTAAGGGTTCAGCCCGCGGTTTTCATGAACGACAAGAATTGCAGCAGGTGGTCTGTCAGGGTTTATTTCAGTTGGCCGGACGAGATAAGCGGTAATGTCACCAGTGCCGTTCGGGCTCGGATAGACGATATCTTCACCTACAATATCGGGGTCGTCCTCAGCCACTTGCTGCGCAAGCGCGTAATTTGGCGAAAGCGTGCTGAGAATAGTCGCCGCCGTCAGCCCGCCGACGGCCCATTTACCAGCGCGATCGAGAAATTCGCGTTTCGAAATCTTGCCATGCGCATAGTAGTCGTAGAGATCTAAAAGGTCTTGGTCAAAGTCCGCCGCCGTCAGCCGGCGGGATGGCGTTGAATTGTTCATCCTTAAACTCCCAGTGCTTCTGCGTGATGCTGTTTCGTGTTTGCGATCGCCCATGGTTACCTTTTGCCAACCCTGCAGGGATCTGAATTGTTGTTCGCTGCTCAGTAGATAACGAACTGCTGTCTAAAAGAACGTACCATGCGCCTGTTCATTCAAACAATAAATGTTTGCCCGGGTGAACGCCGGGCCACGCGAAACAGAAGTCAATTTACGTTCGTAACATAGGGTCAAAACGCGCAGCAGTGCGGCGGACATCATTGACGGCTTAGGGCTAATTGCTGACATACGCTGAATTTTATCTCGCCACCAATTCAAAGCGCTCATAGTCTCTGGCTATCAAAGAACTACTACAGCAGGACCCCAAATGAGCTGGATCAAAACCATCCCCTTCACTGAAGCCACGGGCAAACTGAAGAAACTCTATGACCGGGTGACAGGCCCGGACAACAATGTGGACAACATCATGATGGCGCACAGCCTGAGGCCGCATTCGATGGAAGGTCACATGGCGATCTACAAGGCAGTCCTGCATCATTCGGGCAACAAGATCCCTAAATGGTTCCTTGAGGTGTTGGGCGTGTGGGTCAGTTCTCTGAACCGGTGCGGGTATTGCGTTGAACATCATTTTGCCGGCTTGCAGCGGTTGCTTGGCGATGAGGCGCGGGGCAAAGCGATCCGGGCGGCGATTGAGGCGCGCGATCCGGCCGCCGCTCCGTTGGATGCAGCGCAGCTGGCTGCCATGATCTATGCCCGTAAACTGACCGAAACGCCTGGGGATATGGTTGAGGCGGATGTTATCGCCCTGCGCGAGGCCGGATGGGACGACGGAGAGATCCTTGAGATCAATCAGGTCTGTTCGTACTTCTCTTATGCAAACCGGACAGTGCTGGGGTTGGGATGTTCAACCGATGGCGACGAATTGGGTTTGTCGCCGAACAATTCTGACAACCCCGACGATTGGGGCCATCGTTAATGGACCTGACAGGTTAGGCCGTTTGAATCCATACCTGAATGGCATGTGCAACGTCCTGCGGTTTTTGGTGATGCAGCCAGTGGTCAGTGCCAGGGATCGTGATGCGGGTCAGATTGGGCGCGAAGGTTTCCAAGCCTTCAGTTGCCTCGGGCAAAAGGGCTTTGTCATCCGGTCCCCAAAGCAACAGATGCGGGCATCGGACATGCAGCCGATCCAGCGGCAGATCCGGCAGGTCTGTTGCGGGAAGCCCTGGCTGCGCGACAACCAGCGGAGAGGCGCGATACCAGTTCAACATCGCCTCTAACCGTCCTGGTCGCGCCCATTCCGCTCGGTATTCGGCCATGCGGCTCTCGGTCAGCCAATCCAGTCCCATGCCGTGGCGAAAGAACTTTTCGAGCAATGCAAAGTTGTTCTCGGACAGTTTTTGTGCCGCATCGGGTGCCCGCAGTTGGTTGATGTATTGCGAGGCTTCTGATTGCGCGGCTCCTGCGGCCATGGCGCGTTGAAACGGAACTGGGTGGACGCCGTTTGCAATTATAAGCCGGTCAACAAGATCAGGGCGGAACATGGCAAGGCCATAAGCCACCGATGCACCCCAATCATGGCCCAGTACAGCAAAAGGTGCACCGTGGGTCTCAATCAAAGTGGCCATGTCGGACACCAGTTGGGACAGGGTATAGTCCTGTACCCCTTCAGGGCACCAGCTTTGGCCATATCCACGTTGGTCCGGAGCAATGCAGTAAAAGCGATCCGCCAGATAAGGGGCGAGATCTGCCCACGCACCGCCGTATTCTGGGAAACCATGCAGCATCAAAAGCGGTGGCGCATCAGGTTCGCCCCATGTTCGGAGGCAAAAGGACTGGCCATTCAGATCGGCAAATGACGTGCGCATCGGAACCTCTGATCCAGAGTGGAATTTATGGGTTTTTGAGGCATCAATTTGACACCAATCAAAGCGGATTTTCGGGGTTTCTGCTAGCCCTCATTCAGGACAGTAGAAAAAGGATAAGATGTATGGAAGCCATTGCTCCGGTCGAAGCAAAATCCCCTCAGATCAAAGTCGTAGAGGACAAGGCGGTAAACGCGGCAGAGCCAAGCCCCGAGAAGATCCGGCAGGCGTTCGAAAGCGGAAAATACCCCTATGGCCGCAAGATGGCGCGGTCGACCTATGAGGCGCAGAAGGCAAGCCTACAGGCGGAGCTTTTGAAGGTTCAGCTGTGGGCGCAGGATACGGGGCAACGGTTCGTTCTGCTGTTCGAAGGCCGTGATGCCGCTGGCAAGGGTGGCACGATCAAACGGTTCATGGAGCATCTGAACCCGCGTCAGGCCCGTGTGGTTGCACTGAACAAACCAACTTGGGAAGAGAAGGGGCAATGGTATTACCAGCGCTATGTTCAGGAACTGCCGACCGTCGGCGAAATGGTGTTCTATGACCGGTCTTGGTACAACCGCGCAGGTGTCGAACGTGTGATGGGGTTCTGCTCGCCCAACGAGTATCTGGAATTCATGCGTCAGACGCCGGAACTGGAGCGGATGCTGGTGCGCTCGGGTATTCAGCTGTACAAGTACTGGTTCTCGGTCACGCAGGAAGAGCAGCAGCGCCGTTTCAAAAGCCGCGAGACCGACCCACTGAAGCAGTGGAAGCTGTCGCCGATCGACAAGGCCAGCCTTAGCAAATGGGACGACTATACCGAGGCGAAAGAGGCGATGTTCTTCTATACTGACACCGCAGACGCGCCATGGACGATCATCAAGTCGAATGACAAGAAACGTGCGCGCCTGAATTGTATGCGCCATTTCCTGTCGACGCTGGATTACCCGGGCAAGGACTTGAACGTCGTGGGGGACCCTGATCCGTTGATCGTTGGACAGGCCCACCACGTGATCCACCGGTCCGAGCATATTCTGGGCGCAACATTGCATCCGGATGCCCGCTAATCCTCAACGCGCCCGTTTTTAATGGTGAGGCGGGCGCCATAGTCTCATAGTGAAATTTTACTGATCCGCTCTTGTCCCGCGCCAAGCCCGCGCATATGGCTGGTGCAATGACAAAAGTGATGACATACCCCGCCCATTTTCGGGCGATTGCCGTGCTTGGCTTGCCGCTGGTCGGTGGCCATCTGGCGCAGTTTGCCATCGGTTTGACCGATACCATCATGTTGGGTTGGTACGGGGTCGAGGCACTTGCTGCGGTCACGTTGGCCAGCAGCTATTACTTTGTGCTGTTTTTGTTTGGGGCCGGGTTCGGCTGGGCGGTCATGCCGATGGTTGCCACAGCTGCGGCGGAAGGGGACGAAACCAGTATTCGACGCTCGACCCGCATGGGGCTTTGGCTGTCTTTGCTGTACGCAGTAGTGGTCATGCCGTTGCTGTGGTGGTCTTATCCAATCCTGATCGCCATGAAGCAGGAGCCACAGGTTGCTGAAACAGCATCAGAATATCTGCGTGTAGCTGGTTGGGGGTTGTTTCCGGCCCTTATCGTGATGGTGCTCAAATCCTACCTTGCGGCCTTGGAGCGCACGCAAATCGTTCTGTGGATTACAGTCGCGGCGGCATTTGTGAACGCGGTGACCAACTATGCGCTGATCTTCGGCAATTGGGGCGCACCGGAATTGGGTGTGATGGGTGCAGCAATCGCCTCAATCGCGACGCAGGTCGTTTCGCTCATCGCTGTCGTCATCTACGTGGTTCGAACGCTGCCGGAGCACAGCCTTTTCCAGCGTTTCTGGCGACCGGATTGGGAGATGTTCGTCAGTGTTTGGAAGCTCGGGGTTCCCATTGGCCTGACCACGTTGGCCGAGGTGTCTTTGTTTGCGACATCAGCTGTGATGATGGGCTGGTTGGGACAGGTTCCACTGGCGGCGCATGGGATCGCGCTGAACCTCGCTTCGGCCACGTTCATGGTGCATTTGGGGCTGTCAAATGCGGCCACTATCCGAGCCGGTAATGCGCTGGGACGTCGGGATCGCGCGCATCTGGAGAAAGGCGCAATTGCGGTGACAGGCATGTCTCTGGTTATGTCTGTGTTCACAGTCATCCTGTTTCTGACCTGTGCCGAACCATTGATTTCCCTGTTTATGGAGGCGGATGATCCGCAGCGTGGACAAATCCTTGCCATTGGAACCGGGTTGCTTGCCATGGCGGCGTTGTTTCAATTGGTGGACGGCGCGCAGGTCATTGCGCTGGGCCTGTTGCGCGGGTTGCAGGATGCCAAGATTCCCATGGTCATGGCAGCGCTCAGCTATTGGGTCGTGGGTATCCCGGCGTCGTACTATTTCGGTTTCGTCCGGCAGATGGATGGCATTGGAATCTGGCTGGGGCTCGTGCTTGGCTTGGCATTTGCTGCCGTGCTCCTCATGGCCCGGTTCTGGATGCATTCGGTGCGGCAAATGCCAGCAGCGGCTGAGCCTGCTTAGTCTTTACTCAGCCGATCTGCTTTTTTCCGAACCAGAACTGTGCGCAGGTCATGCATCGCCATCAGCAGCCTGTCAGTCACATCCTCAAGCTGGGCGTCGGTTGCCTTGGACTGAACCCATTGAGTAGTCAGGTTCAGATGATCGACGGCACGGTGAATGTCGTCAATGTCGCGCTGCGCCAGCAGTGCCCGGCGCTCTTCCATCCAACGGTGGATTTCGGCCTGATCCCGCTCTGAAAGGGTCCGCTGTCCTTGCGGTTTGACGTCACCATTGCGGATGTTGATGACCGCGATCTGGTCCATCTCAATCCGGCGTTGGCGATTTTCCGTATCGACCCGAAACACTGCAGCCCCGTTTTCACGGATGCGAAAGTAATATTCGGGAAGATCGGCAGACATGGTCACCTCAGTGATGCACAGAAACGCTGAATGCGGCTGCAGGCCTCGGTCAGCGCCGCATCGGACGTAGCGTAGCTGACCCGGAAATTCGGCGAAAGTCCAAAGGCAGCGCCGAAGACAACGGCAACATCTGCCTCTTCCAACAGGGCATTAGCAAAAGCTTCGTCCGTGTCGATGACCGTTCCGGCAGGAGTTGTTTTACCAATCAGCCCGGCGATTGAAGGGTAAACATAAAACGCACCCTCCGGCGTCGGGCAGGTGATGCCGTCGATCTCGTTCAGCATGCGCACAACCAGATCGCGGCGGCGTTTGAACATCTCGTTATTCGGGGCCAGAAATTCCTGCGTGCCGTTCAACGCCTCAACTGCGGCCCACTGGCTGACCGTACACGGGTTTGAGGTGGATTGAGACTGGATTTTGCGCATTGCCGCGATGATCTCGACCGGACCCGCTGCATAGCCAATGCGCCAGCCGGTCATGGCGTACGCTTTGGAAACCCCATTGCAGGTGAGTGTACGGTCATACAAGCCGGGTTCCACTTCGGCAGGCGTGCAAAACTCGAATCCGTCATAGGCGAGGTGCTCGTACATGTCGTCCGACATGATCCAGACATGCGGATGGCGCATCAGGACGTCGGTCAGCGCTTTCAACTCGTCCCGGCTATAACCGGCACCTGTCGGGTTTGAGGGTGAGTTGAAGATGAACCATTTTGTCTTTGGGGTAATCGCAGCTTCAAGCTGTTCTGCGGTCAGCTTGAAATTGTTCTCCAGCGTTGTCGCAACCATAATCGGCGTACCGCCCGCAAGCGTCACCATGTCCGGGTAGCTCACCCAATAGGGCGCTGGGATGACGACCTCGTCGCCGTGGTTCATTGTCGCCATCAGGGCGTTGTACAGCGTTTGTTTGCCGCCGGTTCCGACCGATATCTGAGCAGGGGTGTAGTCCAGGCCATGATCGCGCTTCATCTTGGCGCAGGCCGCTTGTTTGAGTTCGGGAATGCCGTCTGGCGCGGTGTACTTGGTTTTTCCTGCCGCAATAGCTGCAACAGCGGCATCTTTGATGTTCTGAGGCGTGTCGAAATCCGGTTCTCCCGCGCTCAGGCGAATGACATCGCGACCGGCGGCCTGCAGTTCAGCTGCCTTGGCTGTCATGGCGATGGTGGGCGAAGGTTTGACGCGTGACAGTGTCGCAGACAGGAAACTCATGGTCGGCCTCGGTTTGTATGTTCAACCTGACTGTCATAGGGTGCGCCCGAAAGACGTTCAAGCCGTATAGAAACTCTGAGTTGGAGATCCGAATGACTGATGAAAACGACTGGTATGGTCCGGATTCTGCAACATTTGGGGACCGTCTGGCTGGCGCGCGTGAAGCCGCCGGAATGACCCAGGCGCAATTGGCGCGACGCCTCGGTGTCAAAAAGGCGACCGTTGCTGATTGGGAAAACGACCTGTCCGAGCCGCGCGCAAACCGCCTTTCGATGATAGCCGGGATGGTCAACGTTTCGATCATGTGGCTTTTGACTGGCGAAGGCGAAGGAATGGACGCACCGGTGGACGAGGGCGAAGGCGGAGTGGAGTTATCAACCGCCGTCGCTGAGTTGCGCGCCATTCGCGGTGAAATGCGCGCCTGCGCCGAGCGCGCGGCGCGGCTTGAAAAGAAAATGCGTCTGATGTTGGAGCAACGACATTGAGCGAACAGCGGGATGTGCGCATCAAGCGTATGAAAATGCGCTCGATGCGGCGTGGGATCAAAGAGATGGATATTATTCTCTCCGCTTATGCGGATCGCAATCTCGCGGATATGGATGACGCCGGATTGGATATCTATGACGCGCTGCTTCACGAAAACGATCAGGATCTCTATCAATGGGTGACCGGACAGGTTCAGCCCCCCAGCCAGTTTGCCGATCTCGTTTCAGACATCGCACAAACGTTTCAAAAATAAAGACAATTCAAGCTTAACCGATTTTTCGGATTTTCGGTTCATCGTGTCTCAAACAGCACGACTGAATCGGAGGGTCGGATGAGTATGGAAATGAAGGTCTCCGGACCGGAAACCAAGGGGTTCATGACCAGCTACCTTGAGGCGCTGGCCCTTGTGGAGCGGTTGCACCGGTTGCTGCTGGACGTCATCAAGGATGAGTTTGAGCGCATTGGCGTTTTGGAAATCAACGCTGTGCAGGCGCTTTTGTTGTTCAACATCGGTGATCATGAGGTCACAGCCGGTGAACTGAAAAGCCGTGGCTACTATCAGGGCAGCAATGTCAGCTACAACCTCAAGAAACTGGTTGAGATGGGATACATGCACCACCAACGTTGTGAGATCGATCGCCGATCAGTGCGCGTGCGCCTGACGCCCCAAGGCCGAGAGATCCGGGAAATCGTCTCGGATTTGTTTGCCCGCCACGCCGAAGGCTTGCAGGGACGGGGCGTGCTGGAACTGGATGGCATCGAGGATATCACAACCTCTCTGCGCCGCGTGGAACGGTACTGGACCGATCAGATCAGGTATATCTATTGATCAGGGGCGCGCATCTGACAGAACGAGGCTGTCCAACTCTCGGATCAATTTGCGGGTCATGGCCTCTGCGTAGGCCTCAAACCCCAGCGCGACTTCAACGAACGCGTTTGGGCCGGAAATAACCCAGGCATTGTAATACGCCGACAGTTCCCCAACTTGCACATAGCGCCGGTCACCTGAACTTGGATCATCCGCACCGATAACAAGCCCGTTGATTGTAATGCCACTGCCGCGCAACGCTGTTCTGACATCTCTGGGATGGGGCCCAAGGTTGTGTTTGCCATCACCTGATAGATCCAAAGTTCGCCGCCAACACGTCTTTTGCTGATTCAACAACTCAGCACCAAAAGCCATCGCCGCCCCCACCGCCGTTCCTTCAGCGGTTGATCGCCTCGATGTCTGGATGAGACGCGTACTGATGGCGTTCAGATCGGCCGTGGTTTGGATATCAGTCCAGTTGAGCAGAACCCTCTCGTGCCCTGGTTCTGTCCATTCATAGACGGCCAACCTCATGGATGTTGAGCCATTCGCCACCATCAGTTGGCTGACCTCAGGATCGCGCAGAGCAGCGGCCAGGCCCTCCAGCTGCAATCTGTATTCACCGCTATCGACAGATGCCGACACATCCAGACCCAAAGCCAAGGCATGGCGACATTGCGCAAGGGCAGGCCCTGACAGCAGGAAGAGCAGCATGACCAACAAGCGCGTCTTCATTGGTCGTACACTTGTACTGCACCAATTTGCAGCCCGCTCAGTTCCCGTTCAAGTTTTCTGCGCATCGCGCGTTCGAAGTCTTCAAAACCTTGTGCGACTTCCAGAAAAGCGCCCGGGCCATGCAGGACGTTGTTTTCGAAAAAGGGGATGAGAAAAAGTTCTCCTTCAAAATCAGCGGCGTTTATCACCAGACCATTAACGACGATGTCATGACTAAAGAACCGCTGATATGCGATCTGTGGTCCATAACCGTCGTTGTTGGACCCGTCTCCTGAAAGATCGATGGTGCGAAACAGACACGAAGGCGCGGTTTGGAACAGTTCGGCCCCAAACCGTAAGGCGTGGCCCATAGCCGTGGCAGAGCCTTCATTGGACCGGATCGACTGACTTATCCGGGTCGCTGCAGCCACCAGATCTCCGTGATTTTCGATCAAGCGCCAGTTCAGGATAACGTGCTGGGTACTTTGCCCGCTCCATTCATAAACGGCCAACGCAACAGGTAGCGGAGATGAGAAGAATGCTTCTTGCACTTCAGGTGCCAGAAGCGCTGCGGCCAGTCCCTGTCGCTGCAAAATGTCTTCCGCGTCGTCGACCGAAACCGAAATGTCCATCGCAAGCGCAAGGGCCAAACGGCATTGTTCAGCCCGCAAAGGGCTGGCCAACAGGGCCAGCCCCAACTTTATGATCCAACGGATCACCAGTGGCCGGTGCTCTCCATGCTGGCCCAGGGCTCGGCTGGTTCCAGCGCGTCACCATTTTGAAGCAGCTCGACCGAGATGTTGTCCGGAGAACGGACAAAGGCCATGCGACCGTCGTGTGGTGGGCGATTGATGGTCACGCCGTTGTCCTGCAAATGCTGGCAAACCTCGTAGATGTTGTCGACACCGTATGCCAGATGGCCAAAATGCCGGCTGTCGCTGGGTAACTTATCATCGCCATCCCAGTTGTACGTCAGTTCGATTGGGGCGTCTTCCTGCCCCGGAGGCGCCATGAAGATCAGCGAGAATCGCCCGGCTTCGCTGTCATATCGACGTGTTTCCTTTAGCCCCAGCAGTTTATAAAACGCCATGGACTTTTCCAGGTCTTTCACACGGATCATAGTGTGGAGATATGTCAGCGCCATTTTGGCCATCCTTCATTGATTTGGTTTGCCAGCAACTTAGCGCACTGGTTTGGCCTGTCGAGAGCACCGAGCAGCCCAAATCGAAATTAGAGCAGGTTGCGGCATATATCGCGGTTCCGATGGCGGGGTTAGCGATATATAGTAGGGGGCGACTCATTGCCAGAAAGGAAGATTTGATGCCGCTGTCCGCTGACCAACAGGCCGAGATCGAGGCGCAACGCGCGCAATCGCATCCCACACGTCGCGTCGTTTCAGCAGGAATGGAAGACCATTTGTACACCGCGCATCAGGTTCTGGATCACGGTTTTGTCCGCGTGATCGACTATATGGGCGATGACGCCGCGATCTGTCAGGCGGCCCGTGTGTCTTATGGCAAAGGCACAAAGTCGGTTCAGAACGATGAAGGGTTGATCCGGTATCTGATGCGGCACTGGCACTCGACCCCGTTTGAGATGTGCGAAGTCAAACTGCATGTGAAACTGCCGGTTTTCGTGGCCCGCCAATGGATTCGGCACCGGACGGCAAATGTGAACGAATACTCCGCCCGGTACTCTATTCTGGATCGTGAGTTTTACATCCCCGCACCCGAACATGTGGCGGCGCAGTCAGAGGTGAACAATCAGGGCCGTGGATCAACGCTGGAAGGTGAAGAAGCCGCGCGTGTTTTGGAGATACTGAAGGCCGACAGTACCCGCTGCTATGACAATTACGAAGCCCTGATCAGCCAGGACGGGCAACAGGGGTTGGCGCGTGAGTTGGCCCGGATGAACCTTCCCGCCAATATCTATACGCAATGGTACTGGAAGGTTGACCTGCACAACCTGTTCCACTTCCTGCGCTTGCGCGCGGACCCTCATGCGCAATACGAAATCCGCGTATATGCCGATGCGATGTGCAAGATTGTCGCCGACTGGGTGCCGTTTGCTTACAAAGCCTTCGAGGATTACCGGTTGGGCGCAGTCAACCTGTCTGCTCAGATGGTAGAGAGTCTTCGGAACATGCTGGCGGGCGAGACGGTCACGCAGGAAAACTCGGGCATGACCGCCCGTGAATGGCGCGAGTTTGAAGAGATCATCCGCAAGTAAAGGCTGCCGACGCATAGCGATTGTCTATACATCTTGTCATGGAACCGTTACATTGGTTCCATGATGCGTATTTTGAAACCCGCTTTACTCTGTCTGGTATTAGGCATGGCTTTGCCCGTGCAGGCGCAGTCACCTATCGCTGAAATCCTGTGTGAACCCACACCCAGGTTGCACCAAAAGCTCAAGGGACAGTTCCGCTCCGAGCGCGTGGCCACCGGTATTCGTGGACCTGAGCAAATCATGGAGGTCTGGTCTAACCCACGCGGCGACTGGACGATGGTCGTGACCTACGCAACCGGGACGTCCTGCATCGTTGCCATGGGCGACAACTGGACTGCTCATGACAAGCCGAAGCCCGCGCGAGGGTAATGGAACAAATCCGGTGGGGGGCGGGTGACGGCCGGAAATTGGCCGCCATCCTAAGATGTTTCAACCCCGCGCAGTGCGGGGGTGTCGTTACAACGGCTTTAAATCAGCTGCCATTTGGCGGCCATCGCGTCCGTCCTGCAACTCGTACGAGACTTTTTGGTTGTCTGCGAGTCCGGTGAGGCCGGACCGTTCTACGGCCGAGATATGAACAAACACATCTTTGCCCCCTTCATCAGGGGCAATAAATCCATAGCCTTTAGTGGTATTGAACCATTTCACGGTGCCGGTTGGCATGTCCCGTGTCTCCTTCTACTTACGCATTGTCCCACAAATTGGTGGGGGCTGTGGTCAGCGTCATCGTAAACCCCACTGTTTCGCGTTCGCAGAACAGTCCAATTTACATGTTTCGCCTTTTTCAACATTGCACGGTGAAGTAAAAAATCAAGAATAACTGCCAAAAACTGGCGTGATTGCACAAAATCGAAGCACGAGCAGGAGTATCCAAGAAATGAAACTTTATGGGCTAAAGACCTGTGACACCTGTCGTAAGGCGCTGAAATCTTTGCCAGATGCGGTCTTTTTCGACGTTCGAATTGATGGCGTGCCGGATCCGGTGCTGTCGCAGGCTTTTGCCGAATTCGGCAATGCTCTGCTCAACACAAGATCAACCACTTGGCGCGGGTTGGATGAGAGTCAGCGCGCGAATGCACCGCTGGAGCTTTTGAAAGAACACCCAACCCTGATGAAGCGCCCGTTGATCGAAGCTGACGGTAAGTTGCTGTTGGGGTGGACCGCTGAAACGCGGGGTCAGCTTGGCATTTCTTAAACGGGTGCTTATCTGCCAATGGTCAAGAATGAGGATTACCTATGCGCAATGCCGCAATGATTTTGGGCGTTATTGCCGGACTGATCGGCATGATCGTCGGGTTCTTCGGGTATGCCAGGGTGGTTGTGGTTGACCATGTTGGCGAGATAGATGGCGTTCTGAGCCAAGTCGACAACCCCGGCCTGATCCAGGCCCTTTCGATCGTCGCGCCTTTGTTGGCGATTGCTGGTGGCGCTATGGCGCCTGCGCGGGCTCTGATCGGTGGGGTTTTGTTGCTGATCTCAGCAGGGGCGATGTATTACGCGTTTGGGTTTGGTGTCTTTACTATGTTTCCGATTGCCTTCGCCGGTGTGGCGGGCGTGCTTGGGCTGGCGGCAGGAAAACCGGATCAGCCCAAGGCACATTTCTAGATCATTTCAGGTGCAGGATCCGGTCAACCGAGAGCGGGCCTGAACCATGAATGACAATCACAGCCAGCAGGAATGTCCAGATTGTTCGGTCGTCCAGCAAGGTTGGGGCGTTGGTGAAATAGCTGCCCAGTTCAACACCGTGACCAGTCACGTCCACAATGGTCTGGACCCAGACAAACCCAATCATGCCTAAGGCGGCAAATCGCGACAGCAGGCCGATGACGATCAAGGCTGGCAGTAGAAATTCGGCCCATGTGCCTGCGACGGCCACAGCCCAATGGAAGATGCCCAGTTGCGAGCTGTCATAGCTGACGGCTTCCATCGCCTTGGGGAAAATTTGCACGTAGGCCCCATCCGATGGGCGCAGAAACCCAAAGATACCGCTGCCCAGTTTGGTTGTTGCCGAGTTCCAGTAGTACACAAGCAACGTTGCGGCAAAAACCAGCCGGGCCAAGCTTGGTGTGAGCCAGCCGGAGGTCACGCCCAACCGTCCCAGGGTGTTGTTGTGCAATGAGATCAGCGCAGTCATGTCTTCGGCCTTTCGATAGTCACAGAGGTTATTGCACCACCCTGTAAAAGCAGTGCCAGAGTGGTTCCGAGGTCAAATTCGGGTGTTTCAGCAGCGGTTTTTTCAAACGCCGATCCGATCGTGTCCCTATTTTGCATATGCGCGATCCAGTTTGCCCCGCCCACTGGCAGCAAATGAGGTTCCGGGTCGTATTCGGGACGCGTGATCAGCACATCCTCAGCTTGCGGTTGAGGCTTCGGGGCATCGGCCACAGAGTTAAAGCGCCAGATCGCACGGATGGGCCATTTCGACCGGATCAATTGCATAGATGGCGCAAACTGCAACCTGGCCTGCATGACCTGTTCTGGGTCTACAGCCAATGCCTCAGCCGGTGCAGGTTGGCTGTCGGCTGCGTGATAGGACCGGCGCAGCGCCAGTTCCAACCGGGCCATGTCGGGCAGGTATCCAAGGTGCGAAAGCTGCTGCATACCCGCCAGAAAATCGGGAAACGCCTCACCGTAGAACATCATAAGCGGTGAGGATGGAGGATGCTGGCGCAAGAAAATCCCTGCCAGCCCGTCCATATTCTGAGCACCCAACAGTTTAGCGATCACAGGGAACGCTTGATGCATTGCTTCGGTCAGAGAAACGGCAACGTTGTTGCGGTAGACGCTGAACCTGCGCCCAGCCGGTTGCGCGTCGGCGTCCAGCAGACCGGATGGAACCGGCGCGGAAGCATCCATCATGGCGGCGCGAAACTCGGACTGAGATACGCTCATGCCGGTACCCGGTCCAGTGCGGTCTGAGCGCGAACTGCTTCTTCGCGCAACACCGGCCAGTCGGGTACATCGGTGTCCCACTCGACCAGCAGCGGCTTGGGGCCCGACCGTTCCAGAACATAGTCGAGCAGGGCCCAGACCGGATCGACCACTTCGCGCCCATGGCTGTCGATCAGCAACGGATGGCCGTGATCATCTTCGTCCTCATCATGGCCTCCAAGATGGATTTCACCCACCTTTTCAAGCGGGTAGGCGTCTATGTAGCCTTGGGGCGAGAAGTCGAGGTTGGTGGCCGAAACAAAGACGTTGTTCACGTCCAGCAGCAAGCCACAGCCAGTACGTTTGGCAATCTCTCGCAGGAAATCGGGTTCCGACCAGGTGCTTTCTTCAAAAGCCAGATAGCTGGACGGGTTTTCAAGGAGCATCTGCTGCCCAACGGTGTCCTGCACCTGATTGATGTGCTCGCAAACTCGCGTCAGCGTCTCGTCCGTGTAAGGAAGCGGCAGCAGGTCGTTGTAAAAATGGCTTTCGTGGGTGGACCAGGCCAGATGTTCGGAAAAGCTCGCGGGTTTCAACCAGCCGATCAAGTGTTTCAGTCGGGCAAGGTGGTCTGGGTCCAAGGGGCCTTCGCCACCTATGGACAGTCCAACGCCATGGACTGAAATCGGAAAATGTTCGGACAGGTGGCGCAGCTGTGCCAAGGGGCGCCCACCATCGCCCATATAGTTCTCGGCGTGAATTTCCAGCCATGCAACAGGCTGCGCGTGTTCAAGTATCTGAGCGAAGTGTCGCGGCTTGTACCCTACACCCGGCGCTGCGGGCAGGCGATTCGAGCGGAGCGCATTATCCAACATGGGTCAGTTCCTTGATCACGAAAAGGAAGGGGCGGGCGATCTGGCCCGCCCCTCTGAATTCGTTTGGTCGACCTTATGCCGGCAGGTCGCGATCCAGTGCTTCCAGCGAACCTTTCCGCGGGGTGCCGTCTGCTTCGGCTGGCAATTCGATGTCCGCACATGTTCCGGCGTCAACCAGGGTCCATGCGTTGCCCTGATAGTCAACGGTCGAGGTGCCCGCGCATGTGGTGCCGGGGCCTGCGGCGCAGTCGTTCTGACCGGCCAGCGATACGCCATAGCATTTTTCTTTGGCTTGCGCGGTTGCTGTGGTTGCAGCGCCCGATACGGCGGCTGCGACTGCGGTTGCGATAACCAGGGACTTAGCTGTGTTCGACATCTCGGTAATCCTCTTGATGACAGGGTATGTCTGCTTGTGACACTGACAAAACTAGTGGCTTGTCGGCCAGAGTTGAATTCACGAGCCCGTGTCTCACAAGCGCGTCAGGGGGCGGCACGCCCTCTTGAAGCCTAATACATTGTTTTTGATGAAGAAAGAGTGAAATGTTACAATCCGGCCCCGTTTCAAGGGCCGGATTTCCAGCGGTATGCCGCTGATTGTTACAGCAGATCTGGTGGTGTGGCGGCGTGCGAAAGCTCATTTGTTACAACATCAAGCGGTTGAACCTGCGTCTGTTTTTCACCCAGACGCCGGACGCTGACGGTGCGTTCTTCAACTTCGCGGTGACCAACGGCCAGAATCACCGGCACTTTGCCAACCGAGTGCTCGCGGACCTTGTAGTTGATCTTTTCGTTGCGAATATCTGCTTCGGCCCGCACACCGGCGGCGCGCAGGGTTTCAACAACTTCGGCAACATAGGCGTCGGCCTCGGACGTGATCGAGGCGACCACGACCTGACGCGGGGCCAGCCAGAAAGGCAGCTTGCCTGCGTGTTCCTCGATCAGAATGCCGATGAAACGTTCGAACGAACCCAAAGTTGCCCGGTGCAACATCACAGGGCGGTGTTTGCCGCCGTCGGCTCCGATATAAGTCGCATCCAGACGTTCGGGCAGAACAAAGTCCACTTGGTGCGTTCCGCACTGCCAGTCACGGCCGATTGCATCGGTCAGAACAAATTCAAGCTTCGGGCCGTAGAACGCGCCTTCACCGGGGTTGAGTTCCGGTTCGATCCCCGCCGCACGGGTCGCGCTGAGCAGGGCGGCTTCGGCCTTGTCCCAAACCTCATCCGATCCAGAGCGCTTTTCGGGCCTATCCGAAAATTTGACCGAGAAGTTTTCGAACCCGAGGTCTTTGTAGATTTCGGAAAGGAAACGAATGAACTCGGCAGTCTCGGATTCAATCTGATCCTCGGTGCAGAAGATGTGACCATCATCCTGCGTAAAGCCGCGCACGCGCATGATGCCGTGCAGGGCACCTGACGGCTCATAACGGTTGCACGATCCGAATTCTGCCATCCGCAGCGGCAGGTCGCGATAAGACTTCAGACCCTGGTTGAAAATTTGTACGTGGCAAGGGCAGTTCATCGGTTTCAGGGCATTGATAGCCTTTTCACGCGCATGTTCTTCGTCCACTTCGACGATAAACATGTTTTCCTGATATTTGTCCCAGTGACCCGAGGCTTCCCACAGTTTGCGGTCAACGACCTGAGGGGTGTTGACTTCGACATAGCCGCCTTTGCGTTGCTGGCGGCGCATGTAGTCCTGCAATTGCGTGTAGACGGTCCAACCGTTGGGATGCCAGAAGATCTGGCCGGGGGCCTCTTCCTGCATGTGGAACAGGTCCATTTCACGACCAAGCTTGCGGTGGTCGCGTTTGGCAGCCTCTTCCAACATGTGCAGGTGGGCTTTTAGCTTTTCCTTTCCTGTGAAGGCCACGCCGTAGATGCGCTGCAGCATCGCGCGGTCACTGTCGCCACGCCAATAGGCGCCAGCGATTGACATCAGCTTGAACGCGTCGCCCGGCACCTGGCCGGTGTGTTGCAGGTGCGGGCCACGGCATAGGTCCTGCCAATGACCGTGCCAGTACATGCGCAGCGGTTCGTCGCCCGGGATGGATTCGATCAGTTCGACCTTATAGGGTTCGTTGTTGGCCTTATAGAATTCGATCGCGCGGTCACGGTCCCAAACCTCGGTGGTCACGGGATCGCGCTTGTTGATGATCTCTTTCATCTTTTTCTCGATCAGGCCAAGATCTTCGGGCGTGAACGGTTCCGCTCGGTCAAAGTCATAGTACCAGCCGTTTTCGATCACGGGGCCGATGGTGACCTTAGTGGCGGGCCAGATTTCCTGAACGGCGCGCGCCATGATGTGAGCCAGATCGTGACGGATCAGCTCATTGGCTTGTTCTTCATCCTTCATGGTGTGGATGGCGATCTGGGCGTCAGCGTCAATGGGCCATTGCAGATCCCAGTGTTGGCCATCTACCGTGGCCGAGATGGCCTTTTTGGCCAATGAAGTTGAAATATCTGCAGCCACCTGAGCAGGTGTAACGCCTGCGTCATAAGTGCGTGCATTGCCATCGGGAAAGGTGAGAGAGACGGATTTTGAATCCAGGGCCATATCGGCTCTCCTCGTCGGTTTGGCGCCCACTGAACGCCCGGTTGCGGGTTATTTGCGTTCGGCTCGTTTGGCAGGTGGTTGATCCTGTGTCAAGGGCAGGAGCGAGGGGCCAGCCCCTCGCGCACCCCGAGGTATTTTGAGCCAGATGAAGAGGGATCCGGGAATTGCACTTGGGTACGTGGCGTGCATGATGCTGCGAAAGGAAAGAGGATTTCATGGCAGCAACAAATTTTCTGGAGACGGCGCAAAGCCGCCGGTTGGCCTATCACAAAAGTGAGGGTGCGGGCCCGACCATCGTTTTCCTGGGCGGGCTGATGTCGGATATGGAAGGCACCAAGGCGGTTCATCTGGAGGCTTGGGCACAGGCGCGAGGGCAGGCATTCTTGCGGTTTGACTATTCGGGGCACGGAGAAAGCTCGGAAGCGTTTACCGATGGGTGCATCGGCGATTGGCACGAAGATACTGTAGCGGCCGTGACGGCGTTGACTGATGGGCCGTTGATTGTTGTGGGATCCTCCATGGGGGGGTGGCAGGCGTTGTTGTTGGCTAAGGCGATGCCGGACCGGATTGCGGGCATGGTCACAATTGCTGCTGCGCCGGACTTCACAGAAGACGGCTACTGGGCGGCATTCAGCGACGAGCAAAAGGCGATGCTGGATAAAGTTGGTCACGTGGAACTGCCTTCTGACTATATGGAACCCTACATCATCACCAAACAAATGATCGAAGACGGGCGGCAGCGATTGGTTCTACGGGATCCGCTTCATCTGCCCTTCCCGGTGCGTTTTCTTCAGGGAACGGCGGATACGGCGGTGTCGACGGAAACCGCAGTGCGGCTATTGGATCACGCGACCGGGCCGAATATGCGCCTTTTGCTGGTCAAGGATGCGGATCATCGCTTTTCGGACGGTCCCTGTCTGGGGCTGATTGAAGACGCGGTGCTGGATGTGGTGGGAGGCGTCTGATGCAGCGTTTGGGCTGGTTGCTTGGGCGGTTTCTGTTGGCGTTGATTGTCGTCGGCGGCCTCATCTATTGGTTCGGGCCGCGCGAGGAGGTGGATTTGCACCCAACATTCGACTCTCGCAAGTTTGGTGAAGGTGTTCAGGTCTATTTCGAAAGCACTGAATCAGCTTTTGACGATATTGTTCCAGGCGTTGAGAAGCGTGTGGTCTGGCAGGAAGGTTTCAAGGAGCAGCGCACACCTTACTCTGTGCTCTATATCCATGGGTTTTCTGCAAGTTCCGAAGAAA
This sequence comes from Ruegeria sp. ABM4_193, assembly GCF_056158705.1. Taxonomy (NCBI): domain Bacteria; kingdom Pseudomonadati; phylum Pseudomonadota; class Alphaproteobacteria; order Rhodobacterales; family Roseobacteraceae; genus Ruegeria; species Ruegeria sp. ABM4_193. The sequence continues at coordinate 1,234,773 of NZ_JBSWTT010000001.1, forward strand.
TCCGTCCGGTGCCTGATCTGGTCGCCGATGCGCTTGGGGCAAACCTTGTCTACATGCGCCTGCAGGGTCATGGCCGAGATGGATCTGCCATGGCGGAAGGCACGGCGTCAGGTTGGATGCAGGACACTGCCGAAGGGTTGGCTGCGGCGCGGGCGGTTGGCGACAAGGTGATCGTTATCTCAACCTCTACCGGTGGTACTTTGGCGGCGGCTGCAGCGCTTGACGCGGATCTTAGCAAAGATGTTGCCGCAATGGTCTTTGTGTCGCCGAATTTTGGCGTGAATACTGCCGCGGCGTGGGTGCCGACGCTGCCTTGGGCCCGGGATTGGTTACCGATCCTTATGGGGCCAGAGCGAGATGTGTCCGGACCGGATCCAGAGAAGAACACGTATTGGTCCGCCGTCTATCCTTGGGAAGCCGTCGTTCCGATGTCCGTTCTGGTTGATGTCGTTTATGCGTTGGATTTTTCCGAAGCTCTGGTGCCAGCCTTGTTTTGGTTTTCGGACGATGATCAGGTTGTGCGTCCCGACAAGACACATAAAGTCGCCGAAGCCTGGGGCGCTTCAGCAACGGTCGAGTTGGTCACAATGGGGCCAGGAGACGATCCCGCATCACATGTCATTGCCGGGCGGCTGATGTCGCCGGGGCAGACCGATGCCGCCGTTGAGAGTATCCTGACTTGGTTGAAAGAACTGGGGATAGAGTAAAGCCCAACCGAAATTGAGGAGGCAAAATGCGAAAGCCGGGCAGCATGTGGAGTTTAGAGACCTTGGGTCGCGTTCGCTTGTCCCGGCATTTCTTCATGCGCGATTTTCTGTATTCGGAGATCGGCAATTTCCACCAAAAGCAGAATATTCCCGACAATCCGGACCTGGCGATCGAGACGGGGCGCGCGTTTTGCGAAACACTGCTGGACCCGTTGGAGGAAACCTTTGGCCGTGTCGCCGTGCGATCAGGGTACAGGTCGCCGTCTTTGAACCGGTTCGGCAATGAAAATCGGCTGAACTGCGCCCGCAATGACAACCGGCTGGAGTGCCATATCTGGGATCGCGGCGAATGCGATGCGCGAATTGCAGGAGCTTCTATCGTGATCCCTTGGTTTGCAGATCACTACGCGCAAGGGCGGGACTGGCGCGATTTGGCGTGGTGGATGCACGATCACCTGACCTATTCCGAGATTTGGTTTTTTCCCAAGCTTTGCGCATTCAATTTGGTGTGGCGGCCTAAGCCGCTGCGCAGGATTGACAGCTATATCGACCCGCGGGGCTGTCTGTTGAAGCCGGGGGCTGACCCCGATGAAGACAGATCCAAACGTCAGCTCCGGTACGCGGATTTCCCTGCGTTTCGCGGAATTGCCTATCCATAAGGTTTCCCTTGCCCGACTGCGGCAAACCTTTCATCCTGACAGAAAAGGGAAGGGCTCGGAAAACCGATTAAATGGAGGCCCCGCGTGATCGAGCCGCTGGTGTTCTTGCCTGGGTTGATGTGTGATGCCCGACTGTTTCGCCCTCAGATCGAGCTGTTGTCGCGTGCGCGGTCTGTGACTGTCGCACCTGTGTCTGGCGGCGAGCGCATTGAAGAAATCGCCTCGGGGTTGCTTGACCAACTACCACATCGTTTTGCGCTTGCCGGGCACAGTATGGGGGGCGTGGTGGCTTTGGAACTTGTGCGTAGGGCGCCGGAACGGATTTCTCGGCTGTGTCTGATGGCCACCGATGCGCAGGCTGATACACCGCAAATGGCGGCCAGTCGGGAAGATTTGATCATTGGTGCGCAAGGCGGTCGTCTGGAAGAGATGATGCGCAAACTTGTGGGATCCGACGCCTTGGCGCCGGGGCCTCGGCGCATCCCCATTCTGAACGATTTTTTAGCGATGGCAGAGGGGTTGGGTGCCGAAGTGTTCGTGCGCCAGATGCGAGCCTTGCAACGACGACCTGATCAGCAAGCAGCATTACGGAAAATCAAGGTGCCGACACTGGTGCTATGCGGCGCACATGACACTCTTGCACCGGTCAGACGACATTCGTTTATGGCTGATTTGTTACCGGAGGCCGAAATGCTTGCTCTTCAAAACGCAGGTCATCTTTTGACCCTTGAAGCGCCTGACCACGTGAACGAAGCCCTGCAAACTTGGCTGAATGCTCAGCTTCCGTTCGACTATGGATAGAGCGCTGCGCGTTCGTTTTTCGTTATCAGCAACGGCGTCGCAACGGGTTCGCCGGATTTCGGGTCGAAGAAAGGTGTGTTCTTCCAGCGCCCAGACAGACGCGAAGCTGCAACGCGACGCATCAGACCGAAGGCCGCAAACCTGATTTTCTCGTGTTTCTGTTTTCCATCGGGTTGGGGCACAAATCCGCGCGTTGTGACGGGACCCAGGACCGAAATGTCGTCGGTGATCCTGCGAACCAGAAATCCGGCAAAGGGAAAACTTGCGCGTGGTGGCGTTGTTGCCAGCGGGGCATTGCAGCAACTGGCGTACCATCGCAGCATCCCGTTGGGGCCAAGCTTCATCGCCGCCAAAAATTGACTGCCGGAGGAGATTTCGATCTCTTCCGGTGCCATCTGCAGTATGTCGACAGGTCCGGGGGCTGGGTCCGGTTGTTTGAAATACAGCTGTGCGGCGCGGCAATCGTGGCAAAAACAGGAGACATGAGTCCCTTGCCGAACACCCCTTGCGGAAATGTGCCCCTGCAACTTTCCGCACTGGCAGGAAAAGGCGAGGCCGCAATGCGCAGGCTCGCTCATTCCGTTTTACGCGACTTTGTTGGTGTTGGCAGCGCGGCGACGTGGCTTGCGGCTGTTTTCATTCATGAAATCAATCACAAGCGGGCGGATGTTGTCACGCCAGCTGCGGCCTGCGAAGATGCCGTAGTGACCTGCGCCGGGTTCCACATGGCTTGCCTTCTTGCTGTCAGGCAGGCCGGTGCACAGTTCAAGCGCGGCGATGCACTGACCGGGTGCTGAAATATCGTCATTTGCCCCTTCGACAGTTTTCACTGCAACATCCGTGATCTTGGACATGTCCACCTTGTGACCGGCGACGACAAACTCATTCCGCGCAATCTCGCGGTTCTTGAAGACACGCTCGACAGTCGAAAGATAAAACTCGGCGGTCATGTCCATGACGGCCAGATATTCATCATAGAACCGGTTGTGGGCGTCCATGTCCGAGGCTTCGTCCCGGATAACGCGTTGAATCTGATCCGAAAAAGCCTTGGAATGGCGTTCGGCGTTCATCGACATGAAAGATGCAAGCTGCAACAGGCCGGGATAGACCATGCGACCGACGCCTTTGTATTTGAAGCCGACACGCTGGATCATGGTTTCTTCCAACTGACCCATGGTCACGCGCCGTCCGAAATCGGTCACGTCGGTGGGGGTCGCATCCGGGTCGACCGGGCCGCCAATCAAGGTCAAGGTGCTGGGTTGTGCTTTCGGTTCCACTTCGGCCAGGTAGGCTGTGGCCGCAAGGGTCAGAGGGGCCGGTTGACAGACTGCAACAACATGCGTTTCTGGGCCCAACTCTTTCATAAAATCGACAAGATAGAGGGTGTAATCCTCTACATCGAACTTGCCCGCAGACACAGGGATATCGCGCGCATTATGCCAGTCGGTGATGTAGACTTCGCAATTGACCAGAAGGCTTTTGACGGTCGAACGCAGCAGCGTTGCGTAGTGGCCCGACATGGGCGCGACCAGCAGCACCTTGCGCGGTTGTTCTTCGCGGCCGTTGACGCGGAAATGGACCAGATCGCCGAATGGGCGTTCCAGAACAGTTGTAATCTCAACCAGGTGGTCCTTGCCGTCTTCACAAGTGAAGGTGCGGATACCCCAGTCAGGTTTCACAACCATGCGCTGGAACGTACGCTCAGTCACCTCACCCCAGGCGGCCATCCAGTTGAAAGCCGGGTTGGGCACCATCGAAAACATTGGGTAAGAGGCCATCGCGCTGGCTGTTGCCCCAAGCCATTGGTTGGTGTTGCGCATGGTTTCCATAAGGTCGTAGGTCATCATGTAGCGCATAAATGGGGCCTCCTGAGTGTCAGTCTGAAAGTTCGGACCATTCGTCGCTTTGCCCCCCAGCACCCACGACGTTATTCTGCATAGCAGCGAGGTTAGGGGGGAATTGTTAAAATGACAACTAGCGAAGACCAAATGCCAGACGTATCAGACGAACACATTGAACGCCTTAAAGAAAATATGGACAAGGTCGAGCAGCTCTCGAAGCGATTGATTGAGGTCATGGCTACTAAAAAGCCGCATACCCCCGCGCTGGATGGCCCGAATCAAGAGCTTTTCGCACGAGCAGCAACGGCATATTGGGCCGAAGCTTGGCAAAATCCCGCCAAACTGTTGGAACAGCAAATAGAATTCTGGGGAAAGTCTGTTCTGAACTTTGCCGAAGCGCAGCAGGCATTGACCCAAGGTGAATTGGAAGACGAAAACCCCGCCCCCGGAGACAAGCGTTTCTCGAACCCCCTATGGGAAACCAACCCCTATTTCCGTCTGATCCGACAGCAATACCAAACCAACGCGCAGGCCATCGCGCAAGCTGTCGCTTCGGTCGACGATCTGGATGCCAAGGACAAGCAGCGCTTGCAGTACTTTTCGCAGCAGATCATCGACATGATGGCCCCCACCAATTTTCTGGCAACAAACCCTGATGCCCTGCAAAAGGCGGTTGAGACCGAAGGCCAATCCTTGATTCAGGGATTGGAAAACCTTGTTTCCGACTTGGAGGCCAATGATGGCGAACTGGTTGTAAAGCTTGCGGATGAAAATGCGTTCGAGGTTGGCGGAAACCTGGCAACCACACCGGGAGACGTGGTGTTCCGCAACCGGATGATGGAGCTGATCCAATACAAGCCTGCAACGGAATCCGTGTACGAGACGCCGATCGTCCTGTTTCCGCCCTGGATCAACAAGTTCTATATTCTGGACCTGAAAGCGCAAAACAGCCTGATCAAATGGATCACCGATCAAGGCTACACCTTGTTCGTCGTCAGTTGGGTTAATCCAGACGAAAGTTATGCCGAAACCGGCATGGAAGATTACATTCAGGACGGCTTTTTGACGGCAATCGACGTCGCCAAGAAGATCTGCAAGGTCAAGCAAGTCAACGCGGTCGGCTATTGCATCGCGGGCACGACGCTCAGCCTCACCTTGTCGTTGTTGAAACAGCGCGGTGACAAGTCGGTCAAATCGGCCACGCTGTTTACGGCGTTGACGGATTTCTCTGATCAGGGTGAGTTCACGCCTTTCCTGCAGAACGACTTCATCGACGGTATTGAGGAAGAAGTGAACAAGGAAGGTGTCCTTCGCTCGTGGATCATGGCGCGTACCATGTCGTTCCTTCGGTCGCGCGACCTGGTCTATGGGCCGGCCATTCGCAGCTATATGATGGGAGAGGTGCCTCCGGCGTTTGATCTGCTGTACTGGAACGGCGATGGTGCGAACCTTCCTGCCAAAATGGCTGTGCAATATTTGCGTGGCCTGTGTCAGCGCAATGAGTTCGCAACAGACGGTTTTGAGTTGATGGGCCACAAGCTGACGTTAAGCGACGTGGATGTGCCCTTGATGGCCATTACCTGCGAGACCGATCATATCGCTGCCTGGAAAGACTGTTATCGCGGTGTCCAAAAGATGGGCTCGCGGTCGAAGACTTTCGTGGTTTCAGAGTCGGGCCATATCGCCGGTATTGTGAACCCGCCGAGCAAAAAGAAATATGGGCACTACACCAATCCGGACTTGAAAGCGGACTCTGATACTTGGCTGAAAGAAGCAGATTTTCACCAAGGATCGTGGTGGCCCATGTGGGACGCTTGGCTGAAGAAACGGTCGGGGAAACAGGTGCCAGCACGCGATGCAGGCGATTCGGGCCATCCAAGCCTTGCACCCGCTCCGGGGACCTATGTTTTGGCGAATCCAAACGCCTGATTTCATTTTGAAACTTAATTTTTTCTGCGCTGCAGCAAGAAAAAACTTGCAATGCTGCGGCGCAGCAATCATATTGTCCTCAAGCTGATGAAGCCCGGGGTGGGCCCGGACCGGCTAAAAGGATTAGGACAATGGCAAAGACCCAAGACTTTAGCGCGATCATGAAAGACATGATGGGCGCATTCCCGGTGGACACCACCGCAATGGAAGACGCATTCAAATCGACCGCTTCGCTGAACGAAAAGCTGTCGGGTGTTGCTCTGGAAGCTGCTGAGAAATCGGCTGAGATCTCGAACAAATGGACCAAAGAAACTCTGGCCAAACTGACCGAGATGTCGAAAGCAAAGGCAGAACCTGCTGATTACGCAAAAGCGGCAACCGATTTTGCAAGCGCGTCGGCTGAAGTTGCAGCTGAAAACCTGGCTGCTTTCGCTGAAATCGCGAAAAAAGTTCAGACCGAAACCGTCGAGCTGCTGATGGCTGCTGGTAAAGACGTTGCAGAAGAAGCAACTGCTGCTGTCAAAAAAGCAACCAACGACGTGACCACTGCTGCTAAGAAAGCCGCAGCGGCTAAGTAAGAACGTCCGCGAAGCGCACCCAATCCTCCCATGAGGTGCAATCGCGTTGGGCAGGTCGATTGACCTGCCCTTTCTTTTTGTGCTGCAGTCGCATAACCTGTGCTGCAACGCATCATCCTTGGGGAGGGTACCCGGTGTCGGACCAAGAAAAACCGCTGCTGATCAAGCGCTATGCCAGCCGTCGGCTGTATAACACCGAGACCAGCGATTACGTGACGCTCGAAGATATTGCGGGCTTTATCCGCGACGGGCGTGAGGTGCAGATCATTGACCTGAAAACCGGGGATGACCTGACGCGGCAGTATCTACTGCAAATCATTGCTGAACATGAAAGCCGGGGTGAGAATGTGCTGCCGGTGAACGTTCTCAACGATTTGGTCCGCAGCTATATGGTGCCGGGCGGGGGTATGATGCCGCAATTCCTGCAAAGCTCGTTCGAGATGCTGCGCGAAAGCCAAAGCAAGATGATGGAGAACATGAGCGCCATGAACCCGATGTCTCAGATGCCGGGTTTCGACGCGCTGCAAGCGCAGCAACAAGCGTTCTTGAAAGCCATGACCGGTGGCTTGTCCGGCGGATGGTCTGCGCCTGACGCGGAAGAGGAAAAGGCCGAGCCGAAAGAGGATCTGGATGATATCAAGAAACAGCTGGCAGAGCTTCAGCAGAAACTATCCAAGCTGAACTGATATCGAAAAGAAAAGGCCCGCAGCTAAGCGGGCCTGCTTTTTTAGGTGCCATAGACCGGCATCGGGCCGGTCACTTCACCCACCGAGGCCAAAATAACATCCGCGATCACATCCAGTTCCTCGCGCGTCAGTCGCACAGGCAGGCGGACGTCACAGGCTTTCATCAGCATGGCGCGGGTTTGCGGCAGTTCGAATGTTTCAGGAAGGAACTGCCAGTTCCAGAAGGCGCGGGCATTGTCCTCGCTCAGACCAAAGACCTGAACTTTTACGCCGCGTGCCTCGGATGCGGCGGCAAACGCACGAACCTCGGCCTCGTCCATCCCAACAAGATTGAACTGGATCGAGTCGGGTGCACGCCGTTCAGGTGCCAGCGGTGCGGGAACATCGATATAGGGTGAGGTGTTCAGGCGTTCGGCCACATAGTCGTGGTTCGCCAGACCGTCGCGCACACGGCGCGCAAGTTCCGGTATCTGAGGGCGGATTACTGCCGCGCTCAGATTGCTGAGACGCAGGTTATACAGGGGCAGTTTGTTCTGCCAACGGGCAAACGCCTGTTCCAGTTCAGGCGAGTTATCGCCGTGCGGGGTTTTGTGCTTCTTCCAGTTATGCTCATACGCGCCGGACATGATGACAGCGCGGGCCACCAGATCGGCATCGTCTGTGACCAGAATGCCGCCTTCGCCTGCGTTGATCATCTTGTAGGATTGGAACGAGAAACAACCGACCTTGCCGATCGTACCAATATTGCGGCCATGCCACGTGGTGCCCAGCGAATGCGCAGCGTCTTCGATCACTGGAATGCCGCGCGCGTCGCACAGCTCCATTATTGCGTCCATGTCGGATGTATGTCCGCGCATATGGCTGATGATCACGGCCTGTACGCCGTTCAGCTTGACTTCGAAATCGGCAATGTCGATGCGATAGTTTTCGCCCACTTCGCAGAGTACGGGGATGCAATCTGCGTGAACGACGGATGACGGCACTGCTGCGAAGGTAAAGCCTGGGATCAGAACGCGCGCGTCGCGGGGTAAATCCAGCGCCTTGAGCGACAGGAACAGCGCAGCCGAGCAGGACGATACAGCAAGCGCGTATTTCGAGCCCAGCAATTCCGCGAACTCAGCTTCCAGCAAGGCCACCGGGGCGTCTTGCGGTGCGGTATAGCGGAACAGATCGCCTGATTGCATCAAGGCGCCGATGGCTTCGCGGGCTGCTGCGGGGATGGGTTCGGCGTCATGGACGTTTGGTGGAAGCGTCATATTTGGATTTCCCGAATTCTATCTTTGGGAAAGGTAAAGGTAATCACATGGCAATCCAAGCCCTCAATCACAGGGTTGGCAAAAATTCACCAATCTGTCGTAATTTACGTGGATCAGATCCCAAGCCGGTCGCGCAGCGCGAACCAGGTCATCGCAAGCACCAACAGCGGGTTGCGCAGCGCAGGTCCGCCGGGGAAGGGCAGGGCAGGCACGCGCGCCATTGTGTCGAACCCTTCAGCCTGTCCTTGAATGGCCAATGCCATGAGCTGCCCGGCGTGGGTCGCGGTGCCGACACCATGACCGGAATAGCCCGAAGCGGACAGGATGTTCGGCGCGACGCGGGCCAAATAGGGCATCCGCCGCATGGTGATAGCCAGCGTTCCCCCCCAAGCATAGTCGATTTTGACGTCACGCAGGTGGGGGAAAATCTCGGCCATGGGTTTGCGAACCTTGGCGGCAATGTCCGAAGGGAAACGGTAGCCATAGCTTTCGCCGCCCCCAAACAACAGTCGACCATCCGCACTTAGGCGGAAGTAATTTACCACAAACTTGGTGTCCGCAACCGCGACATCCTGTGTCAAAACCCGCGCCGCATCGCTGCCCAAAGGTTCGGTGGCGGCAATGAAGTTGTTGATCGGCATGACCCGAGAGGCAACAGAGCGATTGAGGTCGCCCAGATAGCCGTTGCACGCCAGGATCACATGCTCGGCCCGAACAGTACCGTTAGAGGTACGGATCACCGCAGGCCGGGAGTCATCAATCCCTGTGACCTCGGTGCTTTCAAAAATCCGCACACCCGCTTTTGCCGCCGCGTGCGCCAACCCCAAGGCATAGTTCAAGGGATGCAGGTGCGCCGCGCCCATATCCAGATATCCGCCTTTGTAAGCTGGGGACGGGCAGAGCGCGCGGCCTGCGTTTTCGTCCAACAGCTCAATCTGATCATAGCCGTACCGGTCAGACAGGTGACCGGCATGGTCGTGCAGTTCTTTCTGCTCTGAGGTGCTTAGCCCCAAAACCGCGACGCCGGGTTTCAGGTCACATGCGATCTGGTTTTTGGTGATCAGAGACTTGACCAAATCCTTGGCGTCTTCGGCCAGACTCCACAGTTTGGCGGCATCTTCATCGCCAACAAGGCTTTCGAGATCCTCTTGATCCATCCGTTGTGCGCTGCCCAACTGACCACCGTTGCGGCCGGATGCGCCAAAGCCGACGCGGTGGGCCTCAAGCAATACGACGTCGAACCCGGCTTCGGCAAGATGCAATGCTGTGGACAGGCCGGTATAGCCACCACCAACAACACACACATCTGCTTTGACGTCTTCTGACAGTGCGGGGAAACGATCCGTCGGGTTTGACGTCGCAGCGTACCAACTGGCAGGGTATTCGCCCTTGCGGTCATTAGAATAAAGCAGGTTCACGGCGCGTCTCAGACGTTGACCAAAAGATGTTCGCGTTCCCACGGAGAGATGACCTGCAGGAATTCCTCGTACTCGGCCCGTTTTACAATGCCGTAGACGCGGGCGAATTCAGGTCCAAGGACCTCGTGCAGGGCAGTGGCCCCGTCAAACAGATCCAGCGCTTCCCCCATGATCTGAGGAATATCCCCTTCGCCTTCATAAGCGTCGCCATAGAATTGGCGGCGGGGGCGTTCCTGTTCGACCAGTCCCAGATAGCCGCAGGCCAGTGACAACGCGATGCCCAGATACGGGTTGCAGTCCATTCCGGCGATGCGGTTTTCGACACGGCGCGCCGCCGGGCTGGATAGGGGCACGCGGATACCGGTTGTACGGTTGTCGCGGGCCCATTCCAGATTGATCGGCGCGGCGTGGTCTTTCACATAGCGACGGTACGAATTCACATATGGTGCCATCACCGCCAGACCAGCAGGCAAGTGGTTCTGCAAGCCTGCGATGAAATGGTAAAACGCGTCCGTCTCACCGCCTTGCGGACCGGAGAAGATATTCTCACCCGTTTCCATGTCGATGATCGAATGGTGGATGTGCATGGCCGATCCGGGCTCTTCCTCGATCGGTTTGGCCATGAACGTCGCGAAACAGTTGTGGCGCAGCGCGGCTTCGCGGATCAGGCGTTTGAAATAGAACACCTCATCCGCCAGCTTGATCGGATTGCCGTGACGCAAGTTAATCTCCAACTGTCCGGCTCCGCCTTCCTGCGTGATGCCGTCGATCTCGAACCCCTGGTGTTCAGCGAAATCATAGATGTCGTCGATCACCGGGCCGAACTCGTCCACCGCAGTCATGGAATAGGCCTGTCGCGCCGCGGCTGGGCGACCAGAGCGCCCCATCATCGGCTTAATGCCCTGTGCCGGGTCGACATTGGGGGCGACCAAGAAAAACTCCATCTCGGGCGCGACAACAGGTTTCCAGCCCTTGTCGTGATAAAGCTGTACAACACGCTTCAGGACGTTACGCGGGCTGTACGGGATAGGGTTGTCCTCTCGGTCATAGGCGTCGTGGATCACCTGCAGCGTCCAGTCTCCGGTCCAGGGCGCGGCGGAGGTGGTCGAGAAATCGGGCTTGAGGATCATGTCCCGCTCGATAAAGCCATCTTCACCCGCCGCTTCACCCCAGCCACCAGTGATGGTCTGGTAGAATATGCTGTCGGGCAGGTGGAAATACGACTGCTTTGCAAACTTTGAGGCAGGCACCGCCTTGCCCCGCGCAATACCCGGCAGGTCCGAGATGATGCATTCAACCTCATCCAGCCTTTGCCCATGGAAATACGCTTTGGCAGCGTCCGGCAGTTTATCGGTCCAATCAGCCATCAGGCTCTCTCTTTCTTTAGAAACTCGGCCATCTGGCGCGCGATTCTGGCATTGTCATCGGGTGCAGTTTCACGGTTTGCGGCGGCTTGCATAAGGGTGTCGGGAACCACGCCTTTGCCTCGTGTTCGCATCAGGCCCGAAACGAAGCCGTTGGAAAACTCTGGATGCGCCTGAACGGTCCAGATTGTGTCCCCATAAGCCAGCATCGCGTTTTCACAGAATGCATTCCGTCCCAGAACACGCGCCTGTTCAGGAAGGTCTACAACCTGATCCTGATGCCAGGCATTCAGCCAGACCTTATCCCCGTTATAGTCGTATTCGGTGCGCCCTACGGCCCATCCGCCCGAGAATTTTTCGACCTTGCCGCCAAGGGCCTGCGCGATGATCTGGTGACCAAAACACACACCAATAAGGGGTTTGCCGCTTTGGTGGATCTCTCGGACCAGTGCTTCCAGTGGCGCAATCCAAGGCAGGTCTTCATAAGCGCCATGGCGCGAACCGGTGATGACCCAACCGTCTGCGTCATCAGCATCCTTCGGGAAAATGCCGTCCACCACAGCGAAGGTTTCGAAATCAAACCCGTGCCCATCAAGAAGTTTGGGAAACAGAGCATCGTAATCCCCGAATTCACCCTGCAGCACATCGGGGGTGTGGCCGGTTTGTAATATGCCGATTTTCATGTGTCACCAAATTTGATCAAATTCATACTAGCCGAGTCCATACAAGGCGGCAAGAGGGTCAAACCGCCTCAAGATAGCTCAGCCAGTGCGCCTCTGGTGGGATGCTCGAAAACCGTTTGACTTCCTGTCGTTTGGTCATGGCTAGATACCGGATCAGGTCGGCAGGGAACAGGCGTGCGATCATGGGGTCTGCTTCAAATCGGTCTATTGCCGTTGACCAGTCGGGCATTAGCTGCGGCAAGTCTGTCAGATCATAGGCATTTCCGGAAATCGGAGCAGGCGGTTGCAGCCCGTCTTCGATACCAACCAGTGCCGCCCCCAGAACCGCAGTCAGCATGAGGTAGGGGTTGATGTCCCCTCCTGCGACGCGGTGCTCGATACGGCGCGCGGATGGGTTTCCACCGGGAATACGAATGGCGGCAGTTCTGTTCTCGTAGGCCCAGCACGCCCCCGTCGGCGCATGAGCGCCCGGCACAAGCCGGGTGTAAGAGTTGCCGTGCGGCGCAAAGATCAGCGTACTTCCCGGCATGGCCGCAACACAGCCTGCAACGGCAGACTTCAGAGCCTGAGTGCCTTCTGATCCACCGTTGTCGAACACGTTGCGCCCGTCCTGATCCAGAACCGAGAAATGCACATGCATCCCGTTGCCTGCATCATCGGCATAGGGTTTCGACATGAAGGTGGCGGCAAATCCATGTTTGCGGGCCAACCCACGCGTCAAGGTCTTGAAAAGCCACGTATCGTCAGCGCATCGCATAGCGCCTTGGTGGTTCAGGTTGATCTCAAACTGGCCGACACCGCTTTCTGAGATAGCCGTCTGCGCAGGGATCCCCATATCAGCACAGCCGTCGTACAGGTCGGTGAAAAATTCTTCGAACGCGTCCATTTCAGTAACCGACAGAACGGCTTCGTCCGACATACGACGTCCGGTAATTGGGTTTATCGGAGGTTGCGGTTGCGGGCCAGAGGCGTCCACCAGAGTAAACTCCAGCTCGGTTGCTGCCATGACCGACCAGCCGCGTTGCGCATAACGGTCCAGCGTGGCTGACAACGCGTGGCGTGGATCTCCGGCAAATGGAACACCTTCATCATCATAAAGGCTCATTGGCACTAGGGCTGTTTCACTCTCAAGCCATGGTACAGGGACTGCGCCGCGTTCGGTCGGACGCAACACGCCATCAGCATCACCGGTTTCAAAGACAAGCGGGCTGCCGTCGATGTCGGCGCCCCATAGATCGACATTCAATGCTGAAAACGGCATTCGAACTGCGCCTTTGTCCAATTTGTCCGCATAGGCAGGGGGAACGCGCTTGCCACGCATCTGGCCATTCAAGTCACATGCGGCAACGCGAAAATTGTGCAGGGCGCTCAGGTCCATTGGGGGCTCCGTCGGTGCTGGTTCCCCGTGATGTACTTCAATGAACCTGTTTTGTCACCAAATTTGATCAAATTTTAGATCAGGAGACCAAGGCCAAGCCCCGCGCTGGTGTGACCCGGCGCGGGGCAAAGCTATTTATGCAAAACTAACGCCGTTCTCTTCCATCGGCAGTTGCGCAACAAGAAGACCCGACATGGCGTGGATCGCGTTGGCCAGCGCCGGCGCCGAAGGCGGAGTGCCGGGTTCTCCAACACCGGTCGGTGCCTCGGCGGACGGCATGATATGCACGTCGATCGCGGCAATATCGCCAATGCGAAGCGGTTCATAGTCAGGGAAATTATACTGATCTACCGCTCCGCTGGTCAGTGTGATCTGGTCGCGCATCACATGGCCAATGCCGTATCCAATGCCACCTTCCATCTGGGCGCGCACAGTATCGGGGTTCACGGCAATGCCACAATCCACGGCGCAAGTGACCTTTTCGATCTTGATGCCGCTTTCCGGATCGCCCGAAATCTCGACCACTTCAGCTGCGTAAGACCCAAAAGACTTGTGAACCGCAACACCTAATGCCCGGCCCTCACGAGGGGTTCCCCAGCCAGCCTTTTCCGCAGCCAGCTTCAACACGGCCGCCTTGCGCTGCTGGTCAGGATTGCTGCTGTCGGACAAATGAGCCAAGCGGAACTCTACCGGATCGCGTCCCGCGCTCTGAGCGGCAAGATCCATCATGGTTTCCATGACATAGGCCGTGTGGGTGTGCCCCACAGACCGCCACCACAGAAGCGAGGTTGCTTTTGGTGTGTCCGTTAACCCCAAGGCCATACCGGGAATTGCATAAGGGCTGTCCGCGATACCTTCGATCGAGCTGTGATCAATGCCGTCATGAACCAATACCGCTTCGAAGGGTGTACCTTTCATGATGGACTGGCCTGCGACCTGGTGCTGCCATCCGACGATGTCGCCTTGACCGTCCAGTCCAATCCGAACCTTGTGGCCGAACGCCGGGCGGTAATAGCCGCTGCGGATATCATCTTCACGTGTCCAAACCAGCTTCACCGGGCGGGTGCGATCTGTGAGCACAAAGGCCAACGCCGCCTCGACCTGATAATCTGCGTCCGGTGTTGCGCGGCGCCCAAAAGAACCACCGGCCAACAGGGTGTTGATCTGGATTTTCTCGGGCGGCAATTCAAAGACTGCGGCCAGGGCGAAATGTACGATGGTAGGAATCTGCGCCGCGTCGTGCAGCACAATCGTACCGTCCTCTGCCTGTTCGATGGTGCAGTTCATCGGTTCCATCGGTGCATGTGCCAGCAGCGGGAAGTAGAACGTTTTCTCCAGAACTGTGTCGGCACCGTCGATCTTTGCTGCAACTTCGGTCGCGTCCGCCCCGTTGACGTTGTACTGAGGCGCAGCGTCCAAAGCGGCGCGGATCTCTTCCTCAATTTGCTGAGAACTGCGGGTTTCGGCAGCGGAAACATCCCATTCAACCTCAAGCGCTTCACGCGCCTGAATAGCCGCCCATGTGTTTTCGGCATAGACAGCCACACCGGCCTGGTTCGGCAGGGTCGCTGCGTTGATGAAACCTTTGACTTGCTGTGACCCGCTGTCGTCAAAACTCTTGACCGTTCCACCGCGAGCGTCTGGACGTTTGATCATCGCAACCATTTGGTTGGGCAGGTGCAGGTCCATGCCGTAAATGGCCTGGCCATTGCCTTTGATCGCCGAATCCTTACGGCGCACGGCTTCGTTGCCGATCAGGCGAAACTCTGACGGGTCTTTAAGCTGCGGTTCGGCTGGCGCTTCGAGTTGTGCAGCAGCAGCAACAAATTCAGCAATCGGTGCCGACTTGTCGCCTGCTTTGACGATGCCCTCTTCGATGGTCACACCCGATGCATCCACGCCCCAAGCCTGAGCGGCGGCGTTGATCAGCATTTCGCGCGCTGCGGCTCCGGCCTGACGGTATTGTTGCCAAGAGTTTGCCATGGCGGTCGACCCGCCGGTGCCTTGTGCCTGACCGAACGCGAGGTTGGCGTAGACATGTGCATTGGACGGGGCAAATTCATACGCGATTTGGTCCATGCGCAGGCCGATTTCCTCGGCAATCAAAGTGGGCAGGCCGGTCGCTGGTCCTTGGCCCATCTCAAAGTGCTTTACGATAGCTGTTACTGTGCCATCGGCGTCAATTTTCACGAACGGATTGAACTGAGCGCTTTCCGTTGTTGTGGCAGCAAGCGAGCCATCAGGACGAGCGCCAACCAGCAGGACGGCACCAGCAGCGGCAGCACCTTTCAGAAATCCACGGCGGGAAGTGTTGATGGTCATGAATCAGGCCTCCAGGATTTCAGACGCGCGCTGGATACCGGCGCGGATGCGTTGATAGGTGGCGCAGCGGCACGCGTTGCCAGCCATGTAATCGTCGATCTCTTCGACCGACGGTTTGGGGTTTTCCGAAAGCAGCCCCACCGCTGACATCACCTGACCCGATTGGCAATAGCCGCATTGAACCACATCCAGCTCGACCCATGCCTGTTGAACAGCAGCACCGATCTTGTCGTCGCCAACCGCTTCGATTGTGGTTATTTCGGCGTCTTCGACGTCTTCGATGTAAGTCTGGCACGAGCGGACAGGCTCGCCATTCAAATGCACGGTACACGCGCCGCACGACGCAACGCCACATCCGAATTTGGTTCCGGTCAGCTTCAACTCGTCCCGGATCACCCACAGCAAGGGCGTGCCGGGTTCGGCATCAACCTCATGGGTCTTGCCGTTTAGTTTCAAAGTTAATGACATTGGGGACTCTCCTGTTCGGGCTGGTTTCCAGAGTGGTAAACTGGCGGGTTTACTAGTGGCACAGATTTACGCCCTTGTAAACTCTTGCGTTTACCTAGGGTTTGACCGCTCCCCGTCAATGGGTCTATAGCTCTGATATGAACGAATGCAGCACACCGAATGCGTCCAAATACGCACAGATCATCGAAGCTGCTGTGGCCGAATTCCAGGAAAAGGGTTTTGCTGCGGCCAGTATGGATCGAATTTCAGCTCGGGCAGAAGTGTCCAAGCGTACGCTGTATAAGTATTTCGAAAGTAAGGACAATTTGTTTCGCTCTATTGTTGTTGAGCTATCCAGCCGTTTTGCCGAAGTTCTGGAAATCCGGTATGAAAAAGGCCGCGATATTCGCGAGCAATTGACTGAACTGGCCTGGGCCGAGGGACGGATTCTGATGCATCCCGACGTGATCGCCATGGCGCGGATGGTGGTCAGCGAAACTTTGCGCAACCCCGAACTTGCGGCGAAGGTCCAAGGGAAACTGGACAAGACGCAGACCTTTATTGCGATGTTAAAAGATGCAGCCGAGGACGGGCAGTTGCAGGTCGATGATCCCGAACGCGCGGGGATCGAGTTTGTCGGTCTGATTAAGGCGCGTGCTTTTTGGCCGCTGATGTTCACGGGTGGAACGCTTAGCGAATCGGAAATGGCGCAAACGATCGAAAACAGTGTTGAGATGATGATCAGCAGATACGGCGTTTCTTCTGCTTCAAGCGGTGATTGATCTGACGCTTTTTTACGAGGGCAGGGGAATCTGCTCGCAATTCTGTTTTTCGCATAACACTGCCCACTATGAAGGCTTGTGTTGCGATACGGGGTTTCAACCCAATGTATCTGCTATAAAGTCCTGCGCCAGCAGCGATGCAGCTATAGGTTTTCCAGCAGTTTAAGGCATTTTCGAGCGATAGGGTTTTGTTGGCCGTAGCGGGTCAGCCTAGCGTAAATGATGGTCTCTCTTGAATACCAGTCATCGGGCATTTCAACCAGATCGCCACGGTCCAGATAGGCATCGACAAAGCTACGCCACCCAAGGCCGAGCCCTTCACCAGAAGCGGCGGCTTCCAATAAGTAGACATAGCTATCGAACTCTTCTGAAATCGGCCAGTTGGCATAGCCGGGATGCGCGCTTTGCCAGTCGGACCAGTCCATCCAGCCATAGTTTTCCTTTTGAAGCTTCAAAAGCGGTGGCGGATCGCATTTGCCCTGCAAAGCGTCTATTGCTCTGGCAACGTTCTCGGGCGTTCCAACGGGCTTAATTTCTTCCTTACAGACGACGACATGTTCGTGCTCGGGCGGTGAAGAGGAGTATTCAAAAACGATATCACCGCCTGTCTCAACAGCAGCCTGAACCAGATTGTACGCCGATGTCATAAAACGTAGCTCGACATTGCGACCCAACGCCTGCCGGAGTTTTCCGAAGCGTGGCATGAGCAACAGATGCGACACCGAATGCGAACACACCAGTGTGACCCGATTTTCGACGCGCTCAAGATCCCGAACCGCGTTTTGTAATGCGTCAAATCCCTGAACAACTCCGGCATAGAACAAGCTTCCTTTAGCCGTCAGGCAAATCGGTGTTCTGTCCCGATGAAAAAGATCCGCCCCAAAACGAATTTCCAGATTGCGGATGTGACGGCTGATTGCAGGCTGAGAGGTATTAAGTTCTTCGGCTGCTCGCGCAAACCCCTGTAACCGCGCCACCGCCTCAAACGCAATCAGAGAACTTGTTGATGGCAGGTTATACATACGGGACGTCATATCAATTTCGATATGATTAGAGGCACAAAAAAGCAATAGGAAAATTAGGCGAAACAGGTCTAACTCTCGGCTAGAATTCTCCAATGGAAAAGAAGAGCGATGAACACCTACGTAAAGCCGCCCAAGTGGGAAAACCCCAAGGTTAAACTGTTCCCGCATCAGGTGGGCTTCACTTGCCCTCCGCATGACTTTGATGCAGCCCCGTCGGACTTCCTGCGCATGGCTCCGCGCAGTGTGGGCGTTCACGGGCGTATGCTTCACGTGCCGGACTACGCCCATCGCCTTGATCAGCGTAAAAAGAACTTTGGCCTGCTGGAAGAATACATGGAATGTATGGCCAACAACGGCGCTGACGTCTGCGGGCAAGTCGGTTCGAACTGGGTGCACGCCAGTGGTCTGGGTGTTGAGGGCATCCGCCAACATATCGAAATGCTGAGCGACAAGTACGAAACGCCGTTTCACATGTCTGGTTATTCGATGGTCGAGGCGCTGCGGGATCAGAATGTCGAAAAGGTTGCGCTCAACGCCTGCTATCACAGGGACACATGGTATCAAGGAACTGTAGGATTTCTGAAAGAAGCCGGGTTCGACGTGGTCTGGGCCGGCAACTTCTTTGATCAGGGTTGGTTCGACAGCCAAGAGGCGGTCGATGATTGCATTTGGTGTTTTGACGAAGAACTGATTTACAAGTCCTTCGATTATACCGCCGACAAAGCCCCCAATGTGGATGCCTATCTGATCAACGGGATGAGCAATTACCGCCGTCCGTCTGACGGAATTGCGCAACGTCCGGTTCACTATGAGGTCGAGTTGGAAGAACGCCTCGGCAAGCCGGTCATCGGCCATGACACTGCGCTCTACTGGCGCATCTTCAAAACCCTGGGCCTGGCCCCGGAAACCCAGCAGGGCAGCCTGCTCTCCTCACTGAAAGACTGAAGCGAATGCACAAGATTGTAGCTCTTTGGGCGATACCCCGCTCTACCTCGACCGCGTTTGAATGGATGATGCGCCAGCGTGGCGATCTGGATTGCCTGCACGAACCTTTCGGCGAAGCCTGGTACCAAGGTGAAGACCCAATGTGGCCGCGCTACAAAGAGGGTGAGGTCACGACCCCCGGCCTCACTCTGGAAAGCGTATGGGCGGATATCAAAGCGCGTGCCGAAAAAGGCCCGGTCTTCATCAAAGACTTCCCGCATTATATCAACCACATGTGGGATCCTGAGTTTCTGTCGTATTTCACCCATGCGTTCCTGATCCGCGACCCGGCCAAGACGATTTCGTCCATGTACAACAAATGGCCGGATTTCGATGAGCTGGAGGTTGGTTTCCCCGAGCAGCACGCGCTGTTCGACCTGCTGACGGCGCTGAACGGTGGCAAGACCCCCCCGGTTGTCGACAGCGACGACTTGCTGGAAAACCCCCATGACATGACCAAGGCGTTCTGCGACTCCGTTGGCATTCCCTTCATCCCAGAGGCGCTGACCTGGGAAGCGGGCGGGGACCCGTCCGAGCACAGTTGGTGGGATGGCGGCTCGTTCCACGCCAATCTGGCGCAATCCACCGGCCTGACGCCGCAAAAACGTAAATATATCGAAGTGGCAGATGCTCCGGAACGTGTGCGTCGCGTCCATCGTCGGATGAAGCCCCACTACGATCACCTCTATAAGCATCGCATCCGGGTGTCGGAAACCGTTTGAAAGTCTTTGGAAAATGAACAAGCAAGTGAAAACTGAGGCGGCTCCGCGCCCTGCAAAAGTCATGCCCTATGGCCCGATCCCCGAGCTTTATGTGTCGTATGACTCGGCTGCGAAACTGAAGGTTGAGGCGGCGGATCTGACCAGCCATGACCTGAGCCCACGCCAGATCTGCGATCTGGAACTGCTGATGAATGGCGGGTTCAACCCTCTGAAGGGCTTCCTGACCGAGGCCGACTATGACGGCGTGGTGGAGAATATGCGCCTGGCCGATGGCACGCTCTGGCCAATGCCGATCACGCTGGATGTCAGCGAAGACTTTGCCGACAGCATCCAACTGGGCCAGGACATCGCCCTGCGCGATCAGGAAGGCGTGATCCTTGCCACCATGACCGTGACCGACCGCTGGACGCCGGACAAGGCGCGCGAGGCCGAGAAGGTGTTCGGCGCGGACGACGACGCGCACCCGGCAGTCAACTACTTGCACAACGTGGCTGGCAAGGTCTATCTCGGCGGTCCGGTGACAGGCATCCAGCCTCCGGTGCATTACGACTTTAAAGCACGTCGTGACACGCCAAACGAGCTGCGCGCTTATTTTCGTAAAGTTGGCTGGCAAAAGGTCGTCGCCTTCCAAACCCGCAACCCGCTGCACCGCGCGCATCAGGAACTGACCTTCCGCGCCGCGAAGGAAGCACAGGCCAACCTGCTGATCCACCCTGTGGTCGGCATGACCAAACCGGGCGATGTGGATCACTTCACCCGCGTGCGGTGTTATGAGGCCGTTCTGGACAAATACCCGGCATCCACCACCTCAATGTCGCTGTTGAACCTGGCGATGCGCATGGCTGGCCCGCGAGAGGCGGTCTGGCACGGGTTGATCCGCGCCAACCACGGCTGCACGCACTTCATCGTCGGGCGCGACCATGCCGGTCCGGGGAAGAACAGCCAAGGCGAGGACTTTTACGGGCCGTACGACGCGCAAGATATGTATCGCACGCATCAGAGCGAGATCGGCTGTGAAATGGTCGATTTCAAGCACATGGTTTACGTGCAGGAACGCGCGCAATACGAGCCAAATGACGAAATCAAAGACAAGGACAAGGTGACGATCCTGAACATCAGCGGCACCGAACTGCGCCGCCGTCTGGCCGAAGGTCTGGAGATTCCTGAATGGTTCAGCTTCCCCGAAGTGGTTGCGGAACTGCGCAAAACCAAACCGCCGCGAGCCGAGCAGGGCTTTACCGTGTTCTTCACCGGTTTTTCAGGCTCGGGCAAATCAACCATCGCCAACGCGCTGATGGTCAAGCTGATGGAGATGGGCGGCCGCCCGGTGACACTGCTGGATGGGGATCTGGTCCGCAAGAACCTCAGCTCGGAACTGGGTTTCTCGAAAGAGCACCGCGACCTGAACATCCGCCGCATCGGCTATGTGGCGTCCGAGATCACCAAGAACGGTGGCATCGCCATCTGTGCACCAATCGCCCCTTATGCCACCACCCGCCGGGCCGTGCGTGAGGACATCGAAGCTTTTGGTGCGTTTGTCGAGATCCATGTGGCCACCAGCATCGAGGAATGCGAACGCCGTGACCGCAAGGGTCTGTACAAGCTGGCGCGCGAGGGCAAGATCAAGGAATTCACCGGAATCTCAGATCCTTATGACGTGCCGGAGAACCCGGAATTGCGCATCGAGACTCAGGGCACAGATGTGGACAACTGCGCCCATCAGGTGATCCTGAAGCTGGAACAGATGGGCCTGATCTCGGGCAGCTGGTGAGAGGACAGGCGATGGATCTGGATGTATTGAAGGCCGCTTTGGTTCCAGTTGCCCGCGAAGCGGGGACGAAGATCATGGAGGTCTATCAGAAACCCGCCGAGGCTGAATACAAGGGCGATGGCTCTCCGGTCACCGAGGCGGACGCGGCGGCAGAGGCGATCATACTCCCAGCGCTTCACGCCGCCGCCCCGGACATCACCGTGATCTCGGAAGAAAACGCGGCCAGCCATGCGCTGACCGCCCCCGAGACGTTTTTCCTGGTCGATCCGCTTGACGGCACCAAAGAGTTCCTCAAACGCGATGGCAAGGGCAGCTTCACGGTGAATATTGCGCTGATCGAAAAGGGCCGTCCGGTGTTTGGCGTTGTGTATGCTCCGGCGCTGGATCGTATGTTTGTTGGTATAGTCGGACACGAGGCCGAGGAAACCAGTGGCGGAGTGACGCGTAAAATCAGTGTGCGTAACGTGCCGGAAAGCGGAGCCGTTGCAGTGGCCAGCGCCTCGCACCGGGATGCCGATACCGACGCCTGGCTGAGCGATCATGGGATCGACCAGACTACCTCGATCGGATCGTCGCTCAAGTTCTGTCTGGTGGCAGCGGGTGAAGCGGACGTCTATCCCCGCTTCGGGCCGACGATGGAATGGGATACGGGCGCTGGTCACGCGGTTCTGGCCGCCGCAGGCGGACGTGTCACCAATCCAGACAAAACCTATTTCACATTCGGTAAAACGGACTACCGCAATGGCCCGTTCGTGGCTTGGGGTGGGCTTGAATGACAAACACCGACCCGAACACACGTTTCGACAAGATCCTGAAGGACGGTTTGTGCATCGGCTGCGGTCTGTGCCAATCCGTGCTCGGGTCAGAAAAACTGCAAATGGAGAAGGCGCAGGATGGTGAACTGCGCCCCAAGATCCAAGGGGAGCTGTCCAACGCGGATGTCGACCTTGTGTACGACATTTGCCCCGGAACGCGCTGTGAGGCTATTCCACCCGAAGACGCAAAGGCAGCACCGCACCATGATCTGGTCTGGGGACCATATCACAGCCTGTCGCTTGCTTGGGCGTCCGAGGCCAACACCAGGTATGAAGGCTCAACAGCCGGTGTGTTAACCGCGCTGGCGCAATACCTCCTGCACTCGGGTCGGGTTTCGTTCATCCTGCATGTCAAAGCCTCGGAAGACGAGCCGACCTTTGGTATGGCGACGATTTCCACAACCGTGGAAGAGGTGCTGGGCGGGGCAGGGTCTCGGTATGGCCCAACAGCGCCGCTGATCGGGTTAGGGGCTGCATTGGACCGTGAAGAGCCTTTTGCTGTTGTGGCAAAGCCCTGTGATCTGAACGCGATCCGCAATCTCGCGCACAAGGACGCGCGTGTGAACCGGCTGATCAAATACATGATGGCGATGGTCTGTGGCGGTTTCATGCCGGATCAGGCGATGGGTCGGTTTCTAGCCGACAACGGAATTGAGCGCGCGCAGGTGACCGGGCTGCGCTATCGCGGGCGCGGGTGTCCTGGGCCGACGACGATCAAGACCGCAGATGGCGACACGCGCGATTTCCACTATCTCGATTTCTGGGGTGAGGATGAAAGTTGTTGGTCACTGCCGTTTAGGTGCAAGGTTTGCCCGGATGGTATTGGTGAGGCCGCAGACATTGCCGCCGCCGATACATGGCCCGTTGCCACACCGGATCGCGAAGTTTCAAAAACCGATCCCGGCACCAATTCCATCATCACTCGAAGCGTTCGGGGTGAAGCGCTGTTG
Source organism: Ruegeria sp. ABM4_193 (assembly GCF_056158705.1). Classification (NCBI taxonomy): domain Bacteria; kingdom Pseudomonadati; phylum Pseudomonadota; class Alphaproteobacteria; order Rhodobacterales; family Roseobacteraceae; genus Ruegeria; species Ruegeria sp. ABM4_193. Next base: position 1,257,891 of record NZ_JBSWTT010000001.1, read on the forward strand.
CAGGCTGCAATTGCTGATGGGTTTCTGACCGCTGGGGGAGAGGTCGACATCGACTACATGAACAAAACCCAACCTCATCAGGTCACCAAAAAGCGATCCATGTATGCCCGGTTCAAAGGCATGAAACGCGCGGGTCAACTTGTTCCGGCGACGTACGGTTTGAGACTTGAAGAGCTTTCCGATCAAAACTCTGCTGCAGAAAATTCAAAACAAGAACAAGGGGCATTTGAACGCGCCCGAAGACTAAGTGGCACCGAATAAAGAGCTTTGCCCACACAGTTCCTGTGGGCAAAGGCTTACGGATTGACTTGATCGAACCCGAAACACCATAGCAGTTTGGTGGCGGTTCAAGATACGTCTCAAAAGCAAGGCCAATTACAAGGCCCGGTGCTGAGCAGCTATCCGTCTGCTGTTCGCGCCTTCTGGATGTGCTACACCCCAAGGACACTCGAATCGAGATCCTTGGACAATTTGCGGAAACACAGCAAAAACCAAGGAGCTTGTACACAAAGAAGTTCAAAGCTGTGTGGAGCTAGCGCTTTGAAAAATAACGCACAAAAAGCAGCGCGTTTAAGCGTGGCACCTATGATGGACTGGACCGATCGACATTGTCGGTTTTTTCATCGTCTGCTCAGCGCCGAGACTTTGCTGTATACCGAGATGGTGACGGCCCCGGCACTTGTGCGGGGTGGGGCGATGCATCTGCTAGAGTATTCCCAAGACGAACATCCCGTGGCTTTGCAATTGGGCGGGTCAGACCCGGAAGAGCTGGCGCAAGCGGCGCGGCTGGGGGCCGAGGCTGGGTATGATGAGATCAACCTCAATTGCGGTTGCCCGTCGGACCGGGTGCAATCGGGCACCTTTGGCGCGGTTCTGATGAAGGATCCCGGTCGTGTTGCCGATTGCGTATCCGCTATGCGCGCGGCGGTGGATGTAGACGTGACCGTCAAATGCCGCATCGGTGTGGACGACCAAAACCCCGAGGAGGTTTTGCCTGCGTTTTTGGACCAGATCCGCAGTGCGGGGTGCCAAAGAGTGACTATTCACGCGCGTAAGGCCTGGTTGCAAGGGCTCAGCCCCAAAGAAAACCGGGACATTCCGCCTTTGGATTACGATCTGGTGCATCGGATGAAGGCGGCGTTTCCCGACCTTCATATCTCAATCAACGGTGGCATCACATCACTGAACGAGGTGAAGGTTCATTTGGACGCAGGTCTGGACGGGGTGATGATCGGACGTGCCGCCTATCACCAACCAGGAGACATCCTGTCTGAGGCCGACCCGCGTATCTTTGGCGTTGGAGACGCGCGAGATCCGATTGCGATCGTTCAACAAATGGTGCCCTATGTCGATCAGCACCTTGCCAAAGGTGGACGCTTGCACCAGATCACGCGACATATGCTCGGTCTTTTTGCCGGTCGCCCCGGCGCCCGCGCGTGGCGGCGCGCCTTGTCCGAAGGGGCCGTTCACAAAGGGGCCGGGCCAGAAGTGATGTTGCAGGCGCTGAACCACGTTGCGCCGATGGCAGAGGCGTAACAGGCAGGGGGAACAATGCCCGAAACGATGTTGCTGGCCCAGATGTTGGGCCTTTTGCTTGTGATCGGGGCGCTTGCAGGCGTTCTGGCCGGGTTGCTGGGGGTCGGCGGAGGTATCGTCCTTGTCCCCGCGTTCTTTTATGCGTTCCAAACCCTTGGCTATGGCGGCCCGCAACTGATGCAGCTGTGTTTGGCGACGTCGCTTGCCACGATCATTGTGACATCGGTTCGTTCAGTAATGGCGCATAACAAAAAGGGTGCAGTGGATTGGGATATATTGCGTGGCTGGGGCCCGGGTATCGTCATCGGTGCGGTCATCGGTGTTCTGGTCGCATCTGCCCTGCGGACCGAGGCCCTGCAGGCTTTGTTTGGCGTTCTGGGTATGGTGATCGGCGCGTATCTTGGGCTGGGCCGTGCTGAATGGCGGCTGGGCGATGTCATGCCGGGGGGGATCAAAAGGGCAGTTCTGTCGCCCATGGTGGGCTTTCTTTCGGTTCTGATGGGAATCGGGGGTGGCAGTTTTGGCGTTCCGCTGATGAGCCTTTATAACACCCCGATCCACCGTGCGGTCGCAACAGCGGCAGGCTTTGGTGTGATCATCGCAGTGCCGTCGGTTATTGGCTTTCTGTTTCTCGAAATTGCGCCCGAACACCGCCCTCCGTTGACAATCGGGGCCGTCAATCTTGTGGCCTTTGCCGTTGTTGTTGCGATGACGATGATGACCGCACCCTTGGGTGTGAAACTGGCGCATGCTATGGATCCGAAACCCCTAAAGCGGGTCTTCGCCGTGTTTCTGACGCTGGTGGCGCTGAACATGCTGCGGAAGGCAATTGGCCTATGAGTGATTTTTGGGCCAAGGGCTGGGTAAAGTTTGCCAATGACCCGTCGCTGGCCGAGTGGGTCAGCCATGCGTTGCCCGCAGCCCGCGCCTCGACTTCAGACTCGGCTCATGCGGAATGGTTAGACTGTGAAGGGACATGGTTCATCGGCGTAGATGCACTGCCCAACGACACGCAGGGTAGGGTTGGTCAGTCTGCGCCTTTATCTGGGCAAGCCGTGTCGTTTATTCGCAAACATTATGGTGATTTACCCCTGCACAAAGGGCAGGTGTCGGTCATTTATCCGGGTTACCCGCGCCCGCGTCGTGGTGAGAATGAGGCCGCGACCCGGTATCGCCGGAACCGGGATGCGGCCCATGTGGATGGCTTGCGTCCGATGGGACCAGATCGCCGCCGACGCGTGGATGAGCCTCATGCGTGGATATTGGGCATTCCCCTGACCGAGGTCAGCCCGGATGCGTCGCCCATGGTGTTGTGGGAAGGCAGCCACCACATTCTGGGCGCTGCGTTCAGGGATGCGCTGAATGGCAGGTCAAACGAGGCGCTGCACGAAGTTGATGTAACCGACATTTACCAGGCCGCGCGTCGCGAGGTGTTCGAGACTTGTCCACGGATTGAATTGCCCGCCAAACCCGGCGAAGCCTATCTGTTGCATCGCCACTGTTTGCACGGTGTTGCACCTTGGGCCGACGCCGCGACGGCAGGGCCAGATGGACGGATGATTGCCTATTTCCGCCCCGAATGTGCCGGAGGTGTAGCCGAATGGATCGAATCTGCCTAACCTCCTGCCGTTATTTGGCTTTGGAGGCATTGACGGATGATTACGGTCCATACGAATTCAGATGGCGCACTGATTGAGGTCGAGTTGTCGGGGCAGGTTACAAGTGCCGACTACACAAACACTCTGGTCCCCGCGATTGAAGCCGCGCTGGCCGAGCATGACTCGGTGCGTCTGCTGGCCATCGTGCAGCCCGAGTTCAAAGGATATGATCTGGGTGCGGCATGGTCTGACACGAAGCTGGGGCTAAGTCACTGGCGTGGCTTTGACCGGATCGCCGTTGTTGCTGATCAGGGGTGGGTGCAGACCAGTATTCGGCTGGCAGCCCCGATCTTGCCGTGCCCTGTGCAATTATTTGACTTGGCCGATCTGGAAGCAGCCCGCCGTTGGATGCGCGAGTCGCTGGGATCGATACACCTGACAGACCTGGGTGGGCCTTGTGTGCAGATCAGTCTGTTGGGCAAGCTGGACCCCGAGGAGTACAAGCAGGCAGAGCGTGATCTGGACGTATTGCTTCAGGATCGCGCCGGTTTTCGCCTGTTGATTGACCTGCGGGAATTTGACGGCTGGCAGGGGTTGTCTGCCCTGGCTGCGCATTTTCGGTTGGCCAGCCGCCATATCGGTCTGTTGGACCGGGCGGCCATTGTAGGGGACAAAAGCTGGCAGCATATGGCCCAGAAGGTTGCCAGTCATGTTCTGGGCACACGCACTCAGTTCTTCTCTTCTGAAGAGTTCGACAACGCGAAGAACTGGCTGGCGACAGGTTAGTTTCTGGCGGGATTCAAAAGATAGCGGTCAACTTTTGACCGCTTTTTTTGCCCGCAAACTCCGTTACGATTCGCAATCCACAGGCGGTTTTTCCGGGATCGCGCGGATTATTCGCCTTTTGCCACGTCGGCTGAGCCAAATTGTGACGTTAGGGAATTTTGCGTCATATTGGGTTTTTATTGATCAGCGCGTCAAAAAAGATCAAAACCCAGGTGTTTTCCCCCTAATTTTTACGGGAAACACCTTTAGCCACGCTTTGTCGCTGCGGGTCACCACTCACGTAGAACAGTCACGTTCAAGAGCTTGAACCCTCGGAGCTCGAACTCGACCCGCAGCGACATTGTTTTTTAAGCGGGAATTCTGAAATGACACTTAAAGGTCTGATAGGAAGATTTCTTAACCGCAGCACGTCGGACAATTGGCGCGTGACACAAAAACGCGAAGCTGTTCGGCACGACAAGGCGACGCGATCAGAGATGACTGTTTTGTTCCGCAAGGAATTGCGCAAACCGATCCCGCTCAGGGGCTGGCACGCTCAATCCAAAGCGCGAAAAAAAGTGGGCTGATAGCTCAGGAGCCGTTCAGTCGGGCTGCTCGTCCGCCACGCCGTTTGGCAAGCCGTGGTTTGCGCGAGGGCAGATCATCCATTATGTCGGCACGTTCGGAGCTGTCCATTTTGGACCAGCGCGTGATTTCGTCGATCGTGCGATAGCAGCCCGTGCAGATGCGTTCGGTCGGATGAACAACGCAGATCTGGACGCAAGGGCTTTCGACCTCATTCCGTTTCCACACCATATTCGTCATTGACGGTCTCCGACCTCGTTACAAAAAGCGCAGCCTGTCCAGCGCCCCTTGCAAGATATAACCGGCAGCAACGTGATCAATAACCTGTCCGCGACGTTTTCGTGTCGTATCCGCCTCAAGCAGTGCTTTTTCTGCCGCAACGGTGCTGAGCCGCTCGTCCCAGAAACCGATTGGCAGATCCGTCAAACGTGACAAGTTTCGCGCAAAAGCCCGCGTTGACTGGCAGCGTGGGCCTTCGGACCCATCCATGTTTTTCGGCAATCCCAACAGTATGCCGCCGATCTCACGGTCGGTCACAATCTCAATCAGACGAGCGGAATCCAAGGTGAATTTCTTGCGCCTAACTGTTTCCAACGGACTGGCCACGCCGCGCATCCGGTCAGAGACGGCAACACCGATTGTCTTTTCGCCAAGATCGAGACCCATCAATGCGGTCATCGGCGACAACGCCGCAGCGAACTCTTCAAAGACGTCATGGATCATTGGGCAATCCCGGCCTGCAACGCGGCTGCGTCAAGGATTTCAAGCGCTTCGGAATTCCCGGCAAATACTTGCATGGCCTCTTTGTGAATGTCGATGGCCCGCTGGCCCTGACCCAGAACGCCCAAGGCTGCGATCAGGCGAGCCCACTCTTCGGGCGCGCCGCCTTCGGTTGCCAGTCGGTCAGACAGTTGGTTCACCATTCCCTGAATCATCTCTTGCCGTTCTTCAGGGGTCAATTCGGCGGCGGCATTCACGTCGTCCTGGCTTGGACCTGACGCTGCACTCAGGTCCGGTGCATTGAAGACTCCTGCACGGAAAGCAAGTTCATCCAGTTGCGCCCGAATGGCCCCGGCCCAGGGCGCGCCGCTTGGGGCTTCCTGCAAGGTTTGCACCCACATGCGATAGGCCAGATCGGGCCGTCCGACCTGCGCCAGCATTTGCCCCCAATAATACCGGGCGGGCCCGTGGCGTGGATCTCGGTTCAATGCCTCGGTCAGGGCTTGTTCCGCTTCGGGCGAGACATAGCCGCCAGCCGCAAAGATCATCATTTCGGCAAGATCGGCATAGGCGTCCGCAGTTGCCGCATCACCGGACAGTTCGATTACCTTTTGCTGTGCGGTATATCCCGCCTTGAAATTACCTGCATTTGTTTCGTGTTGTGCCAACAGCATCTGGCCCTGCAGATCATTTGGACGGTTGGCGACTGTATCTCGCAGTTGTTTCAGCAGCGCCGCATAGCTTTCGTCCAGCTGTGCAGGCTGGGGCGGAGTCGCCAGTTGCTCGGCGGCGTTTTGGGGTGGTCGGTTGGCCCGGACATCTTCGGCAAGCTCCAACCGAGCCGTCAGTGGCATGTCCGGCAAACCGACGGCGCCGGTGCGATCATACAGCGCCATCGCTCCACCGATCAGGATCAGCGCGATCACCACCACCGAGACGATGGACACAGCCCGCGACGGGCCAGACGCGGCACCGCCCTTTTTCAAATTCTCGTCCGCAGCCAGAATGCGACGAGAGATTTCGGTGCGAACCCGTTCGGCGTCTGCCTCGCCAATCACGCCGCGCGCAAGGTCTTTATCAACCCCCGCCAATTGTTCGCGGTATACCTCAAGGTCATATGCGGCTGCAGGCTTTTCCGCGCGGCGGTTGCGCAGCAGGGTAAAGCAAAGGAAAGCCGCAATCAGAAGCGCGACAATGAAAATCAGAACCCAGAACGTCATGGTCCCTCCGAAGATGCTGTCCTGACTTAGACCTACGCGCCGCCCGACAAAAGGGACAAATGGCCGCGAATGAACGACATGTCGCAATAGTGCGATATTGCGGCGTTGCACGGCAGGGGTAAAATGCACGTACACGGCATATCTGCGCCCAATCACCGAACCGGATGGATTCGCACATGAAACATTATTCAGCCTTTGCTGTGGCGCGGGAAGCGCTGCGCTATCACACCGGATGGGAACGCGCCTGGCGTTCACCCGAACCCAAGAAGAAATATGACGTCATCATCATTGGCGCAGGCGGGCACGGTCTGGCGACTGCGTATTACCTTGGCAAGAACTACGGCATTCAGAATGTCGCGGTGATCGAAAAAGGCTGGCTGGGTGGTGGCAACACCGGCCGTAACACCACGATTATCCGGTCCAACTATCTGCAGGACCCTTCGGCAGCCCTTTATGAAAAGGCGCGGGGCCTCTACGAGGATCTTAGCCAGGACCTGAACTACAATATCATGTTCAGCCCGCGTGGCGTGATGATGCTGGCGCAGACACAGCACGAGATTCGCGGCTATCAACGCACGGCCCATGCCAACGCTTTGCAGGGCGTGAAAACTGAATGGATTACGCCCGAGCGCGTCAAGGAACTGGTGCCGATCATCAATCTGGACGGTCCGCGCTATCCGGTTTTGGGCGCGTTGTGGCAGGAACGCGGCGGCACCGCGCGCCACGATGCCGTGGCCTGGGGTTATGCCCGTGCCTGTTCTGCCATGGGGATGGACATCATTCAGCAATGTGAAGTCACCGGCGTGCGCTCGGATAACGGCCGAGTGGTTGGCGTCGACACCACCAAAGGCGCCATCGATTGTGACAAGCTGGGCATCGTCGTTGCCGGCCATTCCGGGCAACTGGCCGAAATGGCGGGTTTCCGTTTGCCGCTAGAAGCGATTGCATTGCAGGCACTGGTGTCGGAACCGATCAAACCCTGCATGGATGTGGTCGTGATGGCGAACACCGTGCACGGCTATATGTCTCAGTCCGACAAGGGTGAGATGGTGATCGGTGGCGGCACCGACGGGTTCAACAACTACACCCAGCGCGGCTCGTTCCATCACATCGAGGAAACCGTCCGCGCTTTGGTCGAGACCTTCCCCATGATCTCGCGCCTGAAAATGCTGCGTCAATGGGGTGGGATCGTGGATATGACCGGCGACCGGTCCCCGATTTTGTCCAAGACACCGCTGGGTGGCTGTTTCATCAACTGTGGTTGGGGGACTGGCGGCTTCAAGGCGATCCCGGGGTCCGGCTGGGGCATGGCACAGCTGATGGCCACCGGCCATTCGCCGCTAACCGAAGCCTTTACTCTCGATCGCTTCAAAGAGGGCCGCTTTATCGACGAAAGCGTCGCTGCTGGGGTGGCGCACTAATGGTGATCGTTCGATGCTCCAAAAGCTCCGCCGCGCGCTCCGCCGTGGCCAAGATGATCAACCGCGCGGGTGTGTTCGGCTTTGGTATGGGGGTCGACTCGTTCGGCCAGGTTCAAGTCATGCCTAAGAAAGTTCCGACCGCGTTTGCGTTCTGCGATAGCAATCAATATGCCGACGGCCAGAACGCCCCCGACTATAATGAAAACAATATCCATACAACGAATGTAGGCATTCAACGCGGTTCGTTCAACTTTGGCTTGATCGAAACCCGTTTTCAGCCTGCCGTCGAAAGGGTGACAAAATGCTGATCCTGACATGCCCATACTGTGGCGTTGCCGCCGAAGAAACTGAACTGGCTGCTGGTGGCGAAGCACATCTGAAACGCTATGGCCCCGGTTCGTCGGATGATGAATTCCACGACTACCTGTTTATGCGCGAAAACCCCAAAGGTGTTCACTTTGAACGCTGGCGCCATGCCAACGGCTGCGGCAAGTGGTTCCACGCCGCGCGCTGCACACAAACGCTCGAAGTCTTCGGCACCTATCCGGCCCAGACCACCGAGCCACCGCAAGAGATCAAGGACGCCATCACCGCCAAGCGCCCCGGATGGTCATGGAGAGAGTTCTCCGTATGATTCACGTTTTCAAAAACACTCCCGCCGGAGGCTCTGACGCCTCCACCTGCGAAAGGTCCGCACCATGAGCACCCGTCTCGCAAAACAGGGCCGGCTGATTGACCGGTCGAAAAAGGTCACATTTACGTTCAACGGCACTGCGATGCAGGGCTATGAAGGCGATACGCTCGCCTCGGCGCTGCTGGCCAATGATCAGATGATGATGGGCCGTTCCTTCAAGTACCACCGGCCGCGTGGCGTTGTCGCCAGCGGTGCGGAAGAGCCGAACGCTTTGGTTGGTCTGGGGCAAGGCAATCGTTTCGAGCCGAACCAGCGCGCGACAACGACCGAGTTGTTCAACGGGCTGAACGCGATCTCTCAGAACCACTGGCCGAACCTCGAGTTCGACATCGGTGCAGTGAACACGGCTTTGGCGCGGTTCCTGCCCGCCGGTTTCTACTACAAGACGTTCATCCATCCGAAACCGTTCTGGAAACACGTCTACGAGCCCTTCATCCGTCAATCTGCTGGTCTGGGCAAAGCGCCTGACAAAGACAGCCGCGACGCGGATACCTATGAACACTTCTACGCCTTTACCGATGTGTTGGTGATCGGCGGTGGTGTCGCCGGGCTGCAGGCCGCCAAAACGGCCGCGCAATCCGGTGCCAAGGTTCTGCTGATCGAGCAGACCGCGCATTGGGGCGGTCGCGCTCCGGTTGACGGCGGTACGGTGAATGGCGAGCCTGTGGATAAGTTCGTGGAACAATTAGTTTCCGAACTCGAAACAATGGACAACGTTACCATGCGCGCGCGCTGTATGGGCGCGGGCGTCTATGACCACGGTTATGTACTGGGATATGAGCGTCTGACAGACCATACGCCGGGTGTTCAGGGTCCGCGTCATCGGTTGTGGCGCATCCGGGCCAAACAGGTTGTCACCGCCACCGGCGCAATTGAGCGTCCGTTGTCATTCGCGGGCAACGATGTGCCGGGCGTGATGCTGGCATCTGCGATGCGCGACTATGTTGTGAACTGGGGTGTAACACCCGGTGAGCGCGTAATTGTTGCCACCAACAACGACGACGCCTATCGCACCGCGATCTTGTTGAAACAGGCCGGTGTTGATGTTCTGCGCGTGGTTGACGCCCGTGCATCTGCTGGCCCTCTGGCGCAAGAGGCGCGGGACCTTGGTATCCGCGTTGATCCTGGCAAGGCCATCGCGAAGGTCAAGGGCGGCAAACGCGTCAAGAAAGTCGCCATCTGTAACCAAGAGGGTATCGGCGGCGCGCGCGATGAGGTCGAAGCCGATGCGGTCGCCATGTCAGGCGGCTGGTCTCCGGTTGTGCATATGTGGTCGCACTGCGGCGGCAAACTGATCTGGGACGAGGCGCACGCGCATTTCCGCCCCGATCCTGATCGCCCACCGCTAGGTGCTGATGGTGAAGGCTTTGTTCTTGCTGCTGGCAGCTCGAATGGTCCGTTGGCTCTGGCGGATGTGCTGAAAGACGCAGACGCAGCGGGTAAAGCCGCAGGCAAGGCAGTCGGTCACACGCCCAAACGCACCAAAGCCCCGGTTGGTGAAACCACTGCCGAGGCACCGATGGAAGCTGTTTGGCTGATGCCTGCCAATGCTGAAATCCAACTGCGGGCTAAGTCCTGGCTGGACTTCCAGAACGATGTCAAAGTGTCCGACGTTCAGCTGGCGGCGCGCGAAGGGTATGAAAGCGTCGAGCACACCAAGCGTTACACCACGCTGGGCATGGCGACCGATCAGGGTAAGCTGAGCAATATCAACGGCTTGGCGATCCTTGCTGATGCACTTGAGTCAGAGATTCCCAAGGTCGGCACCACCACCTTCCGTCCGCCCTATACGCCCATTTCGATGGGTGCGATCGGGGGCGAGGCGCGGGGTGAAGTATTCCAGCCGATCCGTCAGACTCCGATGCACAACTGGCATGACAAGAACGGTGCCGATTGGGAACCTGTCGGCCACTGGCGCCGGACATATGCCTATGTTCGTCCCGGTGAATCCGTGCATGACGCAGTGAACCGCGAAGTGAAGAACACGCGCGAAAACCTCGGATTACTGGACGCATCGACACTGGGAAAACTGATCGTCAAAGGGCCTGATGCAGGCAAGTTCCTGGACATGATGTACACCAACATGATGTCCACGCTGAAGGTTGGCAAATGCCGCTATGGCCTGATGTGTTCGGAAAACGGCTTCCTGATCGACGACGGTGTTGTTGCCCGCATCGATGAGGATACGTGGCTGTGCCACACCACCACCGGCGGGGCCGAGCGCATCCATGGTCACATGGAAGAATGGCTGCAGACTGAATGGTGGGATTGGAAAGTCTACGTCGCCAACGTGACCGAGCAATATGCGCAAGTCGCCGTGGTCGGACCGAACGCGCGCAAGGTGCTCGAGAAACTGGGCGGCATGGATGTCAGCAAAGAGGCGCTGCCATTCATGGAATGGCGTGATGGCAAGATCGGTGACTTCGATTGCCGCGCGTACCGCATCTCGTTCTCGGGTGAGCTGTCCTATGAGATCGCTGTTCCTGCAAGCCAAGGTCAGGCATTCTGGGATGCCTTGATGGAGGCGGGTAAAGAATTCGGAGTGATGCCGTACGGCACCGAATGTCTGCACATCCTGCGGGCCGAGAAGGGCTTTATCATGATCGGTGACGAGACGGACGGCACCGTGATCCCGCAGGATCTGGGGCTGCACTGGGCCTTGTCGAAAAAGAAAGAGGATTACCTCGGTAAGCGGGCCCATTCGCGCAGCCATATGACCGATCCAGAGCGCTGGAAACTGGTCGGTCTTGAGACTGTGGATGGTTCTGTCATTCCCGACGGTGCCTATGCGGTGGGCGAAGGCGTCAACGCCAACGGTCAGCGCAACATGATCGGGCGCGTGACCTCGACCTATTACTCGGCCAATCTGGGCAAAGGCATCGCCATGGGCCTGATCAAGCACGGCCCGGATCGCATGGGTGAGATTGTCGAATTCCCAGGCACCGACGGTAAAACCTACAAAGCCAAGATCGTGGACCCGATCTTCTTCGACAAGGACGGGGAGAAGCAGAATGTCTGAACCCATCAGCGCACTGAACCACGCCAGCTATGACGGCATCGCCAAGATCGCGGAATGTGGCCTGCAAGGCATGATCACCCTGCGCGGTGATCTGTCCGACAAGGTGCTGGCCAAAGCCGTCAAGGACGCAACCGGGCAGAAAGTGCCGGGTCAGCGCGAGGCGTTGGTCAAGGGCGACACCGGCGTGGCTTGGATGTCTACCGATGAATTGCTGGTGTTGGTGCCTTACGCCGAGGTCGAGGCCAAACTGGCGGCAATGACCAACGCGCTCAGCGGCACGCATGCTCTGGCGGTCAACGTCTCGGATGCGCGTGCGGTATTCAGCATCTCGGGTGCCAGCGCGCGTGAAGTATTGGGCAAGCTGGCCCCGGTTGAGCTGTCGGCAGAGGCATTCCAACCCGGCCAGATCCGCCGTTCGCGCCTTGCGCAGGTGGCTGGCGCATTCTGGATGGACGACGATCAGACCTTCCGCGTTGTGTGCTTCCGCTCCGCTGCGGACTACGTCTTTAAATTGCTGAAGGTTGCCGCGCAGCCGGGCAGTGAGGTTGGCGTTTATTGATAGAAAGTTAAAAGCCCCGGATCATCCGGGGCTTTTCTCAGCATTGGACACTACAAGTGCCAACACCATATGGCTTGTTCGCAAAGTTACCATGCAAAAAGGCCATGCGCACAGTAACGGACTTATCAGAAGGTTTGAGGTTGGCCTGATAGCGAACACGAACGTTTCCGCCTGCGGCCATGGTTTGATCTAGGTTCCAGACAACACGATAGCCTTTCGCGCCTCGATCTTTAAATTGTGCCGCCTCCCATTCCTGGTAAGAGCTGGCTGCCTGTGCCGACGCTTGGGCTGTATCAATCTTGAACCCATACTCTGGCGCGATCCAGCCGTGGGCGTCCTGTTTTGTCATCTTACATACATAAGTAACGGTTTCGGCCGCTGCGGTTTGTGCAAATGCAAGCGCGGCAATCGTCAATAAAAATCTTTTCATTTCATCCAGTTATTTTTGGTTTCGGATGAGTGCAAACAACCCAACACATCCAGAAGATGCAAGGTCAATTCGTTGAAGTTTGTAGAATACCGGCCCCGGTGTTTCTTTATTGTAAAAGGATTGTACGATACCGGTTTAACCCCTCCGGGTTCAAAAGCTCCGCCGTTTTCAGCGGTTGCATCTTGTCATCCGAGAGAGAGGGGTAAAAATCCAGCGCCTCCAACAAACCGGCCACCCGGTCGCGTCTTTCAGCCTCGGGCAGCAAAGGAGCGTGTAGCGACAAAAACAGGGCAGGGCGATGTTCTCTGAGCCACGGGGCGAGGGTTGGTAAGACAAAGAACTCTGCGCCCTCGATATCCATCTTAACCAACGACACGCCGGACAGATCATTTATAGACGCGAACTGATCCCAGGCGATGGTCAACGCGTCAGAGCCATGCGCCCCGTCATGCAGAAGCGAACTTGTGGAATCCCCCGGCTCGCCCCGAACGGACGCCATGCGGGCCACGCCAAACTGGTCCGACAGGGCGACGCCAAAGGCCGAGACATTGTGAACGTCATTCAGATCCAGGTTCCAGGCCAGATGCCGGTACGCGGTGGGGTCGGGTTCGAAGCACCACACATGCCGTGCTTTTCGTGCGCCATAAAGGACGGTGGGACCGATCCAAGCCCCGATGTCCAGATAATCGCGATCTTGGGAAAGGAACTGATCCAGAACCGCAAAGGTCTCCTGCTCCCAAGCGCCAGTAGACGCTTTGCGCCAGAATTTTGAATGATAGGGGTCCAAGCGAAAGGGCTCGCCGTTCAGGGTGCCTGCATAGTATCCGCGGGCGCGGTAAAACATCTTGCGCGCCTGTGTCAGCATCGCGGACCTCCGGGTTTTATCGTCTCGCCCCTTGACCTGCGGCGGCTGCCACAGCATTTAACCGTTGGGAACCGCAACTTTAATTTAACAGGGGGCCGACATGGCTTTTGAACTTCCTGATCTTCCTTATGCACATGACGCGCTGGCAGCCAAGGGTATGTCCGCGGAAACACTGGAATATCACCACGATCTGCACCACAAAGCCTATGTCGACAATGGCAACAAGCTGATCGCCGGCACCGAATGGGACGGCAAGTCGCTGGAAGAGATCATCGTTGGCACCTATGACGCAAACGCAGTGGCGCAAAACGGTATCTTCAACAACATCAGCCAGCTGTGGAACCACAACCAGTTCTGGGAAATGATGGGCCCCGGCGCGGGCGCGATGCCCGGTGAACTGGAAAAAGCGCTGACCGAAAGCTTTGGCTCGGTTGACGAATTCAAATCGCAGTTCAGCGCGGCTGGTGCCGGTCAGTTCGGTTCGGGCTGGGCCTGGCTGGTCAAGAACGCCGACGGATCGCTGGCCGTGACCAAGACCGAGAATGGCGTGAACCCGCTGTGCTTCGGTCAAACCGCACTGCTGGGTTGCGACGTGTGGGAGCACTCGTACTACATCGACTTCCGCAACAAGCGCCCGGCATACCTGTCGAACTTCCTCGACAATCTGGTGAACTGGGAAAACGTCGCATCGCGGATGTAATGAGTTGAACCGACGTCGGTTTATAAAGGGCCTGCTGGCGGTGACGCTGGCAGGTCTTGTCACGTCAGCCTACGGGTTTTTCATCGAACCCGCAGTGCGGCTGCGCGTGCGCAAATGGCGCGTGCGTCGGGACGATTGGACCGCATCACCTCTCAGGATTGCGGTGCTGTCCGATTTGCACGTGGGCGAACCCTATGTTGGTCTGGATCGCATAAGGCAGGTTGTGCGCCGTACAAACGCGCTGGCACCTGATGTTGTCCTGCTGCTGGGCGATTTCTTCGCAAGCCACAAAGGGGTCTCTGAAACCGTCGAGATGCAGGATCTGGCACCTGTATTGGCGGGGCTAGAGGCAAAGAACGGTGTCTTTGCCGTGCTGGGCAATCACGACTGGTGGGATGACAAGCCAGCACAGCGCCGTGGGGCAGGACCCAATCGCTATACCGAGATTCTGGAACAGAACGGCATTTCGGTTTTGTCTAACACCGCCGTGAAACTTGAAGCCCCCGGCATCTGGCTGGCAGGGCTTGAGGATCAACTGGCGATCTGGCGCAACGGTAAACCAAAAGGGCTGGACGATCTGGAAGGAACTTTGGCGCAGATCACCGACGATTCCCCGGTTGTGATGATGGCGCATGAACCGGATGTTTTCCCTAAGGTGCCAGACCGGGTGGCCTTGACCCTTTCGGGGCATACACATGGCGGCCAAGTGCGCCTGTTTGGGTGGTCGCCCGTGGTGCCGTCGAAGTTTGGCAACCGGTTCGCTTATGGCCATGTGCGCGAAGGTGCGCGTGATCTGGTGGTGTCGGGGGGGATCGGATGTTCCATCTTGCCAGTTCGGTTGGGCGTGACGCCCGAAATCACCGTCGTAGAGATGTCGGCCTAAAGGAATGATGATCCGCCGGTGAAAACCCGCCGACGGGTTTCTTTTCGGCACAACCGCATCTTGTTTGCCGTTCTGCAATGCACATCTTTGTAGGGCGGAGGGAGAGAACCGCACACCAATTCAAACAACGACCGGGCTGCGCACCGCTGGTGCGTCAACGAACCCGTAAGCCCGGCAGGTCGAGGGATACCCAGAGAACAACCTTAACAGGAGATCGCAATGGTCGCACTTACACAGGGAACTTGGGTTATTGTTGCAGATGGAGAGAAAGCGCTGGTGATGGAGAATATCACCGATGCTGACGATCCCAATCTTGTCGTCGTCGCTGTCGAGGAACAGGACAACCCAGCCTCAAAGCCGACTGACCGCGCCGGTCGCCGGAACGATGGCGGGCCAAAGCAGAAATCGGCCTTAGAGGACCCAACGTGGAAGACCCATGCAAAGTCCCTGTTTGTGCAGGATCTGGCGAATTTGTTAAATCGCAAAGGGCTGAAAGGCGCTTATGACCGCTTGGTTTTGGTCGCCAGCCCTCATGTTCTGGGCCTGCTGCGCCGCCGTTTGCACAGCGAAGTGCTGGGTAAGGTCGTGGCCGAGGTCAACAAGACACTGACCAATCACCCATTGCACAAGGTCGAGCAGGTTGTGCGCCACAGCCTGCAGCCCAAGGCCCGGCTGGCCTGATCAACAAGTCGGGCGGTTTTGCCGCCCGCACCGTTTCTGGTGTCAGTTCAGCTTGTTCCGCAAGGCGACCATGGCCGCATCTGCATCTTGTACCCATGTGATGAAATCTGCCAGCGACGCGTCGGCAAAGCCTTGTCCGATCACCTGACCCAGCAGCGTCTGCAGCGTATCCCAATAGCCATTCACGTTCACCACGACGATGGGCTTGTCGTGCAGTCCCAACTGACGCCAAGTGAGGGCTTCGAACAATTCATCCAATGAGCCCGGCCCTCCGGGCAGAACGACCACCGCGTCGGCGTTCATGATCATGACCTTCTTGCGCTCGTGCATCGTCTCGGTGATCACGAAATGGGTCAGATCGGTTTTTCCGACCTCGCGCTGAACTAAATGCACCGGAATGACGCCAAAGGTTTCACCACCGGCATTTTGCGCGGCACGGGCCACTTCGCCCATCAATCCCACATCCCCGGCGCCATAAACCAGCCGCCAGCCTTCCTGTGCCAGCAGCGTGCCGAACTGCCGCGCGGTTTCAGAATAAGACTTCTCGGCACCATTGCGTGACCCGCAATACACACAGACTGATTTCTGAGACATCAAACAAGGGCTCCGGGGTTGTGTCAGAGGTTTTGACCCGTGATAGCGGGATTGATAGATTGCCTCAACTGTCCGTCGGAAAGCTTTTCAACGTAAAGCTTTTGTGCGGCGGCGCGAAAGGAAAAGAATGGACGCCAAGTCGGGAAACGGAAGCTCGGGCAATTTCATCTGGGGGGTGATTGCGGGTCTAGTTGCGGTATTGGGTGCGGGGGGCCTGTATCTTTCGGGTGTCTTCACCACTGCGCCAGAACCTGAGGAGAGTGCGCCGCAAGAAACAGCTTCTGCACCTGTTGTTTCGAAACCGTCAGAACCGGCGCCGGACAAGGCTGAGGTGACAGAAGAGGCAGCAGGCTCTGAACCAACCGAGCCGGAGGTTGAGAAGCCAGAAGAGACATCTTCACCAGAGGAAGATACGGTTGAGCGGGTTGAGGCGCCGGTAGAAGCCGAGACGACTGAGGCTGCAGAGGAAGAAACTACGCACACGCCAGCCGCGCCTCCGGTCCTTGATCAGATTTTTGTTGAAACAGACGGAACTGCGCTGTTGTCGGGCGATGCAGAACCCGGCAGTCGGATAGAGGTTCTGCTGAACGGCGAAGTCGCACATTCCTTCACCGTGGATGGCAGCGGTCAGTTTGCTGAATTTGTGACGATCCCCTTCAGCGACACGGCGCAGGGACTTGTGTTGCAAAGCACGGACGGGGCGCAAGCAACGCGATCCGACGATTATCTGATTGCCGCCTTGCCCAAGCCAATTGAAGAAGAACCTGTTGCCGAGGCAACGCCCGAACCGGAGCCGAGCACGTCGAACGAAGAACAGGTCGCACAGGTTGATGAAACCGAGTCCGACACGAATACCACAGCACAGGTTGCGGAACCTGAAACTTCAGAACCCGAGGCTGAGACAGTAGAAACCGCTGATCTGCCCGCCGAAACGCCCGAGCAGGACCAAAAGGTTGCGGTGCTGCGATCAGGGGAAGAGGGTGTTGAACTTGTCCAGCCTCCAGTCGTACGCGACACACCGCCCGAGCAGGTCGCCCTGGACACGATCGGCTATTCTGACACCGGCAACGTACAGTTGACAGGGCGGGTTCAGGATGGGGCCGCCATTCGGCTGTACTTGAACAACCGTCTGGTCGCGGATCTTGCCCCGGAACAAGATGGATCCTGGCGCAGCGATCTGGAAGGCATTGATCCTGGTGTCTACACGCTTCGGGTAGATGCGGTAAACACGGATGGGACGGTCCTTAGCCGGGTCGAAACTCCGTTCAAACGCGAACCACTTGACGTTCTTCAGGCTGCAACGGGCACGGCTCAGGCAGATACGCCTCAAGCGACCCCTGCAATCCGGTCTGTCACGGTGCAGCAGGGCGATACGCTATGGGCCATCTCACGTGATCGATTTGGCGACGGGGTCTTATATGTGCGGCTGTTCGAAGCCAATCGTGACTTGATCCGCGATCCGGATCTGATCTATCCCGGGCAAATCTTTACAATCCCGGAATAATCAGCCCTTCTGGCCTTTTATGGGCAGAGGTCTAACTCTGACCGCAGATAAGGCACGTGATGAGACGCACATCTCCTAGGACTTCAGATGACATGGTGTCGGATGACGAACGCAGCTCGGGCTGGCGGACGATCCGCAAGGTTGCCCCTTATCTCTGGCCCGACGACGAACCGTGGGTAAAGCGTCGCGTTGTCATCGCCATGGGTATGCTTGTTCTTGCCAAGCTGATCGCAGTTTATACGCCCATTCTGTACAAGGGCGCTGTTGACGCGCTGGCAGGTGAGGGTGTGCCGCCATTGGCGCTGGGCGCAGTTGGATTGACTGTGGCGTACGGCGTGGCGCGAATGATGACGGTAGGCTTTCAGCAATTGCGGGATGCCGCCTTTGCCCCCGTCGGACAACGCGCCTTAAGGGCGCTGGCGCTTGAGACGTTTCAACACATCCACAACCTATCGATGCGCTATCACGTGACGCGTCGCACTGGCGGGCTGAGCCGTATCATCGAACGGGGCGTCAAAGGGGTTGAGTTCCTGCTGCGGTTCCTGCTGTTCTCGATCGGGCCGCTTATTCTGGAGCTGCTGCTGGTCGCCATCATCCTGATGTGGCTGTTCAATGTCTGGTACCTGGTTGTCGTTGCCGTCACCATTGGTCTGTACATCTGGTTTACTTTTGCCGTGACCGAATGGCGCGTGAAGCTGCGGCGTGAGATGAACGATCAGGACACCGAGGCCAACCAGCGCGCCATCGACAGCTTGCTAAACTTTGAAACCGTCAAGTATTTCAACGCCGAAACCCGCGAGGCTGAACGGTACGACGTGTCGATGAAGGCCTATGCAGCGGCTGCGCTGAAGACGGCCTATTCATTGGCATTTCTGAACTTCGGACAATCCTTCCTGATCACCTGCGGCCTGATTGGTGTGATGGTTCTGGCCGCAATCGGGGTACAGAACGGCAACCTAACTGTGGGCGATTTTGTCATGGTCAACGCCTACATGATCCAGATTACCGTGCCGCTGAACTTTCTTGGTACGGTCTATCGGGAAATCCGGCAATCCTTGGTCGATATGGGGCAAATGTTCGACCTGCTTGAACAACCCGCCGAAGTCACAGACAAGGCCTGCGCGCCGAACCTGAAGGTAAACGGCGGCGAAGTCACGCTTGAGGACGTGCATTTTGGCTATGATCCCGAGCGTGAAATCCTCAAGGGCGTGTCCCTGACTGTCCCGGCTGGAAAAACCGTGGCCATTGTGGGGGCGACAGGGTCGGGCAAATCGACCATCGGGCGGCTCTTATTCCGGTTCTACGACGTGACCAAAGGGGCGCTGAAGATCGATGGTCAGGACATTCGCGACGTGACCCAGACCAGCCTGCATGCCGCCATCGGTGTCGTGCCGCAAGACACGGTGCTGTTCAACGACACGATCCGCTACAATATTGCCTACGGCCGCGACGGTGCCTCCATGGACGAGGTTGAAGCAGCGGCCAAGGCGGCACAGATTCACGACTTCATTTCCTCACTGCCCGAAGGGTATGACACCAAGGTGGGCGAGCGTGGCCTGAAGCTTTCGGGTGGTGAAAAGCAACGTGTCGGAATTGCACGTACCTTGCTGAAGAACCCACCGATCCTGCTGCTGGACGAGGCGACCTCGGCGCTGGATACGGATACTGAGCAGGACATCAAAGATGCCCTGGCCCGCGCGGGTGAAGGGCGGACGGTGATCACCATCGCACATCGTCTGAGCACCATCGCCGAGGCCGATCAGATTGTGGTTCTGGAGGCCGGAGAGATCATCGAACAGGGTACGCATGATCAACTATTGGCAAGGTCGGGTCGGTACGCTCAACTGTGGAACCGCCAGCAATCAGACGGTGAAGCGGCCTAAGGCTCTTTGAACATCGCGATATGTGATAGGCTGCGATGAGTGAAAAAGGTGGCTGCCATGATTGCCAGAATGAAAAAACGGCTGCTGCCGATTTTGATTGCGTTTTGTCTTCCTGTTGCCGTTGCAGCGGATCCCATCGTTGGGATCTGGAAGACCGAGCCGGATCGAAAGAACCTGACCTCACACATCAAAATCTCGGCTTGTGGAGATAAATTCTGCGGCCAGATCCTTTCGGCCTATGACGCCTCGGGCAAAGAAGTCCAAACGCCAAACATAGGTAAAAAGCTGTTCTGGGATGTTGCCAGCGAAGGTGACGGAAAATACGGCGGCGGAGAGTTCTGAGTTCCTCTGATTAACGTGGATGCTGTGCCGCAAATGACTTTGCAGGGTGACAAGTTGTTGGTCAAAGGGTGCGAGCATGAGATTTGCGCGCATCAGACATGGTCTCGTCTGTGAGCTCAGCCAAATAGAAAAGGACCGGAAACTCCGGTCCTCTTGATTATTCAGCGGCCTTCAGCGGCGGTCCCGACGGGTGATCAGGTCGATCCGATCCGCTGTCCTGTTCCGGCCCTCCTGATTGCGTTTCATCCTCCCACACAATCTCGGTTGCCTGCATTTGGCGGGCAGAGCGGCCAATCGCCATATCTTGCGCAATCTGGCTAGACCTGCCAGCGGTCACGCGCGCCAGCAAACGACTGAGCCACACCGCATAGGTCGTCACCCAAACCCGCAACGCCAGAAGCGATGGCGTCACGATCAGGGTCAGAACAGTGGCAATACCCAGACCAAAGACCACCGCCGTCGCCAACTGCTTCCACCACAGGGCAGTGGGGCTGTCGATGGAATAGCCGCCATTGATAAAGTCCAGCGACAGTCCGAACATCATCGGCGTCAGACCTGCCATTGTCGTGAGGGTGGTCAGCAGAACCGGACGAATGCGCGATTCTGCGGTTCGAATGATCGCCTCGATCCGGGGCATGTACGTGCTGTATTCTTGATAGGTATCGATCAGAACGATGTTGTTGTTCACCACGATCCCTGCCAAAGCCACGATGCCTGTACCTGTCATGATAATCGAGAACGGCTGTTCCATCACGATCATGCCGATCAGAACCCCGGTGGTGGACAGAACAACCGCCAACAGCACCAGCACTGAATTGTAGAACGAATTGAACTGGGCCAGCAGGATCACGAACATGAGCCCCAGCGCGCCCATGAAGGCGTTTACCAGGAAAGCGCCTGATTCTGCCTGTTCTTCCTGATCGCCGGTCCATTCCCAACTGATCGAATTGGAAAACGGACCCGTTTCAAGCCATTCGGTCAGAACCGCAATCCGTTCATTTGGGTTGATCAGCGCAAACTGTGCGTCTCCGCCCTCAACCGTGCTGATGAGTTGATCCACGCTATCGGCGCCGGTCAATTGAACCAACTCGTAGGATTTGCCGCCCCCGCTGTTGAGGACCGTGCCAGTCGGGGTGTAACCTTCGACAATTTCCCGGACTACGGCAAGACGGATAAGTTCGCCATCGGGGCCTTCGGTCGTAACCTTGCTCAAACCTGGTTCGACATCTGCTTTGACGTCGTAGTACCGCTGCTGATCCACCCGGTTGATCTCGGCCAGTTTGGCCACGGGCTTACGGCTCACGAAGTTCGACAGTGGCACCAAACCGTCCGGGGTACGAACCTTGAGCGTGTCCAAAGTTGATAGCACGCGATCTTCTTCGGGCAGGCGTACGCGAATTTCAATCTCTTCATCATTACTGTCCGGGCGCATCTCGCCCAGCAGAATGCCGCGTGTCACCAACTGCACCATGGCCCCAACCGTGGCCACGTCAGCTCCGAACCGACCGGCCTTGGCGACATCCACATCGATTTGCCAGTCGATGCCGGGCAAGGGCAGAGTGTCTTCGATCTTGATCAACCCTGGCGTGGTGTCGAACACCTCGCGCGCGTTGAGCGTCGCCGAGGTCAGATCCTCCCACCCGTCACCCTTGATACGTAAATGCACGGGCTTGGCCGAGGCCGGGCCTTGTTCCAATGGCAGGATCTCGACAACGATGCCGGGGATCTCCGCCAGTTGCGCGTTGAGTTCATCAATGACGAAGTCGCCGTCAAATTCAGGCGCAACAAAGTGACGATCAAACAGGCCCCACAGAACAGATTCCGAGACGTTGGGTCGGTCTTCCCAAGGGATAATCTCGAACTGAACACGACCCACTGTGTCGGCAGGTTCCTGAGCGCCCCCGTTGTTCTGGTTCAGACCGCCTTCGCCCGCGAACGAGAACACGTTGATCACGGCCGGGTGGGCGGCGATCACATCTTCTGCCGCTAAGACCATGCCATCTTTTTCCGCAAGCGAGATGTTCCCCCGCGCGCGGACATAGGCTGTGGCTTGTTCCGGTTCGCTTTCCACGAAAAATTCGACGCCTCTGGATTCCTGCGGGAACCAGACGAAGGCAACGGTGTAGACGGCAAAGAACACTGCGGCCAATGACACGATGGGCATGATCGGATTGCCAACGAGGAACTTGACCACATGGCCAAATGGGGTGTGTTCATCGGCTGTGTGAACGCGCTCTTCCACTTTGCGTTCGATCCTGGCCGCGCTCAGGGTCACGGATCCTGCAAAGGCCCCGAACAGGAACAGAAGCGCACCAGCGATTGAACCGCCGGGTAGCAGGTAATCCGGGTTCAGGGTCTGCATCGCGCCCAGAAAGATCATGTACAGCGAAGGAGGCACCAGCACAGCCCGTAGCCACCAGGGCGTACGCGCGCGCAACCAGATCGACGAGCGGTCGAAGACGCGGCTTAGCCGCCCTGACACACCGCCCATGACCGGCAGGTAAATCAGCGCCACGATCAGCGACGCCGACAGAACAAAGATCAGAGTAACGGGCAGCATTCCCATGAACTCACCCGGTACGCCGGGCCAGAACAGCATGGGCAAGAAGGCGCAAAGCGTTGTCGCAGTCGACGACACGATGGGCCAGAACATGCGCTGCGCCGCCTCAACATAGGCGTGCATCGGTCCGACGCCCTGCTTGATGCGTTTATCGGCATATTCCACGACGACGATGGCACCGTCCACCAGCATACCGACCGCCAGAATAAGACCGAACATCACGATGTTCGAAATGCTGACGCCCATGACCGCCAGGAAAGCAAAACACAGAAGGAATGAGGTGGGGATCGCGAAACCCACCAACAGTGCAGCCCGCGTGCCCAGCGAGGCCAGCACCACGATCATCACCAGTGCAATCGCGGTCAGAACCGAGCCTTCCAACTGGCTGACCATTGAACCCACGATGCGGCTCTGGTCGTTGGACGTGCCCAGATCGACGGCGGCCTGAAGTTCAGGTGGCCACTTTGTTTTGGCTTGCTCGATGGTCTCTTTGACCTGAGCAACGGTATCGATCAGGTTGAAGCCCTTACGTTTTACCACTTGCAGGGCAACAGTTGGTTCACCGTTGAACCGGGCCGTGCCGGCGCGGTCTTCGAAGGTATAATTGATCTGCGCCAACTCACCCAGAGTCACGACCCGGTCGCCATTGACCTTGATCGGCAAGCCATACACGTCCTGCGCGGTTTTGAACGACGACGGAATCTTGACCGAGAACGTGCCTTGCGCGGTTTCAACTTCACCTGCTGCAATCAACTGGTTGTTGTTCCGAACCACATTGATCAGCTCATCTGCGGTGACGTTGTATGCCTCAAGCCGTAAGGGATCGATGACAACCTCGAGCATCTCGTCGCGATTACCTGCTATGCCAGCCTCAAGTACCGAATCCAGTGCCTCAAGCTCGTCCTGCAAGTCTTTGGCAACGCGCGCCATTGTGCGTTCAGGAACTGCGCCGGTCAGGTTAACAATGACGATGGGGAATTCTGAAAAGTTGATCTCGGTCAGCGAATACTGTTCCGCGCCTTCAGGAAAATCCGCCTGCGCCGAATTCATCGCGTCGCGGACGTCGGCCATGATCGCGGTTTTGTCCCAGCCGAAATCAAACTCCAGCGCGACCCCCGCATAGCCTTCGGCGGCGGTCGACGTCATTTCCTTGAGGCCATCGAGATCCGCCAGTTCGGTCTCCATCGGCTTGATCAGAAGATTTTCGGAGTCTTCCGCTGAAATGCCGGGAAACTGTACCGAGACGAACAGGGCAGGGATTTCAATATCCGGCTCACCCTCTTTCGGCAATGAGACATAGGCAAACCCGCCAATAACCAGCGAGATGGCGATAAACGCCAGGACCATGCGGGCTCGATGCGCGGCCCATGCGACAACACCCGTCATTGTGAGGCTTCCCGATAGGTGGGTTTCACAGTGACGCCGCGGGTCACAAACTCTTGCCCGACAACGATGATGTCAGTCGTTTCCGGCAGCCCGCCGATCCATACACCTTCTGCAGTGTCGCGCAGAATTTGGACGGGCTTGAAGTCGACAATGTTGCCTGCGCCTACCGTGCGAACCCCCAATTGACCCTCATTGCTAAGCGTCAGCGCGGACTGCGGCAGCAGATGCGCCTTGGCCCCTTCGGCGGCGATTTGAATGGTTGCGGTCTGGCCGTCTCGGATGGTCAGATCCGGGTTGGGGACAGTGATCTCTACTTCGAATGTCCGCGTTGTCTCATCGGCCGAACGGCTTAAGAACGTCACCCGCCCATTAAGTTGCCGCCCGGTGACCAACGTCGCGGATGCTTCGGAACCGACAACCACGCGGTTGACCTCGGTCTCGGGCACAAAGCCCACCAACTTGATCGGATCCAGCTGAATGACCGTCGCGCAGAGCGATCCGGGCTGCATCAGGCTGCCCAGTTCTGCGGTGTCGCTTTCCAGCAGGCCCTTGAAAGGCGAGGTGATTATCACGCGACCGGCCTCGCGCTGTGCGGCCTCAACGGCTGCGGCTGCGGCTTCAATCCCGGCACGGGTGGCTTCCAAACCGGCCTCTGCCGACTTCACCCCGGCCTTGGCGGTGCTCATCGCCGCTTCGCTGGAAATCCTGCGGGTTTCCGACGCAAAGCCGGTTTCCGCCAATTTGCGTGACGCGGTCAGATTGATCTCGGCCTCGGCCACCAGCGCATGGGCTTCTTGCAGGCGGGCTTCGGCTTCGGGAATACGGCTTTCGGCCTCAAGCTTGCCTGCCATGGCTTCGGCCAGTTGGGCGGGGCGCGTGCCGGGATCAAGTTCACACAGAATGTACCCGGCTTCGACAAAAGCACCTTTGCGCTTGGGTTCAGAGATCACGGTCGACGTTGTTTCCGACAGAACCTCGACCTGCCGGTTTGCTTTGGTCTGACCGCGCAACAAGACCGCGCTGTCGATCTCGCGGGCCTGCGAACGCAGGGCGACAACACCCACCGCCGCGATTTCAGAAGTCTCGGTTGCCGCGGCTTCACTTTGCGCGGTTTCTTCGCCCTCACCACGTCCGGCGAAGGCAAACAGCGCATCACGCTCGAACACAAGAAAATACAAAGCAACAATGACCAGAATGGCGTTGATGAATGAAATCAAACGCATACGGGGATTCTCCTAGAATTCTTTGCCCAAGAACACGAAACGTTCATGCCTTGAAATGGGGCTTTGCCTATGTCTTTTCTACACTGAACTGAATAGTTTGGTTCACTTTTTTTCGCAAGAGTGATGCCTGAGGGTGAAAATGTACAAATTCGGACCCTTGGCTTGGCGTTGGTGCCGGGGTATGACATGGCGCACCAAGACAAGATATACAGCCCAGGGGGCAGGGAATGAGCGACACAGACAGTTTCATTGATGAGGTCACGGAAGAGGTACGCCGCGACCGGATGTATCTGCTGTTGCGCCGCTGGGGCTGGGTCGGTGTGGTTGCCGTTGTGCTGATCGTCGGTGGTGCGGCCTTTAATGAATATCGCAAATCCCGGGACGCGGCACAGGCGCAGGATCTGGGCGACTCAATTCTTGCTGCTCTGACCCAGAATGGTTCCGATGGGCGGGCCTCTGAGTTGCAGAGCATTGAGACGGTATCGCCCGGCGGTGACGCCGTATTGAACATGTTGCTTGCAACCGCGCAGATTGACGCCGGATCGCGCGAAGATGCGGTCAACAGCCTGAATGCAATTGCGGTTCAGGGCGATCTGCCCGAGATCTACCGTGCCATCGCAAGCTTCAAAGCCTTATTGCTGCAAAGCGACATCTTGCCCGCGGCAGACCGTCGACAGCAGTTCGAAGCGCTTGCGGCACCGGGCGCCCCGCTGCGTCTGCTTGCGGAAGAGCAACTGGCGCTGATCGACGTGTCCGAGGGCAATGTCGAGGCGGCGCTGGATCGTTTGCAGGCGCTGCGGCAGGATGCCGAGGTTGGAATTGACCTGCAACAGCGTGCAGCGCAACTGATTGTGGCGCTGGGCGGCGAACCAGAACCGCTGGTGGCGCAACAAGGCTGATCGGGCGGTGAATAAAGACATTTTGACAGGCGAGTTCGGAATATCATGGTAACTAGACTATTCTCCCGCGTGGGACTGCCGGTCGCGGCGCTGGCTTTGACCGCATTGGCCGCCTGTGAAGAACCCGAGGCCATTCTCCCCGGAGAGCGCGAAGACATCCGGCCGCTGTCGGATTTGGAGACAGTCGAAAAAAGCGGCTCTCAGCCGATCAGCCTTCCATCACAGCAGGCGAATGCCAGCTGGTCGCAAAGTCCGGGAACGCCCGCGTACCGTACAACAAATGCGGCACTGCGCGCGACGCCGCAGCGGATCTGGTCCACTTCGATCGGTCAAGGTGACTCGCGCAAGCAACGCATCACCGCCGAGCCAGTTGTGGCGGGAGGGTTGATCTATACGCTGGATGCCGGAGCAATTGTTTCAGCCGTAACGCCTCAGGGTCAGGTTGCCTGGGAGACGGATTTGATCCCCTCAAGTGACGGGGATTCCGATGCGACGGGCGGTGGCATGGCCTATGCCGACGGCGTTCTGTACGTTTCGTCCGGCTATGGTCGCCTGACTGCGCTTGACGCAAAAACTGGTGCTGTTCGGTGGCAGAAACGTTTGCAAGCCACCGGAAGCGGTGCACCGCTTGTCAACGACGGTCTGCTCTATTTGGTGGCCGGGGATGAAACCGGATGGACCATCGCAACCAAGGATGGCCGTATCGCCTGGCAAATCGAAAGCACGCCCAGCGTGGGTAATGTGCTTGGTGCACCTGCGCCTGTGATCGCCTCGGATTTGGCGGTATTTGCTTTTGGTTCAGGCGACGTTGCCGCCACGTTCCGTCGGGGTGGCATTCGCCGTTGGAACGCATCGGTTGCCGGTGGGCGCCGAGGACGGGCCGCCGCGCAAATCGTTGATGTGACCGGTGGTCCTATGGTGTCCGGGGACACGATCTATATCGGTAACCATTCGGGCCGGACTGTCGCTTTTGATGTTGCAACGGGCGAACGCCGTTGGACAGCTGACGAAGGGGCCGTGGACGCCGTATGGCCTGCTGGCAACAGCATTTTCTTGATCAGCGACCGCAGCCAGTTGGTGCGTCTGAACGCGGCAGATGGCTCGGTTGTCTGGGCGCAGGATCTTCCGGGCTTTGTGAAAGACAAACGTGGTCGTCGTGGCCCGATCTTTGCGCATTACGGTCCGATCCTCGCCGGTGGCCGTATTGTGATAGCATCCAATGACGGATATCTGCGGTTCTTCAATCCGGTCGACGGAACGCTGGTTCATCAGGTCGAAGTACCCGGAGGCGCGACGACAGCGCCGGTCGTAGCGGGTCAAACATTGTATGTCGTTTCGACCAAGGGTGATCTACACGCTTTCCGTTGACGGAAAGATGCGTTAAAGGGCGCATCTTGAGTCTTGAAAGTTGAGTATCATGTCGCTGACCCTCGCCATCGTGGGGCGCCCGAATGTGGGCAAATCCACTCTGTTCAATCGCCTAGTGGGCAAACGCCTGGCCTTGGTAGACGACCAACCCGGCGTGACACGCGACCTGCGCGAAGGCGAAGGGCGTCTGGGCGATCTGCGCTTTACCGTGATCGACACGGCGGGTCTTGAGGACGCAACCGATGACAGCCTTCAGGGGCGGATGCGCCGCCTGACCGAACGCGCGGTGGACATGGCCGATGTGTGCCTGTTCATGATCGATGCGCGCACAGGGCTGACCCCAACGGACGAGATGTTCGCCGAGATTCTTCGCAAGCGCTCGAAGCATGTGATCTTGGCGGCCAACAAAGCCGAAGGTTCTGCTGCGGACGCGGGGGTTCTGGAAGCTTATAATCTGGGTCTGGGTGAACCCGTGCGCCTGTCTGGCGAACACGGCGAGGGCATGACGGACCTTTACGCCCAGCTTATGCCTCTGGCAGATGCGGCCGAAGAAACACAGGCCGAAGAAGCCCCGGAAACCGATATTGAACTGGATGAAGAGGGCGAGGGTGAAACGCCTCTGATCACCTCTGCCAAGCCGTTGCAAGTGGCTGTCGTCGGGCGGCCGAATGCGGGGAAGTCGACGTTGATCAACAAGATCATCGGTGAAGATCGCCTGCTGACTGGACCCGAGGCAGGGATCACCCGCGATGCGATCAGTCTGCGGATTGATTGGGCCGATCCGGATGGCGAAAGCACGCCTATGCGTATTTTCGATACAGCGGGGATGCGTAAAAAGGCGAAGGTGCAGGAAAAGCTGGAAAAGCTGTCGGTCTCGGACGGTTTGCGCGCCGTGAAATTCGCCGAGGTTGTCGTGGTCTTGCTGGACGCGGCCATTCCGTTTGAGCAACAGGACCTGCGCATCGCCGATCTGGCCGAGCGCGAGGGCCGGGCCGTTGTCGTTGCAGTCAACAAATGGGACGTTGAAGAAAACAAGCAGGAAAAACTGCGCGAACTCAAAGAGTTTTTTGACCGTCTGCTGCCGCAATTGCGCGGCGCGCCTTTGATCACTGTGTCTGCCAAGACTGGCCGAGGCCTCGAAAGACTGCGCGCAGCGATCCTGCGTGCCCATGACATTTGGAACCGCCGGGTGCCGACCGCTGCACTGAACCGCTGGCTGACTGCGATGTTGGAGCAGCACCCGCCTCCAGCGCCACAAGGACGTCGGATCAAGCTGCGCTACATGACGCAGGCCAAAACGCGCCCGCCGGGCTTTGTTGTGATGTGCTCGCACCCCGACAAGATGCCAGCCAGCTACACACGCTATCTAGTCAACGGATTGCGTGAAGATTTCGACATGCCGGGCACCCCAATTCGTTTGACCCTGCGCGGGCAGGGGGACAAGAATCCTTACAAAGGACGCCGCAAGAAAAACGCAGGCGCGCTGGCCAAGCATCTAAAGGGGCGCGCGTAACTGCGCCAATTTTCAGCATTTTCGGCGCAAAGACGTGACAGCGCCTTTTCGGCACGCTAGCATTCGCTTGCGTGCATTTGTTTTTGTGTGCGCGGCTTGCACCTGTTCAACCAGGTCATATTTTTAGTTCAAATTTAACAGGCCATCGTGGGAGAGGGCTGGATGGATCTGAGGGAATATACGCGGCAATACGCTGTTCAGGACAACAGGCTTGCAGCGCTGAGCTATTTTGGAACTTTCGCGGTGTATTTTGCATCGCTGGCGCTGGCGATCGGATATGTGGATCGCTGGTATGTTATGGTTCCTGCGGGTGTGGTCTTTGCCTTCTCGGCGGTGCGGCTTTATGTGTTGCAACATGATTGCGGCCATCATTCGCTGTTCGAGACGCGACAGCAGAATGAATGGGCGGGGCATGGGTTGTCACCGTTTACCTTTGCCCCATTTGAGGTGATGAAGCAGAACCACAATCTGCACCACGCGGGGATCGGCAATCTTGAACATCGCGAGACCGGCGAAATTCACACAATGACCCTGCGCGAATGGAACGAGGCCGATTGGAGCAAACGCCTTTTCTATCGGCTTTATCGCAACCCGTTTGTCCTGGTGCCGGTGGGGGCATTGTTCACCTATTTCATCCGGTATCGCTGGCCCAAGAACACCATGCGGTTCGGATTGAAAGGCGTGTTGCTGCACAATCTTTCGATCGTTGTTTTTCTGGGGCTGCTTTATTTGATTGCCGGCAGTACCGGCATTCTGGTCTGGCTTGTTTTCTCACTTCTGGGTGGGATGCTGGGTGTGTTCCTTGTCTATCTTCAGCACAACTTCGAGGACACGTACTGGGATCGTCGCCCGGATCTGGATCCGCAACTTGCGGCGCTGCAAGGCTCTTCCGCATTGGATTTTGGCTGGTGGTTCGACACCGCAGTGGCCTGCATCACCTTGCACGACATTCACCATTTCAACGCACGCATTCCATCTTATCGTCTGCGTGCCTGCCATTACAATTTGCCACCCGAGTATACTCCGCGTCGGATCAAGTTCCCCGAGGCGGTCGCAGCGCTGAACCTCAAGCTTTGGGATGAGGACGCCAAACGTTTGGTGCCGTTCCCAAAGAAAGGGCGTACGGCGGACTTGGCCCATAGTTGAACAGAGTCGCGCGGTTTGGACCCGCGGCTTGAAGTGGCGTATATCTTGTGTATATACGTTAATGCAGGGAGAAAGAGAAAGGATCCGGAATGACCGCAGTGACCGATGTTAAAGGTGTGGGCGAAGCGCTTGCCACGGCTTTGTCCACCAACGGCTTTAAGACAGCCGAGGCGATTGCCAAGGCCAAGCCCGAAGATCTGGTCAAGGTTCCCCGGATTGGTCTGGCGCGTGCTGCGGTGCTCATAGCTGCTGCAAAAGAGGCTACTTCTTCAAAAACCGCTGCCGCTAAACCCGCACCCACGAAACCCGCTGCGCGCCGGGCTCCGGGTCGTAAACCTGCTGATCAAAAACCTGCGGCGCGTAAGCCTGCGGTACGACGCCCGGCCGCCCGCAAGACCGTTGCAGCCGCCGCCGCCGAGAAACGCGCCGAAGAGGCGGCGAAGAAGGCAGCAGAAGAAAAAGCAGCCGCTGAAGCCGCCGAGGCTAAAGCCCGCAAAAAGGCCAAGGCCAAAGCCAAGGCTGAAAAAGCCGCCAAGAAGCGTGCCGAAATGGAAGCCGCGTTTTCCAAGGCCAAGGACAAGGTGAAAGCCAAGTCCAAAAAGGGCAAGAAGTCCAAGAAGGACGACAAAAAGAAAGACGCCGGGAAAAAGGGCGACAAAAAAGACGGTAAGCAGAAAGACAAGAAAAAGGATAAGAAAAAGGCGAAGAAATAAGTCTTCTCCGCCTTTTCATCATATGCGACCGACGCCTTATGGGGCGTCGGTTTTCTTATGCCAATGTGCCGTCCAGTTGCAGCGTCAGTTTGCCACCCAGATAAGGGCTGAGAGCTTGCGGAAGGGTTACACTGCCGTCCGCGTTCTGGCCGTTTTCCAACACAGCAATCAGGCAGCGCCCAACGGCCAGACCCGAGCCGTTCAGCGTATGAACGTATTCCGGTTTTCCACCACCTTCGGGACGGAATCGGGCGTTCATGCGGCGTGCCTGAAACGCTCCGGTGGTCGAGACCGAGCTGATCTCACGATACGTGTTCTGACCGGGCAGCCATGCTTCGATGTCGAATGTACGGCGTGCACCAAAACCCATATCTCCGGTGCAAAGAACAACGGTGCGGTAGGGAATGCCCAATTGCTCCAGCAGGTCCTCGGCGCAGCGCAGCATGCGCTTTTGTTCGTCATCCGACTTGTCGGGATGCGTGACCGAGACCATTTCAACCTTTTCGAACTGGTGCTGACGCAGCATGCCTGACGTGTCCTTGCCCGCGCTACCGGCTTCGGAGCGAAAGCAAGCTGTGTGCGCCGTCATGCGGATGGGCAGGGCAGCTTCATCCAGAATGTCACCTGCGACCGAATAGGTCAGTGTCACCTCAGACGTCGGGATAAGCCACCAGCCGTTGGTTGTCTGATAGCTGTCATCACCGAATTTTGGCAGCTTGTCTGTCCCGTACATCGCCTCATCGCGAACCAAAACCGGGGTCTGCATCTCGGTCAGCCCGTTCTTGTCGATATGAGTATCCAGCATGAACTGAGCCAGCGCGCGATGGATGCGCGCGACGCCCTTTGACAGGTTAACAAAGCGGCTGCCGCTGGTCTTGGCGGCCGTTTCAAAATCCATCGCGGCGGCAACGGCTGGGATTTCGAAATGCTCTTTCGGGGCAAAGGCGAACGTGCGCGGGGTGCCCCAACGATTCACCTCGACATTGTCGTCCTCATCCGCACCTTGAGGCGCGTCATCGGCAGGCAGATTGGCGATGCGGGCCAGTTGATCGGTCAGCAGCGCGTCGAGATCCTTTGCCTCGGTCTGCATCTGGGCGATCTCGGCCTTCTTCTGGGCGACAAGCGCGCGAAGGCGTTCGAACTCTGCCTCGTCACCGCGACCTTTGGCTGCACCGACCTCTTTGCTGGCTTTGTTTTGCTCAGCCTGCGCGGTCTCGGCGGCCAGAATCTTGGCCCGGCGACTTTCGTCCAGCCGCAGCAGGTCTGACGACACCGGCGCGTCCCCACGGCGCGCAAGGGCGGCGTCGAAGGCGGCAGGGTTTTCGCGAATGGCGCGGATGTCGTGCATGTCTCAGATCCTTAAATGCGTGAATCACTGAAAACGCTTATGCACCATCTGTCGGGCAGGGTGTAGCACTGGTTACGACTTACCGTCCCCGTCGTGGATTTCATGCGCCAAGTGCCCATCCCATTCTTCTGTCGGGATCTTTGGTTCCGGCGGGTCGGCCATGTAAGACGGCGTCATGATCTGCACGTTATTCTCGTTGAATACGGCCACAATGTTGCGATGCAGGTCCGAGCGGATTTTCGGAATGATACTGCCGCGCGTTGTGTAGCCGTTGATCTGATAGTTGATCGCGTAGTCGGCCAGCGCGGTCCACAACACGAATGGTTCGGGCTTGGCCTTGATGCCTTTTGTGCGATTGGCAGCCTCGATCAGCATCGCCTCGACCTTTTCGGGCGGCTCTTCATACCCGATGCCGACCGTTGTGTGCAGCAACAGCCCGCTGCCATCGGTCTTCTTTGAAAAATTCACTACGTCTGAATTCATCAGTTGCGCATTTGGAATCGAGATCAATTCGTTCTTGATCGACTTCAAATGCGTTTCCATGAGTTTGATCTGCACCACGTCTCCGATGTGATCTCCGATCTGGATCCGGTCGCCGATTGAGGTGGATCTTCGGTAAATTACGAACAATCCCGCCAGCATGTTGGACACGACCGAGTTAGCGCCCAGCGACAGCATTGCACCGACCAGAATGGTCAGCCCCTGAAACGCCGCCGAGTCCGAGCCGGGGATGTAGGGGACAGCAAAAACCAGCGCGATCAGAATCACGATGACACGGGCGATATTGAATGTCGGGTTGACCCAGTGTTTCTCGAAATCGCCCATATCGAACGAGCCCGCTTCAACCGCATCGAAGAACACGCGCATCCCTTTGATTACGTACATCGTGACCCATGTGATCAGGCCCAGCATAATCATGTTGGGTATGTAGCTGAGGATGCCTTTGAAGATCAGAAGGACAGGTTCTGTCAGGTAAGTAAGAAGAAGCTGCGCGAAATAGCGTGTTTCGGCAAAAGCCAACAGCACAAAGGATAGATAGTAGTAGAAACCCAGAAAGAAGATCACCAGCAAAACGAAGTTCAGTCCGTACCGGACCAGGGCGGCGATTGCCTCTGCTTGAACGCTTTTCGCGGTGGCGGTTTCTACGTCCTTCAAATACCGCTTTACCAACTTCAGAGTGCGCCGTCTGATCCGCCGGTGCAGCCACAGTATAACCAGCACAAAGACGACAAATCCTAAGGTCCATCCCGCGGCCTCAATCGCACCTGACACGCGTGCCTGCTCTGTGCGATTAGAACGATAGTTGAGGATGGCTTCTTCGATCGCCTGACCATGAAGGAAGCTGAGAACATCCAGCTCCATCTGGTCCAACTCTGCATCTGCGACAGTCACAATTGAAACGATCACGCCGTCGGCACGGATACGTATACCCAAATCGGTGTCTTCGAAAGAGATATCAACCGCAGGGTTTTCCGAGGATTCGGCCACCTCAATGATCTTGTTTTGAACGCTTTCTGCACGCTCTGGCGCGGGTAGGGCGCTGGAACCGCGCAGGAAAAACAACATGTCGCCGTCCACGATGACCGGCGCTTTGAAACTGTCTGTTTCTTCCGACTCGGGCTCGGCTATTTCAGCAGGTGTTTCCTGAGCCTTTAGTGGCGCTGCCAACCACAAAATAATGGTCAGCAAGGACAGCAAAAGCGTCAACGATTGGAAAGGCTTGTAACGAACTCTCATTGTCCCCCCTAAGACCTGACTATAGCCAATTAGGGGCACCTGCATAGGACATATCTGCAACGCTTTGTCTGCGGTTGTCGCGGCTTGGACGGTTTAAGGTGGGACACATGACCGCCTTTGCTTGCAAACAGGCATTTCAAAGCATAGGTTCCGGCCAAATTTGCGGAACGGTACCGCAAGATCTGAACAAAGGAATATCCCATGGAAGGTGGCGCAATCGCCCAGTTTCTCCCGCTGATCCTGATTTTCGCGATCATGTATTTCCTGCTGATCCGTCCGCAGCAGAAGAAAATGAAAGAACACCAGGCCATGGTCGAAGCCGTGCGCCGGGGTGATCAGGTGATTACTCAGGGTGGGGTGATTGGCAAAGTCTCCAAGGTCAAGGAAGGTGAGAACGAGATCGAGGTCGAGATCGCCGAGGGCGTCAAGATCCGCGTGGTCAAGTCGACGATCGCTCAGGTTCTGAACAAGACCGAACCTGCGAAGTAAGTTCGCGCGACAATCCCTTGAAAAGGCAGGGTAATGCTGCAAATTGATACCTGGAAGCGGGTTCTGATCTGGCTGGTCTGCGTGACCGGCTTGCTCATGGCCCTGCCAAACGCGTTCTATACGCGGGTCGAACAATCCAACGACGCAAAAGTTGCCATCGAGTTGGGCAACGACACGCCCGAGATGCAAGCTCAGGCGGCGGAATGGCCCACATGGCTGCCGTCATCTCTGGTTAATTTGGGTCTGGATTTGCGCGGCGGGGCGCATCTTTTGGCTGAAGTCCGGGTGCAGGACGTTTACGAATCCCGGATGGAGGCCATGTGGCCCGAAATCCGGGATGCCCTGCGTGACGAACGGGCGACGGTTGGCACAATCCGCCGCCAGGACTCGGCCCCGGATGAGATTCGAGTGCGGATCAGCCAGCCCGAAGGGATGTCCCGCGCGCTGGAAGTGGTGCGCGGACTGGCCCGTCAGGTGCAAACCCTGACCGGTGTCGGAGCCACGGATATTGAGGCCCGCGCAGACGGCGACACTATTGTGGTTCAACTGTCCGATGCGGAAAAGCTGGCGTCGGACGACCGGACCGTGCGTCAGTCGCTTGAAATCATCCGCCGCCGGATTGACGAGGTGGGTACACGCGAACCCACCATTCAGCGCCAGGGGTCGGATCGTATCCTGATCCAGGTGCCGGGCATCGGCAGTGCCGGAGAGCTTAAGGAAATCATCGGAACTACGGCTCAGTTGACCTTTAATCCTGTCGCTGGGCGTGGAAGCGACCCGGACGCCTCTGTCGGGATCGGTGAAGAGGTTGTGCCTTCGATTGACGAAAACGGCGTGTTTTACACCATTGAATCCGCTCCGGTCGTGACGGGTGAGGAACTGGTGGATGCACAGCCTTCGTTTGATCAGAATGGACGCCCTGCGGTCAGCTTCCGGTTCAATACCTCGGGTGCGCGCAAGTTTGGCGACTATACTCGCGACAATATCGGCGCGCCTTTTGCCATTGTGCTGGATGACGAGGTGATTTCCGCCCCTGTGATCCAAAGCCATATCCCGGGCGGGTCTGGTATCATCACCGGCAACTTCAGCGTTGAGGAAAGCACCAACCTGGCCATCCTGCTTAGGGCGGGCGCGTTGCCTGCCGGGCTGGAGTTCCTGGAAGAGCGCACCATTGGTCCCGAATTGGGGCAAGACAGTATTGATGCAGGTAAAGTTGCCACCATCGTGGCCTTTGCGGCTGTGCTGGTTTTCATGGGCCTCAGCTATGGGCTGTTTGGCATCTTTGCTAACATCGCCCTGATCATCAACGTGGGCCTGCTGTTCGGGTTGCTGTCCCTGATCGGAGCCACGCTGACCCTTCCGGGTATCGCTGGCATCGTTCTGACAGTCGGTATGGCGGTGGATGCCAATGTGCTGATCTTTGAGCGGATCCGAGAGGAACTGAAGTCTGCCAAAGGCCCGGCGCGGGCTATTGAGCTGGGTTATGAAAAGGCGCTGTCGGCCATTTTGGACGCCAACGTCACCACATTCATCACTGCAACCATCCTGTTTGCCATGGGCAGTGGTCCGGTGCGCGGCTTTGCGATTACGCTGGGGCTGGGCATTTTGACCTCAGTCTTTACCGCGATCTTCGTGACGCGCCTGATGGTTGTCATGTGGTTCGAACGCCGCCGTCCGAAAATGATCGAGGTTTGACATGAGACTGAAACTCGTACCCCAGAACACCTCGTTCGATTTCTTCAGCCGCTGGAAAATCTGGCTGGGCATTTCGGGCCTGATGATGGTTGTGGCGTTTGCTTCTTTCATGTTGCAGGGCTTGAACTTCGGTATCGACTTCCGTGGCGGTACAACGATCCGTACGGAAAGCGCGCAGCCGATAGATGTGGGGCTCTACCGCGACACGATTGCGCCTTTGGAACTGGGTGATGTGACAATCACCGAGATTTTCGACCCCACCTTCGGCCCGGACGAAAACGTCGCCATGATCCGAATTCAGGCGCAGGCGGATGCCGAAGCGGTTGAGGCCGCCACGATCACCGCCGTCGAGGGCGCACTGCAAACCGTTGTGCCTGACATTCAGTTTGTTTCGGTGGAGTCGGTCGGGCCAAAGGTATCTGGTGAGTTGATCCAGACTGCGGTTATTGCCGTTGCGCTGGCTATCGGCGCGGTGCTTGTTTACATCTGGCTGCGCTTCGAATGGCAATTTGCGCTGGGGGCCGTGGCTGCCCTTGTGCACGACGTGATCCTGACCATCGGCATCTTCTCGGAACTGCAAATCCGGTTCGATCTGGCGATTATCGCGGCGCTTCTTACCATCGTGGGCTATTCGCTGAACGACACGGTGGTTGTGTTCGACCGCGTGCGGGAAAACCTGCGCAAATATAAGAAAAAGGATCTCAAAGAGGTTCTGAACATCTCGATCAACGAAACCCTCAGCCGGACAGTCATGACCTCGGTCACCACTCTGTTGGCGCTGATTTCACTTTACGTGCTGGGTGGAGACGTGATCCGCGGCTTCGTCTTTGCGATGATCTGGGGTGTTATCGTCGGGACCTATTCGTCGGTCTTTGTGGCCTCGACAATCCTGTTGTGGCTGGGGGTCAAGCGCGACTGGTCCAAACCGTCGAATACGGCGGGCAACCAGTTTGCCAACATTGATGCCTGACGCATTACAGCAGGCCCTGGCATTGCCGGGCCTGAACTGGCTAATCCTGACCATCGGAGCCGCGGGCCTTGTCCGCGGCTTCACTGGGTTTGGGACAGCGATGATCTTTGTCCCGGTCGCCACTCAGTTCCTACCGATTGCAGATGTGGTGTTTCTGATGGCAGCGACAGGTATTGTTTCGACTTGTGCGCTGGCACCGCAGGCTTGGCGTGAATGTGACAAATCAGAAATCAGCACTTTGGGTATTGCGGCAGCCATTACCGTACCGCTGGGGCTGTGGATTATGGCGCAGGTGGACACGATCATTCTGCGTTGGATTGCTTGCGGTATCATCGGCCTGACCCTATTGGCTGTGATAACCGGATGGCGTTGGGAAGGGCGGCTGGGCCTGCCCGGTCGACTTGCCATTGGGGGCAGCGCTGGGGTCATCGGCGGGATGACTGGCCTGACCGGCCCGGTTGTCATTGTCTTCTATCTGGCCAGTTCAACGAACGTGCGTAAAATTCGCGCCAATACAATCATCTTCCTAGCATTGCTGGATATTGCGATTGTCTTCAACATCCTGATCAGAGACGCGGCAGATTTGTCGATCCTGTGGATTGTCCTGTTGCTGGGGGTGCCCTATCTGATCACCACGCTCATCGGCAAAGCCGTGTTTGATCCCAAACTGGAACGCATCTATCGCGTGGCGGCTTATTCGGTCATTTTGATCGCGGTGGTGTCCGGACTGCCGATCCTGGATTGACGGAGGAACGACATGCGTCTGAACCAAGTGACCTTTAGCGATGCAAAACCAGTGGACGGTTACGGCCCCGGGTTCTTTCGTATTGGCGGAGAGGTGTTCGAAGGTGCCGTTCTGACCGGCCCGGCAGGGCCTGTGGGCTGGAGCGGCTATGACGATGTTCAATCGCTCCTGAATCTCGCCGATGATATCGACGTCCTGTTTATTGGCACTGGCAAAGACGTGTCCCACATTCCGCAAACTCTGCGTGCCGATCTGGAGAACGCCGGAATCGGTGTCGAAATCATGAACTCACCTGCCGCCTGCCGCACCTATAACGTGCTACTTTCGGAAGGCCGTCGGATCGCGCTTGCGTTGATACCTGTTTGACAGGCTCCCTGTTTCGGCATCGGGACTCGGCAATGTCGCTGCGACCCTGCGGCAAATCTTGCCTTTTGCCCCTGCAAACAATCCGCTAAGCGGGTTTCATGACTCTGACTGTATCCGACTTGTCGATCACGCGTGGGGGCATTCCAGTGCTGGAAGGTCTCAGCTTTCAGCTGCCACCCGGTAGGGCATTGATCTTGCGTGGGCCGAACGGGATCGGCAAAACGACCCTTCTGCGCACTTTGGCAGGTTTGCAGCCGCCGCTTGCAGGAACCATTGAAGGTGCCGAAGATCAAATTGCCTATGCGGCGCATTCGGACGGGTTGAAACCAACATTGACGGTGACCGAGAACTTGACCTTCTGGGCCTCGGTCTTTGGGACAAGCGGTATACAAGACGCATTGGATGCGTTTGATCTGAACGAGTTGGCCGATCGCCATGCCGGTAATCTATCAGCTGGTCAGAAGCGACGGCTGGGGCTTGCCCGGATGCTGGTGACTGGACGACCGATCTGGATGCTGGATGAGCCCACCGTGTCGCTGGACAAAAACGCGGTGCAGATGTTTGCCGATGCGGTGCGGGCCCATCTGGGACAGGGTGGGTCGGCCCTGATTGCGACCCATATCGATCTTGGCCTGGACGGAGAGGTTCTGGACGTAGGACCCAACAAAGCCAAACCCAAACCCATTGACGATTTCGACGGAGGCTTCCTGTGATCGCCCTTTTGCTGCGCGACCTGAAACTGGCCTTCCGTGCAGGCGGCGGTTTTGGACTGGGACTGGCGTTTTTTCTGATCGTGACCGTGATGGTGCCGTTTGCTGTTGGGCCACAATTCTCGCTGCTTTCGACCATAGCACCCGGAGTTCTTTGGCTGGGGGCGTTGCTGGCCTGTTTGCTGTCGCTCGACCGCTTGCTAGCCTTGGATTGGGAGGACGGGTCGCTGGACTTGTTGGCCACCGCGCCGCTACCGCTGGAATCGGTTGTGACCATCAAGGCTTTGGCGCATTGGCTGACCACAGGATTGCCACTGGTTCTAGCCGCTCCGTTCTTGGGCGTACTGCTCAACCTTCCTGTGCCGGGTTTTTTTTGGCTGGTGATTTCACTGCTGATCGGCACCCCTGCGATGAGCGTGATCGGAACTTTTGGCGCGGCTTTGACCGTCGGCTTGAAGCGTGGCGGCTTGCTTTTATCACTGCTGGTGCTGCCGCTATACGTGCCCACATTGATTTTCGGGGCCGAGGTTGCGCGTCGCGGCGCAACGGACATGGAAGTACAGACGCCTTTGCTCATGCTGGCAGGCATCACGGCGGCGACGATCGCGCTGCTGCCCTTCGCCAGCGCGGCAGTGTTGCGGATCAATCTGCGGTGAACCGTCTCAATATTGACCGAGGTCAATTGAGAACCACCCCAACTCGGACTAGATAGGGCCCATGTCTATCGCAGCCAAAGCCAATGCCCTCTGGGAATATGCCAACCCGCGCAAGTTTCTTGCAACCAGCGAGCGTGTCCTTCCGTTTTTCTGGATCACCTCGATTGCCTGCATCGTCGTTGGGCTGATCTGGGGCTTTTTCTTTACGCCGGACGATTACAAACAAGGGTCGACGGTCAAGATCATCTATCTGCATGTGCCTGCGGCACTGATGGCGATCAACTGCTGGCTTATGATGCTGGCGACGTCGTTGGTTTGGCTGGTACGACGTCACCATGTCAGTGCGCTGGCAGCGCGGGCGGCGGCACCGATTGGGATTGTGATGACCCTTATTGCTTTGCTGACAGGCGCGATCTGGGGCCAGCCTATGTGGGGCACCTGGTGGGCCTGGGATCCGAGACTGACCTCGTTTCTGATCCTGTTCCTGTTCTACCTTGGATATGTCGCCCTGTGGGAGGCGATTGAAGATCCCGACACTGCGGCCGACCTGACCTCGGTCCTGTGCCTTGTGGGGTCTGTTTTTGCGATCCTCAGCCGTTATGCGGTGAACTTCTGGAATCAGGGGCTTCATCAGGGCGCATCTGTCATGCGCGCAGCAGCAGTGACCGGGACAGACACCGAAGAAAAGGTCAGCAACATTTTCTTCTATCCGCTGCTGGTCTGCATCATCGGCTTTGTTCTGCTGTTCATCGCATTGGTGCTGTACCGTACCGGAACCGAAATTCGCGCGCGTCGGATCAAGGCGCTGATGGCGCGGGAAAGGGTGGGCGGATGATTCCCGATCTTGGAAAATATGCTGACGCGGTTCTGTCGTCTTATGCCGTGTCGATCGTTCTTCTGGTGGCCTTGGTTGCGTTCAGTGTGATGCGTGGACGCAAGGTGCGCAAAGATATGGAAAAGGTCGAACAAAGGATGTCGCGCAATGGCTAAGATTTCGCCCTTGATGATCGCTCCGCCGCTGATTTTTGGTGCCTTTGCCGTATTGGCTGGAATCGGCATGTTCCGCGACGATCCAAACGCTCTGCCATCCGCGCGGGAAGGGCAGCCCGCCCCGCCTGTGGTCCTAAGCGAGTTTCCCGGCAAAATCCCATTCGATGACGCAACCCTGCGCGACGGAGAGGTCAAGCTGGTCAACTATTGGGCCAGTTGGTGCGCCCCTTGTCGCGCCGAACACCCCAATCTGGACGCTTTGGCGAAAGAAGGCATTCCGGTCTATGGTATCAACTACAAGGACCAGTTGGCCAACGCAGACGCATTTCTGACCGAGCTTGGCGATCCTTACACTGCGATGGGACGGGACGAGCAAGGCCGCATGGCGCTGGATTGGGGCCTTTACGGCGTGCCTGAAACCTATGTGATTGATGGCGATGGCACCATCATCCTGCGTTTTGCCGGGCCTATTACGCAGCGTGTGATCGAAAGCACGATCCGCCCTGCCTTAGAAAAGGCTGCGGGCGGATAACGCCCTCATTTTGCATCAGCTAGAATTACAACCGATAGCCCCCGGTGACACCTAAGACTTCACCGGTTATGAACCCCGCTTCGTCCGAGGCAAGAAAGCGCACGACTTTTGCGATGTCTTCCGGCGCGCCAACCCGGCCAAGGGCGGTGTCTTTGACAAACAATTCCGTCAGATCGTCAGAGCGTGGAGCCTCGGGGATATTGATCGCGCCTGGGGCAATCGCATTGACCCGAATACCCTGCGGACCCAGTTCCTTGGCCATGGCACGGGTCCACAGGTTGAGCGCAGCCTTGCTGGCCCCATAGGTCGCGGCATCGCGCGGTGGGAGGGTCGCGTTCATGGACGAGATGTTCACGATGGATGCCCCGGCTTGCAGGTGGGGCAGGGCGGCGGTCAGAAGGGCCACGGGTGCAAGCAAATTCAGGTCAAGGATGTCTCTGTGATCCTGCGAATTGAACGCCTCTTTAGGCGTTGGGTGGACAAGCCCGGCATTGTTCACAATGACATCCAGCCGTCCGAACTGTGCGATGACCTGATCAATCACGCGAGTGGGCTGATCTTGCTGCGTCAGGTCTGAGCGTATCGCCAGAACGTCGCCATCCAACACATCCAAATCGGGGGCGCTGTTCAACCACGTGAACGCGATTTGGTGATCATGACCGAGGTTTTCGACGATTGCGCGGCCAATCCCCCGGGCGCCGCCGGTTATCAGTGCAACTTTTTCCATAGGCACACCAAATCTGTAAAGTGGATGTGTTTCAACGCTTAATCTGATCGCCTTGGAAAAGCGTCAGCTGCGCAGCAGAATCCAGATCATCGCCGCGATGAACGCAAAGGTTACCAGGTTCATCAGAGTATCTGTGAGATCACCGATCAGCATCGTGCTGGCCCTCCTCTCTTAGGCCGCGGAACAGGCAGACCATCAGCAGGACTGAAATAAAGACAAAGGGTAAAGCACCAAGCGAGATGAGGATCTTGACCGAATCCACTGACCCGGAAAGGATCATCGCCACGCTCAGCAGCCCCAGCAAGGCCCCCCAGATCAGGCGCACGCGCGGAGGAGGGTTCTCGTCTCCTCCGGTCGAGAAGGTGCCAAGGACAAATGCCGCGCTGACGACGCTGGTCACAATGAACAGAAACGCAGCCAATACCGTTGCGAGTGTTGTGATCAACGACAGCGGCAGCCGGTCGAGCAGGGCAAAGGTCACGCGTTCAATGTTTGTCTGCGTGTAGGCCAACAGTTCGCCCGCCCCGTTGAGCGCCTCGAAAAGTCCGATACCGCCAAACGCGCCAAACCAGAGGATTGAAAACAAAGTGGGGGCGAACAGTACCCCGATCACAAACTCTCGTATCGTTCGACCACGAGAGATACGCGCCACGAAGACACCTACAAATGGCCCCCAGGCGATCCACCAGACCATGTAGGTGAGGGTCCAGTCGCTGAACCATCTGGTGACGTCGTCCCCAAAAAACGTGAAGGTTTGAAAGCCGCGTGGGATGACATTGGTGACGTAATCGCCAAATCCCTGCACCACGGTATTCAAAAGGTATTCGGTTGGCCCAAGAATGATGGTGTAGGCCACGAGGCCGATCGCAATCAGCATGGCAGCGTTAGATAAGCGCGCCATACCCTGCCCCAGATCAATCAAAAGCGCAGGGATGTAAGCTCCGACCATTGCCAGAAACACGACGGTAATCAAAAATGCTCCGCCCGTTTCCCGGCCTCCCAACACCGCGATTCCGTCTGCGACCTGAAAGACGCCCATGGCCATTGAGCCACCAACGCCAATGGCAATTGCAATGATCGCCATGAAGTCTGAAAGCCATCCGACACGTTCGGCCCAGCGTTCACCGGGAAACAGGCTTATGATCGGTGCGCTGACCATCATCCCGGTGCCGCGCCGGAAGCTGAAATATGCGATGGTCAGCGCAGTTGATCCGTAAATGGCCCAAGCGTGCAGGCCCCAATGGAAGTTGGTCGCCAGCATGGCCTGCTGCGCCGCGATGTAATCGGGTGCCATGCCTGAGATGAAATTGAAGTGGGTTAATGGTTCGGCCACGGCCCAGAACAAAAGACCGACCCCCATCCCGGCTGAGAACAACATCGAAATCCATGTGGCGGTGGAGAATTCAGGTTCTTCGTCATCGCGACCAAGGCGAATGTTCCCGTATTTCGAGAACGCCAGAACCAGACACCCGATCAACATGCCCGAGGCGGCAAGCATCACAAACCATCCCCGGCTGTGGAAGGTCTGTTGGACAATACCACTGGCCCAGGTCACCAAACTCTGGATGTCGACAACCCCCCATATCCCGATCACGGCAATGACACTGAGGGAACAAACCAGCAGGGCGTTTGGTTTTTGCATGGCGCGTGGCTTCCGTGAATGACCTTGCCCAACAGTTTCAGGTTTTCGAATGGATGACCAGAAAACAAAACCCCCGGCGCTTGGCCGGGGGGTTAATTCGCACGTTGAGCTGTCTGGTCACGATGCCTTTGCAAGGTTGCGCAGCACATAGTGCAACACGCCACCGTTTTCGATGTATTCAATCTCGGGTGCGGTA
The DNA here is from genome assembly GCF_056158705.1 of Ruegeria sp. ABM4_193. Taxonomy (NCBI): domain Bacteria; kingdom Pseudomonadati; phylum Pseudomonadota; class Alphaproteobacteria; order Rhodobacterales; family Roseobacteraceae; genus Ruegeria; species Ruegeria sp. ABM4_193. The sequence goes on from NZ_JBSWTT010000001.1 coordinate 1,301,501, forward strand.
TCGATGCGGCATTTCAGGGTGATGGTTTTCTCACTTCCGTCGCCATAAACTATTGTGCAGGGCACCTCTTGCAGGGGCTCAACTGAATCCAATCCGTGGATTGAGACGGTTTCATCCCCTTTCAGGCCAAGCGTCTTGCGTGTGTCACCCCCCGTAAATTCAAACGGAATGACGCCCATTCCAACCAGGTTTGACCGGTGGATACGCTCAAAGCTTTCGGCGATGACGGCTTTCACACCCAGCAGCGCAGTGCCTTTGGCTGCCCAGTCGCGGCTTGAGCCCGCGCCGTACTGCTCGCCACCAAACACCACCAACGGCGTGCCGTTCGCCTGATAGGCCATCGACGCGTCGTAGATCGAGGTCTGTTCGCCATCCGGGCCCTTGGTGTAACCGCCTTCAACGCCCTCCAGCATCTCGTTCTTGATGCGGATATTGGCGAAGGTGCCGCGCATCATGACCTCGTGATTGCCGCGGCGTGAGCCGTAAGAGTTGAACTCACGCGGTTGCACCTGCCGTTCGATCAGATACTGGCCAGCGGGCGAGGTCGTCGCAAATGACCCGGCAGGCGAGATATGGTCGGTTGTGACCATGTCGCCCAGAATCGCCAGAACCTTGGCCCCTTCGATATTCGAGATTGTGCCCGGTTCAGCACCCATGCCCTGAAAGTAAGGCGGGTTTTGAATGTAGGTCGAGGTCGGCGGCCAGTTGTAGGTTTCCTGTTGTGGAACTTCGACCCCGCGCCATTTCTCGTCACCTTTGAAGACATCCGCGTATTTTGACTGAAACGCCTCGCGGGTCACAGTGGCCTCGACCAGTTCAGCGATTTCACTCTGGGTCGGCCAGATGTCTTTCATGAAGACGTCATTGCCGTCCTTGTCCTGACCGATCGGTTCCGAGGTCAGGTCAATATCCATCGTGCCGGCCAGTGCATAAACCACCACCAGTGGCGGCGAGGCCAGATAGTTGGCACGGACGTCCGGTGAAATACGCCCCTCGAAGTTGCGGTTGCCGGACAAAACCGACGTGGCGACCAGATCGCCCTCGGCAATTGCCTCGGAAATTTCTTTCTGGATCGGGCCCGAGTTCCCAATGCAGGTGGTACAGCCATAACCAACAAGGTTGAACCCGATGGCGTCCAGATGCTGTTGCAGACCGGCGGCCTCGAGGTATTCAGACACGACCTGCGAACCGGGGGCCAGAGATGTCTTGACCCAGGGTTGACGGTTCAGCCCCAGTTCATGTGCTTTCTTCGCCACCAAACCAGCGCCGATCATCACATAAGGGTTCGAGGTGTTGGTGCAGGAGGTAATCGAAGCGATCACGACCTTACCCAACTCCATGCCGTATTCTTCGCCTTTGACTTCGACCTGTTTGCCCATCGGGCGTTTGAAGGTCTCGGCCATTTCCTTGGTAAAGGCCGCCTTGGCGTCGGTCAGGGCAACATAGTCCTGCGGGCGCTTCGGGCCCGAGATCGCCGGAACGATGGTGCTCATGTCCAGCGTCAGGGTATCGGTGTAGATCGGAGCATAGTCCGCATCGCGCCAAAGGCCGTTTTCCTTGGCATAGGCTTCGACCAGCGACAGACGGTCCTCGTCGCGGCCGGTATTGCGCATGTAACGAAGGGTCTCGCCGTCGATGGGGAAGAAGCCGCAGGTCGCACCGTACTCTGGTGCCATGTTGGCGATGGTCGCACGATCGGCCAGCGGCAGGCGGTCCAGGCCTTCGCCGTAGAACTCTACGAACTTACCAACAACGCCCTTTTCGCGCAGCATTTCCACGACCTTGAGAACAAGGTCTGTACCGGTGGTGCCTTCGACCATCGAACCCGTCAGTTCAAAACCAACGACTTCGGGTATCAGCATCGAGATCGGCTGACCCAGCATCGCGGCCTCGGCTTCGATGCCGCCAACGCCCCAACCCAGAACGGCCATGCCGTTGACCATGGTGGTGTGGCTGTCGGTGCCGACCAACGTATCAGGATAAGCGACCTCATCCCCGTTTTGGTCTGTGTCCGACCAGACAGTCTGCGCAAGATACTCCAGATTCACCTGATGGCAGATACCGGTTCCGGGGGGCACGACACGGAAGTTGTTGAACGCCGACTGGCCCCATTTCAGAAACTGGTAGCGTTCCATATTGCGTTCGTATTCGCGGTCCACGTTCATCTGAAATGCGCGCGGATTGCCGAATTCGTCAATCATGACCGAGTGGTCGATGACCAGATCAACCGGGTTCAGCGGATTGATTTTCTGTGCATCGCCGCCCAGTCCTTTGATGCCGTCGCGCATCGCAGCAAGGTCCACGACCGCCGGAACGCCGGTGAAATCCTGCATTAGCACGCGGGCAGGGCGGTACGCTATCTCACGCGGGTTCTTCCCACCGTTCACGCCCCATTCGGCGAATGCTTTGATGTCTTCGACAGAGACTGAAAAGCCGTCATCTTCGAACCGCAGCATGTTTTCCAGCACGACTTTCAGTGCCGCTGGAAGTTTCGAGAAATCACCCAGACCGGCCTCTTGGGCGGCGGGGATGGAATAATATGAAATGGATTTGCCGTTCACGCTTAGGCTGCGGCGTGTCTTGGCAGTGTCCTGTCCGACTCTGATGGGCATCAGTGGCCTCCTTGTCAAATGACTTGGGCAATGGGATTCGCTGTCTGTTATCTGTATCACCAAACCCCCTCGTTCAAGGAAGAACAAGAATAAAGGGAGCAATTTTGTATACCATCGCACACATTGATGAGGCAAATGTGCATCTGCGCCTCAAGAAACCTTGATTGGTCGTTGAACAGCAAAGCAGCTATTGCTGAATCCCAACCGCCGAAATCGAGAGTTCTTATGTTCAGACCCGCCATTTTGACTGCCCTGGTGTCCTGTTTTCTGGCTGCCTCTGTCGCGGCCGAGGATGATCCTGTGGTGGTTGAATTGTTTACGTCACAAGGCTGTTCGTCTTGTCCCCCGGCGGACCGGCTGATGCATGATCTGGCCAAGCGAGACGACGTCATCGGCTTGGCGCTGCACGTGGACTATTGGGACTACATTGGGTGGAAGGATGAATACGCTGACCCGGACCACACCACACGGCAGCGCGCCTATGCCCGGGAAGGGGGGCGCTCGATGATCTATACGCCGCAGATGGTGATCAACGGGCAGCATGACATTGTGGGTGCGCAATCTCGAGAGCTCGACCGCCTGATCAATGCGCATCTTAAGGCAGTGCCCGAGGCTTCGGTGATCGCAACCCGGACAGCGGATGAAGTGACTGTGGAAGTCATGCCGGTAGAATTGCCGGAGGGCGAGACCTATGACATTCGTGTCGTCCAGTATTCGCCCATGCGCCACGCCTCGATCCGTCGTGGAGAGCTGGCCGGGCAAGACTTGGACTATGCCAATGTGGTGGAAACCTGGCAGATCGCCGGGCAATGGGACGGCGTCGCACCACAAACCTTCTCAGCCCAACTTGGATCGGATCTTCCGGCGGTTGTTTTGGTTCAACGCGCAGGCCACGGCCCTATTGTTGCGGCAACGCGCGTGAAGTGATCAAGGCATCTCGTCCGGGGCAATGCCAAGCCCGTTCCAGTGCTTCCAGCGGCGGTGAATCCAGAACCATTGCCCCATATGCTGGCGGACCATCTTCTCTAGGTCATCATTGGTGAACTGGGTCATGGTTTTTGGATCCGTATGCGGAACCGGATCGTGCAAAATGATCTCAAAATCTATGCCATTGGGTTGACGCACAGCGTAGCAAGGGATGAGTTCCGCCTTGTATTTCATCGCGAGTTCAGCGTTCAGCACAGAGGTCACGGCGGGTTTGTCGAAAAACATCAGTTCTTCGCCCCCCATGGCGTGAAGGTCAGACACGATGGCAATGATGCCACCCTTTTTCAGCGTGCGCACCATTTCAACCATCCCTCGACGTCCTTGTTCGAACATGGGGGCACCGGTCTTGTAGAAGGCTTCTACGTAAGCGTCGTTGAAATAAGGGTTTGCCATCCTGCGATACAGGCAGCCTATCGGCTGACCGCTGTGTTTTTGCAGGGCAATGCGCGCGGCCAGATAGTGGCCAAAATGCGCAGTAATCATCATGACCGGGCGCCCTTCGGCGACTGCTGCATCAAAGGCGGCAATGCCTGGGCCTGAAATCTTTGCTGTACTCTGACGCTCGGTGAAGCCCTCTGGCGAAAAATGCTCCATGATCGCCCGACCTGCATTGTCCGGCACATCACGACAAATCTTTTTAACCTCGGCATCGGAAAGGTCAGGGCAGGTGAGCTTCAGATTGCGACGGATACGTGTGCGAAAACCAACCACCGGGGCCAGTGATCGCATGATCGCGCCCATGGTCGCGATGCGCCGTTCATAAGGAAGCAGGCGCATTGCCCCGATAATCCCCTGAAGGACCAGATTGGTGACATAGTATTTTCCAAGCTCAAACTTGCTGAGCTCCGACTTTTCGACGGGCATGGAGGCATCTCACCGCGTGTTGCGAAGTTCTGTGCCAGACATACAGGCCGATGTTGGTAAGCTCAAGCGTTCAGCAAGGTGCCGATCAAAGTGGACGGATCGCGGCGCATAATCTTGACTTAAGTGCTATCCGGCCTCTTCTTCGGGATCGACCAAAGCGATTGTTCCTGCATCAGCCAATGTCCGAATGGCACCAACCACCTGTGTCATCGCGTCTTCAGCTTCAGATTGCTTGACGCGTCCACGTTCGCCCATCTCTGCGCGCAAATTATCCGCCATGCGGGACGAGATGTTGGACAAAAGAAACTCGACCGATGCTTTGTCATCATCGGCGGCTGCTCCGGTTAGGGCCGTGACCAGAACGGGTTGGTCCACTTCGCGCAGTATGGCGGGAACATCGCGGGCTGCGATACGGCTGGAGATATGGGCGAAGGTAAAGATTGATTGACGCACGAGATCGGCAAAAGCGGCGTCATCCTCATCCAGTGCATTCAGCAAATCGTCACGCGTTGCAGCCGCAGACTGGTTCAGGATCGCGCCGACACGCGCGCCGGGGCCGTCATCGAACGCCTGAGCCGGGCGCTGATCCAGTTGCGCAGCCAAGGACCAGCCAATTCGTTCAACCAATTCGGGGGTGACATTTGCCGTCTTTGAAACTGCGTAAGTGATCCGACGGGCCACCGGGCCGGGCACATGACCCAGCATCTGAGCCGCCTGTGCGGTGTCCATTTTGGATAGCATCACAGCAGCCACTTCGGTGCTTTCCGCCTGAGCCATGGCGGCAAGATCCTCGGCAGGGATGTCGCGCAGTCTTTGCCACGGATCGCCGACCTGACGTACACCCGCCACTTTGCGCAGACGGGCCGCCGTTTTGGGGGCGATTTTTCCGGTTACTGCATCCAGTGCCCCTGCCAGCCCGTGCGGAAACGCCAGCCCAAGGTTATTCAAAGCCTCGCTGAATTCCTGCGCCACGGCATCCAGAGTTACACGATCCACCAGCCCCATCTCGCCAAGTTGATGTGTCAGCCTTTCTTGCAGATCATCTGGCAGTTCTTCCAGAGGAAGATCCGCGCCTTCGTTGAGCAAAAGGCGCACAACAACCGCAGCCTTCTGGCGGCTGGTCAATGTCCTGGGAACAAGTCGCGGTGTGTCGTCATTCCCTGTGGCAAGCGGAGCGGATGCCCCGGGTGCCGCTTGTATCAATGCGTTTGTGTCCTGCATCTGCCTGTGGTGCCAAAATTTCTGAACCACAGGCAGATTACGGAGAATTGGGTTAAATAACCTTGAAGTTTAGTAGTTATAGGTCAGCCCGGTGCGGATGGCTTCACGCAACGATGCCTCGGCCCAGGTTCCTTCGCCACCACGTGCTTTGATCTCGCGCCATTGCTCGATCGCAAGATCGGTTCTGCCTTCGGCGACAAAGCCCTGTCCCATGTAACTGCGGGCGAGGATGTTGTCGGGGTTAGAGTTGATGGCATTGGTGTAGAAGACGCTTGCTAGCTCAAGCTCACCCATTTTGCGGTACGTAAAACCCCAATACGTCAGGACGCGATCATCGTCCTGATCCATGATGCGCAGAATGTTCTGAGCGTTCTCGAATTGCCCGTCATAAGCCAGCTCGCGCACGGCGTCATACAGCTCATCATCGGTGAAATTGGTCTTGTTCGGTTTGACACAACGCCCCGCGTCCTTGTCGTAGACGCGGCCAAAAAGGCACCTCTTGGTCGTGTTCGTTGGTTTTGGTGGGGTCGTGGTGCTGCCACCATCGCCGGCTGCATACAAAGCCGGTGCGAAGGCGAAAGCCTGAAGGGCAATAGCTGAAACTAAAACAAGGCGCATTTTCCTACTCCGTTCTTTGGGCTGCTCTGATCAAGCATAGCGCGATTTGATAAAAGGCTAACAATTGCGCTGTCGCTTTTATTCACAAGTAGGAAAGAAAAACCTCAGCTATTGACAGTTTTTACGCAGCTATGGGCTTCGGCGTCCCATTGTGTTCCCGGCGCGCAGGACTGCGTTTGTTCAGTATGGGCGCTGCAGGCCAAAGCGACAAAGGCTGAGCAGCCAAGGGCCAATGCGCAAATCAAAGTCCGGATCATCAAGCTTCTCCTGTTCAGGAATGCGCGGACAAGATAACCGATTTTTGATGATCTGGCAAAAGAACAAGGCTCGGATCGCTGCGTGCGAACCGGGCCCCTGAACTGCTTGATCGACTTAAGAATTATTCGCCGAACACTCGGGCAAAGATCGTATCGACATGCTTGGTGTGATAGCCGAGGTCGAATTTTTCTTCGATTTCTTCAGGGCTGAGCGCAGCGGTGACATCCGCATCTGCCAGCAACTCTTCTTTGAAGTCGGTGCGATGTTCCCAGACCTTCAGCGCGTTGCGTTGGACCATGGCGTATGCGTCTTCACGGCTGACACCGGCTTGGGTCAGCGCCAACAAAACCCGCTGGCTCATGACAAGGCCTGGGAATTTGTTCATGTTCTCCATCATGTTTTCAGGGAAGATCAGCATCTTGTCGACCACGCCAGTCAGTCGTGCCAGCGCGAAATCGAGCGTGATCGTGGCGTCCGGCCCGATCATACGTTCAACTGACGAATGCGAAATATCACGCTCGTGCCAGAGCGCCACGTTTTCCATCGCCGGGATCACGGCCGCGCGGACCATGCGCGCCAAACCTGTCAGGTTCTCGGTCAGAACCGGGTTCTTCTTATGCGGCATGGCCGAAGAACCTTTCTGGCCCATCGAGAAAAACTCGGCCCCTTCCAACACCTCGGTCCGCTGCATGTGGCGGATTTCGATGGCGATGTTTTCGATGCTGCTGGCGATGACGCCCAGAGTCGCAAAGAACGCGGCGTGGCGGTCTCGCGGTATGACCTGCGTGCTGATTGGTTCCGGCACCAGCCCCATCTGGTCGCAGACATGTTCTTCGACGCGCGGATCGATATTGGCGAAGGTGCCAACCGCACCGCTGATCGCGCCGGTTGCGATTTCCGCGCGAGCGTCACGCATGCGCGACAGGTTGCGGTCCATCTCGGCGTAGAAGCGGGCAAAGGTCAGGCCCATCGTGGTAGGCTCGGCATGGATGCCGTGGCTACGACCGATGCGTACAGTGTCCTTATGTTCAATCGCGCGGCGCTTGAGCGCGGCCAGAAGACCTTCAAGATCGGCGATCAGTATGTCAGCGGCGCGGGTCAGTTGTACGTTCAGGCAGGTGTCCAGCACGTCGGAACTGGTCATGCCCTGATGCACAAAACGGGCTTCTTCGCTGCCCACATGCTCGGCCAGATGGGTCAGGAAGGCGATGACATCGTGTTTGGTGACGGCCTCAATCTCATCAATACGGGCTACGTCGAATTCCACGTCTTTGGCTTTCCACACGGCCTCGGCGTTTTCGCGCGGGATGACGCCCAGATCGGCCATGGCATCGCAAGCATGTGCCTCGATCTCGTACCAGATGCGGAACTTGCTCTCGGGCGACCAGATGGCGACCATGTCAGGGCGGGAATAACGAGGAATCATTGGCGGCAGCACCTTTTTGTGATTGGGATGAGGCGTTGGCGCGGGGTTTAGCCCTGTGTGCAGCCGGGAACAAGAAGAGAGAACGCGTATGAGACGGTTTGCCCTGATTTTGGCCCTTTGGCCGGGTGTTTTGGCCGCAGATGGCTTTCAGAAATTGTCAGGTGATGAAATTCTAGCTGCGCTGACGGACAAGAAACTCGAATATGGTGCAGGGGTTTGGCAAACCTTCGAGGCCAGCATGAGCACGCAGTACTTCTCGGGTGGGCCAAGCGCCGGGCGCTGGGCCGTGCGCGAGGATCAGTATTGTTCGATCTGGCCACCTTCAGATTTGTGGGCCTGTTACGATGTCTTCCGCAATGAGGATACTATCCGGTTCGTCGATGATGCAGGCGGTCAGACAGACGGCGTTTACGCGCAATAGAGGCGCGATTTCTAACCCCGTCGGCGACGGCAACCGCGCTTTGAAAGCTCACATGCGGGGTCGTAATCCGCCCGGTCTTTGCGTGCCGGTACTGGACAAACTGCGTCTGGAAGGGTCAAGCTGCGTTTGAGGAAATCATCAGGTTATTGAGATATGCGTTTATTTTCAGGATCATTGCTGGCCGCGTGCGCTGCCGTGTGGCTTGGCGCGGCAGGGTCAGTGACAGCCGATACTCCGGTGACATACACAGAAGATGGTCGTGCGTTGTTTCGATTCAGTGTCCCTGACTTCTGGGTGCTGCGCACTGGCGGCCCGCGAGAGATCGAGGATTCCGAGCTGGGTGATACGCGCGGAGTGTCACGCGTCATGGGAATGCGCCCGGTGACAGACGATACAGTCTGGATGGGGTTTGTTTCGCCAGACGGCGTTGCATCCATTCAGGATGGTGTCCGCTACTTGCAGGATATCGACAAGTTTCTGGTCAACAATCCAACCGTCACCAGCACCAGCGACACACGTATCGGAGGATTGCCTGCGAAGGTGTTCCGGGGCACCGGACGCCGCGAAGGCAGGGGGGTCAGCTTTACAGCAACGCTCATTGACCTGCCGCGGGGCCGCGTTGCAGTTGCCGTGGCCATCCTGCGCGATGGTGCGAATCCGGACTATGCTGACGATCTGAACGCAGTCTTCGCGTCGTTCCGGTCGCTTCAGTAAGGAGAGGGTGCGATGAATTTTCAAATGATCAGACGGATTTCTCTTGCACTTGGGTTGGGCGCAGCAAGCTTTGGATTGTCGGCCTGTGAAGGCGTCTCGGTTGGCGTTGGGTATGGATATGGGTACGACCCGTTCTACGACTCGATGCTTTGGAACGACTATTACCGTCGAGACGTCAATATCGACATCGACCGGCCTGATCGACCAAACCGGCCCGACCGCCCAGTTCGTCCTGAACGTCCGAAACCGCCGGTTGCCAAACCGCCTGCACGGCCAAGGCCGCCGACGGCGCGTCCACCTGCCGCACGGCCACCCATTCATCGGCCATCACCGCGCCGCTAAAAATTAAAGGCCGCCAGACAGGCGGCCTTTTTTTACGGCAGAAGCTCGGTTGTGATATGGGCGGAACCTTCCAGCGTTCGGTGTACCGGGCATTTGTCAGCTATCTCAAGCAGGCGCTGTTTTTGCGCCTGATCCAGCGGACCGGTCAGACGGATTTTCCGACGAAACTGATCCACTTTGCCCTCATTGGCCAGACCTGCATCCTGCGCATGTACTTTGTCATGACAGACATCAACGCTGACATTTGTCAGGGGCCAGCGCTTGCGCCGGGCGTACATCCGGATCGTCATGGATGTGCAAGCGCCCAGACCAGCGGATACAAACCCGTAGGGGGACATGCCTTTGTCTGTACCGCCGTACGAGACCGGCTCATCCGCGACCGCGTGGTGATGGGGTCCGGCCTGAATATCTTGCATAAAGCCGCTTGGGTCAGCCTCGGTGACACGTACAACACCTTCCGGGGCACCGGGTGGCGGGGCGGGTGGGCAAAGCTTTACGTAACGCGAAACCCATGCGGTTATCACATCAGCCGCATATTCGGCATCCTCAGCACCTGTGATCAGGTGATCGGCATCGTCGAGAGTCACAAAGCTTTTGGGATGTTTTGCCGCCAGAAAAATCGTGCTGGCGTTATCGATGCTGACGGTTTCATCCCGCGGTGCGTGAAGGATCAACAACGCAGCTTTGAGTTCGGCAATCGACGCCGACAAGGCAGATTGCGCGATGTCATCTACAAAGGCTTTGCCAATGCGGAAAGGACGCCCGCCTAACGTGACTTCGGCACTGCCGTCCTGCTCAATCTGCGGTAAAGCGGCTTCGAAATGATGCGAGACATGACTTGGGTCTGCCGGAGCCCCGATGGTCACCACGGCTTTTATCGACGGAATGCCCGCCCGTGCACGCAGAACGGCTGCGCCGCCCAGCGAATGTCCGATCAACAGGGCTGGGGCCATGTTCCGTCCGGCCAGGTATTGCGCGGCGGCAATCAGGTCTTCGACATTCGAGGTAAAGGTCGTGTTCGCGAACTCTCCTTCGGAATGGCCCAGCCCGGTAAAGTCAAAGCGCAGAACTGCGATCCCCATGGCGGCCAGTCGGGCAGATATACGTCGGGCCGCTGGGATGTCCTTGGAACATGTAAAGCAATGGGCAAAGAGCGCTGTCGCCAGCACCGGACCGTCCGGCAGGTCAAGACGCGCGGCCAGTTGGCTGCCGTCATGTCCGGCAAAGGTAATGCGTTCCGTGGGCATGTCGGCTCCTTGAATGGGTTGGGGGAACACCGACAATAGTGGGTTTGTGTTGGTCCGGTCTCAACCCTTATGTCAGTCGCGTCACGTGAAGGTGAGAACTTTGTGCGCGTTTTCTCACCTGTGAACCATCATGTAGCTAAGCGTAGTGATTGAGAGGGCGGTCTTACAAACTTGCACTTATAACATCATGTATTGTGAAGTTAGGCAAATCAAACATTCATTTTACTTATATTCTATTGGGACACATCTATGGATCGCAGTTGTCGACCAAGGAGATACCCATGTCACACGCAGAAATCACCGCCCGCACCCCTGTGATGCACCCTCTGTGGATCATCGCGTTGCTACTGGCCGGTGTCACAGGCTTTGTCGCTGGACAGTCCTGGCCCGCAAACTTGAGCGGGCCACAGGTTCAAGACGAACCGATCCTGGAAGACTGGCACGGCAATGTCCGCCGGTCGCATTGGTCAAAGTGAGGCGTTGGCCTCACTCTGCCCCCATTAAGCGGGCATCGAACGGGTACTTTGTCAGGTTCTCATAGCCGTCCTCGGTAATGAGAACCTGATCTTCAAGCTTGATGCTGAAATCACCGCCAACCTCGCCAACGCAAGCTTCGACACACAGGACCATTCCGGGTTCCAGCGCATAGTCATAGGATCCTTCGACGGCCTTATCCGGATAGGCCACAAGCGGCCACTCGTCGCACAGGCCCACGCCATGCATCAGGCAGCCGTATTTCTGCGCCTGAAACTTGTCGTCCAACCTGTGGGAATTTGCCGTCAGTTCCGGGATCATCACACCGGGTTTGAGCATCTCCACATTGGTCATGATGTGTTCATGTGCGTGCTGCATGGCATAGATCATGTCCGCCCGTGGTTTTTGATCGCCAATCCACCAGCTGCGCGAAATGTCTATGCAAATTCCGTAGGATCCGATCAAATCGGTGTCGAACGAGATGATCTCGTTCTGCTGCGTTATCCGAGGGCCGCATTCCTGAAACCACGGGTTGGTTCGCTGGCCCGAGGCCAGGAGGCGGGTTTCGATCCATTCCCCACCGCGCTTGATGTTTTCCGCATGCAGAACAGCCCAGATGTCATCTTCTGAGGTCTTCCCATTGCCCACATTGGCACGGGCAAACTTCTCCATTTCAGCTACGGCTGTCTCGCACGCATGGCTGGCGCAGCGCATAGCAAGGATTTCGTCCGGTCCTTTGATGGCTCGGGTCTTTTCGGTCAGCTCTTCGCCTTCCATGATCTCGAAACCTTGCGCCTCAAGCGCGCGCAGGCCGTGCAGCATGATCTTGTCCACGGCAAGGCGTTTGTTGCCGCCGCTGTGCTCTTCGATCAGCACCCGCACTTCATTCGAGAACACATCCGCCGCCACGTCGACCTTGTCGCCTCGGTCGAAATAAAACAGGTCCGCGCCTGAGCGTTGTTCACGCACCAGTGGGTTGAACGTGCTGAGGAAGGGCGAGTTCTTGTAATCCCAAATCACCATGTACCCGTCGGCACACAACAAAACGGCACGGAACGGGTTATGCGTGTTCCACAGCTGCATATTTGTGCTGTCGGTCGCATAGCGAATGTTCAACGGATCGAACATCAGCACGCCGCCATACCCGCGATCCACTACAGCCTGCGTCAGCCGCTTCCAGCGATGTTCCCGCATACGGGTCAGGTTGGGCAATTCCAGTCCGGCAGCGGCCCATTCATCAAACGCCAGCTGCGTCGGTCCGATCTCAATCCGGTCATTGTCGTTCGGAGTGCCGTCGCCCAAAGTTGCGCCTTTGGTGGGATCGATCTTGCGCGTGTCTCTGTAGTGATGATTTATGGCTGGCCTCGTCATGTGTTTTGGTGAAACTAGTGTGCCGATCTACCGCGTCTGAAAAAAATGCGACCGCGAGTTTGTCGTTTTCGACCGACACGTCGTCTGGGGCATGCTAAGCCTTTGTCATGAGGCAGATTCTGCAAAGCACAATTCCGTACGATGTCCGAAATCCGCGTGCCTTGCCGGGGATACAACCGACGACATTGGAAAACTGGCTGCATCAGGACGATGCATTTTCTGGTCAGATGCAACGTCGTGAAGAGCTGCTTTTTGACCATCGAGACGATGTTCTGGCCCTTGATCCACAGGCGGAACCTGCCGCCCGCGAGCTGTTGGATCTTGTTTTGGCCCAAGTCTACCCTTCAGCCGGGGAGACGGTTGTCAGGCCCGATGGTGCAATGGTTTCTATCGACCACAGCCAGCCGTTGGATACGTTGTGCAAATTGGTGCAGGAAGATTTCTGTATTCTTCAAAAGCGCGGGGATGAGCATGTTCTGACCGGCGCGATCCTGTGCTTTCCAGCCAGTTGGCGTTTGGCGGAAAAATTCATGCGGCCACTGATCGACATTCACGTGCCCGTCGAAAGCTATGACGACAGTATTGCGAAGAGGGTTCAGCGGTTGTTCGATGGCATTCAGCCCGGGCGCCCATTGTGGCGTTTCAATGCCCTCTGGTATGAAGATCCCGAGCTATTCCAGCCCCGCAGTGTGCACGCACCGCGGGAAATTCGGGACCGGCAACAGGACTCGTATCTTCGGAGTGAACGTCAAACCATGTTGCGCCTGCCCAGGACGAATGCGGTCGTATTTTCCATTCATACGTATGTTTTGGCTGCGCACGCGGTTGCAGAAATGGAAAACCCCGCCTGACGGCGGGGCCTCCAAGGAGGGTCTTGGTAATTTGGTTACATGCCCAAGGCGGTGGCAACGTCGGCAAACGCGTTGCTGGCGTTCAGTGCGACAATGGCAAACGTGAACACGAGCACTTGAGTGTTGAGGCGGAAATCTTCGCCCCGGATCAGGTTGACTGCAGTCATCGACAAGGCGATCGGTGCAGAAACGCTGGCCAGAACGCCTGTCATACACCAGCTGCTGAGACGCAGAATATCGCTTGGTCGTTCGTCATCTGTCGCCACATCAGTACTAGGCGCTGCCTGATCAGATGGAGCGGCGTCATCACTGCGGAACGCGATGCTGAGCAATTGTTCATCCGTAAGCTGGATCGGCCGAGCCGTCGGAGCGTGCAGGGCAGTGATGTTGTCATCCAGTTCAGGCATTTTGACGTCGGCGAACTGACCGGTCAGGGACTGAAAGATCTGTTTCCTGTCTCGCGTTTCGCGACTTGGAGTCAAGGTATCGAAAGCGCTCATGAATTGTTCGACCGTCAGCACCGTGTGCGGTGACAGCCATTCAACCCGCCGGGTCGAGCAGATATCGACCATGCGATACAAGATGACCACCAGCATCAGTTCCGAGATTTCGGTATCATCCAGTATCGGCGACACGGGGGTGACTGACAGCACAAGCCGGTTCTGAGGATGCGAGACGCGGGGCTTTGTTATGGTTTTTAGCCCCGCGGCGCGATCCATGCGCTCGTATCGGTCTTCCTGCTCGGGTGTGCCTGTATCCAGCGTCAGCCGAACCAGATATTGGCTCGAGACGATGCTGGCCTCGGAATAGCTGAGCAGCGCTTTGCGCTCGACCAGATGGCCGTAGTCCTCAAACGTTGTCGCAACGATGGTTCCAAAGCGCTCGAGCGCGCCAGTTGCGTCACCATCAAATTGCAGACCGCCATGGTAGCTATGCTTCCGAGCCACTGCTTTGTCCTTATTCAAGCATTGTTCGAAAGACACTCTAGCAACCGTTCTGGGGGAGAATTTGGCAAAAAATGCAAAAAAACGAAATTTTCCCGCGATTGATTACGCTTTGGAAACCAAGAAACTAAAGGCTTTTGTTTGTCACTGTGGCGGAAATGTGGCGAAAACGAGCGTGGCGCGTGTTTTCCGTGCGGCGACGCTATTGATCGATTCGGGCGGCCATGATGGCAATGGATTGCTGATACACAGAGGCCGCGTTCCACTGCTGCAAAACACGAAAATTTGGTTCTCCGGGCTGGTAACCGCGACCGGGTTTCCACCCTTTCTTACGAAGAAAATTCGCGGTTGAGGCTAGAGCGTCCGTCATATTGTAGAAATCCACACGCCGGTCACCAGTGGCATCGACGCCATAGGTCAGCGCGTTGCCGGGCAGGAATTGAGTATGGCCCAATTCGCCATGTTTTGCCCCTTTTGTCGCCATTGTGATACTGCCCATATCCACCAGTTTCAGTGCCCCAATTGCGTGGGGAATAAAGAACTCGGATCGGCGACAATCATAAGCCAGAGTGGTTATTGCGGAAACAATCTGGCTGTCACCCATAAAACTGCCAAAGCCGGTTTCCATGCCATGAATGGCGATCAGCACACCAGCTGGCACACCGTACTGGCGCTCGAAGGCTGCATAATAGTTGGGGTTGGCGGCTTTGCGTTTACGTCCTTGCGCCACGATCGTGTCTGCCCCGCGAACCCGCATGAACTTGTCTAGCGAGTATTTGAAGCTTTTCTGATTGCGATCTGCCGCAATGGTGCGCGTTGCGTACTGTGTCTGCGACAGCGCTTGCAGCCCCTTTTTCTTGACCCCGGCCTTACGTGCCTGTTTCGCAAAATCGGCTTTCCACGCTTCAAACCCGGCGCTGGTGTTCCCGCAGGGCGCGGCCAAAACAGGCGAGGTCAGTGACAAAGCGAGGATAGCTGCAAGGCGAAACATGGGCACAATCCGTTTGAGATGAAGTCTGAAGTCAGCGTAGCTGGGGCCTTGGGTTCGGGAAAGAAGTTAGTAGAGGTCCAGCTCTCCTTTCTCTTTAAGTGTTTCGAACCATTCGTCCGGGGTGGCCTTTATGCGGGCATGTTTCACCATCATGGCGTTCATGTTCGGCAGGTTCGAGGAATCCGGCCACGCGTCGGGCTGCCACAGGTTTGAGCGAATGACGCATTTGGGGCAATGCGCAAACACCGTATGAACGTGGATCAGCAGCGCCAGTTTCGGCGCATGGCCAGCAATGGCCATTTGCTCCAGTAGCTGCGGGTCCGCGCAGATCCGGGCCTCGCCCCGAAGTCTGAGGGTCTCCATCTTGCCGGGAACAAAGAAAATCAAACTCACACGCGGGTCTTTGAGAACGTTGTGGAAGGTATCCACCCGTTTGTTGCCCGGACGGTCCGGGATAGCGATCAGTGTATCGGACAAGACCTGAACAAAACCTGCAGGATCCCCACGAGGGGAGATATCCAGATATCCGTCGGGGTTGGCTGAGGCGATCAGGCAGAAGGGCGAAGTAGCGATGAAGTCGCGGCACATCTGGTCCAGTTCAGAGAGTTCTTTGGCAATGATCTGCGGGAGAGGGGTGCCGGAAATCTGAAGCAGTTCTTTTTCGGAGGTCACGATATTTGAGTATTTCGAAAAAGGTGAAGTGCTGAAGGCCATACTGTTGTCTCCGGTTGGGAGTGTCCTCTTGAGTTTGTTGAAACTCAGGCGACGCGTCAAATCATACTGGTAGAAAAGACAAGGGCGCCCGATTGGACGCCCTTGCAGATGTAAACCCAAATCCGGTTTAGCAGCTGTAATACATGCCGTATTCAACCGGATGCGGGGTATGCTCGTAGGTTTCGACCTCTTCCATCTTCAGTGCGATGTAGCCGTCGATCTGGTCTTTGGTGAACACGTCGCCCTGCAGCAGGAAGTCGTGATCCGATGCCAGAGCTTCCAGAGCTTCGCGCAGGCTGCCGCAAACGGTTGGGATGTCAGCCAGTTCTTCGGCAGGCAGATCGTACAGGTTCTTGTCCATGGCTTCGCCCGGATCGATCTTGTTTTTGATGCCGTCCAGACCAGCCATCAGCAGCGCGGCAAACGCCAGATAGGGGTTCGCAGCCGGATCGGGGAAGCGGGCCTCGACGCGCTTTGCCTTCGGGCTTTCGGTCCACGGAATACGCACACAACCCGAACGGTTACGGGCCGAGTAGGCGCGCAGAACGGGTGCTTCGAAGCCCGGGATCAGACGCTTGTAGCTGTTGGTCGCCGGGTTGGTGAAGGCGTTCAGGGTTTTGGCGTGCTTCAGGATGCCGCCAATGAAGTACAATGCTTCGTCCGACAGGTCGGCGTATTTGTCACCTGCGAACAGGGGCTTGCCGTCTTTCCAGATCGACATGTTCACGTGCATGCCGGTGCCGTTGTCACCCGCGATCGGCTTCGGCATGAAGGTCGCCGATTTGCCGTAGGCATGGGCTACGTTGTGAATGACGTACTTGTACTTCTGCAGCTCGTCGGCCTGCTTGGTCAGGCTGTCGAAGATCAAGCCCAGCTCGTGCTGGCACGAGGCAACTTCGTGGTGGTGCTTGTCAACCTTCATGCCCAGACGCTTCATGGTCGACAGCATTTCCGACCGTAGGTCCTGTGATTTGTCGATGGGGTTTACTGGGAAATAACCGCCCTTGACGCCCGGACGATGGCCCATGTTGCCCATCTCGTACTCGGTGTCGGTGTTCCACGACGCGTCGGTTGCATCAACTTCGTAGGATACCTTGTTGATACTGTTCGAGAAACGAACGTCGTCAAACAGGAAGAATTCGGCTTCAGGCCCCATGTAGGCGGCATCACCGATACCCGATGATTTCAGGTAAGCTTCGGCTTTCTGAGCGGTGCCACGCGGGTCACGCTCGTACGCCTCGCCGGTGTCGGGCTCAACAACCGAGCAGTGAACGCAGATGGTTTTTTCTGCGTAGAACGGATCTACATAGGCGCTTTCGGTGTCGGGCATCAGTTTCATGTCGGATGCTTCGATCGACTTCCAACCGGCAATGGAAGAACCATCGAACATGAAGCCTTCTTCCAAGAAGTCTTCGTCGACCTGATCGGCCATGATGGTCACGTGCTGAAGCTTGCCGCGCGGGTCGGTAAAGCGGATGTCGACGTATTCTGCGTCTTCGTCCTTGATCAGCTGAAGAACTGCGTCCTTGCTCATTCTCTAGATTCCTCTGACTTGAAGATTGGAGGGTTATAGTGCGTCCGAACCGGTCTCGCCGGTGCGGATACGGATAGCTTGTTCGACGGGCGAGACGAAGATCTTGCCATCGCCGATCTTGTCGGTTTTGGCGGCCGAAACGATAGCTTCGATGGCGGCATCGACCTGATCATCGTCCAGCACGACTTCAACTTTCACTTTGGGCAGAAAATCGACGACATATTCCGCGCCGCGATACAGTTCGGTATGGCCTTTCTGACGACCGAAGCCTTTGACCTCGATCACGCTGAGGCCCTGGACGCCCACGTCCTGCAATGCCTCTTTCACTTCGTCCAGTTTGAACGGCTTGATGATCGCTTCGATCTTTTTCATCCCGGCTCACCTTGAATGGTTGTCTCAGGGGCAGTGATCACGTCTAAGATCGGGCGGCAATGTGATTGCGGATTTGGGCAGGTTGGGATGCATCGAAATCTGGCAGCGTGCTAATTTATGGGCGTATTGCACAAAAACTAATCAGAATTGAATCGAATGAGGGTGTGGGATGACGGAATTGCTGACAGCGGCGCAGATGCGGGCCATTGAGCAGGCTGCCATCGAATCCGGTGAGGTGACAGGTCTTGAGCTGATGGAGCGGGCCGGGCGGGGCGTTGTTGAGGCAATTTTCGAGGAGTGGCCAGAGTGGGACAGGCGAGGGGCCAGCCCCTCGCGCTCCCCGAGGTATTTGGGGCCAGATGAAGGGGATCCGCTGCGTGCGGTGGTGCTGTGCGGGCCGGGGAACAATGGTGGCGATGGCTTTGTTGTCGCCAGGTTGTTACGGGAGTTGGGATGGGAGGTTGAGGTCTTTCTGTACGGGGATCCGGAGAAGCTGCCGCCCGATGCGCGTGTGAATTATGAGCGGTGGCTGGATGAAGGCGACGTTAATGTGTTCGCCGTCGATGCCAGCCCAAGTGACGCGGAATATCTTCAGCTTCCGAAGGACACTGATCTGATTGTCGATGGAACGTTCGGAACCGGTCTTACCCGACCGTTTACAGGTGTGTTTTCTTTATTGGCGAATACTGAGACAAGGGCATTGCTGCGGGATCGAGGTGTAAAGGTCGTCGCAGTTGATACGCCAAGTGGCTTGTGCGCCGATAGTGGCCGCGTTTTAGGCAAAGTCATTGTTGCCGATTTGACGGTCACGTTTCACAGTAAAAAGGTCGGGCATGTTTTAGGCGATGGCCCAACGTCCTGCGGTAGGGTGCAAACAAAATCGATTGGGCTCGAAACAGCTGAAAGAAGCCGGATTGTCCAAATGGCTTCCGTCGAGGGGGCGAGGCTGCAGAAGAAAACAGAAGGCCACAAGTACTCTCATGGCCACGCTCTGATCTTGTCCGGAGGGGTGGGAAAAACCGGCGCGGCGCGATTGGCCGCACGCGGGGCGTTGCGGATTGGTGCGGGATTGGTGACGTTGGGTGTACCGCCTGCGGCGGTCTTGGAAGTGGCCAGTCAGATCAAGGCGCTCATGTTGCAGCGCGTTGAGGGAAAAGATGGCCTGGTCGAGGTTCTGACTGACCCGCGCCTCAATGCGCTCTGTCTTGGCCCCGGGCTGAGAGTGGAACGCGCGCGTGAGTTGGTTCCGGTGGCTTTGGCAGCGCGCCGGGCGACGGTGTTGGATGCGGATGCGTTGTCGGCCTTTGCGGACGACCGGGATGCTTTGTTTGCGCAGCTGCACGAAAACTGCGTGCTTACCCCGCACGGAGGAGAGTTTGCGCGGCTTTTCCCCGACATTGCGGACAATTTGAAAGCTGCGCCGACACAGGGGCCGGCCTATTCCAAGGTTGACGCAACGCGGGCGGCTGCAAAGCGCGCTGGGTGCGTGGTTCTGTTCAAGGGGTCGGATACCGTGATTGCCGCACCTGACGGGCGATGTTCGGTCAACTCGGCCTCGTACGAAAGGGCGGCTCCTTGGTTGGCGACCGCTGGATCTGGCGATGTGCTGGCGGGCTTCATCACCGGGTTGCTGGCACGTGGGTATCCACCGTTGCAAGCTGCAGAGACTGCCGCGTGGCTACATGTGGAATGCGCACTGCAATTTGGGCCCGGCCTGATTGCCGAGGACTTGCCGGAACAGCTGCCTGACGTGTTTAGAAAGATGAATATTTGAGTGTGTTGGCGGGGAATGGCCCAATCTACGTCAGATCGGCGAATTTTCGCCGATCAGGGCTGCGGGGGTGCAGAGTGAGTGTTTGCCAGACGCACAGACCGGAGGCAAAGTTGTTTTGAGCACCTCCGAAACGGACTGGTGGTGATGTATTTAAGCAAATGAAATACATTATAAAATTCTCTTGGCCTCTGCGTTCTGTGTTGCGAATTTGCCATTCCTTTATCAGACAGCGCGCGGGCATCTGGAACGTCGGTGCTCGATGATCAATTGGACGGGGCGTAACACCCGAACCATTCATGGTGAGTGAAATGACTTCTAAATTCAAAACCCTTTCCGCTGCCGCTGCGCTGAGTGCAACGGCGGCAATTCCGGCTGCAGCTGAGCTGAAATACGAAAACAACACAGGCGGTTATGTGTTGCTTTATGGACAGTTGCACCCAGCCCTGATTTCGGTCGATGACGGGCAGGACACCGAGACACGGGTCCTCGACAACGACTTGTCGAACAGCCGCGTGGGCCTGCGCCTGATGCAGCCTTACGGTAGCAATGAGTTCCAGTTTTGGTTTGAAACAGGGCTTGGCCTGCCCGGTTCGGCGTCTGCTGATCAGTTTGGAACCAACGCGGATGGCTGGAATCGCGAAGATATTCGTCACGTGGATTTCTCGCTGAAAGGTGGGTACGGCAAGTTTTCGGCGGGGCAGGGCAGTATGGTCGCTGACGGTGCCGCTGAGGTGGATCTGTCATATGTCGGAACCGCGCTGTATTCGTTCACCAACGATGAAAACGCCGGCTTCTTCTATCGCGACACCGCTGGATTGCTGAGCGGAATCACGGTTGGCGACAGTTCCAGCAACTTTGACGGCTCGCGCCGTGGGCGCATCCGGTATGACACACCGACATTCAACGGGTTCTCGGCGGGCTTCGCCTATGGGCAGAACATTCTGTCCAGCAGCGACGACGATGACTACTACGACGTTGGTCTTTTCTATGAAAACACCTTTGCCGGTGGCGTGGAATTCGCGGCAGCTGTTGCCTATTCGGTGCGCGACCGGGACGACAATTCCGGCGATCGCAAGGACACGATTGGTTCGGCGTCTGTCCTTCTGCCAAGCGGGCTGGGATTTACGATTGCCGGTGGTACGCGTGACGACGATCAGGCCGGGGCGACGGATCCGAATTACTGGTATGGCAAGATCTCATACGAAGGAAGTTGGATCGCCTGGGGTAAGACCGGTGTCGGCATAGACTACTATGACGGTTCAGACTTCGACAGCAACGGGTCGGGCACCAAAGCCTGGGGTATCGCAGTTGTTCAGAAGGTCGATGCAATCAAGACAGATGTTTATCTGAAGTACCGCAACCACGACTTCGATGATGGTTCATCCTTTGACAACAACGAAGCATGGGTTCTGGGCGCACGCTGGAAGTTCTGATCGTTGTGACTGGATTAAAAACGAGCGCCCCGGTTTCCGGGGCGTTCTTTTTTTGGGGGAATAGGCGATCAAATACAGGTGGATTCTGCCTTTGCCCCTTGCACGTACGCTGCTGGGCAAATAGAAGGCGTCAAATTTGCCCGGCGCGCCCTTTTTGCGCGCCCCGAATCCTATGGGGACTACCATAATGCAGGTTACAGAGACGCTGAACGAAGGTCTGAAACGCGGCTACAACATCGTTGTGACCGCAGCCGAGCTGGACGACAAGGTCAATGAAAAGTTGACCGAAGCGCAGCCGGAAATCGAAATGAAAGGTTTCCGCAAAGGTAAGGTGCCGATGGCACTGCTGAAAAAGCAGTTTGGTCAACGCCTGCTGGGCGAAGCGATGCAGGAAAGCATCGATGGCGCGATGAACAAGCACTTTGAAGACAGCGGTGACCGCCCTGCGCTGCAGCCCGAAGTCAAGATGACCAATGAAGATTGGAAAGAAGGCGACGACGTTGAAGTAGCCATGTCTTACGAGGCACTGCCTGCGATCCCAGAGGTTGACCTGAAATCGGTCGAGCTGGAGAAGCTGGTGGTCAAGGCTGACGACGCGGCTGTGGAAGAAGCGCTGAACAATCTGGCTGAAACTGCGCAGGATTTCAAAGCGCGCCGCAAGGGCTCGAAGGCGAAAGACGGCGACCAGATCGTTTTTGATTTCGTTGGCAAGGTTGACGGCGAAGAATTCGACGGCGGTTCGGCTGAAGAGTACCCTCTGGTACTGGGCTCGAACAGCTTCATCCCCGGTTTCGAAGAACAGCTGGTTGGTGTGAAGGCCGAGGAAGTCAAAGACGTCAACGTGACCTTCCCCGCTGAGTACGGTGCAGAGCACCTGGCCGGCAAAGACGCTGTTTTCACCTGCACCATCAAAGAGGTGAAAGAACCGGTGGCCGCAGAGGTCAACGACGATCTGGCCATGAAGTTCGGTGCTGAAGATCTGGATGCCTTGAAGGGGCAGATTTCGGAACGTCTGGAAGCAGAATACGCAGGTGCATCGCGTGCCGTCATGAAGCGTGCTCTGCTGGACGTGCTGGACGAGAAAGTGTCGTTCGACCTGCCTCCGTCACTGGTGGACGCTGAAGCCAAGCAGATTGCACATCAGCTGTTCCACGAGGAAAACCCGGACGTGGAAGGCCACGATCACGGCGAGATTGAGCCGACTGAAGAGCACACCAAACTGGCCGAACGCCGCGTGCGTCTGGGTCTGTTGCTGGCCGAGCTGGGTCAGAAGGCCGAGGTCGAAGTGACCGACGCAGAAATGACCCAGGCGATCATGAACCAGGCGCGTCAGTACCCGGGTCAAGAGCGTCAGTTCTTTGAATTTGTTCAACAGAACGCTCAAATGCAGCAGCAGATGCGCGCACCCATCTTCGAAGACAAAGTCGTCGACTATGTGTTCGAACTGGCTCAGGTCAACGAAAAAGACGTGAGCAAAGACGATCTGCAAAAAGCCGTTGAGGCACTGGAAGAGGAGTAATCCTCTTCCGCCCATTCTTACGAATGGGCACAAAAAAACGGAGCCGCCTGCTAATCAGACGGCTCCGCATGGGTGGCTTTTGTACCTATGAGGTGAGGGGGTCAGGCCTCATGAGCAAAAGCACGGGGGGTTTGTAGCAGAGCAGTCTTCTGCTCTGGTGTGAACGTGTTCGAGAGCGTTTCGATCAGCCTCAGCACATCTTGCCGTTCAGCTTCTGTCTTGGCGGCGCTCATCTGTTCCACAAAATACTTTTCAAGATCAGTCAGTGGTTTGTGATCCTGATTGGCAGGGCTTTGTGCTGCGGCTTTCTTGGCCGCAAACAGGGCCAGTGCCTCTTCGTCGTCGATGAAGACATCGTTGTGAATGTCTGCAAACTCACGCAGACCCGCGATGCGTTCGTCTGTGCAATCCAGCAGAGCAGCCAGCGCATGAACTTTCCCCATTGGGACAGTTTGGCCGACATAGTCATACGGGGCGCAATTCGAGCGTTTCAGGACCCGATCCATAACCGGATCGATCACGGTGATGATGTCCTGAATGCCAGCGTTCTTGGCATATTCCAAAGAACCGATCATCAATTCGCAGGTTGCGTAGGAAACCGAGTTCTTTTCTTTGCCGCGTGTGAGACGCTGGGTATCTACGCAAAAGCGGGTCGATTCCCACATGGTTGCGCTGCGCAGTGGTGCTTCGCCGCAAAGGATCGCCGAGAAGACATCCGACAACATGTGAGGGCCGGTGGTCTGGAGGGCACGCACGGCTGCGACGACATTCCCCTCATCGTCGAGTCCGATTACATATGCCGGGTCCAGATGATCGAACTCGTCGATTTCTTTTCCGTCTTCTATTTTGACGTCCCATCCAAGACGTTCGCCAAATACACGTGCTCTCAACTCGAACATTTCGTCAAGAACTTCGCTGAACATATGTCTGTTCAGGCCATCTACCACGATGATCATTTCTTCCCCCTTCGAGTGGTTGTTCGGTAAATACGACGTTACCGGTCCCAGGGGATTTTTCTATTGGGGGTTTCCCGTATTTTGGCGAAATTAAGCGCTTTTTTTGATTAACCTGGGGTAATTAGCCCAATCGCAATCGCGCGTCCAACAGCCTGCGGGGTGGTCAGGGCGCTAAGCTTTTCCCGACTCGAACGCAAGTGTACTTCGACGGTCCGGTGCGAAATCGACAGAATATCGCCGATGTCCTGCTGAGATTTGCCAGCTGCGACCCACTGCAGGATCTCTGCTTCTCGGGTCGACAGGGTTGGATGGTAGAGCGCGCTGGTTAGCTGATCCGACGAAACGACGTTGTCGTGAATGTGTACTGCCATGGATTGCAGGTCGCTTATCACGTGGGTGTAGAGCTTGCGCCACTCTTCCTTGCTGCAATTGCGGGTTGCGCTGAGCAGGCCAATATCCCCGTACGGACCGCGTACAGGAATCGTAACACCTTGACTGGGCAGGCCAAAATCATGAGCGTCGCGGAATACACGCTGGAAATCGGGGCTGCGTTCAAGGCGGCTCCAATCCACCGGAGCAATGCTGCGGCGTGCCATGTGGATGGTTGGGTCGATCATGATCAGACCCTGGTTCTGGTAATGCTCTGTCCACTCTTCGTCATACGTGACAAAGCCAGCGACAGATCCAGCGGCAGGGTTCATGCCTGCATAAGCAGCATGGTCCATTTCATGCTTGTCACAGATTTGCCTTAGAAATTCGGTGTAGCGAACTTCTAAATCCGGCAGAGTGCTCAGATCGACAATTTCCATGCGGCGCCTACCAGCTGCGGCCCATCTTAACTGCCCGATGGTGTCGTCGAGCATACGTATTCAACAGAGTGGAACCCGGTTACCTCACTCAACCAGAACATCATATTTTCTTAATCCTGACAAGCAGAGGCATCAATTGTCTGCGCTATTCAGGATATTGTGACATTCAATAGAGCATTTTTGTCACTATCCCGCCTCAAGTGCTAATTTTCAGGCGAAAATTGACGCTAACCACCGTCAGGGTGCGGGTTTGAGCCCGGTTTCTACCAGCAATCCCCTTGCTTTGGCCTCGGGCCAATACCCTTTTGCATACAAAAAGATCGCGCGTTGCTGGTCTCCGTCGGACAGCAGCCATGCCCCGCGCAAGTACTTGCCCGCGAATTCCAGGTTGGTATCCGCATTTAATAGTCCCTCGGCATTACCTTTGTACCCCATCGATCGTGCGGTGGCCGGAAGGATCTGTAGCAGCCCATAGTAGGGGCGGTTCACGGCCCAAGGGCGGTGTGTGCTTTCGCGAATGGCCAGCTTGTGTACAAGCTCGCGCGGAAGCTCGTATTGATCAGCCCATTTGTTGATCGAGGCTCTGAGTTCCGGCGTTTCATTTGGATAGAGCGGCGGATTGAACTGAGTGGTGTCGGCTTTGGAGACTTCACCTCCACCGCATGCAAGCAGCGGGGTTGCGAGCAACAGGGAAAGGAAGCTGCGGCGGGGGAAAACGGGCATCATGAATCTCCGGTCAATAAGGCGGTATGATATGGAACGTCTGTTCGGTCGCAACTCTAGCGATCAATTTGGGCCGAAATTTGCTGGTCTGGCTGCGGCATAAAAAAAGGCCGCACAAAATGCGCGGCCTTTGTCTTGTTCAAAGCGTAGCCAGATCAGGCTTTGGCTTCGTCTTCCTCAGCCGGAGCAGCTTCGGCAGCCAGGTCATCGTCTTCTGAAGCGGCCGAACCGATGTCGTCGAACAGTTCGGCGATTTCGAATTCAGCGGCAGCTTCTTCTTCAGCGGCCAGTTCCTGAATCGATTTGCCAGATGCCTGCAGTTCGGCTTCTTCTTCCGAACGGGCAACGTTCATCTTGATCTCAACTTCGACCTCGGGGTGCAGGCGAACAGCGACAGAGTGCAGACCCAGTTCTTTGATCGGAGCGACCAGAACGACCTGTTTCTTGTCGACTGTGAAGCCTGCTTCGGTTGCAGCGTCTGCGGCGTCACGCGGGGTGACCGAACCGTACAAAGCGCCAGCATCCGATGCCGAGCGAATCACGATGAACTGCTGACCGTCCAGCTTTTCAGCCAGAGCTTCAGCTTCTTTCTTGGTTTCCAGGTTGCGGGCTTCCAGCTGCGCTTTCTGGGCTTCGAACGAGGCGATGTTCGACTCGGACGCGCTCAGCGCTTTGCCTTGGGGCAGCAGGAAGTTGCGGGCGTAGCCGGGCTTGACGTCAACGAC
Organism: Ruegeria sp. ABM4_193; assembly: GCF_056158705.1. Classification (NCBI taxonomy): domain Bacteria; kingdom Pseudomonadati; phylum Pseudomonadota; class Alphaproteobacteria; order Rhodobacterales; family Roseobacteraceae; genus Ruegeria; species Ruegeria sp. ABM4_193. The sequence goes on from NZ_JBSWTT010000001.1 coordinate 1,327,401, forward strand.
GTCGCCCATCTGACCCAGTTTCGCAACGCGTTCCAGAAGGATAACTTGCATGTCAGTCTCTCCTTACTTCACGGCGTAGGGCAGCAGGGCGAGGAAGCGGGCGCGCTTGATAGCACGAGCCAGTTCACGCTGCTTTTTCGCCGAAACGGCGGTTATGCGCGAAGGAACAATCTTGCCGCGCTCAGAGATGTAGCGCTGCAGCAGACGGGTGTCCTTATAGTCGATTTTCGGTGCGTTCTCACCCGAGAATGGGCAGACCTTACGACGGCGGAAAAATGGTTTTGCGGCCATGGTTTAGTGTCCTTTCTTCAGGCGGTGATCAACGGCGCTCGCGGCGGTCGCCACGTTCGTCACGCTTCTGCATCTGAACCGACGGGCCATCTTCGTGGCCGTCGACCTTGATGGTCAGAACGCGCATTACGTCGTCATGCAGACGCATCAGGCGTTCCATTTCCTGAACCGCACCCGAGGGGGCATCGGTCTTCAGGAAGGCATAGTGGCCTTTGCGGTTCTTGTTGATCTTATAGGCCATCGTCTTGACGCCCCAGTACTCGCTGTCGACAAGGCTGCCGCCGTTGTCCGCCAGTACGGTGCCAAAGTGTTCGACGAGGCTTTCCGCCTGCGCGTTGGACAGGTCCTGACGCGCGATCATTACATGCTCATACAGTGGCATGTGCACTCCTGTTTATATCAAGGCGCATTTCATAGGCGGGGCCATTTGGTCCTTCGCGACCCTGCCACGAGAGGCTGCGCAATTCATATGACTGCGAAGGATGGCCCCGTATACACGTTTGAACCGCAGGGGCAAGACCCGCCACATATGCCTTGGTGAAGTCGCCCAATTTCCTTTGGGGTGCCCAATTGCTGACGCTTTTCGGCTCAAAGTTGTTTTGCATACCGGACATTACCCGGAACCAACTGAAAACCGACAGTAACCTTATAAAGGGTGAAACGTTATGACCGCGACGAACACAAACACATACCGGGAAGAAGCGGCTGGATCGCGCTTTGAAAACTCGGTTCCGGTAATGATCGCATTCGCGCCGAATTGGAAGGCGCGCTTGATTCTGGCGCGGATGGTTGGCGCATTCCTGATCGTGTCAGCGTTTTCAATGTGGCTGATGCCGGGGTCGGTCATCGCTGCGGATGTCTGGCCGATTAAGATGGTTGCTTCGATGCTGTTTCTGATCGTTGGGGTCAGCTTGCTGACGATTGAGGTTCTGGATCCGCGTCCCGATGCGTATTTCGATCCTATTCGTCGCGAGGTGCGGGTATTGCAAAAGAACGAAGATGGGCGCCCACAGACTGTTTTGCGTCGCAGCTACAATTCCTTGGGTGGTGCACGCTTTGAAGAGAATGAAGTTCACTTGTTCGACGTGGACGGGAGCCTGTTGATGAAGCTGCCACTTGAATCGGCGGATGTCAGCCGAGCCCTGAAGGGGCAATTGAGCAAAAGCGTAACAATTTTCGGCTGAATTTTATTCTGTTCAAAAAGGAACAGAAATTGTTAGCCAAAAGAGGTTGTGTGCCGCCCTAGGGCGGCACATCTTGTTTGTGAGCAACCCCCATCGGCTTGCACACAAAAAAAACGCGGAGATTGTTATGAAATCCACCCTTCTTGCTGCGGCTTTGGCCGTTTCGGCAACTGCTGCAATTGCCAGTGCCGAGAAATATGTACTGGACCCCAGCCACAGCCAGGTCATCTTCAACTATGATCACCTTGGCTTTTCGACCACTTACGGCATGTTCTCGGGCTTTGAGGGCGAGATCATGTTCGATCAGGAAAACCCTGCGGCATCCAGCGTTACGGTTTCAATGCCGGTTATGGAGATGTTCACAGGATGGAAGCCTCGGGAAGACCACTTCATGACCGAAGACTTCTTTGGCGCTGCCGAAGGTGATCTGATCACTTTCGTCTCGACCGGGATTGAGGTGACAGGCGATGATACAGCCAATATCACCGGCGACCTGACCATGAATGGCGTAACCAAATCGGTTGTTCTGGATGCCAAGTTGAACAAAGTGGACAATCACCCGATGGCCAACAAGCCTTGGGCAGGTTTCAACGCGACCACAACGCTGGTTCGCAGTGAATTTGACCTGGGACAATTTGCACCGTTCGTAAGCGACGAAGTGCAGATTCAGATCTCGGTTGAGGCTCAAAAGGCTGAGTAAGTCGAAGGACTTGAAAGGTTAAACCGCCGGTGAGTATCTCACCGGCGGTTTTTTGTTGGCATTACTGACTGCGGCTGGCGGTCAGGTCGACAGAAACAGAGACGGCAAAGCCCAGGGACTCTTCGGTCGGCTGTGACGTGCCGACGTTGAAATCCAACCGGTTGAGTTCAACAGAACCCGACATGGTGGCCGTATCGCCCTGAAGCTCCAGGGAAAACGGAAGAACGATATCCATCGTTTTGTCGCGGATGGTCAGCGGGCCACGGGCTTCGTACCCGGTTTCGGTCTTGAACAAATCTGCAGTGAACTGCGCCGTAGGGAATTGTGATGTGTCAAAGAAATCGGAACCCATGGCTTGATCAGTGACCGAACCAAGGCTCAGAGAGCCAATGGCTATGTTAACGTCCACAGATCCCGCAGGCCCGACTTGTGCAGGTTCGTCGAAGGTGATGGCAGCGGTCCAGTCGGCAAAAGATCCGGTGACCGGGCTGCCCAACTGAGAGATTGTTATCGACAAGGCCCCGGTCTGCACTTGCCAGTCAGATTGAACTTCGGCGAGTTCGATGTCGGCATCGTCGGCTTCGCGTGCGAATTCACCCGTGACCCAGCCGCCAGTCAGAACCATGCCCCAAACCGCCACGGCAGCAAGCGCAGGGACAAGTGAATGGTGTTGATGCGGCGGTTCTGGTGCGTCCGAATGACCAGGGAGCATTCTTCGCAATGTACTGTCCTTGTCGATGACGTGATGTTTCAGCGCGCCAACAATGTGCAGCGCCAATGAGCCCACCAGAACCCACATGAACAGCCAGTGAAGGACTCCGGTCATCTCGGCCAGGGCTTCAGACTTGGGAACAAACGGCAGGTTTTGCCCAAAAGGCCAGAGGATCGGTGCGAACCCTTCTGTCGCGGCGTGGTGGATCCAACCGCTGAGTGGAACAAGGATCAGCGAACCGTATAAAAGCCAATGAACGGTTTCCGCCGCAAAGGCCTCGGGCTTGTTGTCTGCATTTAACAAGCCGGGCTTTGTTTGTGTGAAAGCCCACAAAATGCGCGCCAATGCCACGAAGAAGACAGCGATCCCTACAGTTTTATGCAGCGAAAAGACGCGCGCGGCGCGGGCGATCTGGGCCTCGGTTGGGGCGGTGTCTGCGTGAAGAACCGCGTATGCCAGGTTATCTGCGATCCAGCCAAGCGGCAGGGCTGTCAGGATCAGAAGGGCTGTGAGCCAGTGAAACGTTTTTGCAACGCTTCCGTAACTGGAAAATGAATTGGTCGCGGCCATGAAAATAAGACTCCGGGATTCTCTGTCGTGTCCAACGTAAAGACGCGTGAGACTGACACAAGTAAGCGCGGACGCACAGCAACGGTGCCAGAATGCAGAATGCAGGCAGCGCTTGTGCCAGACGAGCAGTCAGTTTACACCCCGCCGCAACCTAACAGTATGCATGAGGTTGCAATGACACTCGCGTTCGTTTTTCCAGGGCAGGGCGCCCAGACAATCGGTATGGGCAAAGCTTTGGCCGAGGCTTATCCGGCGGCGCAAGCCATATTTGATGAGGTGGACGACGCTCTGGGTGAGAAACTGAGCAGCCTTATCTGGGAAGGCGATATCGCCGAGTTGACGCTGACACAAAATGCGCAGCCCGCATTGATGGCGACGTCAATGGCCGCAATGCGCGCCTTGGAGGCCGAAGGTGTTTCGATCAGCAAAGCCGCATTTGTGGCGGGGCACTCGCTTGGTGAGTATTCCGCTTTGGCCGCTGCTGGAGCGTTGTCAGTCGCTGACACCGCGCGCCTGTTGCGCACGCGCGGGCAAGCCATGCAAAGCGCTGTGCCTGTGGGCGAGGGTGCGATGGCTGCCATTCTTGGCTTGGATCTTGACGCCGTGCGCTCTGTTGCTGAGGAGGCCGCGCAGGGCGAAGTGTGTCAGGCGGCAAATGACAACGATCCAACCCAGGTTGTCGTGTCCGGTTCAAAAACCGCTGTCGAGCGCGCTGCCGAGATTGCCAAGGAAAAAGGTGCAAAACGGGCTGTTATGTTGCCCGTAAGTGCTCCATTTCACTGTGCGCTGATGCAACCTGCTGCAGATGTAATGGCGGAAGCCCTTACTGCGGTCGAAATCAAGGCACCCGCTGTGCCCTTGGTGGCGAACGTACGCGCCGAGGCGGTTAGTGACCCGGATTTGATCCGGCAGTTGCTTGTCGAACAGGTGACTGGGTCGGTCCGCTGGCGCGAGAGCGTGCAGTTCATGGTGGCGCAGGGGGTGACCGAGACATGGGAGATTGGCGCGGGCAAAGCGCTGTCTGGTATGATCCGCAAGATCGACCGTGCCATTGCGGGCAAAGCTGTGGGCACGCCGGAAGATGTTCAAAAGGCCCTTCAGGCCGAATTGTAAGCTAAATGCGCGTCTTTGCGGACGCACCAAGAGGGAAACTGTATGTTTGATTTGACAGGTAAGAATGCGCTGATCACCGGTGCATCGGGTGGTATCGGTGGCGACATTGCGCGTGCACTGCACGGCGCGGGTGCAACGGTTGGATTGTCTGGTACGCGAGTCGAACCACTGCAAGCCCTGGCAGATGATCTGGGCGAGCGCGCGCATGTGCTGCCCTGCAATTTGAGCGATCCGGAAGCCGTGGAGGCGTTGCCAAAGCAGGCGGCCGCGGCGATGGGATCGGTGGACATTCTGGTCAACAACGCTGGAATCACACGCGACAACCTGTTCATGCGCATGTCCGACGAAGAATGGCAGAGCGTTATTGACGTGAACATGACCTCGACCATGAAACTGTGCAAAGGCGTGATCCGGGGTATGATGAAATCGCGCTGGGGCCGGATCGTGAATGTCTCGTCCGTGGTGGCTGCAATCGGTAACCCTGGTCAGGCGAACTATGCGGCGTCTAAAGCCGGAATGATCGGCTTTTCCAAGGCCTTGGCCCACGAAGTTGCAACGCGTGGGATCACAGTGAACGCTGTGGCACCGGGATTCATCACGACGGCTATGACCGAGAAACTGACCGAGGAACAGAAAAAGGGTCTGTTGGTCAAAGTTCCTGCGGGTCGCATGGGCGATCCTAAAGAAATTGCTGCGGCTGTTTTGTACCTTGCAAGCCCCGAGGCGGGTTATGTCACTGGAAGTACCTTGCATGTGAACGGCGGTATGGCCATGTTGTGATCGCGACAGGGGCGGACGCGAAAGCGTTTGCCTCTCGCGTCGACTATGCTATAGGCGGCGCATCTATGCGGGGCCGGTCTTTCAGGTCGGCCTTCTACTTTCCCGGTTTCCCGGGACCCAAACCGCCCGAAACGGGCAAATCAAGGCCAACCCGTGCGGGCAAGGGCAGAATCGGGCAGACCGCCCTGTAAAGGAATGAGGAATAGACATGAGCGACGTCGCAGATCGCGTTAAGAAGATCGTTGTTGAGCACCTGGGTGTTGAAGAAGACAAAGTCGTGGAAAACGCGTCTTTCATCGACGATCTGGGCGCAGACAGCCTGGACACCGTTGAGCTGGTTATGGCGTTCGAAGAAGAGTTCGGCATCGAGATTCCCGATGACGCAGCCGAAACCATCCAGACCTTCGGCGACGCGGTCAAGTTCATCAGCGAAGCGTCCTAAACGTTTCTTTCTGATCAAAAGCGGCGTTTCCGAGCAACGGAGGCGCCGTTTTTTTATGTCCGCGCAAAATTCGCACTTGCGTGGCCATTTTCCACTGCGCACTGTTTCCATTGAGGCAAAACTCAAAGTGGACAGGGCATGATAAGATCCACTCCAATGATAAATACCGCGCGTTTGACCCTCTGCGCCATGCGTCCGGAGGATTTTGAACGGTTCGCTGAAATATGGCGTGACCCGTGTGTCGTGCAGCACATTGGCGGTACGCCCCGATCGCGAGGCGAAGCGTGGGACTCTTTTCTGCGCAATGCCGGGCACTGGCAAATGGCCGGGTTTGGCCAATGGGGCGTGATGCAGCAATCGACGCGCACGCTGATTGGGCAGGCGGGGTTCTTTTATGGCAACCGACGTTTGGGCGAGGATTTTGATGGCTTCCCCGAAGCAGGTTGGATTCTGGCCCCCGAGGCACAAGGTCAAGGGTTGGGGTATGAGGCGGCCAAGGCGGCTCATGACTGGTTCGACCGTGTGATTCCAGGGCCTTTGGTGGCGATGGTGAACGCATCCAATCTGTCGTCCCAAAAGCTGGCCAAAAAGCTGGGCTATGTTTTGATGCGCGAAGGGGTGTATAATGAAACCCCGGTGCATTTGTTACGGCGCAACGGACCACCCGCCCGCGCGTAATTCCGCCAGTTCGCCTGTATGCCGCAAAATGGCCAAACTGTGCCGATCCCGGTAAATCGGGTTTGGAACGTTCGACCTATGCTACCGGGGATTTTCAGAGCGATTGAGCGGAGGAACAGGCTCATGAGGATTTACCCCACGATGGAACTGCAGAACGGCCGGTGTGTCACGCTGGACAAAGGCCGTCTGGATAACGCGATGATCTGGCACGTGAATCCGGTTGAAACCGCGCGGAGCTGGGCTGAGGCGGGTGCCGAATGGATGCATCTGACCGATTTCGACGCGATTGAAGGCAAAGATACCAATGTCGAACTGGTCGAGGAAATCATTCGCGGAGCTGAGATTCCTGTGCAACTGGCCGGTGGTATGCGCACGCGGGAACAGGTGGAGCATTGGATCGACAAAGGCGTAGGGCGCGTTGTCATTGGCACTTTGGCCGCGCTGGAGCCGAATCTGGTCAAAGAGCTGGCCAAGCTGTATCCGGACCAAATCGTGCTGTCTGTCGACGTCTGGCAGGGATATGTCATGACAGATGGTTGGCGCAACCAAAGCGCCTTTACCCCCGAGGCGTTTATAGACGCGTTTGAGGGCGTTCCGTTTGCAGCGATTGTCGTCACGGATATCGATAGCGACATGGAAGATGTAGACGCGCAGCTTGGTCTGATTTCCGGGATTGCCGGTCATTCCCGGACCCCAGTGATTGCAAGCGGAGTCGTGCGCACGGCGGACGATATATCCCGTCTGGCCTATATCCCGAACATTTCGGGCGCAATTGTCGGGCGGGCGCTGTTCCGCAAGTCGCTGGAATTATCAGATGCTCTGGAGATGGCTAAGGCCGCACACGAGCCAGTGGCGCAGTTCCAATAAGCCGAATAAACAAACCATTCCGCCTTTTCTGCTGCGCGCGTGAAAGGGCGGGTACTGTGTTTTCTTTAAAATACGCGTTTCTCTGGGTGATCGGCGGCTGGATGCCGGTGCGGAAATCGCCCTTGCTCTTGCCCCCGCACCCCGGGCCGGGGTATGAGCGGTTCTCATAACAGGAAGCAGGCAAGAGGCACTTCATGCGCAGAGTCGTTGTAACCGGTCTTGGATTGGTCACTCCTTTGGCCAGCGGGGTCGAGGAAACATGGTCGCGGTTGCTGGACGGAGAATCCGGCGCAGGCCCCATCACGCACTTTGATGCGGTCGGCAGCGGGGTCACAACGACCTATGCCTGCGAGGTGCCGCGCGGGGATGGAACCGACGGAACGTTCAATCCCGATGATTGGATGCCGCCGAAAGAACAGCGCAAGATCGAGGACTTTATCCTGTATTCGATCGCGGCTGCGGAAATGGCCTGCAAGGACGCGAACTGGTTGCCAGAAGATGAGGAAGACCGCCTGCGGACAGGTGTTCTGATTGGTTCGGGTATCGGGGGACTGGGCTCGATTGCCAATACAGCCAATCTGATCCGCGACAAGGGTCCGCGCCGGGTGTCTCCGTTCTTTATCCCGGGAGCTCTGATCAATCTGGCCTCGGGTCAGGTGTCTATCCGCCACGGGTTCAAGGGACCGAACCACTCTGTTGTGACGGCATGTTCGACTGGCGCCCATGCGATTGGCGATGCCAGCCGGATTATCCGCGCGGGCGATGCGGACGTCATGGTTGCAGGTGGCGGCGAAGGCTGTATCTGCGAGATCGGGATTGCAGGTTTCAACGCCTGTAAGGCGCTGTCGACGAAATATGCAGACGACCCGAAGAAAGCCAGTCGTCCCTATGATGTCGACCGTGACGGGTTCGTCATGGGTGAGGGCGCGGGCATCGTGGTTCTGGAAGACTACGAACACGCCAAGGCGCGTGGAGCGAAGATTTATGCCGAGGTTCTGGGCTATGGCATGTCGGGTGATGCCTATCACATCACCGCACCGTCAGAGGATGGCGATGGGGCCGAACGTTCGATGAAGGCCGCGCTGCGCAGTGCCGGGCTGGAGCCGAAAGATCTGGACTACATCAACGCGCATGGCACCTCGACCATGGCGGATACGATTGAGTTGGGTGCTGTGGAACGCCTGCTGGGCGATCATGCGTCAAACGCCACAATGACCTCGACGAAGTCGGCCACCGGACACTTGCTGGGGGCTGCAGGCGCGATTGAAGCGATCTTCTCGATCCTGGCGATCCGGGATCAAGTTGCGCCGCCGACGATCAACTTGGACAACCCGGCGGTCGAAACACCGATTGATCTGGCACCGAATGCCAAGCGCGAGCGTGAGATCAACGTGGCTCTGTCAAACTCGTTCGGGTTTGGCGGTACCAATGCCAGCGTGATCTTTGGAAAGGTCAGCTAAATGTGGCGGGCCATTGCTTCGAATGCGCTGACCATGTTGGTGGTCGGCCTGTTCCTGATGGGCGGACTGATCCTTTGGGGGCAATCTCAGTACAAAGCGGACGGCCCGCTTGAAACCGCTATCTGCCTACAGGTCAGAAGCGGGTCGAATATGACGCGTGTCAGTCAGGAACTGGAAGATCAGGGCGCGATCCGCAATGCAACGCTGTTCCGTATGGCTGCGGATTATACGGACCGCGCACAGCAGCTGAAAGCCGGTAGCTTTCTGGTACGCGAAGGCGCGTCGATGGAGCAGATCATTGCCGAGATCACCAGCAGCGGGGCCAGCACGTGTGGATCCGAGATCGAATACCGCATCGGCGTGACCCGTGCCCAGACACGGGTACGCGAGTTGAACCCGGCGACGTTGGATTTTGATGAAATCGCGTCTTTTGATGCTTTGGAGGAAGAGGCCCCAGCAGCCTATACCGAAAAGCGTGATGAGGCGGACACTCGGTATCGCGTATCTTTGGCCGAAGGCGTGACCTCATGGCAGGTGGTTGAAGCGTTGAAGTCCTTTGAGGCGCTGACCGGAGAAGTGACTGAGATACCGGCTGAGGGTATGTTGGCCCCGGACAGCTATGATGTTGTGGCTGGTCAGGACCGCAATGATGTCCTGAAGGCTATGCAAGACAAACAGCAGCTTCGGATCAATGCGGCCTGGGAAAACCGTCAGGATGGCTTGCCCCTGGAAAGCCCCGAAGAGATGCTGATCCTTGCTTCGATCATTGAAAAGGAAACCGGAGTTCCCGAAGAGCGCGGACAAGTGGCCAGCGTTTTCGTGAACCGACTGAATCAAGGGATGCGGTTGCAGACAGACCCGACAGTCATCTATGGCGTGACCAAGGGGCAAGGCACTTTGGGTCGGGGTTTGCGGCGCAGTGAGTTGAATCGCCCAACGCCGTGGAACACGTATCAGATCGATGGGTTGCCGCCGACCCCGATTGCGAACCCCGGTTTGGCAAGTCTTGAGGCCGCCGTTGCGCCGGATGACACCAGCTTTGTGTTCTTTGTGGCCGATGGCACGGGCGGTCATGCCTTTGCAGAGACATTGCAGGAGCATAACCGTAACGTTGCCAAGTGGCGCGAGATTGAAGCCGAGCGGAACTCGGGAAACTAGACCCAAATTTCAAAACTACGAAAAGAAACGCCGACGTCAGAGGAATATCCGACGTCGGCGTTTCTTTTTGTATTGGCTTTTGGTGTTAAGCGGCAGGGCGTCTGCGGCGGGGTCGGCGACCCTTTCCAGCCGAAGGCTTTCCATCGCCATTGGCTGGTTTGGGTTTGAACCCACGACGGCGATTATTTTGGCGGCGCGCTGGTTTTTGGGGTTCAACACCTTCAGGCATTGTGCCGCTTGCGACGGGAATTTCGATCTTCATCAGTTTCTGAATCTGACGCAGCAGATCGACTTCTTCAGGTGCACAAAATGCAATGGCCTCACCTTCACGCCCGGCACGCGCCGTGCGGCCGATCCGGTGGACATAGTTGTCAGGCACTTCGGGTAGATCGAAATTGAAAACATAAGCAACGCCAGGGATATCGATGCCACGCGCGGCAACGTCGGTGGCCACCAGAATGGTTACCTCACCTTCGCGAAACGCCTTGATCGCGCGGTCCCTTTGCCCCTGGCTTTTGTTGCCGTGGATCGAAGCCGCGTTGTACCCATCGGCAACCAGACCCTTCATCAACCGTTCGGCCCCGTGTTTGGTGCGGGTGAACACCAATGTCAGCGCATCGCTGTCTCGTGAGAGTATTTCACGCAGCTTTGCTGGTTTTCCGGGTTTCGACACAAAGTGCAGCGACTGTGTGATCTTGTCAGCGGCCTTGCCTGGAGGCGATACCTGAACCCGTTGGGGGTTGGTCAGGTACGCGCGGCTAAGCTCTTCCATCTGTTTTGGCATGGTAGCCGAAAACAACATGGTTTGGCGTGGAGTACCCAGCGCTGGTGCAATTTTGCGCAGGGCGTGGATAAACCCCAAATCCAGCATCTGGTCAGCTTCGTCCAAAACCAGATGGCGAACCGAGCTGAGATCGACGGCGCCACGGTCCATCAGGTCAATCAGGCGACCCGGAGTGGCGACTAGAATATCTGTGCCACGCGCCAGGAACATGATCTGCTTGTTGATCGATTGTCCGCCCACAACTGTCCCAACGCGCAGCTTGGTGCCTTTGGTCAAGACGCGCAGGCTTTCGGCGATCTGGTTCACCAATTCGCGGGTCGGCGCAAGGATCAACGCCTTGGCTGTCTTGGGATCAGGTTTTCCAGGCTGAGCCAGCAGGTGATCAATCAGAGGCAGGCCGAAGGCCAGTGTCTTGCCGGTACCTGTTTGGGCAAGACCCAGAATGTCGTGGCCGTTCAGCGCAAGCGGGATGGCTTGGTTCTGAATCGGGGTAGGCTGTGTGAAATTGGCGCTTTTCAGCGCTTTGTTGAGTGCGGGGGCAAGACCCAGCATGTCGAAGTCGAACAAAAAACTATCCTTTATGTCCGGAGCTATTGCCCACGGACAGGTCGTGACGGGTCGCGCGCGGCGACCTGCAGGGGTTGTGCGAGACCTCGGGACGGGTAGGCGCACCCTGCGCTGTCCGGTCGTCGCGTCAAGAACCCTGCGTGATGGGGAACTATGGGTGGATCGGGCGCTGTGGGGCGGACAAGGTCCGCTAAGGCTCACGCTGCAGCGCTTGGCTTTGAGGGGACATGAGGGTTGAGCTCGGAAATGTCAACCTCGGGCGTGACTTAAGAAGCCTTGCCGATACGAAAACAACACTTGGCGTGGTTGCTGAGTTATAGCGTTAGACCCACAGCCTTGTTGATGGTAAGACCGGTTTTTACTGCGCGGTATGTCGGAAACGGCATCCGCCCGGCTGTGTTGATATCACGCCTGATCCATTCTTGTGCCTCCAGCTGATGGAGTGACGATGACAGCGCCCGATCTGTAATGATCGAAAGTCCCGATTTGATGGTCGAAAACCGATGGGGCCGGTCCGTTAGAGCCAGAACCGGAACGGTCCATGTTTTTCGCAAAAGACTGGTTTCATCTTTGTCGCGAGCAGCAGTGATAATTTTGCTGGCAATTTCGGCGGTCGCGATCCCGGATGGTGTCAACCGGAATTCCGGCCGTAGCGGATGCCCATGGCCAGGGTTCCTTTCGATCAGGTCAAGGTCTGTGAGGTGGGCAAAACTGGCTGCAAACGCGGTACGGCTTGCATTGGTGGCAGTCAAGAGTGGTGCCTGCCTACCCGGAACCCCTTCGTGCAGCAGGGCAAGTATGTTCAACGACCAAGCCCGAGAGGTCAGCTTGACAAGTGTCTTTATGTCCATAAAGTATAGTAACTATATTTTAAAAAAGAAGAAAGTGCTATGCCGCTCGTTTCATTGAAAAATACCATAACGCTGGCGATGTCAGTTCGGGATCGGCATGTAAGCGTCGATTGGTATACCGACAAACTTGGTTTTGAGCTTATCCATCACATCGATGAAGCGGGTTGGAGTGAAATGCGGACAAGTGTCGACGGAGTCACTTTGGGTCTGGGCGAGCAAGTCGAAGCTTTGCCGGGTAACTGCGTCCCCGTTTTTGAAGTTGCCGATATCGTGGACGCGCGCGAAAAACTGGAGAACGCCGGAGTTAAATTCGACGGAGAAACGGACACGATTGAAGGGATGGTCAGCACGGCAACATTTTATGATCCGGACATGAATGCTTTGATGTTGGCGCAGGATTTATCGGGCGGACAGTCTTAACGCTGCGAACGGTGCGTGTTGCGTGCGTGTTGCTTAACACATTGACATTGCGTTCTTTTTTATCTACTGATTGTGCTATGCTAGAAGAAGTGGGCAACGGCCGCGGGGCAACCCGGTGGCCGTTTTTCGTTTCTCTCGTGCGGAGAAAACTCACGCATGAGGTCACAGGCAAACATGACTTTGATTACCCCGGAAGAGCGGATTTCCCAGACGGCTGACTTGTTGCAGTCGCTTGAGAGGTCCATTCGCGATCTGCGGCAAGCGGCGGAAGACCTGCGCAAACAGATCGGTGCCGGGGAGGATGCAGATCTTGCTGGTTCAGCCAGGCAACTCGGGCAGTTAGAGGGGCTGATCCGAAGTTGTCAGAAAGTGGAGACAAGCTTTGTCGAACAACATCACAGACAAGCCGGAATTGCCCAAGGGGGGTACGCGCTCGACCTTGAGCGCGCTCGATTTGAAATCGGGTGCAGGTTGGCTCGCCTCCGCCGATGCTGCGGTGCGAGAGAGATTTCTGAGTGAGATCGGGGAGGGGGGGCTGTGCGCCCTCCCTTTCCTGTTTGAGTTTTGGGCGCTGCCGCATCAGTTGCCGCCCGAGGGAGATTGGCGGTCTTGGGTGATTATGGGCGGGCGTGGAGCCGGGAAAACACGTGCCGGGGCTGAATGGGTGCGGTCGATGGTTGAAGGGGCGAAACCGTTGGATCGTGGAGAGGCCAGCCGGGTGGCGTTGGTCGGTGAGACCTTTGATCAGGTGCGCGATGTGATGATCTTTGGCGATAGCGGGATATTACAGTGCTCGCCGCCGGATCGTCGGCCCACATGGAAGGCGTCGGAACGGAAACTGATCTGGCCCAACGGGGCCGAGGCGCAGGCGTTTTCGGCGCATGATCCTGAGGGGCTGCGCGGGCCGCAGTTCGATGCAGCATGGGTGGATGAGCTGGCCAAGTGGAAAAAGGCGGGCGAGACCTGGGATATGCTGCAATTTGCGTTGCGGTTGGGGGAGCGGCCTCGGGTCTGCGTGACCACGACACCGCGCAACGTGAAGGTTTTGAAGGCGTTGCTAGCGTCTCCCTCCACTGTGCAGACCCATGCGCCGACCGAGGCGAACCGGGCCAATCTGGCGGACTCGTTTTTGGAAGAGGTGCGCGCACGGTATGCGGGCACGCGGCTGGGCCGGCAGGAGTTGGACGGTGTGTTGCTGTCGGATGCCGAGGGGGCGCTGTGGACAGGGTCGATGTTGGATGCGGCGCGCTGTGCGCAGGTGCCCGATTTGGATCGGGTTGTGGTCGCGCTGGACCCGGCGGTGACATCCGGTTCAGGTTCGGATGCTTGCGGGATCTTGGTTGTTGGAGCGCAGGTACAGGGTCCGCCTGAAGAGTGGCGCGCCTATGTGCTGGCCGACCGCACGGTGCAGGGCGTTGGGCCTGCTGGTTGGGCGCAGGCGGCGATTGACGCGATGGATGAGTTCGGGGCCGAACGGCTGGTGGCCGAGGTCAATCAGGGTGGGCAACTGGTGGAAGAGGTCGTGCGGCAGGTGGACCCTCTGGTCCCGTTCCGGGCAGTGCGGGCATCCCGCGGCAAGGTTGCGCGGGCCGAGCCTGTGGCGGCGTTGTACGAGCAGGGGCGGGTCAGCCATGTGACCGGCTTGGACGCGTTGGAGGAGCAGATGTGCCAGATGACTGCGCGCGGGTTCGAGGGGCAGGGCTCGCCCGACCGTGTCGACGCACTGGTCTGGGCGCTGCATGAGTTGGTCGTGGGACCTGCGGGGGTGTATCGGCGGCCTCGGGTGCGGAGTTTGTAAGGATTGAGAGATGACATCCCTCTATGCAATCACTGCTCTGTGTTATGGTACACGTGGATTGATTTACAGCGTTTCGGTCAGATCGCGATCGTAAGTCAATCGGCGTCACACATGGCAACAGTTGAAGTCCGTGACCATAGAGTCATCTGGTCGTCTTTAGTATAAACTTGCACATTGATTTCTAGGCCATCCGTAGTTTTGAAATTTGCGTCGGCCAAATAAAGCGATGTGGGGGCCGGAAGGAATGACACGTCAGTTTCTGCTTCTCCGTGCTCAATTTCCAGCCGAAGTATTATTTCGACGAATTCTTTAAAGCCTCCGGGAAAGTGTTCATCAATTGTCCAGAGCGTTTGGTCGCAAAAATAGAGTGTTAGATCGGTACCTTCTACTGTCTTAGTCTCCGGGAACCAACTACCGTGTGCGAGTGCCCATCCATTTGCTTCACCCGCTGCTTCTATTTCTGGAAGCGTTTTTCCAATCGCAATACCCTTCGGAAGGTCACCGACTTGAGCGTGTGCCGATGTAATGTTGGCGATAGTTGACAGTATCACAAGATATAAAAAGCGAATAGCGAACATCTCATTAGCCAAAAAGTAGTAGCATCTAAGACATTGAGCGGTACAGAAGTTGAGCCAAATCCGCAAGTTAAGGGTTGAACATATTTTAGCTCTCAAAGGTTATTCGTTCTAATGCAGAGGCAGTGGAGTTTTAGGATAGCCGTTGCTCACCCCCCGTACGCCCCATTCCCAAGCCCTAAACTACTTTCCGTCATAACTCCTTTCAACAAGCCGGGCAGAGCGGCGGCAGAAAGGAGCACAGATGGTATTCGATTTCTTGCGTCGTGGATCGGCTGAGGAAGCGCCCGAGGCGAAGGCGAGCGCGGCGGGGCCTGTGGTGGCTTGGCAGACGGGCGGGCGCGTGGCGTGGAGCCCTCGGGATGCGGTGTCGCTGACGCGGACGGGGTTTTCGGGGAACCCGGTGGGGTTTCGCTCGGTCAAGCTGATTGCCGAAGCGGCGGCGGCCTTGCCCTTGGTGTTGCAGGATCAGACGCAGCGGTTTGATGTGCATCCGATCCTGTCGCTGATGCGCCGACCGAATGCGGCGCAGGGGCGGGCAGAGTTGATGGAGGCCTTGTTCGGGCAGTTGTTGCTGTCGGGCAATGCTTATGTTGAGGCGGTTCAGGCCGAGGAAGGCCTGCCGGTTGAGCTGCATGTGTTGCGATCCGACCGGATGAGCGTGGTGCCGGGCGCGGATGGCTGGCCCAAGGCGTATGATTACGCGGTGGGCGGCAAGAAGCACCGGTTTGCGGCGGAAAACATCTGTCATATCAAATCGTTCCATCCTCAGGATGATCATTACGGGTTCTCGCCCATGCAGGCGGCGGCGATGGCGATTGATGTGCATAACAGCGCGTCTCGGTGGTCGAAGTCGCTGCTGGACAATGCAGCGCGTCCTTCGGGGGCGCTGGTGTGGAAGGGCGATGGCCATGGGGTGATGGCCGAGGATCAGTTCCGGCGCTTGTCGGATGAGATCGAACAGAACTATCGCGGGGCGCGGAATGCGGGTCGTCCGATGGTTCTGGAAGGGGGCTTGGATTGGAAGCCGATGGGCTTTTCCCCTTCGGACATGGAGTTTCAAAAGACCAAGGAAGCCGCTGCCCGCGAGATCGCGTTGGCCTTTGGGGTCCCGCCGATGCTGCTGGGGATCCAAGGCGACGCGACCTATTCGAACTATCAGGAGGCCAACCGGGCGTTCTATCGCCTGACAGTGCTGCCCCTGGTGACGCGGGTGGCGGCGGCGGTGTCGGACTGGCTGGCGGGCTTTGCCGGTGAGGAATTGGTGTTGAAGCCCGATCTGGATCAGGTGCCCGCGCTGTCGGCGGAACGCGACGCGCAATGGGCGCGGGTCAACGGGGCCGATTTCCTGAGCGATGCCGAGAAACGCACGCTGCTTGGTCTGCCGGAGCGTCCCGATGACTGAGGGGTATCCCTCGTTCGAATGCGCGCCGGGCTTGCGTCTGGCCGCGCATGAGCGGGTGGCCGAGATCCAGCACGCGCATCTGTGTCGGCGGCTGGATCAGATCGAAGAGATGATGGAACGGCTGGAGCGTCGGTTGTGGCTGACGGTCTACGGTGTGGCGGCAGTGATCCTGGCGCAGGCGTTTCAGTCATTCCTTGCGGTAACGCCGTAAAATCAGTGGATTACATGGAGAAGTTCATGGATTTAGAGCATAAATTCGCACGGTTTGGAGACGGTTTGTCGGTGTCCGAAGACGCGGTGATCGAGGGCTATGCCAGCCTGTTCGGACAGGTCGATCAAGGCAGCGATGTGGTGCAACGCGGCGCGTATAGCGGCTCGCTGGAGGGGCTCGCCAAGGCGGGTCAGCGGGTCAAGATGCTGTGGCAGCACGATCCGGCGCAACCCATCGGCGTTTGGGACGAGGTGCGTGAGGATGACACTGGCCTTTGGGTCAAAGGTCGACTGCTGGAGGCCACGCAAAAGGGCCATGAGGCAGCGGAACTGATCCGTGCGGGGGCAATGGACGGTCTGTCGATTGGTTATCGCACCAAGCGGGCCGTGAGGAATGACAAGGGCCAGCGGGTCCTGACGGAACTGGAGCTGTGGGAGGTGTCCTTGGTGACCTTCCCGATGCTGCCCAGTGCGCGGGTGGCGGCGAAGGGTTTTGAGCCTGACGCTGAAAACACTTGGCGCAGTATTGCCGAGGTGTTCCAGGACGCCCGGCAGGAGCTGGCGCGGATCTAGCGCGCCTCAAACCCCACCCAAAAAGGAAGTGCTGATGAGCAAGACCGAGACCCCGGCCTTGACCGGAGAGGGTGCGCCCCTGGTTCAGGAGGTGAAGCAGGCGATGGCTGGCTTCGTGAATGAATTCAAGGGCCTCAAGGCCGAAGTTAAAATCAAAATGCAACAGACAGAAGAGCGACTGACCATGCTGGATCGTAAATCAACCATCGCGGCGCGCCCGCATCTTGCGGCGTCCATCGAAGACGGTGCACCGCATCAGAAGGCCTTCGACGCCTATGTGCGATCTGGCGAGGATGACGGGCTGCGTGGTCTTGAGATGGAGGCCAAGTCGCTTTCGACTGCGGTAAACAGCGATGGTGGCTATCTGGTTGACCCGCAAACCGCTGAGACAATCAAGTCGGTGCTGAACTCGACAGCTTCGATCCGTTCGATTGCGTCGGTGGTGAATGTTGAGGCGAACTCGTTTGACGTGCTGATCGATCACACAGACGTTGGCGCAGGTTGGGCGGATGAAAGCGCGGCTGCAGCGGAAACTGGTACTCCTTCGATTGACCGCATTTCAATCCCGCTGCACGAGTTGAGCGCGCTGCCCAAAGCATCGCAACGTCTTCTGGACGACAGCGCGTTTGACGTCGAGGGCTGGCTGGCCGGGCGTATTGCGGACAAGTTTGCCCGTGCCGAGGCCTCGGCCTTTATCAATGGCGACGGTGTCGACAAGCCGAAGGGTCTGATGATCCATCGCGCGGTGCCAAATGACAGCTGGTCCTGGGGTAGTCTGGGCTATGTTGCGACCGGCATTGACGGTGGTATCGATGCGGACGCGATTGTCGATGTTGTTTATGCGCTGGGCGCGCAGTACCGCGTCAACGGCACTTTCGTGATGAACTCGAAAACCGCGGGTCTGATCCGCAAGTTGAAAGACAGTGATGGGCGTTTCCTGTGGTCTGATGGTCTGGCCGCTGGCGAACCTGCGCGTCTTATGGGCTATCCGGTGCTGATTGCCGAGGACATGCCAGATGCGGCCTCGGACAGCTATGCCATTGCATTTGGCGATTTCCAGGCGGGCTACACCATCGCCGAACGCCCCGACCTGCGCGTTCTGCGCGACCCGTTCAGCGCCAAGCCACATGTTCTGTTCTATGCGACCAAGCGCGTGGGCGGTGACGTGAGCGACTTTGCCGCGATCAAGCTGCTGAAATTCGGCACTGCCTAAGCGGTGACGGATCCGGGGGGCCTGTGGCCCCTCGGGCGGCGGGCGCGGGCCGGGGTGAGATCCCCCGCGTTGTCTAGCTGCTCCCCTCCGTCCGAGCAACGTGGGGCGGCGCGTGCCCGTCATTTTCATGAATGCGGCCCCGGAGGGGTCCGAGATTGCGGAGTGAATGGATGATGTTGATCGAAGAAACCGCCATCGCGGATGCGGCGCTGCCGGTGGATCAGTTCAAGGCGCATCTGCGGCTGGGCACGGGCTTTGCCGAGGACAATGTGCAGGACGAAGTATTGAAGGGCTTTCTGCGGGCCTCGATTGCAGCGATTGAAGCGCGTACGGGCAAAATGCTGATTGAACGTGCTTTTTCCTGGAGTTTGAATGGTTGGCGCGATGCGGCGGGTGAAGCTCTGCCAGCTGGTCCGGTTCGGTCTATTGACGTGGTGACAGTGACCGATGCGGTTGGCGGAGACAGTGTTGTTGATGCAAGTGAGTATCGGTTGGAACGAGATAGTCAGAGCCCTCGGTTGCGACCGGCGGGAGCTATGTTGCCGAAGGTGTCGACCGGTGGTCGTGTAAAGATCGATTTCACCGCCGGAATGGCCGCGGATTGGGCTGGTCTGCCGGCAGATCTGGGACAGGCTGTTCTGCTGCTTGCAGCGCATTACTACGAATACCGCGATGAAACGGCGCTGGGCGATGGCTGTATGCCGTTCGGCGTTACCAGCCTGATCCAACGCTACCGGATGGTGCGTTTTGGCGCAGGAGTGGGCCAATGACCTCGCCGCGTTTGAACCGAAAACTGGTGCTTGAGACCCCCGTGCGCGTGGCTGATGCCGCGGGTGGATTTTCCGAGACGTGGCAGCCGCTGGGCACCCTTTGGGCTGAAGTGACGGCGCGCAGCGGGTCTGAGCGATCCATCGCCGGAGTGCCGGTGTCGCGCGTGGGTTATCGCATTGTCGTGCGAGGCGCGCCCGAGGGGTCGTCGATGCGGCCAACGCCGGACCAGAGGTTCGTCGAAGGCACCCGACGGTTTGTCATCCGCGCGGTCGCGGACCGTGATCCAAAAGGTCAATACCTGACCTGCTTTGCAGATGACGAGGTGGCGGCATGAGCTATGGCGTTTCAGCCGCTTTGCAGGCGGCGGTGTTTCAACAGCTTTCAGGCGATGCAGAGGTTAGCAACCAATCTGGCGGTGCGATCTATGACGCTGTGCCGACCGGAACTGTTCCTGAAACCTATGTGACGCTTGGTCCCGAAGAGGTTCGGGAAGCCTCGGATCGGTCGGGCGCTGGTGCGCTGCATCGGTTCACGATTTCGGTGGTCACCGAGGCGGCAGGGTTCAGCGGGGCAAAGACGCTGGCCGGTGCGGTGTGTGACGCGCTGGACGGTGCGGAACTGAGTTTGGACCGAGGGCACCTTATCGGGCTTTGGTTCGAACGTGCCCGCGCCAGGCGCACAGGAACGGGTGGCGCAGTCCGCCAAATCGATTTGAGATTCCGCGCCCGCGTGGAAGACGACTAAGCAATCAACGGAGAGAGCACATGGCTGCCCAGAACGGAAAAGACCTGTTGGTCAAAGTGGATATGAACGGCACGGGCCTGTTCGAAACCATCGCGGGCCTGCGGGCCACGCGGATCAGTTTCAACGCAGAAAGCGTGGATGTGACAACGCTGGAGAGCCAGGGTGGCTGGCGTGAGCTGCTTTCGGGGGCGGGGGTTAAGTCGGCCTCGATCTCGGGTTCAGGTGTGTTCAAGGACGAAGCCACAGACGAACGCGCACGGCAATTGTTCTTTGACGGCGAAACTCCTGGTTTTCAGGTGGTTATCCCCGATTTCGGAATCGTTGAAGGGCCCTTTCAGGTGACAAGCATTGAATACGCCGGTTCGCACAATGGTGAGGCGACCTATGAGATGAGCATGGCAAGTGCCGGCGCTCTTTCCTTTACGGCGCTTTGATCAGATGGCCAATCCGTGGACGGGCGAGGTGGCACTGACCATCAATGGGGAACAGAGGGTGCTCAAGCTGACGCTGGGTGCTTTGGCGGAGTTGGAACAAGAGCTGAGCGCCGGGTCGCTGGTTGAACTGGTGCAGCGGTTTGAAGGTGGCGCTTATTCCAGCGCGGATGTGTTGGCTCTGATTGTGGCGGGATTGCGGGGCGGCGGCTGGGCGATTGCGCGTGCCGACATACTGCATGCTGAAATTGAAGGCGGCCCCATGGCTGCGGCCAGAACTGCGGCCGAGCTGTTGGCGCGTGCCTTCATGGTACCGGAGGGCGCATGAGCGGGTTCGACTGGCCCGTCCTGATGCGAGCCGGGTTTCTGGGGCTGCGTCTGACGCCGGATCAATTCTGGCGTCTGACCCCGGCGGAGTTGGGATTGATGCTGGGGCAGGGTGCCGGGATGCCCGCGATGAACCGGGCGGGGTTGGATACTTTGCTGGCCGCGTATCCGGACAAGATTGAAGGAGAGCGTGATGACGGATCGTGATGGGTTCGATGACCTGCAAGAACGGGGAGAGGCGCTGGGCGACTCTCTGGGCGATGCTGCAACCATGGCAGCAGCGTTCGACAGCCAGATGAAGCGCATCAGCGCCGCCTTTGAGGAAACCGGCAAGGATGTCGCGACATTGGAACGGGGAATGTCCAGTGGTTTGCGCAAGGCCTTCGACGGTGTGGTGCTGGATGGGATGAACCTGTCTGATGCGTTGGATGTTCTGAAGAACTCTTTGATCCAGACAGCTTATGCGGCTGCGATCAAACCCGTTACAGACCATTTTGGCGGAATGTTGGCGAATACAGTCGGTGGGCTGGTGAAGGGCATCCTGCCCTTTGCCGACGGCGGCAGTTTCAGCCAGGGCCGGGTGATGCCCTTTGCCAATGGTGGTGTTGTCAGCGGCCCAACCATGTTCCCGATGCGCGGCGGTACCGGACTGATGGGCGAGGCGGGGCCCGAGGCGATCATGCCGCTGGCAAGGGGAGCCGACGGCAAGCTGGGGGTCCGCACACAGGGCGGCGGGCGTGCCGTGAATGTGGTGATGAATATAACGACGCCCGACGTGCAGGGGTTCCGCAGATCTCAGGGGCAGATCGCCTCGCAGATGAGTCGTGCTTTGGGGCGTGGCAATCGCAACAGGTAAATCAGGGAGTAGGTCATGAATTTCCACGAGGTGAGATTTCCCGCCAGTCTGAGCTTTGGCTCGGTCGGTGGGCCCGAGCGGCGCACGGATATCGTGACGTTGGCCAATGGGTTCGAAGAACGCAATACGCCCTGGGCGCATTCTCGACGCCGTTACGATGCGGGGTTGGGAATGCGATCGTTGGACGATATCGAAACGATGATCTCGTTTTTCGAGGCACGGCAGGGGCAGATGTTCGGATTCCGATGGAAGGATTGGTCGGATTTCAAATCCGGCAAGGCCACGCTGGAGGTCGATTTCTCGGATCAGGTGATTGCCCGAGGGGATGGTGTCACCACCGAGTTCCAATTGATCAAGACATACAGCTCGGGCGGGGTCAGCTATGCGCGCCCCATTGTCAAACCGGTGCTGGGCACAGTGCGCTTGGGTTTGGATCAGGATGAGATCAGCGAGGGTGTTGATTTCGAAGTCGATCTGTCGACTGGCAAGATCATGTTTGGGGATCCACCTCCGGAAGAGATTGATATTACCGCCGGGTTTGAATTTGACGTGCCGGTGCGGTTCGACACCGACAAAATCCAGACAAGTGTAGCCAGTTTCCAAGCCGGTGATGTGCCGAATGTTCCGGTGGTCGAGGTGCGTGTCTGATGGCTGGGGATACTCAAGGCCTGCAGGCGCATTTGCAGAGCGGGATGACAACGGTGTGCCGGTGCTGGGCGATCAAACGCACAGATGGGCAGGAATACGGTTTCACAGATCATGACATGGAGCTGACTTTTGAAGGATTGACCTTTAAGGCCAGTTCCGGGCTGACGGCGGCTGCCATCGAACAGGCGACCGGCCTGTCGATTGACAACACCGAAGCTATGGGCGCGCTTTCGGATGCATCAATTCGCGAAGAGGATATCGAGACAGGGCGGTTTGACGGAGCAGAAGTTCGGGCCTGGTTGGTCAATTGGGCTGATCTGGACCAGCGCGTGTTGCAGTTCCGCGGCTCTATCGGTGAATTGCGTCGCGCGGGCGGCGCGTTTCATGCTGAGTTGCGCGGTCTGACGGACCTGCTGAACCGGCCTTTGGGGCGTATTTATCAGAAACCCTGTACGGCTGTTTTGGGCGATCAAAGCTGCCGGTTCAATATGGACACCCCTGGATATTGGATCGACGGCAATGTCACCGGCTTTGACGGTGGAACCGTTCTATTGGTGAAAGGCGGGGCATCCGTTGCGGACGGCTGGTTCGAACGCGGTCGGGTAGACGTTGTGACCGGCAAAGCAAAGGGTTTATGGGCCTCAATCAAGCAAGATCGTGTAACGGCCGTTGGGCGTGAAATTACGCTGTGGTCTGGGTTTGGTGAAACTCTTGCCGCAGGTGACACCGTCCGGCTGCGGGCCGGTTGTGACAAACGCGTGCGAACCTGCCGGGTCAAGTTCAACAACGTTCTGAACTTTCAAGGGTTTCCGGATCTTCCGGGGGAAGATTGGGTCATGGCCGTTCCCAAAAAAGGCAAAGCCAACAGCGGAGGGAGCCTGCGTTGACACTGTACAGACAGGAAATTGTTGCGGAGGCGCGCAGTTGGCTGGGAACGCCTTACATTCATCAAGCGTCAGTTAAAGGGGCAGGAACGGATTGCTTGGGATTGTTGCGTGGCGTGTGGCGTGCATTGATCGGGCAAGAACCCGAAGCTGTGCCAATCTACAGCTTGGATTGGTCCGAGCCGCAGGGCGAAGAACGCATGTGGGCAGCGGCGCAACGGCATCTGGTTGAAAAGCCGACATCGCGTTTCGCACCAGGAGATGTGCTGTTGTTTCGGATGCGCGATGGCAGTGTCGCCAAACATCTGGGCATTGTCAGCGCGACGCAGCCCACCCCACGATTCATTCATGCTTATTCCCGTCGCGGCGTTGTCGAGAATGCTCTGAGTGCACCGTGGCAGCGCCGGGTCGTTTCCTGTTTTGAATTCCCGATGGAGGACCGCTGATGGCTACCATTCTTCTTTCCGCAGCAGGCGCTGCGCTGGGCGGTTCGATTGGCGGCACGATTGCTGGCCTGTCTACCGCCATCATCGGGCGGGCTGTTGGTGCCACGATCGGCCGGGTCATTGACCAGCGGTTCTTCAGCCAATCGGTCATGGGCAGCGGTAGCGAAGTTGTCGAAACCGGGCGCATGGATCGCTTCAGGCTTACGGAAACGGGCGAGGGCGCACCGGTTAGCACGGTGTTTGGGCGCATGCGCGTAGGTGGGCAGGTTATCTGGGCCTCGGACTTCCTTGAAACAAAGACATCGACGACCGAGGGGGGCGGTGGCGGTGGCAAAGGAACGCCTAGTACCCCCGAAGTTACAACCATCTCGTATAGCTACTCGGTTTCGTTGGCTATCGCCGTCAGTGCAGGCGAAATTGCGGATGTGGGTCGTGTGTGGGCGGACGGGGAAGAGCAAGAACGATCCCGCCTCAACATGCGGATCTATCGGGGCACGAAAAATCAATTACCCGACCCTTTAATTGAAGCCATTGAGGGCGCAGGCACGGTGCCCGCGTATCGGGGAACGGCGTATGTGGTGATCGAGGATTTTCCTCTTGCCGCCTTTGGCAATCGCGTGCCGCAGTTTTCATTTGAAGTCGTACGGCACACACAGCGTGGCATGCCGGATCATGGTAGCGCGGTTTCTCAGATCGTGCGGGGGGTCGCCATGATTCCCGGAACTGGCGAATACACATTGGCTACGACACAGGTGAATTTTAAGAACAAAGGGAAAAGCTGGGCTACCAACGCGCATTCAGCGTCTGGCACGACCGATTTCCTGGCCTCGACACGCGTTTTGAACGCAGAACTGCCCAATTGCGACGCGGCCTCTCTGGTCGTGTCCTGGTTCGGGAACGACCTGAGGTGTGGCGCTTGCAAGATACGTCCCAAGATTGAGCAAAAAAGCATTGATAGCAGGGATATGCCCTGGGCTGTGTCAGACCAGAAACGAGGCACTGCGGGCGTCGTGGCCAAAGAGAATGGCCGCCCGGTCTATGGTGGAACACCTGCGGATGCAGCTGTGGTCGAGGCGATCCGGCATCTAAAAAAGACCGGTAAAAGGGTCATGTTCTATCCATTTATCTTGATGGAGCAGTTAAAGGGCAACGGCTTACCAGACCCTTGGTCTGACGCAACGACCCAGCCACATTTGCCGTGGCGCGGGCGGATCACGCTGAACGTGGCACCCGGGCGTGCCGGGTCACCGGATCAGACAGCTGCCGCAGACGCTCAGGTGGCCGCCTTCTTTGGAACAGCGCGGGCGCAGGACTTTACAATCAACCGCGAGGCACTTGACCCGGACACTAACTCTGAAGGCGAAACACTTACCCCGCCACTGCTTGGGGGGCGCCCAGATGACCGGGGGCGAGGAGAGTTGATTTGGTTCGGTGAAAACGGACTATTTGCGGGGCTTGGCGTTCCTGAAGACCCCATTGTCGCCAAGGAAATCATCTCTTATTCCGGGCCACAGGAATGGAGCCTACGCCGCTTTATTCTGCACTACGCAATGCTGTGCAAAGCAGCAGGTGGTGTGTCGTCCTTCTGTATATCATCCGAAATGCGTGGTCTGACGCAAATACGCGGTGCTTCTGGCTTTCCTGCCGTTGCGCAACTGCGTGCCCTGGCGGCAGAAGTGCGTCAGATTCTGGGGCCGCATACGAAGATCAGTTATGCGGCGGATTGGTCCGAGTACTTCGGCTATCAGCCAGAAGGCAGCAACGACAGGTATTTTCACCTCGATCCACTTTGGGCGGACGATAACATCGATTTCATTGGCATCGACAACTACATGCCACTGTCTGATTGGCGCGATGGTGAAAAGCATGTGGATGCTGAGGCCGGTGCCCCCTCTATCTATGACCTCGAATACCTGCGCAGCAACATCGAGGGTGGTGAAGGGTATGACTGGTACTACGCATCGCCAGAAGAGGCCGACGCGCAGATCAGAACCCCTATCGACGACGCGGCGCATGGAGAGGCATGGGTCTGGCGCTATAAAGACCTGCGCAATTGGTGGTCGAACCCGCATCACGAAAGGATCGGTGGTGTGCGACAACCCAATCCGACAGACTGGGTGCCGGGTTCAAAACCAATCTGGTTCACGGAACTGGGCTGTGCGGCAATCGACAAAGGCACAAACCAGCCAAATAAATTCCTCGACCCCAAGTCCTCGGAGTCGCTTTTGCCAGCTTATTCGAACGGATTGAGGGATGATTACATTCAGGCGCAGTATTTGACCGCGACACTAGGATATTGGAGCGATCCCGCAGTCAATCCAGTGTCACGTATATATGGCGCTCGGATGCTGGATTTGGCGAACGCGTACGTTTGGGCGTGGGATACCCGTCCGTTTCCAACATTTCCAAATCTGCAGAGCCAATGGGACGATGGAGAAAACTATGCCAGAGGGCATTGGCTGAACGGGCGGTCCGGGTCGCGGACGCTTGCATCTGTAGTGACCGAAATCTGCCATGGGGCAGGGGTGACAGCCATCGATGTTTCGCGGCTTCACGGTGTGGTTCGGGGCTATGTGATCGAAGATGTGACAAACGCGCGGTCCGCTTTGCAACCACTGATGCTGCGTTACGGGTTTGATGCAATTGAACGGGACGGTCAGTTGCGGTTTCAGATGCGCGACGGTTACGGTGCGGTCGCACTCAACCCTGATCAGCTGGCGATCAGCAGCGATCTGGAAGGCGCGGTTGAACATCGGCGTGAGGCCGAGGCCGAGATGACTGGTCGGGTTCGCCTGCGCTTTGTGCAGTCGGATGCGGACCATGATCTGGTCGCAGAAGAGGCCGTACTCCCTCAGGACAAAACCCATTCCGTTTCGGTGAATGAAATGCCGTTGTCGATGACCCGGGCAGAGGGTCGTCAAACCGCGGAACGCTGGCTGAGTGAGGCAAGGGCCTCGCGTGATACCGTGCGCTTTGCGCTGCCGCCGTCGCAGATACATCTGGGTGCCGGGGGTCTGGTGCGATTGTCAGAGGTCGAAAACAGCCCGATTTACCGCATTGACCGACTGGAAACATCGGACCTGCAACTGGTCGAGGCGGTTCGGGTCGAACAAGGTGTCTACAAGGCTTCGGACCTGCGCGAAGATGCCCCGACAGTGAAACCCTATGCTGCGCCGACCCCTTTGCTGCCGGTTTTTCTGGACCTGCCGTTGTTCACTGGCGCAGAAATTCCGCATGCCCCTTATCTGGCTGTCACGGGCGATCCGTGGCCCGGCGCGGCTGCGGTCTATACCTCGTCAAGTGACGAAGCTTACGCGCTGGGCGACATAATCCAGGGCCAAGCGATTGTTGGTGTCACCGAAACCCCGCTGTATCGTGCCAGCGCGGGTGTGTGGGACGAGGGTCCGGCGTTGCGGATCAAGTTGGTGTCGGGCCAGTTGGAATCCCGCCCCCGTGGTTCAGTTCTGAATGGCCTGAATCTGGCTGCTATCGGCGATGGGTCGCCGGGCAACTGGGAGGTTTTTCAGTTTTCTGATGCGGTTCTCGAAGCGCCCGGAGTCTACGCCTTGTCCGGGCGTCTCAGGGGGCAGTTGGGCACTGACGCGTTGATGCCGGATGTCTGGCCGGATGGCTCAGTTTTTGTTCTTCTGAATTCTCAGATCCAGCAGACAAGTTTGTTGCGCAATGAGCGTCGGATGGCCAAACACTACCGCATCGGGCCTGTGGATCGCAGTTACGATGATCCGTCTTTCCAACATCTGATCGCGTCTTTCGATGGTAACGGATTGCGTCCTTACGCACCGGTGCACCTGAAAGTTCAAGCCGGTCTGTCCGGCGATGCATTTTCATGGATCAGACGTGCGCGTCTGGACGCGGATGATTGGTCGGGGCTGGAGATACCTCTGGGCGAAGAAACCGAATCCTATCTGGTGCGCATCCGTGCAGATGGAACATTGCTGCGCGAAGACCTGATCGCGGAACCACGCTGGACCTATTCCTCAACAATGAAGGCGGCGGACGGTTCGACCGGCGCGTATGAGGTCGAAGTGGCGCAGGTGTCAGCCGTCTACGGCCCCGGTCCGTCAACCCGTCTTTTGGTGGGGCAGTCAGCCTGATGCGGCCGGTCCTGCACGGAGATGTCAGTGCCGCAGCGCGTGCTTTGCTGGCAACTCCTCAGGCAGACCGGACACGTTTATGCGTTCGGATGATTCATGAAGCAGAACTGGCTGACAGGCATCTTGAACGCACGGGGCGACTTCATCCCGTTTACGGCAACGGCTCGCTGATGGCCGTTGCTCGAAACAGAACCCTGGCGAATGAGCCGGGGTTCGACGACTTGCAGTATTGCCAATGTTTTGAGACGGTTCTGCACCATCTTTCCAAATTCTTAGTCACCCGGCAGCGCAGCTGACACATTTGCTGGCGGCCAAGTCCAGCGCCAACCGCGCGTCTGGAATTCGGTCGCCGCAATCCTCGCAATACCCGTATTCCTCCTCTTCAATGCGTACCAAGGCGGCTTGAAGACGGCTTTTTTCAATATCGCGATTGGTTTGTTGCGCCTTTGCCATGGCCTGGTTTTGCAAGGCATCCATGCGACTCAGTCGGCCAACCGCTTGTTGATCCAGTTCAACGACAGCCTGCGCCTTTTGACCTGACGCTGAAAGCTGTTCCAACTCGGCCAGTCGCTCGCGAATTTTTGTTTCAAAATATGAGCTTTCGAACTCATTCATTTTTGTTGCATTGCAGATCACGGGTTTGCGTTTGGTCTTTTTACCACTAAATGGCATTCTAGGCGCAGCAAAGGATGAAAAGCCATGTTTGAAAAGCGCAGTCATGTAACGCCGGTTGATCCGGTTTGGACCCGCATCACATCCGAGGCCCACGCGGCCGTAGAAAAAGAACCACTCATGGGTGGTCTTGTGCACGCCTGTATCCTGCATCACCGCAGCCTTGAACGCGCGCTTTCCTATCGGATTTCGGCCAAGCTGTGCTCGAACGAGATGTCGATGATGGTCTTGCGAGAGATTGTGGACGAAGCATATGCCGATGATCCACATCTGATCGAAGCGGCGCGGGCTGATCTGATGGCCGTTTACGAGCGTGACCCCGCATGTCACCGCCTGTTGCAGCCGATCCTTTACTTCAAAGGGTATCAGGCGATGCAGGCCTATCGGGTTGCGCATTGGTTGTGGAAAAAGGGTCGCTACGATCTGGCCTATTTCTTCCAGATGCGCTCGTCTGAGATTTTCGGGATAGATATTCATCCGGCTGCAAAGATCGGCAAGGGTATCATGATCGACCACGCTCATTCCATTGTCATTGGTGAAACCGCTGTTGTGGGCGATAATGTTTCAATGTTGCATTCGGTAACGCTGGGCGGAACCGGCAAGGAAGAGGAACAGCGCCACCCCAAGATCGGCAACGGGGTTCTGATTGGGGCCGGAGCGAAGGTTCTGGGCAACATCGAAGTTGGCCATTGCAGCCGTATCGCTGCGGGTTCGGTGGTTCTGCAACCTGTACCGGCTTGCAAAACCGTTGCTGGTATTCCCGCGAAGATCGTGGGCGAGGCGGGATGCGATCAGCCTGCGATCTCGATGGACCACATGCTGGGCAAAGACCAGTAGGTAAAAATCACTTCAAGCGGTTGGTGCGTTTCTCCAACCGCTTGCGCTTGCGTTCCTCTCGTCTCTGCTGACGCAGTTCTTTGCGCCGTTTTTGTTCAGCTTTGTGTTCGGCAATCGCCTCGGGGTCGTTGTTTTTGAATTTCGAGTGCTCGCCTGGATAACTGTTCGGTTTCGCAGAGACCTCGCTTGGTGTCGTCCCAGTCAAAAGGACCAAAACTACCAGGCTTTGTACTAGGTTCTTGCGGACCACAGAGCACTCTCCTTCTGACTTAATCTTGTAGAAGAAGGTGGGAGGTCAATGCGCTTTAGGCAATTGATACGCCAATCACACGGGTTCAATTCAGCGCCAAATGATAAGATGACCCCCGCCCAACAAAAGCTTGGGCGGGGGGTGTTCGAGTGCCTCAGGCCAGCATGACCATCGGATTTTCCAGATTGTCGACAATGGCCTTGAGCAGTTCTGCCCCTAGCGCCCCGTCGATGACGCGGTGATCCACGGACATTGTGACAGACATCACGGTTGCCACGGTCAGTTCGCCATCATCTCCGACAACAGGCTTTTTCACACCGGTCCCTACAGCCAGAATTCCGGCATGTGGCGGGTTTACGATTGCATCGAAGTTGTCGATGCCAAACATACCCAGATTTGAGACGGCAAAGGTGCCGCCCTGATACTCATGCGGTGCCAGCTTGCGTTCGCGGGCGCGGGCTGCAAGGTCTTTCATCTCGGTCGACAGGGCGGACAAGGACTTCATGTCAGCATCTTGCAGAACCGGGGTGAACAGGCCGCCCTCAATCGCAACAGCAACGGCGACGTCCGAAGGCTTCAGTTGCAGCACGCGGTCACCCGCCCAGACTGCGTTACAGGCCGGAACCTGTTGCAGTGCGTTTGCGACAGCTTTGATGATGAAATCGTTGACGCTCAGCTTGACGCCACGGCCTTCCAACTGCTTGTTCAACTGGCTGCGGAACTTGAGCAACGCGTCCAGCTTGATGTCACGACGCAGATAGAAATGCGGGATGGTCTGTTTGGCTTCGGACAGGCGCGCGGCGATGGTTTTGCGCATACCGTCCAGCTGGATTTCCTCGTACTCGCGCCCTTCATACATCCGAGCGACCATGTCTGCCGACGGCCCGGTTGGTGCCGCAGGCGCAGATGGAGCAGCGGTAGCAGGCGCTGGAGCAGCTGCAGCCGGTGCGGCTGTGGCGCTTTCCACATCCGCCTTGACGATGCGACCATGCGGGCCAGAGCCGGCGATCTGCGATAGATCAAGACCTTTTTGCGCCGCAATGCGACGGGCCAGTGGTGAGGCGAAAACACGACCGCCATCAGCCTTGACCGGAGCAGCCGGGGCAGGGGCAGAGGCTGGCGTCTCGGACGCCGCTGGCGCTGCAGTTTCTGCTGCGGGCGCAGCCGCAGGCGCGGCGGCAGGCGTCGCACCAATGTCATCTGCGCTTTCGCCGTCTTCCAGCAGAACAGCAATGGCGGTGTTGACCTTAACGCCTTCGGTTCCCTCGGCGATCAGGATCTTACCGATGGTGCCTTCATCAACGGCTTCGAACTCCATCGTGGCCTTGTCGGTTTCGATCTCGGCCAGCAGGTCGCCAGAGGAAACGGTGTCGCCTTCCTTGACCAGCCATTTGGCAAGCGTGCCTTCCTCCATGGTGGGTGAAAGGGCGGGCATCAGAATTTCGGTGGGCATCTGTCTGTCGCTCCTTACCGGT
Organism: Ruegeria sp. ABM4_193; assembly: GCF_056158705.1. Lineage (NCBI taxonomy): Bacteria > Pseudomonadati > Pseudomonadota > Alphaproteobacteria > Rhodobacterales > Roseobacteraceae > Ruegeria > Ruegeria sp. ABM4_193. The sequence continues at coordinate 1,358,208 of NZ_JBSWTT010000001.1, forward strand.
AGGTCACTTGTTTGACGGCGGCGATCACCTCATCGGTGGTGATCAGGGCCAGCTTTTCGAGGTTCGCGGCGTAGGGCATCGGTACATCTTTGCCGGTGCAGTTGATGACCGGGGCGTCGAGATAGTCAAACGCTTCCTGCATCACGACCGAACTGATGTAGCTGCCGACCGAACCTTGCGGCCAACCTTCTTCCACAGTCACCAGACGGTTCGTCTTCATCACCGAGTTGATGATTGCGCCAGTGTCCATCGGGCGGATTGTGCGCAGGTCGATAACTTCGGCACTGATGCCTTCTTCCGCCAGTTTGTCGGCGGCTTCGAGTGCGTATTGCATGCCAATGCCGAAGCTAACGATGGTCACATCCGAACCTTCACGCCAAATACGCGCCTTGCCCAGCGGGATGGTCAGGTCATCCACCTGCGGCACGTCGAAAGAACGCCCGTAGAGGATTTCGTTTTCCAGGAAGACAACCGGGTTGGGGTCGCGGATCGCCGATTTCAGCAGACCTTTAGCATCGGCTGCCGAGTAGGGCATCACCACCTTCAGGCCGGGTATCTGCATGTACCACGCTGCATAGTCCTGAGAGTGCTGCGCAGCCACTCGGGCGGCGGCACCGTTAGGACCGCGGAACACGATGGGGCAGCCCATCTGACCGCCTGACATGTAAAGCGTCTTGGCAGCAGAGTTGATGATCTGGTCAATCGCCTGCATGGCGAAGTTGAAGGTCATGAACTCGACAATCGGTTTCAGACCTCCAAAGGCTGAACCAACGGCGATGCCTGCAAAACCGTGCTCGGTGATCGGCGTATCGATAACGCGCTTGGGGCCAAACTCGTCCAGCAGACCTTGGCTGATTTTATACGCGCCCTGATATTCGGCGACTTCTTCACCCATCAGGTAGACGTCTTCGTCACCACGCATTTCCTCGGCCATCGCGTCACGCAGCGCTTCACGGACGGTTTCGGACTTCATCTCTGCATCTGCGGGCCAATCGGGCGACAGGTCAACGACCGGAGCAGCGGGGGCAGCGGCAGAAGCGGGGGCCTCAACCGCCGCAGGGGCGGCCTCGGTCACCGCTGCGGCTGCAGGAGCAGCCGCTGGCAGGGCAGAGGCGTCTTCGCCTTCTTCCACCAGAACCGCGATAGGGGTGTTCACCTTGACCCCTTCGGTACCTTCAGCGATCAGGATCTTGCCAATGATGCCTTCATCAACGGCTTCAAATTCCATCGTCGCCTTGTCGGTTTCGATCTCGGCCATGATATCGCCAGAGCTTACAGTGTCGCCTTCCTTGACCAGCCATTTGGCTAGTGTGCCCTCTTCCATTGTGGGCGAAAGGGCGGGCATGAGAATTTCGGTTGCCATGTCTTATTCGTCCTCTCAGGCGTAAATGTCAGTCCAGAGCTCTTCGACGGAAGGCTCGGGGCTTTCTTTCGAGAATTCGGCGGCTTGATTGACGACCTCTTTGATCTCTTTATCGATCGCCTTCAGATCATCCTCGGTCGCGTGTTTGCCAGTCAACAGCAGCTCGCGCACATGTTCGATCGGATCGCTTTGTTCGCGAACCTTCTGAACCTCTTCGCGGGTGCGGTACTTGGCCGGGTCAGACATCGAGTGGCCGCGATACCGGTAGGTTTTAACCTCAAGGATGTAAGGGCCTTTGCCCGCACGGCAGTGGGCCACGGCTTTCTCACCTGCGGCCTTAACCGCCAACACATCCATTCCGTTGACGATCTCGCCGGGAATGCCAAACGCCTCGCCGCGCACGTAGATGTCTGGCGACGATGTTGATCGCGCCTGCGCTGTACCCATAGCGTATTGGTTGTTTTCGATCACAAAGACCACTGGCAGATCCCAGAGAGCAGCCATGTTGAACGTCTCATAGACCTGACCTTGGTTGGCCGCGCCATCACCGAAATAGGTGAATGTCACGCCACCGTTCTCTTTATATTTGTCAGCAAAGGCCAGACCTGCGCCCAGCGGAACCTGTGCACCAACGATGCCGTGACCGCCATAGAAATGCTTCTCTTTCGAGAACATGTGCATCGAGCCGCCCTTGCCTTTGGAAAGGCCGCCTTCGCGCCCGGTCAGTTCGGCCATAACGCCGCCCGGATCCATACCGCAGGCCAGCATATGGCCGTGATCGCGATACGAGGTGATGCGTTTGTCACCTTCCTGTGCGGCGGCTTCGAGGCCGACAACAACCGCTTCCTGTCCGATGTAAAGGTGGCAGAAGCCGCCAATCAGACCCATACCGTAAAGTTGACCGGCCTTTTCCTCGAATCGGCGGATCAGCAGCATCTCGCGGTAGTAGGTTTTGAGCTCTTCCGCAGAAACATTTGGTTTCTTTGTGGTTTTTCGCGCAGCCATTGTGGCGATCTCCCCCTTTCGGACAGATAGTTTAGCGTTAAACTATCTTCTAAAGCATTTCGGGCGATCTGGCGAGTGTTAATGTGACGCAGCGTCGGTTTACGCTAAGCCGCGCTTATCAAAGCAAAATGAATTGTTGCAAGAGAAGGGCTTTTCGACGAAAAACCCAAGTCTGCTTATCGGATGACGATCTCGTCCGCGCGGATCATACCCAGAACCGAGCGTGCCTGCTGGTCCAGAAGGTCCAGGTCAAGATACGTGTCAGACAACCGTAGCGTCAGGTTCTCCATCTCGGCGATCTCGGTATTCAGCTTCGCCAAATCGCGCGACAGAGCGTCCCGTTCCGCTGCAATCTCGACCCGCCGGAACAGGCCATAATCTCCTTGTACGGCGGCAAAGGTGAAATAGACACCCAGCATGAAAGCCACCGAGAAGAAAGCAACTGCGCCCAAACCGGGCCGATGGGAACGGGACACTCTGTTTACCGCCGTATGAAAACTTGCCTCAATAACGGGTCCTTTTCGAACCTCTGTCAGCACTATGTCACAGGTGATTCGGCTTGTGAATCCCCTGATTCCCAAAAATCAGGGGATGAGTCAGAATGTCTCGCAAGGTAAGCGAAAGCGCGCCGCGACAGGACTACTGTTCCAATGCGGCTACACCGGGCAGGGTCTTACCCTCCATCCATTCCAAGAACGCGCCGCCCGCAGTGGAGATGTACGAGAAATCATGCGCCGCGCCCGATGCGTTCAATGCGGCAACGGTATCGCCGCCACCGGCAACTGAGACCAACTGGCCCGAACGGGTCAAAGCCGCCGCTTTCAATGCGGCCGCATTGGTCGCTGCATCAAAGGGTTCCAATTCGAACGCGCCAAGCGGGCCGTTCCAGATCAGCGTTTTGCTTTTTGTAAAGATCTCGGTGATCGCGGCGACGCTTTCAGGACCTGCATCCAGGATCATGCTGTCTTCGGGGCATTGATCTGCGGGCAAGACTTGATGCGGAGCATGGGCTTCGAATTTGTCTGCAACCACAATATCCGTGGGCAGAACAATGGTGCAACCCGAGCTTTCGGCTTTGGTCAGGATTTCCGCAGCGGTATCCTTCATGTTCCGCTCAGCCAGCGATTTGCCGACGTTCAGACCTTTTGCGACCAGAAAGGTATTGGCCATGCCACCGCCAATGACAAGATAGTCCACCTTGTCGATCAGATTGCCCAACAACTCCAGTTTGGTGGATACTTTTGCACCGCCTACAACAGCAGTTACGGGCCGTTTAGGGGCACCCAGTGCGCCTTCCAGCGCTTGCAATTCGGCTTGCATTAGGCGACCTGCACATGCGGGCAGAAGGCGCGCCAAAGCCTCGGTCGAACTGTGGGCGCGGTGCGTGGCTGAAAACGCATCGTTGCAATAAACGTCCCCCAGCTTGGCCATGCCTGCGGCCAGATCAGCGTCGTTCTTGGTCTCGGCTGCGTGAAAGCGCGTGTTTTCCAGCAGCAATACCTGACCCGGTTGCAGCGCATCGGCGGCCAGTTCAGCCTCGGTGCCCACGCAATCGGCTGCAAACAGGACAGGGGCGCCAAAAGTGCTTTCCAGTGTCGGCACCAATTGCTTGAGTGACAAGTTTTCGCGTCGCTCGCCACCTGGGCGACCGAAATGGGCCAGTAGGATCGGCTTACCACCGGCGGCCAGAATATCGCGTACTGTCGGTGCGATCCGCTGGATACGGGTGGCGTCGGTCACAACACCGTCAACGACAGGGACATTGATGTCCACGCGCACCAGCACGCGTTTGCCGTTCAGATCCATATCGTCCAGTGTTTTCCAGCCCATCGTGCAATCCTTCCCAGTGGCAACCGATTTAGGCGGTTCTTTTCCTGCATTTTGCCCTCAGGTCAATGCGTCACTTGGCATTCACGCGCTTGGCGCATAGGTATTTGCGCAAGACAAACGACAGGAGGGCCACATGGCCGAGATCAAAGATCCCGAAAACACAATCATCATCGAGCTGAAAGGCGGCAACGTCGTCATCGAGCTGTTGCCCGACGTGGCCCCCCAGCACAGCGCGCGGATGAAGGAACTGGCCCGTGGTGGAGAATATGACAACGTAGCCTTTCACCGTGTGATCGACGGTTTCATGGCGCAAACCGGCGACGTTCAGCACGGCGATATGGAAGACGGCTTCAACCTGCGCATGGCGGGCACCGGTGGGTCGTCGCTTCCGAACGTTCCGGCCGAGTTCTCGAAACTGCCCCATGATCGCGGCACGCTGGGCGCGGCACGGTCGCAAAACCCGGATTCGGCCAACTCTCAGTTCTTCATCAACTTCAAGGACAACCACTTCCTGAACGGTCAATATACCGTTTATGGCCGTGTGATCGATGGCATGGAGCATGTGGATGCCATCGTTCGGGGCGAGCCGCCAGCGAACCCGGATCGCATGATCAGCGTCAAAGTGGCCGCCGATGTATAAGCTGGCTGCGGTTTTTGCACTGGTGACCAGCCCGGCACTGGCCAGCGGTCTGCAGATTGAGGTTGAAGGGGAAGGGGCCAATGGCACTATCTCGATCGACTTGTTCGAGGACGTCGCTCCCAAGCATGTGGAACAGATCACTGCGCTGGCCACCGACGGTCAGTATGATGGTGTCGTGTTTCACCGCGTGATTGACGGCTTCATGGCACAAACCGGAGATGTGCAATACGGCAATTCCGGCGCGGCCGGGTTTGACATGCGTTACGCTGGACGCGGCGGATCAGACCGACCCGATTTGCCAGCCGAGTTTTCCGAGGTCACCTTTGACCGGGGCGTGGTTGGCATGGCGCGTTCGAACGATCCGGATTCGGCCAATTCGCAGTTTTTCATCATGTTCGAACCCGGCCCGTTCCTGGACGGGCAGTACACTGTGGTCGGTCAGGTGACCGATGGTATGGACGTGGTGGATGCGATCAAACGCGGGCATTCTCAGACCGGAGCAGTCACGGGCCAGCCCGACGTGATGAAAAAAGTCACCGTCACCGAATAAGCAGTGAAAGCCCGGCGCGGCCCAAAGCGCCGGGTTTTTTCTATGGTTTATTGATCGATAAAGTCGCGGATAGCTTGCGTATAGGCATCCGGCTTCTGAAATGAAGCAAAGTGACTGACATCTTCCAGAACAAGCAAGTCTGCCCCCGGAATAGCCTCGGAAATTGCCTGCGAATGTGCCATTAGAATAGCTTCGTCATGCGCGCTTTGAACGACCAGCGTCGGGAAAGTGATCGACGAAAGCGCCTCCAAACCACCGGGTTTTTCGGTGCTCCACATGGCAGCTACCCCGCCCAGGAATGCTTCGAACCCATCTGGCGTGGGGGACATGGATGCATAATCTTCGGCCATCATGCCGACATAGGCACCAAACACTTCGTTGGTTTCCACTGACGGATCGATACCATCCAGTGTCACGTTGCCTGCATGGGCGAAATGACTGGCCAGCCGTTCCGGGTTGGTGCTCGAAATCGAATAGCCGATGTTGGCCCCGTCGGACCAGCCAACCAGATGCACTTGATCGATCTTCAGATAGTCCAACAGAGCCAGATAATCCTGCGACAGCAATCCGTAGGAATAGGTGCTGCCATCATTGGTTGATCGCCCGTGCCCGCGAGTGTCGGCAACGATCACGGTGTGATCTGCGGCAAGATCGGCAACCTGTGCTGCCCAGATGTCACCATGCGCCAAACCACCATGGATCATTAATATCGGTGTACCCTCTCCGTCTCCATAGGTGGCGTAGTACATATTGATCCCATTGATTTCAGCGGTGCCGGACATGTTGGCTGGGGGCATCTCTGGGGCTGCTGGGATGCTCAGCCACGGGTCGTCAGCCCAACTGGCGGTGGCCAGGCATCCCAGTGCAAATGTAGTCGCTGTAATCTTCATAGTATCCTCCCGTTGATCCCGAGCCTTGGTTCAGCCGGGCGTTACGGAAGGATACGCTTGTTTTTTACTGACAGGGAAAAAACCGAGTCAGTTCACGTTAGTCTTCAGATGAAGTCACTTTCCAGATCAACGCACCGACCGCGCCGCCGATCAGGGGTGCCACCCAGAACATCCAAAGCTGTGCCAGCGCGGGGCCGTCTGCGAACAGGGCGACTCCGGTGGACCGGGCGGGATTGACCGATGTATTGCTGACCGGAATTGACACCAGATGGATCAGTGTCAGTGCCAGGCCAATGGCAATCGGTGCGAAACCAGCCGGTGCCTTATCTGAAGTTGCGCCCAGAATGATGAAGATGAAAAAGGCCGTCATCACAATTTCGATCACCAGAACCGACATCATTGAATAGCCTTGCGGGGACGCGTTTCCGTATCCGTTTGATGCGAACCCTCCGACCCCTTCGAAACCGGGTGCTCCGCTAACGATCAGGTACAACACAATGGCGGCTGCAATTGCTCCGATAACCTGAGCGACCCAATAGGGCAGCAGATCCTTGGCTGGAAACCTTCCTCCAATCATCAGCCCCAAGCTGACCGCCGGGTTGAAGTGACCGCCAGAGATCGGACCAACCGTGTAGGCCATTGTCAGAACTGTCAGGCCGAAGGCGAAGGACACTCCAAGCCATCCGATGCCGACATCTGCAACACCTGCGGCCAATACGGCACTGCCGCAGCCTCCGAGAACCAGCCAAAAGGTACCGAAGAACTCGGCAAGTAATTTTGACGACATGAAATTTCCTCCACAATGCGATGAGGTTAACTGTAATTCAAAAATTAACTTTTGTTAAATTGAGGCGAACGGGGAATTTCCCGGATGCCCTCTCACCCCAGGCGACAACTGACTAATGCCACTGTGCAGGATCCAGGTGAAAAAGTTTCGACAGTTGTTTGTAGACCTCTGGGTCAGAGTTGCGCAGAGCTTTTGGCCGCTCAAAGAACACTTCAACTGAAACGGCAAAAAACTCTTCGTGCCCTTCCGCGCCGTAGGGGTCAATTACAGTTGGGCGTCCCATTTCAACGGCCTGTACATGGGCGTCATAAGCCGTCAGAAACGCGGCCTCCCACTCGGAAAAACTCTGGTTGACGCTGAGAACGGGCACACCATTGGCCGACCCTGTCAGATCGTCGATCTGATGTGCGAATTCGTGAAAGACAACATTTTGCCCGTCATGATCGTTCATCGCACCACGTTGGCTGTGCGCCCAGGACAGGATCACCGGGCCGCGATTCCAGCTTTCGCCAGTTCGCACGATTTCTTTCTCTGTGACGACATAACCGCTGTGTCGGCTCTGTCTGGATTTGAAAGCACTGGGATAGATCAGGATGGTAGTGAGGTTGTCATACCAAAGCTCAGTATTCACAACCAACAGACAGGCTTGCGCGGCGATGGACATCTGCATGTCTTCTGTGACATCCAGACCGTCGCAGCCTATGAACTCGACCTGATCGAGAAACAGGTTGATTTTGCCTTCCAGCTTTGCGCGCAGGTCTTGCGGCACCTTCTGCAGGATCGGGACCTGAGCGTCGATAAGCCGTCGTTGCTGATCGCTCAGCGGCGCGGCCAGCAGGGCCTGGCGGGCCTGTTGCTTTGACCAAAAGTAATACGCCACACCACCAGCGATCAGGGCGACAAGTATCAAAAAAACCAACATGGCCCGACCCTAACGCGATGTCAGCGGGATCAAAACCAGTTTCACAGGCAAGCAGTTGTTATAAAAAAAGACGCCGCAGGTGTTTCTGCGGCGTCTCGGGTCAGACCTGAAAGGTCGAATTATTGTTTGACGTCAGCCGCCGGGTTCGATCCCCCCTTGGCGCTGCGGCCAGGGTTCAGCGGATCGTCCTGACGCTGCACCGAACCTTCGAAATGCGCACCGCTTTCGATGGCGATTGTCTTGTGGATGATGTCGCCTTCGACACGTGCCGTCGAGGTCAGGCGCACCTTCAGGCCACGTACCCGGCCAACGATGCGGCCGTTGATCACGACGTCATCGGCGGTGACTTCACCTTTGATGGTTGCAGATTCACCAATGGTCAGAAGATGAGCGCGGATGTCGCCTTCGACAGTGCCTTCTACCTGAATGTCACCGGAGGTCTTGATGTTGCCGGTGATGTGCAGATCCGAGGACAGAACCGACGCAGGCGGCTTTGGCTTGGGCGCAGTGGCAGGTTTTGACTCGGTTGGAGCAGGGGCCGCTGGGGTCGCCGGAGCGGCAGGTTTGGCCGCCTCAGGTGCCTTGGATGCGGGCTCGTTGATTTTGCTTTTAGAAAACATTTCTCGCAGCCTTGATGTAAGTCATTGGGTTCACGGGCTTTCCGTTCACGCGCACCTCATAGTGCAAATGCGTGCCGGTGGACCGTCCGGTGCTACCCATATCAGCAATATGATCCCCGCGCGAGACCCTTTGACCAACCTTGACGTTGATCTTGGTGTTATGAGCGTAAAGTGTCTCAATTCCAAACGCGTGCTTGATTTTCACAAGCCGTCCGAAACCCGATTGCCAACCTGCATGGGTGACCACACCGTCTGCCGTTGCAAAGATATCAGTGCCGTGCGCACCTGCGAAATCCGCACCGTTATGCATCCGACGACCTCCGGTTTTGGGGTCGCGGCGTGTGCCAAATCCGCTGGTGAAACGCACTGCACTGTTGACCGGGCTGGCGAAGGGGGCCTTTTCCGCAGCAATCCGGTACAGGTTCAACTGATCCATCTGTTGAAGCAAAATGTTCGCGCGGGCCTCGTCGGCAGACAGCTCGTCCTCCTCGCCACGCGTGCTAAGGGATAAAGGGGTCAGCGGACCGCCCATACCGCTATATCCGCGCCGGACCTCTTCGATGATACGATCGGTGGGCATCCCCGCCTGGCGGAACATCTTGTCCAGCGGTTCGACCGAGATCACCATGGCGTCTTCCAACTGGCGGAAGATCGCGTCGCTGCGCTCTTGCATCAGACGGATTTCCAGTTCCAGTTCGTCCCTCTGAACCAATGCATCTTGCGCGTCCGAAGCGATCTGGTCGCGTTCTTCGGCAGTGCGTGCCAAGGCATCCGTCATGAAGGCCATCTGCACTGGGGCGGTAGAGGCCGTCATATACATGTCGGTGTCACTGGTTTCCTGTTTCAGTGTCGCAAGTTCAGTCCGTGCCTCTTCCCGTTGCTTCATGGTGCTGCGCAGGGTGGTCTGGATAACCTCGATGCCGGTCTCAAGCTCGCGGCGGCGGTTTTCCGACGCCAGCAGCTCGGACTGCATAGCGGAAATCTGCTCAAGCGCTGCATTAAATCGGTCTTGGGCCGCAAGGGCCTCTTGCGCGCGGGCGTCCCGTTCTGCTGACAGGATGTTCAGGCGTTCCTGATAGGTCGCCTGATCGCGTTTGGCTTGTTCTCTGAAGTTGCCAGACCCGATGCTGTCCATCAGCAGAATGGCCGTTGCGACCGCTGTCCAGCCGACCATGACAGCAACGCCAGCCACCGCAATCACCTGCGTTTCCGAGCTAAGCCGGATAAAGCGTGTGTCCTTGTCAGATTTCAGAAAAACCCGGCGTTCCGGGAAATGCCGCTCGAGCAGCGAATGTAACTTTATCGTCAGACGTGTTCGCACGCGTCTTACCTCTCATCCCCAAGATCGGGACCGGTCGTGGTGCAATAGCCGTCCCTTGGGCCGATTGCATAAACGGCTCGTCGTGAACGGGCAAGTTTGTTGACCAATCTGCGTCAAACGGCGCAAAAATCCCCCTGAGATCGGCGAGAACTTGCCGAAAATAACGAAGAAGTGTCAGTTTGTGACTTCTCCGGGTGCAGGCAGATCTTCGGTTAGGGGCCAGTAGAAATCGGGGGGCAAGCCAGCTTCAGCGCGCTTTTCCTCGTTAAAGGGTGGTTTCAGTACGCCGTGAAAATAGCGTCGGACCAGCGCGTGAAACACATCCTTTGGGTCGGCATTTTCGCGACCGCACAGGAAATGGAACCATTTCGAGCCATAAGCAACATGGCCGACTTCTTCGGCATAGATCACCTCAAGAGCCGCAATGGCTTGGTCCAACTTGGCCTTGCGAAAGATCTCGATCATGCCGGGGGTGACATCCAGACCGCGGGCCTCAAGCACCATGGGAACAACGGCCAGCCGTCCCATCAGATCTTCGGCAGTGTCTTCCGCCGCGCGCCACATGCCTGCATGGGCGGGCAGGGCGCCGTAATGGCTGCCCATGCTTTCCAGGCAATCGCAAACCATCTCGAAATGGCGCAATTCTTCTTCGGCGCATTTCACCCAATCGTCGTAGAACCCGATGGGCATGGAAACGTGACCGAACCTGGCAATGATGTCCCAGTGCAGATCGACGGCGTTCAATTCGATATGGGCCACGGCGTGCAACAGCGCGATACGCCCGGCCTCGGTGCCCGGTTTTCGCTTTGGCACTTCGCGGGGCGACAAAAGCTCGGGCCTGTCCGGGCGGGCGGGGTTCAAGGGGGGTGTTGCCGTGCCAATCTCGATTGGGCCAGTTTCGCCCTTGCGAGCAGCAAACCATGCTGCGGCGTGCGCTTTGGACAGGGCGGTCTTGGCCCGCCCGTCCGCTGTTTTCAGAACCTCTGTCGCCATCTGTGTCAGTGTCTTGGTCACGGGGTCGCTCCGCCTCGGTCGTGTCGAGGCGGGTCTTAAACCGGATGGCATGACAGGTCGAGGGGGGGCTTACAGCGCCTTCACCGCCTCAAGCACCTCGTCCACATGGCCGGGCACTTTGACTTTGCGCCAGACCTTGGCAATGCGACCTTCAGCATCGATTACAAAGGTCGAACGTTCGATGCCCATCGACTTGCGCCCATACATGTTCTTTTCCACCCAGACGCCATAGTCCTCGCAAACGGTCGAATTTTCATCCGACAGAAGCGGTGTCGTCAGCCCATGCTTGGCCACGAACTTGTCATGCTTTGCGACGCTGTCGCGTGAGATGCCGAAAACGTGAGCACCCGCATCCGCAAAGGCCTGAAGCTGTTCTGAAAAACCGATGGATTCCTTCGTGCAGCCCGGCGTATCATCACGGGGATAGAAGAACAAAACCACGGTGCCACCGCGCAACGCCGAAAGCGTCACCTCGCCACCGCCGTCGCGCGGCAAAGTGAAGTCGGGGGCCATGTCAGAAATATCGGGCATTGGAAACTCCGCTAAAGGTTTTTAAAGGCTGCCTGATATCATAGGGCGACACGTGCGGGTTGGAAGGCGTGAATAGCAAATTGAAGCAACGCGAGGACGACGAAGGGGAGGCACCGAACAAACCGGTACGCCGCCGGTCGCGTCGTCGCGCTGCCGGGATTTGGGCCATGCGCGGGGCGATCATGCTGGTGCTGCTGGCGATGTTCACCGGGTTCATGATTGTGGGCCAAAGGATGCACGCGCCCGCCTGGCTCAGGGACAGGGTCGAGACGCGGCTGGAGCAGGCATTGGGCGGGCTGCAAATCCGGTTTGGTGACGTCAGTTTTATCATCCATGAGGGCTGGCGGCCCCGGCTGCGCCTGACCGATGTGTCCATCAGCGACGCGGCGGGCCAACAGATTGCACAGGTCTCGGACATGCGCGCCAGCCTAGCAATGCGGCCTTTGCTGCGTGGGCATGTCCGCCCGAAACGCATTATCCTGAGCGGTGCGCAGATCGCGCTGACCCGCGACACGGATGGGGCTTTGATCCTGACCGTCGGATCAGGCAGCGCACCAGTGCAAGAGGCACCGAATCTGGCAGAGTTGATCGAGGCGTCTGATCAGGTGTTCCTGTCTCCGGCCCTGTCAGCACTGACTTCGGTTGAACTTGACGCAATCACGCTGGACTACCGGGATTTGCGGCAGGGCCGGTCCTGGGTATTGGACGGCGGCCATATTCAGGCAAACCGCAGCGATAATGAGGTGCGACTGGCCACCGGGTTCTCGGTTCTGGCCGGGCGGGATTACGTCAGCGCGATCGAGGCCAACTATACCAGTACGCTTGGCAGTCCAGCTGCGCAGTTTGGCATCTCGGTCTCGGACCTGCCCGCAGAAGACATCGCCGGTCAGAGCCCCGTGCTTGCGTGGTTGCAGGTTCTGAGGGCCCCGATCTCGGGCGCTTTGCGGGGCAGTATCGATGAAAGCGGTGCTATCGGGACAGGTTTTGCAACTCTCAACCTTGGTGCGGGGGCCGTGCAACCCAATCCCGAAACACGTCCGGTGCCGTTCGAATTTGCCCGGACCTATTTCACTTATGATCCGAAATCCCAGGCGCTGAACTTCAACGAGGTTTCGGTGGTTTCTGCCTGGGGTAAAGTACAGGCGGACGGCACGGCATTTCTGCAGGGCGTGGAAGAGGGCGTACTGGACAGCCTTACCGCGCAGATGCGTTTGTCCGGCATCAACGTGAATCCCGCCAATCTGTTTCCCGAACCAATCCAACTGTCGCGCGCCAGCGTGGATTTCAAAATGGTCTTGGACCCGTTCGAGTTGCAACTGGGGCAGGTTACCATCGAAGACCCGGGCCACGTCATACGCGCCTTTGGGGTTCTGAGCGGTCGTCCTGACGGCTGGGCGGTCAAGCTGGATGCCCATCTGGATCAGATGACCTCGGACAAAGTGCTCAGTTACTGGCCTGAGCGCTTGGCGCCCAAGCCGCGTGAGTGGGTCACTGAAAATCTGTATGAAGGGGTTCTGTCGGATATGGACTTTGCCCTTCGGCTTGAACCCGGATCGAAACCTGATCTGTATTTGGATTTCGGATTCGAGAAGGCCAAAATCCAGTTCGTGAAAACCCTGCCGCCAATCGAAAACGCTCAGGGTCAGGCAAGCCTGCTCAATCAGCGCTTTACCGTTACCGCACAGCAGGGGGTGGTGATTGCGGATGAAGGTGGTGCCGTGGATGCCTCGGGCACGTCCTTCATCATACCCGATACCGATATCAAAAAATCAGCCCCTGCAATCGCGCGCATCCAAGCCAAAGGCAGTGTGACGGCGGCCTTGTCTCTGTTGGATCGTCCGCCTCTTGAATTGTTGACTAAGGCCGGGCTGCCGGTCGACCTTGCCGACGGAACAGCATCTTTGGCTGGTACGTTATCGTTGCCGCTGAAAAAGGGGCTCAAGTTTCAGGACACCGAGTTTCACTTCGACGGCCATCTGGCCAACCTGTTGAGCGACCGTCTGGTACCCGGATTTACTGTCAGCGCCGCTTTGCTGGATCTGTCAGGCAACCAGTCCGGCGTTCAGATCAAAGGGCAAGGACAATTCGGAGATGTCCCGCTTGAGGCGCTTTGGCGGCAACCGATTGATGGAAAAACCGCACAGCGCAGTACATTGACAGGCCAGATCGAATTGTCGCCGCGCCTGATGGATGAAATCGGCGCGGGGCTTCCGCCGGGGATGCTGACCGGGTCCGGGATTGCGAACATCTCCTTGGGGCTTGGCGCAGACGAGCCACCGAAATTGTCCGTTTCGTCGGACTTGCAGGGCGTTGCACTTGCGATCCCGGAACTTGGTTGGCGCAAAGCGGCGTCCGCTTCAGGGTCACTTACGGCCGAAGCGACCTTGGGCAAACAGCTAAAAGTGGACAGCTTGCAAATCGAGGGCGCTGGCCTGCGAACCAGTGCCTCCATCACTTTTCGGGACAACGGAGACTTTGACCGCATCCAATTCAGCTCATTCGATCTTGGCAATTGGTTGGCCGTTCCCGCCGTGATGATCGGACGCGGCGATGCCGTCCCGGACATACGCGTGCTGGGCGGTGTGCTGGATATGGGAAAAGCGACGTTTGGCGAAAGCAGCGGTGGTGGCGGGGCTGGTCCCAAGCTGGACGTTGCACTGGACCGCCTGCAAATCACCGAAGCTGTGGCGCTGACGGGTTTTCGGGGCTCATTTCAAACAACCGGGGGAGTGAACGGGGGATTTACGGCGCAGGTCAATGGTGGGGCAGCGGTTTCAGGGCAGGTGACCCCACGTGGAAACCGCAGCGCTGTGACGCTGACATCGAAAGACGCGGGGGCCGTGCTGCGTTCTGCCGGGGTGCTGACCCAAGCACGTGGCGGAGATATGAACCTGAACCTTGAGCCGGTCACAGCGCCCGGCAACTACGACGTCATTCTGAGGATTGTGAACACACGCATCACCGATGCTCCTGCCATGGCGGCGTTGCTGAACGCGATCAGCCTTGTTGGCCTGCTGGACGAGATGGCGGGACAGGGCATCTTCTTCTCGGCCATAGACAGCCGCATGAGGGTCACGCCCACCGAGATCAAAGTGCTCAGCGGCAGTGCAGTCGGACCATCCATGGGCCTGTCCTTCGATGGCACCATAGACACAGTGAACGAGATGCTAAACCTGCGCGGGGCCATTTCGCCGATCTATTTGCTGAATGCCGTCGGCAGCGTCTTTACCCGCAAGGGAGAGGGGGTGTTTGGTTTTAACTATACCCTCAAAGGACCGCTCGCGTCGCCGAAAGTGTCGGTCAACCCCTTGTCTGGCCTTGCTCCGCTGTTTCTGCGCGACCTGCTGCGCCAGCCCGCCCCAAAGGTGTCAGACGGCCCCAATGCGCTTCCCCTGAAACCAGACGAGCCGAAACCCACCTTTGGCTCGCGTCCCAGCGACCGCTGAGAGCATATGGCCGAATCCCTTTCGGGGATGTATGGCGCGCGCATGAAACTCAGCGATTTTGATTTCCATCTGCCCGAAGACCTGATTGCCACGCGACCTGCCAGTCCGCGCTCGTCTGCGCGTTTGCTGGTGGCACAGGGAGATGTGACGACGGACAGCCATGTGTTCGACCTGCCGAATTTTCTGCAACCAGGCGATCGGCTGGTTCTGAATGACACGCGCGTTATCCCGGCACGGCTGAACGGTCGCCGTCATCGGGACAGTGCACAAGGCCCGGTCTCGGCAGGGATTGAGGCCACATTGCTGGACCCTCAGGCCGATGGCACATGGTCGGCACTGATCAAGCCGCTGAAAAAAGTGAAGATTGGGGAAGAGATTGTCTTCTCGGACGATCTGAGTGCAACGCTGTGCAAGGTTGAGGACGGTCAGGCGTATCTGAGGTTCAACCTGAGCGGAGAGGATTTTGATGCCGCGTTAGAGCAGGCCGGTGTGATGCCCCTGCCACCGTATATCGCGGCCAAACGTCCCGCGGATGAACAAGACAAGACCGATTACCAGACCATCTGGGCGCGAAATTCTGGTGCGGTTGCTGCCCCGACCGCCTCGTTGCATTTCGATGATGCGCTGATGAAAGCGTTAGCAGACCGAGGTGTTGGTTTCACGCACGTCACCCTTCACGTCGGCGCGGGCACGTTCCTGCCCGTCAAAGTAGAAGACGTGACCACCCACAAGATGCATGCAGAATGGGGGCAGGTGAGCCCTGAGGCGGCAGCCGAGATTCAGGCGACCAAAGACGCAGGCGGGCGTGTAATCCCGGTGGGCACCACGGCATTGAGGTTGATCGAAAGCGCCGCGCGGTCCGGAACAATCCAACCTTGGGAAGGGGACACCGATATATTCATCTATCCCGGTTTCAAGTTCCACGTCACCGACGCGCTGATGACCAATTTCCACCTGCCGAAATCAACGCTGTTGATGCTGGTGTCGGCGCTCATGGGGCAAGACCGGATGCTTAAAGTGTATGATTATGCGATTGAGCAGAAATACCGTTTCTTTTCTTACGGCGACGCGTCGCTTTTAATCCTGTGAAGGGCGCAGGCGAAGCATCAAAACAGTTCAATGTCGTAGACAAGCGCGACAGAAGCGGTCTTTGATCGCAGAACAGCTCGCACTTTAGGTTGGCATCAGTCGGAGACCCCAATGATTCAGGTTCTTTCCAGCGCATGGGCGTTGCTGCTCGGCATGGGGTTGCTGATGGTCGGAAACGGCCTTCAAGGCACGCTTCTGGGTGTCCGGGGCGAAATCGAAGGGTTCTCGACGCTGCAGATGTCATTTGTGATGTCAGCCTATTTTGTCGGTTTCCTCGGTGGCTCTCGTCTTGCACCTGAAATGATCCGACGCGTGGGTCATGTACGGGTTTTTGCGGCGCTGGCGTCTTTTATTTCGGCCGTCATGATTATGTACCCGATGCTCACGGACCCAATCGCCTGGGTTCTGGGGCGGGTGGTGATCGGCTTCTGTTTCTCGGGCGTGTATGTCACCGCAGAAAGCTGGCTGAACAACGCGGCCAATAACGAGAACCGGGGGCAGGCATTGTCCCTGTATATGATTGTTCAGATGTCAGGGATCATTGGTGCGCAAGCCCTGTTCCTGGTCGGTGATCCGGCGGGATATGAGACCTTTGTCATCGCTTCGATCCTGGTATCTGTGTCTTTTGCGCCAATTTTGCTGTCCATTTCACCAACACCGGCCTTTGACACCACCAAGCCCATGACCCTACGCGAATTGATGCAAAAATCGCCGCTGGGCTGTATCGGCTTGTTCCTTTTGGGAGGGGTTTTCTCTGCTCAGTTCGGTATGTCCGCGGTGTACGGGGCGCAGGCGGGGCTGAGCCTTGTTGAAATCTCAACCTTTGTAGCTGCCTTCTACGTTGGTGCGGTTGTGCTTCAATATCCGCTGGGGTGGTTTTCGGATCGAATGGACCGGCGTGTTCTGATCTTTCTGGTCGCAACGGTAGGGGCTGTCGCGGCCCTCGCAGGAATGCTCTACGGGGTGACTTTCGAGATCCTTTTGGTCTCGGCTTTTTTGATCGGCGGTATGTCCAACCCGTTGTATTCATTGTTGATCGCACATACCAACGACTTTCTGGAACACGAAGATATGGCCGCAGCGTCCGGTGGCCTTGTGTTCATCAACGGCTTAGGTGCCGTCGCAGGTCCATTGATCACCGGTTGGCTGATGGACGATGCCGTGTTCGGCCCGCCCGGCTTTTTCCTGATCATTGCTGTGCTGCTGTTCTTCCTTGCGGTGTATTCCGCATACAGGATGACGCAGCGCGCCTCGGTTCCCGTGGACGAAACCGGCACAATGTCGACATTGTATCCAACTGCGTCACCAGTCGCATTCGAAGTTGCGCAGGAGGTTGCGATCGAAGCAGCCGAAGCAGAAGCAGAAGAAAGCGCGCAGGAAACCGCTTAAGACACGAATTTATGTCGAATATGTTGCAATATGTTACTGTAACAGTTCTGTAAAACGGCCTTAAATGACCTTACGCCCCTTTTGCGGGCATAAGACGGAGTTTAAGGCAATGGCAACGCCTGAAGAGGTATTGAGTTTTTGGTTAGATAAAGTTGGTCCGAAAGGCTGGTACATACAGGATGAGGCGCTGGATGCAGAAATCCGCGATCGTTTCTTGTCAACTTGGGAGGCAGCGGTAGAGGGCAAGTTTTCGCTCTGGCTGACATATCCCAGCGGCGCACTGGCTTACATTATTTTGACGGACCAATTTCCACGTAACATGTTCCGGGGTCAGGCGCGGGCTTTCGCGACAGACCGGGCGGCTTTGGCGGCGGCGAAATGCGCGGTCGACAAAGGGTGGGACAAAAAGATCGACGAACCGGCGCGGCAGTTCTTTTACCTGCCCTTGATGCATTCAGAAAACCTGTGCGATCAGGAGCGCTGTGTGAGGTTGATTTGCGAAAACCTGAGCCGCGACACAAGCAATCTGCTGCACGCGCGGGCGCATCGCGAAGTGATCCGTAAGTTTGGCCGGTTCCCGTATCGAAACGAAGCGCTGTCGCGCAACTCGACGCCGCACGAGGTCGCATATGTCGACATGGGTGGTTACGGCACAACCGTGCGCGAGCTTCAAGCGACCGTTTGACGACGCCCGACGTGTTGACAGGCCGCGCAGAATTTTGCGCGGCGCAGCCTCATGAACCTGGCTCGCACCCTTTGAAATCCAGTACGCGCTGAGACACAACGTCGGCACCTTTTTCGATGGCCTGAGCAATCAGAACCTGAGGCTCGTCCGACAGGCTGCTCAACCGTTCCTGCGCTGCCTGTAACTTTTGTTCCAAACTGTTCAGGCGGGCCAAAGCTGACCGGAGCTCTTGCGCGGCTGCACTATTCGCCCCAGGATTTTCCAGCGACAAATCGGCCAGGTCTGCACGCAATGCCGCAAGCTCTGTTCTCGTGCCATTCACTTCATCCCGGATAGGGGCAACGGCCTGCACGGTTTGGGAAAACTCTGCTGTGATGCTCTCGACCTTGGACGCAAGTTGCCAGCCCAGAAACAGGCAAAGTGCTACAAGGATCAATGTGGCGTTGAGCAGAGCAAGCAGCAGGTCTTTAAGAGTTTTTGCCATGATCAGCCTCTTGAATGTCATTTGTTTAGAAATGCGCGAACGGTGTCGGCGGTTCTGTTCTAGCCACAGAGAGAGCTTGGGTATAGGCTGAATCCCGCACATTCAGGCTTTGCTTACCCTGCGTCGCTTTTGTCGCGGGGGTGGCCTGTTGATGTGTTTCAGAAAGTAGTTTAATGGTAAACTAATTTCTCAACACCTGCGCCGAGAGGGACACATGGCTGCACAATCTTATGATCTGATCGTAATCGGGGCTGGCCCCGGCGGCTATGTCGCTGCAATCCGCGCAGCTCAGCTGGGTCTGAAAACCGTTGTTGTCGAACGCGAACATCTGGGTGGTATTTGCTTGAACTGGGGTTGCATTCCGACCAAAGCCTTGCTGCGCTCGTCTGAGGTGTTTCACCTGATGGAACGCGCCAAGGATTTTGGTTTGAAGGCCGACAAGATTGGCTACGATCTGGATGCGGTGGTTAAAAGGTCACGGGGTGTGGCCGGGCAACTGTCGGGTGGGATTGGCCACCTGTTGAAGAAGAACAAGGTTGCCGTGGTGATGGGCGAAGCCACGATCCCTGCCAAGGGCAAGGTCAGTGTCAAAACCGAAAAAGGCACCGAAGAACTCACAGCCAAGAACATCATTCTGGCCACCGGCGCGCGGGCGCGGGAATTGCCGGGGCTTGAGGCAGACGGCGATCTGGTTTGGACCTACAAACATGCGCTGCAACCGCCACGGATGCCAAAGAAGCTGCTGGTCATTGGGTCTGGCGCAATCGGCATCGAATTCGCCAGCTTCTACAACACGCTGGGTGCCGACACGACCGTGGTCGAGGTGATGGACCGAGTGCTGCCGGTGGAAGATGCCGAGATCAGCGCCTTTGCTAAAAAGGCATTCACCAAGCAAGGCATGACCATCATGGAAAAAGCTATGGTCAAGCAGCTGGACCGTGCCAAGGGCAAGGTAACGGCCCATATCGAGGTCAAGGGCAAGGTCGAGAAACACGAATTCGACACCGTGATCTCGGCTGTTGGCATTGTCGGCAATGTCGAAAACCTTGGGCTTGAAGCTCTGGGGGTCAAGATCGACCGCACGCATGTGGTGACGGATGAATATTGCCGCACCGGGGTAGAAGGGCTCTATGCCATCGGTGACATCGCCGGCGCACCCTGGTTGGCGCACAAGGCCAGCCACGAAGGTGTAATGGTTGCCGACCTGATCGCTGGCCAACATGCGCACCCGGTTAAACCCGAAAGCATTGCGGGATGTACATATTGCCAGCCTCAGGTCGCGTCCGTGGGCTACACGGAAGCCAAAGCCAAAGAGCTAGGCTATGACATCAAAGTTGGTCGCTTCCCCTTCATCGGCAACGGCAAGGCGATTGCGTTGGGTGAGCCGGAGGGGTTGATCAAAACCGTCTTTGACGCAAAGACCGGAGAACTTCTGGGTGCGCACATGATCGGCGCAGAAGTCACCGAGCTGATTCAGGGATACGTAGTGGGTCGCCAGTTGGAGACCACCGAAGAAGACCTCATGAACACGGTCTTCCCACATCCAACCTTGTCAGAGATGATGCACGAAAGCGTTCTGGACGCTTATGATCGAGTGATCCACATGTAAGGGAAGGGGGCGCTACCCCCGCCGCGGCAAGCCGCGACTCCCCCGAGGTATTTGTAGCCAGATGAAGCAGGGGATCCGTACTTCATCTGGCCCAAAATACCTCGGAGCGCGAGGCAGAGCCTCGCAAAAAACCTACTTATTCAAAGCATCCAGAATTCGGGCCCACGAGCGGATGCCCTTATGGAAACTTTTGACGTCATATTTCTCATTCGGAGAATGGATGGCATCATCTTCGTTTGCATAGCCAACCAGCATCGAATCGAGCCCAAGCACGGTGTTGAAATACCCGACGACCGGGATGGACCCGCCCATGCCTGTAAACACGGCCTCGCGCTCCCATTCATCGGAAAGGGCTGCGCGCGCGGCTTCGAATTCTGGGCGGTTGATGTTCATGACGGAAGCAGGAGAGCCTTCGGAGTCATTATCCCAAACGACTTTAGCATCCGGAGACAGGCGTTCCTCGACGTGTTTGCGGATCTTCCTGCGCAACGCATCGGGGTTCATATCGCCCACAAGGCGGCAGGTAATTTTACAATGGGCTTCCGACGGGATCACGGTTTTCGAACCAGCGCCATTATAGCCGCCCCATAGGCCGTTCACCTCTAGTGTTGGACGTGCCCATTGCTGTTCAAGTGTCGAATACCCCTTTTCACCATGCGGTTGGGTATAACCGACCGAGTTCAGATAATCTGCTTCGTCGAAACCGCAGTTTTGCCACTGGCGAAGCTGGTCTTCGGGTACTTCGTGCACGCCCTCATAAAACCCTTCGATCGCGACGCGCCCGGTTTCGTCATCGTAGAACGAGGAGACGATCTTGGACAATTCCCGCAGCGGGTTCAGGCCGGGGCCACCATAGTGGCCGGAATGCAGATCGATCCGGGGACCTATGATTGTGAACTCGTCCTTCAGCATGCCGCGCAATTGGGCGGCAATCGAGGGAACGCCGCGTGACACCATCGAGGTGTCGCAAACAAGTGCCAAATCTGCTTTAAGCTCGGCCGCATTTTCCTTGAGGAAAGGAACCAGAGAGGGCGAGCCGGATTCTTCCTCGCCTTCGAAGAAAAAGGTGATGCGACAGGGCATGGACCCATGGACGGCCTTCCAGGCCCGGCAGGCTTCGACAAAGGTCATCAATTGTCCTTTGTCGTCAGATGCGCCGCGCCCGCGGATCACCGGACCATGTGCTGTTTCTTCAATCGCGGGATCGAAAGGATCGCGGGTCCAGAGGTTCAAAGGGTCGACTGGCTGAACATCGTAGTGACCGTAGAACAGAATATGCGGGGCGTCTGTGTCCTCTCCCACATGACCGACAACCATAGGGTGGCCGGGAGTTTCCCGCTTTTCAGCAGCAATCCCGATACTGCGGAGGTCATCGACTAGCCAATCTGCGGCGCGGCTTACCTCGTCCTTGAATGCGGGATCGGTTGAAATGGACTGGATTCGCAGCAATTCCATCAGACGGTCGATCGACGTTTGTAAATCATCGTCAATCCGGTTCAGCACAGTGTCTAGCGACATAGGGGGCTCCTGCTTTTCTAGGTTGGGCGAACCCTAGCAGCGTCAACGGCGCCGTCCAGAGCGGTTGTGTCGAAAAGTTAAATGTCTACTCAGCGCACTGACTTGACGGCGCCTGCGTCGTTTCCACGCGTTCGATGGCCGTAACTTTACTTGTCGTAGGGGGCGCAACCTTTTATTTGATGCAAATCAAAGTTGGGTTCACCTGTTCGGCTGTAACCAGCTAAACTAAGGAACGCAAAGCTGCTGAAGCAGGTTACACTGTTTAAGGCGGCAGACTATTAGCCCAAGGGAAACCAATTTGGGCGCTCAAGGAGGGTCCGTTGGACTATACTGCTCAGCTCGATTCAGCGATTGCCAGGCTGCATGACGAAGGACGTTACCGGACCTTCATCGACATCGAACGTCGCAACGGACATTTTCCTCATGCAGTACGCACGCGCCCGGATGGGTCGCAACAGAACATCACCGTGTGGTGTGGCAACGATTACCTGGGCATGGGGCAGCACCCGGTGGTTCTGAATGCCATGCACGAGGCTGTGGACGCCGCAGGTGCAGGGTCTGGCGGGACGCGCAACATCTCGGGCACCACGGTTTACCACAAAAGGCTTGAAGCCGAATTGGCTGATCTGCACGGCAAAGAAGCCGCGTTGTTGTTCACCAGCGCCTATATAGCCAATGATGCAACACTCAGCACTCTGCCCAAGCTGTTTCCTGGTCTGATCATTTATTCCGACGCGCTGAACCATGCCTCGATGATCGAAGGTGTGCGCCGCAACGGCGGTTCTAAGCGGATTTTCCGGCACAATGACGTGGCGCATCTGCGTGAGCTGCTTGAAGCAGACGATCCCGCCGCGCCCAAGCTGATTGCATTTGAGTCGGTCTATTCGATGGACGGCGATTTTGGCCCGATTGAAGAAATCTGCGATCTGGCCGCTGAATTTGGCGCGCTGACTTATATCGACGAGGTGCACGCGGTTGGCATGTACGGCCCGCGTGGCGGTGGCGTGACTGAACGTGACCGTTTGGCCCATCGGATCGACATTATCAATGGAACCCTCGCCAAAGCGTACGGCGTTATGGGTGGCTATATCGCGGCAAGCGCCAAGATGTGTGACGCTGTGCGCTCTTATGCGCCGGGCTTCATCTTTACGACATCACTGCCGCCTGCCGTCGCTGCGGGTGCCGCCGCTTCGGTTGCGCATCTGAAAACCGCGCAGGAGCTGCGTGACCAGCATCAGACTCAGGCCAAGATCCTCAAGCTGCGACTGAAAGGTATGGGTCTGCCTTTGATTGATCATGGAAGTCACATTGTGCCCGTGATCGTTGGTAACCCTGTGCACACCAAAAAGCTCAGCGATATGTTGCTGGATGATTATGGCATTTACGTGCAGCCCATCAATTTCCCGACTGTCCCGCGTGGCACCGAAAGGCTTCGGTTTACCCCGTCTCCGGTGCATGGACCCGACGAAATGAACCGTTTGGTGCAGGCGATGGACGAACTTTGGTCACATTGTGCGCTAAATCGCGCCGAACTTGCCGGTTAACCTCACGCCAAAGTGTGCAACGTGATTGCCGCGTGTTAAGCTTAGGTTAACAAAATTGGCAGACGAATCATTGTGGGGATGATTCGCCGCTAACGC
Source organism: Ruegeria sp. ABM4_193 (assembly GCF_056158705.1). Taxonomy (NCBI): domain Bacteria; kingdom Pseudomonadati; phylum Pseudomonadota; class Alphaproteobacteria; order Rhodobacterales; family Roseobacteraceae; genus Ruegeria; species Ruegeria sp. ABM4_193. The sequence goes on from NZ_JBSWTT010000001.1 coordinate 1,381,541, forward strand.
GAAATACGCGACAGGCAGAATGGGGCAGCAGGGATGATTGGGCGCAGATCTCAGCGCGAGTCCGAAGAAGATGTAGACGTCAGGCCAAAAGGGTTTGACGATTACGAGATTCGTTTAGGCGACAAGATGCGCGGTGAACGCGCAACGATGGGCAAATCTCTTCTGGATGTTCAACGTGAACTGCGGATCAAAGCCAACTACATCGCCGCAATCGAAAACGCCGATCCTGGTGCATTTGATACACCCGGCTTCATAGCCGGGTATGTGCGTTCTTATGCACGTTATCTGGGCATGAACCCGGATGAGACTTTTGCGACCTTCTGTCAGGAAAGCGGGTTTGAAGTCGCGCACGGCATGTCGGCCGAGGCATCGGTTGTCCGCAAACCCACGGGTGGTCTTCCGGCACGTGGTCCGATGGGACGCGATCCGTTCATCTCGCCCAACACGCCCTTCATTCCGGGCAAGGAACCTCTGGTCAGCCAGATCGAGCCTCGGGCCATCGGGTCTTCGCTGGTCTTGTTGGCGGTCATTGGCGGCATCGGCTATGGTGGCTGGGCCGTTCTGAACAAAATCCAGCAGGTGCAAGTCAGCCCGGTGGAACAAGCCCCTGTCGTTCTGTCCGATCTTGATCCGCTGGATGCAGCCCGCAGTACTGTATCGGACAGCCCTGTCGAGACGGCAAGCGCTGAGGCGCTGGACCGTCTTTATCGTCCGCAGGCTTTGGACGTTCCGGTTCTGGTGGCGCGTGATGCGCCTATTTCAACGCTTGATCCGCGTGAGGTCGGAACGTTCCGTCCGCCCGAGCTGCCGCAGTTCGAAGTGGCAGATGTACACACAGTTGAACGTCCTGCATTGCCACAGGTGGTCGAGCAGATCGACACAACGCTAAAGATCGTGGCCGTGGACCCGGCTTGGATGCGCGTGACTGCGGCTGACGGCAGCATCATCTTTGAAGGCACTTTGGGCACGGTTGAGCAGGGCAGCGTTTTTGAGGTGCCCCTGACAGAAGAACCACCGCAGTTGCGGGCCGGGGCGTCTGGGTCGGTTTACTTCTCAATGAACGGTGAGCATTACGGCCCGGCCGGGGCACCGGGTACGGTTGCCAAAGGTGTCGTCCTGTCGAAAGATGCCGTGTCCGAGACTTATGCCGTGGCCGATCTTGAGGCCGAGCAGAACAGCGCGCTCAAGCAACTGGTGGCTGAACTGCAGACCGAGGCGACAGAAGCGCCCGCCGAGTGATCTAGCCATTGCGGTGACCCCGTTGCCGAACTATCTACAGTCGCAACTCTGGCAGACGCGGATCCGTCCTTATGTCCCTCAATCACGTACGCCCCTGGCGCGACATCTATCGCCGTAAATCCCGTCAAATCATGGTTGGCAACGTCCCGGTTGGCGGCGACGCGCCCATCGCGGTGCAGACCATGACCAACACGCTGACCACCGATGTGGCAGCGACCGTGGCGCAGGTTCAGGCCGCGGCCGAAGCGGGCGCCGATATTGTACGCGTTTCGGTCCCGGATGAGGCATCGTCCAAAGCGCTGAAAGAAATCGTGCGCGAAAGCCCCGTGCCGATTGTGGCAGATATTCACTTTCACTATCGCCGTGGCATCGAAGCAGCCGAGGCAGGGGCGGCTTGCCTTCGTATCAATCCCGGCAACATTGGCGATGAAACTCGTGTGAAGGAAGTGATCCAAGCTGCGCGCGACCACAATTGTTCGATCCGCATCGGCGTGAACGCGGGGTCTTTGGAAAAGCACCTGCTTGAGAAATACGGCGAACCATGCCCCGAGGCGATGGTGGAAAGCGGGTTGGAACATATCCGTATCCTGCAAGACAACGACTTTCACGAATTCAAGATCAGCGTGAAGGCCAGCGATGTCTTCCTGTCTGCCGCCGCTTATCAGGGCATTGCCGAGGCCACAGACGCGCCTATCCACCTCGGTATCACCGAGGCTGGTGGGCTGGTCAGCGGCACCATCAAATCGGCCATCGGTCTGGGCAACCTGCTGTGGATGGGAATCGGCGACACGATCCGCGTCAGCTTGTCCGCAGACCCGGTGGAAGAGGTCAAAGTTGGCTTTGAAATCCTGAAATCTCTGGGTCTTCGCCATCGCGGTGTGAACATCATTTCGTGCCCGTCCTGCGCCCGGCAGGGATTTGACGTGATCAAAACCGTGGAACAGCTTGAGCACAGGCTAGAGCACATCAAGACACCGATGAGCCTTTCGATCATCGGCTGTGTCGTGAACGGTCCAGGCGAGGCTTTGATGACCGACGTTGGCTTTACCGGCGGCGGGGCAGGGTCCGGCATGGTCTATCTGGCGGGCAAGGCCAGCCACAAGATGTCCAACGATCAGATGATTGATCACATCGTGGAGCAGGTCGAGAAGAAAGCGGCTGAACTCGACGCACAGGCCGAAGCGGCAGAGTAGATACACTCGGTCGAGACCTGCTACGCGTCTTAAATGGCAAGTCTGCAAAAGGGGCCAAGGAATGATCGCCTATATCACCGTTGGCGTAGACGACATCGCACGCGCCGAGCAGTTTTACTCTGCCTTCCTGCCGACCTTGGGGTATGAACTGGAGAGGTATCATGGCGATTTAAGCTATGCCTTGCCAGCCGAGCCGGGCCAGTCCGTTTCCTTGCCAGAATTTTATGTGAAATCCCCGTTCGACGGGCAACCAGCCTCAGCCGGTAATGGTACGATGGTTGCGTTTGAGGCACGAAATCAAAAGCAGGTTCGTGATCTTCACGCCGCAGCGATTGCCGCCGGTGGGGCGGATGAAGGCCAGCCAGGCTTTCGGGACGCATACGGTGCGCATTTCTATGTTGGGTACCTTCGCGACCCTCAAGGCAACAAGATCGCGTTGTTTTCCAGCAATCCAGACGAACCTGGACGAAAAGGATAGATGAGACGTTATCGAAGTTCTTAAGGTGAGAGGCTTCGAGATCTAGCAGGGTCTTCGTGAATTTTGTTCTACGTCGCACGCGCACAGGAAACGGAATTGGGGCGGGCCAAGCCGCCCCATCCTTCGTTTACCCGCGCTCAGCCCGAACACCATCCGCGATTTGTTGCATCTGATCGGCAGGCAGGAAGCCACGCAGCATTTCGGTGCCCAGAACAAAAGAAGGCGTACCCGAGATTTGCATCCGTTGCGCCAGCGCTCGGGTACGGGTGATTTCATCCGTAACGCTGTCGCTGTCCATCGCGGCGATGATCGCATCGCTGTCCAGGCCCAATCCGTCCGAGATGCGGCGTAAAGAGATTTCATTAGGCTCGCCGGTGAACTCCAGCAGCGCGTCGTGGACCTGTTTGTAAGCGTCGTCTCCGGCCACCTGCTTGGTCGCAACGGCAAAGCGCGAGGACAAGACAGAGGCATCACCCAGGATGGGGAGTTCTTTGATGACAAGGCGGATATTACCGTCTTCGGCCAACAGGCTGGCAACTTCGGGTACGGCACGTCGGCAATAGCCACAGCGGTAGTCCATGAATTCGACCAGAGTGATGTCTCCATCCGGGTTGCCGCCCACCCAGCTATAGCCGTCGTTGAAAAGCTCGTCTTCGTTGGCCGCGATCAGTTCCTTGTCAGCCAGCGCTTCGGCTGCGGCGTTGCGCTGTTCCAGGATGTTGATCGCTTCGATAATGACTTCGGGGTTTTCCAGCAGGTATTCCCGTACCTGCGCGCCAAACTCAACCTTTTCGGCATCGCTCATCGCGTTCAGGTCCAGCGCCTGCGCCGAGGTCGCAGCCATGGAAAGCCCCAGAAGGGCGGGTGCAGCATGTCTGAGGATCATTTCCGTTTCCTTTTGTTTCTCTTGAATCGTTCGGATGCAATCAGCACGTCTTGTGCCCTTTGCCAACCCGGTGAACCTTCGGGCAGTCGCGCCACGGCGCGTTTTGCGTGAATTCCGGCATCTTCTAGTCGCCCTTGCAGCGCATACCGCTCGGCTGTCACAGTCGATGCCATGCCGTTGTTGCCCACTTTTGCATATGCAACGCCCAGGTCCTGCATCAAACGCGCGTTGCGAAAATCGCGCGCACGCGCTTGTTCCAGGGCAGTAAGGGCCTGTTTAGTCTTGCCTTGCGCCAGCAGGGCCCGCCCATAACCTGCAAGGATCAGGGCATTGTTGGGGGCCATTTCAACGGCATTTGCATAAGCTTCAACAGCTTCGCTTACCTGCCTGTTTTCCAACAGAATTTGCCCCTTCAGATCATAATAAAACGGATCATCCGGACGGATAGCCAACGCTTCATCAATTGCGGCACGGGCTTGGGAGAGGTTGCGGTTTTGATGATGGGCCGAGGCTTCGCGCATTAGGCGAATGTCCCGATCGGTCTCTTCCTTGGCGCGCCGCAAGGTCCAATTGGGTGATCGCAAAAACGCCGAGAGTTTGCCTTTGACGCGGGCAAACCAGTAGTCGGCGGTCGGATTCGGAACGGCCTTGTCTCCAAATTCGTCCAGAAAAGCTTCGGCTGCGCGCAGGCGTTCGCGGCTGGTGGGGTGCGACCGCATATAGGGATCCTGATTGGCTACGCTCAGCAACTCCTGACCTGCGAATTTTCTGTGCAGTTCCACCATGCCGCTGGGTGAAATCTGGGCCCACCGAAGATAGCTGGCGGCACTGCGGTCCGCCGAAGCTTCTTCGGCGCGGGTGTGGCCCAGAAAACTGCGAAGGGCTGCGCCCCGCGTGCCGGCGGCGATGCCAATAGCAGCTTCTCCGCCGCCCGCTGCAGCCGCAAGCAGAGCCAAGGCTGTGCCAAGGCCCGCATTACGCTGAGCAGCTTTGAGGTTTTCGGCCCGGCGCGCCAGGTGACCATTTGCGATATGAGCGGCTTCATGTGCGATGACAGCCTGCAGCATTTCCGGGTTCTCTACGCTCAGAATCAGACCGTAGTTCACGTAGATGGCATTGTAGTCGATGACAAAAGCGTTGAACGTGTTGTCGTTGACGACCAGGATTTGAACGCGGTTTGTGTTCAACCCCGCTGCGCGCAGCACGGGAAAGGCCAGTTCACGCAGCCCATACTCGATATCGGGATCGCGGATCAGGCTTTGCGCATGGGTTTGCGCCACTGCCGCCAGCCAGACAACAGCTGCAAGCATCAGAGCCGGGATTGACGCCAGCCTGGATACGCGTTCAAAAGCCATGGCTGCAACATGGGAGATGGGCATGAGAAACTCAACCCGGTCCGGGGTCGATCCGTTTATTGTGATGGACGTGATGGAGGCCGCGCGCAAAGCGGAAGAGGCAGGACGCCATATCATCCACATGGAAGTCGGTCAGCCGGGGACAGGGGCCCCCAAGGGCGCGACCGAAGCGCTGGCAAAGGCAATGGAGCAAGGCCCTTTGGGTTATACGGTGGCTTTGGGGTTGCCTGCGCTCAGGCAGCGGATCGCGCGGCTTTACGGAGAGTGGTATGATGTTGACCTGAACCCGGATCGAGTGGTCATCACCCCCGGATCCTCAGGCGGGTTTCTGCTAACCTTCACGGCGTTGTTCGACAGCGGGGATCGTGTCGGTATCGGCGCGCCCGGTTATCCCTCTTACCGCCAGATCCTCAAGGCACTGGGTCTGGTGCCTGTCGATCTGCCCACTGCCCCTGAAAACAGGTTGCAACCTGTCGCCGATGACATTTGGGGCATGGACCTGAGAGGGTTGATGGTGGCCTCGCCTGCGAATCCGACCGGCACGATGCTGGATCACGCGGCCATGGGGGCGCTTATTGACGCGGCGCAGGGGCAAGGGGCGTCGTTCATAAGTGACGAAATCTATCACGGGCTGGAATACGAAGCCAAAGCTGTCACCGCACTGGAGCTGACGGATGAGTGCTATGTGATCAACTCATTCTCCAAATATTTCTCGATGACCGGCTGGCGCGTCGGATGGATGGTGGTGCCGGAAGGTCAGGTGCGCGTGGTTGAGCGGATTGCCCAGAACATGTTCATTTGCGCGCCCCATGCGAGCCAGGTTGCGGCACTGGCGGCGATGGATTGCGAAGACGAATTGCAGGCCAATCTGGACGTGTACCGCCGTAACCGCGCGTTGATGCTGGACGGTCTGCCCAAGGCCGGGTTCACGAACATCGCCCCGCCGGATGGCGCGTTTTATGTTTATGCTGACGTGTCTGACCTGACCAATGACAGCCGTGCCTTCGCGGCCGAGATTCTTGAAAAGGCGGGCGTTGCGGTAACTCCGGGTCTCGACTTCGACCCTCAGCGTGGTCACACAACCCTGCGTTTTTCGTATGCCCGTGCGACGGCAGATATTGAAGACGGTCTTGAGCGTTTGCGCCTGTTCATGGCCGAACGCGATGCGATCGCGGAGAAAGCCTGAGCCGTTCACAAAACGCAGCTAGTGTTATAGGCTGCCGTCCAAACGATCTCGGGAAAACTTGAGGCTATGAGCAGGATCTTCTTTTGCATCGCCCTGATATGGGCGCTTGCCAGCGGTGCGATGGCGCAGGATTTCAGCGCGCTGGCGCGTGTCCAGCCAGACCAAAGCCGCATTACGGATGTCGGGCGTACTGGGGTGCAGGTGAATATCGGCCTCAGCCAAGGGGTGCCGTACCGGATCTTCACCTTGCAGGACCCGTATCGGATGGTTCTGGACTTTAACGAGGTCGACTGGACGGGTTTGAAGTCGCAGGACTTCCTGCAATCAGATCGCATCAGCGGTGTTCAGTTCGGGGCCTATGTTCCTGGCTGGTCGCGTCTGGTGCTTGAGCTAGGCGCACCCATGGCGGTTGATACAGCGCAATTGTCAGTTGCCGAGGATTCGGGTGCTGCCGTATTGTCCCTGAACCTCAAGGGTACGGATTTCGACACGTTCAACGCAACCGCAGGTGCGCCGCGCAATCCGGGCTGGGACCTGCCGGAACCCGCCAACCTGCCGCAAGCGGAACCACGCAGCGCCGACCGACCCCTGCGCGTCATGCTGGATCCGGGTCATGGCGGAATTGATCCGGGTGCCGAAGTCGGCAATGTGAATGAGAAGACGATGATGCTGACTTTCGCGCGTGAGCTGCGCGAAGTTCTTTTGCGTTCAGGCAGATACGAGGTGGTCCTGACGCGGGTTGAGGATCAGTTCGTGTCGCTTGAGCGTCGGATTGCCTTGGCCCATCGCGCGGGTGCCGACCTGTTCATTTCGCTGCACGCTGATTCCCTGTCCGAGGGGCAGGCTCATGGCGCGGCGGTCTATACTTTGTCCGATGATGCCTCGGATGTAGCAAGTTCAAAACTGGCCGAGCGACACGACCGGGGGGATTTGCTTTCTGGTGTTGATCTCAGCGGCTCGGACGATCAGGTGGCCGATGTTCTGCTGGATCTGGCGCGGCAGGAAACCAAGCCGCGCACACGGTCGCTGGCCTCGGCAATTGCCAACGGCATGGCGCAGCAAGGTGGCCCAATGAACCGCAAACCGCTGCGCACAGCGTCTTTTTCTGTGCTAAAGGCGGCGGATATCCCTTCTGTTCTGGTCGAGCTTGGATTCTTGTCCAGTCCCAGAGATCTGAAAAACCTTAAGGATCCGGAATGGCGGTCGAAAATGGCTCTGGGTATTTATCAGGGGCTTGAGGACTGGCGACAGCAGGATGTGATCCGGAAATCCCTGATTGGTCAGTGACCTTGCGGCGCAAACCGGCTAGAATACGCTTGGTGTTTTGACCCTCAGGCGGAGCATCACTATATAGACGGCACCGCGAGAAAAAGGCAGTAACGTGATCCGGTTCATTCTTTCGTTTTTCGGGGCCATCTTCAGCCTCGTAACTTTGGGTATTTTCATGGCCGCACTGGTAATCGGTGCGGTGTTTTGGATGTATGGGCGCGACCTGCCCAGCCATGAATCACTGGCACAGTACAAGCCTCCGACCATCAGCCGGATCTATTCGGGCGAAGGTCAGCTGATCGACGAATTCGCGCAAGAGCGTCGTCTGTTCACCCCGTCCGAGGAAATTCCTGATCTGGTGAAGCAGGCTTTTATCTCGGCGGAAGACAAGAACTTTTACACCCATCAGGGATATGACCCGCGTGGTATCATCGCTGCGGGGGTTGAGGCCGTGCGCAGCAAGGGCGAAACCGTACGCGGGGCCTCGACCATCACGCAGCAGGTGATGAAGAACTTCCTGCTGTCGGGTGACCGCCGAGCTGAACGCAAGATCAAGGAAATCATCCTCGCCACAAGGCTTGAGGATACCTTGGACAAGGAACAGATCCTCGAGCTTTACATGAACGAGATCTTTCTGGGTCAGAACTCGTACGGTGTGACGGCTGCGGCGCAGACCTATTTCAACAAGACCTTGCAGGAACTTGCTCCGCATGAGGCTGCGATGTTGGCCGCAATGCCAAAGGCCCCGTCGGATTACCACCCGGTTCGCCAAAAAGAACGCCTTCTGGCCCGCCGCAACTATGTGCTGCGTGAGATGAACCAGAACGGCTATATCGATCAGGCGACCTATGAGGTCGAAGTCGAAATGCCGCTGCGTTCGGTTCAGAACGGTGACTTTGAAAGCTTCCGCACCGCTTTGCCGCCGCGGGACTATTTCACCGACGAAATCCGCCGCCAGTTGAGCGAGGATTTTGGCGAAGGCGAGTTCTTTACCGGCGGCTTTACGGTCCGTGCGTCTGTAGACGAAGAAATGCAGATCGAAGCTGCCAAAGCTCTGCGCGAGGCGTTGCAGAAATACGACCGCTCACGCGGCAGGTGGCGTGGAACCGGCGAAGTGATCCCAGAAGAAACGCTGGCGGATGAGGCGCAGTGGCGCGAAGCGTTGTCGATCATGGAAATTCCACGCGATGTGGTGCTACCGACCCGATGGTATCCTGCGGTCGTCCTGAATGTCGCGGACCAGCAACTCACGGTCGGGATCGAAAACGGGCCCGCCGACGGAATTGTCCCACGTTCGGACATCAAGTGGATGCAGGGCGATTTTGCAGCGAACTTCAAACGCGGTGACGTGATCCTTGTCATGGCCGGGGAAGAAGGGCAGTGGTCCGCCCGACAGGTGCCCGAAGTGCAGGGCGGCTTTGTTGCGATGGATGTGAACTCGGGGCGTGTTCTGGCGATGCAAGGCGGGTTCTCGTATCAGGACACCGTGTTCAATCGCGCCACGCAGGCGCAGCGTCAGCCCGGATCGTCTTTCAAACCCTTCGTCTACGCCGCCGCACTGGACAGTGGCTATAGCCCCGCAACCATCGTGGTGGATGCCCCGATTGAGGTGAACACACCACAGGGTCTGTGGCGTCCCAAGAACTCGTCGAACAAGTTCTACGGACCGACGCCGCTGCGCACCGGGATCGAGCAGTCGCGGAACCTGATGACCATCCGTCTGGCACAAGAAGTCACGATGCCGGTGGTTGCAGGCTATGCGGAACGCTTTGGCGTATACGACCGGATGGGGGCATTCCTTGCCAACTCGCTGGGGTCCGAAGAGACGACGCTTTACAAGATGGTGGCTGCCTATGCGATGTTTGCCAATGGCGGTCAGCGGGTCGAACCCACTCTGGTCGACCGTATTCAGGACCGTTTCGGCAAAACCATCTATCGCCACGACGACCGTCAGTGTCTGGATTGCGATTCCACATGGATGGCCGCTGATGAATCTCCGACCCTTGTGACGGACCGCCCTCAGGTGATGGATGCGATCACGGCCTATCAGTTGACCTCAATGATGACGGGCGTTGTGGATCGTGGCACTGCTTCGCGTTATGTCAACCTGCCGGTTCCGACAGCGGGCAAGACCGGAACCACCAACGAATCCAAGGATGCGTGGTTCATCGGATTTACCTCGAACATCGTGGCGGGATGCTACATCGGCTACGACCGACCGCGTCCGATGGGGCGGGGGGCTTACGGCGGCACGATGTGTGGCCCTGTGTTCCAAAGCTTCATGGAAAAAGCTGTCGAGAAATACGGCGGCGGTCCGTTCGAAGTGCCGGAAGGCGGTCATTTCATCAAGATCGACCGTTTCAGTGGCGCGCGGCTGCCTGACGATGCCAGCGGTGACTATGTTGTTGCTGAATTCTTCCGTGATGGCGTCGATGGCTTTATCGACCGCGTCTACGACGGCGGCTTTGCAATCGGTTCGGATCTGCCCTTGTTCGAGGAAGTGCAGCGCGCAGGCGTGCAGGTTCAGACCTCGACAGGTCAGACGGTCACTGTCGGGCCCAAAGCCACGCAGGGCGACCTGAGCACTGGCGGGCTTTACTGATCAGATAGATAAAGAAGCAGATTCAAAACGTCTGCTTCCGGATCGTTATCGACTACACCGTCCGATCGCCAGAAAATGGACAAGGCGCATTTGGCAGCGGCCCATTGGGCCAGCCGTTTCTTTGGCACTTTCAGCGCTTTGGAGTAGAGCGACAGGCAGGTTTCGATTTGCTGAGGATCACGCACCAAATCGGGCATCCCTTTTGGGTGTCGTAGTGCATTTGCCAGCTCAAACGCCTGATCTCCGACATACCCTTTGGCATCGAAAACCCGTGGGCCTGCATCGGTCATGATGATGTTGTCAGGGTGAAGATCCCCGTGAAGGGGCACGGGCGCTGGTTGGCTGTTCAACAGATGCCGGCCCATGTCCATGGCGGACAGCATGTCATTGCGCAGAAGGGCTGGGCATGTTGGCGCAAAAGCGCAATTGAATAACGGGGTGAAAACCTGGCCCAGGGGTCTCAAACCCTGAACCTGGATGGTGGGCTTTCCATGCAGTCGCGCAGCGGTTTCGGCAAGGATTCTCGTGGCGTCATCGGGGCGCCCCGAACGCGCAATGTCACCTAATGACGGGCCATCCAGCCATTCCATCAGAACAGCGCTCCGCTCTTCGTTGAAAATACGAACCGCACCTCGGTCTCGCCACGCATTTAACAGCGCGCTGCCGGGTGCTTCGTTGCCGCGATCCGGTCTGCGATAGAGTTTCAATGCGGCGGGTCCGTGTTTCGATAGCACTTTCCAAACCTGCGCCTGACCGGTCTCGGCAACCAGCTCTGGCTGCTGCAGGTTCCATTCGTCCAGAAACTCGTCGCATGTGCTTGGCATTCGCGTCCGGCCCGTCTTGTGGTGTCTCGCACCTCTTGCTATCACGCAAGCCTGATTGAGCAAGTTGGGACAAGACCATGCGCGCCGAAACCCAGAACATCGTGGCGGAAATCGAAAAGTCGCTGGAGCTGCTGGCGCAGCGTATGGACTATGAAACCGCGCCGCATCGCCTTGAGGAATTCAACGCGCGTGTCGAAGATCCGAACCTGTGGGACAACCCTGAAAACGCGCAGAAGCTGATGCGCGAACGGCAGATGCTGGTCGACGCCATCGAGACCTATGAAACAATCAAGACCGATCTCAGCGACAATATCGAGCTGATCGAACTGGGCGAGATGGAAGAGGATGAAGAAGTCGTTCAGGACGCTGAAGCAGCGATCAAGGCGCTGCAGGGCAAAGCCGCCAAGAAAGAGCTTGAAGCATTGCTGGACGGTGAGGCCGACAGCAACGACACCTTCCTTGAAATCAACTCGGGCGCAGGTGGTACCGAAAGTTGTGACTGGGCTTCGATGCTGGCGCGGATGTACGTTCGCTGGGCCGAGAAAAAGGGCTATACGGTTGAGCTGCAGTCCGAAACGGCAGGCGAAGAGGCGGGCATCAAATCTGCCGCTTACAAGATCTCGGGCCACAACGCTTATGGCTGGCTGAAATCGGAAAGCGGTGTACATCGGCTGGTGCGGATTTCGCCTTTTGACTCGGCGGCGAAACGCCATACCTCGTTCAGCTCGGTTTGGGTCTATCCGGTGGTGGATGACAATATCGAGATAGAGGTGAACCCGGCCGACATCCGCATCGACACCTACCGGTCCTCCGGCGCAGGTGGTCAGCACGTCAACACCACGGACTCGGCGGTACGGATCACGCACATTCCAACCGGGATTGTGGTGACCTCGTCCGAGAAATCGCAGCACCAGAACCGCGATATCGCCATGAAGGCACTGAAATCGCGCTTGTATCAACAGGAACTGGATCGTCGGAACGCCGATATCAACGCCGCGCATGAGGCCAAAGGCGATGCAGGTTGGGGCAACCAGATCCGGTCCTACGTGTTGCAGCCGTACCAGATGGTCAAGGATCTGCGCACGAACCATGAGACTTCGGACACCAAGGGCGTTCTGGATGGCGATCTGGACGGTTTCATGGCGGCAACGCTGGCTCTGAACGTGGCAGGTAAAAGCCGGTCCGAGGCGCAGGGCGACAGCTAAGGTGAAGCGCCAAAGCTCTTTTCTCAATTTGTTGAAAGGGCACTGGCAGCTTATTGCGATCACCACATTGGTTTTTCTGCTTTGGAACACACCCGCTGTGGTTCCGCTGAAAATTCTGATCGTCTTTCTGCACGAGCTGTCTCACGCCGTGACGATAATTTTGACCGGCGGCTCGGTCGAAAGCTTTTCGATCTCACCACAGCAGGGTGGGCTGGTGATCGGTCGGGGTGGCAACCGGTTTCTCAGCCTGTCCGCCGGGTATCTTGGCTCGCTTTTGCTGGGCATGGGCCTTTTGATCATTGCTTTGCGTACGCGGGCTGACCGTGCAGTTCTGGCAGGTTTTGGCGGGGTCATGAGTTTGGTAGCTGTGCTTTACATCCGCAATCTGTTTGCACTTGTGTTTTGTATCGGTGTCGGGTCGGTGATGATCGCCACCGCCTGGTATCTGCGCCGCGAGGTCAGCGACCTTGTGCTGCGCGTCATCGGGTTGACCAGTGTGATCTATGTGCCGTTCGACATCTTTGACGACACGATCCGACGCTCTGGCATACGCTCTGACGCGTTCATGTTGGCCGAGGAGTTCGGCGGAACAACAATGATGTGGGGCGGGGTGTGGTTGGTGCTGAGTACCCTCGCGATTTATCTGTGCCTGCGTCATTGCCTTGGGCCGGACAGCAACTTGCATTTTGGTCGTCCGGCAAGGTGAAGTGTTCCAGTGCTGTGGTGGCAAAAAGATACATTTAAACAGTGGGTTTAAATGAGCTGAACCGCTCGCTAGGCTGTTGAAGACGAACAACAGACCGGCGTGTTATGGACCTGACCAGGATATCGGCTGCAGAGCTTTTGAAACAACTGATAACCCGACAGGTTTCAGCCACGGATGTGATGCGCTCCACACTTGATCGTATCGCGGCGGTGAATGGCGATGTGAATGCTATCGTTGCGCTGCGCGATGAGAGTGCGTTGATGGACGAGGCGCGCAAGCACGACAGTGACCCAATCACCGGCCCGCTGCACGGGCTGCCAATTGCGGTCAAGGATTTGGTCAATGTGGCAGGTGTGGTCTCGTCTCACGGATCGCCTTTGTTCAAAGGTGTCGTGCCGGACAGTGACGATCTGATTGCCGCCCGGATGCGGGATGCGGGGGCGATCCTGATCGGAAAGACCAACACGCCGGAATTCGGATTGGGCTCGCACACATTCAACCCGGTTTATGGTGCGACGCGCAACCCGTATGACGCCGACTATACCTGCGGAGGTTCGTCTGGTGGGGCGGCGGTGGCCCTGGCCACGGGTATGGTGGCGCTGGCAGACGGATCCGACATGATGGGCAGTCTGCGTAACCCAGCGGCCTGGAACAATGTCTACGGCTTTCGCCCAAGCTGGGGCAGGGTGCCGTCTGATCCTGTCGGCGACAGCTTTCTGCATCAATTGTCGACACTTGGCCCCATGGCCCGCAGCCCCGAGGATCTGGGCATTTTGCTCGACGTCATCTCGGGGCCAGACCCGCGCCTGCCTTTAGCCTCTGAAAGTACTCTGGTGTCACCGGTGACACCGGCGGACATGCAAGGGCTGCGGATCGGTTGGCTTGGGGATTGGGGCGGGGCGTTCCCGATCGAGCCTGGCATTCTCGATCTTTGCAAAGATGCGTTGGCCGTGTGTGAAAGCTTTGGCGCTGATGTGCAAGACGTGGATCCGCCTTTCGATGCGGAACAGCTTTGGAAAAGTTGGATCACGCTGCGGTCGTTCAGCGTTGCGGCGGGGCTGGAGCCCTTGGCAGCACAAAAGGATCATCTGAAAGATACCGCACAATGGGAACTGGATCGCGGCCTGTCCATGCGCGCGATGGAGGTGCAGCACGCCAGCGTTATCCGCTCTGACTGGTTCCGCTGCGCGGCGGACCTGTTCACTCGGTTTGACGCACTGGTTCTGCCATCCGCACAGGTCTGGCCCTTCGGGATCGAGACCCCGTACCCGACCAGTATCGCGGGTCGGGCCATGGATACCTATCACCGGTGGATGCACGTCACAGTGCCGGTCAGCCTGATTGGATTGCCCTGTTTAGCGGCGCCTGCTGGCTTTGGATCAAACGGATTACCGATGGGGTTCCAGCTGTTTGGGCCAAGGGGCTCAGACAAGAAACTACTGTCAATTGGGGCGGCCTATCACGCCGAAACCAACTGGCCAAATAAGAGACCGGCGATGCCATAACGCCGGACAGGGAGGAGAGGACATCATGGATAAGCCTTTTGGAGTGCCGGAAATGCGACCGGTTAATACCGACATGCTGCGCTCGGCATTGCAGCGCGCATGGGCCGATTTCCGTCGCGCACCTTTATTCGGGCTGATCTTTGCGGGTTTTTACGTGCTGGCGGGCTGGGCCATGGCGTGGGTGACTGTGCAAACCGGAACAACCTTCTGGCTGGTGCTGGCAGCCATCGGGTTTCCGTTGATCGGACCTTTCGCAGCGGTCGGGCTTTACGAGGTCTCGCACCGGCTTGAGCAGGGTGAGCCTTTGGATGTTGCTGCAATCTTTGGTGTGGTGCTACAGCAGAGCCGTAGGCAGTTGCCGTCGATCTGCGCGATCATCGTTGTGATGTTTCTGTTCTGGTTCTTTTTGGGGCACATGATCTTTGCCCTGTTTCTGGGGCTGGCAACGATGACGAACATCTCGACCTCGACCGAAGTCTTCTTCACTCTGAACGGCCTGACCATGCTGGCCGTTGGAACGGCGGTAGGGGCGATCTTTGCGACCGTTCTGTATATGATCACCGTTCTGTCGATCCCGTTGTTGCTGGATCGTGAACTGGATTTTGTCACGGCCATGATCACAAGCTTTTCCTACGTAAAGGAAAACCTGTTTGTCATGCTGGGCTGGGGCGCCTTTATCGCGGTTGTAACGTTCGTGGCGATGGTGCCGTGGTTTCTGGGGTTGTTAATTGTGCTGCCTTTGCTCGGCCACGCCAGTTGGCATCTGTATCGGCAGATCACGCAGGGGGATGGTCAGCAGGACACCGCATCTGCGACCGATTAGAAATGCTGCGCCAGATTGTTTGTGGATAGGCGCGCAGCGGCAAAAATCGCGGCCGAGTCGTGCCCCAGATACTTGAGGACTACCGGTTCCGGGTTGGATGTATCGGCTGAGTTGACCACAGATCCGCGCCATTGAACCGCTGTTCCCGTGGCATCGGGTGAGATCAGATAGACCCGGCTGTTATGCCCGCCCCGCTGGGATGTCAGCATGTACACGGTATCGCCGCTACAGGCTGCGATCCCTTGTATTTCGCGTGCCTGCGGTGGGGCTTCGGGCATCGCCGCTCGCGAAACATAGCCCCGTATCAAGGTGCATTGGGTCAATGGCCGGGCGTGCAACAATGTCATGCGATGCTCGTCCGAAAGGCTTTCGATCACCGCATAAAACCCGGGTGCAAACGGCGATTTCTCAATCGCGTCTGACCCGGAGCCCAGAAACTCGGTCAGGGCTGAGGTTGCCGGGTGACTCTCTGACTTTTCGATCTCATCCAGCGGTTTCAGAAGGATGCGGGCGTCCACGTCGAAAAAACGACAGATCCGGTCCAGAACATCCGGTCGGGGCACGCTTTCGCCAGAGAGATACCTGTTGAACTGCGTCCGGTTCACCCCGAGTTTGCGGCACAGGGCCGAGATCGAGCGATGTTGCTGCGCCAAGCGCCGAAGATTCTCGCTGAACATTGCGCGTAGCTCTTCAGGACTGCGGGTATCGTCGGTCATGGCCGTCCAAGTGTTGCTTTGCCTTCGGATGAAACCAACTGAACAGCACGGCCAAGGCCAGTTGAACAGTGATAAATCGCACAGAATAACCCCAAGCAACGTATCCCCACGTCGCGTTGCACACCCAACGCTAGCGTCGTATAGCACAAAGGCAATAGGCTTTATCTGAAAATGACTGATCTTTATCCGGAAGCTCGGGCCCCTATTGCAATTTTAGCGCAATAACGCCACGTGGGCGGCGAGCGCGTTGCGCCGCCAACCCATAAAGTATCCCCGCCCCAAGATACCTCGGAACGGGCGCTAAGTTTAATCGCCGCGCAGCAACGCTGCGACACCGGTCCGCGCGACCTCGACAAGCCCCAGTGGGCGCATGAGATCGGCAAAGGCATCGATCTTGTCGGGAGCACCAGTGATTTCAAAGATGAACGAGTTGAGCGTGCTGTCGACCACATTGGCGCGGAAAATATCGGCCAGGCGCAGCGCCTCGACCCGTTTGTCTCCTTCACCAACCACTTTGATGATGGCCAATTCCCGTTCGACCGATGGGCCTTCGACCGTCAGATCATGCACATCATGCACGGTCACGATCCGGCCCAACTGCGCCTTGATCTGCTCGATCACCTGAGGGGTTCCGGTGGTGACGATGGTGATGCGGCTGAGATGGCCGGTGTGATCCACCTCGGCCACGGTCAGGCTTTCGATGTTATAGCCACGGCCAGAGAACAATCCGATGACACGGGCCAGTACGCCGGGTTCGTTTTCGACCAGAACCGCGATCGTGTGGCGTTCCTGTACGTCCGAGAAGGTGGGGCGTAGGTTATAGGCCGAGTGGCGGGTAGAGCCTTTTTTGATATGTAGGGCAGACATTTATGTCCCTTTCATCATCCTTGAGATGCCGGGCGCAACAAGGCGCCCGACTAAATCCGTCGAATTACGTTAAACCAGAACCGAACCTTTGGAATCGATCACGCCCTGCGTCTCGGCCTCGCCCAGCAGCATCTCGTTATGGGCCTTGCCCGACGGGATCATGGGGAAGCAGTTCTCGTGCTTTTCAACCAAACAGTCGAAGATCACCGGGCCGTCATAGGTGATCATTTCCATGATCGCGTCGTCCAGATCAGTGGGGTCGGAACACAGGATGCCTTTCGCGCCAAACGCTTCAGCCAGTTTGACGAAGTCGGGCAGGGCTTCGGACCAACTGTGTGAATAGCGCTCGCCATGCAGCAACTCCTGCCACTGGCGGACCATGCCCAAACGTTCGTTGTTCAGGATGAACTGTTTCACCGGCAGGCGGTACTGAACGGCGGTGCCCATTTCCTGCATGTTCATCAGCCACGATGCCTCACCAGCCACGTTGATCACCAGCGCATCCGGGTGCGCCATCTGCACACCGATAGAGGCCGGGAAGCCGTAACCCATCGTGCCCAGACCACCGGATGTCATCCAGCGGTTGGGGTCTTCGAAGCCAAGGTACTGCGCGGCCCACATCTGATGCTGGCCCACTTCGGTGGTGATATAGCGGTCGTGCTTTTTGGTCAGTTCCTCAAGCCGTTGCAACGCGTGCTGAGGTTTGATGGTCTTTTCGCTGGCTGTGAAGGCAAGGCAGTTCACCTTGCGCCACTCAGAGATCTGCGCCTGCCATTGCTTGATAGCCGCCGCGTCGGTCTTGCGACCGCGCGCTTTCCAGACCTTCAGGATGTCTTCCAGCACATGGGCCACATCGCCCACGATCGGGATATCGACGCGGATCACCTTGTTGATGGAAGAGGGGTCAATATCGATATGCGCTTTCTTCGAGTTTGGAGAGAACGCATCGACGCGCCCTGTGATCCGGTCATCGAACCGTGCACCGATATTGATCATCAGGTCGCAGTCATGCATCGCAAGGTTGGCCTCATAGAGACCATGCATTCCCAACATGCCCAGCCAGTTTTCACCGGACGCCGGGTAGGCCCCCAATCCCATCAGGGTCGAGGTGACCGGGATACCGGTCGAATTGACCAGCTCACGCAGCAGTTGGCTGGCCGCGGGGCCCGAGTTGATCACGCCGCCACCTGTGTAGAAAACCGGCTTTTTGGCGGTTTCGATGGCGGCAACCAGCTCGGTGATTTCCTCAAGGTCGCCCTTCAATACCGGCTGGTAATGCGATGTCGAAGGCTTCGGGCTGGTGTATTCGCCGGACGCAAACTGAACGTCCTTGGGGATGTCGATCAACACAGGGCCGGGGCGGCCCGAGGTAGCGACATGGAACGCCTCATGCATGGTCTCGGCCAGCGAATCCGTGTCCTTCACCAGCCAGTTGTGCTTGGTGCAGGGGCGGGTGATGCCAACTGTGTCAGCCTCTTGAAACGCGTCTGATCCGATCATGAAAGTGGGAACCTGACCCGTCAGGACCACAATCGGGATCGAATCCATCAAAGCATCAGTCAGGCCGGTAACAGCGTTGGTGGCCCCGGGACCAGAGGTCACAAGCGCAACGCCGGGCTTGCCGGTCGAACGCGCATAGCCTTCGGCAGCGTGAACCGCACCTTGTTCGTGACGCACCAGAATGTGGCGAATGTCATTCTGCAGAAAGATCTCATCATAGATCGGTAGGACGGCGCCACCGGGGTATCCGAATACCGTGTCCACGCCCTGATCCTTGAGGGCCTGAACCACCATCTTTGCGCCGGTCATCTCACGTGTCATCTGCTTTGCTCCGTTCGCGACATGTGTCTTGCGTTTTGCCAAAAAAAAGCCCCCGATTTTTTCGGAGGCGCATGGGTTCGATTATGGTTTTCCGTTACCGGCCCATGCGCGTTTTTCCTACGATTACGACTAGCGCTTTCATCGCCAGAGGCTCCTTCTTTGCGTGCAGGGACATTATGGTCGGGGGGAAGGGGCGTCAACAGGCAAAATCGCAAATTTCCTGTCCTGAGGGTGGTATTTTGCGACATTTTATTGCGCAGATTGCCGCATGTTGGGAACTTCCGGGAAGGCGCGGCTCGATTCTCTGGTTTTGCCGTCGCATTTTGGGGTCTGAAAGCGTCAAGCCAATGTCTGAAATTGGCATGATCCGCCGATATGTCTGCTGCACGGTCATCCGTAGGGCGCATGCAAGGGAGGCGGAAAATGCTGCAAGACCTGGTAGACCTTGGACGATACCCGATCGATTGCCCAGACTCTCCAGCCTATGATCGGTTGATCAGAGACCTGAGGCAGGAGCTCGACCATGATGGGTGCGCGGTCCTGCCCGGGTTTGTGCATGAAAAAGGCATCGCGCTTTTGGCCGAGGAAGCCGATGCCGTTGCCCCCAACGCGCACCGCTCTTTCAGCCGCACAAATGCATATTTCACCAAGGACGATCCACGATTTGGTATCGGGCATCCGATACGTCGGTTCTATGAACGTTCAAACGCTTTTGTCCCAGCGGACAACTTCCTTCAGTCCGGTCCCTTGCGGCGGATTTATGAGTTCGCGGACTTTCTGCCGTTCATTCGGGATGCCCTGAATGAACCCGAGGATCGGTTCTTCCGCTATGATGATCCGCTTGCGGATGTGATCATCAACGTGGTGGAAGAGGGGCAGGGCTTTCCCTGGCACTTCGATACGAACAACTACACAGTGACCCTGGCAATCCAGAATGGCGAGGCAGGAGGGGCGTTCGAATACGTTCCCAATCTTCGCACATCTGAAGACGAGAACTTTGCTCAGGTCGCCTCGGTTCTGGACGGCAACATGACGCGTGTTCACCAACTGGAGCTTCAGCCTGGGGATCTGCAGATTTTCAAGGGGAGGTATTCACTGCACCGGGTGGCACCTGTCACGGGAACGCGACGCCGCTACGTCGGAATTTTCTCGTTTGTCGAAGCTGAAGGCATGTGCGGCGGGGTTGAACGGACGCAGCAGCTTTATGGCCGTGTGTTGCCGCACCATTATGAACGCGCGGGTCTTCGCAAAGATCAATTGCTGGATTGAAAACCCGTCGTGGGTAAACTGAAGCGGTTCATGGTCGGAGCTTCAAATGCCTGAGATTTTGCAACTTACCCCATTCGTGCTGTGTTCGTCCTTGCAGAACCAGATCGATTTCTACTGTGACCGACTTGGGTTTTCCTGCGGGTTCAGGCAGGAAAACTACGCCTTCCTGTCGCTCGGGTCGGTGGCTATTCGCTTGTTGGAATGTCCCGCGCGGGAAGACGGCAAGTCACTGGGCGACGATCAGTCGTTTTACATTGATGTCGACGATGTAGACGGCCTGTACGAAAGCCTGAAATCCGGGCTGGCTGATTTGCCCGAAGGGCGCGTGCGACCGCCGTTTGACCAACCTTATCTTCAGCGCGAATTTCACGTTTTGGACGAGGACGGAACACTGGTGTTTTTTGGGCAGGACATAAGACCCCGGACCTGAGTACCCGCCCGGCGTCGACGTTCAAACATGTAACTTCAAGTAAGACGCGCCGCGCGTGCGCCTAGATCAGAAGCCGACGCCAGTACCTTGCAGCACACCATGTTCCAGCGCATAGCGTGTCAGACCAGCGGTGGAAGAAATACCCAGTTTGCGCTTGATGTTCTTGCGGTGGGTCTCGACCGTGCGCACCGAAATCTCGAGTTTTTGGGCGACTTCCTTGTTGGATTTGCCCTGTGCAAGTTCCAGCAGGATCGTCTGTTCGCGCCCGGTCAGTGCCTCGCGCGCGCTGTCCTGCTTTGGTTTAAGGGACCCGCTGGCGCCTGTGCACAGGTATTGTTCGTCCTGCATAACGGCGTCGATGGCCTGCTTGATCTCTTCGGTGGGTACATCCTTGAGAATATAGCCTTTGGCACCATGGCTGAGAGCTGTTGAGATGTATTCGGGACTATCATGCATCGACAAGATCAGGATGCGCGTTTCGGGAAGGCGTTCGAGGATGATTTCCGTCGCGCTGAGACCACCGAGACCGGGCATGTTGAGGTCCATCAGGATGACATCAGGGGCCAGGTCGACGGCCTGATCCACAGCCGCCTGACCACTACCGAGTGTGCCGACCACGTTTATGTCGTCAAAGCTTTCCAGGATAGACTGGATACCTTCGGCCACCATTGGGTGGTCGTCCACAATAAGAACTCGTGTGCTGTCAGAACTCATGTACCGGCCTTTCGGTTCGGAGTTGCGTCTTCCTGCGGCGGCAGAAGGTGGCTGAGCGGCAAGCTGGCTTCGATCACCGTTCCGCCTCGCGGTCCGCGTGATGACAGAATCCGTAACGATCCGTCAAGCTGTTCGATACGCTCCTGCATGTTGCGCAGGCCGATGCCTGTGGTTGCCGTCCCGGGCTCGGTGCGCAATCCGCGGCCGTTATCAGTGATCCGCATGGTCGCGCCCTTCTTATGTCCGCGCAGGTCTATCGTAACATGCGTAGCACCGGAATGGCGTTCGATATTGGTCAGAGCCTCTTGGGCTATGCGGTAGAGGGCAATCTTGCTGTCCTGATCCAGCCGGTTGCGGAACACGACGGTCGAGAATTCGGTCTCGATCCCGGTGCGGTCGCGGAAATCGTCAGTCAGCGCTTTCAGTGCCGGCCCCAGGCCCAGATCGTCCAGCACACCCGGGCGAAGGTCGCGGCTGATGCGCCGTACCTCGGTAATGGCGGTGCCAAGGTGGTCAATCCCTTTTTCCAGCGGATCGCGCGCGCCGATGTCGTCGCCGCGTGACAGACGGCGGCGGGCATTGTCCAGCGCATAGCGAACACCGACAAGGATCTGGCTGATGCCGTCGTGCAGCTCACGCGCGACCCGGCCACGTTCTTCTTCCTGCGCGTCGAAGACACGTTGGGTCAGTTCTTTCAGCTTGGCGTCAGCCAACCGGCGTTCGCGAATGTTCAGCAACATGCCCGAGGCAAAAACGATGAGGACAGCCGCTAGCACGATTGCACCGATATACATGAAGGTGCGTTGTACACGGGCTTCGACCTCGGCCCGCGCGTTGGCCACTGTGGCGACAATGTCATCGATGAAAACACCCGTGCCCACGACCCAACGCCAGTCCTGAAGTCCGACCACATAAGCGATCATCTGCGCCTCTTCCCCGGTCGACGGCTTTTGCCACATGAAGCTGTGCCAACCCGCGCCTTGGCGGGCGAGGCGAATGAACTCGTCCACGATGGGCGTGCCTTCGCTGTCGGTCAGCCCTTCCCAGTTCTGATTGATGAACTGCGTCTGTCTGGGGCTGACCAAGTTGTTTCCGTCATAGTCATAAACAAAGAAGAACCCGTCCTGACCATAGATCATCGCAGAAAGGATTTGCGTGACCAGGTTTTTGGCCACTTCATCATTGGGTTCAGCCCGACCATAGATGTAAGCAAATCCGTTGCGTGCCTGCGTGACATAGTTACGCAACTCTTCCTTCTTGGCCTCGATCAAGCTGCGCTCCAGTGCCTCGATCTCGCGCTCGGCTGTCGCGCGGGCCTCGTAAGCCACCAGCACGGCGATTGCAGCGACAGCGACCACCAATGGGATCGCGGCCACCAGAGACAATTTCTGCGCGTAGGTCAGCGAGACCAGTTGACGGAGTTTTTGCATAGTCGAATCGATACGCAAGCGGCGGCGAAAATGCAAAAGGAATGGGCAGGATCAGCAAAATGGCGAGTTTTTTGCATTGTTTACTTGGAGGATGGTCAAAGAATCTGTGAAAAACAGCAAAAGAAACCGCCCGTCTACGCAGTAATAGGTATTCCCATTCACATCACTGTCATTAGGCTGACGCGCATTGAATGCGACAGGTCCGGCTGTGCCGGATTATGACTATGAAGGGGAGGAACACTCATATGGATCGTCGTTCATTTCTGAAAAAATCCGCGCTGGGCGGATCAGCAGCTGCAGCAACCGCTCTGGCGGCACCGGCCTACGCTCAGGGCCAGCGCACGCTGACCATGGTGACCTCATGGGGTCGCGGTCTGGCGGGCGTGTTTGATAGCGCGCAGCGCTGTGCCGACAGCATCAACGCGATGTCTGATGGCAGCCTGAATGTTGAGATCAAAGCAGCCGGTGAACTGGTTGGCGCTTTCGAAGTGTTTGACGCGGTATCTTCCGGTCAGGCCGACATGTATCACGCCGCTGACTACTACTTTGTAGGTCAGCACCCGGGCTATGCGTTCTTCACCGCTGTGCCGTTCGGCATGACCGCGCAGGAGCTGGTGAACTGGTACTATCATGATGGCGGCATGGAGCTGCATGATGAACTGGGTTCGATCTTTGGCCTGAAATCCTTCCTGGCCGGTAACACCGGCGCGCAGGCAGGCGGTTGGTACTCGAAAGAGATCAATGGTCCTGAGGATTTCCAGGGTCTTAAGTTCCGTATGCCGGGTCTGGGTGGCCAGGCGCTGGGTAAGCTGGGCGCATCCGTACAGAACATTCCGGGCTCGGAAGTGTATCAGGCGCTGTCCTCTGGTGCGATTGACGGCACCGAGTGGATTGGCCCTTGGGCGGACGAAAAAGCCGGTTTCCAGGAAATCACCAAGACTTACTACACCGCTGGCTTCCACGAGCCGGGAGCAGGTCTGTCGCTGGCGACCAACCGCGACGTGTTCGACAGTCTGACACCGGCGCAGCAGAAGATCATCGAGATCGCCGCCGCCGAAGCGCACCAGTGGAACCTGGCGCAGTTCTTGGCCAACAACGGTGCAGCCCTGCAGCGTCTGCAGTCCGGTGGCGTGAAGGTCATGGAATTCCCGGAAAGCGTTTGGGACGCCTTCGGTCAGGCTTCGCAAGAAGTTCTGGACGAAAACATGGGCGACGAGCTGTTCAAGAAGATCCACGACAGCGCCATGACGTCGATGGCAGCATCGTCCGCGTGGAACAACCTGTCGTCGGGTGTCTATACCGCTCAGCGCGACCGCGTTCGCGGCTAAACATCAGCCAATAAAGTAAACGGTTTCCCCGCAATCGCGGGGAAGCCTTTCCTGTTGCATATGCGCGGATCCATCATGCCGCTATAATAAGCAATGCAACTGACGCGACCCGGGGACAACATGCAGGACGACAACGGTATTTCGTTTTTCGGCGCCCTGTGGAATGGACTGATCTGGTTCATTCAGAACATTGCCGAAGCCTTCTATAATTTCGGATATGCGGTGACGCATCCGCAGCTGTGGCTGAACTGGTCGGACAAAGAAGCGATCATGCGCTTTGTCTACTATGGGGGCTCGGTCGAGTTCTTCTTTGTGGTCTTCACGCTGTTTCTGGTTCTGACGGCCATTGGCCTCTACTATCGGAACTTCATGTGGGGCATGGTGCGGGGGCTGGAAGGGTTCGCAAACGTCACCGGGCGTTTCTTTGCCTGGGCAGGTCTTCTGATGGTTATTCAGCAGATCGTCATCGTATTCATGCAACGCGTGTTCACACGGGCCGATATGGCCTTTGGCCTGGGTATACCGTTTCAGAAGGATATCAGTTGGTTCGCGGAAGAACTTAAACTCTACAACGCAATGGTCGTGTGCCTGTGCTGCACATACACTTTCGTTCAGGGCGGACATGTTCGGGTTGACCTGATCTATGCAGGCATCAGCCACCGCGCCAAGCGCGTTGTCGATATGTGCGGCGCGATGCTGTTCATGATGCCCATGGCAGTGCTGACATGGATGTACGGCTGGTACTTTATGTGGCGGCACCTGATCGTGCCGAAGCCCTCGGCCAGTGACACCTTGGATCGTCTCGTGGCCAAGTCACGCGCACTGCGCTGGAACGTTGAAACAATCGGGTTCAGTCCCAACGGGTTCAACGCGTATTTCCTGTTCAAGATCCTGCTGGTGCTGTTTGCAGGCATGGTGTTCCTGCACGCGATAGCCTTCCTGTGGCGGTCGTATCTGGAATACGTGGAAGGGCCGGAAAGCGCCGGAAAATACCTCGACAAGGACAGCCTTGGCGAGGGCGAAGAAGCCTATGAAGGCGCACATTAAGGACGGAGACCAAGACAATGCTATTCGGACTTGATGGCGTCGAGATAGGCCTCATTATCGTATTCTTTTGCCTTTTCGGAGGCATCCTGTCCGGTTTCCCGGTGGCCTTTGCCATCGGCGGGGCCGGGGTTATCTCATTCGGGATCATCGCAGCCTTGGACAGCGCAGGATTGCTGATCCATCAGGCAATCGACACAGGCTCGCAAGCTTACCGGGATGTCGTGAACTCGGGTGTGAAACCCGACACGATATCTGTGTTCCGATACCCAGACTTACCGAGGATCGCCGAGCCGGTCTTTGTTCAAGGTTGGGAAACCGCTTTGGACCGCAATGTTTCGTTCATCGTGAACCGCATGAACGAACGTGTTCTGGCCGGTCAGTCCATCGAGACACTTCTGGCCGTGCTGATGTTCGTTCTGATGGGCATCACGCTTGAACGCTCGAAGATCGCCAACGATCTGTTGACGACAATGGCGCGTGTCTTCGGCCCGTTGCCCGGCGGTCTGGCAGTGTCGATTGTGGTTGTCGGCGCGTTTCTGGCGGCCTCGACCGGTATCGTCGGCGCAACCGTGGTGACCATGGGCCTGCTGGCCTTGCCGACCATGTTGCGGAACAATTACTCGCCAGAGCTGGCGACTGGTGTGATTGCGGCCTCGGGCACGTTGGGACAGATCATTCCACCGTCGATTGTCATCGTTTTGTTGGGAACGCTGGCCGGTGATCTTTATTCGACCGCGCAAGAAACGCGTGCGGTCGAGGCCGGATGTACCGATGCGCTGACCTATCTGGGTGAGCCCGCGGTGGTTTCGGTCGGAACCCTGTTTCAGGCGGCACTTCTGCCGGGGATCATGCTGGCCTTGCTGTATGCGCTCTATGCCTTTGGGTACGCGTTGCTGAACCCGGACAAAGCGCCAGCCGTTGAAATGTCAGGTGGCTCGGGTGAGACGATCACCCGCTCAGAGGGTCTGACCTGGCTGCTGGGCGCGCCGGTTGCGATCATTGTCGGTGCCGTGCTTTTGGGCAGTGCTGGCGTCATCGGCAGCCAGAACATCTCGGTCTCAGCATTCTCGGATGTCGGGCAGGGCGCATCGTTGCGCACCAACGTATCGGAAGAATGCAAGGCATCGATGATCGATCTGCATGGCCAGTCCGCCTGGGATCAGGCGGTTGCCGAGCAGGAAGAGATCGACGCTGCCGGTGGTATCGCCAATGCCGAGCGTTTGAGCGAGGAAGAGCTGGTTGAAGCCCGCGAGGCAAAAATCGCGAATGCAGCGCCGATTGGAAACGGAGTTGCGGTTTTTGTGGTGCTGCTGGCGCTGACCCTGGTTCTGGGTCGGGGTATCGCGCCCTCGCGCTCGCCACAGCCATTGATCGTTGGTGCGATTGGTCTTTTGTTGATGTTGTTGGTCGATGTTCTGTTTGTTGCACCGACTACATCTGCGGGGCTGACATTTGTTCTGTTGGCCATTCCATTTGCCATTGCGATCTATGGTTGCCGGGAAGCGGCAGCACGCTGTGCGACCAACGACCTGATCCGCGTGGTGTTTCCACCCTTGGTTCTGATTATCGCGGTGCTGGGTTCGATCCTGGGCGGTATCACCAACCCGACACCTGCCGCCGCATTGGGTGCGGGCGGGGCAATCATGCTGGCCGCTTATCGCAAACTGCATGATCAAGGCCGTTCCGGCGGCGTCATCATCTGGTCGACCTTTGCCGTGATCATCTGTTTGCTGTTGGGCGTGAACTTTGACCTTAGGGTCAATCAGGAAGGTGCTTCGGTCGAAACCGTGATCGCGTTTGTTCTGGCTTATGCAACGTATCTGTATGCTCTGTTTGGCCTGTTGTTTGGCTGCTGGGTGTTGTTTTCGAGCGGTGTTCTGACGCCTGTTGTTCGCGAGACAGCCAAAGTGACCTCGATGGTCTTTACCATTCTGATCGGATCACAGTTGCTGAACCTTGTGGTGATTTCGTTTGGAGGTGAGCATTATATTCAGCAGTTCCTGAAGAGCTTTGACAACGAGTTCACGGTCTTCCTGATCGTGATGCTGGTGCTGTTCATTCTGGGCTTTGTGCTGGACTTCCTTGAAATCATCTACATCGTGATCCCCATTGTGGGGCCGGTGATTTATGGTGGATCTTTCGATCCGAAATGGGTGACGATCATGGTGGCTGTGAACCTGCAGACCTCGTTCCTGACGCCGCCTTTCGGGTTCGCCTTGTTCTATCTAAGGGGGGTTGCCCCAAAAGAGGTCACAACCGGCCACATATACCGAGGGATCATACCGTTTGTATTGATCCAGGTGGTTGGCATTGCGATCTTGTGGTTCTTCCCCTCGATCGTCACCATTGTGCCGGATCTGATCCCGAATTGATCCCGGTGAGCAAGATGCAAAGGGGGCCTGGTGGCCCCCTTTTCATTTTTGCTTTGGAAAAGGGGCCAGCCCCTTCTTGGCCTGCGGCCAATTCATCCCCGAGGTATTTGTAGCCAGATGAAGATGCGGATCAGTTGAATTCTATCAGGTCCCAACGATTGCCGAAGGGGTCACGCCAGACTGCGACCTGGCCATAAGGCTCGGAGCGTGGGGATTCCTCGAACGTCACGCCCCGTGCCAGCATGTCGGTATGATCGCGAGAAAAATCATCGGTTTGAAGGAAGAAACCCACGCGGCCACCGGTCTGATTGCCAATAGCGGCTTCCTGGTCGGGGCCGTCAGCTTCGGCCAGCAGAAGAGAACTGCCTTTTGAGCCGGGTGGGGCGATCAATACCCAGCGTTTGCCGTCGCCCAGGTCGATGTCCTGCAGAAGCTGGAACTTGAGCGTTTCGGTATAAAATGAGATCGCGGCATCGTAGTCGGGCACCACAAGGGTAACCGCGTGCAAATTTTGCTTCATGATGATGTCAGCCTTTGGTCGGATGGCGGTCGGGCAACTGAATATTGGCCACTTGTTCCGCTATTGGGGCTGAGGACAACGGGTGATGCGATGCATCGGAAAAGGCATCTGGATCTTTGATCTTTTGCCATTGGCCCTGAATATAAGCCTCGAGCCCTGAGAACTTGGCCTTGTAGCCCATCTTGGGGCTGCCCGGGACCCAGTAGCCCAAATAGATGTAGGGCAGGCCGGCTTCGCGCGCGATGTCTATGTGATCGAGGATCATGTATGTGCCCAGCGAATTCTGGGGCTGGTTTGGATCGTAGAAGGAATAAACCATGCTTAGCCCGTCATCGAGCACATCGGTCAGACTGACTGCGATCAGATCGCCGGTTTTCGGGTCGGCATATTCCACCACACGGCTGCGGATCGGAGTCTCTTCGATCATGGCAGCAAATTCGAATACATCCATGTCGGCCATGCCGCCGTCGGCGTGCCGGGTATCCAGATAACGGCGGAACAGTTCGTATTGTTCGTCTGTAGCCCAGGGTGACGTTGCGCGGCGTTCCAGATACCCGTTGCGCTTTGCAGCGCGTTTCTGGCTTTTGGTGGCGCGAAAGGCCGAAACGTCGATCCGGGCGGACAAACAAGCTGCGCAGTCCGTGCAGGACGGTCGGTAAAGCACGTTTTGCGATCGGCGAAACCCCTGCTGCGAAAGCGAGTTATTCAACTGCTCAGCGCCTTCGCCTTGAAGGGCCGTAAACAATTTACGCTCCATCCTGCCGTCAAGATAGGGGCAGGGTTGTGGAGCGGTCACATAGAATTGTGGCGCAATTGGCAGCGTGTGTCGCATGAAGTTCCCATCTAGCCTCGGGACAGATGATAACAACCGTTCCCGAGACCGCCAAGTGATTCACGCAGTTGGGCCTCACGCTCTTTGATTGATCATAACAGTCCCTAGGAAACTGTCGGTCAGGCCCTGACCGCGGGCGCTTGTCAGCATCATGATGACCGAAATGATCTGGACCACGAAAAACGCCATGCTGACGAAATAACCGGCAGTATGGGCGATGGCTTTGCCCATATCCATACGTTCGCCAAACGCGTCGCGCAGTTCGATGCCCATGAAGCGCATACCCAGCGTGGCTGAGCCGTTCGACATAGTGATGACCCGATACGCAAAGCTGATCACCGCATAAATCAGCGGCAGGAAAAACAGCCCCGCACCGAATGTCAGGAAGACGGGCACGATGCACAGCAGCGAGATGAAGGCGATATCGAACAGCCACGCGACAAAGCGCTTGGTCGCAACCGAGCTGTAGAATTCTGGTTGAGTATCCGGGTTGGGCAGGTGGTTCATTCGTCAGGTCCGAAAGATAGGGTTGAGGCACCCTGACCCGAAGTATCGGGGCAGGGCAAGGGCTATCAGGCAGGTGCGCCTTTGCCGTCGTCTTCGTGGTTCTCGCAGGCGCGTTCGTCCATGAACTGGTCGAACTCGGCCTTGTCCTTGGCCTCGCGCAGACGGCGCAGGAAGGCTTCGAAATCCTGCTGCTCGCGCTCCAGACGGGCAAGGGTGTCGGCCTTGTAGGCGTCAAAGGCGCTGTTACCCGACGGCTTCATTGCGCTCATGTGGCTGTGCCAGGATTTACGGCGGCTGCAGGACTTGCTGAACATGCGTTTGCTCCAGATCATATAAGCCAGAAGGGCTAGGCCAACGGGCCAGAAGAAGATGAACCCAAGGACCATGGCGGCGATCCAGGCCCCTTTGCCTTTGTCGTCCAGCCAGGCTTCAATTCGGTAAAGCCATCCCGGATTTGCGGGGACGGCGGGGTCTGACAGTGCAGTCATGAAAGCTCTCCAGGGTTGATGTAAATTCTTTTCACATTGTCTAGATGGGGATGCATTTTGGTGATGCAAGGGGTGATGTGAAAAAGATTTACATTCTGCAACTCGGTTGACGTTGAACACCTCTGATCGCAGGGTGCGGTCATGAGTATGACTGAAAACAAGACAGCTCCGGCGTTGAATGAAATTCTTGACCTGGAAAAGCAGGTCTGGATTGCGTTGGTCGAAGGTAATGCAAGCGCAGACCGTGCTTTGCTGAGTGCAGATTTTCTGGGGGTTTACCCAACCGGGTTTGCCAATCGCGATGATCATGTTGGCCAATTCGCGGATTCTCCGACGATGGTGGAGTTTGATCTGAGCGATGCGCGGTTGCGGGTTCTGACGTCGGATATAGTCCTGTTGTCTTATAGGGCTGATTACTTGCGTCCCGGTGCGACAGAGCGCGAAGCGATGCTGATTTCCTCATTGTGGGAACGAAGGAACGACGTCTGGGTCAACAGTTTCAGTCAGGACACACCCGTTCAGGACGTCTGATCAGAATGCCCCATTGACGATGACGCGCCGCGATGCGCAGGGTGCGCGCATGACTGACGCACTTGCCATTACCCGACTTCCACGTGCTTTTGATCCGTCTCTGGGGGATGAAGCGCGGGCCCTGATGCCAGATTTGCCGCAGGAAATGGGTGAGCTCGTGGCGGGCACTGCCGGGTCCAGCCCTTATCTGAAAGGTCTGATCGAGCGTGAGAAAGGCTGGCTGCCCGAGGCATTGGAACAGCCGGATCAGGCGCTGGCGAACGTTATGGCTGCAGCGCGCGAACTGCCGCCCGATCAGTTGAAACCCGGCTTGCGTCAGGCCAAGCGACGTTTGGCGCTGCTGACCGCCTTGGCCGATATCGCGGGCGCATGGCCGCTGGAAAAGGTCACAGCGGCCCTAACGGATTTCGGAGCCCTGGCTGCGGATGTTGCGGCCAAGGCCGAGATCGCTGCTTTGATCCGGCGCAAGAAACTGCCCGGAATGACTGAAGATGATGTCGAAAACGCAGCTGGGCTGGTCATTCTTGCGATGGGCAAGATGGGCGCGCATGAGCTGAACTATAGCTCGGACATTGACCTGATAGTCCTGTTTGATGAGACGCGTTTTGACCCAGATGATTTTTATGAAGCCCGGCAGGGCATGGTCCGGGCGACGCGAAACTTTTGCGCAACGCTCAGCGACAAGACGGCGGACGGGTATGTGTTTCGTACCGATCTGAGGCTGCGTCCTGATCCCGCCGTGACACCGGTCTGCATGGCGATGGAGGCGGCTGAACGGTATTATGAAAGCCTTGGTCGTACCTGGGAACGGGCAGCCTATATCAAGGCACGACCCTGTGCCGGGGATCTGGTTGCGGGTCAAAGGTTTTTGGACAGCCTGCGCCCATTCGTCTGGCGCCGTCATCTGGACTTTGCGGCCATTCAGGACGCCCATGATATGCGTCTGCGTATCCGCGAAAACAAAGGTACGGGTGGGTCCATGTCAATCCCCGGCCACGACATGAAGCTGGGGCAGGGCGGTATCCGAGAGATCGAGTTTTTCACTCAAACCCGCCAACTGATCGCAGGTGGGCGGGTTGCTGACCTGCGGGTGCGGGGGACTGTTCCGGGGCTGGCAGCGCTGGCGTCAAAAGGCTGGGTGCCAGAGGACGTAGCCGAGAAACTGACCGATCATTACCGGGCGCATCGCGAGGTCGAGCATCGCATTCAGATGATCCACGATGCGCAGACCCACAAGGTTCCCAAAACGCCGGATGGGATCGAACGTGTTGCGTGCCTGATGGGGATCAGCAGCGCCGATTTGATGCAAGACCTGACGAACCGCCTGACCGAAGTACATGAACTGACCGAGGGGTTCTTTGCTCCGGGCCAATCACAACCGCCCGCGCCTGCGCAGGATGTCGAGTTCGACAAAAAGATACTGGCGCGTTGGACGACATATCCGGCGTTGCGAAGCCAGCGAGGTGCTCGGATTTTCGAACGTCTGCGGCCAGAATTGCTGTCGCGCCTCGCCAAGACGGCCAAGCCAGACGAGGCGCTTATGGCCTTGGACGGGTTTCTGGCCGGTCTTCCCGCCGGCGTGCAGCTGTTTTCCTTGTTCGAAGCGAACCCGCATCTGATTGACCTCTTGGTCGATATTGTTGGCACATCCCATGCGCTTGCTTCGCACCTGTCACGCAATGCGTCTGTGTTTGACGCAGTGATCGGGGGCAGTTTCTTTACCGATTGGCCGGGGCAAGAGGCGCTGCAGGCCGAACTGGCACAAGCCCTTTCAGAGGAAACGGACTATGAAACTCAGCTCGATCTGGCGCGGCGCTGGTGCAAAGAATGGCATTTCCGTATTGGTGTGCACCATCTGCGCGGCCTGATTGACGGGGCACAGGCCGGTCAGCAATATGCTGAGCTTGCTCAGTCGGTGATTGCAGCCATACTCCCACACGTCACTGAAAACTTCGCCCGCAAACATGGTCCTGCGCCGGGGCGCGGGGCGGCTATTCTGGGCATGGGCTCACTTGGGGCAGGGCGGATCAACTCGCAATCCGATCTGGACATGATCGTGATCTATGATCCCTTGGACCAAGAGATGTCGGATGGCCCGCGCCCATTGGCCACGCGGACATATTACGCCAGGTTTACGCAGGCGCTGATTACAGCACTCTCGGCCCCAATGTCCCAAGGGCGTTTGTATGAGGTCGATATGCGATTGCGCCCCTCGGGTAATCAGGGGCCGGTGGCAACAAGCTGGGCCAGCTTTACCAACTATCAGCAAAACGAAGCTTGGGTGTGGGAACATTTGGCCCTGACTCGCGCGCATGTCGTCGCGGGTGACGCGGGGCTGGCTGAGGACATTGAATCCTTCCGGGCTGAATTCCTGTCTCACCCACGAGAACAGGCTAAAGTCCTGCGCGAAGTGGCAGAAATGCGCGCGCGCCTTGCTGCCGCCAAGGCACCTGCGGGCATCTGGGATGCCAAGAACGGACCGGGGCGTCTGATGGACATCGAACTGATGGCCGAGACCGGCGCTTTGCTGGCCGGCTCGGCGCAGCGTGATGTATCGTCGGGTCTGGATGGGGCCGTCGCAGCCGGATTGCTGAATGTCGCGCAGGCGCAATCGCTGAAAGAGTGCTATGATTTATGCTGGTCCGTGCAATGTGCCGCCCGACTGCTGTCGGGCAAGGTCATCGAAGCGGACAAGATCGGCGAGGGCGGCACCGCGTTTCTGTGCCGCGCGACCGGGTTCGAACAGGTCGAGGCGCTACAGGCGGCATTGCAGGACAGTTACACGATCGCAGCCGATCTGATCGGGAGCGTGATCAAAGGGGGCGAAGATGGCGCGCAGCACTGATCCCAACGACCACAAGGGTTTGATCCTTGAAGCTTATCGCATTGAGGGCATCTCCTTGCCCGAATGCCGCAGTATCTTTCTGGACTGGGCGCTCAGCCTGCCTGCCGATCGCGATCAGAATACAGCGCTGGCGGAATTACACGCGGGTTATGTGGACCAAAACCCCGATCATCCCATGACTCAGGTCCTGAGCGAGGGTCTTCAGGCGGCTCAGAACCCCAAACGCCGAGGCGGATGGCGATCCCGTAACCGCTAGGGGTTTTCGACCGGCGCGTTCCTGACTATGAGGGCGCCATGACCCAATCTGCCGACCGCCCCCGTATCCGCCTGAAACCCAAAGCCAATGCGCGCGGCCTGCGTCATGGCTTCCCCTGGGTCTATGCCAATGACATCGTCACCGACCGCCGTACCCGTAAAATCCCTGCCGGTGCACTGGCCGTGCTTGAGGATGAAAAACGCGCGCCCATCGCGCTGGTGGCGGTCAATCCTGAATCCAAGATCATGTGCCGGGTGCTGGACCGTGATATTGACGCGCAGCTTGACGCCGCGTGGTTCGAAACCCGCCTGCGGCGCGCCCTCGAGATGCGCGAAAGCCTGTTTGACGCGCCGTATTACCGCCTGATCCATGCCGAGGCGGATGGCTTTCCCGGCGTGATCATCGACCGCTTCGGTGACGCCTGCGTTATCCAGCCGAA
Organism: Ruegeria sp. ABM4_193; assembly: GCF_056158705.1. Classification (NCBI taxonomy): domain Bacteria; kingdom Pseudomonadati; phylum Pseudomonadota; class Alphaproteobacteria; order Rhodobacterales; family Roseobacteraceae; genus Ruegeria; species Ruegeria sp. ABM4_193. The sequence continues at coordinate 1,415,224 of NZ_JBSWTT010000001.1, forward strand.
CGCGGCCTGGGTCGAGGCACATCTGGACCTGCTGACAGACGCTCTGGTCAAGGTGACAGGCGTGTCCACGGTTCTAAAGAACGCCTCGGGCCGTACACGTGGGCTTGAGGGGCTGGACGACGTCAACCAAACCCTGCGCGGCACCGCACCCGATGCACCGCTGCCGGTGCCGATGAATGGCGCGACCTACATGGCCGATCTGACCGGCGGGCAGAAAACCGGCCTGTTCTATGACCAGCGTCCCAATCATGCCTTCGCTGCGCGGCTTGTTCATCCCGGAGCGCAGGTTCTGGATGTTTTCAGCCATGTGGGCGGCTTTGGTCTCGCCATGCTGGCAGGCGGTGCAGGGCAGGCGCTGTCTGTTGATGGCTCTGCCGCCGCACTGGAGTTGGCGGCAAAGGGCGCCGAGGCTTCGGGCCTTGCTGACAAGTTCCAAACCCGGCAGGGCGACGCGTTCGACGTGTTGACCCAATTGGGGGAAGAGGGCGCGCAGTTTGACGTCGTGATCTGCGACCCGCCCGCTTTTGCGCCGTCGAAACAAGCGCTGGATGCAGGGCTGCGCGCCTATGAGCGGATCGCCCGACTGGCCGCACCTCTGGTCAAATCCGGTGGTTATCTGGGACTGTGCTCATGTTCACACGCCGCTGATCTGGGGCGATTCCGCGATGCCTCATCCCGCGGGATCGGTCGGGCCGGACGGCAGGCACAACTGATCCACACCGGGTTTGCGGGCCCGGATCACCCGCAATTGCCGCAACTGGCGGAAAGCGGTTACCTCAAAGCGGTGTTCTATCGCCTATGAAAGCCGTGCTCGACACCTGCGTGATCTACCCCACGGTGATGCGCGAGATGCTTTTGGGCGCGGCGCGTATGGGTCATTTCACCCCGATCTGGTCTGCACGCATCCTCGAGGAATGGGCCCGCGCCGCCCGCAAACTTGGCCCAACGGGTGAGGCACAAGCCCGTGCCGAAATCGCACTGACACAAGCCAATTGGCCCGATGCCGAGCGTGCGGTTAACGAGGGACTGCAAAACCGCCTTTGGCTGCCTGATGCTGCTGACATTCATGTATTGGCCACCGCAATTGCTGCGTCTGCCGATGTAATCGTGACGGTGAATGCGAAGGATTTCCCCAGAAATATCCTGTCCGAAGAGGGGCTTGAACGGCGTGACCCAGACAGTCTGCTTCACGGTTTTTGGCAGGCAGACGCAATTGGGATGAACGCACTCGCGGCTCAGGTCCTTGCCGAGGCTAACCGTCTTTCAGGTGATCAATGGACCTTGCGCGCATTGATGAAAAAAGCCCGCCTTCCCCGATTGGGCAAAGCCCTCACCACGTAAACGCGATCCTGCTTCATCTGGCTAAAAATACCTCGGAGAGCGCGAGAGGCTGGCCTCTCGCCGCGCACCCTCAGCCACGTTCCCAACGTTGTTCAAGAGCTTCCAACGCTGCAATCCGCTCGTCCGTCTTGGGGTGGCTCATCAACCACGCCGGAACGACACCGGCGCGTTGCTGCGTCAGGTCCTCCAACTTGTGGAACAGTGATTTCTGCGGGCCAATTCCGATCCCGGCCTTGGTCAACAAAGCTGCGGCGTATTCGTCGGCCTCATACTCATCCCCTCGTGACAGGCGCGAGGCCAAAAGGGCGGTTAAAGCATTGGCAATCATCGCACCGATGAACGGGATGAACCGGTTCAGGACCAGTATCAACGCCGTCCGCATCGCGTTCTGACCGGAAAAATCAATCATCCGCCGCCGGGCGTGCCCCAGCGCCACATGCCCCAACTCATGCGCGATGACACTGGCCATTTCCTCGGCTGAAACTTCGCCATTGCGAAACTTGCGATAGAACCCCCGCGTAATGAAAATCCGCCCGTCTGGGGCGGCCAACCCATTCACCGGGTCGATCTCATAAATATAAACCGGTACCCGATCGATCCCCAAAGCAGCGGCCAGCCGGTCCGTCATACGCTTCAACGCGGGGTCGGCCAGTTCGGTCGACTTTGCGTCCAGCTCTCGGTGGGTGCGCCAGACGGATATCCGGTACATCGCAAGGCCGTACAAAACGGCCAGAAGGATCGGGGTGAGCTTGATCATAGCCCAGATATGGGGCAGCAGCGAAGGGCTGGCAAGAGGGACGCATGGGTACCATGCAGAACCGTTACGACTGCGGCAACAGCCGTTGAGTGCGCAAATAACAGCGCCGAGAAGAACCCCGCAGGAGATGTCATAGCAACAAGTAACTCGAGCCAGATGAGAAATTTGCGAATTTGCAGTATAATCCATCCGATTTTGCCGGAGGAAGTGCTGTGTCTGACCCCTATGCCGATCTCGCATCTCAGGATGAAGACCTTCAGAAACGTATCGCCGACGCGATAGATATCCGAAGCCAGGATGCCGCGCAGATTGCGATCAGGCAGGCCTATCTTGCGGATATTAAGTTGCCCCCCAACGCCGCGGCTGTCGAATTGGGGTCCGGGACGGGATATGTCACACGGGACCTGATCGACATGGCCGGAGCCGAAACAGCACTGGGTGTGGAACCCTCACCTGTAATGGTGGCCCGTGCCAACGCGCATTTTGCGGGCGAGCCAAACATGAGCTTTGTAGTTGGTGACGCAAGGCAAACCGGCCTACCGGATAGCAAGTTCGATATTGTGTTGATGCACACGTTGCTGTGCCATGTCCCCGAACCGGAGAAAGCCATTCACGAGGCTCATCGGATTTTGAAACCCGGCGGCATATTGGCGATTTGTGATGGAGACTACAGCACCGCAACCGCTCAGATCGCCGATTTCGATCCGCTGGATCAGCTTGTGCGTTTCATGATCAACCAGAACGTCACCAACCTTTGGATCATGCGTCAGATATCAGGTCTGCTGACCGAAAACGGCTTTGCATTGGGTGCACGTAAAGGCCACGGTTATGTTGCTGAAGGGCAGGCCGAGTACTTTCTGACCGTCATAGATCGGGGCGCGGATCGCTTGGTGGAAGAAGGCATTCTGCAGCCCGGCACCGGGGAGGCCCTGAAGCAAGAGGCCCGCGACCGCGTCGCGCAAGATACGTTCTTTGGCTACATGTCCTACGTCAGTCAAATCGCCTACAAGAAATAGACATCTGACCGATCTTGGTTTCACGCTCTACCGCGTAAGCTCCCTCATGCCCTGTTCCAGGCCGGCCAGTGTCATGGGCACCATGCGATCCTCGAAAATCTCTCGGATCATCCCAATGGAATGGGTGTATTCCCAATATTTCTCGGGCACGGGATTGATCCAAAGGTTGGATGCCCACTGTTCACGCGCCCGTTGCAGCCAGACTTGTCCGGCTTCTTGATTCCAGTGTTCGTTGGCACCGCCGGGATAGGCGATTTCATACGGGCTCATCGAGGCGTCGCCGACGAAGATGCATTTGTAGTCACCGCCATAGGTGCGCAGCACTTCGTGCGTGGGGGTCTGTTGATCCCAGCGACGGCGATTGTCGCGCCAAACACCTTCATAAAGGCAATTGTGGAAGTAGTAATATTCCAGATGCTTAAACTCGGTTCGGGCGGCGGAAAACAGTTCTTCGACCACCTTAATGTGCGGGTCCATTGATCCGCCCACGTCCAGAAACAGCAGCACCTTGACCGCGTTGTGACGCTCGGGGCGGGTCTTGACGTCCAGATAGCCATGTTCAGCTGTGGCGCGGATCGTGCCTTCCAGATCCAGCTCTTCAGCCGCGCCTTCACGGGCCCAGCGGCGCAACCGTTTCAAGGCGACCTTGATGTTGCGTGTGCCCAGTTCAACTGTGTCGTCTAAGTTTTTGAATTCCCGCTTGTCCCAGACTTTGACAGCACGCTGATGGCGGCTTTCCTTCTGACCGATGCGGACGCCTTCGGGGTTATACCCGTAGGCCCCAAACGGAGAAGTTCCGGCCGTACCAATCCACTTGTTTCCCCCCTGATGGCGGCCCTGTTGTTCCTTCAGACGCTCACGCAGGGTTTCCATCAGCTTATCAAACCCGCCAAGCGCTTCGATCTCGGCTTTTTCCTCATCCGACAGGTGCTTTTCGGCCATCTTGGCCAGCCAGTCGCCAGGGATATCCACGGCTTCCAGAACCTGATCGAAACTGATCTCATTCAGCCCTTCGAAGCTGGCAGCAAAAGCGCGGTCAAACTTGTCGATGTTGCGTTCGTCTTTCACCATCGACACACGCGCGAGGTAATAAAACGCTTCGACATCATAAGTGGCGAGACCCTTTTTCATGCCCTCCAGAAAAATCAGGTATTCTCGGAGCGAGACCGGAATTCCAGCTTTGCGGAGGTTTTCGAAGAAGGGCAGAAACATCGCGCTATACCACCAAGCGGACCAGAACGAGCGATATTATTAACCCGACCAGCGCAAACGCGATCCCGTAGCCTGCCGCATATTGCGCCATGTCGGCCCCGTTGCCATTGCGTTTCTTCGCGGTCAAAGCGCCCAGGATTGCCCCCAGGATCGCCATTCCCAAAACTACCACCATATGCGTTTCACCCGTCTGTCGTGCTGCTGGAACTCCGCTGGCCTGCACTTTCAATCAAAGATTGGGCCACCAGTTCCGAGCCGAACCCGTATCGCGCCCAACCAATGCTGTCCAGCCTGACCGAACGGGCCTGTTGAAGCTGTCCGGACTGTTTCAAAGCTTCGGACTTCAACAGAAGCAACGTAGCTAAAATCGAGGCGTTTTCGGCGCGGGTCATCACGTCAATGGCGTTGTTCAGTTCAGGCAAGACGCGGGGCCCCTGGTTTTGAGCCAAAGCAAATGCAGCGGTCTGAGTGGTCACATAGGCCTGGTGAACTTCGGTTCCAGGCGTTGCCTTCAGAAACTGCTGAGCAATCTGGAACTGGCGCAGCGCTTCGTTCGGATTTCGGAACTGCTCCATCCGACCCATCAGGTAGTGGGGGTAAGCGCGGCGGTGGTCCGTCCATCCCAGTCGCTGACCGATGCTTGCTGCTTTTCTGGCTGCCCGCATTTGCCGGGGCGAACCGGGCCCACGCCCCAGCGATTTCTGGATGGCGTCGATCCATTCACGTGGAGTTTCGGTTGCAGGTTGCGCAGCCAGCCGATTGCCGCGCGGATTCAGGCGGCTCAGCACTCCGGGGATCACGGCGGCAACTTCTTCGCGGCTCATGCCCGTGCGCAGTTCGGGCGCATAAGCGGCACGCAGGATCAACATGTCAAACCCGGTCAGAACGGTGTGGATGTTGTCGTCGTTGAACACAGAATCCGGCAGGTGATAGAGGTCATTCAACGGCCCAAGGGCCTGGGCCAGCTCTTCATGCAGGCAGTCCCGAATTTCTTGTGGGCTGACATCATAAGGGATAAAAATGCCAAGCCGTTCGCGTTGGCGCAGTTCGGTCCAACTGCTTTTCGCCTTGCGGCGGTCACGGCGGTATTCGTCCAAGCTTGAGGCGTTTGGAACCACGAAACAGGCTGCATTGGGCAGAATGCGCAGGATGTCTTCCTGGCTGACTGCCTCGATTGTGATATTGGCCTGACCCTCGCGGATCTGCCGGATATTGATCCCGGCTTCGCGTTTCAGGCGGTTCAGCAGCCGTGTCAGATCCTGCTGCATGCTGGCGGTGGGTGAACCTGTCAGCCTTACTGTGACGGGCGTTTCAAACCGGGTGAACACGGGCAGCGCGGCCCCGCTTTCCAACGCGAAATGCAATGATACAAAGTCTTCGGCGATGTTCTTGTTGGATCGGGCAGGTGGCCAGGGCCGCGGAGCACCAAAGGTCTTGGTCGGAGGCAATGTCGCCTCAACCGAGCGAACCTCGTCTGACACCGGAACCGTCTGAATGGTTTCTACAGTTGTACAGCCCGCCGCAAACAACGCCAGAACAAGAGCGGACCAACGCCTCATGTGCGGGAATACTTGATAAATGGCGTGACCGTTCCAATGCGGTCATAAAGCTGGCGCGCGGTTTTGTTGAACTCCTGTGTCAGCCAATAGACAGACGGGGCACCTTGTCGGTCAGCCTCGTCATACACCGCCTGGATCAACGCACGGCCCACGCCTGTTCCACGGGCTTCGGGGCGGGCGAACAGGTCTTGCAGATAGCAGACCTTTTCCACTTTCCATGCGTGGCTGTGAAACAGGTAATGCGTCAACCCGACCAGATTGCCATCCTGCTCGGCGACAAAACATGAAAAATCCTGCGGGTCATCACCCAACAGTCTTGAGAACGTTGTCTCGTACACCTCTGTAGGCAGCGTAGTTTCATAAAACGTCAGATAGTCCCGCCACATGTCAGCCCACTGATCCTTGTCTTCGGCTTGAAGTGGGCGGATTTTCAATGTGTTCGCCAAGCGATCTATCCAATTCTGTGAGGTTGAGCCTGTCACTTTTGCGATGCTGACAGCCGGGGTGCAGCAACGCAAGCCAAGATCACCAAATGTTCAGGTTTCAGCTACCGTTTGCCGCGTGCCATGAAGGCCAGGCGTTCGAACAAATGCACATCCTGCTCATTTTTAAGCAACGCTCCGTGCAATTTGGGCAGGGCGCTGGCCCCGTCGCGCTTGAGGTCTTCGGCGCTCAGGTCTTCGGCCAGCAACAGCTTCAGCCAGTCCAGAACTTCTGAGGTTGAAGGTTTTTTCTTCAAACCCTGTGTCTCACGGATTTCATAGAACTGGGTCAGCGCCGTGGTCAAAAGCGCGTCTTTGATGCCGGGGTGGTGAACTTCGACGATACGGCGCATCGTGGCCTCGTCGGGGAAGCGGATATAATGAAAGAAGCAACGGCGCAGAAAGGCGTCAGGCAGCTCTTTTTCGTTGTTCGAGGTAATGATGACGATGGGGCGGTTCTTGGCGCGGATTGTTTCTCCGGTCTCGTAAACATGGAACTCCATTTTATCGAGTTCCTGCAAAAGATCGTTGGGAAATTCGATATCCGCCTTGTCGATCTCATCGATCAGCAGAACAACCTTTTCGTCGGCGTCGAATGCCTGCCACAACTTACCCTTGCGGATATAGTTGGTCACATCATGCACGCGCTCTTCACCCAACTGACTGTCGCGCAGGCGGCTGACCGCATCATATTCATACAGGCCCTGTTGCGCGCGCGTGGTGGATTTCACGTTCCACTCGATCATCCGCAGGCCCAACGCGCCGGCCACCTGTTTGGCCAACTCAGTCTTGCCAGTGCCGGGTTCCCCTTTGACCAGCAGAGGGCGTTCGAGTGTGACGGCTGCGTTCACGGCAATGGTCAGATCGTCTGTGGCGACATATTCGGCTGTACCTTTAAAACGTGCTGTCATGGGCCTCTCATGTGGTTATGCGACGTGGTCGGGCAAACTGTGTTTTCCGGGTTACAGAGCGGCAAGGTTTTTGACAACCCGCGTCCCTGCGTTGAACAACGGGATTTTTACTGCATCTCCAAGCCCTTTTGCTTGATTCGCGTGCAGTCGACGTTAAGGCGTTAAGTTAGCCGCCCCAAAAAAGCCTGCTGAATTTCATAGAAAAACAAGGTTTTCTTGATGTTTGTCTCGTATTTAGACAAATCCGCTTGGGCGAATGTGGATGCAACGTTTGTGTAGTGACATTCCACGGCCCGTCGGCTAAACGCTGCGCAGAAGGGAGAGCCAAATGTCAGGTGAAACAACCGCGACCGACGTTTCTGGCCATACCGAGGGAGCAAATATGAAGCAGGAAGTTTTTCTGCCGGAGGACTACCGTCCGGCCGAAGATGAACCTTTCATGAATGATCGTCAGCTTGAGTATTTTCGGCGCAAGCTGCTGGATTGGAAGACAGAACTATTGGCAGGCAGCCGCGACACGATCGAAGGGCTGCAGGACAACACCCGCAACATTCCGGACGTCGCAGATCGCGCCAGCGAGGAAACCGACCGTGCGCTGGAACTGCGTACACGGGATCGTCAGCGCAAGCTGGTCGCCAAGATCAACTCGGCCCTGCGCCGGATCGACGAAGGGGAATACGGGTATTGCGAAAAGACCGGCGACCCGATCTCGCTGAAACGTCTGGACGCGCGTCCCATTGCCACCATGACGCTTGAGGCACAAGAACGCCACGAGCGCCGCGAAAAGGTCCACCGCGACGATTGATCGCCGGTTTGGGGTTAAAAACTTAAGCGCCGGGGCCTGTGGCTCCGGCGTTTTTGCGTTAAGGCGGGGGCATGAATATCCATGGTTTGAGATTCTGCGTGATTGGTGGCGGCATCGGTGGTCTGGCCACCGCGCTAGCGCTACAAGTCAGGGGCGCACAGGTCACTGTGCTTGAACAGGCTGCCGAACTGACCGAAGTCGGAGCAGGTCTGCAAATCAGCGCCAACGGCATGGCTGTGCTGAGGGCTCTTGGCGTTGCAGAGGGCAGGCCTGCTTTAGGGCAAAAATCGTTTGGCACAGTTCTGCGTGATTATAGGAAAGGGCGGGTGATCAGCCGCGTACCCAGTCCCGCCGCAGGATCAACATATTACTACCACCGCGCTGACCTGCTTGATTTACTGCACAAGGCCGCGTTGCGCGCCGGAGTGGAACTGCGTCTAGGATCGTGCGTCACCGAAGTGCGCAAACACCCCGGAGAGGCCGAGATCGTTCTGGAAGGCGGCGAAAGGCTGCGGGCCGAATGTGCCGTTGCAGCAGACGGCGGACGCAGTGTGATCCGGCCGATCCTCAACGGGCCCGAAACACCAGCCTTCACCCATCAAGTCGCATGGCGGGCCACGATTCCATGGAACCGTCCCGAGCAGATGCCGCGCGCTGCGCTGACAATTGGCCCCGGACGTCACGTGGTGACGTATCCTTTACGCGACCAAAGCCAGATGAACATCGTAGCGATCGAAGAACGGTCAGACTGGCATGAGGAAGGCTGGCGTCTGGAGGGCGATCCAGTTGATCTGCGTGCACGCTTCGCGGACTTTGGCGGGGAAGTGGGCGATATTTTGGCGCAAGTCCAGAATGTCAACATTTGGGCTTTGTTCCTGCGCCCGGTTGCCGAGAAATGGCAGAACGGTCGCCTTGCCCTGCTGGGGGATGCGGCACATCCGACGTTGCCCTTCATGGCGCAAGGAGCTTGCTTGGCACTGGAGGATGCGTGGTGTCTTGCACGTGCCTGCGAGGCCCAGTCGGGTGTCGCACAGGCGTTGGCTGCATACGAAAACGCGCGCAAAGCACGCGCGCGAAAAGTCGTTGCTGCAGCGGGATCAAACGCGCGGAACTTTCATCTCAGAGGCCCAATGCGCCTGGCTGCACAGGCCGCTTTGATGGCGCTTGGTCCAAGGCTCACGCAACGATACGAGTGGATTTACAGCTACGATCCGACGGCCTGAGGGACTACAGGTCCAAATCAACCCAGACCGGCACGTGATCCGAAGGCTTTTCGTGTCCACGGATTTCAAAGTCGATCCGGCAATCGCGCATCAGATCCGCAGCCTGAGGGGTCAACAGGAAATGGTCGATCCGAATGCCGTCATTTCGGTTCCAGGCACCGGCCTGATAATCCCAGAATGAATAATGCCCGGGGCCTTGGGTCGTGGCCCGGAATGCCTCGGTAAACCCAAGGTTCAGGATCTTGCGAAATGCCGCACGGCTTTCGGGGCGGAACAGGGCGTCCTCCCGCCATGCCTCAGGACGTTTGGCATCTTCGGCCTGCGGGATGATATTGTAGTCACCCGCCATCAGGGCTGGCTCTTCACTGTCCAGCAGGTCACGCGCGCGTTGATACAGTCGTTCCATCCACGCCAGCTTGTAATCATATTTCGGGCCGGGCACGGGATTGCCATTGGGCAGGTACAGGCCGCAGAGCCGCAGCGCTTTTTTTCCGACAACAGTGGCTTCGATCCAGCGAGCTTGCTCGTCTTCTTCGTCACCCGGCAGACCGCGCGAGACATCTTCCAATGGCAGTTTCGACAGGATGGCCACTCCATTGAAACTCTTTTGCCCGTGGGTTTCCACGTTATATCCACGCTCTTCAAACATTTCGCGTGGGAAGTTCTCGTCGATGGACTTGATTTCTTGCAAAAGAACGACGTCGGGTTGCGCGTCATCCAGCCAACGGGGAAGGGCTTCGGCCCGCGCTTTGATGCCGTTGATGTTGAATGTGGCGATTTTCATGCGCGATCCTCCGAAGCCTTTGGCAACCTATCGCTCAGAATGAACCCAGCGGCAAGGTGGTGGGCGAGTTTGGGAGGCTCTGCCTCGCGCTCCGAGGTATTTTTAGCCAGATGAAGAAACGGATCCTTAACCTATTCACTCGATGGTTTTGAGGCGGTACAGGCGGAGGCGCCAATGACCGCGCCAGGTGAAGCTCTCTGATCGTTGGGTCAGAGAGCGGATCCCTGCTTCATCTGGCCAGAAATACCTTGGGGGTGTGGGGGCAAAGCCCCCACCGGGTTCACATCGAAAAAGACGTGCCGCATCCACAGGAAGAGGTTGCGTTGGGATTGTCGATCACAAAACGCGCGCCGATCAGCTCTTGGGTGAAGTCGATGACCGCATTTTCCAGGAAAGGCAGCGAGATCGCATCAACAATGACTTTCTGACCATTGCCTTCAAGGATCAGGTCATCCTCTTTAGGGGTGTCCAGCGCGATTTCGTATTGAAAGCCCGAGCAACCGCCGCCTTCCACTGCAACACGCAGAGCCTGGCCCTGATCCGCCGCGCCAATTTCGGCCAGACGTTCAAAAGCGCGTTCAGTGACTGTAGGGGGCAGATTCATGCCGCTCTCCAAAGGTTTATTTCCTTAGCATCCTACAATATATGGAACTCGAGGACAGGCGACAAGGACTAGACCTTTGGTCAGAGCGAGTTTTGCCTCGGATCCGGACCGCGCAAGAGGGCGGCTGGTGCCAGAGGAAGAGAGCAGCTTCCGGTCATGCTTTCAACGCGACCGGGACAGGATCATTCATGCCAGCGCATTTCGGCGGCTCAAGCACAAGACACAGGTCTTTGTCGAGCATGAGGGCGACAGCTATCGCACGCGCCTGACCCATTCCATAGAAGTGGCGCAGGTGGCGCGGACCATCGCCGGGGCGTTGGGTCTGAACCCAGAACTCACCGAGGCTGTGGCTTTGGCGCATGATCTGGGGCACACGCCTTTTGGTCATACAGGTGAAGACGCCTTGCACGTGTTGATGGAGCCGTACGGTGGTTTTGACCACAACGCGCAGGCCATTCGGATTGTGACGCGGTTAGAACGTCACTACGCCGAGTTCGACGGCTGCAACCTGACATGGGAATGTCTGGAAGGGATCGCCAAACATAACGGCCCGGTTGTGGGTGATTTGCCCTGGGCATTGGCCGAATGCAATCATGGCTTTGACCTTGAACTCCACACCCATGCCAGCGCCGAGGCGCAGGTGGCAGCGCTGTCTGACGACATCGCGTACAACAATCATGACTTGCTGGATGGGCTACGGGCAGGGTTGTTCAAAGACGATGATCTACGCGACATGCCCATTGTTGGGCAGTGCTATGCGGAAGTGGACGCAAAGTACCCAAACCTTGACCCGTATCGGCGTCGTCACGAAGCGCTGCGGCGTGTGTTTGGCGTTATGGTGTCTGACGTTATCAACACGTCCCGTGACCTGATTGAAAACTCGGGGGCGCAGTCTGTCGAGGTTATCCGACATCTTGGCTATCCGGTCATACAGTTTTCAGACGGGGTTTGGGCGCAACTTCGCGAAATCAGGGCGTTTCTGTTTACCCGGATGTATCGTGCCCCAAGTGTCATGAAGGTCCGGGCCGAAGTCGCAACGATTGTAGAGGACCTGTTCCCCATTTATCTGAATGATCCGAAACAGATGCCTGCGCGCTGGCACAATGACATTGAAGCTGCCAAGGATGAGACCGCCTTGGCGCGTATTGTTTCGGACTACATTGCGGGTATGACCGACCGGTTTGCTCTGCAGGATCACGCCCGGCTGACGGGCTGATCACTCTACAGCGATGTAAGCTATGGCCCAGACTTGCTGCCCCGCTTGTTCCGCCGATTGGTCAGCGTCGTCTGTTGGCGGGAATACGATCATCGTGGGGCCGTACCCTCCGATCCCCATGGGTGAACCATCGGCGTGCGTAGCGATGATTGGTTTATGGGTGGTGATGCTGTCCCACGCGATTTCGGCCTGATACCCGTCCAAAGCCATCGGCAGCGCTGATTTACCTTCGGCACCAGCCATGATCATGACTTCAGAAAGAAGGGGGCCTGAGAACGTATAATCTCGTTGATTGCCCGGAGGGCCGTAAGGGATGGTGATTTCAATCTGTTGCAGCGTATCCAGCATGGCCCCATCAAATCCGGCAGCGCCGTCATGTGTGACTTCGAGGTATCCCAGCAAGCCGCCGTCATTCTCACCGCGTGCTGGCAGGTTTGTTTCGCTGACAGCGCCGCCCAGCGTCAGCAACACATGGCCTTGCGGCTGGGGCAGATCGGCCAGAGCGGGAATAGCTGTCGTTAGAAGCAAGGCAAAAGGCAAGGCACGGCGCATGTGTGTCTCCGGTCGTTGTGATCAGGCCGAGAGTAGCGAGGTTTGCGCTCAAACCAAGCTTAAACATTAGGCGTCCATTGACCTTGCCGCTTTGCGTGTTAAACCGCCCGGCAAGCAAAAGGACATCCGAAATGAACCTGTTTTCCGAGATCCGCGGCCTGGTACTGGACGCACTGACGCAGATGCAGTCCGAAGGCACTCTGCCCGAAGGGTTGAGCTTTGACAACGTAGCGGTTGAACCTCCGCGTGATGCCGCGCATGGGGACATGGCGACCAACGCTGCAATGGTGCTTGCGAAACCAGCCAAGATGAAGCCGCGTGACATTGCCGATGTGTTGGCTGGGAAACTGGCAGCGGATGACCGGATCACCAGCGCCGAAGTGGCTGGTCCCGGGTTCCTCAACCTCCGGCTCGCAGCTTCAGTTTGGCAGGGTGTGCTGGCCGCGGTGTTGGAAACAGGCACCGACTATGGCCGCTCATCCATGGGGCAGGGGCAGAAGGTCAACGTGGAATACGTCTCGGCCAACCCCACCGGCCCGTTGCATGTGGGCCATACGCGTGGGGCGGTGTTCGGCGATGCGCTGGCAAGCCTGTTGGCCTATTCCGGCCATGATGTGACCCGCGAGTACTATATCAACGACGGCGGCGCACAGGTGGATGTGCTGGCACGGTCCGCCTATGAGCGGTATCGCGAGGCCAATGGTCTGAGCCCCGAGATTGCCGAGGGTCTGTATCCCGGTGACTACTTGATCCCAATTGGTGAGGCGCTGAAAGAGAAGTATGGCGACAGCCTGATCGACAAGCCGGAAAGCGAATGGCTGGAGGATCTGCGCAACTTCGCCACGGACGCGATGATGGACCTGATCCGCGCTGACCTGAAGGCGTTGGGCGTTGAGATGGATGTGTTCTTCTCGGAAAAATCGCTCTATGGCACAGGGCGGATCGAGGCGGCACTTCAGTCGCTGACCGACAAAGGTTTGATCTACGAAGGCGTCCTTGAGCCGCCGAAGGGCAAGAAGCCCGAGGATTGGGAGCCGCGCGAGCAGACCCTGTTCAAGTCGACCGAGCATGGTGATGACGTGGACCGTCCGGTCAAGAAATCGGATGGCAGCTGGACCTATTTCGCCCCGGATATCGCCTATCACTATGACAAGGTCAGCCGTGGCTTTGACGCGCTGATCGACGTGTTCGGTGCCGACCATGGCGGTTATGTCAAACGGATGAAGGCGGCTGTATCGGCACTGTCCGACGGCAAAGTGCCACTGGATATCAAGCTGACGCAGTTGGTGAAGCTGTGGAAGAATGGTGAGCCATTCAAAATGTCCAAACGGGCGGGGAACTTTGTCACCTTGCGCGATGTGGTCGATCAGGTGGGGCCGGACGTGACCCGTTTCGTGATGCTGACCCGCAAGAACGACGCGCCCTTGGATTTCGATTTTGACAAGGTGTTGGAACAGAGCCGGGAAAACCCCGTGTTCTATGTGCAATACGCTCATGCCCGTGTGATGAGCGTTCTGCGCCGTGCTGCTGAAGCCGGGATTGCCGCAGATGACGCGACCCTCTCCGGTGCTGATCTGAGCAAGAATGATCACGCCTCAGAACTGACTGTGGCCAAGAAGCTGGCCGAATGGCCGCGTCTGGTGGAAATTGCTGCGCGCACCAATGAACCGCACCGTGTTGCCTTCTATCTCTATGAACTCGCGGGCGACTTCCATGCGCTGTGGAACAAGGGCAATGACGAAACCCAGTTGCGTTTCATACAGGATGGCGATGTTGCCACAAGCCAGTCGAAAATCGCATTGGCCCGTGCCGTTTCTGTTGTGATTTCAGCGGGCTTGGGTATTCTTGGCGTTACTCCGGCGCAGGAGATGCGGTAACAAATATCGCCCGAACCGCCGGTACGAGGTAGGCAAGAAATGACCCGCGCGCCTTATTTTCAGGCGCGAAACGGGCAGTGAGGCGGACATGGCGAGTTACGATTACTCGGGGCAGCAAAGCCCCGAGCAGATGCATTACCCGAATCAAGCGTATTCTGAGGATGCGTATGATTACCCCGATGATATGCAAGATTATGACGCACCGCGCGGCACGTATGGGCTGGGCCGGATCGTAAATGTTCTTGGCGCCGTCGCGTCCTTGGCGTTGGTCGCGGGTGTTGGCGTATGGGGCTATCAACTGGTCATGCGGGATGTGAGCGGCGTGCCCGTGGTGCGTGCGGCCGAAGGCCCGATGCGCATCCAACCGGAAAATCCGGGTGGAACCCCTGCGGATCACCAGGGGCTGGCCGTCAATGCCGTTGCGGCTGAAGGTACCGCTGCAGCCCCCGCAGATCGGCTGATCCTTGCGCCACGACCAGTATCTTTGGCGGACGAAGACCTGCCTGGCGGCGACCTGAAGCCAACCCCGGCGCTGCATGTTGTCGAAGAGCCGATCACCACCCAGGAAGCCGCGCGACTGCGCCAAAGCGCGGTGGACGCGCTGGTGGCTGAACTGGCGGGTGAGGCGGCCAAGACCCAGCAGGAATTTGAAGACGGGACACAAGTGGCGTCGCTGGCCACGCCCGAGGAAGAGCCGGCTATTGATCCCGCCGATTTTGCGGCAGCCTTACCAGATCCGGCCATTGCCGAGTTGCCGGGGGTTCGCAGGTCATTGCGCCCGGTCAAACGCCCTGCGCGCAGTCAGATCTCGCCCAGCGAGGCGTCTGAGGGTGCGATCAATGCTGCCGTGAAGGCTGCGGCTGGGCTGGATGTCGATCCCGACACGCTGGCCAAAGGCACGCGTCTGGCGCAGCTTGGGGCCTATGACAGCACTCAGGTGGCGCAGGCTGAATGGGATCGCCTGAGCGGTCGGTTCGGTGAATATATGGACGGTAAACAGCGCGTTATCCAGAAAACCTCAAGCGGCGGTCGAACCTTTTACCGCCTGCGCGTTCTGGGATTTGAAGACCTGAGCGACTCGCGCCAGTTCTGCGCTGCGCTGGTGGCGCAAGGGGCTGATTGTATTCCGGTGGCCGTGCGGTGAAATTTGGCGCAACGATCACCGATGCCGAAGGACTGCGTCTGACGCAGGAGGAAAGAGACCTGTTCCGCCAGATGAACCCGTTCGGGTTCATCCTGTTTGCCCGCAACATCGAAAGTGCTGATCAGGTCCGCGCTTTGTGTGACGATTTTCGCGAGGTGGTCGGGCGCAATTGCCCGATCACGATTGATCAGGAAGGCGGGCGCGTGCAGCGCTTGCGCGCACCTTTGGCCCGCGAATGGCTGCCACCGCTGGATCACGTTACGCGTGCAGGTGATCAGGCCGAGCGTGCGATGTATCTGCGCTATCGCCTGATTGCGGACGAACTGTTCAGCCTGGGTATCGACAGCAACTGCGCCCCCATGGTCGATGTGGCGCGGTCCGATACGCACGCATTTCTCAAGAACCGTTGCTATGCTTCTGATCCTGAACAGATTTCCAAGGTTGGTCGAGCCGTTGCAAAAGGGCACTTGGACGGGGGCGTTCTGCCTGTGGTCAAACACATGCCCGGACATGGCCGCTCCACGCTGGACAGCCACTACGACTTGCCGCATGTCGATCTATCATTGGACGAATTGGACAGCAGCGACTTCGCGCCGTTTCGTGCACTGAACGATTTGCCGATGGGGATGACCGCACATCTGGTTTACGATCAGATCGATCCCCAACCAGCCACGATTTCTGCCACCATGATGGGTGTGATCCGCGACAAGATCGGCTTTGACGGGCTGATCATGACCGACGATATCGGGATGAAAGCGCTGAGCGGCACTCCGGCCGATGTGTCCCGTCAGGCCATTCAGGCGGGATGTGATGTTGTTCTGCACTGTAATGGCAGTTTTGCAGACCGTGCCGCAGTGATGGAAGCCGCCGGAGAGGTGACCGATCAGGCACAAGCCCGCGCAGAACGGGCGCTGGCGATGCGCAAACCTCCGCAGCAACTTGACATCCCTGCCGCCGAAGCGGAACTATCTGCCCTAATGGGCGGGCAGGTATATGAACGATAACCTTTTTAGCGAAGACCCTGTCTCGGTCGCGGATCGTCTTGCGGCCGAAGCACTGATCGTTGACGTCGATGGGTTCGAAGGCCCTCTGGATGTGCTGCTGACCCTGTCGCGGACGCAAAAGGTGGATCTGAGGAAAATCTCGGTTCTGGCACTGGCGCAGCAATACCTGGCTTTTGTTGAAAAGGCCCGTGCGCTGCGGATCGAACTGGCTGCTGACTATCTGGTTATGGCCGCTTGGCTGGCCTTTCTCAAATCCCGGTTGCTGTTGCCACCGGATCCGGATGACGAAGGGCCATCGGGCGAGGAACTGGCCGCGCATCTGGCGTTTCAGCTGGAACGCCTTCAGGCCATGCGCGATGCTGCTGCACGTTTGATGGCGCGCGATCAGTTGGGCCGCGATTTCTTCAAGCGCGGGCAGGGCGAAGATATTACGCGCATCCGTACCGTGACCTATTCCGCCACGCTGCTGGATCTGATGCAGGGCTATGCCCGTATCCGTACGCGGGACGAATTCCGCCCCTTTGTGATGGATCGCGACTCGGTCTTCACGATGGAACAGGCACTGGAACGGATGCGCCCGTTGATTGGCTTTGCCGGAGCGTGGACCGACATGGAGACGTACCTGCCGGAGGGCTGGGAAGCCGACCCGGTGCGCCGCAGGTCCGCAACGGCGGCAACTTTTGCGGCCTCGTTAGAGCTGGTGAAGGAAGGACATATGGAGATGAAACAGAGCGAGACATTCGCTCCGATCCATCTGCGAAAGAGGACCGAGACACGTGACTGACGCCCCTGAAGAAACCGGTACACTGTTCGAAGCACCTCCGCTGGCGGAACAGGAACGCATGGTCGAGGCTGTTCTTTTCGCCAGTTCTGAACCGGTGACAATCGCAGATCTGGAAGCCCGGATGCCCCATGGCAGCGACGCGGCGCAAGCGGTTGAATTGCTTCAGAAACGTTATGAGGGCCGTGGCGTGCGTGTTGTGCGTGTCGGTGAGGCCTGGGCCATCCGCACGGCGCCTGATTTGGGTTTTCTGATGCAGAAGGAAACGGTCGAAACCCGCAAACTCAGCCGCGCAGCGATCGAAACTCTGGCCATCGTCGCCTATCATCAGCCTTGTACACGGGCCGAGATCGAAGAAATCCGAGGGGTTTCGGTGTCGCGCGGAACCATAGATCAGCTCTTGGAAATGGAGTGGATCAAACTGGGCCGTCGCCGTATGACGCCGGGCCGTCCTGTGACCTTTGTGGTTACGCCAGAATTCCTGGATCACTTTGGTCTGGAAAACGCGCGTGACCTGCCTGGCCTGAAAGAACTTCGGGCGGCTGGGCTTCTCGAAAACCGGCCTCCGCCGGGTGCCATTCCACTGGGTGAAGGGCGCGAGGACGAGGCCGACGAAGATCAGAACGAGCTGTTCGAGGAAGAGTGATTGCGCAGCCCTTTTGTTGCCGCATAAAGCGCCTATCTTTAACCCTGAGGACAGGGAGTTGAGCAATGAATGCAAATCGGATCATTGATATGATTGTGCGTCAGGTCATGCGCCGACTGGTCAACAAAGGCGTGAACAAGGGCATTGATATGGCCTGTCGCATGGGCAAGGGCGACGCCACATCCAAGGGGCCAAAGCACGCCAATTCATCTGATCATGCGCAAAAGCTTCGGCAGGCCGAGAAGATGAGCCGGCAGATGCGCCGGTTCATGAAATTCTAGAACTTACCCAACAGCCTTGAAGTGCTTGGACAGTTTCAGGCCCTGACCTTGATAGTTTGATGCAATGCCCGCGCCGTACAATTGCGTCGGCATGTCGGCCATTTTCTCATAGACCAGACGCCCGACAACTTGCCCGTGCTCCAGCACAAAAGGTGCTTCGTGGCAGCGAACCTCTAAAACACCGCGCGATCCAGCCCCGCCCGCAGCAGCGTGACCGAAGCCGGGGTCAAAGAAACCGGCGTAGTGCACCCGGAATTCACCAACCATTGCCAGATAGGGGGCCATTTCAGCGGCGTACATCGGCGGAATATGCACCGCTTCGCGGCTGACAAGGATATAGAACGCGCCGGGATCAAGGATGATACAACCGTCCTTGGTACGCACCTCTTCCCAATAATCCTGCGGGTCGTATTTGCCGATACGATCCAGATCAATCACCCCGGTGTGGGGCTTGGCGCGGTAGCCGACCAGATCAGTGTCGGGCAGTTGCAGATCAACCGAGAAGCCGAGACCGTCCTGAATAACAGCAGGCCCGTTAACCAATGGAGACTCGGCGTGCAGAGACTTCAGTTCATCGTCTGAAAGAACGGCCTGACCCTGACGGAAGCGAATCTGGTTGAGGCGCATTCCGGGGCGCACCAGTACCGAGAACGAGCGCGGGCAGATTTCGGCATAAAGCGGGCCCGAGTAACCTGCGGGAACCCGGTCAAATTCGGTGCCACCATCGGTGATGGTCCGGGTCAGAAGGTCCAGCCGCCCGGTCGAGCTTTTGGCATTGGCGACAGCGCTCATGTCGTCGGGCAGAGTAAGCGATTCCATCAGCGGCACCAGATAAACGCAGCCTTTTTCCAGAACCGCCCCGTCGGTGATGTTGATGCGGTGCATCTCGAACTCGGTCAATCGATCCGTGACACTGCGGCGTTCACCCGCAAGGAACGATGCACGGACGCGGTAAGCAACTGTTCCCAAACGCAAATCAAGGCTTGCCGGTTGAATCTGTGCAGGCAGAACGTCCGGGCTGGCGCTGATTTCGCCACGCGTGATCATCGCTTCGATCTGCTGGTTTGGACATACACCTGTCATCTCGATCCCCTCTGGTGCCAGAGCGGGATCTGGCCTGTGTGCCATAAACGTCGGTGTGATTTGGTCGGGCTAGCAGGACTCGAACCTGCGACCTTCCGTCCCCCAGACGGACGCGCTACCAGGCTGCGCCATAGCCCGACGTTGGGGTGTTCATAAAGATTTTCCCGGCAGGGGCAAGAGGAAAACAATGCCTTTTTCCTAACCCGTCGCCTGTGTCTCGACACGATCCAGCCAGTGGCGCAGGTCTTTTGCAATCGGGGCGATGCGGCGCAGCAGATCGTCGTCAAACTCTGCTCGGTTCCACGCCAATGAGGTGATTCCCCCCATCAAAGGGGCGGCATCAAGCTCAGGCTCTGCGACTGGTTTTGCGTTAGCGGCTGGCGCGTCGTTGATCTGAGCATCCTCTTTCACCAACGGCTCGGATGGTTCGCCCAAATCCATGTGGATCTGTTCCGTGACTGGCGCAGTTTTTGGCTCAAACGGCACCACGGTGTCTTCCACAGGCTCAGCCGGGGCAGGGGGTTGTTCATCTAACGACGGAGACAGCGACGCAACATGCGCCACGCCTTGCTCACGCAGAATTCGCTGCACGCCTTTTATGGTGATTCCGTCTTCATGGAGCAGTTTTTTGATCCCGCCCAGAAGCCGCATGTCATTGGGGCGGTAATACCGGCGTCCACCCGCCCGTTTGACGGGTTTCACCTGCGTGAACCGGCTTTCCCAGAAACGCAGAACATGGGCCTGTACGCCAAGCCAATCCGCAACTTCACTGATGGTGCGAAACGCGTCGGGAGACTTGCTCATATCCGCGCGACCTCGGGGTTATTTGCGATTCCCGGCAGCGACGCGATCTTTCATCAGATGCGACGGACGGAAGGTCAGCACGCGGCGCGGCTGAATTGGAACTTCTTCACCGGTTTTGGGATTGCGACCAACACGGGCGGTCTTGTCGCGTACACTGAACGTGCCGAAGGATGAAATCTTGACCTGCTCACCGCGCACCAGAGCGTCAGACATGTGGTTCAGAACACTTTCAACCAGCTGTGCGCTTTCGTTTCGTGAAAGCCCAACCTCGCGAAAGACGGCTTCGCTCAGATCCATTCGAGTCAGTGTTTTATCGCCCATGCCATTTCCCCTGTTGATATCAAAGCATATGGGTATGGCAAATTCGCTGTCAATATCAATGAATTGCGGGCGGCTGTGTAAGCCGGTTTGCGCCGGTTACCAGCGCAGAACAACCGAGCCCCATGCCAGTCCGCCGCCAATGGCTTCGGTCACGATCAGGTCGCCAGGCTTGATCTGCCCACGCTGTTTGCCCACCGAAAGGGCCAGCGGAATCGATGCGGCCGAGGTGTTGCCATGATCCTGAACCGTCACCACGACGTTCTCCATAGGCAGGCCCATTTTCTTGGCGGTGCCCTGAATGATGCGGATATTGGCCTGATGCGGCACGATCCAGTCTACGTCCGAGTTGCCCAGACCCGCGCGCTCGAGCGCGGTTTCAGCAGTTTTTGTAAGTTTTTCAACAGCATGGCGGAACACCTGGTTGCCTTGCATACGCAAATGCCCGGTGGATTGCGTTGATACACCGCCATCGACATACAGCAGATCTTTATAGCGACCATCCGAGTTCAGATCGGTTGCCAGAATGCCGCGATCTTCCGAAGTGCCGTTGCCTTCCTGAGCTTCCAACACCAAAGCTCCGGCTCCGTCGCCGAACAGGACACACGTGGAGCGATCCGTCCAGTCCATGATCCGAGAGAACGTCTCGGCGCCGATGACAAGCACGCGCTTGGCCTGACCCGAAACAATCAGCGCATTCGCGTTGGAAAGTGCAAAAACGAATCCCGCGCATACGGCTTGTACGTCAAAGGCAAACCCCTTGGTCATGCCAAGCCGGGCCTGAACCATGGTTGCCGCAGACGGGAAGGTCAGATCAGCTGTCGATGTCGCTACGACGATGGCGTCAATGTCATCCGCACTTAAATCGGCATCTGCCAAGGCCGCCTCGGCTGCTTTTGTCGCCAGATCCGAGGTCGTTTCGCCCTCGGCTGCGAAATGGCGCCGCTCAATACCCGATCGCGTTCGGATCCATTCGTCGGTTGTGTCCAGTGTTTTCTCAAACTCGGAATTGGGAACAATGCGTTCCGGCAAATAATGCCCGACACCTACTACAACTGAACGGCCTGCCATGTTGGGGTACTGCCTTTTTGATTATTTTTCGGTCTGCGGCGCAGCTTGCGCGGCATCTTGTGCAAGCTGGGCTGTGGATGCAACCCGCGCGGCCAATTTTTCGGAAAAGCCCGATTGCGCCAGCGTAAAGGCCAGCTTGATTGCAGCCGACACGCCGGTCGCGTCTGCGCCGCCATGAGATTTCACCACGGTGCCGTTCAGCCCAAGAAAGACGCCGCCGTTCACACGCCTTGGGTCGATCCGTTTCTTCAGACGGTTTAGCGAGGTGATCGCCAGAATTGACGCCAGCCGGGACAGCGGAGAATACTTGAAAGCCTGGCGCAGCAGGTCACCGATCAGGCTGGCTGTGCCCTCACCGGTTTTGATCGCAACGTTGCCCGTAAACCCATCCGTGACAATGACATCTGCCTTGTCGCCCGGAATGTCGCTGCCTTCGACAAAGCCCACAAATTCGAAATTTGCCTGCTCTGCAAACTCGGTGATCATTGCGTGAGCCTCTTTCAGCTCGGCCCGACCTTTGTGTTCTTCGGTGCCGACGTTCAGCAACCCAATCCGGGGCCGTGCAAGCGCCATGCCATTGCGCGCATACGAAGCGCCCATCAGGGCATATTGCAACAAATCCTTGGCGTCGGCGCGGACGTCTGCGCCCACGTCGAGCATCACGTTGAACCCCTGAGGGTTGCGCGAAGGCCACAGAATCGCAATGGCCGGGCGGTTCACACCCGGCAGTTTACGCAGGCGCATCATCGACAGCGCCATCAGCGCACCGGTGTTTCCACAGGACACCGCACCATGTGCCTCGCCCTGGCGCACTGCCTCAAGCGTGGACCACATCGAAGTTTGCTTGCCGTTGCGCACAACCTGGCTGGGCTTGTCCTCCATCGTGACGACGTCCGGACAATCACGAAAAACGACGCGCCCCTCAAGGACACGCCGTTTTGCGACTAGCTTTCGCAGGACCTGCTCGGGACCGTGCAGCAAGAACCCAATATCCGGGTTCTTGTCAGCCGACTTTGCCAGACCGGCAACAACAACTGCGGGACCTTCGTCCCCACCCATGGCGTCGACCGAGATGGTGATCCGTCCGGCGTGCGTGGGCTGTTCAGTCATGCCTCGGCCTGCGCTCAATCAGGCTTAGGCTGCGTCTTCGTCCAGGTCGATTTCGTCGGCCTGTGCGACGACTTCACGATCATCATAGTGGCCGCAGGATGCGCAAACGTGGTGCGGGCGCTTCAGCTCGCCACAGTTCGGGCATTCGTTCGGGTTTGCAGCAACCAGAGCGTCGTGTGCGCGGCGGTTGTTGCGACGCGACTTGGAAACTTTGTTCTGTTGGACGGCCATGGTCTCAACCTTTGTCTACTGAGGGTCAGCAGATTCGCCGCCGACCGGGTTTCATATTTCGTTTTATCGTGGTTTGACGCGCGTTTAGGCGACCAGCCCCGCAATGTCCAACCCAAAATCCGATGAGCGCGCGAAAATACTGCGATTCTCGTCATGTTCAAGCGATTTTTCTGGCCGCCTGCTATGACAGGAAATCAGCCCCCTGTCACTCGTCTTTTTTCAGCGCGCCGCGCAAACCTGCCAATCCGGCAAATGGCTTGACGTCTTCGTCGGTCATGGCCTGTTTGCCTGGCTCTGTATAGTCGACCTGGCCCAGTTCTGCCCCGTCCTTGCGTGGGTATTGCGGCAATGCCAGCGCCAGCGCCTCGACCATGACCACTGCCGGATCAATCTCGGGACCCAGCGGTTCGGATTCGTCATCTTCGGGGATCTCGAACTCGGGTTCATCAGGATCGGTCCAATCGGACAGAAAGGTGCGATGAACCGGGACATCAATACGGGTTGTAACAGGATCGAGGGTGACGACGCAGGGCTGGATGACAGTGGCCCCAAGTTTGCCGTTGAGAACCCAGTCGCGCTTGCCCTGCGCTCGGACCTCTCCGACAAAGCTGAGCTTGCGCAAACCCAGTAATCCCAGATCTTGCCGAATCTCGTCTAACGAAGCGGCAGAAGGGCGCAGATCGAACGGAGTTGGAGCGTTCTGAGGCAGATCGGCCACCCGAAGTGATGTAAGGTTGCTCATTTGTGAGCCTTTCTATGTGTTGAACCGTGGCAGCGGTTTCTGTAATCGGATAGAAGCCGCAAGAGGCCAAGGCAAGAGGGTGCATATGTTGAAGGTAATGAACCGGTTGAAACCAGCGACAAAATCGCTTGTGTTTGTTGCCTGTCTGGCTGCGGTCGGGGCCTGTACGCCCATCTTCAAGAATCACGGCTATGTCCCCCCGGCCGAGGAACTGGCGGAAATCAAGGTTGGCGTCGATACGCGCGACACCGTGGAAGAAGCCATCGGTGCTCCGGGCGCTTCGGGTGTGGTGCGGGATTCAGGCTTTTACTATGTCCGCTCGCGGGTGCGGCACTACGGCCCGAAACGGCCTGAGGTCGTATCGCGTGAACTGGTTGCCATCAGCTTTGACCAACGTGGCGTCGTCAGAAACATCGAGCGTTTTGGCCTGGAAGACGGGATCGTGATTCCCCTGGAACGCCGTGTGACTGACTCCAACGTTCAGGACAAAGGCTTCCTGCGTCAGCTGCTTGGCAATATCGGCAACTTCAACCCGGCTAACATTCCGGGTGCCAACTAATTCGGTCTGCTGGCTTGCGTTGGTCACAAGACGGTCACATGTCTTGTGTTAGCGAGGTCATGACGACAACATTGGGTCGGCAACCCCGGAGGATGCGACCGTGGCGACAGCGGTTTTGTTGAGCAAAGGGCGCTATCGCGCCCGATTGGCGCAGTCGGCTGAAGACATCAGTGCCGCGCAGGCATTGCGCACACAAGCCTTTGGCACTCAGCAGTTGGATAGCGATGCGTTCGACGGGCGGTGTTGCCACGTCTTGGTCGAGGACCTGCGCACTGACGCGCGGATTGTCTGTTGTTTTCGTATGATGCGCATGGATCACGGTCGAGAGGTCGGGCGCAGCTATTCGGCGCAGTTTTACGACCTAAGTTCGCTTGAGGGTTTCAACGGCCGAATGGTCGAGATGGGGCGGTTCTGTGTCCACCCCGATTGCAGTGATCCCGATATTCTGCGCGTCGCGTGGGGTGCGATGACTGCTTATGTGGATCAGAACGGTGTTGAGATGCTGTTTGGGTGTTCGTCCTTTGCCGGTACCGAGACCGAACAGTACCTGGACGCGTTTGCGATGCTCAAACACCGTCATCTGGCCCCAAAACGATGGCTGCCGCGGGTGAAGGCACCGGATGTTTTTCGCTTTGCCACACGTCTGCGGCGCAGGCCGGATCTGAAGCAGGCGATGTTACGAATGCCGCCTTTGTTGCGGACCTATCTGATGATGGGCGGCTGGGTCAGTGATCACGCGGTTGTGGATCGCGACATGAACACGCTGCACGTTTTTACCGGGTTGGAAATCCGGGCGATTCCTCCGGCGCGGAAACGTCTGCTGCGGGCGGTGGCCGGGTAGTTTGAGTATTTTCGAAAAGGTGAAGCTGGGGCGTTGACGCAGTGTGACTGCCGGTTTAGCTGGCGGGCATGGCGAGAATTCCTTTGTTGCAGATGTCCGGCATTTCCCTGACCTTCGGGGGCGATCCGGTGTTTTCCGATCTTGATCTGGTTGTCCAACCCGGTGACCGCGTGGCACTGGTGGGGCGCAATGGATCGGGCAAATCGACCCTTATGAAAGTGATGGCGGGACTGGTTGAAGCTGATCAGGGCGAGATCGTTGTACCGCCGGGGAAATCCGTAGGGTATATGGAGCAAGACCCAACGATGGAGGGGTTTGCAACGCTGGGGGACTATGCCTCTAGTGGGTTGGAGCCGGGCGAATTGTACAAGGTGGAACGGGCGGGTGAAGGGCTGAAGTTCGATCCTTCTCGCCCCGTTGAGACAGCCTCGGGTGGGGAACGGCGACGGGCAGCATTGGCCAAGTTGATGGCTGAAGCCCCCGATCTGATGCTGCTGGACGAGCCAACCAACCATTTGGATATTGAAGCCATCGCGTGGCTGGAGCGCGAACTAGGATCAACCCGTGCGGCTTTTGTATTGATCTCGCACGACAGGGCATTTTTGCGGGCACTGACGCGGGCGACGCTTTGGATCGACCGAGGGGCTGTCAGACGGCAGGAGCAGGGTTTTGATGCGTTTGAGTCCTGGCGGGACAAGGTCTGGGAAGAAGAAGACCAACAGCGTCACAAGTTGAATCGGTTGATCAAATCCGAAGCGAAATGGGCGGTCGAGGGCATCAGCGCCCGGCGCAAACGCAATCAGGGCAGGGTACGGGCCTTGCAAGCGTTGCGGGCGGAAAAGGCGGCGCAGATCAAACGTCAGGGTTCCGCTGCCATGACGCTTGAAGCAGGGCCAAAGTCGGGTCGTAAGGTCATTGAGGCCAAAGGCTTGGCCAAGGGGTTCGACGACAAGCAGATTGTTCGGAATTTTGACCTTCTGGTGCAGCGCGGTGATCGCGTGGCGTTTGTCGGACCAAACGGGGTCGGCAAGACAACGCTTCTGAAAATGCTGTTGGGGCAGGTGGAGCCGGATGAGGGTTCGGTTTCGTTGGGCACCAACCTTGAGATCGCTGTGTTCGACCAGACGCGTGCTCAATTGGATCCCGAGATGTCCCTTTGGGACAGTTTGACCGGTGACCCCGAGATGCGGGTGTCGGGTAAGGCTGATCAGGTGATGGTGGGCGGACAGCCCAAGCACGTCGTTGGCTATCTCAAGGAATTCCTGTTTGACGAACGGCAGGCAAGAGCGGCTGTGAAATCCTTATCTGGTGGCGAAAAAGCAAGGCTGTTGCTAGCGAAGCTGATGGCGAAATCCTCGAACCTTTTGGTGCTGGACGAACCGACCAACGATCTGGATGTCGAAACACTGGACTTGTTGCAGGAGCTTCTGGACGATTACGACGGCACGGTTCTGTTGGTCAGCCACGATCGGGATTTTCTGGACCGTGTGGCCACGACGACAATTGCGATGGAGGGCAATGGGCGCGCCACGGTTTATGCCGGTGGGTGGTCGGATTACATCGCGCAACGCGGTGATGTGACGGGCAAAAAGGAAGAAAAAGCAAAAGCTTCAAAGCCAAAGGTCAAGCAAGAGGTCAAGCCGAAATCCGGTCTGTCTTTCTCGGAAAAACACAGGTTGGAGAGACTGCCCGCCGAGATCGCGCGCCTGGAGGCCGAGATCGCCAAGCTGGAAGAGTTGATGTCTGACCCCGAACTGTTCACCCGCGAGCCTGTCAAGTTTCAGAAAGCCACCGACGCTTTGGTGGAACGGCAAGAGAAACTTTCAGCTGCTGAGGACGAATGGCTGATACTCGAAGAAAAGGCTGAAGGCGCTTAGGGCTTCAGGCCTGTCGCGGGATTGCCCACTACGGTCTCTCCGGCGACAACGTCCTTGGTGACGACGCTGCCTGCGCCAATCGTGGCATTGTCGCCGATAGTGACGCCGGGCAACAGGATCGCGCCACCACCGACCCAAACATGTTTGCCTATTGTAACCGGCAAGCCGATTTCCAGCCCTTGCGCCCGTTCAACCGGGTCCTTGGCGTGTTGGGCGCAATAGATCTGGACATGGGGGCCAAACATTGACTCGTCCCCAATCCGAACCGGGGCTGTATCCAAGACCACGCAGCCGGTGTTGAAATAGACCCGGTCGCCCAGATGGATGTTCATCCCATAGGCGCAATGAAACGGGGCTTCGAGGAAACAGTCTTCGCCTGCTTGACCCAGCAAGGCACGTAGCTCTGGTGCCATCGCGCCGCGTGCGTCGGGTGGGCAATTGTTGTGCGCGTGAACCGCGCGTCTTGCTTGCGCGCGTAAGGCATCAAGTTCCGGGTCCAGACAGCAATACCATTGACCGGACTGCATTTTTTCACGTTCCGACATGGGGCAGGTTTAGCGCATGCGCAGGGCGCCGTCGATGCGGATGACCTCACCATTCAGATAACCCATCTCGACAATGAAACCGGCCAGACGACCGTATTCCTTCGGGTCGCCCAAACGGGGCGGGTTCGGGACGTCAGCAGCGAGCTGTTGTTGTACCTCTTCGGGCAGGCCAGCCAGCATCGGTGTCATGAAGATGCCGGGTGCAATCGTCATGACGCGAATGCCGGTTGAAGCTAGATCACGGGCCATCGGAAGGGTCATGCCGACGACACCGCCTTTGGACGCTGCGTAGGCCGCCTGACCCTTTTGCCCGTCATAGGCGGCGATAGAGGCGGTGTTGATGATCACACCACGCGCGCCATCGGACTCGGGGTCATTCCTGGCCATCTCGGCGGCGGCAAGACGAGACACGTTGAAAGTGCCGACCAGATTGATGTCGATGGTGCGCTGAAAGGCATCCAAAGGGTGGGGACCATCCTTACCGACCGTTTTGATGCCATACGCGATGCCCGCGCAATTTACGGCAGCAGTGATCTTGCTCATCTTCTCCACGCCATGGCGCACGGCGGCAGCCACCGAATCTTCATCTGTCACGTCCGTCTGCGCGAAGTGACCCCCGATTTCGGCAGCTACCTTTGCGCCGCGATCCGCGTCGCGATCCAGAATGGTAACCTGCGCACCTTCAGAGGCAAAATAGCGGGCCGTGGCTTCGCCGAGACCGGAAGCGCCGCCGGTGACGAGTGCTGCAGTGGTGGACAGGTGCATGGTGAACTCCTCCCAGATATATGAACGCTTGTTCAATAACTGCTACGCGGGGTGGTGTCCACACTTTTGATGATGACGCTGCCCATCCGGGCTATACTTGCGTTCCTGAAGACAAATTAATCCGACCCTCACGAAAACGCGCCTGTTTGTGAGTGAAGATGTTGGGGCCGTCATGTGTTTTTTCGCCAGGAGGTCCTGATATGGTTATGAGTAAGAAACAAACGCTGGGCGCTGTATTTGTCGCGCCTGTTTTTGGATTGGTGATGATTGGCAGTGCATCTGCTGCTCCGGAAACCTGTACTGGAAAAACAGCCCGCAGCCTGGCGAATGCCGGGGATTATGCGGGCCTATGTGATTGTGTGCAGGTGACGCCGAGTTTTCTGGACAGGCTTCAGAGACGGTCGGATTTCGAGACAACGTTGGACGTGACCGGGGCACAGTGTCCGGGTCTCGCCGCGCTACTGACGGACTTGCCGACGGCAAGCCTTTCGGGATCAAGTGAAAACCGTGGTGAAAGCCGGGGATCTGAACCGATTGGTGAAGCGTTTGCAGATACGGGAAACCCAGGATCGCCAGGCGGTGGTGAACCCGGAGATGGCGACGACCCGAGCGATGATGGCGGACCCGGAGAAGGCGGCGGACCCGGTGATGGTGGCGGACCCGGAGATGGTGGCGGCCCCGGTGATGGCGGCGAACCCGGTGATGGTGGCGAACCCGGTGATGGTGGCGAACCCGGAGATGGTGGCGGAAAAGGCGGCGGAAAAGGCGGCGGCAAGGGAGAAGGTAAAGGCGGCGGCAAAGGCGGCGAAGGTAAAGGCGGCAAAGGCGGCGAAGGAAAGGGTAAAAACGGCGATGGCCGAGGTGAAGGCAAAGGCAGCAGCAAAGGCAACAACGGCGGCGGGAATGGCGGCGAAGGCAGCAGCCCGGGCCGGGGCAACAACGCCAACAATGACGAAGGCGGTGATGACCGGAACGGTCGTGGCGGCGGTCGAGGTGGTGGAAAGGGACTTAGGTAAACACCCCGTCTTACGAAGCAACACGGCCACCCGATTGGGTGGCCGTTTTTTGCTTTGCCTCTTCAGATTGAGGCCTTGTCAGCCGAGCTGAACCAGCGCGTGGCGCTTTTTGCCAGCGCTCAGCTTGATGGGCGATGACAGCGCGCCTGCGTCGATCATCAGCCCTGCATCGGTCAGCGGCGCATCATCCAGCTTGGCCCCGTTCTCGGCGATCAGGCGCTTGGCCTCTTTGCCGGATTTTGCCAAACCCGATTTGACGATGATCTGCACGATGGACATGCCGTCACCCAACTCATCAGGGCTGAGGGTCAATGTTGGCAGATCTCCACCAACGCCGCCTTTCTCGAACACTTCACGCGCGGTCGCTTCGGCGTTGGCCGCAGCCTGCGCGCCATGCAGCAGGGTTGTGACTTCATTGGCCAGACGGATTTTGGCTTCATTGATCTCGGACCCGGCAAGGGCGCCCAGACGGTCGCACTCATCCACCGGCAATTCAGTGTAGAGCTTCAGAAACCGGCCCACATCCGCGTCGGTGGTGTTGCGCCAGAACTGCCAGAACTCATAGGGCGAGCGCATCTCGGCGTTCAGCCAGACCGCACCGTCCTGAGACTTACCCATTTTCTTGCCGTCACTGGTGGTCAGCAGAGGCGAGGTCAGGCCGTAGATCTCGTGATCCAGCACGCGGCGGGTCAGGTCGATGCCGTTGACGATGTTGCCCCACTGATCCGAGCCGCCCATCTGCAGAACGCAGCCATAGCGGCGGTTCAGTTCCAGGAAGTCATAAGCCTGAAGGATCATGTAGTTAAACTCGAGGAAGCTCAGCGACTGCTCACGATCCAGCCGCGACTTCACAGACTCAAACGACAGCATCCGGTTGACCGAGAAATGGCGTCCGATATCCCGGAGAAAATCGAGGTAGTTCAGATCGTCCAGCCATTCGGCATTGTTCAGCATCAGTGCCTTGTTCTCGGCGTCCGTGTCATAGTCGATATACGCTGAGAACACCTTTTTGATGCCCGAGATGTTCTCGTCGATCTGTTCGGGGCCCAGCAGCGGGCGTTCATCGGCGCGGAAGGATGGATCGCCCACCTTGGTGGTGCCGCCGCCCATCAGGGTGATCGGCTGGTGGCCGGTTTTCTGGAACCAGCGCAGCATCATGATCTGGATCAGGCTGCCCACATGCAACGACTTGGCCGTTGCATCAAAGCCGATATAGGCCGGTTTGCACCCACTGATCAGCGCGTCGTCAAGGCCCTGATAATCGGTGCAGTCGGCGAGAAAGCCGCGCTCGATCATCGTGGCGATGAAATCCGATTTGGGGTGGTAGGTCATATCGTGCCCTTTGGGTTAATGTTGCGGGGCACTGTATAGGCGGCAGCGCGCAGGAGGAAAAGCCACCTTTTCATAAGTGTGCCGGGTGTCGATCCCGCCACGCGATTTGCGAAAAATGAATGCCGCCTGATGAGAACGCTTGCGTTTTTGTGCAAACAAAAGGCAGTTTGACCGGGCTGCAACCCAGAGGTGAACCCAAAGACCCGGATGTAGCGAAAAGAACAGCCAGATCAGGAGGCAGGCGTGAGCCAGACCATCAGCAAACACGGGGTGATCCGGGCACTGGGCGCAATGTCGGGGACTTCGATGGATGGGGTGGATGCCGCGATGGTCGAAACCGACGGGCACCAGATCATCGGGTTTGGGCAAAGCGGCTATCGTGCCTATACTGACGCAGAGCGCGACGTGTTGCGTACGGCGCTGGGGCAGTGGCACGGGCCAGATGTCGATGCAGCCGCCGAATTGGTCACTTTTGCCCATGCCGAAGCGCTGTCGGAATTTGAAGAGGTCGACCTGATCGGTTTTCACGGCCAGACCCTGGCACATGAGCCGCGCGGGCGTGGCACCTTGCAAGTGGGTGACGGTCTGGGACTTGCGCAAGCGTTGGGACGTCCGGTCGTTTGGGATTTCCGTAGCGATGATGTGGCGATGGGGGGCGAGGGCGCTCCGCTGGCGCCGTTCTTTCATTTTGCCTGCGCCAAGTGGTTTGGTGCGGATCGGCCTTTGTGTTTTCTGAACTTGGGTGGGGTCGGCAATCTGACCTATGTTGATCCGTCCTTTGACGGACCCGAAGCGCCCGGCGCGTTGCTGGCCTTTGACACCGGGCCTGCAAATGCGCCGGTTGACGATCTGATG
Organism: Ruegeria sp. ABM4_193; assembly: GCF_056158705.1. Lineage (NCBI taxonomy): Bacteria > Pseudomonadati > Pseudomonadota > Alphaproteobacteria > Rhodobacterales > Roseobacteraceae > Ruegeria > Ruegeria sp. ABM4_193. The sequence goes on from NZ_JBSWTT010000001.1 coordinate 1,446,568, forward strand.
CAAGCCCGGCTGGGGCTGCCGATGGACCGGGACGGGGCGCTCGCGCGGGATGGCACCGTCGAAATGGGCGCGTTAGAGCTGTTTCTGGCCGAGCCATACTTTGCCCGGATGCCGCCGAAATCATTGGACCGGAATGATTTTTCGGAAATGATCGGTCTGGTGCAGGAATTGAACGATGCGGATGCCGTGGCAACCCTGACCGGGATGTGTGCCGCGGGGGTCGTGCAAGGGATGGAGCATTGCCCGAAACCTCCGTCATGTGTGCTGGTCACCGGCGGCGGGCGACATAATCCGGTTTTGATGGAGATGCTGCGCGTGTCGTTGGACTGCCCGGTCGAACCGGTCGAGGCAGTTGGACTGGATGGCGATATGCTCGAGGCGCAGGCTTTTGCCTATCTGGCGGTGCGCGTGGCGCGGGGCCTGCCGACCTCGTGCCCCGGCACAACCGGTGTTCAGGCACTGGTCGGGGGCGGAGTGGTCAGTTCGGTTTCGATGAATGCCGTTGGGTAGCGTTACCCAAAAACAGTTCAAAAAAACAACTTGTTGTGCGACGGTTGCCTCAGACCCATGGATTGAGGGCAAGGCATTATGGCGACAAAAGCAGAGCTTGAAAGCGAATTAGAGAAATTGCGGCAGCGCAACGCGACGTTGGAGGCGCGGGTCGAACAGGACCCGAAGCCCAAGGACGCGCCCGAACGCGTCAAGACATCAGATGAAATCCGAAAGCTGCTTGAAGAGCATGGCATTGATCTGAGCAAGGCACAGTCCTTGGGAGAGGACGTGGTCGAGGAATTCGGCCGCCTGCAGAAGGATTATCCGATGACTGCGTTACTGATTGCGTTTTCGCTGGGATACGTAGTCGGACGCGCGCAAGGTTAGGAGGGACCCATGAGCAGATTGAGTAGAAATCTGGTGACGATCTATCGGACGGAACGTCTGATCGCCCGGCGCCGTCTGGCCGTGGTTCAACAGCAGACTATTTTGATGGGGATCGCGGGCATTGCTGCCCTGTCAGCGCTGGTGCTTGTGAACGTTGCTTTGTTCTTTGCTCTGCAAAATTCCATGTCTCCTGCCTCGGCCGCTGCATTACTGGCACTTGGCAATCTTGCGTTTGCCTGTCTGCTGGTTTTGTTCGCGCGACGCAGCAACGCAGAGGACGAAGTCGCCCCGGCGGTTGAAGTTCGCGACATGGCGATTGCAGATATCGAGGATGAGTTGGAAGAGATGGCGACTGAAGCGCGCGAAGTTGTGCAGGCCGTCAAAAGCATCGGGGCGAATCCATTGGGTTCGATGGCGACAGTGTTGGTGCCTTTAATCAGCATGTTGATCAAAAGCCGAAGTGGCGAATAGGGGGCGCTGCCCCCGCCGCGCAAGCGCGCCTCCCCCGAGGTATTTTCGGCCAGATGAAAAACGGATCTTATGAGTTGAGCGTTCTGGCGTAGTCTTTGGTGAATTCCGTGTAACCTTTGGATGTGGATTTCAGGTGCGCGCGTGTCCAGTTGTGCAACTCGGGCAAGTGGTGGAACGGGACGTTTGGAAAGGAATGATGCTCGGCGTGGTAAGGCATGTTCCAGGCCAAAAACCGTAAGACCCGGTTGGTAAAGGTGGTGCGCGAGTTTTCGAGCATGTTTGCCACCGGCGGGCAGAGGCCATGCTCGGCCAGCAGGTAAAGGCGTAAAACGGGTTGAGCGACTAGCACCGGAAGAAGCCAGACCCAGAACAGTATCGTGCTGTAAGTCAGGCTGATGAGCGTTAAGGCATAGAGACCAAGCAGAATGCGCGCTTCGACCTTCATCGCTTTGTGTTGGCGCTTCGGAAGGTAAGGGGCATCCAGGTGGCCGCGTGCGTTTTGAACCAGAACCTTTGCCATGCCGCTCCAATAGATCCATCCGCTCAGATATATCAGCAGGTCAGTCCAGTTGTCGGGGCGCGGTTTTCCATCCAGCTCCGGGTCGCGTTTGGGGTCGTTGGTCCATTTGTGGTGGGCCAGATGGAAATATCGAAACCACGTAAAGGGCAGGGCAATTGGGACCGAGACCAGATGTCCGACCGCATCGTTCAGCCACCCTGTACGAAAAGGGGTCTTGTGGGTGCATTCGTGGCTGAGGGTGAAGAGGAACACCAGCAAAACGCCTTGCGGCAGGATCAAAACCGGCCAGAACGGGATTTGCGCCACGATTGCGGCGCTCACGACCGACAACGCCGCCAGATAGATCAACAGATGGTTCAGCCCAGCGGAGTTCGACCGGCGTTGCAATCGGTCCTTGGTCTCAGTGGGCAGAGAAGCGATCAGGTCTTTGTGGTCCATACCGGCATCGTTAAACCCGGTTTGAGTCCGGTCAAGCCCGAAGGACTAACGACAAACCGGAGCGCCTTTGCGCTGGGCTGTGTCAAAGTGAAAATGTCCAACGTGATAGCGGTCGGCGTCCGGGCCGAGTACGGTACTAAACACGCCACAGGCACCGGTGTGCAGCTCGCGCAACACCGCACTTTGGGTCTTGTCCGTCCACCCGTCCTTAACGGTGATTTGTGTGCCGTCCTGAAGAACAAAGGTCGAAATATCGATGGCCCGCCCGCGTGCGTGCTGAGACAGACGCGCGCGTGGCTGGTTGTTCTGAGTTTTGCAGGCATAGTGCCCCACAACCCGCATCCCCTTGAGCCCGCCGCCCATTTCGGCAAAGGCGGGTTTAGCAACGGTTTCGATCCATGTTTTCAGCGTGACAGCCGTCTGACAATCCATCAGCGAAAACTGACTGAGGGCAACATCTGAGATTCGGTAGACCCGAACCGGTTTGGCAATGCCGCAGCCCCGGGCTTTGCTTTTCAGGGTTTTGCGCGTTTCGCCCAATATGGTCCAGTCGCCGCAGACGGCCCCGCGTTCGCGCATCCGCTCGCGTCCTTGTTCCAATTGCATGGCCGCGCATGGGGACAGGTCGTCGGGCGTCTGCGCGGCTGGTTCGGCGGTTGTGGACTCGTTGGGCAATGAAACATCCAACGGTTCGCCAGATTCTGCACAGTCCGGGCTGGCGCTTGCAATCCCTGCACTTAAGCAGAGAAAAAGGGCAGTCAAACAGACCTGCTTCATGCTCACTCGATACTCCGTCACACACGGTTACGGGTACAGGATGGTCAAAGCTGGGCCGTCTGTAAACTCAACTTTTCAGAGATTTCTTGGGTCGGGCTATTCCCTTGGGATGTCAAAGCCCGGCGCGGCCAACTCAAAACCTTCGAAATCAAAGCCGGGAGAGACCGTGCAACTGACCAAGGTGTAGTCGCCTGTGCTGCGTGCAGCCTGCCAATGGCCTTCAGGAACGATCAACTGCGGTGCGCCTTTTAACAGGTCAGGAGTCAGCAGATGATCAACCGCAGGCCCCGCATCCGTCGCGCTGAGCGACAGGACCAGAGGTGCGCCTGCGTGGTAGAGCCAGATCTCGGTGGCGTCGACCCGATGCCAGTGGCTGCTTTCACCGGCCTGCAACAAGAAATAGATGCAAGTGCCGGTGGGGCGGCCTGCGTTGCTGGCACGCCATGTCTCGGCATACCAACCGCCTTCGGGGTGACGTTGCAGGTTCAGGTGGTCGATAATGTCTTGTGCGGTCATAGGTGCCCTCTTGGTTCGGCGCGATTATGCACGGGACGATACGATCCGCTATGGTATTCGTGCGCCTGAACAATATGTAATGCGACATGACCCTGACGATCCCCTTTGATAATACTTATGCCCGTCTGCCGGATGCGTTTTTTGCGCGGCAGGCACCGGTTCCCGTGCGTGCGCCGCAGATGAGTGCATTCAACGATGATTTGGCGAAGTTGCTGCAGATCACCCCAGGAGATGTGCAGGACATGGCCCAGGCTTTTGCTGGCAATCGTCTGCCCACAGGTGCAGAGCCCATTGCGCAGCTGTATTCTGGGCACCAGTTCGGACAGTATAACCCTCAATTGGGGGACGGGCGTGCGGTGCTGCTGGGCGAGACCGTAGGCACCGATGGGGTGCGCCGGGACATACAGTTGAAAGGCTCGGGCCCCACGCCCTTTTCACGCCGAGGCGATGGTAGGGCGTGGCTTGGGCCGGTTCTGCGCGAATATGTGGTGTCTGAGGCGATGCACGCGCTGGGCGTCCCGACCACACGTGCTCTGGCCGCTGTAGAAACAGGTGAGACGGTGTTTCGCGAAGGCCCGATGCCCGGCGCTGTGCTGACGCGCGTGGCCAGCAGCCATCTGCGGGTGGGCACGTTTCAGGTTTTTGCGGCTCGGGGGCAATTGGACAGTTTGCGCCAACTGACGGAATACGCCATCGCGCGTCACTATCCCGAGGCTGACGGGCCTATGGGTCTGTTGCGGGCGGTGCGGGACGCACAGGCCAAGCTGATCGCGCATTGGATGAGCGTGGGGTTCATTCACGGGGTGATGAACACTGACAATTGCTCGATCGCGGGTGAGACGATTGATTATGGCCCTTGCGCTTTCATGGACACGTATCACCCCAACACGGTCTACAGTTCGATTGACCGGATGGGGCGCTATGCCTATTCGAACCAGCCCGACATTGCCGTGTGGAATCTGGCGCAGCTTGCGACGTCGCTGATCCAGCAGATGGATGATAAGGAGGCCGCTGTCGAAGAGGCGACCGAGATCGTCCATGCCATGCCAGAGCTTTTGCAGCAGAATTGGTTGACCCTGTTCCGGGCCAAGATCGGTCTGACGGCTGACGAAGACGCTGATCTAGAGCTTGTGACGGATCTTTTGAAACGCATGGCCGAAGGGCAGGCGGACTTCACCAACACATTCCGGGCGCTGGGCAGCGATACCGCGCGGGATCAATTTGTTGACCCCGCCAGCTATGACAGTTGGGCCGAGGGCTGGCGCGCGCGATTAGAGCGCGAAGCGCAACCGTTCGACGTGATGGCCGCTGCTAACCCGGCGTTTATTCCGCGTAACCACCGTGTCGAACAGATGATCCAAGCGGCGGTGCAAGGGGATTACGCGCCGTTCCATCGGCTGAATGCCGTCCTCGCTCGGCCTTTTGATGATCAGGATGACGACGCAGATTTGAAACGGCCCCCGGCCAAGAACGAGGTGGTGCACGCAACCTTCTGTGGGACATGACCCATAGGGCGACACTACTTTCGCACGATTTCCAACACTGCGGCGCTGACGATCAGCGCAGCGCCCAGAAACTCGCGCAGGCCAAAGGGGTCACCGGACAGCAGGGCAGCAGATGCGATTCCGACGACCACTTCGCTCATCAGCAGCAGGCCGACCCTTGAAGGGGAAAGCTTCGTCGCAGGCCAAATCGTCATGTAGATCATGGGCAGGACGTAGAAGGCCGACAACAGGGCCAACAGAAGAATGCGGATCGCTTCACTTTGCGCGATGGGTGGTAAAGCCTGCTCGGGCAGAGCAAGAAGGCTGAATAGGGACAAGATCAGCGCACCGAAAACAAAGGCAAAGACCTGCCCCGAAATCGAGATGCGATTGACACGATAAAGGCCCATAGAGCCCAGGGCCCAGCATATGCCTGAGGCCAATGCCAGCCAATCGCCTATGTTTTGCGGCCAGGGCACGAAACCCGCGCCGCCCAGAACAACAAAAAGGCCGCCCAACCCGCAGAAAAGACCAGCAAGGCGCGTTAGGCTGAGACGCTCACCCAGAAACAAAACACCCAGAAGTGTTCCCCAGATCGGGGTGAGGTAGAACAGCAGTATGGACCGCACGACGTCGGTATACACCAGGCTGATGGAATACAGGCTGAACGCGGCCCCTGTGAACATGCCGCTGAGCATCAGGTTGCGCCATTCCCGCACCAGCGTTTGCCGATCGCTCCAAATAAACGGAAGTAAGGCGATCAGGGCCGCGCAGTACATGACAATCCCGGGCCAGGGGCCGGTCAGACCCTGATCCAGAAAGAACCGAACCGGGATCCAGTAGAGCCCCCATAGCGCGCCACCCATGACCAGAACCAGGCTGGCGCGGGTGCTGTTGTCCGGCTGTGTCTGATGCAGTTCCATTCAGCCCCTCGAGTTGTGGCGGTGTCGCCGTTCCACTGCAACCGGATAGAGCAGAGGATCAAAAGGAACAATCCTTTGGTGATCGCTTGCAGGTCGTTTGCCAATTAACCGTGCAATTGGCTTTGTTTCTGTCCAAGGCATTCGTTCCGTAACCGAACAGAGGGGTTGCGCACCGCGCCAGAGGTGGCACATTGGGCGCAAGCCCATTGGTCAAGCCCTTATGAAACCGTCTTCAACCCTACGTATCGCCAGCTATAACATTCAAAAATGCCTCGGGCTGGATTTCCGGCGTCAACCGCAGCGCATCCTGCAGGTCATCGAACACATGCGGGCTGACATCGTAGTGTTGCAAGAGGCTGACAAACGCCTGCCGCCCCGCCCGGCGGCCCTGCCGCATTTCATGCTGGACGAGGCCGGTTGGCAGATCGTCGATCTGGGCGGGGCCGGAAGCCTTGGGTGGCATGGCAATGCGGTCATCTGGCGTGGTGACGGCATTGCAGTCCGGCAAACAGGGCATCACGAATTGCCGGGGTTAGAGCCGCGCGGGGCTGTCCGGGTCGAGTTTGACACTCAAATCGGGCCGCTGCGGGTGATGGGGATGCATCTTGGGCTGCTGCCCGCATCCCGTCGGCAACAGATTTCGCATATCCGGCGCTGTGACGACGATCTTGACCAGATGCCAACTGTCTGGGCCGGGGACTTCAATGAATGGTCACGACAACCGGTTCTGGACCATCTGGCCCCCGAAATGCGCTTTCTACCGCCTCGCCCCAGCTTTCCCGCAGCCCAACCTCTGGGCGCGCTGGACCGGATCGCGCTGGGCGCAGGGGTGCAGGCCACTGCACATGGGGTTCACGACGCGCGCCCGGCGCATATCGCATCGGATCATCTGCCCGTTTGGGCCGATCTGACACGTGCCGCATAAGATCAGCGGAAAAGCGGAAAACCCTGTGGCGCAAACGGCGCAGACATACTAAGACAGAGACCCGAGCAAGTCTGAGGGGCATCATGTCGGATACGATTATTGGGCGTTGTGAGGCCAAGGGCCTGCGCATGACCGGTCAAAGAAGGATCATCGCGCAGGTATTGGAGCAAAGCGACGACCATCCGGATGTCGAAGAACTTTATGCACGTGCTTCTGCCGTCGACAAAGGTATCTCGATTGCGACGGTCTATCGGACGGTCAAACTGTTTGAAGAGGCCGGGATTCTGGAACGTCTGGAATTCGGCGACGGCCGCGCGCGGTATGAAGATGCCGAGCGTGATCACCATGACCACCTGATCGACATGCAATCGGGCGAGGTCATCGAATTCGTCGACCCCGAAATCGAAGCCCTTCAGGAAAAAATCGCGGCAAAACTGGGATATAAGCTGAAAGGTCATCGGCTGGAACTGTACGGCGTGCCGCTGGAACAGGACTGATCCATCACGAAACGCGATTGATTAACCCACGTTAATTCATCAAGCGTGTCGGGAAATTGTCTTGCCCACGGCCGTCGCATCAGGTTGTTGTGCGCAATAGGCACCGGATGTGCCCTTTTCCTGTGGACGCGCAAATGAACAACGTAAACGGCATTCTGCTGCTCATAGGGTCGATGGCGGCCTTTGCACTTGAAGATATGTTCATCAAGGTCTTGTCGGTCTCTGTACCGACTGGGCAGATCATGGTGTTCCTCGGTCTGGTCTGTGGCGTCGTGTTCGCCATCTTGTCACTGGTCTCGCGCAAGCGGATTTTTGATCCGGTGGCCTGGCAATTACTGCCAATGGTACGCGCGGCAACCGAAGGGATCGGGGCGGTGACCTTTGTGACAGCACTGTCTTTGATTGATCTGTCCACGGTCGCCGCTGTGTTTCAGGCCATGCCCCTTGCTGTCACCATGGGGGCGGCACTGTTTCTGGGTGAACAGGTTGGCTGGCGGCGCTGGAGCGCCATTGGTGTTGGTTTCATCGGCGTTCTGATGATCATCCGCCCTGGTTTGGAAGGATTCCAGCCCGAATCCCTGTTTGTGGTGTTGACCGTCATTGCCATTGCCGCACGGGATCTGATCACGCGCAAGCTGGACGTGCGAGTGGCCTCAACTGTTGTGGCGATGCAAGCGTATATCGCAGTGGCGCTGGCTGGGGGGCTGTTGATGGCAATGTCTGGTGCATCCTTTACACCGCTTCAGGATGGACAAGCCCTGCCATATTTAGGCGCCGTAGGGTTTGGAGTGATTGGGTACTACGGCATTGTCACTGCAATGCGTGTGGGCGAAGCGTCGGCTCTTATGCCGTTCCGCTATACACGTCTGGTGTTTTCGATCCTTGCGGGGATGCTGATGTTTGGTGAGCGGCCAGATGTCCTGACAATGGCGGGCGCGACCCTTATCATCGGGTCCGGTCTGTACACCTTTGTCCGCGAACGGCGATTGGCTCGCGAACTTGTCCCAGCCTGATCTTGTTGGCGCAAACAGAATACTGTTAGCCCTAAAGGGCGGTAAATATGCGTGTTAGCGTTAACGGAAACGGTTTACTTTTGGGCCGGTGCTGCTATGACGCGTGCAACCGACTGCAGCCATAGGGACAGGCCTCATGAGCACCATCATCGACATCCACGCACGCGAAATTCTGGACAGCCGGGGCAACCCCACGGTTGAAGTCGACGTCATTCTGGAAGACGGCACCATGGGCCGCGCTGCCGTGCCGTCCGGCGCATCAACCGGTGCCTATGAGGCAGTGGAAAAGCGCGACGGCGACAAATCGCGGTACATGGGCAAGGGTGTTCTGGAAGCCGTTGCCGCCGTGAACGGTGAGATCGCCGAAGAACTGGTAGGTTTCGACGCGACCGAACAGGTGGCCATCGATCAGGCGATGATCGAGCTGGATGGGACCGAAAACAAGGGCCGTTTGGGTGCAAACGCCATTCTGGGTGTTTCGCTGGCAACGGCTAAGGCAGCGGCGGATTTCACCACACAGCCGCTGTATCGCTATGTGGGTGGCACCTCGGCCCGCGTTCTGCCTGTGCCGATGATGAACATCATCAACGGCGGTGAGCACGCGGATAACCCGATCGACATTCAGGAATTCATGATCATGCCGACCTCGGCCGCGAACATCCGCGAGGCGGTGCGCATGGGGTCCGAGGTGTTTCATACACTGAAGAAAGAGCTCTCGGCAGCTGGTCTGGCCACCGGTGTCGGTGATGAGGGTGGCTTTGCCCCCAACATCGCCTCGACCCGCGAAGCGCTGGATTTCATCCTGAAGTCCATCGAAAAAGCGGGTTACAAACCGGGTGAGGAAATTCACCTGGCGCTGGATTGCGCCGCGACTGAATACTTCAAAGACGGCCAATACGTTCTGGCAGGCGAGGGTATCTCACTGTCGTCCGAAGAAAATGCAGCCTATCTGGCGGCGCTGGTCAATGACTATCCGATCATCTCGATCGAAGACGGCATGTCCGAAGATGACTGGGACGGTTGGAAAGCCCTGACCGATGCCATCGGCGACAAGGTGCAGCTGGTGGGTGACGACCTGTTCGTGACCAACCCCGCACGTCTGGCCGAAGGGATCGAACGCGGCTGCGCGAACTCGATGCTGGTCAAGGTGAACCAGATCGGTTCGCTGACCGAAACCCTGCGCGCCGTCGATATGGCACACCGTGCGCGTTACACCAACGTTATGTCCCACCGCTCGGGCGAGACCGAGGACGCCACCATCGCCGATCTGGCTGTGGCGACCAATTGCGGTCAGATCAAAACCGGCTCTCTGGCCCGGTCGGACCGGTTGGCCAAATACAACCAGCTTATCCGTATCGAGGAATCTTTGGGCGAGGTCGCGGAATACGCGGGCGCGTCGATCCTTCGCAAATAACCCCTGTGGTGCTAGGCTGGCCCTTGGGTGCGATCCGGGGGTCACGTCTTGCTGAAGATTATTGAACCAGAAACGCCGGACCAGCTGAACGCGGTTCGGCGTTTGTGTTGGGACTATCGGGATTTCCTGCTGACGCTGGATGAGCGATCTGTCCGGATCGTCCAAACCTTCTATGCCAAGGAAAAATACGCCCGTTTGATGGACACTCTGGCAGCAGATCATGCACCGCCTGACGGCGGAATCAAACTGGCCATGCTTAGAGGAGAGCCGATTGGTTGCGGCATGTTTCATACAATCGCGCCGGGTGTGGCCGAAATAAAGCGAGTGTATGTGAGGGATACAGCAAGGGGATCCGGTGCAGGGCGTGCAATCATGCTGTCGCTGATTGAAACCTGTCGGGACCTTGGCTTCGATCACATCCGAATGGATACCGGAAAACCGCTGAAAGCAGCGACTCAATTATACCTGTCTTTAGGGTTCCGTCTGCGTGGTGCTTACTCTGAGATTCCAGAAATCGCTCGGGATCATCTGCTCTTTTTTGAAATGCAGCTCACGGAAGTCAAAAAAAGTAAAAATAACGATAATTGAATTTAATCAGCGTTTTACGCGCCGAAATGCCTTATTTTGTCCGCTTTAGATCTGCTTAAATTTTATTATGTGTGAACTTGTTACTAACTATGCCCGCGCTGAATCCCGTAACCTCAGTTCATTACAGAAAGGGGGCTACGATGTCTGTATCAAAATTCCTTCTGATAATCGCCGCAACGTCCATAACCATTCTGTCCGCGTGTGCGGGTCCGGGAACCTACCCGATAACCGGGGAAGAAGTATCGGCGAATGATCCGGTTCAGGACATGAATCCCGCCAATATCTTCCGGGGAGAATCGCGCTAAAGCGCCTTGCTCATCAGCATGTACTTTTCGCGGGGTCTGAACCCGGTACGCAGGTACAGTTTCTGAGCGGCCTCATTGGTTCTGTCCACTTCAAGATGAAGCGCGGTCAGACCCGCTCCGGCCAATGCCTTGGGAAGATCCAGCAAAACCTCGGTGGCGATGCCACGGCCGCGGACGGCAGGGCGGATATAGATTTCGTCTACGAACCCGTCCATGCCACCGAACTCGACTGACCAGCCGAAGGTGAGGATGATATAGCCCAACGGCGCGCGTCCCGGGCCAATCAGGTAGACACAGCCATGGGGGATGCCTTCCAGCAAGGGGGCAAGGGCATTTCGGGTTTTGTCAGCGTCCTGTTCGATCCGCGCCTCGGCATGAAACGCAGTGACCAGCGCCATCAGGCGGTCCAGATCTTCGGGGCGCGCAAGGCGCAGAGCGGCGCTCATAGTCGGGCCAGCCTTTCTGTCAGCAGGGCAAAAAAGCCATCCGCGTCGAGGTCGCCGACAAACAGCGCATTAGGTGCACGTTCGGTCACGCCCCACCAATCGGCGACGGTCATGCCCATGGTCAGTTCCGACCGGGTCTCAACCTCGACATTTACATGACGGCCCGAGAACAATTCGGGCCGGATCAGATAAGCGGTTACGCAGGGGTCATGCAAAGGTGCGCCCGCGCTGCCGTATTTTTCCTTGTCGAAGCGTTCAAAAAAGTCGGTCATTTCCGCCACTGCAATGCCGACCTTGTTTCCCAATGCCCGGAATGCATCATTGCGGGGTTTGGTGACCAGCGCTTTGTGCGTAACATCCAAGGGCATGACCACGATCGGTCTGCCGGATCGGAAAACGATATCAGCGGCTTCCGGGTCGACGTGAATGTTGAATTCCGCCGTGGGGGTGATGTTGCCCACTTCGAAATAAGCGCCCCCCATCAGCACGATCTCCTGCACCCGATCGACGATGTCGGGGGCCTTGCGGAACGCCATGGCGATGTTGGTCAGCGGCCCCAACGGGCAGAGTGTCACGGTGCCTGGTTCATGTTTGCGCAGTGTCTCGATGATGAAATCAACTGCATGTCCGTCTGCCAGCGGCATTTCAGGGTCCGGCAGAACGGGCCCGTCCAACCCGGTTTTACCATGTACATGTTCTGCCGTGACCAGAGGGCGGATCAAGGGACGATCACATCCCGCATAGACAGGAACATCCGTCTGGCCCGCCAGTTCGCAGACAATCCGAGCGTTCTTGGCTGTCAACGCTAGAGGAACGTTTCCGGCAACGGCAGTGATGCCCAGAACATCGATCTCATCCGGGCTGGCCAGGGCCAGCAGGATGGCGACGGCGTCGTCTTGTCCGGGGTCGGTGTCGATGATGATTTTGCGCGGTGCCATTGTGCCTCCGGGGTCTTGAAACGCGGACACTCGCAAGTGTCACCGCACTTGTCCAGCAGTTTCAGGCCCCGGTCGGCGCGTCCACCGGCGGGAGTTTGCCATTGGCGCGATGTTCCTCGGTTTTGACCTCGTCCCAGAGCGCATCCATCTCGGCAAGATCGCTTTGGGCGGGGGTTTTGCCCCTCTCGGCCAGACGGGCTTCGACCTGTTCAAAGCGGCGGGTGAATTTGGCATTGGTGCGGCGCAGGGCGGCCTCGGGTTCGATACCCAGATGGCGCCCAAGATTGACCATCACAAACAGCAGATCGCCGAATTCGTCCTCAAGCGCATCGGCGTCCATCGTGTCGCGCGCTTCTTCCAGTTCAGCCGCTTCTTCGGTGATCTTGGCCAACACATGGCTGGCATCGGGCCAGTCAAAGCCAACGCGAGCGGCACGTTTTTGCAGTTTGTGAGCGCGCAGCAGGGCGGGCAGGTTCGCCGCGACACCGTCCAACGCGCCTTTCTGTTCCTTGCCCGCACGCTCGGCGGCCTTGATTGCTTCCCAATCCTTGGTCTGCTGATCGGCTGACTTGTCGCGGGATTCGTCACCAAACACATGCGGATGGCGGCTGACCATCTTGTCCGACATGGTTCGAACCACGTCTTGAAAGGTGAAATGCCCGGCCTCTTCAGCCATTTGCGCGTGAAAGACAGATTGGAACAGAAGATCGCCCAGTTCTCCTTTCAGCTCATCATAAGCCTCGCGCTCAATGGCGTCGGCGACTTCATACGCCTCTTCAATCGTATAGGGTGCGATGGTCGCGAAATCCTGCTCGATATCCCACGGGCAGCCACTTTGCGGGTCGCGCAGGCGGCGCATGATTTCCAGCAAACGCTCGATACCAGCGTCGCTGTCGTGGATCAGAGGATTTTCGGCCATTGCGAACCCTTTCGTTCCGGTGTCAGATGCATCCATTCCGCAGTCCCGATCAGGAGTCCACCCCAGATGCCCGTCGTCAACCGAATTGCCGATTTCTCAGCCGATATGTCCGCATGGCGGCAGCATTTGCACACGATCCCTGAATTGGAGTTCGAGTGCTATGAGACAGCCGCCTTTGTGGCCGAGCGTCTGCGCGAGTTCGGGGTGGATGAACTGCATGAAGGCATCGCTAAGACCGGAATGGTTGCGATCATCAACGGGCAGGAGGATGGCCCGACCATCGGCCTGCGCGCGGACATGGACGCTTTGCCCATCGCCGAGGAAACCGGGGTGGAGTACACGTCGACACATCCGGGCAAGATGCATGCCTGTGGCCACGACGGGCATACGACGATGCTGCTTGGGGCTGCGCGCTATCTGGCCGAGACGCGGAATTTCCGTGGCCGCGTCGCGCTGATCTTTCAGCCTGCCGAGGAAGAAGGTGGCGGTGCTGGCGTGATGGTGGAAGAGGGCATCATGGAGAGGTTCGACATTTCGCAGGTCTATGCGCTGCACAACGCGCCGGGTTTTGCAGAAGGGGCATTTTATACCACGCCCGGGCCGATCATGGCGGCGGTTGATACGTTCGAGGTACATATCCAAGGTGTCGGTGGCCACGGTGCCATGCCGCATGAGACGCGAGACCCTGTAATGGCGGCCTGTGGTATCGCGCAAGCTATTCAGACGATTGTCAGCCGCAACCACTATGCCTTGGACGATCTCGTGGTCTCGGTCACGCAAATACATTCGGGCACGGTCAACAACGTGATTCCCGACACGGCCTATATCAATGGAACGGTACGCACGTTCGATCCGGCTGTGCAGAAAATGGTGATGGAACGAATGGAGCAGATCGTACAGGGGCAGGCGGCGTCTTATGGGGTTGAGGCGCGACTCGACTATGATGTCAACTATCCCGCAACGATCAATGATGCCGAAAAAGCCAACTTCGCTGCTGACGTGGCACGTGAGGTCGCGGGCGAGGATCGGGTGATCGCCAACGCAGGCCGCGAAATGGGGGCCGAGGATTTCTCGTACATGCTGCAGGAACGGCCCGGCGCGTATCTGTTCTTGGGGCAAGGCGAGGGGGCAGGGCTGCACCATCCCAAGTACAACTTCAACGACGATATCGCACCGGTCGGCGCGTCTTTTTTTGCACGTATCGTGGAAAAGGCGCAGCCGTTGGGCTGATGGGGAAAACAGATGGCACTGGAAGACGCAAAGAACCAAGTGGACGAGGCGTTCACCAACCCGGACCTTAAAGGGTTGTCTTATGAAAACACCTTTGGCGGGGCGACCTCGTTCCTGCGACGGCTGTACACCAAAGATCTAAGCGGCGTAGACATCGCGGTGACCGGGGTGCCCTTTGATCAGGCTGTCACCAATCGCCCCGGCACGCGCCTTGGCCCGCGTGCGATCCGCGAAGCCAGCGCCCTGCAATCGCCTGACGCGCCTTATGGATGGCCTTTTGATGCGCTCAGCGAACTGGCCATCGTGGACTACGGAGACATGGCCTATGACTATGCCAATATCCCGGCCTTTCCCGACACACTAACCGATCATATCCGCACCATTCTGGCGGCCGATGTAGCGTCCGTCACGCTGGGCGGGGACCATTATATCAGCTTCCCGATCCTGAAAGCCTATGCCGAGAAATACGGACCCATGTCATTGCTGCAATTTGATGCGCATACAGACACTTGGGCCGATGATGACATGTCCCGCGTTGATCACGGGACAATGTTCTACAAGGCAGTGAAGTCGGGGATCGTGGACCCGAAACGCTCGGTCCAGGTGGGCATTCGCACCACCAATGAGGACACACTGGGCGTCAACATCATTGACGCGCGGGAGGTCTATGAATCCGGCCCTGCCGCAGTCGCACAGAAGATCAAGGGTATACTGGGTGACAGCCCCGTCTATCTGAGTTTCGACATCGACGGGCTGGACCCAGCCTTTGCGCCGGGCACCGGCACGCCGGTTTGGGGCGGGCTTAGTTCCATTCAGGCACAGATCATCCTGCGCGACATTGCCGGTATCAACATCAAAGGCGGAGACGTGGTCGAGGTCTCTCCGCCTTTCGACACATCCGGCGCAACGGCGATTGCCGGGGCGCATGTGGCGACGCAGATCATCTGTCTGCTGGGATGGGATAAGCTGGCCAAAGCGAAAGAGTAAACCCGTTTGGGTACGCGTTAACTTCTGGTTAGCCATATTTCCGGTATGTGCTGGAAGACGTGATAAAAGGGATGGGGCGGCACGCGCATGACAGAATTCAACCAACCGGTCAGCGGCAATGACTTGGCGCGTTTCTCGGGGCCGAACACGTTTATGCGCCTTCCACAGGCCGCGTCACTGGCGGGGCTGGACGTGGCGGTGCTTGGCATTCCGATGGATATCGGCACCTCGTGGCGGTCGGGCACTCGGTTTGGCCCGAAACAGATCCGCAGTGAAAGCGCGATGATCCGGCCCTATAATATGGCCACGTCGGCGGCCCCGTTTGACAGCTTGCAGATCGCTGACATCGGGGATCTGGCGATCAATACCTTCTCATTGTCGGACAGCCTGAGGATCATCAAAGAAAGCTATGATGCGATACTGGCAAAGAACGTGATCCCGGTGGCGATGGGGGGTGATCATTCAATCACCTTGCCGATTTTGCGAGCAATTGCCGCCAAGCACGGGCCGGTAGCGCTGGTGCATGTGGATGCCCATGCGGATGTGAATGACGAGATGTTTGGTGAAAAGGAAACCCACGGCACCGTTTTCCGCCGCGCCTACGAAGAAGGGCTGATCGTTCCTGACAAAACCTTTCAGATCGGCATTCGTGGATCAGGCTACGCGGCATCGGACTTTACCGAGGCCAAGGACTGGGGATTCCGCCAGTTTCCCGCCTGGGAGCTGTGGCAGCAGAACCTGACCCAGATCGGCTCGCAGATTCGCAAGACCATCGGCGAGCATCCGGTTTATATCACCTATGACATCGATAGCCTGGATCCGGCCTTTGCTCCGGGCACCGGCACGCCAGAGATTGCGGGGCTGACGACCCCACAAGCGCTGCAACTGATCCATGCGTTGCAAGGGGTGAACGTGGTGGGCTGTGACCTTGTCGAGGTCTCACCACCTTATGATCCCTCGGGCAACACGGCGCTGACGGCGGCGAACCTGATATATGAGATGCTGTGCATCCTGCCGGGGGTGACGTCACGGTAAACTGTTCGGGAACGGGTTGTGTAGGCGCTTCATCCGCCTAGGATTTGCCCCAGAGGGTAAAGTGGGATGAAAAAGATGGTTCTTTGGGCAGTGCTCGCGCTTGTGATCGGACTGGGCGCTTATATCCGGCTGGCCCCATCCGACCCTGCGCAATGGAATGTTGCGCCGGTCGCACCCGTGGATCAGGACCTGCCCGGTGGTGTGGTGCGTGTTGTCGAAACCGGTCCCGACGGGCTGCAGCGTCTGGACCAGATCATCCGCGCCACGCCCCGCACAGCGGTGTTGGCTGGGTCCGTCGATGCAGGCATGATCACCTACATCACCCGCACGAAATGGATCGGGTTTCCCGACTACACCACGGTTCAGCAGCACGGCAACTCTCTGCGCGTTCACGGCCGCCTGCGGTTTGGGCGCAAAGATTTTGGCGTGAACAAAGCGCGGGTCGATGGGTGGTTGCAGAAGATGTAATTGAGTGGCGGTGGTTTAAGACGCGTCGTCCGAAGCTGCCTTCCCAAAGGGTTTACTTTGCAACCCCGATGACAGGCACCCTTCCTGAACCTCTCGCCACATGGGAACGTTCAGCGACATTTGACATTGCGCGGTGAACATGCGGCCATCGACCTGCAGGCAGATCATCTCGCCCAGTTCGATGCGCGTGCCGGATGTGTCGGTGCAATAGCAATCGCGGGTTTTACCGTCCGGGCCGACGTAATCAGCAAAAACCGGCGTGGATGTCAGCAGTAAAGCAAGCAAAATCCGTTTCATAGTGGCAAGCTTAGCATGACGTTGCCCTTGACCAAAGCCCCGGGATGAGAGACACCGCCCGGATGATCCCCGAAGAACGTCTTGAACAGATCACCCAGCGTTTTCAATACCTCGAAGCAGCCATGGCCGATGGTGCGTCGGGGGGCGATATTGCGACGCTGGCCAAAGAATATTCCGACCTCAAGCCGGTGGTTGATCAGATCATGGCCTGGCGTCAGCTGGTCGCGGATCTGGCCGAGGCCGAGGCGATGCTGGCCGACCCGGATATGAAAGAACTGGCCGAAGAGGAAATCCCTCAGCTACAGGCCAGTATTCCTGCGGCGGAACAGGCCCTGCAATTGGCGTTGCTGCCAAAAGACGCGGCCGATGCGCGCCCGGCGATGTTGGAAATTCGCCCTGGAACCGGCGGCGATGAGGCCGCTTTGTTCGCAAGCGACCTCTTGCGCATGTATCAACGCTATGCCGAGGCGCGGGGCTGGCGGTTTGAGATTATCGAGGAACAGGCCTCGGATTTGGGCGGCATCAAAGAGGTCGTGGCTCATATCAAGGGCGACAATGTCTTTGCCCGGATGAAGTACGAATCCGGCGTGCACCGCGTGCAGCGTGTGCCCGAGACGGAAAGTGGTGGGCGGATTCATACCTCGGCTGCGACTGTGGCGGTTCTGCCTGAAGCCGAGGATGTGGACATCCAGATCGACGCAAATGACATCAGAATTGATACGATGCGCAGTTCAGGCGCGGGTGGACAGCACGTAAACACCACCGACTCGGCGGTCCGGATCACGCACCTTCCGACGGGGTTGGTTGTCACGAGCTCCGAGAAGTCCCAGCACCGCAACCGCGAGATTGCCATGCAGGTGCTGAAGACGCGGCTTTATGACTTGGAGCGGCAGCGGATCGACAGTGAACGCTCGGCAGATCGGGCCAGTCAGGTGGGCTCGGGCGACCGTTCGGAACGTATTCGTACCTATAACTTCCCGCAAGGTCGCATGACGGATCACCGCATCAACCTGACGCTTTATAAGCTGGATCAGGTCATGCAGGGCGATCTGGATGAGGTTATCGATGCGCTGACGGCTGATGATCAGGCGCGGCTGCTGGCCGAGATGGCGCAATGACCGGCCTGCAGACAGCGGCACAGGCCATGGTGGCGGCAACGGCCCGTCTGCGGGCGGCTGGAGTGGATGATCCTGCGCGGGATGCACGACTGCTGCTGGCCCATGCGGCGCGCATAGAAGCCAGTCGGGTGACGCTGATTGCGCCCGAGGAGTTGCAGCCCGAGATTGCCGAGCGCTATGACCAGTTGATCTCGCTTCGCGCCATTCGGGTGCCGGTTTCACATTTGCTGGGCGAACGAGAGTTTTATGGGCGCCGATTCCGGGTCAGCCGGGATGTTCTGGACCCACGACCCGAAACCGAAACCCTGATCGAAGCAGCCCTGAGCGCGCCGTTTGATCACGTTCTGGATTTGGGGGTCGGCTCGGGTTGCATCCTGATTACGTTGCTGGCCGAACGTGCCAGCGCGTCAGGCGTCGGTGCCGATCTGAGCGAAGCTGCCTGTCTGCAAGCCAGTGCAAATGCGATTGAGCATCAAGTTCAGGGGAGAGTGGATATTGTGCGCTCGGATTGGTTTGAAAACATTGATGGTCAGTTTGACCTTATTGTTTCCAATCCACCTTATATCTCAGTGGACGAAATGGTTGAATTGTCACCAGAGGTCAAAGAGCACGAGCCGCGCATGGCCCTAACCGACGAAGGAGACGGGTTGGGTGCATACCGTCGGATTGCTGCGTCAGCCCCGGATTTTCTGTTGCCGGGGGGGCGGATTCTTGTTGAAATAGGCCCAACGCAGGCCAAAAAAGTTGCCGCTTTGTTTGATGCGGCAGGGCTTGTAGATGTTTGTGTGATCCCTGATCTGGACGGGCGCGACCGTGTCGTTGGCGCAAAAATGCCGGGTTGATCGGCAGGATTGCGACCAAAAAGCGCTGCCCGAACCAAAAAACCTGGTGAAAACCCGAGATTCCTCTTGTCTGCGCGGTCAGGACATGCTTACTCAGGATTAGTCGGCGAGGTTGACGCTATTGCAGCGCACCCCTGACGCCAAGCCCAAAAAAGTCGAGATCCCGTCACGGCAAACGCCTTAGAGCAGTGCAAAACACGGGTGGTTCGACAGCGAATTGACAAGGCTGACGTAGAGAAAGATGAGATCTTCCAAATCCCGCTCGCGGGCCAAGAATAACCGCAATCGTCCCTCCGGCGGCAACGTCGTAAACCGTGTTTTTGACAGCTCGGGCCCCGAGGGCAAAGTGCGTGGCACGCCGCAGCAGATCATTGACAAATACAATCAACTGGCACGTGACGCGCAACTGTCAAACGACCGTGTGGCTGCTGAAAACTTTCAGCAGCATGCCGAGCATTACTTGCGAATGCTGAGCGAAGCGCAGCGCGAAATGGAAGCCCGCCGGGAAGAGCAGGAGCGCCAGAACCGCGAACGCCAGGCCGAACGGGATCGCGAACGCGCCGAACGTCAGGAACGCGAAGCCGCCCGTCAGGCCGACCCGGCCGAAGCGCCGCAGCCAGATGTGATGGATTTCGCAGCCCCCGAGGCCACACCTGAAAGCGGGTTGGTTGAAACTCCGGAAAGCAAAGAGGCTGAAGGCTCAGCTCCGGAGAAAAGGGAAAAACCTGCACGCAAGCCGCGGGCGCGGAAGCCCAAAGCTGCACCGGTAAGCGAAGAGGCCCCGAAAACCGATGGGGACGCTCCTGAAGCGGCTGAATAAGCCAAGCAACAGATCGAACAAAAAGCCCCGGTAGAACCGGGGCTTTTTATTTTTAGGTCTTTTGAACTTCGCGGGCCAGTGCGCAGAACGCTTCCAGCGGAACTTGTTCCGCGCGTTCCGTGGGCTGAATCCCTGCCGCCAGCAAACGGTCTTCGATATCGGGGGCTACGCCCTTCAATGAAGCCCGCAGCATTTTGCGGCGTTGATTGAAGGCCGCAGCCACAACACGGGACAGGGTGGCAGCATCGGCGGGATAGCGGGGCTCGGGCAGGGCGGTCAGGTGAACCACGGCGCTGGACACCTTGGGCGGTGGGGTGAACGCGCCCGGGGGCAGCGACATGGCGATGCGCGCGTCAACCCTCCATTGCGCAAGGATGGCGAGACGGCCGTACGCCTTGCCGCCGGGTTGAGCGACGATACGTTCAGCAACTTCGCGTTGGAACATCAGCGTCAGGCTTTGCCAGAAAGGTGGCCATTCGGGTGGCGTCAGCCAACGGACCAGCAACTCGGTACCCACGTTATAGGGCAGGTTGGCCGCAACGCGGATCGGCGGCGTCAGGTGTTCCAGCGGGTTGATTTCCAGCGCATCACCGTTGATGACCTGAAGCCGTCCGGGATACGCCGCAGCGATGTCGTTCAGGGCAGCGATACAGCGCGTGTCTTTTTCCAGTGCGACGACCTTGCGCGCGCCTTCAGACAAAAGCCCGCGGGTCAAACCGCCGGGGCCAGGGCCGATTTCCAGCACATCACATTCAGTCAGGTCCCCGGCCTGACGGGCGATCTTGGCGGTCAGGTTAAGGTCCAGCAAGAAGTTCTGACCCAATGATTTGCGCGCCGAGAGCTGATGGGTTGCGATGACCTCGCGCAGCGGGGGAAGATTGTCGATAGCGCTCATGATCCGATTACCGTGATGCAAAGGGGCGCAGGTGCGCCAGAGATTTTTTGCCTCCGGCGGAGGTATTTTCAGCCAGGTGAAGGATCAAGAGCTTTTTGCCATGCGTTGAGCGAGCTTCAGGGCCTCAATCAGGCTGGTGGGCGTGGCAATGCCTTTCCCGGCGATGTCCAGCGCTGTGCCGTGATCCGGCGACGTTCGGATGAAGGGCAGGCCCAGTGTCACGTTCACGCCACGGTCGAAATCCAAGGTTTTGATCGGGATCAGGGCCTGATCGTGATACATCGCGATCGCCGCATCATAGCGCGCGCGGGCCGCGGCGTGAAACAGCGTATCTGCCGGGTGGGGGCCAGTGAGCGTCGCGCCATCGAGGTTCAGTTCAGCGACAAGCGAGGCAATCCAATCGCCTTCCTCAGTTCCCATTTTGCCGCCTTCGCCCGCATGAGGGTTGAGGCCAGCGATGGCGATGCGCGGGTTGGCGATGCCGAACTGCTTGCGAAGGCCAGCAGCGGTAATCTCGATCGTATCGCGTAGGAGATCCGGGGTCAGGGCTTCTGGAACTTGTGACAACGGAATATGGATTGTAGCAGGCACAACACGCAGTTGATCGCTGGCCAACATCATCACGACCCGTTGCGTTCCAGAAAGGGCGGCAAGAAACTCGGTATGGCCGGGATAGCTGAATCCGGCCCCGTCTATCAGAGCTTTTTTGTGGATGGGCGCTGTGCAAAGCGCCGAGGCGTGTCCTGCTTTAACCAAGTCGACACCTGTTTCGATGGCATCGATCACAGAAGGAGCGTTGGCGGGGTCGGGCTGGCCCGGCACATTGGGGACCGGGAAGTCCAGTTGCAGGACGGGAAGCGCTTGATCGCAGACCGTCAGGGCCTGCGCGGGATCTTCGATTTCCGCGACCGGAGTACCAGCAGGCAGGTGGCTGGCATCGCCGATATAGAAGAACGGGCAGGAGCCGCGTAGTTCTTCCCAGGCTTTGGCCGCTATTTCGGGACCGATCCCCGCCGGTTCGCCACAGCTGAGTGCGATTGGGCGGGTCATTCCTGAACGATAATAGCGTCGGCCCGCAGCTGTTCCACCAGGCTTTCAGCAAAGGCTGTAAGGCGTTGCTGTGCCAGGGCATTGGCCACGTCCGCGCGAGAGGTGTTTTCACCCAGATCACGTGTGCGATTGCACAGCATCAGGAACATCAGCGTTTGACCGTTGTTGCGCGTCAGGTTTGTAGACACCTCGTTGCGGTCCAGCTTGGCCAATTCTACCGCGACATCACGGGGCACCTCGGAAGGGGCGGCGTCGATGCGTTCCAAGACTTCTGGGGGTTGATCCTTGGCGATTCCATAGAGATCATCGCAGGTGTCGATCTCTTCTTTCAGGCGTGTGGCTTGCGACAGCGCGTCGGCATTGCGGCCACCTGGGATGTAATAGATCGCATAATCCAGCTTTGAGATCGGGGCGGCTGAGGTTGCAACTTCACGCAGGCCGCGCATCTGGAACAAGGCGACAGCATTTGGCAACGAAATGGGATCCGTGACCTCTCCGTTTTGAAGTCCCAGGATTACAGGCTGCAAAGCTGGCGGAAGGTCTGTGATGTTCAGCCAGTCCAACCGTCCGCCCTGATCACGGGTGGCGGCTGCGGAATATTGTGCTGCGGCTGCTGAAAACGCATCAACACCTTCCAGCCGCGAGATTTCCTGAGCCAGCAGTTCGGTCTGCGCAACGGTTTGCTGATTTACCGGGATGATAATTTCGGACAAAAGGACTTGAAGCCCACCGCCCCCGGTCTGCCCAAGGGCCCGGTCGATCTCATCTTCGGTGGGACGCGCCTGAGACAGGTAGCGTGAGCTGATGTAGTCACGCCAAGCCAACTGATCCGCGATGTAATCCCGAACTGTCTCAGGGTCGACACCCGACTCTCCCAGCAATTGCAGGAACTGTTCCGAGGACAACTGGCCGCGCGACGCAAATTCGTCAATTCCCAATTGAACGGCCTCGGGGGCAGCTTGCACGCCAGCTTCGCGCATGACCTGTTGGCGCAGCTTTGCATCGATCAGGGCGTCTCGCACGTCGGCTTCGCTGCTGCCGGGCAGGCCCAGTACGTTCAGGAATTGCAGCCGTTGCTCGAGTTCGTACCAGGTAACGATGTCCTGATTGACCCGGATCGCAGGAGAAAACAGGCTTTGCGCCATGGAATGCGTGCCTGCAACTGCGAAAATCGCGGCAGTCAGCGCCGGTGCGACCGGTTTAAGCCAACCGGAACGTAGAAACCTGGAGAAACCTGATATCAACTGCATGTTCTCTTGTATGTCTTGCCACCGCTTTCGACAGAGTACCCTGTCAATGACAGGGTAAAGCCGAATTCTGTCGAAGGCTCAATAGTGGATGTTGAAGTAAAGCGCCGGCTTACAGACATGTTAACCTGCACGCATTCGTTGCGATATGTCACGCCCAGACCCAAACGGATCGGTTCGGATTGGCCCAGATCATAGCGCGCCTGGGCATTCGTCAGCCAGTTCTGATCG
Organism: Ruegeria sp. ABM4_193; assembly: GCF_056158705.1. Taxonomy (NCBI): domain Bacteria; kingdom Pseudomonadati; phylum Pseudomonadota; class Alphaproteobacteria; order Rhodobacterales; family Roseobacteraceae; genus Ruegeria; species Ruegeria sp. ABM4_193. The sequence goes on from NZ_JBSWTT010000001.1 coordinate 1,469,841, forward strand.
ACCTGATACCGGCCGACAAGCCAGATTTCCGAGATCTCGTCGACGATATTTTCCGCTGGATCCGGTTCCTGCCAGATGTAACTGCCGGAAATCCTCGCAACCTCGTTTGTCCAGGCACCACGCAGTTCTGCTTTGACAAAACTGAAATCGTTGTCGATCAATCCGCGACCGCCAAGGGACCAGCCATTGTTGGTTTGAATCTGTCCTGCGATCAGCAGATCGGATGAGGTGCCTTGCAAACCCGATGTCAGGGTGAAATTCGGGTCTGCGTCTGCCCGGAATACCTGACCGACGGTGGCCAGCGCCTGCCAGCCGCCTGCGCCGTAACGGGCCCAGTTCAGGCCAACAACACCTGTTGCACCGTCTTCGCGCTGATCTTCCGCTGGGAAACGCGAGAGCGCCAGCAAGTTACCCTGATCGAATTCCTGAAAAGTGCTCTCGTCATTTGGCACGTCTGTGTCCGACACATGCGTCCATCCGATCTGAGCGATGGGCTCAAGGAATTGCACGGCACCTGATTGCTCGCGCCGCGTCATCGGATAGCGCAATGTCAGAGCAGCCCTTGGCGTTGAGCGTGTGACCTGCGAGGGGAAATTGCTGTCATGGCGAATGTTGAACGTGTCGACAGATGCCCCCAGCGTTACGTCGGCGCGCAGGCCCGAAGCGAAGGTCCAGCTGCGCAGCCACTCTGCGTCAAACGTGGCGCGGGCGATGTCTCGGCCAACAATGTCTGCGTCGCTTGTACGTTCATGGGCGTGGCCGATAAAGGCCAGCCGCACTTCGCCGCCCAAAGCACCAGGGAAAAAGCGTTTTTCGTAATTCAAGTCGAATACGCGAGACGGAATTTCGTCCTGGTTTTCACTTTCGCGCAGCGTTTTGTAGTGGATCAGGCTGGTTTTGAATGCGGTATCCCGCTTGATCCGCTCCAGCGAAAGTTCACTGCGCAAACGGTCCAGATCAGGCAGGCCGTAATCCACAAGATAGGCGTCATCCGAAGCGGTTTGCACTTGGAATGTCAGCCGGTAGTCATTCTTGAGGTTGAACCAGCCATTTGCGAACAGGTAGCCACGATCCTGATCAGGCTGAATGTCATCGCGGGTATAGGCACCTTCTAACTGAATACGACCGTTTACAAAGGCTTGACGGTATCTATAGCCCAGCGTTGTCGTGCTGCCTGATACATAAGGTGTCAGCGTCAGGTCCTTGTGGTCCCCCAGCTTGATGAAATACGGAACCTGAACACCTGTTCCCAATTGCGAAGTACTGCGGATCGAAGGCACCAGAAAGCCTGTCGCGCGGTCAAGCGTGGGATCGGGCAGGCGCAAATAGGGAAAATAGAAAACCGGGTAGTCCAGCACCCGAAGCTGCGCGCCTTCGAAATAGAGCTGTTGTTCCAACTGGTCATGGGTGACACGACGGGCCCTAATCTGCCAAAGCGGCGGCTTGCCGTTGGCGCAGACATGGCAGGAGGTGGCCGAAACCTTACTGAACTGCGTATACCGGCCCGCTGCCCGCTTTGCCTGAACCGAGGCAATCTGAACCTGCTGATCAAACACCATTCGTGCGCCGATCAGCAAACCGTTCTGAATGCCACTGTCGAGCTGTCCTGAGTCCGCCAGCAGCGTTGTCTGACCGCCCTGATCGATACGGATGGGGCCTTCCAGTTTCAGCTCACCGGTTTCACGGTCATAAGTCACACGCTGAGCGGACAGCTTGATGTCGCCTTGAAACGCCTCGACATTGCCTTCAGCCACCAGTTTGCGTTCGGGCGTGATGAAAACCTTGTCGGCGACCAGCAGGGCAGGCTCTTCCTGCGTTTCTGCGCCCTGAGGCTGTGCAGGCGTCGATTGGGCCACAAGGGGTGCCGGGGCGGACAAAGCCAGCGCGCTGGTCAGCAACAGGGGAACAAAGCGCCTCATCAGCCGTCCTCCGCATGAAGCAGCAGGCCAAGAGACAGCAATATGGCAGCAAAGGGCGGTGCCCAGGCAGCGATGTATGTGGGCAATTGTCCGTTTTCCCCGAGGATTTGCGCAAAGTTGCGGACGAAGTAGATGGCAAAGCCAAGCAGAACCGCTGTCAGCACCGCAATACCCGTTCCGCCAAGGCGGACGTGACGCATGGTGAAGGCTGCTCCGATCAGGACCATCGAGACCAGAAAGAAGGGGCGTGCCAGCTGCACTTGCAGCCAGACCTCATACTGTTTGGTCGAAAAGCCTGCTTCGCGCAGATCCGCGATCAGTTGCGGCAGGTCGTAAACCGAAACGGAATCTTGTTGTCCCAGCGTGTCGAGAATGCGCTGGCGGGTAAGCGAAGTTGGAAGGTCAAGGCGGTCATGAACAACGGCGTTGGTTTCGGGGTTCCCACCGTCTTGCATGGACCAGATCTTGGCGTTGGAAAGAATCCACCGGCCATCCTCCAGATCGGCCCGGTCGGCAATGATCTGTTGGGTTGGCTTTCCATCGCGGGCGAAGGTGATCACTGTCACGTCGTCCAGCCCCAGCTTGTCGCCGTTTGAGGTGCCGCGCGCGTGGATCACCGCTTGTCCGTTTTCCGCCGATTGGCGCAGCCACAATCCTTCACTGCTGATCGACAGGGCAGAGCTGCCGTTGTTGCGATAGGAATCGGACAGGCGTTGGAACTCTTCCGAGGTGGCAGCGGCGATTGGGTTCAGCAATGCCACAGCCAGCACGCCGATAGTGAGTGCCAGAAGGACAGGCGCTACCAAAGCGCGGATGCCCGAGCGGCCCGTGGCACGTGTCACCACCAGCTCTGAGGTGCGCGCAAGCCCTACGAAAAGGGCGATGGTCGACAAAATGACTAGCAGCGGTAGCATTTCGCTGATCGCGGCCGGTGTGTTGAGCAGTGTAAGTTGCAACAACTGACCGAAAGACAGGTCATAATCGTCAAACCGGCGAATCTGTTCGATCAGATCGATAAGAATTATCAGTGTTAGGAAAATGCCGCCAATGACCAGAAAACTCTGCATGAAACGTCGGGCGAAGTAGCGGTCGAGGATCACAGGCGCGCCCCCGCAAAGCTTGCAACACGGGCGTTCGGGCCGCTTGCGCGCGCGCAGAATGTTCTGCGCAACGGCTTATGCCTGCCCTCTCGTGCCACGTCTTTCTCCCCCGAGCCTGCCGGTTATTTTTCGGAGACCTTAATGCAATTGAAGGCCGGGGAAAACTGCTATCTGGTCAAGCGGTGCTACGCGGGCTAGGTCTTGGGGAACAGAATTTGAGGAGTTTACAATGAGCAGTCTTGTACCGATCCGCTTTCAGGAGTTTGACTTGGATGCGATGGCGCAGGCCGAGGGTCGGGTGGTTATCATCATCCCGTCCGACGGCAAGATGAGCCCCGCCGCCCGACGGGCCAACCGTCTGACAAAAGGGGCCGTCGCGCGGCTGGTCGAAAGCGGGTCTTTCGAAAAAACCAAGACTGCAGATGTGATCTCGCTGGCGTGGCCTGCCGGGATGGCGGCCGAGGCTTTGGACGTCCTGGTGTTGCCGCGCCGCCCTGAGGCGGACGAGGCGCGCAAGGCGGGCGCTGCTGTGGCAAAGCTGGCAGGCGGCAAGGACGTGCTTGTGATGGTTGGCAATCAGGCGCGCACAGAAGATCTGGCTTTGGGTATCGCGCTGCGCAGCTATGACTTTGACGCGCATAAGACCAAAGAAAGCGAAGACGCAGGCACGGTCACAATCAGCCATTCGAAACCTGACGAGGCAGAGGCGGAATTTGCACCGCTTTACGCAATTGCAGATGGCGTGCGGATGACCCGCGATCTGACCAATGAGCCCGCAAACGTTCTGACAACCTCCGAATTCGCCGACCGCCTGGTCGAGATGCAGGAGCTGGGCCTTGAGGTCGAAGTTCTGGACGAAGACAAGCTGGCCGAGCTGGGAATGCGCACATTGCTGAGCGTCGGGCAGGGTTCGGACAGCCCGTCCAAAGTGGTCGTCATGCACTGGAAGGGCGGCGACAAGGGCGATGCGCCGCTGGCTTTAGTCGGCAAGGGTGTGGTGTTTGACACAGGCGGTATCTCGCTGAAACCAGCGGGTGGCATGGAAGAGATGACCATGGATATGGGTGGCGCAGGTGTTGTCGCCGGTACCATGCGCGCGCTGGCCAAGCGTAAGGCCAAGGCGAATGTCGTTGGTCTGGTTGGATTGGTTGAAAACATGCCATCCGGCAATGCCACACGCCCCGGTGATGTGGTCAAGTCAATGAAAGGTGACACGGTCGAGATCATCAACACCGACGCCGAAGGTCGCTTGGTTCTGTGCGACGTGATGTGGTACGCGCAGGAACGGTTCAGCCCGGTCGGTATGATCGATCTGGCCACGCTTACCGGCGCGATCATTATCGGGCTGGGGCACGAGAATGCCGGTGTGTTCTCGAACAACGACACATTCTGCAACGCATTCCTGAAATCCGCCAAGGCCGAGGATGAAGGCGCGTGGCGGATGCCGTTGGGCGATGCCTATGACAAGTTGCTGAAATCGCGCATCGCCGACATGAAAAACATAGGCGGCCGGCCCGCAGGCTCGATCACCGCCGCGCAGTTCCTGCAACGGTTCGTCAAAGAAGAAACGCCCTGGATTCACCTGGATATCGCGGGTGTGGCCTCGGTTTCCGCTGAGACATCTTATGCACCCAAAGGTGCCACCGGTTGGGGTGTTCGCGCGCTCAGCCGGTTTGTGCAGGACAATTTCGAGTAAGCTAATGGGCGCTGTCTATTTCTACCACCTGACCCGCCAGCCGCTGGAACACACCTTGCCGGTGTTACTGGACAAGGCGCGGCAGGCCGGGTGGAAGATTGCCGTGCGGGGCACCGACCCTGCGCGGATGGACTGGCTGGATGAAAAGCTGTGGCTGGGGCCCGAAGACGGGTTTCTGCCGCATGGCCGCGAAGGTGGCCCCCATGACGCAGAGCAGCCGATTTTGCTAACCACAGGTTCGGAAACTGCCAATGGCGCGTCCTGTGTCATGGCAGTTGATGGCGCGCCGGTCGAGGCGGAAGAAGTCGCCGCGATGGAACGTGTGTGCATTCTGTTCGATGGCAATGACGACATGGCCGTTCAACACGCGCGCGGGCAGTGGAAAACGCTGACCGCTGCGGGGTGTTCGGCGCAATACTGGTCGGAAGAATCCGGGCGGTGGGAAAAGAAGGCCGAAGCCTGACGGGCGACGCCGTTTTCAGGAGATTTGAAAGATGCAAATGAAGCCTTTGGGCCGTACAGGAATCATGGTGAGCGACCTGTGTCTTGGAACCATGACGTTTGGCACACAGACCTCCGAAGCCGATGCGCACAAGCAGATGGACATGGCACTGGATGCTGGCATCAACTTTGTGGACGCAGCCGAAATGTATCCGGTGAACCCGGTTTCAAAAGAAACGATCGGACGCACCGAAGAGATTCTGGGCAACTGGAACGCGGCCAATGCGGCGCGGCGGAGCGATTACATTCTGGCGACCAAGCATTCCGGCGAGGGTTTGTCATTTGTGCGCGACGGTGCGCCGATCACAGCCAAGACGATCCCCGAAGCGATTGAAGGATCGTTGAAGCGGTTGCAGACAGAGTGCATTGATCTTTATCAGTTTCACTGGCCGAACCGTGGCAGCTACATGTTCCGCCAGAATTGGGATTTTGCGCCAACCGGGCACAACACCGATGACGTTCTAGAGAACATGCAGGAGTGTCTGGAGGCGTTGCAGGCTCAGGTCGACAAGGGCAACATCCGCGCCTTTGGTCTGTCCAACGAAAGCGCATGGGGCACGGCGCAGTGGGTGCGTTTGGCCGAAAAGATGGGCGCGCCGCGTGTGGCATCGGTTCAGAACGAATATTCTCTGCTCTGTCGTCTGTTCGACACGGATATGGCCGAGCTATGCGTGCATGAAGATGTCGGGCTGATGGCGTTCTCGCCTTTGGGTACCGGGTTGCTGACGGGTAAGTATCAGGGTGGTGCCGTCCCGGACGGTTCGCGCATGTCGCTTTCGCCTGAACTGGGCGGGCGCAAGTCTGATCGGGTGTTTGATGCTGTCGCGGCTTATCTGGACGTTGCTGCGCGCCATAGCTTGGATCCGACGCATATGGCATTGGCCTGGTGTCGTACACGTCCCTTCATGATGTCCGCTATTTTTGGCGCGACCTCGGTTGAGCAGCTTGAACACGTATTGGCTGGCGCGGATCTGACGTTGTCAGATGAGGTGCTGGCAGAGTTGGATGCAGCCCATAAGGCGCACCCGATGCCGTACTGAGGGCAGGGGGCGCTGCCCCCGCCGCCTTCGGCGGCTCCCCCGAGGTATTTTTAGCCAGATGAAGTTGGATCCGGTCAGTGATGGGTGGGGTGCGCGCGCTCTTGCCTGAGGTCGCGGGCGGACTGGCCGTGTGCGGTGCGAAAGGCACGGGCGAAGCTGGATTGTGAGGCAAATCCCGTGGCCAGCGCCACATCCATCAGCGGCATGTCGGTGTCAGTGACAAGGCGACGCGCTTCGGCCAGGCGCAGTTGCAAGTAATGGTCTTGCGGCGTGGTGTTCAGGCGCAGACGGAACTGTTGTTGCAAGGTACGCGGGCTGGTGCCCAGTCGGTCTGCGATATAGGCAAGCGGCAGGGGGTCATCCAAAGAGTCCTGCATCAGTGAATTGGCCTTGGCGGTCAAAGCTGTGTGGCGGTGTGGTGCGCCAGTGCGACTTTGCGGTTTGGCAGGGTCTGGAGCGCCTTCGTAGAGGAACAAGCCCGAAACGCGCGCTGCGAAACCCGCGCCGTGGCGGGCGGCGATGATGTGCAGCATCATTTCGACCGCTGGGATCGCGCCCCCTGACGTCAGCCGAGTGTCCGAGACGGTGTAGCGGTCTGGGCGTACATCGACCTCGGGGAAGCGCGCGGCGAAGTTTTCCAAGTCTTCCCAATGGGTGGTGGCGGCGTGGCCGTCGAGCAGCCCGGCCTCGGCCAGCAGCCAGGGGCCGCCGTCGATGCCTGCCATGGTTGCGCCAGTACCTGCAATCCGGCGCAGACCCGCGAGCAGGCTGGGGGTGGCGTGACGGCCCAGTTGGAACCCGGCCACAACGATCATCAGGTCACAGCCTTGCAGACGTGCCAGCGGGATGCCGGGCACTTGCAGGGCGCTGGTCAGCATTGCCGGTTCGGGTGTGGCTGTCACATAGTCCCAATCAAAGGCCGGGCGATCGGCCAGACGGTTGGCCGCGCGCATCGGGTCGACGGCCGAGGCGAAGCTGAGCGTGTTGCAGTCATCAAGCACCAGCACCGCCGTTTTCAGGGCGCGATGTTCGGGTTGCAGTATGTTTTTTGCGGATTGCATCAAGTTCGATTCGCATTCTGGCAAGTTGTTTTCCCAAGGCTGCGCCAGAGTCGGGTCAGAACGCAAATCGGAATCCGGGGAGAAGCCTGGGGAAAACTCAGGTCAAAACCGGGTATAACTTGGGGAAAACGCCATGCCTCTGGAAATGAACCGTGATGTCTTTATCACCTGCGCCGTGACCGGCTCGGGTGGAACGCAGGATCGCAGCCCTCATGTACCGCGCTCGCCGCAGCAGATTGCGGACAGCGCGATTGCTGCCGCCAAGGCTGGGGCTGCGGTTGTGCATTGCCATGTGCGTGACCCCGAAACCGGTGCGCCAAGCCGTCGGCTGGACCTGTATCGTGAAGTGACAGACCGGATTCGCGACGCCGACGTGGACGTTGTTCTGAACCTGACCGCGGGTATGGGTGGGGACATCGTGTTTGGGGGCGTTGAAAGCCCGTTTCCTGTGAATGAGGCCGGCACGGACATGATCGGCGCGTCGGAGCGCGTTGCGCATATTGCCGAGTGTTTGCCCGAAATCTGCACTTTGGACTGTGGCACCATGAACTTTGCCGAGGCCGACTACGTCATGACCAACACGCCCGGTGCGCTGCGCGCTATGGGACAGATGATGACGGATATGGGGGTAAAGCCCGAGATCGAAGCCTTTGACACCGGCCACCTATGGTTTGCCAAGCAGTTGGTGAAAGAGGGGATTCTGGAGCCCAACGCCTTGGTTCAACTGTGTATGGGTGTGCCGTGGGGCGCGCCGGACGATCTGAATACCTTAATGGCGATGGTGAACAATGTCCCCGATGACTGGACCTTCAGCGCATTTTCGCTGGGGCGTAACCAGATGGCTTATGTCGCCGCTACGGTGCTGGCGGGCGGCAACGTGCGCGTGGGTCTTGAGGATAACCTGTGGCTGGACAAGGGCGTGCTGGCCGAGAACTGGCAACTGGTCGAACGGGCCGGGACCATCATCGAGAATATGGGCGCACGGGTCATCGGGCCGCAAGAAGTGCGCGAGAAGTTGGGATTGGAAAAACGCGCGCCCAAAAACTGATTTGTTCGCGTTGGACGGCCCAATCCGAAAGCTCAGGGTGTCAGCATAAGGATCAAAACCATGCGAGCGGTTCTGGTGATGTGCGTGGCGCTCCTGATGCTGTGCCTGCCCCGGGAAGGGGCAGCGCAAGCCACAGAGGACGACTTGGCCCGCCAGGAGTGCGAAGCCAAGGGTGGACGCTATGAGGTGGGTGGGCGACTCCGGCAGTTTATCTGCTTTGAACCTTTGCCAGACGCCGGGAAGTCCTGTGAAAAAGCCTCCGATTGTGCAGGGTTCTGCCTGTCGGACACCAAACAATGCAGTGCTGTTGCGCCGAAATTCGGATGCATTTCGCATCTGGATGAGGCGGGGCTGGCACAAGTGATCTGTATCGATTAGAGGACGATATGACAAAAACGGCAGCAATCATCGGGGGTGGGGTCATTGGCGGCGGTTGGGCTGCACGGTTCCTGCTGAATGGGTGGAACGTGCGGGTGTTCGACCCGGACCCGGAAGCAGAACGCAAGATTGGTGAGGTTCTGGACAATGCGCGGCGGTCTCTGCCGGGCCTGAGCGATGTGCCGTTGCCGCCCGAAGGGACGCTGAGCTTTCACGATGAAATGGCCGACGCCGTAGAAGGCGCGACTTGGATTCAGGAAAGCGTACCGGAGCGTTTGGACCTGAAACTGAAAGTCTACAAAGGTCTGCAAGAGGCCTGCGATCCGGGCGCAATCATCGGGTCCTCGACCAGCGGCTTTAAACCCTCGGAACTGCAAGACGGCGCGCTGCGCCCCGAGCAGATCGTCGTCACACATCCGTTCAACCCGGTCTACCTGCTGCCGCTGATCGAGCTGGTGCCCACCGACAAGAACCCGCCCGAGACAGTCGCGCGGGCGCAGGATTTGCTGAAATCGGTTGGGTTTTTCCCATTGCACATCAAGAAGGAAATCGATGCGCATATCGCGGACCGGTTCCTTGAAGCGGTGTGGCGCGAGGCTCTGTGGCTGGTCAAGGACGGCATTGCGACGACCGAGGAAATCGATGAGGCGATCCGCATGGGGTTTGGCATTCGCTGGGCCCAGATGGGTCTGTTCGAAACCTACCGCGTTGCGGGTGGTGAAGCCGGAATGCGGCATTTCATGGCGCAGTTTGGCCCGGCGTTGAAATGGCCCTGGACCAAGCTGATGGATGTGCCCGAGTTCACTGACGAACTGGTCGACATGATCGCCGATCAGTCCGATGCGCAATCGGGGATGTATTCGATCCGCGAGCTGGAGCGTATTCGCGACAACAACCTTGTGGGCATGATGCGCGCGCTCAAGGCGCAGAATTACGGGGCAGGCGCTGTGCTGAACCAGCATGATGCGGCTTTGAAGCCAGGCGCCTTGCCGACATTGGATCAGGCGGATGTGAGCCAGCCGATCCTGACCCTTGCGCGTGCGGTTCCGTTGGACTGGACCGACTACAACGGTCATATGAATGAGGCAAAATATCTGGAAGCATTCTCTGCCGCCACCGACCGGTTCATGGAGATCATCGGATGCGACGCCGAGTATATCTCATCCGGCGGCAGCTATTTCACAACTGAAAATCACATCCGGTACATCGACGAGGTGCACGCGGGCGCCAAGATCGACGTGCGCACGCAGATGTTGCTGGGGCAGGGCAAAAAGTTGCACGTGTTCCACAGCATGTATGAAGGGGACAAGCTTCTGGCCACAGGCGAAAGCTTCATGCTGCATGTCAGCCTTGAGACGCGCCGACCGTGCCCTCCTTCCGCCGAGATTGAGGCTGCGATGGTACGAATTGCTGAGGCTCAATCTGGTTTGCCTTACCCCGAAGGTGCGGGGGCCGCTATTCGGAAACCATCATGAGCCGGAGGGTGTTGGTAACGGCCGGCGCGTCTGGTGTCGGTCGCGCCATGGCCGAAGCGTTTGACGCGGCTGGATATGATGTCTGGGTCACGGATATCGATCAGGCAGCGCTAAGCTCCGTGCCCGATCATTGGACGACGCATTGCGCCAATGCGTCGGATGAGGCTGATATGCGCTGCGTCTTTGATGCTGTGTCTGAGGCAGGCGGGCTGGACACCCTGTGTGCCAATGCAGGAATAGCAGGGCCAACCGATGCCATTGAAGACATCGATCTGAACGCATGGCGGGCCTGTATTGCGGTTAATCTGGACGGTGCGTTTCTGGCTGCCAAATATGCAGCACCATTGATGAAATCGGCGCGGGCGGGAAGCATCATCCTGACCTCGTCGACGGCGGGGCAGTATGGCTATCCGTACCGCGCGCCCTATGCTTCGGCCAAATGGGCGGTCATTGGATTGATGAAGACACTCGCGATGGAGCTGGGCCCGCATGGCATACGCGCTAACGCCATCTGTCCGGGCGCAGTGGAAGGTCCGCGCATGGAGGGCGTTCTGGCCCGTGAGGCAGAAGCCAAAGGCATGAGCCGAGACGCGGTGTACCAAGGCTATGCTTCGGGTACGTCCATGGGGCGCTTTGTCGAAGCGCAGGACATAGCCAATATGGCCGTCTTCCTTGCGTCAGATGCGGCGCGGCTGGTGTCGGGTCAGGTCATCGCGGTGGATGGTCACACGGTAAATCCTGACCCGAAACTGTGATCTAGCCCTGATTTGGCCCACGAATTTGGCGGATGGTCTGACGGACCGCCTGCCAGTCCTGTGCTTCCTGCTGGTTTCCGGCAGCCTCGCATTCGCGCATTTTCTGCGCAGCTTCGGCCTCGGCCCGGTCTCCGTGAGCGGCGTAAAGGGCACGTGCGTATTGAGCGGTTTGTAATGCGTCCATTCCTGTGGTCCTCCGTCTGTGATCGGAATGCCCGAAGGTTCGCGCCAACGGACCATAGCACAGGATTGGTCGGCCCGCATCATGTGGTTTCAGAAATCCTGGATCTGAGCTGCCGCAGGTGGTTGGGAAAGTTTCGGGCAGTCACATCAGCTTCGCGCACCAGCGTGTCGAAGTGACGTGTAAAGGTTTCGATCCGGTCCCGGTCGCGGAACGCCATATAGTGACTGCCAGCGTAGAACACGCACAGCAGGGGGCCGAAAATCGTTACAGGGGCCGAATAAAGCCGTTTTGCATCAAACAGATAGATCCGCATTCTGGGGTAAAGCTGATCGCATAGTGTCAGAAGGTGGTCGATCTGTTCCAGCCGCACCTGCGCGCTAAGGCCGCTGTAATACCCTGTGGCGCTTGCAAAGCTCTCGATTTCGAACAGCGGCATGGCGATCTCATAATCCGACTGCGCACTGCGCATCCAGGCCAACCTGTCCTCGGACGCGCCGATGGCCTGATCTGCCGTGCGCCCCAGATGCGGGGCATATTCCCATTCCAGCACAGCACGGGTCTTGAGCATGTCGGGCAGGGTCGCCGGGACATAGCGAACCTTGTAGCCAGCGGCCTCCTTGTGCCACTCGAAGATCCGCTCATCGACCAGCGCGCGGGGGGCTTCGGTGAAACTGAGAGAGCTGGCCAGAAGTTCGGCCGCGCTTTCGGGCCTGTCGGAGAGGCTCAATAACCAATCGGCTGAAACACCAAGTGCGGCCGCGCATCCTCCGACCACATGCGCGTTGGGCAGACGCGCACCATGCCCGGTCAAAAGCTGCGATACGGTCGAGCGGTCAACACTGATGTGCCGTGCCAGCGCGCTTTGACTGATGTTTCGCTGCTCCATCGCCTGAGCCAGACGTTGACGGAACTGAGCGGCGCGATCTCTTTTGTCGATTTTTACCTGCATGTTGTGACAAATATCATAGATGTTGAATTTTGTTAATCATATTCAGAATTCCCACCATGACCATCGCCCTGTAACCCTTTGAAAAAAGCAAAAAGACTGAGGGTCGGAATGGAAACGCGGCGAAGATCTGTCGTGAAAGCAATCGTTTGGAATGTCATGGGGCTAGTCACCATGACTGTTGTGGGGCCGATTGCCACGGGCTCAGCCACTGTGGGCGGGGTTGTGGCGCTGGTGAACACCGCCATTGGCCTGACCATGTATGTGATTTACGAGCGGGTTTGGGCAGGTATCTCGTGGGGGCGCAATGGCTGAGCGACCCACTTCCCAAGCGCCTGAATGGGGCACATTATTCCTGATCATTGCCTGCTATGGGGCGTGGCTTGCAGGGCTGTTTTGGTTGGCAAGCCTGTCAGTTTGGCTGGCTGTTCCGGCCCTTGCTGTTGTTGCGGCGCTGCATTCGTCGCTGACACATGAGGCCCTGCACGGGCATCCTTTCCGCACAAAATGGGTAAACGAGGCGCTGATGGCGCTGCCGCTGACGCTGTTCATCCCGTACAACCGCTTTCGGGATTTGCACCTGGCGCATCATCAGGATGCAGCGTTGACCGATCCATATGACGACCCGGAATCGAACTATTTGGATCCCAAGGTCTGGTCAACTCTTCCGCGCGGCTTACAAAGGCTGCTGGCGATCAACAACACGCTGCTTGGGCGCATGGTCTTGGGCCCGGCCATCGGACAAGTTCTGTTTCTGCGAGACGAATGGCGAGGCGCGCGGCATTGGGACAAGTATATCCTGCTGGCTTGGGCTTTGCACCTGCCGGGCGCGGCGGTGGTACTGTGGGTTGTTGCCCAGTCGTCCATGCCGGTTTGGGCCTATTTGATTTCTGCCTATTTCGGGCTGGGGCTGCTAAAAATACGGACCTTCCTTGAGCACCGTGCGCATGAAAAATCCCGTGCGCGTACGGTTATTATCGAAGACCGGGGCCCGCTGGCTTTTCTGTTTCTGAACAACAACCTGCACGTGGTTCATCACATGAACCCCAACGCCCCGTGGTACCAGTTGCCGCAACTGTATGAAGACGGCAAGGATAGGTATCTGGCCTGCAATGAGGCTTACGTGTACCGGTCTTACGCGCAGATTTTCCGGCAGTATCTGCTTCGCGCGAAAGACCCTGTGCCGCATCCGCTCTGGCCAAAGTCCTGATTTGACGACACAACGGGTGGCATGAGTCTCTGGATCCCTGTCACAATCGCTGCCGCCAGTTTTCAGACGGTACGTTTCATGCTGCAAAAGTCGCTGAGCAGTGTGAAACTGTCTGCGGCTGGCGCAACGTTTGCGCGCTTTGCCTATTCCATGCCGTTGGCTGCTGCAGGGTTGCTGATCGCTTTACAGGTAACGGGCGCAAGTTTGCCGTCACTCAGCCCGTTGTTCTGGCTGTACGCGGTGATCGGCGGGACAGCCCAGATTCTGGCGACCATTTGTGTCGTGGCTCTGTTCAAGCAGCGCAACTTTGCGGTGGGGATCACCTTTAAGAAAACCGAAGTGATTCAAACCGCGATTGTCGGCTTTCTTGTGCTAGGGGATCGCGTGTCAGCGGGTGCGCTTGTGGCCATTCTGTTGGGGCTTGCCGCAGTTTTGCTGCTGTCGAAAACACCCGGAGGTGATGGGGCTTGGTGGCGGCATCTGACCAACCGCGCCTCTCAACTTGGGCTTGGTTCGGGTGTGCTGTTTGCATTTTCCGCCGTCAGCTATCGCGGTGCCTCGTTGCAGCTGGGTGAGGTCGATGCATGGTTCAGGGCCTTGGTCACTTTGGCCGCCGTAGTCACGTTTCAATTTCTCAGCATGGGGCTATGGCTGTTGTGGCGGGACCGGTCCGAGTTGATCGCAGTCTGGCAAACGCGGTCCACCGGCATCTTTGTCGGGCTGACCAGTCTGGGTGGGTCGTTCTGCTGGTTCTGGGCGTTCACTTTGCAAAACGCAGCGTATGTCAAAGCGCTGGGGCAGGTCGAACTGCTCCTCAGCTTGATGGCCTCGACATTGTTCTTCCGTGAAACGATCACCCGGCGAGAGATCGCCGGAATGACTTTGCTGGGGCTTTCGATACTGGCTCTGGTGCTGGCAATTTAGCCAGCACGACGTTCATCAAAGCTAAGTGCGATAAAGCTGGGCAGATGATCACCCATCCCAACAACAACCGGACCGTTATCGGCCTTGCGACTACGACCGCGCCCTTTCGGTTCGCGCTCTTTCCGGGTGTCCTTCGCGCCTTCCTGGTCTTTGGCCCTTTTCTCGGGCTTCGGTTTCTCAGATTTGGCCTTTTCGGGCTTGGCCTCTTCCTTGACCGGGTTGTCGATGCGCGGGATGTCTTTCTGGATCAGCTTTTCGATTGCATCCAAAGCTTTCTCATCACGGCCCGAGCAAATCGTGATGGCCTTGCCTTCGCGCCCGGCGCGGCCGGTGCGGCCGATGCGGTGGACGTAGTCCTCGGCATGGCCGGGAACGTCGAAGTTGAACACGTGACTGACCGAAGGAATATCCAAACCCCGCGCGGCGACGTCCGAGGCCACCAGCAGGCGCAACGATCCATCGCGGAACCCGTCCAGCGTTTTCATGCGCTGTGACTGGTCCAGATCGCCATGGATCGCGGCAGCGTTATAGCCGTATTTCTTCAGCGATTTCGCGCAGATATCCACATCTGTCTTGCGGTTGCAGAAGATGATGGCGTTGGTGCACTTGTCGCCCTCGGCATCGATCAGCGCACGCAAGACCTTGCGCTTATTGCTGGCCTCACGATCGCGGCGACCGCCTTTGAACATGACGACGCCCTGTTCGATGGTCTCGGATGCGGTGGCCTGACGGGCAACTTCGATCCGGGCAGGGGCGGATAGGAAGGTGTCGGTGATGCGTTCGATCTCAGAAGCCATGGTGGCCGAGAAGAACAGGGTCTGGCGCGTGAACGGCGTCAGCGAGAAGATGCGTTCGATATCGGGAATAAAGCCCATGTCCAGCATCCGGTCGGCTTCGTCCACCACCATGATCTGAACACCGGTCAGCAAAAGCTTGCCGCGTTCGAAATGGTCCAGCAGGCGACCCGGCGTGGCGATCAGAACGTCAACGCCCCGGTCGATCAGAGCCTCTTGCTCCTTAAAGCTGACGCCGCCGATCAACAGCGCTTTGGTCAGTTTCAGGTGCTTTGTGTAGGTGTCGAAATTCTCTGCCACCTGCGCGGCGAGTTCCCGTGTCGGGCACAGAACCAGCGAACGCGGCATGCGTGCACGGGCGCGACCACGGGCCAGCAGGGTGATCATCGGCAGGGTAAAGCTGGCGGTTTTGCCAGTGCCGGTCTGCGCAATCCCCAAAACATCGCGACCTTCCAGAGCAGGCGGAATCGCACCTTCCTGGATCGGAGTGGGGGTTTCGTATCCGGCTTCCTCAATGGCTTTGAGGACCTTTGGGTTCAGGTTCAGTTCGTTAAACTTTGTCATGTAAGTCCGGTTTTTGCGGACACTTGACCTGGCCCGCGCGTCAAAGATGTGCCGGGCCCGGATGGCCATGCGCGCAATGCGCCTGTTCGGCTTGGGGGCGGACATAACAAAAACGTAGGTCAGGGTCAAATGAAGTCGGCTTAATGCGGGGCACGCAGACTGTTCGCAAGATTTTCCGCAACAATTCAGCAGCTTCCGGGGAAGTGTTTCGCCAGTTTTTCATCCAATTCCAGGGGGCGGTGCCGCAACAGGCCGTGCCGGTCCAGTCGAGCGCGCACTTCGGGGTCTGCGCCGCTCATTTCATCGAAAAACGCGCGCAGTCCTTCCATGCCCTGTTCGTCCTCAATCCAGTTGAGCAGTTCGTTCTTGTTCAGCCCGCCTTGCTCGCGCGGTACATTTGGGGCCATGCCTGCCTGATACGAGCCGCGATCCATGCGAAATTGGTAATGCCCGATCCAGTGGTCCCAATCCGGGGCGTGTCGGTGGCACAGTTCAACTTCGGGCAGCTCGTATTTGCACGGCAGCAGCTTTTTGTTCTGAAACAGGTTGTGGATGCGGAAGTTCAGGTATTTCAGGCCAGTGCGAACGAACAATTTTCCCTGCACGTGGCTGAGAAAACCGCCCAGAACAAAAGCTCCGTAGGTTGGATAAATCGCTTCGACCAGAGCCTCGCGGTTGGGGCCCTGGGGGATGTGTGCCTTGTACAGATCGTCGCCAGTTGCCAGCGCCTCCATCGGGCGGACACGGGCGGCATTGATGTTGGGCGGTACATTGCCAAGCACTTCGGCGATGGGGGTCGGGGACCAAAGAAACTCGTCTACATCGATATGCGTCAGCCAATCCAGGGGCGTGTTGCGATAGGCAAACGTCGCGTGAACCGTCTGACGGACCTGATGTTTTTCCGGCCTTGCACGTCCTCGCTTTTCCCAAAACGCATCGTCGCAAACCCGCACGCGCACTTTGGGGTGCATCCTGAGCGCTCGAAAGGTGTGCCGGTTGGGTTCGTCCATGTAGATATACATGAAGTCTGCGCCCAGCTCGAGGTGATGTGCCACAAACCGCAGTACGTTCTCGGTCGAGCCCCGAACCATCGAGACGATACCCCAGGTGGTCATGCGCGCGTCGCGCGGGAATCGCGCATCCGTTTCAGGCGGCGAAAGATACCGCCTGGGTCTTTGTTGAGTTCCGTCATCAGATGATCGACCAACGGCGCGATGGTCGGGTCGTGCATTGCCCGGGTCCAGATCGGGGCGATAAGATTGACAGCCAACCCACCTTTTTCAAAGGAAAAACCCTTCATCTGAAAGGGCAAATCTACATGGTTTTTGTCTTCGAACCGAAAGGGCGTGTCCGGGGCCAGGCCCGAGAACAGGCGTTCGAATTCATAGAGTTTCATCAGACCAAACAGCATCCGCAACGCGTGACCTACCTCGCGCTGAGTGGCCGTCTGTCCGTGGTCCGCAAATGTCTGAACCGAAGACACCAGCCAGCGCAGGTCGAGTGTGGCCAGCAGGTGATCGGACTGTTCGTCCCACAACCGGCAGAACAGGGTTGGCGCGTGGCGGGGAAAAGACCGTTTTCTAAGGTTGGAGATCAATTGCGCGTTCAGGAAGGCCAATTCCGACTGGCCGACGAATTCGCGTGCGATTTGGGCGCGTTTGCGATCCCACGTGGTGCTGCGTCCGGGCGGCAATTCGGTGGCGCTGTCTGGAACCGTGCGTCTGGCCAGATCATCCAGATCAACGTCGGGATCGGGCAGCGTGAGGGTGCCGAACTGAAACGGACTTCGCCGGTTCTCATAGCTGTCCAGCATGTCTGGCAGACCACCGGGATAGGTCAGTTCGTCGTCACTCATGTGCGCAGGATTGCACAGCCGGGTTCGGCTGCGCAATCAGCCAGTTGGATCACACCATCATCTCTTTTGTCGCGGTCAGGTTCAGCGCCGGATAGTCGCGCACGACCCGGTCGATGTCCCATTGCAGGCGGGTCAGATAGACGATGTCACCGTCATGATCATGGGCGATGTGCTGCTTGTTGGTGTTGACGAACTTCTCGACCTCGGCCTTGTCACCGCTGACCCATCGGGCTGAGGTGAATTGCGACGCCTCGAACCGAACGGGCAGGCCGTATTCCATCTCAATCCGGCTGGCGAGCACTTCGAATTGCAGCGCGCCGACGACGCCGACGATAAAGCCCGACCCGATTGAGGGTTTGAACACTTTGGCCGCGCCTTCTTCGGCGAATTGCATCAGGGCTTTTTCCAGATGTTTGGCTTTCATCGGATCGCCCGCTCGGACGCCCTGCAGCAGTTCTGGCGCAAACGAAGGAATGCCGGTCACGCGCAGCGCCTCGCCCTCAGTCAGCGTATCGCCGATGCGTAGTTGGCCGTGGTTCGGGATGCCGATGATGTCCCCGGCCCAAGCCTCTTCGGCCAGTTCTCGGTCGGATGCAAGGAACAGCACCGGGTTCGAGATCGCCATGGGCTTTTTGGACCGCACATGCGTCAGCTTCATGCCGCGTTTGAAATGGCCTGACGCCATGCGCACAAAGGCCACCCTGTCGCGGTGCTTTGGGTCCATATTGGCCTGCACCTTGAAGACAAACCCTGCGACTTTCTTCTCATCGGGGGCGATCTGACGCGGTTCAGCCGACTGAACTTGCGGCTGCGGGCCATAAGCACCGATACCTTCCATCAGCTCTTTGACGCCAAACGAGTTGATCGCCGAACCAAACCAGATCGGGGTCATGTGACCTTCCAAAACCGCTTGTGGGTCAAGTGCTGGCAGCAGTTCGCGCGCCATCTCGACCTCTTCCAGCAGCTTTTCCAGAAGATGCTCGGGCACGTGCTCGGCTAATTTCGGGTCGTCCAACCCGTTGATTTCGATGCTTTCCGCCACCTTGTTGCGGTCAGCGCGGTCCATCAGTTCCAGCCGGTCACGCAGCATGTCGTAACAGCCGATGAAGTCACGGCCCACGCCAATCGGCCAGGCCGCAGGCGTGACGTCGATGGCCAGCATTTCCTGAATTTCGTCGATAATCTCGAACGTATCGCGGCTTTCGCGGTCCATCTTGTTACAGAAGGTCAGGATCGGCAGATCGCGCAGACGGCAGACCTCGAACAGTTTCTGCGTCTGGCTTTCCACACCTTTCGCACCATCGATCACCATGACGGCGGCGTCCACCGCAGTCAGCGTGCGATAGGTATCCTCGGAAAAGTCCGAGTGACCGGGCGTATCCACCAGATTGAAGCGGAAATTGTCATAGTCGAACGACATGGCCGATGCGGAAACCGAGATGCCCCGATCCTTTTCCATCTGCATGAAGTCCGACCGCGTCCGCCGTGCCTCGCCCTTGGCGCGCACCTGACCAGCCATTTGGATCGCGCCCCCATACAAAAGGAACTTTTCCGTCAACGTGGTCTTGCCCGCATCCGGGTGCGAGATGATGGCGAATGTCCGGCGACGGGCGATCTCGGGCGGCAGGGTGGGTTGGTTCGAGGTATCAAGCATGAGCGCGCGTATATGCGGGGAAACCCGCCGAAGCAAGACAAAGGGGGTGGTTCGAATCATGTGCTTGTGGCAGTAAGAACATATAGTGAACAAATAATGGAGAGGAACAATGAATTTGAAAGAGATTGCAGATGAACTGGTCGCCGGATGCCGTGAGGACCGTGCCAAGGAAAACCTGTCTAAGCTTTACGCTCCCGATGCTGTTTCGGTCGAAGGGCAGGACTTTCAAGGCATGGGGCGCGAAACCCACGGCGTGGAAGCCATACGTGGCAAGCATGAGTGGTGGGAAAGTGCCCATGAAGTCTCGGGGGCTTCCGTCAGTGACCCGTTTCCCCATGGTGACGACCGTTTTGCCGTGATTTTCGAAGTGCAGGGCACTGTGAAGGAAACTGGTGAATCCTTCGATATGCGCGAAGTGGGCGTCTACCACGTGGCCGACGGCAAAATCGTGCGGGAAGAGTTCTTTTATTAATGAACGAACCGTTTCTGGTCTTCTTTGTCTGGCCAGTGCTAGACATGCGCACGAAGACAGGCAAAGGGGATCAGAATGGATCTGGGCATTCAGGGAAAACGTGCGCTGGTGTGCGCCAGTAGCAAAGGGTTGGGATTGGGCTGCGCCGAGGCGTTGGCCGAAGCAGGCGTTGATCTGGTGATGAACGCGCGAGGTTCTGACGCTTTGGAGGCTGAGGCTGCGCGTCTGCGAAATGACTACAGCGTCAAGGTGAACACCGTTGCCTGTGATGTCACCACAGCCGAAGGGCAAAAGGCCGTGATTGATGCGGCGCAGGGCGTTGATATCCTTGTGACAAATGCAGGTGGTCCCCCTCCGGGCTTGTGGTCGGACTGGGATCGTGACGACTTCATTAAGGCATTGGATGCCAACATGCTGACGCCGATTGCGTTTATGAAAGCACTGTTGCCCGGAATGATCGACAAAGGATGGGGCCGTGTCGTCAACATCACGTCGCAATCGGTGCGTGCTCCGATCCCGGCCTTGGGGTTGTCGAACGCGGCGCGCACGGGTCTGACCGGATATGTGGCCGGCACGTCGCGTCAGGTTGCGCCCTTTGGGGTCAATATCAACAACCTGCTGCCGGGAATTCATGCCACCGACCGGGCGGATTCACTGGACAGCGGTGTCGCATCGCAACAAGGCATTTCGATGGATGAGGCGCGTGCAAACCGAGCAGCCACGATCCCTGCACGCCGCTACGGCACGCGGCAGGAATTCGGTGCAGCTTGTGCGTTTCTTTGTTCGCAACAGGCAGGTTTCATAGTCGGGCAGAACATTCTGCTGGACGGTGGCGCCGGAAACATGACGATGTAAATATGGCTCAGAATTTCTCTTTAAAAGACCAGTTGTTCAATGCGGAAAAAACCCGCTATCTCGCGGGTTTGTTTGACGCAGCTGATGCGTCTTTTGATGCCGAGGCGTTTCATGCGCAGGTCATGTCGCGTCTGCTGGAACTGGAACTGAAAGAGAGAATGGCCTGGATTTCAGACTGTCTTCAACAGACCGTGCCGGGGGATCTGCCAACGGTAGCCCCCGTTATCCTGCGCGCTTTGCCCCCGCCGTTGGACCCCACGAAAACAGATGACGATTTCGGAGATTTCATCTTTGCCCCCTTGGGCGAATGGGTGGCGGCGATCGGGCAGGATCATGTGGAACTGGCGTTGGATGTGTTGGAAGAGATAACACAGCGGTTTTCCATGGAGTGGGCCATTCGCCCGTTTCTGAACCAAGCCCCTGATGCTGTGATAAAGCGGATGCAACAGTGGTGCAGCCATGACAGCTATCACGTGCGCCGGTTGGTTAGCGAGGGCACACGCCCCCGGTTACCATGGGGACAGGGGATTGATCTGGAATTGACCGATCCGCTACCGCTGCTGGACCAGCTGCACGGGGACGGCACACGCTATGTCACCCGGTCTGTGGCCAACCATCTGAACGACATCACCAAGAAGAACCCCGAACTGGTATTGGAACGCTTAAAAAAGTGGCGCGTTGCTGGGCAACAAAACACGGCCGAGTTGGATTGGATGACGTCGCACACATTGCGCGGGCTGGTGAAAGCAGGACACCCTGAGGCGATGAAGGTGCTGGGGTTTGATCCGGATGCTGAAATAGCTGCGTCAATTGATGTGATTTCTGAAGCCCGGATTGGTGATGCGCTTGAGTTTTCAGTTGCCCTGACCGGTGCAGGCGAACAGCCGGTTCTGGTGGATTATATTGTTCATTTCCAACGCCCTGGTGGGAAAACCTCGGCCAAGGTGCATAAACTCAAGCAGGCGGCGCTGAAGAATGGTCGCTTGCAACTAAGCAAACGTCATAAGCTGAAGGGCGACGCCACAACGTTCAAACTGGTGCCCGGTGCGCATCGTCTTGAGGTGCAAGTGAACGGCAAGGTTCGTGCAGGTGTCGATTTCGAGCTGCTGGGCTAGGCCCACATATAAAGTTAACGTTTTTGTAAAAAACGCAGGCTTTGGATTGCTTGACACAGCGCGCTGCATTACCTGCGGACCAACCAAGTATGAAGGGAAGACTGCGATGAAGCATGAATCGGTGCAGAATTACTATGGTGAAGTCCTGCAGAGCAGCGCGGATTTGCAGACCAACGCGTGCTGTACGCCCGATGACATGCCGGATCACGTGAAAAAGATCCTGTCGAAAATCCATGACGACGTGCTGACCCGGTACTACGGCTGTGGTTTGATCGCGCCTCTGGATCTTGAGGGCATGTCGATCCTCGATCTGGGCTGCGGCGCGGGGCGTGACGTCTATGCTTTGTCAGCCATGGTGGGCGAAACGGGCCGGGTGGTTGGTGTCGACATGACGCCCGAGCAGTTGGAGGTTGCCCGTGCGCATCAGGACTATCACGCCCAAGCCTTTGGGCACGCCAAAAGCAACGTTGAATTCCATCACGGCTATATCGAAAAGCTGGGTGAGCTGGACTTGGAGCCCGGATCCTTCGACATCATCGTGTCGAACTGCGTCATCAACCTGGCCACCGACAAAGATGCAGTTCTGCGCGGCGCGCATCGGCTGCTGAAAGAAGGCGGCGAGATGTATTTCTCGGACGTTTACGCAGACCGCCGTATCCCGCAGGCGATGGCCGAGGATGAAGTGCTGTATGGCGAATGCCTGTCGGGTGCATTGTACTGGAATGACTTCCTGTCGATGGCCCGTAAGGCCGGTTTTGGTGATCCAAGACGCGAGACTCACCGTCCGTTGACTATCGAAAATCCCGCGCTCGAAGCACGTGTGGCACCGCTTAAGTTCCTGTCGGCGAAGTATCGATTGTTCAAACTGCCCGCACTGGAACCGGCTTGCGAAGATTACGGCCAGGCGGTGATCTATAAGGGCACTGTGCCCAACGCCCCGCATGAGTTTGTTCTGGACGATCATCACATCATCGAAACCGGCAAAGTCTTTCCGGTCTGCGGCAACACATGGATGATGCTGCAGGACACGCGGTTCGCGCGGCACTTTGACTTTATCGGTGACTTCTCGACCCATTACGGCATCTTCGAAGGCTGCGGCGGTGAAAGCCCGTTTGAGGCCGTGGGTGAGACAGCATCCTCGGGCGGCGGCTGCTGCTGATCCCTTGCACCTGAGGGGCGGGGTTGCTATCCCCGCCTAAGCCCGATGGAATTGATCGGGAAAGGCAATTGGGGTCCATCGGTGACAGGTAACGCAACTCCTCCACGTCTGGAAATTCGCAACATTATCCGTCGCTTCGAGGGGCGGGTTGTGGTGGACGACGTGTCACTGACCGTTCAGGCGGGCAAGGTGACCTGTTTGTTGGGGCCGTCGGGCTGCGGCAAATCCACGACGCTGCGCATGATCGCAGGGGTCGAAATGCAGGACTCGGGCGAGATCTATGTTGATGGCAAGCTGATCTGCGACACGGTTTTCCGGGTGCCGCCGGAACGGCGAGAGATTGGCCTGATGTTTCAGGATTTCGCGCTGTTTCCCCATCTGAGCGTTGCCAACAACGTCGCTTTTGGCCTGAAAGGCAGCAAGGATGAAAAACGCGCCCGGGTTGAAGAACTGCTGCGCAAAGTAGATCTGATGCGCTTCATCGACGGATTTCCGCATCAGTTGTCTGGGGGTGAGCAGCAGCGTGTGGCGCTGGCCCGCGCTTTGGCACCGCGCCCTCGGATCATGTTGATGGATGAGCCGTTTTCTGGTCTCGACAACCGTCTGCGTGATGGCATTCGGGACGAAACGCTGTCCATCCTCAAGGAAGAGGACGCCGCCGTTTTGCTGGTCACGCACGAGCCGGAAGAGGCGATGCGCATGGCGGATGAGATCGCGCTGATGCGGCGAGGTAAGGTGGTGCAGCAAGGCGCGCCCTATAACGTTTACACTCGACCAGCAGATAAAGCTGCCGTGGCTTTTTTCAGTGATGTCAACGTGTTGCGAGCGCAAGTGAATGGGGCTTTGGCGGATACGCCGTTTGGTCAGTTTCTTGCGCCAGGTATCCCGGATGGAACGGATGTCGAAATTGTATTCCGCCCGCAGCACGTCAAGCTGGACTTTGACCGCAATGGTAAGGGACCTTCGCCTACGCCAACAGACGGAGTGGCTGCGCGGGGCGTGGTCGAGCGTGCGCGCTTTCTTGGAAACGAGAGCCTTGTCGAGTTTCGCATGGATTATGATGGCTCGATCCTCAAGGCGACGGTTCCAAATGTCTTTGTGCCGGGTCCGGGTCGCGTCATGTGGCTGACCATTCGCCGGGACAGGTGTTTTGTATTCCCCGAGAGCAAAACCTGACCTGACGAATTCCACCCAAGTGGTGCGCGAAAGCCTCAGATTGCAGTCCTGCGTCGCTTGCCGCAACGCAGGCCGGGGTCTATCAAGGGCCAAACGCGGGGGTAAAACGGGCATATGCGTATTCTTCTGACCAATGATGACGGGATCAACGCTCCGGGCTTGATCACGCTTGAGGCGATTGCGGCCGAACTGGCTGGGCCGGATGGCGAAGTTTGGGTGGTTGCGCCTGCCTTCGAGCAATCCGGGGTCGGGCATTGCATCAGCTACACCCATCCCACAATGATCGCGAAGCTGAGCGAGCGGCGCTATGCAGCCGAAGGGTCGCCTGCGGATTGCGTTTTGGCGGGGCTGCATGATGTGATGGCAGACTGCCGACCCGACCTGGTTTTATCCGGTGTAAACCGGGGGAACAACTCGGCTGAGAACACGCTTTATTCCGGCACGATTGGTGGTGCGATGGAGGCAGCCCTGCAAGGTGTGCCCGCAATTGCACTGTCGCAGTATTTCGGCCCGCGCAATCTTGGGCTGGATGATCCGTTTGTGGCCGCTGCCCGCTTTGGCGCTGATCTGGTCCGGCGTATTCTGGATGCCAATCCGGCCGAGCAGGGCGATTACCGCCTGTTCTATAACGTGAATTTCCCACCCGTTCCTGAAGATGAGGTGCTGGGCACGCGCGTTGCAGCGCAGGGCTTCCGGCGCGACACGCATTTCTCGGTCGAACCGCACAGCTCGCCCTCGGGGCGGCGATTCCTGTGGATCAAAGGCGGTTATCAGCACAACCCAACCGCCCCGGGCACCGATGCGGCGGTCAATCTGGAAGGCTATATCTCGGTCACGCCAATGCGTGCTGACCTGACCGCCTACGACATGCTGGAGGCATTGAAGGCAGTCGAATGAGCGGACTGGACCCTGAAACCGTAATGCAGTTCCTGTTTGCCCTGCGCAAACGGGGCGTGACTGATGCGCGCGTTCTGGCAGCGATGGAGCAGGTGGACCGGGGCCGGTTTGTCACCGGCCTGTTTGCAGACCGCGCTTATGAGGACATGCCGCTTCCGATTGCCTGCGGCCAGACGATCAGCCAGCCTTCGGTTGTCGGGCTGATGACGCAGGCGCTGGATGTGCGTGCACGGGACACAGTGCTCGAGATTGGCACTGGTTCAGGCTATCAGGCGGCGATCCTGTCCAAGCTGGCGCGCCGGGTTTACACGGTCGAACGCCACAGGCGGTTGGTCAATGAAACGGGTAAGCTGTTTGCCGACCTGGGACTGACGAATATCACTGCCATGTTGTCGGATGGATCCTTTGGTTTGCCGGAACAGGCGCCGTTTGATCGGATCATTGTGACCGCTGCGGCCGAAGACCCTCCGGGCCCGCTCTTGGCGCAGCTGAAAATCGGGGGTATTATGGTTTTACCCGTGGGTCAGTCGGACGCCGTGCAGCAGTTGATCAAAGTGACGCGCACCGAAACCGGTCTGGACTATGATGAATTGACGTCGGTTCGTTTTGTGCCTCTGCTGGAGGGGCTTGGGAAGGATGAGACGTAACAGGCTTTGTGAATTGGTCGCCGGAACCCCGGACAACAGGGGCAGGCTTTGAGGACAGAATTATGAAAGCAGTATCCAAATCAGCTATGCGCCGCTGCGCGACCGGACTGGTCGCTGTCGCCGTTTTGGCCGGGTGTGAAGGGCCCTTGGACTATGATCTGCGTGGGCAGGTCGGTGGGTTCTCGACTGCCGATGCGGCGCAAGCCTCCACCACATCGCGGCCCACACCGGACAGCCGGGGTGTGATCACTTATCCCAACTATCAGGTTGCCGTAGCCCGTCGGGGCGACACAGTGCGTGACGTTGCCGCGCGTGTTGGCCTGCCGGAAAGTGAGTTGTCGCGCTTCAACGGATTGCAGGCCACCGACAGTTTGCGAGAAGGCGAAGTGCTGGCCTTGCCGCGCTCGGTCGGCGCCGGTAGCGGGGTGGATATTGCTTCGGTGGCCGGAAGTGCGATCGATCAGGCCCCGGATACGGGTTCGGTTCAGACAACGACATTGGAACCAGCGAAACCCGCGCCAACCGCCGCCCCTGTGCCTTCGGGGCCGGAACCGGTCCGGCACAAGGTCAAACGGGGCGAGACGGCCTATACCATCTCGAGGCTCTATCAGGTGCCGGTCGACGCGCTTGCGGAGTGGAACGGGCTTGGGCCCGATTTTACCGTGCGCGAAGGTCAGTTTCTTTTGATTCCGGTCAAGAACCAGCCTGCGCCCCGGCAAAGCGCTGCGGCGGCTGCGGCACCTGTTGCGGCCACTGAAGTGACCGAGCCGGGGCAGGGATCGCCAACTCCGACCCCGCCAAGCGCCACCCAGCCGCTGCCTGAAGAAAAAGTAGCACCCAAAGCCGAGGCACCGGATGTGACGGCCGAAGCCCCGACCAATACGCGCTCTTCAGCCCTTTCACTACCAGTGAGCGGTACCATCATCCGTGGCTACAACAAGGGCAAGAATGAAGGCATCGACATAGCCGCAGCACCTGGTACGGCTGTAACAGCGGCCGAGGCAGGTACGGTTGCGGCGATAACGGCGGATGCGGATCAGGTTCCGATCATCGTGGTCAAACACAAAAACGATCTGCTGACAGTTTATGCCAACGTAGACGACATCACCGTCAAGAAAGGTGACCGCGTGCGTCGTGGTCAAAAGCTGGCGCAGTTGCGGGGTGGAGACAACGCCTATGTACATTTTGAAGTGCGCAAAGGGTTCGAATCTGTTGATCCAGAGCCCTACCTGAAGTGAGGATGAATGGCCCGTTTCGGGCCATGCCTCCGGCGGGAGTATTTTTGAAAAGATGAAGAAGGTCAGACGTTTGGGTCGTAGTCGCTCAGGCGTTTGCCGGGTTCGTCCGCAAAAAGTTCTGGTAGCGGCGCGACAGTTTCGATCAGGTCGATGCGAAAGACGCGGAAACCCTGGCGAAGTTCGCACCAAGCGGTGAGGGTCCAGACGCGGCCCCAGTATTCCATGTGAAGCGGGCGGATGGTGCGTTCGGTCAGAACCCCGTCGATCCTTTGGTATGACAAGCGGAGTTTCTGGCGCGATTTGATGGCAGCGCGGATCGGGGCCATATGTGCCAGCCCACGGGCGGCATCGGCAAAGGGGTAGACTGCGAACTTCCATGCGTCGGCTTCGGCTACTACCTGCGTGGGCAAGACGGCATCGATTTTGTCAGCCAGAGAATTGGCAGCGGCTTTCAGGTCAGGATCGGCGGCCTCGGCCACAATAGCCATGCCGAGGTTGAGCGCTTCAAGCTCGGCTGTAGTCAGGTTCAGCGGGGGCAGGGTGATCTGCTCGCGCACCATGTAGCCCACGCCGCGTTCGCCTTCGACCGGAACACCCGAAGCCACCAGCGTATCCATATCGCGATAGATGGTGCGGACCGATACCTCGAGCCGGTCCGCAATGTCCTGCGCACGGTGCAGTTTGCCGTCGCGCAGGATCTGTATGATGTCGAAAAGACGATCCGTGCGGCGCATATTACGCCGTCCAGACCGCGCTTAGGCGGTCATGTTCCATAACACGTTCTCGTGGCGCATCTGAATGCTGTCAGGATTGATGGCTGCCATCAGACCGGCGCTGAAGTCCTGTTTTGGGAATTGCGCGGCGGCGTCTTTGGCCGCCTTCATGTCCGTCCAGACGACATAATCGGTCCAACGCCCGTCTTCGCCCTGGCTCAACTGGCGATGGGCAAAGCCCGGTGCGCTGCGGACAAAGGCTTCTGAGGCTTGGCTGAGTTTCACAAATTCTTCCGGTGTGGTGCCGTTGGCAAGGGTGAAGGTGACGATTTCAGCAACATGGGTCATTTGGGTCTCCGTTGACCAGGTTTCGATATCGTCTTCGTAATGCTACCCAACTGACATAAACCTGTCAGTTGGAAAATGCGAGCCCTTAGATTCTGCGGGATCACATCAATTTTTTCCTTCAAACCGTGTCTGATCCCTTTTGAGGCAACGCATCCGGGCGTAAACACAGAGCCAGTTCATATTCCCGGCACGTAAGGGTGCCGATGAAAGAGGAGAAAAGACATGCTCAACAATATCGGCCTTCCCGGTCTTCTGCTGATCGCCGTTGTGGTTCTGGTTCTGTTTGGCCGCGGCAAGATCAGCTCGCTGATGGGTGAAGTTGGCAAAGGTATCACCGCGTTCAAGAAGGGCGTGAAGGATGGCACGGAAGAGCTGGAACAAGATGCGTCCGAGATGGCTAAGGACGTCACTCCTGAAACCGAGAAAGACAAGGCGTAAGCGCAGATGTTTGATCTGGGCTGGACCGAGCTTCTGGTCATCGGCATCGTTGCCCTGATCGTTGTGGGGCCAAAGGACCTGCCGGTATTGTTCCGCAATGTCGGGCGTTTTGTCGGCAAAGCCCGTGGCATGGCGCGCGAATTCAGCAGCGCCATGAACGAGGCTGCGGATCAGGCTGGCGTGAACGAGATCAAGAAAGGTCTCGACGCTGCCGCGAATCCTGTGGGTTCTGCCATGGACGGTGTCAAACAAGCCGCGCAGGATATGGCCAAAAGCATCGATCCTACCAAGTTCGATCCTGACAGCGAAACCGGCAAACTGGCGGCAGAACGGGCCGAGCAGGCCAAGAAAATCCAGGCCACCACAGCACGTGCCGCCGCCGAACGCAAAGCCAAGGAAGCTGCCGACGCATTGGCCAAGGCTGAAGAGGCCGAGGCTGCGCTGAACACTGAAAGCAAAACATGAGCAAGACCGACGAGATCGAAGATACCTCGGCCCCACTGATTGAACATCTGGCCGAGCTGCGCACGCGGTTGATTCACTGCGTGGTGGCCTTTCTGGTTGGGATGATCATCTGCTTTACCGTGGCCACGCCACTTTTTAACTTTCTGACCAATCCCCTGTGCGAGGTGCTGAGCGAGCGTGGACAGGATTGCGGCCTGATTTTCATCTCGCCACAGGAAGGTTTCTTTGTGGCTATCAAGGTCTCGTTGCTGGGCGGGTTCATTCTGGCGTTTCCCTATATCGGGATGCAGATGTGGCGCTTTGTGGCGCCGGGGCTGTATAAGTCGGAAAAGAACGCGTTTTTGCCCTTCATGCTGGCCTCGCCCTTCATGTTCCTTCTGGGCGCAAGCTTTGCCTTCTATGTCGTCACGCCACTGGCCTATGATTTCTTCCTTGGGTTCCAGCAATTTGGTGCTGAAGGTGAAGCCGTCGCAGATGGTGCAACCGCTGCACCCCTGAGCGTGGTTTTCCAGGGCTCAGCACAGGAATACCTGAACCTGACGATCAAGTTCATCGTGGCTTTCGGGCTGTGCTTCCAACTGCCGGTTCTTTTGACCCTCATGGGTAAGGCAGGGCTGGTGAGCGCCGAAGGCCTGGGTGCCGTACGCAAATATGCAGTCGTAGGCATTCTGGTGCTGGCTGCTATCGTGACGCCCCCCGATGTAATCACGCAGATCATTCTCTTTGTTGTGGTTTATGGCCTCTACGAGATTTCGATCTTCCTGGTCGCTCGGGTCGAACGCAAGCGCGAAGAACAACTGCGTGCCGACGGCTATTACGACGATGAAGAGGCCGAAGCGGATGCCGATCATATGCAGGATTACGAAGAAAAATCGTGATCTATAGAAAATACTGAACGAGGCGCGCCAATCGCTGGCGCGCCTTTTTCGTTTCCACCTCTTGTTGCGCTGGAAGGAACATGGTTTGAACACCAAAACGACCGGAGGCCCCTATGGATGATCAAGCCCTGAACCGTATTGCCGATGCGCTGGACCGCATGGCACCGGCCCCATTGGCCGCCCCGGATTTTGACGAAGCCCCTGCATTTGTCTGGCATGTGGAACCCGACCGGTTAGAGCCGGTGAACCAGGTCAACCGTGTCGATCTGGATCTGTTAGTAGGTATCAATCGGTCGCGCGACACCTTGCTTGACAACACGCGCCAGTTTGCCGCCGGATACAAGGCGAACAACGCATTGTTGTGGGGCGCGCGGGGCATGGGGAAATCCAGTCTTGTCAAGGCAGTGCACGGAACCCTGCAATCGGACCATCCGGATTTGAAGCTGGTCGAATTGCAACGCGAGGATATGGCGTCGGTTGCACGCCTTCTGAACCATCTGCGCGCTGCGCCGCACCGGTTCATCCTCTTCTGTGATGATCTTTCGTTCAGCCATGATGACCAGCATTACAAATCGCTCAAGGCCGTTCTGGACGGTGGCATTGAAGGTCGCCCGGAAAATGTTGTGTTCTACGCCACCTCGAACCGTCGTCACCTGATGCCAAGGGACATGATCGAAAACGAACGCTCCAGTGCCATCAACCCTTCCGAGGCGGTTGAGGAAAAGGTTTCGCTGTCCGACCGTTTTGGGCTTTGGCTGGGCTTCCACCCCTGCGATCAGGACGAATACCTGGCTATGATTGACCGTTATTGCGCGGCCTATGGCGTATCGGTTGATGCAGGCACCCTGAGGGCCGAAGCCATTGAATGGCAAGCCACGCGCGGCTCACGCTCAGGCCGCGTTGCCTGGCAATTCTTTGTCGATCTGGCCGGGCGCAACGGCGTTCACATCGCCTGATCCCAGCTTTATCTGGCTAAAAATACCTCCGCCGGAGGCATGGCCCGCAAGGGCCATTTCCTATAGCAGCGCCAGAATGCGCGCGGCTTCACTTGCCGTGCTGTTCAACGCGTCCCGGTCTTCTCCGGGATGGAACCGTGCGCGTACGGCGGTGGGAATAGGCGCAGGTTCGACAATTGAAACGCGTGGGCCGGTGCGTTCAGTTTCCGCGGCCCAACTGCGGGCCAGGGCCATCTGCGCGGCCTTGGTGGCCCCATAGATGCCATAGAACTTTTCGCCGGCCTTCGGGTCGTCAAAGAACACCGCGTGGCCGTTTTCACCCAGCAGGGGCGTCACGTAGGGGATCAGAACCGAGGTCGCATTGGCGTTGGTGTTAACGGCCTTTGCCCACTCTTTCGGATCAATGAAATGAGTTGGTGTCAGGGCCGAGGTATGGATCGCGGTGTGCAACCAGAGATCCACCTTGCCCCATCGGTCGTGAATTCCTCTGCACAAGGTTGCCATGGCATTTGGATCGGTGATGTCCATAGGGGCCAGCGTTGCCGAACCTCCCTTGGCCTTGATCCGGTCGTCCAACTCTTCCAGCCCGCCAGTGGTGCGCGCGACTGCAACTATGTGATACTCGGGAGACAACGCTTCGGCCAGGGCAGCGCCCAACCCGCGAGAGGCCCCGGTGACAAGGGCGATTTTGGTCTGATAGGTCATGGCTGCGGTTTGAACCCCTGCGCGCAGGGCGTCAAGTCGCGATTAGCTGCCGGGAATG
Source organism: Ruegeria sp. ABM4_193 (assembly GCF_056158705.1). Taxonomy (NCBI): domain Bacteria; kingdom Pseudomonadati; phylum Pseudomonadota; class Alphaproteobacteria; order Rhodobacterales; family Roseobacteraceae; genus Ruegeria; species Ruegeria sp. ABM4_193. The sequence goes on from NZ_JBSWTT010000001.1 coordinate 1,501,065, forward strand.
GTGATCCGCTTGGTCTGGCCGCTTTGTCGCAGCATAATGCCATGTTCATCAATCGCAACAACCGTACCCGAAGCAACCCGGCTGCCGGTTTTCACCTCTTTCACACGGCCTGACGAAAGCCGCATTAGGGCTCGCAGATCGGTTTTTGGTCCAAAGACTCCAAGGACCGACACGGAATTCTTCTTCAACGCGCCACGCTGGGTGGCTGCGCTTTTGACTTTTGTATTCGACATGATCTGCGGCCTGGACCGTGGCCCAAACCCCTTTGTAAGTGAGTGGTGCGGGCCAAGTATCAAAACCGAAACGGAAGCTAAAGCGCATCACACACTGATGTCATCGAGACAAAAGTGCCCGACAAAAAAGCCCTTGAGATCACGCAGCATTCACCGCTGAGTTGTGGCAAAAACCCACTCATTACAACGGTTCGAAACGAGTGCAGTCGCCAAGCTGATAAAGCGAATCATTCGCCCTTAGCGTGGGGTGGTAAATGTAGGCCCGTTTAGCCAGACGCCAGCTTTGCTGCGTTCCAGGAACCGCCCGGAACCTGCATATCTGCACGTTTCTGGCTGACGCGGCTGCTGTTTTCCAGATTGTCCAGATAATCCTCGCTGACGCTGCCGGTAATATAGTTTCCGTCAAAGCACGAGCAGTCAAAGGCTTCGATCTCGGGGTTGCCTTCTTTGGCGGCCCAGATCAGGTCATCCAGATGCTGATAGAACAGTGCGTCCGCGCCCAATTCTTCCCGGATTTCTTCGATCTCTTTGCCGTTTGCGATCAGTTCGGCCTTGGTCGGCATGTCGATGCCGTAGACGTTGGGATATTTCACTGGGGGCGAGGCGCTGGCGACATAGACCTTTTTGGCACCGGCGTCGCGGCACATCTGAACGATCTTTTTAATAGTGTTCCCGCGTACGATGGAATCGTCGATCAGCAGAACACTGTGACCATCAAATTCCAGCGGCACGGCGTTCAGCTTGCGGCGAACGGATTTCTGTCGCTCTGCCTGACCCGGCATGATGAAGGTGCGCCCGACATAGCGGTTTTTCACCAGACCTTCACGATACGGGATGCCTGTGATCTTGGCAGCTTCCAACGCCACGGGGCGGGCGCTGTCGGGTACCGGGATAATCCGGTCGATTTCCAGGCCGGACTCCTGAATCTGCTTGGCCAGTGTCTGACCCATGCGCATCTGGGTCTTGTAGACCGAAACACCGTCCAGCAGTGAGTCCGGGCGGGCCAGATAGACATACTCAAAGATACAGGGCGTCAGCTTGCCTTCAACTGCTTGAAATTCGTGCATGTTGCCGCCCAGATCGATCAGGATCGCTTCACCCGGGCGCAGGTCACGCAGCTTTTCAAATCCGTTGATGCCAAAGGCCACATCTTCCGAGGCGAACGCATAATCATCCCCTGCGCCGTCCACTGTGCGTTTCGCAACCGACAAGGGGCGAATGCCAAACGGATCGCGGAAGGCCAGCATCCCAACGCCTGCGACCAAGCAGATCACGGAATAAGCGCCCTGAACCCGCTCCATCGTCATCTTCACACCTGCAAACAGGTTGCGGATGGGTTCTGCATTGCCGTTCACCTTGATCGCGTCAGCCACTTTGTCGGCCAGCACGTTCAACAGGATTTCTGAATCTGACGTGGTGCGCAGGTGTCGGCTGTATTTGCCTGTAACCTTCTCGCGCTGTTCAGCGGTGTTTGTGATGTTGCCGTTGTGAACAAGATAGATGCCATATGGCGCGTTCACAAAGAACGGTTGCGCTTCGGCCGCGCTGAGCGAACCTGCGGTGGGATACCGGACATGGCCCATACCGACATGGCCCAGAAGGGTTTCCGCGTCCTGAGCATTGAAAACATCCTTGACCAGTCCGTTGGCCTTCTTTTCCCGGAAAAACTCGCCATTAAAGGTCACGATCCCCGAGGCATCCTGACCCCGATGCTGCAGCATCAGCAGCCCGTCATAGATCTCGGCAAACACATCATGTGTCCGGCTAGCGATTCCCAAAATCCCACACATTTACGGGGCTCCAACTTCTATGACGATTTGATCTGAGGATTGACCGCTTTACGGCTTCGGACAATCTGTGACGCGTGCGCGGGTGTATTTGAGGCAGAAGAAAGTGACGCCAATAGGGCGACCATCATCACGACCAGCGCGCATTCATACAGAAAGAACAAGATCGGTGGCTCCGATTCCGTGGCGGGTTGGCCTCCACATAAAGCCTAATGGCGTGGCTGTCATCAAAGGATCACATTTACCAATTGCCGCAGGCTGAAATTGTGCACAACGGCTGATGTTCGGGAAACGGATGACATGTGCAGTCATATATGCTGTCATGCGCATGAATATGTATAAGTCTGGATTGGAGAAACACCCAGAGGATCCGAATGTGGCAACATAAGTCTCAGCAAAAGAAACCGGAACGGGTCAAGCAACGGTGCCATCGATGCCGGGGCATGGGGCGCGCGCCCTGTCAGATCTGCAATGGCGCGGGCGAAGTTGTCAAAAGCCGCGATATTCTTGGTAAACCGATCTCCAGCCGGTGTGATGGGTGCTTCGGATTAAAAACGATCAAATGCACTGTATGCGGCGGCGAAGGTTTCACCTGACCCACAAGAAAAAAGCCCTGTCAGAACCGGGCTTTCGATGAAACATGGATTGGGCGGTGTTTAGCCTTCCGCAGGTGCAGTGGTCGCAGGCTGGGTGTTGCCTGCGGTGCAGCTGGCCACCAGCTCTTCGTACTGTGCGGTAACCCAGCCCAAAGCAGCCTCGGGGTTTTGTTCTTCGATCTGACCGCTGAACTGTTCGAACACCTTGGCCGAGCGGCTTTCGTCGACAACTGTGTAAGATTGGCCGGTCATGACGGTGTCGTAGACAAAGAAAGCGATCGCAACCAACAGGATGCCCCGCGCGATGCCAAAGAACAGACCAAGCGCCTGATCCAGACCGCCCAGGGCCGAACGTTGGACAAGCGACGAAAACAACGGCGTGAAAATGCTGACCACGATCAGCGCCACGGCAAAGACTGCAGCAAAGCCGGTGATGACCGAAAGCTCGCAACTGTCGCGTAGGAAATCTCCGACTACGGGGATCTCCTTGACCAGTGGAACGGCCTGCGGAGCAAAGATGAACGCCAGAACAGCCGCTGCGACCCAGCCAGCGATGGCCAGAACTTCGCGCATGAAACCACGTGAGTAGGCCAATAAGCCCGATAGCACGATGACCAGGGCGACGACCCCGTCAATTATTGTAAAACCTTCCATGGCCCTCGCCTGTTCGTTTTCTGCCCCTCAAGGCGCGACTTTAACCTGCTCCGAAGGTTTCGCCAACAAACCCAACCAAATCAGAGGGTCGGGTGAGTGACAGACCTGCCACAGTGCCGGTTTTGCCACCTGCCGGAGCAATTGCCGCTGTGAAACCAAGTTTTTGAGCTTCTTTCAACCTGTTTTCTGTCTGCGGAGCGGGTCTAAGTGCCCCTGATAGCGAGATTTCTCCGAAAACGACGGTGTCGGCGGGCAGGGCGGTGTCTTCACGCGCGCTGAGTAACGCAGCGGCAACCGCGAGGTCTGCGGCGGGTTCGCTGACCTTTAACCCTCCGGCGACGTTTAGATAGACATCAAGGCCAGCAAACGGGATTCCGCAGCGCGCCTCGAGCACAGCAAGGATCATGGCCAGCCGCCCGCTGTCCCATCCAACAACCGTGCGGCGAGGCTGGGAATGGGGCGAAGGGGCGACAAGGGCCTGCAATTCGACCAGAACGGGGCGGGTGCCTTCAATGCCTGCAAACACAGCCGAACCGGGGCTGGGCGTGCCGCGTTCCGACAGGAACAAGGCCGAAGGGTTCGTGACCTGAGCCAACCCTTTGCCCGTCATCTCGAACACACCGATCTCATCAGCGGGGCCAAAGCGGTTCTTGACCGCGCGCAGGATGCGGAACTGGTGGCCGCGTTCGCCCTCGAAATACAGTACAGTGTCGACCATGTGTTCGACCACGCGCGGGCCCGCGATCTGACCTTCTTTCGTAACGTGGCCGACCATGATGATCGAAACGCCATGTCGTTTCGCAAATGTGGTCAATTCATGGGCTGCGGCCCGGACTTGTGATACCGATCCGGGCGCGCTGTCCACATTGTCGGCCCACATGGTCTGGATCGAGTCGATGATCGCCAGACCGGGCTTTTCGGCCTCAAGCGTCGTAAGGATGTCGCGCAGGTTGGTTTCTGCGGCCAGTTGGACTGGCGCGTCCTCAAGCCCAAGGCGACGTGCGCGCATCCGAACCTGTGCACTGGCTTCCTCGCCCGAGACGTAGATGGTTTTGACGCCGGCACGCGCAAACCGGGCAGCAGCCTGCAATAGCAGCGTGGATTTACCGATGCCCGGATCTCCTCCCACCAAAAGGGCAGAGGCCGGGACCAGACCACCGCCCAACACCCGGTCAAGTTCCTCGACCCCGCAAAGGGTGCGGTGCGGTGGGGTTTCCTCGGTCGACAAATCCGTGAGTGCAATGGACTGGCCGCGTTTGCCGCCGAGGGATTTCTTGGTCGGGCCAGCCGAAAGGGGCACGTCCTGGACGATTGTGTTCCATTCGCCGCACGCGTCGCAGCGTCCGGACCATCGCGTATGTGTTGCTCCGCAGGCCGAGCAAGAGAAAGAAGTCGTTTTTGCCATGCGGCCTTTGGTGCCCGAGCTTGGGCGGTTCTTCAAGCCCTTGCGGGCTTTCCTCACCACCGGTGGCGCGCTGCGGCCTCAGGCCCCGAACGGGCCATCGCCCACAGCGGGCGCTGACGCGCCTATTCCGCCGCCCGAGGGGGGGACATCGCAACCACGCTGGACGCCTTTGAGGTGCTGTCTTTGCGTGGTGTTTGCAACTGAGTCGATAGTTCGGGCAACAGCTCGAACAGTTCATCCCGCAAGCGTGCCAATTGCGATTTGGCGATGGTCTCTTCCATTTCCACGTCGCGCGTCCATTGGCGCAATTCGTTTTGGATAACCTGAGCCTCTTCCAAACGTTGCTGGAACAGCTCAATCTCTTGCTGCCGTTGTTGCAGGAACATCTGCGCCCGTTCGACCCGAGCGTCGCCATAAGTCTCGGCCAATTCCTGGCTGATCTGGCTCATTTGTGCAGCCAGTTCCAGAATCTCAGGTTCAAGCGATTGCAGGTCAGGGTGCTGGCGCAGAAACGCCATACGCTCTTTGACGGCGTCGAACTCGGACGACATCATGAACAGCCCGCCTCGGTCGGCGGCATGGGCCATCTGATACGCGTTCGCGATGTCATACATGTTAAGGGCAAATTTGCGATGGTTGTTTTCCAATGCCATCATTCGCGCGTTTGCCGGCAGATAAAACGCCAGCATGAGAATCAGTGCGGTCAGCCCGATCTGGATGAACATCCCGGCATCCGTCGCCGGTCCATCGCCGAATCCGGCCTGCATTGAAAGCCAGGGCAACACGCCCAAAGCGGATAAAATCGTGGTTGAAACGGCCAGCAGGGCCGCGATGCAAATCAGTAAAAAAGTCAATCTTAAAAAGGCATTCTGACATTGCAATGTGATGTTGTGGAGGGCGGCCATGATCGTCGAACTCCTTTTTCAAACCGGAACACACCGGGCCGAAGCGGAGGAAGATCAAACAACTTAGGGCGATCCGCTGCGGACCCGAAAACTACAAATCTTATCTGCTCGAAATAAAAAGATGATACTTAGATATGTGTTTTCAATCAATTAGGTCTGAGCTTTTCGTGAACCAGATGTCATCTCTGTAATATGGCCAAGTGCGATCGAGGCCAGAATACAGGCCGTGAACAGATAAAGGCCCCATGCGGTTTCGATGGTCGCGTAAGAGATTCCCTTGGCCAATGTGATGTAAAGCGCGATCAGGAAAATGTCTGCCATGGCCAGTTTGCCGAGGATGTTCAGCGAGGGTTGGACGCGGGCATCCAGCAGGTTCCATTGGATCAGCGCGGTGCCGATGGTTTTGATGTAGGGGGCGAAGAGGGCGAAGATGGTGACGATCAGCGCAAGGAAGACGTCGGATTTCCACAGGGATTGCAGCCCGGTGATGACGCTGATTTCGCTGAGGCCGAAGATCGGCAGGAACCCCGCGCGCATCAGCGGGGCGAACCAAGCGATGGGGTAGAGGATCAGGAGCGAGAGGGTGGCGAGGCGGAGGAGCATTCTCTTACTATTTGTCAAACAAGAAGGAATAAACAGATCAGAAAACAAGCGACGTCCGGATTAATCCGTGAATTGTCCCATTCGCGCAAATAGTCTCTTCGCACGAACAAACCGCACACAAGTAAAAATGCACCAATTGCAAAGTTGACTAAGGGAATCTCTGCGTAGCGCGCCCAGTAAAAAGCATAAAGTGAGAGATAAATAATCACAAAGAACGCTGTCCAAACGACAATAGTTCTCGTGAGGCTGAATTTAGCTTTGGACGCAACACTGACATCATTTCCACTAGGTCGTTTAATTGCCATGGTGCTTGACGTCCAGAAACGTTTGGAAGCTAACTTGGTGCCGTCGACTACCGAGCCGATTGCTCTGGCGAAAAAAAGGCTGGCTACATAATAGATACCCAAATCTCTGACAAAGTCAGAGACTTCAAGCAGAGTTCTTTCGCCAATCACCGAACCGCCTCAATCGGCCCCTCTGCACTCCCGCTGATGAACTGCTCGACATAGGGATCACCCGAGGCATCCATCTGCCCGACGGGACCGGTCCATTGGATGACACCTCCGTGCAGCATGGCGACATTGTCGGCAATCGCGCGGACCGAGCTCATGTCATGGGTGATGGTCATCGCGGTGGCGCCCATCTCGGTCACGATTTCACGGATCAGATCGTTGATGACGCCGGACATGATCGGGTCAAGGCCGGTGGTGGGTTCGTCGAAAAAGATGATCTCGGGCTCGGCGGCGATGGCGCGGGCAAGGCCGACACGTTTTTGCATCCCGCCCGACAGCTCTGCCGGAAAGCGGTCGGCGACGTCGGATTTTAGGCCCACACGACGCAGTTTTTCTATGGCGATTTCGCGCGCTTCTTCTGTCGGACGTTTCAGAGACCCACGCAGCAAGCGGAAGGCGACGTTCTGCCAGACGGTCAGTGAATCAAACAGCGCCGCCCCCTGAAACAGCATCCCGAACCGGGCCAGAAACGCGTCGCGGTCGCCTTTGCTGGCGTCTTTGCCGTCCACATAAATCATGCCGCTGTCGGGGTGGATCAGGCCAAGGATACATTTCAGCGCCACCGACTTCCCGGTGCCCGACCCTCCGATGATGACCATCGAGGTGCCCTTTGGGATCTCAAGGTTAAGACCTTGCAATACGTGGTTGTCGCCAAAGGCTTTATGTACGTTCTCCATCCGGATCATAGCGAGAAGAATACCCCTGTGAGAACGAAGTTTGCGGCCAGGATCAGCACAGCTGCGGCCTCGACCGAGCCTTTGGTGGCGCGGCCCACGCCTTGCGCGCCGCGACCGGAATTCATGCCATAGTAACAGCCCATGATGGCCGCGATCAGGCCAAAGGCCGCGCCTTTGACCAGTGATGAGACGATGTCGCGGGTTTCAAGGAAATCCACGGTGTTTTTCAGATAAGCCGCCGGGTTGAAGCCAAGGTTTTGAGTGGCAACCGTGTAGCCTCCGGCAATGCCGATGATGTCACCCACCGCGACCAGGGCGGGCACGGTAATCAGCGCGGCCAAGACGCGTGGGGCGGTCAGGTATTTCATTGGATGGGTCGACAGCGTGACAAGCGCGTCGATCTGTTCGGTCACTTTCATCGTGGCGATTTCGGCCGCGATGGAAGAAGTTACGCGGGCAGCAATCATCAGGCCGACCAGCACCGGGCCAAGCTCTCGTACCATGCCAATGGCGACGATCTGAGGCACCACCGCTTCGGCGTTGAAACGCGCGCCGCCGGCGTAGATCTGCAACGCCAATGCGCCGCCGGTGAAGATCGCGGTCAGGCCAACCACGGGCAGGGACAGCCAGCCGATGTTCAGCAGCGCCATTCCGAACTCGCGCGGATAGAAGGGCGGGCGCAGAATGTGCGAGATGGCATCCAGCGCGAACAATGCAACACGGCCAAAGGCCGCAAACAGGCTTAGTACGGCGCGGCCCAGCCCCCCTAGCGCGGAAATTGGGTTCATTCCACATAGCCCCGCGAATAGCGATTGCCCAAGGATGTCAGGATCTCATACCCAATCGTTCCGGCAGCTTCGGCCAGATCGTCGACGGTCTGATGGCCGTTGAGAATACGCAGGCGTTCCGGGTCATGGGGCAGATCGGTCACGTCCACGGTGATCAGGTCCATCGAAATCCGTCCGACCACCGGGCAGGGCTGGTTTCCGGCAAATGTGTCAATCCCACCACCGATGGCGCGATGCAGGCCATCCGCATATCCCGCAGCAACAGTGGCGATACGCGACGGGCGGCGCGCCACCCAGCTGTTGCCATAGCCAACCGTTTCTCCGACCTCCAGTTTACGCACCTGGATGACGGGTAAATCAACGGTGACAACCGGTTTGGCACCGGCAAAGGGCAGGCCGCCATAGAGGCCGATGCCCGGACGGCAGAAATCGAAATGGAATTCCGGCCCCAGAAACGTGCCACCGGTTGCGGCCAGTGACCGCGGTGCGGTGACGCCGTCGGTCATCTCGCGGAACGTTTTCAACTGCTGCTGGTTCATCGGGTGATCCGGTTCGTCCGAACAGGCCAGATGAGACATGACCACCGACGGGTTCAAAGCCTCAGCTTTTGGGCGCAGTTCCGCCCAGTCGGCGGGCTCAAGCCCCAGACGGTTCATGCCGCTGTCCAGTTGAATCCCGAATGTGTGATCAGGCAGCGCTTGTTCATGGCGCTTAAACTGCTCAGCCGAGTTGATCAGGGGGGTCAGGTCGTGCGCGCGCAACAGATCTGTGTCGCCTTCCATATGCCCGGAAAAGACACCGATCATCGGGCCTGGACCCACGGCCTCGCGCACCGCAGCGCCTTCCTCAGCAACGGCGACAAAGAACTTGCGAACGCCTTCTTCGGCCAGCATATCGCTAACCGGCCCGGCCCCCAGCCCATAGGCATCGGCCTTGACCACGGCCCCAGTCTCAACCCCGGTCTTCGCATCAAGCGCCCGCCAGTTGCTGGCCAGCGCCTGAAGATTGATCGTCAAACGTGCAGTACTCATGGAACTGTTCATGACATTGCGCCGTCCAAGGTCAAGAGGGAATGGCGCATTTCCGTAACGTATTCCGTTGCCACGTTGCCGCAATCGACGAAAAGTGCCGAAAACCAAGAGATTTTGGCGGTTTGTCGCTGTACAGGATCGGTTTTGAGATTGTCTTCACATTGATGTTAAAACGATCTTGAGAGCGTGATCGTCCCATCGCAATACACTCGGGACCGCAGCAGTAGGAGTACGCAAATTATGGAGTTTTCGACGGGGCTAACACCAGATCCTTCTACTTTGGTGCAGTTGTTTGCGGATGTTTTTTCAGCATCCGAAGGAGAGGATGAAGGCGCGCTGATCGGCGCGTTTGTGCAAGACCTGATCGAAACCACCCCACATGAGGATCTGGTCGTGTGTACAGCACATCGCCATCACGAGTTGCTGGGATGCGCCATCTTTTCTCGGGTCGTGTATCCACAGGATACGCGTTCTGTGTTCATTCTGTCGCCGATGGCCGTCACCACAGGCAGCCAGAAAACTGGTGTTGGCCAAGCGTTGATTTCCTACGGGCTGGACCAACTGCGGGCCACAGGAGTGGATGTTGCTCTGACCTACGGTGATCCTGGGTACTATTGTAAAACGGGTTTCACGCAGATTACTGAGGACACTGCGCAACCGCCACTGCCGCTGAGCCATCCGCATGGGTGGTTGGGGCAAGCGTTGAACGGTCGGGAAATGACGTCACTGACTGGCCCGTCGCATTGCGTGGCTGCGTTGAATAATCCAACGCTTTGGTGACCCTCAATAAGCTGAAGCCACGCAACGGGATTTGCCTTTAGAACACAGGTTGATCAAGCATCGCCTTGCTGTTGCGTATGTGGCGGGCAACCAGTGTCCTTTGCCGCCGTCCGCTGGGGATATGGCAAGCAGGTGCCATTTCTTGATCGCTGATCAGGGACGGGAACAATTTGAGCATCTCCTGTTGCGCTTCTGGTGAAAGCGATTTCAACGCTTCTGGTCCGGTAAAAAGGCTTTCACTTGGCGCGCCTTCTGCAAACAGAACAACGTGACGCTCAAAAACGAGGTGATGATAGGTCACTTTGGTGGCCAAATCGTCGACGTATATGCCAGGCAACTCGGTCAATCGAATGGCCGAGATCAAAACGTCCCGCGTTGCAAACATCCGCTGCGCAATAGCAGAGCGGACCAACATCCGATGTTGGCGCGATACAATCAGGTCACGGCGCGGTAAACCATGACCCAATGAACCAGCCATGATGCAGACCGGGTACAGTTTCCGCTTCTTCAAAAGATCCGCGTGTCGCAGGGTTCGTGACAGGCGCATTCGTACCGTTTCCGGGGTGCCATCGGTTGTCATGACGCGCATTCCGGGTTCGATGTCCTGAACGTGGACCTCGCCCTGATCGGTCAGAATCAACGTGTCCGAGGTGAAACAAGGGGCGCCGGGACTTGGATTTGGATCCTGGACATAATTCACCCCATCGGTTGAGGACAACGAAGACGTGTCATCTGTGCCATTGCTGCCGATCTGGGTTGAGGTCTGACCGTTGGCCGGACCCTGGGTGGCCGTTATCTGCGCATCGAAGGACACAAAGCTGAGAACCGAACCGTTGTCGGACAATGAGACAGCGCCCAATCGGTTGATACGGGCCGTGACCACGTAATAGTCGAAGCCGCCCACCGTCGTCATTGTCGCGGTGTCGACATCTGTGGAACTGCGCACTGTGCCATTTGAATTATAGACATCAACCTGAAGCCCGGTGACATCCGTTCCGGTCGGCACACGGACTTCAATGAAATCCCCGTCCGGCGCAAAATTCGGGCCGTTCCGATACCTGATTTCCGAGATGATCGCGGGCAAAACTAGGGGCCTCCGACCAGTATGAGCGTGCTGTGCAGGTTAACTTTATCTACCTTAACACAGCCTAAAAACTACGCCACCAGTTCGACCAGCGGCGTACCCATTGTCAGAAGCAGTGTGATCAGTATCCCTCGATTTCGCCGCCCTGTTGCCAGGGTTTAACAAGATTGCCAAAGCGGGTGAACTGGGCTTCGAACGAAAGCTCGACCGTGCCGATTGGACCGTGGCGCTGCTTGCCAACAATGACCTCGGCCTTGCCGTGCAGGCGTTCCATGGCCTGCTTCCACTCTTCCATCTTTTCCAGCTCATGATCGCCGGGCTTTTCGCGTTCTTTGTAATACTCCTCGCGGAACACAAACATCACCACGTCCGCATCCTGTTCGATCGAGCCCGATTCCCGCAGGTCAGACAGCTGTGGGCGCTTATCGTCACGGTTTTCCACCTGACGGCTCAGCTGTGACAGCGCGATGACCGGGATGTTCAATTCCTTGGCGATGGCTTTCATGCCCATCGAAATTTCAGCAATCTCGTTTACCCGGTTGTCTGACATACCGCGGCAAAGCTGCAGATAGTCGATCACCAGCAGGTCCAGCCCATGCGTCCGCTTCAACCGCCGCGCGCGGGCGGCAAGCTGTGATATCGGCAGGGCAGGCGTGTCGTCGATGAACAGGGGGCAAGCTTCCAGTTCCTTGGCTGCATCGACGAAGCGGCGGAACTCGGCCTCGGTCATGTCACCCTGACGGATCTTGTGGCTGGAAATCTCGGACGCTTCGGCCAGCACACGGCCCGCCAATTGCTCGGCGCTCATCTCAAGTGAGAAGAACCCGACCACACCACCGTCAATCGCGCCTTCTGATCCATCCGGCTTCTGTCCGCGTTTGTAGGCTTTGGCCACGTTGAACGCCACGTTCGTCGCCAGCGAGGTTTTCCCCATCGACGGACGTCCGGCCAGAATGATCAGGTCAGAGGGGTGCAGGCCACCCAATTGCTTGTCCAAGTCGGCCAGACCGGTGGATATCCCCGCCATGCCGCCACCACGCTGGTAGGCTTCATTGGTGACGTTGACGGCTTCTGTGACCGCCTTGAGGAAGGATTGAAAACCTTGTTCGGTCTGGCCCTGCTCGGATAGCTGATAGAGCTGCTGCTCGGCCTCGACGATTTGTTCTTTGGGCTCACTGCTGACTTCGACCCGCGCGGCCTTGTCCGAGATATCGCGGCCAAGACGGATCAACTCGCGCCGAATGGCGAGGTCATAGATCATCTGGGCGTAGTCATGCACCGCGAAGGCACTGATCGAGGCCCCGGCCAGCTTGACCAGATAGGCCGGACCGCCCAGTTCTTTCAGACCCTCGTCTTCGCCCATGAACGATTTCAGCGTGACAGGTGACGCCAGCGCGTTCTTGGCGATACGGGCGGCGGCGACTTCATAAATCCGGGCATGGACCGGATCATAGAAATGCTCGGCCCCGATAATCGAAGCCACCCGGTCATACAGATCGTTATTGGTCAGAATCGCGCCCAGCAATTGCTGCTCGGCCTCGATGGAATGCGGCATGGTTTCCGCGTTTTGAATCTGCGCCGCTGCCTGCTCGATACTGCTGATCTCGTTCATCTTGTCCCCGCTGCCCGTTAGGGGGTTTTACACGCGAAACGCCACCGCAAGCTATCTGGAAATACCTGTGGCTAAGTTGGGGTAAAGCCTAGGGATAACTTTCCGGACCGTTTGGATACCTGCGTATGCGTAGCTTATTATGTATGAAATGAGGGAAAAGTCACCAGATATCGTGGCCCATGCCCCGATTCTTATGCACTTATCCCCAATTTGCCCACAAGAGGTTTACGTGGATTTATTGGCTTCTTGCCAGCCACGCGGATCGTTCAGGAACGCCTCAACACCGTCAAGTGTCTCTTGGTCAAAGGCTTTCTGCGCCTTGGCTTCGGCAAGAACATCCCACCATGTGCACAGCGAATGCAGCTTTACGCCGTGGTCGCCCAGCGTCTTTTCGGTTTCGGGGAAAATGCCATAGTAGAAAATCACCGCAGTATGCCCGCAGGTCGCGCCGGTTTCGCGGATAGCGTCCACAAAAGACAGCTTGCTGCCACCATCGGTGGTCAGGTCCTCGACCAGCAGCACACGCTCGCCTTCACTCATCGCGCCTTCGATGCGGGCGTTGCGACCATAGCCTTTGGGTTTCTTGCGCACATAGGTCATCGGCAGCGCCATGCGCTCGGCCACCATGGCGGCAAAGGGGATGCCTGCCGTCTCGCCGCCTGCGATGTTGTCGAACGCTTCGAACCCGGCATCGCGCATCACTGTGACGGTCAGGAAATCCATCAAGGTCGACCGGATACGCGGGTACGAGATCAGCTTGCGACAGTCGATGTAAGTCGGGCTGGGCAGTCCGCTGGCCAGAGTGAAGGGCTCGCGCGCATTGAAATGAACGGCCTTGATCTCCAGCAGCATCCGCGCGGTCAGGCGGGCGATTTCGGTGCTGTCGGGAAAGGAACTGGGGATCATGGCGCAAACCTCGGGGCTGAAAACACGTTGCGGGCTGATAGCCCGAGCGCTGGCCCAGAGTCGAGAGGGTCGCAAAAGAAAAGCGGACCCCCAAGAGGTCCGCTTTTCGCCCTTTCGGGCAGAGCGCCAAGGTGGGCTTAGCTGCTCATGTCGTAGGCGCGTTCCCCGTGTACCGAAAGATCGAGCCCATTTGTTTCGGTTTCGGCGTCTACGCGAAGCGGGGTGATAAGTGCAACCACCTTCACCAACACAATTGTGACAACTGCCGTAAAGGCACCCACGATCACAAGCCCGCCCAATTGCGCTGTCCATGTGCCAAGGCCAAACGCAGCGATCATGATGGTGCCGAAAATGCCGCCGACGCCATGCACCGCAAAGACATCCAGTGTGTCGTCGATGTTCAGCTTGTTGCGGATGACACTGACGGCTTCCTGACACAGGACACCGGCGACCGCACCTATGATCAGCGCTTGTACCGGACCCACAAAGCCGGATGCCGGGGTGATCGAGGCCAGACCGGCAATGGTTCCTGTGACCAGACCAACCATCGAAGCCTTGCCAAAGCGGATACGTTCCCACAGGGCCCAGGTCAGCGACGCAGTTGCGGCGGACAGATGCGTGACGGTCATGGCCATTGCGGCGCCGCCATCTGCGGCCAGTTGTGATCCGCCATTGAAGCCGAACCAACCGACCCACAGCATTGCTGCTCCAACCATGACGTAGCCGGGGTTGTGCGGGGGGGTGGTACGGTTGCGGCGCGGGCCAAGTATGACGGCGATGATCAGAGCGGCCAGACCCGCGGTTTCATGGACAACGATTCCGCCCGCAAAGTCGCGTACACCGATCTCACCCAGAATACCGCCATCAGCCAGCATACCGCCGCCCCAGATCCAATGGACGACCGGCGCGTAACAGAGCAGCATCCAAAGGGCGGAAAAGGTCAGAACAAAGCCAAAGCCGACACGTTCGACATAGGCGCCAACGATCAAGGCCGGTGTGATGATCGCAAAGGTCATCTGAAAGGCGAAGAACAGGATCTCGGGCAGGGTACCCGCAAGGCTATCGGCATCAACACCGTTCAGGAACGCTTTGCCCAAACCACCCCAAACCCCGCTTTCTCCAGGACCAAAGGCGATCGAGTAGCCTGCAACCAGCCACAAGATGCTCATCAAACAGGCAATTGAGAAGCAGTGCATGAACACGCTGAGCACATTTCGGGCACGTACAAGCCCACCGTAGAACAGCGCAAGGCCCGGCAATGTCATGAAAAGGACCAGTGCGGTTGCAACGATGATCCAGGCTGTATCGGCTCCATTCATGGGCCCTCTCCTTTCCCCTGCGTTTGGTCAGGGGGCTGTTCGGCAGCTCTCCGGACCCGTGTGAGTGTGTGCGCAGCCTTGAAACCGAGGGGGAGTGAGGAAAAAAGAGGCAGACTTGCAAAAGGCGCTTAAAATGTCGCCTTTTGTTCAAGTGATGACAGTTTTTGCATCTTTTGATGCGGTGCGCCTAAATAATGGGCGCTTGTGAAAGCTCGTTTTTGAGCAGCTCTAACGCGTGATCCCGCGCCGCCAGACGCACAGCATCCCGACCCAACGCGCCAAATTCGATGGTTTCGGTCTGTGTGTCCTGACCATCGCGGGCCAGTCCGAAACACACACGCCCTTCCGGTTTGAACTCGGACCCGCCCGGTCCGGCAATGCCGGTGATCGAAACGGCAAGCTGCGCCTTAGAATGGCGTAGGGCTCCGTCTGCCATCTCGCGGGCGACTTCCTCTGACACTGCGCCATGCGCGGTCAGCGTCTCGGCCAAAACGCCCAGCATGTCCTTTTTGGCTGCGTTGGTGTAAGTGACAAAGCCCCGGTCAACCACAGCGGAGCTGCCGGGAATATCGGTCAGGACCGCAGCCACCATCCCGCCCGTACAGCTTTCAGCCGTGGCGATCATCACGCCCTGCGCCTTGGCAAGATCCAACAGCTTGCTCACGTTCACAGGCCCAGTACTCCGTGTGCTATTCCCGCCAGTATCATCACGCCGATGGCTGCGAAAACGCCTGCGATGACGTCGTCGAGCATAACGCCCATCGGATCGCCACGCCTGTCGGCCCAGCCTACGGGGCCGGGCTTGGTGATATCGAACAGGCGGAACAGGATGAACCCGGCAACCCAGCCTGGCCAAAGGGCGGTAATGTCGATCCCATGGGCCCAAGACGGGTAAGAAATCGCCCAAAGCGCGATGAACTGGCCTGCGACCTCATCAACGACGATTTCTGACGGGTCGTGATCATCTTGGCCCTCGGTCATCACGCGGGTCGCCCAAAGGCCGCCAACAAAAACGGCCAGCGTTGCAAGTGCCAGCAGGGGAAACCCACCCAGCGTGTGCAGCACCCAAACCATCGGCAACGCCGCCAGGGATCCCCAGGTTCCGGGGGCAGGGCGCAAATAGCCGACGCCGCCAACGGTGCCGATCACCTGCGCCGCAGTCATGCCTTCACCAAGCAGGCTGTGGCAAGCGAGGCGATCCCTTCGCTGCGACCAGTAAAGCCTAAACGCTCAGATGTGGTGGCCTTGACCGAGACCTGATCTGCGCTTAACCCCATGATTTTAGACATTTCAGCGCGCATGGCAGCGGCATGAGGGCCTATCTTTGGATACTCGCAGACCAAGGTGCAATCGACATTCGAAATGCGGTATCCCATTTGCCCGGCCAGCTCGACCGCATGGCGCAGAAAAATCTCGCTGGCAGCACCCTTCCATTGCGGATCTGAGGGCGGGAAGTGTTGACCAATGTCACCCTGCGCCAAAGCACCATAGATCGCATCGGTTACGGCATGCATCCCAACATCTGCATCCGAGTGCCCCTGCAATCCGCGCCCATGAGGCACCTTCACGCCACATAGGATAACGTGATCCCCTTCGCCAAAACGGTGCACGTCGTACCCGTTGCCAAGCCTTACATCCATATCCGTTCCCATTATCCGTTCCGCCCGGGCAAAATCCTCGGGTCGGGTGATTTTCAGATTGTCTGCGTCGCCGGGGACAATGCAAACATCAAGGCCTTCCGCGCGGGCGACCTCCACATCATCCGCCGCCTCGCCCGAATGGGCCGCGTGGGCAGCAGTGATAGCATCATAGTGAAACCCCTGCGGTGTTTGCGCGGCGTAGAGGCCATTGCGGTCCTGCGTGCCCGTTACGGCGTTGTCTTGCCCAACCCACAGCGCATCCGTGACAGCAAGCCCCGGCGCGGCCGCCTGATGCGTTTCCAGCGCGGTCAGCACGTCCTGTATGATGCGTAATGAGACACAAGGGCGGGCCACGTCGTGGATCAGAACATGTTGTACACCCAGTCCATCCAGGGCTTTCAATCCGCCCCGGACCGAGCTTGAGCGATCTGATCCGCCCGAAGCCAGGATCAGATCTGAATTGCGAAACTCTTCCCATGCGGGGGTGTCTTCGTCAGAAAGCACCAGAACGATGTGATCCACCTGTCCGCGAAACTGCTCGATCGTCCAGTCGGCCACGCGACGCCCCGCAAGGCTGCGCCATTGCTTGGGCACGTCGCCTCCGGCGCGCAACCCGCGCCCCGCGGCGACTATAATGGCGGCTGTGGTCATGTCTCGGGCGCTCCTTCGTCTTGGCTGTGTTTAGGCGGCGGTGAAAGCAGAGGCAATCACCCAAGGTAAAACGATTAAAAAATAGGCATGTGATGATTTTGCGGGCTTGTTTCACGCCGTTTTGTTGTTCATATGCGCGGAATTCGATATCAAATCAGCAACTGCCCAAGGATTAAGCACGTTGACCCTTCACCTCGCTGACAAGGAAGTAAACCCACCAGTATTGCTGGCCCCGATGGCCGGAATCACGGATCGCCCGTTTCGCGATCTTGTGATGCGGTTTGGCGCCGGCATGGTGGTAAGCGAAATGGTTGCCAGCCAGGAGATGGTGCAAGCCAAGCCTGGCGTGCGCGAACGTGCGGAACTGTCAGCGGATGTCGAAAACACTGCTGTGCAATTGGCCGGGCGCGAGGCGCATTGGATGGCTGAAGCCGCTCGTCAGGTCGCCGACAGGGGCGCACGGGTGATCGACATCAACATGGGCTGTCCCGCCAAGAAAGTGACCAATGGTTATTCTGGTTCGGCGCTTCTGAAAACGCCGGATCATGCGTTGACCCTGATCGAAGCCGTGGTCAGTGCCGTTGATGTGCCGGTGACCTTGAAAACCCGGCTGGGCTGGGACGACTCTCTGCTAAACGCACCAGACGTGGCGCGACGGGCGCAGGACGCGGGTATTCAGATGGTCACGATCCACGGGCGCACGCGATGTCAGTTTTACAAGGGCCATGCCGATTGGCGGGCGATCCGGGCCGTGACAGAGGCCGTGTCGATTCCAGTCATCGCAAATGGCGATATCGTGGATACCGCGGCCGCGCAGACTGCGCTGGATCAGTCGAGGGCAGATGGGGTGATGGTTGGGCGCGGCGCGCAGGGCAAGCCTTGGCTCTTGGCGCAGGTATGCCATGACCTATTCGGGGCAGAGGCCCCTGAGATTCCGGTCGGCGCGGACCTGATAGACATGGTGCAGGCGCATTATCAGGCGATGCTGTCCTTCTATGGGGCGGATCTGGGCCTGCGCGTCGCCCGCAAGCATCTTGGCTGGTACATGGATGAAGCCGGGACGCCAGCGCCTTTGCGGCGGGCCGTTCTGACCTCACGCGATCCAAACGAAGTGTTGCGCCTGCTGGCGGATGCATTGAGTCAGACGGGCGAGGTGGCGGCATGAACTCGAATGCCAGCATCTGGAACTCATTGCCCGTTCCGGCCTTCATCATTGATCCGGACGATCGCATTTCTGATGTGAATGCGGCAGGTGAGGGGTTTTTGAACGCGTCACGCAAGGCTGTGATCGGCCATCCCGTGTGGGATCAGATCGCAGTAGATGCACCGCTTGAAGAGGCTTTTGAACGTGCACGGACCTATGGCACGCCTCTGTTTGTAAACGATGTTGACGCCGGATCGGGAAATCGTGCGCCGTTGCAATGCGCGTTGCAGATCGCGCCTTTGGTCGGGTATCCGGGATCGATGATCATGATCATCTCGCCACGCGAATTATCGGGGCGGATGACACGGGGCAACACCGTAAAATCGGCGGCGCAATCGGCTATCGGCATGGCCGAAATGCTGGCGCATGAAATCAAGAACCCTTTGGCCGGGATCACGGGTGCCGCGCAGTTGCTGAGCATGAATATCCCGGCGCAAGATCTTGAACTTACGGACCTTATCGTGGCTGAAAGTCGCCGGATCGTGAAGCTGTTAGAACAGGTCGAGCAATTCGGAAACTTGCAGAAACCCGACTTCAAACCTGTCAATATCCACGATGTTTTGGATCGCGCCCGCCGGTCTGCATTGCTGGGGTTTGGCGCGGATATGACGATCATCGAAGACTACGACCCGTCCTTGCCGCTGGCGTTCGGAGACCCGGATCAATTGTTGCAAGTGGTGCTGAACCTGCTCAAGAACGCGTCAGAGGCTGCCGGGCCACAGGGCGGAACTATTCGGCTACGGACCTATTTCGAACACTCTTTCCGATTGCGCCGCAGCGATGGGTCCGGCCATTCGCTGCCTTTACAGATCGAGATCATAGACGACGGTCCGGGGCTGCCCGAAGACATTCGTGGCGATATCTTTGATCCGTTTGTTTCAGGCAAAGAGAACGGCACCGGCCTCGGACTGGCGTTGGTGAGTAAGATCATATCGGACCACGACGGCTGGATTTCGGCCGATTCTGTCCCCGGGCGAACCGTATTCAAACTGTCGCTGCGCCGCGCACCGCGCGAAGACGCCGAGCACAAAAAGGAGACCACCTAATGGATGGCACAGTACTGGTTGCGGATGATGACCGCACGATCCGGACCGTTTTGACACAGGCCCTGACGCGTGCCGGGTGCAAGGTACATGCGACATCGTCTCTGACCACGTTGATGCGCTGGGTCGGCGAGGGCAAGGGCGACGTGGTGATCTCAGACGTGGTCATGCCCGATGGCAACGGGTTGGAAATGCTGCCAAAGATTGCCGAGGATCGCCCGGGTCTGCCAGTCATTGTGATCTCAGCGCAGAACACGATCATGACGGCAATTCAGGCCGCAGAGGCAGACGCCTATGATTACTTGCCTAAACCGTTCGATTTGCCGGACCTGATGAAGCGAACCGCGCGTGCGCTGGATCAGAAACAACGTGCGCAGCCTGAGCCTGCCGAAGCGGATAGCGAGCGCCCGGACGAGCTACCTTTGGTTGGGCGTACTCCAGTGATGCAGGCCCTCTACAGGCTGGTTGCTCGGGTCATGAATACCGATCTTTCGGTGATGATTTCTGGTGAAAGCGGCACTGGCAAGTCTTTGATTGCGCGCGCTATTCACGACTTTTCTGACCGTCGCACCTTGCCGTTTGTCACCGTTACAGCGGCAGAACTGCGGGATCTGGAAGGCCCCGCGCGTGTTTTGGCACGGGTACGCGGCGGCACGCTTTTGATTGATGAAATTGCCGACATCGATGATGAAGTTCAGGCCCGGATCGTGCGCATGATGGATACGCCTGGCGATCACGTTCCGCGTTTCATGGCCACCAGCCAGTCGGATTTGACCGAAGGCATGGAAACCGGACGAATTCGTCAGGATCTGTATTACCGATTGTGCGGCGCCACCATTCATGTGCCGTCTCTGCGCGAAAGAGTGGACGACATTCCGCTTTTAGCCGAGCATTTCTTGGCCCGCGAAGAACGTGAAAGTGGAGCAAAACGTTGGCTCAGCCCCGAAGCGGTGGAACTGGTTCGCCGCTATTCCTGGCCCGGTAACGTCAGGCAGTTGGAAAACGCGGTGCGCAGATTGGGTTTGACCAGCCGCGCGGATGAAATCTCGAAAGCCGAGGTGGAAATGGTTCTGGGCAGCCAGCCCGAGGCGGAACCGGTTCTCAGCGGCGGCGAGCGTGAAAAACTGTCAACCTCGGTCGAGCGACATCTGCGGCGGTATTTTGACCTGCACGGCAATATTCTGCCGCCGCCGGGCCTGTATCAGCGCATTTTGCGCGAGGTTGAGGCACCGCTGATCGAAATTGCACTGGACGCAACCGGCGGAAATCAGGCGAAATGTGCCGATTTGCTGGGAATCAACCGAAATACGTTGCGAAAAAAGATTACGGACCTCGATATTCAGGTGACACGCCGCCGCAAACTGATGTAATATCGCCACACAAACCGTGGCATCCCGGCATCTGTTGGGAAAAGATCACGATATATGGCGGTAAGCCGCAAACGCGGCACATCAGGATGAGGGCAGACGGTGACAACCCGAGCACAGAGCGGGATGATCCCATCGATAAGTCGATGGCGTAAATCACGAAAACTGCGCAATTTCGGTACCTTTGGGCTGGTCCTTTTGGGGCCAATTCTTGCGCTGGCAACCTATCTGGTCATTGGTCCCTTTGATCTTGGTGCAACGGCACCAACCCTGCGGCTGATTCTGTTGGCAGACCTCGTCTATGTACTTGTCGTCGCGGCACTGGTGCTGAGTCAGGTCGGCAGCTTGATTGCGGCGCGCAGGGCCAAGTCGGCGGGTTCGCGCCTTCATTTGCGTTTGATCGGGGCCTTTACACTGCTGGCGCTGGTGCCGACCGTAACCGTGGCAATTTTTGCCGGGCTCACGGTGAATATCGGTCTTGAAGGCTGGTTCTCGGACCGGGTTCGGCAAGTGGTGGGATCGTCCCTGACAGCGGCAGAAGCCTATGAACAAGAACACCGCCGCGGTTTGGTTCAGGACGCCTCGGTGCTGGCGCGGTTCCTGGACAATGCGCGTTCGCTGGATTTCTACATCTCGGATGCTGAACTGCGCGAAGTGTTGGCGCAGGGGCAGGCTCAGATCCAACGCGGATTGCGGGAAGCTTATGTCATCGACGGCAGCGGCGAGATCAAATCGCGCGGCGATCGATCATATCTGTTCAACTACGAAGCACCCACTTCGGAACAGATGGCCGAGGCCACTGACACAGGGCTGCTGATCATAGCTGACTGGCCTAACAATGAATTCCGGGCACTAGTTCCCCTGACAGCTTATCTGGACCGTTACCTTTATGTCAGCCGCGAAGTGGACGGTCAGTTGCTGACCCTGCTGGATGACACCAAGGAAACGGCGCAGTTCTATCAACAACTCGAAAGCGAACGGGGCAGGGTGCTGTTCGAGTTCGGCTTACTTTATCTGGGCTTTGCATTGATCCTGATCCTTGCTGCAATGTCTTTGGGTATGTGGTTCGCAGAACGTTTGTCGCGCCCGGTTGGTCGGCTGACGACAGCGGCACAACGGGTCGGAGCCGGGGACCTGAGCGTTCAGGTTATAGAAGAGGCCAGCGATGACGAGATCGCCATGCTGGGCCGGTATTTCAACCAGATGACCCGGCAACTGAAAGGGCAGCGGGACACGCTGCTGGAAAACACACAGCAAATCGAAAGCCGCCGCCGATTGTTCGACTCGGTTCTGAGCTCTGTCACATCGGGTGTTGTCGGCGTTGACCCTGAGGGCTGCGTGACATTTGTGAACCGCTCGGCCGAACGGTTGCTGGACTGGTCGCGGGGGGAAGAGCATCTGGCCATTGGCATCGCGGTGCCAGAGTTTCTCCCTCTGTTCGAAAGCCTGAAAGACAGCGGGCAGGAGGCTGTCCAAGGTGAGGTCAAAGTCACCCGCAAGGGTCGGTTGGAAAACCTTCTGGTACGCATGGCCATCCGGCGCGGTGAAGACGGGGGGCTGGAAGGCTATGTGGTTGCCTTTGATGACGTGACCGATCTGGTCAGTGCGCAGCGGATGGCAGCCTGGGGCGACGTTGCCCGCCGCATCGCCCATGAGATCAAGAACCCTTTGACCCCAATTCAGCTGAGCGCGGAGCGCATCAAACGCAAGTTCGCGCGCAAGCTGGACGAAGAGGATTGCGAAAGCCTCGAGTCGATGACGGGTGTCATTGTGCGCCAGACCAACGACCTGCGTCGCATCGTGGACGAATTTTCGAAATTCGCGCGGATGCCCGAGCCTGAGCGCCGCGAAGAAAATGTGGTCGAACTCGTGCGTGAAGCGGTTGTATTGCAACAGGCAGGGCAACCGGATGTGCAGATCAACGCGGATTTACCGCAGCACCCCATCATGGCCGACTTGGATGCGACGATGTTGCATCAGGCCTTGACGAACTTGATTAAAAACGCCGGAGAAGCGATTGGCACCCTTAAAGAAAAAGGGGCGCCGGAAAATCTCAAGCCACAGATAAAAGTGGCAGTTTCCAGTGATGATGCGGGTACGGTCATCACCATTGCAGATAACGGGATCGGTCTGCCCGAGGATCGGGCGCGACTGTTTGAACCCTATGTGACCACACGCGACGAAGGGACGGGGCTGGGCCTGCCCATCGTCAAGAAAATCATCGAAGAACACGGCGGAGCGCTGACGCTTGAGGACGCGCCCGTCTTTGACGGACAGGACCATTTTGGCGCGATGGCCGTAATCCGTTTGCCGGGGGCCAATATGTCCTCGACCGTTGCGCCACAGAAGCAGGCAATTAGAACCAACAAACTGAAAGCAGGCCAAAGATGAGTGACATTCTGATCGTAGATGACGAGCGCGATATTCGCGAGCTGGTGTCCGACATTCTGGAGGACGAAGGCTATTCAACCCGGCTGGCGGCCAACTCAGACGAGTGTATGGCGTCCATCAATTCCGAACCGCCGGGGCTGTTGATCCTTGATATCTGGCTGAAAGACAGCCGCATGGATGGGATCGACATTCTGAAGGCGGTGAAACGCGATAACCCGGATGTGCCGGTGGTGATCATTTCCGGGCACGGCAACATCGAAATCGCTGTAGCTGCTATCAAGCAGGGCGCTTACGATTTTATCGAAAAGCCCTTTAACATTGACCAGTTGATGGTGGTGATCCGCCGCGCGATGGAGACGTCTCGCCTGCGTCGCGAGAATGCGTCGCTGAAGCGCAAAGAGGTCAACAACTCGGACATGATCGGCAAATCCGCGTCGTTCCGGGCCATGCAGGGTCAGCTGGACAAAGTGACCAAATCAAATGGTCGCGTGATGCTGAGCGGTCCTGCCGGGTCGGGCAAGGAAATCGCAGCGCGCTATATACATGCCCATTCCAACCGTGCCAACGCGCCCTTTGTGACCGTGAACTGTGCGGGGATCGAGCCAGAGCGCGTGGAAGAGGTTTTGTTTGGCCGCGAATCCGCTGAGCGCGGGGTCGAGCCCGGTTTGCTGGAAGAAGCCCACGGTGGTGTGGTTTACTTTGACGAAGTGGCGGACATGCCCCTGGGCACGCAATCCAAGATCCTGCGGGTGTTGGTGGATCAGCAGTTCCAGCGTGTGGGTGGATCTGACAAGGTGCGTGTGGATCTGCGGGTTATCTCGTCCACCAACAAGGATCTGGACGAAGAAATCGCAGCCGAGCGGTTCCGCGAAGAGCTGTATCACCGATTGAACGTTGTGCCGGTTGCGGTTCCTTCGCTGGAAGATCGCCGCGAGGATATTCCGGTTCTGGCCCAGCATTTCATCGAAATGTGCAACGAAACCCAAGGTTTGCCGATCCGCGAACTGTCGGAAGAGGCCGTCGCTCTGTTGCAGACGATGACCTGGCCGGGGAATGTGCGTCAGCTTAAGAACCTGATCGAACGGGTTTTGATCCTGGGCGACGGAACCGGCCCGATCGAAGCGCGCGAGTTGCCAAGCGAAGAGGAAAAGACCGAAGATTCGGGCCGCGTCGTTCTGTCGGGTGCGCTGGCGACCTTGCCGCTTCGCGAGGCGCGTGAAGCGTTCGAGCGCGAATACCTGCTGACCCAGATCAATCGCTTTGGCGGCAATATCAGCCGCACGGCCAGCTTTGTCGGGATGGAGCGCAGCGCGCTGCACCGCAAGCTGAAGTCGCTGGGCGTGGTGACGTCGAACAAGTCCGGTGCACGTGTTGCGCAAATCGATGAGCCGGAACCGGCAGAGTAATCCGCCGGGACGGCTGGGCTGGCCATGAGTGTTTTGAGAGCAGTGAATCGGCTTGAAACCCGCGGCTATCCGGGGTTCGGAAAGCGCCTGAAACGGCTGCGCCGGTCGGTTGGGTTCAAGCAAGCTCATCTGGCTGAATTGTTGGAGGTGGATCAGGCAACCATTTCGCGGTGGGAACGAGGCGGTCAGACACCGCCGCCCGAGACCCAACAGGCCGTCTTTGCGGCCCTTGGACCGGTCCGCGCTGATGACAGCGCATTGCGGCGGTTGGTCATGAGCTCGTCAGATTGTTTGCATTTGGTGGAAGAGGCGAGCCACAGGTGTCTTGCCTATTCGGCCAGCAGGGCGCGCGATTGGAAAACCAGCCAAAGCGCGCTGTTGGGAGTATCTCTGTGGCAGTTTGCAACGGATGAAATACAGGCGGCCGAGGCTGAACTCGACGCCGACGGATGGTGGGACATGCATACGCCCGCACCAAAGGCGTTCCTAACGTCCGAAGCTGTCCATGACCGCATTCGCATCAGCGCGGGCGAAATCATCTGGGAACGTCTGTATCTGTCTGACGGCACGCCTGTTCGTCTGGTCAGCGGATCCAGACACTGAGGCTGCATAATTTATGCGTTCCTTGATCCTGTTGCGCGCAGTAGAAGCGGCTTATGATACAGATATTTCAGGTTCTTCTTCTCTGGCTTGCTGGTCTGGGCGCGGCGACGCAATTTGCAAAAATTGCAGTTCCGTTTCCCGAGCTTGTCTTACTGTATCCTGATCACACCGAAACCATGGGATGGTTGCTGTCGATCATCAGCCTGATCGGAGCCTTGCTTGGGGCCTTGTCCGGGGCCATCGTGGGGCGGGTTGGGCCCTTGAAACTTTTGATCTTCGGCTTGTGCCTCGGTGGCGCGATTTCGATGTTTCAGGCGACATGGCCCGGGTTTTACATCATGCTGGCCAGTCGCTTCGTCGAGGGGCTTTCACATCTGGCCATTGTCGTCGCTGCGCCCACACTGATCGCACAAATCACAACCGGCAAGGCGCGCAACATTGCGATGGTCCTTTGGAGCACATTCTTTGGCGTCGCTTTTGCGCTGAATGCGTGGATCGGATTGCCGCTGATCGCCGCTTTTGGTCTGACCACGTTCTTCCTGCTGCATGGTTTCTTGATGCTTGGAGTAGCTGGCGTGATCCTGATCTGCCGGATGCGCGTGCAATTTGCCTCTGACACCAAACCCTGGCAGTGGACAGAAGTGCTGAACGTTCATCTTCGCACCTATCGCTCTCCGTTCGTGTCAGCCCCGGCAGTGGGGTGGTTCTTTTATACGCTGACCTTTGTGTCTTTGCTGGCCATCCTGCCGGGTCGTTTGTCGGAAGAAATCAGCGCGCACGTCGCCGGGTTGATGCCGCTGGCTGGAATTGTCCTGAGTTGGATAGCAGTTCCCGTCCTATTGAATGTGATGCCCTGCGTCGCGGTGATCAATCTGGGGTTCGGGCTGGGCATTTTTTCCATTGCCGGGGCCTTCCTTGGTCTGCCGCTGGAGATAGTATGCGTTCTGCTGTTTGCCGTGTTGGGACTCGTACAGGGGGGCAGCTTTGCAGCAGTGCCGATCCTGAACCAAACGGCCGAGGTGCAGGCGCTTAGCTATGGGGCAATGGCGCAGATGGGAAACGCGGGCAACTTGCTGGGTACACCAGTTCTGCTGGCGGTTTTGTGGCGCGTGGATGAGGCCGGGATGCTGCTGAGTGTGATCGGAATTTATGCAATCGCGATCCTTGCGCATATCGCGCTGGCCCGCCAGCGCGCGGCACAAACGCGGTCAGCCTGACTGACCGGGCGAAATGATCTGAAAAGACCCGTCATCGAATTTGACAAAACACGATTGCGTCGTAAGCGGCGGCAATGTTGTTGTGCGCGTTGCAGGTACGCTTGATTTTACGTTTTGCTTGCAGGCTGGCAGGCTGACGGGGCGGAACCCTTTTTGCGCCATGCACTGCGCCTCGACCGTGTTGCGCAGGCCCTGGTTTACATCCACCGTGTAGACCCGACCGGGCTGCCACCATCCCGGGGACTGGTAACACCGACCCCGACCGTCGCAATAGGTGCGCCCGGGCCAGTATGTTGGCGGGCTTTGACGGACTTGATTGGCAACCGGCACTTCTTGTACCGCCTTAAGCTGACACTGTGTCGTCTCTTGCTGAAGGCGGGAAACGGTTGCCCCTTCGCGGTAATAGAGCGACAGCGGCCCGCCGCATGAGGACAGCACCATTAGGGTTGCAAGCATAGGAAACAGCGTTTTCATATGCTTATCTTGCCGCAGCCGCACAGAGATGACAATTCAATTGACCGTTTTAGGGGCATCTGTCATTCAATCCTTTCAGGCAGAAGGGCCAGAAACATGAAGGTCATCATTTGCGGCGCGGGTCAGGTTGGCTGGCAGATTGCGCGGCACCTTTCGGGCGAACTGAATGACGTGACGGTCGTGGACAACAATCCCGACCTCGTGCGCCGGGCGACGGAAACGCTGGATGTGCAGGGCATTGCAGGATTTGCAAGCTACCCTGACGTGCTGGAACGGGCAGGGGCCCGTGACGCCGACATGATTATCGCCGCGACCCATTCTGACGAAGTGAACATGGTCACGTGTCAGATGGCCCATTCCGTGTTCTCGATCCAACGTAAGATCGCGCGCCTTCGGTCGAAATCTTATCTGGAAGCCATTCATTCGGATCTTTATCGCCGCGATCACTTGCCCATCGATGTGGTGATCAGCCCCGAACGCGAAGTGGCCGCCGCGGCCATGCGCCGCCTGTCGGCCCCATCGGCCTTTGACACCGAGATTTTCATGGATGGCAAGGCGCAGCTTCTGGGCATCAGGGTGGAAGAGGACTGCCCAATCGTGAATACGCCGCTGCGGCAACTGACTGATCTGTTTTCCACACTCAGTTCGATTGTCGTAGGGGTCCGACGTGATGGCACGTTGTTTGCGCCTGAGTCCGAAGACCAGCTGTTTGTCGGTGACGAATGTTACGTCTTTACCAATGTAAACGACGTGAACCGCACGATGGAGGTGTTCGGCAAGGCCCAGAAGCGTCAGGACCGCGTTGTGATTGTGGGGGGCGGCAATGTCGGATTGGAAGTCGCCAGCACCCTGGAAGAACGAGAGAGCCGGGTGCGCGCCAAGATCATCGAACGGGATCGGACATGCGCCGAAATCGCGGCCGAAGCGCTGGAGCGGACGATTGTTCTGCACGGGGACGGTTTGGATTCCGGTCTGCTGAGCGAGGCCGGGATAGACCGCGCCGATGCGATGCTGGCTGTCACGGATGACGACCGCACCAACATGCTGGCCGCCGTGCGTGCCAAGGCCGAAGGCTGTGCGCTGGCGATTGCGCTGATCAACGATCCCAGCATGGTTGCCCTGATGGGACCGTTGGGCATTGATGCCTATATCAACCCGCGCGCCACCACCGTCAGCTCGATCCTGCGACATATCCGGCATGGGCGTGTTAGACAGGTGTATTCCATCGGTGATGCCGAGGCCGAGGTGATTGAGGCCGAGGTTCTGTCGACCTCTCCGATGGCGGGGCAGAAACTGCGCGATATCGATTTCCCCGAAGGTGTGCTTGTGGGTGCCGTGCGCAAAGGGGATGAGGTTCTGCGTCCGACGGGCAGTCTGCGGATCGATGAAAAGGATGTGGTCGCCATCTTTGCCATGGCCAAGGACGTGCCCGAGGTCGAACGCCTGATGCAGGTTTCAATCGATTTCTTCTGATGGCGCGCGCTGGGACACAACAGGTTGGGCTTTTGCGGCGATTGCCGCTGTTCCTGCTGATCTGGGCCATTGTGTCTCTGGCCATGTGGATTCCGGCTCTCTATGCGCTGGTGCTGGATGATCACGAGACCTCGCGGTCATTTCTGTACTCGGGCATTCTGGGCCTGTTCCTGGTCTCCATCATCGCAATGGCGTCGTCGAATCGAATCCCGCGACGGGGCACTTTGGGGCAACTGGCGGTGATGTTGGGATGTTTCACCATCCTTCCTATCTTTCTTGCGATCCCGTTTCATGATGCGCTTGGCACGACCACGTTTCTGAACGCTTACTTCGATATGGTCAGCGCACTGACGACCACCGGGGCCGACCTGTTTCCTGACCATAACCGTCTAAGCGCGCCGCTGCACCTTTGGCGTGCGCTGGTCGGTTGGATGGGGGGCTTGCTGATGTGGATCGCGGCTGCCGCGATTCTGGCCCCGCTGTCCCTTGGTGGGTTCGAGGTGACTGCAAAAGGGCAACCCGGTCGCCCGGTATCGGGTGTCGCACAAAGCGAGCGCGTGGATCCCCGCGGCCGTTTGCTGCGTGTGGCGCGGGCGCTGACGCCGGTATATGCCGGGCTGACTGTAGTAATCTGGGTGCTTCTGCTGATCGCGGGTGAGGCCGGGCTAACGGCTGTCTGTCACGCGATGTCAGTGATGGCGACTTCGGGTATCTCTCCGGTTGGCGGCATGGAAGGCGCACAGGCCGGATTTACAGGTGAAGCAATCCTTTTCCTTTTCCTGTTCTTTGCCCTTTCGCGCCTGACCTTTTCGACTGATACCGCCACCACCGGCTATTCACGCTTGGACAGAGACCCCGAGTTTCGCATCGGTCTGATGATCGTTTTGGCCGTCGCGCTATTGCTGTTCTTCCGCGTGGTGGCTGGCGTGACCGAGATCGGCGGGCAGATCGCTCCGCTTCAGGCGTTGCAGGTGATCTGGGGCATGCTGTTCACTGTGCTGGCCTTCCTGACCACGGCTGGATTTGAAAGTGCGAACTGGAACGATGCCCAGCAATTGTCGGGTCTGGGTACGCCGGGGTTATTGCTGATGGGATTGGCGCTGATCGGCGGCGGCGTCGCCACCACTGCCGGAGGCGTCAAGCTGTTGCGGGTTTTTGCGTTGTACCTCAACGGCGCGCGAGAGATCGACCGCTTGATTTACCCTTCGTCCGTCAGCGGTGTCGGCGGCGGCAATCGGCGCATTCAAAGCGACGGGGCCTTTATCGCCTGGATCTTTTTGATGCTTTTCGCGCTGACGCTTGCGGTGTTTAACCTTTTGCTGGCGGCGATGGGGTCCGGTTTTGAACAGGCAATGGTGCTGAGTGTTGCCACTTTGACGACAACGGGTCCGCTGATCGAACTGGCCACGGACGTCCCAATTCGGCTAATTGATCTGTCTTCCGGGGCGAAACTGACGCTGTGTGCGGCGATGGTGATCGGTCGGCTTGAGACGCTTGCGATCATCGCCCTGATCACACCGTCGCTGTGGCGCGATTGAGCCGAACACGCCCCGCGGACGTTACTGCCTTATTTTTCATCTGGAATATCTCTTCGCGGCACTCCATACTCGCCGGGAGGGAGCGCGTTGGTCCGCAGCGCGTAGCAAGAACAATGGCGAGATTATAAAAATATGGCTTCGGACAGACAGAATCTTCAGGATGCCTTCCTGAACAATGTACGGAAAGCTAAGGTTCCGGTAACGATCTTCCTGATCAATGGCGTGAAGTTGCAAGGTGTGATCACCTGGTTCGACAATTTCTGCGTATTGTTGCGCCGCGACGGACAGTCGCAGCTGGTCTACAAGCACGCGATTTCAACCATCATGCCGTCACAGCCGATCAACCTGTATGAGGGCGAAGACGCCTCTTGATGGAACATGACCGGAGGCGCACCCGAGCCTGGGTGCTGCATCCCGAAATCAAATCAGATGAACAGCGCCGTGTCCCTGAACCGGCGCTGGCCGAAGCGGTTGCGCTGGCTGCTGCGTTGCCTGATCTGGAAGTGGTCGGGTCTGAAACCGTGCGCCTTCCTCGTGCGCAGGCCGGGTATCTCTTCGGCAGCGGTAAGATCGACGAGCTGCATGACCGCTTTCATGACCACAAGGTTGATCTGGTCCTGATTGACGGTCCAGTTACACCAGTGCAGCAGCGCAATTTGGAAAAGGCGCTGGAGGTCAAAATTCTCGACCGAACCGGGCTGATCCTTGAAATTTTCAGCGATCGCGCCCGCACCCGTGAAGGGGTGTTGCAGGTCGAGATGGCGGCTCTCAGCTATCAACGTACGCGATTGGTCCGGGCCTGGACCCACCTTGAACGGCAACGGGGTGGCCTGGAATTCGTTGGCGGACCGGGTGAAACCCAGATCGAAGCCGACCGCCGCGCCATTGACGAGCAACTGGTCAGGCTGCGGCGTCAGTTGCAGAAGGTGGTCAAGACCCGCACGCTGCACAGGGCCGCACGTGCCAAGGTGCCATATCCCATCGTTGCTCTGGTGGGGTATACAAACGCTGGCAAGTCAACGTTGTTCAACCGTCTGACCGGAGCTGAGGTCATGGCCAAGGACATGCTGTTTGCCACGCTGGATCCGACCATGCGGCGCGTACAGCTTCCTGATGGCCCCGAGGTAATCCTGTCGGATACGGTGGGCTTTATCTCAAACCTGCCAACTGAGCTTGTGGCGGCCTTCCGCGCAACCCTCGAGGAAGTGCTGGGCGCGGACCTGATTGTTCATGTGCGTGACATCAGCCACGAGGAAACGGATGCGCAGGCGCAGGATGTTGAGTCCATCCTAACCTCTTTAGGTGTCGATGAAGAACGTCCACGGCTTGAAGTTTGGAACAAGATCGACCTGCTCAACCCCGAGGACAAGGACGCCGCATTGGCG
Organism: Ruegeria sp. ABM4_193; assembly: GCF_056158705.1. Lineage (NCBI taxonomy): Bacteria > Pseudomonadati > Pseudomonadota > Alphaproteobacteria > Rhodobacterales > Roseobacteraceae > Ruegeria > Ruegeria sp. ABM4_193. The sequence continues at coordinate 1,532,349 of NZ_JBSWTT010000001.1, forward strand.
CGGGCCGAGCGAGACACGGCGATTTTCTCAATCTCGGCGGTAACGGGCGAAGGCGTTGACCCGCTGTTGGCCGAGATCGCCACCCTGCTTCAGGGGGCTCGGCACGAGGCAGTTCTGAACCTGTCCTATGCCGAGGGGAACAAGCGGGCGTGGTTATTCCGTCAGGACGTTGTCCAGAGCGAGGATCAAACCGAGGACGGGTTCCGTCTGACCGTTTTGTGGACGGACAAACAGGCCGCGCAGTTTGCGTCGCTTTGAACAAGACAAGGGGCGGGCATGTCAGGTGCATCGGATCAAAGGGTTTTCCTGAACGGCTATATCGACGTGCCACTCGACCGGCTTGAAGCGGTGCGGTCAGCATTACCGCTCCACATCTCTCTCACACGGGCGGAAGAGGGCTGTATATCTTTCGAAGTTGTGGAAGATCAGGCAACGCCTGGACGGTTCATGGTGTCGGAAGTGTTTGCAACGCAAGCGGCTTTTGACGCACATCAGGCACGGGCTAAGGCGTCAGACTGGTTTCAGGTCACGCAGGGAATACCCCGAAATTACAAGATAGAAACGGCTGAGGATCGAGCGCGTTAAGCTATTTGCCGTCAATCTGCCGTTGATAGTCATCTGCGTCGAACCAGCCCAGCGAAGACTTTACAAGATAGTCTGGCGTCAATTCCCACTCTTCCCAACCGCGCGCCACAACGTGATTGCCGGTCTCGACGTGGTTCCCTTCTAGGGTCCAAACAAAAATAGCGTGAGATCCGGCCCACCGCATCATATCGCATCGGACCTCTAAATCCGGGAAGTCGGCGTAGAAGCCACGAGCCATATCGGCAATCGCAGCGCGCCCCTCTATGGGGTCGCCTCGGTTGATCGTGATTTGTCCATCAGGTGCAAAGAAGCCGGCAACTGCATCGGGGTCACCAGAACTCCATGCAATCGCGTAGTCCCGCGCAAGATTATTCAGGACATCCCGAATACTGGCCATATTCGCCCCCTTTTGGTCCCACATAATCGGTGGAATGATCATAGGCGAAAAAGGTTCAAGGTGCCACGACGCCCCGGAAATCGGGGCGAGGAGTTGCCGACTAGGCGGATTATCGTGGGATCAGATTGGTCACACCGACCGCTGCAGCGCGTGCCAGATCAAGGTCCAATGACATGGGAATATACTCGCCACGCCGCCAAAGCTGTGCCTGATCGTCGTAGTAGCGTGACAGGAAATGACCCGATTGACCGGTCGCGGTGATAAAGACCGAGCTGTTGGGATCAGCAAAGTCGTACACCCCGCGATACCCGGCACCGTGTACGTTCTGAAACGGATCCGGGCCTTCGCCCGAGGTGCGCCCGCGCAGCAGCGTATTGTCGCCACCGCTGGTCGATTGGCGGATGTTCACGAAATAGCGCAGGACAGGCACGTCGCCCAGAACCGGGTGATCATGCGTGGCCTGATGGGCATCTCCCCAGCGCAGGGACTCCAACGCGCTGCCATAGCGTTCAGAGATCCAGATCAGGGCGTCGTCCAGCGCCAGTCGGGCCATTTCGGTACACGTCTCAACCGGGGCGCTTTGTCGTACATCGCACCACACGCTTGCTCCGTCGATGTCGCGATAAACGCGCTCGATAAACAACGGTTCCACGTGTTTGTATTCGCTGGCGAGTGGTCCCAGTTCGTCCGCGATCAGGCGGATTTGGAGAGCGCGTAACCATGCCGCATAGATCAATGGCTCAGGCAGGTGTTCGTTCATCTCACCGTTCCAATCCGCCAACAGCGACAAGGCGATCTGGCGTTGACGTTCCAGCGTACCCTCGGGCGCAGACGCACCGGTGAACCACAAATCTGCGCCGATCAGTGGCAACAGGGACCGTGCCGTAAAACTAACTGTATCGAGCTGCGCTTCGATAAAGCTGTCGCGGGTATGGACTTCGCGCGATTGCATCAGTCGATCCCACCGATGTACCCGCTGTGTATCCCCCCATTCGTAAGAGACATGGTTGGGGAAAGGACGGTCGATAATCTTGTTGTTCGTATTGCCCAGAATACCGCCAACCGGGGCGACAAATTCGGGATTGTCTGTATAGGGCAACCGACCCTGCCAGCGGTTTGTTTCAATCCAGCCGGGGCTTGGAATGCGCCCACGGCTTTGGTTTTGCAAATCGCGCTGCGGCATGGCACCGATCAACTTCATTCCGATGGTGGTCCGGTCAACCAGCGACAGGTTCTGTGACGGGGCAATGTATTGCTCGCCCGCCTGAATGGCCTGTTGCACATTGTCGGAATTCATCAGGGCCATGGATGCGGTCATTGACGTGTCACGGGGGCTCAGCGCTGTCCAGGATAACGACGCCACATGGCCGGGCGGAGTGATTGTCTCAAGCTTGTAATCCGTGCCGGGCAGCACCGGGCCGTTATCTGTCCAGCGCAGCGTTAGTGTGACTGGCGCCTCGTCATTGATGGCGATGATCGATGGGCGGGTCAGAAATTCTTTGTAGCCGTCCGGGGTCAGGTATTCCTCGGGGTTGTCCGGGTTCAGTTGTTCTATGTGCAGGTCCTGATCATCCAGATAAGATGAGGTCAGCCCCCATCCCAACCTGTCACTGCGCCCGGTCATAATGGCAGGAACACCGGGTATCGAGGCCCCGATCACACCGCCTTTTTCAAGATCAAGATGCGCCAGGTACCACACACCGGGTGCTGTGAAGCCCAGATGAGGGTCGTTTGCCAGCAAAGTGCCTCCACTTGCCGACCGAGATGGGGCGGCGGTCCAGGCGTTCGATGCTCCGGCCAGACCGCGTTTTGGAAGCGGTGATAGAGGTGTCTCGGGTGCCTCTTTTCCGGCGGCATAGCGTGGAAGATTGGGGAAAAGGGATGCGTATTCCGGCAAAGCCGCGATACCGGGGCCTGGGACATCCGGCAGAATATCAGCAAGACGTTCTGGGTTGTTCAGCATCAAAGAGGTGCGGGCGCGCAGAACTTCGTCAGTCAAGTGCCCAGACAATTGCAACGCCATCAACTTTATGATTGCAAGGCTATCGCCCGGTTGCCAGGGTGATACCGGGGCGTTGAACAGGAACATTTCCGGTGCACCTCGACCCAGCGCCTGTTCATTGATTTCAATCAACCTTGCATTAACCCCGGCAGCATACGCCCGTAATGCGGCTTTGGTATAGTCGTCCTGCACCTCGACCGAACGATGAGCGAGGCCATAGAGATCCAGCCGCCGCAGTAGCTTGTCGATGTGAAGAGTGCGTGTGCCAAAAACTTCGGACAAACGGCCTTGTGCAGTCCGGCGCATCACGGTCATTTGCCAAAGCCGGTCCTGTGCATGGGCGTAACCCAGGCCAAAGAACACATCAGGATCGGTCTGGCCCAAAATATGCGGCACGTTGGCGGTGTCGCGAACGATCTCAACAGGGGCGGTCAGACCATCAACTTCAAGGGTCTGGTCGTAATCCGGTAGGGATTGGCTGGCCAGGAAATAGACAAGGCCAATCGCGGCGAGGATCAGAATAACAAGACCCGACGCGATGCGCACCAGCCAGCGGAAAACAAGACCCATTACTGCCCCATATTATCATTCGAATTCAGATTGCGCCGAGACTAGTGGATGGCGGGTCTGACCGAAAGAGGAACGCCGCAAGAACCTGCGCGGAAAGGCTTGTAAACACTTGCCCCGCCGCAGTGTTGTGCTGCGACGGGGGCCATGTGTGGGGGAAGTGGTAATCCGGATTATGGAATGATGCGCGTGTATTTCGTGCCTTCGATGGTCGCGCCAAATTTCAGACCGGCCTGACCAAAGACCGCCGCCAGCACCGGCGAACGCAATGTTGTTGTGTCTGCAGACAAGGAATTCCCAGTTGCGTCGACCACGTATCCAATGTCGGCTCCGGCTGTCCATCCACTGGAACGGCGGAAATCGTTCAACGCATCTTCGGTCATGAAGAACAGAACATGCGCATATTGCTGCGCCCCAAATTGCAGGCCGGCGGTCCCGGAAATTGCGGAATAATAATCGACCGTCGCGCCGTTGATGCGCAGCGCGCCTTGGCCGTAGGCACCCCCAAAGATGATCAATCCGGCGTCGGTGATCAGGGGCATAACCAACATCCCAGTGGATTTGTTCACGATCTCAACCGTGTTGGGATATTTCGCGTACATTTCCGTCAGCGTGGCGTCGACGCGAGCGTCGATAGTTGCTGCGTTTGATGTGCCGACGCCGTTACCGCAGGCGGTGGTCAGGGTCAGACCTGCCATGCCAAAGGCAAAGCCGCGACGGCTCAGTCGGGGGAAGGGGAACTGCTCATGGTTTTTATATCTCTGTAACTGTGCCTGATGTGTCGGGTGATCCCGATCTTGGTGGCAAGGATACGCCGATTAGGGCGATGTGTCACGGGAAAGCTGCCGGAAGCAGCCTGTTTGTCGGCGAAAAATTGCAACTCTTTGGGGTTTTAGCCCTGAAGGATGCGTGCGACCTGCGGCGAGAAATAGGTTAGAATGCCGGCACATCCCGCGCGCTTGAAAGCCAACAGACTTTCCAACATCACCTTGTCGCCGTCGATCCAGCCGTTCTGCGCAGCCGCCTGGATCATCGCATATTCGCCCGAGACCTGATAGGCGTAAGTCGGCGCGCCAAAGCTGTCTTTTACCCGGCGGCAGATGTCCAGGTAGGGCATGCCCGGCTTGATCATCACCATATCCGCACCCTCAGACAGGTCACGCTCGATCAGGCGCAGCGCTTCGTCCGAGTTGGCTGGGTCCATCTGATAGGTTTTCTTGTCACCGGTTAGCGCGCCAGAGGCCCCAACGGCATCACGGAAGGGGCCGTAGAATGCGCTCGCGTATTTCGCGGCATAGCTGAGGATCATGACGTTGTGGTGGCCAGCGCCCTCTAACGCGCGGCGCATTTCGCCAATCCGACCGTCCATCATGTCTGATGGGCCGATAATGTCCGCTCCGGCCTCGGCCTGGGCAAGGGTCATTTTGACCAATGCCTCGACGGTCTGATCATTCACGATCTCACCATCGACGACGTAGCCGTCGTGCCCGTTGATATTGTAGGGGTCCAGCGCCACGTCGGTCATCACGGCGATATCAGGCGCGGCAGCCTTGATCGCCCGGATAGCGCAATTCGACAGATTGTCTGGGTTCCATGCCTCGGCACAATCTTCGGTCTTCAGCGACAAATCCGTGTATGGAAAGATGCAAATTGCAGGAATTCCAAGCGCTTGTGCTTCGGTCGCGGCCTTGGCAATCAAATCAACCGACCGCCGCACGACACCCGGCATCGAAGGCACAGGTTCTTCGATCCCTTCACCATCGCGCACGAAAACCGGCCAGATCAGGTCTTGCGTGGTCAGCGTGTTTTCACGCACCAGCCCCCGGATTGCCTCGGACTGACGGGCCCGCCGAAAGCGGGTCAGGGGGTAGGGGGCAATGGTTGGTTTCATGGCGCGTTCTCCTTGAACATTCCAGCATTGGGTGGCATGAATTCACAAAGGTCTCAAGGGTATCAATGGACGCGCCGCCGCGATAAACCTCCCTGAGTTGTTTGAATAAAGGGTTGGGTTTGGACTGGTACTCTTCGATTTTTGAACTCATCGACATGCGCAGTTTTTCGAATCTGTGGTACTGGATTGTGCTGGCGGTGGTCTGGTCGTCGGCAAGCCACTGGGTGATGGGCATTCCGTATGATCTGGTTGTACGCGCGCGACGGATCGGCGGGCAGGTCGAGGTCGATCTTTTGGACATCGTACGCATCAACACGAACCGAATTTTGCTGATCGTTGACATGTCTGGTACCATCCTATTGGCTTTTGCAAGTTTTATGCTGACCGGTCTGGCGACACTGGGGTTTTATTACGACGTTGAATTTGCGCAGGCGGTTTTTTTGCTCATGTTTCCGATGACGCTGGTTCTTTTGGTGAATATCTCACAGGCCAGGCGTCTGCGTCGGCAGGAACTGACGCTTGAAACCGTCACCAAGACCATCTCCCGCTGCCGTCTTTACACCCAAATCATCGGCATGATCTCGATACTGGTCACTTCGTTCTGGGGCATGTATCAGAACATTTCGATTGGCGTTCTGGGTTAGACTTATCTGAAAGGCGAGGCGATGAAGGCTCCGAACCACGTGACAGTTGGCGGCGCCCCTGAAGGGTTTGATGCGCAGCTTGTGCTGAACGAAATCGCCCGCAGCAACGGGCCGGTGGCCCATGTCGCGCGTGACGACAAGCGGATGGAAGCGATGCGCGCTGCGCTGGCCTTCTTTGCCCCCGATATGCCGGTCTTTGTGTTCCCCGGCTGGGATTGTCTTCCTTATGACCGTGTGTCGCCGAACGCGGATATTTCGGCGGCCCGGGTGGCCACGTTGGCGGTGCTGGTTCACCAGATGCCGCAAAAATTCGTGCTGCTGACCACGCTGAATGCAGCCACCCAACGCGTGCCAGCGCGTGAGGTGCTGCGCGAGGCGGCGTTTACCGCACGTGTTGATCAGCGCATCGACGAGACCGCTTTGCGAAACTTTCTGGTGCGCATGGGGTTCACCCAAAGCCCAACAGTGATGGAGCCCGGCGATTATGCCATTCGCGGGGGCATCATCGACATCTTCCCCCCGGGCGAATCCGGCCCCGTTCGTTTGGATCTATTCGGAGACGTTCTGGACGGCGCGCGCCGCTTTGATCCGGTGTCTCAGCGCACCACTGAAAAGCTGGATGTGGTTGAACTTGCACCTGTATCCGAGGTCATTCTGGACGAGGCCGCTATTACCCGGTTCCGCCAGAACTATCGCATCGAATTTGGTGCGGCAGGTACAGATGATCCGCTCTACGAGGCGGTCAGTGCGGGGCGCAAACATCAGGGCATCGAGCATTGGCTGCCGTTTTTTCACGACAAGCTTGAGACGCTGTTCGACTATCTGCCGGATGCCACGATCACCGTAGACGATCAGGTTACACCAGCGCGTCTGGCGCGGTGGGATACGATTGCCGATCAATATGAAACTCGGCGTCTGGCTTTGGAAAACCGATCCCGCATGGACACGGTTTACAAACCCACACCCCCCGGACTGCTCTACCTTGACGATGCCGCGTGGGAGGCTGCGGTCGCAGATCGCAGGGTTATGCAGTTCAGCCCCTTGCCGCAGGCTTCTGGTCCCAGTGTCATCGACGCAGGCGGGCGGATCGGGCGCAACTTTGCTCCAGAACGCCAGCAGGAGAACATTAGCCTTTTTGGCGCTTTGGCCAGCCATATCACAGCCAAGTTCGACAAAGGCCCTGTGTTGATCGCCTCTTATTCAGAAGGTGCGCGCGAACGTCTGACCGGTTTGATCGAAGATGAAGGTCTGGCCGAGGCCATCCCGGTGACGAACGGCACCCGCATCGGTAAACGCGGTTTGCACCTTACTGTCTGGGCGCTGGAGCACGGGTTTGAAACCCCTGACCTGACAGTCATCGCCGAACAGGACGTGCTGGGTGACCGCCTGATCCGCCAGCCCAAGAAGCGGCGCAAGGCCGAGAACTTCCTGACCGAGACCCAATCCCTTAGCCCCGGTGATCTGGTGGTGCATGTGGACCACGGAATCGGTCGCTATATGGGGATGGAGGTCGTTACAGCCGCAGGCGCTGCGCACGAATGCCTGCTGCTGGAATACGCCGAGCAAGCCAAGCTGTACCTGCCGGTCGAAAACATCGAACTTCTGTCGAAATACGGCCATGACGAAGGTTTGCTGGACCGTCTTGGTGGTGGCGCTTGGCAGGCCAAGAAAGCCAAGCTGAAGGAACGCATTCGCGAGATGGCGGATAAGCTGATCCGCATCGCTGCCGAACGCGCCTTGCGTAAGGCTCCGGTCATGGATCCGCCGCCCCATGCGTGGGAAGAGTTCAGCGCGCGTTTCCCGTATCAGGAAACCGATGACCAGCTGCGGGCCATCTCGGACGTGATGGAAGACATGCATTCTGGTGCCCCCATGGATCGCCTGATCTGTGGCGACGTGGGCTTTGGCAAAACCGAGGTCGCCATGCGCGCGGCCTTTGTGGCAGCCATGTCAGGCGTACAGGTGGCCGTTGTTGCGCCCACCACCCTTCTGGCGCGTCAACACGCGGCAAGCTTCAAGGAACGGTTCCGCGGCTTTCCACTGGAAGTACGGCAACTCTCGCGGTTTGTATCTGCGAAAGAGGCGCAGCAAACCCGTGATGGTCTGGCGCGCGGTACGGTGGATATTGTGATCGGCACCCATGCGCTGCTGGCCAAGAACATCCGGTTCAACAATCTGGGCTTGCTGATCATCGATGAGGAACAGCATTTCGGCGTAGGTCACAAAGAACGCCTGAAGCAACTGCGCAGCGACATTCACGTGCTGACCCTAACCGCAACTCCGATACCGCGGACCTTGCAGCTGTCCCTGACCGGCGTGCGCGATCTGTCGATCATTGGAACCCCTCCTATCGACCGCTTAGCCATCCGAACATATGTCAGCGAATTCGATGCTGTCACGATCCGAGAGGCGCTGCTGCGTGAACACTATCGCGGCGGTCAGAGTTTCTATGTGGTGCCCCGTATTTCGGACCTGCCGGAGATTGAAGAGTTCCTGAAAAACCAACTGCCTGAACTGACCTATGTGGTGGCGCATGGTCAGATGGCAGCGGGCGAGCTCGACGATCGAATGAACGCGTTTTACGACGGCAAATATGACGTGCTGCTGGCCACGACGATTGTCGAAAGCGGGCTGGATATTCCAACCGCAAACACAATGGTTGTTCACCGCGCGGATATGTTCGGTCTCGCTCAGCTCTATCAGATCCGGGGTCGGGTGGGGCGGTCAAAGACGCGTGCCTATGCCTATCTGACTACCAAGCCGCGCCAGAAACTGACCGCCACGGCCGAAAAACGCCTGCGCGTTCTGGGCTCGCTGGATACGCTGGGGGCGGGGTTCACACTGGCGTCGCAAGACCTGGACATTCGCGGCGCAGGCAACCTGTTGGGTGAAGAACAATCCGGCCAGATGCGCGACGTGGGGTACGAGCTCTACCAATCCATGCTGGAAGAGGCGATTGCCAAGATCAAGGCAGGTGAGATGGAGGGGCTGTCGGATGCAGACGATCAATGGGCACCGCAGATCAATCTGGGCGTGCCGGTTCTGATCCCTGAAGACTACGTACCCGATCTGGACGTGCGCTTGGGCCTGTATCGCCGCCTGTCCTCGCTGTCGACTAAGGTGGAGCTGGAAGGGTTTGCTGCCGAACTGATCGACCGGTTCGGAAAACTGCCAAAAGAGGTCAACACTCTGATGCTGGTCGTTCGCATCAAGGCGATGTGCAAGCGCGCCGGGATTGCCAAGCTGGATGGCGGCCCGAAGGGCGCAACCATTCAGTTTCACAACGACAAGTTTGCGTCGCCTCAGGGGCTGGTCGAATTCATCCAGAATCAGCGCGGTATGGCCAAGGTCAAGGACAACAAGATCGTTGTGCGACGCGACTGGAAGAAAGACAGCGACAAGATCAAAGGGGCTTTTGCCATTGCCCGTGATCTGGCCGAAAAAGTTGTCGCAGTAAAGAAAAAGGCCAAGGCAGGTTGAGATGTGGGCAGGGGGCGCTGCCCCCGCTGCGCGTTCCGCGCATCTCCCCCGAGGTATTTACGGCCAGATGAAGGGCGGATCCCAGCTTCATCTGGCTAAAAAATACCTCCGCCGGAGGCATCGCGCGGTAGCGCGATCTATCCCACTAATCACGCATCGCAGCCTGCGCACATAAGCAAGAGGCCGCCACCATCCGATCGGCTCGGGCCAAGGCCAGGTCGAGCCGCTGTTTGATTTGATGGATTTCTATCGTTTCTTTCCTCGCTGCGAGGCAATCGTGCAACCCCTTCAGGCTCCACACATTGTCGGGGTGGATCGAGGCGCGGCTGAGGCTTCCGCCCAAGCCCAGATCTTCGCGATAAACCTCTTCGGCCTCGGCGACGTGGCCTTGTTCGAACAGCAAAGCGCCAAGCGCGTGGCGGGTGGGCTGCATCCAGCCCCAGGGCTCGTCATAGGGCAGGGTGTCGTCCAACTCGACTGATCGGCGCAAATGAGCAAAGGCGATTTCGAAATTGCCTTTACGATACTCGATTTCGCCACGCAGCATTTCCCGCGCGATCTCCAGCAGGTCGATCACACGGTTGTTGTGCAGCCTGCGGGTTTCAGGGACGCATTCTTTTGCTGCGAGAAACAGGTTCTCTTCAGCTTCGGCGTGGACAACATCCCCGGTTGCGGCATGCGCGATGGCACGGGCGTAGTGGGTCGTGGCCGTCAGGGTGCGGTACAGGTCCGGATCAGAGGGCAGATCCAGCGCTTTCGCCTCTTCCCAGCGGCCAAACCGGATCAGGATGTGTGGCCCCATGGACATGTAGCTTTCGAAGAAATCCGCCATGGGCGGGCTTTCGATACGCAGCATTTCTTCAGGCGTGGTGTCCCAAATTCCTTGGTTGGCGCGTAGGGCGGGTTTGATCTGTCCCAGAAAAAGGGCGCCATAGATTGCAAAATGGTAGTTGTGTTGGCGATAGCCGGTGTAGATGTTGAACGCACCTTCGCGTTCGTAATACTTCAGGTCAGCTTCCGACGCTTTTTCGTTCCAGTGCACCACATTTTGGTAGTGGCCGCACAGCACGTCTATGTGTGTTGGCATATGCACCAGATGCCCCGCATCCGGGACCAATGTGCGCAGTACATCCCCGGCTTTCAAAGCTTTTTCCGGCGTGGGCGACATCTCCATCAGGTGGACATAGAGGTGCAGCAGGCCAGGGTGTGACATGGCGGCTGGATCGTTGGCCATGGCCCATTCCAGCACGTCTTGGGCTTCACGTGTGGCTGCGCCTTCGGCGGGTTGGCCGGTTTTCAGATCCCACATCTGCCAAGGGGTCAGGTTCAGCAACGCTTCGACATAGACCGTGCGCAGGTCGAGGTGCTCTTGATGCGCCGCAAACGCCGCCCGCATTGCGTCGGCAAAGTCATGGTCCCACTGGTGCATGTCTTCGATTGGGTCGGGTTGCGGGTAGCGCGCGGGAAGGGCATGGATCAGAGCTTGCTCAACAGGCGTGCAGGTATCGGCATAGTCCAATGCCTTCTGCATTGCATCATGGGCCAGCGTAAGTGCCTTTTTTCGCCCTCGCTCATCCTGCAAGTCCCATGGCAAGTTATAATTGGGACCTGCCGCGTAGGCGACGCCCCAATGGGCCATGGCGCATTTGGGGTCATGCCCGACCGCGCGTTGAAAACACGCAACGGCTTCTTCGTGGTTGTACCCGTAGGTCCAGTTCAAGCCACGGTCGAACCAACGCTGCGCCTCTGGGTTCGTCGTTGAAACCGGGCAGGTGTATGTGCCCAGATCGTAATAATCACTCATCGAAAAACCTCCCCGCAGCCTGGGCTTAGGGTAGCGTGTTTCGGGGAGGTTGCACAGATCAGGCTGGCAGTCGCTGCTCCACCCGGCCCATATGCAGCATCAGGCCGAAAGCCAGAACACACATGGTCAGGATACCAAATGTCAAAGGAGCAATTGACCCATCGAACAGCAATCCGATCGGCGCGGCAATTGCTGCGGCCAACACTGTTGAAATCGATCCGATGACCGACGCCGCCATTCCGGCAATGTGCCCCATCGGTTCCATCGCGATGGCGTTCAGGTTGCCGATCGTGATGCCTGCCATGAAGAAAACCATGGTTTGCCAAAAGACGAACAGCGCAAATGACGTTGTTGGAGACAGGTTGGTCATGTTCAGGAGAATGACCATTGATGTAATTGCGATCTGAGCGCCAAAGGCAAATGTCACCATCCGCCGCATTCCGACGCGCACCACCAACGCGGCGTTCAGCAGGCTGGCCGAGCCAGACATCAGAGCGACAAAGCCGAACCAAAAGGGAAAGCTATCGGCCCGGCCGTGGATCACATCATAGACCGGCTGTACCATGGTCAGCATGGTGAACAGCATTCCCATGCACAGGGTTTGTACAAGGATCGACAGGCGCACTGTTGGATGGGCAAACATCTCTTGCACAGCGGCGATCATCAGGGGCAGGCGGAAGGGGCGGCGATTTTCGACAGCGAGAGACTCGGGCAGACGAACGCTCATCCAGCCGACGACAATAAGCGCAAACAAGATGAACGAAACAAAGATACCGCGCCAGCCAAACAAAGCGATGACACCTGCGCCTAGCATCGGTGCGATGGCAGGGACCAGTGTGAAGATCATCATCGCAATCGAGATGATGCGGGCCATCTCACGCCCGGAATAGAGATCCCTGATGATGGCCATGGCGACCACACGCGGACCAGCGGCTCCCAGACCCTGCACAACGCGCGCAATCAGTACCAGTTCCAGCGATGAACTCGCCCATGCAACCGCAGATGCCGCGATATACAAAAGTGCGCCACCAAAGATCACCGGCTTGCGTCCCAGCGCGTCCGAGATCGGGCCGGTAAAGAATGTGCCGATCCCCATGCCCAACACAAAGGACGTCAGGATCAGCTGCGCCCGGTTAATATCATCGGGGCTAAGCTGCGCGCCGATTTCTGGCAGGGCGGGCAGCATTGAATCGATCGAAAAGGCGATGGTAGCGAACATCATTGCGACCAAAGCAATGAATTCCGCCTTCGACATGCGGTTGGCCATGAAGCACTCCTAACCCATTCGCGCTATCACGGAGGATCAGGTTAGGCCAGACTGGAAATTCGCACAGACCTCTGTGCTATTCTGCAGGGGAAGCCTCAAGCTGAGACATGATCTCAGCGATCACTTTCTCCCACATCTCAGGGGGTTGAGCACCCGGAACTGCATGTTGGTTGGCAACAATGTAGGTGGGGACCGAGCTGACGCCCATTTCACGCGAATGGCTATCGCGATTGCGGATGTCGTCTCGGTCAGCGTCAGATTTGAGCAGTTTCATGACAACGGCGGCGTCCATTCCAGCGCTGTCAGCGATATCTGACAAGACCTCTGGATCACCGATGTCACGAGCTTGCACGAAGTAAGCATCGAACAGCGCGTCGACAACAGCGTTCTGTTTGCCTTCAATCCCAGCCCAATGGATCAGGCGGTGGGCGTCCAGCGTGTTGGGCGTGCGCTTCATACCTTCGAAATCGATCTTGAGGCCCGCGTTTTCTGCGTGTTCCACCACAGGCGCATAGGCCCGCACGGCACCGTCTTTGCCGCCGAACTTACGCTCAAGGTATTCGCGCCGGTCCATGCCTTCATCCGGCATGTCGGGGTTCAGCTGAAAGGGATGCCATTCGATGACAAAGGGGTGATCGGGGATATTGGCCAGTGCTTTGTCCAGATGCGTTTTGCCGATATAGCACCAGGGGCAGATCGGATCGGACAGGATGTCGAGCTTGACGGTCTGGGTCATGTAGTTGGTGCCTCGAAATAGGCCGGCAACGCGCGGCGCAGGAGTTTGCCGTTACCGCCAGTTGGCAGGGCAGGCAGGTGGATGAAGGCGCGCGGCTGTTTGTAGCGGGCCAGATTGGCTTCGACATAGGCGCGCAGGGCCGCATCGTCCAGCTTTTCCGGACCAGTATAGAAGGCTGCTATCACAAATGTGTCCGGTTTGACCTCGACCGTCGCTGCACCGACCTGCGTAACGCCCGGAAAACGGGACAGCGCGGCTTCGACCTCGACCGGGGACACGCGATAGCCGCCCGCGTTCATCATGTCATCATCTCGGCCCAGATAGCTGATCTGGCCGTCTACCGCCATCGCGCCCTGATCTCCGGTAAGAAACCAGTCGCCTTGCATCCGCGCCTCGGCCTCGTCGGGTGCGTTGAGATAAGTCAGCATCAAACCGGGGTCTGATCGGTGTATGGCGATGGTGCCTTCCTGTCCTTGTGGTACTGGGCCGTCCGTCCCCAGGATCGCCACGCGACGCCCCGTTTGCGGCTGCCCTAGCGCGTTGCTACGCGCGGGGTGGGCCGGGCTGGAAGAGATAAAGGTCGAGCATTCGGACATGCCGTAGGCTTCGAACAGGCCGGTGCCGGTGCTGGTGACCCATTTCTCGTGCAAAGCGCGCGACAGTTTCTCACCCGCGCATAAGCCATGGCGCAGGTCGGGTAACTCCATATGTTCGGACGTTTGCAGCATCTTTCGAAAGACACCGGGGGCGGCGGCAAAGATCGTTGCACGGTGCTGGCGCAATAAGGTCGGCAGCGCGTCAATACTGGTGCCGGGTTCCGGGATAAGGGCCGTTGCACCGATAGTCCACGGGTCCATCAATCCTGTGCCCAGCGTATAGGTCCAGTTGAACGCACCTGCATGGCACAATCGGTCGGTTTCGCGCAGGCCGTACCAGCCATCGACCATCATCTGCCGCGCCCAGATTGCCCGGTGGGCATGGGCCACCGCACGTGGCTTGCCAGACGTTCCAGAGGTGTAGACGACATAGGCCATACGCTCGGGGTCGCCCATGTCAAAACGGGCTGCAGGCAGGTTTCGCATGGTTTTCAACGCATCCAACCCAATCTGCTTGGGGTGCGCGGCGCAGGCAACGTCGGGGTCGCGCAGAATGGCCGCTGGGGCAAGATCCGCGATCATTTTGGCCGTTTCAGGTTCCGTCAGTTGCGACGATGTCGGCACAGGAACGATGCCTACTGCAATTGCGCCAAGATAGGCGATCGGGAAATCTACTGTATTGCCCAGCCGCATCAACGCGATGTCGCCGGGTTTCAAACCGGCTTGCAACAACCCAGCACCGGTGCCCAAAACGGCTGCTTTCAGATCGCGAAAGCTCCAATCCTGCGCGTCCCTCTCACGCAGCACGGACAGGGCAACCTTGTCGGGGATGCGATCCGCTTGGCCCAGAACATGAGCAGCCAGGTTAAAAGGTGTGGGGCAGGGCGCGGGTGCCCCTTGATCAAAGATGGACAACATGGCCCTTGGCTATCCCGGAGCCTGCCGCGTTGCAAGCGCGGCAGACCGGGCCTATAGAGAAGGGCATGAGCACTCAAGATCCAAAATCCCTGATCCGAATTGCCCGCGATTCCGGTGACCATACCGAAGTTGAACCACTGGACCTTGGCGCGAGGGTGCGTGAGCTGCGCAAGGCGCGCAAATGGACTTTGGAACAGGCTGCCACACAGGCGGGATTGGCGCGCTCGACGCTGAGCAAGATCGAAAACGGACAGATGTCGCCCACATACGACGCGCTCAAGAAGCTGGCGATTGGTCTTGAGATTTCAGTGCCGCAACTGTTCACCCCGCCGCAGCGTGATCAGGTGATCGGTCGTATGGCTGTGACCCGCACCGGCGAAGGGACGGCCCATGCCACGGCCACCTATGAGCATGAGTTGCTGGCCGAGACGCTGACCAAGAAACATATGCTGCCGTATCGCGCGCGAGTGCGGGCGCGGTCGATGGATGAGTTTGAGGGCTGGGTGCGCCACGATGGTGAGGAGTTCATGTATGTCCTCACGGGCGTTGTGCGGCTGTTCACTGAGTTTTATGAGCCTGTCGAAATGCGCCGTGGCGACAGCGCATATTATGATGGCAGCATGGGGCACAATGTCATCTCCGTCAGCGACGAAGATGCGACGATCCTTTGGGTCACATCACTTGCTTAGTGATGCGTGCGTGAATTCGCGGTTCAGACCTTCGGTAAACAGGAAATCTTCAACTTCTTCGTGCGCTTCGTTCATGGTTAGCTGGTGACGCTCTGCCAGATAAGCTTCGAACCCTTTCCGGTCCTTTGACACGCGCATCATGTCCTGATCCCGCAAGTTCGGAAAGCGCCGTTTTGCACGTGCGTAGGCCGCGCTCCAGTCTTGTTTAAGATCCGTCCAGTTCATCATCTTTGAGCTTTCCTTTTGTAGCCATTAGGACTGCTCTCCCCCACAACAGCGTACGGAAAGGCTGCCGTCGGGTAAGACATGACAAAATGTCGCACCTTTCTTTCACAAATTATTTAGGGGTGGTGCCCGCTGCGAAAGCTCCGCAACGGTCGGGCGGGCCTGCGGTCGGTGTGAGTGGTGGCGGGCCCGATTATGCGTTCTCCGGCTCTGCCGAAGGGATCAGACGCTGTGCACGAAGGCGCATCTTCAAGTCCGCACCTGATCTAATTCATGCGCCGTGTATATATCTTTTGCCCGAAAAATAAAGACTTCTAATGGGTTTCACGCACAACTCACCGAGTGTTGATGAACCTCTTTGGCCGATCCAGACATCGTGAACGTCCTATGGAGATGGAACGCCGTTGGTACCGTTTGCAGATACTCTGCGACGGATATTCGTTCATGCGCTCGTGTCGAAAATGATCAGCAGGAACTTGCTCAATTCTCGATGCTGATGAGAGTTGAGGCAAAAGAACCCGGGCTTGGTTGTCCCGGGTCCGCTATCATTGGCTTAGTTCGCATCATACCACCAGACATCGGGCATGTATTGGGGGCCATCCCCGTAGATCGGCAAAGTGTCGGGGAACTTTAGCTCGCGGATATGCGCAATGCGCCCGACATCAAAGCTCCAGATCGGGATCACATAGCGACCTGCGGTCAAGACACGGTCCAAAGCGCGGGTGGCCGTGGTGAAATCTTCGCGCGTCTCCGAGGCCAACATGGCATCGATCATCGCGTCGACGGCGGGCGAGGAAACCCCCATCAGGTTGCGCGTGCCTGGCGTGTCCACAAATTCTCTGCCCCAGTAGAACCTTTGTTCGTTGCCCGGCGACAAGGACAGGGCACGTCGGAAAGGCGTCATGTCGAAATCGAGCTCGTTCATGCGCGAGGTGTATTGCGCATCATCGACCTTCTCGACCACCAACTCGATGCCCAGACGTTCCAGAGCGCGGGCGTAAATCTCGGCAATTGTACTGACGTCCTGAACGACATTCAGACTGCCCTGGCTGATCACCATTTCAATCTTCAGCGGACGGCCTTCCGCGTTTTTGAGCACGCCATCCTGAACGGTCCATCCCGCGTCTTCCAGCAGCTTGACTGCTTGGCGAATGTTGCGCCGGTTGCGTTCCGAGCCGTCGCCTTGTGGCAATTCGTACCCTTCCAATGTGCCGGGCGTCAGCTCAGCCTCAAAAGGCTCCAGCAAAGCGCGCACCGGTTCAGTTGCCGGCCCAGGTTGCATCGCCAGATCAGAGCCAGAGAAGTAAGAAGAAATACGAGGCTGTGCGCCGCCCGTGACCGTGTCGTTGATAAATTCAAAATTGAAGGCAAGCGTCAGCGCTTCGCGCACGCGCCAGTCATCCAGCGGTGGTTTGCGGGTGTTCATCACAAAGCCCGTCATCCCCGATGGTTTTCCATGGGGAATTTCAGTCTTGATCACGTCCCCGCGCTGAACGGCAGGAAAACTGTATTGTTTGTTCCATTTGTCTGCGTTGAACTCGCGCACGGCCGACAGTTCTCCGGCTTTGAAAGCCTCGAACGCGACAGATCCGTCGCCGTAGAATTCAATCCGCAGTTCATCGAGGTTCATGGTGCCGCGACGAAACGGAATGTCAGCGCCCCAGTAGTCCGGGTTACGTCGCAGGTTCACATAGCGACCGGCCTCATAGCTGTCGATTATGTACGGACCGGTTCCGATTGGAACATCCTGTAACTTGGCATTCGCGAAATCCTTTCCGTCCCACTGCGCCTTTTGCAGGATCGGACGCATTCCGGCCAGCAGGGCCAATTCCCGGTCAGGGTCGTTGAACGTGATCCGGACCGAGCGCGGTCCGGTCTGTTCAATGCTGTCGATCTTGCCCCACAGCCCTCGGTACCGCAGATGCCCTTCGGTTCCGAGGGTCTCATATGACCAGATCACATCCTCGACCGTGACGGGGCTGCCGTCGGAAAATCGGGCCTCTTCGCGCAGAGTGAATTCGACCCAAGACCTGTCCGGCGCCGCTTCAACTGATTCGGCTAACAGCCCGTAAAGTGTGAAAGGTTCGTCCCAAGACCGACCCATCAGGCTTTCGTGGGTCCAAAACGGCAACTGCCAAGGAGAGGTGCCTTTTTGCAAAAACGGGTTCAGACTGTTATAGCCACCGGTGTTTCCGAACACCGCTTTGCCGCCTTTGGGCGCATCCGGGTTGGCGTAGGGGAGGGACACAAAATCCGGTGGTAGGGCCGGGTCCCCATACATAGCTATGCCATGAGACGATTCTGCATGGGCGACAGACATGAGAAAAATGCTGGCGATTCCCGCCGCAAATGGTCGAAACGGTCGGAGAAAATCCGGGCTCATTTTGGAAACAATCCTGCTCTGGCCTTATTTTGTTGGGATTCATCGTAGTGATGATTTTTCTTATTATCAAACTTTTAGCTTGGACGAAGGCGCAGAATTGCTTATAAAGGTTCCACTGCTCGATAGGTTTCTTGCCTGTATGAAACCTGCCTCAATAACTTAACGCCCGCTTCGTGCGGGCGTTTTTTTTGGGCAGTTCCGAATGTCCAGGTCCGGGATTTCAATTCCATATGTTTCCCCGTTTTCTTTGCAGGTGCAGCATGGCATGGTGCGCGAGGATATCGCATCAGGGAGATCGGTCATGAGCCTTGCGGGCAAAACGGCAATCATCACAGGGTCAAATTCAGGCATAGGTCTGGGGGTCGCACGCGAGCTGGCCAAGGCAGGGGCCAATGTGGTTTTGAATTCCTTTACCGATCGGGATGAAGATCATGCGCTGGCTGCAGAGATTGCAAAAGAAACCGGAACCAACGCGCGCTACATCAAAGCGGACATGTCCAAAGGCGATGAGTGCCGCGCACTGATCGAGCAGGCAGGGGCCTGTGATATTCTGGTGAACAACGCGGGCATTCAACATGTCTCTCCGATTGATCAGTTCCCGACCGAGAAATGGGATGCGATTATCGCAATCAATATGAACTCGGCATTTCATACGACAGCTGCGGCGCTGCCGATGATGCGCAAGGCGGGATGGGGCCGGATCGTCAATATTGCCTCGGCCCACGGTTTAACGGCCTCACCTTACAAGGCGGCCTATGTCGCTGCAAAGCATGGTGTGGTCGGGATGACCAAAACTGTCGCGCTTGAGACCGCGCAGGAGCCGATAACCTGCAACGCGATTTGTCCGGGTTATGTTCTGACGCCTCTGGTAGAGGCACAGATCCCCGATACGATGAAGGAATACAACATGAGCCGTGAGAATGTTGTGAAGAATATCTTGCTGGAACGGCAGCCTTCGAAGGAGTTTGCTACCGTTGAGCAGCTGGGCGGCACAACCATTTTTTTGTGCTCGGATGCGGCGGCTCAGATTACCGGGACAACGATTTCGGTCGATGGTGGCTGGACCGCGCTTTGAGGATCCATGGGGGCTCTGCCCCCATACCCCGGAGTATTTTTGAAAAGATGAAGGGGTTGAGGCATGAAACGGATCAATCTGGCATTGCAGGGCGGTGGGGCGCATGGGGCGTTCACCTGGGGGGTCCTTGACAGGTTTCTGGATGAAGAAGACGTTGAGGTTGCGGCCATTACCGGGACGTCAGCGGGGGCGTTGAACGGGGCCGCGTTCAAGTCGGGCATGGTGCATGCCGGGCGCGACGGCGCACGCGCAAGTCTGGACGCGGTGTGGGCGCGTATGGGTGCGATTGGCGATATGCGCATGGCCCATTGGTTCCGAGGGGTGGAGCCTGCAGAAATTTCCAGAGCTATGGAGTATTCGGTCCCTTATTCCATTGGCGAGGCGTGGTCCCGAATGGTGTCGCCTTATGCATATGGCCCATTTTATAGCAACCCGTTGGAGTCGGTGGTTGATCGGTTCAACTTTGCCGAAGTGTGCGCAGATGACGGCCCGCGTCTGTTTGTCTGTGCGACCTGTGTGCGAAGTGGTAAGATCCGTGTCTTTACCGGAGATGAAATTTCGACAGACGCCATTCTGGCTTCGGCGTGTTTGCCGACCCTGTTCAAGGCGGTCGAAATCTATGATCCTGAAACCGAGCGGACCGAGGCGTATTGGGACGGTGGCTATACAGGGAACCCGGCGCTTTATCCGTTGTTTGCTGACGATCTGCCTGACGACGTGGTGATCGTGAACATCAACCCGCTGGAGCGCGATGAAGTGCCTGTCACGCCGCAGCAGATCCAGAACCGGATTAATGAAATTAGTTTCAACTCATCTCTGTTTCGCGAACTCAGGGCGATCAGTTTTGTGCAGCGGTTGCTGAAAGAGGGCAAACTGAAGGCCGATGAAATGAGCCGTGTTCTGGTGCACATGATTGCGGATAACGAACTGATGAACAGCTTGTCTGTTGCAACTAAGACCGTCCCCAATCCGGTTATCCTGCACAAGCTCAAGCAGGCCGGGCGCGACGCGGCAGATGGATTCCTTGCGAAACACAAAGACGATCTTGGGCAGAACAGTACAGTGGATCTGCCTGCGATGTTTGGCTGATTACTCAGGCGGTTGGGTCGGGTCTTTTTCGTTGGGGTATACCAGACCAGCCGAAATCACCAGTTTCGCTGCGTCTTCGATGCTCATGTCCAGTAAGATCACGTCTTCGGCCGGAAAGAACAGGAGGAAGCCAGAGGTGGGGTTGGGCGTGGTCGGAACAAAGACGCTGAGCAATTCGCCCCCGGTTTCGGCCCGTTGGCTGACCTCGCCGCGCGCGCTTGTCGAAACAAAACCGATAGCCCAGATGCCCCGGCGTGGATACTGGATCAGGCAGGCTTTTTCAAAGGACCGTTCGGTCTGCGCAAAGACCGTTTCCGAGATCTGCTTGATCCCAGAGTAAACCGACCGCACGACGGGCATCCGGTCGACCAGGCTTTCGGCGAAATGGATCAGCGAGCGGCCCAGAATGCCTTTGGCGATCCACCCGACGATGATTGTGAAGATCAGGAAGATCACCACACCCACACCGCGCAGGTTGATGCCCACATATTGTTCTGGTTGGAATTGTTGTGGAACCAGCGGCAGAACGGCGCTGTCGATCCAGCCGACCACAGACCAGATCAGCCAGACGGTCAACCAGACAGGTGCAATAACGACGATGCCGGTCAGAAAGGAGCCGCGCAGCCGTGAAAGCAGGCCGGGGCGGCGATGGGGCTCTTCGTCGAAAGGTGTGTTCATTGCAGGTCCGAGTGGGCAGTTCCGAATGGTTTCCGGGGTTTAGGTAGTCAATCCGTCGCTTTGGTACAATAGGGCTGCGTCAACCCTGCTGCACCAGCGACTGCGCGATTTTGGCGGCCAGGCGTGCGTTGTTGCGGACCAGCGCGATATTGGCCGTTAACGAACGGCCTTCGGTTTTCTCAAAAATGCGTTGCAGCAGATAGGGCGTCACGGCTTTGCCGGTGATGCGGTGGGCATCCGCGTCGGCCTGAGCCTCGGCGATGATCGGGGCCAGTTCCCCGGCCGCTATCTGATCGGCGGCAGGGATCGGGTTGGCAACCAGCTGTCCGCCGGGCAGACCCAGCGCACGCCGCGTGGCATGGGCTTTGGCGATGGCTTCAGCACTGTCCATACGCAGAGGCGCGGAAAAAGGTGATTTTGCCGACCAAAATGCAGGGAACTCATCTTGCCCAAACGCGATGACGGGCACACCCAAAGTCTCTAGCACTTCAAGCGTTTTGGCGAGGTCCAGGATAGCTTTGGCCCCGGCAGCAACCACTGTGACCGGCGTATGCCCTAGCTCGTGTAGGTCAGCAGAAATGTCGAACGTTGTCTCTGCGCCCTGATGCACACCGCCGATACCGCCGGTGGCAAAGACCTCGATCCCGGCGTACTGCGCGGCGATCATTGTGGCGGCGACGGTTGTGGCCCCGGTGCCCCCGGTCGAAATGCAGGCCGCCATGTCTGCGCGCGAGATCTTGGCGACACCCTGTGCCTGTCCCAGCCATTGCAGTTGCTCGGGTTCCAGCCCCACGTGCAGTTTACCTGCAATCACCGCCATGGTTGCCGGAACTGCGCCCGCATCACGAATGTCCTGTTCGACCTGAGCCGCAACTTCGACGTTTTGCGGATAAGGCATTCCATGGGTGATGATGGTGCTTTCCAGCGCAACGATGGGTTGGCCTGCGTCTTTGGCGGCGCGGACCTCAGCTGAGTATTGAATGTCGATCACAGTGGGGTTTCTCCGGAAACATAGGTTGCAGCGGCGTGCAGAGCGCGGGTCAAGGCCTCGTCACTCGATGCGCCGCCGGATTCTGAGGCGATATGGGCCGCCATGAAGGTATCCCCGGCACCGGTCACTCGGGTGACCAGAACAGACGGGGGCGTTTGGGTTAGAATTTCGTCGGAACTGCCTACGGTGGCTGAGTTTCCGCCGTCAGTCACCAGCACGCGTAGCGCACCGCGATCCAGCAGACCCTTGGCAGCGGATTCGGAGTCGGTGAATTCACGTTGGCACAAGATGCCGGCCTCTTCGAGGTTCACGTAAAGTGTGGCGCGGGCGTGCTTGAGGAAGGGTAGCAGCCTTTCCGCTTTGCCGGGCGAGGCCGGGGCCACGCGCAGGTCGGCGCGGGCAAAGGCGGGGCTTTGAGCAATTTCTTCCAACAGGTCCAGCGTCAGGTTGCCATCCAGCGCGATGGGTCCTTCAAAGGGCGTGTTCTCATAGCCCAGTGGTCCATGCATCAAAGGGCGCAGGATCTTTGCACCCGCAGCCTCCAGCGAGTGCGCGTCAGCAATGGCCGCGATCAACCCGTTTGCACCTTCTACGGCCATATAGCGATCGGTCGGCAAATCCTGAGAGCGATAGATGTGATCCGTGACCATGCCCAGCCGCGAACAGGCGTGGACAAGCTCATCACCCTCGGGATCGCGACCAATTGCGGTGAGCAAAGTAGGGGTCATACCAAAGCGCACGAGTGTCATGGCGATGTTCATCGCAACGCCGCCGGGCAACCGGGTGATGCGCCCCGGCACGTCCGAACCTTGTCGCATAGCGCTTGCTGATCGTCCGATCACGTCCCACAGGACCGAACCGATACATAGTATATTGGCGTTCTGAGTCATGAGGATGTCATGCCGCAGCGGTGATGCCCGTGCAAGTCAGAACATTCCTGCCAACTGATATTCCCGGATCATCAGGCAATTGCCCCTTTTGATCTTGCGATCTAAGGCCCGCGCGGGAACAATTGCTCGCAATGATTGGTGATTTGTTTCTTTTTTCGGAGCGTTTCGTATGAATGGCCATGGTTCCCGTGCCATCCTTCGTGCCCTTACGGTCTTCTTTTTGAATATTTGCGTCCTGACGTTCTTTCATGCGGGTCAAGGGCAGGCGCAATCCACACCTCCGACCGTGATTGATTTCTGGATCGCCGAAGAACAGCTGTTTCTTGAGGTCAGTTTGAATGCCGAGGCTCTTTTAGTCGGACTTTATCCAACGCAACACCAAGCCCTTCTGGATGACCCGCAGTATCAAACCCTACGGGAAATGGCGTCATCAGATTTTGAGCCTCTGATCAAAGGTTTTGTTGAGAGTTGGGTACAGGACGTTGAGGTCGAAGTGCCCGAACGACTTACGCTGTCATATGCAGGTGTACGTATTCCTGATCCGGGCGACGTGGAAACTGCGCGTGTTTCAATTCTGTACCTGACTGCGCCTCTGGCGAAGCAACCTTCTAACCTTAGGTTGCGCTGGCCAACCGAGGCCGGACCGATCGTGCTGCGCCAACAGGGTGTTGCAGCCCCTTATACTGGTTACCTGACGGCTGGTGAGGCCAGCCCGCTGATTCCGTTGCGCGGTGGGGCATCCCTAACACCACAACAGACCTTGCAGACCTATTTTGCACTGGGGCTCAATCACTTCACGCAAGCGCCTTTTGCGCCGTGCCTGCTAGCCGTCTGCCTTGTGTTTTTGTCGTTGTCCTTGCGCCCGGTTGCAGTTCAGGTGGTATTTCTGTCTGCAGGTGTATTCCTCGGGCTTGGGTTGGCCGTTTACAGCGTGCTGAATCCGATTGTTTACGTTCAAGTTCAGGCGCCAGCAGTGTTCGTCATAGTTCTCGCGTTGTGGAACTTGGTAGCCCGCCGGTTACAGGTCGCGCGGCTTCTCACGGTGTTTGCAGCAGGAGCGGTGTTTGGGTTGGGCTTGGCCACGGCCTTAAAGACCATTGGCGTGCCGCCAGACCATCAGCTTCCCGCTGCACTGGGGTTCGGGGCCGGGGTTGTTCTACCGCTCATTTTGACGGCGTCAGCTGCGTTTGGTCTGGCACTTTTTCTTGCAGGTGGGTCGCATAGAACGCGGGCCCGAATTTCCGCTCTGGCCTCAATCCTGATTGCAGGGCTCGGGGTGTATTGGCTAGCCGAGCCTTGGATTTTGGGGTGATGCCCGGTTAGGACATCGCTGCTGTTAGAGTGTTCAGCGTGCCAAGCGGATCGTCGCTGTTCCAGATTTCGTCCCCAATGCCGAAGAAATCGGTGCAGGGGGCCAGGTCGCGGATCAGGTCGGGCGTTAGTCCACCTTCGGCCACAACCGGAACTTCGATCATCTCGGACCACCACTGGAACAGATCCTTTTCGGCACGCGTGCCATCGCCCAAAACGGTGGTGCCAACAGGACCGAAGGCTACATAATCGGCACCGTTTTCACCAGCGGTCATACCGTCATGGCTGGAGGCACCGCAGAAACTACCGACAATTGCATCTGTGCCCAATTCCTTGCGCACAGCCCTGACGGACCGAGCCGCGTCGTCCAAATGCACACCGTCCAGACCAAGACGCTGGGCCAGCAGCACGTGGTTCGAAATAACGATGGCCACATCACGCGCATGGGCAACCTCGCGACAGGCATCTGCCGCACGGGAAAGGGTGTCTTCGTCGTTTCCGGCCAGCGCCAGGCGGATGCAGGCAATGTCGGCCCCGTCCAGAACCGTTGCCAGCTTGCTTGTGAAGGTGCTCAACTCGATGGTCGGAGGCGTGATCAGGTAAATCTGCGGCTGCTCGGGGGTGTCCATGGGCGCGTCCTTCGGCTTTTGGTCTTTGGCGCGGTTTAGCGGATTGCGGCGGGGAAGCAAACTTTTTAGCCCGCCAAGCAGGTATTTGGAAACAGAAGAAGAGGATCGGGTTGCCCTGTAAACGCCATCGGATTAGAGCGGGCGGAACTTTTCGGAGACAGCCATGCCCAGCGATACATCTCAGCCCTCTTTCGTGCTCGTGCGCCCGCAAATGGGCGAAAACATCGGTGCCGCCGCGCGTGCGATGTGGAATTTCGGTCTGGATCGTATGCGCATCGTGGCCCCGCGCGACGGCTGGCCCAATCCCAAGGCGGTCGCCATGTCCAGCGGGGCGGGGCGGTTGCTGGATGAGGCGCAGCTTTTTGACGATTTGGCTGGTTCTCTAGCCGACAGCACGTTTGTCTTCGCGACCACCGCCCGGCAACGCGGGTTGACCAAACCGGTCTACAGCCCGGAACGTGCGATGCAGATCGCGGCTGAGAAAGTCGCAGCAGGAGAGAAAGTCGCCGTGCTGTTTGGTCCTGAACGCGCAGGGCTTGAGAATGAAGACATTGCAAAGGCCAACGCGATCATATCGGTTCCGGTGAACCCGGAATACGCCTCGCTGAACCTGGGGCAATGCGTGTTGCTGACCGCCTATGAGTGGATGCGCCAGACCGGCGACGTGGTGCACGAGACCACCGATTTGGGCAAAGGCGACTGGGCCACAGGGATCGAAGTGGAAAAACTGGTCGAGCATTACGAGGATCGTCTGGAAGAGGCCGGGTTCTTCTATCCCCCCGAAAAAGCAGAGGGTATGAAAGTCAATCTGCGTAATCTGTGGTCGCGGATGCGGATGACGCGGGCTGATGTGCAGATGCTGCATGGGATCATGCGGCAGATGGTCCGCTGGAAAGACAAAAGCTGAGTCTGGACCTATCTTCCACCAAGCCCTAGCTTGCGACAAAATCAGGACATGAGGACAGCATGAGCGGTAAGCGCAGCATCTTCGAAGAGGTCTCGGACACCGAAAAACAACAGGCCGTGCAACCGGGAATGATCGACCGGGGACGCGGCGGCGCACGCCAGGGGATCCGTGTTTGGCTTATGATCCTGTTTGCCCTGGTCGTCGTTATGATCGCAGTTGGTGGTCTGACGCGCCTGACCGACAGCGGCCTTTCGATCACGGAATGGCGTCCGATCACCGGAGCCATCCCGCCGATGAATGAGGCCGACTGGCAGGCGGAATTCGACAAATACAAGCAGATCGACCAATGGCGCATTCAAAACCAATGGATGGAGTTGAATGATTTCAAGTTCATCTACTGGTGGGAATGGGGCCATCGTCAACTGGGCCGCGTGATCGGACTTGTCTGGGCCCTCGGGTTCTTTGGTTTCTTAGCTGCACGTAAAATTCCAACCGGCTGGACCGGTAAGCTGTTGATTCCGGGCCTTTTAGGCGGTGTTCAAGGTGCAGTCGGATGGTGGATGGTCGCCTCGGGCGTGACGCAGGGTGAGGGCATGACCGCCGTTGCCAGTTATCGTCTGGCCACACATTTGGGTCTGGCTTTTGTGATCCTGGGCTTCTTGGCGTGGTACATCTTTGAACTGGGCCGCGAAGAACGCGACCTGATGCAGGCGCGCCGCGCGAAAGAGGCCAAACTGTTCTCACTGTCCACCGGTCTGATGCATTTCGCCTTTTTACAAATACTCATCGGCGCGCTGGTTGCTGGGATTGACGCCGGGCGGTCTTACACCGACTGGCCCTTGATCGGCGGGCAAGTATTCCCACCCGATGCCACAGCGCTGGAGCCAATGTGGCGGAACTTCTTTGAAAGTCCCGGATTGGTTCAGTTCATTCACCGCTGCGCGGGGTATCTGCTGTTCATCTTCGCTTTCATCGTCTGGCGTCGTGGCGGGACCAGCGCGCATCCGCAGACACGATTTGCCTTCAATGCCGCCTTTGCCGCGCTGGCGCTGCAGGTTGTCGTCGGCATCGTGACCGTGGTCTACGGTGCGCCCTGGCAGATCGCTATCTTCCATCAGTTCATGGCCGTTGTCGTCTGGACCCTGATCCTGCGCGCCCGGTTCTTGACCGCTTATCCCATCGCAACATCCCTGCGCGGAGTATGATCCTATGACCGCTTTCAATGATCTCATGGCCTTTCAGCGTGAAACCTCGGCTTTGGGCCAGATTGCCGGACGGCTGGGCTGGGATCAGGAAACCGTCATGCCACGCGGAGCCGCACCGCAGCGTGCCGAAGAAATGGCCGCGATTGAGGCCGTGCTTCACGCGCGCCGTTCCGATCCGCGTGTGGCGGAATGGCTTGAGCAAGCCGCGCCACAGGACGAAGTGGGTAAGGCCCAGTTGCGTGAAATCCGTCGGGCCTATGAGCGTGCGGTGAAAGTGCCTGCTGATCTGGCAACAGCGATCGCCCGTGTGACATCCGCTGCGCAGGGGTCTTGGGCGCAGGCGCGGGCGGATGAAGACGTTTCAGCTTTCCTGCCGGTGCTTGAAGAGGTTGTGTCGCTCAAACGGCAGGAAGGCGAGGCATTGGCGCAGGGCGGTGACGTCTATGACGCGATGGTCGAGGATTATGAGCCCTATACAACCGGCGCGCAGATTGCGGCCATTTTTGATGAAATGCGTCCGCGCCTTGTGGCTTTGCGCGCCGCCGTACTGGACCGACCGGAACCGGCAGCCCTGAATGGCAGCTTTGATGAACAAACTCAGATGCGCCTGACGCAAAAACTGGCTACAACATTTGGATATGATCTGAATAACGGCCGGGTGGACAAGGCGGTGCATCCGTTTAGCTCGGGCAGCGGTTTGGACGTGCGCATCACCACACGCACCAGCGAAACGGATCCCTTCAATTGCTTCTATTCCACCATTCACGAGGTCGGCCACGCCGCTTATGAGCAGGGTATCGACAAAGCCTATTTGCTGACTCCGCTTGGAAATGGTGTGTCGATGGGTGTGCATGAAAGCCAAAGCCGGATCTATGAAAACCAACTCGGCCGCTCGCGCGCCTTTACGGGGTGGCTGTTCGGACAGATGACCGAGGCTTTTGGTGATTTCGGCATCGCCAATGCAGATGCGTTCTATGCGACCGTTAACCGTGTCCACAACGGATATATCCGCACCGAGGCGGATGAGGTTCAGTACAACCTACACATCATGCTGCGTTTTGACCTGGAACGCGCCCTGATGGCCGGAGACTTGCAGGTGAGCGACCTCGAATCCGCGTGGAACGATCGGTTCAAGGCAGATTTTGGCTACGCGGTCGACAAACCTTCGAATGGTTGTTTACAGGATGTGCACTGGTCCGTTGGGCTGTTCGGCTACTTCCCGACCTACTCCCTGGGCAACGTTTACGCTGGCTGTCTTTATCAGGCTTTGCGTGCAGCCGTATCGGGACTGGATGCCCAACTTGCCGACGGTGATACATCGGGTGCGACGGGCTGGTTACGGGATCAGGTTCAGCAGCATGGTGGGCTTTATGCACCGCGCGACATCATTGCACGTGCCAGCGGCGTAGAGCCGGGGCCAGAGCCATTGCTTTCCTATCTGGAAGAAAAGTTCGGAGCACTATACGGGCTGTGAGCTGAATATACAGTTTTCGGCCTGTGGACACAAAGGCGGGACCTCCCGAGTGGCGCCGCGGGAGAAGAGCGGGTTTTGACCGTGTTTCGATGTGGATGCTTTGATCCTCAGATGATTGCAGTTGGTCATATCAATAAAACGCATGTGTCACCAGTTTGCGGCCCAAAGCGAGCGGCATCCCCCAAGGTAGTATTCACGCGTATTGTGCCTTTACTAGATAACGTCGGGCTGGTGTTTGGGGCCAAAGGAATTGTATCCCAATAAGAGTAAAAGCTCTCTCTCATCCTCACTGTTGCAGTAATGGTAACGATGTTGAGGGTTTTTGCTTCAAATGAGGAAAAAAGGTGTCCAAATTGTGTCTGGGTTGCTGTTTAGTCTCAAGTCTGTGTGGCACTTCTGTGGGAGTGCGTATTTGTGAAAAGTGATTGAAGGGTTAGGGGTTAAACACATGGCACTGCAAAGCAACGTGGCTGCGATTGCCTTAGTTGGGGTGTTGGCTGGAAGCGCCGCCTCAGCGTTGAGCGTAACAGCCATTTCTCCCTCTTGGCAGAACGTCAATCCGACGACTGGTATTACTGAAAGCAGCTCTGGTTCAACGATTTCGCTGCGTTGGGGCGGTGGCAGTAACCCGAGTGGTTATGATTTTACGCCGACGGGTACACCAATATTGAACCTTTCGCCGGACACAGCTTTTGACTTGGGACAGTTCACTCATCTCAACTTCCCGATTCCGGGGGAAGTTCTGAGTTCGGTTGATCTTGTCGTCGATCTGCAGATCGGCGGCGGACCTTTGGTGTCTTCCACTTTTTCACTGACTCATAATGAGACCGTGAACCAACAGTCAAATTGTCCTCAGGATCCAACGCCCTGCAACGATATTGTGACCATTGCCAACACACTCGGGTCCCAGAACTTCTCTTTTGGTGGACAGAACTATGTGTTCTCGGTGCTCGGCTTTTCACAGGACGGCGGGAACACAATTTCAACTGGTTTCAGTACAGTTGAAGAGACAAAGAATTATGCAACGCTTTATGGTCAGTATACAGTCGCTCCTGTTCCGCTGCCTGCTGCCGGGTGGCTGTTGCTTGGGGGCATCGGTGGGCTGTTCGCCTACGGGCGTCGCCAAAAGCGCAATACCGCCTAGACAAGGTTTTTCTGCCGCAAGTTCGTTAATGCGGCAGAGGATTGAAAAAAGCGCAAAAACCCGAGGTCAGCAAACCTCGGGTTT
Source organism: Ruegeria sp. ABM4_193 (assembly GCF_056158705.1). Taxonomy (NCBI): domain Bacteria; kingdom Pseudomonadati; phylum Pseudomonadota; class Alphaproteobacteria; order Rhodobacterales; family Roseobacteraceae; genus Ruegeria; species Ruegeria sp. ABM4_193. The sequence goes on from NZ_JBSWTT010000001.1 coordinate 1,562,010, forward strand.
TTCTATTTTACAATCTGGAACGACTACTCTTCTGTCTCGTCTTCACCCTGATCGGCGATCCATGCAACGCTGACAACTTCTTCGCCCTTGCCAGTGTTGAAGACCCGGACACCACCTGCACTGCGGGACCGGAAGGAAATTCCTTCGACAGGGACGCGGATCGACTGACCTTTCGACGTGGCCAGCATGATCTGGTCGTCGATCTCGACCGGGAAAGATGCCACAAGCTCACCGCCGCGCATCGCCTTGTCCATGGCCGCCACGCCCATACCGCCGCGTCCGCGGACAGGGTAGTCGTGGCTGGAGCTTAGCTTGCCTGCTCCGCCGGTGGTGATGGTCAGGATCAGGTTTTCCGAGGCTGACATTTCGGCATAGCGTTCTTGTGTGATCGAACCTGGCGCTGCTTCATCTTCATCCGTCTCACCATCGTCGGCAATGCCTGCCACGGCGCGGCGTCGCTTAAGGTAGGCCGCACGCTCATCAGCTTCGGCCTCAAAGTGACGGATCACCGACATCGACACCACGCGGTCGCCATTGGTCAGCTTAATGCCACGCACCCCGGTGGACTCGCGCGAGTTGAACACGCGAACATCGGTGGTGCGGAAGCGGATCGCGCGGCCCGAATTGGTGACCAGCATCACATCTTCGTCTTCCGAACAGATGCGGGCATTCACCAGCTCCACGCCTTCGGGCAGTTTCATCGCGATCTTGCCGTTGCGGCGCACATTGGTGAAGTCCGACAGACGGTTGCGGCGCACGTCGCCTGCGCTTGTGGCGAAGACGATTTGCAGGTTTTCCCACTCTTCATCCGGCACGTCCACGGGCATGATAGCGGCGATGGACACACCGGTCGGGATCGGCAGGATGTTGACGATCGCCTTGCCCTTGCCGGTCCGGCTGGACTGCGGCAAGCGCCAGGTCTTGAGCTTGTAGACCATCCCTTCGGTGGTGAAGAACAATAGTTGGGTATGCGTGTTCGCCACGAAGAGGTTGGTAACGACGTCCTCTTCCTTGGTCTGCATCCCCGACAGGCCCTTACCGCCACGTTTCTGCGCGCGGAAGTCGGCCAGCGGCGTGCGCTTGATGTAACCGCCCGAAGTGACGGTCACGACCATGTCTTCACGCTCGATCAGGTCTTCATCTTCCATGTCGCCGGACCAGTCGACGATCTCGGTACGGCGGTCGACGGCGAATTGTTCGCGGACGCTGCGCAGCTCATCTGCGATGATGCCCATGATGCGCTCGCGCGAGGACAGAATATCCAGATATTCCTTGATCTTGGCGGCCAGTTCTTCCAGCTCGTCCGTGACCTCTTTGACACCCAATTGGGTCAGGCGTTGCAGGCGCAATTCCAGGATCGCGCGGGCCTGAACTTCGGTCAGGTTATAGGTGCCGTCGTCATTCATCTTTGACAAAGGATCGTCGATCAGGCGCAGATAGCCTTCGATCTCGGATGCCGGCCAACGGCGGGTCATCAGTTTTTCGCGCGCTTCGGCGGCGTCTGCCGAGGATCGGATCGTGGCAACCACCTCGTCCACGTTCGACACGGCCACGGCCAGACCACACAGGATGTGGCTGCGCTCTCGCGCTTTGCGCAGGTCGTACGCGGTGCGACGTGCCACAACATCTTCGCGGAAGTCGATGAAGGACGTCAGGAATTGGCGCAGGGTCAGCTGCTCGGGTCGGCCTCCATTCAAGGCCAGCATGTTGCAGCCGAACGAGGTCTGCATCGGCGAGAAGCGGAACAGTTGGTTCAGGACCACCTCGGGCGTCGCATCGCGCTTCAGTTCGACCACGACCCGTACGCCATTGCGGTCGGATTCGTCCTGCACGTGACTGACGCCTTCTATCCGTTTCTCGCGCACCGCTTCGGCGATCTTTTCGATCATCGAGGCCTTGTTTACCTGATACGGGATCTCATCCACGACAATCGCATAGCGATCCTTGCGGATTTCTTCGACACGGGTCTTGGCGCGGATGATGACGCTGCCGCGACCTTCCAGATAGGCTTTGCGCGCACCAGATCGGCCCAGCATGACGCCACCCGTTGGGAAATCGGGGCCGGGGACATATTCAATCAACTGATCTGAGGTCAGGTCAGGATCGTCGATCAGGGCCAGAGTCGCATCGACGACTTCGCCAAGGTTGTGCGGCGGAATATTGGTCGCCATACCCACGGCGATACCACCGGCGCCATTGACAAGCATATTCGGGAAACGCGCGGGCAGGACGGTTGGCTCTTTGTCCTTTCCGTCGTAGTTGTCCTGAAAATCAACGGTCTCTTTTTCGATATCAGCCAGCAGTGCGGCAGCTGGTTTGTCCATCCGCACTTCGGTATAGCGCATGGCCGCTGGGTTATCGCCGTCCATCGAGCCAAAGTTGCCCTGACCATCCAGCAAAGGCAGCGACATCGAGAAATCCTGCGCCATTCGTACCAGCGCGTCATAGATAGCTGAGTCACCGTGCGGGTGGTACTTACCCATCACATCGCCAACCGGACGCGCCGATTTGCGATAGGCTTTGTCGTGGGTATTCCCCGTCTCGTGCATGGCGTACAGAATACGCCGATGCACCGGCTTCAGCCCGTCGCGCAAATCCGGGATCGCGCGCGATACGATGACCGACATGGCATAGTCCAGATAGGACGTGCGCATTTCGGATTCGATGGAGACCGTCGGGCCGTCATAAACTGGGCGCTCTGGCGGGGTTTCGTCCATGTTTTCAGGAATTTCTGGCGTATCGCTCACGTAAACTGCCCGATCTTTGGCTTGGGTCTATATCTTGTGGATGCACCTTATCAGACCCGGCACATAAGGTGCAAGCAAGCAGCGCATTGAGTGCGAAAAACCACGGTAACGTCCCGGTAACATATTGTTATCCAAGAATTAGAAGGTTTCTGTGCTAGCCTGAAGAGACCTTGCAACAAACCGGAGGTCCGCATGAACCCAAGCGAAACCGAATTGATGCTTAAAGGGTACGGTCTGACAACGGCAGAATTCTTCTATCACATGCCCGACTATATCCACGTCTTGAACACTTTCATCTGGCAGGAATACGACCTTGCGCCGGATCATCCGAAACTGTTCGAATTCATCGATTTCTGGCAGCGAGAGATCGAGGGGCCGCTTCATTCCGTCAAATTTACCCATCGCAAAATGATTGCGCCGGGCGAATGGCGCAACATGGTGGGTGAGTTTCGGGTGAACTAAGCAGATGTGAAAGTCTGACCGAGCATCGAAATACCCGTTCTCATTTAGAGCAAGTCGGGTATGGTGGCAGCCAATTCGTTGGAGCCACAGGATAAAAAACGATGAAACGAGCGGTACTTTTTACTGCAATGCTGAGCCTGAGTGGCCCTGTATTTGCCGAAGGTGTTCTGGGCAAGATCAAGAAAGGTGCTGAAAACACCGCAGACGCGATCGGTCGTGGCGCGGAAGGCGTCGGTGACACAATCAGCAAAGGCGCTGAGGCCGTCGATGAAACCATCAATTCCACTTCGGATTTGCTGTCCAACGAAGCGACACCGGAAGAAACGCGTGCCAAGCTGGACGTGATGGCAGGAGAGATCCTTGATCAGTTGCTTGCCGAAAACCCCGAAGCGCAGTCACTTTATGACGTCAGTGCAGGTTATGCGGCCTTCAACTCGCGCAAGATTTCGGTCTTTCCGGTTTCGGCAGGGTATGGGCGCGGTGTGGCCGTTTCAAAAGACACTGGGGAGCACACCTATATGAACATGGGCACGGGTGGTGTGGGCGCGGCCATCGGCATTGGCGGCTTTGAGACCAAGTTTGTGATCCTGTTCGAAACCCCGGCAGACCTGGAACACTTTATAACCCATGGCTATGACGCAACGGCTGAAACTGGTGCCATGTATGGTGAAGAGAAAACGGGCGAAACCGTGCGCTTTACCGACGGGCGCTCTTTCTTTGTGCTCAGCAAAAAAGGTTGGCGCGTGTCAGCAGGTGCATCCGGCACCAAGTTCTGGAAATCGCCCGAACTGAACTGATTACCCCGAGCAGCTGGCACCGCCGAGAACGCAAAACTTGGCGCAATGAGGGTGGTTGAGGTGAACATCCGCCTCGGCTTCGGCCAGGCTGTGCCCCATCTCGAATTCTGGTTCGTAAGGCAGCAACGTGCAGGCCAGAACGGCAGGGCGGTCTGCGCCTTTGCGTTTGACCACCATGCGTGAACTTGCGCACATCACCGCATTGGGGGATTTGTCCAGAATTCCCCAGCAGGCGGTTGTAATTTCAGGCACTTCCACGGTCTCGTCCATCTCGGGGAACAAAACGGTCTGCGCCGGATCGTTGGGGTCGATGTCAAAGCGATGCTGGGCAAAGAATGCAGCATAGCCAGCGCGGCTCTCTGTATCCGTGTCCCCCCAAACCGTTCTGCCTGCGATCGCCATGTTGAAACCGTGATCGCGCAACCATTCCATTCCGGCAACGGTTTTGTCGAAACTGCCTTTGCCACGCTCTTCATCGTGCAGGTCGGGGCGGTGATGATCGACCGAGATGCGCAGGGTCAGTTTGTCGTTGTACATGCCCTGCAGGTCCAGCAAACCTTCGCGCATCTTGCGGCGCATCATCGGGGCCATCGCATTGGTCAGGATCAGGACCTCATACCCACGTTCCAGCGCGGCACGCGTCATCTCGATCATTTCGGGGTTCATAAAGGGTTCGCCGCCGGTAAAGCCGATCTCGCGCACGGGCCAGTTGCGCTCTTTAATTTGATCCAGATAGTCACGAACCTCATCAGCGGTCAGATAAACCAAAGCGTCATTGGTCGGGCTGCTGGCGATGTAACAGTTGACGCATTCGATGTTGCACAGCGTACCTGTGTTAAACCACAGCGTGTCTGGCTGGGTCAGTGAAACTGTTGCGCGGGTCTGCCCGTCTGCCGTCACCAATTTGTTTTGAAACTTGCCGATATTGGCGAGCTGTGGGGCGTTGTCTTTCATTCCCGCATCCGGTTTTTATGATGTCGTCGGTTTGAACTAGCGTGTTGTTTGGGATTTGGTAAGGGTGACGCGACGGTTCTGACAGAGTTTTGATGAGCTTTGAGTTTTCAATTTTGATTGCGCTAACATTGGACATGCCGAAAGGGGCGGGGTAAGGACAGCTTATGGTTTCACGCGTCATCCCAGTTGATCCTTTTGATCTGATCATTTTCGGCGGTACCGGCGATCTGGCACAGCGCAAAATCCTGCCTGCGCTTTTCCGTCGGTTCTGTGCGGGGCAATGGCATGAGGATGCTAATATTCTTGCCGCAGCCCGGGCGAACCATACTGCGGAAGAATTTCGTGAGATGGTTGCCGAGGCATTGCGCCAACACGCACCAAAGCGGGCGCAGGACAGCCGGGCGCTGACGCGGTTTTTGCAGCGGCTCGATTACGTGTCGCTGGATGCAATGACTGCAGAAGGCTGGGATGTTCTGGGCGAAAAGCTGTCGCCGGACCGCATAAGGGCGTTTTATTTTTCTGTCGGGCCAGGTTTGTTCGGCCCGTTGGCCGAGCGGGTCAGGGCGCATGATCTGGCGACGGACGACACCCGCATCGTGGTGGAAAAACCGTTTGGCCATGATCTTGACAGTGCGCGGGCCCTGAATGCCACGCTGGCTGCGCATTTCGACGAGAGCCAGATTTACCGGATCGATCATTATCTGGGTAAGGAAACCGTGCAGAACCTTATGGCTGTGCGCTTTGGCAATATGCTGTTCGAACCCTTGTGGAACAGCCAATATGTCGACCATATCCAAATCACGGTTGCGGAAACCGTTGGGATTTCCGGGCGCGAGGAGTATTACGAGCGCGCAGGCGCAATGCGAGACATGGTGCAGAACCACCTGATGCAATTGCTCTGCCTGATCGCGATGGAACCTCCGGCCAAATTTGATCCTGACGCAGTGCGCGACGAGAAACTCAAGGTAATCCGAGCGCTTGACCAGGTAGAGCCCCATCACATTGTGCGCGGCCAGTTCGCTGCAGGGCCAGATGGGCCGGGATACCGGGAGTGTGTTGGCAATCCGCGCTCGACCACCGAAAGCTATGTGGCGTTGAAGGCCCACATCAGCAACTGGCGGTGGGCTGGTACACCATTCTATCTGCGCACGGGTAAGCGGTTGGTGGCGCGATCTTCGGTGATCAATGTTATGTTCAAGGACGCGCCGCATTCGATCTTCGGGGAAGAAGCCGGACGGCACGCCAATGCATTGTCGATCCGTTTGCAACCCAATGAAGGGATCACCCTGAAGGTGACGATCAAGGAACCGGGACCGGGTGGGATGCGTCTGGTCGATGTTCCTCTGGACATGAGCTTTGCCGAAGCCTTGGGACCAGAAAATCAGGACCCGCCGGATGCTTATGAACGGTTGGTGATGGATGTGATCCGGGGCAACCAGACGCTGTTCATGCGCGGGGACGAGGTCGAGGCCGCCTGGGCTTGGACCGATCCGATCATCGCTGGCTGGCTGGCGCGCGGTGACGTGCCGAAACCTTATGACAGCGGCAGCACAGGGCCGGGCGACGCCGAGCTGCTGATGAAAAGAGACGGTCGCCGTTGGCAAGGAATCAAGCCATGAATATTCTGGAATATGCAGACCGAGAAATGCTGGCCATCGACGTAGCCAATACCTTGGCGGGTGATCTGAAAGCTGCACTGCTACATCATGAGACAGTCGCATTGGCCGTTCCCGGTGGGACAACGCCGGGGCCAGTGTTTGACAGCCTTTGTGCGGCTGATCTGGCGTGGGACCGTGTGCGTGTTCTACCCACCGATGAACGCTGTGTACCTGTCGATCACGAGCGTTCGAACGAGCGCTTGATCCGTGAAAGACTGCTGACCAACCGAGCTTCTGCCGCGCATTACATCCCGCTCTATGTACCCGGTGCGGAACCCGAGGCGGCACTGCCTGAAATTGAATCCCTGATCGCACCGGTTTTACCGTTGTCGGTTCTGGTGCTTGGTATGGGAGACGACATGCATACGGCTTCGTTGTTTCCTGGGATGGAAGGTTTGGCGGAAGCGCTGGACAGTAGTGCGCCAACGCTGGCTGTTGCGCGTACAGAGGTGCAACCCGAAGCGCGCATTTCGCTGACAGCACCGATTTTGGACGGCGCGCTGTCAAAGCACCTGATCATCTATGGTCAGGCAAAGCGTGACGCTTTGGAAAAGGCGATGTCGCTGCCACCGGAAGATGCACCAATCGCCGCAGTGCTGAGCGGTATAACTGTCCATTGGTCGGAGTGAGCACATGCAACTGGGCGCTTTGAAAGCATTGGCAGACGCGGACCGCCGTATCTTGGACCTGTTTGAGGCGGACGCGAACAGGGCTGCGGAATTTTCAGCTTCGGCCGGGGATATGCTTTTTGATTACTCCAAGACGCAGATCGACGAGAACGTGCGCGCGGGGCTGAGCCAACTCTGCGAAGACGCCGGTCTTGCGGCGCGGCGCGATGCGATGTTTGCGGGCGAAAAGATCAACGAAACCGAAGGGCGCGCGGTGCTGCACACAGCGTTGCGCAATCTGGACGGTGGCCCGGTCGAAGTGGATGGTCAGGACGTCATGCCTGAGGTTCTGGACACGCTGCAACGAATGCGGGTCTTTGCCGAAGAAGTCCGCGGTGGTGCGATTGCAGGGGCAGGGGGCAGCTTTACCGATGTGGTGAATATCGGCATCGGTGGGTCGGATCTTGGCCCGGTCATGGCCACACACGCGATGGCTCCGTATCACGATGGGCCCCGCCTGCACTATGTTTCGAACGTGGATGGTGCGCATATCGCTGACACGCTACGTCAGTTGGATCCGACACGGACTTTGGTGATTGTCGCCTCGAAAACCTTCACGACCATTGAGACAATGACCAATGCGCGCACGGCCCGCGCCTGGATGTCCGAAGGCGGAGGCGATCCATCCCGGCAGTTTGCCGCCGTATCCAGCGCATTGGACAAGACGCAGGCTTTCGGTATCCCCGAAGCGCATGTGTTTGGTTTCGCCGATTGGGTCGGTGGGCGCTATTCGGTCTGGGGGCCAGTGGGCCTGCCGGTCATGATCGCTGTTGGCTCAAACGCGTTTGATGCGTTTTTGCGCGGTGGGCAGGCGATGGATCTGCATTTCCGCTCGGCGGACTGGACCGAGAACATGCCCGTCATGCTGGCGCTGGTCGGTATCTGGCATCGTCAGGTTCTGGGCCATGCCAGCCGCGCCGTGCTGCCCTATGATCAGCGGCTGTTGCGGCTGCCAGCCTATTTCCAACAGTTAGAGATGGAATCGAACGGCAAATCTGTAGCCATAGATGGGTCTTCGCTGACTGTTCCGTCGGGGCCCGTGGTCTGGGGCGAGCCGGGGACAAATGGTCAGCACGCGTTCTACCAATTGATTCATCAAGGCACGGATGTCATCCCTTGCGAGTTCATGGTTGCCGCCGAAGGGCACGAACCCGAGTTGACCCATCATCACCGCCTGCTTTTGGCCAATTGTCTGGCGCAGTCCGAAGCCCTGATGCGCGGCCGGTCACTGGACGAAGCCCGAGACCGCATGGCGGCAAATGGGCTGACAGGTGCGGAACTGGAGCGACAGGCGCGGCATCGGGTTTTCCCCGGCAATCGTCCATCCACCACTCTGATCTATCCGAAGCTCACACCATTTGTACTGGGTCAGATCATTGCCCTGTATGAGCACCGGGTGTTTGTCGAAGGTGTGCTGTTGGGTATCAACTCTTTCGACCAATGGGGGGTAGAGCTGGGTAAGGAACTGGCTACTTCACTTGGCCCAATTGTGGATGGAGCAGAGAGTGCCGAAGGCAAGGACGCGTCCACCGCTTCGTTGGTCGCGTATGCGTTGAAACATCGGGATTGACGTCTAAAAACGCAGCGCGCTTCATCGGCGCGTTGCATTCTTTTATTGTCAGACAATTAAATGCTTGGCAGGGTTCCATCCTAGGAAACGACTGGATTGACGCAATGGGGCCTGCCCCTAGCTGTTAATGTCAGATGGATAAGGCAGGGGTCATCTAAGACCCCGCCAACGACGGGAGGATGTCCATGCTGGGACAGATGATGACGCAGCCTTTGCTGATTTCGTCACTGATTGATCACGCAGAGCGCTACCATGGCCAGACCAGTATTGTCTCGGTCGAGACAGATGCAACGGTTACCAAAACCAACTGGGCCGAGATTGCGGTGAACGCCCGACGCCTGGCATCGGCGCTGACAACACTGGGGCTGGAACCGCAAGACAGGATCGGGACTCTGGCCTGGAACAACCGGCGGCATCTGGAGATATACTACGCGACGTCAGGCTCTGGCTTTGTTTGCCATACGGTCAATCCGCGCCTGTTCCCCGAGCAAATGACCTACATCATCAATCACGCTCAGGATCGTGTGCTGTTCTTTGATGCAACTTTCATTCCGCTTGTGGCTGCACTGCATAGTGCGCTTACAGAGGTCAGGCACTTTGTCTTGATGGGGCCGCGCAATGAAGAGGCAGCGTCACAGATCCCTGATCTCAAATTCTACGACGAACTGATCGAAACAGGAGACGCCGGGTTCGAATGGCCTGATTTGGATGAAAACACCGCATCAAGCTTGTGTTACACCTCCGGCACGACGGGCAATCCGAAGGGCGTGTTGTATTCCCATAGGTCTACGTTGCTGCACAGCTTTGCGTCGAACACAAAAGATGTAATCGGATATTCCGCGATGGATGTCGTCATGCCTGTTGTGCCGATGTTCCACGTCAACGCCTGGGGGTCGCCCTATGCCTGTGCCATGTCAGGATCACGACTTGTGTTGCCCGGGCCGGATTTGCACGGCGAAGCGCTGGTCAACCTGATCGACACTTATGGTGTAACGCTGGCCATGGGGGTGCCCACCATTTGGCAAGGTCTGCTGGCCCATGCCGCCAAATGCGGGACCGAGTTGAAAAGCCTGGATCGAACAGTGATTGGCGGGGCGGCTTGTCCGCCCTCAATGATCGAAACCTTCCGCGAAAATTATGGCGTCGACACGGTTCACGCCTGGGGCATGAGCGAGATGAGCCCTCTGGGTACAGCAAACTACCCTCTGGCCAAACACATGCAGTTGCCGTTGGAAGAACAGCACGCAGTCCGTCTGAGCCAGGGCAGACCGCCCTTTGGAGTCGAGCTGAAAATCGTCGATGATGATGGCAATGACCTGCCGCATGACGGCGAAACGCAAGGCGATCTTATGGTGCGAGGGCATTGGGTTCTGGACAGCTACTTTTTGTTGCAGGATCAGCAGCTTCTGCAGGGCGGCTGGTTTGCCACTGGCGATGTCGCCACGTTGGACCCGGATGGCTACATGACCATCCGTGACAGATCCAAGGACATCATCAAATCCGGTGGCGAATGGATCAGTTCGGTCGAGCTTGAAAATATCGCGGTCGCGAATCCCAAGCTTGCAACTGCCGCCGTTGTGGGCGTGCCGCACCCGAAATGGGATGAAAGGCCCTTGCTGGTCGCTGTGAAGGCTGAAGGCGAAGACCCAAGCGAAGACGAATTGCTGCGTTTCTTCGAAGGCAAGATTGCCAAGTGGCAAATCCCGGACAAGGTGGTGTTTGTCGACGCATTGCCGTTGAACGCAACCGGGAAGGTCCTGAAACGCAACCTGCGCGCAGATTTCGAAGACGCCCTGAAGGGCTGAAATCAGTACTTTATGGAAGAATGGCTCCGGCGGTAGGGATCGAACCTACGACCAATTGATTAACAGTCAACTGCTCTACCGCTGAGCTACGCCGGAACGGTTCGCGCCGTATAGCAATCCGGTTTCCCGGCGTCCAGTGCGGCGTGCAAGATTTTGAGGAAATTTTTTTCGGCCTGAAATTTGAGAACAAAGCCGTTCTTCGGGCTATTGGTGCTTCCTTGCACCTTGCGTGGTAATTCGTTTTTTGCGGTGCATCTGCATCCTGAAAGTCGGGATACAGGTGTGTAGGTGACCCTTGTCTACGGTATTACACTGTCGCTATTGATTTAGCTGTCATGTGGTGTGAATTCTGTAACGGACGAGTTTGCCGGAACGGATACCACGGTGAATTCATACGTATGGCATGAAGTGTAAAATGACCCGGAGATCATATTGAAAACGGCAAACCTGGAAAAACCTGTTCTTACCATGCCGGAAGATGCGCAACGTGTTCTGCGAAAGCACTATGATGCGGCCTCAGTAATTCTTGAATACGGCTCTGGCGGTTCAACCGTGGTCGCTGGTGAGATGGAATCAAAAACAGTTTTCAGTGTCGAAAGTGATCGAAGCTGGGCCCGTATGATGCGACGTTGGTTTCGCGAGAATCCCCCGAATACGGGGACCGAGGTCAATATCTCTTGGGTTGATGTCGGTGAAACCAAGAAATGGGGGTTTCCGGTAAATCAGGAAAAATCGGCGCGATATCCCAGATACCCCCTTTCGATCTGGCAGAGCAAAGGGTTCAAACATCCCGATGTGGTTCTTGTTGACGGTCGGTTTCGCGTGGGCTGTGCGCTGGCAACAGCCTTCAACATTACTCGGCCCGTGACCTTACTGCTCGACGACTACGGAGATCGCCCACGTCTGCAGGCGGCGGAAGAGTTTCTGCCCAAGCCCGAGCTTGTTGGCCGTATGGCAATTTTTCAAATAGAACCGATGCAGATTCCCGCCGACCGCTTGATTCGTGTCATTCGGTTGTTAACGCTTCCGTAGGGGCGTGTTTTAGAACGCGTTTGTTCCTCAGAGGGACCGAGTATCAAGCATTTAGGAAATTCAGCGTTTCTTTGAAATGTGTTCGAAAAAATGGACTTGAACCTTGGTCGAGTAAGCGCTTGCCCTAGCACGTCCAACAAGTCGCGGATTTCAGGACCGCGAAGTGGGAATTGCCAATATCTCGATTTAAGATTTGATTGGCTCCGGCGGTAGGGATCGAACCTACGACCAATTGATTAACAGTCAACTGCTCTACCGCTGAGCTACGCCGGAACTGAGGCGCGTATAGCAACCCGGATTTCCGGCGTCCAGAGGGGAAGCGCGCGAAGCGCAAAAATTTTTCTACGTTTCAGCCGACGCGATGAAACTTGGCTGTGACAGACATTTCTCCACGTGGGAGAACTTTGTTTTTTCCAAACAGATCAACAAGGTGCGCAAAGACGTTCCGCTCGGCAGCAGGCAACAGGGCAGCGGGTGTGTCGGTATAGATACGCTCGGCCAGTTGTCGGGCTGTGCCGTCTGCCTGTTCCAATGCAGACAGAATCTGAGCCTCGCGGGTTAGCCGATGCTGGATCAACCAGTCCAGACGCTCGGAAGGATTTGTAATTGGTGCCCCGTGCCCTGCGTGGAAGACCGACCAGCTCCGGGCACGCAGGCGGCGGCAGGCTGCCATGAAGTCCGTCAAATCTCCGTCCGGGGGTGAGACCAATGAACTGGCCCAACCCATCACGTGGTCTGCCGTGAAACAGGTGTCCTGCCAGCCCAAAGCGATGTGATTTCCCAGATGGCCGGGGGTGTGAATGACCTCCAACTGCCAACCGTCACCAGCAATGACCTCACCGTCTGCAACTTCCACATCCGGGCGAAACGCCGAGTCGATACCTTCGCCACCTCCGGTCATACCTTGCGCGACCAAATCGGTCATGACGTCGCTTCGGCCCGCCTCCGGCCCGCCAAAGGCATAGATCGGAGCGCCTGACCTTTGTGACAGGGGCGCAGCAAGGGGGGAATGATCCAGATGCGTGTGTGTCACGACAATGTGGCTTATCTTTTGCCCCGGCTTCAAAGCATCGAGAATCGCGTTCAGATGTGCCTCGTTTTCAGGGCCGGGGTCGATCACAGCGATGTCTCGATCCCCAAGCAAATAAGTGTTGGTACCACGGTAAGTCATAGGCGACGGATTCGGGGCCAGAATGCGCCGCAGCCCCAGTTGCAGATCGACCGCAATACCTGCGGTAGGATTGAAATCGTCAGGTGCCTGCATTCTGCGCTCTTCCTCTTATCCGGGCGGCCCGCTAGGTTTAGCCCATGTCTTCGCAATGGCTCAAACCCTATCTGCCTCGCAGCCTTTACGCCCGCGCCGCCTTGATTCTGGTTTTGCCGGTGATCGTGTTGCTGCTTGTGGTGGGCATTGCGTTTATTCAGAAACACCTGGAAGACGTCACCGGGCAGATGACAAGCGCCGCCTCGCGCGAAGTGACCCTGATCACCACGATGATCGCAGATGCTGAAACCCAGCAAGAGGCTGTGGCCGCGATGCGCCCCGATTTGCAAGCCCTTGAAATGCAGGCGCGTTTTCTGGGCGTGAACGAAGAACCGATGATAGGGGCGCGGCGTTGGTATGATTTCATTGCACCGCAAGTTCAGGCTGACCTTCAGGCGAATTTGCCCGATCTGGTTGCCGTTGCTCTGCCAACCAGCCGCGAGGCGCGGGTCTATATGCAAACGCACCTTGGCGTGTTGCAACTGACCTTTGATCGGCGCAGGTTGTCACCGGTTGCGCCGCACCAGTTGATCGTGACAATGGTGTTTTTCGCGGTGATCATGACCACGATTTCCTTTCTTTACATGCGCAACCAATTGCGGCCGATCACGCGATTGGCCGATGCTGCGCAGGCGTTTGGTCGGGGGCGGGTCGTGCCGTACACCCCCGGTGGTGCAATCGAAGTACGCGCGGCCGGGAATGCGTTCCTGGACATGCGCGCCCGGATCGAACGTCAGATCGAACAACGAACCCTGATGCTTTCTGGTGTCAGCCATGACCTGCGCACGCCGCTGACCCGTCTGAAGCTCGGACTGTCCATGCTGCCCGAGGATGAGGCCGCACCTTTGCAGCAGGACGTGACGGAAATGCAGTCTTTGTTGGATGCTTTTCTGGATTTCACACGTGGTGCTGCGGAAGGGTCCCCCGAGGAGGTGCAGCCCGACGTGTTTATCCGCCAGATTGTCGAGGATGCTAAGCGCGCCGGGCATCAGGCCGATTTAATTGGGGTTGAGGGGCAGGGGACAGTTATGTTGCGCCCCATGGCCATTCGCAGGGCCGTTGAGAACCTGATCGGAAATGCGGTGCGTTATGGATCGCGCGCTGACGTGAGCTTGACGCTGAATCCCAAGTCTATGCGTATCCGTGTCGAAGATGATGGTCCTGGTATTCCAGTCGAGGAACGCACCGAAGCGGTCAAGCCTTTCACCCGACTTGACCCTGCGCGCAATCAGAACAAAGGCAGCGGCGTAGGGCTGGGATTGGCGATCGTGGCGGATATTGCCCGTGCTCATGGTGGAACCTTGCGGCTGGCAAAAAGCGAGCGTTTGGGCGGGCTTTGCGCCGACATTATTATCGGTCGGTAGCCAAAATTCCCTTGCTAAATAAATGCATGCAGTTTTGTGATTTTGTATAAGCATGTCATTCTAACCCCAGTTTTCAAACGACGTGGGGTTCAGAGAAAATGATTAAAGCAGCTCTTAGCAATATCGAGAAAGTCGTTGTTACTGTCACTTCATTGTTTGCGCTTGTTCCGATCACGCAATTCGCACGGGAAGCCGAAGATCGAAAATTCGAACGCATGGCAAGCTTCATTGCGCTTGGCGATACCTGCAGCAATTGGATGCAGGAAGAAGTGATTCAGGGGATGGCGTTTGAGCTGAAGCACTTTGTCCAGGAAGACGCAGACGAGTTCGCACCTATTCCGGTTCAGGTCCGAGCAAATCAGGTGATCTATTGTTCTTACGTTCTGGATTACTTCCAAGCCGAGTTCGCAAAAGTCTATGGCCCGCCAGATCCGGATCAGGAGTATTACGAACCGACTGCGGATGAATACTTGGCCATGCTGTATGACGCCTCACATTGGTCCGTTCCGATCGATTTTAAAGACTACCTTGTGACCGTCAGAAACCTGCCAAATTCTGCTGGGACACATACGTTCTACGAAACACAAAGCCCTTGGTGGCTGGCTGACAGCGTAGAAGAGTTTCTGGAGTATTAATTCTACCGGTCTAAAGAGCTTTGGCATGTTCTACGTTTTGTATCGCAGTACAAACAGGTCAGACATTTCGACTTCGCTGGGTTCGGCACGCCAATTGGCCCAATGGCGAAACGTTTATCTTTTTTGTCAAAGCGTTAGGCGGTTATTTGGTAGGCCCGGCAGGACTTGAACCCGCAACCAAAGCGTTATGAGCGCTCTGCTCTAACCAATTGAGCTACAGGCCCGCCACGGCGTCTTGCCTATCACGGTGAACGCCCGCGTCAAGCCTGACCGTTGCAACATGTTGCACAATCGACTAACCCGCCCGCAAAGCATTCATGAGGGACCGACCATGACAGCGGGTAAGAACGGAATCACCTATGCCGATGCAGGCGTGGATATTGACGCGGGCAACGCTCTGGTCGATCGGATCAAGCCCGCCGCCAAGCGGACCAACCGCCCCGGCGTGATGAGCGGGTTGGGTGGCTTTGGTGCGTTGTTCGACCTGAAGGCCGCTGGGTATCAGGATCCGATTCTGGTGGGCGCAACAGATGGCGTTGGCACTAAACTTCGGATTGCGATTGATACCGGTGTTGTGGATGGGGTCGGCATCGATCTGGTGGCCATGTGCGTCAATGACCTGATCTGTCAGGGGGCCGAGCCGCTGTTCTTCCTCGACTATTTCGCGACTGGCAAGCTGGACACTGACACGGCAGCGCGGATCATCGAAGGCATTGCCGAGGGGTGTGCGCAATCCGGCTGTGCGCTGATTGGCGGCGAGACGGCTGAGATGCCGGGCATGTATCCCGATGGTGACTTTGATCTGGCCGGGTTCTCGGTTGGTGCGATGGAACGTGGTGCGGATTTGCCCGCGGGTGTTCAGTCGGGTGACGTGCTGCTGGGTCTGGCTTCGAACGGTGTGCATTCCAATGGCTATTCTCTGGTGCGCAAACTGGTCGAGCTGTCTGGGCTGGGTTGGGATGCGCCGTCGCCTTTCGGTGAAGGATCGCTGGGTGAGGCCCTGCTGACGCCCACGCGCCTGTATGTTAAGCCAGCTTTGGCTGCAGTCCGTGCCGGTGGTGTTCACGCGCTGGCCCATATCACAGGCGGTGGCCTGACCGAAAACTTGCCGCGCGTGTTGCCCGAGGGGCTAGGGGCCGAGATCGATCTGGACAGCTGGCAATTGCCACCCGTCTTCAGCTGGATGGCGGAAACCGGTGGCATCGTCGAAGCCGAAATGCTCAAGACCTTCAACTGCGGTATCGGCCTGATTGTGGTGTGCCAGGCAGACAAGGCGGATGAGCTGTCGATCTTGCTGTCCGACGCAGGTGAAACAGTCGCGCGGATCGGCACCGTGACCGAGGCGCCCGGTGTTGCCTATTCGGGCAAATTGCTGTGAGCCACAAGCGCGTCGCGATCCTGATTTCCGGCGGTGGGTCGAACATGGTGTCGCTGGTCGACAGTATGACCGGCGATCATCCGGCGCGGCCTTGTTTGGTGCTGTCCAACGATGCACAGGCAGGCGGGCTGAAAAAAGCTGCGGACCGTGGCATTCCGACCGCAGTGGTTGATCACCGCCCGTTCAAGGGGGACCGCGCCGCGTTTGAGGCCGAGCTTTTGAAGCCCTTGCAAGAGGCACAGCCGGACATTGTATGCCTAGCAGGTTTCATGCGCGTGCTGACGGGGGATTTTGTGTCCAGGTTTCAGGGGCGGATGCTGAACATCCACCCCTCTTTGCTGCCGAAATACAAGGGTTTACACACCCACGCCCGCGCCATTGAGGCGGGTGATTCCGAGCATGGTTGCTCGGTTCATGAAGTCACCGCAGCACTGGATGATGGCCCGATTTTGGGGCAGGCACGGGTGCCCGTCGAGCGGGGCGACACCCCGGATTTACTTGCTGCGCGAGTGCTGGTTCAGGAGCATGTGCTCTACCCCGAAGTGTTGCGCCGTTACGCTGAAGGCAACAGGTCGCCCGTCCTGTTGCCCTGAACCCGCTCTGGGTGATTTACACCTGCCCGATAATCGGCCTATGGTCGACGGTAACGCTCGGGACGTAGAAAAACGGGCAGTCACAAAAACCAAGAGCGATACTAGTACGGCGCATGAAAACCCTGACGACGACGCAAGAGCTGGCCGACTTCTGTAAGGCCGCTGCAGGCTATCCTTATATCACTGTCGACACAGAATTCCTGCGCGAGCGGACGTATTACTCCAAACTCTGCCTCGTGCAATTGGCGGTCCCCTCCGAAGACGAAGACAGCGCGGTTCTGGTGGATCCGCTTGCTGATGATCTTTCGCTGGAACCGCTATATGAGCTGTTCCGCAATGAAGACGTGGTCAAGGTTTTCCATGCTGCCCGTCAGGATCTGGAGATCTTCTGGGTCGAGGCCGGGGTGTTTCCTGACCCTCTGTTTGACACACAAGTCGCTGCAATGGTCTGCGGCTTTGGGGAACAGGTGGGTTACGAGACATTAGTGCGCAAGATCTGCAAGCAGGGAGTCGACAAGACTTCTCGGTTCACGGACTGGTCTCGGCGTCCGTTGACAGACGCGCAGAAAACCTATGCGTTGGCTGATGTCACCCATCTTCGCAAGATTTACGAACACCTGGCAGCTGAACTTGAAAAGACCAAGCGCAGCCATTGGGTAGGGGAAGAACTGCGCACGCTGACGCAGCCTGCCACCTATGACATTCGCCCGGAAGAGGCCTGGAAACGGGTCAAGACGCGGACAAATTCGGCCAAGTTTCTGGCTGTGGTGCGGGAACTGGCCCAGTTTCGCGAAGCTTACGCGCAGGAAAACAACGTTCCTCGGAACCGGGTTTTCAAGGACGATGCGCTGATTGAACTGGCGTCAACCAAACCCAAAACGCCCTCGGATCTGGGTGGATCGCGGCTGTTGCTGCGCGAGGCACGAAAGGGCGCGATTGCCGAAGGTATTTTGGCCGCTGTAAAACGTGGGGTGAATTGCCCTGCAGATAAGCTGCCTAAGGTCGACACGTCGCGGGACAAGCTGAAGGTCAATCCGGCATTGGCCGACTTGCTGCGCGTTCTTCTAAAATCCAAAACAGAAAGTTCCGGCGTAGCTGCCAAACTGATCGCTACAAGCTCTGAACTGGATCAGATCGCCGCCGGTGAACGCGACTTGCCCGCCATGGCAGGCTGGCGGTTTGAAGTCTTTGGTGAAGACGCGCTGAAACTTTGTGAAGGCAAGATCGCGCTGGCCGCCAAGGGGCAGGCGGTCAAGGTGGTCTCGCTTTAGCGGCGCTTAGCGTCGCCGCGATTCCAACGCGTTCTGCTGTCCGACAACGCGAACCAGTCGGATACCTTCAAGATCCTGACGGCTGACGTTGACTGCGTCCGACACCATGCGGGTACGTTCGGACCCTTGCAGTGTTTGTGCGCTGGGATAGTTCACCAGGAACTCAAATTCCATTGTGCCGTTCTTTTCGTTTTCTTCCGAGTTCACACGAACCAGGCGCGCATTGTAGGCACCCTGACGCACGGCCGTTCCCGTAGCATAAATGATCGCTCCGGTGGGAGTGGCATCGATGCGCAGTTCGTCTATCTGACCGATCCGAATGCTGGAGTCCGCGATATTCGGGCGCGAAAACAGGCCCGTGCCTTGTCTTTGCTGAGGCACCAAAGCATCAGCTGCGTTGGGGTCCGGCGGTGTTTCAGTTTTAACCGATCTGCTGGAGCCAAACCAATTCGACGGGTTCACCCGAGAATCACGCCAGCCGCTGCATGCAGTCAGGGTCAGCGTGGCGATGATAAGAACGGACAGAGATTTTTGCATAGACCCACAGCTTTTCACACGAATTCAAGCAATGGGTTAGCGCAATTTCCTCGCCTTGAAAAGCCACTGCAGGGCTGGACAGCAGGTGGTCGTCGGCATAGGTCACTGGTGGTATTGCAACCAAAAGGATCGCCGCGCCATGGCCACGCCCGCCTTTGAGGACATTGTCGAAGATTTCGAGTTTCTGGAGGACTGGGAAGACCGGTATCGCCATGTCATCGAACAGGGCAAGGCGATGGATCCGCTGGATGACGCGTTCAAAGTTCCTGCCACCAAAGTAAATGGGTGTGCCAGTCAGGTTTGGCTGCATCCCATGATCGAAGGGGGCGTGTTCAAATTTGACGGCGACAGCGACGCACTGATCGTGCGGGGGCTGATTGCCGTCCTGCGGTCTTTGTACAATGGATTGCCCGTGGCGGAAGTGCCCAAGGTCGATGCCGGGGCTGAACTGGCGCGTTTGGGATTGAATGATCATCTGTCGGCACAGCGATCAAACGGCCTGCGCGCCATGATCGAACGCATACGGCAGGTGGCCCAGGAAAACGCGTAAGGTCAAGCCGGACGGTTTGCCCAATCTGTCAAAGTGGTTTCCAGATCGCCATAGCCGGTGAAACGGTGTTCGAACTCTAATCCCATACGATCCGCACATTCGCGGGCGCGCGCGGTCAGGTCCGGGTTGTCGATTTGGGCCTGATAGATCAGCTTTGTGTAGTTGCCAAAATACATGTCACGCAGCTCTGGGTGACGATCCAGCCCCAAAGGCTTCCAGACAAAAGCGTCGAACTGCCGGGCCAAAAAGTCCGTCAGATAGAAGGCCGTAGTCTCGTCCTCGCCGCGCGCCTCAAAGGCTTGGTTGCCTTCGAAGAACGAGTAACAATGGGGACCTTTCACCATTTCGACCCCAAGTTTTTCGCAGGCTTGTTGTAAAAGGCCGCCGGTTCCACAGTCAGCGTAGACCACATAGATTTTGTCGAATTTGTCCCGGTGTTTGGCCACAGCATCTTCTACGGCCTGTGTGATCCGTTCCGGGTGAACATGCAGAATTGCGGGCAGACACGTTAATTCCATATGGTCCCAGTGATTACGTGTTTTGATATCCAGAATCTCTCGGGCCAAAGCCCCGCACGCGATCAGAAGGATACGGCCCGACTCGGCGCTGGAATAACCTTTGGTTGTCAGACTGGCATCATCGGGCAGGGCGTCTTTTTGCATGGTATGGCGTCCTTTGAATTTGCCCCTAGAAGAGGATGAATATCAACAATGAGCAAGTCTTGTTCCGACCTCTGAAGGCAGGCTGCCGACGTCCTCAGTTTGCTTTTGTAGCCTGAGGTTTGTGCCGACGGCTTCTTGAGAAAAGTCGCTTCCTAGTGTTCCAGATTTTCATGTCATTGGTTTGAAACGAAAAAGGGCTGCCCTATTCGAGCAGCCCTTTGAGTGAAATTTCAGTCGGTTTAGCCAGCCAATTGGTTGTGCTTGCGGCCTACAAAGTCCTTCGCAGTTTCCACAGCAACAGCCGCGTCACGGCAGTAAGCGTCTGCGCCGATCGCTTTGCCAAACTCTTCGTTCAGCGGGGCACCGCCAACCAGAACGATATAGTCGTCACGCACACCTTGTTCGACCAGGGTGTCGATGACCACTTTCATGTAAGGCATTGTGGTGGTCAGCAGGGCGGACATGCCCAGAATGTCGGGCTGCTCGGTTTCCAGTGCTTCCAGGTAGTTTTCGACCGGGTTGTTGATACCGATATCGACAACTTCAAACCCAGCGCCTT
Organism: Ruegeria sp. ABM4_193; assembly: GCF_056158705.1. Classification (NCBI taxonomy): domain Bacteria; kingdom Pseudomonadati; phylum Pseudomonadota; class Alphaproteobacteria; order Rhodobacterales; family Roseobacteraceae; genus Ruegeria; species Ruegeria sp. ABM4_193. Next base: position 1,582,516 of record NZ_JBSWTT010000001.1, read on the forward strand.
CCATCATCATCGACACAAGGTTCTTGCCAATGTCGTGGATGTCGCCCTTGACGGTGCCGATCACCATCTTGCCAACGCGCGGTGCGCCGGTTTCGGCCAGCAGTGGCTTCAGGATCGCCATACCGCCCTTCATGGCGTTGGCGGCCAGCAGAACTTCGGGCACGAACAGAATGCCGTCGCGGAAGTCATGGCCCACAATGGTCATGCCACCGACCAGAGCTTTGGTCAGAATGTCATAAGGGGTCCATCCACGCTCCAGCAGGATGTTGGTTCCTTCTTCGATCTCTTCTTTCAGACCATCGTAGAGATCGTCGAACATCTGCTCGACAAGTTCGTCGTCGTTCAGTTCGGACAGGATGATGTCTTCTTCGTCGGACATGGGGTATTCCCTGTGCTGGGCGGGCCATCGGCCCGTGGTGGCATTTTTTCCGTTTTGGCCAAAACGTCGCATTCTGACTGTGACGATTGCGACGTCGGTCGTTTCGGGACCGACCTATATGTCAAAAAAACGCGTGGCTCGAATGAAAAATCTGCATGATTATCGTGCACTCCGTTTGATCGCTCCTATTTGGACTGACGCAGGGATGACTTGCGCAGGGCTTGCGCCAGTCGTATGTTCCGAATGTGAACATAACGCGAACAAATTGCTGAAGTGAATGCTGTGCCCACCGTAAAAGCCAGAGGAACACGTACGAACACCGCTGGACGGTTCGAGCGCTTTGCCACCGTCGCATTCGATGACGGATGGGACAGTGACGAAACCTTACCGCTGCTGCGCACCGAAACACGGGATGAGGCGGCGCGCAGTGCGATTACATACAACCGGTCTCCGGATTTGCCGTTTGACCGTTCCATCAATCCGTATCGGGGGTGCGAACATGGCTGTGTCTATTGTTTTGCCCGGCCCAGTCATGCCTATCTGGGTCTGTCCGCAGGGCTGGATTTCGAAACCCGCCTGACGGCGCGTCCCAACATGAGCTGTGTCCTGCGCAAAGAATTGTCGTCCAAGTCTTATAAGGTCGCGCCGCTGGCTATAGGAACAAACACGGACCCGTATCAGCCGATCGAGAAAGATCGCCTGATTACAAGGTCCTGCCTTAAGGTGTTGCACGAGTTCAACCATCCGGTTGCAATTGTCACCAAGGGCGCTCTGATCGAGCGGGATCTGGACATTCTGACTGAAATGGCCAGCCGTGGATTGGTGCGCGTCGGGATCTCGCTGACCACTTTGGATCCCGCTTTGTCGCGTCGGATGGAACCTCGTGCACCGTCACCGCAGCGGCGTCTGCGCATGATCCGTACACTGACCGAGGCCGGGGTTCCGGTGCGTGTGATGACATCTCCGATTGTGCCCGGCCTGACGGATCATGAACTTGAGAACCTGCTTGAGGCGGGGCAGGAGGCCGGAGCAGATGCCGCCAGTTGGATCATGTTGCGATTGCCACGTGAGGTGTCGCAGCTGTGGCAGGATTGGCTGGCCGAACACCAACCGGCACGAGCAGAAAAAGTGATGTCCAAGCTGCGCGACATGCACGGGGGGCGGGATTATGACCCGCGTTGGGGTCACAGAATGCGGGGCGAGGGCGAATACGCCGGGATCATTGCCCAAAGGTTTTCGAAAGCCTGCAAACGGTTGGGGCTTTCTGTTAAATTTGCGTCCCTACGTTGCGATCTGTTTGCTATTCCACCGCAACCGGGTGACCAAATGAGCTTGTTCTGAAGCCCAAATAGCGCATGTGGTATGGTCGAAGGTTTTTGCTGCGAAAGCAATGGGTTGTGCATATGCGTCGTGCTCGATGAAAAAGGCCCCGTTAAAACGGGGCCTTAAAAACGTCTGCGAAGTTTGATGTATCAGCGGTTTTCGATATCCACGTAATCCCGAAGCGTTTCGCCCAGATACAGCTGGCGCGGACGCCCGATCTTGTTCTGAGGATCGGCAATCATCTCTTTCCACTGGCTGACCCAGCCCACGGTGCGCGACAGGGCAAAGATCGGTGTGAACATGGACGTCGGGAAGCCCATCGCTTCGAGGATGATGCCCGAATAGAAGTCCACGTTCGGGAACAGTTTCTTCTCGGCGAAATACGGATCTTCCAGCGCCTCGCGCTCCAGTTCCTTTGCAACCTGCAGTTTCGGGTTGTTTTCAACGCCCAACAGATCCAGCACTTCGTCGGCCGATTGCTTCATCACTTTGGCGCGCGGGTCAAAGTTCTTATAGACGCGGTGACCAAAGCCCATCAGGCGGAACGGATCGTTCTTGTCTTTGGCGCGCGCGATGTATTCGGGGATGCGTTCCACAGTGCCGATCTCTTCCAACATCTCCAGGCACGCCTGGTTTGCACCGCCGTGCGCCGGACCCCAAAGGCAAGCGATACCTGCGGCAATACAGGCGAACGGGTTCGCGCCAGAAGACGAAGCCAGACGCACGGTCGAGGTCGAAGCGTTCTGCTCGTGATCGGCGTGCAGGGTAAAGATACGGTCCATCGCGCGGCTGAGGATCGGGTTCACCTCATATTCTTCGGCGGGAACACTGAAACACATGCGCAGGAAGTTGGACGCATAGTCCAGATCGTTGCGCGGATACACGAAGGGCTGACCGGTGTGATACTTATAGGCCCAGGCCGCAATCGTCGGCATCTTGGCGATCAGGCGATGCGATGCGATTTCACGTTGCTGCGGGTCCGAAATGTCGGTCGAGTCGTGATAGAAGGCCGACATTGCACCGACAACACCGACCATGATGGCCATCGGGTGCGCGTCGCGGCGGAAACCGCGATAGAAATACTGCATCTGCTCGTGCAGCATGGTGTGACGGGTGATCGTTGTTTCGAACTTCTCCAGATCTTTTGCGGCTGGCAATTCTCCGTAGAGCAGCAAATAGCAAACCTCGAGGAAGTGCGATTTCTCGGCCAGTTGGTCGATCGGATAGCCCCGGTGCAGCAGCTCGCCTTTTTCGCCGTCGATATAGGTGATGGTACTGTCGCAGCTGGCGGTGGATGTAAAGCCCGGGTCATAAGTGAAGACCCCGGCCTGTCCGTAAAGCTTACGAATATCGACAACATCAGGCCCGGCGGTAGGGGAATGAACTGGCAACTCGTATTCTTTGCCGTGAACAGTCAGAGTGGCTGTTTTGTTGCTGTCAGTCATAGTTGTCCCTTCTTCATTCATGCGCACGCCGGAAAGACCGCCAGCGATACGGGCAACGACTGCGCGCGGACGCGCAATCCGGGTGTTAGCGGAGCAGCGTTACCCGTTTATGAAGATTGGGTTTATTTCGCTGCCTCAGAAAGCCGCGCCAGGGTTTCATCCCGTCCCAGCACCAGCATCATGTCAAAAACCGAAGGTGTAACGGCCCGACCTGCCAGCGCAGCCCGTAGCGGACCTGCCAGCTTGCCGAACTTGAGCTCCTTTGACTCAGCAAAGGAATTCAGGGCCTCCTCCAGTTCGTTCCGGGACCAGCTAACATTTTGCAGCTGCGGCGTCAATTCCGACAGTATACCATCGGATACAGATGCCAGCGCCTTTGCGGCCTTTTCATCCGGAACAATTGGGCGTTGGGTCAGTGCAAAATGCGCTTTTTCAAGGAGTTCCGGGAAAGTACGCGCCCGATCCTTGAGGCAATACATCGCACGTTCCAGATCACCAGATTGTGTCGGAGTGAGAGCAGGAAGGTCTGCTGCCGCAAGGTAATCCTCAATTTCTTGCCGCAATGCAGCATTGTCTGAGATTGCAATATGCTGCCCGCAGAGATTTTCCAGCTTTTTCAGATCGAAACGGGCCGGGCTTTTGCCGATTCCGTCCAGATCGAACCACTCTTTTGCCTGCGCATCCGTGAAGAATTCGTCATCACCGTGACTCCAGCCCAAACGCGCCAGGTAATTGCGCATTCCAGCCGCGGGATAGCCCATGGCCTGATATTCCTGCGCGCCCAGTGCGCCATGACGTTTCGACAATTTCTTGCCGTCGGGCCCGTGAATCAGCGGGATATGTGCCCAGACCGGAACGTCCCAGCCCATTGCCTCATAGATCATCATCTGACGCGCGGCGTTGTTCAGGTGATCGTCACCGCGAATAACGTGGGTGACGCCCATGTCGTGATCGTCAACCACCACCGCCAGCATGTAGACGGGTGTGCTGTCCGAGCGCAGCAGGATCATATCGTCCAGTTGATCATTGCGGATGGTGACATCGCCTTGAACCTGATCGCGGATCACGGTCGCACCTACTTGTGGCGCTTTGATGCGAATGACAAATGGCGCGTCGGGATGTGTTGCCGGATCAGCGTCGCGCCACGGGCTGCGGAACAGGGTCGATTTCCCTTCGGCTCGTGCCTGTTCGCGGAAGGCAGCAATTTCTTCCTGGGTCGAGAAGCACTTGTAAGCCTTGCCTTCGGCCAGCAGTTGGTGCGCAACCTCGGCGTGGCGGGCCGCCCTTTCGAACTGGCTGATTACGTCGCCGTCATGGTCCAAACCCAGCCATGCCATACCTTGCAGGATCGCGGCAGTCGCCTCAGGGGTCGAGCGTTCACGGTCGGTATCCTCAATCCGCAACAGGAATTTGCCGCCACGACCCCGAGCATAGAGCCAATTGAACAGCGCGGTGCGTGCGCCACCGATGTGCAGAAAACCGGTGGGTGAAGGGGCAAAACGGGTGACGACCTGGTCGGACATGATGGGGATTAACCTTTTGGTAACCGTATCTGGCATAGTTTGACGCCTGTCTAACGAGCCCGAAGGACGGGGGCAACCATGCGTGTTCTTGCACGGGTCGAGGCCGCGCTGCTGTTCCAAACGGGGTATCTGTTCCCGTGGACGCCGGTCTTGCTTGCGACCGGGATCGGTCTGTATTTCGGCATTCGGGCTGAGCCTGAATTGCGGGACTATGCTGGTCTGGCCGGCCTTTGCGTGGTTCTCATCACTGTGCGCCGCTGGCTTGCGCCGGGGGCGGGTTCGTTGGCCATCGGGGGGGCGCTGATCGCTGCTGGTTTCTGCCTGGCAGGTGCTCGCGCCCATATGGTGGCAGAGCCGGTTCTGTCATGGCGATATTATGGCCCGATCGAGGGGAGGGTCGTCGCCATGGACCGGTCTGCCTCGGATGCGTTGCGGTTGACGCTTGATCAGGTACGCATAGGGGACGTACCGCAGGAGCGGAGGCCGCAGCGCGTCCGTCTTTCCGTTCATGCCCCAACCGGACCTATTGCGCCGGGGCAGAGGATTATGACGACGGCGCATCTGTCTCCGCCACAGGGGCCGGTGGAACCCGGTGGGTTCGATTTCCGCCGCCATGCGTGGTTCCAGAGTTTAGGCGCAGTGGGGTACACACGCGTCCCTGTTCTGACCATCGCACCAGCCTCGGCCGGGATCGAGGGCGTTCGGGTAACCGCCATCCGCATGGCTATATCGCAGCGCGTGAAGGAGATACTGCCTGGCGAAATCGGTGGCTTTGCTGCAGCGGTCACCACCGGGGATCGCAGTGGTATGGGGCAAGACACGCTATCGTCTCTGCGCGCTTCGAACCTAGCGCATCTGCTGGCGATCTCGGGGCTGCATACGGGGCTGCTGACGGGCTTTGTATTTGTGGCCTGTCGAGTTGGTTTGTCGCTGTTTCCGCCGCTTGCTCTACGGTTGCCTGTTCGAAAGGTGGCCGCAGTATGTGCGTTGGCTGCAGCGACCATCTATCTGATGCTCTCTGGCGGTAACGTTGCAACCGAGCGCGCGTTTGTCATGGTCACGGTCATGTTGGGCGCGGTGCTAATTGACCGCCGGGCGATCTCGCTGCGCGCTGTGGCGGTTGCGGCGGTGATCGTTCTGCTCCTCAGACCGGAATTGCTCCTGAGCCCAGGGTTCCAGATGTCATTTGCGGCCACAACTGCTCTGGTCGCCGTGTTCGGAGCGCTGCGCGAAGTCGGCCCTATGCCCGGACCAAAATGGCTTAAACCAGTGGTTGGCGTGCTCATGTCTTCGGCCATTGCCGGGCTTGCGACGGCTCCGATTGGTGCAGCGCATTTCAACACCATGTCGCACTATGGCCTTTTGGCGAACCTGCTTTCAGTTCCGGTCATGGGTTTGTTAGTCGTCCCGGCGGCCGTGGTTGCAGCGCTATTGGCGCCTCTGGGGCTTGAGGCGATACCCCTGACGGTGATGGGGTGGGCGTTGGAGTGGATCTTGACGGTATCACATTGGGTTTCGCAGATGGATGGCGCACAAGGCTTTGTGGTCAGCCCGCCGTGGTACGTCCTGCCTCTCATTGCCTTGGGTGCCTTGTGGATTGCCTTGTGGCAGGGACACGCGCGGTGGGTCGGGATGGGCCCGCTTGCGGCTGCTTTTTTGCTTTGGACTGCGGGACAGCGTCCCGACGCCCTGATTGCTGAAACCGGAGGGTTGGTGGGCGTGATGACCGAACAAGGCCGCGCGCTTAGCAAAAGCAAAGGCAGCGGGTTTGTTGCAACCGTTTGGCTAGAGAATGACGGGGATGGTGTCGATCAGTCACAGGCTGCGCTCAGGTGGCCCGAGGCGAACACGATCCAGCGCTACCTGTTGAAAGATCGGGAGATTATCCACCTGACCGGCAAAAGGGCTGCAAACGGGTTTGACGAATGCAAGGCAAACCAGATCATCGTCTCTGCCGTGGCTCTGAATTTGAAAGGGCCGTGCGGGATTTTTGACCCCGATCGCTTGTACGAAACCGGCAGCCTGTCTGTTCTGGACGGAAAGCTGATATCAAGTGCCGCGCTGACAGGGCAAAGGCTTTGGTCCCCGAACGCGCCCGGGGACCTTCGGTCCAAGCGGGATCAGTAGGTCCGGATCAGGCCCACAAGGCGACCTTGCACCTTTACCTTTTCTTCGGGCAGGACACGCGTCTCGTAGACCGGATTGGCAGCTTCAAGCGCGATGGCGTTGCCCCGGCGGAAATAACGCTTCAATGTCGCTTCCTGATCCTCGACCAAGGCAACCACAATGTCGCCATTATCTGCTGTCGACGTTTCCCGGATCACCACCACATCACCGTCGTTGATTCCCGCGTCGATCATCGAATCTCCACGAACTTCCAACGCATAATGTTCGCCCTTGCCGGAGACCATGGGGCCGGGGACAGCAACATGGTGCGAGACATGGCTGATGGCCTCAATGGGAACACCAGCCGCAATCCGACCCATGACCGGCAGTTCCAGCGCGTCGACTGACACTGGTTCCACATTCGCAGGGCGGCGGCCTTCCGGTTTGTCACCTTCGATAACCCGCGGCGTAAACCCGGCTGTGGGTTCGCCACCTAGGCTTTCGGGAAGTTTCACGATCTCAATCGCGCGGGCGCGATGGGCAAGGCGGCGGATAAACCCGCGTTCTTCCAGCGCGGTAATCAACCTGTGGATGCCGGATTTCGACCGCAGATCGAGTGCGGCCTTCATTTCGTCGAAACTGGGCGGAACACCGTCCGCCTGCACGCGTTTGTGGATGAATTCCAGCAAATCCAATTGCTTCTTGGTCAGCATCGCTCACACCTCGTCGCTCATGCGTTTTCTTTTGTTCTACGCATGTTCACGTTTTGTGTCAACGGATTTGAGAACATCTCAGATCGGCAGGTACTGAACCGTTTCCCCGATTTCACGGGCTGGATCGTGCGGTTGTCGGACCAAAAGCGCATTGGCCTGCGCCAGAACGCTGAGAAGCGAGCTGTCCTGATCGGCGCAGGCCGCAATGCCTGTGTCGCTTAGAACCGCGCGCATGTAATGCTCTCGCGGCCCGTTTTCCAGCAAGGGTTCCGTAAGTTGCGCTGTAAGGAAAGGCGGCACCACGTGGTCCAGGCCCAGCATCCGGCGTACCATCGGTGCCAGAAACAGATAGCCGCAGACCATGGCGCTGACCGGGTTACCGGGTAAGCCAACCATAGCCGTTTTGCCGATACGTCCGGCCATCAGTGGTTTTCCGGGGCGCATTCGGATCTTGTAGAATGACCGTTCCATGCCCAATCCCTGCGAGACATCCGAGACAAGGTCATAATCGCCAACCGACGCGCCGCCGATTGTGACGACAAGATCGGCCCCTTGTGCCAGGCCAAATGCGGTTTCAAGCGAGGAAACGGTGTCGTGCGCAATGGGCAGAACGCGCACCTTTGCTCCCAATCCCTCAAGCAGAGCCTGCAACCCGAATGTGTTCGAGGCGATGATTTGATCTGGGCCCGGCTCTTCTCCGGGCATCACCAACTCGTCGCCGGTGGAGATCAGGGCAATCACCGGTTTGCGCGCAACCGTGACGCGTGGGGTGTTCATTGCAGCCATCAGGGCCACATCCTCGGGCCGGATCAAACGGGGTGCTGAAATGGAGGTACCGATTTCAAAATCCACGCCAGCAGGGCGGATATTGGTTTTGGAACCGGGTTCGTCGGTAATCGTGATCAGGTCGCCACGTCGGTCGGTATCTTCCTGAATGACCACAAAATCCGCGCCCTCGGGCACTGGCGCACCGGTGAAAATGCGCACCGCCTGACCGGGACCGACCTGGCCCTCAAACCGATGGCCGGCCGCGGATTCGCCGACCACCTTGAACATGGCGTGCAGCTCAACTTCGGCGGCCTTCACGGCATACCCATCCATCGACGATGCCGCGAAGGGAGGTTGGTTCCGCCCCGCTACAACATCCTGCGCCAATACACGCCCGGCGGACTGAGCCAGAGGAACCTCTTCCGAAGGTAAAACCCCCACCAGATCGAACAGCAGGGCGCGCGCCTCTTCGACCGTGATCATTTCGCCTCGTAACGCCCTGATTTACCACCATCTTTCAGAAGAACGCGGATGCCACCAATCTCCATCGCCTTATCGACGGCTTTTGTCATGTCATAGACTGTCAAAGCCGCGGTTGAGACTGCGGTCAGGGCTTCCATCTCAACACCTGTCTGTCCCGAGGTCTTGACCGTGGCCTCGATCTGAACACCCGGTAGATCAGGATCAAGCGTCAGTTCAACTGCAACTTTGGTGACTGGAAGAGGATGACACAACGGGATCAGATCAGGTGTCTTCTTGGCCCCCATGATGCCCGCCAGACGGGCGATGCCCAGAACGTCGCCCTTTTTCGCGCGGCCTTCAGAAATGATTTCAAAGGTTTCCGCTGCCATCTTGATATGACCGGCAGCGACAGCGACACGGTCGGTCACGTCCTTGTCCGACACATCAACCATATGCGCCTGACCTTGAGCATCAAAATGAGTCAGCGGCATCACATCACTCCGGGGATCAGAGGGTTGGATAGGATATGACGCGTGGCGGCCTCAACATCGTCCTGACGCATCAGGCTTTCGCCGATCAGGAAGCAACGGGCACCGTAGCGGGCGATCTCCCTCAGGTCGTCTGATGTTCCAAGGCCACTTTCACAAACGATGGTGCGGTCTGCCGGCACCAGCTTGGACAGGTGCCGCGTGGTGTCCAAAGTGGTCTCGAAGGTCTTGAGATTGCGGTTGTTGATGCCGATCAACGGGCTTTTCAGCTGTGCTGCGCGTTCCAGTTCCGTTTCGTCATGCACTTCGATCAGAACATCCATACCCCAATCGAAAGCAGTTTGTTCCAGTTCCGCCGCCTGATCATCGCTGACGGATGCCATGATGATCAGAATGCAATCTGCGCCAAGCGCGCGGGCTTCGACCACCTGATAGGGGTCGTACATGAAATCCTTGCGCAAAGCGGGCAGGGAAGTCGCCTCGCGGGCCTGCGTCAGATATTCCTTTGCACCCTGAAAGCTTGGGGTGTCGGTCAGCACGGACAAACACGCAGCACCACCATCCTCATAGGCTTTGGCCAGTACAGGCGGGTCGAAATCCGGACGGATCAGACCCTTGGACGGGCTGGCTTTCTTGACTTCGGCAATCAGGCCATAGCCTTGCCGCGAGGTGGATTGCAAAGCTTCGGCAAAGCCACGGGTTTCCGATGCAGCCCGTGCCTCACTTTCCAGTGTTTCCAAAGACTTCTGCGCTTTGTCGGCCGCGACCTCTTCTAGTTTGTAGGCTTTGATTTTGTCCAGTACGGTCTCGGTCATTCGGCTTCCTGTGTCTTGCGTGCCAGAGCGGCGATTTTTTCTTTGGCTTTGCCGCTGTCGATGCTCTCGGCGGCCATGGCGACACCTTCGCGCAGGTCGTTCGCGGCTTCGGCGACAACCAAAGCGGCGGCCGAGTTCAGCAGTACAGCGTCACGATACGCGGATGGGGCTCCGTCCAACAGGGCGCGGAAAGCGACAGCGTTTTCTTCCGGTGTGCCGCCGATGATGTCTTCGAATGGATGCACGGGCAGACCCGCATCTTCGGGGTGCAGCTCGACTTCCTTGATCGTGTCATCTTCCAAAGCCGCGACCCAGCTGATGCCGGTGATCGTGAGTTCGTCCGTTCCGTCCGAGCCATGCACCAGCCACGCGCGGTCTGATCCAAGCAAGCCAAGCGTTTCGGCCATTGGCCGGATCAGGTCACGACTGAACGCGCCGGTCAATTGCCGTTTGACACCAGCAGGGTTCGTCAGAGGTCCAAGAATGTTAAAGATCGTGCGTGTGCCCAGCTCCTGGCGTGATGGCATGACATGAGCGATGGCCGGATGATGCATCGGGGCCATCATGAAGCCGATACCAACGTTTTCCAGAGCGGATTCAACGACTTGCGGGCCAACCATGACGTTGATCCCCATCTGACCCAACGCGTCCGCCGCACCCGATTTCGAACTGAGGTTCCGGTTGCCATGTTTGGCAACGGTGACACCGGCACCGGCAACCACAAAAGCCGTTGCGGTCGAGATGTTCAGCGTGCCTTTGCCGTCGCCGCCTGTGCCCACGATGTCCATCGCGCCTGCCGGGGCGGTCACAGCGTTGCATTTTGCCCGCATCACAGCGGCGGCAGCGGCGTATTCATCGACTGTTTCACCGCGTGTGCGCATGGCCATCAAAAGCCCACCGATCTGGCTGGGCGTGGCTTCGCCATCAAACAGGATGGCAAAGGCTTTTTCAGCTTCGTCACGAGTCAAAGGGCGATCGGCAGCGGCTCCGATCAGCGGTTTCAGCGCGTCGCTCATGCGGGGACTTTCAGTTCTTGCAGGAAGTTCTTGAGCAGGGCGTGGCCGTGCTCGGAGGCAATGGATTCCGGGTGGAACTGGACGCCATGAATGGGCAGTTCCTTGTGTTGCAACCCCATTATGGTGCCGTCTTCCAATTCAGCCGTGATCTCAAGGCATTCGGGCAGGGTTTCGCGTTCCACGATCAATGAATGGTATCGCGTTGCCTCAAACGGAGAAGGCAGTCCGGCAAACAGACCCTTGCCCGTGTGATTTATCGTTCCCATTTTACCATGAACAATCTCGTGGCATCGGATGACCTTACCGCCAAAAACCTGACCGATGGTCTGGTGTCCAAGGCAAACCCCCAGCAAAGGTGTTTTGGTTTCTGCGGCGGCTTCGGTCAGCGCAAGGCAAATGCCAGCCTGATCCGGGTCGCAGGGGCCGGGGCTTAGCAGGATTCCGGCGGGGTTCATGGCCATCGCTTCCTGCACATCTAGCGCATCATTTCGGCGAATGACCATTTCGGCACCAAGTTCGCCTAAATAATGTACCAAATTGTAGGTAAACGAGTTGTAGTTGTCGATCAGCAGCAGCATATGGGCACTTATCTTCGCTTGGGCATTTCAGGCTGGCGATGCAGCCCCGGGCCACGGTATAATGTCCGCACATACATGCTCAGGCTTGAGCGGCAGCGTCAAGAGGACATACCGTTTCTGACGCGTCCAATTGGCCGAGCGCCACATCAGATGGCGCAGAGCTGGACGAGGCAGAGAAAAGAGGCGAAAGGCAAGAAATATGGGCGGATTTTTCGGGGGAATGGTCGCTGGGGCGATCGTTGTTTTGATCTTGGGTGTGTTCGTGTCGCTCAAGACACCGATGGCCAATACGCCGGTTGTTGTCACCGAAGCACCGGCGCCGGTAATTTCTGAAACACCTGCAGCACCGACTGAGGTGACCGAGGCCGTATCCGATGCCGATGTGGTGGAATTGGCTCCACATGGGCTAGAAGCCGCCGATGACTTAACCGAGGATCTGGCTGATTTGTCCGGGCTTGAATCATCCTCGGACACGCAACCAGAGGTGGGCGCAGCAGCCGAGGCGGTGGACCAACCCGAGGCTGCGGTTGCGATCGAAGTTTCAGTTGTGACCGAAGCGCCTGCAGCGCCGCCAGAACCCAGTCTGGCGCCTTCGGCTCCGCAGGACGAGGCGGGGCCAGCCGTGATCGACGATACGCCGACCCCTCCTGTAGAGCCTGAGACGACCGAGGTTGCTCTTCTTCAGCCGGAAGAAGATCCGTTGCCGCAAACTGAGGACACAGACGAGGAAAACCCGTTTGAAAGCAGCCCGATCGCGGTAGAAGGGGACGAGGACGTCCTGCCGCGCAAGCTGCCGCGTATCGCAGCGCTGCCGCAGATTGGCGGGGACCAGGAAGCAAGTGTAAGTTCAACGGTTGGAAAACGTATCATTCCTCTAACCGAACGCGATGATGAACCTGTGGCCGACGAAGCCTCGGCAGAAGAGCCAAAACCGGCGGGCAAGCCGATCGAACGCTATGCGGCCAAATTCGAAAACCCTGAAGCCAAACCGCTGATGTCCATCATCCTGATCGATGACGAGGGCGCATTTGGGGCTGAGGCGCTTCAGGATTTTCCCTATCCGATCAGTTTTGCCGTGAACCCGTCTGATCCAGATGCTGCAGAAAAGATGGCGCGGCACCGCGCGGCCGGGTTCGAAGTCATGGCTCTGGCTGATTTGCCCGAAGCTGCAACTGCGCAAGACGCTGAGGTTTCGCTGTCCGTCTGGCTTGACACTCTGCCCGAAACCGTTGGCATTCTGGAAGGGGTGGACAGCGGCATTCATGGCAATCGGAAACTGGCCGATCAGGTTGCTGAAATTGCTGCCGGAACAGGTCGTGGCCTGATCACGCAGGACAATGGGTTGAACACTGTGCAGAAGCTGGCGGCCCGCAATGGCACGCCGTCGGGTGTTGTATTCCGTGACATCGACGGTGCGCGTCAGGACCCTAAAGTGATGCGCCGGTTCTTGGATCAGGCTGCGTTCCGCGCCGGGCAGGAAGGTGCTGTGATCATGCTGGGTCGGGTCCGCCCGGAAACGATTTCAGCCCTGCTGCTTTGGGGGTTGGAAGACCGTGGCAGCCGCGTGGCGATGGCCCCGATTTCCGCGGTCATGATGAGACAGATTCAGTGATCTGCGAAAACGAGTGTTAAAAAAGGGCGGCGATCTTATGATCTGCCGCCCTTTTTCGTTTAACTGTTTCCGTTACCCGTGAACCGCGCGGCATCTGCCGCAGCGCGCCGGATTGCATTGGATTTATGGACGGTTTCCATGAACTCGGCCTCGGGGTCGCTGTCGTAAACAACACCGCCACCGGCTTGAATATACAGCTTTTGATCTTTCACGATGGCAGTCCGCAGCGCGATACACATATCCATGTCACCGCCCGCGCTGAAATAACCTACGCCGCCGCCATAGACGCCGCGTTTTTCAGGCTCCAACTCGTCGATGATCTCCATCGCGCGCACTTTGGGCGCGCCCGAGACGGTGCCCGCAGGCATTCCGGCAAAAAACGCATCCAGCGCGTCTTTATCTTCGGCCAGCTCACCCACCACGTTAGATACAATATGCATCACGTGGCTGTAGCGTTCGATGATGAACTCTTCGGTCGGGCGCACGGTACCGATTTTGGAAACGCGCCCCGTATCGTTGCGGCCCAGATCCAGCAGCATCAGGTGCTCGGCCAGCTCTTTCTTGTCGGCCAGCAGATCCAGTTCGTTTGCCTTGTCCTCTTCGGGCGTCGCGCCTCGGGGGCGGGTGCCAGCAATGGGGCGAATGGTGACTTCATTGCCAAACACACGCACCAAAATCTCGGGGCTGGCACCGACGACCTGAAAACCGCCGAAGTTGAAATAGAACATGAAAGGCGACGGGTTGGTGCGCCGCAGCGACCGATAGAGTGCAAAGGGCGGCAGCGGAAATTCCTGCGCCCAGCGCTGCGCTGGGACAACCTGGAAAATATCACCTGCGCGGATGTATTCCTTGGCCTTTTCAACGGCTTCCATATAGCCGGACTTGGTAAAGTTCGACACAGGGGGTGCGATTTCACGTGCATCACCCAAATCGCGGGTTTCCGCAGGCATGGCACGCTCCAGATCGCGAACTGCATCCATAACGCGCTCAGCAGCTTGTGCATAGGCAGCCTTGGCGGATTGACCGTCACTGGCCCAAGCCGGTGATACAACGGTCACTTCACCTTTTACGCCATCCAGCACAGCGATGACCGAAGGACGCAACATGATCGCATCGGGCAGGTCCAGAGGGTCCGGATTCACGTCCGGGAGGTATTCCACCAGCCGCACCATGTCATAGCCCAAATACCCGAACAGCCCCGCTGCAGCCTGAGGCAGGTCATCCGGCAGGTCGATGCGACTTTCGGCCAGCAAAGCGCGGAGGTTGTCCATCGGGTTGCCGTCTTGCGTCGAGAACGCCTCGGAATCGAACCGGGCAGAGCGGTTGAGTTCGGATGCTTCACCGCGACACCGCCAGATCAGGTCGGGCTTCATACCAATGATCGAGTAACGACCACGAACTTCGCCGCCCGTCACGGATTCCAGCATGAACGCATCTTTCTGTGCGCCCGTCAGCTTGAGCATCAGCGACACAGGGGTGTCCAGATCAGCGGCAAGCCGTGTGTAAACCACCTGATTTTCGCCCGCTTCATAAGCGCGCGCGAAGGTGTCGAATTCGGGTGTCAGGGCCATATCGGTCTCGTTTAAAAGCTCGATTGCACGGCATTCAGCGCCTGTTGGTCTACGACCGGACGCGCGCGTGTCTGTGCATCGCGCACATAGGCGTTGAAAATATTCTGTGACAGGGCCTGATTCATCTGCGCGGACAGGGCTTCACGCAGTTGGCGCAGTTCGTCTGTGTCTGCGGGCGGAAGAATCTCATCCAAGCGCACCAGCAGTGCTGCGCCGTTTCCACCGATGACACGCAGTTCTCCGGGTTCCATCTGGAACACCTCGTTCATGAAATCTGCTGGAACGTCATCCAGAAACGCCGTGCGTGTCAGGGCATTTTCAACGCGGAAGGGCAGGCCGGTGGTCGTAAAGTCGCCGTCTGTTGCCAATTGCGTCAGAACTGCATTCGCCCGATCTTCCAGCGCTTTGTTGGTTTCGGCCTGAAGCCATGCGGCGGTCACTCGATCACGTGCGCTGTCCAGCGGCTCGGGGCGGCGCGGCAGCACCTCATTCAGGCGCAGGGCAAAGATCGACCCATCTTCGAGGAATGCGATTTCGGGGAAGTCACCTTCCTGCACGGCTTCGGCTGCAATGCGGAATCCGTCATAGGCGGCGATTTCGTCCGAACTCTCGCGGGTCCAGTCGATCTGACCCAGTTCCATTTCGGTCTCATCCGCCAGTTCTTCCAGTGTGGCTCCGCCAGCCAGCATGTCATTGATATCTTCGGACTGCGCCTCGATCAGGCGGCGGGCGCGTTCGGCTGCAAGCTCTTCGCGCAAGGCCGGTTCAGCTTCTTCGAAAGGCACATTGTTGGCTGCCAGAGAGCCGTTGATCCGGAACAAGGCCGGGCCAAAGACCGAAGGCAGAGGACCAACAACAGTATCGAGATCGGCTGCAAATACTGCATCCGCTGCCTCGCCCAGATCCTCGCGGGTCACGTCGCCGAGATCGATGTCGTTGAGCTCAAGATCGCGTTCACGAACCAGTTGCTCAAACGTAGTACCGCCAACCTCAAGCTGCGCCTTTGCTTCGCTTGCGGCTTGCTCATCCGGGAAGTTCAGGCGCTCAACCAAGCGGCGTTCCGGCTGGTTGTACTCGTCTGAGCGGTCTTCATAAAGTTTCTGCAGGGCGTCTTGATCCACTTCAACGCTGTCGATCAGCATGGCGGGTGACAGGATCGCGTATGTCAGTTGCTTGGTGCGGGGCAGGGTGAACAGGTCGCCGTTCTCATCATAGTAAGTCTGAATCTGCGCGTCGTTTGGTTCAGCAATTGGGTTTTCCAATGCCTCGGTCCCGACCGTGGCCACAGTAAAGCTGCGTCGCGCGCCAATATAGTCGGTCATCTTCTCTGTCAGAGTCGCTGGCATCTCGACCCCGCCCATGATCGCGCCTTGCACAATTGTGCGTGCAGATTCCTTGCGCAGATCCGTTTCAAACTCAGAGTCGGTCATGCCGATCTGTTCAAGTTGAAAGCGATAGGCTTCCCGATCGAAACTGCCGTCGACGCCCTGAAATGCGGGGATCGCTACGATCTCTTGCTGCAGGTTTTCGTCACCGATTGAAATTCCAAGTTGCCCAACTTCGTTGTCCAGAGCCGCCAACGCGGTCAGGCGGGCAAGCGCGTTCTGATCCAATCCCAGATCACGCGCCTGCGACATTTGCATCGGTTGGCCAGTCTGCGCTTCCACGGCGCGGATTTCTCGCTGCAGTTCCCGCACATACTCATCGACCGAGATGCTTTCATCGCCCACTTGTGCAACGGTTCGAACCGTTCCGCTGAGATTGGTGGCACCGAAGCCTGCGAGGCCCAGCATCAGCAGGCCCATCAGAATCCAGACAAAGGTTTTCGAAAGACTTTTAGCGCCTGCGGCCATGGTGCCCTCTTGTTATTGCGGCAGCGTTCTGCCCTGTCGGTTGCGGCCCTGAATACGACGCACACAGCCGAGGGGCAAGCTTAGAAGGACAGGCCCTGTAACCGGTCGAACAATTGGCCCAATCCAGCACGGTTCAGATTGGCGAATGCTACACGGACTTGCCGTTTTCCGGCGGGGTCGTGATCGGGCATGAACATGGTGCCGGGCAACAGCAGCACGCCTGCCTCTGCCACCAGACGGCGGGCCAGTTCATCCGAAGCCATATCGAATGGGTGTTCAAGATAAGCGAAATATGCACCAAGCCCCAAAAGACGCCATCCTTGGGCCTCAAGGGCGGGCATTCCATCATTAATTGCGGCTCTGCGGTCCAGAATTTCGTCTCGTTCACCCGCAAGCCATTGTGATAGGTTCTGCATCCCCCAAAGGGCTGCAAACTGGCCGATTTGGCCAGGGCAAATGGCAACAGTGTCCAGGAATTTCTCGACCTCGGCCAGAAGAGAACGGCTTGTGGCTATCGCACCAACTCGGTGGCCTGTCAGGCGATAGGCTTTAGAGAAGGAATAGAGATGAATAAGCGTCTCATCCCAAGCCGGTTGTTGGAACAGATCGTGTGGTGGACCGCTGCGGCTATCGAAATCGCGATATGTCTCATCGACGATGAGGCGAATTCCGGTGTCACGCGCCAGGTCATAGAAGGCCCGGACCAGATCAGTCGGGTATTCAACACCACCGGGGTTGTTGGGCGTGACCAGGGCGATGGCGCGCGTTTTTTTGGTGATCAGTGCGCCCGCACGATCCGGATCAGGCAGAAGGTCATCTCCTGTTGGCAGGTCAACGGCCTTCACCCCAGCCATGTCCAACCACATTTTATGATTGAAATACCATGGCGTTGGTAGAATCACTTCATCCGCCTCGTCAGTGATTGCCGAGATCACAGCCGAAAAGGCCTGATTGCAGCCCGAAGTGATTGCGGTCTGAGCCGGATCAACCTGTGCTGCGTAATGAGCGCTGATCTGTGCTGCCAGTTCAGTGCGCAGGTCGTCGTTCCCCAAGACCGGCCCATATAAATGCGCGCTGTCTTCCTGCACGGCAAAATCGGCCATGGCCTGACGCAGAGCAAGCGGAGGCGGGTCGACCGGCGCGGCCTGGCTGACATTGATCAGCGGGCGGTCAGCTGGGAAGGTGACACCTTCAACCCAACGGCGCGCCTCCATCACCGGAGGAGGGAAAGTGGCGCTGGTGCGGGTCTGGGTCATGGCGTACCGGTCTATTTGCGAGGCTCTGCCTCGCGCTCCGAGGTATTTTTAAACAGAAGAAGGGATCAGTCGGTGCCGCGATATGGCTCGACATATTGAAGTGCCATATCCCAGGGGAAGAAGATCCACGTATCCTGGCTGACCTCGGTGATGAAGGTGTCCACCATAGGGCGGCCCTTGGGTTTGGCATAAACAGTCGCAAAATGTGCGTTGGGGTACATTTTGCGGACCAACTCCAGCGTTTTACCGCTGTCTACCAAGTCATCGATGATCAGTACGCCGGTGCCATCGCCCATCAGATCAGCGTCGGGGGCTTTCAGAACTTCGGCTTCGCCTTGTTCCTGATGGTGGTACGACCGCACGCTGATCGTGTCGACCGTGCGGATGTCCAGCTCTCGGCTCACAATCATCGCAGGGGCCATGCCGCCGCGCGTAATGGCCACAACGGCGCGCCAGGCACCATCGTCTGGGCCTTGTCCATCAAGACGCCAGGCCAACGCGCGCGAATCGCGATGGATCTGGTCCCAGCTGATGTGAAATCCTTTTTCGTGGGGCAGGCGGTCTTTGGCGCTCATGATCCTAGCCCTTTTCCACGTCAGGTGCATCGACGGCCTTCATGCCGACAATGTGATAACCCGAATCCACGTGCAGATTTTCTCCGGTCACACCGCTGGACAGATCAGACAGCAAGTAGAGTGCTGATTTGCCCACATCATCGATGGTCACGTTGCGGCGCAGGGGCGAGTTATATTCGTTCCACTTCATGATATAGCGGAAATCGCCGATGCCGCTGGCGGCCAGGGTCTTGATCGGACCGGCTGAGATCGAGTTGACGCGGATGCCGTCCTTGCCCAGATCCTCGGCCAGATATTTGACCGATGCCTCAAGCGCGGCTTTGGCGACGCCCATTACATTATAATGGGGCATAACCTGTTCGGCGCCATAATAGGTCAGGGTGATGGCGCTGCCGCCTTCGCCCATCATCTTTTCGGCGCGCTGCATAACGGCGGTGAAGGAATAAACCGACACGTCCATTGTCAGCTTGAAATTCGCCCGGCTGGTATCGACATAGCGACCGCGCAGTTCGTTCTTGTCCGAAAAGCCGATGGCATGAACGATAAAGTCCAGTTTGCCCCATTTCTCTTCCAGCGCAGTGAACAGCGCATCAACGGATGCCTCATCGCTCACGTCACAGGGCAGGACGATTTCGCTACCCAATTGCGCTGCAAGCGGGTCTACGCGCTTTTTCAAAGCGTCGCCCTGGTAGGAAAAAGCAAGTTCGGCCCCGGCTTCGGACAAGGCGCGGGCGATTCCCCATGCGATTGATTTGTCATTGGCCAGTCCCATGATGAGGCCGCGTTTGCCGGCCATCAACTGATTTGACATGTGTGGTTCTCCGCCTGTCTTCGCGATGTGTTGAGTTGGTTTATGCCATTGGTAGCGTTGCATCAAGGCCGTGCGCTCTTGCCCGCAGCGGGTTCTCGCCTTAGGTTCGTCGTTAATACTTTCCAGGGGATGGAAATGACCGAGCGTGATGGCATCTTTGCTGGCTCCGATCCGTTTGAAATCGCGGGTCGGTGGCTAAGCGAGGCTGAAAAGACAGAACTAAACGACCCGAATGCGATTGCGCTGGCAACCGTCGACCCAGATGGAATGCCAAATGCGCGTATGGTGCTGCTGAAGGAGATCGAAGCAGATTCGTTTGTGTTCTATACGAACTACGAAAGCGCAAAAGCGGCCGAACTGGATGCAACCGAAAAAGCTGCATTTGTCATGCATTGGAAATCTTTGCGGCGACAATTGCGTGTTCGTGGTACAATCACCCGCGAAAATGGGCCTCAGGCGGATGAATATTACGCATCGAGGTCGCTGAAGAGCCGTTTGGGGGCTTGGGCGTCGAAGCAATCTCAACCCCTATCAAGCCGTACAGCCTTGATGGCTGAGGTGGCCAAGGTGACTGCTAAGCTGGGTCCGAATCCCCCCGCCCACCGTTTTGGGGCGGGTATAGATTGACGCCAACTGAAATTGAATTCTGGGCCGACGGGGCATTCCGTCTACATGATCGGTTCAGATGGAAACGCGCAGAGCCGGGATTGGCATGGCATGTGGAAAGGTTGAATCCATGACGTTCACGTGTCGTGAAATGCAACAGGCAGAAAATAAACAATTTTTTCGGCTTGAATTTACCTGTCATTCCCATAAACAACAAACCCTTAACGAACGGCTAAAACTCGCGATGGGAATACCGTGCCAGAAGATATGAACAACATGTATCGCGTTCGTGGACACGTGAAATGGTTCGACCCTGCCAAGGGGTACGGATTTGTTGTGTCCGACGATGGCGGCCCGGATATCCTGTTGCACGTGAACGTCTTGCGTAACTTTGGCCAGAGCTCGGTCGCAGATGGCGCAGGGATCGAGATCATGACGCACCGCACGGATCGGGGCGTTCAGGCCGTCGAAGTGGTCGCGATTGATCCTCCGGCGCGGACCGACTCGATGATGCTGGCCGATTTTGCCGAGTTGGATCCCGTGACGATCGCCGAGGCACCATTGGAAGCCGCGCGCGTAAAGTGGTTCGACAAGGGTAAGGGCTTTGGTTTTGCCAACGTCTTTGGCCGTGGCGAAGACGTTTTTCTTCATATCGAAGTGCTGCGCCGTTCCGGTCTTGCTGATCTGCAACCGGGCGAAGCGCTGGCAATGCGTGTGATCGATGGCAAACGGGGCCGGATGGCGGCTCAGGTGTTGGCCTGGGAAGCCGCACTGGACGGCTGACGTTTTCATGAAACGGTTTCTGACGCTTCTACCCCTGTTCCTAGTGCTTTGGACGGGTGGGGCGTTTGCAGCGTGCAGCGCTGACCGTGTTACCTTGCGAAATGACAACGCAACGGTGCGTTTTGACGTCGAACTTGCCGTTACACCTCAGGAACGCTCCCAAGGGTTGATGTTTCGCGAAACACTCCCGAATCGATCCGGAATGCTGTTTGTGTTTGACCCGCCTCAACGCGTCGCGTTCTGGATGAAGAACACTTTGATTCCCCTGGACATGATTTTTCTGGATCGCACCGGCTTGGTAACGCACGTGCATGAGGGGGCGATTCCTGGCGATCTGACCCCAATCGAGGGCGGAGATTCCGTTTTTGCAGTGCTGGAAATCAACGCCGGATTGTCGGCGCGCTATTCCATTACGCCCGGCACACAGATGCAGCACGAAATTTTTTCGTCAGGTCCTGCAATTTGGCCCTGTTAGGGCTTTTCAAATCAGATTGGCATCGTTAGGAAGGCGCACGGTCCGGGGCGTGGCGCAGTCTGGTAGCGCACCTGTTTTGGGTACAGGGGGTCGTAGGTTCGAATCCTGCCGCCCCGACCACTTCCACTCAATCATGAGGGCGATCCGCCCATTGCTTGGAACAGCCGGCTGATCGACTGATCCAGCTCGGTGCTGTCCAATGGCACTTCGACCACAGAACCGGTTCTCTGCGGGACTTTGAAGAACACGTTTGCATCTATGCGGTAACCGTCAGCGTTCTTGCTTGATGTCAGGCGCATAACGCTTTGTGGCAGGTCCTGAGGATTGCCGTCGTAATTCAGAATCAAATAGGCAGATGCCTCTGCGGGCAGAAACTCGCGGCATTCAAATGTTTGGCCGCTGGTTCTTTCAAAAGATTCCCCCGGACCGGAACAACTGGTTTCAAAAACATCGAACAGTCTTTGCGGATACGTTTCGAACTGGGCGCTGCGTGACGCATCGGGCACATCTTGTGGTGCGCAGGCCACGATACAGGCCAAGAACGGAATAAAGGTGAACAGCTTCATACCTTTGGACCTTTTCACAATTGAACGAACGGGCCGCGATCAAATTCGAACGCCTCAGAACAGAACCAGATGATTCCCGATCAGCCTAGACGTTGTCGCATTGGTTGATCAAATGCAGATAACTATGCTGGTAAAAACGGGAATTCGATTTGAGACTTTGAGGTTTCGGCGAAATTTTGCCGTGGATGATCCTGTGGAGGAATCGCGCACCGTTGGGTCACACTCCTGAAACGTCGTCAGGTCAACAAAAAAGATTTCAAAAAAGGCGGAAAAAGGGCGTTGACCTTATATGTGTTCATACGCCAAATTGTATGAGCCGAAGAGATTGCCACAATATCTGGTGTTGAAGCCGGAAGAGGCAGCAGGCGAGGGTCGGAAAGCACATCTAATTTAAGTGCGCCGTTTTTGCGGTTTTTCCGCTGTCTTTGACAGCGAAGGACGCCCTTGTCCGTAAAACTCTGGGCGTTGTGGGCGGCACCCTGCAACACAACATTTGGTGCCGGGAACTGAAAATTGGGCGGAATTTAACCAGGGCTGCGGACATGAAGATTGACAGAAAATTCACCAAACCAGATCAGGATGCCTACTCGGACCTTGATTTCGTGTCTGCAACGTCTGAAATCCGTAACCCGGATGGAACGATTGTATTCCGCCTGGATAACATTGAAGTACCCGCAAGCTGGTCGCAGGTGGCAAGCGACGTGATCGCTCAGAAATACTTCCGCAAGGCAGGCGTTCCCAGCAAGCTGAAGAAGGTCAAAGAAAAAGACGTTCCAGAATTTCTGTGGCGTTCGGTCCCTGCCGAAGGCGCTGAATTTGACGGAGAAACCTCGTCCAAGCAGGTGTTCGATCGTCTGGCGGGCGCATGGGCCTATTGGGGCTGGAAGGGCGGCTATTTCTCGGATGAAGAAGACGCGCGCGCCTATTTTGACGAGATGCGCTATATGCTGGCGACCCAGCGCGCCGCACCGAACAGCCCTCAGTGGTTCAACACAGGTCTGCACTGGGCCTATGGAATCGACGGACCGGCGCAGGGGCACCACTATGTCGACTACAAAACCGGCAAACTGACCAAATCGAAATCCGCGTACGAGCATCCGCAGCCGCACGCGTGTTTCATCCAGTCCGTTGACGATGATCTGGTGAACGAAGGCGGCATCATGGATCTGTGGGTGCGCGAGGCGCGCCTGTTTAAATACGGCTCGGGCACAGGAACCAATTTCAGCCATCTGCGCGCAGAAGGCGAAGCGCTGTCGGGTGGCGGCAAATCTTCGGGCCTGATGGGCTTTCTCAAGATTGGCGACCGCGCGGCTGGCGCGATCAAATCAGGCGGGACAACCCGTCGAGCAGCAAAGATGGTGATCGTCGATGCGGATCACCCGGACATCGAGCAATTCATCGAATGGAAGGTGATCGAAGAGCAGAAAGTGGCCTCGATCGTTGCCGGATCGAAGATGCACGAAAAGATGCTGAACGGCATTTTCGAGGCCATCCGTTCGTGGGACGGCTCGGCAGATGATGCTTATGATCCAAACGCGAACGACGCGTTGAAAAAGGCAGTGCGCGAAGCGAAAAAAGTCGCGATCCCAGAGACTTACATCAAACGCGTTCTGGATTATGCCAAGCAGGGTCACGACAGCATCGAATTCCCGACCTACGATACGGACTGGGATTCGGAAGCCTACAGCTCGGTCTCAGGCCAGAACTCGAACAACTCGATCCGCGTCACCAATGCGTTCCTGACCGCTGTCGAAAAGGACGCCGATTGGGAACTGATCAACCGCACCGACGGCAAGGTCGCCCGAACAGTCAAAGCGCGCGATCTGTGGGAAAAGGTCGGTCACGCCGCATGGGCATGCGCCGATCCGGGCATCCAGTTTCACGACACAGTAAACGAATGGCACACATGCCCCAATGATGGCGAGATTCGCGGCTCGAACCCGTGCTCGGAATATATGTTCCTTGATGACACGGCCTGTAACCTGGCGTCGATGAACTTGCTGACCTTCCTCAAGGATGGTGAGTTCCAGGCGGCGGACTATATGCACGCCTCGCGCCTGTGGACCCTGACACTGGAAATCTCGGTAACAATGGCGCAGTTCCCGTCGAAAGAGATTGCGCAACTGTCCTATGACTTCCGCACCTTGGGTCTGGGCTATGCCAATATCGGCGGTCTGCTGATGAACATGGGCTACAGCTACGACTCGGACGAGGGCCGGGCCATCTGTGGCGCACTGACTGCGATCATGACTGGTGTGGCCTATGCAACGTCGGCTGAGATCGCCGGAGAACTGGGCGCCTTCAAAGGTTACGAACGCAACGCTGATCACATGCTGCGCGTCATCCGCAACCACCGCCGTGCGTCGCAGGGTGTAACCGAGGGCTATGAGAAACTGGCGGTCAAGCCGGTGCCTCTGGACCACGGCAACTGCCCGGACAAGCGTCTGATCGATCTGGCCATGTCCGCTTGGGACGAGGCGTTGAGCCTGGGTGAAAAGAACGGCTATCGCAACGCGCAGGCCACCGTGATCGCGCCCACCGGCACCATCGGTCTGGTGATGGACTGTGACACCACCGGGATCGAGCCTGATTTCGCGCTGGTGAAGTTCAAGAAACTGGCCGGTGGCGGTTACTTCAAGATCATCAACCGCTCGGTGCCGTCGGCGCTGGAGAAACTGGGCTATTCCTCGTCTCAGATTGAAGAAATCGTCAGCTACGCGGTTGGTCACGGCACCATCGGCAACGCGCCGGGGATCAATCACACCTCGCTGACCGGTCACGGCTTTGGCCCCAATGAACTAGCGAAAGTGGATGCTGCACTGGAAAGCGCCTTTGATATCCGGTTCGTTTTCAACCAGTGGACACTGGGCGAGGATTTCTGCACCGGCGTTTTGGGCATCCCTGCGACCAAGCTGAATGACCCGACTTTTGATCTGCTGCGCCATCTGGGCTTTACCCGCGCGGATATCGATGCAGCCAACGACCACGTCTGCGGGACGATGACACTGGAGGGCGCGCCGCATCTGAAGGAAGAGCACTATTCGATCTTCGACTGCGCCAACCCCTGCGGCAAGAAAGGCAAGCGTTTCCTTGGGGTTGATAGCCACATCACCATGATGGCGGCGGCGCAAAGCTTCATCTCGGGCGCGATCTCGAAGACGATCAACATGCCGAATGATGCGACCATCGAGGATTGCCAGAAGGCATACGAACTCAGCTGGTCGCTGGGTGTGAAGGCGAACGCACTCTATCGTGACGGCTCGAAACTGTCGCAGCCTCTGGCCGCGGCGCTGGTCGAGGATGACGACGAGGCGGCTGAAGTGCTGGAAAGCGGTTCGACGCAGGAAAAAGCTGTCGTTCTGGCTGAGAAGGTGATCGAGAAGGTCGTGGTCAAGGAAATGATCCGCAGCCACCGCGAGAAACTGCCGCATCGCCGCAAGGGCTATACCCAAAAAGCGATCGTGGGCGGCCATAAGGTTTACTTGCGCACCGGTGAGTTCGAAGACGGCAAGCTCGGCGAGATTTTCATCGATATGCACAAGGAAGGCGCTGGCTTCCGGGCGATGATGAATAACTTCGCCATCGCCGTGTCGGTCGGTCTGCAATACGGCGTGCCGCTGGAAGAGTTTGTCGATGCCTTCACCTTCACCAAGTTCGAACCGGCAGGGATGGTGCAGGGCAACAACTCAATCAAGAACGCGACATCGATCCTGGATTACATCTTCCGCGAATTGGCCGTGTCCTACCTGGACCGCACCGATCTGGCCCATGTGAAACCCGAAGGCGCGACCTTTGACGATCTGGGTCGAGGCGAAGAAGAAGGTGTTTCCAACATCTCTGAGATCAGTGAAAGTGCTGCGTCCAAGTCATTGGAAGTGCTGAAACAAATTAGCTCGACCGGTTATTTGCGCAAGCGTCTGCCTCAGGACCTGGCTGTGTTCAATGCAGGTCAGGCTGAGCTAAACGGGATGGCTGAGACAGCGGCTGCATTTGAAGCACCAGTAGCAGAAACTGCAGTGGCAACCGGCATGGACGCCCGCACCAAAGCAAAGATGCAAGGCTATGAGGGTGATCCGTGCGGTGAATGCGGAAACTACACGCTGGTGCGCAACGGTACCTGCATGAAATGCAACACCTGCGGTGCGACAAGCGGGTGTAGCTAAGGCTTAACGCCCCGGCACCCCGGGGCGTAGGGGTCGGACGCTGCCCTTGGTTACCGACCCCGACGAATACGGAGAAAGGCACTGAGACTTACCAAGTTTGCCTTTTTCCACTCGGCCGACATGCCCGTGTTGGCCGGGAACAGGGTGGGGCGGAATATTTGCTCCCTCCCACTCTTTCACGGGGCGGGTGCGCTCGCCCCATGCGCAGTCCAGGCCGCAGGCAAAAAAACACCGGGCGGTCAACGACATGAGCCTGGAAGGCGAAACTGACAGGGGGCTTCGGCCCCCTTTCTTTTTTGCGTCACACGGCCCGCGTAAGCGCGGATTTGCCGGATTTGGTGAAATCCGTCGGGCAAGACCTGCCGAAACGGGTCAGGCGAAATTTTGCCCGGCGGCGCGTTGCGCGCCCGACTCGGCTAAACACGCAAGGATTGGCGCGAATCTCCAGCTTTCGCGCGATACGGGTGACGCGCTGAGATGTTGCGGTGTTTCTGGGACCTGTCCGGACGAAAGATAATCAACCTATCAGGAGGCACCAAAATGAAACCGCAGTATTTGATTGGGATTTCCATCGCTGCTTTGACCTTGCCGGGTCTCGTATCGGCGCAATCGACGGCAGATGCCAATGGTGATGGCGTTTTAACGATTGAAGAAGTGCAGGTGGTAGCACCAAGCGTGGATGCCGACACCTTCTCGGCCATGGATGCAAATGGCGACGGCGCGTTGGACGCAGATGAAGTGGCCGTTGCCCAAGAGGCTGGTTTGCTTCCGCCAAGTGACGGATAAACGTAAGGGCGGCCCGATGATGATCGGGCCGCCTGTTTTCCTGTTATCCGGGCAGGTGAATTTTGAACTTTTCGCGCAATTCCATGTCCAGCATCGGATCGAATCTGGCCTCGGATGGCGCGGATAGAATTTCTTCTTTTCGGGCTATGGCTTTGTCGATTAGATCCGGTTTGCCTAGCTCAACCCATTCTTTTGGCGAAGAACGGTCGCCGAAAACCGGATAGACATAGTCAGCTTGCATCCGGCTGAGCGTAGCATCCGTTCCAAGATAGTGACCGGGACCGCCCATGCAGACCTCGGCCATCTGGTCCAGTGCGAGGGTATCATCTGTAACTTCGATCCCGCGTACACAGCGTTGGGCCTGACCGATCAGATCATCACTGAGGATCAGGCTTTCAAAACAAAAACCCAGCAACGAGGCGTGCATACCTGCTGCTTCGTAGACCATGTTCAGACCGGACAGACCCGCCATCACGTTGGAACACATCTGTTCCCACCCGGCCTGCATGTCGGGAAGCTTCGAATCCGATGCCCCCGCAGCCGCACCGCCGGGCAGGTTGTAGAACCGGTGCATTTGCGCGCACCCAGCCGTCAGCAGGGCCTGTTCTCCAGAGCCGATGGACATTGCGCCTGTCCGAAGGTCCAGACCAAAGGGCCAAGTGCCAAAAACGGCTGGTGCTCCGGGACTTACGGCGTTTACGTAAACCAAACCAGCAAGGCATTCGGCGGTTGCCTGAGTGATAGCTCCGGCTATTGTCGAGGGCGCGGTGGCACCGGCCATCCCAGCCGAGAGCAGCAGAACAGGCATTCCGGCCTTGATGCATTCCTCCATCACTTCGCAGCTTTCCGTTGCGAATTTCATTGGCGGAACCACAAAGCAGTTCGAATTCGATACAAAAGGCCGCTCGCGGTACTTATCCTCACCACCCGCGATCATGTAGATCATCTCCATCGCGGTCGCGACGTGGCTGGGTTCGGTAAACGATGTCCCGATGTGTTTGAAAGTGCCGGAACAGCTGGCATAGATCGTGTTCAGGTCCATTTCCAGGTTGTCCGCGATGTCGCGGCAAACCATGGGCCGTTGAACAAAGTGAATGTTATCAAGTTGTTGACAGATTCGCGCGGCATCGTGCAGGTCCTGCACAGTTGAATCGCGGTATTCCCGTCCGTGTACGTCGACCATAGACACGGCAGCGCCCGCAGTGCCGTAATGAACCTTGGTGCCCGTCAGCTCGAGATCGGTTTTCCCGTCGCGACTGTAGAGCGTAACCGAGCGGTTCGCTTTGGCGATTGTATCTTCGACCAGCGCACGCGGAAACCGGATACGACCGTCGTCGCCAAGGATGCAGCCGGCGCCCACAAGGTAGTCGATGCCGCTTTGCGGAGCATCCGCCAGCCCAATGGTTTCAAGCGCGGTCAGGGCGGCCTCATGAATGCGCTCAATCTGTGCCTGCGTCAGAACATTCAGAACGCCGCCTTCCATACCGGGGCGTATAGGGCGCAAATGGTCAGGCAGGGCTGAGGCTCGGGCGGCACGGCGTGCAGCGCGGCCACCGCTGCGTGAAGTGTTGCGGGATTGGTCGTTCATTTCAAAATCCGGTCGTTGTGTGATGCGTTGGGGTGAGGGTAATCCCCCTTACGGTCGCCCCCGCGCGGCACGGCCACGATCCGCACCGATGGTGCGGCTAATCAGGCTGATCTTCCAATCGTGATCTGTCATGTGGCCTCTCAACAACTTCTCAATGCTTTCCAAAATGCTGCGACACAATCTGTCCTGTTTACGACCTTTGTTGGAATTTGCTGACGATTGTGCCGGTAATCTGCCGAGTGAAAGAGTGTTGGTTAGATTTTCTCCCGTTTTGGAAGAATTCTGTTATACTGCATTCACTTACTTTTGAGCGTTACGCTCCTGAAATTGAATTCTGAAGGAGTGGATCACAGATTAGAATTCGTTTGCGTCTTTGGATCGAAACAAGAGCGACATAGCTTTGAACCCGTGTGCAAAATCTCTTTCTGTCCTGTTTGCTGCGACCTTCATCGCAAGCGCAAGCCCGGTATCGGCCGAGGATTGGACAGGTGGGTATGTCGGCCTCAGCTTTGGATATGCAGATGCGGACGGACCGGGGGGTGCCAGCGGTGACGATACCGTTTTTGGGGCGCATATCGGGTATGATCAGGACTTTGGCAACTTTGTGCTGGGGGGCGAGTTTGAATACAACCGCCTCTCTCTGGATTTAGGGTCAACCCAGGGTAGCCTGGACAGCATGACTCGTCTGAAGCTGCGCGGTGGATACGATTTCGGCAGCGCCCTTGGGTATGTGGTTGTTGGCGCGGCGCGCGCCGAAACCTCGGTCGATAACGACACAGCAGCCGTTTACGGCATTGGCGTTGCCTATCCGATCGGCGAGAATTTTGTTATCAGCGGCGAGGCGCTGCGTCAGGATTTCGACGATGTCACCCGGTCCAATGGCCGTCTGGATTCCAACGTTTTCAACCTGCGCACCACGTTCCGCTTTTGAACTCTATTCAGCTGCGTGGCGCTTTGCGAGCTGTTCGGCAAATGAACATAGCGTTCTCAGGGCACTCGCAAAACGATCATCATCAACCGTCATGGCCACCCGAATGTGCCCAGCGGCGGCCGCCCCAAAGCTTTCGCCCGGCATGACGGCAATGGCGTGCGAATTGAGCAGAGCGTTGGCAAACCCTTCCCCTGACAATCCGGTCTTGCGCACGTCCAGCATCAGGTACATCGCACCTTGCGCCGGCACCAGGCCAACGGTGTCCTGCGTCTGAAGTATCTTCATCGCCATCGACCGCCGTCGGCGGAACGGGGCGGCGATCTTCTCCTCCAACTCGGACCCTGCGGTCAGCGCAAAACTCGACGCGTCCTGAATGAAGCCCGGCACGCCGTAGGTCGTGTGGGTGGCCAGATTGATCAGATGGGTGATGACTTCTTCTGGACCGACGATCCAGCCACAACGCGACCCCGTCATGGCATGAGATTTGGACATGGACCCTACAACCAGCGTCCGTTCCTTCATGCCGGGCAACGCGCGCGGCGACAGGTGTTCGCCTTCCCAGACTTGCGTGTCATAGACCTCATCTGAAATCAGCCAAAGTCCACGCCGCTGGCAAACTTCTGCGACTGCTTCAAGTGACTGACGGGAATAGACAACTCCGGTTGGGTTGTTGGGTGTATTGATCAAAAGCGAAACGGCACCGTCAGCAGCAGAATCAATCCTTTCGGCGCTGGGTTGAAAGGCATCTTCTGCCGCGGTCTGAACCGCGCGGGCAACCGCTCCGACCCCGCGAATCGTGCCCGGGTACGTGGCGTAGTAGGGATCGAGGAACAGGCCTACATCGCCCGGATCACAGACAGCCATATGGGCTGCAAACAAGGCTGATTGCCCACCGGGGGTGATCAGAACATTGTTGCGCGTTGTGGGTACACCCGTATGCGTTTGCACACGTGCAGCGACCGTATCGCGTAAAAGATCCGTGCCGGGCACCATGGCATAGCCGGTGTGCCCTTCACGGGCAGAAAGATCCATCGCATGTAGGATCGATGGATCGGTCCGAATGTCATGTTCACCAATCGTCAACTCGGTGACGGCCTGACCTTCGCTCAGCATCCTTCGGGCGCGATAAAACACGTCCCAGCCGTCGCTGCCACCGCCGGTGATCTGCGTGATGCGTTTTGACAGGTTCATTGGACCGCTCCCGGATTGCCTTTCGCTGAATGGGGCAGAGCGGCACGCCTTTGTCAATCAGCTTCGCGGCGGCAAGGTCGCCTTCAGCTTTTTCGTCAGGGATGCGCGGACAAGGTCGTAAGAAACAGTCAGTCGATGCCGGAGTTCCTCAGCCTCTGCATCGAACGGAAGGCGGACCCAACTGCGATGAAAGTATGGGGCTTTTACGCCGACACCAGCGTCGATGACCATCTGAGCCGTTTCCACGTCCGGGGTTTTCACGGACACCCCATCATTTGCGATGCCAATACAGGCGAACATCTTGCCACCAACTTTCCATGCATCGTGGCCGCCGCCCCACGGGTCAGAAAGCTCGGCCCCTGGGAACTCTTGGCAAATGGAGTTGATGTAGTCGCGGTCCATATCGGGGACTGTGCCCGAGGGGGTGCGCAAACTCAATGCTTGGCTTGAACCTGATCCCGTGCTAACCGATGCACATGAACCCGGTGACCTGCATCATTATCTGCTGCATTACCTGCTGATTTATCAAGCGGGCCGGTTTCTTTCGTTTTCATCCCTGAGACAAGTTGCTAAGCCCGCGCCAACGCGCAAGCACATGCTGTTTCTGAGGAGCACGACCGATGACGACGATCAAGCTGCACAACACACGGACGCGGACGAAGGAAGACTTCGCTCCGATCGACCCCGAAAATGTGCGGATGTATGTCTGTGGTCCGACAGTCTATGACCGCGCGCATCTGGGCAACGCCCGCCCAGTGGTGGTGTTTGACGTGCTGTATCGTCTGCTGCGCCATGTTTATGGCGCGGATCACGTGACCTATGTGCGCAATTTCACTGACGTGGACGACAAGATCAACGCCACCGCGCTGGCGCGTAAACAGGCGGGCGCGGAAGGCACGTTAGAGCAGTTGGTGCAGGAGCGTTCCGATGAGACCATCGGCTGGTATCTGCACGACATGGGCGCTTTGGGAACTCTTGAACCCAACGAGATGCCGCGGGCGACCCAATACATCGACCAGATGATTGTGATGATCGAGGGGCTGATCGCAAAGGGCCATGCCTATGCCGCCGAAGGCCATGCCCTGTTTGCTGTCGACAGTTGGAAAGAGGGCTATGGCAAGCTGTCGGGCCGTTCGGTCGATGACATGATCGCAGGCGCGCGGGTCGAGGTGGCACCCTACAAGAAGAACCCGATGGATTTCGTGTTGTGGAAACCCTCGACCGACGAACTGCCGGGTTGGGACAGCCCGTGGGGGCGGGGGCGTCCGGGCTGGCATATCGAATGCTCGGCCATGAGCTATGAGCTGCTGGGCGAGAGCTTTGACATTCACGGCGGCGGCAACGACCTGATGTTCCCGCACCACGAGAACGAGATCGCGCAAAGCTGCTGCGCGCACCCGGAAGGTGAGTTTGCGCGCTACTGGCTGCACAATGAGATGCTGCAGGTCGAAGGTAAGAAAATGTCCAAATCGCTGGGCAATTTCTTCACCGTGCACGATCTGTTGGAGCAAGGCGTGCCGGGTGAGGTGATCCGGTTTGTGTTCCTGCAGACCCATTACCGCAAGCCGATGGACTGGACCGAGAAAAAGGCGCGAGAAGCCGAAACGACGTTGCGCAAGTGGCGGGCGCTGACAGCGGGCGTCGAGCCCGCCGCCAGCGCGGCACCTGAGGTGATCGCAGCGCTGAGCGATGATCTTAACACAGCAGGTGCCATGACCGAGCTGTACCGTCTTGCCTCGGACGGTGACGCAGCGGGTCTGTTGGCGAGCGCGCAGTTGCTGGGGCTGTTGCTGCCGGAGATGGGCGCGTGGGCGGACACGGCATCTGTTGACTTGACTGCACATGCTGACCGTTTGGCCAACGCAAGGGCGACCGCCATGCAGAACAAGGATTTCTCGGAAGTTGACCGCCTCAAGGCCGCATATGTTGCCGCAGGGCTTGAAGTACGCATGAGCAAGGAAGGTGTGGAACTGGTGCCCGGTGCGGGGTTCGATGCCTCCAAACTGGAGGAGGTTTGATGTCCAAAGAACGCCTCTACCTCTACGACACCACCCTGCGCGATGGGCAACAAACGCAGGGCGTTCAGTTCTCGACCGCCGAAAAGGTGCAGATCGCGCAGGCGTTGGACGCTTTGGGTGTGGATTACATCGAAGGTG
Organism: Ruegeria sp. ABM4_193; assembly: GCF_056158705.1. Taxonomy (NCBI): domain Bacteria; kingdom Pseudomonadati; phylum Pseudomonadota; class Alphaproteobacteria; order Rhodobacterales; family Roseobacteraceae; genus Ruegeria; species Ruegeria sp. ABM4_193. The sequence goes on from NZ_JBSWTT010000001.1 coordinate 1,615,055, forward strand.
GCTGGCCCGGTGCTAACCCAACCGACAGCGCGTTTTTCGAAGCTGCGCCAAAGACCTCGGCCCGTTTGACGGCGTTTGGTATGACCAAGCGGGCAGGGCGCTCAGCCGAGAATGACGATGTGCTTGCAGCCGTGATGAACGCGGGTACGCAGGCCGTCTGTCTGGTGGGCAAGTCGCATGATTATCACGTGACCCATGCGTTGGGGATCTCGCTTGAGGACAATGTCGAGAACGTCCGCGCCTCGGTTGCACATATCGTGGCACAGGGTCGCGAAGCGCTGTTCGATGCCGAGCATTTCTTTGATGGCTACAAGGACAATCCTGATTATGCGGTCGCGGTCTGTCGCGCCGCGCTGGACGCGGGCGCACGGTGGGTAGTGCTGTGCGACACCAATGGTGGTGCTTTGCCGTCCGAGGTCGGACGGATTGTGTCAGAAGTGATCTCGGCAGGGCTGCCCGGTGATCGGTTGGGTATACACACCCATAATGATACCGAGAACGCGGTGGCTTGTTCCCTTGCTGCGGTCGAAGCAGGCGCGCGGCAAATTCAGGGAACGCTGAACGGCTTAGGAGAGCGTTGTGGCAATGCCAACCTGACGGCTTTGATTCCGACGCTGTTGCTGAAGGAACCCTATGCTTCTCAGTTTGAGACCGGCGTCAGTCTGGATGCATTGGCGGGGTTGACCCGCATCAGCCGGATGCTGGATGACGTTCTGAACCGGGTTCCCAGCAAGCAGGCGGCCTATGTGGGGGCGTCTGCCTTTGCGCATAAGGCCGGGCTGCATGCCAGTGCGATCCTCAAGGATCCGTCGACCTACGAACATGTCGAGCCTGCAAGTGTGGGCAACTCACGCATCATTCCGATGTCGAACCAGGCCGGGCAGTCGAACCTGCGCAAACGTCTGACCGAAGCTGGGCTGAGTGTTGAGGCGGGTGATCCCGCGCTCGGTCGGATCCTTGAACGGATCAAAACGCGCGAGGCGGATGGGTATTCCTATGACACCGCGCAAGCCAGTTTCGAACTGTTGGCGCGGGACGAGCTGGGACAACTTCCCGATTTCTTTGAAGTCAAACGCTACAAGGTCACGGTTGAACGGCGGAAGAACAAGTACAACAAGATGGTCAGTCTGTCCGAGGCCGTTGTTGTTGTGAAAGTGGATGGCGAAAAGAAACTGTCCGTCAGCGAATCCATGGATGATTCTGGCAGCGACCGGGGACCGGTGAACGCTCTGTCCAAAGCCTTGGCCAAGGATTTGGGGCGGTATTCGCAAGTCCTGTCAGATATGCGGTTGGTCGACTTCAAGGTGCGGATCACACAAGGCGGGACCGAAGCGGTTACGCGCGTCATCATCGACAGCGAAGACGGGCAGGGGCGGCGTTGGTCCACTGTGGGCGTCAGCGCAAACATAGTCGACGCATCGTTCGAAGCTTTGCTGGATGCGATCCAGTGGAAACTGGTGCGTGATTGCGACCCGCAGAAGGCAGCGGCTGAGTGAGCGTGGTCTTTGACGACGACGTCAAAGCCTGTGCCGCGCTGGTACAACGGGCTGATCCTGACCGATTCCGTGCCGCAATGGCAGCCCCGGTGGCGGCCCGCGCCGTTCTGTTCCCGATTTATGCACTGAATGTCGAAGTGGCGCGCGCGCCCTGGGTCACACAGGAACCGATGATAGCCGAGATGCGGCTGCAATGGTGGCGCGATGCCCTACAGGAAATTGCCGAAGGTGGCACCGTTCGACGGCATGAAGTGGTAACACCTTTGTCTCGTGTGCTGTCGCCGCATCTTGCCGGTGTTCTGGATGAATACGTAGCCGTAAGGCGTTGGGATATTTATCGGGATCCGTTTGAGGATCAGGAGCACTTTGACGCCTATATCAACCACAGCGCCGGGTCGTTGTTTGTGGCTTCAGCTCAGGCGCTTGGAATGGCGGATGAGGATGTTTTGCGCGACTTTGGTTATGCGGTCGGTGTTGCAAACTGGCTTCGCGCGATCCCTGAACTGGAAAACAGGGGGCGGATTCCCTTGTTGGATGGCACTCCTGATGGGGTGCGTGCCCTTGCGCAATCTGCGCTGGGGCGATTGAACAAGGCAAGGGCAAACCGGGCTGCGATTTCTGCCGAAGCCCGTCCTGCGCTTTCTGCCGGGTGGCAGGCGGACTGGGTATTGAAGCAGGCCGTTGCGCGGCCTGAGCGTGTTGCCGCTGGCACTTTGATACCGGGCGAAATGCGGCAACGCCTGTCCCTGATGTGGACGGTCAGCAGCGGGCGCTGGTGATCAGGCCCGTTCCGGGTCGGCGGGACGCAGCACCAGCCACAGCAACGCGCCGCCCGCCAGCGTGAGAAGTGGCACCATAGCCAGATTCACGGCCGTCCAGCCTTCGATCGCAGAGCCGCCCGAACAGTTCATCAACCCGCCTGAGGCCAGCGAAGCCAATGTGACACCTCCGAAAACCAGCAGGTCGTTCAGGCCCTGCATCCGGCCACGCTCTTGCGGGTCATGCGAGTTTGCCAGCATCGTGGTTGCGCCGATGAAGCCAAAGTTCCAACCGACGCCCAGAAGAACCAGCGCGAGGAAGAAGTTCCCAAGTTCAACCCCTTGCAAGGCAACAACCCCGGCGCTTGCCAAAATCGCAAGGCCCAGCGCCACGATCTTCTCAACCCCGAAACGGGCGATCAGATGACCGGTAAAGAAACTTGGGATGTACATGGCCAACACATGGCTTGTAACGATATCCGCTGCGTCGTTGGCCGAGAATCCACACCCAACGACGGCCAGCGGGGTCGAGGTCATCACAAGATTTATCAGGGCGTAAGACACCATCGCACAGATAATCGCCACAGCGATACGCGGCGTTTTCAACAACTCAAGCCGAGAACGTCCTTTGGGTTCGTTCTCAGTGGGTTTTGGCGGCGTTGGGATGTCGAGAAAGAAGAACAGGGCAGAGCCCAGAACGTTGATCCCGATCACAGCCAGATAGGTGCCGAGAAACGGGATGACATAGGCCTGAGAGGTGAGTTTCACGATTTGCGGACCAATGATCGCCGCAGCCAAGCCACCGGCCATGACATAGGAGATAGCCTTGGGGCGATAGGCGTCCGACGCTGTGTCCGCAGCGGCGAAACGATAGAACCCGTGAGCGCTCATGTAGATGCCAGTCAGCAGACTGCCCACAAGAAAGACAGGGAAAGACCCAAGGAACAGGCCATACGCGCCCACAAGCCCCCCCAATGCGCCCGCAGTTGCACCGACAAGGAACCCCGCGCGCCGGCCCCAACGCTGCATTATGGCTGAGATCGGCGTGGCCGCCAGCATGGATCCCAGAACAATCAGGGAAATGGGCAATGTCGCCAGGCACGGGTTCGAGGCCAGGGACTGGCCTGCCAGCCCGCCGACAATGAACATCATCGGCATTTGTGCGCCCAGAACAGCCTGTGCGGCCACCAAAACGGCCACGTTACGCTTGGCCCGACGGTCATCTGGAGCTGTTGAGGTCATTGTCATGGGCGAATGGTTATCGGCTAAGCGTTTGGGGCACAAGCGACTTGCATCTGCGGAACATGCGCCTAACGTGCCGATGAACGCCGAGCAGGGAGGTCGCATGTCCGTAGGTCGTATTATCGAAACCAACGATTGCGTGGCAGAAGGGGCCGAATGGTTGGCTCAAGCCTGCCCGCGCATGGCGTATGCGATCGAACAGACTGGCCCTTTGCCCCTGCGCCGCCGTCCGGATGGCTTTGCGCAACTGCTCAGCGCAATTGTCAGCCAGCAGGTCAGCGTGGCATCGGCGCGTGCGATCTGGAAACGGTTGCAGGATGCGAAACTGACCGGTCCGCGCAAGATCATGTGGGCCACGGATGAGGATCTGCGTGCTGCGGGCTTGAGCCGCCAAAAGATCCGCTATGCAAGGGCGCTGGCTGAGGCGCGTATTGACTTCAAATCGTTGCGCGAAGCGTCTGACGCCGAGGTTGTTGAAACTTTGACACAAGTGTCCGGCATCGGCGTCTGGACGGCCGAGATCTATGCAATGTTTTCCCTGGGCCGCGCCGACGTGATCGCACCCGGCGATCTGGCGCTGCAAGAAGCCGCGCGTGTCCTCTATGACCTGCCCAAACGCCCGACGGACAAGGAACTGCGCCAAATGGCCGAAGCGTGGTCACCCTGGCGGTCGGTTGCGGCGCGGGTTCTGTGGGCCTATTACCGGGTTGATAAACAAAGAGAAGGGATCAGATGACACGGGTTTTGAATGCGCTGAGGAAAGAGCCTGTTTCGGGTGACACGCGATCAGTCGTGGTGTTCGTGCATGGCTATGGCGCAAATGGCGCTGACCTGTTGGGGTTGGCCGATCCGCTGGGCGAGCATCTGCCTGACACACTGTTTGTGGCCCCTGATGCGCCCGAGCAGATTCCGGGAATGCCAAATGGGTTTCAGTGGTTCCCGATTCCGTGGATTGACGGCTCGTCCGAAGAAGAAGCGCGCCGTGGCATGGAAATGGCAGTTGAAGACTTCAACGCTTTTCTGGACGCCCTAATGGTGGACGAAGATGTGCTGCCCGAGCAGGTTGTGCTGTTTGGCTTCAGCCAGGGCACGATGATGAGCCTGCATGTTGCACCACGCCGCGAGGACCCGGTTGCGGGCATCGTCGCCTTTTCTGGCCGGTTGCTGGAACCTGATCTTTTGCCCGACGAAACTGTCAGCCGGATGCCGGTCCTGCTGGTGCATGGCGATGCGGATGATGTCGTGCCGCCACAATCGCTGCCCGAGGCCGCCGAAGCCCTGCAGGCTGCCGATTTCAAAGAGGTCTACGCGCATGTCATGAAAGGTACCGGCCATGGCATTGCCCCGGACGGGCTGAGTGTCGCGCTGGCCTTCATGCGCGACAAGCTGAGTTTGTAGCCTTTGAAATCAGATCAGCGGAACGTCCAAGCGTTCCGCACCAGATCAAGACCAAAGATGTGCTTCGGCAAACTCGACTGAGTTTCCAGCCGGGTCACGCACGTACAAAGACCGTGCACCGCTGGGCCAGTCAAATTCGGCGTCCACGGGGATGTTCCAATCCAGCAGGTGTTTGCGCATGGCCGCAATCTCATCGCGTGACAATACAAGACACACATGGCCGGGGCCGCGCGCACCATGAGGTGGGACAGGCATATCAGGGTTTAGAGGCGGCTGTTCTGTTTGGTCGGGGTTAAAGATCAGCAGGACCGACCCGCCAATGCGAAAGAAAACATGGCGATTGTCGACACGCTGAATCCGCTCAAGGTTCAGAACCTCGCCGTAAAACTGTTCCGCAGCATCCAGATTGTCTGCGTAAAGCGCCGCCTCCAGAATGGCAGAAGGGGTAGGTATATCTGGCGTGAGTTTCATGCCCCAACTGTATCAGAGCAGGGCAGGTTTTGTCACCGGCGCGGGCGACGGTCTCGTTTGCGCTGAGGTGCGGCATTCAGCGTCGGCATCGGCAGGCTGTCCCATTGACCGGGCTCTAAGTCATCCAGGGTCCAGTCTCCGACGCGATAGCGGATCAGGCGTAGGGTAGGCAGACCCACCGCGGCCGTCATCCGCCGCACCTGCCGGTTCTTTCCCTCGCGGATAGTCAGTTCCAGCCAACTGTCGGGAACGCTTTTACGCTCTCGGATAGGTGGAATGCGAGGCCAGAGCCCCTCGGGCTCATCAATCTGCCGTACCTTTGCAGGGCGCGTCAGACCATCCTTCAACTCAACCCCGTTGCGCAGCGCTTTTAAAGCTGCCTCATCAGGGTTGCCCTCGACCTGAACCCAATAGGTCTTTGCCATCTTGTGCTTTGGATCAGATATCTGGGCTTGCAGTTTTCCGTGATCGGTCAGCAGCATCAAACCTTCGCTGTCACGATCCAAACGACCAGCGGGATAAACGCCGGGCAGGTCGATGAAATCAGACAGCGTGCTACGCGGGCTTTCGGCATTGGCGCGGTCGGTGAACTGCGGCAGCACGTCATACGGTTTGTTGAAGCGAATGAACCAGGACATGACCAGCGCATAGCCCGAAGGACGCACCCGACGCAAGCTGTGGATAAGTGTCACGTACCTGTCACAGATTCGGCTTACCCAGTCTGCGACATATTGTGGAAACTCAGGGCTTGTCAGAGTTTTAACACGATATATAGTTATCTTAAGGCCGGGGCGGGTGCTCCCCGCTCTGGTGTCACAAACGGGCAGCTGAGAGCGAGGAGCGATTCTGTGATGGACGGAGATTTCAGGACCGAATTTGTAAGAGAGCCGGGTATGCTCAAACAACACCCGGCCTTGGTTTTGAACGCCGATTACCGCCCCTTGTCCTACTACCCGCTGTCCTTGTGGCCCTGGCAAGAGGCGATCAAAGCGGCTTGGCTGGATCGGGTCGACATCGTGGCCGAATATGACGAGGTCGTCCGAAGCCCGAGCACCGAGATCCGAATACCCTCGGTCGTTGTATTGAAAGACTATGTAAAACCCAGAAAGCGCGTGGCCTTCACGCGCTTTAATTTATTTTTGCGGGATGAATTCCGCTGCCAGTACTGCGGCAGCCGCGATAACCTGACTTTTGACCACGTGGTCCCTCGCGCGGCAGGCGGCGTGACCAGCTGGCAGAACGTAGTGGCGGCCTGTAGCCCCTGCAACCTGCGTAAAGGGTCCAAATCGCTGCGTCAGGCGGGGATGACATTGCGCAAGCCGCCACGTCAACCTGACGCCGAGGCGTTGCGCAATATCGGGCGGAAATTCCCGCCGAACCATCTGCACGAAAGCTGGATCGACTTCCTGTATTGGGATGCGGAACTGGACGAGTTTTAAGCGCGCGCCCGCCAGGCCGCGATCCAGATCAGCATCAGCACTGCCGAGGCGATGGCATTCCAGCCTGCCATCGAGATGCCGAGCATCTCCCACGGGATTTCGTCACAGCGCACCAGTGGCGCGTTCATGATCTGATCGAACAGATCGTCGTTGCTCAGTCCGCTGATATCGCCCGACGTACATGTGCTGGGGCCTTCCCACCAGCCTTGCTCAACACCGGCATGAAAGGCCCCGATGGCACCCGTTGTTGCAGCAGCTGCTGCGCCCAGCAGCGGCAGGATACCAAATCTTGGCAAGGCCAGCGCCGCCACGCCAATCACAACAGCCACCGCATGGGGGTAACGCTGCCAGACGCACATTTTGCAGGGTGCAAGCCCGCCCAAATACTGAAATCCCCACGCGCCCAATAGCAGGGCTGCTGAGCCAATCGTGGCGAGGGCCACAAGTACGGATTTTTTTGTCATAGATATTTAACCGCCACGAACCCGCCAAAAAGAAGGATGATGAACAGCGTGAACATAAGGCCCAGACGCTTTTCGATAAAGTCCCGGATCGGCTCGCCGAAGCCCCAAAGCAGGCCGGCAACCAGAAAGAATTGCATGGCACGCGCCAGAATCGATGTGGCGATGAATGTGCCCAGCGGCATTCCGGTCCAGCCGGACATGATGGTGATGACCTTGTAGGGGAAGGGCGTCACACCCGCGGCCAGCACAGCCCAGAACCCGAAATCGTTGAATCGGGTGTTGAATTCTTCCATCGCGTGCGCTTTGCCCATGGATTCCAGAATGGGCTGACCGATGCTTTCATAGAAGAACGCGCCAATCGCATAACCCAGCATCCCGCCTAAAACCGAAGCCACCAGCGCAACGGTTGCAATCAACCAGGCGCGTGACGGGCGGGCCAGAATCATCGGAATCATCAGGACGTCAGGGGGAATCGGAAAAAACGAGCTTTCGATGAAGGCGACAATGGCCAAGGCCCACAGGGCATGAGGGTGTTCGGCCAGACGAATGGTCCAGTCATAAAGCGATCGTAACATATACAGTACTCAAATCCCGTTTGCGGCCCCAAGAAGGCAAACCATGCACCTGACGGACCGTCAACCGCCCAGATTGAAACAAATGGAATGTGGGATGTTTTTTGCCTCTGGACCTTCCTGCGCATGGGCGCTAATCCAGTGTCCGTGGCCCAAGTGGCGGAATGGTAGACGCAGGGGATTCAAAATCCCCCGCCTTCACGGGCGTGAGAGTTCGAGTCTCTCCTTGGGCACCACATCTTCTTTTATCCTGCTATTTGTCTTTCGCGATCAGATGGTTGCGTTGCTGTATTGTCGTAGCTTTTGTTGCCGCAGCCTTGAGACGCGCGATTATTCCGCCTTGCGAATACTTGGATGCAAAAACGAAACGGCGACGATCTGGCGTGGTTTTCTACAACGCCTGAAAACTGAGCGGTCCAAGAAAACGAGTCTGGGTAAATGGGAAACAATTACGGCGCTGCGCTTCAATTGTTCATCGCAAGTTTTTTACTTCATGGCCAAACGCGAAGCCGGGCATATGCCTCAAACCTTGTTCTGATACCATTTCAGAACAAACACACGAATGGCCGATGCAAGGCCAGTTTCAGGATCGCGCTCAACATCAATTTCTGCGGCCAAAACATTGATCGGAAGTCTTTTTTCAGCCGCTATGTCGCGGAAAGCTCGCCAGAATTCATCTTCAAGCGACACGGATGTTCGGTGCCCCTTGAGAGTCAGAGAACGCTTGATCGGGCGGCCGCTCATTCGTCTAACTCGCGCTTGTCGAGGTCACGCTTCAGCTTGTCCTGTTCAAACTTGGCGATTTCTTTGTCGGCCTTGGTGCGGCCGAATGCGACAGCATTCTGATCCGCGCGGGCTTTCTTTTCAGCCCGCGCTTTTTCTTTACGATACCGGTTCAGGTTAACCGGCTTGCCCATCAGTCTTTTGGACCAATCATCTGCTCGGGGCGGACGACGGCGTCAAAGGTTGCTTCGTCCACAAAGCCCAGCGCGACGGCCTCTTCCTTGAGGGTTGTGCCATTCTTATGCGCCGTCTTGGCAACTGTTGTGGCGTTGTCGTAACCGATAGTTGGCGCCAGCGCTGTGACCAACATCAGTGATTCCTTCATCAGCTTGTCGATGCGCGGTTCGTTGGCCTTGATGCCCATCAGCATCCGCTCAGTAAAGCTGTCAGAAGCATCGCCCAACAGCTGGATTGACTGCAGCAGGTTGTAAGACATCATCGGGTTGTAAACGTTCAGCTCGAAATGACCCTGGCTGCCTGCGAAAGTCATCGCGGCGTTGTTGCCCATCACGTGGGCGGCGACCTGGGTCAACGCTTCGGCCTGCGTGGGGTTCACCTTGCCGGGCATGATCGACGAACCTGGCTCGTTCTCGGGCAGAATAAGTTCGCCCAGACCCGACCGTGGGCCCGAGCCCAGGAAACGAATGTCGTTGGCGATCTTGTAGCAACTGCCGGCAATCGTCGCCAAAGCGCCTGACAGGAAGACCATCGCGTCATGGGCGGCAAGCGCCTCGAACTTGTTCGGCGCAGTGACGAAGGGCAGGCCGGTGATATCGGCCATATGACCTGCGACAGCCTCGCCCCAGCCGTGTTGGGTGTTAAGCCCTGTACCAACTGCGGTACCGCCTTGCGCTAGCTCGTAAATCCCAGGCATGGCTGCATGAACACGGGCAATACCCTGGCGAATCTGGTGGGCGTAACCGCTGAATTCCTGTCCTAGCGTCAGAGGTGTTGCGTCCTGCGTGTGCGTCCGACCGATCTTGATGATGTCTTTGAACTCTTCGGCCTTCTGTTCCAGCCCTGCGGCCAGTTTTTCAAGACCCGGAAGCAGCACGTCACGCACGCTGGTCGCGGTGGCCACATGCATGGCGGTAGGGAAGGTGTCGTTCGAAGACTGACCCATGTTACAGTGGTCGTTCGGATGCACCGGGTCTTTTGAACCAATCACACCACCCAGGATTTCGATGGCGCGGTTTGCGATGACCTCGTTCGAGTTCATGTTCGACTGCGTGCCCGAGCCGGTCTGCCAGACAACCAGTGGGAAGTTGTCATCAAACTTGCCCTCGATCACTTCACCAGCGGCTTGAATGATCGCGTCGGCAATTTTTGCATCCAGTTTGCCGGTGACCTTGTTCTGCATTGCGCAGGCTTTTTTGATCACGCCCAGCGCGCGGACGATGGCGACGGGCTGTTTTTCCCAACCAATGGGAAAATTCATGATCGAGCGCTGCGTCTGCGCGCCCCAGTATTTGTCGGCAGGAACCTCAAGCGGGCCAAAGCTGTCGGATTCGGTGCGGGTCTGAGACATCTGTCACTCCGTCTGGTATGCAGTTGTATGCCGTTTAGCCGCAGCAAAGCCGTGACGCAATCGGCCAGTTGCGCGCACCTTAGCCAGAGGCGTCGCAAAGGTATAGGTGGCGGGGTGCGTCACTTTACTTAAGAAAGGCGGGGAAAGTGCCATTGTGCGTGGGTCTCTGTGAGCTACAATAAGAAGGTGAACGCCGTGGAGGACAAAATGCCAAATTTCCATCGTCTTGCGCTTGCAAAAGCCGTCACGATCTTTGCCATTTGCGCATTGTGGCTGTCCGTTTTCAGCGATTCTGCACGGGCTCAGGACATTGCACCTTTTGTGGGGGATTATATCGGGTCTGCTAACGTCGTGGATGCTGATGGCACCTCAACCCCTCGGGACATGAGCGTTTCCATTGCTGAAACCCAAAATGGGTTCAATGTCAGTTGGCGGACCACGACCTACAAGTTGGACGGGCGCGTCAAGGAACAGAAGTTTTCTATCGACTTTGTGCCCTCGGGCCGCGGGGATTTGTTTTCGGCCGCAATGAAGCGCAATGTCTTTGGCCACGAAGTGCCGTTGGACCCGATGAAAGGGGAACCGTTTGTCTGGGGTCGAATTGTGGGGGATACGATGACCGTGTTTTCTTTGTTCATCGATCAGGATGGCGGGTACGAACTGCAGCAATTTGATCGAACGCTTGCAGAAGGCGGGCTGAACCTGTCCTTTTCGCGTTTCATAGACGGTGTAAAATCCCGGTCAGTCGAAACATTTCTGCAAAAGAAATAACCCCGCGCGCGGCGGGGTTGATGTGGTTATTTCCGGAAACTGTCGAGTGAAACCACGTCTGCGTCGTGATGTGGCTCTTCTTCTTCGACTTCTATCGACTCTTCCATGATATGATCATCGTCTAACTCACCCTCGGGGCTTTCAAAGCGCAGGCCAAATTCAACAGACGGATCCACGAAGGTCTTGATCGCGGCATAGGGGATGTAGAGCGGTTCAGGCGCGTCGCCGAAATTCAGCGTTATGGCAAAACCGGATTCGCCAACTTCAAGGTTTTCGAACCAGTGCTGCATGACGATTGTCATTTCTTCCGGATACCGTTCACGCAACCAGTCGGCGATGTCTACACCGTCCTCGCGCGTGTCGAAGGTGATAAAGAAATGATGCGCCCCGGGTAAGCCGGTTTCGGAAACATCCGTCAGCACTTTCTTAATGAGCCCGCGCATGGCGGAGTGCATCAGGTTGCCGTAATCGATGCCTTGCGACATGTGTGATCCTCAAAACTGGTTATGCCCAGCATAGGGCTTTTGTTCGGAAACGAAAGGGCAGGTATGGCCGGATTGATCATATAGTGTGTGCGGCCAGCCCGGCGACAGACATCAGGGCCAACACGGTGCCCATCCCCAATTTCAGTCTAAAAATCAAGGCCCCAGCCAGAATAGTCAAACCCAAAGCGGTGAAATCCATTTGCGAAAGTTGCGGCGTGGGTATTGCCAGTGGGCCCCAGGATATGTGGGGAACTGATTCGAATAGAACGTTCAGGGCAAACCACACGGAAAGGTTGAGAATCACTCCGACAACAGCAGCGGTGATGCTGTGAAGGGCGGCCGACAGGCGCGGTCGCGCAGCCAGCCGGTCAAGGTACGGGGCGGCCAGGAAGATCCACAGGAAGCACGGCACAAAAGTTGCCCAAAGAGCGACCGCGCCGGCCGCCAAAGCCAGGCCAAAGCCTCCGCTCAACTCTCCCGCAAGCATTGCGACAAACTGAGTGACCAGAATCAAAGGGCCGGGTGTGGTTTCCGCAAGGCCCAATCCGTCGATCATCTGGTCAGTGCTGATCCAGTGATACTGATCCACAACCGTCTGGGTCATATAGGCGAGTACAGCATAAGCACCACCAAATGTGACGACGGCCAGCCGTGCGAAAAACCAACCCAAATCGCTCAGCAGTTGGTGTCCGCTTATGGTCAATGCAACCAAGGGACCAAGCCAAAGAGGCAACCAAACAGCGATGGTTCGCAGGGAAGGCTTCAGGTGCGACGGCTGGTTCGGCTCATATGGTTCCGTCGGGCCTCGGAAAGTCGCGTATCCCCAAAATGCGGCCGCAAAGATGATCAGCGGGAAGGGGAGGTTCAGCAGGAAAATGCTAAGGAATGAGAGTGCGGCGACGACGTAGTGGTCTTTGTCCGTCAAAGCTTTGCGCGAAAGGTTGCGCAGCGCTTGCAAGACAATCACGATGACTGTTGCCTTGACGCCGATGAAGGCCGATTGCACCAATGGAAGGTCTCCAAACGCAGAGTAGAGCGCGACCAAAACAGCGATGACTATTGCGCCGGGCAAGACAAACAAGCTGCCAGCGATCAGCCCCCCGGAAACCCCGCGCAAACGCCATCCGGCGTAAGTGGCCAATTGCATGGCTTCTGGACCCGGCAGCAACATGCACAGTGACAAGGCACGCAGGTAGGTTTGCTCATCCAGCCATGGTCTGCGTTCGACCAGTTCCTGATGCATCAGAGATATCTGCGCCGCTGGTCCGCCAAAGGACAGCAACCCGATCCTGCCAAAGACGCGAATTAGCTCTGGGACCGAGGGCGTCACGGAACCGCTCATGCTGTATGGCCCAAAAGCTCAGACTGGTTCCAGAATTTGGAAGTGTCGAAGGCAGCCAAAAGCACTAACACTTGCTGTTCAATGTCGGGTGGCCAAGTCACAACATTTAATCCTGCAAGTCCCGAAAGATGCGAAACTTGCGGCACCGCCTTGGGGTGTTCGCATTTGGACCCCTTGGCGCTTGCTAACGTGCAAGCGCAATTGGGGTCAAGATTGCTTTGGGTTCAGGCCCAGTCCAGACGTTGACCTGTCATGCACACGGGCAGTGTGTCGGATGGAAACTGGCCTAACTCTTCAAAGAACGAGATGAAATCAAAGTGATTGTAGGCCTCAACCATCTTGTCGCCTTTGAACCGCGCCATGACCTGTCCCGTGACCTCCAAAGGCGCGCCGTTGTCGGCGCGGAAGGTGCGAACATTCAAAATCGCTGACACCCAATCCCCGTTTTCGATGATCTTGGGCAGTTCAACCTTGATGTCGCCCAGGATATGGCGGAACGCGGTGACCAGGTCGCGGAAATCATCTGCACCAACTTGCATTTCGGGGATCAGCCCTTCGGCCATCGTTTCCGGCGCAAAATATTGATCGATTGCCTCGGTATTTCCGTTTTCCCAAACTTCGGAATACCACGCCCTGAGTATCTCTGAATTTGTCATCCCAGCTCTCCTGTCCAAGTGAGGGAACGATGACAGGCAGGAATGAACAAACTCTGAATGTGCCCTAAAAAAGGGAATAAGGTCAGATATGTCAGGGAATAATGCAGGTTTCTGTTGCCAGGTACCTGCGAACCCCGCCTTACGCGGCTAGGCGCAAGGGCTTAGATTTCGGTCTTGTTACTGCTTACGCAGCAACTGCAACCGGAGCACGATTGTCGTTTGCAATTGTACTAGTTTCGCCGATAACGGTGGCAGACAGCCGAGACAAAGCTAACCCCTTTAGACGTTCGTCGATCCTGTTTCGGCCCCAAAATCCCCAAACGAAGGATGGTTGGTGGAGCCGCCGGGTACCGCCCCCGGGTCCGATCCGCTTATTACGAGCGCGTTTATGTCCATAGTCCCGAAGGACATTCCATATATAGGTGAGGTGATGGTTAGATGCAAACTCAGATTGCACCTCAATCAACCCAATAGTCTCAGTTGGTTAGGTTGTTTTATTAAAGTTTGCAGCAATCAGCCAAACGGCCAGAACCAGTTCGATTCCACCAAAGATCATCGCCTTGGCCAACGGCGGATTGTCCAGCGCGACCGATACAAATCGGCCTAACGCTGCCCCCGAATAGACGACGCCCAGCATGACATAGGCCATTGGATTGTTCAGCCAGATAACGGCGATTCCGGTGACGACAAACAGACCTCCGACCGAGGCGCGCATCTCAGACAAGCCCATCGTGCTGTTGGTCGGGGCCAGATCAAGAGCCGAGGCAGTGTGGGCTGGGGCCAGAAACCCAAACGCGCCAAACCCGATAGTCAGCAACGCAGCAATCACGTTCAGAGTTGTGACCATTCCGGCCCCCTTATGGTTCAGGCCGCGTAGGCGGCGTCAAAGAAATCACGTTCCAGTTCGACTGCGCGATGGAACAATCGCGTGACCTCGGCCTGTTCAGCCGCATCCAACGTCGGCCAAACCTTATCCAGCTGTCCACGCAGATATTCGACCACGCTTTCAAACCCTTCGCCCGCATGTAGCGTGATCCATTCGGCAAACCAGAAGGGCAGGTCGTCTTTGGGTGGGTTTTCCGGGCTGGCCCAGCTCAGATAGACCCATTCGGCCACGACCAGCACGGCCAGCATGTTCTGATAACGGCCCGAGGCCACGGCCTCGGCCATCAGGTCCTGAAACGCCCGTGTGGCGGGGGCGGGTTCTGTGCTGGGTTTTGTGCCCAAAGCCTCCATTGCGCGCAGGAAATAAGTGTTCTCGGGGCCTGTGATCACCGCGAGAAACTGCGCGGCTGGTGTGCTGTCTGCGAGGGTCGGAGCGTGCGCGATGGCACTGGCAAGCAAGCGCACAAATCCGTCCACGAACTGATAATCCTGCTGAAGGTACCAGCGCATTTTGTCCTCGGGCAGGGTGCCGTCGGACAAATCGCGCGTAAAGGCGTGGGAGGTGGCGGCTTGCCAGTCATCACTTCTGCCCTGACGCAGCATTTCGGTCGGGCGGGTTTGGTCCAGCATTCGGAAACTCCGTTTTTGTCTTGCCGCAGACAAAGCGCGTTTCAAATCAAAGTACAAGATCAACCAAGCGCTGACCAAAGACCAAGGCCGCCAACCAATATCAGACTTAGCGCCCAGATGAGCTCAAGATTGAACCAACTGCGCGACAGAACCTGCAGGCCCAGCCAACGATAGACGGCAAAAGCCAGCAGACCTCCGCCCAGAACCATGGCGGCTGTGTGAAGCGCGGCGACGCCCAAAACCAGTAGTGTGTTTGTTGTCATGATCTGGGATATCGCTTGATGGCCAGCGTCCAGTTCATCTACGGCACACAGCCCCAGATAGATCGGAACCAGCATCAGGGCGGCCCCGTGCGCAAGGGCCACCAGAAACGACCAAAGAGCCAGTTTGCTGGGGGGAATCCGTGACAAAAAACGGGGGTGACGACGGGTGATTGCGATGAACAACCCCATCGCGATGACGAGCAGCGCGGCACCAATTCGGATTTCCTTTTGATAGTCGACCAGAACCGCCATCAGCGCAAAAGGCAGCAGCACTCCTAACATGGCCACAAAATGCCCGCCCGCCAAAGCCGCCAGTGCTTGCCAAAGCGCGGATTGGCGCTGCTCCATCAGCGCGGAAGAGACCGCCAGCGGCCAGCCCATGCCAGGGTTCAGACCGTGATATGCGCCGCTCAGAACAACGGCCAGCCAGAGGCCAGCCGTTGATGTCATCAAAACGTCCAACTCAGACCGAGGGGTAGCAGAAGCTGTCGGTTGAACAGTCTCCGCCCTCCAGCCGGATTTGGTGGCTGCGGTAGCCGTCGGGGAACTCGACCCAGAATTTCGGATCCAACGTCAACCCTCCGTTCTCGCCAACATCGGCCTTGACCATGGCCGCGCCGCCTTCGCCCGGATAGAATTGATCGTCCCAAGTGGAATAGAGCGAGTTGGTCCAATAGACGCGTTTGCCGTCACGGCTGATTTCAACCATTTGCGGACCGTAACCAAAACTCTGGCCATTTGGATGCTTGGTTTTCTTAACGATCCCCCCGATTTCAACCATACCAGCCAGCTTGGGGTTCATTGGGTCTGACACATCGTATTGATGCATCTCACCGGTGCCCCAGCACGAGACGTAGAGGTATTTGTCATCAAGGCTCAGGTCGATGTCAGTGACCAGCGGCGGCACCGCCGAAAACCCTTTGAGCAGATCTGGCAGATCATCGGGATCAGCTGGTTGCGGATCGATGGTGATGGTTTTCTTGGCCTCGAATGTGCCGTCATCATTGCGCCACCAGGTGAAGATCGCACCTTGAAGGTTGGTGGTGTCTACGACAACCCCGCAGAACCCATACTGCTTGACCGGGTCATGGGCCGGACGGATTTCCAGTGCCATCTGGTGGTTTTCACCAAGATCGATGGTCTGGATATTGGTCCGGTTACGCAGGTTCCAGAAATGGATACGGTGACCGTATTTGTTCGAAAGCAAGTCTTCGGCCACTATCCCGTTTTCGAACTGAGGCGGCAGACCCCATTCAGAACTGACCATGTAATCGCGCGGGAGGTTCCACCAGAAATCATAATGCTTGTCCTGCACACCGCGCTCGATCTCATAGCGGCCGATGATCTCAAAGCTCTCACAATCCATAATGAAGATGCCCGGAGGACCATCAGTGCCATCCGCGCCACCGCCACCCAGCGTGCTGACATAGATGCCTTCGGGTCCGCAATGGATCGTGTGTGGGCGGGAATATCCAGTCTTGGCAAAGACTTCTTCGGGTTCGATGATCTTGTGGATCTTCGCCTCAAGTGGGTTTTTAACGTCGATGACGTAAATCCGGCTGGATCGAATGCCGGGGATGATCAGATAGCGCCGCTCCAGAAAGGCGTGCCCGGTCAACGGTGACAGGGCGGACGAGCAGGCATTCCATCCGAAATGGTGAAACTCATCGCCTTTCTCAGGCATGATTACCTGATGAACTATTTTTCCAAAATCGTCGGATGTTGGATCGACATTCACAACCGCCAACCCGTCTGGTTGCGAAAAATCCGGGCTAAGCATCAAGGTGAAAGCAAGCGTTTCAGTAGGCCCCTCCATCGCGAGCTTGGCGGATGGGTAAAAGGTTGGGTCCGGTCTAGTGTTCATAACGTCCTCCCGTAAGTCATTGATCTTCAATTCGTATTGAGAGTTCCGGTCTTGACGCCGGATGACATTCTGCCTGCTCGTCTTCCTTTCGTTGCCTAAGCGCGCATTGGACGCTCAAGCTGGTTTGCGTTTACGCTCGGCCACGTCCTGCGCCAATTGGCGGGTGTAGTGTTCCAGATCATTCAGCGCGGCGTCCACGGTTTCGGCGTCCTGCGCTTCAAGCGCGTCAACTATTCTGCTGTGCAACGCTATGATTTCTTCACGAGACCGCGCGGTGAAAGTGATCATGTTCATCAGGGGTTGCATCGCCTCGACCGCCCCCGCCAATTGATATGACAGGACTGGGTTTCCAGCCCCATCCACCAAGGCACGGTGAAAGGTCACGTCAGATGCACAAAACGCTTCGTCTGTCAGACCCGGTTGAGATTGACGAAATATCTCGGCCCGCATGGTGGCTAATTGATCTGCGGTGCGTCGCTGCGCGGACAAAGGCGCACAAGCTCTTTCCAAAGCATAACGCGCCTCGCAGGCGGTATCAAAGCTGACCGCGTTCATCGACAGCAGCAAGGTCGAGGTTGTGACCTGCTGGGAATAGGCGTCCTCAAAACTCAGCCGATTTACAAACGCGCCGCCCGATGCGCCGCGCTGCGTGCGGATCAGGGATTGCGCCGCCAATCGTTTTAACGCTTCACGCACGGTTGGACGCGACACCTGGAATTGTTCTGACAACTCGGCCTCGGACGGCAAGCGGGCATCCACGATCAACTCACCTGACACAATCGCGTCCCGAATGGCTTGAGCGATCTGAGCGGACAGGTCAGCGGTTTTCCGGGGCGCGGCTTTCATCTTCAGAGGACCTTGGGCAAATTTTTATTTGTCTGACATTTAAAAGTCTGACATTTGAAAAGCAAGGGAGTTGAGTCGGGAGGCCGAAGTGAGTCGCATGTGGCTGCGCAGCGGAATGTGGCTGGGCTTTTATGTCCTGATCCTGTGGGCGTGGTGGGTCATGTTCTCGATGAGCCGGGACATGGACCTTGATCTGATAGGTCGCCCCGGACCCATGGGACAGACCATGGCGGCCATGGATCCGCGCATGGACATGTATATGCCCATGGCCGAGTTCGGGCCGCTGTTTTCAATGTGGGCGATCATGATGGCGGCGATGATGCTGCCGACACTTGTACCAACCCTGCGCAGCTATGATGACCTGATCCGCAGCGCAAATGGTAGCCGCGCAGGCTGGCTGGGCGTTCTGGCGGGGTACTGGCTCGTGTGGGTCGGATTTGCGGCTCTGATCACCGGGATTCAACTGATTTTGCTGTTTGGCGGTGTGGTCGATATGCTGGGCATCGCCAAGTCTGGCTGGGTTGCGGGCGGATTGATGATCGCAGTGGGGGCCTTTCAGTTCACCCGCGTGAAAGAGGTCTGCCACGGCGTTTGCCATGCTCCGATGACCTATTTTCTGGGCCATTGGAAAACCGGTTTCGCAGGCGGTGTTCGCATGGGTTTGGGCCTGGGCGCGTTTTGCGTGGGCTGCTGCTGGGGTTTCATGGCGCTGGGATTTGTGGGTGGTGTCATGAGCTTGTTGTGGATGGGTCTCGCGACACTGTTCATGGCTTTGGAAAAACTCCCACAAATCGGGCACGCGATAACGCGGCCTATGGGGTTTGCACTGATTGCGGGTGGTCTGGTCCTGCTCGTCTATCCAATTAGTTACGGAGGTTAAGCCAATGGCAAAAAACAGAAAACCAGAAGCTGATCGGTTACCTATCAGTCAACGGATCGACAGCCGGATGCCTAACCCCAAGCGGCGCGAAATGAGCCCAACGGATTGGTCGATCAAAGGCGAATTGATCCTGAACTGTTCGTGCGATGTTTTCTGCCCCTGCGTGGTGTCGTTGGGTGCGCACCCTCCGACCGAAGGCCATTGTCATGCCTGGATGGGCATCATCATCGATGACGGGCATTACGAGGGCGAAGATCTGTCGGGGCTGAATGTTGGTTTGTTGGTCGATATTCCGGGCCGGATGGGCGAAGGCCAGTGGAAAGTGGCGGCTTATGTAGACGAACGTGCCAGTGGCAAGGCGTATAACGGGTTGCTGCAAATCTTCAGCGGGCAGGCGGGCGGAACCACCGGGCTGTTCACCATGCTGGTCAGTGAGATCATCGGGGCCGAGCGCGCGCCCGTTCAGATCGAAAGAGACGGCACCAAGCGCCGCATCATGATTGGCCGAAAAATACAGGGCGAGATTGAGATGCTGGGCGGTAAAGATCCAGAACATCCCGTTATGGTGTCGAACTCGAAATACTGGATGGGCCCCGATATTATTGTCGCCCGTGGCACCAAGTCCAAAGTACGTGACTATGGCCGGGTCTGGGACTTTGGCGGTAAGTCGGCCGAGATTTGTCCAATTGACTGGCATGGGCCCAAGTAATGATCTCCGGTGCATATGCGCGTGAGTTGGCGCAATACAATCATTGGCAAAACAAGCAGTTGGCGGAGTTTCTGCAAGCTTTGACTCATGAGGAACTGGTCCTTGAACGCGGAGCGTTTTTCGGGTCGATCCTGGGAACAGCCAACCATTTGCTCTGGGGGGATTGGATCTGGATGTCTCGCTTTGAAAAGGCAGATGGACCGGAAAGCAACATTCATCGAACGGGCGGTGGTATTCATGAAAGCGTGTATCTGTGCCCCGACCTGTCCGCGTGGCTGCCCCTGCGAGAAAAGATTGACGCGCGCATTATCCGATGGGCTGACAGGTTGGGGGATGATCCTCTGACGGGTCCGTTCACGTGGTATTCAGCCGCGAAAGAGGCTGACATTACTTTGCCTTATGCGCGCTGCGTCATCCATATGTTCAATCATCAAACTCACCACCGGGGACAAGTGCACAAGATGCTGACCGAGGCGGGATCTGAAGCGCCGGTCAGCGATCTAGTCTTCATGCCGCAGGAGGATTGAATGCCGCAAATATCTCCTTCGCGCCGTCTGAGGCGCACGCCATTCTCGGATGGGGTTGAAGCTGCTGGGGTCAAAGGATATACGATATATAACCGTATGTTATTGCCTACTGTTTTCGAAAGCGTCGAGGCCGACTATCGGCATTTGAAGACCCATGTACAGGTGTGGGATGTGGCCTGTGAACGGCAGGTCGAACTGCGCGGGCCGGACGCTGCTCGGCTGATGCAGATGCTAACCCCGCGCGATTTGCGGGGGATGTTGCCGGGCCAGTGTTTCTATGTGCCGATCGTTGATGAGACCGGTGGAATGCTTAATGATCCGGTGGCCGTGAAACTGTCTGAAGATCGGTGGTGGATTTCGATTGCTGACAGTGACCTGTTGCTATGGGTCAAAGGGATCGCCGTCGGATACCGTTTGGATGTGTTGGTTGACGAGCCGGATGTATCTCCGCTTGCGGTTCAGGGCCCCAAGGCAGATGAGCTTATGGCGCGCGTTTTTGGCGACCGCGTGCGGGACATCCGGTTCTTCAGGTTCGATATGTTCGAGTTTGAGGGGCGCGATCTGGCGATTGCGCGTTCGGGCTACTCCAAACAAGGCGGGTTTGAAATCTATGTTGAGGGCAGCGAGATCGGCATGCCCCTTTGGAACGCGTTGTTTGCAGCAGGCGAAGACCTTCAGGTGCGCGCTGGCTGTCCGAACCTGATCGAGCGGATTGAGGGCGGTTTGTTGTCTTATGGCAATGACATGACCGACGATAACACACCGCACGAATGTGGGTTGGGCAAATTCTGCAACACCAACACCGCAATTGGGTGCATTGGGCGCGACGCGTTGCTGAGGGTGGCGAAAGAGGGGCCGATTCAGCAAATCCGACCTATCGCGATTGCGGGCGACCCTGTTCCGGGTTGTGATCGACCCTGGGGCCTTTACGCGGACGGAAAGTGGGTTGGGCAGGTAACGTCGGCCGCCTGGTCACCGGATTTCAAGACCAATGTGGCTATTGGAATGGTGCGGTTGAGCCATTGGGATGCGGGAACGGAACTGGATATCGAGGTGCCGGGCGGGATGCGGCGCGCAACTGTGCAGTCGCATTTCTGGATTTAACACGAGGGTTGGGGGCGCTGCCCCCGTCGCAGCGCGACTCCCCCGAGGTATTTTGGGCCAGGTGAAGGACTGGTCTGGTCAAGGTAACACGAAAGGATTTGAGAATGTTCAATGCGTTGGTGATGGACAAGGACGAAGAGAGCGGCTTGGCGAGTGCATCGGTCAAGCAGCTTTCATTGGATGATCTTCCACATGGTGAGGTGACTGTGGCGGTGGAGTTTTCAACCGTGAATTATAAGGACGGTCTGTGCCTGTCACCCAAAGGGGGTGGGCTGGTGCGAGCATATCCGCATGTGCCGGGTATCGATTACGCCGGTACGGTCGAAGCCTCGTCTGATGAGCGATACAAACCCGGCGACAAGGTTGTTCTGACCGGTTGGCGTGTGGGCGAGGCGCATTGGGGCGGCTATTCTCAGAAAGCCAATGCGCGGGCGGACTGGCTGGTGCCGCTGCCCGACGGGCTGGATGCACGTCAGGCCATGGCTGTGGGTACGGCTGGGTTTACGGCCATGCTTGCGGTGATGGCGTTGGAAGATCATGGGCTGACCCCGGATCGGGGACCGGTTCTGGTGACGGGCGCTGCAGGTGGTGTTGGGTCGGTGGCCACAGCCATTCTGGGCAAGCTGGGGTATGAGGTGGCGGCTGTGACCGGGCGCCCCGAAACCGGTGATTATTTGAAATCACTTGGCGCGACAACGATTGTGCCCCGCGAAGAGTTGAATGAAACCACCAAGCGCCCGTTGGAAAGTGAAGCCTGGGCTGGCTGTGTAGACGCGGTGGGCGGAGATATGTTGGCGCGTGTTCTGGGGCAGATGAAATACGGCTGCTCGGTTGCTGCCGTCGGTTTGGCCGGAGGCGCGGCCCTGCCTGCGACTGTGATTCCATTCCTGTTGCGGGGCGTGAACCTGTTGGGCATCGACAGCGTGATGCAGCCTTACGACAACCGACTGCGCGCGTGGCAGCGGATCGCGACAGATCTGCCGATGGACAAACTAGAGGCGATGGTTCAGCCAGCCGCTTTGTCAGATCTGCCGCAGCTTGGTGCGGATATTCTCAAGGGTCAGGTCAAAGGTCGCGTTGTTGTTGATGTGAACGCCTGAAGTTGACGCGTACTGCATCCTCGGGCGGGCGTGCCTGGCCGAGGATCGGATCGGAGTTGGTACAAAATGGTCGCAACACCTCTGGCCATTGATACAATTCCCGACCATGATTGCTATACATCCCAATTGTGATGGCGTAAGACCCATCCAAAGAGTACCTGAAAACGGGGAGTGAGCAGCATGTCTGACGACTTCGAACTGGACACAGATGATCTCAAGCGCCGCATGGATGGCGCCATGGCCAATCTGAAAACTGAATTTGCCTCGCTGCGTACGGGCCGGGCTTCGGCATCTATGCTCGAGCCTGTCATGGTTGACGCTTATGGCTCGCTGACCCCGATCAACCAGGTGGGGACGGTGAACGTGCCCGAACCGCGGATGGTGACTGTAAATGTCTGGGATAAGTCATTGGTTGGTAAAGTGGAAAAGGCCATTCGCGAAAGTGGACTTGGTATCAACCCTCAGTTGAACGGCACAATCATCATGTTGCCGATCCCGGAACTCAACGAAGAACGTCGGCGCGAGCTTGGCAAGGTTGCGGGACAATATGCGGAAAGTGCTCGGGTTTCGATCCGTAACGTGCGCCGCGACGGTATGGACCAGATCAAGAAGGCCAAGGCCGATGGGATGTCGGAAGATGACCAGAAACTTTGGGAAAGCGAAGTTCAGGATCTGACCGATGAAATGATCAAGGCCGTCGACGCCGCACTTGAGACCAAGCAATCTGAAATCATGCAGGTCTGAGCTGGTTTGATGCCCAAAGATCCCCAAACCGATCCGGTTTCCGGCCCGCGCCACGTCGCTATCATTATGGATGGCAATGGTCGTTGGGCACAGGCGCGTGGCCGTCCCAGACTGTTTGGTCATCACGCAGGTGCACGGCGTGTCCGTGAGGTGGTAGAGGCCTGCCCGGGATTGGGGATCAAGTATCTCACGGTATTTGCGTTTTCGACCGAGAACTGGAAACGAACACAGGTTGAAGTCGCGGGCCTGATGAGCCTGTTCCGTCGATACATCATCAAGGAAACCCGAACTCTCGCCGACAATGGAATTCGCGTGCGGTTCATCGGCGATCGGGTCCGTCTGGATTCAAAACTGACCGAGTTGATGGATTCTCTGGAACAGGAAACGAAGGACAACGACCTTGTTCATTTGACCGTAGCGTTGAATTACGGTGGTCGGGATGAGGTGGCACGCGCTACTAAACGGCTGGCGCGTGATGTTGCCGAAGGGCGTTTGAAGCCTGAAGAGGTGGATGAAGAAACGCTGCCTAAGTATCTGGATACGCGCGTTCTTCCGGATCCGGATCTTGTTATTCGGACCAGTGGCGAAGCGCGGATCTCTAACTTTCTTTTGTGGCAGTCTGCGTATTCGGAATACGAATTCATTGATACACTATGGCCGGATTTCACAGCAGCCGAATTGGAAGCCTTGTGCCGCAACTACGGCTCCAGAGAGCGTCGGTTCGGAGCGGTGCTGGCATGAGCGAAGGCCGATGGTCTGACCTGACAGCACGGGTTCTTTCTGCTGCGGTACTGGTTCTGATCGGCGCGGTCGAGGTATGGCTGGGCGGTATCTGGTTCGAGATTTTTATCGCGGTGGCCTGTGGTCTGATGACCTGGGAACTGGTTCGGATGATTGAGCCGAACAACCAGAGTACGGGAATTCAGTTGGGCATCCTGACAAGCGCTGCGGTTCTGCTCAGTTATCATGTGCCACCGCTGTATACATTGCCTGTTGTTGTCGCGCCTGCATTGGTGGGTATGGGGCAGGTGAGCCGGTCGAAAACTCTGTACGGGCTGTTTGCAGTTTGGATCGTTGGGGCCGGGTTGGGTTTTATCTCGATCCGCGAAAATTTTGGCTTTGGCTGGATGGTGTGGTTGATCGCCGTGGTCGTGGCCACGGATGTCGCCGGATACTTTGTTGGCAAAACAATCGGCGGTCCCAAGTTCTGGCCTAGGGTCAGCCCGAAGAAAACGTGGTCGGGAACCGCAGGTGGATGGGCTGCAGCGGCCTGTGTAGGGATCGCCTTTGCAACCCATGCCGGTTTCGGATTCGCCTTTGTCATTGTTTCTGTACTGGCTTCAATGGCAAGTCAGATCGGTGATATTATCGAAAGCGCGGTCAAACGTAAGTTTGGCGTCAAAGACAGTTCAAATCTGATCCCGGGCCACGGTGGCTTTCTGGATCGCTTCGACGGCATGATGGGCGCTGCGTTGTTTGTTCTGATCGCAGGGCTGATTTACGCGCCAGGTGGGATGTAATGCGCAAAGTAACTGTTCTGGGGGCCACAGGATCGATTGGGCAAAATACAATTGATCTGATCGCACGCGCGCCAGACGACTACGACGTCGTGGCTCTGACCGGTGGTGCGAATATTCAGCAATTGGCCGACGATGCGCGCCGCCTTGGGGCCAATCTGGCCGTGACAGCGCATGAAGAAAAGTTGGACGACCTGCGCAGTGCACTTGCAGGTAGCGGCGTGGAAGTGGGGGCTGGGTCGCGTGCCATTGCCGAGGCCGCGGCGCGCCCGGCGGACTGGGTTATGTCGGCCATTGTAGGTTCAGCGGGCCTTGCGCCGGGGATTGAAGCGCTCAAACAAGGGGCGACGCTGGCGCTTGCCAATAAGGAAACGCTGGTTTGCGCCGGGTCATTGGTTCTGGAAACAGCCAAGGCCCATAACGCGCGGTTGCTGCCCGTCGATAGCGAGCATTCGGCCGTGTTTCAGGCACTGGTCGGTGAAGACATCGATGCGGTCGAGCGCGTGATCATTACGGCAAGCGGCGGAGCCTTTCGGGACTGGCCGCTGGAAGACCTGGCCACTGCAACGGTTGAACAGGCGTCCAGCCACCCGAATTGGGACATGGGCCAACGCATTACAATCGACAGTGCGTCCATGTTCAACAAGGCGCTGGAAGTCATAGAAACCAAAGAATACTTTTCGTTCTCCCCGACGCAGATCGAAGTTGTGGTGCATCCGGAATCCATCGTGCACGCGATGGTTGGATACCGGGATGGGGCGGTGATTGCCCATTTGGGCGCACCGGACATGCGTCACGCAATTGGCTATGCCTTGCATTGGCCCCAGCGCCGCAACCTTCCTGTGGAACGGCTTGATCTTACGAAACTGGGCCAACTGAACTTCAAGTCGCCGGACCTGACACGGTATCCTGCACTGAAACTGGCATGGGATGTCATGGATCGCGGCGGTTTGGCGGGCTCGGTATTCAATGCTGCAAAAGAACGGGCGCTGGACCATTTCATTGCTCGCCATATCTCATTTACGGATATGGCCGATGCAGTTGCTGCCGTTCTCGACCGATTTGATGCATCAGACGGCCTTATTGATGCCGCGATGACCCTTGATAACGTGCAGCAAACGGACCATTTGGCACGTCAATGGGTCGATGACACCGTGGTGGAACGAGCAGGATAGAATTTTGGACGTACTTTCGCTGATCCCTCAATTTGGCAATCTTCTTTGGACGATTGTTGCCTTTGTCATCGCCTTGTCGGTCATCGTGGCCGTGCATGAATACGGCCACTATATCGTGGGCCGGTGGTCGGGCATCCATGCCGAGGTGTTCTCGATCGGGTTCGGTCCGGTCCTGTGGAGCCGCGTCGACAAACGTGGAACCCGGTGGCAGATCGCGCTGCTCCCATTTGGCGGATATGTGAAATTCCTGGGCGACGCCAATGCTGCGTCGGGCAAGGATGAAGAGGCGATGGGTGAAATCGCCACCCAAAGCCCGGAAGAGTTGCGCCGCACCATGCACGGGGCCCCGTTGTGGGCGCGGGCTGCCACAGTTGCGGCGGGTCCTGCATTTAACTTTGCCATGTCCATTTTGGTTTTCGGCATGATCTTCTGGTCTCAGGGCGTGTCGCGCGAACCCTTGACCGTGGCCTCCCTACAGCCTTTGCCGGGAACGGTACAGGAACTGCGGGAAGGTGATGTGATCACCGCAATCGCCGGTGTTCCTACGCCGGACTATGATGAAGAGGGCGCCTGGCAGGATTTCATCGACGCGTTGCCGGTGCAACCGGTTCTGGATTACACGGTCATTCGCGATGGACAAACACTGGACGTTCAGGCCCCCTGGATGTTCCCACCGCTGATCCGTCAGGTTGCCCCGCGCAGTGCGGCCATGGACATCCAGTTAGAGCAGGGTGATGTGATCACAGCCGTGAACGGCGAACCGATCTTTGCCTTCGATCAACTGAAGGATTTTGTCGAAAGTTCGGATGGGCGCGTTTTGCTGTTGAATGTATGGCGGGACGGCTCTGATCTTGAGTTCGCGCTTGCCCCACGCCGTACGGATGAACCAAAGCCGGAAGGCGGGTTTGTCACACATTGGCGGATCGGGATCATCGGCGGCATGATGTTAGAGCCCGCCACTGAGCCCGCCGGTTTTGTGGATTCACTGCGTGGCGGCGTCATTCAGACCGGCCGTATCATCGAAGGGTCTCTGTCCGGCATGTGGCACATGATTACGGGAGCGATCAGCACCTGCAACATTTCCGGGCCAATCGGGATTGCTGAAACCTCGGGTGCAATGGCCAGCCAGGGGGCGCAGAACTTCATCTTCTTTATCGCGGTCCTGTCGACGGCTGTCGGTTTGTTGAACCTGTTCCCGATCCCGGCCTTGGATGGCGGTCATCTGGTATTCTACGCGTATGAAGCGGTCGCCGGAAAACCACCCAGTGATGGCGCGCTGAGGATTCTTATGGGGCTGGGGATCACTATCATCCTTACGCTCATGCTGTTCTCGGTCAGCAACGATCTGTTCTGCTAAATGTGGCGGTTGGTGCAAGTTTAGGCCGCATTCCTGCCTCAATTCATGGCTATACTTTTTGCGTTGAAAGGGTATCGCCATGACCAAAGCGCTTAAAAAATCGTACCAGGGGTTCAGCTTTCTTTTCATGCTGAACCGTGACGTATTGTTGAGCTTTGCCATGACAGCGCTGGCGTTGACTGGCGCAATGTATCTGGCCGGGGTTTATCTGGCCGGATTCTGATTCTCACCGAAATGCAGAAAGCTTGCTGTGCGGCGTCGCACTGGAATGCTTCTATTTCGCCTTTTGACAAGCTCATTTAATCTCGTTACTCAGCATTAAAGTCTTAAAATTCTGGGTAGAGCACAAAATGACTGACAGGCGAGACGCGGGCACATCCTGCGGGGGGCAAATGCCGACAAACAATATTTTGTGGCAGGCGCTAACGGTTCTTTTCCTTTTTGTTGCGGCGTGTTTGGTGGCTTTTCCGAATACAGCGCAGGCGCAGAACTTCACGATCAATTCGTTTCAGGTGGAAGGCAATCGCCGGATTGAAACGGGCACGATCATCGCCCGAACCGGAATCGAACCCGGGCAAACAGTCAGCGCTGGTCAGATCAATGATGCCTATCAGCGTTTGCTTGACAGTGGTGTATTTGAAACAGTCGAGCTGACCCCGCGTGGCACGACTCTGGTGATCGAAGTTCAGGAATATCCTACGATCAACCAGATCAGCATTGAAGGAAACGCACGCGTCAAAGACGATGTTTTGCTGGACGCCATAGAGTCTGAACCGCGCCGGGTCTTTACCCCTCAGGCGGCGGAAGCAGACGCTGACCTGATCGCCGAAATTTATTCTGCGCAAGGCCGGGTCGCGGCAACAGTCATCCCGCGGATCATCCGCCGCAGTGACAACCGCGTCGATCTGGTTTTCGAAGTATCGGAAGGCACAACCATCGAAGTTGAACGCGTCAGCTTTGTTGGCAACCGCGCCTTCTCGGATCGCCGGTTGCGCCGTGTTCTCGAAACCAAGCAGGCGACGTTCCTGCGGACCTTCTTCCGCAATGATACATTTATCGGCGACCGCATCGAATTCGACAAACAGGTCATTCGCGATTTCTACCTGTCGCGCGGCTATGTCGATTTCCGCGTAAACAGCGCCAATGTGGAATTCACCCGTGAACGCGACGCCTTCTTCTTGGTGATGAACGTCACTGAAGGGCAGAAATTCTCGTTTGGCAAGATCACAACAGTAAGTGAAATCCCCGGCGTGAATGCGGCTGAATATCAGGATGCACTGAAGATCAAGCCGGGCGTGACTTATACGCCATCGCTGATTGAAAACTCGATTGCGCGTCAGGAACGTCTGGGCGTCAAACAGGGTGTGGACTTCTTGCGGGTCGAACCTCGCATCACGCGCAATGATCGCGACCTGACACTGGACGTCGAATTCGTTCTGACAAAAGGGCCGCGCATCTTTGTTGAGCGGATCGACATTGAAGGAAACACCACCACGCTGGACCGTGTCATCCGACGTCAGTTCGACACTGTAGAAGGCGACCCGTTCAATCCGCGCGAAATTCGTCAGGCGGCCGAGCGGATCAATGCTCTGGGCTTCTTCGCCACCGCAGATGTCGAGCCGCGCGAAGGGTCTTCGCCCAGTCAGGTGATCCTAGATGTGGATGTTGAAGAACAACCGACAGGCTCGCTTAGCCTTGGTGGTAGCTACTCGGTCACGGACGGTTTCGGGATTGCAATCGGCCTGAACGAATCCAACTTTTTGGGACGTGGTCAAAACCTGGGTCTGACCATTTCAACCGCGCAGGACTCTGAGCAGTATGCCATAAGCTTTACAGAACCCTATCTTTTAGGCCGCAAGTTGCGTTTTGACTTGGGGCTGGGGCTGTCGGGAACGAACTCTGGTTTTGCCAGCTATGACACAAGCTCGCTGTTCTTCACGCCGCAGCTGACCTACGCCATCGGCGAGTTGTCATCGCTGCGCTTGCGCTATGGTTGGGATCGCAGCGAGATGACCCAACAGGACAACGAAACCAATGGCGCCGTTATTTCGTCCGAAATTGCGCAAGGCAAAAGAACCTCTAGCTCGTTGGGTGTATCTTACGTGTATGACAGCCAACTCGGTGGTCTGGATCCGAATTCCGGTGTTCTGTTCGAGGTTGGCGTTGATGCGGCCGGTCTTGGAGGAGACAACAAGTACTTCAAAACCACAGCGCGCGGTATCGCACAAACCCGTGTTTGGAACGAAGAAGTCGTGCTGCGGGCGACCATGGAATTCGGCGCACTGCATTGGAGAGGCAACGACTTCAGCCGTACTGTCGACCGTTTTGTATTGGGCCCGAACACCTTCCGTGGCTTTGAGCCCGCTGGTATTGGCCCACGTGACTTGTCCAACGGTCAGGACGATGCCATCGGCGGCAACTACTACTGGGTTGCCCGGTTCGAAACCGACTTCCCGCTTGGCTTGCCAGAAGAACTGGGTCTGCGCGGTGGTTTGTTCTATGACGTCGGCAACCTCTATAACATCGACGATGTGAACACGGCAGGCGCAACTATTGTGGGTGCGAGCGGATCAATCCGCCATGTGATCGGCATTTCGGTTCTGTGGGACACGCCGTTTGGGCCGCTGCAGTTCAACTTCTCTCAGCCTCTCAAGAAAGAATCCTTCGACAAGGAACAGAACTTTGACTTTACCATTCAGGCTCGGTTCTGATCCCAGATGCTGAACATGCTCGTTAGTATAGCACGGGGCCCATTACGGGCCCTGTGTGTGTTTTCGGCCCTTATGATGCCGCTTGCATTGGACGCGCAACAACTTGGCGTGCCGCAGGCCAGCGTCGTTACGCTTTCCAGCGAAGAACTTTTTGCCGACTCGGCTTTCGGGCAGCGCGTTCTGCGAGAGATCGAGGTTGAAAGCGCTTTGTTGGCAGAAGAAAACGAACGGATTGTGGTCGAGCTGAGCCAGGAAGAAAAGGAACTGACGGAACAGCGCGCGACCTTGCCCGCTGAGGAATTCCGCCCGTTGGCCGAGGCTTTTGACACTAAGGTTCAGTCCCATCGAGAAGGCCAGCGCGCCAAGCTGGACGCATTGGCGCGGCGCAGCGAAGAAGCGCAACAGACTTTTTTTGAGATCGTGCGCCCAATTCTTGTTGATCTGCTGCGCGAGTTCGGTGCCAGTGTGATGATCGAACGGTCGAATGTGGTGGTTAGTACGACAGACATTACCGAGGCTGCGATCGCTCGCATCGACGCCGCAATCGGTGATGGCAGCACGCTGCAAGAAGGCAATGGCGAATAGGGTCGCTTGCTCTTGGAATGCGGTATTGTTAACCACGCGCAAAAGAAACATCCAAAACGGGATACCTGATCAATGACCACGGAAACCAAAAGCGCCGACATTCAGCTGATCCAAAGGATCTTGCCGCACCGCTATCCGTTTTTGCTGGTCGACAAGGTCGTGGACATCTCGGGCTATCAGTCGGCGCGCGGCATCAAGAACGTGACCATGAACGAGCCGCACTTTCAGGGGCATTTCCCAGGCACACCGATCATGCCGGGCGTCACAATTGTTGAGGCCATGGCCCAGACCGCAGGTGTAATGCTGGGTGTTGGCATGGACGTCATCGACACCGAGCTGCTGATCTATTTCATGAGCATCGACAAGTGCAAGTTCCGTCGCAAGGTTGTACCCGGTGACGTTCTCGAGATGCATGTTGAAACCGTGCGCGGCAAAAAGGGCGGCAAGCTGTTCAAGTTCAGCGGCCGGGCCACTGTTGAGGGCGAAGTGGCGGCCGAGGCCGAATTTTCGGCCTATGTAGATTGGGACATGGAAAAAACGACATGAGCGGAATCCATCCCAGCGCAATTATCGAAGAGGGCGCGAAGATCGGGCAGGACTGCTCGATCGGTCCATTTTGCTATGTGGGTGCGCAGGTCAAACTTGCGGATCGGGTTGAACTGAAATCCCATGTGGTCGTGACCGGTGACACTTCGATTGGTGATGATACTGTTATCTTCAATTTCTCGGTGATTGGTGAAATTCCTCAGGACCTGAAGTTTGGTGGCGAAAACACCCGTCTGGAAATTGGTCAACGTAACCGGATCCGGGAACATGTGACGATCAACACCGGTACCGACGGTGGCGGCGGTGTGACGCGGATTGGCGACGATTGCTTGTTTATGGCGGGCGTTCACGTGGCGCACGACGTGCAGATCGGCAACCGGGTCATCATGGTCAATCATGCAGGAGCAGCCGGTCACTGTATCGTGGAGGACGATGTGATCGTCGGCGGCATCTCAGGATTGCATCAATGGGTGCGCGTCGGGCGTGGGGCGATCATCGGAGCGCTGACCATGGTGCCCAAAGACGTTATTCCCTACGGTCTGGTGCAGGCCTCACGTGGTGAGCTGGACGGCTTGAACCTTGTAGGTCTGAAACGCAAGGGTGTTTCGCGCGAGGATATCTCGGCGCTGCGCGCGGCCTTCAAGGAACTGTCCGAGGGCGATGGAACCTTCATGGACCGCGCCAGCCGGATCGGCGAAGGCAATGAAAGCGATTATGTTCAGCGGATCGTCGATTTTGTTACCGGCCACAGTGATCGCTCATTCCTGACACCAGGGAAATAAACCAATGCTGGCGTTGATTGCGGGAACAGGGGCATTGCCAACCGAAGTTGTGGCTCAGCTCGCAGACCGACCTTTGATCTGCGCACTGGAAGGGTTTCCACCTGACGATCTGACCGTGGATATAGAATTCCCGCTGGAGCAGCTGGGCAGCTTCATTGCCGATCTCAAGGCGCGGGGCGTGACGCAGATTTGTCTGGCTGGTGCAGTTCAGCGCCCGTCCATCAACCCAAGCCGCATTGACGCAGCGACCCTGCCATTGGTTCCGGTGATCCAAAAGGCGATAATGTCCGGGGATGACGGCGCGTTGCGTGCGGTCATCGGAATCCTTGAGGATGCTGGGCTGCAAATGCGCGCCGCACATGACATTGCGCCCGGTTTGCTTCCGCCTTTGGGCTGTCTGACGGATGCGCAACCCTCTGAGGCTGACATGGCCGATGCAGACCGTGCGGCTGGTATTCTGCGCGCAATGGGGGCTGCTGATACCGGACAAGCATGTGCGGTCTCTAAAGGTCAGGCGCTCGCGATAGAAGGGATATTCGGCACTGCCTGGATGCTGAAGTCTTTGACCCAACGACCAGACGCGGGTGGAGGCATACTGTTCAAAGGGCCCAAACCCGATCAAGACCGGCGCGCCGATCTACCAGCCATCGGACCGGATACCGTCACGGATGCGGTCGCGGCCGGGTTGTCCGGGATCGTATTGGAAAAAGGCGGCGTGCTTGTCCTGGGGCAAGAGCAGGTCATCGCAGAATGTAACCGTCTGGGTCTGTTCCTTTTCATCCGCGAGCGGGCAGCCTGATGCGCGTCTTTCTGGTCGCCGGAGAACCTTCGGGCGACCGGCTGGGCGGCGCGTTGATGGAAGGCTTGAAGACTCTGATCCCAGATGTCGAGTTTGACGGAGTCGGCGGACCGCTGATGGAAACGCAGGGCCTGACAAGCCGGTTCCCCATGTCAGAACTTTCGGTGATGGGCCTTGTTGAAGTTCTGCCAAAGTTTTTCCACCTCAAGCGCCGAATCTCCGAGACCGCACAGGCCGTGCTGGACACAAAACCGGATGTGTTGATCACCATCGACAGCCCGGATTTCAGCCTGCGAGTTGCCAAGATCGTAAAGGCCGCAAGCAACACCCGCACGGTTCACTACGTCGCCCCAAGTGTCTGGGCCTGGCGACCGGGGCGGGCCGACAAGATGGCCAAGGTCATTGACCATGTTCTGGCCCTGCTTCCTTTTGAGCCGCCGTATATGGAACGGGCAGGGATGGAGTGCGACTTTGTCGGCCATCCTGTGGCCAGTGAACCGGTTGCCACTCGGGACGAGATCGCCGCATTTCGGAGCCGTTTTGGTCTGGGAGACGCGCCGATCCTTCTGGCTTTGCCCGGATCACGTCGGGGAGAGATCGAACGGCTTGCGGAGTCCTTTGGCGGCGCATTGCGGCTGTTTGCCAAGGACCATCCGGGCTACCGCGTGGTGATCCCGACAGTTGGTGCGACAACGGACCTCGTCAAAGAATTGGTCACAGACTGGCCCGGAGACCCGGTTGTACTGGACCCACGCCATGAAGACGCGGATCAAGCGCTGGCCAACAAGCGTTCCGCGTTTGGCGCGGCCAGTTTGGCGCTTGCGGCGTCAGGGACTGTGTCACTTGAGCTTGCTGCGCAGAATACGCCGATGGTCATTGCCTACAAACTGAACTGGCTGACACAGAAGATGGCCGAGCGGATGGTTAAACTGGACACCGTAACGCTGGTCAATCTGGTGTCAGATACGCGCGCTGTGCCGGAATGTCTGCTGGATGACTGTCGACCCGAAAAGATCTCCCAGGCCTTGCACAATGTGATCAACGCCCCGGATGCGCAGCAGCTTGCCATGAGCCTGACCATGGACCGATTGGGCCGAGGTGGCGAAGCCCCCGGTCTGCGGGCAGCACGGGCTGTATTGGACAGAATGCAGGTCCACAATGCTTGATCATGCGCTGTTCGCGGTGTCTGCCGGGATTGCGATGGTGTCCACCAATCTCGACAATCTGGCTGTCTTGCTTGGCCTGATCTTGGTTATGGAGCAACGCCGCGCCATTTTGGGTTTTGCGGTCGCACAGACACTTGTTCTGACTCTGGCTTTGACCGTGGCGTTGGGGTTGAACCAAAGCGGTGTGCCCTTCTGGATTGGGTATCTGGGCATCGTACCATTGGCATTTGGCTTGCGTGGTATTTGGAAGCAATTTCGGGAAGAGGAAGTGGAAGAGGCAGAACCGAAAGGTGCCGTAACCTCGGTCGTCACGCTTTTCCTGAGCCTCTCGATCGACAGTTTTGCGGTTATGACCCCTTTGCTTGCGGACTCCGCGCCCTCCTATCGCGTGGCAGCACTGGTTGGTGCAGTAGCGGCCGCCGCCGGTCTGGTCGCTGTTGCGACATGGGGGGCGCCCCGCGCCAAAAGCCTCGGCCCTCGTGTCGCACGTCTGGATCGGATCGCTCCTTACATCATGGTCTGCGTTGGGCTTTACATTCTCTTTAACTCGCCCACAGATATTGTGTAGCGGGTTCAAGACGCGCCCGTGTCGCGCATAAGTGATCTCAGCCAGGTTGTTGCAGCGGTGTGGGCCTGAGATATCTTGATCGAAAAAGGAGCTTTGCCATGACCCGCATTCCCCCGTTGTTGGATCATGAGATGACGGAAGAAGCACGCGCATCTCACGCCGCTTTGGGTGCGTATGGCCCGTTCGACAATTGGGCCCGCGTGGCTGCCTATTGCCCGCCCATTCTGGACCATGTCACCGGAATGCTGACCACGTTGCGCGAACAGCAGAACCTGCCACGCCGCGCACTGGAATTGGCGATGGTAACGGTGTCAAAGCTGAATGCTTGCGACTACTGCGTTTCCCATCATACGCCGCTGCTAACGGTCGCGGGCCTTAGTTCGGAAGGGGCTGCGCGCCTCCCGGATGTCGAGGATCATCCTGAACTTGATGCCTGTGACAAAGCTGTTGTACGCTATGCCGAAGCCGTGACAACACGGTCCGGTCGTATGCGGGACGCCGAAGTGTCTGACCTGCGAGAATGGTTCAGCGATGCACAGATCGTTGAATTGACCTGGCGCATCGCGTTGTGCGGAGCGTTCAACCGGTTCAACGATGCGCTGCAAATCCAGATCGAGTTTGAGGTCGAACCTGTATCGGCTTAGTATCCGCGCCAGATCCAGCCGCCGCCAAAAATGCGGCTACCTTCACTTGCATAAAACACACAAGCCTGACCCGGAGAGATGCCTTCTTCCGGCGTCAGCAGTTCAACTTCTGCTGTTGTGTCGGACAGCGGACGAATGATGGCTTCACGCGGCGGGCGGGTTGAGCGAACTTTGACCTTCAGGTGCCATTCATCGCGCGAGGTAAAAGGTTCATCGCCCAGCCAGTTGATCTCGCGCACCGGTACAACTCGGGTGGCCAGCATCTCTTTGGGGCCGACAACAACCTGTTTCTTGTCGACGTCCAGTTTGACGACGTAAAGCGGTTCGCTCAGGCCGCCGATGCCAAGGCCGCGCCGTTGCCCGATGGTGTAATGGATCACACCGTCGTGCTGCGCTAGAACGCGGCCATCGGCGTGTACGATTTCGCCGGGTTCCGCTGCACCGGGGCGCAGCTTTTCGATGACACTGGCATAGTTGCCATTGGGCACGAAACAGATGTCCTGGCTGTCAGGCTTGTCCGCAACGGACAACCCGTATTGCGCCGCCATTTCACGCGTCGCGTCCTTGGACGGCAAGTGGCCCAGAGGAAAACGCAGGAAGTCCAACTGTTCCGGCGTGGTCGAGAACAGGAAATAAGACTGATCGCGGTTCGCATCCTCGGCGCTGTGAAGCTCTGGCCCATTGGGGCCTATCTTGCGCTGGATATAGTGACCGGTGGCCATGCAGTCGGCCTCGAGATCTTTGGCAGTCTCCAGCAGATCCTTGAACTTCACCCGTTCATTGCAGCGAATGCAGGGCACAGGGGTCGCGCCCGCCAGATAGCTGTCAGCAAATTCGTCGATCACGGCGTCTTTAAAGATGTTCTCATAATCCAAGACGTAATGCGGAAAGCCACGCTCCTCGGCCACACGGCGCGCGTCGTGAATATCGATCCCGGCGCAACACGCGCCTTTCTTGGCCAAAGCCGCTCCGTGGTCATAAAGCTGCAACGTAACCCCAACGACGTCATACCCCTGATCCGCCAGATAGGCCGCCACAACCGAGCTGTCGACGCCACCGGACATCGCAACAACCACCCGCGTTTCCGAGGGCGGTTTAGCAAAACCAAGCGAGTTCAGCGGGGTCTCGGTATCGAGGGCCATGATCAGTTCCGTTTCGGGTTAAGGAAGACCGCCGGAATATAAGAAAATTCTACACATTCTCAAGGGGCGGTTTCATGCGGTCTTAAGTAGCCTGATGTCAGTAACGGAGCAGGAAGAAAAGGGTAGAAAGATGTTTTTGCACAAAGTTGAGGGCCCAAGGTCCGTGACACTGCCCGATGGGTCCGTTTTGACACGCGCAGATCTGCCGCCTGCAAATACGCGCCGCTGGGTGGCCTCACGCAAGATTTTGGTCGTGCGTGGCGTGCTTTACGGCCTGATCGGCTTGTCTGATGCCAAGAAAAAGTACGGGATCAGTGATGAAGAGTTCAACAGCTGGGTGTCTCTTGTCGCTGAACATGGTGTCGAGGCGTTGAAGGCAACAGCTTTAAAAAAATATCGACAACCTAAGGGAGAGTGTGAATAAATGATTCAACGGTAACGTCAGATTAACCATTCTTGTTCAGGTTTAATTTTAATTGGAATTGTTGACCGAACTGGAGCAGTGAAAAATGCGCGTACTTCTTGTCGAGGATGATCCGACCACGTCTAAAAGCATCGAATTGATGCTGACGCATGCAAACCTGAACGTTTATGCTACGGATCTTGGCGAAGAAGGCATCGATCTGGCGAAACTCTATGATTACGATCTGATTTTGCTGGATCTGAACCTGCCGGACATGAACGGGCACGAGGTTCTGCGTCAGTTACGCATCGCACGTGTTGAAACACCGATCCTGATTCTTTCAGGGGCCGACGATACCGAAAGCAAGATCAAAGGCTTTGGTTTTGGTGCTGATGATTACCTGACCAAACCCTTCCACCGGGAAGAGCTGGTGGCGCGTATTCACGCCATTATCCGCCGGTCGAAAGGGCATTCGCAATCTATCATTCATACCGGTCGGGTTGCGGTAAACCTGGATGCCAAAACCGTGGAAGTGGATGGAAAAACTGTTCACCTGACCGGCAAAGAATACCAAATGCTCGAACTGCTCAGCTTGCGTAAGGGCACGACCCTCACCAAAGAGATGTTCCTGAACCACCTCTATGGCGGCATGGATGAACCTGAGCTGAAGATCATTGATGTGTTTATTTGCAAACTTCGCAAAAAGCTCAGCAATGCGACAGGCGGTGAGAATTATATCGAAACCGTCTGGGGGCGTGGATATGTGCTGCGCGACCCGCAAAGCAACAGTTTGGAAGAAACACGAATGGCTGTCGGCCTCTGATTTGAACCACCTGTGCTGTCGGCGGTCCGGGGCAGCACATTGCACTCACGGCTCAGCACGTCTGGACCTGGCCATGACCTCGCCCTATCACTGAGGTCCAAGAACGCGTGACAGGGCGAGGCCATGAGCAACTCAATCTCCATTTCTGATCTGACCGAAGACCAAGCACGCGCCGAACTGGCGCGTCTGGCGGAGGTGTTGTTGCGGGCGAACACGCTCTATCACGGTGCAGATGCACCCGAGATTTCGGATGCCGAATACGATGCACTGAAACGCCGCAACTCAGAAATTGAGGCACGATTCCCTCACCTTAAACGTGATGACAGCCCGTCGGAGCAGGTGGGTTCCAAGGCGGCAGACGGGTTTTCGAAAGTCACACATGCTGTCCGAATGATGTCGCTGGGCAACGCCTTTGATGACGAAGACGTGGCTGATTTCGACAGATCCATTCGAAAGTATCTTGGCCTGAGCGCACAGGAGCCCATGTCTTTCACGGCTGAACCAAAGATTGACGGTCTGTCGCTGTCCTTGCGGTATGAAAAAGGTCTGCTGGTGCAGGCGGCCACACGAGGGGACGGTGAGGTCGGCGAGAACGTGACCGCAAATGCACGCACCGTCTCGGATATTCCTCAGCAATTGGACCACGCGCCTGAAGTTCTTGAGGTCCGCGGTGAGGTCTATATGTCTCATGCCGATTTTGAGGCACTGAATTCCCGACAAGCGGAGCGGGGCGGAAAACCATTTGCCAACCCGCGTAACGCTGCGGCCGGATCTTTGCGTCAATTGGATGCGGAAATCACGCGATCCCGTCCCCTGAAGTTCTTTGCTTATGCCTGGGGTGAAGTGTCTGAGCCTTTGGCGGGCACGCAAATGGAAGCGATTGATCGGCTCAGGTCGCTTGGGTTTTCAACGAATGACTTGACCCGTCTGTGCGCAACAACCCAAGAAATGTTGGAGCATTATCGGGATATTGAAGCGCAACGCTCTACCTTGGGCTACGACATTGATGGGGTTGTCTATAAGGTCAACGATTTGTCCCTTCAGGCGCGCTTGGGGTTCCGCTCGACCACACCGCGATGGGCCATTGCCCATAAGTTCCCGGCTGAACTGGCATGGACGACGTTGGAAGCAATCGACATTCAGGTCGGTCGCACGGGTGCGCTTAGCCCTGTGGCACGTTTGCATCCGGTGACTGTGGGCGGGGTCGTGGTATCCAACGCCACACTGCATAACGAAGATTATATCGCTGGGCGTGATGCCAAAGGCGGTACGATACGCGACGGCAAAGACATTCGTGTTGGCGACTGGGTGCAGGTCTATCGCGCGGGTGACGTGATCCCAAAAGTGGCAGACGTAGACCTGGCGAAGCGCCCCTCTGATGCTCAGCCCTTTGCCTTCCCGACGCTCTGCCCCGAATGCCACAGCGCGGCGATCCGCGAAGAAGGTGACGCGGTGCGCCGCTGTACGGGTGGTTTGATCTGCCCGGCGCAAGCGGTGGAAAAACTCAAACATTTCGTGTCGCGAAAGGCGTTTGACATCGAAGGCCTGGGTGCAAAGCAGATCGAAATGTTCTACGATGATCCGGTGCTGTCGATTAATTCCCCTGCGGAAATCTTTACGCTTGAACAGCGTGACAAGGGGAATCTGGCCCGGCTGAAAAACCGGGACGGGTGGGGGGAAACCTCGGCCGGAAACCTGTTTGCAGCGATCGACGAAAAGCGAACCATTCCGTTTGCTCGGTTATTGTTTGCTTTAGGCATTCGCCATGTGGGCGAAGTTGGCGCACGTGATCTGGCGTTGTATTACCGCGAGTGGGATGCCATGGCACAAGCGTTGGATGCTGCGCGCCCGGCGGCTTTGGCGCAACGGCAAGCTGATGAGGCAGAAGACGCCGAGCGGGCCGCAGCACTGTCTGAAGGTCGTCGTGCCCGCGTCAAGGAAGTGCGTGATGCAGCGATTGCCGCAGCTCGCGTACCAGCAGAGGCCAATGCCGCATGGTCCGATCTGATCGGTATCGATGGGATCGGAGCAACGCTTGGGCTGTCTCTGTCAGATGCGTTTGCAAATGCGGAAGAGCGGCGCGCATTTGATACACTGCGGCAGGAGTTGACCGTTATCGCACCCGATGCACCTGCGTCCGACAGCCCGGTCGCAGGCAAAACGGTTGTTTTCACAGGAACACTGGAAAAGATGACGCGCGCCGAAGCCAAGGCCAGGGCCGAAGCTTTAGGCGCAAAAGTGTCTGGCTCTGTCAGCAAGAAAACCGATATTCTGGTTGCCGGCCCCGGAGCCGGGTCGAAGGCGAAGAAAGCGGCAGAGCTTGGGATCGAAACGTTGGATGAGGATGGCTGGCTGCAGCTGATCGAAGGCGCATGAGCGGACGGCCTGAACAGCTTTTCCCGCTGTTTGCGGGTTTGGAAACACTTGAGGGTGTTGGTCCCAAAACCGCGCAGGTTATGGCGCAGACCGGCGTAGAAAGCCCGCGCGATGTTTTGTTCGGGTTGCCATATGCGGTGGTTGATCGGC
Organism: Ruegeria sp. ABM4_193; assembly: GCF_056158705.1. NCBI lineage: Bacteria > Pseudomonadati > Pseudomonadota > Alphaproteobacteria > Rhodobacterales > Roseobacteraceae > Ruegeria > Ruegeria sp. ABM4_193. The sequence goes on from NZ_JBSWTT010000001.1 coordinate 1,654,756, forward strand.
GCAGGCGCGACACGATTCAGGGTGCTGACCTGCCGGCTACATTGACTGTTGAAGTCACTGTTGGCGCTCATCGTCCGTCGCGCAACAAGGGCGGAGCTTATCGCGTTCATGTCGAAGACAGTCAGGCCGATTTCCAGTTGGTCTTTTTTCATGCGCGTGGAGACTATTTGAAAAAGCTGCTTCCGCAGGGATCGCGCCGGGTAATTTCAGGCAAGTTGGAATTGTTCGACGGCATGGCCCAGATGGTGCATCCGGACCATATGTTGCCGGTCGAACAGGCCGGAGAGATTCCGGAATTCGAACCTGTCTATCATCTGACACAAGGGCTGACCCAGAAAACGGCGTTCAAGGCCAGTCGCAGCGCGTTGGCGCGGGCGCCTGAGCTTGAGGAGTGGATCGACCCCGCGCAGCTGGCCCAGCAAAAATGGCCGGATTGGGCTTCGGCCATTCACGCCGGGCATAACCCTCAGGGGGCGGATGACGTCGCCCCATTTGCACCCGCGCGGCAGCGTTTGGCGTATGACGAATTGTTTGCACATCAGTTGACCCTGGCATTGGCCCGTCAACGAGAGCGCAAATCCCGAGGTATCGTCAGCGTCGCGACCGGAAGATTGCAATCCAAGGTGCTGGCCAGCCTTCCGTATCGCCCGACCGGCGCTCAGAGCCGGGCGATTGATGAAATCGCGGCTGATATGGCATCTGAATCCCGCATGAACCGTTTGCTACAGGGCGACGTTGGTGCAGGTAAGACACTGGTGGCGTTTATGGCACTGCTGATCGCCGTCGAAGCCGGTGGGCAGGGTGTGATGATGGCCCCGACCGAGATTCTCGCGCGTCAACATCTGGAAGGGTTGCGCCCATTGGCCGAAGAGGCCGGGGTGGTTTTGGAACTGCTCACCGGGCGGGATAAGGGGGCCGAGCGTCGTGCCAAGCTTGAGGCGCTGAAACAGGGTAATATTCAGATTCTGGTCGGCACTCATGCCGTGTTTCAAAATGACGTGGAATTCAAGGCTCTGCGCTTGGCTATCGTGGACGAACAGCACCGATTTGGTGTTCGGCAACGGATGGAACTGTCGGAAAAAGGGCAGGGTGCGGATGTTCTGGTGATGACGGCGACACCGATCCCGCGCAGCCTGGCGTTGGCGCAATACGGGGACATGGACGTCTCGGTGCTGGACGAAAAGCCGCCCGGGCGAAAACCGATCAAAACGGCGATTGTCAGCACGCAGCGTATGGACGAGGTCGTGTCGCATCTGCGCCGCGCGATCGAAGAGGGGCGGCAGTGTTACTGGGTTTGTCCGTTGGTGGATGAATCCGAGGTTTCGGACCTGACCGCCGCCGAAGATCGGTTCAAACGGTTGCGCGCTATTCTGGGGGAAGGCGTTGTGGGGCTGGTTCATGGTCAGATGCCACCCACTGATAAAGACGCTGCCATGAGCGCCTTTCAGAACGGTGACACCAAGGTTCTGGTGGCGACAACCGTGATCGAAGTTGGGGTCAATGTTCCCAACGCAACGATCATGGTGATCGAACGGGCCGAGATTTTCGGGCTTGCACAGTTACACCAATTGCGAGGGCGTGTGGGGCGTGGCGACGCGGACTCGACTTGCCTGCTGATGTACCAACCGCCGCTCAGCGAAGGTGGGCGCAAACGGCTGGAGGTTTTGCGCGAAACCGAGGATGGATTCCGCATTTCCGAAACCGATCTTGAGATGCGCGGGGCCGGGGATCTGATCGGGACCGCGCAGTCCGGCCTTCCTAAGTTCCGTATCGCTGATCTTGAACGTCAGGCCGGGTTGATGGCTGTCGCCCAGTCAGATGCGCGGGCTTTGCTGAATGCGGATCCGAATTTGACGTCGGAACGGGGCCGCGCCGCGCGTGTTCTTTTGTGGCTGATGAAACAGGATCAAGCAATCCGTTTAATTTCAGTAGGTTAGACTAGATGTTCTGAAAAGTTCACAAATGTTCTCAAAAAGTTCTTTACCGACTCGGGTAAATATGAGAACAAAAGGTCAACAAAGGATTAAAACTCTGACCGGAGGTGACCCTATGCTGACCCAGATCAAGACCGCTTTCAGCCGCGCGCAATCGACCATCCTGCAGGATGCGGTTGGCGTGATGTCTCTGGTCGTGATCCTGATGGTCGCGTTGCACCTGCCTGTTGGTTTTTAAGACTTTCTGCCTGCGATCTCGTGCCGAAAAAACCGCGCTGTCATCCCCATTTCAGTCAAGGGTGACCTGCCTGTCCCAAACCCCTTGAGGGGCCATGCCTCGGCCCCGCGCGGTGAACCGGACCCCACGCGAGACACGCAATGCCTGCCGCCGCCCTTTCGCCCGGAAGGTGCGGCGGTTTTTTTACAGCTGGCCGGTTTTGAAAATCTCAAGCAGCGCGGAAAGAACAGAGTTGACCGCAACCGAGGCCAGGATCATCCCCATGATACGGCTGATGATCGCCGCGCCCGAGTGCCCGATCCAACGGATGATCGGCTCTGCCAGAAGCATCAGAAAGAACGCAACCAAAAGCACCGAAAGCATCACCAAAGCGGTGATCCCCTGATCGGCAGCGCTGTAGCGGTGATTGTCTGTCAGGATGACAATAGCCAGCATCGCTCCGGGTGAGGCCAAGGACGGGACCGCCAATGGGAAGATTGCCGGGTTTTGCTTGTGGTATTTGTCTTCCAGATCGTCTTCCGCCTGACGTTGTTCTATGTCCTGCTTGCTTTCGCCAAAGATCATGGTCAGCGCAAAGAGGAACAGGATGATGCCACCCGCGACCTGAAAGGAATTCAACCCGATATCGAGTGCTTCAATGAGAAGTTGCCCAAAAACGAGGAAGAACAACAAAACCCCGGCACTGATCAACGATGCCAGTAACGCGGTCTTGCGCCGGGCTGCGGCGCCTAGGCCCGCAGTGACGGCGATAAACACGGGAATTGTGCCGATCGGGTCGATAACGACCCAAAGCGTTACAAAATGCTCAAGCAGATTGTCCAAACCCATCCCTCCTAAAACCTGATCAGAGGGGTAACGGGTTTACCCTAGTTTGCCAAGTTCACGCGCAATGCGCCTGTTCGGCCTGTGCCAGCGCTTCGGCTGTGGCGTCCAGCGCCAACAGGATTGATGCATGCCGGTTCTTGTAGTCCCGTGCGGGCATCAGAACTTCCAGCCCGTCAAACGGTGCATCCGGGGCGGGGCCGTCTTTTTTCAACATGCGCGTCAGTTGATCGCGCGCGGCTTCAACCTGAGCACGCGTCGTACCAATGATGGCGTCCCCGACAACTGCTGCCGATGCCTGACCCAAGGCACAGGCTTTTACGTCCTGACCAAAGGCGCTGACCCGACCATCGTCAACCTTCACATCCACAGTCACAGTCGAACCGCACAATGGCGAGCGTTTCTTTACCGTCGCATCCGGGTTGTCCAGCCGGTCAAGATGCGGAATATCCGCAGCCAGCGCCAGGATGCGCCCGGAATACAGCTTAATCAGGTCGTTCTCGCCGCTCATGGCTTTCCCTCGTCGTGTGTTCCTCATACATAGTGGCCAGCCCACCGGATGCAAAAGGTTTTTGAGATGACTGATCCCGTCGTGTTCGATCCATCGACGCTGAAATATAACGAAGCGGGTCTGATCCCGGCCATTGCGCAGGATGACGCGTCAGGCGAAGTCCTGATGATGGCCTGGATGAATGCTCAGGCCGTTGAAAAGACACTGGAAACGGGCAGGGTGACGTATTGGTCGCGCTCTCGTCAGTCTTTCTGGATCAAAGGCGAAACCTCGGGCCACGTGCAGGAGCTGGTGGATTTTCGGATCGATTGTGACCGCGATTGCCTGTTGGTTCTGGTACGCCAGACAGGGGCTGCCTGCCACACCAACCGCCGGACCTGTTTCTATACTGCTGTTCGTGATGGCACTGAAACTGAACTTATGGCCCCGATGGAATAAGAGTAACGGTCAAAGACCGACCAGGCGCCGAATGTCTGCAGGGCTGTGGCCTTCGGCCCTGTATTTCGAAATCGCACGGGCATCGTCCCGTTTCGCCAGGCGTTTGCCGGCTTCATCGCGGATCAAATCATGGTGCAAATACGCAGGCGTGGGTAAATCCAGCAATGCCTGCAATAGAACGTGGATGCGTGTGGCTTCGAACAGATCCCGCCCCCGGACCACATGAGTGATGCCTTGCGCTGCGTCGTCAAGGACAACGGAGAGGTGGTACGATGTCCCCATATCACGGCGGGACAATACAACGTCGCCGATTGTGTCTATTAACTCATCGGGGGTGAAAGTGATGGTGCCCGTTTCACCATCAGGCCCTGAACCAAGTTCGATGAACTGAAATCTGGACTGGTCGTGGATCGCTTGACACGCCTTGGCAATGTCCAGCCGTAGTGGCTCGTTCCGTGGTCGAGGATTCTGCCTTAAGTCTTTGTCCTGATTAGCTTTTCGACACGTTCCGGGGTAGATTATTCCGTCAGGTCCATGTATTGGTGCGCCTTCCTGCGGAGCACTGGCAGCGGCGGCAATATCTTTTCGGTTGCAAGTGCAGGGAAACAAGAAACCCTGTCCCCAAAGACGATCTAAGGCCTGGTCATAGACCCCCATACGGTCCGACTGACGCACAACCGGCTTTGGCCATGTCAGGCCAAGCCATGTCAGATCGTCATAGATCTGATCCTCCCAATGCTGTCTTGAACGAGACTGATCGATATCCTCGATCCGCAGCAGAAACTGACCACTTTCAGCTATGGCCATGTTGCTGGCCAGCAACGCGGAATAAGCGTGTCCCAGATGAAGTGGCCCGGTTGATGATGGCGCGAAGCGTGTCAGGAAAGTCAAGTTTTTTCTAATATATACACGTCAGAGTTAAGGTTGATTCCGGGTAGATGTGGCCCGTATTCACGAAATAGCAAACGTGCAGCCCCCATGTCGACCCAATCGGTGATGCGGCACGTGTATGTGTTATCTGCCAGCGCGTGATCATTCAGAGAAAACGCAAACAGCCCTCTTTTAGGTAAAGCGTGCATCAACACATCGATTGTCTCCGCCGGGGCAGCGCCCTTACCGATGACACCGATAGCTGTGACAATCGAATATGCACCACGCTTGAGCGGGGCTGGTTTGGTGATATCAAAGCCGCTCAACGCTCTGTACACGTCTTTTGCCTTTGCTTCTTCCAGCATTTTTGGGGTGGGGTCCATTCCGTCGATAAGCTCGAATCCGACTGCGCGCAAAGCCTGACCGGACAGTCCGGTTCCGCATCCAAAGTCCAGAATCGGGGTTTCAGGGTGGGGGTGGGCAGACCACAAAGCCGCCGCCACACGACCCGGCGTGACGTATCCGTGATCTTCGATTTCTTTATCGTAGGTCGCGGCCCAGTTCTTGTAGTGCAATTCTGTCTCTTGTGGTGTGTCGAGGCTGTAAGTGCTATCTAGGAACTTGTCGGTCATAAAAGCATGCTAGGCCGAGACAGCATTGTGCGTCCAGTCAGCAGTGGTCCAACCAGGTTTGCCATTCGGCCTTGGCCCTGTCGGTGTAGGCTTTGTACCGGTCCTTGCGGCCGCGCCGTCCGCCTTTCAGACCGTCGACGGGGCGGAACAGACCAAAATTCACATTCATCGGCTGAAACGTCTTAGCCTCGGCCCCACCGGTTATGTGGTGGATCAAAGCGCCCATTGCGCTGTCCTGCGGGACGTCCGGCAAGTCACGCCCCAGAATCTCAGCCGCAGCCAGACGCCCGGCCAGAAGCCCCATCGCGGCGCTTTCGACATAGCCTTCAACACCGGTGATCTGTCCGGCAAACCGGATGTTGGGCTTGGATTTCAACCGCATCTGCGCGTCAAGCAACGTGGGTGAGTTGATGAATGTGTTGCGGTGAATGCCACCCAACCGGGCGAAACTTGCGTTTTCCAGGCCGGGGATCATGCGGAAGACGTCGGTCTGGGCACCATATTTCATCTTGGTCTGGAAGCCCACGATATTGAACAGGGTGCCCAATGCGTTGTCGCGGCGCAACTGCACCACGGCATGAGGTTTCATGTCCGGTGCGTGTGGGTTGGTCAGGCCAACCGGCTTCATAGGACCATGGCGCAAGGTTTCGCGCCCGCGTTCTGCCATGACCTCGATGGGCAGGCAGCCGTCAAAATAACCAGCGGTTTCCCCTTCATGGAACTCGGTCTTGTCGGCGGAAAGAAGCGCGTCGATAAACGCCTCATACTGGTCGCGGTCCATCGGGCAGTTCAGATAGGCTGTGCGCTCTTTCTCTGTCTCGCCTTTGTCGTAGCGCGACTGCATCCAAGCCTTCGACATGTCGATGCTTTCGGCATAGACTATGGGCGCAATGGCATCAAAGAAGGCCAACGCCTCAGCGCCTGTTTCCGAGCGGATCGCTTCGCCCAGTGCATGCGAGGTCAGCGGGCCGGTTGCAAAGATCCATTGGCCGTCATCGGGCAGGGTGGTCACTTCTTCATCCCTGACCGATACACGCGGATGGGCGCGGAGTTTTGCGGTGACGCTTTCGGCAAAAGGATCACGATCCACTGCCAGCGCGCCTCCGGCGGGCAGGCGATGGGCGTCGGCCGTTGTCATGATCAACCCGTTGGCAGCCCGCATTTCCCAATGCAGCAGGCCCACAGCGTTCTGCTCGTCATCATCTGATCGGAACGAATTCGAGCACACCATTTCGGCCAGGTTTCCGGTCTGATGCGCAAAGGTGCCAACCGTGGGGCGCATCTCGTGAATCACCACATCGACGCCTGCCTCAGCGGCTTGCCATGCGGCCTCGGACCCGGCCATTCCGCCGCCTACAATATGCAAAACTTGTGTCATGCGCTGCCACATAGGGCAGACCACAATCGGGCGCAACTCGGGCGGTGCAAAATTACCAAATTTACAGGAGGGGTCTTGGGGTCGCCGCTGCGGGAATGTCAGCGCTGGTGAGAGAGACCAGCTGGAGGGACCTTCCGCCCACGGCGACCCAAAAGTGTCCTGAGGCCTCAGCCTCGACCCAGCTTTGCCACAGAGTCGCCGTTTTGAAAAGTGCTAAAATCAAAACAGTGGCAAAAAATGTGCAAAATAATTGCCTCATTGGGTCCAATTTGGGGGGCGCTTTTCGATAAAGGCGGAAATGCCTTCTTCTGTGTCCCGGTGCAACATATTCTGCGCCATTACCTCTCCGGTATAGGTGTAGGCCTGATCCAGGGGCATTTGAAGTTGTTGATAAAACGCCTCTTTTCCTATTTTCACGGCAACGCCAAGCTTTGAGGCTACAAGCTCAGCCAATGCATTGGCCTCATGTTCAAGCTGCAATTCCGGGACGACGCGGTTGATCAGTCCAAGCTCTGCCGCTCTTTCGGCTGAAATGAACGCACCCGTCGTCAGCATCTCGAAAGCCTGCTTTCTGGGGATGTTGCGGCTGAGCGCCACCATCGGAGTCGAGCAGAACAACCCGATATTGACCCCGTTCACGCCAAAGCGCGTATCCTCGGCTGCAACAGCCATGTCGCAGGTCGCAACCAGCTGGCACCCGGCAGCGGTGGCAATGCCATGGACCTGAGCGATAACGGGTTGAGGAATTGATTGGATCGACATCATCATCCGGGCACAGCGCGCGAACAAGTCCTGGAAATAGGCTTTGCCACCGTCTTCGGACTGACGTCCGGCTGTCATTTGCTTCAAATCGTGCCCGGCACAGAAAGCTTTCCCAGCGCCTGACAGGATTACTGCGCGGATGGATCTGTCATCACGCAAAGCGTCAAGTTCATCCTGAAGCGCGGCCAGCATCTCTTCGCTCAGCGCGTTCAAGCGTTCGGGCGCGTTCATTGTAAGCCGTGCCACCGCGCCAGTGTCGTTACGTTCCAGAATTGTCATCTTGCCCTCCGATCCCAAGTTGGGCCAACTCTAGGTCGGGAAGAGCAGGAGGGAAAGTATGGCTTTGGCAATGAACCGGGATGAACTGTCGCAATACCTAAAAGAGGTGTTTCCCCAGGTGCATAAGGACTTCGTTGTCGAAGAATTGGCCGAAGAAAACATTACCATGCGCCTTGTGGTGCAGGATCGGCACCTGCGCCCCGGAGGTACGGTTTCAGGCCCGTCCATGTTCGGTTTGGCCGACGTCAGTGTCTATGCAATGATTTTGGCGCGAGTGGGGCGGCAATCTTTGGCGGTGACGACCAACAGTTCATTGGATTTTCTTCGCAAACCTACAGGTGGCGCTGATCTGATTGCGACATGCCGATTGCTCAAACTGGGTCGAACATTGGCCGTCGGCGATGTGTTGATTTTTTCTGAAGGCATAGACAAGCCGGTTGCGCGGGCGGCAATGACGTATTCCATTCCACCTGCAGGCTCGGCCGCGGCGCGGTTCGGCTAAAAATGGCCGGGGACTGGCCCCGGCCCAGGAAGAGGTCCCAAAAATTGGGACTGGGGATGATTTAGATCTGCCAGAAGTAGCGTTTTACTTCACGGTCCGCCTGCATGCGGGTAACGCCAACGTCTTTCAGCAACCTGTCATCCAAATTGCCCAAATTGACCCGACTGCGGCGACGGCGTTCCCATTGAGTGACTGCAGCCGCAAACCGCACGGCCAGCGCGGCGATCAGCGGCAACCGAGGGCTGGCGTTCAGCAGCATAAGGGCGGGGTTGTGCATTGTGCGTGTCATCTCAGAGTTCCTTTCAAATTGTATTGACACAAAGCAGTAATGTTCGGTACAAGGTGTTGATACATTCAATATTGTGTCAAAAGCAAAGGAAGAATTGTAATGGATACAATTTGGCCGGATGTGTTGCCGAAAGCCAAGGGGCCAAAGTATACTCTGGTTGCCGACACAATACGAAAAGCAATTGAGAGTAAGGCGTTAGACATCGGAGCTAAGCTTCCGCCGGTGCGTGAACTGGCGTATCGATTGCAGATCACGCCGGGGACGGTGGCACGGGCCTATACGATTTTGACGGATGAAGGCTTGCTACAAGCTGAGGTCGGACGTGGTACATTCGTGGCCCCACCGAAATCGCCGATTCTGGATGATGTCTGGTCTCGACAGCTGCATTTGGCCGAAGCACAGAGCGCCAATCACGTCAGCCTGTTCAGTCCAAGGCTGGCGGATATGGGGCAGGTGTCGTTGATACGGGAGTGTTTGCAGAAAGTTGCGCAGTCCGATCCGGCTTTGTTCATGAACTATCCAACCCGCGATGCCTATAAGCCCATGCGCCAGGCGGTGGTTGAGTGGCTGTCGGATTTGCCGTTGGGTCCGCTGACGGATGACGACATCGTTTTGACTCATGGCGGTCAGAACGGATTGTGTCTTGTGTTTCAAAGTATTCTTCAAGGTCCCAAACCGGTCGTTCTGGTCGAAGACCTGTCCTACGCGGGCTTTCGCCGCGCCGGTGAATTGATGCGGGCCGAAGTGGTCGGCATTCGGATGGACAAGTGGGGCATTGATCCCACGGCAATGGAGCATGTTTTGCGTCAAACACCCGCGCAGGCGATTTGCGTTTCGCCTGAGGTGCAGAACCCGACCGCGCTGCACACTCCGCTCGAACGGCGCAAAGAAGTGGTTGAAGTCGCGCGAAAATTCGATGTGCAGATCGTTGAAGATGATTGTTATCGAATGGGTGAGGCTAAAGAGCCCAGCTATCGTGCCTTGGCGCCCGAGCGGGGCTGGCATGTCTCGTCGATCTCAAAAGTGCTGACACCATCGCTGCGCGTCGGGTTTGCCATTGCTCCGAAAGAGCGAAGTGTGGATCTGAGGCGCTCGGCAGAGTACGGGTATTTTGGGCTGGCGCAGCCGTTGGCAGAGCTCACCCGATTGCTTTTGTCTGATCCCCGTACGCGGCAGATCGCCAAAGATGTGCGTTCTCGAATGGGAGAGTATGTGCGCGTCACGGTGAATGCGCTGGGTGGTTTTGACCTGACGTGGGCACCAGACGTACCGTTTGTCTGGCTGAACCTGCCATCTGGGTGGCGGGCAGCGGCCTTCAGCCGGGCGGCAGAGCGGGAAGGAATACAATTGCGTTCGGCGGACGAATTCGCGCTGCGCGATGGTCGAGCACCAAATGCGGTTCGCATTGCGATGAACGGGCATGTCTCGTTGCAACGGTTCGAGGATGCAATGCTTCGGCTGCGTGCGTTACTGGACAATCCACCCGAGCAAATCAGCGTTTAAATTGGGGTAAAATAATACCTATTTTGCAAGTCATTGGTTAAAAAGGATAAAATCTGATTTACTGTGCTTGACGTACGCGCAAGCACCCCATAGAACCCCTCCATCGAATTCGGGCCGCTCTGTCTTGGGGCGGTCTTTCACATCAAACAGGACTATCCTGCCATGAAAACCTTTTCTGCAACACCTGCAGACATCGACAAGAAATGGATCCTGATCGACGCTGAGGGCGTTGTTCTGGGCCGTCTTGCCTCGATCGTCGCCATGCGCCTGCGTGGCAAGCACAAAGCGTCGTTCACCCCGAACATGGACATGGGCGACAATGTCATCGTAATCAACGCTGACAAAATCCAGATGACTGGCAAGAAGCGCGAAGAAAACTTCTACTGGCACACTGGCCACCCGGGCGGCATCAAGTCGCGCACCAAGCAGCAGATCCTCGAGGGCGCACACCCCGAGCGCGTTGTGACCCAAGCGGTTAAGCGCATGCTGCCGGGCAACCGTCTGGCGCGTCAGCAGATGACCAACCTGCGCGTATACGCCGGTGCCGAGCATCCCCACGAGGCGCAAGCGCCCGAAGTTCTGGACGTTAAGTCCATGAACAAGAAAAACACCCGGAGCTAATGACCGATGGCTGATCAGATCAATACTCTCGAAGAGCTGAGCGCCGTCGCAGGCGTTGAAACCGTGGCCGAAGAAGTCATCGTGCGTGAACCCGTACGTGACGAGCTGGGCCGCTCCTACGCCACCGGTAAGCGTAAAGACGCTGTTGCCCGCGTTTGGATCAAGCCAGGTTCCGGCAAGGTCACCGTGAACGGCAAAGACCAGGACAAGTATTTCGCGCGTCCGGTTCTGCAGCTGATCCTGCGCCAACCGTTCCAGGTTGCTGGTGTTGAAGGTGAATTTGACGTTGTCGCAACCGTAAAAGGCGGTGGCCTGACCGGTCAGGCCGGTGCGGTCAAGCACGGCATCTCGAAAGCGCTGCAACTGTACGATCCGAACCTGCGTGGCGCTCTGAAAGCCGCAGGCTTCCTGACCCGCGACAGCCGCGTTGTGGAACGTAAGAAATTCGGTAAGCGCAAAGCCCGCCGTTCGTTCCAGTTCTCGAAGCGTTAATCGTCGGGACGATCCAAAAAGAAAGGGCTCGCATCTGCGAGCCCTTTTTCGTTGCGTTTATGGTGTCTTATTCTTCGTAGACCAATTTCCACGCGCCGTCTTCAACGACGTTTACGAATACTGTGTCCGCGCCTTGATGATCATCCGGCCCATAGGTGATGTGGTTGCCGACCAGATCGTCCTGATAATCCAGCGACTCCATGGCTGCGATGAAACTGTCATGGGTCAGATCCGGACCTGCAGCCTCCAGCGCTTTGACCATCATCTCGGCGGCGGAATAGCCCAGCATTGCAAACCCAACCGGATCTTCACCCGTGGCGGCCTTGTACTCTTCAATGAACGCGGCGGGGGCGGGTTCATCGGCGCGGGCCCACAGATCCTGCCACGATGCGGCGGCATAGAAGCCATCGGTCACGCCACCGGGAACCTGTGCGACAACAGTCAGGAAACTGGCCGAAGTGCCCAGGAATTTCATATCCGTCAGGCCCATCTTCTTGGCAGTACCCACCACAGTGATCGCCTGACGAACACCCAGCGCCATCGTGACAATGTCACAGCCTTCTTCCTTGAGTTTGCTGAGCGAGCCCACGAAATCGGTCTCGTCTGGCTTATGCGTGGTTTCGGATCCAAATGCGATCCCGGCCTCTTCGGCCCCGGCTTTGCTGCCTTCCAGTATTTCCTCACCGAAATCGGTGGGCAGGTACATGCTGCAAACGGTTTGCGACCCAAATTCTCCGGCGAGGTATTTCACGCCAATGCGGGCTTGATCATAGTAGGTCGAGAATGATGTGAACTTGTTGCGCATCGGCTCTTGCAACATCTGCCGCGCGGCTGTCAGGGGGGCAACGTTGGGAATTCCCTTTGGATCCAGCAGTTTGAAGCCTGCCATGTTCATCGGCGTGCCCAGTGATTGCAGCATCGCAAACACTTTGTCCCGGTTCAGCAGTTTGTTGTAGCCCTGCATGGCCCGTGGCATCTGATAGCCATTGTCTTCGACGACATATCGAATTTGTCGCCCATGCACGCCACCGGCTGCATTGACGCGGTCAAACACGACATTTGCGCCTTTGGTGGCCGGAACGCCTACGGCTGCGAATATACCACTCAGATCGTTGACCGATCCGATCACGATTTCTTCGTCGGTTACGCCTTGGGTTTGCGCCAAACCCATAGTCGCCGAGGCGGTCAAGGCCGTGGCGACAGCCAATAGTTTGAATGACTTTCTCATTTCTCTCCTCCCGAAATTCCCTTGTCTAACTGTACATGTCTTCAATCAGATGTCCGTGTTTCTTTTCCACCAAACCCCGTTTCAGCTTCATCGTAGCGGTCAGTTCATCGTCTTCGGCCGTTAAAAGCACGTCGATGAGACGGAAATCCTTGATCTGTTCGACCCGTGCAAATTGGGTATTCACAGCTGCAACTTCGGCGCCGATCAGATCGCGGATCTCGGGCGCGGCACAGAGTGAGGCGAAATTCGAAAACGGAATTTTGCGGTCCTGCGCATATTTCTCGACATTCTCCTGATCGATCATGATCAGGGCCGTCAGGTATTTACGCCTGTCACCAATCAGGATCGCGTCAGAAATATAGTGGCTGAACTTTAACTGGCTTTCGATTTCGGCCGGGGTGATGTTCTTACCACCTGCGGTGATGATGATGTCTTTCAGGCGGCCGGTGATGGTGACAAAGCCATCCTTGTCGATATGCCCCATATCCCCCGTGCGCAGCCAACCATCGGCGGTAAATGTCTCGGCCGTTTTGGCGTTATTGCGCCAATACCCCTGAAAGATGTTCATGCCTTTCAGCTGGATTTCACCATCTTCTGAGATACGGATGTCGCAGCCTTCTACGACTTGACCGATGGTCCCGATCCTGTTGCTTTCAACGGTGTTGAGCGTGGCCAGCCCGGCGGTTTCAGTCATCCCAAAACCTTCGACCAAAGGTACTCCGATGGCCCAGTACCATTTCAGCAAATCAGTCGAAATCGGTGCAGCTCCGGTGCCGCCACGACGCAGTTTGTCCATACCCAGCATACGGCGCAGGTTATTCAGAACCAGTTGATCCCATATCCAGAACTGCACCGCGATACCGATCGGAACGCGTTTACCTGCCGCCCTGTATTCGGCGCGGCGCGCGCCAGCTTTCAATGCCATCCCAAAGGCGGCCCGGCCCAACGGTGTGGCCTCCTGCGTCAGAATTTGCACATGTGCATAAATCTTTTCCCACACGCGCGGCACAGCCGTGAAGGTCGAGGGTGAGACCTCTTGCAGGTTCGCAAATACGGTTTCCGGGCTTTCCGCGAAATTCACCGTGCATCGGGCTGCCAGTGGGAAATAGACCGACACGTCCCGTTCCAGAATATGACACAGCGGCAGGAAGCAAAGCTGCTCATCACTGGCCAGAACCGGCAAGGCCCGCGCGCCGGATTCAATGGCAGCAAGGATATTCTCGTGGCTCAGCATCGCGCCCTTGGGCTGTCCCGTGGTGCCGGAGGTATAGACAAGCAGCGCCGTATCCTGCGGTTTCGCCAGCGCGATTTCGGCCTCGAACCGCCCGGGATCGGCTGCTTCTACCTCTTGGCCAAGAGCGTAGAGGTCGTTGATCATCATGCAGCGCGGGTGTTTGAGGTCGTGCAGACCTTCGTCTTCCAGAATGATCACCTTGATCAGGTCCGGAACTTCGGCCTCGATTTCCAGAAACTTGTCCAGATGCTCTTCGTCTTCGACAATCAGGAATTTGCTGGCGCTGTCATTGATCAGGTATTGCAACTGACTGGCTAAATCGGTGGTGTAAACGCCCGACGCTATGCCCCCGACGCCCTGAATACCCATGTCGAACCACGCCCATTCCTTACGGTCCTCGGAGAGGATCGAGACCGCATCGCCCCGTTCCAGCCCCAGTTTGCGTAACGCCAGACCGATCCATTTGGCATGTTGCCAGTAATCGGCCCAGGAATAGGATTTCCAGATGCCCAGATCTTTTTCCCGATGCGCGGTGCGTTCGCCCAGCTCGGCGCAGCGGTGTTGAAACAGCTCACTGATGGTGATGCAGCCGTCCACCCGCAGCGGCCTTTGCCCTGTTGTTGCGTTAAAGCGCACGCCGTTGATTGTGGTCTGCGGGGGCAGGGGGCTGGCATCCATCCGTCTTACCTCCACGTCTTTTTCCGTTTCCAGCGCCGGTTTTCCCGCGCGCCGTCTTCACGCACACCAAGATAGAAGTTCTGGATGTCCTCGGACTTCAACAGAGCCTCGGCGCTGCCGTCCATAACGATGCGTCCAACCTCCATCACATAGCCATGATGGGCCAGATCCAGTGCCGCATGGGCGTTTTGTTCGACCAGCATCATGGTCATCTGCTGTTCTTGGTTGAGGCGTGTGAGGATCTCGAAAATCTCTTGCACCAGCATCGGCGACAGGCCCAGTGATGGCTCGTCCAGCAACATGATACGAGGACGGGCCATCAGCCCACGTCCAATCGCCAACATTTGCTGTTGACCGCCTGACAGGGTGCCAGCCTCTTGCCCGCGGCGGCCTTTGAGAACCGGGAAGTAACTGAAGACCAGTTCACGATCTTGCTCGATCTGGTCTTTGTCCTTGCGGGAATACGCACCAAGGCTGAGGTTTTCATCAACAGTCAGAAGGGGAAAGACCTCGCGCCCTTCGGGGATATGCACGATCCCGCGTTGCACAACCTTATGTGGTTCTGCCCCCTGAATGTCTTCACCATCAAAGGTAATTTGTCCCTTTTCCGGGTCCATCACACCCGAGACGGTTTTCATCAGCGTCGTTTTTCCCGCGCCATTGGCCCCGAGGATCGACACGATCTGCCCCTCGTGCACATCCAATGACACCCCGCGAATGGCCATGATGGGGCCATAAAAGCTTTCGATATTGCGGATTCTCAGGATTGGCTCGGTCATGAAGCTTTTCCCAGATACGCTTCGATCACAGCCGGGTGAGCCTGCACCTGCGCCGGAGAGCCCAGTGCCAGTTCAGCGCCGTCTGCCATGGCCAAAACCCGGTCTGACACGCCCGAGACCAGGCCCATGTCATGTTCCACCATCAGCACGGTGATGCCCATCTGACGCCGGATGTCATCGATCCACCACCGCATGTCACTGGTTTCTTCAACCGACAGGCCCGAGGCGGGTTCGTCCAACAGCAGCAGTTTGGGATCAGTTGCCAAAGCGCGCGCGACCTCAACCACTTTTCGCACGCCGTAGGGCAGCCCTGCGATCATCTTGTCGCGATAGGCTTGAAGATCGAGGAAATCGATGATCTCTTCAACCTTCTCGCGGTTTTCGATTTCCTGCCGTCGGGCAGACGGAAGGAACAACAGCTCGGACAGTAGATTTGTTTGTCGATGCCGATGCCGCCCAACCAGAAGGTTTTGCAAAACGGTTGCGTGCTCGAACAGTTCAATGTTTTGAAACGTCCGCGCCACGCCAAAAGCTGCAACGCCCGAGGGTTTGACACGCAGCAGATCATGGCCGTCGAACTGGATCGACCCAGCATGGGGCTCGTAGAACCGCGAGATCAGGTTGAACACGGTCGATTTGCCAGCACCGTTGGGGCCGACGATGGCAAAAACCTCGCCCTCCAGCACTTCGAACGACAGGTTATCGACCGCAGTAAGGCCACCGAACTTCAGGGTAACGTTTTCAAACTCCAACAGGCTCATCTCAGACGCTCCGTCTTCAGATAAGATTTTTGCCGTTTGAACATGTCCTTGCGGTAGAAGGGGAACAGCTCGAACCAGGTGCGGATCTTGAGCCAGCGGCCATAAAGCCCCATGGGTTCGAACAGGATGAAGGCGATCAGGATCATGCCAAAGATGCCGAATTCAAGGCCCGGAATGGCAACTGTGTTGCCGCCGAACAAAGCTCCGGCATATTCTTTGGAGATTGACAGGAACTGAGGCAGAAACCCGATCACGATCGCACCCAAAAATGCCCCGTGGATCGAACCCAGTCCGCCGATCACGATCATCATCAGCAACTGGATCGAGATCAGAACACTGAAGGTTTCGTTGTTGAAGGCTCCGGCAAACAACCCCATCAGTGCTCCGGCCCAGCCTGTGATGGCACAGGACACGGCGAATGAGATCATCTTGGTCCGCGCTATATCAATACCCATCGCCTGTGCCGAAACCTCGGAGTCGCGAACCGCGATAAAGCTGCGCCCTAAAGGCGCGCGCAGCAGGTTGATGTAGCCCATCGTCACAAGGACAGCGACGGTCAGAACCAACCAGAAGAACAGATTTGGCGTACCCCAGCGGTCTACCAAATGGCCAAAGATCTCGACCCCGCCGACATACTTGCCTGCGACGCCTCCAGTGATGGGTTCAGACAGAACGATGATGTCATCCATCAGGATCGAAAGGGCCATGGTGAAGATGGCCAGATAGATACCGTGCAGCCGCAGGGCAGGGATGGCGACTGTCACACCTGCGATGCCGGTTAGAACTCCGGCCAGCGGGAAGGCGATTAGAAAGGGCACTCCCGCTTCGATCAGGGCAACATTGGCATAGCAGCCAAAAGCCAGAAAAGCGGCATGTCCCAGACTGACCTGCCCGGTATGCCCGGTCAGGATCATCAGGCCCAGCCCTGCTATGGCCCAGATCAGAACGTTTGTCAGCTCGCCCAGATAGAACGCGTCCAGCCACCATGGGGCCGCTGCAACGACGGCCAGAAGGATCAGGTAAAGACACAGTTGATACCGGTCTTTCCAAGGCCTGATATCCTGCATGTAATTGGTTTTGAACACAATCCGCATGAGTCAGACCTTTTTGACCCGAACCTGACTGAACAGCCCGTTGGGCCGGAAAATCAGCACGGCCAGCAGTAAGGCATAGGGCGCGACCTGGCTGTAACCCGCGGCGATATAGCGGCTGGCAAAAGGTTCGATCACGCCAACGATAAGCCCTCCGGCCAGAGCACCGGGCAGACTGCCAAATCCACCGATCACTGCTGCTGCAAAAGCCTTGATCCCCAGCAATCCGGTGGTCGGGTCCACCGCGCCCTTGGCGGCAAACAGGATACCGGCGATCCCGGCAACGACCCCGGCCAGTGCCCAGATAAAGCCCTGAACGCGTTTGACCGGAATGCCCATGTAATATGCCGCCAATTGGTTTTGCGACGCGCCCTGCATCGCAAGGCCCAGCTTGGTGCGGCTGAAAAAGACATAAAGCGCCACGGTCAGAAGGATCGTGACGATAATCACCGCCACATCCTCCATCCCCAGCACCAGACCGCCAAAGCGAACCTCTTTACCGGCAAGCGGGTTTTGCAACGTTTGCGGTTCATGCCCCCAGATCAACCCCGCAACAAAGCGGATCACGAACCCCAAAGCGATTGTCAGGATGACGACTGCGGTCTGGCTTTCACCGAACAATCGACGGATAATCAGCCGATCCAGCAGATAGCCTAAGGCACCCATAATCCCCAGTGAGATCGGCAGGGCCATCCAGAAGGGCAGGCCCATATACTCGGTATTTGTCAGGCCGATGGTCACAAAGGCCCCCAGCATCATGAAATCACCCTGCGCGAAATTCACCGCTTCGGTCGCCTTGTAGATCAGAACAAAGCCAAGCGCGATCAGGCCATAGACGCAGCCATTCGCCAGTCCGCTGATCAGCAGCTGTGCGTTATCCAAACTGTCCTCCCTCCAACGAGCAACAGATGCCGTCAGCCTCACGCAAGTCTTCGGGATGCGTGGGGTTCTTCTACTATGGCGTGATTATCACCTTTCCGTCACTCTTTTTCAGCGCATTGGCTAAATTTGGCACCAGATCTCTGAGTGTAAGGTGTTCAGAAACATCTGTTTTCCAGCGCCCGTCTGCAAAACGCGCCTGAACCTCGGCCACCACCCGCATCTGATCCGCCGGTGGCGTCGACATCATCCATTGCGTCAGCCAAAAACCTTCGATCCGCTTGCCCATAAAGATCAACTGGCCGGTTTGAGTGAGCGTCGGCGCTTCGGTCGAAAGCTTGCCATAGGTGATCCAGCGTGCACGGTTTGGCATGGTACAGAACAACTGCTCCGAAAGCTGGTCAGTCACGGCGTCAAGAAACACGCGTGGCTTCATGGATGTGCTCAGTCCGGCAAATTGCTCAACAACATCTGAATCTGTCGTCACCAGGACTTCGGCGGCGCCAAGGCTCTTCAACGTTTCAACAGTCTCAGCGCGCCGCACGAGCGCTATGGGTTTCAGCCCGAGATCGCGGCCAAGGCTGCACATGAGCTTTCCGAGCTGGCTGGTTGCAGCAGACACGACAAACGCGTCGCCGTCGACCTTGGCCATGTCCACCATCGCCATCGCGGTCAGCGGATTGACAATTTGCGCGGCCCCGTCGTCGTCTGAAATATCCGGCCTCAGGGGGATACACATCTGCATCTGAGTGACGACATATTCAGCCCACGCACCGGACCCAGCAGCGACAAATGCAACGCGCTGACCTTGCAGGGCTTCGGCACCTTTGCCGGTGGCCACAACATCACCACATCCTTCGAAACCGGCTGGGGATCCCTTTACTCGGGGTTGGCCATACTCACCCTTGATGAAGTGCAGGTCGGATGGATTGACGGATGCGGTGCGCAGTTTGATCAAAACCTGACCCGGACCAGGCTGTGGTACAGGTACTTCTGCGGGTTCAAGCCATTCGGCTGCATCCGCGATCACCGGTCCGCTGGATGTGCCGGAATATCCGTCATGCTTCAAAATGGTGGCAAACATGGTGTGCGGCAAATCTGTCATTTGGTCATCCTTGACTAAACTGGAGTGACACGCGCCGTATCGAAACAAATGTTCAAGAAGGCATGGCGCGGGTAGGGTGTCAGAATGAGCCAATCAAAAGCCGCTTAGGGCGTCAATTCAATGCCGAAATAACGTGGGGGCATCCAAGATGCCCCCGAAGAGTGGGACTTACCCAAACGGGCAGCCCATTTATTTTATTGTTGGGTCAGCAGGTTGGTCAGTTCCTGAATTTTCTGAGCGATGGTTTCAGGCGATGCTTTGATGTCATTCACGATCTTGATCGCTTGCTCTTTCAGGTCCGCTGCCAATGTGCTTTCTTCTAGCGATGTCATGATGCCGTCATAGTCGAAATTGGCAGGGTTCAACTTGCCTTCCGCGATCCAGGAGTTCAGCAGCTCTTGCCCTTGTCCAGTCAGAGCAGCGACCTGATCGCTTGCTTGTTGCGCGGCTTCTGATGCCTGATCGGCAACAGAAGATGCCGCCTCGGATGCCTGTTCAGTCAATGATGAAGCCGCTTCCGAGGCTTGTTCTGTGGCGGCGTCAACCGCGTCGGAGGCGGCGTCTTGTGCCGCAGTGGCAGCATCGGCCAATGCGTCACTGGCGTCTTCGGCTGCTGACTGCAAACGTTCAGCCGGAGTTGGTTCCGGTTGGTTTAGGTAATAATATCCGCCAACGCCGATTGCGGCGAGGACTATGATCAAAATTAAAGTACGCGACATGTGAATCTCCTTTGGAATTTGTGTCGCTGGGATGATCCAAAACTAACGCAAAGACAAAGGGGAAATCTTGTGAAGTCTCGGCAAAACAGAGGTTTGAGCCGGGCTGTGCTGATCGGGAGTATCGAACCCGGCAAGATCACGCTGCTTTCGGGACATACCCTTCAAGACTGCGCAGCGATCCGCCATTGATGTCGCGCGACAGGGCAAGTATTCGCTGCGCCCGGTTAATATAGCCAATTTGAAAAATGGCGGAGAGACAGGGATTCGAACCCTGGGTGGGCTTGCACCCACAACGGTTTTCGAGACCGCCCCGTTCGACCACTCCGGCACCTCTCCGCGGGGGTCTGTGAGGGGGGGATTTAGTGAGGAACGGGCGGGGGTGCAAGCAGAAAATTCCAGAATTTGACAAAGCCGGGTTTTTCCATTGCCAGCGGACGGAAAACACCTACTCTGAATACTATGACACAGCCTGCACACCGCTTTGCTTTTCTGTTTTTGGCGCCGCTATTGGCGTTTATTATGGCTGCTGCTCCTTTGTTTGCGGCCAACCGGGATCGGATCGAGGCGTTTCTGACCACAACCGGATTTGATGTTGCGCTGGAAAGCATCGCGCTGAGTTCTCGGTCTGCACCGCAAATGCTTGGCATTGATCCGGACGGGTTCGGTTCGGACTGGGCGCGCCTGACGGATGAGGTGTTTGACGTCGAGGCCATGCACAAGACGGCCGTTTCCATCTTGGAAGAGACGCTGCGCGATGAGGCTTTGACACATGCGGTTGAATTCTATGCCTCCGATCTAGGGCAGCGTTTGGTCGAAGTTGAAAATGCGTCTCATATGAACGCGGATAACGAAGCCAAGCAAATGGAAGGCCAGCAGATCATCTCGGATCTGATCAAAGAAGGGTCACAAAGGGTCGAAAGCTTCAAGCGAATGGGTGCGGCCATCAACTCGACCGATACAGCGCTTCGAGCATGGCAGGAGATACAGTTTCGCTTCCTGCTGGCGGCCAGCGCTTCCGGCGTCATCGAATTGCAAATGGATGCAGAAGATTTGCGAGAGCTTTTGAAAAGAAACGAGCCCGCTCTGCGTCAATCGCTTCAATTGTCCAGCCTTGCAGGCGCGGCTTACACGTACAAGGATTTCTCGGACGAGGACGTGAACGCCTATGTCGATGCGTTGGAACAGCCCTTGATGCAGGAAGTTTATGAACTTCTGAACGTCATACAATTCGAAATCATGGCCCGACGGTTCGAGGTTCTTGCCTCGCGGATGGCAGAATTGCATCCCGCACAGGATATTTGATGCAGCGGTTCGCTCAGGTTCTGGTCTTTGTCCTTTTGGGGTCGCCCGCGCTGGCGAACGAAAAGATAGACCGGTTGGCTCAGGCCATGCACCTGCCCGACGTGATGGAGATTTTGGTACAGGAAGGGCAAGAACACCGGAAAAACCTGGATGAAACCATGCTGAGCAACACTGGTGGGGCGCTTTTCGAAGCTCAGGTCAATGACATCTATGATCCCATGTGGATGCAAGATCACCTGACTGAAGCGTTCGAGACAGGTATGTCGGATGCGCAGCTTGATCAGGCCATCGTGTTTTTTGAGAGTGATCTGGGTCAAACGATCGTAACACTTGAAAACTCGGCCCGTCAGGCGATGTCGGATCCGACAATCGAAGATATGGCGCGCGACGCGTTTGAAGAAACCGCACGCACAACAACGCGATTTGCTTTGGTTGAGGAATATATCGAAGCGAACAATCTGGTTGAGAAGAACGTTCAGGGGTCTTTGACGTCAGATTATAATTTCTTTCGCGGCCTAGATGTGGATTCAAGAGCAGACACTCAGGACTTACTGGCAGAGCTTTTGTCGCAGAAGGACAGCAGGACAGCAGACACCGAAGCGTGGCTTTATGCCTTTCTACTGCTGGCATATCGCCCGTTGGACGAGGCGCAAATGCGAGAGAATATAGCTTTTTCCAGAACGGAGACCGGACAAGCGCTGAACGACGCGTTGTTTGATGGGTTTGATCGTATGTTCAACGATATCTCCTATCAGTTGGGACAAGCGGTTGCCCGTGCTCTCAGGGCGTCTGACCTTTGAGGCTGGTTTGGTGTTGACTTTCTTCTGCAATCTATGGATAAGCGCGCATCCCGGCCGGTCATCCGCGCCGGGTCTCGTTATTATTTGACCCTTAAGATACATCGAAAGGGTCTGTCACACAGCCCGAAAAGGGCGCGCTGTTCGAGGTGGCTTAAGCCAGAAACGCCCAAAAGGGGACCACAGAACGCGGGTATGAAAAGGAAAGACGCATGTTTGCGGTCCTCAAGACTGGCGGCAAGCAGTACAAGGTTCAGGCGGGCGATATCCTCCGCGTTGAAAAACTGGCTGCCGACGCAGGTGAAAAAGTTCAATTCAACGATGTTCTGATGCTGGGCGGTGACGCTCCGGTTGTTGGTGCACCTTTCGTTGAAGGCGCAGGCGTACAGGCCGAAGTGATCGAACAGATCAAAGGTGACAAGGTCATCAAGTTCGTCAAGCGCCGTCGTAAGCACAGCTCGAAGCGTACCGTTGGCCACCGTCAGAAGCTGACTCTGGTCAAGATCACCGACATCCTGTCGTCGGGCGCTGACAAGTCGGGCATCAAAGCTGCAACCGGGTCTGCTCCGGCTGGCGAAGCGGCACCTGCTGCAAAGCCTGCCAAGAAAGCTGAAGCCAAAGCAGAGGCACCCGCCGCTGCTGCTGCCGCTGACGATCTAACCAAGCTGAACGGTGTCGGCCCTGCCGCTGCCAAAAAGCTGGTTGAGGCCGGTATCGAGAGCTTTGCCACTCTGGCCGCCTTGTCGGACGAGCAGATTGCTGCTATCGACACCATCAAAGTGAAACCCGAATGGGTTGAGCAAGCCAAAGAGCTGGCTCAGGGCTAAGGAGAGAGAGAATGGCACATAAAAAAGCTGGCGGTTCCTCCCGTAACGGTCGCGACTCAGCTGGTCGCCGCCTTGGCGTGAAACTGTATGGTGGCCAGGCAGCCATCGCAGGCAACATCATCGTACGTCAGCGCGGCACCAAGTTCTGGCCGGGCGAAGGCGTAGGTATGGGCAAAGATCACACCATCTTTGCAACCACCGATGGCGCCGTGAAGTTCCACAAGGGACTCAAAAACCGCACCTTCATTTCGGTCCTGCCAGTGGCGGAGGCCGCAGAGTAAGCCGAGACCCAGAAGGTTAATAAAAAATTCATGGGGGACCGGCAGAAAATGCCGGTCCCTTTTTCGTTTTAACACAGTCGTGATCCAAAGAGCCGATGACCGTTGCAACCACCAGCTTCCTGATCTTTGCCGCCTCGCAGGTCGGCACGCCGGGACCGGCCAATATGGTCCTGCTGGGAACAGGTGCGCGCTATGGTTTCCGTGCGGCCCTTCCGTTTGTTGCCGGTGTTGTTCTGGGCAAGCAGTTGATTATCTGGCCGGTGGGTTTTGGCCTCATGCGAATTGCGGAACAAGCGCCATTTGTGTTTTCTGCGCTGAAATACGCCTCTGCTGGCTATGTATGCTGGCTGGCTTGGAAGATCGCCAATCTTCGATTGTCGCGTGATGGGGCAGGTGGTTCGGTACCAGGTTTCTGGGCCGGACTGATCGTGCATCCGCTGAACCCCAAGGCCTGGGCCATGATCATTGCCGGGTTTACCGGTTTCGTCGCGGCTGGCACGTCCAGTTTGGACGCAACGTTCACGATCGCTCTTTGTTTGTTCATCTGCCAGGTTGTTTTGCACCCGATCTGGACCTTCGCAGGCGATAGAATTGCCCATGCGGTTGAAGGTCGCCCTGCGGAAAAATATCTAATGTGGACGTTGGCCGGGCTTACGGTTGCGTCCGTCCTTTTTGTGTTGTTCGGAGGAGGAACACACCAATGAAGCTTGAAGCAATAATAAATCAGCCGGTCATAGAAACCGAGCGGTTCGATCTGCGCCCGCTGCGCCGTTCGGACATGGGACTGATCGAGCACTACGCGGGGGATGAGCGCGTGGCACGCATGACCACAAGCATCGCGCACCCGCTGGCACCCGGCTCGACCGAGGCTTTTGTCACCCGTTCGATGGCAGAAGACCGGGACGAAGATGTCTGGGTGATGGATGCAATCAAGGACGGCGGTCCGGAACTGATCGGTCTGATCACACTGAAACGACTGGATCGGAATCAGTCCGAGGTCGGATATTGGGTTGCGCCGATTTATTGGAACACTGGCATTGCATCTTTGGCCGTTGAAGCATTGGTCAACGCCAACCCTCTGAAGAACGCGACCATGTTTGCCAGTGTGTTTCAGGATAACCCCGCCTCGGCGCGGGTGCTGACCCATTGCGGGTTCCAGTATCTGGGTGACGCGGAAAGCTATTCGGTGGCGCGTGATGCGAATGTGCCCACTTGGACTTACAGTAAAAAACTCTGACTTGTGGCCGATGGGGCCTTTGCAGTAGGGGACAGACCATGAAATTTCTCGATCTTGCAAAGGTCTACATCCGGTCCGGGGCCGGCGGTAGCGGCTGCGTCAGCTTCCGACGCGAAAAATACATCGAATACGGCGGTCCCGATGGCGGGGACGGCGGCAAAGGCGGGTCTGTGTGGGCCGAAGTTGTGGACGGGTTGAACACCCTGATCGACTTTCGCTATCAGCAGCATTTCTTTGCCAAGAACGGCCAGCCGGGCCGGGGCCAGCAGCGTACCGGTAAGGACGGCGACGATATCGTTCTGCGCGTACCTGTAGGTACTGAAATTCTGGATGAAGACGAAGAAACCGTCATCTGCGATCTGACTGAGGTTGGACAGCGCGTGCTGCTGGCCAAGGGCGGCAATGGTGGGTTCGGAAACCTGCACTTCAAATCTGCGACCAATCAGGCACCGCGCCGGGCCAATCCGGGGCAGGCGGGGATCGACCGTAACATTTGGCTGCGGCTGAAGCTGATCGCGGATGTGGGGTTGCTGGGTATGCCCAATGCGGGAAAGTCTACTTTTCTTGCAGCCACATCGAATGCGCGCCCGAAGATTGCGGATTATCCCTTCACCACGCTGCACCCCAATCTAGGTGTTGTTGGTGTCGACAACGTTGAATTCGTGGTTGCCGATATTCCCGGCCTGATCGAAGGCGCGCATGAAGGGCGAGGCATCGGGGACCGGTTCCTTGGCCACGTTGAACGCTGTGCCGTGCTGTTGCATCTGGTTGATGGCACCTCTGAGTTTGTTGCCGAAGATTACCGGACAATTATTCACGAGCTTGAAGCCTATGGCGGTGAACTTGCTGAAAAACCTCGGATCACCGTTCTGAACAAGGTCGACGCGCTGGATGACGAAGAGCGGGAATTGACCAAAGCTGAACTGGAGGAAGCCGTGGGCGGCCCCGTCATGACCATGTCGGGTGTGGCCCATCTGGGTGTGACCGAGGTTCTGCGCGCGTTGCGGGCGCAGATCGACGACAATCGCGTGCGCCATAAACCCGCTGAGGAGGCGCAGCCTTGGCAGCCCTGACCTCTGCCCGCCGTCTGGTGGTGAAAATCGGATCCGCTTTGCTGGTGGATCGCGACACCGGTTTGCTTCGGTCGGACTGGTTGACCTCGTTGGCACAGGACGTGGCCTGGCTTAAGGGGCAGGGGACAGATGTCATTTTGGTCTCTTCCGGGTCAATCGCGTTGGGCCGCGGTGTATTGCGGTTGCCGATGGCTGCTTTGCCTTTGGAGAGATCACAAGCCGCCGCCGCAGTGGGACAGATCCGTCTGGCACGGGCCTATGAAGAAGCTTTGACACCGCACCAAATAACGACGGCGCAGGTGCTGGTGACGTTGGAAGACAGCGAAGACCGCCGCCGCTATTTGAACTCACGGGCCACTCTGGAAACTTTGTTGGGTCTTGGGGTTGTTCCGATCGTGAACGAAAATGACACGGTTGCCACGGACGAGATCCGATATGGCGACAATGATCGTCTTGCCGCGCAGATTGCTGTAACGGTCGGGGCCGATCAACTGATTCTGCTGTCCGATGTGGATGGGTTCTATTCCGGTAATCCGAACGAGGACGCCACAGCCACCCGGTTCGAAACCATTGATCGGATCACACCCGAGATCGAGGCCATGGCGGGTGATGCAGGTTCGGGCCTGTCCAAAGGTGGGATGAAGACAAAACTGCTGGCTGCCAAGATGGCCACGGCTGGTGGCTGCGCGATGGCGATTACTGAAGGTTCGGTGTTGAACCCTCTGAAATCGTTGAAAAACGGCGCGAATTCAACGTGGTTTACGGCCACGCTGGATCCGCACGCCGCCCGCAAACGTTGGATCTCTGCGATGAAACCACGCGGAGAGATCACCGTGGATGACGGGGCCGCCAATGCTTTGGCCAATGGCAAAAGCCTGCTACCTGCGGGTATAGTCGAGGTGACTGGCGATTTCGGGCGCGGCGATCCTGTCGCTGTTCTTGACGCCAAAGCACGGCGACTGGCTCAGGGCATCAGCCGATACACCGCACAAGAAGCGGACGCGATCAAAGGGCGCAGGTCTTCTGAAATTGAGGCAACGCTGGGCTACCCTGGACGCGCAGCCTTGATCCACCGGGATGATCTGGCCCTGTAAACACTTCAAAAGACGACCTGAAAGGCACGCGATATGAAAGACTTCGACAGCATTCCCGCTCTGATGGCCGATCTTGGGAAACGCGCCAAAGAGGCCTCGCGTGATCTGGCGTTTGCAAGCGCCGAGCGTAAACACGCTGCATTGATTGCCGCTGCGGATGCGGTTTGGGCCAATCGTGAACAGATCATCGAAGCGAACCAAAAAGACCTGGAGTTTGGCCGTGACAAGGGCCTGAGCCCGGCGATGATGGATCGGCTGATGCTGGATGAGACCCGCATTCAGGGCATGGTCGACGGGCTGCGCACCGTGGCTGATCAGGCGGACCCGGTGGGTGAGGTTCTGGCTGAATGGGAGCGCCCCACTGGATTGAAGATTTAGCGGGTCCGTACGCCTTTGGGCGTCATTGGCGTGATCTATGAAAGCCGGCCCAACGTGACCGCTGATGCCGGTGCGCTGTGTCTGAAGTCCGGCAATGCTGTCATCTTGCGCGGTGGGTCCGAGAGTTTTCATTCTTCAGTTGCAATTCATGAATGCCTGGTCGAAGGTTTGAAAGCGGCCAACCTGCCCGAGGATGCAATTCAATTGGTACCCACACGAGATCGCGCAGCAGTGCAGGAATTGCTGACCCTGACCGATTATGTCGACGTCATCGTTCCGCGCGGTGGCAAGGGGCTGGTAGGGCTGGTGCAGCGCGAGGCCCGTGTGCCGGTCTTTGCTCACCTCGAAGGTATTGTTCATATCTACATCGACAAAGCTGCTGATCCGCAAAATACGCTGGATGTCGTGCTGAACGCAAAGACCCGCCGCACCGGCATCTGCGGGGCCGCCGAATGTTTGCTGATCCATCAGGATGTCGTTGAAACACTGGGGCGCAGTGTGATCGAGGCCCTGCTGGCCGCAGGTGTCGAGGTTCACGCCGAAGGTGCTTTGGCAGTCGAAGGTGCACAGGCCGCAACGTCAGAGGATTGGGGAAAGGAATTCCTTGATAGTGTGATTGCTGCGAAACCCGTTGAGGATATTGACGCAGCGATTGCCCATATCCGGAAATTCGGGTCCAACCACACCGATTGCATCATGACCGAAGACGATGCGGCAGCAGCCCGATTCTTTGAACGTCTCGACAGTGCTATCCTGATGCACAATGCCTCCACCCAGTTTGCAGATGGCGGTGAGTTCGGTATGGGCGCGGAAATTGGGATCGCCACAGGCAAGATGCACGCGCGCGGCCCGGTGGGTGCGGCGCAACTGACCAGTTTCAAGTATCTGGTTCGTGGGGACGGAACGACCCGGGCTTAGAACCTGAGCGAAACGCGCGTTGCGGTGGTTTCTGCCGCGACGCGACGCCCCATCGTCTTGGCTGTTTCCGGCAACAAGGCAAACTGTACCTGCGCGGGTGTCAGTTTGTTAGGGAAACGTCCTGTGACAACGTGTTTCCACAAGTCGCTGTCCACATTCAGCTTGTCGGCGGAACCGGTCACAATCCAGTTCGCGCCTTGACTTGTGACGTCGACGGTGCCCCCCAGAGGCATAGCGCTTTCGCAGCACATCAATGCCAAAAAGGCCAGTTTGACCTGATTGCGCGGAACAGGCTCGGTCAGGTTCCAGTTGACCCGCACACGCCCGGCACGTTCGACGTCATTCAGCAGTTCGGTGATTTCGGCCCGCCCGAGCGGTTGGTCGCTGGCGGAACCAAAGGCTACGCGGAAAAAGCGAATACGCGCGCCCGCACTGCCAACACTGCCCGAGATCAGCTCCATCTCGGGGCCTTGAACAGCGCCAACCATATCCAACAGCTCAAGCCCGTTGGTGATGGCCCCGATCGGGCTGATCAGATCATGGCAGATCCGAGAGCCGATCAACTCGGCCAGGTTGACGTCCGAAGCGCCCATGCGTACCTCCTGCTGTATCTGCCGCCGGATTCAGGAGCCCCGCATGACAGACATGAATGCCATTCTTGCACCGGGCATGTTTGTCCGCCACCCGGATTTTCCCGAATGGGGCGTTGGACAGGTTCAATCCAACATCGCAGGCAAGATCACCGTGAACTTTCGCGAGCAGGGGAAAGTGGTAATCGACGGAACGCGCATCGCCCTGATGCCGGTCTTTGATCCGTGAAACTGGTTTAGGAAAAGTTAACAACTGTGACCAAACCGCCAGTTGTTGCCTTCGATTGGCCAACTGCGGTATCAGCGGCGAAAAGAAAAACGGACGCATCTATTATGCCGGATACAGGCCCATCCTTTACCGTCAAGCTGGCCGAAACCGAGGCAGAGCTGCAGGCTGCGCAACGTCTGCGTTATGACGTCTTTGTGCGTGAACTCGGTGGTGGTGGCGATTTGGTGGATCACGAGGCGGGGTTAGAGAGAGACCGGTTTGACCCCTATTTCGATCACATGTTGGCCTATGACGACGGCACTGACGAAATCATTGGCGTTTACAGGATGTTACCGGGTGAACGTGCAGCAGAGGTGGGCCAATTTTATTCAGAAGATGAATATGATCTGACGGTTTTGAAAAACAGTGGCCGCAAGTTGCTGGAACTGGGCCGGTCCTGTGTGCATCCCGACTATCGTGGTGGCACCGCCATGTATCATCTTTGGAACGGGCTGGCGGCCTATGTCACGGAACGTGAGATCGAAGTGCTGTTCGGGGTCGCAAGCTTTCACGGCACGGACGTCACAACGCTGGCACAACCTTTGTCCATGTTGCATCATAACCATCTGGCCCCGCCCGAATTGCGGGTGCGCGCGCAGCCTGACGTTTTTCAATCCATGGATCTGGTCGCTAAGGACGCGTTGGACAGGCGGGCGGCCATGGTTCAGGTGCCTGCTTTGATCAAAGCTTACCTGAGACTTGGCGGTTTCGTGGGCGAGGGCGCATTTATCGATCACAAGTTCAACACCACCGACGTGTGCCTGATCCTCGACACTGCGCGTATGAACGACCGACAGCGCCGTATCTACAGCGGGGCCTGACATCTGTGAACGATCCGCTTTGGAACAGTGAGGATGAACCCGATCCGATCGACCTTGGAGTGATTGGTTGGCTGCTGGTAATCCTTCGAGGACTGCCTCTGGCCGTTCTGGTCTTTGGTGGCTTGATCGTGCTTTTGGCCGTACGAATGGTTGAGTATCCGTTGTGCGGGGTGCGCAGACCCGTCACGCCCTTCATCACGCAATTTGTGTGCCGTAACGCATTTCGCATTCTTGGCATGGGATTCCGAACCTCGGGCGTGTTGATGCAAGAGCAGGGGGCGGTGGTGGCCAATCATACCTCTTGGTTGGACATCTTTGCCCTGAACGCGCGTAAGAGGGTCTATTTTGTGTCTAAGGCCGAAGTCGCGAAATGGCCCGGAATTGGATGGTTGGCCCGCGCCACCGGCACCGTGTTCATCCAACGGGATCGTGCAAAAGCCAAAGAACAGACCAAACTGTTCGAGACCCGCCTGAAAGCGGGCCACAAGCTGTTGTTCTTTCCCGAAGGCACTTCGACGGATGGATTGCGGGTTTTGCCATTTAAAACAACGCTTTTCGCTGCGTTCTTCGCAGATGAGTTGCGCGACTTAATGTATATCCAACCGGTTTCGGTTGTTTTTCATGCGCCCAAAGGGCAACCCAAACGGTTTTACGGCTGGTGGGGCGATATGGAATTCGGCCCGCATTTGCTCAAGACACTTGGGGCGCGCAGGCAGGGTTCTGTTGAGCTGATTTATCACGCTCCGGCAAAGGTCAGTGACTTTGAAAACCGAAAGGCACTGGCGGCACATTGCGAAGAGGCGGTCAGGCACGCCCATGCTTTGGCTTTGCTTGAAAAATAAGGGCGATTGGCCCTTGCACTGCATCAAAACCTGCCGTATACGCGCGCCATTCAAACCCGCAGGCGGGGTTTGGGCTTTTTGAGGGAGACATCCTCATCAAGACCGCCGGTTGGAGCATCTGCTTCTTTCACCCCCGCCCAGGCGTAAACCGGAAAAGGAAAATAGCATGGCTCTTCCCGAGTTCTCCATGCGTCAGCTGCTGGAAGCTGGCGTTCACTTTGGTCACCAAACACAGCGTTGGAATCCCCGCATGGGCCCGTTCATCTACGGCTCGCGCAATGGCATCCACATCATGGACCTGACCCAGACCGTTCCGATGCTGGACCAGGCTCTGCAGGCTGTTCGTGACACCGTTGCCAAAGGTGGCCGCGTTCTGTTCGTTGGTACCAAGCGTCAGGCCGCTGGCCCGATTGCTGAAGCGGCTGAAAAGTCGGCTCAGTACTACATGAACCACCGCTGGCTGGGCGGCACGCTGACCAACTGGAAAACCGTTTCCCAGTCGATCAACCGTCTGAACCAGATCGACGAAGCCATGGAATCGGGTGCCGAAGGCCTGACCAAGAAAGAGCGTCTGGGCATGGAACGCGACCAGGCCAAGCTGCAAGCTTCGCTGGGCGGTATCCGTGAGATGGGCGGCGTTCCTGACCTGCTGTTCGTCATCGACGTCAAAAAAGAAGCACTGGCCATCGCCGAAGCCAACAAGCTGGGTATCCCGGTTGTGGCTGTTGTCGACACCAACTGCTCGCCCGATGGTGTTGACTACATCATCCCCGGCAACGACGACGCAGCGCGCGCAATCTCGCTGTATTGCGACCTGGCCGCACGTGCCGCTCTGGACGGCATGACCGCTCAGATGGGTGCTGCCGGCGTTGATCTGGGTGCCTTCGAAGAAGCACCGGTTGAAGAAGCCGTTGCTGAAGAAGCGCCTGCCGAAGCAGAAACACCTGCTGAAGCGTAAGCTGCCCGTCACGTAATTGACATATGGGGCAGGGTAGACCTGCCCCAATTCCGTTTGAATTGAGGAGAGCCAAAAGATGGCAATCACAGCAGCAATGGTTAAAGAACTGCGCGACTCGACCGGCGCAGGCATGATGGACGCGAAAAAAGCGCTGACCGAAACCGGCGGCAACATGGACGAAGCCGTTGACTGGCTGCGCACCAAGGGCCTGGCCAAAGCGGCCAAGAAATCGGGCCGTACCGCAGCAGAAGGTCTGGTTGCAGTTCACGTGAACGGTGGCAACGGTGTTGCTGTCGAAGTGAACTCGGAAACCGACTTTGTTGCGAAGAACGCTGAGTTCCAGGAAATGGTTGGCAAGATCACCTACGCTGCTGAAGGCGTCGACAATGTCGAAGCTCTGCTAACTGCTGATCTGGGTGGTAAATCCGTTGCAGACACCATCACCGACAAGATCGCCACCATCGGCGAAAACATGTCGGTACGCCGTATGTCCAAACTGTCGGGCGACACTGTTGTGTCCTACGTCCACAATGCGGCCACCAACGGCATGGGCAAAATCGGCGTTCTGGTTGCGCTGTCGGGCGGCGACGAAGCCATCGGCAAGCAGGTTGCGATGCACATCGCAGCTGTGAACCCCGCTGCTCTGTCTGAGGCCGACATGGATCCGGCCGTTGTCGAAAAAGAAAAGCAGGTTCAGATGGACATCGCCCGCGAATCCGGCAAGCCGGAGCAGGTAATCGAGAAGATGATCGAAGGCCGTATGAAGAAATTCGTCGCCGAATCGACCCTGCTGAACCAGTCGTTCGTTGTGAACCCTGACCTGACCGTTGAAGCAGCGGCCAAAGAAGCGGGCGCAACCATCACTGGCTTTATCCGTCTGGAAGTTGGCGAAGGCATCGTGGTCGAAAAAGAAGACTTCGCAGCCGAAGTTGCCAAGGCCGCTCAGGGCTAAGCACGCTATCGGGAAAGGCTCCACTTGGGGCCTTATCTCTGCAAAACGAAAGGGTTACGCTGTGCGTAGCCCTTTTTTGTTCGCGCAAATTAAGACGCGCTGAACGTGTGCTTTTTTGTCGTCTGAGGATGAAATGGAGGGCCCCGCTTGATGGGGATGGTCGGGGCCCCCCAAAATTCCGACACAGGTACGCGGACAAATAGGCGCCCCCTTGTCAGAGTGATCGGAGAGCTCTGAAATTGCAAAGATCCAATCGAATGTTCCCTGGCTAAAGCCACCACTCACGGAACACTCTCACTTTGCAACTTTTTCGCCAGATTTGAAAAGTAGTGATTTCCTTACCTAGGGTAAACTGACGCGGGATAGCGTCAAAATCTAGCGGTCAGGCTTCCATTATGAACATCTGGTTGTGTAGCGATGCCTTGAGAACGGCTTGTGCCGTTGTTTCGACCGACAATGCCTCGCGCGCGAGTTGGAGGTGCTTTTCAACCGTGGCAGAAGTCAGCCCCATCAGCAACGCGATGTCTTGTGTGGTTTTGCCGTCGCCAACCCATTGCAAAGCTTCTCGCTGCCGTTTCGTCAAAGCACGGTTTGGCGGGTTGAAGGGCAAAGTGAGAATTTTCAGATGCGCGACGTTGTTCATCAAAAGAATGTCCTCGCCATGCTCTTGCCAGACGGCGTCGATCTCTTCCTGGCTCATCCCGTTTTGAGCAGAAAGTGAGATTGCACCTTTGGACCGCATGGAGACAGAGTTGAAACTGACTGTATAGCCAGCCACAACACCCATGGACTTGTTGAACTCGAACACTTTGCGTTCTTCGTTCGTCAAAGTTCCGCTGGCGTTCATGTCCTGAATCATTTTCCAACTGGCAGCGCCTTCATTGTCCAATGCCCATTTCAACATGGGAGCATGAAAATAAAGGCCGCCCTTCAGGAACCCGTCTACATAAGCGCGCTTGTGATTGGTCAGAATAACAAAATCTTCGGGGTCGCCCAAAGACGTCGCCGTTCTGTAGACCGTATATCCATAGATCAGGCGATCGAACCCGAATTTGCCCATTTGACGACAATGCGCATCCCACAGGTCTTCCATGGTCTTGGTATAGCTGACGTACCGCAGGTATTCTTTGAGTGTCATGCCGCGCCACCTGCTTTCAATTGCGCAGCCAGTGCATCCAGAGCCAGAATGTAACCTTTCGCACCGAACCCGCAGATCTGACCCAGAGCAACCGGCGCGATATAGGATTTGTGCCGGAACGGTTCGCGGGCATGAATATTGGAAAGATGTACCTCAACCAATGGCAGTTCGACCGAGGCAATCGCGTCCATCAATGCAATCGATGTGTGTGTAAAGGCACCGGCGTTCAGAACAAGGCCTGATTGCACGCCACGCGCGGCATGGATTGCGTCAAGCAACACACCTTCGTGGTTGGATTGCAGATGCGTGACATCCAGCCCAACAGACGCGCCATGCTGCACGCATTGTTCTTCGATCATATGCAGAGTTGTGCTGCCGTAGACCTCAGGTTGACGCGTGCCAAGCAAATTGAGGTTTGGGCCGTTTAATACCAGTACTTTATGCATGTCTTCACAATCCCCATTAGTGGTTCATAGACATCTAACGGCCGAGTTGTCTACCTGGCTTCACACAACAAAGCTTCGCCTGCGGCTTTGGTGCAAGACTTGTACAAAAGCTGTATTTTCGGGTTTAGCTCATTCCATCGTTATGACCAGTTTTCCAAGCACAGATCGCTGTGACATCTGCTCAAGTGCCTCAGAGGCGCGTGCCAGGGGAAACCGGGCGCTAATCTGAGGTTTTATGTCTCCGGATGCATGAAGGGCAAAGAGATCTGCAATGTTCCGGGCATGGCCCTTGGGGTCGCGGAAAACGGACGCACCCCAAAAGACGCCCACGATCTGGCATCCTTTCAGCAAAGGCAGATTTAGGGGGATTTTGGGAATGCCTGCCGGAAATCCAACCACAAGATAGCGCCCGTTCCACGCCATGCAGCGCAAGGATGGTTCGGCCAGAGCACCACCAACCGCGTCATAAACGACATCCACCCCATTGGGTCCGGCGATTTTCTTAACCTCGGCAGAAAAAGCCTTTTGTGCGTCTTTGTCCAAATCATGCGGATAGATGATGACCTCATCTGCTCCAATCTGGCGGCAAAACGCGGCCTTTTCAGACGATGAAACGCCCGCGATCACTTTGGCACCCATAGCTTTGCCAAGTTCAATGGCAGCAGATCCAACACCACCGGCTGCGCCTAACACCAGTAGTGTTTCGCCGGTCTTTAGGTCAGCCCGGTCTTTAAGTGCGTGATAGGAGGTGCCATAGGTGAAAATGAAACAAGCAGCGTCTTCATACGGCATGCTCTCAGGAATTTTGATGGCGGTGTCCGCCCGGATCGTCGCGTGGGTCGCAAAGCCATCATGCCCCGTCAGGGCAAGAATGCGATCGCCGACCTCAAATCCAGGTACGTTTTCGCCCAATGCCAGCACTTCGCCTGCGATCTCACCACCGGGAGCAAAGGGTCGTGGCGGTTTAATCTGATACAGGTCCCGGATGATCAATGTATCGGGAAAGTTCACACCTGCAGCTTTAACAGCAACCAAAAGTTGGCCTTTTCCAGGTTGAGGGTCGGGCAGGGTGGTCAGCTCCAGTGTTTCGGGTCCGCCCGGTGCGACGCTGAGTAATGCTTGCATACGACCTCTGTTCTGCCTGTAACGTGTCTTTGGGAAGTTTTGGTGCCGCTTTAAAGTTTGTCAACGTGAACGACGGCCGCCTGCCGTAACGGTAACAGGTGGATCACGACAAGCTCTGACAGGCATCAACAATAGTGAGGAGCACCAGAATGACGCCAGACACCCTATTTTCGCTTGACGGCAAAACCGCACTTGTCACAGGTGGCGCAACAGGCATCGGGCGTATGGCGGCCGAGGCGCTCGTGCGAGCAGGCGCGCGCGTTTTGATCGCCTCGCGCAAAGGGGATGCCTGCGCCGAGGTTGCGGCTGAGCTGAACGCGTTGGATGCGCCGGGACACGCCGAGGGCTTTGCAGGCGACATAGGTAGCGAGGCAGGTATAGCCAACCTTGTATCAGACATTCAGAAGCGAACAGAAACACTTGATATTCTTATGAATAACTCGGGTGTGTCGTGGGGCGCGCCGCTGGGGCAGTTTCCTTATGACGCCTGGGACAAGGTGATGTCTGTCAATGTGACGGGGATATTCGAACTGACCCAAAGGCTTTTACCCTTGCTTATGAAATCGGGAACCGCCGACGATCCCGCCCGTGTTGTCAATGTTGGGTCTGTGATGGGTGAAGTGCCCATGGGGGACGGGACCTATAGCTATTCGGCGTCTAAAGCTGCGGTTCTGCATCTGACAAAGATCATGGCCAAAGAGCTTTCTCCGTACCACATCACCGTCAACGCACTGGCACCGGGGCCGTTTGTATCCCGGATGACAGCGTTTGCCACAGCGGATGAGACCACCCGGGACAAAGTTGGCAAATCCGTCCCGCTGGGCCGGGTCGGACGTGACGAAGACATTGCAGGGTGCATGCTGTTTCTGTGCGGCCGGGGCGGCAGCTATGTGACCGGAGCCGTAATTCCGGTTTCCGGCGGGATCAATGTGGTGACGGCTGGTAATATTTTTGCAGAAGCCTTGTGATCGGAAGATAAGCCATGAGCAATGACACCAATCTCGATCTGGCTGCCGTGGATACGTATCTCAGCGCGCATCTTTCAGGATACAAAGGACCGTTGGAGGCAACCAAATTCACGGTTGGGCAGTCCAACCCGACATTTGAGCTTCGAACGCCCGAAGCCGCCTATGTGCTGCGGCGAAAACCTCCGGGTGTGCTGCTGAAATCTGCCCATGCTGTTGACCGTGAATTCAGAGCGCAACGCGCGCTGTCAGGCAGTCAGGTTCCGGTGCCTGAAATGTTCCTGTTGTGCGAGGATGACACTGTAATCGGTTCAGCGTTTTACGTGATGGAACGTTTGCACGGCAGGGTCTTTCCCGAACCAACCCTGCAAGGCGAAAGCAATGAAACACGCACTGCTGTCTTGAATGAAATGAACCGGGTGCTTGCCGGTTTGCATATGGTCGACATTGATTCTGTCGGTCTGTCCGATTTTGGACCTGCTGGTAACTACTACGAGAGGCAGATATCGCGTTGGACCAAGCAATATCGCGCGTCCGAGACGTCGGTGATCGAAGACATGGATGCTTTGGCAACCGAGCTTGATCGCTCGGTTCCCGCGGATGATGGGCAGCGCACCTTGGTGCACGGGGATTATCGCATCGACAACCTGATGTTCGCGCCGGACGGCACGGATTGCATTGGAGTGTTGGATTGGGAATTGTCAACAATTGGCCATCCATATGCGGATCTGGCCGCTGTGATCATGCAATGGCAGCTGCCACCGGGGAAACAGGGGCGGGGTCTGGCGGGGATAGATCGCGCCAGCCTGGGACTGCCCAATGATCAGGATTTTGTCGACCAATATTGCAAGCGACGGGGTTTGCCGGGCATTGACAACTTCGGGTTCTACCTGGCTTTCAACTTCTTTCGAATGGCCGGCATTTTGCAGGGCGTCTACAAGCGCGCTTTGGACGGAAATGCCTCGGACCCGGAGCGGGCCAAAGCATATGGTGCCTATGTTCCATTGTTTGCGCGGCACGGGCTGGAGGCGCTGCGAAGCACATTCAATTGACTGTGTAAGCCTTGGAAATCAATCGCTTTGTGCTCTCTCTAACTCTACCTTTACGTTCGGCAGGCTGTTCTTGCCAAAAAACATCTCGGTCCCGACGAACACGGTAGGCACGCCAAAAACGCCGCGGCGAACACTGGCCTTGGTTTGATCTTTCAGGTCTTGCTTGACGTCAGGGCCGGTCATGGCTTCACGGATTTTGCGCACGGGCAATTCGTTTTCATGCAAGATGTCGACAAGCACCGCCATTTCGTCGACCTTTTGCCCATGCACCCAAATCGCATCAAAAATCGCGTTTATATAGTTGGTTTCCCAAGATTTACCTTTCGCAAAATGAGCTCCGCGCATTGCGAATTTGGTGTTCATGGGGAAATGCGGGCTCATGTGAAAACTCAACCCGCGTCGCCGCGCAAAGCGGTGAAGGTCATGGGTCAAATAGGCGGTTTTCTGACGGTTTTCCGAAAACGCTTGAAATGGGCTTTGATTGTGGGTCGCCTTGAAGACGATCGGCAGAAGTACAGGAACGTAATTTATCTCAACATCGTGCTGCGCGGCCAGATCCGGCAGCACTTTGTGGGCCAGAAAGGCATTTGGGCTGCAAAAGTCGTAAACGAAATCGATGCTTTGCGTCATGGTGATCCCTTCCATCCGTTTGGGGGCTCTGTTCGGATCATCACACTGCGAATCCGAGATAGCCGCAGTCTAACACTTCAATGCAGGGCAAGCTTGCGTCGTCTGAGGCGAAACCATGGGTAAATTAAATTTTCGCTGTTAACTCAGGCTTCAAACCGACACACTCAAAGAAGTTAATCGGATGAAAGAAGGTCTTATGCCTCTACAGCCAGTGATGTTTGATCAGTCGCGCCTGGATCGAATTCGGGTCTGGATGGACAGCTATGTCGAGCAAAGGAAGTACGCAGGATCCTCTTTTTTACTTCGTCAAAGCGGGTCCGAAGCATTCTTTCATGCAAGTGGTCTCAGGTCCGTAGAAAGCGATCTGCCATTTGAGCGCGATACGCTGGTGCGCATCTATTCGATGACAAAGCCGATTACATCCGTTGCCTTGATGATGTTGGTGGAACGCGGTCTGTTTCATTTGGACACCCCAGTGTCCGACTTCTTACCTGAATTCAAAGAGATGCGAGCGCTTGTTCCAGAAGCCAAATCCATAGATCACACAGAAGATGCGCCAACGCCAACTCTGCATCAGTTGCTGACGCACACCAGCGGTTTCAGCTATCCGTTCAACCCTGGAGTTCTGCCCGAAGCCATGGATGAGCAAGATCTCATGTTCAAACCAAATCAAGGACTTCTGGCAGATCGCGTGCAAGATTTGGCTGGTCTTCCACTGGCATTTCAACCAGGCACCCGCTGGGAATACTCGGTCGGCACCGATGTTCTGGGCCGGGTGATCGAGGTTGTCTCTGGCCAGACGCTAGCGCAGTTCTTTGAACAGCATATCTTTGAACCGTTGGGCATGCGCGAGACCGGTTTTTCGGTGTTATCTGGGGCAGGGGACCGATTTGCCTCGCTCTACACACCCCTTGCTGGGGACGCCATGGCGCTGAACTCAGCCAATCAAGGCGATGACAGCCTGCGACTAGTCGATAGTTGTGCCGGATCACCGTTCTTCGAAACCACGACCTTTTCAGGTGGTGGCGGGCTGATCTCGACGCTTGATGACTACGCTAAGTTCGCGGATATGCTGCGTAATCGCGGTATTGGTAACGGCCAGCGCCTGCTTGGGCCAAAGACCATCGAGTTCATGATGCGCAATCATTTGCCGGGGGACATCGCCTCGATGGGGCCAAAAAGTTTTGCAGAGCAACCAATGGAAGGGATGGGTTTTGGACTTGCAGGGTCGGTTGTATTGAATCCCGGACGTGTCCGGGTGCCCGGTTCGATTGGGGATTTCAGTTGGGGCGGCATGGCTTCGACCTATTTCTGGATCGATTGGCAGAACGACCTGACGGCAGTTTTCTTCACCCAGTTGTCGCCATCCAGCTCATACCCATCCCGTGCTGAACTTAAGGCACTGGTTCATGCGGCCATGATTGAATGATCTTAACCGGGCTGGTACCCAAGGCGCGATTACCTAACTTTACAGGCTTAAAATGACCGAAGCGGAACGTGTCTTACTTGATCTTCTGGATATTGAACGACTGGAAGTTGATTTGTTCCGAGGCACGGGTTCGGGTGGTGAAACGCCGACACGTATCTTTGGCGGACAAGTCATTGCACAGGCTTTGGCAGCCGCGTATCGGACAGTTGAAGACCGCTTGTGCCATTCTCTTCATGCCTATTTTATCCGACCGGGCGATCCTGAAATACCGGTTATTTATCAGGTTGATAGGGCGCGAGATGGAGGTTCTTTCACAACGCGTCGCGTGGTTGCCATTCAGCACGGCAAACAAATTCTGAACATGTCTGCCTCCTTCCATGTTCAGGACGAAGGTTGGGACCATCAGCATCCAATGCCATCTGTGAATGCACCCAAAACCTACCCGTCCCGCTCCGAGCTGCGGCAATCCTATGTTGACCGTGTGCCCGAGCGCTTGCGCGGTGAGTTACTGCGTGAACGCCCGATCGAGGTGCGCGATGTGGATCCTTTGGATCCGTTTACGCCAAAAGTTTCTGACGACCGGAACCAGACCTGGTTTCGGATGTCTGCAGCGGCTTCAGCCGATGCGAAAACGCAGCATCTTTTGCTGGCCTATGCCTCGGACATGAACCTCATGTCTTCAGGCTTGCGCCCCCATGGCCTGAGCTGGTTTAGCGGCGAATTCAATGGCGCGAGTCTTGACCACACGCTTTGGTTCCATGCACCTGTTCAGTTTCAGAATTGGCACCTCTATGTGATGGACTCACCTTGGACAGGGCAGGGACGTAGCTTTAATCGAGGCTCAATCTACTCTGAAGATGGGACTTTGGTTGCATCTGTCGCTCAGGAAGGGTTGATGCGCAAGGCTCATCCCAAACGCTAAGATTGGCTATTAAACTTCTGATGTAACTTAGACATTCCGGATAGCCACCTGTCGTAGTCCGCAGTTTTGAGCTGCATGTAATCCAGAACTTGTGGATGCGGCAGTACAAGAAACTGTTCGGCTTGTATGGCTTTGACGCAGGCTTCGGCAACGTCAGTCGGTTCCAGCATTCCGTCGATGGACGCCACCGAGACTTCATGTCCTTCGGTCATCTTCGAACGGACCGCCTGCGGGCACAAAACCGAGACTTTTAAGCCTTCTGATCCGTACGTCAGCGCAAGCCATTCGGCGAATCCAACCGTAGCGTGTTTACTAACAGCGTATGGAGCCGCGCCTGGTTGGTTTAACAAACCGGCAGCCGAGGCGGTCGTCAGTATATATCCGCCGCCGCGCGCAATCATACGGGGAACCAGATGTCGCGCTGTCCAAACATGCGACATCACATTAATTTTCCAAATGCGGTCCCAGTCTTCATCGGCAGTGTCGATTCCACCGAGCGTCAAAATTCCGGCATTTGCGCAGAACAAATCGATTGGGCCGACCGTGTCTTCGGTAAAATCGATCAACGCCTTGATTTGGTCCTCGCTGGAAACATCACAGGGAAACGCATGTCCATTTAACTGAGCTGCCAGAGATTGTGCACCGTCCTGGTTGATGTCCGAACACACAACACGCGCGCCTTCATGCGCAAACCGTTCAGCCAATCCACGACCAATGCCATGCGCGGCGCCTGTTACAACAACAGTTTTATCTATGAAGTTCATTTACGTTCCTGAACGCTAAAATGCGGTACAGAAACAGTGTACGTGTGCGTAACGTTAGACAAGCTACTTCTGCATTATTACCATAATACCAATTACACGATATTTTAACTTTACCTGAGGAACCGCAGCTGAGTGTTTCAACTAACTGGTTTTTAACGGTAAAAAACAGTGCACGTCGAAATCTCATACGACGTGCTTTGGATAACTTTAATCCGGAACACTTCAGTTCTGCCCCAACTTCAGCCGAGTGCGTATCCAGCGCCGCGTACCGTGCGAACGGGATCTTCTCCACCGTGTTGCGTCAAAGCTTTGCGCAAACGTCCAATGTGAACATCAACCGTTCTTGTGTCGACATAGATGTCGCGCCCCCAGACACGGTCCAGAAGTTGCTCACGGCTCCAGACCCTGCCCGGCTTTTCCATGAAGGTGCTGAGCAGCCGGAACTCGGTTGGACCAAGTTTCAGAGGCTTGCTGTCGCGGCTCACTTTATGGGTCTCAGAATCCAGAACGATATCGTCGAACTCCAGGCGAATGCCAACAGTGGCCGGACGAACCCGGCGAAGCTGGGTGCGAACGCGCGCCATCAGTTCGACGACAGAATAAGGTTTGACCACATAGTCATCCGCACCGGTTTCCAGACCACGCACCTTGTCGACTTCTTCAGTACGCGCCGACAGCATGATGATCGGAATTGAACGCGTCTCGGGCCGGCTTTTCAGGCGGCGGCAGACCTCGATTCCGCTGAGGTTCGGCATCATCCAGTCCAGAACGATGATATCCGGACAATCCTCATCCACCAGCAGCATGGCCTCGTCGCCGCTGGCGGCTTTCGAGACGCGAAACCCTTCTGCTTCGAGGTTGTAGGCCAGCACTTCGCGTTGCGCCAGCTCATCCTCAACCACCAGAACTGTCGGTTGATCTGCGGACATTTCGGTCGTCTCCTAGACGGTTTGCGACGTTGTGTCGGCCTTGGGCCGTGCCTCGGTTGGGCGTTCCCCGGTGACCAGATAGACCACCTGCTCGGCGATCGAGGTGACGTGATCGCCCATGCGCTCGATGTTTTTGGCGATGAAATGCAGGTGCATACAGGACGAAATGTTGCGCGGATCCTCGGCCATGTAGGTCAGGAATTCGCGAAACAGACCATTGTACATCTGGTCGACATCTTCATCGCGGTTAATGACATCGACCGCCAGTTCCGCATCGCGTTGAATATAGGCATCCAGCGCATCGCGCAGCATCCGTTCAACTTCGCGCGCCATACGACGAAGGGCTGCCGAACTGCCATTGATCTCGTTCGCATCTACCAAAACTGTGGTTCGCTTTGCGATGTTCTTGGCATAATCGCCGATCCGTTCGAGATTGCCCGATACTTTCAGAACGGACAACACCAGCCGCAAATCGCTGGCTGTGGGCGCACGCAATGCAATCAGGCGCGCGGTTTCCTCGTCGATGACGTCTTCCAGAGCATCAATGGCTTTGTCGCCCTGCCGCACTTCTTGCGCCAGTTCCACATCGCGAGTCTCTAGCGAGCGCGCGGCGCTCATGATGGCGGCTTCGACAAGGCCCCCCATCTTCATGATATGCGCCTGAATCGCTTCGAGATCGCGATCGAAAACGGATGCAATATGTTGTTCGCTCAAATCAGACATTTCTGAATACCTATGCTCAGCCGATACGGCCGGTGATGTAGCTTTCCGTGCGAGGATCTACAGGGTTGGTGAAGATCTGGCCGGTTTCGCCGAACTCGACCAGATTACCCAGATGGAAGAAGGCGGTTTTTTGACTGACCCGTGCGGCCTGCTGCATCGAGTGGGTCACGATCACCACCGAATAGCGCGAGCGCAGTTCGTCAATCAGTTCTTCAACTTGCGCAGTTGCAATTGGATCCAAAGCCGAGCAAGGCTCGTCCATCAGCAGAACTTCGGGTTCAGTCGCAACGGCGCGTGCGATGCATAGACGCTGTTGCTGACCGCCCGAAAGGCCGGTGCCAGGCGCATCAAGACGGTCCTTGACCTCATCCCAGATCGCGCCACGACGCAGGGATTTTTCAACGATTTCATCCAGTTCCGCCTTGTTCTTTGCAAGGCCGTGAATGCGCGGGCCATAAGCCACGTTGTCATAGATCGACTTGGGAAACGGGTTCGGCTTTTGGAACACCATGCCCACCTTGGCGCGCAACTGAACCGGGTCGACGCGTTTGTCATAGATGTCTTCGCCATCCAGCAGGATATCGCCTTCGACCCGGCAGATGTCGATGGTGTCGTTCATCCGGTTCAGACAGCGCAGAAACGTGGACTTGCCGCAGCCCGACGGGCCGATAAAGGCGGTCACGGTCTTGTCTTCAATCGCAACATCCACGTCTTTGATGGCGTGAGTGTCGCCGTAATAGACCTGAACCTTTTTGGCGTTGATCTTGATGTCTTTGGAGTCCACGGCTCTCTCCACTCGTGTCATGTCGTTCATTGTTGCCCCCTCTTACCAGCGGCGTTCAAAGCGGCGGCGCAGGATGATTGCGATGATATTCATGGTCAGCAGGAACATCAAAAGGATGATAATGCCGCCCCAGGCTTTCTCGTAAAACCCAACGTCGGCGCGCGCGGCCCACGTGTAGATCTGCGCTGGCATGGCCGAGTTCGGCTCGGTGAAGCCAGCGACGAAGCCATCGGGATAACCGCGCGCCACAAAGCCCACCATGCCGATCAGAAGCAACGGAGCGGTCTCGCCCAGGGCTTGCGCCAG
Source organism: Ruegeria sp. ABM4_193 (assembly GCF_056158705.1). Taxonomy (NCBI): domain Bacteria; kingdom Pseudomonadati; phylum Pseudomonadota; class Alphaproteobacteria; order Rhodobacterales; family Roseobacteraceae; genus Ruegeria; species Ruegeria sp. ABM4_193. Next base: position 1,698,052 of record NZ_JBSWTT010000001.1, read on the forward strand.
ACCAATGATGGTGCCGGTCAGAATACCCGGTGCGGCCAGCGGCAGAACGTGGTGGAACACGGCCTGCATTTTCGAGGCCCCTACCCCCAACGCTGCGTCACGGATCGACGGGGGAACCGCCTTCAGCGAAGCGCGGGTCGAGATGATGATTGTCGGCAACGTCATCAGGGTCAGCACCAGACCACCGACCAAGGGCGCCGATTGCGGTAAATGCATAAACTGGATGAACACGGCCAGACCCAGAATACCGAACACAATCGACGGAACGGCTGCGAGGTTAGAGATATTCACCTCAATCAGGTCCGTAAACCGGTTCTGCGGTGCGAATTCCTCAAGGTAAATTGAAGCCGCGACACCGATGGGCAATGACAGTGCCAAAACCACCAGCATCATGAAGAACGAACCAACAACCGAAGCGCCGATGCCCGCCCCTCCGGGGTTGTCCACGCCCGAGTTTGCACCTGTAATGAAGGGCCAGTTAAATGCCTGCTTGATGATACCTGCCTCTTTCAGGGCATCGACCAGATCCAGGTCGCTGAGCTGCAGGAAGCGGCTGTCTTGCAGGGTGTCACGCGAAACGCGACCCTTGAAGTATCCGTCAACCCGGCTTGAGGCGGCCAGATCGAACTGTACCGGTTCCCCCAGTTTGTCTGGGTTGTCCGCGTAAAAGGTGCGGATCGTGCCACCCACTTTACCCAAAAGACGCTCAATCGCGTCCTGATCGAAATCGACGGTTACACCGCTTTCGGTCAACTGATCGTTCAGCGCACCGATAAACAGGTCGGAATAGGCTTTGGTCTTGAACAGAGTGCCTTCCGCTTCGTCGCGTTGTGCCGGCGACAGAGTGAACTCGACGCTTACGACGGTACGCTGAAAGGCCGGGATGCCCTGCGACAGGATCGAAGCGAACAGAACGATCAGAAAGAAAAGCCCGGTCGCAATTGCAACGATGCCGTAGGCCCGGAAGCGTTTTTCTGCATTCGCTCGCTTTTTTGTCCGTGCGTCCGTGGCCATCAACGAAGTCGCGTGGCGGTTCGTGTTCGGGCTGTCCATGCTTGCGTCGGTCATTCGTACTGCTCCCGATACTTACGCACGATATAGAGGGCAAAAACGTTGAGCCCCAGCGTGAGGATGAAAAGGGTCATGCCAAGGGCAAAGGCGACTAGCGCCTCGGGCGAGGCGAAGTCCGCGTCACCGGTCAACTGGCTGACGATCTTGGCGGTGACGGTTGTCATCGCTTCAAAAGGATTGAGGCTGAGCCTTGCAGCGGCCCCTGCCCCCAAAACCACGATCATGGTTTCACCGATCGCTCGCGATGCCGCCAGCAGGATCGCACCCACGATCCCAGGCAATGCAGCTGGCAGAACAACCTGGCGAATGGTCTCGGATTGGGTCGCACCCAAACCGTAGGACCCGTCGCGCATCGCCTGAGGTACCGCGTTGATGATGTCGTCAGACAGAGACGAAACAAATGGGATCAGCATGATGCCCATGACAATACCGGCGGTCATTACGGCTGTACCTGCCTTCATCCAGCCCAAACCGTTATCGCCGAACACGTCCAGCAAAAGCGGGCCGACAGTTAGCAGGGCAAACAGACCGTAAACGATGGTCGGGATCCCGGCCAGAACCTCAAGCAGAGGCTTGGCGACAGAGCGCACGCGGGATGAGGCGTATTCGCTGAGGTAAATCGCGGCAAACAGTCCGATGGGCACAGCCACCAGCAGAGCCACCAACGAGATATAGAACGTGCCCCACAGCAGAGGGATGATCCCCAGATCCGATGCGCCGCCGCGGCCCGAAAAGCTGGGCGCCCAGGTTGTACCAAAGAAGAAGTCAGACGCGGGATAGAGTTTGAAGAACTCCCACGTGTTGAAGACCAGCGACAGAACAATTCCGATAGTCGTCAGAATTGCGATAGAAGCCGCAGCCAGAAGCAAAAAGCGGACCCCCTGCTCGACCACGTTGCGGGCACGGTAGTCGGAATGTGTCTGAAACCAGCTGATTGCGGCTCCAATCAGAGCCACCAGGATGACCGCCCCCGTCATGATCGCGTAGCCGGTGGAGTTCATGGCGCGGTAGCTTTGTGCAGCCCGCAGAACCGGTTGAGTGATCTCAGACGTCACCACCTGCCCGGCATCTTTCAGGCGCTGCGTCACGTCGGTTACGTCCGCGCGCGCGTTGCTGGCCTGATCTTCCGAGAGCACGCCGGCGGCCACAGCGTTGTTCAGCCCGTCCGCCGTGCGGCGTACTTCAGCCATAACCAGGCTCAGGGACGAGCCTTCTTTGACGGAAGTCTCTGGGATCATTTCGGAAACCTGAGACGACACGTACAGCGGCTGGGCCAGCAGCCAAATGATCAGCAGACCAAAGGCGGGTACAATCGCTTTAAGGGCTACATTTGCGCCGTAGTAAGTTGGCAGCGAGTGCAGGTTCCTGCTGTCTCCGCCGGCGCTTTGCAAGGCGCGTGCGCGTCCTGACACATAACCGACTGCGGCGATCGCAAGCACGATCAGAAAGAGCCATAGTATCGGCATGACACCCCCGTAAGGTCTTGGCTGGGAATTTCGGAAAACACAGTTGGGGGCGGCATAAGCTGCCGCCCCCGGGTCATTCAAGCCAAAGGCGGGATTAGCTGCCCGAACCCATGGTAACTTCGTTTGCGATGGCGTCCTGGGTCTTGGCCAGCTCAGGATCTGCAACCAGGCCATAGTTGGCCAGAGGGCCGGAACCGCCTGCGATTTCGTCAGCAGTAAAGAACTGTGCGTATTCTTTCAGGCCAGGGATCACGCCGATATGCGCTTTCTTGACGTAGAAGAACAGCGGACGCGACACAGGGTATTCACCCGAAGCGATGGTCTCGGTCGACGGTGCGATACCGCCCATGGTGGCCACTTTCAGCTTGTCGGTGTTGTTCTCATAGAACGCCAGACCAAACACGCCGATGCCGTTGGGGTTGGTGTCGATGCGCGCCAGAGTTTCTGTGTAGTCACCGTCGATGTCGACCGACTTACCGTCGGTGCGGACGTCCAGGCATGCGTCTTCGGCGTCATCTTCGCTCATGCCGCCTGCAACCATGGCCTCCATGGCGCCAGTGGCTTCGCAGCCTTCCAGCAGAACTTTGTCTTCGAACACTTCACGAGTGCCGTGCTTGGTGCCCGGGATGAACATTGCGATTTCAACGTCCGGCAGATCGGCGTTGAATTCGGCCCAGCTGTTGAAGCTGTTGTCGACCAGCGCGCCGTCTTTCATGACTTTCGAACCGATGGCGTTGTAAATGTCGGCAGGCTCGAACGCGGTAAAGGCAGGGCCGGATTGCTGGCTGGCAAATACGATGCCGTCATAACCGATGCGGACTTCCATGATGTCGGTCACGCCGTTTTCGGCACAGGCTTTGATTTCTTTTTCGCGGATTTTACGCGATGCGTTTGCAACGTCGATGGTGTTTTCGCCAACACCCTCACAGAAACGCTTCAGACCGGCCGAAGAGCCGCCGGATTCTACAACCGGGGTCGGGAAGTCGGTGTTTTCACCGAACAGTTCAGCAACAATCGAAGCATAAGGCAGAACGGTCGACGAACCGGCAACCTGTACGTTGTCACGGGCAGCAGCAGTGGTTGCCGAGACGGCAGCAATCGCCAGCGCAGAAGCCGACAGTTTGACAAAGGACATTTCAGTCTCCCTGAAAAGGTATGTTTGATCACCCCCATGATGATCCTGCGCGAACCCCTAGGCCGCGTGCGTAAGCCTTTTGTGACAAGTGTGTAACGGTTTTATGACAACCAGCGTTTTGTAACGCTTTACTTGTCGTAAAGTGACCCGGCTTTGTAAACGTAAGCTGCGCGAGGTTCAGCCCGACGAGGGGCTAACGTGGCAAAATCACCGTAAAAACAGAGCCTTTACCCAGCTCGCTTTCAACACGCAGCCGGCCCCGGTGCCGGTTGACGATATGTTTGACGATGGCAAGCCCAAGTCCGGTTCCGCCCAATTGTCGGGATCTGTGGCTGTCTGCGCGATAGAATCGCTCGGTCAATCGTGGAAGGTGAATCGGATCAATACCGGGGCCCCGGTCAATGACTTGTACGCGCACTGACGGGCCCCGCATCGCTGTGTCCCGGTCCATAGACAAAACGCGAACCAAAACATTTCCGCCGCTGCCGCCATATTTTATGCCGTTCTCGATCAGGTTGGTGAAAACCTGACGCAGCTGGTCACTGTCGCCGGTCACTGAGACCGGACCGTCCTGAGCCTCAAGCGTCAGGTCTATGCCTGCATCCTCGGCAAGCGGGCGAACAGAATTCAGAATGGATTGTAGCAACCCGGTAAGTTCCAGTTGCTCACTGGGTCGCACGCGTTCTTCGCTTTCGACGCGGTTGAGCGACAACAAATCACCGACCAAACGGTTCATCCGGTTGGCTTCATCTGTCATGATCTGGAGAAACCTGTCACGTGCGCCGGGATCATCACGCGCCGGTCCGCGCAGGGTTTCGATAAATCCCATCAACGCAGTCAGTGGAGTACGCAGCTCGTGGCTGACATTGGCCACGAAATCCCGACGCATTTGACTGGCATGTTCCAGATGGGTGATGTCCTGAAACGTGGCCAGTATGGCACCGCCGGACACAGCACCAATCCCGTTCATATAGCGGCACTCAACTTCGAATGTCGTGTCCTGCGCGCCGTCATTGGACAGGTGACGCGTCTTTTTCATGCTTTTGGACTGAAGGCTTTGTTCGATGGCTTCCAATACCTGAGGTTGCCGCAGGATCGTGGCGAAATGCCGACCGACTATATTCAGGCCAAGCAGGGTCGTTGCATCGGTATTGGCGGCTATTATCCGTTCTGTCTGATCCACTATCAGCGCAGGCATCGGAATAGCTCGGACAAATTCGTCTAACAGGTCGGTGGACATAACTTACATCTCAATTGGCCCGGACGCCTTACGAGACGGGTTTTAAAGTTTTGCGAAACTTGCGCATGTTTTCCTGATAATGCAGCGCGCTGAGCGTGATGCGTTGCGCCGCCGCCTCGTCCAATTGACGCACGACTTTGCCCGGCGCACCCATGACCAGCGAATTATCTGGAATTTCCTTGCCCTCGGTGATCAGGGCCCCTGCGCCAATCAGGCAATTCCGCCCGATCTTGGCACCGTTCAGAACAATTGCGCCCATGCCGATCAAAGAGTTGTCGCCAATGGTGCACCCATGCAGCATTACCTTGTGCCCGATCGTGCAATTTGCACCGATGGTCAAAGGAAAGCCCGCATCGATATGCATGACGCAGTTTTCCTGAACATTGCTGCCTGTGCCGACACGGATTTCCTCGTGATCGGCGCGGATCGTGCAGCCAAACCAAACCGAGGCACCCTGCTCTAAAACCACTTTGCCGATCAGGTTGGCATCAGGTGCGACCCATGTGTCCTCGTAAATCTCGGGCGTATGATCCCCCAGCGCGTAAATGGTCATGAAAGGCCCTCGAACTCGTTTTGCAGTTTGCGCACATGCTGTTGCAGCTTTGGTTGCTGAATGCGGCGCATTCGCTCGGCGCTGACAATGGTCTTCAGCTTTTCTTCGGTTGCCTCAAGATCGTCATTGATCAGGACATAGTCGTAATAGCCCCAGTGGCTGATCTCATCCCAGCTTTTGAGCATCCGCTTGCCAATGACGTCATCGCTGTCCTGACCACGTGTCTCAAGACGGCGGCGCAGTTCGGGGATCGACGGTGGCAGAATAAAGATCGACAGGGCGTGTTTACCGAGATCGGAATTTCTGATCTGCACCTCACCTTGCCAATCAACATCAAACAGAACGTCCTTGCCAGTGTTGATCGAATTGCGCACGGGTTCCGCCGGTGAACCGTAGAAGTTTCCGAAAACATGGGCGTGCTCCAGCATCTGCCCTTCGGCAACCTGCTGCTTGAACTCGTCCTCTGACAGAAAGAAATACTCGCGCCCATGTTCTTCACCGGGGCGCGGTGCGCGGGTCGTGGCCGAGATCGAAAATTCCAGATCCGTATCCCAGGCCATCAACCGTTTGGCCAATGTGGATTTGCCCGCCCCGGACGGAGATGACAGGATGATTAAAAGGCCGCGGCGATCCGCCATGTCAGTTGTTCCCATACTCATTCTACGTTCTGCACTTGCTCGCGCATTTGATCTATTACCGCCTTAAGCTCAAGCCCAACCGCCGTCAGGTCCGAGCTTTGGGCCTTTGAACACAGCGTGTTGGCCTCACGGTTGAACTCCTGCATCAGAAAATCCAGTTTGCGGCCCACGGCACCGTTCTGCCCCAACAGATCGCGCGCGGCTGTAACATGTGCCGCCAACCTGTCGATCTCTTCCGTGATATCGGCTTTGACGGCGATCATAGCGAGTTCTTGTGCTACGCGCTCGGGATCCGCACCCTGAGAATTGTCCAGAACCCGTGCCAGGTTTTCCCGTAGGGCTTCTGCCATCTTGTCCTTGCGCTTTTCCGCCAGTTCAGCTGCCTTCGCGGTCAAAGTGGCGACCTGATCCAGTTGCGTGTTCAGGACAGTGGTCAAGGCGTCGCCTTCAGCCCTGCGCATGTCGAGGAAGGCGCTTACGAGGGTGTCAAATTCAGCAGTAAGATGCGCAACCAATGGGCCTGGATCATCTGCGTCCGAACCTGCATCCAGCATCCCCTTTAAGGCCAACAGGTCTGATGCCCGCGTTGGTGCCAAAGAAATTCCGCGCGACGACGCCATCTGCTCTGTCTGCTCAAGCGCGGTCAGCGCCGCGTTCATGGTGGTTTCATTCAGGACTAGGTCCGGGGCCGAGTCTTCGCGGCTTAAGCGCATCGACAGAGTAACATTTCCGCGGCTGAGGGATTTGGACAGTTTTGACCGCAGCGCGGCTTCTAAACCTGTCAACCAATCCGGCACGCGCAGGCGCATATCAAGGCCCTTGCCGTTAACGCTGCGCAGTTCCCACGTCCAGCTATGTGGCCCGTGCTGCCCCTTTCCCGAGGCAAACCCGGTCATGGATCTGATCATTCCTGCCCTTTCTTGCGGTTCTGCAACCTCAAACATCTGCTGCACCTAATGCTATAGGCCGGTGCAGAGCAAGTATTTGCTGACGTGGCAATTGTTTGGTGCGGGTTAACCATTCGTTAAAGAATTGCTCCAAAATTGAATCAACCCGAGTCAAACTACCCAAAGCAATGGGTTGCAGGCCGCGGATGCTCTCGATGTGTTGCATTTTAGGAAAATGGCGGCCTTTTGGCGTAAGGGTAAGAAGATGAAAACCTTTTTCGGGATTGGTTCCGGGTCAGAATTTGGAAAGATCGTCGCAATGGATCGCTTTGACAATGGGCGCAGCCTTTCGCCGATCCGCCAGGCCGAGGCGTATTGGACCGCGTTGCTGAGCGGTGACAGCGTTCCCATGCGCTCTCAGATCGATCCGCGCGGTTTGGAAAACATCCTGGAATACACGTTTATACTAGAGCGTATCGCGCCCGGTCTTGCCCGGATTCGTCTGGCCGGAAGCCATTTAAACGCGCTTGCCGGTATGGAAGTGCGGGGCATGCCCTTGACCGCGTTCTTCCAGCCCGACGATCGCGCGGGGGTCAAGGATGTGCTTGAGCAAGTGTTTGCTGCGCCCGCTGCTGCAGAGTTGGGGCTGATCTCGGGCGGAATAATGGGTCGCGCACGGATGCAGGCTCGAATGATTTTGCTGCCGTTGAAAAGTGATCTTGGCGATGTCAGCCGCGTTTTGGGTGTGATGGTCGCTGACGGAACCGTTGGTAAAACACCTCGACGGTTCTCAATCTCGGACACGCGGGTCAAGCCCGTTGCTGATATACAGGCACCAAGCCCTGCAACACCACAACCTGTTCAGGGGTTCGCGGAAGACGAAGGCGAATTCAAACGCCCTGCCAGTCACTTGCGATTGGTCGTGTCTCGCGACGACTAACGTTTCACAAAACAAAAAGCAGCGGACCAATGGCCCGCTGCTTCAATTGATTTACGACCGTTTAGCTGGCGGCGCGTTTGCTGCCGTTGCGGCGTAGGTTTGTCAGCTCTTCGGCCACTAGGAAGGCCAGTTCCAGCGACTGGGACGCGTTCAGACGCGGATCGCAGGCGGTGTGGTAACGATCCGACAGATCCTCTTCGGTCACTGCGCGCACGCCGCCGGTGCATTCGGTTACATCCAGACCGGTCATCTCGAAATGCACGCCACCGGGGATGGTGCCTTCGGCCTGATGCACGCCAAAGAAGTCACGCACCTCGCGCAGGACAGAATTGAACGGACGGGTCTTGTAACCCGTGGCCGATTTGATCGTGTTGCCGTGCATCGGGTCGCAGACCCATGTAACCTTGGCGCCTTCTTCCTTCACGGCTTTGACCAGACGCGGCAGGTGCTCACCTGCTTTACCGGCACCAAAGCGCGCGATCAGGGTCAGGCGACCCTCTTCGTTTTCGGGGTTCAGTTTGGACATCAGAACCTTGAGGTCTTCAGCCGTCGTCGTCGGGCCGCATTTCAGTCCGATTGGGTTCAGAACGCCACGGCAGAATTCCACATGAGCACCGTCCGGCTGCCGCGTGCGGTCGCCGATCCAGATCATGTGTCCAGACCCTGCCAGCCAGTTGCCCGATGTCGAATCCAGACGTGTCAGCGCCTCTTCATACTCCAGCAGCAGTCCTTCGTGGCTGGTGTAGAATTCGACGGTCGAGAACTCATGCGTGGTGTCCGCTGTGATCCCAGCCGCACCCATGAAGTCGATGGTGTCCTGAATACGATCCGCGACCTCAGAGTACTTCTGCACATCCTGCTCATCCGTAAACCCAAGGGTCCATGAATGCACACGGCTCATATCCGCGAAACCGCCGGTCGAAAAGGCCCGCAGCAGGTTAAGCGTGGCCGCTGCCTGCGTATAGGCCTGAAGCATCTTAGCCGGATTCGGGATGCGCGCTTCGGGCGTGAAGGCCAGTTCGTTGATGATGTCACCACGATAGCTGGGCAGTTCCACACCATCCAACACCTCGGTTGGTGCACTGCGAGGCTTGGCAAACTGTCCCGCCATACGGCCGACTTTGACCACCGGCACTTTTGCGCCATAGGTCAGAACCATTGCCATCTGCAGCATCACCTTAAAGGTGTCACGGATCGCATCCGCGCTGAATTGTTCAAAGCTTTCAGCACAATCCCCGCCTTGCAGCAGGAAGGCCTCGCCGCGACCGGCGGCACCCAGGTGTTGTTTGAGACGCCGCGCCTCACCGGCAAAGACCAGCGGGGGATACTGTGAAAGCTGAGCCTCGACTTTGGCCAGAGCGGCCGCGTCGGTATAGTCTGGCATCTGAACCCGGGGCTTGTTGCGCCAGTTCGTTTTTTGCCATTCGGTCATAGCTTTGATCTCCGCTGAAGTGTTCAGGTGGCCTCTATACAAAAAGCTTTGAAGAGTGACCATATCCCATTTGCGCCTCTTGACGGCGCAAACAAGCTTTGATCATGGTGAGTTCTAAATCTGTCGCTGGATACGACCGTATTCAGCGCCGAAGTAAGGACAACCCGCCATGCAAGTGCAACGCCAGGCAGTCACAGTGGAAGACGCTGAGGCCATCCCGCGCCATTATGTTTTTGTTCTTCTGGACAAGTTCTCGTTGCTGTCTTTTGCCTCGGCCCTTGATAGTTTGCGGATCGCAAACCGTATGGCGAACCAGGAATTGTATACGTGGACACTGTCGGGCGAAGGCGGTGAAACCGTGACATGCTCAGCGGGAACCGAGTTCAAGCTGGATACGGATCTGGAAGAACTGCAACGCGATGATGTGGTTCTGATCTGCGGCGGCGTGGACGTTCAGACAGCAACCACCAAACGCGTTCTGAACTGGCTTCGGCGCGAAGCGCGCCGGGGGCTGCGAATTGGTGGGCTGTGCACCGCGGCCTACACGCTGGCCAAAGCTGGTTTGCTCGACAACAAGAAGGCAACGATTCATTGGGAAAACTCGGACAGCTTTGTCGAAGAGTTTGACGAGGTAGAGCTGACGAAATCGGTGTTCCAGATCGACGGTAGCCGCATGACAACGGCGGGCGGAACATCCTCGATCGATTTGATGCTGAAACTGATTGCGGATGATTTTGGGGAAGATTTGGCAAATGCGGTTGCGGACCAGATGATCTATTCGTCGATCCGGACGGATCAGGACACGCAGCGCCTTTCGACACCGACCCGGATTGGTGTGCGCCATCCCAAACTCAGCCAGGTTATCCTGATGATGGAAAAGAATATCGAAGAACCGATTTCACCTTCGATTCTGGCCAAGGATGTAGGAATGTCGACCAGACAGCTGGAGCGTCTTTTCCGCCGTTACCTTAGCCGTTCGCCAAAGCGCTATTATATGGAGCTTCGACTGCACAAAGCACGGAACCTTTTGATGCAGACGGACATGAGTGTGATCAACGTAGCGCTTGCCTGCGGGTTTGCCTCGCCCAGTCATTTCTCAAAGTGCTACCGCGCGCACTACAACACCACCCCCTACCGTGAGCGTGGGGCGCAAAGCGGTCGGTTGTCAGTTTAACCCTAGGGTGCCATTCGGTACACGGCACCCTGCCCAACCGAAATGAACCAGATCGATCCATCCGGGGCCTCGACGATATCGCGCACGCGCTCGGTCTCGGGACCCTTGATTTGCTCGACTTCGCGCAGCGGATTACCTGCAAGTCGGGCGATATAATCGAACTTCAACGAGCCAACAAAAATGTCGCCCTTCCATTGCGGCCAGAGTTTACCGGAATAGACCAGCAGACCAGAGGGTGCGATGGATGGGTCCCAAAACAGTTTCGGCTGTTCCAATCCGGCCTTCGCGGTGCCCTCGCCTATCTTCTGACCCGAATAATGCGTGCCATAAGATATGACCGGCCACCCATAGTTTCGACCGGCGCGCGGTTGGTTAACTTCATCCCCGCCACGGGCACCATGTTCTGAAATCCATAGCCGCCCCCGCGCATCCAGCGCGGCCCCCTGAGGATTGCGATGCCCAAAAGACCAGATTTCGGGTTTGACGTTCGATTGCCCGACGAAAGGGTTGTCAGCTGGGACAGACCCATTCCGATTGATCCGAATGACCGATCCCATCGGAGAGGACCTGTCTTGCGCGCTGTCAGGCTTTCCACGATCACCGATCGTTACAAACAACGTTCCGTCCCGTGCCTCAACAACGCGGCTGCCAAAATGCCTTCCACCTGATCCGCCGGGCGTGGCCTCGTAGATGACGCGCACATTGGTCAGGCGCTTTCCGTTTTCGGACAAGCGAGCCACAGCGACCGCCGTTCCAGTCCCTTGGTTTTGAGGTTTTGAGAAGGTCAGAAAGATCTCGCGACTTTGCGCGAAATCGCGGGGGATCGTCACGTCCAGCAGACCGCCCTGCCCTGTGGCAGCGACTTTGGGAACGCCGCGCACCGTGTTGGCCTTGCCGTTCCGAACGAACAGCAAATCACCGTCCCGCTCGGTTACCAGGAACGTCCCGTCCGGTAGGATGCCCACCGCCCAAGGTGTGTCCAGGCCACCAACCATTTGGGTCACTTCAATGTTCCCGGCGGATGTCGGCAGGGTCTGTGCCGCGGCTGAAACAGCGCTGAGCGAGAGAAACAGAATCATAAAGACACGAAACATGCTGGTCCCTTTCGGTGACGGTCACGGAAGAATTTCTAGCAAAACAGTTAGTTTCCCGATCAGCAAAAACACGTTTGCGTTAGGACTTTTCTTTTCCGGGCAGCTTGCCTAGGGTCAGGGCCAGAACAAAGTTGTTCATAACAGGGAGTAACCGTATGAAAAAGCTGCTTACAGCAACTGCAGCAACTGCACTTCTGGCCGGCGCGGCCATGGCAGACGATGTGAAACTGGGTATTCTGATCGGCTTTACCGGCCCGATTGAATCGCTCGCTCCAGCAATGGGGTCCGGTGCCGAGTTGGCAATTGCCGAAGTCAACGAGTCCGGCAAGTTCATGGATGGCGCCACCGTCTCCGGTATGCGTGCCGACACGGGTTGTATCGATAACGGCCTTTCCACCTCGAACGGTGAACGCATGATCGCGGACGGTGTTGCCGGTATCATTGGCGGCGATTGCTCGGGCGTGACCGGTGCGATTTTGCAGAACGTTGCAATTCCAAACGGCATGGTCATGATTTCGCCTTCGGCGACATCTCCGGGCCTGTCGACAATGGAAGATAATGGTCTGTTCTTCCGCACCGCCCCGTCTGATGCACGTGAAGGCCAGGTTATGGCCGACATCCTCAAGGACCGCGGCATCGAATCCATCGCCCTGACCTATACCAACAATGACTATGGCAAGGGTCTGGCGGATGCGATCCAGTCGTCGTTCGAGGCCGCAGGTGGCGAAGTGACCATCGTGGCCGCGCATGAAGACGGCAAGGCGGACTATTCCGCTGAAGTTGGCGCACTGGCGTCGGCAGGTGGCGACATCCTGGTTGTTGCAGGCTATCTGGACCAAGGTGGTCTTGGCATCATCCAATCGGCGCTGGACAGCGGTGCATATGACACATTCGGTCTGCCTGGCGGCATGATCGGTGACTCGCTGCCGGCCAATGTCGGACCCGATCTGAACGGTTCTTTCGGTCAGATCGCGGGTGCGGGTGGCGAAGGTCCTGAAAAGTACTTTGCTCTGGCCGAAGCTGCCGGTTTTGACGGCTCTTCACCGTACTCGCCGGAATCCTACGACGCCGCTGCGCTGTTCATGTTCGCCATGCAGGCTGCGGGATCGACCAATCCGGCCGATTACGCGGGCAAGGTCATGGAAGTAGCCAACGCACCGGGTGAAAAGATTTATCCGGGTGAGCTGGCCAAGGGGCTGGAGCTTTTGGCCAACGGTCAGGACATCGACTATGTCGGCGCTTCAGGCGTTGAACTGATCGGCCCCGGTGAAAGCGCCGGTTCCTATCGCGAGATCGAAGTGACCGACGGCGAAAACAAGACCGTAAACTTCCGTTGATCAAACGTAAAATACCATAAAAACAAGCAGCCCGGGCCTTGTGTCCGGGCTGTTTCAATGACAAAAGGCTGCACCTCGCGACGCGAGGCAAAGGCAAGGGGATAACATGATCGTCGTCGAAGACGTGCACAAGCATTTCGGCGGATTTCACGCGGTGGACGGGGCATCGCTGGAAATCCAAAAAGGGTCGATCACCGGCCTGATCGGGCCGAACGGTGCAGGAAAAACCACTCTGTTCAATGTGATCGCGGGCGTTCTGCCACCTACCAGCGGCAAGGTGTTCATGGATGGTGAGGATATAACCGGCCTGCCCCCGCATGAGCTGTTTCACAAGGGATTGCTGCGCACCTTCCAGATCGCGCACGAGTTTTCCTCGATGAGCTGCCGAGAGAACCTGATGATGGTGCCCGGTGCGCAAACGGGTGAATCGCTGTGGAACACCTGGTTTGGCCGCAAGCGCATCGCGGATGAAGAACGCGCGCTGCGGGCCAAGGCCGATGAGGTGCTTGAGTTTCTGACCATCGAACACCTGGCCGACCACAAGGCGGGTCAGGTCTCGGGCGGGCAGAAAAAGCTGCTGGAACTTGGCCGCACCATGATGGTCGACGCCAAGATCGTGTTCTTGGACGAGGTCGGTGCCGGTGTGAACCGTACCCTGCTGATGACCATTGCCGACACCATCCTGCGCCTGAACAAGGAACGCGGCTACACCTTCGTAGTCATCGAGCACGACATGGATTTCATCGGCAAGATCTGTGACCCGGTCATCTGTATGGCCGAGGGCAAGGTTCTGGCCGAGGGCACTCTGGACGAGATCAAAGCGAATGAGCATGTGATCGAGGCTTATCTGGGCACCGGCCTGAAGAACAAAGACAAGCTGGAGGCAGGCGCGTGAGCGACAATCCTTACCACGACGACAAAGGGAACAAGGACGCCTCGATCACCAACACGCACGGCGTTGGCACGATGACGCCTGCGCATCCCAAAAGTGGTGAAGCGCGATACGTTGGTGGCGGCGGCCCCTTCCTGATTGGCGACACGATGACCGGCGGCTATGGCAAGGGGCCGGACATCCTGCATGACTGCACCATTGCGGTCGACAAGGGTGAGATCGCGGTGATCGTTGGCCCCAACGGCGCGGGCAAGTCCACCGCGATGAAAGCCGTTTTCGGAATGCTGGACGTACGTGCCGGTTCGGTTCGGCTGGACGGCGAAGACATCACCAAGCTGTCACCGCAGGACCGCGTGATCAAAGGCATGGGCTTTGTGCCGCAGACCTCGAACATCTTCACGTCCATGACGGTGGAAGAGAACCTTGAAATGGGGGCCTTCATCCGCCGCGACGATATCACCGAGACGATGGAGCAGGTCTATGACCTCTTCCCCATCCTGCGCGACAAGCGCAATCAGGCCGCCGGAGAGCTGTCAGGCGGTCAACGCCAACAGGTCGCCGTGGGCCGCGCGCTGATGACTCAGCCCAAGGTTCTGATGCTGGACGAACCCACTGCCGGTGTGTCTCCCATCGTGATGGATGAGCTGTTTGATCGGATCATCGAGGTATCGCGCACCGGGCTGCCGATCCTGATGGTCGAACAGAACGCCCGCCAGGCACTGGAGATCGCGGACAAGGGATATGTGCTGGTTCAGGGGCGGAATGCCTATACCGGCACGGGCAAGGAACTGCTGGCCGATCCTGAGGTTCGTAAGAGTTTCTTGGGGGGGTGATCTCTGTGGTTAAACCATTCTCAGCTGTTCTAAACAGTGCGTGGATTTTTTTCGCTGGTGTAACCATGTACACACCGTTGCAAGCGTCTGAATCAGAAACCTTCAATTTCGCCAAAGACATAGTGGATAACGGCGGAATAGTTATCAATTGTGCACTTGCAGAGACTTGCAACCGCGGGGATTGCTCAGCGATGGATGGTACAGTTGAAATCGCGCTCAGTGCGGTAGCTGAAACTCAGCTCAAATTAGATACTAACGAGGCTGTCGCAGTAAGTGGCACTTGGATCGAACCAACGCGGCATAGCAACGTTACTGGCGTTCAGCTGGGCAGAGTTGCGACATTAATTGCGACAGGTTTCGGCGATGCCATTTTGGTCGCTTCCGTTGATCTGAAAACGATGGAAATCAATTCCTCCGAGCACCTGTCGACAGCCTTCGGAACTTCCAATCAATACGGTTCATGTGAGGTCGTAAACTAATGGACTTCCTCAACGCCCTTGTGGCGCTCTCCAACTTCGTCCTTGTTCCCGCAATCGCCTATGGCAGCCAGTTGGCGCTGGGGGCTTTGGGGGTGACGCTGATCTATGGCATCCTGCGGTTTTCGAACTTTGCCCACGGCGATACGATGGCTTTTGGCGCAATGATCGCTGTTCTGGTCACGTGGGGCTTGCAAGCCGCCGGGGTCAGTTTTGGGCCGCTGCCAACTGCTCTGCTGGCCCTGCCCTTCGCCATTCTGGGCTGTATCGTTCTGGTGCTGATCACCGACCGGCTGGTTTACAGGTTCTACCGGGAACAAAAGGCCAAACCGGTGATCCTCGTGATCGTCTCGATGGGCGTGATGTTCATCATGAACGGCATCGTGCGCTTTGTCATCGGGCCGGATGATCAAAGGTTCTCGGACGGTGCGCGGTTCATTATCTCGGCGCGCGACTTCAAAGCATTGACCGGGCTGCGCGAGGGATTGGCGATCAAGACCTCGCAAGGCATCACCGTGATCGTGGCGGTTGTCGCGGTGGCGTTGCTGTTCTGGTTCCTCAACAAGACCCGCACCGGCAAGTCCATGCGTGCCTATTCGGATAACGAGGATTTGGCGCTGCTGTCCGGTATCAACCCCGAGCGTGTGGTGATGATCACATGGATCATCGTTGCCGCATTGGCGACCACGGCTGGGGTACTCTACGGCCTCGACAAGAGCTTTAAGCCGTTCGTCTATTTCCAACTTCTGCTGCCTATCTTTGCGTCGGCCATTGTGGGCGGGCTTGGCAATCCGCTGGGTGCCATCGCAGGTGGGTTCATCATCGCGTTTTCCGAGGTGACCATAACCTATGCGTGGAAAAAGGTGCTGACCTATCTGGCTCCGGAAAGTCTGGAACCCTCAGGTTTGGTCCAGTTCCTGTCCACCGACTACAAATTCGCCGTCAGCTTCGTGATCCTGCTGATCGTGCTTCTGTTTAAGCCCACGGGCCTGTTCAAGGGGAAAGCGGTATGACCGAGTCTGTCAAAAACACGCTGCTTTTTGCTGTTGTCGCCAGTTTGATCCTGCTGACAGGTTTCACCCAAAGCTGGAATACCGCCATTCTGATCCTGAACATGGGGTTGATCTCGGCCATCATGGCGATTGGGGTCAACCTGCAATGGGGCTTTGCGGGCCTGTTCAACGTAGGTGTGATGGGCTTCGTCGCGCTTGGCGGTCTGGCCGTGGTGCTGGTGTCAACACCGCCCACGCCGGGGGCCTGGGTTGCGGGCGGTTACGGGATTGTATTGTCACTGCTGTTGGGGGCTGCGACCGTTGTTGCCGCTGTTCTGGTGGCGACCAAGATGCCGAAAGGTCGGGCTCAGACCCTGACCATCATCGCAGTTCTGGTTGTAGGGTTCTTCATTTACCGAGCTGTGTTTGACCCTAATGTTGCTGCAGTCGAAGCTATCGACCCAGCGATTGCAGGTAATATCGGCGGTCTGAACCTTCCGGTTCTGCTGGCCTGGCCTGCCGGTGGTTTGCTGGCGGCGGGCGCTGCCTGGCTGATCGGTAAAACGGCTTTGGGTCTGCGGTCGGATTATCTGGCGATTGCCACACTGGGTATTGCCGAGATCATCATTGCCGTCATGAAGAACGAAGACTGGCTGGCCCGGGGCGTTAAAAATGTCTACGGCATTCCGCGCCCGTCCCCTGTTGTCGGTTACGAAGTTGAACTGCAACAAGATCCGGCGTTTCTGGCGCGCGCGGAATGGTTCGGGCTTGATCCGGTCACAGCCTCTACCCTTTCGGTCAAATTGGGTTATTCGCTGCTGTTCCTGATCGTCCTGCTGGCGTTGCTGTGGATGGCCCAGATGGCATTGAAAAGCCCGTGGGGCCGCATGATGCGCGCGATCCGCGACAATGAGGTCGCGGCCGAGGCGATGGGCAAGGACGTGACTCGCCGCCACTTACAGATCTTTGTTCTGGGGTCGGCCATCTGCGGGATCGCAGGGGCTATGATGACCACGCTGGACGGTCAGCTGACACCAAGCGCCTACCAGCCTTTGCGTTTTACCTTTCTGGTCTGGGTGATGGTGATCGTTGGCGGTTCGGGCAACAATTTCGGCTCTGTTCTTGGGGCATTTCTGATCTGGTTCCTGTGGGTTCAGGTGGAGCCAATCGGCCTGTGGCTGATGAACCTGATCACATCGGGCATGCCGGATGGAAGTTGGCTGAAAGCGCATCTGATCGAAAGCGCTGCCCATATGCGCCTGTTCACTATGGGTCTTATCCTGTTGATTGTTCTCAGATTTAGCCCAAGGGGCCTGATACCTGAGAAATAGGATCGAACGATAACCAATTCGTGAAACCGCGCCTCCAAAGGGCGCGGTTTCTTGATTCTCTAACGGTTTCTGAATACACGAACCCACCGCAGTGTTTTTCTTTTGCGGTCTGTTACTGGCACTCACACCCGCCCAAGCCGATCTGAAACGATCATTCAAACGCGTTGATAAGAGTAAAAAATGAAAGCACCACGCTTCGGAACTGTTTTCCTGCTTTCGGTTGTTGCCGTTACAACAGCCGCCTGTATTCCCAGACCAGAAGATCTTGAGACAGCACCTGTCAAGGTTCAGACCCCCGAGGGCGTTGTGACCTGTCAGTTGTACCGCCAGGACCGGGTCACATGGGATCGCGCCATCGATTTCCCTGCAACCAAAATGTCAGTCCCGCAGGCAGATGCCTATTGCCGCCAGGAAGGTCAGCGCCGATTGAAATAATTACGTCGGCGCCCTTCACGGGCGCCGCGCCGCTATCTGTTTTTGAACAGACCGCCCAGAATACCGCGCACAATACGACGCCCGGTTGTTCCCTTAAGCTCTTTGATCACAGCGTCTGTCATTGCCGTTGCAAACGTGTCTTTTCTGCGCTGCACACGTGAAGACGACCGCCCGACCCGACTGCCAGAGTATCTGCGAGCCGCGGAAAACTCTCGTTCCATTGGCGATTGAGCTTCTAGCACATCATCCAATTCCGCTTGCTCCGCAGCTTTTGCGGCCGCCTCGGCCCGCGCCTGCAGAATCTCAAAGGCAGATTTGCGATCTATACCTTTGTCATATTTTCCTGCCATCGGGGACGCCGCCAAAATCGCTTTGCGATCAGCGCCAGAAATCGGCCCAAGCTGAGATCCCGGAGGACGAATCAAGGTGCGTTCGACAATGCCGGGAACCCCTTTCTTTTGCAGCATCGAGGTTACGGCCTCACCAACGCCAACCTCTCGGATCGCAGCTTCGGTGTCGAAAGCCGGGTTCTCTCGGTACGTTTCGGCGGCCATACGCAGGTTCTTACGGTCGCGCGCTGTGAAGGCCCGTAGTGCGTGTTGGACACGATTGCCCAGTTGGCCCAGAATGTCTTCGGGAATATCCGCCGGGTTTTGCGTGATGAAATAGACCCCAACGCCTTTTGAACGGATCAGTCGTGCCACCTGTTCAACCTTGTCCACCAAAACCTTTGGGGCGTCATCGAACAGCAGGTGCGCTTCGTCGAAGAAAAAGACGAGCTTTGGTTTTTCAGGGTCGCCGACCTCGGGCAGTTCCTCGAACAATTCACTCAACAGCCAAAGCAGGAAAGTGGCATAGAGCCGGGGTGAGGCCATCAGTTTGTCCGACGCGAGGATGTTCACCATCCCCTGCCCGTTTTCGTCAACACGCATCAGATCAGCCAGATCCAATGCCGGTTCACCAAACAGTTTTGTGCCACCCTGATTTTCCAGCACCAGCAAGCGTCTTTGGATTGCACCGATCGAAGACGTCGACACGTTGCCATAGCGCAGGGACAGCTGCGCGCGATTTTCTCCGATCCAGACCAGCAATGCCTGAAGGTCTTTCAGATCCAGCAGCGGCATCCCTTCTTCATCAGCCACCCGGAAGGCGATGTTCAGAATGCCTTCCTGCGCTTCGCTCAGTTCCAGTAGGCGCGACAACAGAAGCGGTCCCATCTCTGTAACGGTTGTGCGCACCGGGTGGCCCAGTTCACCAAAAAGATCCCAGAACGTCACCGGGCAAGCAGCATAGTTGAACGCCGAAAACCCGATGCGTTCGGCGCGGTCCCTAAAGGCCTGATGCAGTTTGTGCGACGCGCTGCCAGCTACGGCCAGACCGGACAGGTCGCCTTTTACGTCGGACAGAAACACCGGGACGCCTGCTTGTGAAAATCCTTCGGCAAGTATCTGCAGTGTCACGGTTTTACCCGTTCCTGTCGCACCCGCGATCAATCCGTGGCGATTTGCAAAGTTCAACGCCAATTCCTGCGGTGTGCCATACCCTTCGCCACCGCCGCCCAAAAAAATAGTCTTGCCCATTAACACTGCCTTATAGCTCACCGATCCGTGACCAGCATACAAAGTTAACCTTTGACTGCGATAGTCCTTTTGCCTTGCGGTGGTTTTTTGATCTCGCAGGGCAGACTTCCTCCCTGTCAACTGGCCGTGCCTTCGGGCACGGCTTTTTTTGCCTGCGCCAACACATGTTCAAGTGCTGAGGGTTGGATTAAAATTTCAGGATAGCTGTTGACCCACCGGCACCGCTCTCGTAGGGTTTGCGCATAAATAAGTCGGCCAGTCCGACGGGGAGAACCTTTTGAGGAAGGGAGCTGATAAAACGGCTCCCTTTTTCTATGTCTGGAAGGGCCTTTTTAAAACGCCGGGCAAGAATTTGTTCACGTTCCTCCGGGCTGCTCTGTTAGTGCCTGACACCGGTTCGGAAGAATGCTAAACGAGGCCAAAAGCTCAATCATCAAACCGAGGCATTCATGATCAAGAAACTTCTCTCCGCGAATGTACTGGCAGCCGCCTTTGTAAGCAGCACGGCATTTGCCCAGGAAACCACTGACGACACACAAGCGCAGACAGAGGTACCCCAGACCCAAGCTACACAGGAATTGGATCTGGGTGAAAGCGGCCCCCGCGTTGGCGACCAATACGTCAAAGAAGAAAGCGGTGACTGGAACATCACGTGCTTAAAGACCGAAGGAGACAATGATCCTTGCCTGCTGCGTCAAATTCTGTCTGGTGCCGAGGGACAACCGGTTGCGGAAATCTCAGTCAACAAACTGCCCGAAGGTGCTACAGCCGTTGCTGCCGCCAGCCTGATTGTACCGCTTGAGACATTGCTGCAGGCCCAAATCGCCATATCCATCGATGGTGCACCCAGCAAAAGGTACAACTATCATCACTGCAACCCCGTGGGCTGCGTGGCGCAGTTGGGCTTTACCCAAGGCGACATCGACGCAATGAAGGGGGGCAGCACGGCCACTATTTCTATGGTGTCCATCCTAGCCCCCAATCAGCTCTTGCAAATCGAAATGTCGCTGGCCGGTTTCACCAGTGGTTACGACAAGCTAGACGTCTTGCAAAACTAAGTGCACGCCACAAAAAGGCCGCCCGTTCCGTGGCGGCCTTTTCTATTTGAGCGTCGTTTTTTCTTACACTCGCTTCAGTGCCAAGACAGCATTCAGCCCGCCAAAGGCAAACGCATTGCTCAGGGCCACGTCAACTTTCGCTTCACGGGCGACATTCGGCACCACATCCAGCGCACATTCCGGGTCCGGCTCCTCATATCCGATGGTTGGTGCAATCACCCCGTCCCGCAGGGCCATGATACAAGCCAGCAATTCCACAGCTCCGGTCCCACCGATCAGGTGGCCGTGCATGGATTTTGTGGACGAAATCATCAGATCATCTGCATGCGGTCCAAATACATCTGCAACGGCTGCGCACTCGGTTTTGTCATTGGCTGCCGTGCCTGTGCCGTGGGCGTTGATATAACAGACATCGCTGGCGTTCAGCCTGGCATCCGACAAAGCGCCCGCCATGGCCCGCGCGGCCCCCTGTTTACTGGGCATCACAATGTCGGCCGCATCCGAAGACATCGCAAAGCCGACAACTTCACACAGAACTTCAGCCCCGCGTGCGCGCGCATGTTCGTATTCTTCGAACACAAATATACCTGCGCCCTCGCCCTGAACCATTCCGTTGCGGTTGGCGCTGAACGGACGGCAGGCGTCCTTGGACATCACGCGCAGGCCTTCCCATGCTTTGATGCCGCCGAAACACAACATGGATTCTGACCCGCCTGTGATCATCGCCGGAGCCGCCCCGCTGCGCACCATCTGAAAGGCTTGCGCCATGGCGTGGTTCGACGACGCGCAGGCCGTCGAGACGGTAAAGCTGGGCCCTTTGAGGTTATGCTCCATCGACACGTGGCTCGCCGCGGCATTGTTCATCAGTTTGGGAACAACGAACGGGTGCACACGGTTCTTACCATCCTCGTAGACCGAACGGTAATTGTCATCCCAGGTCGAAACGCCTCCACCCGCAGTGCCAAGCACAACGCCTGATCTGGCCGCCAATTCACCGTGAAACTCGATGCCTGACTGTTCAATAGCCTCTTTGGCAGCCGTCAGGGTGAACTGAGTGAACCGGTCGTACAAGGACATCTGTTGACGGTTGAACCGCCCTTCCGCCTCGAACCCCCGGACCTGACCGCCGATCTTGATGGCCAGACGATCGACATCGCGAAATTCCAGTTCCGAGATGCCACAACGACCTTCGCGCATGGCCTCCAAAGTATCAGGAACCGAATGGCCCAGTGAGTTGATCGTACCTGCGCCGGTAATAACAACACGTTTCATGAGAGCAGGTCAGACCTTTTCCGACACAAGCTGTTCGATCCCGGCAATGATGGCGGCCACATTGGAGATATCGAAATCATTGGCTTCAGGTTCGTTGGCATTGAACGGAACCGAAATATCGAACTCTTCTTCAATTGCAAAGATGCTTTCTACCAGACCCAGGCTGTCGATACCCAAGTCCTCAAGCGTGCTTTCGGGCGTCACATCCGATGGCTCCAGCACGGCCTGCTCTGCAATGATTGCGATGACGCGGTCGCTGATGCTCATGTCGGTCCCCTGACTTTCGTTCTGAGGATGATTTAATCACTCGGCGACTGTTTGAAAACAGCCTTTTTAAGTGCCTCAACGTCGCGGGCCATGCGCGGTAAACGGCGTTGGGCTTTGTAGATGTCCGTATGAGTATCCATTTTGATGCCCGGATAACCCATTATGACGCGGCCTGCCGGTACGTTGGACAGAATTTTTGTGCCTCCACCGGCAATCACACCGTCACCAATAAAGATGTTATCAACGACGCCAGTCTGACCACCCAGAACAACGTTATTGCCAATCTCGACAGACCCCGAAACACCGGTCTGACCACACAAAAGGCAATCGCGCCCCACACGCGTATTGTGCCCCACATGTACCAAATTATCCAGTTTCGAGCCGTCTCCGATCCGGGTATTGCGGATCGTGCCGTTGTCGACAGTGCAGTTTGATCCGACCTCGACGTCATCACCGATCTCAACCGCGCCCAAAGAGTGGATGCGAAGCCAGCTTTGTGCTTTGGCCTCGCCTTGATCACCCATGGTCTTGCGGGCGTTCTCAGCGCCAGAGACTTCGGGGGTGACAAAGCTAAAGCCATCGCCTCCGATCCGGGCACCAGGTTGCGCGACAAAGCGGTCTCCGATTTGCGCGCGGGCACCGATACTGACCATCTCGCGCAGCAACGCACGCTCTCCCAGTGTGGCATCGATGCCGATCGTGCAATGCGTGCCAATCACAGATCCCGCCCCGATCCGGGCGCGGGCACCGACAACTGTAAGAGGCCCGATAGAGACATCTGCAGCAATCTCTGCCGTCGGATCAATCACAGCCGACGGGTGAATTCCCGGCTCTACCCCTTGTCCACGATCCAGCATGGCAGTGATGCCCGCCATGGCCATACGGGGACGTTTGACAAAGATCGCCGCACGTAGCCCCATACCCTGCCAATCCGCGCCCTCCCACAAAACCGCAGCGCGGGCCTCTCCACCTGAAAGCGCGTCAGCGTAATTCGGAGACATCGCCATCGCCAGATCTGTCGGACCAGCATCACTGGGTTCAGCAGCACGCACAATCGTCAGGCCTGTATCGCCCTGGCATTCTGCGCTCAGAGCGTCGGCGATTTGTTGAACGGTAAACTGCATGACGGGTTTCCTTTTGGCAGGATTTGCCCCGTGCTTACCCCTGAACGTCCGGCAGGGCTACCCCTGCCTTTTGAAGTGCGTCCCAAATCTTGGCATCGCGGTTATAGACGTCTCGGCGATACTGCACCTCGCCCTTCGACCCGATATAGGCGGTGCGATAGATCAGATGCACCGGCACATGTTGGTCCAGTTCAACTTTGGTTTCCTTGCCGGTCTTGAGAACACGGTGAAAGAACGCCTTGGGGTCTTCCTCTTGTTTTGCCAGCAGCGCATAGGCGAATTCGAAAGGTTGCGCCAAGCGTATACACCCGTGCGAGAACGCCCGCACCTCACGTGCGAACAGGCTTTTCTGTGGTGTATCATGCAGATAGATGTTGTACTTGTTGGGGAACATGAACTTCACCAAACCCAGCGCATTGCTTTTGCTGGGGGGCTGGCGCATCGCAAACGGGAAGTTTCGCGCCGTGAACTGAGTGAAATCCACAGCCCCACGATTAACCTGCCGGCCGCTGCGGTCAGTGATTTGAATATGACCCACCGCGTTAGGATTGGACTGCAGTTTAGGCAGGTATTCCTTGGTTATGATCGAGCGTGGCACATACCAGCTGGGGTTGATCACCATATGTTCCATCACATCCGAAAACTCGGGGCTACGGCGATCATGTGTGTTCTTGCCAATCACCGCGCGGGTTTCAAACGTAACCTGCCCGTCATCGACGATCTTGGCCGAGAAATCAGCCTGATTCACCAGAATATGACGCCCGCCACGCTCTCGCGGCAGCCAGCGCTCTCTTTCCAGCGCGACATAGACTGCCTTTAGGCGGTCCGAGGCAGGACGGTTCAACTCGGTAATTGTGCCTTGGCCAGCGACACCGTCAGGTTCCAGCCCATGCGCCGTTTGAAAAGCCTGAACGCCAGCCAGCAGCGCATCGTCAAAAGACGGGCTGGCCGACGGTTTCATATACCCCATCGCCACAAGACGATTGCGCAGTTTGACGACATTCGGCCCGGTGTCACCATACTCTAGTTTCGTGACCGGTACCGTCGCCCCCCAACCACCTTGATCCACCAAAGCTTGCAAAAGCAGCTTTTGTTTCATCAGCGCGCGGTACTGCCGGGTTTGCGGCGGCAGTTGTTCCAGATATTGCGCGCCTTGCTCCGCCAGCCCTGACAAATGCTCGGCTGCACTTCGGCGCTCCACGCCCCGAACCAGTCCGTCGTCTACACGCTCAGGGTCAAGGGTGCCGGAATACAGCGCATCAGCGTACTCCACATACACCCGGCTGAGTTCGGCCTCGACCGCACCAAGGTCACGAACAGACCGGGCCTGTTCCATCTGATCAATCAATGCCGAGACGGTTGCATCTGCATGGGGCAAACCGTGAAGATGTGCGTTGGACAATGCTTCAATCAACGCGGTCCTGCGTTGCATATGCTCAGGGGTTTCACCCGCCCAAATTGGAGCAAAGCCGTTCGCCCGGTAAAACTCGGCAATTGTCGATGCCTGCGGCGTGTGTTCCGCAATCGCCATTTGAAACGCTGTATTCGGTTCGGGCGCAGACGCTGTGTTCGCAAAACCAGCGGTTGCTGCAAAACAAGCGGTGACAAGGATACTGGTACTGGTGCGGAAAACAGAAAGCATTACGGGGCCTTGAATATTCAAAAGATTGAACTTGGGATATGTGCGTCAGGCAACTATGGATTTGCCATCGATTACTTGTCTATTCACAAATCCCTTACCAAATCGCTTCTGATAGTGTCTGATGCGTGTTTGCATCGGCCGGTTGGCAAAAACCTCATAGCTGCACAATTTCTGAGTGGCACTGTGTCATTTGCGCAAAAAACTGCCGAAAATTCCCCCTAGAAATGGTGAACCTGAAACACTTCTTGGCCGCTGATTCCGATTGTGTCATAAAAATCGCATCTGGGATGGGAAAAAATTAATACCGCGCGCGTAACATCGTGCGCAGGCAGGAACAGTACGGGACGAACCAAAAATGACCAAGAGCAGTTCCTCGGGCTTGACCCGGCGTGCCCTATTGGGTGCATTTGCAGCTACCGCAGTCGCGGCAGCCCCCACATATTCCAATGCAGCAGGCTTTTTGCGCGGTGGCGGCGATATTCGTCGCATTCGTATGTATTCCGGTCGCACGGGCGAACGGTTGGATATGATCTATTGGGTCGATGGTAAGTATATCAAAGACGCTGTCAAAGAAGTGAACCATTTTATGCGCGATTGGCGCACAGATCAGGTTAAATCCATCGATTTGCGCGCGATTGATATCATGGCGGCATCACACAACCTTCTGGATGTGAATGAACCGTATATGTTGCTGTCCGGCTATCGCTCTCCGCAGACCAACGCGATGTTGCGTTCCCGGTCGCGTCGCGTTGCGCGCAAATCCCTCCATATGGAAGGTCAGGCTGCTGACCTGCGTCTGGCGTCTCGCTCAGTCTCGCAGATGGCCAAAGCCGCGATGTCGTGCCGTGCAGGTGGCGTCGGCCAGTATTATGGATCGAACTTCGTTCACATGGATTGCGGAGTTGTCCGTTCTTGGCGCGGTTAAAACGCAAACCAAAACGGGTCTCGCATATCTGAAACGCTTGTAGCAGGAATACTGGTTTTACCTGCTATATCCCTGCATCTCCTCCTCCACCGCCTGCGTCACCACCTCCAGAATCGCTAGTTGATGGAGCTTCGGCAGTCGAGCTGCCAGTCTCACGCGTCTTTTCCTTGTCGACATCCGATTCAACATTAGACGCAGACACATTGTTGCTCTCTGCTTCATCGTCGCTGTCGGAATCGTCGTCGGTCAGCTTACCAAGGATGAATGCAAGCACGACACCGACTATAGCCCAGCTTACAACGCTGGGGAGTGAATAACCCGAAATAACAGTACAGCCCAAAACCGCAACTATTACGACCACAACGATAAGCATTTTTTTTGAAGAGATGACTTGCACGTTCTTTCCTCCATCAAAGGTGACGCGAACCAACCCCATCGGGAAAGTGTATCGCAAAACGTGCTGATAGAGAAACTTGCGCTAAAGTGAGTGCGTCAGTGGACGTTCACAAAAGCTGGCGAAACTAAGTTTTCGTCCCATTCAAAACGGTTCAAAACATGTAAGAAAATGGCGCACCTGAGAGGATTCGAACCTCTGGCCTCTGCCTTCGGAGGGCAGCGCTCTATCCAGCTGAGCTACAGGTGCCTTGGTCGTTAGCTAACCTTGATCCGGTTCGGGTGCAACTGGAAATCGTGCTTGTCGCACCCAGTTTCAGATCAAAGTCAGGCGAATAGATCATGTGCCAATTCAAGGGCATCGATCAGTATGTCGACCTCTTCCGTGGTGTTATAAAGACCAAAGCTGGCGCGGCATGTTGCGGTCACGCCCAGGTGGTCCATCAGCGGCCCGGCACAGTGATGCCCGGCACGAACGGCCACGCCTTTTTTGTCCAAGATGGTAGACACATCATGCGCATGGCCTGCCCCGTCCAGCGTAAAGCTGAAAATGGCTGCCTTGTCTGGCCGAGTGCCCTGAACCTGCAACCAGTTGAGACCGTTCAAGCGCTGCATGGCATAGTCGCGCAGGCTTGATTCATGGGCCGCGATGTTCGCCATCCCCAGATCCATCATATAATCCAGTGCCACACCCAGACCGATCGTCTGAACGATACCGGGTGTACCGGCCTCGAACTTCATTGGCGGGTCGTTGTAGATGACCTGTTCCTTGCTGACCTCTTTGATCATGTCACCGCCGCCGATAAAGGGGCGCATTTCGGCCATACGTTCGGATTTGATGTAAATCGCGCCTGACCCGGAGGGGCCATACAGCTTGTGACCTGTAATCGCGTAAAAATCACAGCCGATCTCTCCCACATTCACCGGCATATGGACCGCGCCTTGGCTGCCGTCCACCAGAACCGGAACTCCTTTCGCGTGGGCCCCTTCGGTGATCGTTTTGACGTCGACAACTGTACCCAAAACGTTCGAACACTGGGTCACTGCAACCAGCTTGGTCTTTGGACCGATTGCATCAATTACGGCCTGAGGGTTCAGTCCCCCATCTGCGTCCACATCCACCCATTTAAGAACAACGCCCTGCCGTTCGCGCAGAAAATGCCAGGGCACGATATTGGCGTGATGCTCCATGACGCTCAGAACGATCTCGTCCCCGGCTTCGAGTTGCGGCATTGCCCAGCCATAAGCAACAAGGTTGATCCCTTCGGTCGTGCCCGAGTTCAGGACGATCTCGTCCTCATTCGAAGCACCAAGAAAGCGGGCAATGGTGCCGCGCACGGATTCGTACTTCTCGGTTGCAAGATTGGACAGGTAATGCAAGCCGCGATGGACGTTCGAATATTCCTCGGCATAAGCGCGCGTCACAGCGTCAATAACGACCTGCGGTTTTTGAGCCGAGGCGCCATTGTCCAGATAGGTCAAAGGCTTGCCATTGACCTGACGCGACAGGATCGGAAAGTCAGAGCGGATTTTCTGTACATCGTACATAGGCGTGTTTCCTAGACGGGTCCGGTTGGATTGAACATCAGAACAATGGGAAGGGCGACAATAGCGGCCAAAAGAATTACGGCAAATGCCTTGCCAAGCGAGCCGAATTGATGTGCCTCATTCAGAAAATGCAGCGTTATGTAGAGGCTCCATCCCAAGGTCGCCAGTAGCAAGAGAAGCGTCAGAGCAGGCAAAGCCACGCTGGCAATAACCATGGCCAGCAACGCGCCACTTTGCAAAAAACTCAGCCAGATCATCAGGATCAACAAGCCGGAAAGCGTTGCACTGCCGCCAAGAACCCGTCCGACCAAAAGAAAGGCGACAACGCTCAGAAGCATTGCACCGGCGGATCGGATTAGAATGAACGGGATGCTTTCGGCCTCGGCGTTCACTGGGGCTTCGGGCGCCATAAAGATCAGGTCCGTGCTGAGTTGGATCAGGCAGTTAAAAACCACCACCAGAAAAAAGCTCAGCCAGACCGCTTCCCGCCCCAGATTCAATGCCAATATCTGACGGGCTGCTTCGGCAGGTTTCTTGAGCGTCAGAACCACCAGTGGGCCCATTTGTGGAATAGTCATTCAGCCGACCTTTGCACTTGTCTGAGACCGGATAACCAGAACCACACAAAAACAGCAACCCAGAGGATGCCCACAATTGACAAAGCAGGTCCGGGTCCGATGAACCCAGCCACCAGGCCATTCAGCAAAACCAGCGGTGCAGACGAAAGCAGCGCCCAGAACAAGGCCAGCCTTGCCCCATAGGCCGAGCCCTTGCCGCCAACCAATCGCGCGGCCCAGTGCGAGACCAAAGCCAGAGTGTAGAAGAACAACGGTAAAATGAACACGGTGCCCAGCAGCGCACCGCCCAGTAGCATGTTCAGCTCAACACCTTCCAGATGCGCCTGGCGTGCGAGGCCGGGCATCTGCGCAATAAACGCGACGATGCAAAAGCCCATCACAAACACCAGTGCCCGGTCTTCGCGTGGCCCCAAATCCAGAAGCCGGCGCACAACACGCCCCGGCCCCCGGTAAGTTGCCAA
Organism: Ruegeria sp. ABM4_193; assembly: GCF_056158705.1. NCBI lineage: Bacteria > Pseudomonadati > Pseudomonadota > Alphaproteobacteria > Rhodobacterales > Roseobacteraceae > Ruegeria > Ruegeria sp. ABM4_193. The sequence continues at coordinate 1,726,826 of NZ_JBSWTT010000001.1, forward strand.
AATGTCTGACGAAAGAGCCATCAGCTGCGGCGGGCGAGCCACCCCTCCAGACGGCTGACAATCGCTTCGGCCAACGCGCTGTCTTCGATTTCGTCCACCGCTTCGGCCAGGAATGCAAGTGTCAGCATATTGGTCGCGTCCTTGGTCGGAACCCCGCGCGAGCGCAGATAGAACAGTGCGGTTTCGTCAATCGCGCCCGAAGTCGAGCCATGCGAACACGCCACATCGTCGGCGTAAATCTCAAGCTCGGGCTTGGCAAGGAACTGGCTGTCGTCATCCAGAAGCAGCGATTGGCTGATCTGGTAGCCGTCAGTTTTCTGGGCCCCTTCCTTTACAAGGATTTTGCCTTGAAACACACCAGTTGCTCCGTTGCGCAGAACCTTCTTGAACACCTGACGGCTTTCGCAATTCACTGCGTCATGGGTGATGAAGACCGTGTCGTCGTGATGAAAATCGCCATCTCCAACGCAGGCACCGGCCACATGGGCCACAGCGTCATCACCTGTCAGTTCAACGACTTGTTCGTTGCGGGTCAGGACGCCGTTTACGGTCAGCGTGAATGACTTATAGACCGATTCCGTTCCAAGACGGGTGAACATATGGGTCGCGGCGCGACGTTCATGGTCCCTGCCCTGCGCACGGACGTGGTGCAACGTACCGTTGTCCGCAATGTCGATCTCCATGCACTTGTTAAAGCGCGAAGCTGCTGGACCGGTTTCCAGAATGGTGGCCTCGGCCCCGCTTTCCACACGAACCACGTGATGCAGGATCGCGTCTGACGTCGGCGACGCATGGCGATAGATCAGGTTGATCGGTTTAGACGGTTTGCCTGTCACATGGATGGCAACACCATCCGACGCAAAAGCTGTGTTCAAAGCAGCCAACGGACGCTGAACCGGAGATTGGCCGCGGGCTTCTAAAACGCCATACAGATCTTTGGCCCAATGGATGTCTTTGCAGCAAATGTCTTCGAGGCGATCGATGCTTACGCCTTCCATCGACAGATCGTCCGACTCTTCGGCACTGAACACACCATCCACGAAGACGATGTTGAGCCGATCAAATTCACTGAACACCAGAGGCTCATCATCGGCAAACACTGCAGCGGGGATCGCGTCGGGCGCGACAAGTGTGTCGGGCTGAGTGTATTTCCAGTATTCATCGCGCCGCCCCGGAAGACCGATTTCCAGAACACGTGCCAAAGCGTCTTCACGCGCGGCACGGGTGCAGCCAGCGTCGGGCATCGTCAGCGCAGACAGCCGCGCCTCGGTTGCGGATTGTTTGACTTCGGGCAAGGCCATCAGTTCACCTCGGCAAGAATGTCGGCATAACCGTTGTTTTCAACCTCAAGCGCCAGATCCGGGCCACCGGTTTTGACGATGCGGCCATCGGCCATGATGTGCACGACATCCGGTTTGATGTGATCCAGCAAGCGCTGGTAGTGCGTGATCACCAGGAAACCACGGCCTTCATCGCGCAAGGCGTTCACACCTTCGGCCACCAGTTTCATCGCGTCCACGTCCAGGCCCGAGTCGGTCTCGTCCATGATGCACATCTTGGGTTCCAGCATAGCCATCTGCAGGATCTCGTTGCGCTTTTTCTCACCGCCGGAGAAGCCCACATTGACCGGGCGCTTCAGCATATCAGCGTCGATCTTCAGGGTTTTCGCCTTTGCGCGCACTTCTTTCAGGAAGTCGGCTGCCGACAGTTCTTCTTCTCCGCGTGCCTTGCGTTGCGCATTCACAGCGGTCCGCAGGAAAGTCATGTTGCCAACGCCGGGGATCTCAACGGGATACTGGAACGCCAGGAATACACCTGCTGCGGCACGCTCTTCCGGTTCCATTTCCAACAGGTCTTCGCCGTCCAGGGTGGCCGAACCTTCGGTGACTTCATAACCATCTCGACCAGACAAAACATAGCTGAGCGTCGATTTCCCAGACCCGTTAGGGCCCATAATTGCATGTACCTTGCCAGCTTCAACCGTCAGGTCCACACCTTTGAGAATTTGCTTGTCTTCTTCTTCAAGCTGCACGTGCAGGTTCTTGATTTCCAGCATTTTTTCCTCGGCTCTTATCTCTATTCGCGCGTCATCTTGCGCGGGTGTCATTTCGATTTAAACGTTTCGGTTTTTTCGGCCGGAACGATCAGGAAGTTTTCGTTGTCGCGGTCTTGGCCAAAGCTCCGAAGAGTTTCGTAGTTTTGCTCTGCCATCCATTTCTGAAAGAACGTGCGGTTTTTGTGATCAACCTCGACAAAGATGATGGGGCGCGTCGCAGCCACCGTGCGGGACAACCCTGCCAACACGTCCAACTCCATGCCCTCAACGTCGATCTTGATCAGATCCGGTGACATACCTTCCAATAGCGTATCCCCGGGCTCTACCCGCAGATTTCCAGATCCCGGTGTCAATTGCGTGCCGCCTAGATTGCCCGCCTCAGGCTTAAGTTCAAAGCCAGAGGCAGCCTCGCGCCCTGCTCCAACACCCAGTTTCGAGCTGTCAACAACGTCTTCCAGGCTGTTAAGCTTGATGTTGCGCTTCAAGATGGCGATAGCGTCTGGGTTAACTTCGATTACGCGGACGATCTTGGTTGCGCAAACGCGCCCCCAATACACCGCATGGTTGCCGATATTTGCTCCAATATCAGCGATTTGCGCGTTTTTCGGCAGATAGCGCGATATGTCTTGGAGCAGGCCAAGCTCATACACGTCACCCCAAAAATGGCGTCCTTGGATCACATCACGTGGATTGGACACTTCAAACAGCAGAAATTGACCGCCGGCATCGCAATACCGAACGAAAGGGCCGCATAAGCTGACAAATACTTTGGCAACCGTGCGGTCAACAAACCGTTTGATCTTGGAACGCGGGCGCATAGTTAGCCGACGCTCCCCTCAAGCGAGATTGCCACCAACTGCTGCGCTTCCATGGCGAATTCCATCGGCAACGCCTGAAGCACGTCCTTGCAGAACCCGTTTACAACCAGCGCCACGGCCTCTTCCTCGTCCATGCCGCGCTGACGGCAGTAGAACAGTTGATCGTCGTCTACCTTGGATGTCGTCGCCTCGTGCTCAACACGGGATGAGTTGTTCTTGACCTCGATATACGGAACCGTATGCGCCCCGCATTTGTCTCCGATCAACAGAGAGTCGCACTGCGTATAGTTCCGGCTGTCTTTGGCTTTCGGATGCATCGAAACCAGACCACGATAAGTGTTCTGCGCCTTACCTGCGCTGATGCCTTTGGACACGATGCGCGATTTGGTGTTTTTGCCCAGATGAACCATCTTGGTGCCGGTATCGGCCTGCTGATAGTTGTTGGCAATCGCAATCGAGTAGAACTCGCCCTGGCTTTCGTTGCCGCGCAGGATGCAAGACGGGTATTTCCAGGTCACGGCAGACCCAGTTTCTACTTGCGTCCACATCACTTTGGACCGATCACCCCGGCAATCGGCGCGTTTGGTCACAAAGTTATAGATGCCGCCTTTGCCGTTCTCATCCCCAGGGAACCAGTTCTGAACGGTCGAATATTTTACCTCGGCATCTTCTTCGACGATGATCTCGACCACAGCCGCGTGCAGCTGAGCCGTATCACGCTGAGGCGCGGTGCAGCCTTCCAGATAAGAAACGTACGAGCCCTTGTCGGCGATGATCAACGTGCGTTCGAACTGGCCGGTGTTTTCGGCGTTGATGCGGAAATAGGTGCTCAACTCCATCGGGCAACGAACGCCCGGCGGGATGTACACAAACGACCCGTCCGAGAAGACGGCTGAGTTCAGCGTCGCATAGAAGTTGTCCGAAACTGGAACAACAGTGCCAAGGTATTTCTTGACCAGTTCAGGATGCTCTTTTATCGCTTCTGAAATCGAACAGAAGATCACGCCCGCCTTCTTCAACTCGGCCTGAAAAGTTGTACCTACGGAAACCGAGTTGAACACCGCGTCCACAGCAACCTTGCGGCCTTCGGCTGGTGCATCTTCAGCGCCCTCTACTCCAGCCAGGATCATCTGTTCTTTCAGTGGGATACCCAGCTTCTCGTAGGTAGCAAGCAGCTTGGGATCGACCTCATCCAGAGATTTGGGCTTTTCCTCCATGGATTTCGGACGCGCATAGTAGTACTGGTCTTGGAAATCGATTTCAGGGTAGTTGACCATCGCCCATTTGGGCTCTTCCATCTTGGTCCAGCGTTCAAATGCGGCCAGACGCCATTCGGTCATCCATTCAGGCTCATCATTCTTATCCGAGATCAGACGGACGATATCCGGGTTCACGCCTTTTGGCGCGTACTCCATCTCGATATCGGTATCCCAACCGTATTTGTAGGTTCCGACCTCGCGTACCGCATCCACGGTTTCCTGATCGACACCCTCTTTCACCTGGGTCTGGTCCAAAGCGGCCATAACTTACCCTCCGTCAGATCACGCGGCCCGCGCGCGATGCTTTTTCTCTTTCTCAAGCCACGTTTCGGCGAAACGCAGCACATCTTCTTTCGTTGTCCGAGGGCCCAGCGAAACGCGGATTGCGCTGCTGGCTGTCACCTCGTCGTATCCCATTGCGGTGAGCACCGCGCTGGCGCGAACCTTGCCGCTTGAACAGGCAGAGCCCGCACTGACCGCAAAACCCGACAGATCCATCTGCATGACCTGGGTCTCACCTTTCCAGCCGGGGGCGGCAAAACACAGCGTGTTGGGCAGGCGTTGCCGCCCTTTCCCGACAAAAATAGGTGATTTTACAGCAGCCTCAAGAGCGTTTTCTAGAATATCTCTAAATTCTTCAACCTGCTCCCAAACACCACTGGCCAGGTCCCGTGCTGCCGCTTCAGCAGCGGCACCGAAGCCCGCGATTCCAATGACATTTTCCGTTCCAGACCGACGACCCATTTCCTGACCACCGCCCTTGATCTGAGCTGGCAGATCAGTTCCGCGCTTCATAACAACCGCGCCAACACCCTTGGGGCCGCCCAGTTTATGCGCCGACACCAGGGCCATCTGGGCATACATCCAGTTGAACGCAATCGGAAGCTTTCCAAAGGCCTGCGTGGCATCTGTCACGGCCAATCCGGGCGGCAAGGACTGAACGATTCCGGTCTCGGAATTTGCCAGTTGAAGGGTCGAGGCTTCGGGTTCTGTTACCAATACTTCGCCAGCTTCAGAAACGGAGAGGTCTTCTTTGATCCAAGCCCTTACGGCATCATGTTCGACTGCGGCACCATGCAAGTGACGCCCAGCCAAAGTAAGAGATGCGCCCTCGGTGGAGCCAGAGGTGAAAACGATATCCGCACCATCAGCGCCGAAAGCGGCTGCAACCTGTGCCCGTGCCCGTTCGACAAGTGCCTTTGCGGCACGGCCCTCGGCATGAACAGAAGACGGATTTCCGCAGACTTCCATCGCGGCAATCATCGCCTCTCGTGCCTCAGGGCGCAGAGGTGTCGTTGCGTTATGATCCAGATAAACACAATTCATGGATGCATCTTTTTGCCAACAAAATTCATATGCCTGTGTCGCTTCTTTGGATTACTCGTCCACCACCGAGAACAAGCTCGGCACTGCGGGGCATGGGGCCAGGTCGTTCTTGATCACGTCAGACAGGCGCGTCTGATGCAAAAACACATAGACATGCGCACTTAGACTTTCCCAAAGGCGGTTGGTCAGCGATTGCGCGCGGCTGCCGGAAGACGCACCCGAAGCTCCGGCCCCTTTTTGAAGGGCATCAACTGTCTCATCCACGGCGGCCAGAATTTCGACCACGCGAATTTCAGACGCAGGGCGCGCAAGGCGATATCCGCCACCCGGTCCGCGTACCGACGAAACCAGCTCGGCTCGGCGCAGCTTTACAAAAAGCTGCTCCAGATACGGCAGGGACACATCTTGGCGTTCTGAGATTTCTCCAAGGGTCACAAGTCGGTCGCTTGGTTGCAGCGCAATATCCGCCAAGGCAACCATCGCATATCGCCCTTTGGTCGACAGCTTCATTTTTAGCCCCTCTTTGCAGGAATTGCGCGAAATCATTGACGCCGACGCTGCCAGTGCGTATCTCCGACTGACAGCGCTGACGCGCAGTGAAATGTAATTAGAACCGTTCTAAGGTGTCCGACGATTATCGTCAAGTATATCCGGACGCCCGTACGAAAAAGACAGGACCAAAGCACACATGCCCGAGGTGATTTTTCCCGGACCCGAAGGCCGCCTGGAAGGCCGCTACCACCCGCAAAAGGAAAAAGACGCACCGATCGCAATCGTGCTTCACCCGCATCCTCAATTTGGCGGGACCATGAACAACAAGGTGGTCTATAACCTGCACTATGCCTTCTATAACATGGGCTTTACCGTGTTGCGCTTTAACTTCCGCGGCGTTGGCCGCAGTCAGGGCGAGTATGATCAGGGCGTAGGTGAGCTGAGCGATGCGGCATCGGCACTGGATTATCTGCAATCGATGAACAACAACTCGAAACACTGCTGGGTCGCGGGGTTTTCATTTGGGGCATGGATCGGAATGCAGTTGCTGATGCGCCGGCCTGAAATCACCGGGTTCATCAGCGTGTCGCCACCGGCCAATATGTACGACTTTTCGTTCCTGGCGCCCTGCCCCTCATCCGGTCTGATCATCAACGGATCCGCCGACCGCGTGGCCCCTCCGGCAGACACCACGTCACTGGTGAATAAGCTGCATGAGCAAAAGGGCATCACGATCACTCATAACGAGGTTGAAGGCGCAGATCACTTCTTCCAGGATCGTCACATGGACACGTTGATTACCGATGTCAGCGATTATGTGAAGCGCCGCCTGACCGAGAACACCCGCTGATGTCCGACACCATCACAACTCTTGCGGCTAAACTGGCCGAAGATACGATGAAGGTTATGGACGAAACCGGGGAAGACCGTTTCTTTGTCGAAGTCGGCGAAGTGCTGGGGGCGGCGTCGCAGTCTTTGGAAGAGGCATTTCTAACTGAAATCCGCGTGCGCCTGGCCGAGCGTAAGGCCAGACAGTTTGTCATCAGACGCTTGGCTGCCCACCGCTCCAAACAAAAAGCGATAGAAAAACAATGAGTGAACGTTTGTCGGCCCAGATTGCGTTTCTGAAACGGGCCGACATGCTGAAAACGGTCGAGCGTGCAAACGTCCTGCTCGACCAGTCCCGACCCGAAAACTCTGCCGAACACAGCTGGCATCTGGCATTGTGGGCCATGGTGATGGCCCCTCTGGCCGGGCCAGATGTGTTGATTGATCGGGTTATCCGAATGTTGCTGTTGCATGATTTGGTTGAGATCGTCGTAGGCGACCATCCAATCCATTTGGAAACCGACTGGGATGAGCTGGCGGACGCAGAACAAAATGCAGCGTCACAGCTGTTTGGTCTACTACCGGAAGATCAGGCGCATTTCTTTTTGTCCTTGTGGCAAGAGTTCGAAGCAGACCAGACACCAGATGCGCGGTTTGCAAAAGTTCTGGATCGCTGCCAGCCGCTGTTTCAGGTGCTGTGCGCGTCTGATCCCAGGCCAGACCATGTGGATATCGCCCGCGCCAATCTGGACGGTGGACGCGCGGCCTATCTTTCAAATGTCTTTCCACTGGCCTACCGTCACGCAAATGACGTTCTGAGCGGATCAGAGCCTCAGGACAATGCCTTTACAAGACGGCTCGACTTTCTGACCGAAGCAGATCAGTTGAAATCGGTGATACGCGCCTCGCGCCTAATGGCTTCGGATCGGTTAGAGAACTCGGCAGAGCATTCCTGGCATATCATGCTTTACGCCTGGGTTTTGTCAGAACACGCGCACTCCGAAATTCGTGTGGATCGGGTGCTTCAGATGCTTCTTCTGCACGATATCGTCGAAATCGATGCCGGAGATCACCCTATTCACGGTCAGGCCAACCACGCCGAGCAGGAGGCAAAGGAACAAGCGGCAGCTCAAAGGTTGTTTGGTCTTTTGCCAGATGCGCAGCAGGTATTTTTCGCGGACTTGTGGCGGGAGTTTGAAGCTTGCGAGAGTGCAGACGCTCGATTTGCAAAATCAGTCGACCGGTTTCAGACACCGATTGCCAATCTGGAGAACGGCGGCGGTTCATGGATCGAATACAACGTAACTCTTGCCCAACTCGAAGCACGTGTGGGACCGGCGATCAGAAATGGGGCACCGGATCTTTGGAAATGGCTGTACCCCATGCTTATCGGATTTTTCGACAGCAGCGAAACGACGCCACTAGACGCATAACAGAAAAAAGGAGCCCAAAGGCTCCTTTTTCCCTTTCAAGTTCCGAGTGGCTTTAAAACACACGACTACCATCGAACTGTTGAACCACAATGGCTGCCTCATTTTCGACGGACCCCCCGTCGGCAAGCCACCCAACTGCCACTATCAGACCAGAAACAAGAATGACCGACTTTGCGAATGTCGTCATCGAACAATACTCTTTAACAAATCATAAAATATGAGCTAACCCTTACACTAATTCTAACCCGAGAATAGTCAGGTATACCTGACCTAACGGAAATTTTAGTTTGAGACTTGTCTTGCTTGTCGCGCGTGTTCCGTGTTCAAGGCGCACAAACCCTATAGCTCTACGAGAGACCATAATGCCTCAAGCCTATCTGTTTCTGTTACTCGCCGTGATGGCGGAAACCATCGGCACAACCGCATTGCAGGCCAGCCAGCAATTTACCCGGTTTTGGCCGTCCGTCCTTGTTGTTTTGGGGTACGGGGTCGCCTTTTATCTTCTGGCGCTGACCCTGAAAACCATGCCTGTAGGCATCGTCTATGCAATTTGGTCTGGGCTGGGAATCTTTCTGATCGCAATCATCGGGTTCTTGGTGTTTGGTCAAAAGCTGGACTGGCCTGCGGTGCTTGGGCTGAGCATGATTCTGGCTGGAATTCTGATCATTCACCTGTTTTCGAAGACTGCAGGCCACTGATCCACGGTTAGGGCTGGTATATTTTGCCGCGCCGCGTTATGCGCGCGGCAACTTCCCGTTCAAAGGCTGACCTCTCATGGACCTGCGCAATATCGCAATCATCGCTCACGTGGACCACGGTAAAACGACTCTGGTGGATGAGCTGCTCAAACAATCCGGTGCGTTCCGGGAAAACCAGGCTGTGGCGGAACGTGCCATGGACAGCAATGATCTGGAACGTGAACGCGGCATTACCATTCTGGCCAAAGCCACCTCGGTCGAATGGAAAGATACCCGCATTAATATCGTCGACACCCCCGGCCACGCCGATTTCGGTGGCGAGGTTGAGCGGATTCTCAGCATGGTTGACGGCGTTGTCTTGCTGGTCGACGCTGCCGAAGGTCCTATGCCGCAGACCAAGTTTGTGACCTCCAAAGCGTTGGCACTTGGCTTGCGTCCAATTGTGGTTCTGAACAAGGTCGACAAACCCGATGCCGAACCTGATCGTGCGCTGGACGAATGTTTCGATCTATTCGCCAACCTTGGGGCGGATGATGATCAACTGGATTTCCCAGCTATGTACGCCTCAGGCCGTTCTGGTTGGGCGGACATGGAACTGGACGGCCCTCGCAAGGACCTAAGCGCCCTGTTCGACCTGATCGTCGATCACGTCCCTGCCCCCAAGCAGACCGACCACAAGGAAGAGCCCTTCCGCATGTTGGCCACAACACTTGGCAGCGATCCGTTTATCGGTCGCATTCTGACGGGTCGCGTGGAAAGCGGTACTTTGAAAGCAGGCGATAGCCTGAAAGCGCTCAGCCGCGATGGCACACTGATCGAGAACTTCCGCGCTTCGAAAATCCTGGCGTTCCGTGGCCTGGCCCAACAGCCCATCGATGTCGCCGAAGCCGGGGACATTGTGACCATCGCTGGAATGAGCAAGGCCACTGTGGCGGATTCGTTGGTTTCCCCACAGGTTGAAGAGGCCTTGCCCGCGCAGCCCATCGACCCGCCAACCATCACCGTAACTTTCGGCATCAACGATTCTCCCCTGGCGGGTCGCGACGGCAAAAAGGTTCAATCCCGCGTCATCCGAGATCGCCTGATGAAAGAAGCCGAGTCGAACGTTGCGATCCGCATCACCGACACCCCTGGCGGCGAAGCCTTCGAAGTCGCTGGCCGTGGCGAATTGCAGATGGGTGTTCTGATCGAGAACATGCGCCGCGAGGGCTTCGAACTCAGCATCTCCCGACCGCAGGTTCTGTTTCGCGAGGAAGACGGTCAACGGTTGGAGCCCGTGGAAGAAGTCACCATCGACGTGGATGACGAATATTCTGGCGCAGTGATCGAGAAGATCACCGGCGCTCGTAAAGGCGAGTTGGTCGAGATGCGCCCGGCCGGCGCTGGCAAGACCCGCATCATCGCCCACGTCCCTTCGCGCGGCCTGATCGGCTATCATGGTGAGTTCTTGACCGATACGCGCGGCACTGGCGTTCTGAACCGCGTGTTCCACGACTGGGCGCCCCACAAAGGCCAGATCCCCGGCCGTCGCGCGGGCGTACTGATCTCGATGGAGAACGGACAAGCCGTTGCTTATGCGCTGTGGAACCTGGAAGAGCGCGGCCGCATGTTTGTCGGTCCGCAGACCGATGTCTATCAGGGCATGGTGATCGGAGAGCATTCGCGCGACAACGATCTGGAGGTCAATCCGCTGAAAGGCAAGAAACTGACCAACGTGCGTGCAAGTGGTTCAGACGATGCGGTCCGTCTTACACCCCACGTTCAGTTCTCGTTGGAAGAGGCCATTGCCTATATCGACGACGACGAACTTGTCGAAGTAACACCCAACGCAATCCGTCTGCGAAAGCGTTACCTGGACCCACATGAGCGCAAGCGGATGGCCAAATCGGCCTGAACAACCTGCACTTGTGACCAGCTTAATGGGAAACAATGGCATAACTGTGGCATTTTTGCTTCCACTTGATCAAAAAACGATTTTCGAAAGGCCGGGCATAACGCCCGGCTTTTTCTTGAAAAGATAGAATTTTCTTCCTTAGGTTGCATTAATTTTTACCCTTTCGCCCTGACCACATCTTGCGATTAAGTCGATCTAAAGGTGCAAATATGCCCGAAGTGTGACGTCGTTCACTCACACAAAAGTTTAAATGGTGCATAGAGATGCACGTGTAAGGTGCCGAGTTCCGAGGAGTTAATGATGGTTTTTCGTTCCCTTAAGTTACCAGTCTTTTTTGCCGTAACGGCAGTTTTTGTTTTGCCTGTGACCGATGCGTTTGCAAGCGGAACGTGTACCGTGAAAACAGCCCGTCAATCCGCGGGGTCGCCGTCAGTCTTGTGCGAATGTGATGCTGTGACCACTGGAATGTTGCGGTATATTCAGCGCCGTGCAGACTTTGATGAGATCGTGGCCCGTCTGGGCGCCGAATGCTCTCCGCTTGCGGATCTGCTGACAGACCTTCCAACGGCATCAGTTGGATCGTCGGACACACGCGCGGGCGATGGGCCGGCAAATGAAGGTACTGGCACCGACGGCTTTGGCGGATTTGGTGACACACCCGACAGTGATGGCCCACAAGGTGATCCCGGTCCGCAGGGTGATCCTGGTCCACAAGGTGATCCAGGCCCACAAAGTGATCCCGGTCCGCAAAACGATCCCGACCCACAAGGTGAACCGGAACAAGAAGAGCCTGAACAGGAAGAGCCTGAACAGGAAGAGCCCGAGCAGGAGGAACCCGAACAGGAAGAGCCTGAAGTTCTACGCTAGGGACTTGTCACTTGATGTTTGGGGGTGCTGCGGTCGAAAACAAATGCACCGGACGTGTGGGCGCTGAGGCGATCAATGCCCACACATTCAGAGTGAAACAGATGTTTTCGTAAGCTAACCAATTAGCTCCGCCCGTAGATACCTACCCAACGACCGGGTTGGTTCGGATCCTGCATGCGGAGAAAGAGATACCGCGTTGCTTTCCAAGGCTTGATGCGATTGGTCAAATTGTCCAAAACTAAATCACCGTTGGCTGAACGGTATATAAGGACCGCATGAGGGGTTCGGCGTGTATCCAGAACGGTGGCAATCAGCAATTTGTTCGGATCCACCCCCGCATTTATCAAATCCCGCTTCTTGAGCAGTGCAAAGTCTTCGCAATCGCCACCTCTGGTCGTTGGCAATGCCCACAACTCTCTTGTTTTGTACTGAGACTGATCAGTTACCTCTCGGGTCGAGGCGTTCACACGTCGGTTCACCTGCTTCACGATCTGCATTTCCGACTGACCGGAAAGTGCCGCAGATCGTTTTGCAGAACACGCCCACCGATACTGGCTGCAAAGATTTCTCGCCCCGCTCGGTGGCGGCGATGAAGCGACAGCGGGAATAAAGCGACCTTCAGATGCTTGGGCATCTGTTGTCCCAAAAGGCGTTGCAAGGAACATGGCGCTTAGACCAACAGCACATACAGCAGAGGTCAAAGCCTTTGCAAACCGGTGGTTGGTCGAATTGATCACTGATGTCATGCCCATTCCCCGAGACAGTATCGTTCCAACGACTGCCGATACCCAAGGACCATATTCCACTTTTGGAAACTATCCTTTAACGATCCTCAGTCGCAATCATTGAGAACGTGCAAATGAAAAAGGGCGAAATTTCGTTCCTTAATTTGACAATTTCGAGCAGGAATTGCCAAAGGACCGCCACAATCTTGCGGATCCATCAACGGAAAATTGTGAAGAGTTGTCCGTAAGCATTTGTAATCATAACAAAATAAAAACAGCCCGCAAAAACGGGCTGTTTTCCAGATACGCGCGTCATGTGTAAGCTGAAAATCGCTGAAATCAGCCAAACGGTCTGCGGGCACACACCTATTCGGTGATTTCGACCACAACCAACTCTCTTTCGCTGGCATTGCGGGCGTGATTCAGCGCCTGCTGATACTCATCGGAATTGTAGCATTCGACTGCTGATTCTAACGATGGGAACCGGGCAACCACATTGCGCGGACGCTCTTTGCCTTCCAACTGAACGTATCGCGCGGCCCGAGCGATAAACTCACCACCATGTTTGGCAATGGCTGGCCCGGCTAGCTCGGCGTATTTCCCATAAGCCTCGGCATCCGTGACCGTGACATGTGCAATCCAGAGTGCAGCCATCTTATCCTCCCAATACCTGCTCTGCGGCTTTGATCGCGGCATCTGCGTTCGAAGCATCTTTGCCGCCGCCCTGGGCCATATCGGGTCGACCACCTCCGCCCTTGCCACCCAGCTCAATAACCGCTGCCTTGACCAGATCCACCGCCGAAACGGTTCCGGTCAGGTCATCGGTCACACCGGCTGCAACCGCAGCCTTTCCACCGGTATCTGCGATAAGCAGTACGGCACCGGTTCCAAGACGGGCTTTATGTTCGTCGATCAGCGCCGGAAGGTCTTTACCCGACACACCGCTCAGGGCTTGTGCCAGGAATTTGACGCCGTTGACGTCCCGCGCTTCGGTTCCGCCACCCTGTCCGGCGCCACCTGCCATTGCCAAATCGCGACGCAGCTGAGCGACTTCGTTTTGCAACGATTTGCGTTCATCCAGCAGGCTCTTTACCCGCGCGACAACGTCGTCCGGTTGCGCTTTCAGTTCCAGTGCAACCTGCGCAAGCCGGTGATCCTGAGCCGAAAGGTAACGGTTCGCCTCATCCCCGGTCAGCGCTTCGATCCTGCGCACACCGGCGCTGCTGGCGCTGTCGCCCAGTACCACAAACGTGCCGATATCCCCTGTCTGGCGCACATGCGTACCGCCGCACAGTTCGATCGACCAGGTTTCACCATCCTGTCCCTTGCCAGTTGGCGCCTTACCCATCGAGACAACACGCACTTCGTCGCCGTATTTCTCGCCAAACAACGCTTGGGCTCCAAGCTCACGCGCGTCGTCAGGCGTCATGATCCGGGTTTCAACGGTCGAGTTCTGGCGAATGAAGCTGTTCACCTCGCGCTCGACCTTTTGAATTTCCTCAAGGCTCAGCGCTTTGGAATGGCTGAAATCAAATCGCAGACGATCCGCCGCATTCAGCGAGCCACGCTGCGCCACATGATCCCCCAACGCTTCCCGAAGCGCTTCGTGCAGCAGGTGCGTGGCCGAATGGTTGGCACGAATGGCAGTACGGCGGGCGTGATCCACCTCAAGCTCGACCGCGTCGCCTTTGGACAGCTTGCCGTTTTCGACCGTTACCTTATGTGCATAGACTTTGCCGTCGGCGAATTTCCGGGTGTCCTCCACCCGGCTAAGGTCATCGCGGTCTTCGACTCGGCGCAGTTCACCCGTATCGCCAATCTGACCACCGGCCTCGCCATAAAACGGAGTCTGGTTCACGACAACCCAACCGCTGCCCCCTGCTTCGATGGCATCGACCAAAGCGCCATCTACGACCAGCGCGGCAACTTGCGCTTCGGCCTTCTCGGTCTCATAGCCCAAGAAATCCGTCGCACCTGCCGTATCTAAGACATCAAACCACACGGCCTGGTCCGCAGCTTCGCCGGACCCGGCCCAGGCCGCCCGCGCCTTGGCTTTCTGTTCGGCCATTGCAGAATCAAACCCGTCGGTATCGACGGCACGACCCTTCTCGCGCAGCGCATCCTGCGTCAGGTCCAATGGGAAACCATAGGTGTCATAAAGTTTGAAAGCCGCAGCCCCCGGCAAAGGCGCGCCTTCGGCAAGTCCCGCAACCTCGTCATCCAACAGCTTCAAACCGCGATCCAGTGTTTGCTTGAACTTGGTTTCCTCAAGCAACAGCGTCTCTTCGATTAAGGGCTGGGCCTGGGTCAACTCCGAGTAATGCCCTCCCATGAGCTGCACCAACGACGGCACGAGGCGATGCATGACAGGATCCTTGGCCCCCAACAGGTGCGCATGGCGCATGGCGCGGCGCATGATCCGGCGCAGAACATAACCGCGCCCATCATTGCTGGGCATGACCCCATCGGCAATCAGGAACGAGGTGGAACGCAGGTGGTCAGCAATCACGCGGTGATGGACATTCTGGTCACCATAGGGATCCACGCCGGTTGCATCGGCAGACGCCTCGATCAGGGTTTTGAACAGGTCAGTGTCATAGTTGTCATGGCTGCCCTGCAGCAACGCGCCGATCCGTTCCAGCCCCATACCAGTGTCGATGGACTGCATGTCCAGTTCGACCATCGAGCCATCTTCGAACTGCTCGTTCTGCATAAAGACGACGTTCCAGATTTCGATGAAACGGTCGCCGTCTTCTTCGGCCGATCCCGGAGGACCACCCCAGATGTGATCGCCATGGTCATAGAAAATCTCGGTGCACGGTCCGCAAGGACCGGTCGGGCCCATCTGCCAGAAATTATCATTGGTCGCGATCCGGATGATGCGATCCTCAGGCACGCCAACCTTTTTCCAGATCTCAAACGCCTCGTCATCGGTGTGATAAACCGTGGTCAGCAGGCGGTTCTTGTCGATGCCGAATTCCTTGGTAATCAGGTTCCAAGCGAACGGGATCGCGTCATGCTTGAAGTAATCCCCGAACGAAAAGTTGCCCAACATCTCGAAAAACGTATGGTGACGCGCGGTATAGCCCACATTGTCGAGGTCGTTATGTTTGCCACCGGCCCGTACACATTTCTGCGCCGTCGTGGCGCGTGTATAGTCGCGGTTTTCAAGACCGGTGAACAGGTTCTTGAACTGGACCATGCCCGAGTTCACGAACATCAGCGTTGGGTCGTTACGCGGCACCAGCGGGCTGGATGCCACAACCTCATGCCCCTGTTTTTCAAAGTAGTTCAGAAAGGTCGATCGGATGTCGTTCAGGGTTGGCATAGGGCTCTCTCGGCGCACATAAATCTTGGTCCCCGCAGGTTTATCCCTCTGTCAGAAAAGTGTCCACAGCAGAGGTGTGCCAGAATGTAGCAAGGCGGCCCGATGGGCCGCCTTGTTTCGTTCTTACCTACTTTCGTTTGGAAATAACCGAACTTCCGGTTTTCCAATCACCGACGGTCACGCTTCGAGGATGTCATCATCCTCGACAGCACCCGGTGGCATATCGAAATCCAGCCCATGTGCAGCGCGGATCTTGTCTTCAATGTCCAAGGCGATCCGGCTGTTGTCACGCAAATATTGCTTGGCGTTCTCACGCCCCTGCCCGATCCGCTCGTCGCCATAGCTGAACCAAGACCCCGATTTCTCGACCACGCCAGCTTTGACACCCAGATCCAGTAGCTCACCCATTTTCGAGATACCTTCGCCGTACATGATGTCGAATTCGACCTGCTTGAACGGAGGAGCAACTTTGTTCTTCACGACCTTGACGCGTGTTTGGTTGCCGACAACCTCGTCCCGGTCCTTGATCGCACCGATGCGGCGGATGTCCAGACGCACAGAGCTGTAGAACTTCAACGCGTTACCACCGGTGGTGGTTTCCGGGCTGCCGAACATCACACCGATTTTCATCCGAATCTGGTTGATGAAGATCACCATACAATTCGAACGGCTGATCGAACCGGTCAGTTTCCGCATTGCCTGGCTCATCAGACGAGCCTGAACGCCAACATTGCTGTCGCCCATATCGCCTTCAAGTTCGGATTTCGGTGTCAGCGCCGCCACCGAGTCGACAACGACCATGTTGACCGCACCCGACCGCACCAGCGTATCGGTGATTTCCAGAGCTTGTTCACCGGTGTCCGGCTGCGAAATCAGTAGCTCATCAAGGTCGACACCCAGTTTGCGGGCATATTGCGGGTCCAATGCGTGTTCCGCATCCACAAAGGCGCAAACACCGCCACGTTTTTGCTGCTCTGCGATGCAATGCAGTGTCAGCGTCGTTTTACCCGAACTTTCCGGGCCGTAGATTTCTACAATCCGCCCCATCGGCAGGCCGCCGATTCCCAGCGCGATGTCCAAACCCAGCGAGCCGGTTGAGCTTGCTTCGATATCCTGCGTGGCACCTTCGCCCAGCTTCATGATCGAGCCTTTACCGAATTGCCGTTCGATCTGGGCCAGTGCGCTGTCGAGCGCCTTTTGCTTGTCTGCGTTTTTCTTGTCGCTCATTGTCAGAAGATCCGCCATTGTCCTGTCGCCTTCCCTTTTGTCACACCCTTGATCGGGCGGCAATCGCTGCTTTGTTCGCCTCTTGTTCCTTATGGGACCAAAAAGAGAACATTTCAACTAAAACTTACAGAACTCACTCTTCTGCAATTGTGTTAAAGAGTCGTTTACGACAATCTGTGCAAGCAATCAGGACAAGGCGGAACGCGGTACATGCTTGTTTTCTTTGAAGAACGTCTGGCTTTTCTTGCCGTTCCCAAGACTGGAAGCACGGCTTATCATATGGCCTTGCGTGATCGAGCTGATCTTGTGGTCACTCATCCACCAGAACTGAAACACGCGCCGGTGCGCCGGTTTGACCGTTTTTTCCAAAACATGTTTTTGAAAATGTACGACACGGAAATGGAAATCATGGCTGTTGTACGTGAACCCATCGACTGGCTGGGCAGTTGGTATCGGTTTCGCAGTCGCGAAGACCTGATTGGTCACCCTCATTCCACCCGCGACATAAGTTTTGACAATTTTGTGCAAGCCTACATGCAAAACCAACGCCCTGAGTTTGCCGATGTTGGAAGCCAAAGTCAGTTTTTCCGCACCCGAAGCAATGGGCGTGGAGCGACACATGTCTTCAAATATGAAAACCAGACTGGGATTTTGGACTTTTTGCAAACGCGGCTGAACATGGACATCGTCTTGCCACGCGAAAACGTGTCACCTGCAGGAGATCTAAGCCTTTCGCCGAGTACTGAACGACAATTCCGCAATTCACATGCAGCGGAGTTTGCCATTCATAACGCGGCGCATTGATCAGTTCATTTGCTGAAAAACAGCCTCGGTCAACTGATTGAGTGAGAAAGGTTTGGGCAAGAACGTTGAGTTTGAAATGCCCGGCCCGGACTCGCCGAATGCGCCCTCAGTATATCCTGAAACAAACACAACGCGCGCGTCCGGGCGCGTTTCCCGCGCTTTGCGGACCCAGGTAGGCCCGTCCATTCCCGGCATAACCACATCCGTCACAAAGACATCCACGTTCAATGACGCGTCTTCGAGAAGTTTCAGCGCCTCTTCTGCCGAATCCGCTTCGAGAACGGTATACCCCTTCAATCGCAGCGCGCGGGTGGCAAAGGCGCGAACCGGTGCCTCGTCTTCGACCAGCAGCACCACCCCTTCGCCTTGCCGTGCACTTTGCGCGTCAGGTTTTGCCGGGGTTGTGATCTCGGTTTTTTCATCAGTCGCGCACACTGGCAGAATGACCGTGAACTCCGTACCGCGCTCGACAACACTGTCGACGAAGATGAACCCGCCTGTTTGTTTCACAATGCCATAGACGGTCGAAAGACCAAGTCCAGTACCCTCACCTGTTCGTTTTGTTGTATAAAACGGCTCAAACACTTTTTGCAGCTTGTCGGCTGGAATACCTGTCCCGCTGTCCACCACCTTGACCGTGACGTATTCGCCAGGTTGAACTGTCGCCCGATCTCGGCTGAGCGGTCGGGATAATCGCATAACTTCGGTTTCGATACGAATCTCTCCGCCGTCAGGCATGGCGTCTCGGGCGTTGACGACAAGGTTCATCAGAACCTGTTCCAATTGGCGCTTGTCGGCCCGCACCGGTTTGAGAACCGGGTCATGGCTGAGCGTCAATTGCACCTTTTCACCCACCAATCGGTTGAGCAGGTGAATAAGGTCCGAAATCGTGTCGCGCAGATCCAAAACTTCGGGTCTGAGCGTTTGTTTTCGCGAGAACGCCAGAAGCTGACTGACCAGGGCCGCGGCACGGTTGGCGTTTTGGTTAATCTGAACAAGATCCCCAAAATCCGGATCGTTCTGGTCGTGCCGCAACAGCAACAAATCGCAATGACCGGAGATCGCTGTTAGCAGATTGTTGAAATCATGCGCGACGCCTCCGGCCAATTGCCCCACGGCTTGCATTTTCTGACCCTGAACAAATTGCGCCTCCAGCGTTTTCAACTCGGTCGCGTCGTTCAGGACTGCAATCAGACCCACCTTGCCGTCGATGACAACTTTGCTCAATGTGACTTGAACAAAAATTTCTTTGTCGTCCCGGCTAAGCTGCAGAAACTCTGACTTAGGTACATCCGCTTCCGAGGCGACCCCTGCAAGCCAATCCCGAAGTGGAAGCCGCAGCCCTCGCATGATGTCATCTATACAGGTTCCCTTTAGGCTGTCTTTCCCCAACAACTTTATCGCCAGCCTGTTTGTGTCGAGGATTGTGCCGTCTGACGAAAGGGTCAAGATTGGAATCGGAAGATCCTCGAAAGACGCACCGGCACCTTGTGTTGTGGACGTGCCGACAGGGATCAGGCCCAAATGATGCTTCGACCCCGTGGTCGACAAATTAGCGACGGCGGCTGAGACCAGACCGTCACGGGCGTTCACCAAATTTGTGGCCCCAATTACCGGTGCACCGTCAAGAAAGACGTCCTGAACACGTTTCACGTCAGAACCAAGCATCTTTTCGGCAGCGGAATTGGCATGCTGGATTTCGCCTTTATGCCCAACGGAAAGAACCGGGATGGCCAAGTCACGGCTGTTTGCCCCCTCGCCCTCTTCAAAGCGCCAACAAAACAACTCGGTGTCCAGCCGAGACACGGTGAGGGATAACATGTTCGCGCTGTTGGGAAACTCATCATAGGCACGGCCATGCGATTGTGCCTGAGATTGCAACCGAAGCAAAACGGCCTGAGGGTTCGAAAAGGTCGATCGCAAGCATAAACTCAGGGACTTACCAGTTTCGGCCCCAAACCGTTTTTGTGCGTGTATGTTCGCGACCAGAATATCGCCAAACCTGTCGGCCACCAGAAAGGGGGCAACCTCCAGTTCCGCAAATGCCCTCATCAGGGCTGCACTGCGCTGTGCGGATCGGATGGCCAATCGCCCCTTTATCGTGACGCAAAGCACCGCAAATAAAAGGGAAACACCGGCCACTGTAAGGCCAGAACTCCACTCCGGCGGCAACAGACCTGTGATTGGCGCTAAGGCGATCAAAAGAGCCAAGCTCAGAAGCGATCCTACGCGCGTCGCTGAAGGCAGTTGGGTAAAAGAGAGGTCGCGTACAGAAAATGCAGTGTCAGACATAAACGGCTCAAGCGCAAAAAGGTGTCGGAAGTAACATCCAAAATGGTTAATGCCCGCTTAACGAATATGAGCGGGTTAAAAGCTACCCTAGGTTGTTATTTGTCCGAGCCTTATCTCGTCAAGTGTGCCGTGAAAAACCCGTCTGACCCGTGTGCGACTTGCCATGATTTGCGGAATGTCTCGGCCCATTCCGGGTTTCGCGCCAAAAAGGAATCAACGATTGCGCCGTTTTCGTCAGCCAGAACCGAGCAGGTCGCATAAGCGAAAATACCGCCCTTTCGAACTAAAGCGGTCGTATTTTGCAAAATTCCGGATTGGATTTGCGTGAGATCTTGCAAGCGCTCTTCGGTCAAAGCCCATTTTCCCGCAGGTGCGCGCCGCCACGACCCGCTACCAGAACACGGAGCATCCGCAAGTACGATGTCAAAGGGCTCTTGTTCATCTAGTTCCTTTGACGTCAGAATTTTCACGTGGGCCCCGGCGCGTTTTGCGCGCGCAGGAAGATCCCGCATCCGGGCTGCATTCACGTCATGGGCAAAGACTTGGACACCATTAAACGCAGCCAAGGCCAGCGATTTGCCACCGCCCCCTGCGCAGAAGTCAAGGACACGCATGCCCGGCTGAAGCTCTAGCGCCGCAACAACCGCCTGACTGGCAGCGTCTTGTAGTTCGACCAACCCGTCCTGATAGGCGCGGCCCTGCGCAATCTTGCGCGCGCCTTCGGTCACTTCCAAAGCTGTCGTGCAAAACGCGTGCGGCTGCGCTGTAACGCCATCGGCCTGCAGCGCGGCTATCGCAGACGCTGCATCAGCCTTGAGCAAGTTCACCCTTAAATGCACCGGAGCCCGTAATTGCAGCGCTTCGGCCACGGCCGGAGTCTCAGATCCCAACGAAGCCGAAAACCGGGGCCAAAGCCATTCGGGAATATCAAGTCGTTCGGCGTCTGACCGAAAGGCCCGTACGGTCTCTGACGGCTGCACGGGGTCAGGCGCATGTCTGTCGCCTGTGAATATGGCTGCTGTGTCCCCACCCTGAGCCCGCGTTGCGCCAATCATCAAACCGCGCCCGGAGTGGCCACCGCCAAGCGCTGCAAAGGATCGCTGGCAGCGTAATGCATCAAACACATGATCTCGCACCGCTGCGCGATCTTTTGATCCTGCAAAGCGGCTGCGACGCGCCCATCCGGTCAACGCCTTTTCAACGGGCGCTCCGATCAATATCTCATCCAGGATTTCAATTGCGGCCTGAACACGAGCTGCCGGGGTCATGTCGACCTCCCTAAGGTGTGGGTGAACGCAAAACGGCGCCCGTGTCTGGGCGCCGCATGCAACAGGTCAGAAGATCACATCACCCGGTAATTTGGGCTCTCACGTGTAATCTGAACATCATGCACGTGGCTTTCCTTCAGACCGGCACCGGTGATTTTAACAAAGCTGCAATTTTTGCGCATCTCTTCAACGGTTGCGCAGCCAGTATAGCCCATTGCTGCACGTAGGCCGCCTACAAGCTGGTGGATCACAGCGCTGGCGGAGCCTTTGTAAGGTACCTGCCCTTCGATGCCTTCAGGCACCAGCTTGTCATTGGCTGCGTCCTTCTGGAAATACCGGTCCGCCGATCCACGCGCCATGGCACCCAGGCTTCCCATCCCGCGATAGGATTTGAACGAGCGGCCCTGATATAGAATGACTTCGCCCGGGCTTTCATCGGTGCCTGCGATCATCGAACCAACCATGGCGCAAGAGGCACCTGCAGCAATCGCCTTGGCAAAATCGCCCGAGAATTTGATGCCTCCGTCAGCGATGACGGGCACGTCACCTGCGGCTGCCGAACAATCACTGATCGCGGTCAGCTGCGGTACGCCAACGCCCGCCACCATTCGCGTGGTGCAGATCGACCCCGGACCGATACCAACCTTGATGGCGTCAGCCCCCGCATCAATCAATGCTTTGGTCGCTTCACCCGTGGCCACGTTTCCTGCGATGATCTGAACTTCATTGGATAGCGTCTTAACGCGCTTTACTGCGTCCAACACGCCTTGCGAATGGCCATGAGCAGTGTCGACCACAATGATGTCCACACCCGAATCCACCAGTTGTTCCGAGCGTTCAAAGCCCGCGTCCCCGACCGACGTGGCGGCAGCCACGCGCAGACGGCCCAGCCGATCTTTACAAGCTGTAGGGTTCAAGACGGCTTGTTCAGTGTCTTTCAAAGTTAAAAGCCCGGTCAGTTTCCCCTGGGCGTCTACCACAAGCAGCTTTTCGATGCGTCGGGCCCGCATCAGGCTTTTGGCTTCTTCCAGATCTGCGGGTTCTTGCAGCATGGCCAGATTGTCAGCCGTCATCATCGCCTTGATCGGAGTATCGTCCGAAGTGGCAAACCGCATATCCCGGTTTGTCACGATGCCCACAACGCGGCCTTCCGCATCCACGACAGGGAAACCGGTGAAGTTGTAGCGTTCCACCAGGGCCTGTGCATCTGCCAGCGTCTGATCCGCGCGCAACGTGACAGGGTTGTATACGATACCCGATTCAAACCGCTTGACCCGGCGCACTTCGCGGGCTTGCTCTTCGA
The DNA here is from genome assembly GCF_056158705.1 of Ruegeria sp. ABM4_193. NCBI lineage: Bacteria > Pseudomonadati > Pseudomonadota > Alphaproteobacteria > Rhodobacterales > Roseobacteraceae > Ruegeria > Ruegeria sp. ABM4_193. The sequence goes on from NZ_JBSWTT010000001.1 coordinate 1,749,444, forward strand.
CCGAAAGATTCTTGTGAATGACCCCGATGCCACCGGCCTGGGCCATTGCAATCGCCATGCGCGCCTCGGTCACGGTGTCCATGGCCGAGCTCAGCAGCGGTATGTTCATGGTGATTTCACGCGTCACACGTGTGGTGGTATCTGCTGTCGCCGGAAGCACAGAAGATGCGCCCGGAACCAGAAGAACGTCGTCAAAGGTGAGTGCCTCACGAATCTGCATCTGAAAACCCCATGCAAAAGCCCGTTTGACGGCGACCCTATCGCATGGATTTAACCAAAGGGAAAGCCCCCCAAAGCAACTCAGGGCAATGGCGGTGCAGAAAACGCCGCAAGCTGAGCAAATCGTGCCGCTGATAGCCCTTTCCCTTTGCGCTCAACATCATATCTTGCGCCCAATACGCGCGAATATGAAAAGGTATGTCTCTGATGACCACCGACCCACTTGTCGTCTTTACGCCCTCTGGCAAACGCGGACATTTCCCTGTTGGAACTCCGATTCTAACTGCGGCCCGTCAGTTGGGCGTGGATCTGGATTCAGTTTGTGGCGGGCGTGGGATCTGCTCCAAATGCCAGATCACACCTAGCTATGGCGAATTTCCCAAGCATGGTGTCACCGTATCCGAAAGCGCGCTGAGCGAATGGAACGCGGTTGAACAGCGCTATGACGACAAGCGAGGCTTGAAACCGGGCCGTCGTCTGGGATGTCAGGCGTCCGTGCAAGGTGATGTCGTGATCGATGTCCCACCAGAAAGCCAAGTGCACCGTCAGGTCGTGCGCAAGGCGGCCGCGGCCCGCGCCATCACCATGGACCCGGCGACTCGCTTGTACTTCGTGGTCGTCGAAGAACCCGATATGCACTCACCCACCGGCGATCTTGAGCGTCTGGAACGTGCCCTGCGCGAGCAGTGGAAGATCGAAGCTGTCACAGCCGATCTGTCGCTTTTGTCCAAGCTGCAGCCGGTTCTGCGCAAGGGCAAGTGGGAGGCCACGGTGGCCGTTCATAAGGGCCACAACGACAGCGTTGCCCGAATTGTCGAAATCTGGCCGGGCCTGCATGAAGGCGGGCTTTATGGCTTGGCGATCGACCTCGGCTCGACCACCATTGCGGCCCACCTGACCGACCTGGAAACGGGTGAGGTCAAGGCGTCCTCGGGTCTGATGAACCCGCAGATCCGGTTTGGCGAAGACCTCATGAGCCGCGTTTCATATTCGATGATGAACCCCGGTGGCGATCAGGAAATGACCAAGGCCGTGCGCGAGGCGATCAACGATCTGACCACCTCAATTGCCGAAGAAGCCGAGATCGACGCCGCACTGATCGTGGAAACCGTATTTGTTTGTAACCCGGTCATGCACCACTTGCTATTGGGTCTGGATCCGGTTGAGCTGGGGCAAGCACCTTTTGCGTTGTCAACTTCGGAGAGCATGTCCCTGCCCGCGCGCGAGATGGATCTGACGACCATGAATCCGCGCGCGCAGATCTACATCCTTCCTTGTATCGCGGGCCATGTGGGTGCGGACTGCGCCGCCGTGGCGCTGTCGGAGGAACCGGGCAAATCCGAAGATCTGGTCTTGATCGTGGACGTAGGCACCAACGCGGAAATCCTGTTGGGCAACACCAGCCGCGTTCTGGCCTGTTCTTCGCCCACTGGCCCTGCCTTCGAAGGCGCTCAGATCAGTTCTGGCCAGCGCGCGGCCCCCGGCGCAATCGAGCGGATTGAGATCGACCCTGTTACAAAGGAACCACGTTTCCGCGTGATCGGGTCCGAGAAGTGGTCGGATGAAGAAGGGTTTGACCTTGATATTGCGACCACTGGCATCTCAGGCATCTGTGGTTCCGGCATCATCGAGGCCGTTGCTGAAATGCGTATCGCCGGCTTGATGGATGAAAGCGGATTGATTGGTTCGGCCGAGCAGACTGGCACAGCACGCTGTGTCCCCGAAGGACGAACCCATGCCTATCTGATCCACGACGCCAGCGCCGAAGGTGGCCCGCGCATCACCGTCACCCAAGGCGACATTCGCGCCATCCAACTGGCGAAATCGGCGCTTTATGCCGGTGCGCGCCTGTTGATGGATGAGATGGATGTCGACCGTGTCGATCGTGTGGTTCTGGCCGGTGCGTTCGGGGCGCATATCTCGACCAAGCATGCGATGGTTCTGGGGATGATCCCGGATGCGCCGCTGGACAAGGTCTCCAGCGCGGGTAATGCCGCTGGTACAGGTGCACGTATTGCACTGTGCAATATCGCAGCACGGACTGAGATTGAACGCGTCGTACGCGAGATCACGAAAATTGAAACCGCTATCGAACCAAAGTTCCAGGATCACTTCGTTGCGGCCAACGCAATTCCACACAAAACTGATCCATTCCCGGAACTGGCGCAGGTTGTCACGTTGCCCCACCCAAGCTTCAACACAGGCGGTGCCGACGCCGAAGCCGGTGGTGGTCGTCGCCGTCGGCGTCGCGGGTAATCATGCATTGGAGCGACCGGCTCATGTTTGCCGGTCGTTCCTTGCAGAACTTCCAAGTTCAATGGCCGTCTGCGCCAGAAATTAAGTCAGACCGCGGTGCACGTGCACGGCGCACGGCGCGTGACGAACAACGCGCGAAGCTGTCGATCCTAGGAAATAGTCGCTCAACCCCGGTTGGTGAGAACCAATGACGATACAATCGATGCTCTTACTTGTGGCATAATCAATGATCGTCCGGGCAGTGTGGCCCTTGACGATTTCGGGTGTCACACCTTCAAGGCCCTCAACCTTTTCCAACAGTTTCAGTCGCGCACGGTCAAACCCTTCTGCGACAACGGATTTATCCAGATAGGCACTGACAGATCCCTGTGGCATTTCGTAAACGTGCAATGCGATTATGTCGGCCCCGTTTTCCGACAATGCGCGTGCAACTTCCAGCGTGTGCTGCGATATGCCGTGATCCAATGCCATAGGGACAAGAACTTTTTTATACATCGAGGCCTCCAAATCTGGCGGGACTATGCCCAGGGTCTCAGGATAATCTTAGGGGCTGCCACAGCACCAGAGCGGATATCGCGAAATGCCTGCGCCCCTTCAGCCAAGGCGCGTTCCTCGGCCCAGTCCAACGCGCCCAGTCGTCCGTCAAAGATCGCTTCTGCCGTCTCGCGGAAATCCCGAGCGGTATAGGTGTATGTGCCGATAAAGGTTATTTCTTGCAACGTCATGCGGCGCACGTCCAGACCGCCGGTGTCTTCGCCAAGACCAACATGCGCGATCACGCCGCCGGGGTCCGCGACGGCTGATGCGACGGATCGTGTTGCCGCATATCCCACAGCGTCGACAACGAGCGGGAAGTTTCCAATCGCAGCGTCCGCGATTTTAAAGCCCTCAACCTGCTGCAGAAAAGTCCGGCGTAGGGCGTTGGGTTCTGCAATTGTGACATCTTCGACCTCCATCGCACGCAAGGCCAATGCGGCGGCAAGCCCGATCGCGCCGCCGCCAATGACCAGAGCGCGACGGGGCATCGCCGGGTGCAACGCTTCCAGCGCCAGCCGCGCCGCATGCCAACTGACGGCCAACGGTTCGGCCAACGCGGCCTTCGCAAACGAGATATGATCCGGTACGACAACCAGATTTCTGTCCGGCATCGAGACAAACTGCGCAAAGGCCCCTTCGCGTGGTGGCATTGAAATGATCTGACGATCCGGGCACAGATTTTCACGACCTGCCACGCAGGCTGGACATTGACCGCAGCTCACCAGCGGATTGATCGTTACACGATCTCCTGCGCGAAGACCTTCGACAATCACCCCGGCGGCCTCATGGCCAAGGATCAAAGGGGCCGGTCGCCGTGCATCATGGCCAAGATACGCGTGCATGTCTGATCCACAGATGCCTACGGCTTCAATCCGGATCAGGTGTTCAGATGCAGCGGGCACTACATTTGGCACATCGCCGAACTCCATCTGTTCCACACCTTTGTAAACCAGTGCTTTCATTTGGCCGTGAACCCCCCATCCACCATCAAAACCTGTCCGGTCACATAGTCAGAGGCCCGTGAACACAGGAAAAGAATCGGTCCGTCGATATCCTGCATCCGACCATTGCGCCCAATGCAGGTTTGCGCCGCATTTCGCTTGGCACGATCTGGGTCATCGAACACGGCCTGCGTCAGCTCCGTGGGAAAGAACCCCGGTCCAATTGCATTGGCGGTGATGCCAAAGGGCGACCATGCCTCGGCCATCGCGCGGGTCAATTGCCCGATCCCCGCCTTCGTTGCGCCATAGGCGATACCACCGGGAAACGCGCGCGTTGTTTGCAGCGAAGCAAAATTGACAATGCGCCCCCACCCCTTTTCTTTCATCGCGGGCACCATGGCCTGACTTAGAAAAAACGGTGCGCTGAGGTTCACCGCCAGCGTGGCGTCCCACCCTTCTGGTGTCACATCATCGGCGGCCTCACGCGTGTTTAGCCCAGCCGCATGAACCAGAATGTCGGGCGCGCCAAACTTGGCGCTGACGGCTTCCGCCACGCGATCAATTCCGTCACGATCAGCAACATCGGCTTCCACTGAAGCGGACCGAGATCCAATCTCGGCTTGCATCTGCGCCAACGCATCTTGGCGCCGCGCCACGCCAACAACCTGCGCACCTGCTGCTGCGAGCGCGCGCGCCACTTGCCGCCCCAGACCCGAGCTTGCACCGGTGACACAAGCCACCCTACCCGTCAGATCAAACAAAGCACGCGGATCATCCATCTGCGGTCAGATCAAACTGCTCATCCGGGAAATACTTGGCCAGACGCACGTCTGCGGCACGCGCGTGCCCTTCCATCCCTTCCAGCCGCGAAATCCGCGCAGTTGCAACGGCAATGGGCTTGGACCCCTCCCGCGTTGCCCGCTGCCAGGTCACGATCTTCATGTATTTGTGGACACTCAGACCGCCGGTATAACTGGCCGCGCCAGAGGTCGGCAGAACGTGATTGGTTCCGGTGGCTTTGTCGCCATAGGATACGGTGGTTTCCTCACCCAGAAACAACGAACCATAGCAGGTCAACCGGTCCAGCCACCAATCCAGATCCTCGGCCTGCACGGTCAGGTGTTCGGGGGCGTATTCATCGGAACACGCAGCCATGTCTTCGCGATTATCGCAGACGATGACTTCGGCATAGTCCCTCCACGCGGCTGCAGCGTTTTCCTTGTTCAAATCGGGCAAGTCGTCGATCAACTGCGGTACAAGGTCCATGACTTTCTGAGCCAAGGCACGATCATCCGTCACCAGCCAAACCGGAGAGTTATACCCGTGTTCGGCCTGACTGACCAAGTCGGTGGCAACCACATGTGCATCTGCGCTGCTATCGGCCAGGATCAGGGAGTCGGTTGGTCCCGCAATCATGTCGATGCCAACCTTGCCGTAGAGAATGCGCTTGGCCTCGGCCACGAACTGGTTGCCCGGCCCAACAAGGATGTTTGCACGCGGCAAACCAAACAGACCGTAGGTCATCGCCGCCACACCCTGCACACCGCCCATCGCCAAAATACTGTCAGCCCCGCAGATATGGGCCGCATAGACAATCGCAGGCGCAACCCCTTCGCCCGGACGAGGCGGAGAGCACGCTGTGATGTGACGGCATCCGGCAACCTTGGCTGTGGTCACAGTCATGATCGCACTGGCGATATGGCTGTAGCGTCCACCGGGCACATAGCACCCTGCCGCATCGACGGGGATGGCCTTTTGCCCTGCGACAACACCGGGCACAATCTCGGTCTGAACGTCCGACACGGTGGCCTTTTGCGTTTCGGCAAAGCGACGCACGTTGTCATGGGCAAAGCGGATATCGGCCTTCAACTTTTCGGGCACCAGCGCAATGGCCGCGTCGATCTCGTCCTGAGTCATCAGGACATTTCCCTCAAACTTGTCGAACTTAGCGGCGTATTCCAGGGCCTTGGCGTCACCTCCTGCCTCGATATCAGACAGGATTGTCTTGACCGTATCATGCACCTCGGTCGCATGAGACTGCGCCGTAAGGGTCGCCTTTTTCAGATAGTCACGGGGCATATTCAAAAGGTCCTATTGGTAGATTTCAGGAAGCAAGGTGGTCGAGACAGCTGGTACGTAGGCGATCAGCAACACCACGATCAGCATGGTCAACACGAAAGGCACGGCTCGGGCGGCAATCTTCAGAATCGACTCGCCGGTAATGCCAGATACAACGAACAGGTTCAGACCCAGCGGTGGTGTGATGAAACCAACACCCAGCGCGGTGATCATCATGATGCAGAACTGGATCTCGTTCATGCCAATGTTGTCGGCCAGCGGTTTCAGGATCGGTGCAAGGATCACGATGTTGGGCGTCGTCTCCATCACGCAGCCTGCCGCGATCAAGATGCCGATCATCAACAGGATCAGCAGATAAGGATCATCCGTCAACGACGTGACCGAAGTCACAAAGCCCTGAGGCACACCCATAATCGCCAGCGCTTCGGCCAGCGGCGCAGAGAAAGCGATGATGGGCAGGATCACCCCGTTCACTTTCGCCGAACTGACCAGCATCGACGGGAAGTCGGCCAGCGTAAGTGTGCGCAGGATGAAGCCCATGATGATGGTGACGACAACAGCGGTCGCACCGGCTTCGGTCGGCGTCAAGCGACCCGAGAAGATGCCGTAGAAGATGATGCCCGGCACGATGAAGGCGTACCAGCCGGATTTGAGCGCCTTGCCCAAGTTGGACAGCCACTCACCCATGGTCATCATGCCACCGCCCTCATAGGCATAAAGGCGATTCATGATGATGTTGGTGATCAGGATCGATACCAGAATGGCCAGTCCGGGGATCAGAGCGGCCAGAAACAGCGTCGAAGCTGAAATACCCAGCACAAGCCCGATGATGATATAGGCAATCGACGGCGGGATCAGAATGCCGGTACAGGCCCCGGCGGCTACCAGCGCACAGGCATAGGGGCGCGGATACCCGCTTTCAACCAGACGGTTGATGGTCATCCGACCCACAGCAGCAGCGCCCGCCGCGTCCGAGCCCGAGATCGCCGCAAACATGCCACAGACAAGCACGGTGGCCGACCCAAAGCCGCCTTTGGCAAAGCAGGTCAACGCTTCGGCCACGTCCAGAAACTTGCGCGATAGCCCGGTTCGAACCAGAACGTCTCCGGTCAAAATGAACAGGGGCACAGCGGTCAACGCAAAGGCATCGATACCGGTGAAAAGGCTTTCGCCCACCAAGCTTAGCGGCAAGTCGCCGGACATGATCAGCATGACGATAGCTGCCGACCCAATGGCGGCCCAAACGGGCACAGCCATGGCGATCAAAGCAACGAACAGGATCACGGGGACATAAAAATCCCAGCCGAGTTCAACGGTTTGATTGAGGGAATTCCAAAGCATTCAATTTCTCCTCAGTCAAACAGCTTGTCGCCTTCGAAGACGGGGGTGCCGTCTCGCAGACATTTCAGATCACGCATCAGGGATTGGATCAGCCGCCAGATCATCAGCGCAAATCCAGTGGGTACAGCCATCAGGAACCAGACTTTGGAAACCCGCAACCCATCTGTTACCGAGCCGAACTTGGCCGAGACATGAACCGCCTCGTAAGACCAATAGAGCGCGATAACGGCCACGACGAACATCACCAGATCGCCGAAGATATAAAGCAACGCCTTGGGGCGCGGCCCAAGGTAATGCATGATGACGTCAATTCGGATATGCGCACGTTCCTTGACCGCAGCGGCGGCCCCGATCCAGGCGAGGTAGATGAAGGAATAGCGCACGATCTCTTCGCCCCAGATCGACGAGTAAGCGAAGATCTCACGCCGCAGCACTTCGATCGCCATGGTGATCACCAGCATCACGTAGAACACCAGCAACAGCCAACGCTCTGCGTTTCGGTCAATGTTTTGAAGAACGGTCATCTGATCCTCCGGCGATAGGACAGCCAGACCCGCGCCTGCCGTTGCGGGCCGATTACAGCCTGACTGTAGAAAATAAACGTGGACGCCTGGACGGCGTCCACGCATAGCGCCTTAGGCGTCGTGAACGTAGTATTTGCCCTGCGTTCCGGCGGCTTCGACCAGCTTTTCGAAGTTTTCCATCGACCCGGCCAGTTCGGTCTTGAACGGATCCCAGTCGGCGTTCTGATAGCCGCCCGCATCCTGCCATTCGGCCAGTTGGTCGTCGCTGAGCGAGTGGAATTGGACGCCCGCCTTGTTCAGCTCGGCCATAGCGTATGCACGTGCCGACGGAACCTTGGACAGGTTCTGGTGCGCGGTCATTTCAGACCCCCACATGATGCCTTCTTGAACGTCAGCGGGCATCGAGTTGAACCACTCGAGGTTACAGGAATAAACCTGACTGTCCGGAACCGCTTGTGTGAAGGTCACGTGGCTCAGTATGTCCTTGAAGCCGAAGACAAACAGCGCGCCAACCGAAGGATCAAGCGCATCTGCGACACCTTGTTTGATGGCCGAAGGTGTCTCACCCCAGGCAACAGGAGTCGGGTTGGCGCCGACCATACGGTAATACTGCTGGAGCATCTTCGAGCCGGGAACACGGAACTTGATACCACTCATGTCGCCCGGCGTGATGACTGCATTGCCACCCTGACGAACCGCGACAACACGGGGGTCGATGTTCACATAGAACAGCGCCTTGAAGCCCGCAGCTTCGACCTTGGGATGAACCTCATTCTTCCACGTATCCGAATGGACAAGGTTGGTGAAACGCTGGTTCGAACCGCACAGATACGGCATGTTGATCAGATCAACGGTCGACGCAAATGGCGCGAAGTTCGACAGCGAATGCTGCGCCGCCTGAATGGTGCCGCCCTGCACTTTCTGCACAAGGGATCCACCGGCACCCAGCTGCCCACCCGGAGCCAGTTTGACATAGACTTTACCATTGGTGGCGTTCTGGATGTTTTCTTTAAGATCCAGCTGCATGATCGGATAGCTACGCGATGCCCCCAAAACATACGCCGTCGCGATGGTCATCACATGATCGGCCGCCTTTTCCCGCTCGCTTTCTTCCTTGGCGGTCTGCGCTGCGGCTTCAGACGACCACAACACCCCGCCTGCTCCGGCGACCAAAGCAGCCGTGAACGCACCACTTGCGCTCAGCTTTAGGAAATTGCGGCGTTCGGCTGACGCCAGTTCGGTCTTGTCGTTGTTCATGAATTGCCCTCCCAAGCAAAAGTTCAGCTGCCGTCTGTTGCGTCGCGGTCAGCCTCCTTTTTCAGAATTGCGACAACGAACAAGATCGACGCCGCGAACAGAACCAACATCTCTCCTACGTCCCCAAGAAACGCACTGTTCGCATAGGCACCCAAGGCGACGTTGGCGAAATAGATCGCAAAAACGACGGCTGATGCAGCAACAAACATTTCAGGGCTCCCTACAGAATCGGCTCTCCAATTCATTTGTAAGCGCTTACATGATAAATGCAAGCGCTTACATCTCCACTTTCAAAGTCCTTAAAAAACGCATAACTTAGGGCAAACGGAATTATGAGTTTGAAAATGTCAAAACATAGATCCGCTCCGACGTTGGATGACGTCGCCAAGGCTGCGGGTGTTTCAACTGCCACGGTATCGCGGTGCCTGAACAATCCGCAGCAGGTCGTCGAAGCGACGCGGAGGCGTGTTTTATCTGCGGTCGACGCTTTGGGATATACCCCGAACTTTGCTGCGCGTGTGATGGCAGCGAAACGATCTTTTACGATCGGAGCAATCATTCCAACGATGGAAAACGCCATTTTTGCGCGGGGTTTGCAAGCCTTTCAGGAGGAAATTCACAAACGCGGATACACGCTGCTGGTATCCAGCTCTGCCTACAAACCCGAAGTTGAACAAGAACAGATCCGAACCCTTGTGGCCCGTGGCGCGGATGCGCTTTTGCTGATTGGCCATGATCGCGATGAACGAATTTATGACTATCTGGAACGTCAAAGGGTGCCAGCTTTAGTTGCCTGGTCGTTCAGTCCGAACAACCGCATGCCGTCAGTTGGATTCGACAACCGGCAAGCTATGAAAACCCTGGCTCAGCAGGTCATTGGACTGGGTCATATACGTCTTGCAACGATTTCGGGCTTTAGCAAGGGAAACGATCGCGCTCGGCTGAGAATTGAAGGTATCCAGGATGCGATGACTGAAAACGGTCTGGCGTCCGATGATCTGATCGTTGCGGAAACCACTTATGAAATCGAAAACGGGGCCGAGGCTTTCAGGGACCTCATGTCTCACGCGCGCGCACCTACAGCAGTTCTTTGTGGCAACGACGTTCTGGCCGTAGGGGCCATGCGACAAGCCCAAGAGATGGGGCTGTGTGTACCTGACGATGTCTCGATCACTGGGTTTGACGACATCGAACTGGCCCGTATCGTTTCCCCTGCCCTTACGACAGTTCACGTCCCCCATCGCGAGATGGGTCAAAAAGCGGCGCTGGAGTTGATTCACATGATCGAAACAAAAGCGCCCGGTCGTTCTGTGGAACTGTCTACAAGACTGATATGCCGCGCGTCCTTACAGGCAGCAACAGGATAAGCGAGGCGAAAATTTTTCCGGAGGTTTGGAGCGGGTAGCGGGAATCGAACCCGCGCGTTCAGCTTGGGAAGCTGACAGGCTACCATTACATCATACCCGCCGCGTTCTGTGGAATATCACCAGTGCGGACAGAGGTTCAACCCGGCACGGGACAGATCAGGCGTAAATTATCACTCTGTCCGGGCGCGCAGGCTGTCGATCAACGATTGGTCGACGTCCAGCGCTTCTCCGGCGGCTTCCAAAGTTCGTTTGTCCAAGTGCTGCGGGTTCAGGTCAACGCCATCAGAAAACGCATCAACAATGGCTTGCATCGCCTTGATACGCGCATGTTTCTTGTTGTTCGCAGGTATGACATGCCAGGGGGCCAACTCGGTCGAGGTGCGCGCCAGCATTTCGTCGACAGCGACCTCGGCAACATCCCATTTCTCACGATTTCGGAAATCTTCATAGGTCAGCTTCCAGCGTTTCAAAGGGTTTGTCAGCCTTTCGGTAAACCGGCGCATCTGTTCGTCCTGCGAGATATGAAAGAACAGTTTGACGATCCGCGTACCGTCATCAACAAGCATCCTCTCGAAATCGTTGATTTCCTGATAGGCCGCGCGCCAGCGTTCTTCCGGTGTCAGTTTCTCAATCCGCTCGACCAGAACCCGACCGTACCAGCTGCGGTCAAAAGCCGAGATCGCGCCCGCGGGCGGTAATCGTTCCCAAAACCGCAAAAGATAGTGCCGGTTGAGGTAGTAGTTTCGCGGGGCTCCGATGGGCCAAACCTTGAAACTGCGCGGGTCCAGCGCTTGGCTGATCCGGCGAATAGTTCCCCCTTTTCCTGCAGCATCCCACCCTTCAAAGACCAAAACACCCTTGAGGCCATGAAACAGATACGCTTGTTGAATTCTGGCAAGTTTGGCTTGTAAATCGATCAGCTGATCAAAATAATCCTTCTTATTGAGACGTTTAGTCAGGTCTGCATCCGAAAGTTTCGGGGGATGATGTTTGCTCATGGTGCCACCTGATCTTTGTGCGAATGATCCGGCTATTGTGAAACCTTCTGCGCAATCGACATTGATCAGAGTCAAAAAGGCCGGGCACTGGGCCCGGCCTTTGGTGTCAGATTAGATCCGTTCAGGCGCGACGGCGACGGCCACCACCGCGACGGCCACCGGCCGCACCTGCAGCACCGGCTTCGTCAGGCGCTTTGTTGAACCGGATCCACTCGCCGCCATGCGGGTCGTTATTGGTCAGCAGGTTGGCGGCGCGAATGGCCTCCATCTCTTTACCAGCGCGCGGCTTGGTCGAACCCAAACCGAACATCTGTACAAACGCTTCGTCATCCATGCCTTCAGGCAGAATGATCCCAGCTGCGGCTACGGCTTCTTTCTTCTCGGCGATCTTTTTCTGTGTCACCGGCAACGCGACCGGGTTCATGATGGCCGAGGTCATACCAGCGCCCATTGCCATCGGCAGGAAAGCGTTGTTGATGCCGTGACGGTTCGGCAGACCAAACGAGATGTTCGAGGCACCGCAGGTGGTGTTCACGCCGAGCTCTTCGCGCAGACGGCGGACCAGAGCAAACACCTGTTGACCGGCAGTCGCCATCGCACCAATCGGCATGACCAGCGGGTCTACGACGATGTCATGTGCCGGGATGCCGAAGTCAGCGGCACGCTCAACGATTTTCTTGGCAACGTCAAAGCGCACATCGGGATCTTCTGAGATACCGGTGTCGTCGTTCGAGATTGCCACAACCGGCACGTTGTACTTTTTGACCAGCGGCAGAACCAGTTCCAGCCGCTCTTCTTCGCCGGTGACCGAGTTCAGCAGCGGGCGGCCTTCTGCGGCCTCAAGGCCGGCTTCCAGAGCGCCCGGAACCGACGAGTCGATGCACAACGGAACTTCAACCAGACCCTGCACCAGTTCGACGATCTTGCGCATCAGCGGCGGCTCGGTCTCGTTTGGGTTGGGGTTCGAGTTGTAGACAACGCCTGCGTTGATATCCAGAACGGTTGCACCAGCCATCACCTGCGCCAGCGCGTCTTTCTCAACGGTCGAGAAATCGCCCGCTTCCAACTCGGCCGCCAGTTTCTTGCGGCCGGTTGGGTTGATCCGCTCACCGATCACACAGAACGGTTCGTCAAAGCCCAGAACGGCGGTTTTTGTTTTTGATTCTACGACTGTACGGGTCATGTCCGTTCCTTAGGAGTTTACAGGCTTTGCCGAAGCGCCGCCGTTATTGATCGCCCAGTTGGCGTTGGTCTTGATTCCACCCAGCGGGAAGAAGTGCACGTTGGTGATATTGAAATCCGGGTTGGCTGCTTTGTGCTCCGCCAGTTCGGTGATCACGTCGGTCGGCTCATACGGCAGCAGCAGCTTGGACACGTCCATGGCGCGTTTCTGCAGAACTTTCAGCGACGGGCCAACGCCACACGCAATGGCAAACTTGATCAGCGTTTGCAGCTTGGCTGGACCCGCGATGCCGATATGGATCGGCAGATCGATACCAGCTTCTTTCAGGCTGTCAGCCCATGCGATGATCGGTTTGGCGTCAAAGGCAAACTGTGTCGCCAAAGCCATTTCCGCATCGGTGGTTTCTGAGAACTTTTGCTTCCAACGCAGCGCGTCGTCCACATTCTTGGTCGAACCGTCAGGGTCGATATCCTTGTTTCCTTCCGGGTGACCGGCAACGTGCAAGCGCTTGAAGCCCGCCTTGTCGAACAGACCAGTCTCCAACAATTGCATCGAGCTGTCGAAATCACCATGCGGGTTGGCAACGCCACCGGCCAGCAGCAACGCCTGATCAACGCCTGCTTCGCCCTGATACATGGAAATCCAGTTTTCCAGCGTCGCCGCGTCTTTGATGATCCGCGCCGGGAAATGCGGCATCACCGGATAGCCTTCGGCCGCGATGCGCTTGGCGGTCTTGACCATGTCCTCAATCGGAGTGCCCTCGATATGAGCGATATAGACGCGCGTGCCTTCGGGCAGCAGCGCGCGGAAATCGTCGACCTTTTCAGCGGTGCGCGGCATTACCTCGATCGAATAGCCTTGCAAAAAGGCTTCTACGGTTGGGTTCACAGGGCCGGTTTCGACCGCATCACGTTTTTTGAAGTTCAGCAAAGCCATTTCGGCCTCCCTTAAAATCTGGGCTTACGCCCAACCGTCATTGGCGATCAGCGCTTTGATGCGGTCCTGATCGTATTCTGTTTCCAGACGCACCGCCTCGGTCTCGGCAATCTCGGCGGGATCGCCATCTACTGCAAAGGGTGCGGCTTTGCGCCATTCGGCCAGGTAGGCATCACTGTCCTTGGCGTTCACCTTCATGGCAGCCCGGTCGATGGCTTGCTCGAACCGTTCTTCCAACTGCCGCTTTGCGCCACGACGGCCTTTACCGACGATGACCTGAGCGGGAATGTCGCGCCAGTACACGATTGTGACGTCAGGCATTGCTGTGATTCCTCCTAACCCGATGGGCCGGTTCTAAACTTCAAACTTAGCTTTGGTCGGTCGGTTTTCGACACACGACGCTTTTCCAGCGACCTTTTTGCCAAAGCTAGCCAAGGGCGCTTTTACACAAACAAACCACAGACGCGCATATCATAATTCTCAACGTCACTATGAAAGCGCTGCATAAAACGCAAAAACCCTGGACGGAGTTGTCCGTCCAGGGCGGTATTTCAAAGGTCAGTGCGGTTTAGCCGACCAGACCACCATCTTCACGAGTCACCGCGATGATCGCCGAACGTGGAACTGCATCACCGCCTTCGGGCCAGTGACTATTGCCATCCTCACCTGGGTGCTGGATGCCCACGAACATGGTGCGGCGATCCGGTGACCAGCTGAGGCCGGTGATCTCACACTCATTCGGGCCGACAAGGAAGCGGCGGATTTCACCGGTGACCGGGTCACCTGCCAGCATCTGGTTGTTGCCCTGCCCTTCGAAGTCGCCTTCGTTGCCATAGTTGCCATCGGTTTGGATCCACAGCAGGCCATTGCTGTCGAATTTCAGACCGTCGGGCGAGTTGAACATGTTGTCGGCATTAACGTTGTCAGACCCACCGTAGGCATCCTGATGCACGCTGGGGTTGCCCGCCAGCACATACAGATCCCAAGCAAAGCCCGAAGCGGTATGATCACCACCTTCAGGACGCCAGCGCACGATCTGGCCGTAGTTGTTGGCCTCACGCGGGTTCGGACCGTTGACCGAGGTGTCATCACCACCGGCATTCGGTTTGACGCCTCGGTTCTTGTTGTTGGTCAGACAGCAGTAAACCTCGGCCACGTTCGGGTTAGCAGCAACCCACTCCGGGCGGTCCATGGTGGTCGCGCCTACGGCAGAACCGGCCTGACGGGTGTGGATGCTGATTTCAGCTTGCGAAGCCAAACCAGTTGTCTCAGGCGTCAGATCCAGCCATTCGCCCGTGCCGTCGTCATTGAACTTGGCAACAGACAAGGTGCCGTTTTCCAGCAAGGCGTTGGTGTCAACGCCAGCGGCGTAAACGCCATCCGAAACAAAGCGATACAGGAACTCGCCACGTTCATCGTCGCCCATGTACACAACAACACGACCGTCATTGTTCACCACCGACTCGGCGTTTTCGTGCTTGAAACGGCCAAGGGCGGTCAGCTTGCGCGGGGTCGAGGTTGGATCGGTCGGGTCGATCTCGACCACATAGCCGGCGCGGTTTGGTTCGTTGGGGTTTTTCGACACGTCGAACCGATCATCGATCTTGGCCCAGCCATAGCCCCAATCTTTCGACGAGACGCCATAGCGTTTGAGCTCCGCACTGACCTCATGGTTTTCGTCTTCTGCCGAGAAGTAGCCATTAAAGTTTTCTTCACAGGCCAGGTAGGTGCCCCAAGGGGTCATACCGTTGCCGCAGTTGTTCCAGGTCCCTTTCGAGGTTGTGCCTGTCGGGTCCGCGGCGGTTTTCATCAAATCATGAGCAGCCGCAGGGCCGGTGATCGTCATATCGGTCTGCGGTGTGATACGACGGTTGTACGGGCTGTCCTTGACGATGCCCCATGTGCCGTCCGTGTTGGCAATCTCGACCACAGTCACGCCATGCGCCATCATACCCTTGGCAACATCGTCGTCCGAGGCCGCCTTGGCATCGGGGTTGTTGCCCCAAAGAATGTCACGGTTGGTATATTCGTTGTTTACGACCAGCAGCACGTGGCCATCATGGAAGAACACGTCCTGACCGTCGGTGTTGTCGCCAAATGCACGCTCTTGGCTGGCAGCAGTGCCACGGGTCGCGTGATCGAACTCGGGCGCGTCGGACCACAGCGGGTCGCCCCAACGCACCATAACCTCGGCCTTGTAGCCCGGAGGTACAATCACGTCGTCTGCAGTGGACACAGGGATCGCCTCGAACGAGAACCGGTCAGCTGCCGCACGTGCGCCCGAAGGAATCAGCGCACCGCCAACGGCTGTGAAACTGCCCATCGCAAGAACACCGCCCAGGAATCCGCGACGTGACAAGGCGCGTTCGACCACTCGGTCAAATTCACACTCTTCGGGACGTGGGTTTACGACCTCATCATATTCATCAAAGGAAAGGGTGCGTTCGTCTTTCATGGCAATCTCCGTATCTGGCTGAAAGCTGGTAGAGAATCCCGTACCGGGGATCCCGCGTGGGGATCGCATTCCAGTATGAACGCTGTGTGACACTCACGTTAAATTCAAAATTGAAATCACTTGCGCGTCGGCGATCCCCCGCCTAGGGTCAAATTAACTCGAAAATCGGAGGGCGTGACGAATGGCGCCCAAGCGTCCCAAAGGTGCGGGCGCGTTCCCGAAGGCGGTTGAAAGCCCCGCGCCGGCAAGACCCGATCCAGATGCGCTCTATGCGGCGCTGGATCTGGGAACAAATAGTTGCCGCATGTTGATTGCCCAACCCAAAGGGAGCGGGTTCCATGTGGTCGACAGCTTCTCCAAATCCGTGCAGTTGGGCTCGGGTCTGGAACGCACCGGACGGCTGTCGCGGGCGTCCATGTCGCGTACCGTGCAAGCACTTCGGATCTGTCAGCAAAAGCTGAAGCGCAACAAGGTCAAACGCATGCGTTTGATTGCAACAGAAGCGTGCCGTCGCGCCAAGAATTCGCGTGAGTTCATCCGGCAGGTAAAGCGCGAGACCGGGCTTACTCTGGAAATTATCCAGCCCGAGGAAGAAGCACGTCTGGCGGTGATCTCCTGCGCGCCGCTGGTTTCGACGAAGACCGAACAACTGTTGGTCGTCGACATCGGTGGCGGTTCGACCGAATTGGTATGGATCGACATCTCGTCCGTTCCGCGCCGTGATCGTCCGGCTGCAATTATGCGCTTGCACAACGGGTTCCACACCGCCGACAGCCCTTTTCCGGCGGCAAAAGTCGTGGATTGGATCAGTGTTCCGTTGGGCGTGGCCACGTTGCGCGACCAATTCCACGACGTGGAAGATGACGCCGCCCGCTTCGCCCTTATGAGCTGGTTTTTTGAAGAAAATCTGGCCGATTTTGCACCCTACAAAGACGAACAGACCCGCGAAGGGTTTCAGATCGTTGGAACGAGCGGCACGGTGACAACCGTCGCGGCCTCGCATCTGGGGCTCAAGCGCTATGACCGGACCAAAGTGGACGGTCTGCGCATGACCAGCGATCAGATTGACAAAGTCATACGCGGGTATTTAGAACTCGGCCCTCACGGGCGACGCCGGGATCCTCGGATTGGGGACGACAGGCAGGCCCTGATCATGTCCGGCTCGGCCATTTTGCAGGCATTGCTACGCTGTTGGCCCACTGATCGCCTTTCCGTGGCGGATCGTGGGCTGCGCGAGGGTCTGCTTTATGCACAGATGAGCGCTGACGGAGTATTGGAAGACGGACCGTTCTGATGGCGAAGACACCGACTGGTAAAAACAACTCAGGCCGCGGGCAGCGCGACCTGAAGGTCAAGGTTAAAACCGCGCGCGGGCGCAAGCTCAGCTCGACCCGGTGGCTTGAACGACAGTTGAACGACCCGTATGTCAAACGCGCTCAGGCCGAAGGGTATCGCGGGCGCGCGGCTTTTAAGATACTGGAACTGGACGATAAATTCAGGTTTCTCGTACCGGGTGCGCGCGTCGTGGATTTGGGCTGTGCACCCGGAGGCTGGCTGCAAGTCGCGGTCAAACGCGTAAACGCGCTGGGCGAGAAAAGCGGTAAACGGATCGGGACCGTTTTGGGCGTCGACCTGCAAGAGGTCGAACCCGTTGCTGGAGCAACCGCCCATGTTCTGGATTTCATGGAAGACGACGCCGACGTAAAGGTCAAAGAATGGCTTGGCGGTAAAGCCGACGTTGTGATGTCAGACATGGCCGCTGCGTCTTCGGGTCACAAACAGACGGACCATTTGCGCATCATGGCCCTGTGCGAAACGGCGGCTTACTTTGCGTTTGATGTGTTGGAAGAAGGTGGCACCTTCGTAGCCAAGGTTCTGGCCGGAGGCGCCGAAGGCGATTTGCAAAAGCTGTTGAAACAGAAATTCCAGAAAGTCGCCAACGTGAAACCTCCTGCTTCACGCTCGGACAGTTCCGAAAAATTTGTTGTGGCAACAGGGCTTCGCGTCCGAGATTAACCCTCGAGACGAATACGATCTTCGGTCAGGCACTGCGCACGGAAAGAGGCGTTTGCCATGCCCTGCAACATCAACGCTTCTCCATGTGACACGTATACTGGTGCGCGTCCGCGCAGCTCTTCTATGCGTTGGGCAAGTGACACCGAACTGACACCCACAGTTGGTCGCTTTTTCGCATCATTGGACATGTTTCACCTCTGAACAGCACACTCATCCCGTCCGTAACGTGAAATTTTGCCCTGAAAATGGAGCAATTCGGGCGGGGATGTGCCGGATCAGGGACCAAGCTGTTGCGACAATTGTTGCAGGTTCGGGTCGTTTGGTAGCAGGTCCAGCGCCTCACGCAGCACAGCGCGCGCGGCGTCGGGACCGCGATTGATATGCGCCAGTTGCACCAACATGGGCCACGCTTCGCCCCTTTGCGGGTCCAAAGTTACGACTTCGCGAAACGCCTGCTCGGCTGCTGGCGCGTTGCGCAGTGTCAAAGCCATACCTCCTAGAACAAGATGGGTTTCCGGGAAATCCAATCGGTTCGCGATCGCCTGCTGCCACTCTGACATGCCCTGCCCGGCCAGCGATTGTTGCTGAGGTGACAGAGCTTCCGGTGGTATCGTCAGGAACTCTTTCGCGGCAGCAATACGTACATTGCGCAACGGGTCTGACAACAAAGGCTCCAAACGCTGCACCTGCTCAACTGGGTTGGCCTGACGCTGCAGAGCAGCTGCATTGGCGCGGATCAAGGGGTCATCCTCTTGCAGCAATGACGAAGTCGCCGCGGCCAAGTCCGGGGAAGCGAAGGGTTGCAGCAAGTAGGCCGCTGTTGCCCGCACGATTCCGGCATTGGATGGGTCCATCGCAACGGCCAGCAATCCTTCGGGCGTGTCCAACCTGCCTTCAGCAGCGTCATTGAAAACCGTCCCAAAATGCGGGCCACGATGAGCGGCATCCGGGAACCACTCTTCGATCTGATTGGCCGCCCAGCCCTGATCCCGATCTTCATGACAGTCGGTACAGGCATCGACGCCCAGCCCCAGATCAGGCCGTGGGATGCGGAAGCTGTGATCGCGGCGCCCATCGACGCCCATATAAACCCTTTCGATCATATGGCAGCTTTTGCACTGCGCGCCGTCACTGTTTTCAGGATGATGATGATGCGCTGGCGTATCGTATTCTTTTGCTGTGAGCGTCGGGAAGTCCGGGTTCCCTGCCGGAGAATGACACTGAGTGCAAACACCGTTTCCTTCCGCTTTCAGTTCAGCGCTGTGGGGTTCATGGCAGTTCATGCACCCAACGCCTTGCGCGTACATCTTGGATTGCAGGAACGAACCGTAGACATATACCTCATCCAATATCTGCCCGTCCGGGTGGTACGATCCGGGGCGCAACAGGGCCAGGTTATAGGTGTCGTGATAGGGCGTGCCGGGCATAGGGTTGCCATCGCCATGCGCCTCGCGCCGGGAATGGCACCCGGCACATTGCTGGATTTCCGCCTCGGTTTGTCCCTTGCCCCAATTCATCAGAAATCCTACTGGTCCCAGGTCTTCGGAAATGTCCCGACCATTCACCCAATCGATATGCGCGGATCCCGGACCATGACAGGCCTCACACCCCACGCCGATTTCAACCTGTTGCGACGTATAGGATCTGGTTTCAGCGGAATAGTTCTTTTCAAACCCAGTGGCGTGGCATTCGGCGCAGCGACCGTTCCAATTTTTGTAAGGGCCAGTCCAATGCAACCCGTCATCCGGCGGCAAATCCTGATCGGGATAGAGATGAAACCACTCTTTGTTTTCAGTGTCCCAGACCACATCAAAGCTTTGCAACCGGCCGTGTTCAGTCTCGAACAGGTACTGTTGCAGCGGTCCGATACCAACGACAGAATGTACATCATACTCGGTGGTGACCCCGTCTTTTTCAGAGACTGCCGCGCTCAGCGTTCCGTCCTTGTCCGAGAATTCCACCGACATACCGTCATGTTCGAACTGTGTACGGTTAAAATCAGCGACAACGGCCCCTTTCCCTACCTCGGTCCAGGCCAGCGCATGGTGGGATGAGGACCATTCTGCCGCCTCATCCTTGTGGCACTCGACACACTGATCAGACCCGACATAGGCCGCGGGCTGACCCAAAGCAACCACGGGCATTAGCAGCCCGAATGCCAGAACCAAAGACTTCATGCTGCCCCCTGTCCGTGATCGTTTTGCATATCCATCAGAGCACCATTGTATTCGGCGCCAAAAATCAAAATGGCCGCGCACAGGTAAAGAAAGATCAACGCCGCCATGACACCGGCCAGACCCGCATATGTGGCGCTGTAAGTCGCAAATTGGGCAATGTAGATCGAAAACCCCCACCCACCTGCCGCCCAAAGGGCCAGTGTCAGAATAACTCCGGGAAGAATTTGCATAATCTTGTGCCGCCGCGTTGGCAGGATCAGATGTGCCAAAAGAACGGTGCCTGCCGGAACCGCAACTGTGAAGGTCCAGCGAAGGCGTTCGATTGACAACCAGTCCGACAGGTCCACATCCGTCTTTTCGCTGACCAATTGAGTATAGACAGGCAAGACAACCTCGACCGCGGCGATGCCCAGAATGGCTACACCACCGACAATTACTAGCCCTAAGCACAGCAGTCGGGTTTTCCAGAACGGCCAGACGTCCCGGTCGTGATAGGCTTGGTTCATCGCGGCACGTACCGCCATCACACCATTCGAGGCAAAAAAGATCGCCAAAAGACCACCAAGGGTAATCACACCAGAGCCGGATTCCTGTAAAACCGCTCGCAACTCGGAAACGATCGGGCCCGCCACGTCTTTGGGCCAGGCTCCGAATACCAGCTCAATCAATTCGTCGGTGACATAGCCTTGCGATAATGACCCGGCCAAAGCCACGGTAAACAGCACAAAGGGAAACAACGCCAGCATCAGCGACATGGCGACGTGGCTGCTCATGACAAAGCCGTTTTTGTTGCTGAACCGAACTATGGCAAGCCGCAGCGCCTTGATAGGCCGGCTTAAGGAGGGAATCACTTGAGCGCTCATTGGCAAAGCGTAACCCGCGGGGCTATTCCTCTGAAACGGCAAATCCGGGCTGGAACGTAAATTATCCCAGCCAAACATTTGCTCACATTGCAAAATCCCGCCCGGCCATGCAGGATCGTCTTTCAGACCGACCACCTATCGGTTTAACGTACCACGCGGTATCACAGGCGGGCTGAGCGATGACTTTGGAACCTGATCAGAACACAAGCGGCCCACAGTTGAAACTGTCGGTCGTGCGTGACACGACCATCGTTGCTACGCTGATCGTGCTGGGCCTCTACGCCGGGTCAGCCTTTTTGATCCCACTGACGATGGCGCTATTGATCAACGTTCTGATCATCGCCCTCAGTGATCGTGTGATTGCCCTGACACGCGTTCCCATCTGGCTGGCCAACATCGCCGCTGTCACGGTGGTATTGGCCGGTTTGTTCATGATCATGTACATTCTGGGCAGTCAGGCTACGCAGTTCGCCCGCTCCATCAGCACCTATGAGAACCAGTTCGACGGTGCCGTGCACCGCGTCACGGGGCTTGTTGGGAATGATGTCACAACTTTCATCCGTGACAATCTGGTCAGCATAGATATGTCCTATGTCGCCCGCGTGCTGCTTAGCAGTGCGACATCGCTGTTGAACCAGTTCTTTCTGATCAGCCTGTATGTCGCCTTCCTGATGGCCGAACGCCTGGCCTTTCGCAAAAAAATCCGGCTGGCCGCTGGCAGCCCTGAGACCGGGGCCGAATTCACAGCCATTCTGGACGCCATCACCTATAGCCTGCAGCGCTATGTCGGCGTCAAAACATTTATCAGCCTTGTCACAGCGGGTATCAGCTATAGCGTCTTCAAGGTGCTTGGACTGGAATATGCAGAGACATGGGCCGTGCTGACTTTTGCACTGAATTTCATCCCATCGATCGGCTCGATCATCGCCGTGATCTTCCCGGCGATGATCGCTTTGGTGCAGTTCGAAACGATCGGACCGTTCCTGATCATCGTACTGGGTTGCGGCACGATCCAGTTCATGATCGGCAACTTTCTAGACCCTGCCATGTTGGGCAGATCGCTGAATATGTCCACGTTTCTGGTGATCCTGGCGCTGACCTTCTGGACCACCGTCTGGGGGCTGATCGGAGCGTTCCTTAGCGTGCCCCTGACCGTCTGCATTCTGATCATCTTCAGCCACATACCCGCACTGCGCCCTGTGGCGATCCTGATGTCGCTTGACGGTCGTCTCGGCGATGACACGCCACCAGCAAAGGCCAACTAGCCTGTGAACAGCCCCATCTTCATAGGATCAGAAATCTACCGCCATTCCACCTATGGCTCAAAACACCCTTTGGCCATTCCGCGTGTTTCCACCGTAATTGACTTGTGCTCCGCGCTGAATTGGTTGGATGCGAGCAACTATCGTGTCAGCCCATGCGCGAAACCCAGTGCTCTGCACCGGTTTCATACACCCGACTATATAGACGCACTGCAAACGGCCGAGACTGAGCAGTCTGTTTCTGACGATGTCCGCTCAACCTATGCGCTTGGCACCTTGTCCAATCCCGTCTTCCCCGAGATGTACCGCCGCCCCGCCACAGCAGCCGGAGGTTCCATGTTGGGTGCTGAACTGATCCGCGACGGAGGCATCGTCTACAACCCTGCCGGTGGCACACATCACGGTCTGCCCGATCGCGCCAATGGGTTTTGTTATTTAAATGACCCTGTTCTGGCTATCCAGACGCTGCTGCAAATGGGTTTGAACCGGATCGTCTATGTGGATATCGACGCGCATCACTGCGACGGGGTCGAGGGCGCGTTCCAAGGCTCGGACAAGGTTCGCATAATCTCGGTCCATGAAACCCGACGCTGGCCATTTACCGGACGCCTTGAGGACGATGCTGGTGATGCTGCGTTCAATTTGCCAGTGGCCAGAAATCTGAATGATGATGAGTTTGCAGCAATCCTCGACCAGTTGATCCTGCCCGCGACTCAGGCCTTTTCGCCACAGGCTGTTGTCCTGCAATGCGGTGCAGATGCAGTGGCCGAAGATCCCCTGTCTCGTTTGACCTTGTCCAACTCTTCGCACTGGAAAGCGGTCGCCGCGCTAAAAGAACTCGCGCCGCGATTTCTGGTTCTGGGCGGCGGCGGCTACAATCCGTGGTCCGTCGGGCGTTTGTGGACCGGAGTGTGGGCCACTCTGAACGAGTTCGATATTCCCGATAGGCTAGACATAGACACCCAAGCAATTCTACGTGCGTTGACCTGGAACCGGTCGGCAGGCCGGAACCCACCCTCGCACTGGTTGGACACGCTGCGGGACATTCCTAATTTCGGGCCGATCCAAGATGAACTGAAACAGGACTTGCGCCGATTAGCCGCGCGGATTTCGTGGTAGATCGTCTGAATGAACATTGCTAACATACGGGCGTCACGACAGATTTTCTGCTCTCAGCCTTTTTTTGAACAACCACGTTGCTAACGCCGAATGTGGACGCCGATTGGACCCGCTAAATGAATGCACTTAATCAGATAAATGATCTCAAGGCCCGCATGGGGCAATCCATCATCGGACAAACAGACGTAATCGACCGCTTGTTGATCGGGATGTTGGCCAACGGCAATTTGCTGATCGAAGGACTGCCCGGTTTGGCCAAAACCCGCGCGGTAAAGGCGATGGCCCGCAATCTGGACGCAAGTTTCAACCGCATCCAGTTCACGCCCGACCTTTTGCCCTCGGACGTCACTGGCACCGAGGTCTTTCAGCAAACTGAAGAAGGCGGAACCTTCCAGTTCGAGCCTGGCCCGATCTTTGCCAATATCGTTCTTGCGGACGAGATCAACCGCGCACCCGCCAAGGTTCAGGCAGCGCTGCTTGAGGCAATGGAAGAGCGGCAGGTAACCGTCTCAGGTACCACACATAAAATGGAACCGTTGTTCATCGTGATGGCAACGCAGAACCCGATCGAACAAGAGGGTACCTACCCCTTGCCGGAGGCGCAGATGGACCGGTTCCTGATGCATGTCCAAATCACTTACCCCCCGGTCGAAGACGAAGTTGAAGTAATCCGACTAGTACGCAGAGAAGAGATTGCCGCAGGCCAAGGCGGGGCCAAGGATGCGCCGCCGACGATCCCTCAGGACGCCGTATTTGCTGCGCGCGCCGAGATCGGGCAGATTTACGTTTCTGATGCGATGGACCGTTACATGGCCGATCTGGTGCAAGCCACACGGACCCCCGGTGCGCTGAGCGAGGAATTGGCCAGTTGGATAGACATTGGTGCTAGCCCGCGCGCTTCGCTGGCACTGGACAAATGCGGACGCGCCCATGCCTGGATGAACCAGCGTGATTATGTAGACCCAGCCGACGTACGCGCCATCGCCCATGACGTATTCCGACATCGCATCACCCTAAGCTTCGAGGCGCAAGGCAGCGCGAAATCCGCCGATGATGTGATATCGGAAATCCTGCAGCTTGTTGCGCTGCCCTGATAGCTAAGGAACGCCGCGTGTCCCAGACCGCCGCATATCCCGACGACCCGCGCATCCATGTGGATTCGGACCACCTGCTACGGTTGGGGCCAAAGTCGCGCGCGATCAGCCTTTTGCCGCGTCAACCCGCCCGTTCTATCCTCAACGGACGGCACGCTTCGCGCTTGCGCGGGCGCGGTTTGAACTTTGAAGAGCTGCGCAACTATCTGCCCGGCGATGACATTCGCACCATCGATTGGAAAGTCACGGCTCGCACAGGAAAGCCGCACGTTAGGGTTTATACCGAAGAACGCGACCGCCCGGCCCTTTTGCTGGTCGACCAGCGCGTTTCGATGTTTTTTGGCACACAAGTGTATATGAAGTCCGTGATCGCGGCCGAGGCTGCGGCGATTTCCGCCCACAGAGTGTTGGGCCAAGGCGACCGGGTCGGAGGGCTCGTCTTTGGCGACACTGATCTGGCGGAACATCGCCCGCAACGGCGACCTGCCGCGCTAACGCGGTTTTTGTCATCACTGGGCGCGCTGAACAGTAGTTTGCGCGCCTCGCAGCGCGACGATGCGACCGTGACTTTGAACGCCGTGCTGAAACAGGCCGCCCGCATTGCGCATACCAACACACTGATTTGCGTCTTTTCGGATTTCGACGGGTTGGACGACAGTTCCGAGATTTTGGTGCGTGAACTTGCCGCTTCTAATGATTTAATTTTATTCAATATTTCAGACCCAAGCTCTCGCGAATTGGTTCCCAACCTCAGGCTGACTGTTTCGGACGGAGACAACCAGATCGAATTGAACAGCGCGGACACAGGTTTGTCGGACCGTATCCGTCATGCGATGGAAGATCGGCTGACTCAGTTGAAAACTTGGTCACGCCGCTATGGCTTCCCCATCGTGCCATTGACGACGGCGGAACCAACCCTCGACCAACTGCTGAGGCTATTTGGCCATGCCGGAGGCCGTAGATGAGTGTAGACGTCGAAGGCAAAACACTGGTCGATCTGCTGGACATGCTTGAGCCCGCTCCTGCACCGGACCCGGTTTCCGTGGTGCCGCAAACTTGGGGATGGCTCGCTCTTGCCGCTCTTGTTGCAGGGCTGATCGCTTTTGGTTTTCATGCGTATTTTCGCCATCGACGGATGAATGCCTATCGGCGCGAGGCGCTGACTGAACTGGCGGTGGCAAAAGACAATCCCGCGAAGATCGCCGAGATCATGCGCCGCACAGCACTTGTTGCCTTTCCACGTAGTCGGGTTGCTTCCCTTCATGGAGACGAGTGGGTCAGATTTCTGACGCAAACTTCTGACCATACGCATTTTTCTGATGTAGAGGCTCGCGTTCTTACGGCGGCGCCCTACACCACCGTGCCCGCCAGTCCCGAACTGACGAAGCTAGCACAGCAATGGATCAGGTCCCACAAACGCGAAAGGAATACGTAATGTTTTCCTTTGCCGCGCCTTGGGTTTTCGTCCTGCTGCCGCTTCCCGCTTTGGTGTACTGGCTTGCCCCGCCTCACCGCGAGAAAAGCAGCTCGATCCGCATTCCTTTCTTCCGGCATGTTGCAAAGGCCGCTGGTGTCGAGCCCCGATCAGGGTCCGTCATCCCGCGCCGTGCGGCCTTTCAGACGGGAACCGTCATTGTGATCTGGTGCCTTCTGATTGTTGCGATGGCCCGGCCTGAAAAGTTGGGGGAACCGGTCGTTGTTGAAAAGTCAGCTCGAGACGTGGTTCTGGCTTTGGACATATCGGGTTCAATGGACCAGAGGGATTTCACCTCGTCAGACGGCGCGCCAACTCAACGCCTTGCTGCGGTCAAGGACGTATTGCGCCAGTTTATTGCGGAGCGACAAGGCGACCGGATGGCCTTGATCATCTTTGGCACCCGCGCCTTTGTGCAAGCCCCGTTTACCGAAGACCTCAATAGTTTGAATGGGTTTCTGGACCAAACTCAGGTCGGCATGGCCGGACCAAACACGGCTCTTGGGGATGCCATAGGACTGGGTATCCGCACGTTTGAATCCAGCGAGGTTGACCAACGTCTGATGATCGTCCTGAGCGACGGCGCTGACACCTCTAGCCGCATGACACCGGTCAATGCGGCGGCTATTGCAGCGGAAAAGGGCGTTGTCATCTATACGGTCGGCGTTGGCGACCCAGACGCGTCGGGCGAGGATCGCGTCGACCTGGATGCGCTAAAGGATATCGCAGACAGAACAGGTGGAGCGTATTTCTTTGCCAATGATCAGGATGCGCTGGCCGAAACATACGCCCGCATTGATGAGCTCAACCCAAGAATTGTGGAAACGCAAAGCTATCGACCACGAGAAAGCCTTGCGCATTATCCACTTGGATTGGTCGTTGTGTTGATGCTGATGACATTGTCTGTCCAGCACGTCGCCCGACAGCGCAAAGGTGCTGCATGACTGGCGTTTTAGAAGATTTCCATTTTATTCGAGCGGTTTGGCTCCTGCTCCTCATACCGATTGCTGCTCTGTGGTGGCTGATGCGTCCCAAGCCTAGACCCCGTGCTCAAGAGATGTCCGGGATTGCACCGCACCTTGCTGCTGCGCTTGAGTTGGGAGCTGACAATGCGAGACGCCTCTATCCAATTGACGTCGCGATGATTGCGGCGATTCTGGTCACACTGGCTGCTGCGGGGCCAACATGGTCACGGGCACCCAACCCGCTGGTTGCGGACACCGCTCCGTTGGTGATCGCCCTGAAGGTGACCGACAGCATGGAAGAACCCGACTTGGCCCCGTCTCGTCTGGATCGCGCCAAGTTCAAAGTCACCGATCTGATCAATGCGCGCGTGGGTGCCCGAACTGCCTTGATCGCATATGCCGGCACCCCGCATCGCGTCGCACCTTTGACCGAAGACGCCAATATCCTGCGCCCGCTGCTAGAGGGCCTCAACCCCGCAGTTATGCCAAAACAGGGGGATGCAGCCGCGAATGCGCTGACGCTGGCCGAGACGATCCTGAACGGTAGCGAAACGCCCGGCGCTGTCCTGTTCGTGTTGGACGACCTCGACCCCTCGCAACTGTCGGATTTCGAGACCGCCACCGTGCCAGTGTTCTTTCTGACAATGCTGCCAAATGGTCAAAGCATCACGCAACTCGACGGCTTGAAAGGGACAACTGTGGTTCCGTTCTCAAGCGATGATCGGGATATCAACCGCTTACAACGTCAAATTCAATCGGCTTACAGAGCCGCACTGGATGATGATGACCGCCTAGACTGGCAAGACAAAGGATGGTTGCTGGCCTGGCCAGCCGCCTTTCTGTCATTGCTTTGGTTTCGCAGAGGTTGGGTGATCCGGTTGATACTGCTCACCTTTTGCATTTGGTCCCCGTCTGGCCCGGCTTATGCCGATGGCTGGCGGGATTGGTTCTTGACCCCGGACCAACAGGGCCAAATCGCGATGAACCAAAAGCGCTATGCAGAAGCAGCCGAGTTGTTTCAGGACCCGTATCAGGAAGGCTATGCACGCCTAAAGGCCGGGCAATACCCTGAAGCTGCTGCGATCTTTGCCGAGCTGGATACGCCCGAAGCCGCGTTTTCCGAAGGTATGGCGCGCATACGAAACCGCGAGTATCGTCCGGCCATCGCGTCCTTTGAAGCCGCATTGGAACGCCGGCCGGGTTGGCCAGAAGCTCAGCATAACCTCGAGGTCTCGAAAGCGATCCTCGACTATGTTGAAACTACGCGCGAACAGTCTGATACAGGTGAAGAAGCCGGGATCGGGGCTGATGACACGGTCTTTGACAACGACGCAGGACGTGGTGAACAGACGACAATTCAGGCTCCGAAAGACGGATCGCAGGCCATGTCCGCTGATCAATGGATCAGCACGATTGATACCAACATGCAGGACTTTCTTCGCAACCGGTTCCTGTTAGAAAATCAGGAGCAGAAGCAATGAGATACCTCGCCCTTCTTATGCTTCTAATACCGACTGAACTGTTCGCCCAGACCGGCGTCCAGCCACAGGTGACCGCCGAAACACCTACGGAACCCGTCATCGTTGGGCAACCCGCAATTGTGCGCATCAAGGTGCTAGTGCCAACATTCATGCCCTCGCCTCCGGTGTTCCCGTCGCTTGAGCAAGAGAACCTGTTGGTGCGCCTTCCGGAACGTGCTTCGGGACCAGTGAGTGAAACCGTCGAAGGTGAAACCTGGTCCGGCGTTCAACGCAGTTATCGCCTCTATCCCCTGAGCGCCGGAGAAATTGCGTTTGGTGCGCAGGACGTCGTAGTCACCTTTGCCGACCCCGAAACAAATGCGCCGGTTCAGGTCAGCGTGCCCTTGCCGGACTTGACCCTGAACGCCGTGGTCCCAGAGGGCGCACGCGACCTGGATCCGCTTATCATCGCAACCGGTCTTACGGTAGATCAGCAGATCGACGGGGACCCAAATATGGAGAATGGTGGATCAATCACGCGCCGCCTGACCGCCAAAATCTCTGGAACAACGCCGTTTCTGGTGCCCGAATTGATCCCCGGCAACCCGGACCCGCTGCTGCGAGCCTATCCTAAAGAGCCACGCTTTACTGAAAATGAGGACCGGGGCGTTCTGTCCGGGCAGCGTGTGGACGAGGTCGTCTACCTTGCGCAGGACGGCGGCCAGACGCAGCTGCCTCCGATCTCGATTCGCTGGTACAATCTGGAGAGCAACCAGGTCGAAACCATCGACATTGCCCCGGTCGACTTGACACTGGCCCGACCGCAATGGCAACCGCCAGACACAGAAATCATACTAAGGTTCGCAGTTTGGTTGGCCGCCTTTGCGTTGTTCTTATGGCTTACCATCCGTTTCCTGCGCCCGCGTGTCGACCGATTGCGCCAGCTTCGGCGGGATGCGTTCCTGGCTTCGCCCGACTTTGCGTTGGGTGAACTCAAGAATTCACTGCAAGATCATGATATTGCAGCGGCTTACACAGCTTTGGAAATGTGGAAGTCCCGCAGCGGCATGGCCAGTCAAACCACCAGTTTGGACCAACACCTCGCCCAGATTGGAGCCGCCAGATACTCGGCGCACCCCGACACCAAGACCGAGGATTGGGCCGCGGCGTTGTCGGCGCTCGCGTCACTGAAGCAATCCGCGCAATCGCCAGCGAACCCGTTGCCGCCGCTCAACCCCTGAGCTCAGCACTGACATGAGGCAATCAACTGCCGTCGGTCCTTCAGGCGCACACGCCCATACCCAAGCTCGATCAGCCCCAAATCCGCGAGACGATGCAAGTTGCGATGTAACGTCGGTTGGGAAACGGCCACCATTGCTGCCAGTTCATCCTGGGATATCACGATCCACCCATCGGATTTCGCGGTCCCCTCGTCCAAGTGCAACAGACGCAGAACAAGACGCTTTTCCGTTCCTGTCACGGCAAGATTGGCCATAATACGCAAAGCAGTTTGCATGTTTTCATGCGACAAGGCGTAAAAATCACGGATGTAGTCGGGATTATCGTCGACCAGCCTGTCCAACCGCGACGACGGGAAAAACAGCGTTCGCGTGGTTTGAGTGGCAACGACGCTCACCAGCCTGTTGGCGTCGGCAAACAGGGCCAGATCACCGATCCAGAACCCACCACCTTGCCTGTGCACTACGAATTCCTGACCGTCGTCAGCAGGAGCCGTGATCTGAACCGCGCCATCCAGGACCGCATAAACCCCATTGGCCAAATCCCCGTACAGGTAAAGCGCTTCGTCCGCCTTGAAGTTTTTTTCTGTCCCGCAGGCCAGCAGGTCCGCCTGAAACCGCGCCCCACGCGCACCAAACCAGCCACGGCCCAACAATCGCTTTCTATCACGCGGATTATCAAACATTAGTATTCTTCAATCTCATCATATGATAGGTTCCAAGACATTGTCATAGCCTAAGGTAAGGCTATTCGATTCTCGACGTAATGCGAATTTTTCCTTTCGGGAATCAATACCTTGTTGGCCGATCTGATAGAAAAATGATCGCCTTCAATTACTTTTACTTCAACGGGTCATTAAGACCCGGTCAGTTCAGGAGCAAACTATGTCACCACCTCGTTCGATTACAGAAAGTTGGCGCAGCACGATACGCAAAGTCGCGGTAGCTTCGGTCGCTGTTGCACTGGCCCTGCCCGCGTGGGCGCAGGATCAAAAGCCCAACATCCTGGTTATCTGGGGTGACGATATCGGTCAGTCCAACATCTCGGCCTACACGATGGGCCTGATGGGCTACCAGACGCCGAACATCGACCGCGTTGCGAAAGAAGGCATGATCTTCACAGATTATTACGGCGAGCAGTCCTGCACCGCCGGTCGGTCGTCGTACATCATGGGTCAGTCGGTGTTCCGCACAGGTCTGTCTAAAGTGGGTTTGCCCGGTGCTGATCTGGGTATGCAAGTCGAAGATCCAACAATTGCGGGCCTGCTGAAGGACCACGGTTACGTTACCGGTCAGTTCGGTAAGAACCACCTTGGCGACAAAGATGAACATCTGCCGACAAACCATGGTTTTGATGAGTTTTTCGGGAACTTGTATCACCTGAATGCGGAAGAAGAGCCGGAAAACGAAGACTATCCCGGCGATCAGGTTCTGGCCGATGGCCGCACGTTCCGTGAAGCGTATGGTCCGCGTGGCGTGATCAAGTCCAAGGCGGACGGCACGATCGAGGACACTGGTCCGCTGACCCGCAAGCGCATGGAAACGGTGGATGATGAAACTGTTGCTGCCGCAATCGACTTCATCAAGCGTGCGCATGAACAGGGACAACCCTTCTATGTCTGGTGGAACGGAACGCGCATGCACTTCCGCACCCATGTCAAAGATGAAATGCGCCAACAGGCCAACGAAATCTTTGGTGGCGTTGCCGACGAGTACACAGCCGGCATGATCGAGCACGACATGCATGTTGGACAACTGCTTGATCTGTTGGACGAACTTGGCATTGCCGACAATACCATCGTTCACTACTCGACCGATAACGGCCCGCACATGAACACATGGCCGGATGCCGCGGCCACACCGTTCTGGGGTGAGAAAAACACAAACTGGGAAGGCGGCTGGCGCGTTCCTTCAATGGTCCGTTGGCCCGGTCAGATCGAAGCCGGATCGGTTACGAACGAGATCGTGCACCATATGGACTGGCTGCCGACCTATCTGGCGGTTGCTGGCGATCCCGACATCAAGGAAAAGCTGAAAGCAGGTTATAGCTCGTCCGGCATGGGGCGTGACTACAAAGTGCATCTGGATGGCTACAACATCCTGCCCCTGTTGACCGGTGAGACGACTGAAAGCCCGCGCGCCGAGATCTTCTATTTCTCGGATGACGGCGACCTGACAGCGCTGCGCTACGACGACTGGAAGCTGATCTTCCTTGAGCAGAAAGCTTGGGCAACGCTGCGCGCATGGATCGAACCCTGGACCGAGTTGCGCATCCCGCTGATCGTGAACCTGCGTCGTGACCCGTATGAGCGCGCTTATCGCACGTCCAACACCTATTATGACTGGCTGCTGGATCGCGCGTATTTCCTGGTACCGGCACAGCAATATGTGGGCAATTTCCTCGCAACCTTCGAGGAATTCCCACCGCGCCAGAAAGCCGCAAGCTTCAACCTGGATCAGGTTATGGAAAAGCTCGCGACACCGACAAACAACTAAGTCGCGTGTAAATCCAAACCGGGCCGCCACTTCAATGGCGGCCCTTTTTATCTTGAAATTAAACGAGCAATTCATGCGACACTTAGTTCTCAGCGCAGTTCTTGCCTACGCCCCGCTATCACTGCTTGCCGACCCGCTGCCCAGTTGGACCAACAGTCATGCCAAAGACCAGATTGTGGCCTTTGTCGACGGCGTGACCAGCCAAGACAGTCCCAACTATGTTACCCCATCGGACCGAATAGCTGTCTTCGACAACGATGGAACGCTTTGGGCGGAACAGCCCGTTTATTTCCAGTTCATATTTGCCATGGACCGCCTTGCAGAAATGGCAGAGCAAGATCCCTCGATCCTGACAACACCCGTACTGGAAGCCGGCGCCAAAGGAGATTTGGCAACGGTGTTACAAGGCGGCCATGACGCGTTGATTGAAGTCGTGAACACCACGCATTCCGGTGACAGCGTTGCAGAGTTCCAGGCTGCTGTGGCCGATTGGTTGGCGACAGAGCGTCATCCCGATACCGATCTTCCTTACGACCAAATGACCTATCAGCCGATGGTCGAGCTTTTGCGTTATTTAAGAGATGAAGGGTTCACCACGTACATAGTCTCGGGCGGTGGTCTGCATTTCATGCGAGTGTTCGCCGAGGAAGCCTATGGCATTCCGCCCAATCAGATTTTGGGAACATATGGCAACACCAGCTATGAGGTGATTGATGGCACGCCAACGATCGTCAAGGCGCCGGGTATCGCGTTCATCGATGACAAAGAAGGCAAACCCATCAACATCGAACGCACAATCGGCAAGCGCCCGATTCTGGCCGGCGGAAACTCGGACGGTGATTTTGCGATGATGCAGTGGGTCACCGCCGGTGACGGTCCCAGATTGGGCGTACTGATTCATCACACGGATGCTGACCGCGAATGGGCCTATGACCGCGAAAGCGCCATTGGAAAGCTGGCAGACGGGCTGGACAAAGGCCCCGACATGGGTTGGGTCATTGTGGATATGGCGCAGGATTGGACTCGGGTCTACACTGGGGCAAACTGACAAACCCCGGAGCCTTAACCCTATGTGGACATTGCTTGTTTCTGCCGTCGTCTTTGCCCTCTATGCGACGGCAGCAGTGTTCGTGGTTCGCGCGGCGCAAACTGCGCGGACCCCTCAAGGCGCCGTAGGCTGGGTTGTGTTTTTGGTCTCGGCCCCTTTTATCGCAGTGCCCGCCTACCTGTTTCTGGGCCACCATCGCTTCCGCGGATACCGCATCGCACGTCAGGAAAGCGAACGCGTTGTCGAGGGCATCAAAACCTTCGCCGACTTTTCGAAACCCGATCCCGCGCGCATGTCGATTAACCCGCGTCCGTTCGAAGTTTTGGCGCATTTGCCGGTCTCACGCGGGAACGGGGCCAAGCTACTGATCGATGGGCAAGCCACATTTGACGCAATCTTCGACGCCATCGATGCGGCCAAAAGCTATATCCTGATACAATTCTACATCGTGCGCGCTGACGCGTTGGGCCTGCAGCTGCAGGAAAAGCTGATTGCTGCGGCCAAGCGCGGCGTACGCGTCCGTTTCATGGCCGACGCGGTGGGCAGTTACGGCCTCCCCTCGGATTATCTTGAGGCACTTCAGGAGGCCGGGATTGACGTGGCTAATCCGAAGGATCAGCGCGGCCCCAATTTCCGATTTCAACTCAACTATCGAAACCACCGCAAAACCGTTGTCATCGATGGGGAAACCGGGTTCATTGGCGGTCACAACGTTGGCGTGGAATATCTGGGGCAGGACAAGCATTTCGGTCATTGGCGCGACACGCATCTGAAGATGACCGGCCATATCGTGCGCCAATTGCAGTTGATTTTCACCGAAGATTGGCACTGGGCCCGGGACGAAGATCTGATCGACGAGTTGGATTGGGCGGGCTCCGAAGCCGAGCAAGACATGAACGCTTTGTTGGTTGCCACCGGCCCCGGTGACGAAACGGAAACCGGTGCAATGATGTTCTTTGCCGCCATCGCTGCAGCTAAGGAAAGGCTCTGGATTGCTTCGCCTTATTTTGTACCGGATATCGACGTAATGACTGCTCTGCAACACGCGGCAATGCGCGGCGTGGACGTTCGCATTCTGGTGCCTGACATGATCGACCACCGCCTGCCCTGGCTGGCCGCATTTGCCTATTTTGACGAGGCCCGCGACTGCGGCGCGCGTATCTTTCGCTATACCGACGGTTTCATGCATCAAAAGGCCTTTGTCGTCGACGATGCGCTGGCGGCGGTTGGCACAACCAATCTGGACAATCGCTCATTCCGGCTGAATTTCGAGGCTATGGCGCTGTTTTTCGATACCCAAGCTGCAAACCGGGTCGCCGAGATGCTGCAAGCAGATTTCGAAAACAGTTACGAGATGACGCGCACCCTCGCACAGCAGCCGGCGCATATTCGTTTTGGTGCTCCTCTGGCGCGGTTGTTCGCTCCGATCCTTTAGGAAAAGAACCTGTCGTTTAAAACGCGTGTCATCAGCGCCACCATATAGGCGGTGGACAAGCCAAAGGTCAAAAGACCCGCAACCGAAGCAAAAGACCCAAAGATGCGCAGCGCCTCACCCAAAACGATGTCGCCATAACCCAGTGTCGTAAACGTCACGAGCGAGAAATAGACGGCCGAGTTCCACGTCGGAAGTACATCCAGCAACACCCAGACAATGGCCCACAGCCAGACCTGTATTGTGTGTGTCGCAACAATGAAGACCAAGGCCACTGCAATCGGAATGGCAACAGCCATAAAGTTGCTTTGCACCGTCAACTTCGGTTCGAGCTTGAGAAGGACCAGAGTGCACCAGGTCAACAAAATAATCTCGACCAAAAAGCAAAGGCCCAAAAAAGTACTGCCCCACATGATCTGGTGCAACAAGGTCATGCAATGTCATCCTGATTTGCAACGGAAACGCGTCTTCACAGAATGGACTGTGCTGCGGTTGCGCACAAGACCACCAGACGCCTTTTGCACCTGCGGCGAAACGCTCCGATGGTTGGTCTGGACTGGACATGAGTTAAAACTGTTGCACATCTTGCGGAACAAAAGCGGGGCGAGCCATGGTGTTGACCATAGACAAGGTGCAGAAATCCTATCCCGGCGGGCGCCCGGTGCTGCGCGATGTATCTCTGGTTCTGAATCAAGGGCAAACTTTGGCCCTGACCGGTGAAAGCGGCAGCGGCAAAAGCACCCTGCTGAACCTTGCCGCAGCCCTGGACAGCTTTGACGGGGGCGAGATCATATTGGGGGATACACGTCTGTCCACGCTGGATGATGCAGGACGGGCAGCACTGCGCCGGAATCATGTGTCGTTGGTGTTTCAACAATTCAATTTGATCCCGTCCCTGACGGTTGCTCAAAACCTGTCCTTTCACGCGCGTCTTGCCGGTGTCGAAGATACCGCTTGGAACAGCCATTTGGCGGAACGGCTGGGCCTGTCAGACTTGCAGGACCGTTACCCCGAGAACCTGTCGGGCGGTCAGCAACAAAGGGTTGCCATTGGGCGCGCCATGGCAGCGCGTCCCAAGCTGCTGCTGGCTGATGAACCGACCGGCAATCTGGACGAAACCGCCAGCGCAACCGTACTGGACCTGATGTTATCTCTTGTCGCTGATACCAAAGCGGCACTGCTTCTGGTGACCCATTCCCAACAAATCGCCGCGCGACTGGACCGTCAAGTCACGCTCAGCGGCGGGCGGATTTAATGACATGGTCCGTCATTCAGGCCCTGATGTCCCATTGGCGGGTGCATCGGTTGCAGTTAGCGACCTTGCTGATCGGCATCGCTTTGGCCACCGGTTTGTGGTCGGCTGTACAAGCCATCAACGCCGAAGCGCGTGCAAGCTATGCGCGGGCCAACGCTCAATTGGCCATCGGCCAATTTGACGAGCTACGTGACCCGTCGGGACCGATTTCAGTCTCTCGTTATGTCGACCTGCGCCGTGCTGGCTGGCAGGTTGCAGCCGTTCTGGAAGGCCCATACCGTATCGGCGGGCGAACCTTGCGCCTGATGGGCGTGGATATGGTTGCCTACCCGGCCCTGCCTGCCGTGACTGAAGCAGAACAGAGCGCAGCACCGCCCGAGCCTGTGGACATGTTGACTTCTCCGGGCCGTGTTCTTGTATCACCCGAGCTAGAGGCGCTGCTGCGAGATCAAGACAACCTGCCCCCCATTCTGACCACCTCAGTCCTGCCTTCGGACGTCATTCTGACCGACATCGGCGTGGCCGAGGGATTGTTGAACCAAACAGGCGTCATCTCGCGGCTTGTCGTGCTGCCGAACCAACCGCGCGACCTGCCCCCTCTCAATCAGGTCGCACCTGAACTGGACCGCATCAGCCCCTCAGCGCAAGTCGATACCGCGCAATTGACCGACAGCTTTCATTTGAACTTGTCGGCGTTTGGACTGCTGTCCTTTGCCGTCGGGCTGTTCATCGTCAATGGCACCGTTGGTCTGGCCTTTGCCCAGCGACGCGGCATGATCCGCACCTTGCGTGCTTTAGGCGTGTCCATGCGTCGGCTTGTTTGGCTGGTACTGACCGAATTAACCCTGTTGGCCCTGATCGGAGGCAGTCTTGGATTGCTGTTGGGCTTCTTTCTGGCCGGAGCGTTGCTGCCTGATGTCGCCGCAACTTTGCGTGGGCTCTATGGCGCGCCTGTGACCGGACAACTGACGCTGCAACCTCAGTGGGTTGTCGCTGGAATCGCTATGGCAGTATTCGGAACCCTGCTGGCCAGCGGTCACGCATTGTGGCGCTTGTCCAACATGCCTTTGCTCGAAGGACCGGGCGTGCAGGCGTGGCAGAGCAATTCCCGCGCGCGCCACATCGCCGGAGCAATCGGTCTGATCCTGATTGTCGGAGGATCGCTGGCCTATATCAGCATTGGAGGGCTTGTTGCAGGTTTCACCTTATTGGCCGGATTGCTGACAGGTGCGGCCTTGTTGTTGCCATCGCTTCTGGCCATAGCTCTGTCTGTACTGGCACGTACGGCGCGCGGTCCTGTTGCGCAATGGGTCTGGGCGGACCTACGGGCGCAATTGCCTGGCCTGTCTTTGGCCCTGATGGCTCTGTTACTGGCCTTGGCGGCAAATATTGGCGTGGGAACAATGGTTTCCAGCTTCAGGTTAACCTTTGTCGGCTGGCTGGATCAACGGCTGACGGCCGAGTTGTACGTGACTGCGCGTGATGAAGATCAGGCACGCGAGATGAGCAACTGGCTGCGCCCCCAGGTCGATGCCATTTTGCCGATCCGTAGCGTGGAACTGCCCCATGAAACCGGCCCCTTGTTCCTGTACGGCGTGGTGGATGATCCCGTGTACCGGCAGTACTGGCCGTTGATTGCCTCAACCGCCACCGTTTGGGATGATGTGATGGCCGGAGACGCCGTGCTTATCAACGAACAACTGGCGCGACGCGCGTCTTTATGGCCCGGTGCCCAGCTACAACTTGCCCCGGATCACGTTTTGCCGATCGCAGGGGTCTATTCCGACTATGGCAATCCAACGGGTCAAGCCATCGTTTCAATGGCGCAACTGGATCGTATCGCACCGGGGGCCGAGATGCGGAGGTTTGGTATCCGCATGCCACCGGAAGACGCGACTGCAATGGCACAAACCCTGCGCGCCCAATTTGACCTGCCGCCGCTGTCTGTGGTTCAGCAAGCGGCCATGAAGGCGCAATCACTGGCGATCTTTGAGAAGACCTTTGTTGTGACATCGGCGCTGAACGTTCTGACCCTTGGCGTGGCGGGATTCGCCATCCTGACCAGCCTGTTGACGCTGTGGACACAACGCCTGCCGCAAATCGCCCCTGTTTGGGCGCTGGGGCTGAACCGGGTGCAACTGGCACGGCTGGAGCTCTTGCGAAGCGTGTTGCTGGCTGCACTGACGGCAGTCCTTGCGTTGCCGCTGGGACTGATCCTGGCATGGGTTCTGCTGGCAGTGATCAACGTACAGGCCTTCGGTTGGCGGCTTCCCATGTTCGTCTTCCTATGGGACTGGCTGTGGCTGTTTTTGTTGACGCTTCTGGCGGCCATAATCGCAGCAGCCCTGCCCGCGTTTCGGATGCTGCGCCTGCCCCCTGCCGACTTGCTGAGAGTGTTCGCCAATGAACGTTAAAACCCTGTTGCTCTACTTGCTCATCACTTGTCCACTGCCGCTTTGGGCACAGGGCTATGCAGGTTTGGGCGGATCAGCCGAGGGCTTTGATGTTCCCGAAGAAGGGTATGCGTTCGATTTCCCCAAGGATCATGGCCCCCATCCGGCTTACCGGATCGAATGGTGGTATCTGACGGCCAACCTCAAGGGTGAAGATGGGCGCGACTATGGTGTTCAATGGACCCTGTTCCGATCTGCTCTGAAGCCCTTTGAAACCGCCGGTTGGCAAAGCCCGCAAATCTGGATGGGTCACGCGGCGACAACAACGCCTGACACGCATTACTTTGCTGAGCGTCTTTCGCGTGGCGGGGTTGGTCAGGCGGGCGTAACCGCTGAACCCTTTGAGGCTTGGATCGACGAATGGCGCATGGCTGGTCCTGATTTCGACACCCTGACCTTGACGGCCAACGGAGAGGATTTCAGCTATGATCTTTCGCTGACCGCTCAGGGACCATTGGTGTTTCACGGCGATGCAGGGTATTCGGTCAAATCTGCGGATGGTCAGGCTAGCTATTATTACTCGCAGCCTTTTTACGCGGTTGAAGGTGTTCTTCGACTGCCAGACGGCGATGTGCACGTCACAGGCCAGGGTTGGTTGGACCGTGAATGGTCGTCGCAGCCGCTTGCTGCGGATCAAAGTGGATGGGATTGGTTTTCCCTCAGCTTCGAGGGCGGCGACAAGATGATGGCTTTTCGGTTGCGTGGGGGGCGCGGCGACTTCACCTCGGCCACTTGGATCAATGCCGACGGCAGTGCCGAGGCTATCCCTAACGGAACCGTCCAAATGACGCCGCTGGCCACGGACCAAGTCGCAGGGCGCGAGGTTCCAACACATTGGCGCGTTGCCTTACCGGATCGGGGTGTCGAAATTGACGTTTCGGCCATCACACCCGAAGCATGGATGGGAACCCGCTTTGAGTATTGGGAAGGCCCTGTCACCGTAACCGGAAGCCATAAAGGCATCGGATACCTTGAGATGACAGGGTATTGACCCCTGAAGCCTGTTCAGCGCACGACGTAAACAGAAACCGAAGAATGTCGCACAACACGTGATGCGTTGGGACCCAACAGGTAATCCTTGAAATCCGGCTTATGCGCACCGATTACGATCAAATCGGACCCGGCGCCTTCAGCAGTTTTCAGGATTTCCTGATAGGCCGTTCCTGTCGCCACAACATGGCGGATAGTTTCATTTCTCTCTGACCCCAGTGCTTTGACGCACAGCGATGTCAGAGTGGCCTGCGCCTCTTCAAAAGCCTTGTCGTGGAAGTCGGGCTCAAAGAACCCCGACACCCAACTTTCACCAAAATCCGGCAGCACGGTCACAACATCCAGCTGCGCTCCTTCCAAATCCGCCAGAGCGGCCGCCTTTTGCAGAACCGGCACATCAATCTCACCATTGCTGATATCAATGGCGCATAGAACTGAACGTGTCATGCAAGCACCTCTCGTCTGGCGGCCCGGCCGCGTTGCAAAAGTGCGATGAGGCCAAGAAGAACCATCGCAGGGATATAGACCAACTGCTTGGGCGGCTGACTGGACGGCAGGCTGACCGAGGTCAGGCTTACGGCCTCATCCCCGTAATAATCGAAGATATCCAGATCGCCCGAAAGCGGTGTTCCTGGGAACGGTTCGTCCAGTTTAACAACGCCGTCTTCAGGGATCAGGACCAGCCCAAGCGCCTCGACCCGCGCTGCGCCGCCGTCTTCCGAACCCACCGTGGCCACAACAGTTGTATCGGTCATTTCAAGCGTGTCGAAGTCTGGCCCGGACACCACAAGCCGCATCTCTGTTCCGGGTGGAACCTGACCGATTGTCTCTTCGAACGCAGCAGGTTCAACCGTCTGGAACGGAGGCGAAATGCGGTCCATGAAGAAGTCCGGCCTGAACAAGGCAAAGGCCACAAAGATCAGCGCGATGCTTTCATAGATCCGACTGTGGGTCAGGAAATACCCCATTGTACCGGCAGTAAAGACCAGAATGGCTATGGTGGCGAATATGGCGACGATTATGCCTTCGACCCATGTCACATCAATCAACAACAGGTCGGTGTTGAAGATGAACACAAACGGCAACGCCACAGTGCGCAGGCTGTAGAAGAACGCCGTGAAGCCGGTTTTGATCGCGTCCCCACCCGAGACAGCAGCGGCCGCGAAGCTAGCCAGACCCACAGGCGGTGTCACATCCGCCATGATGCCGAAGTAGAAGACAAACAGGTGGACAGCAATCAGCGGCACGATCAAGCCGCTTTGCGCGCCCAGTTCGACCACAACGCCTGCCATCAGCGAGCTGACAACGATATAGTTCGCCGTGGTCGGCAGGCCCATACCCAGGATCAGGCTGAGGATACCGACCATGATCAGCATCAGGATTAGGTTGCCACCCGAAAGGAACTCGACCAGATCGGCCATCACCTGCCCTACACCGGTCAGCGTCACCGTACCCACGATCACGCCCGCCGTGGCCGTGGCCAAAGCGATCCCGATCATGTTCCGCGCTCCGTCGATCAGGCCCTGCCACAGGTCGGCTACACCGTCGATAAAGCGGTTGTACACATCGCTTTCGCCGCGGAAGATCGCCTTGAGCGGTTTTTGCGTCAGCAGGATCACGAACAACAACGCGGTTGCCCAGAAGGCCGACAAACCGGGAGATTTTTGTTCGATCATCAGAAAGTAGACAAGCACGATAATCGGCAACAGATAGTGCAGACCTGCCTTGTAGATGTCCGCAATGACCGGCAGCGTGACCTCTTTGGCGTTTGGATCGTCGGGCTCAAGATCCGCCACCTGAGCGGCCAGATAAAGCAACACGACATAGATGGCGCAAACGACCAGGCTAAGGATCAATCCAGCCGCCGAAGGTGCCCAATTTGTCACCGCATCCACCGGGAATTGCGAGCTATAGCACAGACCGGCAAATACCACGAAGAAAGACAACATTCCAACAACGGTCCGCGCCAAATGCACATCCCGGTCGCCAAGGGTCGGCATGTTCCGCTTAACCGCTTCAAGATGGACGATATAGACCAGCGCGATGTAGGAAATCGCAGCAGGCAAGAAGGCGTGGGTGATGACCTCGACATACGAGATGCCTACATATTCCACCATCAGGAAGGCCGCAGCGCCCATAACCGGTGGCATGATCTGGCCATTTACCGAAGACGCAACCTCGACCGAGCCAGCTTGTTCGCTGGAAAAGCCTACGCGCTTCATCAACGGAATGGTGAAGGTGCCGGTGGTTACAACATTGGCAATCGATGAACCCGAGATCAGGCCGGTCGCGGCAGAGCCCACAACGGCAGCCTTCGCAGGACCGCCACGCAGGTGCCCAAGCGCCCCGAAGGCCATTTTGATGAAATAGTTCCCTGCCCCGGCCTTATCCAACAAGGCTCCGAACAGAACGAACAGGAAGACGAATTTCGTGGAAACGCCAAGAGCGATGCCAAACACACCTTCTGACGTGATCCACATATGGCTCATGGCCTTTTTCAGGCTCGCGCCTTTCCAACGGATTACTTCGGGCACCCACTCGGATGAACCAAAGAAAACATAGGCCAAAAAGATCGTCGCGATGATCGCCATGGCCGGGCCAAGCGCGCGGCGCGCGGCCTCGAACAACAGCAGCAGACCACCCAACGCGATCCACTTGTCCGTGTCATCGGCAAGCCCACCCGCATTGACGATCTTGTCGTAGAAGAAATACCCATAAAGCGCGACAAACGCGCCCAGAAGACCCATGATCCAGTCCTGAACCGGGATGTAGTTCCGAGGGCTGGATTTCAGCGCCGGATAAGCAGCAAAGGCCAGAAACATCGCAAAAGCCAGATGGAACTGGCGTGAGTTGTTCACAACGCTGCCGGGAAGGACATAGTTCGAGATTGGCGAGGCCAGAACAACCTGAAAAATCGACCAGATTGCAGCCACGATGGCCAGAAAAATCCCGACGTTGCCGACCGGGTTTCGCCCGCCGGCGTCGGAAGACGCAACCAGATCCTGAAGCTCTTCTTCAGATAGCGGACGATTGGATTGTGTGTCGGAACTCATAAAATCTCTCCCCGTCACGGCCTTTTTCGGCCTTTTGGAACCCCGTTTGACACGGGTTGTGTGCAGGGCGCCCGAAGGCACCCTGCGTCAGGACTGGCTTACTGAATCCAGCCTTTTTCTTTGTAGTACTTTTCAGCACCCGGATGCAGCGGTGCCGACAGGCCGTCAGCGATCATCTCTTCGGGCTTCAGGTTGGCAAATGCAGGGTGCAGCTTTTTGAAGTCATCGAAGTTCTCGAAGACCGAGCTTACAACCGCATAGACCGCATCTTCCGATACGTCCGCCGACGTCACAAAAGTTGCGCCCACACCAAAGGTCGACGTGTCGCCATCAGATCCACGGTACATGCCACCGGGAATGGTTGCGGT
Organism: Ruegeria sp. ABM4_193; assembly: GCF_056158705.1. Taxonomy (NCBI): domain Bacteria; kingdom Pseudomonadati; phylum Pseudomonadota; class Alphaproteobacteria; order Rhodobacterales; family Roseobacteraceae; genus Ruegeria; species Ruegeria sp. ABM4_193. The sequence continues at coordinate 1,792,300 of NZ_JBSWTT010000001.1, forward strand.
GCGGTAGAACGAGTTGTCGTTGACCAGTTTGTCCACGGCTTCGCCGCTGACATTCACCAGAACCGAGTCACATGCGGTGGTGGCTTCCTGAATCGAACCCGAAGGGTGACCGACGGTGTAAACCATCGCATCGATCTGGTTGTCGCACAGTGCAGCCGACTGTTCAGCCGCCTTCAGTTCGGTCGCCAGTTCGAAATCGCCCGTGGTCCAGCCCATTTCACCCAGCAGAACCTCCATGGTGCCGCGCTGACCGGAACCGGGGTTGCCGATGTTGACGCGCTTGCCTTTCAGGTCCTCAAAATTGGTGATGCCGGAATCGGCGCGGGCCACAACGGTGAACGGCTCGGGGTGAACCGAGAAGACCGCACGCAGGTTTTCGAACGGGCCAGCCTCTTCGAACTTCGAGGTGCCGTTATAGGCATGGTACTGCCAGTCGGACTGTGCCACACCAAACTCCAGTTCGCCTTCGCGAATGGTGTTGATGTTGTAGACCGAACCACCGGTCGATTCGACCGAGCAGCGCACGCCATGTTCCTTGCGGCCTTTGTTCACCAGACGGCAGATCGCACCGCCGGTCGGGTAATACACGCCGGTTACGCCACCGGTGCCGATTGTGATGAACTCTTCCGCATACGCGGCTGGTGCCATCATGGCCGCCGTCACAAACGCGCCAAGGCTCAGTTTGCTGCTGTTTTTCATGTTTTAACTCCCAATTTTTTATCTGGCAGTTGGAACCCAAATGGGTCGGCCTGCTCAGGGAAGCGTGCCGATAATACAATCCGGCCCGTCCCGCAACAGGTACAACTCTTTGAATTTTCCAATTTCTCCCAACCCTTGTGAGGTTTCATTCAGAGACGCTGATTGTCAAGGCCGCCGCCCGGTCTGACCGCCTCAAACCGCATATATGAGCTTGAATTGCGAAGTTTCCCCATCAGCGCAATGCGCGCTGACCCGGTATTTCCAACGACACTTAAAGTTCAAACATACGCCTCATTCCTGGCGCAAATGGAAGGCACCTGCTCGTCAGGTTCGGATGTAATGATTGCCCATATTGCCGGACCCAGCGAACAGAAAACCCCCAACTTTGGACTTCAAAATGGCAAAGAAATACCTCTGCGTGCTCGCGGTTGCGGCTGCGGCAGCAACCCCTGTTTTGGCAAATAACGCTCTGAAACAAGATGATTTTTCAGTTGAATGTGTATCAGATGTGGACGGCAGCAACGTAACTTTGAAACGGTCAGGCGGTTCGGACAAAGGCCATCTTTCCACAGGCGACCTTGAAGGCGAAGCCGCAATTTATCCTGTCGGAGAATCAATGACGTTTTTGCTGATGCAGGACGGACAGGTCGTCACGTTTGTCGTGAACTATGACAGCTTGAAATACGACATGATGGTCAAAGGCGCGGTTCAAAAATTTGACCGGGGCACGTGTCCGGTATCCTGAGGAGCCCGACACGGGATAGCTTCCGCCAAATGGCGCTATTTCGGCGTTAAAACTGAACGCTCAGCTTTGCGGAATCTTGAAATCGAATACCGGATTTAAGCCGAGCGGTCAGAAAAAAGAAGCGGCGTAGGCACGCCGCTTCTTTTGTTTTATCAGCGGCTTAAGCAGAAGCTTTAAAGATCTTTTCAATGTTGCTGCCCAGGGCGGCATTGAACTCGGCATCAGATTGCTGTTTCGACAGACCTTCGGTCAGCGCACGCGAAAACGACGCGATCATCTTGCCGTTCTGGCCCAGCAAATCACACGCCTGCTCGGTCGAATACCCACCTGACAAGGCAACCACGCGCACCACGCGCGGGTGATCAGCCACTTCATCATAAAGGTTTGCCGTGCTGGGGATCGTCAGTTTCAGCATGATGTCCTGCCCCTCGGCCAACTGATCCAGGTTTTTGAGGATTTCAGCCTTCAGGATGTCTTCCGCCTCGGCCTTGGTTTCCGAGTTGATGTTAACTTCGGGCTCGACGATCGGAACCATGCCTGCGGCAACGACCTCGCGGGCCACATCAAATTGCTGCGCCACAACGGCAGCGATGCCTTCGGCGTTGGCTTCATGAATCACCGAACGTTCCTTGGTGCCAAACACACCCTCTGCCTTGGCCAGCGTTTCGGCCAGACCCGGGATCGGTTTCATCATCTGGACGCCATTCGAGGTCTCTTCCAGACCTTTGTCGATTTTCAGGAACGGAACGATGCCTTTGACCGACCATAGGTAATCCGCAACCTTGCGGCCGTCGATTTCTTCACCCAGCGTGCGTTCGAACAGGATCGCACCGATCACTTTTTCCTTGGTGAAGTCGTCCGCCAGAATGATCCGCGCGCGCATGTTCTGGATTTCGCCAAACATCTCTTCTTCCGAGGCGTAATCCGACGCGTCCACCCCATACAGCGCCAGCGCCTTGGGGGTCGATCCACCACTTTGATCCAGTGCGGCGATAAAGCCTGCTCCGTTGGACATCTGTGCGCGCTGTTCTGCTTTGGACATAATGATTTCCCGTTCAAGAATGATTCCGATTTCATTCCTCGCATACAGCACGGTGATGGTCGATGGTAGTTTGTTAGCGCTCAACCAACCTCAACCATATCCCGTCCTTTGACCGAACGGTCAGATGCGCCACCGGAACCGGCGTTTTTCCGGGGATTGTTTCGAATTTGAATTGACGCAACAGCATCGACAGGATCAGGGGCCCCTCAACCATCGCAAACCCCGCCCCCGTGCACACTCTTGGACCGGCAGAGAACGGAATGTAGGCATTGCGCTGACATGTTTTGCCATTCTCTGTCTTCCAGCGCGAGGGATCGAACCCGTCGGGATTGTCCCAAAGCCGTTCTTGCCGATGCAGGTGCCACGGGCTGAAGACAATTTGTGCACCCTTCGGAACCTCTCGATCGCGAAACCGTTCAGGACATTGCGTTTCCCGCACCATCATTGGCACCGGTGGATAAAGTCGCAACGCCTCGCGAAATACATCTCGGGCGACGTTCAGCCTGGACATGGTCGTAAAGGACGGGTCCGGATTTGCCTGCGCCTCTTCCGCGACCTTCTCTTGCCAGTCAGGGTACAGGGCCAGCAGATAAAGCGTCCAGGCCAGGGCTGAAGCGCTGGTTTCATGGCCCGCCAGAAAGAAGATCGCGACCTGATCAATCATCTCGTCGGTTTCAAAACACTTCCCAGTGGCGGGATCGGGTGTTGTCATGATTTTTGTGGCCAGATCGTTTGGTGCCGTCCCATCAGCAATGGCCGCAGCGCGAACCGCTGTAAGTTTCTGGATCAAACGCCTGATATCACGCGCATTCCGCCGCGTGTCGCCGGCATGTAGACGAGGAACCCAACGAGGCAGGGGCAAAAAGGCTGCAAGGTTCAAAAGCGGTTGCCGCCTTTGATAGGCGCGGAATTTTTGGAACACTTCGGCTGCGATTTCATTTTCGATAGGCACCGAAAACAGTGTTCTGAAAATGACATCTGCGGCGACATGGCTGGTGATTTCTTCAACTTCAATCTCCATTCCAACACTGGAGCACAGCCGATCCGCGCAGGCTTGTGACGCGTCTCGCATCGCCGGAAACGTGTCTTTCAACCGCCCGCCTTCGAACGCTGGATCAATGATACGACGTTGTCGCTTCCATGCCTCACCGTTTGTCAGAAATACAGACTCACCCAAAAGCGGCCGCAAACCTTCGCTGATCCGGTTGGATTTCGGGAAATCTTCGGGCCTCTTTTTCAAAACCAGATCAACCAGTTCCGGCTGATTGATCATGTAAGATCTAAAGAACGGCGTTCGAAATTCCGCCATCCACGCGCGATAGAGCCGTTGGGGCTGTGCCGAAAGCAGGTCTTTCCGAAACAGTCTCAGATACTGCCACAGCGAAACTTTGTCTGGGCGTGGGGTCGGTTTTGGCGGGATCATGCGTGAACCGTAGTGTATTTTGAAACGGGCTGATCAATACGTGACGGTGAAGGCGCCCGCCCGGCAAATCGTGCAGCCAAGGTTTGGGGGCCCGCGGTGATCCGAAAATAATCGTATGCACCCGGACGGTCAAAGGCGCAGAGATACTGAAAATGCAGTTTGAAGAACCGCCAACGATCAGCCTTCCAGCGCTCAGGTGACAGTGTTTGAGTAAACGCTGCCGACAAAACCAGAGGCCACTTCTTATCAGGGCTGCCCACACCGCTGACCGCAACCGGGTCGCATAGCGCAAAGGCGCAGCCATCGCCGGGGGCGGTAAAATCGACCCATGCCACAGTGGGTTGCTTGGATAGAAACTGCAAATCCGCGCGTAGACGGTGTGCGTTTGGCAGGAAGGAAACCATGGGAACCACCTGCCCCAAAGTCAGAAACGACAAAACCGGTCCTTGGTCAGACACATCACTATCACGGATCAGATCGGCCAGCACCGACACACCCAGATGAGCGCCCGAGCTGTGACCGATCACCAAAACCTCGTCCACCTCTTCAGTCAAAGCGTCTTTGATCAGGTCTTGGAATGTGTCCAATCGCGACTGCAACTGCCGCGGAGTTTCCCCCTTTAACTGCGCGGAATATGCGTAGTCATGCATCAGGTAATAGGCAAACAGCCGGTTGTCGATTGTGCGAAACCAACGTAACACCGCATAAGCCAGAATACCCGCCGGAACCAAAGCCCACAGCCCAACCATTGGGACTAGCAGTTTCGCCGTCGCCCACGCAAACAGCAGCGCGACCAGCAATTGTAAAAGCAACATGCCAACCGGATAGAGTGCAGCAATCACCGGCCCTTTTCTCAGCCCCATCAACCGACGTAGAGTACCCGTTGAGATGTAGGTCCAAGCGGTTCGCGCCAGTTGCAGATAGGTGGACAGGATCGATCCCGTCATGCTGTCCCGCACGATATCCGACCAGACCAGCACATCGACATCCGTGTGCACCCGTTCACCATCCTGAAACGATGTGACACGCCAGCCAAAGACGTCAGCTCGCGGCTTGGCTGACACGGAAATCTCATAGCCGGAAATCTCAGCCTGGGCCTGTGACTCAGACCGATACAGCTCCCGGTATCGTCTGGGCGGAAACGGATCATAACCGGGAATGTAAAACACCCGACGTTTGCGCACCTGAGGCTGATTTGTCTGACTGCTCATGCCCTTACCTTCTGCCGTGCAGGTTAACGCAGGCTTGAGGTCAAGGTAAGGGGGTCAGCGGTTCATCCAAAATTTGCCAATGCCGGGAAGGTTTCCAGCAACCACCAGCTGAACCGTGTGAACAGACCGGTGATCAGCATGATGCCCACGAACAACAGCAATCCACCCATGACCTTTTCGATCGTACCCATGTAAGGCTTGATGCGGTTCATGACGGTCATCGATCGGTTCAGGAACATAGCCGCCAGAAGGAATGGAATACCCAGCCCCGCCGCGTAGACGCCCAGCAATACCGTACCACGCGCCACTGATGCCTCATTCGCCGCCAGCGAAAGGATCGCACCCAACTGAGGCCCAATGCAGGGCGTCCAGCCAAAGGCAAACGCCAAACCCAGAATATACGCCCCAAAAACCGAGCCACCGGAATCACCGGTATCGATCCGCGCTTCGCGGTCCAGAAACGGGATGCGGAATACGTTCAGGAAGTGAAGACCAAACACGATCACCACCGCACCCGAAAGCTTGGCAAAAAGCACCTGATTCTGAAGAACAAACGCCCCGAAGGCAGACGCGGTAAAGCCCAAAAGCAGAAAGACGGTCGACAGACCCATAACAAAGAACAATGCCGACATCGTTGCCTTGCGCCGCGCACGGGCCTCGTCCTGCATCTCGTTGATTGTGACGCCGCTCATATACGCCAGATAAGGCGGCACGATGGGCAGCACGCATGGTGACAGAAAGCTGATCAAGCCACCCAACAGCGCGACAAACATGGCGGGCAACAGGCCCGCGTCTATGATTTCAATTCCGAACATGTCTCTGCACATAAGTGATGAATGTCGATCCGTCACGGGGCCATTCAGTCACATCCTCGTGGTTGGAATCTGGACAATATTTCAACTTGGTCCTATCCCGAAATGCATGACCGAGATTACAGATACATTGGACGCTGTTGGGCTTTTGTGCCCTCTGCCCGTTCTCAAAGCCCGCAAACGGCTTAAATCCTTGCCTGCAGGGGCCGTACTGCGGGTGCTGGCCGATGATCCTGCGGCTATCGTCGATGTTCCACATTTTTGCTCCGAGGCCGGACACAAGCTTCTGTCTCAAGAACTTGACGGGGCGCATCAGGTTTATCTGATCCAAAAAGCCGTCTAAAAAACCTTCGGGTTACAAAAAAGGCGGGCTCCTCAGCCCGCCTTTTCGTTATTTACCCAGCGACCACCACCCGCGTCGCTTCGGCTTGGCGGGGCCTGGTTCCGGTTCTTCTGCTACTGTTTCCAGTACAGGCTCAGGCGTCTCTTCCACAGGAGCTTCTACTGCGGGCTCAACCTCATCAGCCGTGACCTCTTCAACCGCTTGCGCCGCGAGTTCTTCCACAACAACAGACGTCTCTTCGGCTGGCGCATCCTCGACACTGGCCTCTTCTGCGTTCACCGGTTCCTCTGGTGAAACCTCAACAGTCTCAGCTTCCGCCTCAAAAGTTTCGCCTTGTTCCTGAGCCACCTCGGGCACCTCGGCCTCAGGGTTTTCTGCAGCGTCCTCGGCCACAGGCGCCTCAGCTACGGTCTCAGCTTCAACACCTTCAGTTGCTTCAGCCTGTTCAACCGTTTCCTCGGCCGCAACGTCCTTTTTCCGGCGACGCGGAGCACGTTTACGCTTGGGCTTGGCAGGCTTTTCTTCCTCTGCCGCTTCCGCTTCTACGACGTCAGCCGCACCTTCTTCATCGGCGGCATCACCAGAAGCGTTCTCCTGCGCCTCTCCTTTGGAGCTTTCGTTGGATTGCTCTGCGGCATCACCATTGCCCCCACCCTTCTTGCGCCGACGACGGCGACGTTTGCGCTTGGGCTTGGCATCATCTTCGGTTGGGGTGGTTTCCTCCTCAACCTCTTCCTCGTCAGACGAGTCCACCATGTCCATCAGAGACGCATCCACAGAAACGACAGGCGCAGTGGCTTCAGGCACAATCCGGCTGGCGGTTTTAAATTTCTCCATCGAGAAATCGGGGCTCACCAAGTGGATGTCGCCTTCGATCCGCACAGACAGGCCATACCGGGCTTCGATCTGAGCAATGTGCTCACGCTTCTGGTTCATCAAGAAGTTGGCAATGCTGACCGGGCAACGCACCAAAACTTCACGCGAACGACGGCGTGTGCCTTCCTCTTCGATCTGACGCAGAATCGACAGGGCCATGTTGTCGTCCGAACGGATCAGACCTGTGCCGTGACAGGCCGGACAAGGCTGAGTCGTGGCCTCGATCATTCCGGGGCGCAGTCGCTGGCGGCTCATTTCCAACAAACCGAAGCCGGAAATCCGGCCCACCTGAATGCGCGCGCGGTCAGTTTTCAGCTTGTCCTTCAGACGCTTTTCAACCGCTGCATTATTCTTGCGCTCGTCCATATCGATGAAATCGATGACGATCAGACCGGCCAAATCCCGAAGACGCAGCTGGCGCGCCACCTCTTCGGCGGCCTCCAGGTTTGTCTTCAGCGCGGTCTCTTCGATCGAGCCTTCTTTGGTCGCGCGCCCCGAGTTTACGTCGATGGCGACCAGAGCTTCGGTCACACCAATCACGATGTAGCCACCGGATTTCAGCTGCACAGTCGGGTTGAACATGCCCGCCAGATAGCTTTCCACCTGATAGCGCGCGAACAAAGGCAGGGCATCTTCGTACCGTTTCACGTTCTTGGCGTGGGACGGCATGATCATTTTCATGAAGTCCTTGGCGATGCGATAACCGCCTTCGCCTTCAACAAGAACCTCATCAATGTCTCGATTGTAAAGATCGCGGATCGACCGTTTGATCAGATCGCCTTCCTCATAGATCTTCGCTGGCGCAATCGACTCCAAAGTCAGTGCGCGAATCTGTTCCCACAAACGCTGCAGGTATTCATAGTCGCGCTTGATCTCGGACTTGGTGCGTTTAGCACCCGCAGTGCGGATGATCAGACCAGCCCCGGTCGGCACATCAATGTCCGCCGCGATTTCTTTCAATTTCTTGCGGTCGGCGGCGTTGGTGATTTTACGGCTTATACCGCCACCGCGCGCGGTGTTCGGCATCAATACACAATAGCGACCGGCCAAAGACAGATAGGTTGTCAGTGCAGCACCCTTGTTGCCGCGCTCTTCCTTGACCACCTGCACCAGCAGGACCTGACGAACCTTGATGACTTCCTGAATCTTGTAACGACGCGGGCGCGGTTTGCGTGGCGGACGGATGTCTTCGCTGTCATCTTCGTCAGCTACAGATTCAATCGAGTCGTCTTTCGACGAGGCATCGGCGCTCTTGCCTTCAGCATCCTCGTCTTCCGCACCCTGATCGCCGTCTGCATCTGCAGCAGCTTCACCAGAGGTCTCAACATCGTCAGAAGCAACCGCCTCATCCGCCGATGCGCTATCAGCTTCTGCGCTTACTTCTGTCTCATCGCTTGAGGCCTCACCAGCGTCTTTACTGACTTCACCTGTGTCGCCACCGGCTTCTTCGGGCGATGCAGACGTGTCTTCCACCTCAGAAACAAATTCTTCTGCCGCGTTATCTGACGCAGTTTCTGCCGAAGTCGCATCGCTGTCTTCCGGCTCTTCTACCGGTGTTTCAGCCACGATCTCCATCGGAGAGGTTCCCTCGGGCACCTCTGCATCTTCGCCATCGGCCAAATCGATGGTTTCCATACCGGTTGGCTCGGTCGAAACCTCCATTGTCTCAACCGGATCGTCCGACTTCACATCTGCCGCCTTGGAACGCGAACGAGACCGCCGCTTTTTGGGCTTGGCTTCTTCGGCTTCGTCACGCGCCTTCATCGCCTCGGCATAGGCGCGCTCTTCCTCCATCAACGCCTCACGGTCGGCGACGGGGATCTGATAGTAGTCCGGGTGAATTTCCGAAAAAGCCAGGAATCCGTGACGGTTCCCGCCATAGTCGACAAACGCCGCCTGCAGCGACGGCTCAACCCGTGTTACTTTTGCAAGGTAGATGTTGCCAGCAAGCTGGCGTTTGTTTTCGGATTCAAAATCGAACTCCTCGACCTTGTTTCCGTCGACCACCACGACGCGGGTTTCCTCCGCGTGGGTGGCATCGATAAGCATTTTCTTAGCCATGTTTCCTTGGTGCACCGCGCCAAACGCGTTGTCCTGACCTGTCCAGGCGGACAGGCGCTTTTGGGGAGGTGTCTTGTCAGGGCGATTTCAGACGGCGCGCGGCAGGGTCTGGCGCTGTGGCCCCCTGCCCGGTCTCTCAATCGTTGCGCGCGCGTCATCGCGGTTCTTCTCCGACAGGCGCAGTTTCTGCAGCCCGCCCACTTATTCCTTTCACCCGACGTATCGGGCTCAGGTACTCCACTGCCCCCAATCGGGGCACAATCGGTCTGCTTCGCAGCGAAATTAACGTGCAGCAAAGCAGCGAAACTCAAAGATTCGGGACTTAAGAGCGCTAAAAAGGCCCGGCCCGTCCGAACACAATAAAAGCAGTCCTGTGGAAAAGACAATGGGCAAACTGCATCGAGACCGCCGACGCAGCGCGGGATCTCTTCATCTGGCCTAAAATACCTCGGGGGAGTCGGCAAAGGCGACGGGGGCAGAGCCCCCATTCGCAACGGTTAAAGATAGTCTGATCGCTGAAGCCCGTATTTCGCCATCTTTTCGTTCAACGTCCGGCGCGGCAGGCACAATTCGTCCATAACCGACGCGATCGACCCCTTGTGGCGGCGCATTGTATTGTCGATCAGCATCCGCTCGAACGCTTCGACATATTCCTTCAGCGGCTTGCCTTCGGTGGTCATCACTGGCTGCATCTCTTCATGATCGGACATCAGCAACGACGCAATCGTTCCTGATCCTCGACGTGATTGCAGCACGGCACGCTCGGCAATGTTGATCAGCTGGCGCACATTGCCCGGCCAAGGCGCTTGCAGCAGCTGTGCTGCTTCCTGCGCACTGACCTGAGGGGCATCGCAGCCATATTCCTCTGCAAATTGCTCGCTGAGGCGCGTGAAGAGGGTAAGAATGTCCTCACCCCGCTGACGAAGTGGCGGCATGGTGATCCGCAATGCCGCCAACCGATAGAACAGGTCGGGGCGCAGAACGTCTTCGGATGTCTTCCCCGCTTCCTGCAGGTTCGAAATCGCAACAATCCGCGTTTCCGCAGGGGTGCCCTGCTCGTTCATCACGCTCAGCAGTTTGGCCTGCAAGGTATCGCTCAGCGCCTCAACATCTTCCAGCACCAGTGTCCCGCCGCGTGCTTCTTCGATGGCCGGCAGTTGCGCATCCTCGGGCATCATCGGGCCAAACAGGCGCTTGGCCAGCGCGTCTTCCTCCAACGCGGCGCAGGACACCAGAACAAACTTCTTGCCTGCGCGGCTGCCCACCGCATGCAGCGCATGCGCCACCAGCGTTTTGCCGGTTCCCGTCTCACCGTCGATCAACACATGACCGTCGGCTTGCCCAAGATCCAGAATATCCTCACGCAGCCGTTCCATTACGGGGCTGGCACCGATCAGCTTGTTCATAATCTGCGTGCCACCCGACAGCTCTCGCCGCAGCGCCCGGTTGTCCAGTGTCAGACGGCGTGCATTGCTGGCGCGTTTGGCCAGTTCGGACATGCGATCAGGGTTAAACGGCTTCTCAAGGAAATCGAACGCACCGACGCGCATCGCCTCAACCGCCATCGGAACGTCGCCATGCCCCGTGATCATGATAACTGGCAGGGTGCTGTCGGCCCCCATCAGCTTTTTCAAAAGCTGAATGCCATCCATCCCCGGCATCTTGATGTCCGAAATCACGATCCCCGGGTAATCCGGTCCCAGAACCTTGAGCGCATCTTCCGCGCTGGCAAAGGTTTCAGTGTCGTATCCGGACAAAGCAAGCCACTGGCTGATCGACTGGCGCATGTCCTGTTCGTCATCCACAATGGCAATTTTCATGGCCTGTGCCATAGTCATTCCTCGTTATTCCGCGGCCTCAAGGCCGTCGCTTCCCAGTGCTGGCAACTGCATTTCAAACACCGCGCCACCATAATGGCCGTTGCGCGCAGTCAGCCGTCCCCCATGGTCGTTCACGATCCCCGACGAGATGGCAAGCCCCAGTCCAACCCCGTCGCCAGGCTGTTTGGTAGTATAGAACGGCTCGAACAGGTTCTCGATATCCTCGATACCGTGCCCGTTGTCCCGCACGGTCAGAACCGCCATTTCGCCCGCCGCCAGGATGATTTCCACATCCGGCTCTGCTACCGATTTGGTGGCATCCAGCGCGTTTCGCAAAAGGTTGACCATCACCTGCTCGATCCGCATCCGGTCCCCCATCACCATGACAGGTTCTTCCGGCAGGATCTGAGTGATCTTCACATGACGCTGACGCAGTTGCGGCTCCATCATGGACAAGGCCGAGGCCAGCGCTTCACCAAGGTTTACAGGCGAAAACGCATCCGCCCCTTTGCGGGCATAAGACTTGAGCTGGCGCGTGATCGCACCCATCCGCTCGATCAGACCGTCGATGCGTCCAAAGCTGGCAAGCGCTTCTTCCGGTCGGTTGCGCCGCAACAACAGACGCGCCCCGGCTAGATATGTTTTCATTGCAGCCAGAGGTTGATTAAGCTCGTGACTGACCGCAGCCGACATCTCGCCCAAGGCGGCCAGTTTCGAACTTTGCGCAAGGGTCTGTTCCGCCAAATCCAGCGTCTTTTCAACCCGTTCCCTCTCAGCAATTTCCCGCTGTAGCCGTGCGTTCAATGCGCGAAGCTCTGCCAACTCGCGCTGAAACAGCGCCATGCGAAGGGTCGCCCGACGGCTGAGCGCATAAAACGTCAGCGCCAGAAGAATTGCAAATCCCATGATTTCCAGAGCAAGCACACTGTTCACCTTTTCGCGGATCGACTCAAAGGTGGTGAACGACGTCATTTGCCAACCCCGGAACGGGATGCGTGTTTCCATGCGCATCACGGCCTCGCCTTGCAGGTAGGCGTCCGGCGGCAAAGCCGTCCAATCGGTTGTGGCCCGAATGGCGCGTTGAATTGCGCCCTGCGGCGGTTGCCTCAGCATCGCCGTGCTCTCTTCCAACCCACGCCAGCGGGGCTCGGTAGACAGGATGATGGTTCCGGTACTGTCGGTGACCATCACCGCGTCCGAAATACCGGCCCAGGCACGTTCGAATTTCTGAAGGTCGACCTCGACAACGATGACCCCCAGAATTTCCGATCCGTTTTCCAGTCGTCGGGAATAGACAAAGCTGTATCCGCCGGATTCCCTGGGAATGACCGAGAAGATCGTGGCATTAGACCGGATGGCATCCACATAATAAGCTGTATTTCTGTGCCCCTCACCCAGCTTGTTCCGATCCGTTGCAGCAACGGTTCGACCATCACTGTCCAAAAGCATCAGCGAGGCCGCACCAATTTCTTCAACGAAGGAAATCAGGCGCTGGGTCGACAACGTATAATCACTGGATTGCAGGGCCGAAATGAGCGTCGGGTCTCGTGCCAGCAACTGTGGCACGATCGAGTTTCTACGCAACTCACTCAGCAGGTTACCGGAGTACAGGGCCAGTCGCAGCTCTGCCCGGTTTCGCGTGGATTCCGTGAACCTGTCGGTCAACAGGCTATTGGTAATCCAGACCGTGGTAATAGTCGCAAGAAGAAGAACAAGAACAGCAATGCGCAACCGCCAGCCCAGCGGAGCACCGCGAAGCGGTTTCAACATATTTGACCAAGCTGATCGCACGTCCGAGTTCATGGCCAGACGTTACGCGCGGGCGCGCGCGACCTCAAGTCACGCTGCTTCAAACACACCTGACAATGCGCGGAACAGCGCCACTCCGTCGGTGCCACCATGCCCTTCATCTGCCGCACGCTCGGGGTGAGGCATCATCCCCATTACACGGCGGTTTTCGGACAGGATGCCAGCGATGTCGCCGACCGAGCCATTGGGATTCTCGGTATAGGTGAACGCGATACGATCCTGATCCTTCAGGGCCGCAAGTGTTTCGTCATCCGCGAAGTAGTTGCCGTCATGGTGCGCGATTGGGATACCGATCACGTCGCCTGCATTATAGCCCCCGGTAAACACGCTGTCGCTTGTTTCGACCTTCAAGCCCACTGTTTTGCAGATGTATTTCAGACCGGCATTGCGCAGCAACGCGCCAGGCAGGATGCCGGTTTCGGTCAAAACCTGAAATCCGTTGCAAATACCCACAGCATAACCGCCGCGTTCGGTATGCTCGACCACCGCCTTACAGATCGGAGATTTGGCGGCGATGGCACCGCAGCGCAGATAGTCGCCATAGGAAAAGCCACCCGGTACGCCCACGATATCAACACCGTCGGGCAAGGCCGCGTCTTTGTGCCAAACCATATCAACCTTGAAACCGGCCTGCTCGAATGCGACGGCGAGGTCTCGGTCACAGTTGGATCCGGGGAATACGATTACGGCTGCGCGCATGGCGGGCCCTCCTACGAGACAAAATCTGTAACCACTGCAACGCCCGGAGGGGTTGGGTGGTCAAAGGCGGCAAGCTCAGCACTCACCTGGTTGAGAGTTATTTTGCGTGTGACCAGCGGGCTCAGGTCAATCCCGCCCCCTGCGATCAGCGACAACAAAGACGGGTAGCGCCAGCTTGGCATGCCACGCGTTCCGAAAACAGAAAGCTGGCCGGAATAAAGCACGTCCATCGGCAAAGCCATCTGTGTGTGATCACCGGCCGGCATGCCGATCTGCACCATGCGGCCCATTTTGCGCAGCGACCGCATCGCAGATACGGTTGTGACTTCGATGCCCAAAGCCTCAATCGCAACATGCGCGCCGCCACCGGTGATGTCTTTAACGGCCTGCGGCGCATCACATGTTGTGGCATTGACAACCGCATCAGCCCCCAAAGACTGTGCATAGCTCAGCTTGTCATCCACAATGTCGACCACGACGACCCGTGCGCCAAGGGCCTTGCCCAAAAGCAGCGTGGAAATCCCAACACCGCCGCCGCCGAAGACAGCAATCCATTCCCCACCCTGAACCTGCGCCCGTCCGACCAAAGCCTGCCAGGCCGTTGTCACACGACACCCCAAGGCTGCAGCAACTTCGGGCGCAATGCTGTCAGGCAGTGCTGTGAGGTTCGCATCCGCATGGGCCACTGCGATATATTCCGCAAAAGCACCATCACAGGTGAACCCAGGAACAATCTGGTCATTACAGATTGTCTGGTGCCCCTGCGCGCAGTCTGCGCAATGCCCGCAAGCCAGAATGAACGGCGCGATGACCTTGTCGCCCACCCGCCAGCGGGTGACCCGAGAACCGACCGCGACAACCTCACCACAATATTCATGACCGGGTGTCATCGGAAGGATTACGTCCGGGTCCGCGCCTGACCATGCATGCCAATCGGATCGGCACACGCCACACGCCAAAACCCGAACCACAACACCATCTTCGGCGGGTTCGGGATCGGGCACGGTCGCAACCTCAAGCGGTCGACGGTAAGTGATCAGACGCGCGGCCCGCATTCGATCAGACCAGTTCGATCTCGTAGCGTTCGATGACGGTGTTGGCCAACAGCTTTTCGCACATTTCGGTCACATCTGCCTCGGTCACGCCATCAGCCAGTTCAAGATCAATCACTTTGCCCTGACGGACACCTTCGACCTGATCAAAGCCCATTGCGCCCAATGCGTGCCGAACTGCTTCGCCCTGCGGGTCCAGCACCCCGTTCTTGAGCATCACATGAACCCGTGCTTTCATTTTGGCACCTCCACCTTCGGGCCGCTATCCATGGCCCATTTCGTTGCGCGGGGGATAGCGTGCCTGACCGTTTTCGACAACCCTGTTTCCCAAGCAGTTTGCCGCAGTTGTCACCACGCAAAGCAACTCTTTTGGTTGATAATCAACAGATGAACCTGCCCAGACCGCAAAAACCAAAATGCGCCGTGGTTTTTGCCGCGGCGCATTTTAGTTGAAACAAAAGTTCCCTGAACGGGTCAGTTGATCAGTGTCGGCTTGGTGACATTGGTATTCGGCAGCACACCCAAACGGCGCGCAACTTCTGAATACGCATCGGTCAGATTGCCCAGGTCACGACGGAACACGTCTTTGTCCAGCTTCTGACCGGTTTCGATGTCCCAAAGGCGGCAGCTGTCGGGGCTGATTTCGTCAGCCACGATCAAACGCTGATAATCCCCTTCGAAAATGCGTCCGATTTCGATCTTGAAGTCCACAAGGCGGATACCAACCGCCAGCATCACACCGCTCATGAAGTCGTTCACGCGCAGCGCTAGGCTGAGGATATCGTCCATGTCCTGTTGGCTGGCCCAGCCAAAGGCAGCGATATGTTCTTCGGTGACCAGAGGATCACCCAACGCATCGTCTTTATAGCAGTATTCAACGATCGGGCGCGGCAGCTGTGTCCCTTCTGCTATGCCCAGACGTTTAGACATCGATCCGGCGGCATAGTTTCGAACGATCACTTCCAACGGAACGATTTCGCAATTGCGCACCAGTTGTTCGCGCATGTTCAGGCGGCGAATAAAGTGGTTCGGAATACCGATCTGGGTCAGGCCGTTCATGAAAAATTCGGACAGGCGGTTGTTCAGCACGCCTTTGCCGTCAATCACGTCCTTCTTTTCAGCGTTGAATGCTGTGGCGTCATCCTTGAAATACTGCACGATCGTGCCCGGTTCGGGGCCTTCATACAAAATCTTGGCTTTGCCTTCGTAGATTTTCTTGCGACGCGCCATAAGCGACCTTTCCAGTCTGACCAAAGGGAATGAGTCCCCTCTCGTTGGCGTCCTCATAGTGCAAGCACTCTTTTCCCGCAAGTTCATGTACCCGAGAGGCTTTGACGCAGCGCAAATACCTTGCGCCCGGGACGTCGTATGGTCATATCATCAGGAAAGAAGATGTAACCCAAGAGGTCCTCACCCAATGACCACGTTCGACGAACGCGAAAACGCCTTTGAAGCCAAGTTTGCCCATGATGAAGAAATGCAGTTCAAGGCGCAGGCCCGCTGCAACAAACTGCTGGGCCTGTGGGCGGCAGAAAAGCTGGGCAAATCCGGCGCAGAAGCCGAAGAATATGCCAAGACCGTAGTAGTCGCCGACTTCGAAGAAGCCGGACACGAAGACGTTGTCCGCAAAGTCGCCGGTGATCTGGGTGATTTGTCTTCGGCCGAAGAAATCCGCGCCAAGATGGCCGAGATTCTGCCCGAAGCCAAAGCTCAGGTCATGAGCGAGGCCGACTAAGGTTTTCTTACACAGCTCATGATCTTCATGAGTTTTATGAATTTGATTTGACGCCCCTGTCATGTGACATGGGGCGTCTCTATTTTTAACGGCGCTTTGCGCCTTTTTCTGGAATAACCCAATGACAAACGCGCTGAGCAAGCTTCTGGAAACCAAAGATGCCATTTTGGCTGATGGTGCGACCGGGACAAATCTGTTCAACATGGGCTTGCAGTCTGGTGACGCACCTGAACTTTGGAATGTGGACGCCCCCGACAAGATCCGGGCGCTGTATCAGGGTTCGGTGGATGCGGGCAGTGACCTGTTTCTGACCAACACCTTTGGCGGTACGTCCGCACGGCTCAAGCTGCACGATGCTCAGAATCGCGTGGGCGAGTTAAACCGCATCGGCGCTGAACTCGGACGCGAGGTGGCAGACAAGGCCGGGCGTCCCGTCGTGGTTGCAGGATCTGTTGGACCAACCGGTGAAATCATGGAACCGGTCGGCAGCCTGACGCATTCCGACGCGGTGGAAATGTTCCACGAACAAGCAGCAGCGCTGAAAGAAGGCGGAGTTGATGTGCTCTGGGTGGAAACCATCAGCGCCCCTGAAGAGTTCCGCGCCGCGGCCGAAGCATTTGCACTGGCTGACATGCCGTGGTGTGGCACGATGAGCTTTGATACCGCTGGGCGCACAATGATGGGTGTGACCTCGGCCGATCTGGCGCAAATGGTCGAAACGCTACCCAACCCACCCATCGCCTTTGGTGCAAACTGTGGAACCGGCGCATCAGACATTTTGCGCACAATTCTGGGCTTTGCAGCGCAAGGCACAGAGCGTCCCCTGATCTCCAAGGGTAACGCGGGCATTCCGAAATACGTGGATGGTCACATCCATTATGACGGCACGCCCGAACTTATGGGCCAGTATGCAGCTATGGCACGCGATGCCGGCGCGACAATCATTGGCGGTTGCTGCGGAACAATGCCAGATCACCTGCGCAAGATGCGTGAAGCTTTGGATACCACCTCGCGCGGCGAACGCCCGACTTTGGATCAGATCACTGATGCGTTAGGTCCGTTCACGTCGGCCTCT
Source organism: Ruegeria sp. ABM4_193 (assembly GCF_056158705.1). Lineage (NCBI taxonomy): Bacteria > Pseudomonadati > Pseudomonadota > Alphaproteobacteria > Rhodobacterales > Roseobacteraceae > Ruegeria > Ruegeria sp. ABM4_193. The sequence goes on from NZ_JBSWTT010000001.1 coordinate 1,809,702, forward strand.
GATGGAACGGGCGACGAGGCTGTCCCTGAACGCCGCACGCGCCGCCGCCGCCGCGCCTGAATGAATTAGCGCCCTTCGAATTTCGGAGGGCGTTTTCCCATGAAAGCCACCACACCTTCGGCGAAATCGCGCGAGCGACCACATTCGCCCTGCAGATGCGCTTCGGTCGCAAGCTGCTGAGGCAATGTGTTTTCATAAGTTCCACGAATGGCCTGTTTGATCGCGCCGTAGGCTGCTGTCGGACCATTGGCCAGGTATTCTGCCCGTTTCCGCCAATGCGCGGCGAAAATGTCATCGGGCACAGATTCCCAGATCAAGCCCCAGTCATCCGCTTGTTTCGCGCTGATCTTGTCGGCGAACAACGCCGCACCCATCGCCTTGGCCAGCCCCATCTGGCGCGGCATGAACCAAGTTCCTCCGGCATCCGGTAACAAACCGATCCGCGCAAAGGCTTGCAGGAAATACGCGCTTTCAGTTGCGATCACAACATCCGCGCAAAGGGCGAGGTTCGCCCCTGCCCCGGCCGCAGCACCGTTTACAGCCGCAATTGTGGGAACCGGACAGCTGTGGATCGTTTCCAGCATTGGTTCGTATTCGTCGCGCAAGGACCGCTCCAAATCGATCTTGCCGGTTGAGGACGCATCGCCCAGATCCTGCCCGGAGCAAAAAGCGGGACCAGCGCCGGTGATCACGATGCACCGGGCTCGGGTTGCCGCGTCTTTCATTGCATGGGTAATTTCAGCGCGCATCTGAGTTGTCAGAGCGTTCATTTTGTCAGGTCTGTTCAAGGTCAGAACCGCCAGACCGTCCGTAATGTCCAGAACAACTGTTTCGTAATGCATGAAAACCCTCCCGTCGCGCCAAGCGTTTTCGAACACTTACTGGCCCAATCAAGAAGGTAAAGGCAGAACCAAACGTCAGTCTTCAAGAATTCGGCGCAGACGCTCCTTTTCGTCTTCACTCAGCGTCGTGCTTTCAACTGACGCATGAGCTTTGGCACGGTTGCGCAGAAAGTTCAGCCCAACCCCAGCCGCAATCAACAGCATGATAGGGCCAGCGAGCCAAAGGAACAGGTTCGAGCCGCTGGTGGTTGGCTTAAGCAAAACGTACTCACCATAGCGATCAACGATAAACGCGATGGCCTGTTCGTCGGTATCACCTGCAACCAGACGTTCCCGCAGCAGCAAACGCAAATCACGCGCCAGATCGGCGTTGCTTTCGTCGATGCTTTCGTTCCGACAAACAAGGCAACGCAATCCGGTGCTGAGGTCGCGAGCCCGTTGTTCTAGCACCGGATCATCCAAAACCTCGTCCGGCTGCACCGAAAACACGGGTGTCGCCAGCATCATCAGGATCAGTACAAGGCGTTTCATTCTGCGGGTACTCCGCCAACCGGGGTTTTTCGCGCCCCCGCAGCCACCCGGAACCGCCTGTCACACAGGCTGAGGATACCGCCAAGTGACATCAGGATGCAGCCAGCCCAGATCCAGTTCGCGAACGGCTTGATATAAGTGCGCATGACCCAGCCCCCATCTGCCTGTTGATCACCGATCACAACGTAAAGATCACCCAGGAAACGGTAATCAATCGCGGCCTCGGTCGTGGGCATGCGGGCAACCGGATAGTCCCGCTTTTCAGGGTGAAGTGTCCCAATCGGGCGTCCATTCTTTTCAACCAGAACATCTGCCGTGGTCGAGAAATAGTTCGGCCCTTCAACCAATCGCACGTCTTGTAGAGTCAGCGTGAACTGCCCCACTTCAAAGGGCTGATTGGGTTGCGCGACGCGGATATCTTCGGCCTCCCAAGCGGTTAGACCAGCCACGGCAAAGATGGTGACGCCCAGACCCGTATGCGCCACCGCTTTACCCCAATCTGCACCCGGCAGGCGGAACAGGCGTTTCAGGCTGCCGTTGCGGCCCGTGCGGCTCCACAAATCGATGGCGGCCCCAAACGTAATCCACGCCCCAAGGAACAGACCCACCGGCCCCAGCGCGCTGCGTCCGGTCTGCATCGCCCAAACAAGCAACGCAATCGCCAGCGCCAGCCCAAAGGCGTAACGCAGAGACCAAGCCGTCTTTCCAATCCTTCCACGTTTCCAAGGAAGCATCGAACCGATCGGCAGGATCAGCCCGAGTAGCACCATAAACGGAGAGAATGCGGCGTTGAAAAACGGAGCCCCGACCGAAAGCTTCCGGTCGAACATCATCTCGGCCACCATTGGCCACATGGTGCCCACAAAAACAACGAAGCAACTGACGGCCAGCAGAACATTGTTGGCCACCAAAGCGCTTTCGCGGCTGACCATGCCAAAGACGCCCTTGGCCTCCATCGCTTGGGCGCGCGCGGCAAACAATGTCAGCGCCCCACCAATGAAGAACACCAGGATCATCAGGATGAACACACCACGTTCAGGATCGGTGGCGAAGGCATGTACCGAAGTCAAAAGACCCGAACGCACAATGAACGTGCCGATCAGTGAAAATCCGAACGCGATAATCGCAAGCAGAATAGTCCAGCTTTTCAGCGCTTCGCGCTTCTCCACAACGATGGCAGAGTGCAGCAAAGCGGCTGCCAGAAGCCAGGGCATGAACGACGCATTCTCGACCGGATCCCAGAACCAGAACCCGCCCCAGCCCAATTCGTAGTAAGCCCACCATGACCCCAGCGCGATACCAATGGTCAAAAACACCCAGGCCGCCAGTGTCCAGGGTCGTACCCAACGCCCCCATGCTGCATCGACACGCCCTTCGATCAGGGCCGCGATGGCAAAGCTGAACGCCATGCTCAGCCCCACATAGCCGAGGTACAGAAAGGGCGGATGAAACGCCAAGCCCGGGTCTTGCAACAACGGATTCAGGTCGCGCCCGTCAAACGGCGCAATTGCAAGTCGGTCAAACGGGTTCGACGTGAACAGGATAAAGGCAAAAAACGCTACCGCTATAGACGATTGCACCGCCAGCACGCGGGCCTTGAGCGTCGGCGGCAACCCACCTCCAAAGAACGCGGCCAATGCGCCAAACAAGGTGACAATCAACACCCACAGCAACATGGATCCTTCGTGGTTCCCCCATGTGCCACTGATCTTGTAGATCATCGGCTTGGCCGAATGGCTGTTCTCAACCACGATCCTCAGGGAAAAATCCGACACGACAAAAGCCCAGATCAACGCACCGAAGGAAAATGCCGTCAGCAGGAACTGAACGATGGCCGAGGGTTCGGCAAATGCCATCCATCCGGCCCAACGTTTAGAAGCCCCGATCAAGGGCACTACACTTTGCACGATGGCGACAAAGAAGGCGAGGATAAGGGCGAAGTGGCCGAGTTCTGTAATCATGCCCCGGAATATACTCCGGGGCCAATCCGGGGGCCAATAACTTTCGCCCGATCCGGGGGCACATAGTGTCGCGGGTCACGCCCTGCGATGCTTGCGCCAATCGTCCAGCGCTGGGTTGGCATCGGGGTGCGTAATGTCCTGCGACAAAGCGGAACCTGATCCGGGATCCGCAGCGCCCGGACTATCGCTGCGCAGTTCGCGCAGCTGCTCGAGATTGTTCAGAACGGCAGGCAATCGCAACATGGTCGCACTGATATCCTTCTGAAACTCTTGCGTTTTCAACTGATGCCGCGCCCCAAAATAGAAGGACACGATGACACCCAACAACCACCACATGGGCTCTGGCACCAAGGCCATGCCCTGCATCCTTGCAGCAAACCACAACGGGTCCACCATGGCGGCCACAAACAAACCCAATGTTCCCAAGGCCAAAGCCGGGCGTGGCAACCGGTTTACCCCATTCATGAATCGGTCAAATGATCCTTTTTGTGCAGTTTGAAACTCACCACCAAACTGCAACATGGCCTGCGCTTGCGCCTCGGCACCTCTCTGCGCACTTGCTTCAGTGTTCTCACGGTAAATCTCAACGGTTTCCCGAACCGCGTTCCGCCCGTTCCCGAACAACAGCGCCAAAACACCCGAGATCAACCCCATGCCGCAACCCTTCCCAGAAACTCGGCGTCAGAAAGATGGTATCGCTCTGACAAAAACTCTTCTGCGCGTTTGATCCAGCCACCTTTGCCCCCCGACCGGCTGCGCGCATATTTTCTCGAGGCCGGTCGCCGATCAGCAAGGCGAAAATAGTAGTTCCGCCGCGCCACCCCGTAGGCATCCCGCAAAGCAATTGGCTCCGGCTGCGCTGCTTTTTCGCAAGCTGCTGCGGTCTTGGCACCAATTACGCCATCCACAACCACATTGAATCCCATGTCCCGCAACAACCGCTGCAGAATCTTTATCGCCTGCGCCCCGGCGTTCACATACATGTCAAAGACCGAAGCCTGCAGCAGATCAGGCAACCGCGAGATGCCGGGCTTCTCAAAGTAATGACGTACGAATATCTCGACCGCCTGCCGCTGGGTCAAACCCTGCACATCACGTCGGTCAACCACACCGTCGCCACTCAAATCCAATCCCAAACGCCGCATGGTGTGAATGGTTACGCCATATTTTGTGGCACCACCGGGATCGTCCGGATCATCCACAAACGCGCCTTCCCGCGCTACGATCTCTTTCGCGATCTGCCGAACCGTTTGCATCATCTTCCCCAACTCGTTGATCAGAGCAACGGTCCTGCAAACAACTTACAACACGGTAATTGCAAAGGGCGCTGCCCGCTATTGCGCGCAACGCCCCGCTTCTTCTGTTCAAAAATACCTCTGCCAGAGGCACGCAGCGCAGCTGCGTTCAGCTTCCCTCTGCTTCTTTATAAACGCCCTGCTCTTTCAGCGCGTCCATAACCTCTTTCGGCATGTAGGTTTCATCATGTTTGGCAAGGATTTCAGTCGCTTCGAACACGCCGTTCACATAGCTTCCGGTGCCAACCATACCCTGGTTCTCGGTAAACAGATCAGGCAGGACACCGGTAAACGAAACCGGGACACTCTCGCCCCCATCTGTAACCACAAAATGCACGGTTTCACCCTGCCCGCGAATGATCGAGCCTTCTTCCACCAGCCCGCCAATGCGGAACACCTCGGTCGGTTTCGGCGGCTCGGCAATTACCTCGCTGGGTGAACGGAAAAAGTTGATGCCATCCTGCAAGGCCCACCCAATCAAAGCCGTCGATGCCACCAAGGCAACGACCGCTACCAGAATGACTTGTACTCGACGACGTTTCTTGAGCGTTTTCATACCGTCCTCACGGGAATAGAGGGGCCATCATCAGGCCCAAAGTTTCATCCTCACCTAACATCAGGTTGGCGTTCTGCAAGGCTTGGCCACTGCTACCTTTTGTCAGGTTATCCAGCGCGGCAATCACGATTGCGCGACGTTCAATTCTGTCTGCGACCACACCGATATGACAGAAGTTCGACCCTCTGACGTGATGGGTCGAAGGTGCCTCTCCCATAGGCAGCATCTGGATAAAGGGCTCGTCTGCATAAATCTTTGCCAGCGTTTCATAGACGCTTTGTGGATCACCCTTTACATAGGTCGTTGCCAGAATGCCCCGGTTTGCCGGAATCAAATGCGGCGTGAACTGTACATGCACAGTGCGACCTGCAAGCTTCGAGAATTCCTGATCAAACTCACCCAGATGCCGGTGCGTGCCACCGATAGCGTAGGCATTGGCACCTTCGCTGAGCTCTGCGTGCAGCAGGTTTTCCTTCAGCGACCGGCCAGCGCCCGACACGGCGCATTTCAGATCCAGCACAATATCATCTAGATCAATGACACCGGCAGAGATCAACGGACGCAGCACATACTGCCCTGTCGCCGCGTTGCAGCCTGTACCAGCGACCAACCGCGCTGACCTGATCTCCTCCCGATAGAACTCGGTCAGACCATAAACGGCTTCTTCCTGCTGTTCCAAAGCGCTGTGCGGGTTGCCATACCACTTCTCATACTCATCCGGGTCCTGCAGCCGGAAATCGGCTGACAAATCAATGATCTTCAAGTCTTTCGGCAGGTCCCGGATCACCTCTTGGCTGGTTTTGTGCGGCAAAGCGCAGAAACACAGATCAACATTGGAAAAATCGATCTCGGAAATCTTGCACAGATCCGGCAAGTCCATGTGACGTAGATGCGGGAAGACCTGCGCCATGCTCATGCCTGCCTTCCGTTCGGCGGCCAAAGCAACAATGTCCATATTCGGGTGCTCGGCGATCAGCCGCACCAGTTCAGCGCCGGTGTACCCAGAAGCGCCCAAAATTGCGATTTTGTGGGTCATGTCAGACCTCTTCTTTGCATGTGTCACATATCACGACCGCCGATGTGACGGTCTTTGAATTAGAAAATTCGGGGAAGTGCGTCCTTGACCTAAATCAGGCCGCCTCGAACGAGATTTGTCGTCGGAGGAATTGCGTTGCACGATCACTGACAAAACCCGGCTTGCCCGTGGTCAGATAGCCACCAGCGCCATCGCCCAACATATTGGGGTGACGTTGCAGATAATCGGCCAGGCTTTCGGCCACCAGATCCCCTTGGCTAAAGACCTGAACATCTGAACCCAAGGCGGCCTGAAAGGTCTCGGCCATCAACGGATAGTGTGTGCAGCCTAAAATCGCGGCCTGCGGCTCGGGCATTTTTCGTTTCAAAGCATCCACATGGCTACGAACCAGAGCCTCCGCCAGGATCATGTCGCCATCTTCAATAGCGTCGACCACGCCGCCACAGGCTTGCGCCTCGACATCCACACCGATTGCGCGGAATGCCAGTTCCCGTTGAAAGGCCCGGCTGGACACAGTGGCAGGCGTGGCGAACAACGCCACGTGCTTGACAGCCACTTCGCGCGGCGGCGAGTTATCCCCCCATTGCCGCTCAGTCAGGGCTTCGATCAAGGGAACAAAGACGCCCAGCACCCGCTTGCCGTCGGGCACGCCTTCTTCCTGCATCCGTCGCAGAGCGGCAGCGCTTGCGGTGTTGCAGGCCAGAATCACCAGATTGCACCCGCGATCCCACAGCTCGTGCACGGCTTTGCGGGTCAGCTGATAGATATCCTCGGCATCACGTACACCGTAAGGTGCATGTGCACTGTCCGCAAAATACAGGAAATCCACGTCGGGCAGCCGTTGCTGCGCGGCGTTCAGGACGGTCAGACCGCCCAAACCGGAATCAAAGATACCTACTGCCATTTGCCCCTTCAGGCGCGATGCCGTTCCTCAAATTCATAGCCGTAGTCATATGACTCCAACGGCTCTGGAGACAGCTCATACGTGGCTTTGCGCAGGAAATCCATCATCTTGCGCGTATCCTTACCCAATGGATCCAGAACGTCGCGCCCTATAGGTTCTCCGATCACCACTTTCACAGGCGTATCCACGCGCTTTTTGAATTCTTTGATCAGCAAGCCCATGCGCAGCGTGTTGTGCAAATGGCTTGCGATCTGGAACAGGCGCGACGTGTGCCCATCAAAGAAAACCGGCACCACGGTGGCATTGGACTTTGCCACCATCCGAGCGGTAAAGCCGCGCCAACCCGGATCCATAGGATGGGCAAACGGCTTGACGCCGGTGCTGACCGTGCCTCCGGGGAAAATGCCAATTGCCCCGCCCTCGCCCAGATAGTTGAGAGCCGTTTTGCGCGTCTCCAAATTCAGCTTCATCGCTTCTTTCGTCTCATCAAACGAAATAGGCAGAATGATACGGTTCAGATCCTCGGCCTTGCGAAAAACCCGATGCGCCAGAATTCGGAAATCTCCGCGTGTCTCAGACAGAATATGCCCCATCATCAGGCCATCCAGAATGCCATAGGGATGATTGGCGATCAGGATCAGGGGGCCATCTGCCGGAATGTTCGCAAGAGATCCGCCCACAACATCCAATGTCAGCCCATAGCGTTCGACCATAACGGCCCAAAAGTCGCGCCCGTTGGCAACGTCTTTCTCGTATCCATCCGCGCGTTTGATCAGGCGCATTCGACCCGTGGTATTCTCCATAAGTTTGATGACCATTCGCCCGCCTTTGGTTTCAGCGGAATGGGCATAAGAGATGTCACGAACAGCATGACGACGAGAAGGCATTTGGGTCTCCGGTTTGTTGCCTGCAAAATAAGTGCAAGTAACAATTTTGCCTAGCCATCGTGACAGGGTTGTGACGAGTTACTCCGCCGCAGCCTTCAACTCAGGCCCACCGCTTCGGATCGATGCCAGCAACTCCTCGCGCCGTTTGGCCGCTTTAGCCTCGTTTTCCTGCAAAACAGGTCCGAAACCACGGATATCGAGCGGCAGTCGAGCCAAGCCAGAGATCGCATCACGCGTGTCCTGCGACAATAAAGGCAGCACTTCGCGCATGTCCTTTTCGTACTGCCGGATCAAAGCGCGCTCCATCTTGCGTTCGGACGAATATCCGAAAACATCGAACGGTGTACCACGCAGCGCCTTCAACTTTGTCAGCAGTTTCAAAGGGCCCAAAACAGATTCGCTGAATGCGCGCTTCTTGGGCCTGCCGTTACTGCCCGATCCTCCGAAAATCGGCGGTGCCAAATGGAAGGTCATCTTAAAATCGCCATCAAACTCGGCCGCCGCCTTTTCCCGACTGGCCAGTAGAAGGCGCGCAACCTCGTATTCATCCTTGTATGACAGAAGCTTGTGATAGCCCTTTGCCACCGCTTCGCGCACCTCGACATCCTCTACACTGTCCACCAACTTACGATACCGTTTTGCCAGCCGGGCACTTTGGTAATCGGTCAGGTGCTGCGCACGGAACTCGATGATCTGGTCCAGCGTTTTGGGCATCTCGGCCACGGTTGGGGACAGTATGGACTGTACCTCATCCGGATGCAGCACCGCCCAACGACCGATATCAAACGCACGCTTGTTCCGTTCGACCGCCGTTCCGTTCAACTCGATGGCGTCAAAGATCGCCTGATGGCTGACCGGCAACAACCCGCGCTGCCAGGTCGCCCCGAAGATCATCATGTTGGAATAGATCGAATCCCCCATCACGGCGCGCGCCAGATCGGTTGCGTCAAACAATGAGACATCTTCTTTCAGCCGCGCCTGCAAGGCCAGTTCCAACTGATCGGCTGGAATGCGAAACTCCGTATTGCGTGTGAAGTCGCCAGTGACCGTTTCATGGCTGTTCACGACTGCACCAGTACGTCCTGTGCGCGTCAGGCCCAAGGTCTTCGCCCCGGCGGAAACCACCAAATCACCGCCGATCAGTGCATGGGCTTCACCGGTGGCAACGCGGATCGCGCTGATATCTTCGGGACGATTGGCCAGACGGCAGTGGATATGAACCGCGCCACCTTTCTGCGCCAGGCCCGCCATTTCCATCATGCCGGCGCCTTTGCCATCGATCTGCGCGGCCTGAGCAAGAATTGCACCAAGGGTGACGACGCCTGTTCCACCAACACCCGTAATTACCACGTTGTGCGTTCCCTTGATCTCGGGAAGCTCCGGCATCGGCAAATCCGGCAGGTCGATCTCGGTCGTTGCCTCTTTGCGGATTTTCGCACCCTCAAGGGTCACGAACGAGGGGCAGAACCCGTTCAGGCAGGAAAAGTCCTTGTTGCAACTTGACTGATCAATGGCTCGCTTACGGCCCAGTTCGGTCTGTTTCGGCACGATCGATACGCAGTTCGACTGCACCCCACAATCGCCGCAGCCTTCGCAAACATCGGTGTTGATGAACACACGTTTGTCTGGGTCCGGGAATGTGCCTCGCTTGCGACGGCGGCGTTTTTCAGCCGCGCAGGTCTGAACATAGACAATGACCGAGACACCTTCGATCTCGCGGAATTTCTCCTGCACCTGCATAAGATCCGCGCGCTCATATGTCTGAACGCTTGCAGGCAGCGCCTTGAAGTTTACGTCTTCCTTTTCGTCATAGACCAGCGCGACTTCACGGACGCCCATCGCCTTGACCTCGGCAACGATCCGTTCTGCAGTCAGGTCACCTTCATTGTCCTGCCCACCGGTCATGGCGACCGCGTCGTTGAACAGGATTTTGAAGGTGATGTTCGTTCCTGCAGACAACGCCGCCCGGATCGCCTGAACGCCCGAATGGTTATAAGTGCCGTCGCCCAGGTTCTGGAACACATGTTTGGTAGTCGAAAACGGAGCTTCACCTATCCAGTTCGCGCCTTCACCGCCCATTTGGGTGAAACCTGTCGTCTCGCGGTCCATCCACTGAACCATGTAGTGACAGCCGATACCGGCATAGGCGCGGCTGCCATCCGGCACTTTGGTGGAACTGTTATGCGGACAGCCCGAGCAGAAATACGGAAGCCGTGTCGCGATTTCCTGCGCGTTGTCGGCCCGGCGAGCTTCGGACAACGATGCAAGCCCGGCGTTGATGCCTTCAGTTTCACACCCTTCCTCGATCAGGATTTCGCCCAGTTTTTCCGCGATCATGATCGGATCCAACGCGCCGCGTGTCGGGAACAGTTCCTCCCGGTGCAACGTCCCGGCCCCACCTTTGTACCAGCCATAAACCCTGCGACCACGCCGGTCGTCAAAAATGGCCTCTTTGACCTGAACTTCGATCAGCTTGCGCTTTTCCTCGACGATCACAATCAAGTCCAGCCCTTCGGCCCAGTCATGGAACCCGGCCATATCCAGCGGGAAGGTCTGCCCAACTTTGTACGTGGTGATGCCCAGCCGCTCAGCTTCGCCTTCGTCGATATTCAAAAGCGATAGAGCATGGGATAGATCCAACCAATTCTTGCCCGCTGCGACGAATCCGATCTTGGCCCCCGGCTTGCCCCACATCCGCTTGTCGAGCTTATTGGCATGAGAAAACGTCTCGGCCGCGAACCTCTTGTAGTCGATGACACGCGTTTCCTGCAGATGCGGGGTATCGCCCAAACGAATATTCAACCCGCCGTCCGGCATGTCGAACTCGGGCAAAACAACCTGCATTCGGTCAGGGCTGCCGTCCACAACCGATGTGACCTCGATTGTGTCTTTCATCGTTTTCAAGCCGACCCAGACCCCAGCAAAGCGACTGAGTGCGAAGCCGTATATGCCGTAGTCCAGAATTTCCTGAACGCCAGCGGGGCTGACAATCGGCATATACATATCGACCAGAGACCATTCTGACTGGTGCAGAACGGTCGAGCTTTCGCCGGTGTGATCATCGCCCATTGCCATCAGGACGCCGCCGTGCTTGGCCGTACCGGCCATGTTCGCGTGGCGCATAACGTCACCGGATCGGTCGACCCCTGGACCTTTGCCGTACCAAAGTCCGAAAACCCCGTCGAACTTGCCGTCGCCCCGCAACCCTGCTTGCTGACTGCCCCACAGGGCGGTCGCTGCGAGATCTTCGTTTAAGCCGAACTGAAACGTCACGTCGTTTTCGGCCAGCGGTTTTTGAGCCCGCATCATTTGCTGATCAACAGCGCCAAGGGGCGACCCCCGATACCCAGTTACAAGACCCGCCGTATTCAGGCCCGCCTGCCGATCTCTGGCTTTTTGCATCAGCATCAACCGAACAAGCGCCTGAGTTCCGTTCAACAGAACGGGGTTTTTCTCAAGATCGAACCTGTCGTTCAATGTTATCTGTGGCTGACTTATCAGACGTCTCCCCTCGTCAGATCAGTGTGCTTTATTTCGGTGCATTTTAGGTCATAATTTCTGACCTGTATAGGATTTATCCACTGATAAGTAACGATTTCGCCCTTTGAATGTGGAACTTGTCACCTCTTTCATATAGGCGTTCAAATGGATAACGAAAGTTGCGGCGATGGATTGGGACAAGCTTAGAATATTTCACGCAGTAGCCGATGCAGGCAGCCTCACCCATGCGGGTGACAAGCTCAATCTGTCTCAATCTGCCGTGAGCCGGCAGATCCGTGCCCTGGAAGAATCGCTGGATTCCACCCTTTTCCACCGTCACGCCCGAGGGCTGATTCTCACCGAGCAGGGTGAATTGCTTTTCGACGCCACTTCCGCCATGTCAAAACGTCTTGATGCAGCAGCCGCGCGCATTCGGGACAGTGAGGAAGAGGTTTTTGGCGTCTTGCGCGTCACAACGACCTTTGGTTTCGGCACACTCTGGCTGGCCCCGCGCCTGCCAAAATTGTACGAGGAATATCCCGACCTCAATATCGATCTGATGCTGGAAGAGAGGGTTCTGGACCTGCCCATGCGCGAGGCAGATGTTGCCATTCGAATGAAAGAGCCCAGCCAGGCCGATCTGGTTCGCAAGCGCCTGATGACAGTGCAAATGATGCTGTACGCGACTCAGGACTATATTGAGACCCATGGCGGAATGCTGAAATCGCTTGAGGAAATCAAAGATCACCGCTTGATCTGCCAGACCCCTGCGGCACCACAGGTCGGTGCAAGTGCCGCCATGGTACGTCACCTGATGACTTATAATCCCGGCTCATTGCTGACCGTGAACAACTATTTCGGTGTCCTGCAAGGGGTTCTGCACAATTTGGGCATTGGCGTTCTGCCGGACTATGTGACCCAGGATTTTCCGCATCTTGTCCCTGTCTTGTCTGACATCGAAACCGCTGATGTTCCTGTTTATCTGGCCTATCCCGAAGAACTCAGACATTCTAAACGCGTTGGTGCGTTCCGAGATTTTGTCCAGGACGAGATCATTGCACAGCGCAAACAACTGAAACAGATGGGAAAACTCTAGCTATGCGCCCATAGCATATCGGGCATGAGGTCTTTACAGAGTTAAATTCCTTGAACGTTCACAAACTGACCCCTAAATGAGCACTCGAAGGCGGTGATGCTGAAACGCTCATCATCTTCATACCTCCCTGTTGGACTACGGCCGAGCTTATAGCTCGGCCTTTTTTTTGCGCGGCCAAAAGCATTTAGCCAGCGAAAGCTCTGGGAAAAATACACGCATAGGCATATGATCCCAAAAAAACGAAACAATTTCGTGTTCGAGGGAAAATCAATGCTCCACCCACTCGGCCTCATGCTGGCGATCATTTCCGCTTTATTTTTAGCAGTGCCGCTATATGCGCAAGACACCGGCACAACCTCTACAGTGACCATTCCTGAAGACCTGACACCCGAACAGGTCGACGATCTGGTTGCGCGTATGTCCGATGACCAGGTACGCGCAATTCTTTTGGAACGGCTGGATGCAGTCGCAGAAAAACAAGCCGCCGAGAAAGCGGACGTGGAAGACCCCTTGACCGAAATAAGCGAAATCTGGGCCGAGATGGTCTCGTCCTGGACACACGTTCTGACCACGCTTCCCAACATCGTTACGGCGCAGATGACCGCGTTCAGCAACTTTAGTGACACGTTCGGAACGACCGGCGTATTTACTTTGTTCGGGCTTATCCTGTCTGTGCTGATTGTGGGATTCATAGCTGAAAAGCTGTTCATTTTCCTGACCCGTCGCTGGCATGAAGCGACTGAAGCCTCGGATGAGGCTGACCTTTGGGGCGCAGTCAGCTATCTATTCCGCCGGTTTTGCCGCGAAATCGCCGGGTTGATCGTGTTCTATGTTGTCATAAGGGCAATTGGTCGTGGTTTACTGACGCCTGAACAAATCACATATGCTGCTCCGTTTGTCTTCTATTTGATTTGGATTCCTCGTCTGGGCGCTGCCGCGTCACGCTTTGTTTTGGCACCTGAGAAACCACGACTTCGGTTGGTTAACGTTGACGACCATTGGGCAAAATACCTGTACCGCAACCTCATCGGTCTGTTGATACTGATCGGGTTTACGCTGTTCATCGTTCGGTTCAACGCGCTCAATGGTGTTACTGCTGGCGAGACACGCCTTGGCTTCTGGCTGAACGCAGCAATCCACATCTACATCGCAATAATCGCGTGGACCGCACGCGAAGGACTTTCTCAGATGATGCTGGGTACAGACCCGGATCATTCAAAATTCGACGAGGAAGTCGCGCATTATTACCCTTATTTCGCCATCGGCGTTTCGGTGGCAATCTGGCTGCTGGTCGAGTTCTTGGTCGCACAGCGCGATCCATCGACATTGAGACTGCTCACCAGCGGTGCGCATTTCACAACCATGTTCTGGTTGTTGATCGCTCCCGCGATGGACACACTGATCCGTGGATTGGTGCGCCATTTGCAGCCCCCCATGTCTGGCGAAGGCCCCTTGGCCGAACGTGCCTACCGTTCTGCGAAACGCAGTTACATCCGGATTGGCCGCGTTATCGCGGGTCTCATCGTGGTGTTCATGATCGCACGCACATGGCAACTTGATCTGCGTAACGTTGCTTCGGCTGGTGTCAGTGCCGAAGTTGGCGGCGCTGTCATCGAGTTCCTGCTGATCATCGCTGTCGGCTATATCCTGAACGAGGTTGTCTCGCTGTGGATCAACCGCCGGTTGGCCAGGGAACAAACTGCGGCCGAGGCCCTTGATGAAGAGGCCGGCGGCGAAGGTGGCGGTGCCGGAGGCTCTCGTCTGGCGACCGTTCTGCCGCTGATGCGGATTACGGCGCAGATCACGATCGCAGTGATATTCGGCCTGCTGGCGCTTGGGGCGTTGGGCATCAACATCACGCCTTTACTGGCTGGTGCCGGTGTTCTGGGTCTGGCCATCGGTTTTGGCGCTCAGAAACTTGTTGCCGATATCGTGGGTGGTGTTTTCTTCTTGATCGACGATGCGTTCCGCGTGGGCGAGTATGTGGATGTTGGAGGCACGATGGGCACGGTCGAGAAAATCTCGATCCGGTCGATGCAACTGCGTCACCACCGCGGTCCGGTGCACACCATTCCTTACGGTGAGATTCAGAAACTGACCAATTTCAGCCGCGACTGGGTGATCATGAAGCTGAAGTTCACCGTGCCTTTCGATACCGACCCCAACAAGGTCAAGAAGATCTTCAAAAAGATCGGTGCCGAGATGATGGAGGACGAAACCCACAAGGATGGTTTCCTTCAGCCCTTCAAATCTCAGGGTGTCTTCGACTTTGACGATGTCGGCATGATCATCCGGGGCAAGTTCATGGCCAAGCCAGGCAAGCAGTTCACCCTGCGCAAGGAGATCTTCAACAGGGTCAAGGCCGCCTTTAAGGAAAACGGCATCGACTTTGCCCGCCGCGAGGTACGCGTCGCGATCCCGGGTCTGGACGAAGCCGAGAACCTGTCACCGGAGCAGAAAGCAGCCGTGGGTGCCGCGGCTGCGGCCGAGCTCAACAAAGATCAAGGTTCAGCGTAATCCGCACTGGGTACGCCAAAGATTTGCGCTTACGATTGAGCGCCTTTTACGGAACCGACCCTAACGTCGGTTCCGTTTTTCTTTGAAAGACGCACCCTGCGCCGTCTTGACCCTTTCCACACGCGCCCGCTTGCCCTAAAAGGCGCGCAATCTCGGCCCACTTGGACACAGGACAGAAGATGCAAGAGCCCGCCATCACACCCGATCTGATTGCTGCACATGGGCTCAAGCCCGAGGAATACGACATGATCCTCGAGATCATTGGGCGTGAACCGACCTTTACCGAACTGGGTATCTTCTCGGCTATGTGGAACGAGCATTGTTCCTACAAGTCGTCCAAGAAATGGCTGCGAACCCTGCCCACCTCGGGCCCTCAGGTGATCTGTGGTCCGGGTGAAAACGCGGGCGTGGTTGATATCGGCGACGGTCAGGCCGTGGTCTTCAAGATGGAAAGCCACAACCACCCGTCTTATATCGAACCTTACCAAGGTGCCGCGACCGGTGTCGGAGGTATCCTGCGCGACGTCTTTACCATGGGTGCCCGCCCGATCGCGTCCATGAACGCGCTGTCCTTCGGTGAGCCCGGCCACCACAAAACCCGCCAGCTGGTGAATGGCGTGGTCGAAGGCATTGGCGGTTATGGCAACTGCTTCGGCGTGCCTTGCGTGGGCGGTGAAGTCCGTTTCCACCCGGCCTATAACGGCAACTGCCTTGTGAACGCATTCGCGGCAGGTCTGGCCGACAGCGACAAGATTTTCTACTCGGCCGCCTCCGGCGTGGGTATGCCCGTCGTGTATCTGGGCGCAAAAACCGGCCGTGACGGTGTCGGCGGTGCGACCATGGCATCGGCTGAGTTTGACGACACCATCGAAGAAAAACGCCCCACCGTTCAGGTCGGCGACCCCTTCACGGAAAAGCGCCTGATGGAAGCGACGCTGGAACTGATGCAGACCGGTGCCGTGATCTCGATCCAGGATATGGGTGCCGCTGGCCTGACCTGCTCTGCCGTTGAAATGGGCGACAAAGGTGGCCTGGGCGTACGTCTTGATCTGGAAAACGTGCCTCAGCGCGAAGAGAATATGACAGCCTATGAGATGATGCTGTCGGAATCTCAGGAACGCATGCTGATGGTGCTGAAGCCCGAACTTGAAGCTGAAGCCCGCGCCGTGTTCGAGAAATGGGATCTGGACTTTGCCATCGTAGGTGAGACCATTGCCGAAGACCGCTTCCTGATCATGCACAATGGCGAGGTGAAAGCCGATCTGGTTCTGTCCAAACTGTCTTCGACCGCACCGGAATATGACCGCCCATGGGAACCGACGCCCGAGGCCGAAGACCTAGCCGAAGTCCCTCAGATCGACCCTATTGACGGGCTGCGCGCCCTGCTCTCTTCGCCCAACTACGCGGGCAAGCAGTGGGTGTACGAACAATACGACACCATGGTCATGGCGGACAGCGCCCGCACACCGGGTCTGGGCGCAGGAATGGTACGCGTCCATGGAACCGACAAGGTGCTGGCCTTCACCAGTGACGTGACCCCACGCTATGTGCGCGCCAACCCGGTTGAAGGCGGCAAACAAGCTGTGGCCGAAGCCTATCGCAACCTGACCGCTGTTGGGGCCAAGCCGCTAGCTACCACCGATAACCTAAACTTCGGCAACCCCGAAAAGCCCGAGATCATGGGCCAGTTTGTTGGCGCCATTCAGGGCATCGGTGCTGCCGTCGGCGCGTTGGATATGCCTATCGTTTCGGGCAACGTGTCGCTGTACAACGAGACCGACGGTCAAGCGATCCTTCCAACACCGACCATCGGTGCGGTTGGCCTGTTGTCCCATTCGGACGAGATCATCGGCAACGAGGTTCGCGAAGGCCACGTCGCGCTGATCATTGGTGAAACCAAAGGCCATCTTGGTCAATCCGCCCTGCTTGCCGAAGTGTTCAACCGCGAAGACGGCGATGCGCCGCATGTCGATCTGGATGCTGAAAAGCGCAACGGTGACTTCATTCGCGCCAACCGCGAGATGGTCAAAGCGTGTACCGACCTTGGCGATGGCGGTCTTGCACTGGCCGCCTTTGAATTGGCCGAAGCGGCTGGCGTTGGTGTTCACCTGGACGAGGCCCCGACCGAATTCCTGTTTGGCGAAGATCAGGCCCGCTATCTGGTCGCCTGCAACTTCGATCAGGCCGAGGCACTGATGATTGCTGCCGGTCAGGCCGGTGTTCCGCTGGTCTCGGTTGGACGCTTCACCGGTGATAGCGTGAAAATCGGTGGCTCCGAGGCTCCGCTTGCCGAGCTGACGGACACCTTCCGCACCAGCTTTGCCGCGGCTGTGGCCTAAAATACAGGCTTCAGCTCGTCTCAAACACGGAAATCCTATGCGTCTAACCGCGCGTAGGATTTGCCGAGTTTGTCGACACGTGCCATCTTGCACGCCCCGCCCCATCGCTCTACATCTTGGGAAAGACTTTCAGGAGTGAACCTACATGCCGATGAGCGCCCACGAGATTAAATCCCTGCTGCGCGAGAGCTTTCCCAACGCGGAAATTCAGGTTGGCGGCAGCGATGGCGTGCATATGTCCGCCATGGTCGTGGACGAAAGCTTTCGCGGCAAGAACCGCGTTCAACAGCAACGCGCTGTCTACGCGGCCCTGAAAGGCAAAATGGACGGCCCGGATGGAGAACTGCACGCGCTGGCGCTGACCACCAAAGTGCCGGAGTGATATGGAGCACGCGATCGTTATTTTGATTGCTGTTTCCGTCTTTGTCGTGCTCATCGCGCTGATAGCGTTGAACCATTCAAAGACTGGGCGCAATACAAACCGAGGATCGTCACCTGGACGTGGAAACCACCTTCTCCACTCATCTTACTCATCACATGACGGTGCAATTGGCTCGGCGCAGACCCATATCCCCAAAGACCCACAAAACTTCGCCAAAGCAATAATGCCGAAGAGCAAAGGAAACGCGAAATGACCGATGTGAAAACCCAGATCGATGAAACCGTCAAAGCCAATGACGTGGTGCTGTATATGAAAGGCACCAAAGAGATGCCCCAGTGCGGCTTCTCATCCCGTGTGGCAGGCGTACTAAACTATATGGGCGTCGACTATGCCGACGTGAACGTTCTGGCAGACGAAGAAATCCGTCAGGGTATCAAGGACTACTCGGATTGGCCGACCGTGCCGCAGCTGTACGTCAAAGGCGAATTCGTTGGCGGTTGCGACATCATCACTGAAATGACCTTGTCGGGTGAACTGGACACACTGTTTGACGAAAACGGTGTCGGCTACAACAAAGATGCAGCCGACAAAATTCGTGAAGCAAACGCTTAAGCCAAATTACCGGCTGGAACAGTCCTGATAGATCGTCTGCTCATTGGCGGCACCTGCCGCCAAATAGCTGATCGACGCGTTCCAGCCTTTTGAGCGCAGGATATAGGTTCCCTCATCGCCGGTGGATTCGTACCGGATGCCTGATCCGCTTTCCACCTGGCGCATGGCGACCAGAGTATTATCCACCATTGTTGCCGCCGCGCCCGAACCATCTGGCGCGTTGAAGTAAGTCACAGGCAAAGGTATGCCGTTCTCGCAGGTGAATGTGACGGACAATATGTCAATCTCTGCCATTGCAGATGTTGCAGGCAAAGCCAGCGCAGCAGCGAACAGCGCGTTTCGCAACAAAGTCATTATGCTTTCTTCTCCTCGACGACAGCTGCAAGGGCTTCTGCCCGTGCTGCCAGCTCTGCCAGTGTGTCCGTGACAGAGGGCGGAACCACCGCCACTTCGACCCGCTCCGGCTCTGGCGGCGGAGCGTTCCTGAGGCCCTGAAGTTCAGCCTCAGCCTCGGCCAGCTTGGCCTCAAGCGATTTCACCTTGTCTTCTGTCGCCGCTGTTTTGTCAGCCAGCATGAGACCCGCCATCAGAAGCATCCGGGATTCAGGCATCCTGCCGATCTGATCGGACAAAACCTGGGCTTCATCATCCAGCATCTTGGCTGCGGAGTGCAGAAAAGGTTCTTCACCGTCCCGGCACGAAACGTCAAAGCCGCGACCGCCGATATTAATGGTCACTTCAGGCATTACTCTACCTCACCTTCTACAAGTTTCGCCTGCGACAGCAGAGGTTCCAGCCGCGCCAGAACAGCCTGCGCTTCAGCCGCGTCCGAGGCTTGCGCCGCGCGCGTTGCCTCTAGTTCGGCGACTGTTGCGCGGTTCAAGAGTTCCGCGTCTGTCAAACCCTCAGTGGCCGCCGCACGCAATTCGTCAACGGCGCTGCGCAATTGTTCATTCGCTTTGCGCATGCGCTGCAAATCGTCATCCAGACGAGACATTGCTGCCCCATGACTGGCCCGTTCAGCACGCAACATTTCCAGTTCAGCGCTCAGATCATCGACACGCACGGTATCTTCCAACTCGGTCTTTAGGCGGTTGTTTTCCGCCTCAACCGCCTTGGCCTGATCCAGCATTCCGCGCAGCTGTTCCAGTTCCGCCTTTAACGGCTCAGGATCTTCCAATGTGTCCAACTCTGCCCGCATCTTTTCGTTTTCGGCTTTTAGTGAGTCCAGCTCCGCGCTGTTGTCCAGCGCTGCCTTGGCTTCGGCCAGCTCGGCACGTGCCGCTTCCACCGAAGTGATCTTGGCACGGGCTTCCTCCAGCTCGGCGCGCAGTGCGTCGGTTTCAGCGCTGTCAGACGGGGCAGCGCGTAGTTCCTCAAGATCGGCGCGCAAGCCATCAACTTGCTGTTCATGCTGTTGTTTCAGAGATTTCAGCCGTTCCTGAAGCTGCGCGTTGGCGACGCGTTCGTCCTCAAGTGCAGTTTGAAGCCCCTCGTCCGGTGCAATATCCCGGGGTGCAGCGCCCAATGCATCGACACCCGCGCCGATGCGGTCCATCGCAGCAATAATGCGGTGCTGTAAGTCTTCTATCTGGCTCATGCCCCTGTCACCTCTTTATCAAGGTTCATTCTGTTTCGATGCGATCCGAATCAAAACCGAATCCCGCCTTCTGACAGTCTAGCGGAATGCGACAGAAAATACCCACTGTTTGCTTTCAACGACTTGAGCCCCGCTCTTCATGCATCCCACCCCGATTCACCCCGGTTCCGCTTGCACTTTGGGTATTGAATGGTATTGAGCGCGCAATCTGCTTCAAAACCCAAAGGAACAACGCCCGTGGACTTGACTGCGCTGCGCAATGCCAACCCCGAACACTGGGACAAAGCTGCGGCCATCCGCACCCTGACCCTTGATGCCGTCGCTGCCGCCAATTCCGGCCATTCCGGTATGCCCATGGGCATGGCCGATGTTGCGACCGTATTGTTCGAAAAGCACCTGAAATTCGACGCATCAAACCCAAGCTGGCCCGACCGCGACCGGTTCATCCTGTCGGCTGGTCACGGCTCGATGCTGGTATACTCGCTGCTGTATCTCACCGGCCACGCAGACGTGACACTGGAAGAGATCAAGAACTTCCGTCAGTTGGGCGCAAAAACGGCAGGCCACCCTGAAAACTTCTTGGTCGACGGTATCGAGACCACCACCGGCCCGCTGGGTCAGGGCATCTCGAACGCTGTGGGCTTTGCCATGGCCGAAGAAATCCAGCGCGCGCATTACGGCAAGAAGGTTGTTGATCACTACACCTACGTCATCGCGGGCGACGGCTGCCTGATGGAAGGCGTCAGCCAAGAAGCGATCACCCTGGCCGGTCGTCATGAACTGAGCAAACTGATCGTCTTCTGGGACAACAACAACATCACCATCGACGGCACCGTCGATATTGCCGACCGCACCGATCAGGTGCGCCGCTTTGCAGCCTCGGGCTGGCATGTGATCGAGATCGATGGCCATGATCCAAAAGCCATTGATGCGGCCATTGTCGACGCTAAGAAATCCAGCAAACCGACCATGATCGCATGTGAAAGCCATATCGCGCTGGGTCATGCAGCACAGGATACGTCAAAAGGCCACGGCGCGCTGACCGATCAGGATCAGTTGAAAGCAGCCAAAGAAGCCTATGACTGGCCTCACGACGCGTTCGAAGTGCCTGCAAACGTGAAATCCGCATGGGAAGCCATTGGCGCACGTGGTGCTGCAGAACGAGCAGCCTGGGAAGAGCGTTTCGCACAACTTTCCGAACGCAAGCAGGCCGAGTTCAATCGTGCCTACGCGTTTGAAGCCCCTAAAAAGCTGGCTGGCGCCATTCGTTCTTTCAAAAAGCAAGTTTCGGAAGATCAACCAAAGCTGGCTACGCGCGCTTCGTCGGAAAAAGTTCTGAACGTCGTGAACCCGATCATGACCGAAACCGTTGGCGGCTCGGCCGACCTGACCGGCTCGAACAACACCAAATCGGCCGATATGGGTGTGTTCCTGCCGGAAAACCGCAAAGGGCGCTATATCCATTACGGTATTCGCGAACACGGCATGGCCGCTGCGATGAACGGCATGGCACTGCATGGTGGCATCCGCCCCTATGGCGGTACATTCATGGCCTTCACCGACTATGCCCGCCCGTCCATGCGTTTGGCGGCTCTGATGAAAATCCCGTCGGTCTTCGTAATGACCCATGACTCGATCGGTCTGGGCGAAGACGGCCCGACCCACCAACCGGTTGAACATCTGGCCATCTCACGCGCAACGCCGAACACCTATGTGTTCCGCCCCGCTGACACGGTTGAAACGGCTGAAGCGTGGGAACTGGCGCTGACCTTCAAGGACAGCCCCTCGGTTCTGTCGCTGACCCGCCAAGGTGTGCCGACAGTGCGCACCCAGCATAAGACCAAGAACCTGGTTGCACAGGGTGCTTATGTTCTGGCCGAAGCCGAAGGCAAACGTCAGGCCATCCTGATCGCCACCGGGTCCGAAGTGTCGCTGGCCATGGAAGCCAAAGCGATGCTCGAGGCCGAAGGCATCGGCACCCGCGTCGTCTCGATGCCCTGTATGGAGCTGTTCGCGCAACAGGACGAAGCCTATCGCAAGCGCGTTCTGCCCGCTGGCCCCGTCCGCGTTGGCATCGAAGCCGCTGTTCGCGCTGGTGGCTGGGACCGTTGGTTGTTGGGCGAGCGTGGCCGCGAAGCCAAGGCCGGCTTCATCGGCATGTCGAGCTTTGGCGCGTCAGCCCCGGCAGGCGAGCTTTACAAGCACTTCGGCATCACCGCAGAAGCGACCGTAGCCAAGGTCAAAGAACTGCTGGGTTAATCCCTGCTTATCAGTTAAAAAAGCCCCGGTTTTTGCCGGGGCTTTTTTGTTAGACGAAAATAATAACTGACTGCATCCCGTCCACAATCAGATCACCGTCAGTATTCCACACACGCATGACTTGCGAGCTGTAGCCATCGTGCCCAGCTGTCAGTTGATGTTCCAACAGGAACCACCCTTCACGCGTCTCAATTTCTTCTGACAACACATTGAAAATCCAGTTCATCGAAGAATTTGGGCCGGGTTTCTTGAGGGTCGGATAGATCGCAGGCGGCGGTAGATCCGCGACCGAGATCAACCCTTCCATCCGGCTCCACATCCGCGGATCTTTGTGACGCGCCCAAAGGCGCAGGTAGCCTCTCTCTGCTCCTGAAAACGGCAAAGCACCGTCAACAAGTCTGACATCGAAATTCTCAAGAAACGGAATGGGTGGTCGGGGTAAACCCGGCGGGAAATAGGGGTCGGTTTCTTCGGGTTTCGGGGCTGGTTGCGCAGGATGATCAAACGCGACGTGGCTGTCCTGAGGGACACCAAACGAAAACGTACCCAGCGCCGCGACTTTTCCTTCGATTTCGGCTCGAACGTTGATGATCGTCACGTTACGGCCCTGCCGCAGAATTTCGGTGCCAATCGTTGGCGGGGTGCCGATCGGGGCCGTGAAATTGATCAATGCGGACCGCAAAGGAGGTAACCCGTCGTGCCGTTCGAAGATGGTAGCCAGCATCAGCGCAGACGAAAACCCACCAAAAGTCGTGCGGCCCTGCATCCAGTTCGCCGGGACAGGAAACTTTAGCCGGTTGTCAATTGTCTCTCGCGCTTCAAGAACATCGACCAATGAATAAGCGGACATGAGGAAACCAGTTCTGTTGCACCTTCGGCGACACTAACCTTTTGGCGGCATGTCGCCATTGCAACCTAACGTCACTTGTCGGCAAGGGTTCAATGCTTTGCTTCAGAACCAGAGAACATACCCAGCGCTGGTCCGATAACCTTGGTCGCTATCGGGATTAACACCAGGCCCCATGCCAAACCGAAAATGCCATCCATTGTAGCTTTGGAAATCCATTCAACTGCCCCAACCCATTGTTCAGACGCCGAATGTCCAATGGCATATGCCCAATCGTGGATGTGATGACCCAGCCAGCCAAAACCCAGAACCTCCATCCCGTGGATGACGATCGATCCCCCCACCCACAACATCGCTGCAGTTCCGACAATAGACAGGGTTTTCATTACGCCGGGCATTGCCTTGACCAACCCTCGACCCAGACCGCGACCGATAGGTGTCGGCGCGTTGTTCGCCAGATAAAGCCCGACATCATCCATTTTCACGATCAGCGCGACGGACCCATAAACGGCGACCGTTACCCCGATCCCGACCACGGCGAGCGTAGCGGCCTGCATCCACAGGTTAGGCGCTTCGATCGCTGCCAAAGCAATGGTCATGATCTCAGCTGACAGAATAAAGTCCGTCTTGATCGCGCCTTTTACCTTTTGTTCCTCCAAATGACCGGGGTCACGAACGTCCATGTCTTGTTCGATGGCGTGGCTGCCATGGGGGAACAAGACGTGAAATATCTTCTCGGCCCCCTCAAAACAAAGATATGACCCTCCAATCATAAGTAACGGGGTGATCAGCCAAGGCGCGAAATTGGCAAGCAACAGTGCCACCGGCAGCAACAGGATGATCTTGTTGAAAATCGACCCTCGCGCAATGCGCCAGATGATCGGCAACTCACGAGCAGGCGCAAACCCCTGAACATATTTCGGTGTGACCGCCGCGTCGTCGATGATCACCCCGGCAGTCTTGGCCCCGGCCTTACCTGCCGCCGCAACCACGTCGTCGACCGAAGCGGCCGCCACTTTGGCAATTCCCGCCACATCATCCAAAAGGGCCAACAGTCCGCTCATCGCGTGTCCTTTCCTGTCACCTGCCGCACCCGGACCCTACCTGATCTCTCAGCTAGCGCAAGCGTTAGCGCAATCGGCGCAGGTTTGCGCTAACACCTTAAAAATATGCCGTTTTTGCCCTTTTGAGATTCCCATTTCGCCGCTATATGGCCCACAAAGCAAGCGCATCTGGAGACGTCACATGACCATCAAGGTCGGTATCAATGGTTTTGGCCGCATTGGCCGCTGCACCCTGTCGCACATCGCCGCTTCGGGGCGCAACGACATCGAAGTGATAAAAGTCAACGCCACCGGCCCGTTGGAAACCTCGGCGCATCTGCTGAAATATGACAGTATCCACGGGCGTTTCCCCCGCGAGGTTTCCATCGAAGGCAACACCATGGATCTGGGCCGCGGTCCGATGCAGATGTTCTCGACCTACGACATGGCCGAGTTGGACTGGGAAGGCTGCGACGTCGTTCTGGAATGCACCGGCAAGTTTAACGACGGCACCAAGGCGAAAACCCACCTTGAGCGTGGCGCTGGCAAGGTTCTGTTGTCCGCCCCTGGCAAGAATGTCGACAAGACCATCGTCTTCGGCGTGAACCACAACACGCTGACCGCAAACGATAACATGGTTTCAAATGGCTCCTGCACCACCAACTGCCTGGCCCCGCTGGCCAAGGTTCTGGACGAAGGTATCGGCATCGAAAACGGCATCATGACCACGATCCACGCCTATACTGGCGATCAGCCGACCCTGGACCGTCGCCACAGCGACCTGTACCGCGCCCGCGCCGCAGCTATGTCGATGATCCCGACCTCGACCGGAGCCGCCAAGGCGTTGGGCGAAGTTCTGCCAAACCTGAAAGGCCGTCTGGACGGGTCCGCGATCCGCGTCCCTACCCCGAATGTCTCGGCTGTTGACCTGACCTTCCGTGCCGCGCGCGATGTAACCGTCGAGGAAGTCAACGCTATCGTCGAAGAAGCCGCCAAAGGCCCGATGCAGCGCGTACTCGGTTTTGAACCCGCACCGCTGGTCTCGACCGATTTCAACCACACCGAAGAAAGCTCGATCTTCGCGCCGGATCAGACCCGCGTTGTCGACAATCGCCTGGTCCGTGTTCTGGCCTGGTATGACAACGAATGGGGTTTCTCGGTTCGTATGGCCGATGTGGCCGTTGCGATGGGCCGTCTTAACTGACCCTTCGGACTTCGCTTGTACCTTAATGCCCGCTCAGGTTATCTGAGCGGGCATTTTTGTTCGGGACGACCATGACCAACCAAATCGCCATCTGGCTCGGCATACTTCTGCTTGGGGGCGTGATGTTGGACATGACGCTGTATAGCGGCGACCACCTGCTGTTCCTTGCCAAGAAGCTCTACGAATTTCTGGACTGGCTCGCTTTCTGGCGCTGACCGAGGTTTTTCTTGACTCTTTCGTTGATCTGGAGTTGTTAGCGCTAACTAATCTGACAGAGAAATTTCGACGGAGCGGACCATGACCCTGAAACTTGCGATCAACGGATTTGGACGGATTGGGCGCGGCGTTCTGCGCGCGGTGATGGAAAGTGGCCGCACAGACGTTGAGATTGTGGCGATCAACGATCTGGGCAAGCCGGACATGAACGCGCATTTGTTTGAGTTCGACAGTGTGCATGGTCGCTATGCCAACCCGGTTACACTCAGCGATGCAGGTTTGGATGTGGGTCGTGGTCCGATCCGTCTGACCAGCGAACGCAACCCCGAAGACCTGCCGTGGTCGGATATTGATGTCGTGCTCGAATGCACCGGCGTGTTCCGCACCCGAGAGGCCGCTGAGCGTCACTTCAAGAACGGCTCGAAAAAGGTTCTGATCTCGGCCCCGGCCCGCGGTGATGGCAACGTCAAGACCGTCGTATTTGGTGTGAACGATCACGAACTGACCGCCGAAGACTTGGTCGTGTCGAACGCATCCTGCACCACCAACTGCCTGTCTCCAGTTGCCGCAGCCTTGGATGCTGGGCTTGGTATCAAGCACGGTAATATGACCACTGTTCATGCATATACTGCCAGCCAGCCGGTACATGACTTGGTCGGAAAAGACCCTTACCTGTCACGCGCCGCTGCGTTGTCGATGATCCCCACCACAACCGGCGCGGCCGCTGCTGTTGGACTGGTTCTGCCGCAACTACAAGGCAAACTGACGGGTCAGGCGATCCGTGTCCCGACCCCGAACGTTTCGGTCGTTGATCTGGTGGCCGAGGTTTCCCGCCCAACCACCGAAGAGGAAGTAAATCAGCTGTTTATTGATGCCGCCGCCAAAATCCCCGGCGTGTTGGCGGCAGAAAGCCGTCCATTGGTTTCCATTGATTTCAACCACGATCCGCACAGCTCGACCGTGTCGCTGGCCGAAACCAAAGTCACCGACGGCACACTTGTTCGCGTACTGGCCTGGTACGACAATGAATGGGGCTTCTCGAACCGGATGCTGGATACAGCCGCCGCAATGGGCGCCCTAGCCTAACCGATCTTTCAGCGCAGTGTTGACTCGGGGCGTGACGAATTTCGACACGTCCCCATTCAACCGGGCGATTTCTTTGACCAGCTTCGAGGCAATTGCCTGATGGCGCGCTTCTGCCATCAGAAAAACGGTCTCGATGGAATCGTCCAATGCACGGTTCATTCCAACCATCTGAAATTCATACTCAAAGTCGGCGACAGCGCGCAATCCACGCACAATGATCTGCGCACCGACATCCCGCGCACAATCGATCAGCAGGTTTTCAAATGGATGGGCGACAATCTCGGTCCCGGTCTGTTCAGAAAGCTGGGCACATTCGGCTTCAATCATGGCGACACGCTCTTCCAACGAGAATAAAGGCCCTTTATCCCGGTTGATGGCAACACCAATCACCAGCTTGTCGACCAAAGCTGCCGCCCGACGAATGATATCGATGTGGCCCATGGTGATGGGATCAAAGGTTCCAGGATACAATCCAACCCGCATCGCGCCCTCCTGCGCAACAAAATTTCTGCGCAAGCAAACATAACTTTGCTGCAGGTGCAAGTGATTGCTGTGGCAACCCTTGCCGTCAGTGCCCCATTATCATGCCTTCCAAAGCATCTTTTTCCATGGCCAATTCGGCCAGCTGCGCTTTCACGACATCGCCAAGTGTGACGATACCGACCAGCTTGCCATCTTCCACCACTGGCATATGGCGGAACCGCCCTTCGGTCATGCGGGACATGATGTCTTCGACCGTCGCCTGACGAGTCGTCGTGACAAGATCTTGCGTCATATAGGACTGGACCGGCTGGTTCAGGCAACCACTGCCACTGGCCGCCAGTTCCCGGACGATGTCACGTTCAGACAGGATGCCGGACGCGGTTTCACCGCCGTCTTCGGAAATGATAACCGTCCCGATCCGCTTCTCCGCAAGAATTTTCGAGGCCTCCGAGACCGTCGCCGTTGGCGCGACCGTCACAACGCCGTCTGTCGCCTTGGACTTCAGGATGGCCTGTACAAGCATGAAGAATACCTCCGGAAATAATGACACTTATTCCAAAGCGTTGCGCGATTGTGGCGACCTGTCAAGCGTCGGCCTCTGCTTCCAAACGAAGCACTTCCTCGCGAATACCGCGTGTCAGGGCGTCAGCAAAGCGGTTCAACCGTTCGTTGCGCTGATCTCCTTCATGCCGAACAAGATAGAAACTGCGCGTCAAACTCACTTGATCCGTCAGGATTTTCCGCAGATCGGAGTGAAACGGCAGCGTGAAATCATGGGCCACACAAACCCCGGTTCCCAGCGTGACCTGTCGCAATTGGACCGAGACCGAGTTCGATGCAAGCGCGACACGGTCAATGCCTATGTCATTCAGGTAATCCAGCTCTCGGTCAAAGATCATGTCGGGGATGTAGCCGATCAACCTGTGCCCTTTCAGATCCGCCACAGATTGGATAGGACCATATATTTGAAGATAGTCGTCCGTGGCAACCATGTGCAGTTTATAGTCGCTGATTTTTTTCACCCGCAACTGTCCGGCTGTTGGCGCGCTCACTGTCACGGCCATATCCGCCTCGCGCCGAGACAGGTTAATCACCCGAGGCAGCGCAAGTATCTGAATGTCCAGATCAGGGTTCGCGTCGCTGATTTTTGCGCAGACCTGCGGCAACAGGTAATTGGCACTGCCATCCGGCGCGCCGATCCTGATCTGCCCGCTCAGCGATTTCGTTGATCCGGCCACCGCCCCGGCGGCTGCGCGCATCGCCTCTTCGGCGTGCAGCCCATGTTCCAAAAGGCGTTGTCCCGCCGACGTCAGAACATAACCCTGCTGCGATTTGGTGAATAAAGTGGACTCTAAGGTGGATTCGAGCCGGGCCACGCGACGCCCTACAGTGGCGGGATCAATCTTCAGTATGCGACCAGCGGATGACAGGCTTTCTTCCCGTGCCACGGCCAGAAAGATCCGCATATCGTCCCAGTTCGGTGTCATCCACAACCCTTTTGCATTTTTGCAAAACTCTTTTGGGACATTGCCTCTGTTCGCGGGATTTCTGCAAGTCTATTCTGCGCGCAAACCTATCGGAGGAGCTCTTGATGCAAGAACTGACCCATTTTTTGAACGGCGAAATGGTTGCCGGAACATCCGGTCGTTTCGACGACGTTTACAACCCGGCGACCGGCGAAGTTCAGTACAAATGCCCAATGGCCAGCGCGGCAGAAACCACCGCAGCCATTGAAGCGGCGGCAGCGGCCCAGCCCGCATGGGGCGCGACCAACCCGCAAAAGCGCGCGCGTGTCATGATGGCCATGGTTGGCCTGATGAACCGCGACATGGACAAGCTGGCCGAAGCGCTAAGCCGCGAGCATGGTAAAACCATCCCCGATGCCAAGGGCGATCTGCAGCGTGGTCTGGAAGTGATTGAATACTGCATCGGTGCGCCTCAGATGCTGAAAGGTGAATTCACTGACAGCGCAGGCCCCGGTATCGACATGTACTCAATGCGCCAACCTCTGGGCGTTGTTGGTTCTATCATGCCGTTCAACTTCCCTGCCATGATGCCGCTGTGGCACGTAGGCCCGGCGCTTGCGTGTGGCAACGCGGTGGTTCTGAAACCGTCCGAGCGTGACCCGTCTGTTCCGCTGATGCTGGCTGAACTCTTCATCGAAGCTGGTCTGCCCAAGGGTGTGTTCCAGGTCGTGAACGGCGACAAGGAAGCCGTTGACACGATCCTCGACAGCGAAATCATTCAGGGCGTCAGCTTTGTGGGTTCGACGCCGATTGCGCAATATATCTACAGCCGCGCAACCGCCAACGGCAAACGCGCCCAGTGCTTCGGCGGCGCCAAGAACCACATGATCGTCATGCCGGACGCTGACATGGATCAGGCGGCCGATGCGCTGGTCGGTGCCGGCTTTGGCGCAGCAGGCGAACGCTGCATGGCAATCTCAGTCGCGGTTCCCGTTGGTGAAGAAACCGCTGACAAACTGATCGAAAAGCTGATCCCGCGTGTCGAAAAGCTGAAAGTTGGTCCTTACACCGCCGGTGATGACGTTGACATGGGCCCGGTTGTGACCGGAGCCGCCAAAGAACGTATCCTGGGTCTGATCAACTCGGGCGTAGAGCAAGGCGCAAAGCTGGTAGTCGACAACCGCGATTTCAGCCTGCAGGGTTATGAAGACGGCTTCTTTGTTGGCCCGCATCTGTTCGACCACGTCACCCCGGAAATGGATATCTACAAACAAGAGATCTTTGGCCCGGTCCTGTCCACCGTGCGTGCCGGTTCGTATGAAGAGGCGCTGAAATTGGCGATGGACCATGAATACGGCAACGGTACCGCAATCTTCACCCGTGACGGTGATACCGCGCGTGATTTTGCAAGCCGGATCAATATCGGCATGGTCGGTATCAACGTGCCGATCCCTGTTCCGCTGGCCTATCATACCTTTGGTGGCTGGAAGAAATCGATGTTTGGTGACTTGAACCAGCACGGCCCTGACAGCTTCAAATTCTATACCCGCACCAAGACCGTCACGTCCCGTTGGCCGTCGGGCATCAAGGAAGGTGGCGAGTTCAACTTCAAAGCCATGGACTGATCTGAACGTCCATTGAGTTTTCAAACCCGGCCCGATTGTTGGCCGGGTTTTTTGCATCTTTCCGCCGATAAACCGCTCTGCGTTCTCGCCTTCACAAGAAATTCAGACACGGCCCACTGGAAAAATGCCTCGAAGACAAATATTTTGTCCGCCAAGTGTGTACCGAGCAGTAAAATTATCGGAGGCAGTTTTGTCACATTCCCGTATGACCCGTCGTTCCGCCCTGTTGGGCGCAGCATCATTGGTGGCAACCCCTGCCCTTGTTCGGGCGCAAAGCACAGATGCTTTCCCAGAAACGGAAGATGCCATCAGCACGCAATTGCCGGTGCGCCGCAACGTGTCTTCCTTCTCGCAACAGAACTGGCAGGATCACTTTGATGAGCTTGGTGTGGGCTGCCTGTTGGCCGATATCACCAGCCGCGCTGTGCATTACTGGAGCCCGGACGGAACTTACAAGCTTTACCCAAGTTCGGTCCCGATGAGTGAAGAACTCACCAAACGCGGTTACACAAAAGTCGTACGCAAAACCGAATTCCCAAGCTGGACACCAACGGCGTCCATGCGTGAGCGCGATCCCTCGTTGCCTGCACGGATGGAAGGTGGCGACCCTGGCAATCCATTGGGCACCCGCGCTATGTATCTGGGCTGGCCAGCTTATCTGGTCCACGGAACCCATGACACGCGCAAGATTGGCCGGCAGAGCTCGTCTGGATGTATCGGACTCTACAATCAGCACGTGGAAGAGCTGTATCCGCTGGTTCAGATTGGGACACAGGTGCGTCTGGTCTGATTTGCCAGTCGTAAAAAGCAAAAGCCCCGGTCAATCGCCGGGGCTTTGTTGTTTTTGAACCGTGGTTTATTCCGGCAGGATAACTGCGTCGACCACGTGAATCACGCCGTTGCTTGCCTCAATATCGGCCTGCACAACCTTGGCATCATTCACTTTTACACCGTTTTTGGCGTTAACACTCAGCCGGTCACCCTGAACGGTCAGAACCTTGGCGCGCTTGCCAGCAATGTCGCCAGACATCACTTTGGCCGGCACAACGTGATAGGTCAGGATCGATACAAGCTGATCTTTGTTCTCGGGCAGCAGAAGGGATTCCACCGTACCTTCAGGCAATGCTGCGAATGCCTCGTCAGTCGGGGCAAATACGGTGAATGGGCCATCGCCCTTCAACGTATCAACCAGCCCAGCAGCCTGAACGGCAGCAACCAAAGTGTTGAACGATCCGGCGGCAACGGCCGTGTCGACAATGTCAGCGGCCTGCGCCTTAAGCGGCATGGCAAATGCAAGTGCGGCGGCTGCGCCAATGAATGTGCGACGGAACATAGCTGTCTTCTCCTCTCCAGCGTGTTATGGAAAGGGGTACGGACCTTTTGCCGCAGCGGATCACTCTGAAATCATTTTTCTTTGAGTTGCACCCAGATGCTCTGTGCTCGCCCCTCAGTCAGAAACGGCAAGGCGGCAACGGCATCCGGGCGTTCCTGTTGAAGGTAATATCCCGGCCAAAGCATTGAATACGCGCCAGATTGCAGCAACGCGTGCAGCATGTACTGCTCTCCCCAACCGGGGCAATCATAGAAGAAACGTTTAGGATATTCGTAGGGTAAAAAAACATCGTGCACGTGAATGACCACACCGGGTTTCAGCGCAGGAATGATGCGGCAGAACAGATGGGCGACGTCGTTGCTCATCCGCACTACGTGGCTTGAATCGATGAACAGAACGTCTCCGGCTTCAAGCTCGGCAAAAAGCGACGGGTCAACTTCTTCAAGACGTTTTTGTTCGAAGTGGTCCACGACATGCGCAATATCGGCCCGCGGGTATGGGTCAATGGCAGTGATCCTAGTGTCCAACCCGCCGTCAATAATCGCTTGCCGGGTCACGCGGGTTGAGTTCCCGCACCCCACCTCGATCACGCGCTTGGGCTGAAAGCGGCGGATCATCAGATACAACGCATCTGCATCCGGGCTGTCGTAATAGCCGTTGCCTGTGCCATAGCCAGTCTGATTGCGCGCCGGGTCTTTCAACGCCTGCAGATCCGCCTTGTGACGGTCATACTCCGCCACCAGTTGCGCGATGTCGAAACCTTCCATACCCGGAGATAACGCGTAGGCCGGGCGTGTCAGCCCACCGGCAGCTTCAAAAGCCTCAAGCCGCGCGCGTTCATCCTGTTCGGTAACCTTGTCGATCAGCCTCACCCCCAACTCGTCCAGAGCGGCGTTAATCTTTGGGAATTTTCTGGGTTTCACGGCGATGGCTCCACGGTCTGTGCTGATCCGTTCCTTACAATTGCCGCCCGTACCAGTGCAAGGACAAGCCGGGCAAACCCTTGGCAAAAGGCAAATTTCCGTATTCACTGGATCGCACGACAGACAAAGGGGTCGCCATGCAGCAGGAATTCACACTGGGCATTGAAGAAGAGTACCTTCTTGTGGATCGCGACAGCCTGCAATTGTCCGAAGCGCCCGAAGCGCTGATGGAGGCCTGTCAAAACGATTTCGAAGGTCAGGTGAGCCCCGAGTTCCTGCAATGTCAGATTGAAGTCGGAACGCGCCCGCACACAACCATCGCCTCGGCGCGGGAAGACCTCAAACGCCTGAGATCTTGCGTGTCAAAACGGGCTGCTGACTACAATCTGTCCCCCATCGCTGTGTCCTGTCACCCCTTTGCCAACTGGAAGGATCAACACCACACCCGTAAGGAACGGTATGACGCGCTGCAACACGCGTTAGGAGGCGTGGCGCGTCGCATGTTGATCTGCGGGATGCATGTGCATGTGGGGGTCGAAGACCCTGCCCTGCGCGCCGATCTGATGCCGCAGCTGTCTTACTTTTTGCCGCATCTTCTGGCCCTGTCCACATCGTCTCCCTTTTGGAGCGGCGAGGATACCGGCCTATCCTCATACCGCTTGACCGTGTTCGACAACCTGCCCCGAACCGGCCTGCCCCCAGTTTTTGGCAGTTGGGCCGAGTATGAGCGCACCACAGGTATACTTGTCGAACTGGGCGTAATCGAGGACACGACCAAAATCTGGTGGGACCTGCGCCCGTCGCATCGCTTCCCCACGCTCGAAACCCGGATCATGGATGTACAGCCCCGACTGGAACACACGCTGTCCTTGGCGGCCCTCGTTCAGGCACTGACCCGAATGCTGTGCCGACTAAAAGACCGTAACTTGCGCTGGCGGCAATATGATCGCTTCCTGATCGGAGAAAACCGCTGGCGCGCGCAAAGATATGGCGTGGGCGAAGGGCTGATTGACTTTGGCGACCGCTCAGTCAAACCGATGTCCGAACTGATTGGCGACCTGATGGGGTTGTTGGCCGAAGATACCGAAGCGCTTGGCACGATGACCGAACTGGCGCGTCTACGGCAGATTGCTGAAAACGGCACCTCAGCCACCCGTCAACGCCGGGTTCACGCCGAGGCTGTCGCGCGCGGAGACGACCCCGGGCAAGCCGTCGTGCGTCACCTGATCGAGGAATTTCACGCGGATCTCTAGGCTGCTCCGCCCTCTTCGCGACCCATTGTTGAGCCTGCAAAATTTCTGTAAGAATTCGGAAATAAACAACCGTTCAATTCATTGCCGACGGGAGGGAACGCCATGGATTTCGCACTCAGCGAGGAACAGACAGCCATTTTCGACATGGCCTACGCGTTTGGGCAGGAAAATATCGCACCCTTTGCGCGGCAGTGGGAATCCGATGGCACCATTCCAAAAACCTTGTGGCCACAGATCGGCGAGCTTGGCTTTGGGGCTTTGTATGTATCCGAGGACAGCGGCGGTTCGAACCTGACCCGCCTGGATGCCACCTTGGTATTCGAGGCGTTGTCGATGGCCTGCCCTTCGGTCGCAGCGTTCCTGTCGATCCACAACATGTGTGCCAAGATGTTGGACAACTTCGCGGATGATGACCTGAAGGCACGTATCATGCCCGATGTTCTCAGCCTCAATACGGTGCTGAGCTATTGCCTGACCGAACCCGGTTCCGGCTCCGACGCGGCGGCCTTGAAGACACGCGCTGAGCGTACGAACGAAGGCTATACGTTGAACGGCACCAAGGCGTTCATCTCAGGCGGCGGATATTCCGACGCCTATGTCTGCATGGTGCGTACCGGCCAAGATGGCCCCAAGGGCATTTCCACCGTTTATATTGAGGACGGCACACCCGGACTTAGTTTTGGAGCACTGGAGGAGAAAATGGGCTGGAAAAGTCAGCCCACCGCGCAGGTGCAGTTCGACGATTGCAAAATCCCGGCTGGCAACCTTGTCGGCACCGAAGGCGACGGGTTCAAATATGCCATGATGGGCCTCGACGGCGGGCGACTGAACATTGCGGCCTGTTCGCTTGGTGCCGCTCAGGCCGGTTTGGATATGACGTTGCAATACATGTCTGAACGCAAGGCGTTTGGGCAATCCATTGATCAGTTTCAGGCCCTTCAGTTCCGACTGGCGGATATGGAGATTGAATTGCAAGCAGCACGGACCTTTCTGCGTCAAGCTGCTTGGAAACTAGATAACGGCGCGCCCGACGCCACGAAATTCTGCGCCATGGCCAAGAAGTTCGTGACCGAAACTGGATCGAAAGTGGTGGATCAGTGCCTGCAACTGCATGGTGGTTACGGATATCTTGCCGATTACGGCATCGAAAAGCTTGTGCGCGATCTTCGAGTGCATCAGATACTGGAAGGCACGAATGAGATCATGCGTGTGATCGTATCGCGCCAGATGCTTGCCAACCGCTGAGGCCCCAATGTCAGACATCGAAATCCGCACCACAGGCCGTGCCGGACGCATCACCCTGACCCGTCCACATGCTTTGAACGCACTGAGTTACGAGATGTGCATGGCGATCGACACGGCGATGCACAACTGGCGCGAAGACGATGCCGTTGACCTGATTATTCTGGACGCCGAAGGGGCAAAAGCCTTCTGCGCGGGCGGTGACATCGCCGAGCTTTATGATACAGGCACCAAGGGCGACTATTCCTACGGACAGACATTCTGGCGCGACGAATACCGCCTGAATGCGATGATCTTTGAATACCCCAAGCCGGTCATCAGCTTTCTTCAGGGCTTTACCATGGGCGGCGGTGTGGGCATTGGGTGCCACGGTAGCCATCGCGTTGTCGGGGAAAGCTCGAAAATCGCGATGCCAGAATGCTCGATTGGTTTGGTACCGGATGTGGGCGGCTCGCTTATGCTGGCCCTCGCCCCCGGTCGATTAGGCGAGTTTCTGGGAACGACTGGGTTCCGAATGGGGCCTGCGGATGCGATATTGGCCGGGTTCGCGGACCATTACATCCCTCAATCACACTGGTCCGATCTGATTGAGATGCTTGAAGCCTCTGGCGACGTAGCGCTGATTTCACAACATGCCGAAACCCCACCCGCCGGAGAACTGGCCGGGTTGCAGGCCGACATTGATCAGCATTTCTCGGGCGAAACACTAGGCGACATCGTGACAAGCCTGCGCAACAGCGACCACGAGTTTTCACAGAAATCCCTGTCGACGCTGGGAAAAAACGCCCCCCTTTCCACGGCTTGTACGGTTGAAATGCTGCACCGTCTGCGCGGCCCCGCTTTGTCCATACGACGCGCCCTGGAGTTGGAATACCGTTTTACTCACCGGTCGATGGAACATGGTGACTTTCTAGAAGGTATTCGCGCGCAAATCATCGATAAAGACCGCAGCCCGAACTGGCAGTTTCCCGATATGAACGTCCCTTTGACAGCCGTTTCGAAAATGCTTCAACCACTGGGCGCGGATACCCTGACATTTGAGGAGGACTAAAAGATGCAGATCGGTTTCATTGGGCTAGGAAATATGGGCGCGCCCATGGCGACCAACCTGGCAAAAGCCGGGCATCAGGTTCTGGGGTTTGATACCGCAGGCGTCAATGTAGAGGGTGTCACCCACGTCGAAACGGCGTCTGACGCGGTCGTGGGTGCTGATGCGGTCATCACCATGCTGCCAAACGGTGCTATTTTAAGGGCCGTAGCAGATCAGGTCATTCCCGCAATGTCAAAAGGGGCCGCGCTAATCGACTGCTCAACGGTGGACGTGGACAGCGCGCGCGCTGTTGCGGATCAGGCTATGGGAGCCGGACTTTTGTCCGTGGATGCGCCGGTTTCCGGCGGTATCGGCGGTGCGGCGGCAGGTACGCTGACGTTCATGGCCGGCGGATCGGAAGCCGCATTCGCCAAAGCTGCCCCCCTGTTCGAGATCATGGGGCAAAAAGCGGTTCACTGCGGCGAAGCCGGGGCCGGACAAGCCGCCAAGATCTGCAACAACATGATCCTTGGCGTCACCATGATTGCCACCTGCGAGGCTTTTGCACTGGCGGACAAACTGGGGCTGGACCGGCAAAAGATGTTCGACGTGGTCAGCACGTCGTCAGGCTATAGCTGGACGATGAACGCCTATTGCCCCGCCGCCGGCGTTGGCCCGCAAAGCCCGGCCGACAATGACTACACGCCTGGATTCGCTGCCGAGCTCATGCTGAAAGACCTCCGTCTCAGCCAGCAAGCAGCAGACAGCGCTGATGCGGATACACCGATGGGTCAAATCGCGACTGCCCTGTACGAACAATTTGTTGAAAATGAAGACGGATTGGGCCGGGATTTCAGCGCGATGCTACCACGTTTTGAAAAACGTGGGCGCGAAGAGTAACGTCGGCGGCCTCTTGCCCAGCCGTTTGACAGACAGGCGGCAAGAGGCCATCTAACCGTCATGTTCCAAGGCGTCTTCAGCCTGTTCGCAAAGGAAAGCGGCATGACACAATCACTGGTGACAATTGCGATGCTTGCGGTCATGGCGCTTGCCCCAGTTACAGCCGTGGCCAAAAACAAAAACGGACATTGCCCACCGGGCTTGGCCAAGAAGTCCATTCCTTGCGTGCCGCCCGGTCAAGCAAAAAAGATCTATGGAAACGGTGATTTCATCCGAAACGATTATCGTTGGATCGACAATCCTTATAGATATGGGCTGAACCGGAACTATTCCTACATCCGCGCTGGCGACTATGTGTACCGGGTCGATACCGATACTCGTAAATTGCTGAACCTGATCGGTGCGGTCGCCGATATTCTGAACTGAGCTGGCGTCGCTGCAGCTATTCTGCGGCGACGCGCGCGTTGTCCAACATCGATTTCAGATAGCGACCGGTATGGCTGCTCTCGACCATTGCGACATCTTCGGGTGTGCCAGTCGCCACTATCTCACCACCGCCATCACCACCTTCGGGACCAATGTCGATGATATGATCCGCAGTTTTCACCACGTCCAGGTTATGCTCGATCACAACAACTGTGTTCCCCTGATCGACCAGTTCATGCAGCACTTCCAACAGCTTGCGCACATCTTCGAAATGCAGACCCGTGGTCGGTTCATCCAGGATATAAAGCGTCCGTCCGGTTGACCGTTTCGACAATTCTTTGGACAGCTTCACGCGTTGCGCTTCGCCACCAGACAGCGTGGTGGCTTGTTGCCCAACCTTGATATAGCCCAGCCCAACGCGGGCCAAAGCATCCATTTTATCGCGGATCGACGGCACGGCCTTGAAGAACTCCTGCGCGTCTTCCACGGTCATATCAAGCACGTCCGCGATGGATTTGCCCTTGAACTTGATTTCAAGCGTCTCGCGGTTGTAGCGCGCGCCTTTGCAAGTCTCACAAGTCACGTAGACATCGGGTAGAAAGTGCATTTCGATCTTGATGACACCGTCACCCTGACATGCCTCGCACCGGCCGCCCTTAACGTTGAAACTGAACCGGCCCGGCTTGTATCCCCGCGCTTTCGCCTCGGGCAGTCCAGCAAACCAGTCTCTGATCGGGGTGAAGGCCCCGGTGTAAGTGGCTGGATTCGAACGCGGAGTCCGTCCAATCGGCCGTTGGTCAATGTCGATGACCTTGTCCAGATGCTCAAGCCCCTTGATCGTCTCACACGGCGCTGGAGTTTGTCGCGCACCATTCAGACGCATCGATGCTGTTTTGAACAGTGTCTCAATGGTCAGCGTAGACTTGCCGCCACCAGACACCCCAGTGACACATACAAACTTGCCCAAAGGAAACTCGGCCGTGACATTCTTGAGGTTGTTACCAGTGGCTTTCACCACAGTCACTTTCTGCTTCTTGCCTGCGCGCCGCTCAGCCGGAACCGCGATTTCACGCGTCCCCGCCAGATATTGCCCGGTGATCGAGGCCGCATCACCCGTGATGTCCGCAGGTGTACCATGACTGACGACCTGCCCCCCGTGAACGCCCGCTCCAGGTCCAATGTCGAACACATAGTCGGCCTCGCGGATGGCCTCCTCATCATGTTCAACAACAATCACTGTGTTGCCCTGATCCCGAAGGTTCTTGAGTGTCCCCAACAACCGGTCATTGTCGCGCTGGTGAAGACCAATTGACGGCTCGTCCAACACATACAGAACCCCAGTCAGACCCGAGCCGATTTGACTGGCCAAACGAATACGCTGGCTTTCACCACCAGACAGCGTTCCACTTGAACGTGACAGCGTAAGGTATTCCAAACCAACGTTATTTAAAAAACCAAGACGTTCGCGAATCTCTTTTAGAATGGCGCGCGCGATTTCATTTTTCTGGGCGCTCAGATGGTTCGGCGCGTCCTCAATCCAGGCCAGAGCTTCCCGGATTGACATCTGCACCACCTGCCCGACATGCAGACCCGCGATCTTGACCGCCAGCGCCTCGGGCCGCAGGCGATACCCCTCACACGTGCCGCACGGACGGTTGTTCTGATAGCGTTCGAACTCTTCGCGAATCCATGCGCTGTCCGTTTCACGATAGCGGCGCTCCATATTCGGGATCACGCCTTCGAAACTGCGCGTCACCTGATAAACGCGTCCGCCTTCATCATAGCGGAACTGGATCTCTTCGTCGCCAGAGCCGCGCAGGAAAACCTGCTGCACCTTTTTGGGCAGGTCTTTCCATGGCGTGTTCTTGTCGAACTCATAATGCCGCGCGATGGCTTCGATGGTCTGAAGGAAATACGGAGACTTGCCCTTGCGCCACGGTGCCAAGGCCCCATCATAAAGTTTCAGCGACTGATCGGGCACCACAAGTCGCTCATCAAAGAACAACTCAACCCCCAACCCATCACAATCGGGGCAAGCTCCAAACGGCGCGTTGAAGGAAAACAGGCGCGGTTCGATCTCGGGGATGGTAAACCCGCTGACCGGGCAGGCAAAGTTTTCGCTAAAGGTGATGCGTTCCGGATCACCCTCACGCGGGGCAGTTTCCAGAATCGCAATACCGTCTGCCAGATCCAAGGCTGTGCGCAGGCTGTCGGCCAAGCGGGTCTCCATACCCTCTCGGACAACCAGCCGGTCCACCACCACGTCGATGTCGTGCCGGAATTTCTTGTCCAGTGTCGGCGGTTCATCCAGTTCATAGAACTCACCATCGACCTTAACGCGCTGGAACCCTTGTTTGCGCAGTTCCAGGAACTCTTTTTTGTACTCACCTTTGCGGTCGCGCACGATTGGGGCCAGCAGGTAACCTCGCGTGCCCTCCTCCATCGTCATGATCCGGTCGACCATGTCCTGTACCTGCTGCGCCTCGATCGGCTGTCCGGTTGCAGGGCTGTAGGGTGTCCCGGCGCGTGCAAACAGCAGGCGCAAATAGTCATAGATTTCCGTAACCGTCCCAACAGTTGAACGCGGGTTCTTCGACGTTGTCTTCTGTTCGATGGAAATCGCCGGGCTCAGGCCGCTGATATGATCCACATCGGGCTTTTCCATCATATCGAGGAATTGACGCGCATAAGCTGACAGGCTTTCCACATAGCGCCGCTGCCCTTCGGCATAGATGGTATCAAACGCCAGCGAGGACTTGCCCGAACCAGACAAACCGGTGATCACCACCAACTGATCCCGAGGGATATCAACATCAATGCCTTTGAGGTTATGCTCGCGCGCGCCGCGCACCTCGATATTCTTCAGCTCAGCCATTTCCGGCCCCCAACAAATACGTCCCTCAGAAATAGGCGAGCAGAGCTGAGTCTCCAACAGAAAAGTTAGAACAAAGTGTGAACAGACAGATTATTGCCGACACTTCCTGACATCATGCACAGCTACAATGCGCCAAGCGATCTGTTTCAGTAACGCAGGATGTTTTTTTAAGGGAAAATGGCGCGGTTGACGGGGCTCGAACCCGCGACCCCCGGCGTGACAGGCCGGTACTCTAACCAACTGAGCTACAACCGCGCATCTATTTTCGTGGCCTTTACCCTGGACCAAGGAGTGCAGCGATGGCGCGGTTGACGGGGCTCGAACCCGCGACCCCCGGCGTGACAGGCCGGTACTCTAACCAACTGAGCTACAACCGCCCGCTGCACGTTCATTGCTGAACGTTGGGGTGTATTATGGCTACGCTCGGGCAGCGTCAAGCGGCGTTTTGAAGTTTTTTGTCAGAATCCAGATTTTTGTTTGCCCGCCGTTTTTTGCACGCAGAACAAAGCCAAATCCACTTGCAGCCGAACCACAGGACAGATATCAACGCGTCCCATGGGTGATTAGCTCAGTGGTAGAGCGCTTCGTTCACATCGAAGATGTCAGGAGTTCAAATCTCTTATCACCCACCATTCCCGATCTAAGATTACGCTTGAAATTGAAAGGCTTGCCAGCTCGCGACCTGGATGACTATCGTGCACTATCGGCCAAGCCTTGTGCCGACAGCAACGTCAGAGGTCATCATGGCAGAGCTTAAGCGGGACATTGGCCTGATCGGACTGACCTTCATTTCGGTTGGAGGAATCATCGGTTCGGGCTGGTTGTTCGGCCCCCTTCTGGCGGTTCAGCACGCCGGGCCTGCGGCCATCCTCTCTTGGCTGATCGGTGCGGCTGCGATGTTCATCTTGGCGATCACATTCGCGGAAATTTCGGCCATGCTGCCCATTCCCGGTGGAATTGCCCGGGTCCCGCAGTTTTCGCACGGCAATATCGTTTCGATGGCCATGGGGTGGACGGCATGGATTGGCTATAACACCACTGCCCCCATTGAGGTGGAGGCGATGCTGAAATACCTCGCGCCTTACGCCCCCTGGCTGCACGCTGCCGATACGGGCGATCTAACAGGAGCCGGAGTTTTTGTAGCCCTTGTCTTCATGCTGCTTTTCGTTGCGGTCAACGCGCTTGGGGTCAAGTTCTTCACACATGTCAATGCGGCGCTGACCTGGGCAAAGATAGCTATTCCAGTGGTCCTGTCCGCATTGCTGATTGCCAGCTGTTTCAACGCCGACAATTTCACACAACCGGACGGCTTTGCTCCATATGGGCTGCAGGGAATCATGGCCGCGGTTTCGACCGGAGGCGTCATTTTCTCGTTCATAGGTTTCCGACATGTCGTTGATATGGCAGGCGAAGTTCGCAATCCAAAGTTCGCCATCCCCGCAGCTTTAGTCCTGTCGATCATCATGTGCGCCGCAATCTATCTTGGCCTCCAGGTAGCTTTCATCGGCGCGCTGGATCCATCACTGCTAACCAATGGTTGGGCACAGTTGAATTTTGGCGGCGAAGGCCCGTTAGACGCTGTAATCATGTCGGTTGGATTGGTCTGGTTCATCAGCCTGTTGAACGTCGGATCAGTCGTTGGCCCCTTTGGCAACGGATTGGTCGCAACCGGGTCGAATGCCCGTATTGCCCTTGCCCTGTCCCAAAACGGTTTTCTGCCAAAACGTTTGCAAAACCTGTCTTCGTTTGGGGTTCCGGTATGGGCCTTGGCGTTGAATTTTTTGATCGGGACCCTGTTCCTTTTGACCGTTCCCTTTACTACCGTCATCGCCCTGAACGGAGCCGCCATCGTCTTGTCATTCGCGGTTGGCCCAATCGCCGTGGTTTGCCTAAGGGATCTTCTTCCAGACCAACCCCGTTCGATCCGCATTCCAGCGGTACGTCTGGTCGCGTTGACCGCCTTCGCCATTGCAACACTGATTGTGTATTGGAGCGGTTGGGACACCGTCTGGCGCCTTGGGATCGCGCTGATCGTCGGAAAAATTCTGCTGCTTATCCGGTTCCGAGGGCGCCTTGATGAAATGGACCTGACCGAAGCCGTTTGGTTGATGCCTTACTTTGCCGGGCTCGGGTTAATCTCATTCTTGGGTCAATTCGGAACCGGGGCTTTGAAACAGATCCCGTTTGGGTGGGATATTATGCTTTGCGTCGTGTTTTCCGCCATCATCTTCGCGCTGGCCATACGTTCAGCGCTGTCGGATGAAAAATTCATGAAATACATAGCGGAAGAAGAAATACTTGATCCAAAACAGCCTGTAATCGGACTATAAAAAAAGGCAGAGCAACGCTCTGCCTTTTTCCGTTTGTGTATACGCAGCCTAGTGCGCTGTAGCAGATGCATCCGCGGATTTGGTTGAAGCAGCAGCCGCAGC
The DNA here is from genome assembly GCF_056158705.1 of Ruegeria sp. ABM4_193. NCBI lineage: Bacteria > Pseudomonadati > Pseudomonadota > Alphaproteobacteria > Rhodobacterales > Roseobacteraceae > Ruegeria > Ruegeria sp. ABM4_193. The sequence goes on from NZ_JBSWTT010000001.1 coordinate 1,852,383, forward strand.
TGCAGCTTCCTCTGCCGCTTCATCCCATTCGATCGGCTCGGGCGTACGCACCAGCGCTTGTTCGAGAACTTCCGAGACATGTTTGACAGGGATGATCTCCAACCCTTCCTTCACATTGTCTGGGATATCCGCCAGATCCTTTTCGTTCTCTTCCGGGATCAGGACTGTCTTGATCCCACCACGCAGTGCGGCCAGCAGTTTTTCTTTCAAACCACCAATCGGCATTGCGTTCCCGCGCAGAGAAACCTCACCAGTCATCGCGATATCTTTGCGCACCGGAATGCCAGTCAGTACGGAAACAATCGACGTCACCATTGCAAGACCAGCCGACGGACCATCCTTGGGCGTCGCCCCATCCGGCACGTGGACGTGAATGTCGATCTTGTCGAACTGTGGCGGCTTCACCCCGATCTTGGGCGAGATGGACCGCACGTAAGACGAAGCCGCATCGATGGACTCCTTCATCACATCGCCCAGCTTACCGGTGGTTTTCATCCGCCCTTTGCCCGGCAGTTTCAGCGCCTCGATATGCAGCAGATCGCCCCCAACCGAGGTCCAGGCCAAACCTGTTACAACACCGATCTGGTCATCCTGCTCGGCCAGCCCATACCGGAACTTCGGCACACCCAAAAACTCATCCAGATTTTCCGGCGTAACTTCAACGGTTTCCGCCTCTTTCTTAATGATCTTGGTCAGCGATTTCCGCGCCACTTTGGCGATTTCACGTTCAAGGTTCCGAACGCCCGCCTCACGGGTGTAGGTGCGGATGATCGATTGCAACGCCTCATCTGTCAGTTCAAACTCCTTGGCTTTCAGACCATGGTTTTTGACCTGCTTGCTGATCAGGTGTTGTTTCGCGATCTCGCTCTTTTCCTCTTCGGTGTAACCGGCCAGCGGGATGATCTCCATCCGGTCCAGCAGAGGCCCAGGCATGTTATAGCTGTTCGACGTGGTCAGGAACATCACGTTGGACAGGTCATATTCGACCTCCAAATAGTGGTCCATGAACGTGCTGTTCTGTTCCGGATCCAACACTTCCAGCATCGCCGAGGCCGGATCGCCACGGAAGTCCTGACCCATCTTGTCAATTTCATCCAACAAGATCAGTGGGTTCGTGGTTTTCGCCTTTTTCAGCGCCTGAATGATCTTGCCGGGCATCGAGCCGATATAGGTCCGACGGTGACCCCTGATCTCGGATTCGTCACGCACACCACCCAGCGAGATGCGAATGAACTCGCGCCCCGTGGCTTTGGCAACTGACTTACCCAACGAGGTCTTACCGACACCCGGAGGGCCAACAAGGCACAGGATCGGGCCTTTCAGCTTCTTCGAACGCTGCTGAACCGCGAGGTACTCAACAATACGCTCTTTGACTTTCTCCAGCCCATAGTGATCGGCATCCAGAATGTCCTGCGCGCGGCCCAGATCCTTTTTGACGCGGGACTTGGTGCCCCAGGGCAAGGACAGGATCCAATCCAGATAGTTGCGTACGACTGTGGCCTCAGCCGACATCGGGCTCATGTTGCGCAGCTTCTTCAGCTCGCCTTCGGCCTTTTCGCGCGCCTCTTTCGACAGCTTGGTCTCGGCGATTTTCTCTTCCAGCTCGGCAACTTCGTTCGAGCCGTCCTCGCCATCGCCAAGCTCCTTCTGAATGGCCTTCATCTGCTCATTCAGATAATACTCGCGCTGCGTCTTCTCCATCTGGGATTTGACGCGGGTTTTGATCTTTTTCTCGACCTGCAGAACCGACATCTCGCCCTGCATCAGGCCATAGACCTTCTCAAGCCGCGCACTGACGCTAAGGGTTTCCAGAAGTTCCTGCTTTTGCTCCACTTCAATGCCCAGATGACCTGACACAAGGTCAGCCAACTTGGCAGGCTCGGTGGTTTCACCCACGGCCGCCAGCGCCTCTTCGGGGATGTTCTTGCGCACTTTGGCATAGCGCTCGAACTCATCCGCGACAGTGCGCAACAGGGCTTCGGTTGTTGTTACATCACCGGGAATTTCGGTCAAATATTCGGCACGGGCTTCGAAAAACTGTTCGTTTTCAAGAAACTCGGTAATCTGCACACGTGCCTGCCCTTCGACCAGCACCTTCACGGTGCCATCGGGCAATTTCAGCAGTTGCAGAACATTGGCCAAAACGCCCGAGCGATAGATACCGTCTACGTCGGGATCATCGACACCGGGATCGATCTGGCTGGACAAAAGAATTTGCTTGTCATCCTGCATTACCTCTTCCAGCGCGCGGACCGATTTATCACGGCCTACAAAAAGAGGCACAATCATATGCGGGAACACCACAATGTCGCGCAGCGGCAGGACGGGGTATGAGGAATTCAGAGGCTCTTGCATGCTCTATCCTTATCGTTGGCAAGACGGCACTTGTCCCTCATCGAGGCAACATTTGGCCGTCTCCTGTCTTGGACGATAAAGGTGGGGCCTCATCGCCCTTTTTCAACCTTACCGCCGTGTATCGTGTTTCAGCATGAACCGAGGTTTTCGGGACTGCAAGACGTCCAAGGAACATATCCACCGAAATTAACACGACATGCATAGGCAACATGCACTTCAAAGGTCAGAACACCCGTTGCACTGCGCGAGACAAGAAAAACCCGTGACCGTCTTTGTTGCGACATTCCAGACCTTTTGTCGAAGAGCTGCAGGTAAATCCTCCGAACTGACCGGTGACCCCATATTCCGCACGATCATAGCCGTCTTTGTTGCGGTTCAGCGGCTGGCACAATATCTCTACCGGGCCGGTGTCGAACATCAGAAAATCATGCCCCCAGTCCGATTGACAATTCGCGGGGCGCGGCATCGCTGGTGGGCCGGATTTTTCTATGATGGTGCATTGAATATCCGAGGACGACGCACTTTCCCCGACCGAGCATTGAATGTTTTCGGATGGGGTTTCAAAAGTCCAGACATCTGACATGGCTGGCGTCGCGCAGAAAATTGCTGCGCCGAGAACAAGGCGAAACATGAAAAACTCTCCGGGGTCATTGACTAAAATGGCATCGCTTGAAGTGGCCCCAGAATACCAGGAAACCATGCAATAGTCACCCGACGGGAAAGGTTACAAGGGTTCAATATCGCCTTGCGCACGCTGCGCGTGAAACTCGGCCTGCCAGACGTCAAAGGTTCCCGCAGCAATCGCATCGCGCATGCCCTGCATGATCTCTTGGAAGTAATGCAGGTTGTGCCAGGTCAGCAACATGCCCGAGATCATCTCGTTTGCCCGAAATACATGGTGCAAATAGGCGCGCGAATAGTTCGAACAGGCGGGACATGTGCAATTCTCGTCCAGCGGGCGTGGGTCATCCGCATGGCGCGCGTTCTTGATGTTGACCACGCCGCGACGTGTGAACACTTGCCCCGTGCGGCCGGAACGCGATGGCAACACACAGTCCATCATGTCGATCCCACGCGCGACGGCGCCAACGATATCGTCGGGCTTGCCGACACCCATCAAATAACGCGGCTTGTCTTCAGGCAGAAAGTCGGGGGCGTAGTCGAGACAGCCAAACATGGCCTCCTGCCCCTCACCCACGGCCAGCCCGCCTACTGCATAGCCTTCGAACCCAATGGATTTAAGTGCTTCGGCGCTTTCTTCACGCAAGTCCTGCTCCAGACCACCTTGCATGATGCCAAACAGTGCATGACCCGGACGATCCCCGAACGCGTCACGCGACCGTTCGGCCCAACGCATCGACAACCGCATGGACTCGGCGATGCGACCCCGGTCGGCGGGCAGCGCGGGGCATTCGTCAAAACACATCACAATGTCCGAGCCCAACAAGCGCTGAATCTCCATTGACCGCTCGGGTGTCAGTTCGTGTTTTGATCCGTCGATATGAGATTTAAAGGTCACGCCCTTTTCGGTCAGTTTGCGCAGCCCTGCCAAGGACATGACCTGAAACCCGCCCGAGTCGGTCAGAATGGGGCGGTCCCAGTTCATGAACTTGTGCAACCCGCCCAAACGATCAATCCGTTCCGCTGTTGGACGCAGCATCAGGTGATAGGTGTTGCCCAGCAGAATATCCGCCCCGGTGGCACGCACACTTTCGGGCATCATTGCTTTGACCGTCGCGGCTGTGCCCACAGGCATAAAGGCCGGCGTCCGCACCTCTCCGCGCGGCGTGCTGATCACACCCGTGCGTGCCTTGCCGTCTGTTGCCTTAAGCTCAAATGAGAATTTCTGCGTCATGTCATCGCCTCGGATCGCCGAACCGGGCAGGCTTTGCCCGATCCGTTCCGTCTTTGCAACCCGTCAGGGCAACGAGGCCACGCGGTCCGTGAACATACGTACAACCCCTGTCCCGTCCACATCGCGGCACACCCGGATCGCGGGTCGTTCAGGATCTGGTTGTGTCGCCCCCATTTGATCGCCTTCGGTGACAACCCGCAGCCCGGTTTCAACCATATCGAACATGGCTTGATGGGAACACGCAATCACGGCTGTTGAATCGTGCAGGCCGCAGCCTTCCAGCCCCCCGATCTCTTTGTAAAACTTCAGATAGAATCTGGAGATGTCGCGCAGAAACGCCCCCATATCGGATGACTTTTGCGCCAATGCTTCGAAGTCCGCAGTTTCGTACAGCGTCTTCAGCGTAACGTCCAAACCAACAAGAACAGTGTTGGGCGGTGCGGAAAAGACCGCCTCAGCGGCAAGAGCGTCGTGATAGATATTGGCTTCGGCGTGCCGGGTGATGTTGCCGGGGCAAAAGACCGCGCCCCCCATTATCACCAGTTCGCGCAGGTTGCCTGCGAATTCCGGGTCCAGGCGCATCGCGTTTGCAATATTGGTCAACGGACCCACGGCGCAGACCACCAGTTCGCCCTTGTGGGCTCGGGCCATCTCAACCAGAAACTCGGCTGCTGGCAACGCGTGGTTCTGTCCGATCTGGGGGATATCGGTCAAATCACCAAAACCTTCGGGGCCGTGAACGTGCTCTGACGGGGCGTGTGTGTCCGCCCCCATCGGCACCGCAGCCCCTTCGGCCACAGGCAAGTCCAACCCCAGCTTGTGAAGTAAAAACCGCGCGTTGCGGCTGGATTGGTGAACATACGTGTTTCCAAACACCGTGGTCAGACCGATCAGGTCAAATTCCGGTGCGGCGGCGGCATAAGCAATGGCCATGGCATCGTCGATGCCGGGATCAGTGTCGATAATCAGTTTCATCCCCGCCCGATACCGCAAACGCTGTTGGATGCAAAGCCGCCACAGCGGCAAATTTCCAGACCACTTTCATACGTTCAGGCATTTGCATACCGGCCCATTCCACTCATACCAGAGTTGAAATTGGGCGACTCAATCCCAATATGTATACCATAGTACACAAAAATAAGAGGACAGAATGATCGAAGATCAAATCATCGGATTGATTTCGTCAAACATTGTTTTGCTGCTGGCCGCTGTGCTGGTGATTGTTGTTATTCTCAAAGGCATCAAGATTGTGCCGCAGTCTGAGAAATACGTGGTTGAGCGGTTTGGCCGCCTGCATTCGGTGCTTGGCCCCGGCATCAACTTCATCGTTCCGTTTCTGGATGTTGCACGTCACAAAATCTCGATCCTTGAACGCCAATTGCCGAATGCGACGCAGGACGCGATTACCAAGGACAATGTGCTGGTGCAGATCGACACCTCGGTCTTCTATCGCATTCTTGAGCCGGAAAAGACGGTTTACCGCATCCGGGACGTAGACGGCGCGATTGCAACCACTGTAGCCGGGATCGTGCGCGCCGAAATCGGCAAGATGGATCTGGACGAGGTACAATCGAACCGCGCGCAGTTGATCACACGCATTCAGGAAAGCGTCGAAACCGCCGTTGACGATTGGGGTATCGAAGTCACCCGCGCTGAAATTCTGGATGTAAATCTGGATCAGGCCACGCGTGATGCCATGCTGCAGCAGTTGAACGCGGAACGTGCCCGCCGCGCCCAGGTGACCGAGGCCGAGGGTCAGAAACGCGCCGTGGAGCTGCACGCTGATGCCGAACTTTATGCCGCTGAACAAACCGCCAAGGCCCGCCGCATTCAGGCCGAAGCCGAAGCCTATGCTACGGGCGTGGTCGCCAAGGCCATTCAGGACAACGGGATCGAGGCCGCGCAATATCAGGTTGCTTTGAAACAGGTTGAAGCCCTTAATGCTTTGGGCAACGGTTCTGGCAAGCAAACCATAGTTGTGCCCGCAAACGCGCTTGAAGCATTTGGTGATGCGTTCAAAATGCTGAAGGGAGGAAAATGATGGCTGATCCCTTTTGGCTGACTTGGTGGATCTGGCTGGCCGCCGCGCTGGCGCTGGGGATTCTCGAGATTGTTCTGCCAGGGTTTATCTTTCTTGGCTTCGCCATTGGCGCAGCGATTACGGGTCTTTTTCTCGTAATTCCGGGCCTGACAATGTCACTGCATGTCCTCGCGCTGGTCTTTGCAGTGCTGTCGTTGATCGCATGGCTTGTCTTGCGCAAACTCTTTGCGCTGCCGCATGGTCAGGTCAAAACCTTCAAGCATGATATCAATGACTGAATCGCGGTGGCGCTCGTCTGAGCGCCACGCCACCACTGGACGCTGTTGCGGCTATTCCCTATATAATCAGTCAGGCAACTGACCCGAGGCAAAGATGACTCACCCGAGCGAACAGTTTGAAGGCACCCCGCTGATTGCGCCGTCAACAATTGAACACCCATTGTACGACGCCGTGGTCGAAGCGTGCCGCACGGTCTATGACCCGGAAATTCCGGTCAACATCTATGACCTCGGCTTGATCTACACGATTGATATTACTGCGGATAACGCAGTTAAAGTGATCATGACCCTGACCGCGCCCGGCTGTCCCGTCGCCGGTGACATGCCCGGCTGGATCGTGGAAGCGATCGAACCGGTCGCGGGCGTCAAAGAAGTTGACGTTGAACTGACCTGGGAACCGCCCTGGGGCATGGAGATGATGTCAGACGAGGCGCGATTGGAACTGGGCTTTATGTAAACCTAAAGCCCTGCGCTTTGCCTGTTTGCCCGAATGCAAATTAATTTAGATTGCAGGTTTCTTTGATTTCTGCCGCTCGGTCGCTCAGCGCTTTGACGTAGTCGCCAGACAGCATTTGCAAGTGTTTGTGCTCGGTTCCCGTGACCAGACCCAGCAAAGCCCCTGCAGGAGTCAGCGAGGCAACGCTTTCCAATTGCTTGTCTTCGGCATGTTTCTTTTCCGCCTCAATCGCGCGCAGATCGCCCTCGGCTGTTGCACAGTTGACCGGATGCCTTTCAGCGTCCGTGGCGGCTGATGCATCCCCGGATGGGAAACCGGCAACCGCCAGAGCAAAGATCGATCCTTGCAGAACAGGTTTAGAAACGCTCAATAACTTATTCATAACAATATCCTTTCCATCCCAAAATGTTCTCTCCGAACACTGCAATCTGCGTGTTCAGACACAGCTAAACCCGCTTTCTGGCGCGATGCAAGGTTGCACGGCGTCAACCTTGCATCGCAATATGAGCGTTCTTGCGTAAATCTTTAACCCGGTCGATCTTGAGCCTGCGACCATTGAGCCCTAAATTGGGTATGACGCGCGACAACGGAGACTTACATGTTCGGCATCCCCGGCAAACAGGCTGTGACCATGACGCCTAAAGCCGCAGAGCAGATCACCCGCTTGATGAATTCAGGCGGTCACGCTGGCCTGCGCATTGGCGTCAAGAAAGGCGGCTGTGCAGGCATGGAATATACCATGGAATATGTGGATCAGGCAGATCCGCATGACGAGGTTGTCGAACAAGATGGTGCACGGGTGATGATCGCACCGATGGCGCAAATGTTCCTGTTCGGAACCGAGATCGACTACGAAGTGTCGCTGCTGGAATCAGGGTTCAAGTTCAAGAACCCGAATGTTGTTGATTCCTGTGGCTGCGGTGAATCGATCAAGTTCGACGAAACCATCGCTCAGCAAAGCTAAATCATCGGTCGAGGCACCAGTACCTGTCAGGTCTGCAAGCGGAATTGTAAGATTGCGCAGACAATGCTATCCGCATCCTTAAATCATCGAATGATCAGGGAGATACGGGTATGCGGCGGAAGCTGGCGGCTGGAAACTGGAAGATGAACGGAACCGGCGCGGCGCTGAGTGAACTTGAAACGCTGTCACAAAGCCATCCCGAAGCGTCGGTCGATATTCTGATCTGCCCTCCCGCCACCTTGCTCAGCCGCGCCACCGATACTGTGGCTGGCTCGGCGATAACTGTTGGTGGGCAGGATTGTCACGCGGAACATTCCGGGGCGCATACAGGCGACATCAGCGCAGATATGCTGCTGGATGCCGGTGCGACTTCGGTCATTCTGGGCCATTCAGAACGTCGTGTGGATCACGGAGAGCATGATGAGGATGTACGCGCCAAAGCCCGCGCGGCGATGGACGCGGGCCTAAAAGCGGTCATTTGCGTCGGTGAAAGTCTGGAACAGCGTGAGGCGGCCAACACGCTCGATATTATCGGCGGTCAGATGTCCGGCTCGATCCCGGATCAATCAACAGGTGAAAACCTGATCGTCGCATACGAGCCGATCTGGGCGATTGGAACTGGCAAGGTTCCCACCCTGGAAGAGATCGGCGAGGTTCACGACTTCATGCGCGCCCGGCTGGAACGTCGTTTTGGCGAAGGCGTGGGCCGGTCAGTGCGACTGCTTTACGGCGGGTCCGTCAAACCCAGCAATGCGGCCGATATCTTTGCGGTCTCGAATGTGGATGGCGCTTTGGTCGGTGGGGCCAGTCTGAAGGCTACGGATTTCTCGGGCATTATTCAGGCGCTGGAAAGCATCTGACCCCGGTCGTTATTCGGCAATATCTTCGGCCCAAAGCTCTGGTTTTTCTTCGATAAATCGTTGCATCAGCGCGATGCAGTCGGGGTCGTTGGCTATAACCACTTCGACCCCGCGCTCGCGCAGGAAGTCTTCGTTGCCTCCGAAGTTCTGCGTGTCACCGATCACGACGCGCGGAATACCGAATTGAACGATGGTGCCCGAACACATCATGCAGGGCGACAGCGACGTATACAGCACCGTGTCGCGATAGGTTTTCTGCCGCCCGGCCTTGCGTAACGCGTCCATCTCGCCATGGGCAATCGGATCACCGCCCTGAACTCTCTGATTCCGTCCGCGCGCCACAACCTCGCCCCCACGGGCCAGGACCGAACCGATGGGACAGCCGCCCTCATCATACCCGACTTTCGCCTCCTCAAAGGCGATGCGCAGCAGGCGGCTGTCGGTCTCGGTCAACATAGGGATGATCCTTGGTTGGGGCGTGTACCGGCAGCCTGCCCAATGACGCCCCGACCGTCAACGGATCAGGCCAGCTTCATGGTAATAATTCCGGCAATGATCAGCAGCGCCGCCAGAACCCGCAGCGGCGTCACCGCCTCGCCCAGCAGGGCAATCCCCACCACAAAAGCCCCCACTGCGCCGATGCCAACCCAAATCGTATAGGCCGTGCTCAGCGGCAGTTCACGCATCGCCAGCGCCAGCAGGCCGAAAGACCCGATCATGGACACTCCCATAATCGCGGTCGGCAAAAGCCGCGTGAACCCGGCGGATTGCTTCATCGCACCCGCCCAGACAACTTCAAGAATTCCGGCAATAAGCAGCATGATCCATGCCATTAGATGACCTCTTGTCAAAGCGGGTCGTCCCGCATGATCTACCCGTGTTGGGGAGGTCGTCCTCTGTCCGTTAGATAAGCACCCGCACGGGTGTTTCAAGGCATGAAAAGGCCGGGCAGTCGCAACCGCCCGGCGATACGGGTCAGGCCCGCTAGTTGGTGATGATTTCCGGCCCCATGAAGGTGTTGGGCAGGAACGTCGATATCCACGGTATGTAAGTCACCATGATCAGGAAGACGAACAGGACCGCCAGGAACGGCAGCGCCGCCTTCACAACGCTCATCATCGGCATCCCGGCCACGCCAGAGGTCACGAACAGGTTCAGCCCGACCGGAGGAGTAATCATCCCGATCTCCATGTTCACCACCATGATGATGCCCAGGTGGATAGGATCGATGCCCAGCTCGATGGCGATCGGGAACACTAGCGGCGCCACGATGACCAGCAGTCCCGAGGGTTCCATGAACTGACCGCCGATCAGCAAGATCACGTTGACCACGATCAGGAAAGTGACCGGCCCCAGTCCCGCCGACAGCATGGCACTTGCGATATGCTGGGGCACCTGTTCATCCGTCAGCACGTGTTTCAGGATCAGCGCGTTGGCAATGACGAACAGCAGCGTGACCGTCAGCTTGCCCGCCTCGAACAGCGTGTGCTTCGTGTCCGGGTGGAAGAAAGCCGTCACCAGCGCATATGGCTTCTTCAGCAATGAAAGGTTCGATTGACCTTCTTCTGTGCTGAGCGGCCCCATGTCTTTGTAGACAAAGCTGGCGATAAAGAACGCGTAGACAGCAGCGACAGCAGCGGCTTCAGTCGGGGTAAAGATACCCCCGTAGATGCCGCCCAGAATGATGACGATCAGGAACAGGCCCCAACCGGCTTCGCGGGCCGAGATAAAGACCTCTCCCCAGCCTTTCCATTCACCTTTGGGCAGGTTCTTGACCTTGGCCATGACGTAAATGGTGATCATCAGCATCAGGCCCGCCATCAGACCCGGAATGACACCCGCCAGGAACATGCGCCCAACCGAAACCTCGACGGCAGCGGCGTACACAACCATCACGATGGATGGTGGGATCAGGATGCCAAGTGTACCCGCGTTACAGATCACACCAGCAGCAAATTCCTTGGAATAGCCCACCTGCCGCATCCCGGCGATGACGATCGAACCGATGGCCACAACGGTTGCCGGGGACGAACCCGAAAGTGCGGCAAACAGCATACAGGCAAACACGCCTGCAATCGCCAGACCACCGGGCAAGTGCCCAACACAGGCAATCGAGAATCGGATGATCCGCCGCGCCACGCCGCCCGTTGTCATGAAGGACGAGGCCAGAATGAAGAACGGGATCGCGAGAAGGGTAAAGTGCCCCTCGAACGCCTCGAACAAAGTTCCCGCGACCGAGGCCAAAGAACTGTCGGAATAAATCAGCAGGAACAGGGTCGAGCTGAGGCCAAGCGCAACCGCAATCGGAACCCCGATCAGCAGCAGGCCGATGACCATCGAGAAAAGAAGAATGACGTCCATCAGTTATGCTCTCCTTGCTGAGCGCGGACTTCTTCGATCTCGTCCTCGACTTCGTGGCTGGCGACAAGGCGATCCGTCTCACCACGCCAAATTTGAACTGCGACCTGCGCAAAACGGATGACCAGCAGCAACATCGACAAAGGCAGGATGAAATACGGGACAACCTTGGGCAGTTTTTCGTAATACTCGCCATAGTTGATCAGGTCCTCAAGGAACCTCAAAGGCGCGACCATCGGAATGTCGTCGACCTCATAAAAACTCTGGCTGCGGGCGTCGAAATTGAACCCGGTCGGGAACCAGCGCCCGGATGTGGGCGGCAAATCGGCAAAGACGGCCCAATAGTCGTAGGCCCCTTTCAGCATCAGCAACGAAAACACCAGGCAGCAGCCCACTGCAATCAGCGCCAGAATGCGTCGTGGTGCTGGCGACAGCATGTTCAGAATAGCGTCCACACCCAAATGCGCATGTTTCTTCACCGCATAAGACGCACCCAGCAGCACCAGCCAGCCAAAGGTGAACACCGTCAGTTCAAGCGCCCAGAGGATATTGGAATTAAATACAAACCGCGCAATCACGTTGGCAAAGGTTACGACCGTCATCAGGCCCAACAGCAACGCAATCAGGGTTTCTTCGATATGGTCGACCAGCCCGCCTTGGCCGGATTTCGCACCAGACATCTATCTGTCCCCGCATTTTTTGATGGTGAGAGAGTGTGTGTGGGCGGGCTTTGTCAGCCCGCCCGGCCTACGCGTCGAATACTCCCCAGTCCCCGGACGCGTGGCCTCGATCCGGTTTAGAAACCGGCGTTGATGGCCTGTGCCGCGTCGATCTTGTCCTGACCAACGTCACCGGCGAACTGATCCCAGACAGGCTTCATTGCATCAACCCACGCCTGACGCTGTTCAGGTGACAGTTCACGAATGATACCACCCGCGTCAGTGATCGAGGCTTTGGCCGCTTCGTTCACTGCAAAGGCTTCTTTGTTCCGGGTCTCGGTCACTTCGGCCAGAATGGTCGTGAACTGATCACGCACTTCCGGGTCCAGGCTGTCCAGCCAGTCAACCGAGGTCACAACCAGATAGTCGATGATACCGTGATTGGTCTCGGTGATGCCGTCCTGAACTTCGAAGAACTTCTTGCCATAAATGTTCGACCAGGTGTTTTCTTGCCCGTCCACAACACCCTGCTGCAGCGCACCGTAAACTTCCGAGAACGCCATTTTCTGTGGGCTGCCACCGATCGCTTCCATCTGTGCAACCAACACGTCCGAGGACTGCACGCGGAATTTCAGGCCGTTTGCGTCTGACGGATCTTCCAGCGGCTTGTTGGCCGACATCTGCTTCATGCCATTGTGCCAGAAGGCCAGACCCTGCAGGCCACGGCGCTGCATGCTGTCTTTCATTGCCTGACCATCGGCCGACGCCTGGAATGCGTCTACGGCATCAATGTTTTTGAACATGAATGGCAGGTCGAACAGGCGGAACTGCTTGGTGAATTTCTCGAACTTGGACAAGGACGGCGCGGCCAGTTGAACGTCGCCTTGCAGCATCGCCTCAAGCACCTTGTCGTCATTGTAGAGGGTCGAGTTCGGATAGACCTCCATGCACATCACGCCGTTCATCTCGTCATTGACGCGCTGTTCCAGCAGCGAGGCCGCGATGCCTTTGGGGTGTTTATCGGTGTTCGTCACATGCGCGAACTTCACAACAATCTCACCGTCGTCACATGCCGCCATCCCCGCAGTTGCGGTGACCGTCAGCGCCAGAGCCGTTGCTGCTGTTGTCAAAATCTTCATCTGTTTTCCTCCCAGACTTCCAAGAAACAAGCGATCAGCGCCGGGTTGGCGCCGTATGGCGTGCAGTGAAGCGACTCAGCCGCAACCACACAACATTTCCGTCTTACAGTCAGATGAGGGCATTTATTCATGTAATTTCATTGTGTTACATCAAACCAAACACAACGCCAAGAATCACCTTTTCTTCGACGTGCGAAAATCCGCACATATGAAAATGCCACTTGTGCGGATTTCCGCACAATTTCCGAATCATCCATGCAAATCAATATGGAGGTTGCGTTTGTCGGCTGAGTTACCTGCGGTAATCCTCTGGCCGGATTTGGTAGCGCGCCAGCTTGTCATAAAAGGTCTTTCGCGGAAGCTTCAACGCCTTTGCCGCATCAGACGCTTTTCCATTGTGCCGCCCCAACGCCGCGATCAGCAACGATCGTTCAACACGCGCCATTTGTTCACTGAGGCCCAGATCTGTGGCCTGTGCGACCTCTTCCGGCATCCCCAGAACAAAGCGCATCGCGGCGGACATGAGCGACCGCGCATTCCCGGGCCAATCGTTGGCCATCAACGCTGCCAGATGTTCCGATGAGATTTCAGGAACCGGAATCCCTGCCTGCTCAGCTGCCTGAGCCACGTAGTGACGAAAGATAACGGGAATATCGTCTGGCCGCTCTGCCAAAGATGGAATCCGAACGCGCATCACGTCTAACCTGTAGAAAAGATCGGCGTTGAAGCGGCCTTCGGCACTTAAGGCAGATAGATCAGCGGTGGTGCCAGCAATGATCCGACCACCCGGCCCTTGTTCGATCAGTTCAAGCGCCGCAAATTGCGTGGCCTGCGGCATGGCCGAAACTTCGTCTAGAAACAGCGACCCACCCGCTGCATCCTCACAACTGCGGGCCAGATCTTCTGGGCTGAGCGTCGAGGCCGGGCGTTTCACGAACGGCCCCTGCCCCACAGATGACATCAGGTGCACAACCTCGGCCACTTTAGAGATGCCACTGCCAGGAGGGCCAGTCACCAGAACTTCGGCCTGTGTGGGTGCAACGGCGCGAACCCTTTCGCGCAACGCCTCGGCCTGCGGCGAAAGGCCAAACAGCAATCGTGCGGCCGGGTCACCGCGTTCCAGTTCGGATCTCATTGCCCTCTGCTCGATGACTTCGGCTCGGGCTGCGAATGCACGCTCCAGCACATCCAGCAGATCGGACGCGGCACAGGGTTTTTCCAGAAAATCGAACGCGCCCTTACCCATTGCATCAACAGCCATGGGAATATCCCCTTCACCGGTCAGAAGAATGACGGGAAGATCGGGATCGACCTCTCTTGCGTAGGTCAACAGATGAAACCCATCCCGACCCGGCATTCGGATGTCCGAAATGATGACACCGGGAAAGTCCGCTCGGATATGATCCTTGGCCGCGACAAAAGAGCCTGCCGTAGTCGGTTGAACATCCGCCAGTTCAAGCGTTTGTGCCAAAGCCTCACGTACGGCTGCATCATCGTCGACCAAAAGAACTTTTCGGGTCATGCCGCCTCGTCTTCCCGATAGTATTCCAAATCTACAGTAAACATCGCGCCAGTGGGCGCGTTGGTCCCGCGAATGTTTCCACCGAAACTCTGAACCAGCCCGTAAGAAATCGAAAGCCCCAGCCCCATTCCTTCGGACGAACCTACGGCCTTGGTGGTGTAGAACGGCTCAAACAGCTTTTCCGTGTTTTCGATGCCGGGACCTATGTCACGTACAGTGACCGACAGCCTCTCGCCATTTTTGATCACAATTTGAATGAGGCGTTCATCCTGCTGGCTCATCGCATCTGCGGCGTTGTTGATCAGGTTCACAAAGACCTGCACAAGCCTTACCTCACCACCCCAAGCGTAAACAGGCGCGTTTGGCGGTTGCCAATCCATGGCCACGTTTTCCGTGTTCAGCCTGGCTTCGGTCAGTTCAACGGCCGTATTCAGAACCTGCACCAAATCCACGCGCCCCATCGGTTCGCTTTCGTTGCGGGCAAAGGCCCTCAGGTTCTTGATGATCCGCGCCATACGCGCAGCCATCTCAGAAATGCGGCCCAAGTTCTCGCCCGCTTTCTCGGGTTTTCCACGTTCCACGAACGCTGTGCCATTATCAGCAAACTGCTGGATCGCCATCAGGGGCTGGTTCAGCTCGTGGCTGATCCCTGCTGACATCTGACCAAGCGCGCTGAGCTTTCCGGCCTGTACCAAATCCGCCTGCGCGCGTCGCAGCGCCGCTTCGGCTTCCTGTCGTTCCGCGACCTCTTTTTGCAAGCTGTCGTTTGCAACCGTCAGGTCGAGGGTCCGTTTGGCCACTCGGCTTTCAAGAACCGCATTGGCTTCGGCCAGCGTCCGCCGCCGTTCCATCGCAAGAAAAAGCATTGCACCAAATGCCAAACAGATTGCTGCGACTGCGGCTGCCTGAAGTCGCGCAAGTTGCAGGGCTGGGGCCACGTCCACCAATACCTCGGCAGTCATATCGATGACCGGCAATTCGAGGGTAAGGTGCAAAGCATCGCGCGGAAGATAGCGCCCCCAGTTCAATTTCCACAGCTCGTGCCCCCCGACGCGCGCCGAAGCAAAGTCGACCGTCGCGCCATTGGGCGGTGTTAGTCCTGCCTCTCCTTCCTCTCGAGACCAAAACAGCAGGTCCGACCTGTTCGAGATGAACACAACACCTTCTGCATCAACAAAGAAAACCGCCTCGGTACTGCCACGCCACGTCTGCTCTACATCCTGAACATCGGCAACAACCATCAGTACACCTGTGATCTGACCAAATGGGCCAAAAGCAGGCGCAGCGTAAGAGTAGATCCGATCATCTCCGACAGGCGTAACCTCATGCGCACTGCCCAAAGCCCCCTGCATTGCACGACGGAAAGCGGGGTGTTCGGCCATGTCGGGCTGAGACACAGGCTGCGCTGAAACCAATACCTGCCCTTTTTGGTCCAGGTACATCATGTTGACTGCCGCTGTCTTGTCGGCAACGTCCAGAAAAATTGCCTGAGCTTGTCGCTTGTCGGCTTGTTGATCTAATTCTTGCAGAATCGGATGGGTCGCCATCAGCACTGCAAGCTCTTGATACACTTGCATTTGCGTGCTCAGCCGGTCGGCCGCCAGTTCAAGATCGGCCTCGGCCTTTTCGCTGAGCTGAGACAACGCCTGACGGTAGCCATAAGACCAGACAAATCCGGACAGTACCCCAACGGCAATCAGAAAACCGGCTATGAACCAAACCCTGTGCATATACAGGGTCTTGCATTCAACGCGGCGCGTGGCAAGTGTGCGTCGCATGAAGTCGCTCTCACAATCCCCGACAGAACCGGGTTTCGTCCAGAACCCCTATCCGTTTTACGACACAGCCCGACACGCCGGAGATCTGTTCTATTGGACCGATTACAGCATGGTTGCCGCTGTGTCCTGCCAGGCCGTCCGCACCTTGCTGAAGGATCGCCGGTTCGGGCGCGAAGTTCCGCCCGAGTACGCGACACAAGGCCCTGCGCATCTGGCCCCATGGTTGTCTGTCGAAGCCCATTCGCTGCTTGAAGCCGAGCCACCACGGCACACGCGTCTGCGGGCGTTGGTCATGCGGGCCTTCACGTCGCGGGCGATTTCGGCATTGCAGCCTTCGATTGAAACCCTTTGTCACGATCTGATCCGGGACTTCCCACAAGAGCCGTTTGACCTTTTGCATGCCTATTGCACTCAGGTCCCCGTGATTACGATCTGTCGTCTGCTGGGAGTACCCGAGGAAATGGCACCGGACTTGCTGCGCTGGTCGCACAACATGGTGGCAATGTACCAAGCCAATCGAACGCGGGACACCGAAGACAGGGCAGCACAATCGGCGCAGGAATTCACCACGTTTCTGGAAGACTACATCGACCAGAGGCGGAGTGATCCGCGTGACGATCTGATTACACGATTGATCACTGCAGAAGAGGAAGGCGAGAAACTTTCCCGAGAGGAGTTGGTCGCGACCTGTATTCTGCTGCTGAATGCCGGTCACGAGGCAACAGTGCACTCCTTGGGGAACGGGGTCAAAACCCTGCTTGAAACACAGACCGACCCAAGCGTTTTCCGGTCAGACAAGATTGACGCCACGATCGAAGAAATCCTGCGTTTTGACCCGCCCCTGCATATGTTTACGCGCTATGCCTACGAGGATGTCGATATTTTTGGGCATAGATTCAAACGCGGCGATCAGGTTGCTTTGTTGCTGGGGGCCGCGAACCGCGACCCTGCTGTCTGGCAAGAACCGAACGCTTTCCGCCCCACGCGGTCCATCGATGTGAACACCAGCTTTGGTGGCGGAATCCACTTCTGCGTTGGTGCGCCTTTGGCACGGTTGGAAATGCGTATCGCGCTTCCAATCCTGTTCGATGCCTGTCCAGACCTACGGCTGGCCGCGCCCTCGACTTATTCGGACAGTTATCATTTCCATGGCTTGGAGCAGGTTCTGGTACAAATCTGAAGTCGCATTTCCACCTTGCTGACAGCCCGCACTGCTACGCCTTATCAACCAATGCGTTCAACGGCAGCATTGTGGTGGATTTGATTTCTTCCATCGACAAAAGCGCCGTGACGTTGTGCACCCGCACCTCTGAAATCAGTGATTGATAGAAAACGTCATAGGCGCGTGCATTCTTGACCCTGACTTTGAGGATATAGTCGATGTCGCCAGCCAGCCTGTGTGCCTCTTGCACTTCGGGGTGATCGCGCAACGCTTTCAGAAATTTGCGCTGCCATTCGGCCTCGTGCTCGGACGTACGGATCAAGACAAAGAATGTCGCCTCGAATCCAAGCGCTTCGGCGTCCAGCAAAACTGTTTGCTGACCAATGATACCGGCCCCTTTGAGCTTACGGATGCGATTCCAAACCGGGGTCTTGGAACTGCCTACACGGGCCGCGATTTCATCCAGCGACTGACCCGCATCGCGTTGCAGTTCGGCCAGAATTTTCCGATCCGTTTCGTCTATTCGAACCGACATTCCAGTTTTCCTTCCAATTCGAGGTTTTCGTTCCAATTTTCAACAATAATGGAACATGTGTTCTTATTTAACCGCCCATATGGCACTTTAGTGGGAATATTTCCTATATTGGAGGTCAAGTCAAACCACACCCGAGACGATCCAATGCAGGACATGCTCACAATCAGATCCAAAGGACATGTCGATTTTGTCGGCGCCGGTCCCGGTGATCCCGAATTGCTGACGCTCAAAGCGCTCACCGCGTTTGAGCAGGCTGATATCGTTCTGCATGACCGCCTGATCAGTACACCTGTGCTGGATTTGGCCGGCCAAACCGCAGAACTGGTTGATGTTGGCAAAGCCGGGTTTGGTCCGTCCTGGAAGCAAAGCGATATTGATGCGCTTCTGGTGGACTATGCCCAAAAGGGCAAGCGCGTGGTGCGCCTCAAGTCAGGGGACCCAACCGTGTTTGGTCGTCTGGATGAAGAAATCGAAGCGGTCGAGGCCGCTGGCATTGACTGGCAAATCATCCCCGGCGTTACAGCTGCATCTGCGGCTGTTGCAAGCATTGGGCAAAGCCTGACCCGTCGGGGCCGCAACTCTTCCGTGCGGTTTCTGACCGGGCACGACATGAAAGGCTTTGCCGATCATGACTGGGCCGCGCTGGCGCGCGCAGGATCGGTTGCTGCGATTTACATGGGGAAGAAATCGGCCCGGTTCATCCAAGGGCGTCTGATTATGCACGGTGCGGATCGTGCAACTCCGATCACGCTGGTCGAAAATGCCTCGCGCCCGAACCAACGCATTCTGGCCACCACATTGGACAAACTGCCAACTGATCTGGCCGCCGCTGAATTGGACGGCCCTGCCCTGACCTTCTATGGCCTTGCCCCGCGCGAAGCGGTGCAGGCCGTGACTGAATTCAATAAGGAGCTTGCCTGATGGCCCGCGCTTTTACCCCCAAAGTCGTCACCGCAAATGATCTGCTGGAAGGTGATGTGATTTATCAAACCGAAGACGACCGCTGGTCGCGCGATCTTTCCGATGCGGAACTGATCACCGATGAAGCGCACGCTCAGGTGCGTCTGCTGGATGCCGCGCGTCAGGCGAACAAGATTGTGGGTGCCTATCTGGCTGACGCCGTTGCTGGCGAACACGGCCCTGAGCCCACCCATTTTCGGGAAGACTTCCGCCGGACTGGTCCGTCCAACTATGCCCACGGCAAACAGGAATCTTCCTCGCAGCCCCGGGCCTGACCTCAGGCCCTCTCTCTCCCCTTCTATGGCCCCAAGGTTCGGGGCTGCAACCAAGGACAGCTAGACATGTATCGCTACTCCGAGTTTGACACAGCTTTTTTGGCAGAGCGCAACAAGCAGTTCCGCGCGCAGGTCGAGCGTCGTATCGACGGCTCACTGACTGAGGATGAATTCAAACCCCTGCGCCTGATGAACGGCCTGTATCTGCAGCTGCATGCTTACATGCTGCGGGTCGCCATTCCGTACGGCACCCTGTCCAGCGCGCAGATGCGCCAGCTGGCCTTGCTGGCCGAAAAGTGGGACAAAGGCTATGGCCATTTCACCACCCGTCAGAACATTCAGTACAACTGGCCCAAGCTGAACGACGTGCCAGATATGCTGGACGCGCTGGCCGAGGTTGGCATGCACGCCATTCAGACCTCGGGCAACACCATCCGCAACGTGACAGCAGATCACTTTGCCGGTGCCGCCGCGGATGAGATCGCTGACCCGCGCCCCTATGCCGAACTGCTGCGCCAGTGGTCGACCGACCACCCGGAGTTCCAGTTCATGCCGCGTAAATTTAAGATCGCCATCACCGGCAGCGAAAACGACCGCGCCGTGATCAAAGCACACGACATCGGCCTGCAACTGGTTGAGCGTGATGGTGTTCTGGGCGCGCGCGTGATCGTGGGCGGCGGACTGGGCCGGACCCCAATGATCGGCAAGGAACTTTCCGAATTCGTCGCGTTTGACGACCTGCTGGCTTACCTCGAAGCCACCGTTTCGGTTTGGAACCAGATCGGCCGCCGTGACAACAAATACAAGGCGCGCATCAAGATCACCGTGCATGAGCACGGTATCGATGCCATCCGCGCCAAGGTCAACGAGCGTTTCCTGCAGGTTCGCCCTCAGTTCAAAGGAGCCGACATGGCGCTGCTGGAAGAAATCAAGGGCCACTTCGCGGCGCCTGACTTCCGTGAGGGCTCGGTTGCGTCGTTTGAAAGCGCCTACACCAACGATCCGGTTTTCCGTTCGTGGGTCGACACCAATATCGCTCCGCACAAAAACGCGGACCACGCGATCGTTACGATCTCGATCAAGAAACATGGCGCAACGCCGGGCGATGCGACTGCCGAGCAGATGCGCGTAATGGCCGATCTGGCCGAAGAGTTCGCCTATGACGAGCTGCGCATCAGCCACGAGCAGAACGTGATCCTGCCGCATGTCCACAAGTCGGACCTGCCTGCGATCCATGCAAAGCTGAAAGAGTACGAACTGGCGACCGCCAATATCGGCCTGATCAGCGACATTATTGCCTGCCCCGGCATGGACTACTGCGCGCTGGCAACGGCCCGCTCGATCCCCGTGGCGCAGGAAATCGCAACGCGTTTCGAAGACCTGAAGCTGGAGCATGATATTGGCCACCTGAAGATCAAGATCTCGGGCTGCATCAATGCATGTGGTCACCACCATGTCGGCCACATCGGCATCCTGGGCCTGGATCGTGCAGGCGTCGAGAATTACCAGATCACCCTGGGTGGCGACGCGACTGAAACCGCCGTAGTCGGCGACCGCACAGGCCCCGGATTTGCCTATGATGAAATCGTGCCGGCAGTGGAACGCATCGTCGACACATACCTGACCCAGCGGGAGAGCGCTGAAGAAACCTTCCTGGAGACCTACCGCCGCGTCGGTATGGCTCCGTTCAAGGCCGCTCTCTACCCCGAGGCTCAGGCGAATGCCGCTTGACCTGATCCAGACGGAACTGGGCAAAGACCGCAGCGAGCTGACCGAAAAAGTCGAAACGCTGAACGCCCGGTTCCGGCACCACAGTGCGCATGACGTCATGCACGGCGCGTTGGAGGAAATTGACAAATTGGCTCTGGTCTCAAGCTTTGGGGCCGAGTCGGTTGTGTTGCTGCACATGGCCGCGGTGGTCGACAAGATGACCCCGGTGCTGTTCGTAGACACGCAGATGCTGTTCACCGAAACGCTGGAGTACCAGCAGGAGGTCAGCGAGCGTCTGGGCCTGAAGAATGTCCAAATCATTCGTGCAGATGATGAGGATGTTCAACGTGACGACCCTTATGGTGCGTTACGTCTGCGGGATACGGATGCGTGCTGCAACCTGCGCAAGACTTTCCCGCTGCAAAAGGCTCTGACGGGCTATTGCGGCTGGATCACCGGGCGCAAACGGTTTCAGTCGGGCACTCGCGCCGCGCTTGACTTCTTTGAGGTCGAGGACGGCACGGGCCGGATCAAGGTCAACCCGCTGGCCCATTGGGCGCGCGAAGATGTGCGCGCCTACATGGAAGAAAACAACCTGCCCCGGCACCCGCTGGTGGCCAAAGGATACCCTTCGATCGGCTGTGCGCCCTGCACCTCGCCGGTCAAAGAGGGCGAAGACCCCCGCGCCGGGCGCTGGCGCGACCAGAACAAGGAAGAATGCGGCATCCATTTTGTCGATGGCAAGATGATGCGCGCCGGAGAGAAAACATGAACGTAATCGTAACGGATGAGGGCTTTTCGCCCGATGACTGGACCGACGGCTTTGTCACTCTGGACGATGCCGCCAATGATGTGGTCGCGCTGGACGTCGCTTCGGACACCGACCCGGATGAACTGATAGACCGTTTGGGCAGTGCCAAGATGGTGCGCGTCGATTTCCCGTCCTCAGCGGATGGACGTGGCTTTACCATTGCGCGCGTCCTGCGCCTGAAAGGCTACACAGGCCGCCTGCGCGCCAAAGGCCACGTGCTGGCGGACCAATACGCCATGGCCCGCCGCAGCGGTTTCGATGAGGTCGAAATTGATCACGCCCTTGCGGACCGTCAGCCCGAAGATCAGTGGCTGGCGCGTTCCAAATGGCAAGACAACAACTATCAGGCCCGCTTGCGCGGCTGACACCGCCATCGCCAGCTTGTGATGTAAGGGGGCAATCTGTCCCCTTTTCCTGACTTGGATCAAAGATTAAACGGAGATGTCGGTTTAGCTGACCGGCAGTGAAATGATGACAGAGATGAAATCCGTGACTGAAGCAACCGCCGTTAAGGCCCCCGTTCTGCCAGATGCCCAGACTGTCACCGAGGTGAAGCACTGGACCGATAGCCTGTTCTCGTTCAAGGTCTCGCGCCCGACCTCGCTGCGCTTTCGTTCGGGTGAGTTTGTGATGATCGGCCTTTTGGGCGATAACGGCAAACCGTTGCTGCGCGCCTATTCGATTGCGTCGCCGTCCTGGGACGAAGAGTTGGAGTTCTATTCGATCAAGGTTCAGAACGGCCCGCTGACCTCGAAACTGCAACACATCAAACCCGGCGATCAGATCATCCTGCGCCCCAAGCCGGTTGGTACTCTGGTGCATGACGCCCTGCTGCCCGGCAAACGCCTGTGGTTCTTTGCCACCGGCACCGGCTTTGCACCTTTTGCCTCGCTGCTGCGTGAACCGCAGACCTATGAGGATTACGACGAGGTCATCATCACCCACACCTGCCGCGAAGTTGCCGAACTGGAGTATGGCCGTCAGCTGATCGAAAACATCCGTCAGGACGAACTGCTGGCTGAGCTGATGGGCGAAGGGTTTGCGGACAAAATCCGCTACTACCCGACCACTACCCGGGAAGACAGCCCCAAAATGGGCCGTATCACCACCCTGCTTCAGGACGGCACCGTGTTTGAAGATCTGGGCATCGAAGGCGGCATCAAGCCTGAAACCGACCGCGCGATGGTTTGTGGATCGTTGGCCTTCAACCTGGATATCAAGGAAATCCTCGAAGGGTTCGGCCTGCGCGAAGGTGCAAATTCCGACCCGAAGGAATTCGTGATCGAAAAAGCCTTTGTTGGGTAATTCCAATTTGCGTTCGGGGCTTTCCGGCTCTGAACGCGAAGAATGCCCGATAAAACAAGTTTTTTCACATCATCCTGTATTTATGCCGCTTGAAGTGCGGCGCAGCCCGGTTTAAATTCCGGGCTCGAATTTCTGCAATTATCAAAGGAATGAACCCATAGCTCGCAGACCTCACAACGCGCCGCCTCAACGAGAAACCGGCCCGCGCGTCAATGACAGAATCCGTGCCCCCGAAATTCGCCTGATTGGTGCCGAAGGTGAAAACGTCGGGGTGGTTCATCCCGCCAAAGCCATGCAACTTGCGGCCGATGCCGGCCTTGACCTTGTCGAGATCTCGCCCAATGCGAACCCGCCGGTCTGCAAGATCATGGATTTCGGCAAATACAAATACGAACAGCAAAAACGCGAAAGCGAAGCCCGCAAGAAGCAAAAAGTCATCGAGGTGAAAGAGGTCAAATTCCGGCCTAACACCGATACCCATGACTACGACGTCAAGATGAAGAACGTCGTCAAGTTTCTTGAGAAAGGTGACAAGGTCAAAGTCACGCTACGGTTCCGCGGACGTGAAATGGCGCACCAGAATCTGGGGCGCGAATTGTTGGAGCGTGTGGCCGAGGACATCAAGGAAATCGGCAAGGTTGAAAACATGCCGAAGATGGAAGGCCGTCAGATGATCATGATGATCGGCCCGCTTCCCCAGAAATAAGCCAAACACAGGCTGCAAGATCACAGGCTCTCGCTGGATTGGCGAGAGCCTTTTCGTTTCTACAGCTGTCAGATGACTGCGTTCAACGCCCGTTCCAACTTGCCGACAAGTTCGTCAATCTGCGCGTCTTCGATGATGAACGGAGGTGCCAGCAGAATGTGATCCCCGTTTCGCCCATCCCGTGTCCCCGCCATGGGGTAACAGATCAAGCCTTCAGACATTGCGACCTTCTTCACCTTTCCGGCGATGCCTAGGGACGGATCGAACGGAGCCTTGGTGTCCCGATCCGACACAAGTTCGATCCCGCGGAAGAGGCCCCGCCCGCGCAGATCGCCAACATTTGCGTGCTGTCCAAACGCTGCCTCCAAGGCCGATTGCACTTTGTCTCCCATGACCCCGGCGCGGGCTGGCAAATCCCGTTCCGTCAGCTCACGGACCACCGCGAGCGCAGCGGCTGTGGCAACCGGGTGACCGATATAGGTGTGCCCATGTTGGAAAAACCCTGACCCATCCCGAATAGCATCATAGATCGCGTCAGTGCACAGCATGGCTCCGATCGGTTGATACCCGGCCCCTAAGCCTTTGGCGATGCACAGAATATCCGGCGCGATACCGTCATAATCGCATGCAAACAGGTGGCCTGTTCGCCCCATGCCGCACATTACCTCATCCAGGATCAACAGCACGCCATATTGGTCGCAGATTTCTCGGATACGTTTGAAATATCCTTCGACGGCCGGAACCGCGCCCAGCGTTGCACCGACCACCGGTTCCGCCATAAACGCCATGACAGTCTCGGGGCCCAGGCGTAGTATTTTGGCCTCAAGCTCGTTGGCAACGCGCTGACCATAGTCAAAGCTGCTTTCGCCCTCGGGTTTTTCGGCATATTCATAACAGGCCGAAATATGCGTCATCTCGATCAGCATGGGCGCGAACTGAGCCCGTCTCCAGGCGTTGCCCCCAGCTGACAAAGCGCCCAGCGTGTTGCCATGATAACTTTGTTTGCGCGCGATGACGTGCCGACGCTCGGGCTGACCAATTTCAAGGAAATACTGACGTGCCAGTTTGATCGCCGCCTCGGTTGCCTCGGACCCGCCCGACACAAAATATACCCGGTCCAATTCGCCCGGCGCGTGCTGGATCAACAGGTCCGCCAGCGCCTCAGCCGGTTCAGAGGTCATGAAACCGCTATGAGCAAAGGCGATCTGTTCCACCTGTTCTTGAACGGCGCGGATCACTGCAGGGTTGGAATGCCCCAGGCAAGACACGGCCGCATCACCGCAGTCCAGATAACGCTTGCCTTGGGCGTCGATCAGATAGCAGCCTTCCCCACCTGCTGCGATGGGCAGGTCCGATTTGGTGTGGCGTGGGAATACGTGACTCATGTTCTGGCCTTTCCAAGCAGTTCAACCAAAGCCGCGACCGAAGCGGCATTGTCCGCCCACGGCGTGCCATCCGGCCCCGTCAGGCTGTTTTCAAATCCAACGCGCACATCACCCCCGCGCCGCGCTGCTTCGGCCAGACAGGCGTGTTCTTGCGCACCAAACGCGCAGACCATCCAATGGCTTTGACAGTTCGGGAAGGCATCCAGATCTGCCGGTACAGATTGCTGACCGTCGCTATAGCGTCCCAGAACAAACAGCCGGTCCGTCTGATCCTTACGGACAATGTCATCTTGCTGCCACTGGTCCAACAGCCGCGCGTCTTCCGCATCGTAAAGAATATGCTGCACCCGCGTTCCCTGATCAGCGCAGAGCGCGTAGACACGCGGTGCAAGGTTGGGGTCGCACGCAATCTCTCGTATCGAAATCGAGGCCCAGTCTGGACGCACCTGCTCCAAGCAGGCCAGCTGCGCGGGAACGTCAAATATCCCTGCCGCTTCGGTTGTGATTTGAACATCCAACCCCGGCGCGATGCGGCGCAATTCGGCGATCGTTTCCAGATATGATCCAGCGTCCAGCGAGTGCTGACCATTCGCGTCCCGCACATGAACATGAATGCCCTGCGCCCCTACAAGGTGGCAGGCCCGCGCGGTTGCGACGATCTGATCTATCGTGACCGGAAGGGCAGGATGATCTGCTGTAGTCCGCCGCGCGCCATTGGGCGCGACTAGAATATAGGGGGTTTTGTTGTCGTCGGCAGGGATGGGATTCATCTGTTCTTTCCTTGTACAAGGTTGCACCTAGACCCCACTCCATTCGTTTTCAATTTACCCCATAGAAAACATATGTTTTTATTATAGCCATGACCCCTACCCTGATGGCACTCACGGATCAGTTAAGGCGCGAGATCGATAAGATGCCTGCGCAAATGCAGGTAGCGGCGAAGTATGTTGTCGATCATCCTGGCGACTTTGGGCTGAACCCGATCCGCGAAACCGCCGACAGGATCGGCATCAGTTCAAACGTGTTGGTACGGCTTGCGCAGCGCATGGGCTTTGACAGCTTCGACGCTTTTCGCCAACCGTTTCGCCGCGCCTTGACGACAGACAGTGAAGACCGTCTGGGGCAAGGCTGGTTAGAAGCTCCGGCGGGGCAAGACCCGTTTCATCTGGCGCAGGTCAAATTCGCTCAGAACGAGATGAATGTTGTTTCGCGATCCCTGCGCCTGATGGACCCGCTTCTGACACAACGCGCCATCGGGCACATGATTTCCGCGCGGCGCTGTTACGTGACAGCGACCCGGTCCAGCCACGCCTTGGCCTATTACTTTCACTACGCAGGTCGCATGGCGCATCCCGGATTGCAGCTGGTGCCCCGTCACATGGGCTCAGCCATTGACGATTTGGTCGAAGCCACGGCGGAAGATTGTCTGTTTGCCATCACCGTCCATCCATATTCCGCCGATACGATACAATCGATGCGCTTTGCCCGCGACCGGTCCATGCGCATTGTGTTGCTGTCGGATAGCGAGGTGATCGCGCCGGGGGTTGAACCGGATGTGGTGCTGCCCGTCAGCACCCGAACCTTGCACCCATTCTCAAGCTTTTCCGGCGCGATGGTCGTGTTGGAATGTTTGCTCGGGCATCTTTTTGAGGCCAGCGGCAAAGAGGCCCGGGAACGCGTGGAACAGTATCAAAAAGCACGTGAAGACACGGGCGCCTATTGGCGGCCCGGTGTTTTGCCAAAGCTCAGGAAGCCCTAACAACCTGGCTGCGTCGCGGCCCGCGCGCAGCTATACGGCTAGGTTTTACGTTTGGCACGGGGCTGCGGTCTGGTCGGGATTTCCTTGAGAAGCCCGCCAACCCCCATCGCTGCGATGTCTGCACCCCTAGTCTCAATTCCACACGCGATCCTGGATAGAACCCAATCGGCACCGTTCAACGCCGGAGAGCGCGCGCAACCGGGCAATCCAATCACCGGGCGATCTTGCAAGGCGCCCAAAAACAACAGGTTTCCCGGATCCACCGGCATTCCAAAGCGATCCACCTGCCCGCCAGCCAGACGCACAGCCGAAGGTGCCACATCTTCCGGGTCTGACGTCGCCGAACCTGTCAGGATCATCAGCACATCCCCTTCGCTTTGCGAGACTGCTTCTGCCAGAGCTTCGACGCGGTGCGGAACGATCTGCACATCACACAGGTTCATATCCAGCAGCTCGACCCGGCCCCGAATGGCGGCAATCCCTTTCTCATTTGATGGTCCGCCCGGAATGTCCGTCACGATCAACCCGGCTGTTTGGTGAACCGGACGCGCCAAACGGATTGCGCCCTGCGCCAAAGTCGCGGCGCGTTGGACATCCTCTGCCGGCACAGCGTAAGAGATGACCTTGATGGTCGCCACCATACCACCTGGCCCCATTTGCTGATGCTGGGGCACCGTGGCCACTGTGATCATCGGATTGACTTGGTTGAAACGCTCAAGCGCAGCGACATCCAGAACGGCCACCCCCGGTCCATCGGCCAAAAGGTTGACGCGCCCGGTAAACGCCTCGGTCACGCGCAGGTTGGCTGCGGCAGCATCAGGCGCAAGGGCTGCCGCCAAGTTACGTGCGGCCTCGTCCTCATGGCAGTCACCGGTATCAAGCTGAGCGACAATGACTTCGCTTAGCCCAGCTTGCGTCAGCTGCACGATATGTTCGGGCTGCAATGCCAGTCCCTTTCGCAGCTTGCGCCCACCTGCAGTGACCGAATGCGCCAGAATGGCCCCTTCGGCCTGCGCTACGGGAACCGGGCCAAACCTCATGCTTTGCCCCGCAGGACCGCAGTCATCTGAGCAAGAATAGCAACGGCGATTTCTGCAGGTCCCGCAGCACCAATATCCAATCCGATCGGGCCGTGAATTCTGGAAATCTGTTCCTCAGTGAACCCTTCGGCTTTCATGCGATCCACCCGTTTGGCGTGGGTGCGCGTCGAGCCCAGAGCGCCGATATAAAATACACCTGCATCAAGTGCCGCTTGCAGCGCCGGGTCGTCCAGCTTGGGATCATGGGTCAGCAAGACAATGGCGGTCCGCGCGTCCAGCCCCAGCTTGGCCACCGCTTCGTCCGGCCAATCAGTCAGGATCGTTTCCCCCGGAAATCGCGCGCTGGATGCAAAGGCATCGCGCGGATCGATGATGGCCGGATCATAGCCCGCAATGCGCGCCATCGGTACAAGTGCCTGTGCGATATGGACGGCACCCACAACGATCAGCCGCAAAGGTGGGTTGTGAACCGCCACAAAGGTTTCGCCGTCCTCCTCAAAACCGGACCGATCCATACGCAGCCGTTCCGCATACGCGTTGCGGCGCAAAGCCCTGTGCCCGGTGTTTGTATTCACTTCATACGCCACCGGCTCGCGTGCGGCGCGCGCCGCAACCAGTTCGGCCAGCATGGGCTCGGGCAGGACCTTTCCAATGGGTTCGACCAGAACACGGATCGTTCCGCCGCAGGCCAGACCAACGGCAAAGGCATCCTCGTCGCTGACACCAAATTCCAAAAGCCGGGCTTCGCCCTCGTCCAAGGCTTCAAGCGCTTCAACGATCACCGCACCTTCTACGCAGCCGCCGGAAACCGAGCCTTCAATCCGCCCGTCGCCGCCGATCACCAGTTGAGACCCTACGCGTCTTGGCGCGCTGCCCCAGGTTTCGACAACGGTCGCCAAGGCCGCGCCCCGCCCGCTGCGGTGCCAGTCCAAAGCCGTTTCCGGGCTGTTGTCGAATTGCTCCATCAAACCCTCCAGATGTCACCCGTTTCCAACATAGGCAGGATTGACGCGAAGAAAAGCGCGGCAGTCTTGCCAAAAGGTCTATGTCTGCTCTTTTTCAACGCTATCAATGGCTGAACCACATTCAACAAATCATAGGATTGATTGTTAGGTGTCAGAGCTCTAGCTTGCACATGCAACCGGTATTCTACCGGACTGCGTATCCAAAATTTATATATCGGAGACAAGCAGTTGAAACGTTTTTTGACACTGGGTGCCGCAGTAGGTCTTTTGGCCTCGACGGCGGCGTGGGCTGACACATTCCAACGGTATGGAGAAGTCGAGGGCTGGAAAGTCTTCATCGACAATGAACGGAAATCCTGCCTGATCGAGGCCGTGGATGATGCGGAAAACGTCGTGCAGATGGGTCTGACCGAAGATCGCAGCGTCGGTTATGTCGGTGTGTTCACCAAAGCCGATACCGATATCAAACGGGGCGAGACGCAAGAGGTTGCGATCCTGATTGGTGACAACATCTACTTGGGTGAAGCCACTGGTATGAAAGGCAACATCACCAAGGGTTATTCAGGCGGCTACATTCTGTCGGACAACCCTCAATTCGCGGACGATCTGGCCAAGAAAAAGGTCATGATCGTGTTCCCCGAGACAGCGTATGCCTTCACTGTTGATCTGACCGGCACATACAAAGCCATGGAAATGGCGCGTAAGTGCAATGACGAGCAGCTGTCGTAATCGACTAACCGGAAAGCGCGGCCATCAGCCGGGCTTTCTGACCCTGGTCGTCGGTTTTTGAAATCACGTCGGCCAGGTCTTCGAGTGAGGCAATGGAATGCCCTGCCCGGAAACTGTCCACATGCGGCAGCATGGTCGCCACGCCTTGCGCTTTTGGGGCGAACCCATCCCAGCGCAGCAACGGATTCAGCCAGATCAGCCGTTTTGAAGACAGGTGCAGGCGCTCGATCTCTTTCTGCAGAACCTTAGGCTCGCCCCGTTCCAGCCCATCCGTAATGAGCAAAACAACCGCCCCCTGCCCCATGACCCGGCGCGACCAGTCACGGTTGAATTGGTGAAGGCACTCTCCTATACGCGTGCCGCCTTCCCAATCCTGCGCCTCGGCCCCGGCGGCGGCAAGCGCTGCATCCACATCCCGTTGACGTAAATGTCGGGTGATGTTGGTCAGGCGGGTGCCGAAAGTGAAAGCGTGAACTTTGGCCCAGCCCGCCCCCTTGGCATTCGATACCGTATGCAGGAAATGCAGGATAATCCGACTGTACTGGCTCATCGATCCTGAGATATCACACAACGCCACAAGGTTAGGCCAGCGTGGCTTGGGCTGCAGCCTGTAGATATCGTGCAGCTCGCCGCCTTGCCGCATAGCCCCGCGCAAGGTGCGGGCCCGGTCTATGCGGTGCCCAAGATGGCTCGCCTGCCCCCGGCGCGACTCGATGGGTTTGACCGGCAGAGTCATCCGCGCCAAGACGCGTTTGGCTTGCGCTATTTCAGCGGTGCTCATCTGTTCAAAATCCAGATTGCGCAGTCGTTCCTCGGATGACGCCGTCTGAGTGGCGTCTATCTCGATTTCAGTTTCGCCTTCGTCTTGCGCGGCGGGTTCAGGCATATCCCGTTCAACGCCGTCCAACAGTGCCTCGGCCGCCCGTTTTTCACCCGCGTCCGCTTTACGCTCTTCCTGCACGCCGCGAATGGCGGGCAGCATCATGGCCATCATGTGTTCCATGTATCGCGGATCGCGCCAGTACATTCGGAAGACTTGCGCGAACACCGTTCGATGTTCCGGGCGGTTCACAAAACAGGCGTGCAGAGTCCAATAAAAGTCTCGTTTCCTAGTAAACCCAGCCGCCTGCACGGCGTTGATGGCATCAATCACGCGCCCTGGGCCAATTGGCAAACCCGCCTTTCTAAGGGCACGGGCGAAGTGCGTGATATTCTGCGCCAGCTTTGGATTGTCCGGTATGTCCAGAGGGAGTTGTTCTGCCATCAGCATCCATGGGGGCTCTGCCCCCATACCCCGGAGTATTTGTGAAAAGATGAAGCATCAGGCCGGTTCGAGGGTGGCCTTGGCCTCGTCCAGAATGCGTTTCGCCTCGGACCCTTGCAGTTTCTGGATGTCGTCCTGGTATTTCAGGATTGCGCCCAGAGTGTCGCCGATCACCTCTGGGCTGAGGTTCATCACATCCAGCGCCAGCAGACATTTGGCCCAGTCAATGGTCTCGGCCACACCGGGTTTCTTGAACAAGTCCTCGGTGCGTAGCCGTTGAACAAAGGCCACGACCTCACGGCTGAGCGCATCAGCCGCTTCAGGTGCACGGGCGTGCAGGATTGCCATCTCGCGCTCGAAGTCCGGGTAATCGACCCAATGATAAAGGCAGCGGCGTTTGAGGGCGTCATGCACCTCGCGCGTGCGGTTTGACGTGACAATGACAACGGGCGGCTCGGGCGCTTTGACGGTGCCGAGTTCCGGGATCGTGACCTGAAAATCGCTGAGGGCCTCAAGCAGGAAGGCTTCAAAAGGTTCGTCGGTGCGGTCCAGTTCGTCGATCAGTAGAACCGGCGCGCCATGTTCATCAGGCCGCATCGCTTGCAACAAGGGGCGTTCGATCAGGTATTCGTCTGAGAACAATTCCGCCTGAAGCGCGCTTCGGTCCGCCCCGCCCGACGCCTCAGCCGTACGGATCGCCACCATCTGCGCCGGAAAGTTCCACTCGTAAACAGCAGAGGACGCATCCAGACCTTCGTAGCATTGCAGGCGGATCAGGCGACGATTTAACCCCGCAGCCAGTGCTTTGGCGATCTCGGTTTTCCCAACGCCTGCTTCACCTTCCAGAAACAGCGGTCGGCCCAGTTTCAACGACAGAAAAACAACAGTCGCAAGAGCGCGTCCGCAGACATAGCCCTGGGCTCCCAACATCTGCTGCACGGCATCAATTGAATTTGGTTGCGTCATGGACCCCTCTCTCCTTAGCGGACAAACAGGTCATGCACCGACCTGCGCGTCAAGACCTCGCGCCAAGACACAGCTACGACGTTCGGGTTGGTTGACAAGTTTTTTCACCAACGCGTGCGGTCGCGGTTGGTCTTTTTCAACAGCTATGCTAGCGGAAGCCCATGACCGATACCCTCACGATCCGCCGCCCCGACGACTGGCATCTGCACCTGCGCGATGGCGCCATGCTGCAGGCCGTTCTGCCCGAAACTGCACGCCATTTTGGCCGTGCGATCATTATGCCCAATCTGGTGCCTCCGGTCGTGACCGGCGCGCACGCCGCAGCGTATCGCGACCGCATCATGGCCGCGCTGCCCGACGGTATGACGTTTGAGCCGTTGATGACACTTTATCTGACCGAGGATACGGACCCGGACGATCTGGCGGCTGCCCATGCAAGCGGTTTGGTCAAGGCCGTGAAGCTGTACCCCGCAGGGGCTACGACCAACTCGCATTCCGGTGTGCGGAACTTTGACAACGTGCGCCCTGTGCTGGAGCGTATGGCCGAGATTGGCCTGCCCCTGTGTGTACACGGCGAAGTTACCGACGCTGAGATCGACATTTTTGACCGTGAGGCCGTGTTCATCGACCGTGTACTGGACCCGATCCGAAAGGCCACTCCGGGTCTGCGCGTGGTGATGGAACATATCACCACCCGAGACGGTGTTCAGTATGTCAAAGCCAATGAGGCAGACCTGGGCGCGACAATCACGGCGCATCACCTGATCATCAACCGCAACCACATTCTGGTTGGTGGGATCAAACCGCATTATTACTGCCTGCCCGTCGCCAAACGTGAAGAGCATCGGTTGGAGTTGCTGAAAGCCGCGACTTCGGGCGACCCGCGGTATTTCCTTGGCACCGACAGCGCGCCGCACACGGATGACAACAAGGAAATGGCCTGCGGCTGCGCGGGATGCTTCACGGCAACCAACACTATGTCCCTTGTGGCCGAGATGTTCGACCGCGAAGGCGCATTGGACAAACTGGAAGGCTTTGTGTCGCTGAATGGTCCCGCGTTCTATCGCCTGCCCGTGAATGAGGACACCATCACGCTGACCAAGGGCGAGCCGGTCGAATACCCCGACAAGATCGACACAAAAGATGGACTCGTTACCGTTTTCGACGCTGGCTTTCCATTGCACTGGCGCGTGATCTAACCCGCCAGTTTGGCGGCCAGATCGCGGGCGCGGCCACCGGTGCGCAGCATCGACCAGATCGCGTCCGCCTCATCCGCTCCGATCAACTTTGCGGCTTTGGCACGTACACGATCCTCGCGGTCAGACAGTGAGATTGGGGTCAGCAGATCATGCGTTGCCTCACGACGAATACCGTCGCGGCGCAGCAAGGCCAAATGCGCCTGTGTCTCTGACAAGCTTTCATCTGCTTCAACAGTGATGCGGTCGCGCAAGGACGTAATGCGTGGGTCAGCGCAAACCTTATCCGTATAACTGCCGGGCAAGGCGGTATCATATCCCAAGGCCTGCATCGCGATGACAGTGCGGTATGAGAATTTAGCCCCTAACCCGCTTGCAGGTGTCAGCTGATTGCACACACTCATCCAACGCGGATGGGTTTTGATCTTGATCTCGGCCACTTCAGGCTCGGCGATGTCCAGTTCCCGCGCCGCTTCGAGCGCGGCGTGCAAGCCGTGACAACAGGCATGGAACTTGTGACTGACGCTTTCGAACAACCATTCATCGCCCAAACCGTCCAGCGCGCTTAAATCAGACGCGCCCTGATGGGTTGCACCAAAGCCAAACGGGCCTTCGAGCGCATCGGCATTGGCCTGAAACCCGTGATGCACCAGCAAGGCTGTTTCGACACCGGCTGACGCCGCAAGGCCCGCGTTATATGGCTTGCCCATCGTCCCGAACTGCGCCTTCAGTCCGGCTGCACGGGTGGCGGTCAGACCCAAAACGGATCGCATCTGGTTTATATCGAAGCCCAACAATCGCCCTGCGGCGACGGCGGCCCCAAATGCACCGGACGTGGCTGTCTGATGAAACCCGACCTGATAGTGGCCCCGACCCAACCACAGGCCAACACGAATTGAGGTTTCCATCCCAATCAAAGCGGCTTCGAGCAAGTCGACAAGAATACGATCATCCCACTCGGCCACAGCAAGCGCCGCCGGAAGGATGGCAACAGACGGATGCCCGATATGGGCAAAATGCGTGTCGTCATAATCCAGCGCATGAGACACGGTGCCATTCACCAACGCGGCTCCGCGCAATGGCGCTTCACCGCCGCCAAATAGATGGGCCTGTGCCTGACCACCCTCCTCCAGAACCATCTTGCGAATGATGGATGAGACAGGTTCGTTCGCACCCGCTCGACCAACCGCAACCCAGTCCAGCACGGACAGAGACGTCACAATCCGCGCCTGAGATGTCGTTGAAATCGGTCCCGCCGCAAACGCGGCCAATGATGTAGTGAAATCCGTCATGGGCGCAGTCTAGCGAGCGCAATTGCGGCGTAAAGACCTAGCCGTAGAGTTCTTGGGCCCGCGCCTCGAACGCACGTACGATCCTTTGCATGGCTTCGTTGAACACGACGCCAATGATCCCTTGCAGAATCGCGTTCTTGAACTCGAAATCCACGTGGAACGAGATATTGCAGCCTCCATCCGGCGTATCCTCGAATTGCCAGTCGGACTTCATGTATTTGAAGGGGCCATCCAGATACTCGGTATCGATCTTCTTCTGGTCTGCAAATAGAGTCACCCGGCTGCCAAAACGTTCGCGGAACACTTTGAACGAGATGACCAGATCAGCTTCCATCACCTGCGCCTCGCCCACAGCATATGTCTTGCGGATCCGAGCTGCAGCGCACCACGGTAGAAACTGCGGATACTTGGCCACGTCCGCCACCAGATCATACATCTGCTGGGCCGTGTATGGCAGGTGGCGAGTTTCCGAATGGATAGGCATGACGTCCGGTATTTGCAGGTGACAATGGCGCGTCATGTCGTATGTTGCGCGCCAAAGATCAAGGGGGCAACGATGACTGACCGCGCATATGTGATAGATGAGATGATCTCGGCCAAGGCCATCGCTGCCAGAATTGAAGAGCTCTGTCGCGAAATCACAGCAGAATTCGGCAACACCGACAAGCTGGTTGTCGTGGGCTTGTTGCGCGGCAGTTTTGTTTTTATCGCCGATCTGGTCCGCGAATTGGATTTACCGATCGAAGTGGATTTCCTTGAGGCGTCATCTTACGGCGACGCCATGGAAAGTAGTCGGGAAGTTCGTATTCTCAAGGACTTGCGCGGCGCTATTGAAGGGCGCGATGTGCTGGTCGTTGAAGATATCGTGGATACAGGTCACACGCTGAATCACGTCACCAAACTGCTTCAAAGCCGCAAACCTGCACGCCTGAAATCCATTGCTCTGCTCGACAAGCCAAGTCGTCGTGAAGTGGATTTCCGGTCAGACTGGATCGGGTTCGAGATCCCGGACGAATTTGTGGTCGGTTACGGCATCGACTACGCGCAGCGAAACAGAAACCTACCCTTTATCGGCAAGGTTCGGTTTACCTGAGACTACAATACACCCTAAAGCTGAGTCTTATCCCAAAATCTGCCGAATGGATGAGGTGAAAATTCCAACACCTACGGGTATCAACGCATCTGGAAAATCATAGTCCGGATTGTGTAGTTGGGGATGATCCCAACCCGATCCCAACCAGAACATTGCGGCTTTTGCGCTTTTGCCAAACTGCCCGAAATCCTCGGAAAAACGCTGCGGCTGATCGACCAAACGGCATTCAATTCCCTGATCGGCACAGGATCGCTTCAGAATTGAGACGGTTTCCGGGTGATTGACGCAAGCTTCGAAGACCTCATCGTAAGAAATCTCCACCGAAAGTCCCTCGTCCTGCGCCGTCTTGCGGACCATCGCTTCAGCTTCGTCGATCAGGCGCGTCATCCGTTGGTCCGAGACTGTGCGCAGCGTCACCCACAAATCAGCCCGTCCGGGGGCGACACCCACAGTGCGCTCGCCCAGATTGGCGTGCGTGACGGTGGTTAAGGCGTAGTCGTCGTTCGAGTCGCCACCCGCCCCCAAATCAGCCAAGGCTGGCATCAGTTTGGCCAAGGCACCCGCAGGTGACACGCCATCCTGTGGGGCCGCCGCGTGCGAGGTCTTACCCGTCAAAACAATCTGCATACCGCGCGAGGCACAGTTTGCCGGACCGGTACAGAGTTCGACCGCTCCAAGCTCCAACCCCGGCAAGTTGTGCAATGACAACACGATGTCCGGGGAAATTCCGGCAAACTGGGGATCTGCCCGGAATGCGACCGCGCCATGCCCTGTCTCTTCGGCGGGTTGGAAAATCAAAACGACACGACCGGAATTTGGACGTTTGTGACCCAAGGCGTCAGCGACACCCAGAACCATTGTCATATGGCCGTCATGGCCGCATAGATGCCCTTTGCCATCTGTTTGTGAGACATAAGGCAGATCAGATACTTCCTGGATCGGAAGGCCGTCCAACTCGCACCGAATAGCCAGAGTTTGCCCCGGCAGTCCGCTTTCGAAAACACCGGCAACCCCATGTCCCCCGATGCCGGTCAGAACATGATCTGCTCCGGCTTCGCGCAATAAGTCAGCAACGCGCGCCGCAGTTTGCACTTCCTGCCCCGAAAGTTCCGGGTTCTGATGCAATTCGCGGCGCAGGCGGGTCAGCCGTGCGACAAGATCCGGGGTCACGCTTGCTGCAGCTTTTCTTGACGCGCCGCCCTCAGACGGGCGAAATCGTCGCCCGCGTGGTAAGACGACCGGGTCAATGGTGTTGCCGACACCATCAGGAAGCCTTTTCCATAGGCCGCCTTTTCGTAAGAGGCGAATTCTTCCGGCGTGACGAAGCGATCCACACCATGGTGCTTTGGAGTCGGTTGCAGGTACTGACCAATGGTCAGAAAGTCGATATCCGCGGCGCGCATGTCATCCATGACCTGACGCACTTGCTGCTCGTCTTCGCCCAATCCAACCATGATGCCGGATTTGGTGAAAATCGACGGGTCCAGCTCTTTCACACGTTGCAGCAAACGCAGCGAGTGAAAATACCGCGCGCCGGGTCGGACCTCGGGGTATAAACCCGGCACGGTTTCCAGATTGTGGTTGAACACATCGGGTTTCGCCTGAACCACAACCTCCAACACCTCAGGCTCACATTTCAGGAAGTCAGGTGTCAGAATCTCGATCGTGGTCTTCGGCGAACGGTGGCGCACTGCGCGAATGGTCTGCGCGAAATGCTCTGCTCCACCATCATTCAGGTCGTCGCGGTCCACCGACGTAATAACAACGTGGTTCAGGCCCAGCTTTTCAACCGCATGTGCCACGCGACCCGGTTCAAACGCATCCAACTCGTCAGGGCGCCCGGTGGCGATGTTGCAAAAGGTACAGCCGCGCGTACAGATCTCACCCATGATCATCATGGTGGCGTGACCCTGGCTCCAGCATTCGCCAACATTGGGGCAACCCGCTTCTTCACAAACCGTTACCAGATTGTTGTCACGCATGATCTTGCGGGTGTCCGCATAGCCCTTGCCACCCGGTGCCTTGACCCTGATCCAGTTCGGCTTCTTGGGTTGCGCGTTATCCGGGCGATGCGCTTTTTCTGGATGGCGTTGTTCTGGGATCTTGAGATCTCGCACGGGCTGTTATCCTGACTTTGGGTCAACTTTGTGTACCTATAACATAAACAAGTCGCCATTGTTACACCAGCGACGCATAGCCGCTATGCGCGTATTTTCCGCAAGCAAAATGATTTAAGGCTAAACTATATTTTTACCTTTTGTTTTCAAAGCGCAAAGGCAAGAAAAAAACTTCATAGGCGCAGAACTTCTTCGATTGAAGGTGTTTTGGAACTGTTTTAAGTCCCGCTCAGATCACATCTGACTCACAGGAGCTTGAGCATGAAAACCGGAGCGAAACTGCCCGACGTGACCTTCCACACACGTGTCCGGGACGAGGCTGTTGAAGGCCCAAACCCGTTCCGTTGGGAAGACAAGACAACCGCCGATTACTTCGCTGGCAAGCGCGTAATCCTGTTCTCATTGCCCGGTGCGTTCACGCCGACCTGCTCGACCTACCAATTGCCGGGTTTCGAGAAAGGCTTCGTCGATTTTACCGCCCAAGGGATCGACGAGATTTACTGCATGTCCGTCAACGACAGCTTTGTGATGAACAAGTGGGCGCAGGATCAAAGCTTGAAAAATGTCAAAGTCATCCCTGACGGTTCGGCAGAGTTCACGCGCAAGATGGGTATGCTGGTTGACAAGGACAATCTGGGTTTCGGCATGCGTTCGTGGCGCTACGCCGCCATCGTCAATGATGGCGTGGTCGAAGCTTGGTTCGAAGAGCCCGGCTTGATGGATAACTGCCCCGAAGACCCCTATGGCGTATCTTCGCCGGAAAATCTGATGACGCATCTTCAGGCAGCGGCAGAACCGGAATTGGCCTGATCACTGGCTTAAGGTATGAAAAAGGCCCGCTTTGCGCGGGCCTTTTTGTCTCTGGTGACTCTCAACCGATCATGCGGTCACGTTCAGCCTGATCCTTGTAATGCTGTTTGAGCCTCTGCAAAGCAATGCGTAGGACAATCTTGCCAGACCGGGCCGACCACCCCATGCGTTTTTCCGCCAGTTCCAGCCCTTCGAGATAACAGCAACAGCGCAGCGCAACATCACTTAAACCCGGACCTAGATCTGACAGTGCGCGCGCAACCCTGTCCCTTGCATCAGAAAACCCCCTGCCACCATGCGCATCACTGTCGTAGGTGCCGCGACCACCCGCGGTCAGGAAATGATCCCAGTTCTGAGAAACCTGCGGACCGATTTGCGCCAGTTCGAAGTCTTCGCGCAAACGCTCTCCGGCTTTCACGAGTGTTTCATCCAGAAACGGTTTTCCGTCCCGATCGCGGCGCCGTGCCAAAGCGGTCAATGGACTTTCCGTGGCGCTGTATCGAATACGACTAATGCTTTGTGCAAGCCCACCTGACGGCTTTGCGTGAAACCCGCTTTGCGCTTCGGCAAAGCCAGGCTCTGTCCCGGCCCGGGCCTGGTTTTCGGCCTGAGCGATCAAGTGGCTTAATGCCGTTCGTCCCGCTGACGAGATCCGATACCGCGAGATACGCCCGGGATTGTCGCAGGAAATCCAGTCTTTGAGCGCCAAGGCCTGTGCAATCTTGCATTCGACTACTGCAGTTCTGGTTGCAGCGCTGTTACCTGTGTCGCGGACAACAACGGCCTTGTCCATCTCCTCGGCTACGGCAAGCACGGATCCGGTTTCGCTCAGGCGACGCAGAATACGCAAAGCTTCGCGCTCAAACTCCTGCTCTTCAGCAGCCTCATCCTGAGAGGCAAATGACCTGTTACCCGTGCTGGAAACAGAAAAGTGCGTTTCAGCAAGCGATTGCAGGGCCGCATCAACCAGAGGATCATCGCGACGCATTTCGATACGTCGAATTTGCCTAAGGATGGTTGACGCATGGCATCCGGCTGATCGCGCTATTTCGCGGATCGAGCGGCCCGTTTCGGTATGGGCAAGGTATCTTTGCGCCCCCTCTGGAACCCATGCCGGAATGGTGAAAGCCATGTTGTTTTCCATCATTATTTGCCCTCATCGACAAAACAAACTGCTACTTTTCGCCCTCGGAATGCGGGTTAACCAATTCTAACTAGAGGTCCTTTCGTTACTCGTTCGTTAACCGCACGAGGCACAAACCAGATTTGATTCAAAAAGATAAACAGTCGTGAAACCATCGTTCGGCGAGACTGACGCAAAGGCAACACCCGCTTAGGTTGTGCAACAAGGGATCCCGGAAATCTTAAGGAAAAGGGACAAAATATGCAGGACCTGATGACGATGATCGCAACCCTTCGCCGCCCTCGTATGCTGGCGCGGGCGGCCAAGTTCGGGGCCAGAGATTACAATCGGGACAGGCACTTGCAGCGCATTCTGGGTTACGGTTCGCTACCCGGATCCGGACAGGCCCTACTGCGATTGATGGAGATGGAGAAAGAAGTAAACGAACAGCGCAAAGAAGAAGATGCGGCCTATTCCCTGGTGCGGCATCTGGATCTGCTTATCGCGCTGTTGGGTGAGGCGCAGTTGTATCAAGCCAACCGCGCCTCAGCTTTTCAGTGATCAGGTGAACGCATCCGGCATGGAAGCCTTTTTCTCGGCGATATAGGCTTCCAGCGCTGCGGCGGTATCCGGATCCATTTGCGGTTGCTGGTAGTTTGCCAGCAAATGCTCGACCCGCGCGGACGCCAATGCGCGCGTGTCACGTGCACCCTCTTCCTGCCAGGTTTCGTAGGGTTTGTAGTCCAGCAGATCAGACTTCCAGAAGGATTCCTTAAAGTTTGCCTGCGTGTGCGCACAACCAAGATAGTGACCGCCCGGCCCTACTTCGCGAATTGCGTCCATGGCCTGCGCGTTGTCATCGTACGCGACACCCTTGGCCAATGAATGCAGAATACCCAACTGGTCTGCATCCATGACGAACTTTTCGAAATCGGCAACAAGGCCACCCTCAAGCCAGCCGCAGGAATGCAGCATGAAGTTCACACCGGACAACAGGCCCATGTTCAGCGAGTTTGCTGTCTCGTAAGCCGCCTGCGCGTCTGGCAATTTTGAACCACAGAAGGACCCTGCAGATCGGTAAGGCAGGTTCAAGCGCCGTGCCAACTGACCCGCACCATAGGTAATGTGTGCTGCTTCAGGCGTGCCAAAGGTGGGTGCGCCCGAATTCATGTCGATCGAGGTCACGAATGCACCAAAGATCGCTGGCGCGCCGGGGCGGATGATCTGACTGTAGGCCACACCCGCCAAAACTTCGGCCAAAACCTGCGTCAGGGTACCTGCAACCGAAACCGGAGCCATCGCGCCGCCCACGATAAAGGGCGAGATGATGCAAGCCTGGTTGTTGCGCGCATAAACCTCCAGCGCGCCCATCATCACATCGTCAAACGTCATCGGCGAGTTGATGTTGGTCAGTGAGGTCATCACTGTATTTTCCTGTACGAACTCCTTACCGAACAGGATCTCGCACATCTCGACCGAGTCCTGCGCCCGGCTAGGATCTGTCACCGAGCCCATGAAAGGCTTGTCTGACAAGGTCATATGCGCCTTAAGCATGTCCAGGTGGCGTTTGT
The DNA here is from genome assembly GCF_056158705.1 of Ruegeria sp. ABM4_193. NCBI lineage: Bacteria > Pseudomonadati > Pseudomonadota > Alphaproteobacteria > Rhodobacterales > Roseobacteraceae > Ruegeria > Ruegeria sp. ABM4_193. The sequence continues at coordinate 1,893,423 of NZ_JBSWTT010000001.1, forward strand.
TCACCGGAATGTCGGTTGGTTCGCACACCGTGCCGCCCGAATGGTGCAACCACTTGGACATATAGGCCAGTTTCACGAACTTGTTGAAATCGTCCATGGTCGCATAGCGACGGCCGCCTTGCGCATCACGCACAAAAGGAGGGCCGTAAACAGGTGCCAGAACCATGTTGCGGCCACCGATGACCACCGATTTCTCGGGGTTGCGGGCGTGCTGCGTGAACTCGCTGGGGGCGGTTTTGATCAGCTCGCGCGCAAGACCGCGTGGGATGCGAACACGCTCGCCGTCGATATCTGCACCAGCATCGCGCCAGCGTTCAAGCGCGGCGGGGTTGTCGACGAAGTTGACGCCGATTTCTTCCAACACGGTTTCCGCGTTGTTCTCGATGATTTCAAGCGCCTCTTCATTGAGGATCTCAAAATTCGGAATGTTCCGTTCAATGTATTTCGCGGTCTCGATACGGACTGCGGTACGCTCGGCACGGCGGGCGGCGCCACCGCCACCTCTTGCCCTGCGTCGGGTGTTTGCCTCTGCCATGAGAAAATCCCGTCTGGTTGGTTAGATTGGAGCTTTTGATACAGGTTTACCAGAACTCAGGCATCGGGATTGCGGCGCTCTGGGGGAAAAAGCGACATTGGCACCCTGCCGAGCAGCAAACACCTCCTCAAAGTTAATCAGGCCTCTGAAACACTATCCCACTCAATGCTTTCGATACTCGGCTCCAGCATCAACGGCGCGACCACCTTGTGCTGCAGCTCTTCGGGGTGATCCTCCATCGAAACAAGAACCGCTATGGTCTGCGAACCGTCAGCACTGTCCCCTTTCTCAAACCCAACGATGCGAATGTCATTTTGGGCCAGCGCCTTGAGAACCGCGACGCGCGCATCGGCCTGCGTCTCTTCTTTGCATTGCAAAAGAATCTTGAATTCCTGCGTCAGCGGAACGCCGGCGCGCGTTGTCCGTTTGAGCCATTTGACAAGGGGCCTAAGGCCAAGGTTCACAAAAATGACGAAGCCAGTCATCATCAAGGCGAAAAACCAAGCCCCCGTCCCCGCCATCATTCCAACAGCGGCCGAACACCACAAGGTTGCCGCCGTGTTCAGCCCGTGGATCGTGAATCCGTGGCGGAAAATGATTCCGGCCCCTAAAAAGCCAATGCCCGACACGACCTGTGCGGCCACACGGGTTGGGCTGACTTCGTCCGGAAAAAGAGCAGAAAACACAACAAAGGCCGCGGCGCTCAGGGCCACAAGCGCATTTGTCCGCAAACCGGCCATTCTCTGCCGGACTTGCCGTTCGGACCCTATTAGTGCCCCGCAAAACAACGCAAGCGCCAGATTCAGCGCGGCAATTTCTATCGAAATCGGCAATTCATGATCCTTATCCAGACGAATCCAGACTTGGATCCTTTCAGGTTGTCATATTTTTGTTACAAAACTTTTACAATTGGGTTTTTGTGGAGGCCCGAAAATCCAAAGGAATTGGACGTCGCCCTTGCGAAATCACCGGGCTTGCCCTAAGGCGCAGACATGACCCAGACATCCCACGACCGCCTTCTTATCATCGACTTCGGTAGCCAGGTAACGCAGCTTATTGCCCGCCGCCTGCGTGAGCTGAATGTTTATTGTGAAATCCACCCTTACCAGAATGTCACGATGGATTTCGTGCGGGAAATGTCCCCCCGTGCCGTGATTTTCTCGGGTGGCCCTGACAGCGTGTCGCGCGAGGGTTCGCCCCGTGCTCCGCAAGAGATATTCGATTACGGCGTTCCAATTCTTGGCATCTGCTACGGCCAACAAGTGATGATGCATCAACTGGGCGGCAAGGTGGAAAGTGGTCACGGCACTGCCGAGTTCGGTCGGGCCTTTGTCACCCCCGGAAACACGTTGGATATTCTGGATGGCTGGTTCGCTGATGGGGATGAGCAGGTCTGGATGAGCCACGGCGACCACGTCAGTGAGATCGCACCCGGCTTTGAGGTCTTTGGCACCTCGCCCAACGCGCCTTACGCGATCACGGCGGACCCTGCGCGCCACTTCTATGCAGTGCAGTTCCACCCCGAAGTGCATCACACTCCCAAGGGCGCGAAGCTATACGAAAACTTCGTCAAACTGGCGGGCTTCAAGGGCGACTGGACCATGGGCGCCTATCGCGAAGAGATGATCCGCAAGATTCGCGAGCAGGTCGGCGACAAAAAGGTAATCTGTGGTTTGTCCGGTGGTGTCGACAGCTCGGTTGCTGCGATTCTGATTCACGAGGCAATCGGGGATCAGTTGACCTGTGTCTTTGTCGATCACGGTCTACTACGAAAGAACGAAGCCGAAGAGGTCGTGGGCATGTTCCGCGACAATTACAACATTCAGTTGATCCATGCGGACGAATCCGAGCTGTTCTTGGGCGAGCTCGAAGGTCAAAGCGACCCGGAGACTAAGCGTAAGACCATCGGCAAGCTGTTCATCGACGTGTTCCAGAAACATGCCGACACCATCGAAGGGGCCGAGTTCCTGGCTCAGGGCACGCTTTATCCTGACGTGATTGAGTCGGTGTCCTTCTCGGGCGGTCCGTCAGTGACAATCAAGTCGCACCACAATGTGGGTGGCCTGCCCGAGAAGATGGGTCTGAAGCTGGTCGAACCGCTTCGTGAGTTGTTCAAGGACGAAGTCCGCGCACTGGGCCGAGAACTCGGCCTTCCGCAGAGTTTCATTGGCCGCCACCCCTTCCCCGGACCGGGTCTGGCCATTCGCTGCCCCGGTGAAATCACCCGCGAAAAGCTGGAGATCCTGCGCGAAGCCGATGCCGTCTATATCGACCAGATTCGCAAGCACGGCTTGTATGATGAAATCTGGCAGGCGTTTGTCGCCATCTTGCCCGTGCGCACCGTGGGCGTCATGGGCGATGGCCGTACCTACGACTATGCCTGCGCGCTGCGGGCTGTCACTTCGGTTGATGGTATGACCGCAGATTATTATCCCTTCAGCCACGAGTTCCTTGGTGAAACCGCGACGCGGATCATCAACGAGGTTAAGGGCATCAACCGCTGTACCTATGATATTACCTCAAAACCGCCGGGCACGATTGAGTGGGAATGATAGGCGAACACTGCACTGAAACAGGAAGTTGAACGCGCGGAATGTTGTGCGCGTTCAACCCGTTTCCACAGTAATTCACTGTTACATTCTTGCATCCCTTCATTCTTCGGCGTTTGATTGGCTAAACACATTTAACTGTCTTTTCTAATGCCTGGCTTTGCGCTCCATCGCATGTTTGGCCTCGCGACTAATTCTGGATGCGTTAGTAATGAGCCACGGACAAAGTCACGTCTTTAAGGCTGCTCTATGGATGACCGGTGCCATCGCCTCGTTTTCATCCATGGCCGTTGCCGGACGAGAGTTAAGCCTCACCCACGACACGTTCGAGATCATGATGTATCGCAGCATCGTCGGGTTTCTTGTTGTGGCTCTTGTCCTGACAATCACCCAGAACTGGGCGCAGGTTTCAACGAAAAGCGTGGGGCTGCACGCGATACGAAACACACTGCATTTTACCGGACAAAACCTTTGGTTCTACGCCGTAGCAGTTGCGCCGTTGGCACAAGTCTTTGCCCTTGAGTTCACGCAACCACTCTGGGTCATACTGTTATCCCCTTTGTTCCTGAAGGAACGTCTGACCCCTCTTAAGATAGTCGCAGCGCTTATTGGGTTTGCAGGCGTTCTGATTGTCACTCGCCCCGGTTCTGCCCCGCTAAGCCCGGGTCTTGCTACCGCGGCGCTTTCTGCTGTTTTCTTCGCGTTTACAACAATTACCACCAAGAAACTCACCCGGTTTGCAAGTATTGGATGCATCGTCTTCTGGCTGACGGCCATGCAGGCTGTCCTGGGTGCCGCAGCCGCCGGGTTCGATGGTCAGATTTCGCTGCCGAACGCAAACACCGCTCCGTTTCTGGTTCTTGTTGGTTTGGCCGGATTACTGGCGCATTTCTGCATCACCAATGCCCTGGCCATTGCCCCGGCCACTGTCGTGGTTCCCTTCGACTTTGCCCGTCTTCCCACGATCGCAGTGGTCGGGATGATCCTGTATCACGAGCCCATCGACCAATGGGTCATGATCGGCGCTGTGGTCATTTTCTCTGGCATCTTCTTAAACATCTGGTCCGAAAATCGTAGCAATTTGGCAACAACTCCAAACATGAGTCGCACCAAGTAACGCTCCGTCACCAGTTGACCTTAAAGTAACCAAAAAGAAAGTATCGTGCGGAATAAAACGGGCAGGCGATCATTTCACTCACAACAATCGCCAACATAACCCGCAGGAGACCCATAGGGAGGACAGAATGAAAAAAACGCTACTTACAACCTGCGCGCTGTGCGTTGGGGCAGCAACTGCCCATGCAGGTGGCCTTGACCGAAGCGGTCAGGGGATCAATTTGATTTTCGAAGAAGGTTCAGTTGTTCAGTTCCGTCTTGGTTACACTGACCCGAGTGTGACCGGCACTATGCCCGCGTTGGCGGGTCCAAATATCGGCCAGCCTCAGGACTCTGGCGAAGTGGCAAATGATTTCTTCACGCCGCACCTGGGCTACAAGGCAGCCCTGACCGAAAAACTCGATTTTGCAATCATGTATGACCAGCCGTTTGGTGCTGACATCCAGTATGCAGCCAGCTATCCGCTGTCGATAAACCCAATTCCAGGCGGTCGGTCTGACGTTCTGAGGGCGACAGCGGACACCGACGCGATCACTGCGTTGCTGCGCTATAAATTCGACGGAGGCTTTAGCGCAATCGGCGGTATTCGCGCGCAGCGCGTTGAAGCATCAGTCACCGTACCACTTGCCGCGGGTTATAACGTAGACACAAACGCCGACACAGCATTTGGATACGTTATCGGTGTAGCCTGGGAAAAGCCTGAGATCGCGGCCCGTGTGTCTCTGACCTACAACTCGAAGATCAGCCACGATCTCTCGCAGACCGAATCTCTGAACCCACCGCCAATTCCCCCAATTCCACCGGGAACGGTTGCGACGTTCAACACAAACAGCGAAATTGAAACGCCCCAATCCATCAATCTGGACTTCCAGACAGGTGTTGCCCCGAAAACCTTGCTGTTCGGATCGGTTCGTTGGGTCGACTGGCCACAGTTGGTCTACAACCCGCCAAACTATCCACCGACCAGCAACCTTGTTGACTATGACGATGCCACCTTCACCTACTCACTGGGATTGGGCTACCAGTTCTCGGAAGAGTTCTCCGGCGCTGTGACTCTTGGCTACGAGTTGTCTCAAGGCACCCCGGTTTCAAACCTCGGCCCGACCGACGGTTTCTGGAGCATTGGCGTAGGTGGCACCTACTCGCTTGAAAATGCACAGATTTCTGGCGGCATTCGCTATACGGATATTGGTGACGCAACAGCAGACGGCGCTGGCCCCGGTGCGCGCGCAACATTCACGGGCAACAGCGCCTGGAGTGTTGGGTTCCAGATCACCTACGCTCTGAACTGATCGCCACCATCTTAGAACATGTCAAAGCCCCGCTGTTTCAGCGGGGCTTTTTCGCAAGAACCGGGTCGCAGTTTCACCTTCCGAATGAGACAGTGACGCCATGAATACACAAAAACACCTTTCGCCCCGCGCGTGGGCCGAGCTTTTGCTACTTGGCATCATCTGGGGCGCGTCCTTTGTCTCGATCCGGATCGCGCTGGACACCATTCCGGTCATGACGTCCGTGCTTCATCGCACGTTCTGGGCCATGCTGGTGCTTTGGCTGGTGGTCTGGGCTCAGGGGCACGAATTTCCGCGTGCTCCAAGGGTTTGGGCTGCCTTTCTGGTCATGGGTCTTCTTAACAACGTGATCCCTTTCAGCCTGATGGCCTGGGGGCAGCTTTACATCGACACCGGCCTGACCGCGATCCTGAACGCCTCGACCGCCGTGTTTGGGGTGCTGGTTGCAGCTATGTTTTTTCGCGATGAACGGCTGACAAAATCCCGACTGATTGGCGTTTGTCTGGGCTTCGTCGGCGTCACGATTGCAATTGGCGTACAAAACTTCACAGCGTTCAGCCTGCAAAGCACAGCCCAGCTTGCTGTTCTGGCTGGAACAGTGTCATACGCTTTCGCTGCCGCATGGGCCCGATATGCGCTGACCGATCTTCCCCCCATCGTTGCCGCAGCAGGCATGTTGACCGGATCGACCATCTTGGCGCTGCCGCTAACCCTGATAACGGATGGTTTGCCAAGTCTTGCGCTGCCAGCAATCACCTGGGCGGCCATTGGCTATTACGCAATTTTTGCAACCGCCGGGGCGTACCTATTGTACTACCGTGTTCTGGCCATGGCCGGCAGCGGCAACCTTATGTTGGTGACGCTGGTTATTCCCCCGGTCGCCATCGTATTGGGGGCATTACTGCGCGGCGAAGCGCTGTCACCCAATGCCTATTTTGGCTTTGCTATTCTTGCCGCAGGTCTTTTGGTTCTCAATCGCTCTGGCCGTCGTGATTGACGCCGCCCGTTGCCCGATTTAGCAAAGGCAAAAAAGGGACAGCGCATAATGATCTACTCCTCAGCCGAAGACTGGCGCACCGCACGCCGTAAGAAAGTGCTGTTCTTTGGCATGTCCGGCCTGGGCAAAACGTATGTCTCGAACATCCTCAGGGATTCGGGGAACTGGTTCCACTACTCGATCGATTACCGGATCGGCACGCGTTACATGGGTGAGTACATCACCGACAACGCCAAGGCCGAGGCTATGAAAGTTCCGTTCCTGCGCGACCTGCTGTTGTCGGACTCGATCTATATCGGCTCGAATATCTCGTTTGAAAACCTGACCCCTGTTGCCGCCTATCTTGGCAAACCGGGCAATCCGGCGCTTGGCGGGTTGGAAATGCCAGAGTACCGCCGCCGGCAGGAGCAGTTTCGTCTGGCCGAGATCCATGCCCTTTTGGATACCGAATATTTTATCGACCGCGCCGAGCGTTTGTATCAATACCCGCACTTTATCTGTGATACGGGTGGTTCGATCTGTGAATGGGTCGACACCGAGGATCCCAAAGATCAGATCTTGTCAGAACTGTCGCGCCAAACCCTAATGATCTGGTTGCAGGGGGATGAAGGTCATACGGCCGAATTGGTGCAAAGGTTCGATAAAGCACCGAAACCAATGTCTTATCAGGCAGATTTCCTGACCCGCACATGGGCCGAGTATCTGGATCAAAAAGGGTGTGCCGAATTTGATGTGGACCCTGACGATTTCGTTCGCTGGACCTATGCGCAGGCTCTGGCGCACCGCCAACCGCGCTATGAGGCGATGGCCAAGAACTGGGGTGTGACGATTGCAGCCGATGATATCGGCAAGATCCGCGACGCCGGTGATTTCGATGAGTTGATCGAACGCACCCTTGAGACCGAACCCAAGAACGCCTAACTAGCAGTTTTCCTTACTCTCTTCGAAGTCTGACACATGCCCATCAAAATCCCATCTGATCTTCCTGCTTTTGACGTCCTGACCAAAGAGGGCGTCATGGTCATGGACGAAGATCAGGCCATGCGTCAGGATATCCGCCCGCTGCGCATTGGATTGCTGAATCTGATGCCCAAGAAAATCCAGACGGAAAACCAGTTCGCGCGCTTGATTGGTGCGACCCCCTTGCAGATCGACCTGTCCCTGATCCGCATGACCGAACACCGTACCAAAAATACTGCGGCCGAGCATATGTCTGAGTTTTACCGCCCCTTTCAGGAGGTCAAGGATGAGAAATTCGACGGCCTGATCATCACGGGCGCTCCGATCGAGCATCTGGAGTTTGGTGACGTTACTTATTGGGATGAGATCAGCGAAGTCTTCGAGTGGACGCAGACCAATGTTCAATCGACCTTTGGTGTCTGCTGGGGCGGAATGGCGATGATCAACCATTTCCACGGTGTGCGTAAACACATGCTGGGCGCCAAGGCGTTCGGCTGTTTCCGTCACCGGAACCTGAACCCGGCCTCGCCGTTTTTACGCGGGTTCTCAGACGACTGCGTGATCCCTGTCAGCCGCTGGACTGAGATGAAACAGGGTGAAATCGACAGCGCCCCCGGTTTGAACACTCTATTGGGCAGCGACGATGTTGGGCCTTGCCTGGTCGAGGATCCCGATCACCGTGCGCTCTATATCTTCAACCATTTCGAATATGACAGCGATACGCTGAAGCAGGAATATGACCGGGACGTTGCCAACGACACGCCGATCAACGTGCCGGTCAACTATTACCCGGATGATGATCCATCACAAACGCCACAAAACCGGTGGCGCAGCCATGCGCACCTGCTCTATGGCAACTGGATCAACGAAATCTACCAGTCCACGCCTTTCGATATGAGCAAAATTGGCAAGTAAAGCGTTCATACTCCTTGGCCTCATCGTACTGGGCCTGACCGTGCTGACCGCTTGGCGCAGCGCCAGGAATGAGGCGATGGCAGAAGCGGCCTTTCCACCCGAAGGTCAGGTTCTTGATGTTGATGGCGTCGCCGTACACGCCGTTGTGATGGGCGAAGGCCCGGACGTGGTTCTGATCCATGGCTCTAGCGGGAACACGCGCGATATGACCTTCGCGCTGGCCCCCATTCTGGCACAGAACTTTCGGGTTATCGTGTTCGACCGCCCCGGCTTGGGGTATTCAGAAAGCTTCAACCCCGACGGCGAAACCATCATCGAGCAGGCAGATATCCTGCAACGGGCGGCAGCGCAGCTGGGGGCCGAAAAACCCATCGTTGCAGGCCAAAGCTATGGCGGATCGGTCTCGCTTGCGTGGGCAGTAACGCGTCCTGAAAACATCTCGGCCCTGGTTCTGATCGCGCCTGCGGCCATCCCGTGGGAAACGCCCTTGGATGGCTTTAACCGGCTGGCATCAACCACCGCAGGTAATGCTCTGGTCCTGCCCCTGATCAGCTCTTTCGTGCCTGAATGGTACGTGACGCAAGCGTTGGACAAAGTATTTGCGCCACAGACCGCGCCTGAGGGGTACGCAGAGCACTTCGGCCCCGGCCTCACGATCCGGCGTGGATCAATGCACGCAAATGCCAAGCAACGCGCCAATCTGCTGGATGAGATTACCCGTCTGCAGCCCAGATATGGCGAAATTTCCGTGCCAACAGAAATCATTCACGGAACCGCTGACGACACGGTTGGTCTTGAATGGCATTCCGAACGCCTGATCGACCAAATCCCAGGGGCCGAGTTGATCGACTTGCCCGGAATCGGCCACATGCCGCAGGTGGTCGCCGCCCCCGAGGTCGCTGCCGCCATAGATCGTGCGGCCCAGCGTGCGGGTTTGCGTTAATCCAGGCTCTAATCCATAGTAAGATATGGATTTTATCGCGAGGTGACATATGGCCCGGTCCGAAAAAGGTTCAATCGAAAGATACTATCAAAAAGACGCCCCCAAGGCGGTACGGGACGAAATCAAGAAGTCGGGAAAAGGCGATATTCTAAACGCCACATACCCGTATCGCGAGAAAATGAAGACCAAGGACTATGATGCTCAGATGGAGCTTCTCCAGATCGAGTTGGTCAAGATGCAGTCCTGGGTGAAAGAAACAGGTCATCGGGTGGCGATCATCTTTGAAGGGCGCGACGCCGCTGGTAAAGGCGGCACTATCAAGCGGTTCCGCGAAAACCTAAATCCGCGCGGCGCGCGCAATGTAGCGCTTGCCAAGCCTTCGGATGCGGAACGCAGCCAATGGTATTTTCAACGCTATATCGCCCACCTGCCCGCCGCTGGCGAAATCGTTTTCTTTGACCGGAGCTGGTACAACAGGGGTGTCGTCGAGAATGTCTTCGGTTTTTGCACGCAGGAAGAGCGTGAGAGGTTCTTCCGTCAAGTTCTGCCGCTGGAAATGGGTTTGGTGAATGACGGGATCCATCTCTTCAAATTCTGGCTCAATGTCGGGCGTGCCGAGCAGTTGAACCGCTTTTTGGCGCGCGAGACGGATCCGCTCAAACAGTGGAAGCTTAGCCCGATTGATGTGGCGGGTCTGAACAAATGGGATGAGTATACGGAATCGATCTCAGAAACGCTGACCAGATCGCACACTGACGCCTGCCCTTGGACGATCGTGCGTTCAGACGATAAGAAGCGTGCGCGTCTTGCAGCCATCCGTACGGTCCTGCATGCGTTGGACTATGATGAGAAAGACAAGAAGAGCATCGGCAAGATTGATCCGCAGATTTGCGGTGGCCCGGATGTCTGGGATGCGTAACCCTACACTCCAACGAAGTGTTTTGACGGACAGGGTTGGACGGATCTGCGTGTTTGCTCTATCTCATTGTTTTCAAACACTGCATCAAGACAGCTGAGGCCGGAATGACGAAACGCGGGTATCACCACGGGAACCTGAAACAGGCTTTGGTCGAAGCCGCGTTGTCCCTGATTGAAGAAAAAGGGCCTACTGGTTTCACCCTATCCGAAGCCGCAAAAACCGCCGGAGTGACCCCTGCCGCTGTCTATCGCCATTTTCAGGGACGTGAAGACCTGATTGCCGAGGCGGCGCGGCAAGGGTTCGAGATGTTCGCTGATCTGATGCAATATGCCTATGACAAGGGGCAGCCATCAGCGCTTGCAGCGTTCGAGGCAACCGGCCGGGCTTATTTGGCCTTTGCCCGCAAGAACCCCGGCCATTATATCGCGATGTTCGAAAGCGGGATCTCTTTGAACCGCACGACCGAGCTTTCTTTGGCCGCCAATCGCGCCAAGTCGGTTCTGGAAAAAGCGGCGGCGGACCTGTCCCAACATATACCGCCGGAAAAGCGCCCACCTGCATCGATGTTCAGTGCCCATATCTGGGCGATGAGTCACGGTGTTGTTGAGCTTTTTGCCCGCAACACTGGCGCAACCTCTCCATTTCCGCCAGAGGATTTACTGGAAAGTGGGATTGGCATTTACCTACGCGGTTTGGGCCTCATTCCTCAAGACGACTGAAACGGGTCACAGCAACCTGTTACCTTGTGGCATACTCAGACCCGAGGTCACATTAATCAGGTCCATCTCGCCCATTCCCTTGATGTCAACACAACCAAGGTCGGAAACCTGAAATTCGTCGATCAGGGCATACTTCATCTCTTCCGGTGCCACGATGTTCATTGGGTTGGCGAAGACTTGCAAGCGGGACGCTATGTTCACAGCCGGGCCAAAAACGTCATAGACATATTTCTGAATTCCAACGACCGATCCGACCGCAGCCCCCATCCCCAGGCCAATCCGGGCCTGCCATTTGTGCGGATGGCTTTCGTTCCGGCGCTCGAGATAACGGAGAAACCGCACGGCACAATGCGCGACAGCCGTGGCATGATCCGGGGTTGGGTCAGGCATGCCGGACACAGCAAGGTATGCGTCACCTATTGTCTTGATCCGCTCACACCCAAACTGTTCGACGATACGGTCAAAAGCCGTGAAGATATCGTTCAGTTCACTCAGGGTTACGGTTGGGTCGGTCTTGGCTGCAAAATCTGTGAACCCAACAAAATCCAGCATCACCACCGAAACCTGCTGATACAGCTGAGGTGTGACGACGCCAAATGTCTTGAATTCTTCATAGACGGCCCTTGGCATCAGGTTCAGCAACAGGCGTTCAACCCTTTCTTTTTCGCGCTCAAGTTCTCGGGTATTGCGCTCGACCATGGTGGAATAGCTGTCGATCATGCTTTCCAACTCGCGAATGCGGGTGATGTTCTGGCATTCCACAATCAGCACCTGTTCCGACAACCCATTGGCCAGCGACACTGTCACCGCAAAGATCAACGTCCGGCGTTTTGGTTTGATCTGAAGCTCGACGGAATACCTGAGGCCAGACTGTTTGACATCTTCCAGTTCTTTGGGGTCGAGATCCGGCAGAATATCTCCAAGCGTATTGCCTTCTTCCGGGGTCCCGAACCATTCTGCGAAAGGTCCATTGTGAAACACGAACTCCAGATCCGAGGCACGCACCACGGCGACACCAACACCAATGGCACGCAACAGTTGCTCGTTGATTGCCAGTATGCTCATGCCGCAGTCCGGACGACGATGATGGACCGTTTGCCCTCAATTGCGGCGAGCGCTGTTTTGATATCCCCGTCCGACATGCCATGGGCGCTCAGCGCATCGCCGAACAGTTCCGCCATGACGTCAAATTCATCATGTGAGATGTTCAGATGCCGGTGAACAGCTTCAATTCTGTCGTCGTTGAATGATGCAGGTCCTCCGATTAGCGAAGACACAAACTTCGTCTGATGGTCAATCAAACGGGGCATATCAATGTCCTCGAAGTAATGGCCGATGTCGTCAGAATCCAATGCCATCTCATAGAAGGTCATCACGACGCGGCTGATTGTTTTGAAGCCGCCATACTTTTCATAAAGTGTCTGTGTCACACGAATACCCGCGCGTTACTGATCAATAACACCACAACTCTATATCAAATTGATATTTTTGTTAACGTTTATGATCAGTATGCTCCGACCGGAAAAGAGTTTTCAGGCAAGTCAATTGAAATCTGCCGCAGGTCTTTGCACCCGAATAACTTAAAACAGTGAAACGAGTAGATGAAGCCAACACACCCACCTGGTTTCAAATGCTTCTCCTGCCCCTTCATCCTTCATGTGATTTTCAGTGGCGGCATCGGTGAATCAAACCGATCTGCACCCGTGCACCAAAGATCATCACAGTTAGGAAAATTATGGCGGTGCTGTCAGACGAATTCGAACCAGTCTCAGTTTGCCGCAGAAACCGTGAACCTATCCGGAACAAAGTTCGCGCCACTCGCTAAGTGCGGCGGCGCGGGTTAGCTTGAAGGTGTCTCGGCTGGCTAGCGATCTTTCCTGGTTGAAGTGGTTGTATACGGAGGAATGGACGGAAGCGAATTTCTGTAAACTTCTCATGCGCCTGAACCGTTGCATAGCGCGTTCGCGTCGTCGAAACGGCAGGTGCGAATTCTCAACCCGGTTGTTGAGCCACCTGCCCGTCCGCTGTTTTTCGGTAGCTCCGAGCTCTCTGAGCGCGGCTCTGTATGAGGCGAAGCGATCTGTGACGACGTTTTCCGCTTTGCCGTGTCGCTTCATCAATTTCTTTAGGAATTTCAACGCTGCAGCTTTGTTTCGGCGTTTGGTGACAACGGCTTCCAGCACCTCGCCTTCGTGATCAACAGCCCGCCAAAGATAATGCCGCTTACCATTCACCTTCACGAAAACCTCGTCCACGTTCCACTTCCATTTCGAGAATGTGCGCAGTTGCTGAACACGCTTCCGCCGTATCTCAGCAGCAAACATCGGGCCAAACCTGTTCCACCAATATCGGACAGTTTCGTGGCTCACGTCGATGCCTCGCTCGTGCAACAGATCTTCGACATTCCGAAGCGACAGCGGGAAACGGATGTACAGCATCACGGCCAAGCGGATGATCTCCGGACTGGTTTTGAAGTATTTGAATGAGGCAGGTCTGATCATGGGCAAAAACTACGCAACACCCCAGCCCCGCTCAAGCGAAGTTAATCTGACAAGGCCACCCGGTTAAATCCCTAGGCCAACCATATTAAATCATGCTCGCGTTGCGCGGTCGTCAGGCCGTTCTGAAAATAGGTGTCATAATAGTCAATTTCCACACGATGGGCCTGCAGCCAGACACCTGGTGCATGAACAGCTTCGCAATGGGCAGGAAAGCGACCGTGGGTTTCATAGACATAGGTGCAGATGTCGCGGGCGCACTCGATGATGTCCTGCTCGTATTCGCCCGCCTCTTCCAGGTATTTGTTCCCGAAATCACCTTTGTAGATTTTTTTGAACAATGCCTCGTTCTTGTATATGCCGTCCGGGCCAAATTTACCTGCCACGACGGCATCTACTGCATCGGACATGGTCGGATAGTAAGGTGGGCATTTGCCCTTGATCAGATGCTCTCCGTGATGGCGCAGGCCCACTGCATGGGCACGGACATGCTTCATTGCTGCGATGGGCAATGTGTGCCAGCGTAACAGATCCATCAGGCGCCATTTGGGCGTGATGTAGTCAAAGCTCAGCATGGTACCGTAACGGTCGCTGAATTTCGGATCACCCATCAGAATGGGGGGTGAAATGGCGGCGTGAATCCAGCCGCCCAGGCCCATCGCCTCTGTCACCAGAAACAGGTTTTGTATCAAGAGATCTGCTTCGATTTGTGTTCGCATCTGCCCAAGAACACCAAGCGGGATCTTGATATCCGGATTCAAAAATCCCTTGTCGATCCACTTTTTCACGCCTGCAGGTCGATAAAAATTTCGATCATCGACAATGACGGGACGCGCCTTGTCGGGCTGCGTCAGAATATACATCAAGGCGTTGATGTATTGGTGCGACAGGTCAACGACCGGAAAGAAAATTGTGGAACCGGGTGTGTTCGACAGAAACCGGTTCGAGTCCAGATAGGCCGGAAAATCGCGCATACCGGCGGGTACGTCGATGCGACGATCAAGTATCTGAACCTTTGCCTGTTCGGCGCGGTCAATAAGTACCTCTGGTGTCCAGTTTTCCGTCCCACCCTGGAGCGGATCAAGGCGACGCAGGAAGTAGGTACCGCTGTCGTTGATCATGAAAAAATGGGTGCCCTGAGCGTTGTCCGGGCTGCCTGCGGTACGACCTTCCATTACCAGATTTGGTTTGGACATGATCGGGTCGCCGCTTTCATCGTCGAAAAACGGCCGGTCCGGCATGGTTATGCCTGTTGCTCCTGTCGCGGCAATCAGGATCGCCTCTTGCAATGGTGACAGTGGGGATCGGTCGTTCTGAGTCTCCCAGCTTAGCGTACCCGCAACCACGTTCGATCCGCGGCTGACCCGCTTGGTTCGGCGGTTCCACAAAGTTCGCGCCAGCGGGGCGCTCAGGAAATAGTCCAGTCCATTTTGCGCTTTGTCCTTTGGCATGCCTCAGCCCTCCTGCACGATATGCCATGGCGCAAAGGCCGTGGCGGCTTTTGGCAGCACTGGCGCAAATTCGGGAAAATGGCGCAGCAGCACCGATTTCATTCCATTCTGTGCAACCCAGTCCATGCCCAGATGCGTATATATTTCCGGTCGGAAATCGGTGGTCAGAAAGCGATCCGACTGCAATCGGCGCGAGGCCATCAGGATGAAGACACGAAAGGCGGTGTCCGAGAAGCCAAACCCGTCCGGTGGGGTTTCGCCCAACAGACCGATCACAGTGTCGACTTTGTCGATGTCTCCATACAGCTCTTTCAAAATCCTGTTTGTCTCTGGGCTTGCGGTCAGTTCGTCCCAATCGGTCACGGGCGGCATGTGCAGCCCCTTGCGGAATTCATTGTATCGCGGCACGCGGCGGGCTCGGGTACGTACAATGTCCACTACGGATAGGTCGATTAATTCACCAAAACGTTCAAGATTTTGGAGGGACTTCGGAAAGTTGTGCAGCGTAATCGCGCCCGGATGGGCGATCCCCTGAGAATAAAGGCAATCGCGTAGTCCAAGCATGCGCAACTGCTCGTCTGTCTGTTCCCCCTGAATGTCGAGGAAACCACGCCGCGCTTTTTCTTTGCCAGTTGTAAAGTCATAGAAAATATAGTCATCCGGGATCAGGGGATGCATCCGATAAACGGTCGCAAATTCTTCGGTCAGGGCGTACCGTCCGGTGTGGTGATCCGGCTCGGTTTCGGGAATACCTTTCAGCGCGTGAACATCCGTCAGCCAGATACCCAGCCGTGTCAGCCAGGATGTCGGCGGGCCATACCAATTGGTTTTCATACCGATATCCAACGCTTCGGTGCCCAGAACGGCGGGGGTCCATTCCACCGTATGGATTTTGGCGATCAGAGCGGACACGATGAGGCGCGCCGTCTGGTAAACGCGTTCTTCGTCCATGTTGGGATACGCACGCTGCAACGCGTCGCACAATAGGTTGTGTTCGCGGGCAAACAGCGTATGTAGCGTGGACAGGCCCAGCCACCAGCTTTCGTTGAAACCGGTAAGTTCGAAGCCTTTGACGCTCAGGGGCAAATAACCCTCTTTGGTTAGTTTAACCTTTGGACCGTCACGCAGCTTTTTCGCCGCATCAGTATTTACGCCGTAAACCTGCGACCCGTCCCACCAATGGGAATTCTCATTGGCGAAGAGGAAAGGATCATTTGCGCCCTCTTTTGGAATATTGCCCGCGATGCGCATATTGCGTTCGGGCTTGCCATCAGGCCGGTTCTTCCAATCGGGATAGCCATCCGGGATCGGTACGATATCATCGTCTTCGTCCAGCTTGCGACGTTCGTGTGCGACCCAGTCGTGAACCTGAAACTGAATCCATGACGCGGCCAGAATGTTCAGGATCTTGGCCGGAATGAAGGCCTGCCGATCCATCAGTTTCCGAGCGACCTCGATTGGGTTCGGGCTGTCGCCGGGCTGATCCTGTGGTGGCATGTTGCGCCCGAAAGTGGCGCCAGCAGCCCCCATTTTCGGATCAGACAGGTCGTTGTAACTGCCATCATGGGTGCGATAGATACTATATTCCGGCTTGGGTTCCGGCGGGACCGCGCGGGCGCTTGGCGCAGCTTCTTCCGGGTCCGTGTCGATTAGGTTTTTTTGCCTCAGATCGTATCTGAGCGCGTCCAGATTGAGCAGTTGGATCAAAAGGAAGGGAATTTTGTGCCACGGCACACGGCGATTTACCGCCCGCAGGATGGATCGGGCGGCGGTACCGAAAATCCGGTTCTGGATCGGTGGCGGTGGCGCTTTGAACCGCCTACCCTGCCGATGCGATGCAGATGCGTCATAAGCAGCCTTACGCGCCCGGTTAAGATTTCCAAGCGGGCAAAAATCGTCGGTCGTGTTCCATGGATTGAAGCCCATACTTTCGATTTCCAATGACTCGGCCAAAGCCTCTGGAGTCGACAGGTCGCGCTGCGGCAGGACCAGTTCCGCAACCTTAATCGGCGGGCTGACCAATTCGTCCCATTCATGGGCCGCATCCTCGATGGGGGTTTGCTCTTCAGAGACGAACCTCTGCACGAACAGATCAAAGACAATGTCTCCATTCGCCTGCCGAGCAGCATATTCCGACGACAGGCGCGCGGCACCGGCATAATTGCCCTGAACGCCCGGTGCGCCCGGAGCGGGCTTAAACGTATAGCGCACCGCCTCGTTGCCCCAGGCGATTGCGCCCCGGCTCCAGTAACTCTCCAGCGCGACGCTTTCGCAGACGCGCAAAGCTTCGCGGACGTTGCCGAGCATGCGCCGGGTTTCCCCGAAGCCCAAAACGAAGCACAGGCGCACCAGCCCGATCAGTTTCGACACTCGCCCGCCGGAAACCGCATGGGCAAAGACCACGAATTGACGGGCGTTGCGGGCATGGGGCACCGGAAAATTTGTAGCTAGAAGATCATGCGCGACATCGTCGGCTTCACTGACGCGAACCGCCAATCCGCGCAGATCCTTTTCTTCGTCGGATTGGGTCTGCGTGGAGGCGTTCGAAAATCGTACGGTCGTAGGATACCGTGCCCCGGGCTGTGCAAATCCAACCTGCATATCGTCGGGCAGATCATCGGCAAACCGCAATTCGCCCCCCCTGAAAGCCGCAATGGCCTTTTTGTGAAAGGCCCGATCAACCTGCCGCGCGCCGCCAGCCGCCATGGATTTCAGCTGCGCTGCCATCATCATTTCCGCAAGCGCCTTGGTTTCTTTCAGTTCGGCCTCGGGCGATCCCCCCACATAAACCTCGCGCCATTTCCGTAAGGATTCCGAGCTGCCGTCCATGGTGGTCTCCTCTTTACAATCCGAAGCGTGTGCGAATGCCTTCCCGGATCGCCGCGAGCACCCCCTCGGGATGAGGTGAGTAATTTGGCAGCGCCAAACGCGTGATCCTTGCGTCAATGAGAGTTGGCTTGCCGCTTGCCAGCGCCGCACCAAAGGCCTGCTCAAATTCATCCAGTTGATTGACGACAAAACCTTCGGCGCCACAGGCGCGGGCGTAGGCTTCATAATCCGGGTTGTCGAACTCAACCAAACCGGTCTTGAAGAAGGCCGATAGTTGATAAAGCTTGATCAGTTTGAATTCGCGGTCGTTGAAGATGACCCAAATCACCGGAATGCTGTACTGCACGGCCGTCATCAGTTCGAAACCGCTCATCAGGTAGGATCCATCACCCACGGCGGCGACCACCGGGCGGTGCATTTCGGCGTATTTCGCGCCGATCGCTCCACATACACCAATACCCATTGGCCCATATGTGCCTGGTTTGCGGAAATTTTGGCCGTCTTTGAGTTCAAGGTAATACCCTGCCCAAGCCGCATGTGCCCCTGCATCAGCCAGGACAATTCCACCCGGAGGCAGCATTTGCGAGATCTTCTGAACCATCTCGCCCGGATGCAGTTGCTTCTGCGGAGAGATGATAAAGCGTTCGTCATAATCCTTTGGACGAAAATCACGTTTTGACACCGGCCCCACTGCATCATCAATACGATCAAAAAGTCCCTGCAGCGCCTGCCGTGCATCGCCGAGTATCACGTGATCCGCTTTGTAGAACTTGTCGAATTCTCCGGCATCAATGTTGATGTGGATCAGGGTTTTGTCGTCAAACAATCCATCGTGGAAATCAAAAGTCGCATGCTGTGCAAAGGAGTTGCCAACTGCCAACACCACATCCGCCTCGGAGAACAACTCCCAGGCCGCCTTGTGGCCAGAATCGCAGTAAAGCCCGATAGCCAGAGGGTTCTCCTCGGCCACGATGCCTTTTCCGTCCATCGTCGTGAGTAACGGTATCTGGAACCGTTCGATGAATTTTCTGGTGAGGTCATTGGCCCCGGCCAGAATCGTACCAAACCCGGCCAGCATTACGATGGTCTTATTCGCACCAATCGCCTGCGCCAGAACTTTGGAAACTGCATCCAGTGCCTCGGGATCTGGTGCCACCCCTGTTTGAGGCATACGCAAGGGCCGGAAGTTCGTCACTTCGATCTTGGGGTCAGTTATGTCTTCTGCCACCGCTACATGCACGGGACCCGGCCGCCCTTCGAAGGCGATGTTGATGGCTTTTTGAAGCGTATCGATCAGATCATCCGGATCGGTGACCAGAAAATCCGCTGGCTCGCCCGTTACAGGGTCTTTTTTGGTAGCGGCACGGAACATCATTCTGGAATTGGGTGTGCGCGCCAGGCCGGATGTCTCGTTCAGACCGCCCCTCCCCTGCCAGGCAACCGTGGAATATCCGCTAATTGCCAGCAGCGGATAGCTGTCCGTCAGGGCGACACACATGCCCGAGATCAGGTTAAACGCACCTGGTCCTGCTGTGGCAAAACACACGCCCAGCTTGCCGCTGAACATTGCATGGCCACAGGCCATGAATGCAGCGCCCTGTTCGTTCTTTGCAATGACCGATCTGATTTGGTTCGATGCGTCCAGCGCAAGCATGAGTCCTGCGGCATTCTCGCCTGCTCCACCATAAGCGGCATCGACTCCGATAGTTTCGAGTGCGGCAACGACCGCTTCGTAAACCCGCATCAAATGCAATCCTGAATTGATTTCTACAATACCCCAATAATAACAGAAATCGCCGCCATAAGAAACAGTGGGGAAGATTGTTCGCGCATAAGCAGAAACACATTTGGCTCAGACCACAACAAAGCGCGGTTTCAGAAGCATTTAGCTGTCCTAAAGAAATGCTTACTGATTATGTACGGTATGGGAGTACTTCTTCTGCCCTGTGCTTTGTCCAACAAGCCAAACGAAAAACAGCCAAATATTCAATTAGAGTACCTGACTTCCAATCAGATAAATCGAGTTGAAAAGTCAGCGGAAAAGTTTCCCCACGATCACTGAAATATAGGTCCCTCAGGCAACTGTGCCTGTGATCGATGCCGACAGCAGCAATATGTGCTATGATTTCCTTTGTTATTTTCAGAAACGCAAGAGGTCGGACTTGTCTAACCGTCGTGTAGAACTGCGTTATTTTTTAATAGCATTGGCGCCGGTTTTCATTTTCGGATTGCATGAGCTGATCCACCATCATCTGATTGCAACAGATTTGAACGTGCCGCTCGAAATTCTGAATGACGAGAATACATGGCTGGAAGCCGTTGGCCGTTTTCGGTTTCTTGCGGCGTCCTGGTTTTTTGCGTCTCTTGCTGTGTTGGCAGTAGCTTTGCTTATCCGCAATCTGACACGACCAATGGCGCGCGATACAAGAATTGCAGCAATTGCCACGGTACTTGCCATATTCATGCTGGCGGTGGTTCCTACGATCCAACAATATGTGACGTCGACCACTCCCAGAATTTATCATCAGGTCGGTAAGGCTGTGTTTGAAACGGCGTTATCACGTGGAACCCTGCCAGGGTGTTTGGAACCTGACGATTATTGGCTGTTGGGCACGTGCGGAGAGATACCTGTTTTTACGATGTTTATGCGGGTATTGGATATTATCAATGCGCTCGCCGGGCTTGCGGTCGGTGCACTGATAGTTGGCATGATCCTGTGTCTGGCGACCGGAAATCATGAAAGTGTCGAGGAAACGGCTGCAGAATTGGCCAGAGGCCTTCACCAGATGCGGCAGCAACTATACTTGTCCAGCCTGGTTCTGACCTTTGGAATGTTCTTTGCGTCGAGCTGGATGTATTGGCCTCTGCCTTTGATCTCCGAAACAGAAAAAGCCGCTTATAACTCGCTCATTACTGCATCAGCGCTCTTCACGGGAACTTACTTCTGCCTGCTTATGCTAAGTTTCTACCTTCCGGTCGCACTGATACTGGATAGCAGGGTCAAAAACCTTACTTGTGTGGTCAGCCAAGTTGAAATGAATAAGAAGGGCTTTGATATCGAAGACTGGAAGGCCTCGCGTGGGTTGAAAGAAGGTGTGGGTGAAGTCTTGCGCACAGGGCTCGCAATCGTTGCACCAATTCTGGCATCGTTCGCAGGTGGAATAGCTCCCCTTGCTGTATAGTCCGTGTTGCAGGACGAATGCCATCCGGTCTCTGGCAGGTCATCGAGGCTAACATTAAGCCTCCCCGATCGAACGAAGTACCCGGTCAATACGGGAGCCAGATTATCACCCCACCGGATGAAACCGCAGACCGTCTCCTCTGACCTATAAGTGCTAAACCCAGGCGTCCACCTTAGCTTCCGCGTGCGAGCGCCAGAGCTTGAGCTTCAGTTTTTTGAACTCGGCGTGTCCAGCCCCTGCCGAAGGTTTCGAATATCCTTAGGCCTCGATAAAACTCCATCCGCAGCTCACCAAATCGGCGAATAATGTGCATGGGGTCGACGGCAGCGACGGCGGCTAGTGTGATGGGTCCAATAACACCGTCGTCCTTAACTCCGACGACACGTTGCAGGGTCTTTGCAGAACGACCCGGACCGGCATTCACACCAAAATCAAATACAACTAAATCAACTCCGTCCGGCAGTTCGTCGCAACTTAGCGCGTTCCAGTAATTTGCATGGTAGATCTGCTTGGCTTCGTCTTCGGTGAGGTTTCGAACATCGTCCACAGTAATTTCATCAGGGCGACGCCATGCCTTGAGCGTGTTGAATGTGATACCCATGTTCGTCGCGCCTCCGGGATCATCCGGGTGGTCAATAAACCCACCTTCGGCTTCCAGAATCGGCCCGATACAACGAGAGAAATTTGACTCGTTCGCCAACTTTCGTTTCTCCCCCGCAGGTTGGGGTGCTGTCGCAGCATGGCCCGAGGAATTAAACTCCGCCAGCTTGGTTGTGTCTGTTTTCGCAACGTGTTCCATCAAACGCTCTTCGCGGCGTTCTTCGGCCGCAACCCGACGGGTATCGATCGTAAGTGTATTGATGTCCTTTTGCTTCGATCCCTGGGAGGAGCCGAGCCAGAAGCTGACGACTGTAGCGAAGGCCGCTGTGAGCGCGCCGATCACGATGTTGATTATTTGGAACAGACGTTCTCCCTGATCAGTTTCCAGATCAAGCGCCGGAATTTCAAATAGCAACAGAACAGCAAGGATCGAGAAGAAGCCAACCACAATGATTGTTGATATGACAGGGGCTGCCCAAGCGAACTTGCTTCCACTGGCCGCAAGTTCCTCAAACCCTTCTCGGGCATCGCGCACGTCCGAAAGACGTTTCTGGAGTTCGGTAAAGTCTTGTTTTCGAGCGGATTCTGCAGCGGCCAAATCCGTCTTGAGCCGATCCATGGACTGAGCATGTGATGTTTCAAGTTGCTGCAGCTCGAATTCCCGTTTGCGCTCATCGGCGCTTCTTTCATTTTCGCGCTTTTTTTCCTCGGCTTCACGCTTGGCGCGTTCCTCTTCGGCAGCAATTTCCGCGAGACGAATTCGCAGATTGGCCGCGACTTGCGGATCTTGCTCAATGATCTTTGTTGCTGCTTCCGGATCGTTGGAATTAGTGGCCTCTTTTACTGCGCCTTCAATCGCACCTGATATTACGTCAACGGAATCATGGTGTTTCTTTCCAAGAACCAGCTTTAATATCTCTGGCAATACACTGCCAGCAATTGCAATAAATGGACTCATAATCGGCGCCTTTCAGAACAACTCTTCAAGTGCAAAATCTTCAATATTTTATCATATTTCTCCGTCTGCGTCATTTGCTTTGCAGGTACCTGAATACTACGGCAAAATTTCATATGTCGAACCCGTAGCAAGATTGACACTATATTTGCGAATTCAAAGTTGCATTGCACCACGTTACCGACGAAGAAATTACAGGGCCGGCAACTCCAAATTGGGGAAGTCAGAAACTCCCATCTGGTTGGCAATTACTCTTTGTTAAAGATTATTTTTGGATGCATCCGCATTTGATGTCAAGATTATGGTTGTGCGCCCATAATTTGTTCAATTATTCAGAGGTATTTCGGTATGGTACGCTCATTCATTTTGGCCGCCGTTCTTGTGGCGATCCCTTTTGAACCGGTTCTCTCGCAAGCGCCCGGTTCCCGTTGCATGACCAGTCAGGGATGGTGCTGGGCCTCGCCGCCAGGGACACCCGGCCAACCCTGCGTTTGCCCAAATCCCAATGGGTCAGGTACGATTCCTGGCACTCTGGTGTAGCAGTTATGACAAAGGACGATGATCGCTTCGTTCGTCAGGTGCGTCGTGTATGTGATTATCTCGTCGCCTCTGGCTCGCCTCATGCGTCCGAACTCGAAGATGCTCTCAGTGGATATGACGATACAGAAAATGGCGTCGATCAGCGAAACGAGCTACGCCGGGCGGCTAGCAAAGTCTTTCCGACAATAGAGAAGCGTACACTTGCGGCTGTCCTTTCCGGCGACTTCAGGCTCGGAGAAAAAAACCAAACCGGACGAACCTCTCGGCTTCTCGCACCGACCAATGTTGTTGCTGCCTTTGGCGTTATATTAATCATTTTGTCGTTGCACTGGACTTATTGGTCGACCCGCGCAAGTGCCGCCATCGCCAGTCTCGACAACGTACTCGAAATACATCGCAACCTTAATATTGAAGAAATTGTTTATACACGCGACTTTTGCCAGTATCAAAAAACTGAACTCGACGATCAGGATGTAAATCGGTTCATCTTGGCGGTTCGCGAGATGGCTCATTATGACACGGTTTGGTATGATTCGAGCCAAGATGCGCAATATCTGACAAATGAATTCTGGCCTTTTCGGCAACTATTTTACGCGGCCAAGGGCGCAATTAGTGGCCTTTTGGAAGATCCGGAAGAGAGAAGTGTCCAAGAAAAACAACTTTCCGTCCCTGTCTCATCAGTTGGCAACAAGGACGATATCTGTGAATTTTTTTCAAAACTTGAGAAGCGCACCCTGGATACAGAGTATCTCTGGTACGAAAGTTCGTATGCCGACCTGGCGAAAACGATTCCGCTCCGTCAGGGCTCCGATGTCGTGTTCCTAGGGAGAGTGACCGCAAACATAGAAGTGCAGAAGAGGAATCTCACTGAACTTCAGCTAATTGTACATCGATGGATACTCCCTACGCTGCATGGCGCTCTGGGCGCTATCATCTTTTGTTTAGTACGGGCCATTCGTGAACCGTTTCTTGTGCCGTTTAGTCCCCGCGACATCTTACTGCGCTCGTTTTTTGGCGCCTTTGTGGGCTATCTGGTTTCAGCGCTCTTCGTTCCATTTGGCATGCTCGGACAGACAACGGCGGGAGCGGCCCCGATAGCCTCTATCGCCGCATTTATCCTAGGTTATTCCATCGACTCGTTCATCAGTCTTCTTAACCGAATGAATCGCTACATCGTCGAACTGCCGGAGCAGAAGGATCCCGAAAAATCTTAGGCGATGCATTCGAAGACTGAACAGTCCGGGTTGCCGTGTTACGCTCTTGGGTGCTCAGCTACGGCATCGAATGAATTGGACCCGTAATCAGTCATTCTGGCTCTGAAACACATGCTAAATTTAGGGCGTGCCGTCCAGTTCTAAAAATGTACTTAATGCGGGCATGAATGGCGCAAGTTGGAGACTGGATAATCATTGAACATCGCAGGCGCGATCCAATTCAGGAAACTGTCGTCATCTATTAGGTCGGAGAAAGCAGCGGTCATCATCCCCAGTTGAGAGATCAGTTTGGCTTCACGCGCAGGATCAGCCTCTCCATGCGCAAACTCGTCCGGGCTATCTATCAGCCTCTCAGCCATCGCTCGAATGCGCTCAGCCGAAACAGGATGTGTATTCTCACGCCGCCCCTTCTCGCTTGCCGGGTCGTGCCACCAAGCAGCCTGATAGTACCAGAAGATACCCATCGGATTGCCGCCCAGCCGCGCGAAATGATCCAGCGCAAAGGTATCCGCCTCGGTTTCCTGTCGCTGGCTCTCCGCACCCTCTATTCCAGTGCGATGATCAAGCAGGATATGCCCCAATTCATGTGCCAGAAGAAACTGCACACCTGACGAGAAGATCTTGCCGCTAAGATCGTAGGTATAATTGTCAGCGAACAACTTGTCCCGATCCAGCCCGAACGCGACGAGTGGCGCGGGCAGGTTTTCATCAGCTCGAAGCAGCGCCGCCAGATAGGTCTGAATGTACTCTTGCGGACATGAGCGGGACTCAAACCAGGCGTGCAACGTCGCGATGTCGTCATAGAAGCGCAAAGATGTCAGCGGCAAATGGATCTCCTGCCTCGCAGGTGCCGCATAGAACGACATCGGGCCCGGACCGCGTTCGGGAAATATCAATTTTACGTCGCTGGCACGGGCTCTGTACTCGGATGGCAGGCGAGGCACGATATCCTGCCACATCACAGACTGGATCGAAGGGACCGTACGTTCTCGAACACGTTGAATTTCTGCCGGGCTGTAGACGACCTCGGCTGTCGAAAAACCCGCGGTGGCAATCCAAAGGAAAAAGGCCTTCTTTAGCATCCGGTGTGCTTTCCATCAAAGAATTCAATCGCTTCCGGTGTCGGATTGGTGCCCAGGTTGGGATTGCGCGCCCAGTTTTCGAACTGAAGCACGGCACCCCAATTGCTGTCCCAAACTTCTCGCATGAGCTTCAGCTTGATTTCTGTCAGTTCAGATTGCGCAGGTGGACGTACGGTGGTCGAGGCCGCCAGACAGTTGAGCGTCCAAATCTGGTGGCGGACGCGCTGGCGCGCGTAGCTGCTGACCTCAGCCGCGGCGATGTCATGCGTTTGGGTGTTGACCGCGCCCGTGAACTGACCCGGAGCAGTTGCTTCCAAAGCGGCGGTCTGCCCGGAAACGGCTTCACTAGCAGGAGGTGGCGCGCTGTAGGAAATCGGGTGCGACAAGCTTACCCAAGCGTAGAGAATAACCGCCAACAGTGCGAAGACCGGCGTAGACAACGCCACTGAACCCGTGATGCCAAGCGAACCGCCATCCTTCAGCGTCACTCGCTGCACAGTTTTCCAGAAGCCGACGAGTACGACCAATGCCACGACGATAACAATTGCGGTCAGCAGCAGACGTTCGGACATACGGAAAACGATAATGGGGTTCAATCCTTCGAACATACCATAATCCCGTATCTGAATACGAAATCATACCACAGCGCGCGCGCGACACCAAAACTCGGCGCATCAATCTTCTGTAGGAAGGTACACGCGGAGACGTGTCAAATCGATTTCTATTGAATGCTGTGTGTTTACTAAACGTGCGTCTGCCAGCCTTCAAAATCCCTTTGAAACGCTTCTGATCCGGGTCGCACCTGATTGTTGGGTCTCCGTAGCCGCCCCTCGCCCCAACATTCACCAGCAAAATCTGAGTTAATTTTTTTCAATCCAAAACAGTTGTTTAGCGCGAACTTTTCCCTCATGCTTATCGCTGTTCCAACATGTTGTTGATCAGAGGCCCAGATCTTCTGGTCCGTTTACCTCTCTTCGTGCGGCCATGCTTTCAAATTCACCACCAGCAACATCAAATGCTTGGAAGTCGCTGGTTTTCAAACCCGTCAGTTCGCCAATTACATGTATTGGCAATCGATGCGTTCGATAATCGCCGAATGCCTCCTCGACAGTCGGGATGAGGTTCTTTTGCGTATGGAGGTACCCTACGGCGCGAAGCCCCCCCGGGGTATCGGCCACAGCGATCTTCCAATAATCCGACGGCACCTGCACGATGCCACGATAGACCGGATCATCCGCACGGAATATGGGACCGGTAAAGATCGAAAGCTTGGCGGCATTCCGTTCAGCCCAGTCGAGGAGATAATCCTCCAGCTCCAACCAAACACCTTGATTGAGGCGCGCGTGCTGAGGTGCACAAACGGTGTAATGAAACGTATCCGCCATCGCCATCCGGGCATCGTCCTCGGTCCCCCACATTGGCGCGAGGCGCCGCACCAGATGTCCGCGGTCGTAGTCGTTATGGCGGTACGCCTCGTTGTCGATCTGGGACGCCCGGGGAATCCGCAGATCAATACGCCAGTCCCCTGAACGGTGCAGACGGCGCAGGCGGCTGCCGTCAGTGTTGCATGCCGTCATCATGGCGAGCTTACGATCCGCGTGCATCACAACCGAGAAATGCTTGTAGGGCAGATCAGGCCGACCATTGACCTCAAGTATCCCCGTCTCTTCAGGGGGTAACGGCAACTCAATCCGTTGACTCAGGAAATTCGGGTCGTACCCCGGTATGCCGTCCCAGCGATCTGGCCGAAAGGCTTCCCCCGAAGTGCCAATCTCGCCGGCCGGTAAATCCGCATTTAATCCGGGAAGAAAATGGTCCTCACCTTTGCGAAGCTGGCCCATAGGTGCGGAAAGTGGGTCGGGCACCTCAACTGACTCGGCTCCGACGAGTCGAATTATGTTTCGTGCACTTGCGTCTCCCTGCTGCGCGGCCTCACGCACATGCCGGAATATCTGGCTGATCCGAATACCTCGGTTTGCGATCCACTTGTCGGGAACGGTCGGGTGTGGCACCGAGCGATGATGCAGAGCAACTGGAAGCCATTGGTCATTCAGAACCGGCGCACCGGAAGAGCCCGGCTCTGTGTCGGTGCTGTAATAGATGAAATCGCCCTTTACACCGATGATCGTACTATCCCGAAGAGCAATGCTTTTTCTGTCGCCCCTCGGGTGCTGGATGATTGAAACCGGCTCGCCCTTCACGGCCTTGCCGCTTTCTTCAATCAAGGTGAACTGCCCGAACCTGGAGAGGTCGTCACCTGCATCATTATCCATCCGCACCGACACGAAGGTAAAATCGAGCGCGGTACGATCCGAGGTTAAGAAGATGTCGTCGGTAACATCAAAAGTCACTGTCGGCATCGGTTGAAAAGTATCATTGTCTTGATAGTTGAATATCGCTTTCGCACGCCGGGCGGCATCGCGACTGGCGATGACGTGATTATTGGTCAGCAACAGCCCCGGCCCCACCAGGAAACCCGATCCCGAGCCGACTGGAATCTCCCCGCGGGCGAACAGCTGGATTTTCGCAACCGCGGCAGCCTTACGTGCCCCGCGGGAAAGGTAGTTGACCGGAAACAGGTTGGACTTGCCCAAAATACGCTCGAAGGCACGATCGTCATCGTTAGGCACCATGTGGCGACGCGCGCGAAGGCGTTTCTCCTTGTCAGGGCGCGCCTCTTGGCGCTGAAGTTCCTGGTAGTCTTCGAGGATCTCCATGTCCATCCGACTCAAATGCCCCCTAGAAGCGGCACCAATCAACGTTGGGGTAGACCCGTCGATGATCGCCTCCTCCGCGGCAGCCGCTTCCAATGCCGCAAGTTCAAGATCAAACGGTGTCGCGGATTCATCTTCGACCGAAATGCTGATGCCGGGTTTCGGGCGGGCAATCTCTTCTGAGGAACGGATTTGGGCTTCAAAAAGGGCGGCAACACGGGCGTAGCCCGGGTTGCGTGGATGAAGCTCGTCATACCAGCTGTTGGCAGAATTCCCAACGCGGCCGCGGCAGTCCACATGATGGGCGCGACCAGGGAACCGACCTTCAAGGCGCTGCATTCGGGTATTCAAAAGGTCGATCAGATATCCTGTGATCGCCCCTTGAAACGCTCTGGGAATCCCCAGCTTTTCCATTGGCTTTCCAAGCCACTTGCCACCGCGACGAGGTATCGGGCGGTCATAGCCATGAAAGAAAATTCGAAGAGTGGGACGCACCGAAAGGGCATCGCGGATAACCAACTCATAGCCATCCTCGACGCGCGCCAACGTGGCCCCAACCGCATCGGTCCGGATGATATCGCCGATCTCCATTCCTGGCTCAAACTGGTGCAACAGCAACGCCAAGTCGCCGCCGCCGAGTACATCGTTACCCGAAGCCGAGAAAAGGAACACATCCGCGTTTTGCTTGGCGATCGCCTGCCGGTATTCCCGCATCGCAAGCATATTTGACAGCGTATCGCCTGCTGCGCCGAGTGAGTTCACAGCGAACGGCTCTATCAAGTTGTCTATGGTGTCGTGAAGCAGCCAGGGGTACTGAAACCAACTGTCGCCTTCTGATACTATGATCGGGCCAGAATAACCGGTACGCAGGCGTTGACGGAACTTCGCAAGACGGTACCCGCGGGCCCAACCGTTTGCGGCCGCCATCGCTGCGGCACTCTCATCGGCATCGTCTGGATCTTGCCCCCGCAACTGGATGTTGGGCTGAAAGGGGTGCTCAGGGCTACCGCCTTCAACAAACATGGCACCCAGTCGTTCAAGCTCTTCGATGTTGTTGTCTTCGAGCGCATTGCTAACATTATCGAGGAAGTCGTTGGCGTCCATAAGCGTCGCCTCCTGCAGATCAAAATCGAAAGACTGTTATTGATGCTTGCCCATCTGCGAGATGGGTCGCGTTATAAAAAACTACTGAACAAGGGCTCAACTATAGCACCAAGCCATCTTTTCTCAAAATGGGTTCTGTCAGACAAATTCGAACCAGTCTCAGCTAGGCCAGTAGAGCTGTCCTTTATTCGGCACAAAGACCGCGCCACTCGGCAAGAGCGACGGTGCGTGTCAACTTGAAGGTGTCTCGGCTGGTGAGCGATCGTTCCTGATTGAAGTGATTGTAGACGGAGGAATGAACGGAGGCGAATTTCTGTAAACTTCGCATGCGCCTGAAACGTTGCATCGCGCGTTCGCGTCGTCGGAAAGGCAGGTGCGAGTTCTCGACGCGGTTGTTGAGCCACCTGCCCGTCCTTTGTTTTTCGAGCGCACCCAGTTCTCTGAGCGCGGCTCTGTATGAGGCAAAGCGATCCGTGACGACGGTTTCCGCTTTGCCGTGTCGCTTCATCAATTTCCTGAGGAATTTCAGTGCTGCAGCCTTGTTTCGGCGTTTGGTGACAACGGCTTCCAGCACCTCGCCTTCATGATCAACGGCCCGCCAAAGATAATGCCTCTTGCCATTCACCTTCACGAAAACCTCGTCCACATGCCACTTCCATTTTGAAAAGGCTCGGAGTTGCTGAACACGCTTTCTTCGGATCTCAGCAGCAAACATCGGCCCGAACCTGTTCCACCAATATCGGACAGTTTCGTGGCTCACGTCGATGCCTCGCTCGTGCAACAGGTCTTCGACATTCCGAAGCGAGAGCGGGAATCGGATGTACAACATCACCGCAAGGCGGATGATCTCGGGACTGGTTTTAAAGTACTTAAAAGAGGCAGGATTGGTCATAGGCTAAAGCTACGCAACCGCCCGGCCCGCCTCAAGCCAAGTTCTTCTGACAAGACCGTTTCGGCAGTAAATATGCTTAACACAAAAAGTCTAAACCCCCTAAAAGTGTCGAATGCCAAGGTCTCTTATGGGCTCGAAACAGCCATTCGCTACAGCTTGCATGAATGTCCGCCATGCGGACAAAGCTGACGTCGGTGGGACTAGAACCAATGTCTGCTTTTTGGCGATTGCCGCCGTTCAGGGAACGCTTGTGAAGGTCCGCTTTACGTGCAGTGCGCATGGTGTGAAAAACGCGCCGGGCAAAAACCGGTCATTCGCTGCATGGGCGAAGAATTAGTCCGCGATTTCTATAGACGGCGCTCACGCAACGTATTTGCGAGACTTGATCTGAATGGATGATTCAAAAGCCCCAAATCCTCTCTCATCAAGTCGGCCCAATCCGTCTCGAGACTACTAAAACCGACTGCATTGGTATTGGTTTGAACGTAAATCTCGAGATTCTGGCACGGCGGCTGGTTTGACTTTAGGACTTTTTTGTGCACAATATTGGTAATAATTTAGAAAACTTTTAAAAATCCGTTGACGTATGCGCTGTCGGTATTGCTTGGCGCTAATTCCCTGTGAGGCAGTAGTTTTGAGAGCATTTGGCGAAGTAACCCTTTAGAGACACTTTTGAGGTGATCGTATGCGATTCGTGTTACTCTCTTTTTTTCTGACTTTTGCATCCCCTGCCGCTGTTGTGGCGCAAACCTGCCCGCCGGGTGAATGCCGCTAATCGATTAGCATAAGCTTTTTAAAACGTCAGAGATACCGTTATGTCAGAATCATCTGGTTGGCTTGGCCTACTATTCGGGGCCATAGTAGTTGTTTTTTATTCGTTCGAACAATTCAACCGGGCAAACTACGAAGAGCGATACAATCTTGACGAATTGATGCAGCTGCTCCCTCCGGATCAGTTGCGCGGACGCACCGTAGTGATGCGTGCGTATATAGGATATACGGTCATGATATTGAGCGTGTATTTCTTAGTCTGCGGTTTCTCCAACGTTTTTGCTTTGCTGGGACTTCCCGGGTCATCGGGCTCGCAACTGGGGGGAGGCGCGGAAACGATCGGGAGCAACGCCGACGGCTCTACCACGCAGTCGAAAACAGGTATCGATCCCAAAGTGTCGTTGGGCGTTGCTCTGATCATGGTCGGCCTTGCCCCTTCAGTCCCTGTTCTCAAGCGTCTGGAAGAGCAGGCGCGGAATTGGGCGCACAGGCTGGCAGGTATACCAACACATGTGCTGAATATCCGCGACACACTTCGCCATCGCAAAATCTCACTACCGAAGGATCATGATTACAAGCTGGATGGGTTAATGATCGACGCGAATGACTGGAAGCGTATCGACTCTTGCAATCACATTCTGAGAAAGCTGGATATGGACCCGCGGAGTTTCGAGCAGAAACTGCTGATCATCTTCGCGGCATCCAACTGGATTTTGGACAAAAAACTGAAACTGCACCGCGTCTCGGATAGGCAGCGTTTTCTACAATTGGAAGACAAGCTTCGCATTCAAAGGAA
Source organism: Ruegeria sp. ABM4_193 (assembly GCF_056158705.1). Lineage (NCBI taxonomy): Bacteria > Pseudomonadati > Pseudomonadota > Alphaproteobacteria > Rhodobacterales > Roseobacteraceae > Ruegeria > Ruegeria sp. ABM4_193. Next base: position 1,924,996 of record NZ_JBSWTT010000001.1, read on the forward strand.
AGAGTTCGTGGCCACGCTGGATGAGTTGACCAACTTTCACACTCAAACGGATAGTACTCTGGCCGAACAAAAACCAGCCGCGGAAAAGGACGGCGACGAAAACGCCGATAACGGCGACGTTCATGTTGACAGGTTGATCAAATGGGAAAGGATCAATGAAAGGGCAGACGAACTGGTCAACGGGTTTTGTTTGCTGATCGCTTTGTATATCGAGCGTGGAATTATTCTGCAGGTTGCGGATGATATCGTCACGCGCGGGAACGGCAACCAGGCACATTGGGCGCGCCAATATGAAAAGGCGAGGGCACTGCTAAAGGAATTTACCGACAATACAATTAACGAGTCTAGAATCCAAGACGCCACCACCCGGGAAGCGATCCGGATTTTTGTCTGGACTTCGATATCGACGATTCTATTGACGTTGGCATGGAGCCTGACACTTGGAAAGCTCTCTTATGGGCTCCAGTATTCGCAAACTGTCGACAACTGGTTCGAGCCCGCTTGGGTCCAGTTCTTAGAGGCCTTATTCAGTTTTTGCCTGCCATTGGGCGTTGCGCTGATGGTTTGCACCTATCTCAAGAACCAGAGTCGCTGGCAAAACACCTGGTCAGCACGCATGACAGGTTTGCTTCCCCAATACTTTATGATGGTCTTGATTTCCTGGCTTTTGACGATGCTGATCGTGCTAGGTGTCTTCATTTGGTTGACGGCTGTGACTGAGAACTGGGGGTGGGACCTGGCGGTCGACAGGATACCTTACGTGTTTGAATATGAGGCTATCCCTAAGCTGCGCGGAGTGGTTCTAGCGGTGTTCATTGTCGTGTTACTGGACGCCTTGCCGACCCATAAATCGACCGAGAAACAGTACCATCCTGTAGCAGGGCCCACAGAACAACGTTTGGACGAAGCTAAAAGTGAGCCCGCGCCCGACCGGCCGCGAAGCCCGCCGGAAGATCAGAACCAAGTTAACGAACGACGTCTTGCAACTTGGTTTGTGCTTCTTACCGTTGGGACGACGATGGGGTTCCTCGGATTTTCTGGCCAATACATCAGATCTTCAATATTCGCGCGTAGAAACAACCTGACGGCATTTGACTCCATAGACGGAGGAATGATCGTTTACTCGACACTCTATTCGGCGTTTGTTGGAATGATTGTCATGTATGTTTTTACCCGGATTCTGCGGGACTGGCACGATGCTGAATCTGCCGAAGGTAACGCGGCTAAGGTTGAGGTGACTTAATGCAAACACTAATTGCTGCACTTTTGATCAATTGCTTATTGGTATGCCCAGCTCTTGCGCAGAGCCACGATAAGTCAGGAGAAGTGATCGTTGGCGTTCGTACGGATGCCCGACCCTACGTTTGGTGGGATGAAAACACAAAAGGGTACAATGGCTTCCTCTATGATCTGTGCCTGAAAGCCGTGGCGCGCACTGGCTATGTGCCCAAGGAAATGCCCGTCGATTCCAAGGCGCGTACCGAATTTCTGAACTCCGGGGTTGGGGGATACGATTTGTTGTGCGATCCGACAACACTGACGCTAAACCGAGCCATGAATTTTGCGGATCATGCTAGGCGTGGCAGTAACAGCTTGGGCGCGCTTCAGTTTTCTCAGATTTACTTCGTTGCAAACGGTGGCCAAGTGGAACTGAAAGCCAAAGACAGGATTGATGGAAAGGGGGCTTTCCTGATAAAGACAGAGAAACTCGGACATACGACGGAATGCGGAGGAATCGTGCAAGAGGTCTGGGCAGCACGGGATACCGACCAGGAAGCTGACCTCAAGAAAGACGCAGACAGTGGTCTAAGGCAACAGGACTTTCGTCAGTGGTTTAAGGACAACATTCAGCTCAGATATCGCGGGCCAGACGAAAAGCTTGAAAAACTCAACACAAATGTTTCGGTATGGGGTTATGTCAGCGGGACCTCGATCGAGAAACGGGTCATGTCCGACCGGCAGAGAAGTGATGAGGACAACAGGACCAAGGTCTGCTTAGTGGTCTTCGAAAACCATAAGGATGCCGTGGCCAGGTTTTGCGACGGGTATCTTGCCCGGTATTATGGGGATCTGGACATAATTCGCGCCACGATATCAGCCTCGCCTGGGACGAAATCTACCTGCGAGTATGAAGAACCGCCCGAACAGCAAAGGAGTTACGAACCCTATGCGTTTGTTATGTCGTCTGAGAGGCACCCGGATTTCCCGAACAGATTTGTTGCTGCTCTTTATGGGCTTTTTCATGATAACAGCGTGCAGAATGTTCACACTGCTAGCTTTCCGGGGGTCGACAAGACCAACTACCTCAATACATTGTTTCTGATTAACAAAGTTCCGTCTGGCGAGAGCGATGTTGCGGCAGCGCAAGACCTTGATGAGTGATTTTGCGGCCTGCGTAAGTTTACGGGCCACCGATCATACGCTCACCTGCGCCTCTGTTCGGACCATCCAGCTGGCGACTTACTGCGGGTTTAGTCCTAGGACGGATCGCCGCTCCCCGAGCGATCAGTTGTAAAACTTCAGACTTGATCTGACGGACACTAAGCTTGCGACGCTGAGACCGAGTTGCGCACTGTCCGATTGGTCGAGCGTTTTGATCGTCTTCTCGACAGCGATGTGTAGCGTTTCGCGGAGCGTGTGCATAGACATTTCCGTTCGCCCGACAAGGCCAGCTTTGCGGTGAAAGCGGTCTTTGCTGGACACTGCAGCATCCGACAATTTGGGCTCAAAGCCGTCATCCGACGGCATTAGCGATTAGACCGGTTTGTGGTTGCGAGCGGTCATTGGGGCCGCTCTCAGGATTGGTCCGACATCGGCCCTCCCAGTACTATTCAACGAGTTTTCAAGCTTGACGCTGAGGTTCTACCGCCGTCTGATCCGCTCGCGACGGCGCTCGCGACGTTCGATGTTTATCTGATGATCATGGCCTAGCGCCCGATAGAACCCCACTCCCTTGGACCAGTTCACAAAGTGGGCAAAGCTGTCGACCTGATCGTCGTTGCGTCCGCGTGGAAAGGATTGAAGCTCTCGTTTGAACACCGGCAGCCAGGGTGCATCTGCAGGCAGATAAACCTTGCCCTCTTCGACAGGACCGCAAGCGGACTGGAACCGGGTTTCCTTGTCCTTGTCGGGTTTAATGCGTTCGTAGCGCCGACGGTCATCACGAAACAGCTCGTCCAAAAGAGGTTTGCCTGAGGCCGCATCTTCGATCAGGACACGATCGGGATCCCAACGGCCGACAAGTTGCAGTGCCTTGGCTTTCAGGTCTGGGTAGTCTACCTGCCCGCGCCAGACGTCGATAAGATACCACGCATTTTCGCGGAACCCCCAGGTTGTACAGACAGAGAAATCAGATCGGGGGTCTGCCGACATGCCCGTATCCCAGCTCTGAACCACCAGTTGGAACCAGCGGCGATCTTCGATGGCCTCGTAGGTGCCAAACCACTCCCAGCGCAAGGGCGACCCGTCGGGAGCAATGGGGTTCTGCTGATACTGGCAATTGAACACGGCCGCGCCCATTTCGCGACGCTTGGTATCAAGCGTGTCCTGATCCAAACGGGACGGGCACAAGAGATCACCCGGTTTGCGGCGCATGACCCTTCCGCGCCCAAGTGGAACCACCTCATGTTCTTCGGCGATGGCAGGCAGGTTCAGGTGCCGATAGGTACCGCAGTCCAGCAGATAACCCGGCGGATCCATCTCGTGCAACCGTTGCGCAACCATAACCACACGCCCTTCGGCCGGATTGTCGAAGCGCGACAACAAGGTCCCCTCAATGAACTCCTGCGCCTTGACCAGCTCGGCTTCGGAGCCGGCATCTCCGGCTTTCAGCAGGTCATCGATGATGATGTAATCGGCGCCATGACCGGTGACAGAACTTCCAATGGAGACAGCCTTACGGCTGCCTCCCTTTGTGGTGCGGATTTCTTCTGAGGTGTTGCCCTTTTTAGCCAAGACCGTTTCAGGGAACATTTCCCGGTACCAGCGCGCAGACATGATCCGACGACAATCTTCGGAATGTTTGCGCGCCAGATCCAACCCATAGCTGGCAACGATGATCTTGGCGCTGGGGTTGTGACCGAGAAGATAAGCGACATATGCAACGGCCACGGTGACCGATTTCAGGCAACGTGGCGGGATGTTGATGATCAGTCGCTTGTTTTCGCCTCGACGGACATTGTCCAACTCATGGCACATGGCCCGCACATGCCAGGCCGGATCAAAGCTGCGGTCAGTCCCTTGATGCAGCGTGCCAAACACACGCCACACGAAGGGAAAGAAATTGTCCCGGCAAACCTCGCGCGCTGCTTGCAGGACCATTTTTGGATCAGGAGCCGTCATCTTCCGCCTCCTCATCTTCCGCACCGCCGTCACCGTCCAGTTGGCTGGAAAAGAAATCTCGGAGGATGTCGTAGTCGACAGCGTCCGGCTCAACCGCACGGACGCTTTCTTGCGCGTCCAATTCACTTGCGTTGAACAGATCTGTGTCCAGCTTAAGAAGCGCCATCAGCAATTTCGTGTCGCCCTTCAAAGCACCGGCCGTGAGCCGCTTGGCAATTGCCTCAGCCTTGGAAATCCGGATTTCGTGGCTGCCTTCGCGGGTGCTGTCAGACTAATTCGAACCAGTCTCAATTTGCTGCGGAAACCGCGAACCTATCCGGAACAAAGTTGACGCCACTCGCTAAGAGCGGCGGCGCGAGTCAGCTTGAAGGTATCTCGACTGGCTAGCGATCTTTCCTGGTTGAAGTGGTTGTAGACAGAGGAATGGACGGAGGCGAATTTCTGTAAACTTCGCATGCGCCTGAAACGCAGCATCGCACGTTCGCGCCGTCGGAAAGGAAGGTGCGAATTCTCGACGCGGTTGTTGAGCCACCTGCCCGTCTGTTGTTTTTCGAGCGCGCCCATTTCTCTGAGCGCAGCCTTGTAGGAAGCAAAGCGATCTGTGACGATCTCTTCGGCGCAACCGTGCCGCTTCATCAATTTCCTGAGGAATTTCAGTGCAGCCTGCTTATTTCGGCGTTTAGTGACAATGGCTTCCAGCACCTCGCCTTCATGATCAACGGCCCGCCAAAGATAATGCCGCTTGCCGTTAACCTTCACGAAAACCTCGTCAAAGTGCCACTTCCATTTGGAGAAGGCGCGCAGTTGCTGAACACGCTTCCGTCGGATCTCAGCTGCAAACATTGGACCAAACCTGTTCCACCAATATCGGACAGTTTCGTGGCTCACGTCGATGCCTCGCTCGTGCAACAGATCTTCGACATTTCGAAGCGATAGCGGGAAACGGATGTATAGCATCACCGCAAGGCGGATGATCTCTGGGCTGGTTTTGAAGTACTTGAAAGAGGCAGGTCTGGTCATGGGAAAAAGCTACGCAACCGCCCTTCCCGCCTCAAGCAAAGTTCTTCTGACAAGACCCGAACGAAAGTCCAAATTAGTATGTATACTTATTAACCAAAAGACGCAAGAATAATGTGTATACATATCTTATTGCATCCTAAATGTATCTGCAGGAGACTACCGAAACCAGAAGACCCAACCTTTGAGGCCTCTATGAAAGCGACTCGCATGGCCGGACACCTGATCCGGCGTTTGCACCAGAAGTCCACACAGGTTTTTGCGTCCAAACTTCAACAAGAAGGATTGGATCTAACGCCTGTCCAGTTTTCGGCAATGGACGCCGTTCGCTCAGTACCCGGATTGGATCAGGCTCAGGTCGCGACTCTCATTGCTTATGATCGCGCCACCATCGGAGGCGTAATCGATCGGCTTGAGAAGAAAGGATTGGTAGTACGCACAGTAAGCACCAAAGATCGACGTGCACGCGAAGTGCGACTGACAGAAGCAGGCAACGAGCTTTTTCAAAAGGCTCTTCCAGTCGTATTCAATCTTCAAAATGACATTTTGGACGGGTTGGATGACGTAAGCCGTGGTGTATTTTTAAAGTTGATTGAAACCGCCCTGCGAGAAGACAAGGCCTAGAACGCCAAATTGAAGCTGATTCTGCACTTAGTGAACCAATTTCACATCCCGACCAACCCATAGAAGGCAACGTTATAGTTTCTCAAATTAGAAACTATAACCTATAAATCATCAATTTACCTTTTGGGTTTGTATAGGCAAACTACTTTCTGGAGGAGTTCTAGGCGCGGGCATAGCTTGCTGTCTGCGCGGGATTGGGTGGAGATCTAAGCAGTTTTGGTACCGGCTAACCCGGCGTCTAAAAGTCATACAAAAAGCAATGAACTGTTATTGAAACGCGCAAGAGTCAGACCCACTACACCCCGGCCTATGCCAACTACAAGAACCGAAAGAACGAAAAATCTAGATGCATATTGTTATGCGATATAATCATTGTAGAGGCCAATTGTTGTCGATGACACAACGGCTTTGAGGTCATCAAGGGAGGAGACCATGAAGAAAACTCGCAGAACCATTCTCAAGACTGCGGTAGCAGCAATTGCCTTTAGCGCCGTGACCACCAGTGCATTCGCGGCAGACGTTACTTTGCGCATGCATCAATTCCTGCCCGCACAGGCAAATGTTCCCAAAAACATTCTCGATGTCTGGGCGGATAAGATCGAAGCCGAATCCGACGGGCGCATCGAAATCCAGCGCTTCCCGGCCATGCAGCTCGGCGGGAAACCCCCTGAACTGATTGATCAGGCCATCGACGGAGTGGCGGACATCGTGTGGACTGTTGCGGGATACACGCCGGGTCAATTCCCGCGCACCGAGGTATTTGAGCTGCCTTTTACCATGACAAATGCCGAAGCCATGTCCCGTGCGTATTGGGAATTAGCGGAAGAGACGATGATGGATGAAGACTTCAAGCAATTGAAGGTTCTTGGTCTCTGGGTACATGGACCAGGTTTGATCCACTCAAAGAAGCCAATTGAAAGTGTAGGAGACTTAAACGGTGTCAAACTTCGCGCACCGACGCGCGTGACCAATGGTATGTTTGGCTCGTTGGGAGCGACGCCGGTAGGCATGCCCGTCCCCGCGGTTCCTGAAGCACTGTCCAAAGGGGTAATCGACGCCACAGTCATCCCTTGGGAGGTCACCGGCGCCCTAAAAGTGAATGAGCTGGTCGACAACCACACCACCTTTGGTGATGACTCGCTTTACACCACGACCTTCATCTTCGCGATGAACAAGGACCGCTGGGATGCTCTACCTGACGACCTGAAAGCAATCATTGATGCAAACTCAGGCCTTGAGTTCTCGGCATTTGCTGGCAAACAGATGCAAATGGACGACGAAGGCCCACGACAGCAGGCCGTGGATCGCGGCAATAATATAATAACGTTGTCGCCAGAACAGGTTGCGGAGTGGAAAGCTGCCGCGCAGCCCACCACTGATGCCTGGATTGCCGAAATGGACGAAAAAGGAATGGACGGTACTGGCCTCCGTTCCCGAGCGCTTGAACTGATCGAGCAACACTCGAACTAAGCGACTTCCTCCCCAGAGCGATCTAAAGCTCTGGGGACACTTTTCCGGAGATCATCATGCAGAGATTGGTGGAACGCTTTGCGCGCTTCATGGCCATCACAGGTGGACTGGTCCTAACCCTGTTGGTCGTGTTGACATGCGTCAGCGTCATCGGACGCGGGCTGAATACGTTTGGTCATTCAGAGTTTTTGAAATCCATCTCTGACTCTGCTGCAAGTGCATTAATTGCGACAGGCGTTGGTCCACTAAACGGGGACTTTGAGCTAGTGGAGGCCGGTGTCGCCTTTTCGATCTTTGCTTTTTTGCCGATATGCCAGCTCTACAGCAGCCACGCGACGGTCGATGTATTCACAAACGCACTTCCAATCAAAGCAAACAAGGCCCTCATTACCTTCTGGGAATTGGTCCTCACAGTCGTGATCGTTCTTATAACATGGCGTTTGTACGTCGGCATGGAAAGCAAGATGGCCTACGGTGAAACCACCTTCCTTTTGCAATTCCCGGTGTGGTGGGCCTATGGGCTGAGCTTTCTCGCTGCTGTCGTCGCCTCAATGGTTGCCATCTACTGCGCCATCGCGCGAGCCGTTGAATTGGTTACCGGGCGTCACATACTTCCTTATGCCGGGGAGTCAGTCCATTGAGCATGCTTGAGTTGGGCTACCTGTCCTTTCCAATCCTTCTGACTATGATTTTTCTGCGCGCGCCGATTGGCCTTGCGATGTTTCTATGCGGTATCGGCGGACTTTTTTTTGCCATGGGCGGAACCAATATGTTCATGGCCAAGCTAAAGACCGAAACCTATTCGACGTTCTCCAGTTACTCGCTGACCATCATCCCGATGTTTTTGTTGATGGGCCAATTTGCCACCCTCTCCGGCATGTCGTCGGCCCTATTCAAAGCGGCCGAAAGCTGGCTTGGGCATCGCAAGGGTGGCGTTGCGATGGCCGCAGTCGGTGCATGCGCCGGATTTGGTGCAATTTGCGGATCATCGCTGGCGACAGCAGCAACCATGAGCCGGGTCGCCTTACCAGAGCTTCGTCAGTATGGTTATTCTGGTGGTTTCTCGACTGCGACGCTGGCGGCCGGTGGTACCCTGGGGATTCTCATCCCGCCATCAGTGATCCTTGTAATCTACGCAATACTGACCGAACAAAACATCGCAAAGCTGTTCCTTGCAGCCTTTGTACCAGGCATTCTGGCCGCGATCGGTTATATAATCACAATCTCAATTTACGTCCGGCTTTACCCTGACTCTGCTGGAACGCGTGAGGCCATCCCATATGCAGAGCGCATGCGCGCGCTTTTGGATGTATGGCCTGTACTTTTGGTGTTCGGCCTTGTGGTGGGAGGAATCTATCTGGGTTGGTTTACACCCACAGAAGGCGCTGCAGTAGGGGCTGCGGGTACAGGGTTGATCGCTCTGGTCTCGGGAAATTTAAACTGGAAAGTCTTTGTGGAAAGCATCATTGCTACGGCAACCAGCACCGCAATGATCTTTTTCATTGTGTTGGGCGCGGGCCTTTACAACAGCTTCCTTGCGTTGACTCAGGTGCCTCAGGAGCTTTCCAATTGGGTAGTTGGCCTGGGTCTGAGCCCGTGGATGGTACTAACCCTGATCCTGGCGTTCTACCTGGTCTTTGGCTGCCTAATGGATAGCCTTTCAATGATTCTGCTGACGATCCCGATCTTCTTTCCGGTCATCAGCGTTCTAGATTTTGGAATAAGTCCCGAACATGTCGCCATTTGGTTTGGGATATTGGTTCTAATTGTTGTGGAGGTCGGACTAATCACGCCTCCAGTCGGGATGAACCTCTTTATCATCAACGCAATGGATCGCGGCACCCCAATGGTAGAAACCTACAAGGCTGTAATGTGGTTCGTCACTTCTGACATTGTCCGGGTCATCATTTTGGTGCTTTTCCCCGCCATCACGCTCTTTCTAATTCCATAAACTAAACAACTTAGTAAACGGTGCGCCGTCTATCCAAAAAATAGATATGAGACAAAACAATGATTGATCATACAAAAATGGAGGTTCCCTCATGTACTTAAGCGGAAATGTTGCTCTGGTCACCGGGGGTGGTAGCGGTCTGGGAGCAGCCACCGCGCGTCGCTTTGCTGCCCAGGGCGCAAAGGTTGCCATCCTGGATTTCAACATCGAAGCGGCTCGCCAGGTCGCGCAGGAGATTGATGGTTTTGCCGTACAAACGGATGTTGCCGATGAAGCTGCAGTTGCCGCTTCATTTGACACAGTCACCGGGACCCTAGGCTCCGCGCCTCGCATCGCAGTCAGTTGTGCCGGTGTTGGCATGGCCGCACGCATAGTTGGGCGTGAAGGGAAACTCTCATTCGATGTCTTTGAGAAAACCCTGCGCGTGAACCTGTTCGGTACCTATAACGTCATGAGCTATGCGGCCAAACGCATGCTCGATTTGGAACCGCTATCCGACGGCGAACGTGGCGTGATCATCAATACGGCCTCGGTTGCATGGCAAGATGGTCAATTGGGCCAAGCAGCCTATGCAGCGTCGAAAGGCGCGATTGCCTCGATGTGTCTGCCCGCTGCACGCGAGTTTGCCCAAAACGGCATTCGCGTCATGGCGATAGCACCAGGATTATTCCACACGCCGATGATGGAGGGTCTGCCCGAGGATATTGCAGCAAAAATCACTGCGAACATTCCCTTTCCAGCCCGTCTTGGTGAACCCGATGAATTCGCGTTGCTGGCCGAACAAATCGTTGAAAATCCTTTCTTGAACGGAACCACAATACGTCTGGATGGTGCAGTGCGTCTGCCGCCTCGTTAAGGAGCCCCCTATGTCTGAACCCATTCTCGATATCCAGGTCGAAGGCCCGATCGCGACTTTGACCATGAATCGTCCGGGCAAACGCAATGCAATGTGCGAAGAGCTTTTGGAGGCGCTACAAGCCTTCTACTTCGATCCACCCGCAGATGTTCGCGTTGTTATCCTGACTGGCGTGGAGGGCCACTATTGTTCGGGTCTGGATTTGTCCGAGCATGTCCACCGCTCCGCCGAAGACAACCTGCATCATTCGCGCCATTGGCATACCGTCATGGAGAAGATCCAGTTTGGGGGGCTGATCACAGTCTCGGCAATGTTCGGCGCTGTAATCGGTGGCGGCTTGGAGATGGCCGCGTCTACGCATGTTAGAATCGCAGAAGCATCCACCATTTTTCAGCTTCCCGAGGGTCGGCGTGGTATCTTTGTCGGCGGTGGCGCCACGGCGCGCGTTGGTCGCCTGTTAGGGCCGGATCGCATGACCGAGATGATGCTCACCGGTCGCAAATACGGTGCGGACGAAGGGCTTTCATTGGGCCTTGCGCATTACTCAGTCGCAGATGGAACGGCGATGGAGTTGGCGCGAACACTGGCCGGTAAGATTTCCCGCAACGCCCCCTTGTCAAACTATCTGATGGTTCAATCGATCTCCCGGATCAACGACATGTCTCAGGCCGATGGGCTGTACACAGAATCTCTTGCCGCTGCCCTCTCACAAACCACCCCCGACGCACAGGAGGGCTTAAACGCTTTCCTTGAAAAGCGCGCCCCGAACTTCAGGTAGGACGATGAAAAAAACTGTATCTTCCACAACTGAAGCCGCCGAAGTCATAGACGTCGACGATAGCACGTTGCGTGGCTTTATCGGCTACCACATGAAACGCGCCTTCAACGTTGTCCAAAACGATCTAACCCGAACGCTAAAGCCCTTTGATCTGCGTATGTTGACGTACACCGCGCTGGTTATGATCGTCGACAACCCTGGCCTGCGCCAGTCTCAGCTGGCTGATGCGATGGACATCGAACGCCCAAACCTTGTGGTCATCATCGACGAGCTGGAACGCCGCGAGTTGATCGTGCGCGACCACGTGCCGACCGACCGCCGCGCCTACGCTCTCAAGGCGACGCTGGCCGGTCGGCAGCTTTACAACAAGGCAGTTGCCGCAGTTTCTGCACATGAAAAACAGCTGCTGCGCGGTATCGATCAAGACACACTCGACACTGTTTTGACCGTGATGAAAGCGATCGAGAAATCCAGATAGGAGACAGGAAATTGAAACGCACCTCAGAGTTTCTGGCCCACTCGGTTGCTCGCGAAGACCGGCCCGACGGCACCATCCTGCTGCGTTCCAACTATGCATTGGGCCCGGTTGTTGAGAAGACTGGCGTCTGGCTGCAGGACTGGGCAAAGAAGGTTCCGGACCGCACCTTCATCGCAGAACGCAGCGGCGCAGGCTGGCGCGAGGAAAGCTATGCGAGCACCTTGCAAAAAGTTCGCGCAATCGCCAGCGCATTGCTGGCGCGCGGCATGGGTCCTGACACCCCGATTATCATCATGTCTGGCAACGGTGTTGACCACGGGCTGCTGTCATTGGCAGCGCAATATGTGGGCATACCTACAGCGCCGGTGGCCGAACAATATTCACTGATCCACGGAGCACATGGTCGACTGCGACACGCGATCGAACTGGTGGGCCCAAAGATGGCGTATGTCATCGATGCGGATCAATATGGCGAAGCATTGGCTCTGGATGCGCTCGATGGTATCGAGATTATCGCCTCGCGCACGGGACAAAAACCCAATGTGACTCCGTTCGAGGAGCTGCTGAAGGGTGATGCAAGCGTTGATCTGGAAGCCGCCTACGCCAAAGTTGGCCCTGAAAGTGTAGCCAAGATTCTGATGACCAGTGGATCAACCTCGGCACCCAAAGGCGTCATGACCACCCAACGCATGATGTGCGTCAACCAGACTATGTTGGCAGACGCCCTACCCTTTTTGCGCACCCGGCCGCCGCGCGTTGTCGATTGGCTGCCATGGAACCATGTGTTTGGCGGATCACACAACTTCAACATGATGCTCGCCAATGGGGGCAGCTTTTATATCGACGATGGCAAACCGGTCAAAGGCCTGTTCGACCGCACGCTTGAAAACCTGTCGATGGTAACAGGTACACTCAGCTTCAACGTCCCTGTCGGGTATTCCATGTTGCTGGGCGCGCTGCAGAACGATACCGATCTGCGCAAACGCTTTTTCCAGGACCTCGATCTTGTATTCTACGCTGGCGCGTCTCTTCCACAGGAAATCTGGACGGGCTTCGAGAACATGGCCATGGAGGTCAAGGGTGAAATTCCCCTGATGACATCGTCCTGGGGGCTAACCGAAACGGCCCCCGCCACTATGATGCAAAGCGAACCGATCGATCGGTCGGGCATTGTTGGCGTGCCTATGAACGGTGTGACGCTCAAACTTATCCCCGATGAAGACATGCGTTGTGAAATGCGGGTCAAAGGCCCGAACCTGATGCCGGGGTATTTTAAAGCACCTAACAAGACCAAAGACGCTTTTGACGAAGAAGGTTTCTTTATCACTGGCGACGCAATGCAGTTCATCGACATGAATGACGTCAACAAGGGCATGAAGTTTGACGGCCGCATTTCAGAAGACTTCAAGCTGTTGACCGGTACATGGGTCCGTGCAGCCCAGTTGCGTATGGATATGCTGACCTGCCTTGCGCCGCTGGCGACTGATCTGGTGATAACTGGAGCCGACCGGGATCAGATCGGCGTGATGATTTTCCCAGACGTGGCTGAGCTGAAACGCGAAGGGTTTGATGTGAACGACCAGGATGGCGCCTATGTCTGCAAATTGCTGCAAGGAGAAATCCATCGCCGTCTTGCTGAGCGGGCACGGGAAATCTCGGGCAGTTCGACGCTGATCTCGCGCGCGATCGTTCTTAGTGAGCCCGCTTCGATGCCGGAAGGCGAGATGACGGCCAAGGGAAACCTTAATTTCCGAAAGGTGCTTACAAGACGCAAAGACCTGTTGGAACGGCTGTACAACAATGCCGATCCAGTGACTGTTTCGATTTAAGAAAGGAACACGGATATGGTTGATATCTCCAAAGTCCGCGCAATCGATATTCATACGCATGCCGAAGAACCTTGCGGGTGCCACAGCGACGATGGCTATGATGACCTGCAAGCGGCCATGGCGAAATACTTCAACGCCAAGATCGTGCAACCGACCATTGATGAAACGGCAGCTCATTTTCGCGCGCAGAACGTTGCAGCGGTGATTTTTCCGGTCGATGCCGAACGCGAAACCGGCTATCGCCGCTTTTCGAATGACGAAGTGCTTGAGCAGGTAAGCCGCAACAGCGATATCCTGATCCCCTTTGCATCAATTGATCCCTGGAAAGGCAAAATGGCAGTGCGCGAAGCCCGGCGTTTGATCGAAGACCACGGCGTCAATGGGTTCAAATTTCACCCGACGATGCAGGGCTTTTATCCCAATGACCGTATGGCATATCCGTTTTATGATTTGTTGGCGGAGCATGGGTGCATTGGCCTGTTCCACACTGGGCAGACCGGTGTCGGCAGCGGCATGCCTGGAGGCAATGGGATGCGCCTGAAATTCTCGCACCCCATGTTTCTTGACGATGTTGCCGTCGACTTCCCGGACATGAAGATCATTATGGCGCACCCGTCCTTCCCTTGGCAGGAAGAGGCGCTTTCAGTCGCGCAGCACAAGCCCAACGTTTATATCGACCTGTCGGGCTGGTCGCCAAAATACTTCCCCCCTATCCTAGTGCGGTATTGCAATTCGATCCTTAGGAAAAAGGTGCTGTTCGGCTCTGACTGGCCAATGATCACACCGGAACGCTGGTTGGCTGATTTCGAAGCAATCGATATCAAGAACCACCTGCGCGAGGACATTATCAAGAACAATGCCGCACGCCTGCTGGGGCTGATGGACTAATGCAGATCCCCGTCCCTACTCTCGAACATAGCTTTACCCTTCGGGTCGAGCTGTCCTCCCCCCTTTCGCTTGGGCAAGGACGGGCTGGTCAACGCCGCATCATTCCAATTGTTGGGGGTGCGGCGCTAGGACCTGACATTACAGGTGACGTTCTAAACCTCGGCGCTGACTGGCAAACGATATTCGAAGACGGCGCAACTCATTTGGACACGCGATATGCCCTGCGCACCAGAGACGGCGCTGTAATCGAAATCGTCAACATCGGCACGCGGCACGGACCAGCCGAAGTCATGGACTGCCTTGCCAAAGGTGAAGATGTGGACCCTGCGCTGTACTACATGCGTACCGCTGCTCGTCTGGAAACCGGCGACGAACGATACCGCTGGGTGAACAATACCCTGTTCATCTGCGCTGGCATCCGCCGGTCTGATGCCGTGGAAATCGCCTATCACCGGGTTTGCTAGCCCGCCCTACGCTACCGAAATCAAAAAGATGGGAACAGCGGCACCGGTCCCATTCTAGAACGAATGATACCTGACGTTCTTCCGTATTGGAGACACCGAATGAAACCGTTCCAGGCCCCTCTAGAAGACATTATGTTTTCGCTCAACCACATTGCCGAGGCAGGCGCCTTGGCTAACTGGGATAGCGAATTTGCCTCCGAGATCGGGGGGCATTTCGCAGCTTTCGCCGAAGGCGAAATTGCGCCCTTGGACGAACCCGGTGACATGCAGGGATGCGCGCTGCGCAACGGTCGCGTCTCGATGCCCGATGGATTTGGTGCCGCCTACGCCGCTTATGCAGAACAGGGTTGGCCGTCGTTGACTGTGCCCGAATCCTATGGCGGTCAGGGCATGGACGCGCTGATGCTCGCGATCACGTCCGAGATCTTTTCCGGCGCTAATCACAGCATGCAGATGGTGACGGGTCTTGTCCCCGGCGCGGCGCGAACGCTGCTGCGCTTTGGCACCGAAGATCAGAAAAACCGCCACCTGCCGCCGCTTGCCTCCGGGGAAACGCTGGCGACGATGTGTCTGACCGAACCTGGTGCGGGATCTGATCTTTCACGCGTAA
The DNA here is from genome assembly GCF_056158705.1 of Ruegeria sp. ABM4_193. NCBI lineage: Bacteria > Pseudomonadati > Pseudomonadota > Alphaproteobacteria > Rhodobacterales > Roseobacteraceae > Ruegeria > Ruegeria sp. ABM4_193. The sequence goes on from NZ_JBSWTT010000001.1 coordinate 1,940,302, forward strand.
GATGCAAAGCGGAACAGAGTAACGAAGGCTGGTCCATCACGGGCGAGAAGATCTTTATTTCGGGCGGGGATCAGAACATCAGCAAGCGGATTCTACATCTGGTTCTTGCACGTACCTCTAATGATGGTGTCAAAGGCTTGTCGCTGTTTCTTTGCCCCTGCACCCTGCCCGATGGCAACCGAAATGCGGTCAGCGTGACCCGGATTGAAGAGAAAATGGGGCTTCACGCCTCTCCCACCTGTCAGTTGGCGTTCGACGGGGCGCAGGCTGAGTTGATCGGGCAAGAAGGTCAGGGCCTGACGGCAATGTTCACGATGATGAACCACGCCCGCGCAGATGTTGCCTTGCAAGGGGTTGCCCATGCCGCGCGCGCCTATGACATAGCCAGCAGCTATGCAGCCGAACGCATTCAGGGGCGGGGTTCAGACGGAGCTCAGGTCACATTGGAACAACATGCAGACGTGCGCCGCATGCTGGACGAAATTGACTGGCTGACAATCAGCGGTCGGGCAATGGCGCATCTTGCCTTCGTCACGCTGGAAGATGGCAGCAATCCTGATCTGGTCGAGTTTTTGACGCCCGTTACCAAGGTCTATTGCACCGAGGCAGGTATGCGCGCTGCAGAACTGGGAATGCAGGTTTTAGGGGGTTATGGCTATCTGCGCGAGTATCGGATCGAACAGACCTATCGCGATGCACGGGTCACGACAATCTATGAGGGGGCCAACGGAATACATGCGCGCATGCTGGCGACACGACTCGCCCAAGGACCGGCAGGTGATGCCTTTGAAGCATTTGTTGAGAAAGAGAGCGCTAGATGGCAATCTTCCAAAATCACTTTAACTTATGAAAGCTGGCGACAGGGCCGCGCAGAGCTGTCTAGAAGTGATCCATCCGGACTTGCCCATTCATTCATGCAGGCGACCACCGAAACCTTACTGGCCTGTCTGCGTGCCCGTTTGTGTACCGCTGCAGAGCACCATCCTGAACCGGAACGGATCGCGCGGATCTGCGGTTGTCGTTTGGCACCGATAAACAGCGGAACTAAACGCTTTCACCAGACGACTCCTCAGAAAAGGCTAACGCAGCATGACTGATCGACGCGTACTCATCGCTGGCGGCGGAATTGGAGGACTCTCTCTTGCGCTGACCCTGCATCAGATCGGGGTGGAATGTGTGGTGTTTGAAAGCGTACGCACATTGAAACCGTTGGGCGTCGGAATCAATCTACAACCCAACGCGGTGCGTGAGCTTTTTGACCTTGGGATTACACCAGAAGATCTTGATCGGTTTGGAGTCCCCGCACAAGAATGGGCGCTATTGGGTCTTAAAGGACAAGAGATCTACGCCGAACCCCGTGGAACCTATGCGGGGTACCATTGGCCCCAATACGCCGTTCATCGTGGCGAGTTCCAAATGGCCCTGTATCGCTGTTTTGTTGAACGCGCTGGGGCCGCGTATGTTCGTCTGGGAGCACGGGCCACAGGATACGAGATCAACCCGGATGGAAGCGTCACGGCCATACTGAAGACAGATGCCGGAGAAATCCGGGAAACCGGAACCGTTTTGATCGGTGCAGACGGTATCCATTCAGCAATTCGGGCGCAGATGCACCCCGAACAACCTCCGATCCATTGGGGCGGGGCCATCATGTGGCGCGGGACGACCTTGGCGCAACCCATACGAACGGGCTCATCCTTTGTTGGGCTTGGCACGCATAAGCACCGGATGGTGATATACCCGATCTCGCATCCTGATCCCAAAACCGGGATGGCCCTGATCAACTGGATTGCCGAAGTCACATATGATGATCCTACCGCCCACGAGACCACCGGATGGTTCAGACAGGTAGGCACCGAGGATTTCGCCCATCACTTTGACAGTTGGAGATATGACTGGCTCGACGTGCCCGAACTGATACGCAATGCAGATGCCACATACGAAAACCCGATGATCGATCGCGATCCTATCCCAAGCTGGGTGGACGGTCCGGTTGCCTTGATGGGTGATGCAGCACACGCGATGTATCCGACCGGCTCGAACGGGGCTAGCCAAGCCATCATTGATGCGCGAACGCTTGGCGCAAAATTCTTGGATCATGGCCTGAACCTGGACGCGCTTGCAGACTATAACGAAACACTGTGCGAACCCGTTTCCCAATTGATTCTACGCAATCGTGGGGCCGGGCCTTTTGGGCTGTTGAACATAGTCAATGACCGCTGTGGGGGAGACTTCGATAACATCGACGACGTTATCCCAGCGGACGAACGTGCTACATTCATGGCCAAATACAAGGCCGCTGCTGGTTTTGCGCGGGATGCATTGAATGATGCGCCTCCGACTATTGCAGAGGGCGCCCAGGTTCCCTGCTAACTCGATTTCAACCCTAACCGATCCAGCACGTTGTTTACTGCAAGGCTGAACACCTGAGCCTGCGGAGACAGAATGTCATCCGGCCGATGCATCAACCCCACAGGGCCGCGCGTAATGGATGTTTCGAAAGGCAAAGCAACCATGTGGCCATCCGCGATTTCGTTAGCTACGACCCCTGCCGAGATAACCCAAACCGCATCCGTCCTGCGTGTGTAAACACGTCCAAAGGCCCCCGAAACGGTCTCCAGACGCTGCTCAATCTCGCCGACACCATGGGCAATAAGGAACCGATCTACCAGAGATCGTATAGCAGAACCTTCTGGGGGATAGATAACTTGCCACTCGCCAATACGTTTTACATCGGGATTGGACAACAACGGGTGCCCGGCGCGGACGACAAATTCTACCCTCTCTTCATAGAGCTGCGTAAACGAAATTCCCTGCATCGTGTCAGCCTGACCCAAGCGGCCAATCACAAGATCCAAATCTCCCAGCCGCAATCTTTCAACCAGATATCCATGTGGGCCGTCCATAATTCGCAGACTTGTCTGCGGCGCCAGTTCTGCAAATTCTGTCGCTACATCCGGCATCAGGCGCGCGGCGACCGAAGGCAACGCACCGACTGACAATCGTGTTTTCCCCTGCGCCCCAACCTGTTCAACGCCCGTAAAACCCTGCTGAATCGCTGCAAGTGACATTTCGGCGAAATGAAGAAAGACCTCTCCCTGCCTTGTTAGGGACACACCTGATCGGTTCCGCACCAGCAGGGTGGCACCCATAATCTCTTCCAGCTCTTTCAGCGTCTTTGAAATGGCTGGCTGGGTCAGAAACAGTTTCTCGGCCGCAACTTTGAGGCTTTGTTCCCGACAAATCTGAACAAAACACTGAATGTGGCGAAACTTGATGCGCCTGTCGATCACTTACTTTCCTCTTTCGACAACCAAACCGAACGTATCTTCATTTTACATTGCAATCTTTGGCAATCAATATGTGTTTCAGCAGAGAAAGAGGAGGAGCTCATGCGCACTCAGGTCGCCATCATCGGAGGGGGTCCGTCTGGCCTTTTGCTCAGCCAGTTGCTGCACCGCAAAGGGATCGAATCCGTGGTGCTTGAACGGAAGACCAAGGACTATGTCCTAGGTCGCATTCGCGCAGGTATTCTTGAAACAGGCTTTGTAGACCTGATGCGCGAGGCGGGTGTGTCCGATCGGATGGAAAAGGAAAGTTTCATTCATGATGGAACGGTCATCACATACGAAGACACGCGGTTTGGTATCAACTTTAGTGAACTGACCGGGAAACATGTCGTCGTGTACGGCCAGACCGAGGTAACTCGCGACCTGTATGACGCACGCGAGGCGATGGATGGCAAAATCGTCTTCAATTCTGAAAACGTCGGTATCCATGATGCCGATGGTGACGCGCCTTATGTGACCTATTCAGTTGAGGGCACAGAACACCGGCTTGATTGCGATTTTATCGCGGGGTGTGACGGGTTCCACGGAGTTAGCCGCCAGACCATCCCCCTAACCGTCCGCAAGGAGTACGAAAAACTATATCCTTTTGGCTGGCTCGGCGTTTTGTCGGAAACCCCTCCTGTGCATGAAGAACTGATCTATTCTGGTTCTGATCGCGGCTTCGCACTGTGCTCGATGCGTAACGAGAACCTCAGCCGATACTACATTCAGTGCTCGCTTTCGGATTCGCCCGATGATTGGACGGACGCCGCGTTTTGGGAGGAACTAAAGCGTCGCATACCGGATGAATTCGCTGATCAACTCGTGACCGGAGACTCGATCGAAAAATCCATCGCGCCCCTTCGGTCTTTCGTTACTGAACCGATGCGCTGGGGACGTTTGTTTTTGTGCGGCGATGCCGCTCATATCGTACCTCCAACAGGCGCCAAAGGGTTGAACACGGCCGCTAGCGATATTCACTACCTCTACAACGGATTGCGTCAATTCTACGAAGATGGCGAGAGCGAGGGCATTGACAGATACTCGGAAAAAGCCCTTGCCCGCATCTGGAAAGCCGAACGGTTCAGTTGGTCCACGACAAATCTGTTGCATCGTTTCCCAAAGCAGAACGCGTTTGACCTGAAAATGCAGCAGGCAGATGTCAATTTCTTGCGTGACAATCGCGAGGCCCAGTCAGTCTTTGCCCAGAACTATGTTGGACTGCCATACTGATGTTAATGGCTGACCTCAATACTGTGCGCTTGCACTGGAAAGAGGATGGGGATCCAGATGGTTTTCCCATTGTCTTTGCAAACTCGTTGGGTACAGATTTGCGTCTTTGGGACAAGATCGTGTCGCGTCTTCCGAATGGTCTGCGGATCATCCGATTTGACAAGCGCGGACATGGCTTGTCTAGTTGCCCACCAGCCCCATACAGCATGGCGGATCTGACGGATGACACAGCTGCATTGCTGGACTATCTGGAAGTCTCGACCTGTGTGTTTGTCGGGCTGTCTATCGGTGGTATGATAGGCCAATCCCTTGCAGCGCAAAGACCCCAGAGGATCAAGGCACTGGTTCTATCGAACACGGCCACCAAAATGGGCGAAGCCCAAATGTGGCAGGATCGTATCAGCGCCATCCGCATGAGCGGGATCGAAAGCCTTGCCGATGCCATTCTCAACCGCTGGTTTGCATCGGATTTCCTTGCAACTGCGGAAGCAGAGGCTTGGCGCAATATGCTGATTGGAACGCCGGTTGAAGGGTATATCGGCTGCTGCGCCGCGATCGCCGAAACGGATTTGTCGGAGTCAACATCCACACTACGGGTGCCGGTGCTGGGAATTGGTGGCAGAGAAGATGGGGCCAGCCCTTCTGAGCTTGTCCGCGCAATGACGCAGCTTGTGCCAGATTCCCGTTTTGTCGAAATCGAAAACGCTGGTCATCTGCCTTGCGTGGAACAACCCGGGGCCTTTGCCGGTCACCTGACCACATTCCTTAAGGAGACATGCCTATGAGCGACCGTTTCGAAAAAGGTATGGCCGTACGCCGCAGTATCCTTGGAGATACGCATGTTGATCACGTCGAGAACGGCAAGACCGAATTTGACCAGCCCTTCCAAGCTTTGATCACCGAAGGCGCATGGGGCACCGTTTGGGCTTCGGACGGTATCAGTGATCGCGAACGGTCGATGCTGACGCTCGCCTTGCTGGCAGCACTAGGGAATTTTGAGGAAATACCTATGCATATCCGCGCGACGGCCCGGACCGGGACAAGCAAGCAGGATGTTCTGGAAGCGTTTCAGCATGTCGCGATCTATGCTGGAGTTCCGCGCGCCAATCATGCCCTGAAGCTTGCCAAACAGACTTACCAAGAGATGGAAAACGAATAACACTGGGAAACGCGCTGAACATCCCAGCCCAAGGAGGCGAACCGCCGATGAACAAGCCTGGCGAATTCTACCAAAGAGACCGAGAATGGCACCCGCCCGCTTACACCAAGGATTATAAAACCAGCGTCGCGCGCTCACCGCAATATTCGCTGATTTCCTTGCAGAATTCGGTCAGTGAAATCACCGGTCCGGTCTTTGGTCACAATGACGTCGATCCGTTGGATGCCGACCTGATCTACAACTACGCCCAACCCGGTGCAAGCGCGATTGGTGAACGGATAATCCTTCATGGCCGGGTTCTGGATGAGAACGGACGCCCTGTTCCGAATACGCTAGTCGAGATGTGGCAGGCAAATGCGGGTGGCCGCTATCGACACAAAAAAGATACTTATCTGGCGCCGATCGACCCAAATTTCGGGGGATGTGGCCGCACGATTACGGACCAAGATGGCTACTACTATTTCCGAACGGTGAAACCCGGGGCATATCCCTGGCGCAACTGGGTGAACAGCTGGCGCCCCGCGCATATCCATATGTCGATCTTCGGTAGCGGTTTTGCTCAACGCCTGATCACACAGTGTTATTTTGAAGGCGACCCACTGATACCGAAATGCCCGATCGTGAACACCATTCCCGACCCGAATGCGATCGAGCAATTGGTTGCCGCGCTGGATATGAACTCAACCATCCCGCTTGATACCATCGCTTACAAGTTTGACATCATCCTTCGTGGACGCCGATCTACCTTGTTTGAAAACCGTCTGGAGGGGAACTGATGCCTCAGGAGCTGAATTATCTGAAAGAGACCCCGTCCCAGACCGCGGGCCCTTACGTCCATATCGGACTGGCACCGGGCGCTGCCGGGTTTGACATCTACACGCGAGAACTAGGATGGGACATCACCGGCCCCAATGCCAAAGGGGAACGCATCCGCATCGAAGGTGTTGTGATAGATGGCACTGGCTCCCCGATCAAAGACGTTTTGCTGGAAGCTTGGCAAGCCAATGCCGATGGGGTTTACGCCCACCCGGAAGACGAAGGAGACGTCGAAGACGGCTTTCGCGGATGGGGTCGTGTCATAACCGATTTTGAAACTGGCGAATGGGCCTTTGACACGGTCAAACCGGGCCGAACACGCGCTCGCAGCGTTGGGCAGCAGGCACCCCATATCAACCTTTGGGTGGTTGCACGCGGGATCAATGTCGGTCTGAACACGCGCATCTATTTTGAAGATGAGGCTGAGGCCAATGCCGAAGATCCCGTGCTCAACGTAATCGAATGGGAACGTCGCCGTGCCACCCTGTTGGCAAAACGTAGTGAACGTGATGGCCAGATAATCTATCGATTTGACATCAAGCTGCAAGGTGAAGACGAAACCGTTTTCTTCGACGTCTGAATGATTTACCCGCCAGCCATGGGTTGGCGGGCACCCAAAGTGGAAGCCCATCATGACCAAGCCTTGCATCATCTGCTGCGCCATCACCGGCTCCCTGCCACGCAAGGAAAACAACCCGGCTGTTCCAATCACCGTGGAGGAGCAGATCGAAAGCACTCACGAAGCTTTTGAGGCGGGGGCAACTATTGCACATGCACATGTGCGCAACGACGATCAGACAACCACGTCGGACCCGGAAAAATTTGCGCGTCTCAAAGAAGGGCTAGAAAAGCATTGCCCCGGCATGATCATCCAGTTTTCGACAGGTGGCCGATCGGGCGCTGAAAAAGAACGCGGCGGAATGCTGCCCCTGCGTCCAGATATGGCGTCCTTGTCGGTTGGCTCGGTAAACTTTCCGACACGTGTTTATACCAACAGTCCTGATCTGGTCGCCTGGTTATCAACAGAGATGCACAAATACGAGGTCACTCCGGAAATCGAAGCCTTTGATCTAAGCCACATCCTACAGGCCATTCATATGAACAAAAACGGCGCTTTGCCCGGCAAACTCTACGTTCAGTTCGTCATGGGTGTAAAAAACGCGATGCCGGTCGACAAGGAAGTCTTTGATTTTTATGCTAAGATCATGACTGAACGTGCGCCCGACGCTGAATGGTGTGCCGCAGGAATTGGGGCAAATCAGATCGTCGTGAATGAATGGTCCATCGCGGCAGGTGGGCATACGCGTACGGGTCTTGAAGACAATGTTCGCCTTGATCGCGAAACACTTGCCCCGTCGAATGCTGCACTCGTTAAACGTGCCGCCGAACTCTGTGACAAGTACGAACGCTCCGTCGCAACGTGGCAACAGGCCCGTGAAATGTTGGGGTTGAAAACACCCCAGATCGTGTAATCATTAGATCGTCAAAAATAACTAGAAAGACCGCCCACTATGCCTGATGTTTTTTCCCATCCTTGGCTTGGCGGTCTGTTTGGCGACGCCGAATTGGAATCGCTGCTGTCTGCCGAAACAGTGCTGAATAACATGCTTGCCGTCGAGGCCGCCTACACACGCGCTCTGGGGAATGTTGGACAAGCCGAGCCTCAGGCGGTCGACGCGGTCCTTGCTTCACTTGCGGCGTTTTCGCCCGATTTGCCTAAATTGGCCAAAGGCACGCTAAATGATGGCGTGGTTCTTCCATCCTTGGTCAAAGAAATACGAAAAACAATTTCTGAAGAGCATCACTCGGCCTTGCACAAAGGCATGACTTCGCAGGATGTGATCGACACAGCATTGGTTCTAACTCTCAAGCCGATCTTTGCCCTAATGAGATCGCGTCTTGACGAGGCCGTTCACGCAATTGACCAGCTGATCACAGAATATGGTGAAAATGCCCTGATGGGGCGCACGCGCATGCAGGCGGCACTAACGATTTCTGTAAAGGACAGGATGAATAGCTGGAAGCGACCATTATTGCAGAACCAATCTCGCCTAGAACAACTCAAGCCCTCTATTCTTTGCATTCAACTTGGTGGTGCGGTCGGAGATCGAAAGGCGTTTGGCCTGGATGGAGACGAAATTGCAGCCCATATGGCGGATGAGTTGAGCCTAAGTAATCCTACAAACTGCTGGCATACTGACAGAAGCACAATTGCCGAATTCGCCAGTTGGTTGTCCCTGACAACGGGAGCGTTGGGTAAGATCGGACAGGATGTGACCCTGATGTCGCAGCAAGGAATTTCGGAAATCCAGCTTGCCGGCGGTGGAGGTTCATCCGCCATGCCCCACAAACAGAACCCCGTGCAGGCCGAACTGCTTGAAACACTCGCTCGCTTCAACGCCACACAATTGTCTGGCATCCACCAAGCACTAGTACACGAGCAAGAGCGGTCTGGAGCAGCTTGGATGCTGGAATGGATGATCTTGCCGCAAATGATCGTAGCCACTGGAAAAGCGCTGAGCGTTGTTCAAACGACACTAACCGGTGTTGATTCATTGGGTCACTGATAAAGTGTTCACAAACTGCACAGTATCGAGAACCCCAACACTGGATCCCGCCAACGCCAGCGACTTGACTGGGTTGCCGTCCCGAGCGTACGCGGACCGGGCTTCGGGACGAAAGGATGATCGACTACTATCAAACAACAGTGGTTTTAGGCGCAATGCGGTCATTCACTACACCCGGCATCAGCAACTACTAGGGTCAGGACTTATAGCCAGTAGATGACGAGCGTAGCGAGGGCGACGGCTGAAAGGAAGACCTTCGGGCAGCTGTCGTATCGGGTCGCCACGCGCCGCCAATCCTAAAACCTTCCGAACATGACCTCGATGCGGTTGCGCCTCTTGTAGCGACGCTTGTCGCACTTCACTGGTTTCTTCCGCTGTTTCCGGTCAGGGATGCCGGCGCGTATCCCTCTGTCTTTCAACGCTTCTCTGAAACAGTCGGCGTCACAACTACGATCACCGAGAAGCCGATCGACTTCCGGCAGGCTGCTCAACAATGCCCGTGCGCCGATATAGTCGCTGATCTGACCGGCGGTGACCGACAAGTTGAGCGGTCGGCCCTGGCAGTCGCAAATGGAGTGCAGCTTGGTGTTCATGCCGCCTTTGGTTAGACTAATAAGGCGTCCACGCTCCCCTTGTTCACGCCTATGCTGACCGCTGTTCGGTGAGCTTTTAGATACGTAGCGTCGATCATCACAGTCCGCTCCTCGTCTTGCTCGGCAGCCAGACCCGCCATCCTTCGGGCGAAGACGCCCTTGTCGCTCCATCGTTTCCAGCGGTTGTAGAGTGTCTTGTGTGTGCCGTATTCACGTGGCGCTTCGCGCCACCTTCAGCCATTGCGATTGATACAGACTATTCCACTCAACACACGCCGGTCATCGACGCGGGGTTTGCCGTGAGACTTTGGGAAGAAGGGCTAAAGGCGCGCCATCTGCACCAAAGATAGAAGGCAGATTCCGGTCGAACCTCAGTGAATAGAGCTGAGCGACGCAATATTTGTCAGAAATCCATACATAGTGCAGGGTTCAACGTATCTTGGTGGAACTCGCACTAAATATTATCGCCCCTAATTGCGTCGCAGACAGCGTCCGTCACTTCTTGTGTATTGGATCGGCCGCCGACATCAGGTGTCATGACTCCGTCCAAACACACTTTCTCCACGGCCCGCATGAGCCTTTGCGCTGCATCCGTTTCACCAAGATGTTCGAGCATCTGTGCCCCTGTCCAGAATGTTGCCACAGGATTGGCAATGCCTTTGCCAGTGATGTCGAATGCAGATCCATGGATCGGTTCGAACATGGAAGGGTACCGCCGCTCCGGATCGATGTTGGCCGTTGGGGCAACCCCCAAAGACCCGGCCAGTGCACCTGCAAGATCGGACAATATGTCGGCATGCAAGTTCGTAGCGACAATTGTGTCCAAGCCTTGAGGTGATTTCACCATCCGCACGGTCATCGCGTCCACAAGCATCTTGTCCCAAGTTACATCAGGAAAGTCTTTTGATACTTCCTCAGCGATCTCGTCCCACATGACCATACCATGGCGCTGAGCATTCGATTTGGTCACCACTGTGAGCAGCTTTCGGGGGCGTGACTGGGCCAGTTTGAACGCATAACGCATAATGCGGGTGACACCGACTCGTGTGAAAACCGCGACCTCTGTTCCAACCTCTTCCGGAAGGCCTCGATGCGCGCGCCCCCCCATCCCGGCATACTCGCCTTCGGAGTTTTCGCGCACGATCACCCAATCTAGATCCCCTGGCCCGACATTCGCCAAAGGGGCCTGGATGCCAGGTAAAATGCGGGTTGGGCGTACGTTTGCGTATTGATCAAAGCCTTGGCAAATCGGCAACCGCAGACCCCAGAGCGTCAAGTGATCGGGGACATCAGGCGCGCCAACTGCACCGAAAAAGATCGCGTCAAAGGCTTTGAGCGTCTCCGTCCCATCTTCGGGCATCAACGCGCCGTCGCGCTTGTAGCGTTCCGAACCCCAATCAAAATGGGCAAACTCAAGCTGGAAGTTGCCATCCCGCTTGGAAAGCGCTTCAAGGGCTTGGACACCCGCCGCAATGACTTCCGGTCCAATCCCATCAGCTGGAATAGCGGCGATTCTGTATGTCTTCATATCACTCCCCTTTAGACGCTTCGTCATTCGGAACGCTGTGAGAAGCGTTGAAGTTGAGTGTATCTTTGTTTGTTGGACCACAAGCAATCGCAGCTGTATCATATAAAAAATTGATATAATGAGACCCAGATGGAATTGCGCCAACTTCGATGTTTGATTGCCGTGGCCGAGACACAGCATTTCGGCCGTGCCGCCCAGAAACTTGGCATGCTCCCGGCCTCGTTCGGCAGGCATATCAAACTCCTGGAAGAGGGGCTCGGTGGACAACTTCTTGTCAGAACAACGCGACATGTAGCGTTGACGGATGCAGGGCGCGAGTTCGTCGCTCAGGCCCGCGACTTGGTGGAGCAAGCTGATCAGATGGAGCGCACTTTTCGTGAAGGCACTCACGGAAAATCGAGAATTCTCCGGATCGGCGCAATTGACAGTGCCGCTGCTGGGCTGATGCCGCAACTGCTCCCGAAAGTCCGTGAAACTTATCCCGAGATCGACGTTGAGCTCTTAGAGCAAAAAACAATTCGTCTTTTGCCGAGACTGCTATCGGGCCGCTTGGACATAGCGATCGTGCGTCCCCCGGACGCGCCGGACAGTCGGCTCGATTTTTTGCCTCTTTTTTCGGAAACAGCGGTTGTCGCCATGCCAGAGGGTCATCGCCTCGCAAAACGCAAGGCTGTGAGCGTGACGGACCTTGCCGATGAGCCATTGATTGTTCCGGATCGCGGCTCGCGGCCGCATAGCCACGATTTGACGATAAAGTTGTTGCTCGAGGCAGGATACACTGCCCGGATCGCCCAAATCGCCGAAGAAAAACAAACGATCGTCAGCCTAGTCAGCACAGGCGTCGGACTCGCAGTCGTTCCCAAATGGGCCTCGCGCCTGGCGGTTGGGGGCGTCAGTTTTGTTACTTTGAACGGGTCGACGGATATTGCAAAACAGAGCCTTGCGTTGTCAGCAGTTTGGCTCAAAGAAACGCGACATGAATCCCGTGACGCCTTCTTGCGAGTTCTTCAAGAGAATTTGCTGGAGCTTTCACGGACCGCGTGAGGCGCATTATATCAATAATTTGTATAACCGCAGATGCATCCTAGATGCTGGTGTCAAGCAAAACAGACGTATTAAAACTTCTGCACAATTCGAAACATGCGGCTTGAGTACCGTTGCAGCTGCATGAGTTCAGATCTCGGGAGGAAATACATGAATATTAGACATACGACGGCCGCTGCAGTTGTAGCGACGATCACGTTTGCGGCTGCAGGCAACGTTTCGGCGCAGGACCGCACAGGTTGGCCGGAAAGCTTCACCATCGGGACCGGCTCCCAGGGTGGCACATATTTCGGATACGGCTCCGGTTGGGGCGGCATCGTTTCTGAGGCGACCGGCGTTGCTGGCGGTGCGGAAGTCACCGGTGGACCCATGCAAAACATGTCGCTTGTTCATGCGGGCGATCTGGCATTCGGCATGACCACTATGGGGCCCGCCGCCGAGTCCATTGCTGGAAACAACCCAATCGCGCCGGGTCTTCAAATGACCAACGCGTGCGCCATGTTCCCGATGTACCAGACGCCGTTCTCGATCACCGCACTGTCGTCTTCAGGCATCGAAAGCGTCGCTGACATTCCAGCCGGAGCGAAAATCGGCTTTGGCCCGGCAGGATCGACATCAGACACCTACTTCCCGCGCATGATGGAAGAGCTGGGTGTGGATTTTGAACGTCGCAATGGTGGTTGGTCTGATTTGGGTGGACAGTTGCAGGACGGTCTGCTTGACGTGATCGCCTTTGCCGCTGGCGTTCCTGTCCCCGCCGTGTCGCAGCTCGAAGTGCAAACCGATGTAAACATCATCGAGTTCACCGAAGAGGAGCAGGCAAAGATCACCGCTGCTTTCCCGGTGGCACAGTTCGATATCGCAGCCGACACTTACACAACTCTCGATGCACCGGCGCGTTCCGTATCGATGTGGAACTTCGCAATCGCAAATTGCGATCTCCCCGAAAGCTTCGTTTTCGAGGTCGTGAATGCGGTCATGTCCGACAACGAACGGATGGTCGCCACGCACAAGGCGGCACGTTCGACGCTGCCTGAGTTCTGGGACCGCAACAGTGTGATGAAATGGCATCCCGGTGCCGCAAAGTGGTTCATGGAAAACGCGGGCGCTGACATCCCGGCGGATATGGTCCACGGCGGCTAAGTACTTTTGCCACTGAGGCAAGTCTAGACAAACGACTCCGCGCTCTTTTCAGAGCGCGGATACTTTGTGGGCATTCGGACACGCGGAGCACAGAACGATGACGCAGAAAGACGCGGTAAAAGATGACGACCACCTGATTGCAGATGGGGTGGACGAAGAGCCCATCGAAGGAAACCGTCGTCTGTTTGAAGGCCGTAGTCTTTTCATCGTCGCTGCGGTGGCCACGATTTATGCCGCGCTGCACATGATCGCCTTGAACGGCGTTTCGTTATCGAACCTCATTGCTTTGCCTGCGACTATTCAAGCAGAGCGCGCCGATGCCGCCGCAGATGCGGCATTTGACGATTTGCGTGCAACACTTGGGCCAGCCGGAGAGGCGTTCGAGGGGAATTCGGTGCGCCGCCTCAAGGCGCTCGCAGATGAGACTATGTCAACGGCTGAAAACGCGGACGACATAGCCATCAGCATCACCGCACTAGATACAGCACGGGACCAAGCCGCCGCTCTAACGCGTGAGGCGCGAGCCGTGCGCACAACGTGGTCCGAGAGACTATGGTTCTTGCCGCAATTCCCACTGGAGACATGGAATTTCCGCATCCTCCACATAGGCGGAGCCTTGGCGCTCGGGTTCTTGCTGTTCGCCTCTGGGCAATTTGGTGCAGGCTTTGTGGCACGTGGATCGGGCTTGCAAATGCTCTCTGCCGCCCTGCTCATCCCGGTTGCTTGGTCGGCATATGCTGTTGTTGGCTTCGCCAATTTCCTGAGCTCAGGCGACGCGGCCGAAGTTGGAGGACGCGTGATTTGGATGTCTCTGCCTGAAGGCAGCGAACGCCTTGGTGCGTTTCCCAGTTATGAAGGCATCTTCGAAGCTGAGATTTGGCAATTCGGTGTGCCGCTTCTCGTGGCAACCTTTGCAGCGATTGTTATTGGCTGGATCGATCGAGTGGAGCGCGATCGTTTCGCCCTGTCCGACATTGTCTTGGCGCTTTGCGGTCTGATCGTCGCCGCATATCTGGTCGTGGTCTACTCCACTGCCGCTCGCAATTCGGTGGGCACGGCAGAAGTACCAATTGGTGTGGCCTTTGCCGCCACGGCGGGCGCTGCGCTTATCATGGAATTGACCCGCCGCGTGGCCGGTCTTGCGCTTGTGATCATTACGGGCGTTTTCCTGATCTACACCTTCACCGCCCACCTGTTGCCCGGCATCCTCGCAGTTGAAAACGCCTATAGCTGGCAGCGGTTCTTCGGCCATGTCTATTCCGATGCGGGTATTCTTGGGCCAACGACAGCGGTTTCCTCGACCTACATCATCCTGTTCATCATCTTTGCTGCATTCCTGCAGGCCTCCAAAGTGGGCGACTACTTCGTCAACTTTGCCTTTGCTGCAGCGGGGCGCGCGCGGGGCGGTCCCGCGAAAGTTGCCATTTTTGCCTCTGGTCTCATGGGCATGATCAACGGCACTTCGGCAGGCAATGTGGTGGCGACCGGGTCGCTCACGATCCCGCTAATGAAGAAGGTCGGCTACCACAAGAAGACCGCTGGCGCGGTCGAAGCGGCAGCCTCAACAGGGGGGCAGATCATGCCACCGATCATGGGTGCGGGTGCGTTCATTATGGCTGAGATCACGGGTATCCCATATCAGGAGATCGCGATCGCGGCGATCATCCCAGCGGTGCTTTATTTCGTCTCCGTCTACCTCATGGTTGATTTTGAGGCTGCGAAACTCGGTATGCGCGGCATGCGCGAGGATGAGCTGCCCAAGTTTAACAAGATGGTCCGTCAGGTCTATCTATTCATCCCGATCATCATCCTTATCTATGCGCTCTTCCTTGGCTACTCAGTCATCCGCGCCGGGACGCTCGCCACCGTTGCGGCAGTGGTCGTCAGTTGGCTGACCCCATACCGTATGGGGTTACGCTCGATACTTAAGGCGTTCGAACTCGCAGGCGTCATGTCGATCCAGATCATCGCGGTCTGCGCTTGCGCAGGAATAATTGTCGGCGTCATCAGCCTCACAGGGGTCGGCGCGCGTTTCTCTGCGGTCCTCCTTGATCTTGCCGCTGCGTCCCAGCTTCTGGCTTTGTTCTTTGCGATGTGCATTGCAATCCTGCTCGGTATGGGTATGCCCACGACCGCGGCCTATGCCGTCGCAGCAAGCGTGGTTGCACCTGGCCTTGTGCAACTTGGTATCCCCCAGCTCACGGCGCACTTCTTCGTGTTCTACTTCGCGGTTCTCTCCGCGATCACCCCTCCCGTTGCACTGGCCAGTTATGCGGCCGCAGGGATATCTGGTGCCAACCCAATAGAAACCTCAGTAGCCTCGTTCAAGATCGGCATCGCCGCTTTCATT
Source organism: Ruegeria sp. ABM4_193 (assembly GCF_056158705.1). Classification (NCBI taxonomy): domain Bacteria; kingdom Pseudomonadati; phylum Pseudomonadota; class Alphaproteobacteria; order Rhodobacterales; family Roseobacteraceae; genus Ruegeria; species Ruegeria sp. ABM4_193. The sequence continues at coordinate 1,956,064 of NZ_JBSWTT010000001.1, forward strand.
GTGCCGTTCATGTTCTTCTACAACTCGGCGCTCCTGATGGATGGCACGACGCTCGAAATCCTACGCGCAGGTGTGACGGCCGTCATCGGTGTGTTCCTGCTGTCCAGCGGCGTGCAGGGGTGGTTCGTCGGGGCGCGCTCAGCCTGGTTCATCCGCGGCCTTCTGATCGTCGCCGCACTGTTCCTGATATCTGGGGGGCTCGTGACCGATCTGATTGGCGTCGGACTAGCTGTCGTGACGTGGTTTGTGCAGCGCCTGTTCCATCCGGACCCTGATGCGCCCATTCCGGTGAGAGGCGCCGACTAACGCGTCAGCAGTTTCCCTCCGGTCCGCTCAATTGGCGGTGTCGAGCTGAGCGTTTCCTGGGTCCACGGCATGAGAGAGCGTTTCCTGTGCTTCAGTCTCCGAGCATGGCCTACAAAAAAACACCAAAGTTAAAACGGACCAAAGCAGTTAGAACAACAGGTGAAGTCGTGCAGGTCAATTGACATCTTAGCATCGGGAAGGGTGCTGTCAGACTAATTCGAACCAGTCTCAGTTTGCTGCGGAAACCGCGAACCTATCCGGAACAAAGTTCACGCCACTCGCTAAGAGCGGCGGCGCGGGTCAGCTTGAAGATGTCTCGGCTGGCTAGCGATCGTTCCTGGTTGAAGTGGTTGTAAACGGAAGAGTGGACGGCGGCGAACTTCTGCAAACTTCGCATTCGCCTGAACCGTTGCATGGCGCGTTCTCTTCGTCGGAACGGCAGGTGCGAATTCTCAACGCGGTTGTTGAGCCACCTGCCCGTCCTTTGTTTTTCAGTAGCGCCGAGCTCTCTGAGCGCGGCTATGTAGGAGGCGAAGCGATCCGTCACGACGTTTTCCGCTTTGCCGTATCGCTTCATCAATTTCCTGAGGAATTTCAATGCCGCCTGTTTGTTTCGACGTTTGGTAACGATTGCTTCCAGCACCTCGCCTTCGTGATCAACAGCCCTCCAGAGGTAGTGTCTCTTGCCATTAACCTTCACAAAGACTTCGTCCACATGCCACTTCCATTTCGAGTATGAACGAAGTTGCTGCACCCGCTTCCGCCTGATCTCAGCGGCAAACATCGGGCCAAATCTGTTCCACCAGTAGCGGACGGTTTCATGGCTTACGTCGATGCCTCGCTCGTGCAGCAGATCTTCGACATTCCGAAGCGAGAGCGGAAATCGGATGTACAGCATCACCGCAAGGCGGATGATCTCAGGGCTGGTTTTGAAGTACTTGAAGGAGGCAGGTCTGGTCATAGTCAAAAGCTACGCAACCGCCCTACCCGCCTCAACCCAAGTTCTTCTGACAAGACCTGACACACAAACCGAATATACAGCATCACCGCCAGGCGGATGATCTCAGGACTGGTTTTGAAGTACTTAAAGGTGGCAGGTCTGGTCATGGGCAAAAGCTACGCAACACCCCTGCCCCGCTCAAGCAAAGTTCTTCTGACAAGACCGAGCGCTGCTTACCGTCGCTTCCGGCCCAAAGCTAACCCTGGGCTTCACCAATGCGAATGTCCAGTTCCATTCACTCTGAGTGGCCCGGTTTGACCAGGTCTTTCGCCTTCAGACTGGGCGGGTTTCCTCTAGATAGGACGCACAGAGCATACCCGCGCGTGCACTAAACCGCGCGTTTCTCTCCTCTGCTCCGGCTTCACCCATGCGCGGAACGATCCAGCCCACGTAAGTGACCGCCCGCAGGGCAAGGAACAAATCCAGTAGCATGTCATCTAGCGACCGAACCTCGCGATACCCTTCCAGCAGCGCGGCTTTCAGCGTGGGGTAGTACGGTTCATCCATGTTGCGCAGAAGCGCGGTGGCAATGTCGAAGAGGCGAAAGCCGAACCCACCGTCGTCAAAATCGAGAAGTTTGATATTCCCCCCATCGACAAGCACGTTCTCCCGCAGCGGATCAGCATGGATCAGACCGTAATCGAGCTCATCGGCGCACCGCTCCAGAGCCTGCCGCGCGCGATCCCGGAACCGCCCCAGCAAGGCGCGTGTTTCGGGATCAAGGGTCGGATTCTCCCAGAAACGCCCCCAGACCGGGTTATCCCCCAATAACCCGTCCGCATCCCAGGAGCAGCGGGCAAAGCCCGGCGGGTACTTCCAAGCATCACAAGCTTCGTGCAATTGTGCCAGAACCCGCCCCAGCCGCCGAAACACCAACGGGGCATCGTCAAGCTCAAGCGACCCTTGGCCTTCGCCAAGGGGCGTTCCATGCATCCAGCCGATCAGGTCGGCATAACGTCCCTCTACTTGTTCCAACAGCTTCCCGGAAAGCGACTGGCGGGGCTGCGGCACGTGCAACCCGGCCCGGTCCATCGCGTCCAGCCATTGCAGTTCTGAGAGGAGTTCGTCCTCGCTGCGATAGCCAGGACGTTTGAGGCGCAAGGCAAAATCGCCCTCGTCAGTGCACACCCGGTAGACACGGTTTTCACGGCCGGCCACGAAATTGTAAGGCGCGGTATCAATGCCCCAAAGGCCCAGCGCTTTCTCGACTGGGTCCATCACGGGGCGACCGGAATTTCGGCCATAACCGAGTCGAGCGTTTCGATGAGCATGTCGAGATGCTCTTCGCCAAAGGGCATCGGAGGCCGTATCTTCAGCGTGTTCTTATGCCGCCCCAGCTTTGACAGCAGAATGCCCCGGCTCCGCATCGTGTTGACCACACGGTCAGCATAGTCACTGGCAGGTGTCTTGGCGCCCCGGTCAAGCACAAACTCTACGCCAAAGACCATGCCGCTTTGGCGGACATCACCAATGACCTCGTATTTTTCAGCCAGTGCGGTCAGGCGTTCATGCGCCAGACTGCCGATCCTGGCGGCATTGGCCTGCAGGTCCCTGTCGCGCAGTTCCTGCAGCACCGCCATAGCTGCGGCGCAGGAAACCGCGTTGCCTCCGAACGTGTTGAAGTAACGAAACGAATGGCGGAACCGGGCCATGATCTCGGGCGTGGTGACCAGACCGGCGACGGGATGACCATTGCCCATGGGTTTACCCAGCGTCACCACGTCCGGCACTACGCCCTGTTTCTGGTGCGCCCAGAAATGGCTGCCCGAGCGGCCGAAGCCCGATTGCACCTCGTCACAGATCAAAAGCCCGCCAGCCTGACGCACCGCCTCCACCGCGGGTTTCAACCACCCTTCAACTTGGGTCGGGAATCCTTCATTCAGGAAAAGCGGGCAGACGATCAGCGCCGCAAACCCAATGCCCGATACCTCGAGCGCGTTGATCTGTTCCTGCACATGCGCGGCAAAGCGTTGCCCATCAGGATCGTCGATCCGATAGCTGTCGGGCGCTTCCACGTGGCGCAGATATTGGTCCAGTCCAAACCCTACTTCAGGGATGTTGCTTCTGGACAGGTGGCTGACCAATGCGGTGTTTCCATGATAGGTCGCGTCCGTTGCGATGATCCCGCGCTTGCCTGTCATCGCCTCGGCCATGCGTAATGCGATGTCATTGGCCTCTGAACCCGAGCAGGTCAGGATCGATGTAAGAAGATCGCCGGCGAACGTATCAACAAGTGCCTCGGTATAGTCGAGGATGCCTTCGTGCAGATATCGCGTATGGGTGTTCAGTGTGCCAGCCTGGTTGCAGATCGCTTCGACCACGCGCGGGTTGCAATGGCCCACATGCGGCACGTTGTTGTAGCAGTCCAGATACCGCCTGCCACTCGCGTCCCACAACCAGACACCTTCCCCCCGGACGATATGTACCGGATCGTCGTAGAAGGTCGAAACATTCGGTCCAAGCAATGCGCGCCTGCGTTCGACAATCTCCGACACCGCCAATCTCCTTTCACGTCACCGCAAAGCCGCGGGATGTTGACTTTCTTTTTTGGTTCTCTATTATAACCAGTGGTTTTTAATTTAAACCGACCGATTTTCCGCGTCAATGACCCAAGGTTGAGGGTTGAACTGGAACCTCGTCGGAATGGAAAAGCGCGATGTCGTCCACGGTTGCCAAAGCTTTGTCTCTTCTGGAGTTTTTCTCCGAGGAAGAACCTGAACTGGGCCTTTCCGAACTGACCCGGCGCGCGGGTATCAACAAAGCTTCGGTCTATCGCCTGTTGACCAGCCTGACCGATGCCGGGCTCCTGGAGCAAAAGGAAGGAACGCGCGCATATTCGCTGGGAGCGGGCATTCTGCGGCTGGCGCAGATCCGCGAAGCGACCGCACCCATTGCCTCGATCGTGCGCCCGGCACTCGAACAACTGGTGCAGAAGGTCGGCGAAACCGCGCACGCGTCGATCATTTCGGGGCCGGCGCTTGCGACAATCGGCATTTGCGAAAGCACGCGCAGCACTAGGGTATCACTGATCGCGGGCGAAATCTTGCCTTTGCATAGCACTGCATCAGGCGTCGCGGTGCTGGCATTCGGATCCCAGGCCCTGCGCGACCGAACACTGTCGGCGCCGCTGAAATCCCAGACGATCTACACCATGACCGATCCGGAAGAAGTCCTCGAGAACATCGCAATTGTGCAACACCGGGGTTATGCGACATCCGAAGAGGAAAACGAAGAGGACGTCTACGGCATCGCGGTTCCCTTCTTCGACCAGAGCGGATTGGCTCAGGGCGCCCTCGCCGTGGCCACACCGTGCTACAGGATGACGGACAAACTCCTCCAACAGATCGTGACCTCACTAAGGCATGAGGCCGAGGCCGTGTCCCGCGCAATCGGCGGACAACCCTCGCAAATGTTTTCACGGGCGATTGAACAAACAATCGAGAGAATGGGTCCAAAATTCTAGGTGCACAACAATTGGCTTCTTTCAAAGGGCGCAGATCGTCTCCCCGAGTGAATGGGCAGCACACACGCAGAGCTGACTTGGCTACGGGCTGCTGCGAAAGGTCGATATTCGCCAATCGCGTTGGGCGCTGAAAACTTCATCAACTGAAAGAATGGGCTCAGTTCGGACGTTCGCCCGAATGTCGCGAGCGACCGCAATGCGGACAAAACAGCCGCTTATGAATAGATAGCTTTTGGCAGTTTGGCTGGATAAAGTCCTAAAATTAAGAAATCAGTTTTGAAGCTTCAGGGATTTTCCAAAATGCGGATACCGTACCTTGCGGTTTGTATGGCCTTTGTCACAGGGACTACTGCCTTTGCACAAGTTGTTCCACCTGATGCCAGCGATGCGTTTTTGAAGGGGCGACCCTATTCGCCTTATGCTGATCGCGCCTATCCAGAGAGAGTTTTCTTCGGGGACACGCACGTCCATACTGGCCTGTCGGCTGATGCGGGTGGCGGTGGAACACGCCTCATGCCACGCGATGCCTATCGCTTTGCACGTGGAGAACAAGTCACTTCAAATACTGGACAGCCCGTTAAGCTGCACCGCCCATTTGATTTTTACATGATTACTGATCATTCCGACGCGATGGGTGCAATCACAGACATTATTTCGGGAGCCCCCAACATACTGGCTGACGAGCAAGGCCGCGAGTTTCACAACGCTTTCAATACGGGTGGAGAAGAGGCTCTTCGTGCGATGCAGCAACTCATTGCGAGTTTTGCCCAAGGTACAGTCTCCCCCGCGCTCAATTATCAACCCGGCAATCCGGCATTTGCGACAGTTTGGGGTGACATTATCGGTGCAGCAGAAGAATTTAATGATCCCGGTGTGTTTACGACTTTCATAGCATTCGAATGGACCTCACTTGTCCAAGGCAACAACCTGCATCGCAACGTGATCCTGCGCGATGGGCCTGACATTGCACGCCAGATACTGCCCTACACAACGACGCCACCGGTAGGCTCGCCTAATCCGCAGGACCTCTATGCCTGGCTTCAGAATTTCGAAGACACAACAGGCGGAGATGCCCTCGCGATTGCTCATAATGGCAATCTATCCAATGGTTGGGTGTTTTCGCTGGTTGATGACTTTGCAGAAGGCAAACCTCCATTGGACCGCGCATACGCCGTAGCCCGCGCGAAGTGGGAACCGCTCTACGAGTGGTCCCAGATCAAGGGCGATGGTGAAGCGCACCCGCTGTTGTCGACGCAAGATGAGTTTGCCGACTACGAGACATGGGATTTTGGCAACCTTGATGCCAGCGTTACAAAAACGCCGGAGATGCTGCCCGGAGAATATGCACGGTCAGGGCTACTGCGCGGCCTTGCTCTTCAAGCTGAGCTTGGTGTGAACCCCTACAAATTCGGTGCCAGCGCGGCCACAGACACCCACACTGGTTTGTCTGCCGTCGCAGAAGACAATTTCTTTGGTAAACATACGGCTTACGAACCAAATGCGGAACGTGCAAGCCATGTTGGGAAGTCTTTTTCTGATGGCGATGTAGCTTACTACGGTTGGGGTTACAGTGCCGCCGGATTGACCGCCGTGTGGGCGCGGGAAAACACGCGAACATCTATATTCGACGCAATGGAACGTCGCGAAGCCTATGGCACTACCGGCCCTCGCATGACTGTCAGGTTCTTCGGTGGTGACTATTCCGAAGACGCAATTGCACGGCGCGATCTAGCTCGGATTGGTTACGGTGGAGGGGTGCCGATGGGCGGTGACCTCACCGTTGCTGAAGGCGAGGCCCCAGACTTCTTGGTGTATTCATTGCGTGACCCCGTTGGTGCAAACCTCGACCGCATCCAGATCATAAAAGGGTGGATTGATGCGGATACCGGTGAAGCGCAGGAGAAAGTCTATGACGTGGCATGGGGTGGGGACAGAAGCCCGGGCGAAAATGGTAAGCTGCCAACTGTTGGGAGCACGGTCGACTTGTCCATTCCGTCTTGGACAAATACGATCGGCGCGTCGGAGTTAGGAGCGGTATGGACAGACCCGGATTTCGATCCCTCGGAACTCGCTTTCTATTATGCTCGTGTGATCGAAATCCCGACACCACGGTGGACTGCTTACGACGCTGTGAAGTTCGGTGTCGAAATGCCAGAGGGTACACCGATGGTCACGCAGGAACGCGCCTACACATCGCCGATCTGGTATACGCCGAACAACTGAGAGTGCATCGTTTACACGTGATCGCTTAAGGCTGCCTTGGGCTCGAAGGCGTCAGTCGGAATGTATTGGTCGAAAGACCGGTCCGGGTGCTGTCAGACGAATTCTAACCAGTCTCAGTTTGCCGTGGAAACCGCGAACCTATCCGGAACAAAGTTGACGCCACTCGCTTAGAGCGGCGGTGCGGGTCAGCTTGAAGGTGTCTCGACTGGTGAGAGATCTTTCCTGGTTGAAGTGGTTGTAGACGGAGGAATGGACGGAGGCGAATTTCTGTAAACTTCGCATGCGCCTGAAACGCTGCATCGCGCGTTCGCGTCTTCGGAACGGCAGGTGCGAATTCTCGACGCGGTTGTTGAGCCACCTGCCCGTCTGCTGTTTTTCGAGCGCGCCCATTTCTCTGAGCGCAGCCTTGTAGGAAGCGAAGCGATCTGTGACGATCTCATCGGCGCAACCGTGCCGGCTCATCAATTTCTTGAGGAATTTCAATGCAGCCTGCTTATTTCGGCGTTTAGTGACTACGGCTTCCAGCACCTCACCTTCGTGATCAACGGCCCGCCAAAGATAATGCCGCTTGCCATTCACCTTCACGAAAACCTCGTCCACGTGCCACTTCCATTTCGAGAATGCGCGCAGTTTCTGAACACGCTTCCGCCTGATCTCAGCAGCAAACATCGGGCCAAACCTGTTCCACCAATATCGGACAGTTTCGTGGCTCACGTCGATGCCTCGCTCATGCAGCAGATCTTCGACATTCCGAAGCGAGAGCGGGAAACGAATGTACAGCATCACCGCCAAGCGGATGATCTCGGGACTGGTTTTAAAGTATTTGAATGAGGCAGGTCTGATCATGGGAAAAAGCTACGCAACCACCCTGCCCCGCTCAAGCAAAGTTCTTCTGACAAGACCTTCGGCGCTATTGCCGGACCGCACATGCCCATTGACCGGTACGTTATAAGGAGGATCGGTGAAGACCATCTGCGGGCGCTCGCTTTCCAGCAAGGTGTCGTAGCTCTGGGCTTGAAGGGTATCCCCGCAGAAGATGCGATGATCTCCGAGAACCCAGAGGTCGCCCGGCTCCGTGATTACGGGTGCCGCAGGGTCCGGGGCCTCTACACTTTCCGCTTCCGTCTCCGTGGCCTCGCCTGCACTATCGATGATGATGTCGATCTCCGGTGCCTCGAACCCCGTGATTTCCAGATCAAAATCCAGCTCGCCATCAAGGCTGAGATTCATCAGTTCGGCAAACTCAATCTGCAGAGCAGCTTCGTTCCAGTCGGACAATTCCGCCAGCTTGTTGTCCGCAATGCGCAGAGCGCGCACTTCCGCTTCTGACAAGTGATCCGCGACAAAAGTCGGTACGGAATTCAACCCCAGGGCCTTGGCGGCTTCATAGCGGCCATGACCCGCGATGATTGTGCCCGAACCATCCAACAGGATCGGAGTGACAAAGCCAAACTGGGCCACCGATGCCTTAAGCTTGTCGACATTCTTGGCCGCGTGCACGCGGTTGTTGTTGGCGTAGGGCTTGATCTGGCTGATCTGGGATTGGATAACTTTTTCGGCCATCCAGATAGGCGTATTGGACGCCTGGACGTCGCTGTGTGTGTTTTTAGCAGGCATAACCGCCTCCTTTTGCGTGACGCCGCGCGGACGTCGAGATGGAGGGATCGCGTTGGAAAATCGGAGAGAGCACAAATAGCAACTCCCCGGACCAATCGATCCGAGACGTTGCTCCTTTGAATGCTCTCTGCGGAAACCTGTGTTTCCAATGAGTGCTGCCTGCGGGAGCAGTTTCCCGCCCTGATAGTCCGGGCGATTAGGTCGAATGTAGGTGCCATCAATACGAGACGCAACCCCCCAAACTAAAAGTAACCAATTAAGATTGTTGACGAATAATCGGGGGTACGGCAGCGTCGCACTTCAAAACACACGCCTCCAGTAATCGTTTCAGAAAGAGCTGGACTGTTGCTGTGAACCACGCATCACTGAACCTACGCCCGAGCCATTCGGGCGCTCCTCGGTACCGGGGTTCGGCATCTCGCCAACCCGAGATCAGAGGAGACAATACATGTCCAAACGGAAGCAAACCAAAATTGACAAGGTTCAAGCTTTGTTGCGCCGCCCGAGTGGCGCCAGCCTTGAGGCGCTCTGCAAAGCAACGGGGTGGCAGCCTCATTCGGTCCGAGCGGCTCTAAGCGGCCTGCGGAAAAAAGGCGTCACAATTGAAAGGCAGGCATCCGACAAACCAGATGGTTCTTCCACCTATCACCTGACGGTAGGAACAGGAGAAGAGGCATGACGAAGACTGGCGATGTTGCCGATCTCGCCGCAATGGGTCGATCGGATCTGGTCACGCTTTGGGAGCAATTGTTTGATCAACCAGCCCCCGCCATGCTCAGCCAACCTTTCCTGCGCCGTTTTATCGCCTTTGAGATGCAGTCCCGCCGTCATGGCGGGCTACCCCGGCAGGTCAAAGCCACGCTGGAAAAGGACTCTGGGAAGAAACCCCGGCCTACATGCCCCGCCCTAAAACCCGGTGGGCGCCTGCTGCGTGAGTGGAATGGTGTGACACATGTAGTCGACGCTACAGAGGAAGGTTTCACTTGGAACGGTCGTTCCTATCGCTCGCTCTCGGCCATCGCCCGAGAGATTACCGGCGCGCATTGGTCAGGGCCGCGTTTCTTTGGGCTCACCGGCAAGGGGGCCAAATGAGCCCGCGCCGCAAAATCCGATGCGCGATCTACACGCGCAAGTCCTCGGAAGATGGTCTGGATCAGGACTTCAATTCGCTGGATGCGCAATATGAAGCCTGCGCGGCCTATGTCACCAGCCAGCGACACGAAGGCTGGACCCTACTGCCCGGGCGCTACGATGACGGTGGCCTGTCGGGCGGCACCCTGAAGCGCCCTGCCCTTCAGCGCCTGCTTGAAGAGATCGATGCCGGACGTATCGACATGGTTGTTGTCTACAAGATCGACCGGCTGACCCGATCGCTTCCCGACTTCTCCAAGCTCGTCGAACGGCTCGAACAGGTCGAGTGTTCCTTTGTGTCCGTCACGCAGGCCTTCAATACGTCATCTTCCATGGGCCGGTTAACGCTGAATGTGCTGTTGTCCTTTGCTCAGTTTGAACGGGAAGTCACCGCCGAACGTATTCGCGACAAGATTGCAGCGTCGAAGAAGAAGGGGCTTTGGATGGGTGGCAACCTGCCTCTGGGCTATGATCGCCACCCCGATCCGAAGGCAAGAACGCTGGTGGTGAATGAAGAGGAGGCCAGAACGGTCCGGCATCTCTTTGGGCTTTATGACGAGCTGGGTTGCCTGCGCAAAGTAGAAGAACGGGCAACGGCAGAAGGGCTGCGGTCAAAACGGGTTGTTCGGACAGATGGCAGTGTGAAGGGGGATTGTCCGCTGTCACGGGGTCAAGTCTATTACCTGCTGCGCAATCCGGTCTATCTCGGAAAAATCCGCCACAAGGATAAGATCTGGGACGGACAACATCCGGCGATCATCGATCAGGACATCTGGGACCGGGTGCAGGAAAAAATGCGACAGGCCTCCAACCGCTCGCGGGCACGCGGCGACTCCGATGCGCGCCAACACTCCACTGACCCTGGGGCCTGGCTCACCGGTCTGCTGCATGACGAAACTGGTGATCGGTTGACGCCGACCCACACCACGCGCAAAGGCCGACGGTTGCGCTACTATATCTCCAATCGACTGATCTCAGGTGGCAAGGATATCTCTGGCTGGCGACTGCCCGGCCCGGCGCTGGAACACGCCGTCATAGATGTCATCGTCAGACATTTGCAAGAAGCCGCCGCGGCGCACCAAGTACTGGCGCAGCCGGAGGCCGGGTCAGCGGAAGCGGTTCAGACTTCGGTTGCGGATCTAGTAACCCGACTTCAACGCCAAGCCGGTCAGGTCGGCGCTGCTCTTCTGGCCAAAGGCAAAATTGCACGACGACAGATCGACCTCGAATTTAACCCCAAAACTCTGGCAAGCGCACTTGGCATCGCGGCCGATCATCTGCACCCGGATCTCACCCACGTCACCGCATCTTTCAATCTGCGCCGCCGCGGCGTCGAGGCCAAGGTCATCGCCGGAGATATGGCACCCCAACCTGACCCCCACCTACGGTCCATGCTGATCCGCGCCCATGGCTGGGCCCGTGATCTGAAGGCCGGAGTTCAACTGATGGAGATCGCACGCCGCGAAAGCGTCCCTGGCGCCTTCATCCGCACCCGCGCCCAGCTCGCATTTCTCTCCCCGAAGATTCAGGCTGCGATTCTCGACGGCACACAGCCGCCCGAACTCACACTCAAGCGTCTGGTCAGCAAGACCCACCCACTTGATTGGTCCGAACAGGAACGCCTGTTCGGCTTTTGATAGCTCTAGATCCTGCGTCCCTGATACAGGGTTCGCCCTCCCTGATCCGTCGGCACAATTCCCTGTTCCCGCGAGAAAATTCCCTGTTCCACTTTTTAAGGAATTTGCAACATAAACCTCTGAAAAACATACAGTTCTGATAGGAGAAATGACGGAATTCAGTCCCGGTTTGCGAAAATTCCCTGTAAATTGCCGGAGATCAGGGAAATCCAGCCCAAAGCGACCCCGCCAAAATGCGCCACTGAGACTGGCGCCTGATTTGTCCTCTGAATGTACAGTCTGCTCCGTCTCTGATCGAAAGCTCACGTGCCAACTCGCGGGAATTGCGGCACAATTCCGGGTCAGAAAACACAACTGAACTGAGACAGGTATGAGTGGCGGAGAGACAGTCCGCCATCATACGCTTGTAAGATGTTGGTTTTGATTGTGATCATATGCTGGTGTGGTGGCTGGTCCACCCGAACGTCCACCCGAGTCGTTAGTCACCACCCATTGCATTCCAGATCGTCAAAGATTCGAGTCGTCAGTGAGTTGAAAAACGTTGACGGTCCTTCTGTCCACACAATGGTTCCGTCCGCCAACAGCGCAACGCTGTGGGCTGTCTCAGCATCGAGTCCTGTCCTGCAAATCTTTGGTAAATCATCTTCCGCAAAGCAATTGACAGTAGCTGATTTGAAACCCTTATCGTCCGCATACGACACGGTTACGAACGCGGGTGTAATTGTAAACGTCGTAGTTCCTTGGGTGCAGACTTTGGGTGTTTCAGCGGGTACTTCCGCTTTAATATTAGCAGCCCTTCTTTCCTTCATTGCCTGCAAACCTTCAGCAGCCGCTGTGGTTGCCAGCAGGACCGCACACACGGCCAGTGTCAGTTTGGTTTTCATCAGTCAGTTCCCCCAAAGTCTGTGTGCCGCTCCACGGCTCACAAGTGGTCGTCACGGTTAGTGCTTGTGCGCAGACGCCAAGACTTTGTCCGATCACGTCAATCACGGCTCTGCAATCAATCGCATGCCGCCGGTGTCCACTCAAAACAAAAGCAGGATTGGAAAATCCCCGCTACCAGGTAAACTGAACCCACATTGGCATAAAGGAAATTAGTATTGCCTTGGGGTGATCTAGTCGAACTGCTGGGCGGTTCAGCCATTATTCTGGCCGTACTCGCCGTGTTCTGGAAAGGCGACGACTGTATCTCGAAAGAGTTTCGGGACGATCTGGCCGCCTGGCTCAGACGTCTCAAGCCACCACCCGGAAACAGCCCGATTGCTGAGTTGGTTTTGGCGATGTTTGAGAAGGTGTTTGGGGAACGGCATTTTAGTTGGAAGTGCATTTGGCGTTCGTTTGTTTTGTCTACTTTTTTCTATGTCTTGATATTTTTTTTCCAGTTTTTCCTGTTTCCCGATTTTCAGAAAAATTTTTTCGTGATTGAGCATGGTGCTTCCGCTTTTCGAGTGGAAACTACTAGCATCATATTAGGGTTGGTGGTGCTTGGAGCGATATTCAATGGTATCGGAGACTATCCTGCTCTGTACGTAACTAGGCTAGTCTTGGGTCGTTCCGTACATGGGAATTTAGGCTTGGTACTTGCGGTCGTGCTGGATTTCTTGCTCACAGCGTTTTTGCTACTTTCTTGCGTGTTATTGTTTGTCGTTATGCTTGAAGGAGATAACTCAATAGCAGATGCTTTGAAACATATATTAGAAATGGTCAAGTCTCTAATTATGAAAGAAAAATTTCAATCTTCTTATACTCTGGAAGCGGAAAGATTAATTCTCGTTGTTACCTTCACTGCCTACGTCACCAGCTTTTGGCTTTGGGCCGCAGCACTTGGAACGCTGATAATACGCCTGTTGGCCCGCTCCGGCCCGATCCTCAATGCACTGCAATATGCTCTGCCGATTGAAGAAAAACCGATCCGTTCGATGGGCATTGTCGGCTTCTTGGTCTTTTTCCTCTACCTGATGATCACGATATTGGTGCGGTCGGTTTGAATTTCTGCGAGTTTTTTGGCTAATAACTTGCCTTGACTTGCGCTGGAACAAAATAAGAACATCTTGTCATGAAGAAATGGCCCCGCACGATTCCGCACGATCTAAAATGCAAGCTGGAAAGTTTGCGCGAATATCGCAGCGCACCGTCGTTACAAGACGATTGGGCCGCGATCTTTGAATGGCTCAATAAGCACGGCGTAGAACCACCAGATCACGCCTTGCCGACCGAACCAGAATTGAAAGGTCCAGTCGGCCACTGGTGACGGAAAACTCGTTACCCCCTCGCCCCAAAAAGGACCCGCATTGTTCGGAGGGAAACCAAGTGAACAACGCGGGCGCGCAGTTAGGGGTATTTTAGTTACGGCAGGGACTGCTGATTGGATCAAAGTTCCCAGCGTCACCTTCATCTGGGATGACTATAACAAGAGTAAGGGCTGGCAGAGGGGGTCAAGGCCAGCCCCTATCTTCATCACGAGGGGGTAAGTTGATATTCTGATCCCAACCTACCCAATTGGCGTACTGCCCAAAATTGGGGGATTCCCTTAATGCGGTGGCCAAAGGCGAAATTGTCTGTTTCCAAATGGTAAACAGTAAGTTTCAGAACGAGCCGTGGACACAACTTTGCCACAATGCGATCCTTTGTTCGTGGGCGGCACGTGATGATTTTAGGGCGTTCCGGTTTTCTAGCCGGGTTTTAGGGGGTTGTTGAGTTCGGCGTGTCGCCCCACGAACTTTTCATCAATCCGTTCGAATATTGAATTGCGTTTTTTGAATGTCACAACGAAACCTCACTTTCCTTCCTAAGGGCGTAATCTCAACAAACCGCACAAATATCAGGGTGGAGCGGCGCACCTTGATGGGGATTTACGATTTCTAAGAGGGGGTACGAGTTCGGTGCGTCGCATTTTCCGCACAAATGGGCTACCAAAAACTGAACAGCAATCTCTTGGTCATTCAACAAAACCGCACTAACGATCAAGCGCACATTGGTGCGTGGTCATCTGTCCGAAAAAATGTTCAACTGTGAGCCTTTAGACTAGCCTTGCCTCTTGCCCAAACCGCATTCCAAGCATTCGCCATTGTTGCGGGTCTGATAATGGTCATGTCGCTGCTTGGCTCCGCGCGACACTATTTCTCTGCCCGCCGTTACACAGGCAACGTCGTTCCGCTGCGCCGAAGATCACGGCTTAAGCTACCGCGCAAAGTCGATCCGAAGTTGTCAGTAGTTCTTTGGATGGCACTCCTTTGTGGTGTGATGCTCGTGATAACCAGCTTCGGTCCGGACCAAACCGACCAGCGCACAGTGGAAGGTACCGCCAGAGTCCGAGACGTAGACACCATAGTAGTTCAGGGCGTTCCGGTTAGGCTGAACGGCGTAGATGGGCCGGAATTAGGTACACGGGCTGGGATAGCTGCAAAGCAGTGGATGACGGATCATCTGCGCGGCAAGACCGTCACCTGCAAACTAAATGGGGAGCGCACATACGACCGCTGGGTGGGCGTTTGCTACATTGACGGGGACGACATTGGCGCGGCCTCAATAGCTGCTGGGCATGCGCTGGATTGTCGGCGTTACTCAGGTGGCCGATACCGCCGTTTGGAAACGCCGGAAGCGAGGGAGAGGATAGTGCGGGCTGGATATTGTTAGGCGGGCGACTGGCAGGATCGAGTCCTAAGAGGTCATTGCCGTACCCGTGGAGCGCTGCATATTAATTCGGCGGGTTGCAGCCAATTGTTGCGCGTCGGGCCTATCGAGGTGCGGTACGTCGCGAACCGGATATTCCAGACATTCAGGACTGGATTGCGAAAGATGGATGAGCGGAGAAAGTGTTTAAGAAGTCGATGCGTTGGCCGTTGTTTCGACTTTCGAGTTTTGGGTTGAAGCGTCCCTTCTTTATGCGGGTTACGTTTCGCCTAACAGAACGGGAACTGAGGTGAGGTACCAGATTCACTCCATCCTGTATTGTTGAAAAAGTTCCAAATCTGTGCTTTACTTGTTGTTTTAGTAAGGGGAATCCAAATGCGTATTCCATTAACTATTTTATTTATGATTGTCGGGGTATCGACTGGTCATGCCGGATGCTCTGTCGAAGTATTCAAAGAAAACGGCCTCTATTACTCCGAAACTGGGGATCCCAAAGATGCATATCGAAATAACAGATTGAATCTGACCAAGATTGATCCCAAAACCTATCCAAAATTTACTGCATTGGAAGGCGTGCTGGATCGTGACTATTCACCCGACGGAAAGTTCTTTGTGCGCTCTGGAGCGAACGAGCAGGATTTCATACTGGTATTACCTGCTGACGACAAGAAGCAAGAGGCCGTTTTGGTTCGCCGAGTTAGTAGGACCAGATCAGGGAAAACACCAGAGTATGTGTCGATCAGCCGATCCGATGTGCCGTATGCAAGTTGCAATACAAATGTAGAAGGCGGTCAAAATGGACTCAGCGGAAGTCGGCATTTTATCAAAACTAGCACCTATCTTCTGGCCCATTCCGATCCAGCTGAATTGGCAAGAAAACCGTTATTGAACAAGAAGTTTCACTTTTTCTTCCAAGGCAACTCAGGGTGCAAAAAAACTTCAAGTGTAGTCGATGAATCAGGCCGTGATCGCTCGCAAGAAGCCTATACTGGTGTAAAGCAAGGAACTACTTTTCGGTCAAGAGGTAGCGAATTGATAGAGCAAACGACTTATGAAGTTGCGCAGGTGTTTTTGCCAAGACCTGCATACGCCAGTTACCCGAGCATTCGTGGCGATAAAACCCGGGTTGAGGAGACTCCAAAACGAGTGCCTACTGGCGTAGAAGCTAGCTTGTTTGACATGTCAGATCGAAAAGGAGTTTGCATTGAGATTCCCGCCCCTGTTCCCACCGGGAAATTATCGAAAGGGTTTTTCGGAATTTTTGCGGATCCGCAAGTAGTCGCACGGAAGACTGCCAAACGCGGAGACTGGAAACCGGAAGTAACCGAATTCCATTTCCAACAAGTTGATAACCACAAGCAGAGTGCACTGATCAGGCTTATTTGGAAATAGCTGGATGTTAACTAGAGAACTCGAGAACATCTTGAAGGCGTTTCCGAATTTCCTGTCTATGATGGCAGATACAGGGAACCCGCTTAAGGAAAACGCTGCCGCTAAAGAGACACTTGAAACGATTACGAAGGCCATGTGGTTTATGATGCCATTCCACTTCATGGCATTTCTCGGGTTAGTCCCTTTAAAGGATGCCAATACGACGTTCGTTTTACTGCTTGGATTTATTACTTTATTGGGCTTGAGCTGGATTGGTACATTCTTGGGTAGCGCGCTTTCTAAGGTGTTTTCGTGGGGGCCAATCAGACGTGAGGGTTGTATTGCCGGGTGGGTTTCCACGCTGTTTATTACTTGGTTCTTTTGCGTGATAATTATGTTCGCAGCCAATCTCTATTTTTATGCAAAGTCACCGGAAATTCAGTATTGGCCTGATCTCTTTTCCGAGGTCTCTAACTTTGCGGAACCATTTCCACTTATCAGTCAACGCTCTGACTTACTTATCTATTTTATCGTCCCTGTGATGTCAGCAATTGGGATGTTGATGATCATTCCATCTGACCGCAGAGGGTCCGCTATTCAACAAGTGATTTTGGCAATGGTTTGCGCAAGTTCATGTGCGTTATTTATTGTTATCAGTGCCGAACTACTTGAACCTGTGACGCGCCTGAATGCTTCCAATTTCCCAGATGGTAACTAAACGAGGCGACGTGAGCTACAATGGCTGCTTGGTTGGCAAGTATCGGCCAAAGCCGCTCTATGCACCAATGTCTGGGAAAATATTTTGTCTATGACATCGTGACTGTAGGCTGGTAGGCGATTTTGTGCTGTCCCAGAGATTTTACTATAACCGCTTCTTGCGCATTGCCGCCGTAGCTTTGACCCAGTACCGCAGCTGCAGCGAATGTCAGCTCAGCGGCCGTTACGCATCGAATAAATGGACGCCTGTGGGTAGTCACGCCACGGTAAGAGGTTGGTCCCTGAACGGTGTTGCACGGCCAACTATCGGTTCAGATTTTGCCGCGCTTCATCACTTTGTCCATATCGACTTGCGCAAATGCCGCTTCGAATTTGGCCAGTTCCAGCACGTCCATTGGACGACCTAACAGGTTCGTTTCGATGTGGTCGATCACAGCTTTGCGCAATGCATCCTTGCCGGGTTCTTCATCGCGCTTTGGGGTATCGTCAAGCATTTGTTCATCCTTCAGGGTGTAAGTTTGGTTGGGGTGGAATATATCGAACGCCAGCCTGCATCAGACGCCATACCGTGAATCGATTGGTTGGGGCTCTTCTGGGCCAGAGTTGTGGTGTGAACGGTCCGTTGCAAGTCGAACCGTAACGGATCGCTTTGACGCTCTTGCAACGCGCAAAACTCATTGAAAGGGTTGATCATGCCATGGACTCCTTTAGCGGTTTGTCGGCCTTTTTCTGGCGGTTGGTTTCCAGATAGGCGCGCCCTTTGTCCACCCATTCACTGGTCTGCATCGTCCAGTCCCGACGCGTCAGGGTCCGTGTGTAGCCCGTCTCATTGCCCGTGAAGCCCTGAGACAGCAGGTAGAGCCCCAATGCGGCTGGTAGGGCATCAGGATGGCTGATGCGTACAGGCGCACGCTCTTTGACCGTCACATCAACGGTGCAATGGTCCACCCATGTGATACTGGCCGTCAACGGGTCGGATATGACCTTGACGCGCTGCATCACCACTGGACCGCTGTGAGGTACGCCACGGACGGCTTAATCATCGTGTACGACATTGGCATCACCAGCCGGATGGCCACGCTGTTGGTCTGGAACATCGACCGCACTTCCGTTGCGGGGCTGGTATACCGCGCATCGCTGATCTGGATGGAACCCGCTGTCGAAACCGTGTGGTCATCGGTCTGTGGCGTGCCGTCCGCGTCCATTTTGGGGTCACCACCATCTGATGACGCCATGGCCAAGGTTACAGCCGATGAGGTATCGACCGAAACGCCATCCATTGCGACGGCCGTACGGGCCGCATCAATCGCCACAACGTTGTTAAAATCAAAGCTGGTGCTGTGCAGGATGGGGAAGCCGAACAATCCACCCGTACGTTCGATTTCGTCACGCAGCGGGAACGTGTTTGCACCATCCGTCGCCAACATCTGCAAACCAATCAGGCGGTCGGTGTGCATACACAAGCACGGGTCCAGTGCCTTGGCTGCTGACATTTGCGACCGCAACCATTTCAGGTCCGCGATGACTTCGGACAGCCCGTTGCCAGCCGACGCTTGGTTGGGTGCGCCGTTGGTCAATGAGCCGGGTCGAACACCCGCAACAGGCAAAACGGTCGGGTCAAACATCCAATGGTCCCAAGCCGTGCTGGTATCTTCGCGCACGAATTGTTCAATCAGGTCCAGAACCGCTGGGTTACTGGTCCGAACCAGTTCTTCCGATGCGCAGGCAATCGCGGCCATCTTGTGCCGTGTGAGGGTCGTGCTGGACAGGCTGGCCTGCGTCACGGGAATGGTGCCCAACTCCTGCACCCATGCGGCTGGTGTTTCGTCACCACCGGCCCGCATCGGCCAAGTGATGCTGTTTGCGCCATTGAAACCCATCACGCCGGAACGGGCCATCAGTTGGGCCGCAACGGATGTGACAGCCATGTCTTTGACAAACTCTTTCGTCATCAACTCGACCAGCATCCCGCCCCACACCACGTTGGTTGTGGTGGCCACGGCTGTGGCGTCACGGATGACCTGCTGGTAATCAGCACGGTCGTTGTACAGGTCGGCAATGTGCTGGTGGACGTGCCCTTTCTCAACCGACTGCTTCATGCCGCCATACGCAGCCAGTGCAGCCAGACGCAACGGGCGCAACTCTACCTGAGACTGACGTTTGCGTTTGGGCTCCGGTGCCTTGACCGTGACGTTAACGGGCCGGTCGGCCTGTGCTTTCAACGCCTGATTTTCAGCCTTGAGCGATGCGTTTTCGCGGGCGATTTTCGGTGCATCTTTGGCCA
This sequence comes from Ruegeria sp. ABM4_193, assembly GCF_056158705.1. Classification (NCBI taxonomy): domain Bacteria; kingdom Pseudomonadati; phylum Pseudomonadota; class Alphaproteobacteria; order Rhodobacterales; family Roseobacteraceae; genus Ruegeria; species Ruegeria sp. ABM4_193. The sequence goes on from NZ_JBSWTT010000001.1 coordinate 1,975,446, forward strand.
CCTTCAGCGCGTCATCGAACGCACTGGCCTTGGTTTCCTGTTCAAGAATGCGGGCGGCTTTGCGGTCTGCTGCGCTACCCTGAAACAGTTCGTCTTTCATCGGTTCATCCTTTCGCTGATCTTCGCGCTGGATTTGGTGCGCAGTTCATCCATCATCGATTTGTGGCGGGTTGCGGCGTCTTCCAGATCGGCCAGCGTCGGTTCGGGTTCGGGCTGTGGGTCCAGTTCCTTACCAATGGCCGCTTCGACCTCTTGTTGCGCGTGGGCCAGTGCCTTTTCCAGCACATCGATCCGACGGGTCAGCTTTGCGACGTGATCGCCAATCACTTCCGCATTGGCTTCAACCATCTTTTTCATCTGGTCGTTCATCGTGGCGACGAACTGCTTGCGGGTGATGAACTGGTCAGTTGGCTGCGCGCGACGCTGGGTTGCCGTGCGGAATGGGTTGTCGCTCATGTGCTTGCCCTTTTGAATGCCAGATAGTCTTGACGACGCTTCTGGACGGTCGGGTGATCCTTGTTGAATTTCTTGTCGGCCAGCGCGGACAAATAAGCCGCAAAGGCATCCGTGGCGCGCAGGTCCATATCCGCGTCGCCAAGGCGATCTGCGGCCTTATCCGCCGCATCTTCTGACCGTTCGGACAGGTCTGCACAACGGTCGGCCAGTGCGGTGCGTTTGGTGTCGGCCAGTCCGATCCGCACGGCCAACGCAGCCAACCGAATGATGCGATCCGATCCGTTGCTGGTCTGACCGCTGCGCAGAACATGCCCCGCATCACGCAGGGCGTCCGATTGTTCGTAAGTTGCCTTGATGATCCGTTCGGCATCGGACCAATGCTTGCGGAACTTGGTGGTCACTTCGACACGCCGTTCCATCGCGCCCTGCACGCCCTGTTCCTCTGACCGCGACGCACTGTCCAGCTTGGCGCGGACATGTCCGGTGCCTTTGGACAATTTACGTGCTGCGGTGGGGGCAGTTCTCGGGTCTAGCATGTCGGTCCAATCTGTTGGTGGACCAAAGATGGCACAAGATATGGGGACGAGTCACTAAGTATTTGAAAAGGTATTACTTTTTTCCCGTCGACACGGTGCCGGTCACATGTTGGAAATCCGGCCCAAATCGGCCCAACTCTTCTACTTGGTAGAAAAGTGACCCCCTGTGCTGGCCGCTGGTGGGCGGAACGGCGTGTCGATGGGCTGCGGGTCGTGGGATTTGCCGGATAAATTCGCAAATCTCACATGTGGAAAGGTCGCGACTTCACGTGCAATTAAAAAAGCAAGTTGGTCCAACTCTTCCATTAAATGAAAGAGTGCCATCGGACTTCTGTCAGAAAAGAATAAGCTGCGGGTCGGTCACCCGGCCTTGGCCCATTTGTTAAACCGCTTCACATCATCCAGACAGGTCTGGCTGCACAGGCGATCCCCGTTGTTGCGCCAATACAGTTCCGCTGGATGACACAGCTTGCCGCAAGATGCGCAAAGCTGACGGGCCCGTTGAATGATCTGGCTCCGCTTGCGGATCGGCAGCAGCCGGATGGTCGGGTCGGGCCGCTCTTGGCTCTAGTCGGTCAGATGCTGATTGCAGCGGGCAGCGTCGGCCAGCATCAGGTCAAGCGGCGACATGGGCCATACCACCTTCACCCGTTCAGTGCGCCGACGGCTGATGCAGGACTTGCAGCGACACAGGATGTGGTCGGGATCGAACGGCTGACTATACAGGCCGGTGTAGCTTGCCATGAGATTGATGTGCCTTGTGCCGCAGGTATCGCACACACCGTCCATCATTTCGACCATCGCGGCCTTGGCGTCGTTGAAGTGCTGTAGCTTCATCCCCACTGGTGTGCTGGCTGGCATGGTGGTTGGTCCTCGCTGATTTTGGCGGTCGGCTGCGTCTGGCCATCAGATCAAACTCCCTTCGCGCGTTGGTGCGCGCGAGTTTTACCTAAATTAGTCTGGATCGCTGTGTTCGGCTATACTTGATTATAATCAGTCATTATTCGGTATAATTTGATAGTCGATTTGTAGCTGTAATTTGACAAACGGACCGCATTTTTCGGTTTTACAATAAAGTAAATCGTGTCAGTTTTCGTAAAGTTTTGGCCCCGTCGCGGTATGTCCCCCAAACGTTCCCTTTTTCAACTCCCTCCCCCGAATGATCGACCCGACCAAGATCATCAACCGTTATTCCAACTTGGAACGACGGTCATCATCGACAGGCAGAGTTCCAACTTGGAACACTGTATCAAGGGGTGTCGTGCAAGTTGTGGAACACCGCATCATCAACGGGTGTCGATCAACTTGGTCAACACCAACCATCACCATGACAAGCGGTTATCCAAGTTGGATGACCGCACCAATCCGACCGACCAAATGACTAGGAACTTTTTGGGCTGCTGGTTGTGATGATGACCCGGATGATGACCCGCCTTTTAGTAGGTTAGTATTTAGTAGGGGGTTTTCACCTTTTCCTGCCGTACACGCTCGGTATCTCTATTTATCGCTGTATCTATCGCTGTATCTCTTTATCTATCCTTCTTCCTATCTCCAACCTTTACTCTATATACCTACTAACCTACTAAAGAGTAGTAGTAAGTATAGGAGAAAAAAGGAAAAATCATTTAGCAGATAATTTATCCTACTAATGACCTGCTAATGACCTGCTATTTAGTAGGTTTTCCCCAGATCGCTACATTCAGAAACGGATGATTGGTTCCGATCCGCAGCTTTTCATAACCGTTATCTTTTAAAATTTTCCGAACCCGCGCTTCCATTCGTTGATCACGTTCTTTACGAACATCAATTTCCAACGCACTCATGATGATCTGATTGATCGAAAATTCACCGGCACCTTCGGCATAGGTCAGCACCGTCCCGGTGATCCCGTCTTCGATCACGCGGTCCTTCTGGATCAACGTTGCCTGTTTGGCCGCATCATGATCCAAGACGGGACGTTCACCAGATCGATAAGCAGCCAGTGCTTCGGCCCAAAGCTGATCGCGATCACGGATCACACCATCCGTGTCCATCGGCAACAAGCAACGCACAATCCAGAAGCGGCGTTCACCGGCTGCATCCTTCAGGTAATCGTCGCGGTTCGTGGACCCGGCAAATACCATCCGGCGCGGAACGCGAACATTCGTCTTGCCGTAGGGTGGCCGATAATCTTCATGCCGCCGGGTCAGGAAGGTCCGCATGTCTTCCAGTTCGCCGCGATGCACTTGGGTCAACTCGGCCATTTCGATCAGCCATTTCCCCTGCAAATAGACAGACACATCTTTATGATTGAAACCGGGCAGCGCGTCACCGAACCAGTCAGCCACCGGAACCAGATTCGCCAGCAGCGTGGACTTGCCCACACCTTGCGGTCCTTCAAGGATCAGGGCATTATCCATCTTGCATCCGGGGTCCATGGCGCGGGCCACCGCCCCGATCAGCCACTTGCGCCCGACCTGCCTGACATAAGTCCCGTCATCGGCATCGGCCCCGCCGTAGGTGATCAGCCAGTCGTCCAGCCGGGGCACCCCGTCCCATTGCAGGCCGGTCAGATATTCCTGCACCGGTTCGATGATGTTGTCATAGGCGCGATCCAGCACCGCGTCGAAAACGTCTTCCTTCCCGATCCGGGGGAACATGGGGTTGTGCATCAACTCGCTGCGGATGCGACGGACGTCTGCGTCACCGAACTGGTGGCCGACGATTACCTAATCACCCATCCCCGGATAGGACTGGGCCACGACGGGCTGCTGACGGAAGGCGTCGAACACGAAGCAGTCGGCCCATTCATCCGTGTTGTGGAAGTGGGCGATCAGGTTGCGGTAGTTGTTCTTGAACGGGGTCATTGCCCCGTCCACCGCATAGGTCATGAACGGGCGATCAACCGGCACCAATGGCACGACCGAGTCCGGCGCAGGGACCGCCACAGGGCCGTCAACGCCCGGTGGCAGCAGTATCTGCCCATTCATGGGCATTCCGGCCTGCTGCGCGCCCTTGAGCGCTGCACCCAATCGGATGCGATGGTCCAGATCACCCGGCAGGGCCCCGCCCGCACATCCGCGTGCCAAGGTGACCAGCGTGCCAAACCCGACGGAATGGTCCGGTTCAATTTCCATCCACAGCCTGTCCGTATACGTCGGGTCATTCTTACCCGACAGTGCGGACCATTGCCGGAAGTATGACAAGCCGTCCCCACCCATGGATGCCTTCAGCGCAAACGCGACCCGTCGCCAGTCGTCATGGGCAAGGTCATCGTTGCGCAGGTACGACATCACTTCCGGCACCAGCGCGGGATCGAACGGTTCCGCCCCAAGGCTGGACCCGGTGCCGTCATCATTATTGTTGCGGGTTTTGCGCCCGCGTTTCCAGCCGTGCTGTTCGATGATGACGCTGCATTCTTCGACCAGTTCATGTAGCAATTCAGCGGTGATGGTCGGGAACGCCTGCAAGGACATCATGTCCCAATTGTGCCACTGGTAGGGCACGCCCGACGGATGCGTCCCGGCGATGACCACCTGTGTCTTGGTGCCTCTGATTTCCAGCAATTGGGGCTTATGGTCTTCCTTGCTGAATGGCACCTGCATCGACTTGACCGGTTCGCCATCGACCGCAAACATCCACAGCTTCTTGGGTTCCTGTCCGACGCGATAGGGCCAGTACGCCCCGCCCCGGTTCCAGATGTGCTGGTGGACCGCGTTGGCCAGAACCGGATCGGTCAGGTCCGCATCAAACGACACTTGATTGACGCCTTGGATCAGGCCGACATTGGCCCCCAGTTGATCGAAGCGGGTCGCGTAGAACTCTGACATCACAAAGCTGGGCCAGCCACCCAATCCGTCCCACTTACCGGCATAGAAATCACCCGGCACCTTGCCGCGCGCGTCGGGATCGACCTTGCTGTGTTCGTGCAGTTCAGCACCGGGTGGAATGACGGGGATCGTACCCATAAACCCAAGCCGCAGTGCCCACATGTGCCAGCCGATGGTTTGCTGCGGTCGGGGCGTGGGTGTATTATCAGTCATCATGGCGACCCTTGTGGTTTGGGGTTGTTGTTTTTTGTTCGCCCCCGGCCCGCTAAAGGCCGGGGGATTTTTCATCCGCAACACCGTCGGCCATGACGACACCGGTTATTACATGCGGATGAATTCTTAATACGCGTGCCAGCCGTCGGGACGCTTCACGTAGGTCGTGTCGCGAATCTTGTGGGCCCACGTCTGGATGATTTCGACTTCGGGACTCGCGGCCACTGCAAGATGGATCGCGCCGTTCATATCGACACACTCACCATCCGCAATTCGCAGGTTCACGATCTTGCCGTACCGTTCAATATCGATGCTATGAAGACGACACTGCAACTTCGGATGCTGGACCCAGTTCTGCGGTCTGTTCACCGGCCTTACTGGTGGTGGTAATGGTGTGTTTTTCCCGTCCCAGTCACCAAGGCCACGGCACTGCTGGCAAGTCTTTTCGACGGTGAAATGACCTTGCTGTGCGCGGACTTTGCCTGTGCCGTTGCACTGGTTGCAAACCATTACTTCGACCCCCAAACCCAACGGCTCTTTTGTTTCTCACGCATGGCCGCGTTTTTCTTCGTCTGCTGGATGTGGGATTCTCGGGCCAAACGGACGTGTTTCTTGCTGCGTTCTGACCCTTCACGCAACTTCCGCTGTGCGGATAACTCACGCACTTCAGCCATTTCCTGTTCCGGGTCAATCATGCCGCATCACCTTGGTGTGCTTTGGGGTTGCACGACTTGTTCGTGGATACCGGCAACTCATCGGCCCAATCTTCCACTTCGACCCAAGGCGTGCCGACAAGCTGGTTGCTGACCTGTCTGGGTGCAGGGAACCTGCCTTCATTGATCAGGCGTTTTCGGGTGGTGCGGGGGACGATCTGGTCCAGTTCCTTTTCCGTCGCCAGTAGCGGGTTTTTACGTTTCATAGTTTCCGTCCGAATTTGTTGGAATGCGGACAAAGCAATCACAACCAAACCGAACGAGTCCAGCAAAAAAGTATAATAAAATCAATATGGTAACGTGTTAACCCATATTTAGCTTACTGGTCAGATGATCACACCAGTGCTGCATCATGGGCCGTCGCGCCTCAAGATAATCCGACCGACGGTAAGCGCGTTCCACGTCCGATCCGACGGTGTGTGCAAGCGCATCTTCGACGTGGCGATTCGGGTATCCTTGGTCATGTGCCCAGTCGCTAAACGACGACCGGATGCCGTGGACCGTCGCGTGACCCAGACCGTTCCGCTTCATGGCCGCTGACATCGTCATGTCACTTATCACCGTCATCCGGCTGGACGGCAGCAGCAGGTCGGTAGAGCCCCAGCGCGGCATGTCGGCCAGCAGACTGCCCAAGAAGGGCGTGACGGGCACCCTGTGCCGCCTGCGGGCCTTCATCCGATCTTCGGGTATGGTGATGGTGTCAGCGTCCACATCGGACCATTCCAGCCGCCTGACTTCACCGGATCGCAAACAGGTCAGGAAAACCAAGACCACACCCAGCGCACCCGCCCCCGATCCGCGCGCGTGCCACATCGTCGCAAAAGCGTCCGGCAGGTCGGATTGCGGAATGGCGGCATGGTGCTTTACGCGCTTCACCTGCTTGCCCAAGATCAGTTCCAGATTGTCCCGCCACCCGGCAGGGTTCGGCCCGTCGCGTTCGCCCATGGCAATTGATGCCGACAGGATGCGTTCGATCCTCTGGCGCACGCGGCTGGCAGTCTCGGGCTTGGTCTGCCAGATCGGGATCAGGCACCCGGCGACGTGCGCGGTGGTGATCACGTTGACCGGCATATTCATCAGGTCCGCAGCGTATCGATTGAGCGTCGATGGCCATTGTGCCGCGTGCTTGCTGTTGGACCAGTCACTGCCGCGCAGGGTCAGGTATCGATCCATTGCTTGGCGGAAGGTGGTCACATCACGGTCACGGTTATCCAAGTTGGATAACCGCCCGTCGCGCACCGCAGCGGCCTTGGTTCTGGCATCGGCCAAACCTACTGCGGGATATCCACCAAGCCCCTTTTCACGACGCTTCCCGGCCACCGTGTGGCGCAATACCCACTTCTTGCTGCCCGACTCACTGACGACAAGCCAAAGGCCCCCGCCGTCGGAATGCTTACCGGGCTTTGCCGTCTTGGCCTGCCGATCCGTTAGTTTGTTCAGTCGCGTCTGTCGCATCAGTCCACCCGAAGTCCCCCTAAGCATCTGGGCTATGGTAGTATCTGGTGGTATATGCTGATGTCAAAAGCCCATAAAATTAAGGGCTTTCCGCACCGGTTGGTATCTGGTGGTGCGGTAGTGTGGCGGAGAGACAGGGATTCGAACCCTGGAGACGGTTTCCCGCCTACACACTTTCCAGGCGTGCGCCTTCGACCACTCGGCCACCTCTCCGTGCCGGCGATATGTGAACGAATGTGGTCAGATTTGCAAGGCCCCAATGCGGCGAAAAATCGGGAATGACCCAAATAAGTTGCCCTGCCCCCGTGCGGCTCTCACCGGGCCATTTCAGATCGTTTCAAGGACGTTGGATAACGCCGTTAAACTTCGTCACCAGCGTCTGGATCCAAATCAGCCTCTGTCAGGTCAGCGGGTTTTTGTGATGGGGCCTCGGGCTTGCTTTCCACGGGTTTGGTAGGGCCCTTCTGATCTTTGACATCAGGCTGTAAAGCTTCGGGATTGCGCAACCAGATGTCGCGCTGAGCAAAGGGAATCTCGATACCAGCTTCCGAGAATTTGCGGTTGATCTCGTGGTTCATGTCGGACTTCACGGACAGCACCCAGTTCACATCACGCAGGATTGCGCGGATCTCGAAATCCAGGGAATCCGCGCCAAAGCCCTGAAATACAACACTGGGCGCCGGGTTTGCCAAAACCATCGGATGGTTATTGGCGATCTCACCCAGAATGGTTTCAACCTGCCGCGTATCGGTACCGTAGGCGACACCAACGGGCACGATGACACGCCCAATTGTGTTGCCTCGGGTATAGTTCGTCACCACGCCGCTGATCAGATCCGAATTTGGAACGATCACATCTGTTCTGTCGAAGGTTTCGATCCGGGTCGAGCGGACCGAGATATCGCGCACATAACCCATCATACCGTTCACATCAATCCAGTCCCCCTTGGAAATGGGGCGTTCCACCAAAAGGATGATGCCAGAGACAAAGTTGGACACGATGGTTTGTAGACCAAAGCCAATGCCGACCGACAAAGCACCGGCGACAATCGCAAGCGACGACAAGTCAAACCCGGCCACCATGATTGCCACAAGCGCAGCGAGAAATATGCCGACATAGCCCGAACCAGCCACGATCGCGTTTTGGCCACCCGGATCAATTTTGGTCTTCGGTAGAAGTGAATTGCGCAACCCGCTTTGCAGCAACCGAGTCAACGCGTAACCGATCGCGAAGACAGCTACAAAGGTCAGGAAGTTGGTTGGTGAAATCGTGACACCGCCAATGTCGAAACCAAGCAGTAAGCGTGACCACGCTTCCAACAGATCGGTTTCACGCGCACCCCAATATATCGCCAGAATAGGCAGCGCAATTATGGCCAGTGCAAAACCGACGAGTACCGCAAAAAGAGACTCACGAGCCGCGTCCCCTTGCCCGGTAATCCAGCCGTAAATCTGGCTGATGAATCTTTGCAGGATGACCAACGCCCCGATGAGCACCAGAGTCTTCACAGCAGGGAACACGATTGCTTCGGCCGCATTGGTGTACCCAAAGATCGCCAGAATAGGAGACGCTATCCCTAATAAGAACAATGCCCGGCGCAAGAATTCGACCAATTGGCTGAAGCCTGCCGCTCGAGTTGATGCAGATTGGTCAGGCGGACCGTCCGTGGTGCGAATTTGGCGTATGCGCAGCAGCAACAAAGCTGTTGCGACAATGACCGGGAAACTGACAACGGCTCGGGTCGCATCCGAGATGTTTTCGATCCGTTCGAACAGCAGTGCCAATTCGTGCAAAATCAGCATCACGGCAAGCAGGTCGATGTACAGGCGCAGCTCTCTTATTTTTGCAGCGGACAGCCGTTTGAACCCCTGCGACGCGCCGATCACATATACCTGCCGACCAATCCAGTCGTAGAACAGGATTATCCCTGCCCAATACGGGATGTTTTGCAGCAGCAGGCTTCCCCTCAGTCCCGTAACACCAGTCAGGCTTATCGCAGTTACCGCGGCCAGAACCCCAATCCAAGGCAACAGAATGCGTAAAAGCGAAATGACGAAAGACCAAACCCCAGTGCCGGACCCGCCCCAAAGCCTTAAGTATTCCCCCCCACGTTCGGACCACTTTTTGCCAAAAATCAGCAGTACAGCTGAAAGGGCCAGCAGTACGAAAATTGCCAATCCGCGGTCACGGATTTGTTCGCGCACAACGTCTGAACGAAAGTTGGTGATCGTTTCATTTCCGAGGCTCTGGATTGCTTCTTTTACGTCCACCCATGCCGGACCCCAGTATGCGGGGTTTATCGGCGACGGACCTTGTTCAAAGAACTCCTTGGTCTGCCGCGTACGCAGGATCTGATCTATTTCGCTGATCAAACCGTTGGCACGGCTATATGCCTCCTCGGAAATAATCCGCGGCACGCGCAAGCTGTTTAGCTGTTTTTCCAGATGCGCCCGCAACGTTGCAATATCTTCCGGCTCGGTCGCGTCCCCTTCGGGCTTGGGACCAAGTGCGTTGATTTGACTGTCCAACGTGGAAATACGGTCGGTGTTGGCGCTTCTCGCTCTGTTAAAGTCGTCCCTGTAACTATTAATTTCTGAACGTAAATTTTCCAGAGCTGCGTCCGAGGCACGGTTCGCCTCGATCACATCTTCTGCACGGTCCGCCGTTTTCAACCACCCCTGATAATATTCGCTCTGCCGGTTACTCAGCTGCGCATCCGCGCCGCCTGCGAACCCAACTAGGCACAGAAAGAACAGGGTAAGAAACAGGCGGACCTGCGCCAGCATCATACGTCCTCGAACACGCCCGGAATGCTTCGGGGGGCCTCGGTCATCCAATCCGGTACCGGCAGTTCCTTCTCGCGCAGGAATTCCGGGTTGAACAGCTTGGACTGATAGCGGGTTCCGTAGTCACAAAGAATGGTAACGATGGTGTGGCCCGGCCCAAGATCCTTTGCCAGACGCACCGCTCCGGCCATGTTGATGGCGGTCGAGCCACCCATGACCAGCCCTTCCTCGCGCAGCAGATCGAAGATCAGCGGCAACGCCTCATTATCCGTCATCTGGTATGAGAAGTCCGGCTTGAAGCCCTCAAGGTTCTTGGTGATGCGCACTTGACCGATGCCTTCGGCAATGGAACTGCCTTCCATCGCGATTTCACCAGTGGTGTAGTAAGAATAAAGCCCTGCCCCCATCGGATCGACCAGGCCAATTTTCACACCTTTGGGCTGCAAAGCGTCGGCCACGCCGGCCAGAGTTCCGCCAGAGCCTACGGCGCAGACAAAACCGTCGACTTTACCGTCGGTTTGCTCCCAGATTTCAGGGCCGGTGGTTTCCACATGCGCCTGACGGTTGGCAACATTGTCGAACTGGTTTGCCCAAATCGCGCCATTGGGTTCGGTTTTTGCCAATTGCTCGGCCAAACGACGCGAATAGTGCACGAAGTTGTTGGGGTTGCGATAGGGTGCGGCCGGAACCTGAACCAACTGCGCACCCGCAAGGCGCAGCATGTCTTTCTTCTCTTCCGACTGGGTTTCCGGGATTACAATCACCGTCTTGAACCCCATGGACGCGCCGACCAGTGCCAGACCAATCCCGGTGTTGCCCGCTGTTCCCTCGACAATCGTGCCGCCGGGCTTCAACTCGCCTCGGGCCACCGCATCACGGATGATGTACAGCGCCGCACGGTCCTTGACGGACTGGCCGGGATTCATGAACTCGGCCTTTCCGAGGATCTCACAACCGGTTTCTTCACTGATGCGCTTCAACCGGATCAGTGGTGTTTTCCCGACTGCGTCGGCAAGGTCTCGTGCAATGCGCATGGCGCCCTCTTGTCGTTTGGTATCAGAGAAGATTTACAGCCGCGCCGCCGCGACCACAAGCATGATAGTCATGCGCGCAACCTGTCCCGGTGGCGCGCCAGCCAATAGGCCAGTGCCACAAGTTGTACGTCTTTGAAAACATGACGATCCGTCATCTCTATGAACGTATCAAAAGGCAGTATCTGACTTCGAATATCTTCGCCTTCGGTATCAAGGCCGCCAGTTGTGGTGGTATGGGTCAAGTCACCCAATCCGACATACAGATACATGAACCCGGTGGAAGACCCGCTAGACGAATATGCCCCGCCCGCGTACTCAAGCCGGTCAAACGTTACACCTGCTTCTTCCATCGCCTCACGATGGGCTGCTTGTTCCGGCTCTTCGCCTGGATCTATCATCCCGGCCACGGCCTCCCACAGCCAGGGTTCGGGGTCGTTGATCAAAAAGGCCGGTGGCCTGAATTGTTCGACAACAAGCACAGTATCGCGCACCGGATCGTAAGGCAGAACGGACACTGCACTGCCTTGCATCAGGCTGCCCCGCTGCAGCACGGGGCCCATGGTGCCATCATGCTGCCGATGCTGAAGGTCAACCTCTTCCATCCCGAAATAGTTCACATAGGCACGATCGTGGCGATGCACGATAACGTCCTTGCTTGTATCTCTCAGATCGCCAGTGCGCCGTTTGCCCGCAAGAATCTTGGCCCAGGCCCGTGTTTGAATCGCGCGAATATTGCCAGCCATATCCTGAGGCTTCAGCCGGCCGAAATATGCCATCTCTTCTTCTGCAGCCAGAGCGGTGATCTCACCCAACCGGTCCGCCCACCGTTGCAAAGACCAGGGACCGTCCGGCTCCCAACTGCCTGGTGCAGGGAAAAAGACCTGTGCTTCCTGTTTGGTCCCGTCATGCAGAACCACCTTTACGGGTGTCAGGTCATAATCAAACGCACCCTCATAAAATGCCAACCGAGCCAGGTCTTTGGACGACAAATCTTGAACGAATACGCCTTGGGCGCTGTCACCCCCTGACGTCTGGATCATAGGAAAATCCTGACCCTGAACAGCCCAAACGGCATGATCAGGCAACATCGCCGTTTGAACTGAAATCTCTTGTAAAGAGCGGCCCAAAACACGTTCGAGCAACGGCAAATACCGCAGCGTTCCATAGAAAAATAAGTTAGGCAAACTCGAACTCTCAGATAATGGATTGCTTCAACGCCATTGGCGGTGGGCCTGCTCGGTGGCCAAACCAGCAACAACCGACCCAATAGCAAACGCAAGTAGTATTTCAGGCGTGATCAGCAGTTTGCCATAATCGACCCCGATTTTGAAAATAGCCAGAACCGCCTCGAAGGGACCGCCATATCTGTTGCGCATGGCAAGGCGGAACATCTCGTAACACCCCTGCACGAACAACGCCCAAAACACCAGCGACGCGACACCCGTCAGGCCATTGTTGATCCCCGCCGTCCATCCTCGCCCGGCGCGCTTACCCATGATGGTCCAGCCGCAGACCGCGCCTAACGCCATGTTCACATAGGTAAAGTAACCATAGTCCTTACCCTCTTCACCATTGTCGATGATCATCCCAGAGACAACGAAAGCCAGCACGACAAGGCAAAGAGCGGCGACAAGACGCGAGGCTGTGGGCATGTGACAGTCCGTTCATTAACTTGGTTTTGCTATTGTGATCTGTGTCACATCACAATTGCTTGTGTCAAAGGCCGCGCCACATGCGGTCAAATAATAATTCCACATGCGGCGAAAACGCTCATCAAAGCCCATCTCAGCAATTTGATCCCACTTGTCGTTGAACGTCTCGTACCAGCGGCGCAGTGTCAGGTCATAGCTTTTGCCGAACTCTTTCGATTTCACCACACTCAAGCCAGCCTGGTCGATCTGTTGTCGCAAGATCGACGGCGACGGAAGCATTCCGCCTGGAAAGATGTATTTCTGAATAAAATCAACGCCATTCTTGTAGTAGTCCCAGCGATGATCACCCACGGTAATGATCTGTAACGTCGCTTGCGCACCGGGTTTTAGTCGCTCTCGTACCGTTTCGAAATAAACGGGCCAATATTTTTGACCGACGGCCTCGAACATCTCGATTGAAGCGATGCCGTCATATTGGCCCTGTTCGTCGCGGTAATCTTGCAGCTTGAATTCTACCAGATCTGATAATCCCGCCTTTTCAATACGTTCTTTGGCATACTTGAACTGCTCTTGGCTGATCGTCAAACATGTGACGCGCAGGCCACGTTCCTTGGCGGCGTATTCTGCAAACCCGCCCCAGCCGCAGCCGATTTCCAGTATGTGATCGCCCGGCTTCGCGCCCATCTCATCCACAAGGCTTGCATATTTCGCGGTTTGTGCCTTTTCCAAGCTTTCTTGCCCTGTTTCGAAGATCGCACTGGAATAGGTCATCGTCTCGTCCAGCCACAGGCCGTAGAAATCATTGCCCAGATCGTAGTGATACGAGATGTTTTTCTTTGCCTGCGCCCGGTTGTTGCGGTGCAGCCAAAATCTCAGCCGTTCATAGGCTTGAACCAAGAATTTTCCCGTAAACCCGTCATATACGGTTTCAGAGCCCAAATGCACGACGTCCATGAAGGATCGCAGGTCGGGCGTGCTCCAGTGACCATCAAGATAGGCGTCGGAAAAGCCCAGCTCTCCTTCGCGGATCAAACGCGCAAAGACGTCATCGTCATGGACGTCGACCTGAGCCACCGGCCCCGGCTTAGTGCCTTCGGCGCGAAATGTTCGGCCATCTGGCAGCGTGATATCCAGACGCCCGTGTTCCATATTGGTCAGCATCTTGAAGACTTGCGCGAAATATCTGGGCAGATCCTTCTGCCCTTCGGTTGTCGTCAGGATCATCCGCTCTCCCCTCTGCGGTATTGATGTAAGGCTAGGCCGCGATTCTGTTTCTGGCAAGTTTTCAATTCCTTAGTGGGATTTTCGGCTTTCATATGCGCTCAGCGCACGGGTTCGCCCCTCGGCCAAAGCAACAATCGGTGCAGGGTAATCTGCGTCTGGGCGCAAACCCCAAGACTTTGGAACAGCCTCAAAATACGAAATGGCCGTGTCGCTCGGGCTTTTCTCGCCTTCAGCGATCCAGCGCTTCAGATAAGTTCCATCCGGATCGAACTTCTCAGCCTGCGTCTGCGGGTTGAAAATGCGAAAGAACGGTGCCGCGTCAGGGCCCGAGCCCGCCACCCATTGCCATCCCATTGCGTTGCAGGCCGGGTCCCAATCGATCAGACAGTCATCAAACCACCGCATCCCGATTTTCCAGTGTGTCATCAGATGCTTGGTCAGGTAACTGGCGACAATCATCCGGGTTCGGTTGTGCATTCGGCCCGTGACATACATTTGCCGCAAGCCTGCGTCGACCACGGGGACACCGGTTCTTGCCTGCGTCCAGGCGACAACTTCGGGGTGGTTCGGATCTGTGTTCCACGGGAAACTGTCCCATTCCGGCTTCCAGTTGCCCGTGACCAACTGTGGTGTGTGGTACATCAGGTGATAGGCAAACTCGCGCCAAACAAGCTGGCGCAGGAAGGCATCAGTGCCTGATACGCCCATCAATGCGGCCTGCTGAACTCGATGCCAGACTGTGCGCGGGCCTATCTCGCCTAGCGCGAGATATTCCGACAGATTGGATGTTCCGTCCAAATCCAGCCGATCGCGGTGTTTGGAATACAGCGCAACACGGTCCAAAAACACGTTTAGATGTTCGTGGGCAGCTTGCTCGCCGGGGTGTACATATGGGCGCACGATCGACGCGCCCCTGTTCATGGCACGATCCAACTGCCACTTGTGCAGTTCCTCTGTTGATGGCCATTTTGCAGGAGCAAGCAATCCCGTCACAGAGGCGTTAGGCGCAGGTACATCTCGCCCTTGAACAGCGCGCCACATTGGCGTGTAGACGCGAAACGGCTGGCCGGTTTTGGTCGCCACAGCCCAGGGTTCAAACAGCAAATGCCCGGCAAAGGATTTTGCCATCACACCCTGTTCCGTAAACACTGACTTGATCTTTTTGTCGCGCGCTATCGATGCGGGATCATAAGATCGGGACCAATAAACAGCGCCAGCACCTGTCTCTTGGATGAGAGCTTGCAATTGGGCCAGCGCGTCGCCGCGACGCAGGATCAATCGGCTGCCGAGACCGTCAAGGGATCTGGAAAACGCCTCCAACCCCAACCCCAAGCGCCACTTTGGGGCGGCCCCCAACTGTTCGACAAGGTCATCGTGAAGAAAGACCGGAACAACCGGGCGACCGCTTTCAGCCGCTGCGGTTAAGGCTGGATGGTCCGACAGGCGCAAATCCCGTCGGAACCACATAATAATCGGAGTGTGCTCGTCTTTCATGTCCGCCCTGAGGTTTTCTTCGTACTACGAAGGCTCAGGGAAAGTGGATCATAAAACGCGTTCAAGTGCGTCTAAAAGCTGATCAATTTCCTGTTGCGAGGTATAGTGCGTGAAGCTCACCCGCAACACACCCTGCTCTGGCTCGACCCCCATGGCCTGCAACGCACGTACGGCATAAAAATCACCACCGCTCGCCATGACGCCGTATTGGGACAGTTCGTCGGCAACAGGGCCCGCAGGTCGGTTCAGGGACAACGCAACCGTCGGTGCGCGCCGGGTCGCATCGGATGTTCCGATCAGGCGCACTGCGTTGCGATCCTTGACCGCATCCAACACAGGTTGCAGCAAAGACACTTCGCGCATGCGCATCAGGTTATGCACAAACTCGCCTTGCGCGGCCGCATCACTGTCTGGCCCACCATGATGTGCATTTAGCAGTTCGACATAATCCGCCATGCCTGCACTGGCCGCGATCTGCGCATGATCCGGACCTGCCGGGGTAAAGCGCTTATACAGAACATCACCGTTGAAATAATGCGCCTGATTGGGCAGCAACTCTCCTATCGTGCGGCGGATGACCATGCAGCCCTGATGCGGACCATAGGTTTTATAGGCAGAAAACAAATAGATATCCGGCCCCAGATCACCAACATTCGGGAAACCATGCGGGGCGTAAGATACGCCGTCCACACATACAAATGCACCGGCGGCATGCGCAATGGCGGTGATTTCCGTCACTGGGTTGATCTCACCCACCACGTTTGAACAATGCGGGAAACAAACCAGACGAACCTTTTCGTCCAGCATGTTCTCTAAGTCCTGAGGGTTCAGCGAGCCGGTTTCAGGATCAATCTGCCATTCCCTTATCTCGATCCCTGCCTCGGCCAAACGCCGCCAAGGACCAGAGTTAGCCTCGTGATCCTGATTTGTTACGACAATAGCTTCGCCTGGCTTCATCCATTGCCGGAACGCCTGCGCCAGAACATAGGTGTTTTGCGTTGTCGATGGGCCAAAGCTCAGCTCGTCTGTGTCGACGCCCAGAATTGCAGCCATGCGGACGCGGGCCTCGTCCATTTCCGCACCGCCCAGACGGCTCGCCTCGTAAGGCGCATAGGGTTGGACTTTGCGTTGGGTGTAAAACCGCGTCAGTCTGTCGATCACCGGTTTACACGTGTATGACCCACCTGCGTTTTCAAAGAACGCCTGCCCTTGCAAGCTGGGTTCGGAAAAAGCCGGGAACTGCGCCCGCACGAAGTCAATATCCAGAGAGCTCATGCCTCATTGCTCCTTATTATTTCGCTTTTTGATCAATGAGATACCCGCACATGTTTCCGGGCGTCTCAGAAATCACGGCAGGTCTTCCAGCCCAGCCTGTAGTCGCACGTCAAAGTGGCGAACTACGGGGCAGCTCTTTCGTAAAAAGAGCACGGACACTTAGACAGTCACATCCATGACCGTCAAGGCGCAGCATAAAAGAAAACCCCGGCACAGCGCCGGGGTTTTGTAAGCGGTTCAGCGTCGGGTTTAACCCTGAACTTTGGTATACGTCCCCTCGCCCGCCAGAATTCCGCGGAACCCGCCGGGTTCGTCCAGACCGAAGACAATCAGAGGCAGATTGTTGTCGCGCGCCAGCGCAATGGCCGAGGCATCCATAACGCGCAGGCGCTTGGCCAGAACATCATCGTAGGTCACGGTGTCATACCGCACGGCGTCGGCGTGTTGTTTGGGATCTTTGTCATAAACCCCATCAACACCGTTTTTACCCATAAAAATGGCCTCGCACGCCATTTCATTGGCGCGCAGAGTGGCTGCAGTGTCTGTGGTGAAATACGGGTTGCCAGTACCGGCAGCGAAAATGCAAACCCGCTTTTTCTCTAGGTGCCGTACCGCGCGGCGGCGGATATAGGGTTCACACACCTCATCCATGCGAATGGCCGAGATCACACGGGTGAACACTCCGATTTCCTCTAGTGCCGACTGCATTCCCAGCGCGTTCATTACAGTGGCCAGCATACCCATATAGTCGGCTGTGGTCCGCTCCATTCCTTGCGCCGATCCGCTCAGCCCCCGGAAGATGTTGCCGCCGCCGATCACCATGCAGATCTCGACGCCCAGATCGTGAACCGACTTCACTTCTTGCGCGATACGCTGAACTGTTGGCGGGTGCAGGCCGAATCCCTGATCTCCCATCAACGCCTCGCCCGAGATTTTCAGCATCACCCTGTTATACTTTGTTTTCGGGGATTTAGCGGTTTCTAACGAAGGGGAAAGGCTCATATTGCGCTCCGGGCTGGCACGGGTTTAATTTCCGGCGCAAAATGAAGCAAAAGCTCCGCAGGTTCAATGCGGTTGGTGAGGATTGAGGCAACCGCACATGACCCAGCAATCAATAGCACAGTATTTTCAACACCTGCCTCCTGTTCCCGATGACAAACCGGTTCTGATTGCAGGTCCGACCGCTTCCGGAAAATCCGCCCTGGCGCTTGAGGTTGCCGAACGATTTGGTGGCGTGATCGTCAACGCGGATGCCAGCCAGGTGTATGATTGCTGGCGGGTTGTCTCGGCGCGCCCGTCAGAAGAAGAAGAAGCCCGCGCGCCACATCGCCTGTATGGTCACATTGCATACGATCAGGACTATTCGACCGGGCATTGGCTGCGGGAGGTAACGCCCTTGCTGAACGGTGCGCATCGTCCGATCATTGTGGGCGGCACTGGTTTGTATTTCACCGCGCTAACCGAAGGCATGGCACAGATCCCTACCACCCCAGTAGAGATACGGGCTGAGGCAGACCAGACCTCACTGCCTGAGCTCATTACAGGGGTCGACGATGAAACACTGGCTGGTCTGGACGTACAGAACCGGGCGCGTGTGCAGCGCGCCTGGGAAGTGCAGCGCGCCACCGGACGCAGCCTGCTGTCCTGGCAGTCCGACACTCCGCCGCCGGCTCTGAATCTGAAAGACACGGTGCCGATCGTGTTAGACGTTGATAAGGCTTGGCTTTTGGCACGAATAGAACGCCGGTTTGATCAAATGCTAGAGCAAGGCGCTATTGAAGAGGTACGCGCAATGCTAGACCGTTTTGATCCAAACCTGCCAGCCTGCAAAGCAATCGGGGTGCCAGAGCTCAGAGCGTATCTGAGCGGCTCAATGACGCTCGATCAAGCCCGCGATCGCGCAACGATTGCGACACGACAATTCGCTAAACGACAACGCACCTGGTTTCGGGCTCGCATGAAGGCATGGAATCAGATCGACCCCTCAAAATGATACCAAACTTGACGCCTTTCTGGCCTTGACCAAAAAATACCGCATAACGAATTGTTTTTGAATATTTTTTTGCTTAACCTTGCGCCATGCATGGAAGCTATACCGCACAAACCCAAAGCTCGCCGCAGTTGCGAAGCGAGGTGTTCAACATAGCGAGAATGTCGTTTTTGTACTCTCAATGACGAATTCGAACATTGACCTAGCCTGATTTCTGGTGCCGAATACCGCCATGGGGATGCTCAGAGACCAACAATCAGAACCCTTTAATCTGGCGACAGGTAACAACCAAGTCGCGTAGAAGCATAATCAATCAACAAAATCTAATGTCACAGGGAGACATCTATGACGAATGACGTAACCACCAATGACAAGGTGCACTGGGCGGCCGAGATGCACGCACAGGAATACCGTGACGGCAAACTGAGCCGTCGTGAGTTCCTGGCCCGCGCCACAGGTCTGGGCGTTACCGCAGCCGCCGCCTACGGCATGATCGGCATGGCAGCACCAGCTTATGCTGAAGGCGAAGACGCCAAGAAAGAAGGCGGTACACTACGCGTTCAACAGGAAGTACGCGCGCTGAAAGATCCACGCACTTATGACTGGTCGCAAATCGCCAACGTATCACGCGGAACGCTGGAATATCTGGTCGAGTACAACTCGGACGGTACATTCCGCGGCATGCTGCTGGAAGGCTGGGAAGTCAACGAAGACGCGACTGTTTACACTCTGAAAGTCCGTCCGGGCGTCAAGTGGAACAACGGCGACGACTTCACAGCGGACGACGTGGCTCGCAACGTCGCGCGCTGGTGTGACAAGAGCTCGGAAACCAACTCGATGGCTGGTCGTTTTGCGACACTGGTTGACGCGGACACAGGCCAGGCCGTTGAAGGTGGTATCGTGGTTGTTGACGCAAATACTGTCCAACTGAACCTGCCTGCATCGGACATCTCGTTGATCGCGGGTATGGCTGACTATCCGGCGGCCATCGTTCACAGCTCGTTCAATGAAACCGACCTGCTGAACAATGTCGGCACAGGCCCATACCTCATGAGCGAGTTGGAAGTCGGCGTGAAAGCCGTACTAACACGCAACGAAAACCACACCTGGTGGGGAGAAGAGGTCTTTGGTCGCCCGGCGCTGGACAGCATCGAGTATATTGACTACGGCACCGACCCGTCTGCTTGGTTGGCGGCATTGGAATCCGACGAAGTCGATATGCTGTATGAATCAGTGGGCGAATTCATCGACGTGATGGACGGTCTTGGCTATGTAAAGTCCGAGGTTGTCACGATGAACACCATCGTTATCCGCCCAAACCAGTTGGCAGAAGTCGACGGCAAACAGCCCTACGCCGATAAACGTGTCCGTCAAGCCCTGCAAATGGCAGTGGACAACGCTGTCTGTCTGGAACTGGGTTTTGGTGGCCGTGGTTCGCCTGCCGAAAATCACCATGTCGGCCCGATCCACCCGGATTATTTCGAACTGCCACCGCAGAAAGTTGATCCGGAAGGTGCACGCAAGCTTATGGAAGAGGCCGGCATGGCCGATTTCGAGCACGAATTGATCTCGATCGACGACGACTGGCGTCGGAATACAACCGACGCTGTCGCCGCTCAGCTGCGTGACGCAGGTATCAAGGTCAAGCGGACGGTTCTTCCGGGCAACACCTTCTGGAACGACTGGGCGAAGTACCCGTACAGTTCGACCAACTGGAACCACCGGCCGTTGGGCGTTCAGATTTGGGCACTGGCCTATCGTTCTGGAGAGGCTTGGAACGAATTCGGATGGGCTAACCCGGAGTTCGACGCGCTGCTAACCCAAGCGCTGGCCATTGCGGATGCCGACAAACGGCGCGAAGTGGTCGCCAAGGGCGAAGCGATGATCCAAGAAGAAGGCGTAACAATCCAGCCTTACTGGCGGTCGCTCTATCGTCACATGAAGGACGGTCTGGTCGGTACCGACATGCACGTGTCGTTCGAGCACCATCACTATAAGTGGGGTTGGGCCGCGTAAAGCCAGCCTGCTTCTCACTAGGGGCGCCTGATCGGGCGCCCCTTTCCAGCCGCAGACGTTGCCGACACGGGGTCGGATGTCCGAGGCCAGAAAATGGTCCACTGATCTGCGGAACACCCGAACAACAGGGGCCAACATGGGACTCTTTATCCTCCGACGGTTCGGCGTGATGCTACTTACGGCATTATGTCTTACTTTCGTGGTCTTCTTTTTGACCAACCTCTACCCGAACCTTGAAAAGCTGGCCAAAACCCAAGGCAACCAGCGGATGTCAGACGAGCAAGTTGAAACTTGGCTGGACAATCGAGGCTACCTGCAACCCACACTGATCAAATACGGCCAGTGGCTTGGCGTGATGCCGGGCTTCACAAAAACACTGGACGACGGGACTTTTCTGGGCTCTTGCGTACGACCTGGTTCGACCGAGGAAAACACGCCCCGCTATTGTGGTGTTCTGCAAGGAAACTGGGGCTATTCCACAGTTTTCAAGGACGAGGTTGGTAAAATCGTCGGTGTGCGGCTTGGCAATACCGGCTACTTGATGTTCTGGGTTCTGGTTCTGATGGTGCCTTCGGCGCTGCTTGTTGGTGTGCTGGCGGGGATGCGCGAAGGATCTGCCATGGATCGGTCGCTGTCGACCTTCTCGATCATCACGACCGCGACGCCTGAATATGTATCCGGCGTGATTTTCATCGCGATCTTCACCTCTTCGACCGTCGGCCTGAAATGGTTCAAGGGCACGGCGACGTCGGCAATGGAAAACCCGACATTCGAGAACTTCTTCCTGCCGGTTCTGACAATCTCGCTCTATGGGATGGGTTACATCGCCCGCATGACGCGCGCCTCGATGACCGAGGTGATGACCGCGCAATATATCCGAACCGCGCGCCTCAAGGGTGTGTCCTTCGGCAACATCGTCATGAAGCACGCGTTGCGTAATGCGCTGATCGCGCCTTTCACGGTCATCATGCTGCAGTTCCCGTGGCTGCTGAATGGTGTCGTGATCGTCGAGACCCTCTTCAACTACAAGGGCTTTGGCTGGGCGCTGGTTCAGGCGGCAGGCAACAATGACATCCAGCTGTTGCTGGCGATTTCTGTCGTGTCGGTTTTTGTGGTGCTGTTCACCCAGCTGATCTCGGATATCGGCTACGTTTACCTTAACCCGCGTATCCGCATTTCTTAAGGAGGGTGAGATTATGGAACCATTGACCTGGACCGGCTCTATCGCCTTCCTGAACCCATTGCTGATGATCGCGCTGGCTGCGCTGATTATCTCAATCGTAACCTGGATCGTTGCCAGCGTCTTTCTGCCAGAGCAGCAAATTGTCGTAAATTCGGATGGGTCCGTCAGTTCAAGCGGCGGCATCCGTGGCCTGATTAACCTTGCGTTGCAGTACAGTTTCCTGGCCTGTGTCGGATTGGCGCTCGCTTATCTGGTGCTTGGTGTCCTTATGGGCACCGGCGCCGGAATAATCGGCGCGATTTCACAGCAGTTCCTGCCCGTTTGGGTGGCATTGATCATCATGTTTGCCATGTCCATCGCGTTTAAACGGCGCCTGGGACTGTATGGCAAACTTTACGACAGCCCAATCGGCATGATCGGCTTTGGCCTTGTGATGTTCTGGGTGTTCACCGGCATCTTCGGCGCACTGGACCTGATCGTTACACATGACCCGCTTGTTCAGCTGTCTGGCATGAAGAACAAGGTCCCCGGCACGCCTATTCCAAACCCTGAAGAAGGCCAGTTTGCCTGGTATCTTCTGGGCGGAGACAATCTGGCACGGGACGTATTCAGCCGCATGGTCAGCGGTGCCTGGATCGTGGTGCAGATTGCTCCACTGGCGACGATGTTTGCCTTTATGGTGGGTATCACCTTGGGTCTGCCTGCGGGATACTATGGTGGTCGCCTCGACACGTTCCTGTCGTTTCTGGCAAACCTGATCCTCGCTTTCCCGGTCATTCTGCTGTTCTACCTGTTGGTGACACCGGAAATCGTGGCGACAGGTGTGCCGAACTATATGGCAGCCGTGTTGTTCATCTTCCCAATCCTGTTCATCGGAGTATTGTTGAATTCGCGCTATTATACGCGCCCGAATTTCCGCACGCCTCTGTTGATCGGGGTTCTGGGTGTAGCGATATGGTTGTACCTGTCACTGATCTCGACTGGCGGTTACATCATCAACACCGAGAGTTATCGAATTTGGGGCCTGCCCACCTATCTGGATCTGTTCGACATTCCAGGCGGTATTCTGGTGGTGTTCGTTTCAGTTGTGTTCGTCAACTCGCCCACGGTATTCCGTATCGTGCGTGGTCTGGCACTGGACATCAAAACCCGGGATTACGTCGCGGCGGCGCAAACCCGTGGCGAAGGACCCTGGTACATCATGCTGTGGGAGATCCTGCCCAACGCGCGAGGTCCACTGATCGTCGATTTCTGTCTGCGTATCGGGTATACAACGATCCTTCTGGGAACTTTGGGTTTCTTCGGACTAGGCCTTCCACCTGAAAGCCCGGATTGGGGATCCACGATCAACGAGGGGCGCAAGCTTCTGTCGATCTACCTGCACCCTGCCCTTCCGCCTGCCTTTGCCCTGCTGTCGCTGGTTCTTGGTCTGAACCTGCTGGCTGACGGTCTGCGCGAAGAAAGTCTGAAGGACTGATGTGATCGAGGCCGGGGGCTCTGCCCCCGGACCCCCGAGGTATTTTTAGCCAGATGAAGGGGATCCCCGCATTTGGTGAGGAGTAAGCAAAATGAGCAAGATGGCGGAATATGACGGCCCGATCCTGGAGATCGACAAGCTGTCAATTTCATTCTTTACCCGCCTGCGGGAAATTCCCGCCGTGATGGACTTCTCGGTCAGTGTGCAGCCAGGCGAGGCTGTGGGCTTGGTCGGCGAATCCGGGTGCGGAAAATCAACCGTGGCGCTGGGTGTCATGCAGGATCTGGGCAAGAACGGTCGGATCGTGGGTGGTACGATCAAGTTCAAAGGTCGGGATCTGGCGGAAATGTCGGCGGAAGAATTGCGCGACATTCGCGGCAATGAAATCGCGATGATCTATCAGGAACCGATGGCCTCGCTGAATCCGGCGATGAAAATCGGCAAGCAGCTGATGGAAGTGCCGATGATCCACGAAGGCGTGAGCGCGGAAGAAGCCTATTCACGGGCTTTGGAAGTGGTGACGGATGTGCGTCTGCCTGACCCGGAGCGTATGTTGAATTCTTTCCCGCATCAGCTTTCAGGTGGTCAGCAGCAGCGGATCGTTATTGCGATGGCGCTGATGTCAAAACCGGCGCTGCTGATCCTGGACGAGCCTACAACGGCGTTGGACGTGACTGTTGAGGCCGCGGTGGTCGAACTGGTCAAGGACTTGGGTAAAAAGTACGGCACGTCGATGCTGTTCATTTCGCACAACCTCGGTCTGGTGCTGGAGACGTGCGATCGTCTGTGCGTGATGTATTCGGGTGAAGCGGTCGAGCGC
The DNA here is from genome assembly GCF_056158705.1 of Ruegeria sp. ABM4_193. Lineage (NCBI taxonomy): Bacteria > Pseudomonadati > Pseudomonadota > Alphaproteobacteria > Rhodobacterales > Roseobacteraceae > Ruegeria > Ruegeria sp. ABM4_193. The sequence goes on from NZ_JBSWTT010000001.1 coordinate 1,999,579, forward strand.
GGCTCGATCAAGGACGTCTTTGACGAGATGCAGCACCCCTACACGCAAGCGCTGTTCCGCTCGATCCCTTTGCCGGGTGCCGACAAGAACTCTCGCCCACTGGTAGCCATTCCGGGGAACTTCCCCCTGCCCCATGAGCGGCCTCCGGGCTGTAACTTTGGGCCGCGCTGCGACTATTTCGAAGAAGGACGCTGCGACGCAAAAGACATTCTGATGGAGGCTGTGCCCGGAAATGACCGGCACCATACGCGCTGTCTGAAATTCCAAGAAATCGACTGGAACGCACCAATCACCGTGGGTGAGCAGAAAGAGAAAGGTGAGATTGGCCGGACCGTCCTGAAAATGGACAACCTAAAGAAATACTACGAGGTTGCGGCAAATGCTCTGTTTGGTGGTGGCGAAACGAAGGTCGTTAAGGCCAACGAGACGCTGAGCTTTGAAGCCCACGAGTCCGAAACGCTTGCGATTGTTGGCGAGTCCGGCTGCGGCAAGTCTACCTTCGCCAAAGTACTGATGGGGCTTGAAACCGCTACGGACGGTCAAATCCTTCTGGACAACCGCAATATCGAACAGGTGCCCATTGAGGAACGGGATGCCAAGACGGTTGGCGAAGTTCAGATGGTGTTCCAGAACCCATTCGACACGCTGAACCCATCGATGACCGTGGGGCGTCAGATTATTCGCGCGCTAGAGATTTTTGGCGTCGGAAACTCTGAGGCCGAGCGCAAGAAGCGGATGCTGGAGCTGTTGGATCTTGTGAAACTGCCGCGCGCCTTTGCAGACCGGATGCCGCGTCAGTTGTCGGGTGGTCAGAAGCAGCGCGTGGGTATCGCGCGCGCGTTTGCCGGTGATGCACGCATCGTGGTCGCGGACGAGCCGGTCTCGGCCCTGGATGTGTCGGTGCAGGCGGCTGTGACCGACCTGCTGATGGAAATCCAGCGCGAGCATAAAACCACCTTGCTGTTCATCAGCCACGACTTGTCCATTGTGCGTTACCTCAGCGACAGGGTGATGGTGATGTATCTGGGCCATGTGGTCGAGCTGGGCACCACCGATCAGGTTTTTGCCCCACCTTACCACCCCTATACCGAGGCGCTGCTGAGTGCGGTTCCAATAGCGGATACCTCGATCGAGAAACAGCATATCGTCCTGGAAGGCGATATCCCTTCTGCCATGAACCCGCCCCCGGGTTGCCCGTTCCAGACACGATGCCGCTGGAAGTCCGAAGTGCCGGATGGACGCTGCGAATCTCATGTACCACCGGTGCAGACCCTCGCGGATGGGCATCAGGTGAAATGCCATCTGACCGAAGACATTCTGGCGAAGATGGAGCCGGTGATCAAAGTCGCCGCAGAGTAACCTTGCCAACTAGACCTAAAAAGGGCCGGTCGTTGACCGGCCCTTTCTGTTGGCGCCGCGTTTTGCAGGGAGACAGGCGGCGCTTAGGAATATGCGTGAGTGGCGGTTCCCGGTGTGTCCTCAGCCTGTCATGACATTGTTTCCGAAGTGCATGAACTCTTGGTTCATTCCGGCAACGTCACCGGCCTCAAGCTGCAAGCTGGCACTTTCGAGCATTTTATAGCTTTGCTGCCCTTTCACCCAATCGTCCGCCGATTGCAGCGTGGTCAGCGTGTAAGACGTGACCTCGTTCAGGTAATGGGTAGGAATGATAACCTTAGGCTTGAGCTTAGACACAATATTATTGCCCTGCTCAAAGCTGAGGATATGTTCAGATCCGTCCACTGGCAGCGTCAGAACATCCACCTGTCCGATGGAATCCCAGAACTCCTGCGGCGGGTTGTGACGGTTGTCGCCCCAGATCAGCGTTCGAATTCCGCCGGTTTCAACCAGATAGACCACCATATCCATGTGGCCCACATTGTTCGGCGGACAGGCTTCTGCCCCGAACTCGGCCAGCGCATTGGTCCAATCGTACCACCCGGGCGCAACGCAGGCGTGCTTGTCTGCAAAGCCGGTGATCTTGAGATCGGCGAATTCAAAATTGCCTACCATCCGGTCCAGCACCATGGTCGAACTTGGCCGTTCAATTGCGTCATGGTCAAAATGCGCGTGGGTCGACAAAGTGATATCCACAGGGATCTGAGGAAACTCGTTTCGGAACCACAAACCCCACGCCCCTGACGGATCATCACGCCAGGGATCGAACAGAACCGTCGCCCCGTTGGGTGACGTGATCTTGATAGCGCAATGACCGTAATAATCGATACCAACCGCCCCGGTGCTGGCCTGCCCGGTTGTTCCCTGCAGGTCGATCACATGGTTGTTGTTCCCCGGCTGCAACCACGCCTGTGATTGCGCTTGGGCTGGGTTCGCCCCCAGAAAAGAAGCTGTCGCGCCAACACCAGCAGCGCCTGCCGCCATGAAGAACGACCGTCGTGAAAGCCCCGGTGCCAGGTGATCCTTGTCCCCTTTCATGATGGTCGGCTTCAGATCTTTGCGATCCATGGGATGTTCCTCTCTGTTGGATGTGTGCAGTTCGTCCGCACCTCATGACAGAGCGTAACAAGCCAAGGCATATTGGCTCAGACCGAAAAAATAGGGGTGAAATATGGGGGTATTCCCCATATTCGATGTTCACGAAATCGAGAGCAGATGACTTCGCAGGTTCTGATCGCGCCCTTCAAGACCCAGCTTTCGGCGGATGTTGTTGCGGTGGAAATCGATTGTCGACGTCTCTCGGGACAGAGCCTTGGCAATGTCTTTGGTTGTTTTTCCAAACATGACCATCTGCGCGATCTCAATCTCGGTCGGGGTCATGACCGCAAATGCGTCTGTCAATTTGTCGGACAGAGACGACGTAATCTCGCTCAGGTTTTTTTCAGCCAGATCGAGATAGACATTCTGTGCCTCGTCATCGGCAAACTGTGCGCGCACTTTCTCAAGATACGGCAAAACCCGGCCACGGACCTGTTCAACGATCTCGAGATCGCGGCTCTTTCGATCATCCTCCAAACTGGACAGCAACACCCGCAATGCGGTGTTTGTTTCCTGCAACTCACGGGTGCGGTCCGAGACACGGGTTTCAAGTTGCGCCAGCGTTTCGTTCAGCTTTTCTTCCAGCGCGCGACGCAGGTAAACCTCTTGCAACAAAGCCAAATCTGACTCGACCATGCGAGCAAACTGGGTCAACCCTTCGCGAAACAACAACGCCCTGCGGTTTTGTTTGCGATCAAGAACGCAGATTGTGCCAAACACCGATCCGTCCGGCCACTTCAAGGGCAGCCCGATGTAGAACGTCATCCCGTGTTCCAGGTCTTCGTTGTCGGACCAAACCGGGTCACAGGAGGCATCCTCGACCACCAGCTCTCCGTCCCGTTGAAGCACACCCTGACAATAGAGCTTGGGATTCAACTGAAAACTCATCCCAACCGGATAGGGGTTTTCCGGATGGTCCGATGTAATCAGAACCGCATGATCCGGCGCATCGGTCTTCATGATCAGGCTTGCAGGCACATCTGCCAACTCAGCCACCAGATCAACCAATTGTTGCCAGTTGGCCAGCGTTTCCTTTGGAATTTGTGGATGATCAGTGGGCACGGCGGACCTCAGTTGTGACTGGGCGATACCCGATCAGGTTAGTTGGTCCGAATGCAGAGAATCAAGAAACGCGCCCTCTGCGCCGCAGCATCATGCCTAGCCGCCCCAGATGACCTTCACGTAGTTCTGGGTTTCTTTGTATGGCGGTATGCCACCATGCTTTTCGACCGCCTTTGGACCCGCGTTATAAGCGGCCAGGGCCAGCGGCCAGGATTTGAACTTGCGATACTGCCACGACAAATAACGCGCCCCACCCTCAAGGTTTTGCTTTGGGTCGTGTGGGTTGACCCCCAAAAGCTCGGCGGTCTGAGGCATCAGCTGCGCCAGTCCCAGCGCGCCTTTGTGAGATTTCGCCTGCGGGTTCCAACCGCTTTCCTGCTGCACGAGCCGCAGAAACAGATCTTCGGGGATGTTGTGCAACCGGGCGGCCTGACGCGCCAGATCCAGATATTGGCCGCGATACTTGCCGGTATAACGTTTGCTGGTTTGCGCGCGCGAGGTTTTGGGCTTGAGACGCTCAGAATCCCGATACTGCGTGGCTGCGCGCGAATCCAACACTTTGGATTGCTTCAGGAAAATATCCTTTCGGCTTTTGGTAGACAGCGTTTGCGCCTGCACAGGCGCAACAGCCAGCACAAGGCAGACAACAGAAAACCCAGCAACCCAAGAACGCATCAATGCCAATCCTGCTCGATCAGAAACCAGTGGGAGTATAGGTATTCCCGACAAAAATGAAAGCTTGGTAAACATCAAAGTAAGACTCTTGTTGAACACTGTTGTATCAACTGTGTTCCAACCACGATGCAGGCCGTATAGGGTCTCACGAAACAAGCCGCGCCGGATTCGGCGCATATACGCGAAACAGAACGAGGAATTACATGGCGGGTTCAGTCAACAAGGTCATTCTGGTAGGTAATCTTGGCCGCGACCCCGAGGTTCGGTCGTTTCAGAACGGCGGCAAAGTGTGCAATCTGCGCATTGCCACCTCGGAAAACTGGAAAGACCGCAACACAGGCGAGCGTCGCGAACGTACGGAATGGCATTCGGTCGCCATCTTCTCAGAGCCTTTGGCCCGCATTGCCGAACAATATTTGCGCAAGGGCAGCAAGGTCTACATCGAAGGTCAGCTGGAAACCCGCAAGTGGCAGGACCAGTCCGGTCAGGACCGGTATTCGACCGAAGTGGTTCTGCGCCCCTATCGCGGTGAACTGACCCTTCTGGACAGCCGTGGCGAAGGTGGCGGCGGCAGTGGTGGTGGTTATGGCGACGGCCAAGCTGGTGGTGGCTACGGCGACCCTTACGGTGGTCCGTCCAGCTCACCGGCACCAGCATCGGGTGGAATTGACGACGACGAGATTCCGTTCTAAACGAAACGGAGATACAACATGACATGGTCCTTCTCTCTCGGCCGGTTGCTCGGGTCCGAACTGAGGGTCCATGTCACCTTCTTTCTGCTGTTGGCCTGGGTTGGCTTTGCAGCCTATTCCGTGGGCGGTCTTCCAGCGGCCATCGACAACCTTGTTTTTGTGCTTGCGCTATTTGCTTGTGTGGTTGCGCATGAATTTGGCCATGCCCTCATGGCCCGGCGCTATGGTATCAAAACCCCTGACATAACTCTGCTGCCCATCGGTGGGTTGGCCCGGCTTGAACGCATGCCGGAAAAACCGATGCAAGAGGTCTATGTGGCGCTTGCGGGTCCTGCAGTGAACATCGTCATCTGGATCGTGCTTGTTGCCCTTGGCGCGGGGACACCATTTGAAACCTTTTCGCAAATAGACGCGCCCGGCACAGGGTTGTTGGACAGGCTGGCCTATATCAACCTGCTGCTGGCTGCTTTCAATATGATACCCGCCTTTCCCATGGACGGGGGGCGGGTGTTCAGGGCTCTGCTGTGCCTGCGCATGGACCGGGTCAAGGCAACGCGTTTGGCCGCAATAGGTGGCCAGATCGTCGCCATCGGCCTTGGCTTTCTTGGTCTTAGCACCGCAAACCCCATCCTTGTCCTGATTGCGGTATTTGTGTTCATCGCAGCCAACGCAGAAAGCCAAGATGTTGCATTGCGGTCCGCCGCCCGCCGCGTCTTGGCCCGGGACGCCATGATCACCGAGTTTCACGCCTTATCCCCCAGCGACACGCTCAGCACGGCGGCGCAAGCCGTCATTCATACAACACAGCACGAATTTCCTGTCCTGGAGGATGATTGTGGCCTGCTGGGTTTCGTAACCCGGGATCGCTTGTTCGCCGCCCTGGCCAGCGATCAGCCCCGATCAACCTCTGCGCTTTCGGTGATGGATGCCGATATTCCTTCGGTTTCGCTGACGACAGGGCTCGAGGGCGTGTTGGAGCATTTGCACAAAGGTGCACCGGCCATTGCAGTTGTCACGCAGGACGGGCGCATGGTGGGCTATATCACCCGTGAGAATATCGGTGAACTCATGGTGATTCAGGGCCGCTAGGGCCCTGTTTCACGCCGTCGCCAAAGCGTCTGACAGGACTGACAGAACAGCGTCTTTCGGAACATCAGATGTAACAAAAGCCTGACCGATGCCGCGCGCGAGGATGAAGCGCAATTGCCCATCCACAACCTTCTTGTCCTGCCCCATCAGTTCCACCAGCGCGTCGGCACTTGGTAGATCACCCGGAATATCGGCAAGGTCGGTTTTCATCCCCATAGCTCGCAGATGCGCCCGCACCCGGCTTGGGTCTTCCTGCGAACACAGGCCAAGACGCGAGGACAGTTCAAACGCAAGCGCACAGCCGATGGCGACGCCTTCGCCATGCAGCAGCCGGTCGGAATAGCCTGTTGCCGCCTCAAGCGCGTGGCAGAACGTATGCCCCAAGTTCAGCAAAGCACGATCACCCTGTTCGGTTTCATCCCGCGCAACGATATCGGCTTTCATCTGCACAGAACGCGTGACAGCCCGCACCCGCGCCGCCACGTCTCCGGCGGACACACTTGGGCCGTTTTGTTCGAGCCAGTCAAAGAATTCCGCGTCACCCAGCAGACCGTATTTCACGACCTCACCATAGCCCGACAGAAAATCCCTCTGGGTCATGGACCCCAGAACCGATGTATCCGCCAGAACGAGTGAAGGTTGATGGAACGCCCCAATCAGGTTTTTGCCCTGAGGCGCATTGATCCCGGTTTTACCCCCAACCGAGCTGTCGACCTGTGCCAGCAGCGAGGTGGGGATCTGCACAAACCTGACCCCGCGGCGCAGGACAGCCGCAGCAAAACCTGCAAGGTCGCCAATGACACCACCACCCAAAGCCACAACCACGTCACGGCGTTCGACTTTCTCGGCCAGCAGCCATTCAACCGCGCGTTCGAAATATGGCCAGCTTTTTGTGGCCTCGCCAGCGGGCAAAGCCAGCGCGGTCATCTCGATCCCCGCAGCGCTGAGCCCCGCGCGCAACGCGTCCAAATGCAGGTCAGCCACGTTTTCATCGGTTAGGACAGCGACTTTGGGGCGCGGTAGCAAGGGCGAAATCCACTCTCCTGCCCGCGCCAGCAGATCCGGCCCGATTTCAACATCATACGAACGGTCGCCCAGATCCACATGTACTGTTTGATGCATTACTTCAGTTCCAAAACATCGGGGCGCGCCAACAAAGCGTCGACAACCCTGTCCACCATATTTTCGATCGAGGTTTCGCCATCCGACTCTGCGATCAAATCCGCCTCGGCATAAACGGGCACGCGCGCCTCGTAGAGAGCCTTTAGTGTCGCATAAGGATCAGCCGTTCGAAGCAACGGACGCGTGTCTTTGTGACGTACCCGGTTCCACAAAACGTTCAGGTCGGCCCGAAGCCAGACCGAAGCGCCCTTCTGGCTGATTGCAAGGCAATTCTGAGGTTGCAGAAACGCCCCTCCTCCGGTGGACAGGATGCCCTTTTTCTCCTCCAGAAGACGTCCGATAACCTGCGTTTCTTTCGCACGGAAAAAGGGTTCGCCATCCCGTTCGAAGATTTCCGGGATGGTCATGTTGGCGGCTGATTCGATCTCAGCGTCGCTGTCCAAAAACGGAACGCCAAGGCGCGCGGCCAAGGCGCGGCCCACAGCGGTCTTACCTGCCCCCATCATCCCCACCAGAACCACGGTTTTGTGCAGATGAAATCTGCCCTGTGTGTCCGAGATGTGCGTGTTATGCTTAATTTCGCTCATTTCACCGTGAATGACGTGATCTTGGGAAAAATGCCAGTTATAACTTGGCCAAAATCAAAAATTGAGGCAGCGTGGCGCCATGGGCCGTCTGATCAAATTCGTGATATATTTTCTTTGCCTGGGTTTCATTGGGCTGGTGGCTTATGCCTATGTCGGGCCGTTCTTCGGCGCGGATTTTTCGGCGCCTCAAAGTGAAATCCGCGAACCGGTCGAACTGGATGTCAACTAAACCGGCGCTTTTCGCCGTCTTTCTGGCAGGAACGGCGCAGGCACAGGACCCTTTGTCGGCCATCGAATGGCTGACAAACCCTCCTGAAAACCTGCCCGGAACTGTTTTGTTGGAACCTCCCGTGACGCAGAACGGCGCGTTGCCGGATATCGAAGTCACCTCATTGGAAGCCTTGTCGCGTCCGCTCGGTCTTGTGTCATCATCTGTGACCGGCCTTCCGATTGATCTTTGGCAAAGCAGTGATCCCAAACGTCTGGCTGACCTGATTGCCAAGACCCCGGTCCGTCACAACCCCGCCATGCAGCGCTTGTTGTTCACGTTGCTTTTGTCAGAAACACGCGCGCCATCCGGGTCAGACGCGCAAGAGTTTTTGCTGTTGGCGCGTCTGGATCGGCTGATGCAACTGGGTGCCGCAGATCCGGCGCAGTCGCTTGTGCAATTGGCTGGGCCGACGGACACGCAAGAGCGGTTTCAACGCTGGTTTGACGCGACATTGCTGACCGGCGATGAAGACCGCAGCTGCACTGCGCTTATTGCTGAACCGCATCTGTCGCGGGACTATGCGGCGCAGATCTTTTGCAAAGCCCGACGCGGGGATTGGGTGTCCGCAGCGCTGACCCTGGAAGCCGCACATGCGCTAGAACTTCTTCCACCAGAAGAATTGGCGGTTCTTGATCGGTTTCTCAGCCCCGAGCTGTACGAAGACGCGGCATATCTGCCGCAGCCCGAGGCCCCCGACCCGCTGAACTTCCGCCTGTTCGAGGCTATCGGAGAACGCCTGCCATCGGCACCTTTACCTCGTGCATTTGCAAACGCAGATCTGCGCGACGTTGCAGGCTGGAAAGCCCAGATTGAAGCCGCAGAACGGCTGACGCGGATTGGCGCTTTGACCCCAAATCAGCTTTTGGGCCTTTACACCGAACGTGATCCCGCCGCATCCGGCGCTGTCTGGGACCGAGTTTCGGCAGTACAACGGTTTGAAAGCGCGTTGGACACGGGCAACGCGGACGCCATCGGAAAAACACTACCTGCTGTTTGGCAACAAATGCGCAGTGTGGGCCTTGAAGTTCCCTTTGCAGAGCTTTTCGCAGAACGCTTGTCGCAGGTTTCCTTACCGGTACCCGCGACTGAAAACCTGCGATGGCGCATCCTGATGTTGTCGGACATGTACGAACGCGCGGCCCTTGCGACACCGGACAGTTCGACCGACACTTTGTTTCTGGCGGCGCTTGCCCAGGGCGATCCTGGCCAGGCCGTATCGCCTTCACCCAAGGCAGATGCCATCGCACAAGGGTTTGAATGGTCGGCACCCGTACCCAGTGATATCGACACACTGATGTCCAACGGTCAGTTGGGCGAGGCCATTTTGGAAGCAATGCAACTGTTTGCCCATGGCGCGCGCGGTAATCTGGTGGATCTGACCGGAGCAATCGCGACCTTTAGAAAGGTGGGGTTAGAGGATACAGCCCGCCGCGCCGCCCTGACGCTGTTGATCCTGCAAGAGCAGTGACCATGAACGGTCCGGCATCTGACGAGCTTTGGATCTCAACCTTCCTGCAAGCACAGGCGGCTGAACTTGGCGCGGCGACAAACACGTTGCTGGCTTATGGTCGTGATTTAAAAGATCTTGCTGCTTGGCTGGAGCACAGAGCGACCGGGTTTGAACAGGCCGACCGTGATCAGATCGAAGCCTACCTGATCGACTGCGATGCGCAGGGATTGTCCCGATCAACGCGTGCAAGGCGCTTGTCGGCCATCAAGCAACTCTATCGGTTTGCTTTTGAGGAAGGTTGGCGCGACGTGAACCCCGCCATTCAAATCAAAGGTCCGGGGCGGCAGAAACGTCTTCCAAAAACTTTGGATGTGTCCGAGGTGGACCGGCTGCTGGACGCCGCACGGCAAACCGGACGCACCCAGGTGGACCGCGTGCGCAACACATGTCTGATGGAATTGCTTTATGCGACCGGCATGCGCGTGACCGAGCTTGTGTCCTTGCCCGTCTCTTCGGCGCGCGGCGATCCGCGTATGCTGCTGGTGCTGGGCAAAGGCGGCAAGGAACGGATGGTGCCCCTGTCCCCACCCGCGCGGGATGCATTGGCCGCTTGGCTGACCGTGCGCGACGACGCCGAAGAGCAGACCGTGGAGAAAGGCGGTCAACGGTCCCGCTTTTTGTTCCCTTCGCGCGGAAAATCGGGCCATCTGACGCGACACAGGTTCTTTCTGCTGGTCAAGGAACTGGCCGTACACGGCGGTGTTTCACCCGAAAAAGTCACGCCACACACATTGCGACATGCCTTTGCCACGCATCTTCTGGCCAATGGCGCTGATCTGCGTTCGATCCAGACCCTGTTGGGTCACGCTGACGTCGCAACAACCGAGATTTACACCCATGTTCTGGACGAACGTCTGGCGGAACTGGTGTTGCAGCATCACCCGCTGAGCAAAGACCCCAAGAAAGACGAAGGCTAAGCCCTTGATCCGGCGGGGTGGCATCCCCATAACGGATGCAGAACTCTAACTCTCAAGGACCAATGGAACCCTCACCTTCTCTGATCGACAGCACTTTCTGGTTTACCTCTGGTGCTATCCTCCTTTTGCTCGTCTTGTCCGGCTTCTTTTCTGGCTCGGAAACAGCGCTTACGGCCTCTTCTCGCGGAAAACTCAGGGCGCAGGCCGACAAAGGATCACGCGGGGCAAAAAAGGCGCTCGAGATCACCGATGACAACGAGCGTCTGATCGGATCGGTTCTACTGGGCAATAACCTGGTCAACATTCTGGCGGCGTCGCTGGCGACTGCACTTTTCACACGACTGTTTGGTGAAAGCGGCGTGGCCTTGGCAACGTTGGTGATGACCTTGCTGGTTTTGATCTTTGCCGAAGTGCTGCCGAAGACCTACGCCATCACCAATTCTGAAAAAGCTGCATCTGCGGTTGCACCAATCATCAGCGTGGTTGTAACGGTGTTTTCGCCGATCGTTGCCGCTGTGCGATTGCTGGTTCGCGGTGTCTTGCGCCTGTTTGGGGTGCAGATCGATCCCGACAGCAACATTCTGGCCGTGCGCGAGGAAATCGCCGGAGCCCTGCAACTTGGCCATTCCGAAGGCGTGGTCGAAAAGGAAGACCGCGACCGAATTCTGGGCGCGCTAGATCTGGGTGACCGCGCGGTGGAAGAGATCATGTTGCACCGCTCGAACATCGAGATGATTGATGCCGACGCCGCACCCGAAGCGATCCTGAAGCAATGTCTGGAAAGCCCACATACGCGCCTGCCCGTCTTTCGGGACGAACCGGAGAACATTGTGGGTGTTGTGCACGCCAAAGACCTGTTCCGCGCCATGTATGCGCAAGCCGGTGGCAGCGATGGCGGCACTGACCGCCTGGCCAGCTTTGATATCGGTAAAGTTGCCAATGACCCCTATTTCGTGCCGGAAACCACCACTCTGGACGACCAGATGCGTGAATTCCTGCGGATGCACAGCCATTTTGCACTGGTGGTTGACGAATACGGATCTTTGCGCGGCCTGATTACGCTGGAAGATATTCTGGAAGAGATCGTAGGCGAAATCGCAGACGAATTTGACATCGAAGAAGAGGTGCCGGTCACCCGTACAGATGATGGTCAGTTCGTTGTGGAAGGTGCTATGACCATCCGCGACGCCAACCGTGCGCTGGACTGGTCCTTGCCGGATGAAGAAGCCAACACACTTGCGGGTTTGGTCATACACGAGGCACAGATGATTCCGGTCGTGGGTCAGGTGTTTTCGTTCCACGGATTCCGGTTCGAGGTCACCGCTCGCGAAGGCAATCGCATCACTGCACTGAAAGTGCGCCCACTTTAAGCCTTAGCGGAAACCGGTGCCCCAAATCCGGGCACCGGTCGTTGTCAAAGCCTTAGGCGAACCAGGTCCGGCTGGCGACGTAACCATCCATCAGGTCGCCGTTCGCATGCGCGGACCAACCTGTCACCTTGTCCGAATACCCATCAATGAACTGGTTGAACATCGGGTTGATCAGACCACCCTCTTCCCAGACGATCCGGGCCATCTGACCGTAGATCTCTTTGCGCTTGCTCTCGTCCAACTCGGCGCGCGCCTTAAGCAGCAGGGCGTCGAACTGTTCGTTCTTGAAGCGGGTATCGTTCCAGTCTGCTGTGGACAGGTAACCGACGGACCACATCTGGTCTTGCACCGGGCGCCCGCCCCAATAGGACGCGCAGAACGGCTTGTTGTTCCACACCTCGGACCAATAGCCATCTGCCGGTTCACCCTGGATCTCCAGCGGGATGCCCGCCTCTTGCGCTGACAGCTGAAACAGCTGCGCGGCGTCGATCGCACCAGCAAATGCCGCGTCTGAGACGTGAAGAACGATGGGTGATCCGTCATGCCCGGATGCCTTGTAATGCTCGGCAGCTTTGGCCAGATCAAACGCACGCTGCTCCATCGCATCGTCGAACAGAGGATAGGCTTCGTTGATCGGAATATCATTGCCGACCGATCCATAGCCGCGCAGCACCTTGTCCACCAGTTCCTCGCGGTTGATGGCGTATTTCAGCGCCAAACGCAGGTCCTTGTTGTCGAAAGGCGCGGTGTCGCAATGCATGACAAAGATGTAATGCCCACGGCCCGACGATGCGTTGAGCGTTACGCCTGGTGCGCGACCAAACAGTTTGGCGGTGCGTGGCGGAACGACGTTGATCGCGTGCGCCTGCCCCGCTTGCAGAGCAGCAGAGCGGGCGGTGTCATCGTTCAGAACCAAAATCTCGTGGCTGTCAAAGTGACCAACGCTTTCATCCCAGTGGTTGGCGAACTTTTCAAATGCGTAACGCACACCCGGTTCATCCGCGACCACCTTATAGGCCCCGGTCGAAATCCCGTCTGCCGGGTTGTCCATGCCGCCGCCCGGCTGCATGATCAGGTGATAATCCGACATCAGATAAGGCAGGTCAGCATTCGGAGTGGTCAGGGTGATCACCACGTTGTCGCCATCGACCCGAATATCCTCGATCCCGCGCATGATCCCCAGCGCACCGGATTGAGCGTCGTCGTTCGAGTGGCGTGCCAACGTCAGTTGAACATCCTCTGGCGTCAGGGTTTTGCCGTTGTGGAACTCTACGCCTTTGCGGATACGGAAGGTCCAGACCTTGCCATCCTCTGTTGCTTCCCAGCTTTCTGCGATGCTTGGGGCAATGCCGCCCTCTGCGGTGACAACGGTCAGCGTGTTGCCAAACGCTCGCAACGCCTTGGCGGTCACATGCGACGCCGACAGGGCAGGATCCAGCGTGTTGGTGCTTTCGCCCCCTTTCAATCCCAGAACAAAATGTCCCCCTTTCTTTGGCGTGTCCGCAAGACCCGCTTCGGCCCAGATCGTGCTGGCCACAGCTGCGCTCAGGCCCAGGGCCGCGGATTTCGCCATGAATTCCCGGCGGCTCAGCGCTTGGGGGTTGAGATCGAATTTACTCATTTCATTTCCTATCTGAGTGTCTCATGAAGGTGCAGTCGCGCGGCGCATAGATTGATTCTGTAACAGGCGCGTGACCGACCTCTGGCGCGTCTATCCCGCCCCGCAAATGACTTCCACGACAAGTTTTGTCGCATTTGGCATTGCGCCCAAGGGCGCGCTGCGCACACTGGCGGAAATCAATCGGAGGTCCCTATGAAATTGCAAACCCGCGTGGTGGTCATCGGCGGCGGTGTCGTCGGCTGTTCCGTTCTGTATCACCTGACCAAACTGGGTTGGTCAGATGTCATGCTGCTGGAACGCTCTGAACTGACCAGCGGGTCGACCTGGCATGCGGCGGGCGGGTTTCACACGCTGAACGGCGACACCAACATGGCCGCGCTTCAGGGCTATACCATCCGGCTGTATAAGGAACTGGAAGAGATCACTGGCATGTCCTGCGGCCTGCACCATGTGGGCGGCGTGACGCTGGCCGACAATCAGGACCGCTTCGACATGCTGTTGGCAGAACGCGCCAAACACCGTTTCATGGGGCTTGAGACGGAAATCGTCGGACCGGACGAGATCAAGAAGATCGCGCCTATCACCAATACCGATGGCATCATCGGCGCGCTGTATGATCCTCTGGACGGGCATCTGGATCCGTCGGGCACCACTCATGCCTATGCCAAGGCCGCTCGCATGGGCGGGGCAACAATCGAAACCCATTGCATGGTACGCGAAACCAACCAACGTCCCGATGGTACTTGGGATGTGGTCACCGACAAGGGCACCATTCACGCCGAGCATGTGGTCAACGCAGGAGGCCTATGGGCGCGTGAAGTGGGCGCGATGGCCGGTGTCTACTTCCCTCTGCACCCGATGGAGCACCAGTATCTGGTCACGGATTCGATCCCGCAGATCGAAGCGATCATTGATGCGGGTGGCGAGCATCCTCATGTGATGGACCCGGCTGGCGAAAGCTACCTTAGACAAGAAGGACGTGGGCTTTGCATCGGGTTCTACGAGCAGCCTTGCAAACCCTGGGCCGTGGACGGCACGCCGTGGGAGTTTGGTCACGAACTGTTGCCTGATGACTATGACAAAATCACCGACAGTATCGAGTTTGCCTACAAACGTTTCCCGGTTCTGGCCGAGGCTGGCGTGAAATCGGTGATCCACGGACCATTCACTTTCGCGCCCGACGGAAATCCGCTGGTCGGGCCTGTTCCAGGCATACGCAACTACTGGTCTGCCTGCGGAGTCATGGCGGGCTTCAGCCAGGGTGGCGGTGTCGGCCTGACGCTGGCGCAATGGATGATCGAGGGAGAGCCAGAACGCGACGTTTTTGCCATGGACGTGGCCCGGTTCGGCGACTGGATCAGCCCCGGTTATACCCGCCCCAAAGTCATCGAGAACTATCAGAAACGCTTCAGCGTCGCCTACCCGAACGAGGAACTGCCAGCTGCGCGCCCGAACCGAACGACGCCGATGTACGACATCTTCAGCGATCTGGGCGCAGTCTGGGGCCAGCAATTTGGGCTCGAGGTCGCCAACTACTTTGCCCAAGGGGATGAGCCGGGTTACGAAACGCCTTCATTCCGTCGTTCAGACGCCTTCGAGGCGACGGGACGCGAAGTGCGTGCCGTGCGTGAGAACGTTGGCATCAACGAGGTCCATAACTTCGGCAAATACCGGATCACAGGACCAGCGGCCCGGGATTGGCTGGACCGGATCATGGCTGGACGTATGCCAAAACCCGGTCGCCTGTCCCTGACACCGATGCTGTCGCCTAAAGGTAAACTGATCGGCGATTTCACCGTGTCGTGCCTGAGCGAAACCGAGTTTCAGTTGACGGCCTCCTATGGCAGCCAGGCGTTCCACATGCGCTGGTTCCTGCAAAATGCGCAGGATGGCGTTTCCATCGAGAACATCAGCGACCGCTTGAACGGGTTTCAGATCGCCGGTCCCAAGGCAACGCAGGTTCTGGCCGCCTGCACCCGAGATGACCTGAGTGATTTCAGGTTTCTTGATGTTCGCCGCATGACCGTTGGCATGACCGAATGCATCGTTCAGCGGGTGAGCTATACCGGCGATCTTGGGTACGAGATCTACTGCGATCCTATGGCCCAGCGGCAACTCTGGTGGACCTTGTGGGAAGCCGGGCAAGCGCATGACATGGTGCCTTTTGGGATGCGTGCAATGATGAGCCTGAGGCTGGACAAGTTTTTCGGCTCGTGGATGCGAGAATTCTCGCCCGACTACACCGCTGCGGAAACTGGGCTGGACCGCTTTATCTCATTCCGAAAGAACAGCGACTTTATCGGCCGCGCCGTTGCCGAGGCAGAACGTGCTGACGGAACCGCCCGCACAATGGTCGCCTTCGAAGTCGATGCAGACGACGCAGACGTGAATGCTTATGAGCCGATTTGGCTGGACGGTACTGTGGTCGGTTTCTGTACATCGGGCGGGTACTCTCACTTCGCACAGAAATCCATTGCGATGGGTTTCTTACCTTCTGGCCGCGTATCCGATGGATTAGAGGTCGAAATCGAAATCCTTGGGCAGATGTGCAAGGCAAAAGTTCTCTCAACGCCTTTGTTTGACCCGGACGGTGCACGCATGAGGGGATGACACTCCGGTTGACCGGCGGCATTGTGACGGCATGACTGAGATTCCCATCATCCTGCTGGCCGCCGGTCAATCCAGCCGCATGGGCGGCGTGGACAAGTTGATGCAAATGATTGACGGGGTCCCCTTGTTGACGCGATCAGCGCGCAGCGCGCAGGCTGTCGGCCCCGTGCTTGCTGCCCTGCCCCCAAAACCACACTCCAGATATGACGCGCTGAGTGGTTTGGATGTTCAAACAGTACCTGTTCCCGACGCCGCAGAAGGCATGAATGCAAGCCTGCGCGCTGCGATGCGACGGGTTTCGCCTGACGCCCCGGCAGTGATGGTCTTATTGGCCGATCTGCCGGATCTTTCCAGTGCCGATTTGGCTGCGGTTGTGAACGCACGCAAAACCCACCCCGACAACCTTGTTTGGCGCGGTGCCACTGCGCAGGGCAAACCCGGTCATCCGGTGATCTTTGACCGAAGCCTTTTTCGCCAACTCTCAGATTTGCAGGGCGATGACGGTGCTCAACAAGTGGTGCGAGCTCATCAAGGCAAAGTACATCTGCACCGCTTGCCAGACCGAAATGCTCTGCTGGACCTGGATACGCCCGATGACTGGAACGCTTGGCTCAAAAATCGGCGCCTAAAATAAACACGGCCCGGTCTTGAAGACCGGGCCGGTGCCCAAAACAGGACTACCACTTTTCTCAATCCCAAAAGCCTGGTCAGCTTGCCTTCACGACAACCCGACTACATAGCAGCCAAACCTAAACAAGACCCCCTCGTTAACACGCCGCTAAAACTCTCGGTGACTGAGTGAACCAGCAGCGCCCCCTAGCGCTTTTGGCTCCCCCTTACTTGGGCATGTTCATCCTCACTGATCTGAACACGCGAAACAACGTAAAATTGGAAGGTATGGTTAACTTAGCTCAACTTTGAATGGTTTTTGAGCAACAACGCCCCACGGGTCAATCAACCTATAGGGGATCGAAAGATTGTACACGCGGTAACGATTCGAGGTTATGCACAAACTTATTCGTGCTTACACCTCGCTCACGTCAAAGTTTTCACGTCAAGTCCAGCCAAACGCCAACCTGAGCACAACCATTGAGGGAGCTGTATTTTTTCCCATCCTGTCGACGGATCATTGTCAACAAAACAAAAATAATTCAATGCTTTTGAAAGTTTGACGTCGATTTCAGCAACAATCCTCCGATTCGCACGCCGACAACCCGGTAATTTTAGCGAATCCCGTACTGACGTCGGCCGTCACAGAACACTGGGTTTGTGGCAAAATTAAGATTTCTTCACATATCCCTAAGGAAAGACCAATCCTGCCGGTCCATCTCTTGTTTCAACGCGCAGTCGCACCTGCGCGACACATACAGGAGACAGAAATGAGCATCCGCAAATCATCGCTATTACTTCCCCGGACCTCCAACTGGATGGGCATCAGTGCCTTGGGCGCAGCCATGCTGGCAACAACTGCCATTCCATCCATGGCGGACGAGGCATTGGCAGATCTGGTCGAAACCGTTTCACCTTCGGTGGTGACCATCATCGCGGAACAAGAAATCGTACCCGGTGCGACACCCGGGCAAAACTTTGACTTCGACGGGCATCCGTTTGGCGAATTCTTCAAACGCTTTGGCGCGCCCGAAGGCTTCAACGCCCCCCAGCAAGGTCCAGCACAGGGTTTGGGCTCGGGCTTTGTTCTGGATGAAGCGGGATACATTGTCACTAATCACCATGTCGTGGAAAACGCTTCAACCGTGACCGTGCGGCTGAACGATGACCGCACCTTTGAGGCCGAAGT
This sequence comes from Ruegeria sp. ABM4_193, assembly GCF_056158705.1. Classification (NCBI taxonomy): domain Bacteria; kingdom Pseudomonadati; phylum Pseudomonadota; class Alphaproteobacteria; order Rhodobacterales; family Roseobacteraceae; genus Ruegeria; species Ruegeria sp. ABM4_193. The sequence goes on from NZ_JBSWTT010000001.1 coordinate 2,017,399, forward strand.
GATCGGAACAGACCCACTGACCGACATCGCCGTTTTGAAAATCGATGCAGACACCGCACTTCAGGCCGTTGAGATGGGCGACAGCGATGTCATCCGCGTCGGCGAAGATGTTGTGGCCATCGGTAACCCGTTTGGTCTGAGTTCAACCGTAACCACCGGTATCGTCTCGGCAAAGGGTCGCAACATTTCAGAAGGCCCCTACGCAGAGTTCATTCAGACGGACGCGGCCATCAACAAGGGCAATTCAGGTGGACCCCTGTTCAACATGGATGGTGAGGTTATTGGCGTGAATTCAGCCATTTATTCACCCAGCGGTGGGTCGGTGGGCCTGGGCTTTGCCGTGACGTCGAACATCGTAGAACATATCACCGCCGATTTGCGTGACGATGGCCAGGTCAGCCGCGGCTGGCTGGGTGTTTCGATCCAAAACGTCAGCCCGCAACTCGCGGCAGCCCTGGGGATCGATGCGTCATCCGGTGCACTAGTGTCTGATGTGGTTGCCGACAGCCCAGCGGATGGCGTTCTGAAACAGGGCGATGTGATCCTGTCCTTCAATGACGAAGCCGTCGATTCCAGCAGTGATTTGCCCATTCTGGTCGGCACAACCAAAGTTGGTACTGACAGTACTTTGAAAGTCTTGCGTGACGGTAAAGAGGAAACGCTGACTTTGACCGTTGGCCAACACCAGACGGCGTCTGCTCAGGCCGATGCGCCGGTCGAAGCTGAAGTTGCAGGCACGACGCTGGGCGTCACAGTCGCCCCGCTGACCGAGACGGTACGCGCCGAGACCGGTGTGGCCGAGACGGTCGAAGGCGTTGTGGTCACAGACCTGAAACCGGACAGCCCAGCCGCAAAGGCCGGTCTGCAGCGTGGTGACGTCATCGTCAAACTTGGCAACCAGGATACGATCACGCCTGACGCCTTGAAGGCTGCACTGGACAGCGAAAAAACCGATCCGGCGTTGGTGCTGATCAATCGCGGTGGCAGCCAGATCTTCGTCGCGGTTGAACTGGCCTAACCTTGAACACGCGCGCGCCGCTTGATGGGGATTTTCGGCGCGCGCCTCACCCGGCGGAACAGAGTTGTCCACTATCCGCCGGGCTTGCCGGGTGCATGCCCAGCACCCGGCAAGATCCCCCGAATTCAATGTGCATCACCTGAAAATTGTGTTTAAATCCCGATAGAAAGGAGCCCGACCATGAGCCGCCGTCTGTTGATCGTGGAAGATGACGCTGACACTAGGGACTTCATCGCCAAAGGCTTCGGCGAAGAAGGCTACGTGGTTGAAACCGCAGAAGATGGTCGCGAAGGGTTGTATCACGCCACAGATGGAGGGTTCGACGCCATTGTACTGGACCGGATGCTGCCAGGCTTGGATGGGCTGTCCTTGATCAAATCTCTTCGCGCAGCTGGGCTGAAAACACCGGTTCTGATGCTGACCGCCATGAGCGCGGTGGACGAACGGGTCAAGGGTCTGCGCTCGGGCGCGGACGACTATCTGGTCAAGCCGTTCTCCTTTCAGGAGTTACATGCCCAAATCGAAGCTCTGCTGAGACGTCCGCAGGAATCCGAAGAAACGCCAACGCTCACCTGCAAAGACCTTGAGATGGATCTGTTGACCCGAAAAGTCACCCGCGACGGGCACGAGATTACGCTCACCCCACGTGAGTTCCAGATCCTGGAGTTTTTTCTGCGTCGCAAGAACCGCGTGGTGTCGCGCACTATGCTGCTGGAAGGCGTTTGGGACTATCATTTCGATCCAAACACCAATGTTGTCGACGTCCATATTTCAAAGCTGCGTCGACAATTGGATGAAGGCGGCGATACCCCGTTGATTGAAACCGTTCGCGGTGCGGGTTACATGATGTCTGATGGATAACCTGCGGCTTTCCCTGAACAATTCCAGAACAAGGCTGGTCGCGACCAGCATGTTTCTCAGCACCTTTTTGACTGCTTCGGTGCTGGCTGTGGTGTACGTCACCGCAAACCGAAGCATTGAATCCGAGACACGCTCGGTCGTCTCTGCCGAGTTGACGGGATTGGCGGATGAATATGAACGGCGAGGTCTGCTTGGGCTGATCACCGCAATTGAGCGTCGCCTGCCAAGCGCTTCTGAACGTGACGCGCTTTACCTTTTGACGGATCGGATGGGCGTCAAGCTGGTCGGCAATCTGAAATCCTGGCCCGTGAATGTGGCAGCGGGCAGCGGTTGGGTCGATCTGGAGCTTCGCCGCGCCGACAATGACCAGCTTGTCCCGGTTTCTGCCGCCTCAATCCGCCTGCCGGGCGGCGAACGTCTGCTGGTTGGGCGCGATGCCGCCACACGTCAGCAGTTTGATCGCGTCCTGTTCAGGTCGGTCGCATTGGCACTGGGGATCGCCTTTGTGCTGAGCGTGATCACCGGCTGGCTGTTCACGCGTCTGGTCTTTGCACGCCTTTCGGACATAGCCAGCACGGCCGAAAACATCGTGTCTGGCGATCTATCCAAAAGAATGCCTTTGCGCGGAACCGGCGACGAATTTGACCAGGTCTCGGGCACGTTGAACAACATGCTGGACCGGATCGAAGAATTGATCAGCAACCTGCGCACCACGTCGAATTCCATAGCGCATGACCTGCGATCTCCGCTCTCGCGCTTGCGCCAGCGTGTCGAGGCCCTGTCAGAACCGGGCAAAACCGATCTGGACCGAGAAGTCGATGTCGCCCGTGCAACGGCTGAAATAGACCACGTGCTGCGCGTGCTGGCACAACTGACCGAGATTTCGCGCGCCGAAGCCGGGCTTGGGCGCGAACAGTTTGAAACCATCGACTTGCAGCAATTGGTCGGTGATGTGGTTGAACTATACGACCCTGTTGCCGCTGATCAGGGTATTTCACTGGACGTCACTGGCTCTGCCCCCTCGATCGAAGGGCACCGCCCGCTTCTGTCTCAGGCCCTGTCCAACCTGCTGGAAAACGCGATGCGATATGCGCCTGCGGATTCGACCATCACGATTTCGCTGGATGCCGAAAACGGTTTTGCCTGTCTGCATGTTCGTGACCAGGGCCCGGGCGTCCCACCCGAAGAACTGGATCGCCTGCAGTTGCCTTTTGTAACTCTTGACCCTGCACGGACGGAGCGCAACGCCGGGCTGGGACTGGCATTGGTCGCGGCGATTTCGCATATGCATGGCGGCAGGTTTGCAGCCCAAAACTGTTATCCTGGGCTACAGGCGACTATCTATCTGGCCCAGAACCCCTAAACAGGGATACCTTCTGTCGCCATTGTCTTGTTTTTATAGCGTTTGTCTTCTGTCACATCCGCCCCGAACCAATCCGGTAGGACAAAAGCCGCGGCATCTTCTTCCGAGTCGAATTCCACTTCAACCAGACGCAAAGACGCCAGATCGCCCGAAAAGATATCCAGCTCGAACATGAGCCCATCCGGCAATTGTCCGGTGTACCGCTCTTTCTCGACACGGCGACCTTCGGTTTCGGGCCAGAACGTTTCAAACTGTTCGTCCGTAATCTGTGCCTCACGCTCAACACGGACCAAGCCACCGCCACCTTTCAAAGTCAGAAAAAAAGCATCGTTCTTCTGCCTCAACCGCAATTCGGTCGAGTCATCAGGCGCCGTCAAGTATCCCTGTCGCACAACGGCTTTCTGCGTACTACTCAGGTCCGGCAAGGTAGCCACCAGAAACTTGCGTTCGATTTCCTTGCTCATTGGGTTGAAACCACTCCGTTTTCCAATTCCTCGAACAACGCCCGGTAGGATGCACAGGCCACGCTGCGCCCGGCATAGGTGCTGACCGGGGCGCGGTGCTGACCCATCTTTTCGATGTCCGCCGCAAAAGGCACCGTCGTCTGCAAAAACCGTTTAGGATACAGCTTGCGCATCGATACCATCGTTTCCTGATGTAGCACCTTCCGCTGCTGGACCATCGAAAAGAACGCCCTCAGCTTTTTCTTTCGCAGCCTGTGTTCATCAAAAAAGCTTACCAACTGGTCGAATGTGCGTTCAGACAGCGTTGTGGGAATAACCGGCACGACGATTTCGTCCGCCGCCTTGAAGATGTTTTCGGACAGGGTCGAAAAGTTCGGCGGGCAATCCAGAATGATCACGTCATAGTCACTGCCAGCCGAAACCAGTGCCTTTTTCAGGCGCGAGCGCTTGTTCCGCATCCGGGACAGGAAGACATCGAAATCACGGAAAGTCAGGTTTGCAGGCAGCACGTCCAAACCTTCAAAATCGCTGGCACGGATTGCCTTGGTAAACCGATCCACATCCTCAAAAAACCGCGCATCCGTCAGTTTCTTCGATGGCTTCACGCGAAAATAAAAACCCGACGCGCCCTGAGGGTCGAGATCACACAGCAAAACCTGCTTCCCCGCCTGCGCATAGGCATATGCCAGATTCACCGAGGTTGCGGTTTTGCCGACGCCGCCCTTGTTGCTGTAGCAGGCAATGATCTTCATCCCTTACTCCTCATTCTGGTGAAACAAACTGCGGAACAGATGCTGGGTTTCAGGGCTGTCAAAGTGCTGGAAACTGGTAATGACACGGCTGCGCTCGAATTTTTGGCGTTGATCCAGCACAGAAATCAACCCTCCCACGGCTAAACCGATCTGTGCATCCACGCGACCCTGCGCGTTGCTTTGCTGCGAGACAAATGTCAGCAACGCCTCTTGTTGCACGGAATAATCATTGAACAGGCCCAGGTTATCTTGCAGCTTTTTCAGAGGCTTGAGGATTTTTTTGAATGCCTTTGCGTCAAAGAGCGGGGCAAAGAACTCCATCAAATAGCGCAGTTTTTTACAGTCGATACGCAGGTCGTGGACCGTCTCATCTGGAGTGTCATCAGTAATATTGCGCGCGATTTTGCATACCTTGCGATAGCGTTTCCAGATCAGCGCACAGGCATAATCATAAGCGCCCCGGTCCGAATTTGGCCCGGGTTGCAAATGGGCGGTGCCGTCAAACTTTTCGATCAGCCGGTTCATCGAGGCGTCGTAGTCACGGCTGCGCAATCTGCGAGACAAGCGCGACAATTCCTGTTTGCGCTCTTTCTGAAACTGGTCAAACATCGCCCGCAAGCCCAAATGTAGATTGGCCGGTATAAGGCTGAAATACATATCTTTTTCCAAAAGATATACATCCAGATCGCGCAGCCGCCCGGTTGGTGCCATAAGGTCCGAAAAAACGCGTTTCAGATCGGCGGTCTGATCTTCGGAAAACACCCCTTTGAACAGGCTGACCACAGACCGGATTTTACGCAACGACACACGGTAATCGTGCAGAAACTCTGTATCAATATCGGCGACTATGCCCTCTTCGTTTTGCCGGGCAACCTTCAGATAGGTGTGGATAATATCTGTCGCCACTTCGAGCGAAGGTTCCGTTTTCCCAAGCGCGATCTCGGGCTTGGCCCGGTAGGTCACCAAGCCCGGAAACAGACCCGCATACAACGCTTCAACGTCCTGTGCGCAGCCCGGCAGTTCAACGATTGAAGAACAGACCTTTTCATAGGCACGCTCGTAACCGCGCAATCCGTGCAATCGAACAACCGTAGCCCGCCCCGAGGTTGACCTCATAGACCAGATCACCCCTCTGACCTGGGTCTTTTGCAGCTCATCCAGCACGACAAAAGACTTCTCTTCCAGCTTACCAACCCCGATCTGCATCAGGGCCCTGAGCTTTGGAAAATCCTGCAACGCTGCCCGCACTTCACCGTCAGGCAGGTGCTGAACAAATCGCCCATTACCCATGCCGTTCTGGGACAACGGGCGTTGGCCTTTTTGTAGCAAGTGCAATGCCGCACCGCTTTCGATCAGCACTCGACCCGCTGCGCGCTGGGTCTGATCATGGCAATCCAACAGCGAAAAAGGCTTGCTTGTGCCTTTTGGCTCAATCACCAAAGTTAAACCCGTCAAAGAAGCTTCAAGAGCTTTCGTGTCCATCAGCGAGGACAGAAAGAACAGGGCTTCAGGAGGCACAGTCATTCCCCCTTCTGCCGATCCTTCCTTGGTCTTTTTGTGTTCAAACACTCGACCCTCCGCGAAAGCCTCGCCTCATGCAAACGCAAGCTTGAGAAAACATCAAGACATTCCGTTTTGACCAAACGTAATCCTCGGGTGACAGGGCTGAGGGATGAACGTAAAACGAACGAATGAGCGACCCTGTTTCATCGATCCGAAACCTTGGCCCGGCTTTCGAACAAGCCTGCGCCCGTGCAGGTATTCATTCGGCGGAAGAATTGCGAGAGCTGGGGCCAGACGAGGCTTATGCCCGCCTTTTACGCGCCGGAACCAAGGCCCATTTTATCGGCTACTACGTTCTGGTGATGGGGTTGCAGGGCCGTCCATGGAACGACTGCAAGGGCGAAGAAAAGAAAGCCCTACGGCAGCGCTTTGACGCGATAAAAGCAGGCAACAGTGCCGCGCCGGAAAATAAGATGATCGCCGATCTGGATGCCATTGGCGTGCGCGTTGCACCACAAGATCTAAAGCAAGTCTGAACAAAAAAGGCCGCCCCAAGCGGAGCGGCCCAATACGTTGGCAGAAGCGGTGGCTTAGCCGACCAGTTCGATGCCCGAGAAGAAGTACGCGATCTCTACCGCTGCGGTTTCAGGTGCGTCCGAACCGTGGACCGAGTTTTCGCCAACCGACTCGGCAAACTCGGCGCGGATGGTGCCAGCCGCCGCGTCTGCAGGGTTGGTTGCACCCATGACTTCGCGGTTCTTTGCAATGGCGCCTTCGCCTTCCAGAACCTGAACAACAACCGGAGCCGACGACATGAATTCGCACAGTTCGTCATAGAACGGACGCTCGGCGTGCACTTCGTAGAACTTGCCAGCTTGCTCTTTGGTCATGTGGATGCGCTTTTGCGCGACGATGCGCAGGCCGGCCTCTTCGAACTTGGCGTTGATTTTGCCAGTCAGGTTGCGGCGGGTTGCATCGGGTTTGATGATCGAGAATGTGCGTTCCAGTGCCATGTCGGCCTCTCCTTACAATGTGGCGCGGGGCCCGCGCCGAAATCCATCGCGCGCCGCGTATCACGGTCTTTGGCTTATGAAAAGTGTTATGATAGCCCATTCGCCGCTTTGGCGTTCAGAATGTGTCCGGCAACGGGTCGATCCGGTCCAGATGGCGAACATACAGCACTGCAAGCAACCCGGCAAAGCTGCATGCCCACATCATGCCCAGAACCAGAAACGGCCCATTTTCGGGGCTGACAAATGCACCCGTCATCGAGGTCAGGATTGCACCCAGCGCCACCACCATCGCACCAGACAACCCTGCTGCGCTGCCTGCCAGCCTGGGGCGCACGGACATGACGCCTGCCGCGGCATTGGCGTTGGTCAACCCGTTGCCGAACCCCACACATATGGCCGAGCCGAAGAACACCCAAACCGACCCAAGGCCAGCAAGAAACAGCAGCAATCCGAGGAATGGCCCGGTCGAGGCCACAATCCGTCCGATCAGGATCATCGTGGTCAGACGTGTCCGCGCGGCGATCCGGCCAGTGACGAAGTTACCCACCATGAACCCGCCGGTAATAATCCCTATGCCAAGGCCCAACATCGCAGGGCTCAGATCGAACCAAGCGGCGGCGACCAGTGGCGCGCCGGTGATGAAGCTGTAGAACCCGCCAATCGAAAACGACGCGCACAGGGCGTAACCCCAGAACCTGCGGGCGCGAAACAGATCCGGGTATTCGCGCAGTTGGGCTGAAAAGGTGGACGAGCGGTTCATGTTGGTCTCGCCCATGTCAAACCAAAGCAAAACCAACAGCCCTGCCCCCAGCATAGTGTAAAGCACAAACCCCGAGCGCCAGCCAAAGAGCATATCCAGCCCGCCGCCCAGCATCGGCCCAAGCATCGGCGCCAAAGCCATGGCCATCGCTACATACCCCAGTTTGCTGGCCGCCTCGTTCGGTGGATACCGGTCTCTGATCGATGCGCTGGACAGAACCGACCCGGCCACCACTGCGGCCTGCAAAAGACGGAAACCCAGAAACACCCAGATCGACTCGGCCAGTGTGCAACCGATTGAGGCGACGACGAAGATCGTCATGCACATCAACAGGATCGGCCTGCGCCCGAAGCGATCAGACAGCGGCCCCATGATCAGTTGCAGCACGGCTGAAACCGCCAGATAACCGGCAACCGACAGGTTCATCAGGCCGTAATCTACGCCGAAATCTTCGCTCATATGGGCCAGCGACGGCAGGAACATGTTCAGCGACAACACCGACAACGCAGTGGCAAAGATCAGCGTGATCAGATGAGGGGGCGTTTGGGCCGCGCGCATGGAAAAAACCGTTCAGAAAAGCAAACGACACAGCGCTAACACATTGCATGACGCTTGAACATGCCAAGCCGCTGGCGGCGGCATCACGCCTCTGCTAAGAGCGGCCCATGTTACGGATCGAAGACATCACCTATGCCGTTGAAGGCCGCCCTTTATTTGACGGCGCAAGCGCAACCATTCCAGACGGGCACAAGGTTGGCCTTGTGGGCCGTAATGGCACCGGAAAGACCACCCTGTTCCGCCTGATCCGAGGGGAACTGGCGCTGGAATCGGGCAATATCGCGGTCCCCAAACGCGCGCGGATCGGCGGTGTCGCGCAAGAAGTGCCCTCGTCCGATGTCTCGCTGATCAACACGGTTCTTGCCGCCGATACGGAATGCAGCGCTTTGATGGCCGAAGCCGACAGCGCCGAAGACCCTGCGCGGATTGCCGAGATCCAGACCCGCCTTGCCGATATCGACGCTTGGTCGGCCGAGGCGCGTGCAGCCTCAATCCTCAAGGGCTTGGGTTTTGACGATGAAGACCAGCTAAAGCCCTGTTCGGGTTTTTCGGGCGGCTGGCGAATGCGTGTCGCACTGGCGGCCGTGTTGTTCTCACAGCCTGATCTGCTGTTGCTGGACGAACCAACCAACTATCTGGACCTTGAAGGCGCGTTGTGGCTGGAAAGCTATTTGGCCAAGTATCCGCACACGGTGATCATCATCAGCCACGACCGAGGGCTGTTGAACCGTGCTGTCAGCTCGATCCTGCATTTGGAAGACCGCAAGCTGACCTATTACGCGGTGCCTTATGACAAATTCGCCGAGCGTCGCGCCGAACGTCTGGCGCAGGCGGAATCCGAGAACGCCAAGGCCAAAGCCCGTATTGCGCATTTGCAAAGCTTCGTGGATCGCTTCCGCTATAAGGCGTCCAAGGCCGTTCAGGCCCAATCCCGCCTGAAGATGATCGAGCGCATTCAACTGGTCTCGACCCCGCAAGAGGCCGCCCTGCGCGCGTTTTCCTTCCCCGAGCCCGAGGAACTGTCGCCGCCGATCATCCAGATCGAAGGTGGTGTGACAGGCTATGGCGAGACTGAGGTTCTGCGCCGCCTGAACCTGCGGATTGACCAGGATGACCGGATTGCCCTGTTGGGCAAGAACGGTCAGGGCAAATCAACCTTGTCCAAGCTTTTGTCCGACCGCCTGCCCCTGATGGCGGGCAAGATGAGCCGTTCCAACAAGCTGCGCATCGGCTATTTCGCACAGCATCAAGTGGATGAGCTTTATGTGGACGAAACGCCATTGGACCACCTGCGCCGTCTGCGTCCTGACGAAGCGCCGGGCAAGTGGCGCTCTCGGCTGGCTGGATTTGGACTGAACGCGGATCAGGCCGAAACCGAGGTTGGTCGTCTGTCCGGTGGCCAAAAAGCGCGCCTGTCGCTGCTGATCGCCACGATTGATGCGCCGCATATGCTGATCCTGGATGAACCGACCAACCACCTTGATATCGAAAGCCGCGAGGCTCTGGTCGAAGCACTGACCGCCTATTCCGGTGCAGTCGTGTTAGTCAGCCACGACATGCACCTTCTAAGCCTTGTCGCGGACCGGCTTTGGTTGGTCTCGGACGGGACAGTCAAGCCCTTCGACGGCGACCTTGAAGCGTACCGCTCTCTGTTGCTGGCACGGGACAAACCGGTCAAAGAAAAGCCGCAAGTCAGCAAGCCCAAACGCCCCTCGCGCGAGGCTATGCTGGCCTTGCGGGCCGATTTGCGCAAATGCGAGGATCGGATCGAAAAGCTGACGGATATGCATGACAAACTATCGGCCAAACTGTCGGACCCGGCTTTGTATGAAGACGACAAGATCAACGATCTGGAAACCTGGAACCGCAAATTCGCGGAAGTGACCGAGGCGATGCAAAAGGCCGAGGCACTATGGGTTGCTGCGGCAGAACGGCTGGAACAGGCAGAAAACGTGGCATGATGAAGCCTGTCGTTGAAACCAACGCCATGATTGCAGGCATGCGCCCCGCGCTTCAGCCGGGCGAATTTGCGTTTGTTGTCTGGCCACAAGAGGAAGCCTGGCCCGAAGGCACACGGGCAAGCTGCATCGAAGCCGAAGGTCTGTCGCTGATCATCCCCGTTGGCGCCGCACCGGAAGACGCGGTGCCCATGCGCCGCATCACTCTGCAGGTTCATTCGTCGCTTGAGGGGGTGGGCCTGACCGCTGCCGTTTCGACCGCCCTTGCGGAAAACAACATTCCGGCAAACATGGTTGCCGGGTATCACCATGACCACGTGTACGTTCCCAGCACCTTGGCTGAAAAGGCTTTGGCTGTTTTGAAAGACCTGCAACAGGAGGCTGCGGGATGATCGACCTTGCTTTCTTCATCACCGCGTTTACGACGTTATTCGTGGTCATCGATCCGTTTGGCACAACTCCGATTTTTGTCGCGATGACGCAGGGTATGGATGCCCGCACGCGTCGCATGACGGCCTATCGCACCTGTGCTGTGGCCTCGGGCATCCTGATCGCCTTTGCAGCCTTTGGTGAGGCGGTTCTGGGCTTTGTCGGCATCTCGATGGAGGCGTTCAAAGTTGCAGGCGGCGCGCTGCTGTTCCTGACCGCGCTGGACATGCTGTTCGAACGGCGCACCAAACGGCGCGAGGATCGGGCCGAAGAAGAAGAACACCCCGATCCGTCTGTTTTTCCTTTGGCCATTCCTTTGGTGGCTGGGCCCGGGTCGATTGCGACGATCATCCTTCTGGCCGGTCAGCACCCGGGGTTTCTGGGCATCGCCGAGGCAATCTTGGTGATGCTGGCCGTTATGGCCGTCGTTTTGATCTTCTTCCTGTCAGGCGGTCTGATCGCACGTATTCTGGGCAAAACCGGGTTGAATGTGCTGACCCGGTTGCTGGGGATGCTGCTGGCGGCTTTGTCGGTGCAGTTCATTCTGGATGGCCTAAAGGCCTTTGGTTTTGCATCTTAAACCCCCATATAAACAGCACGTAACTTTGGTGGGGTGAACCACATGGATGGCGGCAGCTTTGGACAACTGGTGTATCTGGTCATACTTGGCACAGTGCTGGTGTTCTGGTTCATCTCGTACAATCGACAGTCCCTGAACAAGACGTTGCAACAGGTGATGGCCTGGGTGTTCATTTTCGTCGGCGTCATCGCGATTATTGGTCTTTGGGAAGATATCCGTTCAACGGTTAGCCCTGCTCCGCAGATGACGGTTACTGGCGAAACGATTGAGGTACCCCGCGCATATGATGGCCACTATTATCTGCCCGTTCTGGTGAATGGCGAGCCGATCAACTTTCTTGTCGACACCGGTGCCAGCCAAATTGTCCTGAGCGCACAGGACGCGAAACGTGCAGGTATCGACCCGGATCAACTGAATTACTTTGGACGCGCCCTGACCGCCAACGGTGAGGTGCGCACCGCCCCGGTCCGGCTTGAAACTCTGACCGTCGGCCCCATCACCGATCAAAACGTATCTGCCTGGGTTAATGAGGGCGAGCTGCACAAGTCCTTGCTGGGGATGGATTACCTTCATCGATTTTCCAACATCCAATTCGCAAACGGGCGCATGATCCTGTCGCGCTGACCCTTTCAGGGCTGCATTCGATCATTGAGAACAAAATGAGAACATGCTAACCTGCCTGCATGGCGGCTCATCTTCTTGATCAAAAACCCGCGCGCGCTGCTCCGGGGTTGAACCTACATAGTCAAATCACCCTGCAACTGGGCCGCGTGCACGAGGCATGTGGTCCTGCCCGGCGCAGCTTTGCCGTGTGGCTGGCCAGTCAGGCGCAGGGGCCCGTGCTGTGGATCTCGCCCGCGTGGGAGCCTGGTCAGCTGAACTCGGACGGGATGATGCCCTTTGCCGATCCAGCCCGGTTCATCTTTGTCCGCCCCACCCGCGCCGAAGATCTGTTGTGGTGCATGGAAGAGGCGCTGCGCAGCGGGGCGATCCCGTTGATCATCGGCGACCTGCCGGGCGCGCCGGGTCTGACACCGGTGCGCCGGATGCATCTGGCCGCCGAACAGGGCGGCACGATGGGGCGGGCTCCGCTTGGCCTGCTGCTGACACCTGGTGACGGTGGCGCGCAAGGGGTCGAGACACGCTGGCACATGGCTGCCGCCCATCAGGGCGAGGCCCGGCGCTGGACCCTGACCCGCCGCCGCGCCCGTGCCCTGCCCCCGGTCACATGGCAGGCCACCATGACCGCCGCCCGGTCCGGCTTGCACCTCAAGCGCATCGCGACCAACGAAGCCCCGGCCTGAAAAAGCCGCGATCACGCAATGTTTGATTGGCCGGTCACAGTGCACGCCCTAGCCTTCGGGCATGACAGTAATGAACCGACGCATTTTCCTTGCCGGGCTGGCGTCCCTGCCCATTGCCCGACCGTCGCACGCGACGCTCAGCCCCTACGTTCTGTCGACAACAGACACCAGGGTCGGCTTCAGCTTCAATCTGTCGGGCGTAATGCAGTCGGGATCCATGCCAATCCGATCCGCCGATGTTAACATCGACATGCGCCAACTGCAGAACAGTCAAGTCTCGGTTGTGCTGGACGTCAGCAAGGCCAGAACGCGGTTGCCTTTTGCCCGAATGCCCATGCTCAGCCCAAGTGTACTGGATGCCAAACAGCACCCAACGATCCGGTTTGTCTCAACGAAAATTGAGCTTGGCGAACAGGGGCGCATCTCGGACGGGGCCCGCATTACGGGGGACCTGACCGTACGAGGCGTAACGCGGCCGATCACGCTGAACGCCAATCTATATCGGCAGGCAGGCACAGCGGCAGACGATCTGAACACATTGTCCATCGGCCTGACCGGAGCCCTCAACCGGCATGACTTTGGCGCGTCAGGCTATCCTGATCTGGTTCGCGACAACGTCGGTCTGGACATCCATGCCGAGATCAGCCGTGCGCGTTAACTAACAAAGCGCAAAAAACGACTCGATAAAGTCGAATAGATGCGCGCATTGTGCGGCAACGACGCCAATCTGAGATCACTATGCGCACGATCATTTCCTTTGCCGCCCTTTTTCTTTCGGCCATTCTGTTGCAGCTGTCGACGGGCGGGGTTGGTCCGCTCGATGCTATTTCCGGAATCACGCTGGAATTCACGACCGAGCAGATCGGTCTGCTGGGGTCAGCTCATTTTATCGGCTTTTTTGTCGGGTGCTGGTGGGCGCCGCGCCTGATGGGCAGTGTCGGCCATTCTCGTGCTTTTGCGGTCTGCACCGCCTTGGGCGCGATGGGATTGATCGGTCACACCCTGACAGACAATCCCTATATCTGGGCGGTTCTCAGGATCGCATCGGGTACCTGTATTGCAGGATGCTACACCGTGATCGAAGCGTGGCTGAACGCCAAGGTCACAAATGAAACGCGCGGCCGGGCCATGGGGACCTATCGGCTTGTAGATCTCGGTGCCTCGCTGGGCGCACAGTTGATGATCGCGGTACTGCCGCCTGCCTCTTACGTGTCCTACAACCTGTTGGCGATCCTATGCTGTGCCTCGCTGCTGCCCCTGACCCTGACACGTGCCAGCCAACCGCAAACGCCGAACACGCAGCGGCTGCGGCCCAAGCTTGCATGGGCATGTTCCCCACTGGCTGTGGCCGGCGTGATCGTCTCGGCGCTCAGCTCTGCGTCCTTCCGCATGGTTGGTCCAGTCTACGGGCAAGAAGTCGGTCTGGGCGTGGACCAGATCGCGTTCTTCCTTGCCTCATTTGTTTTGGGCGGGGCACTGGCGCAGTACCCTCTGGGCTGGCTGGCCGACAAATATGATCGACGCTGGGTTCTGATCTGGTTGTCTGCCGCCGCTGTACTGAGCTGCGGGTTCACGATGGCTGCAAGCGGGACCGGGACACTTGGGGTGATGCTGGCCGCCGGGTTCTTTGGCCTGACGACCTTTCCGATCTTTTCGCTGTCTTCGGCCCACGCAAATGACTTTGCCACCAGTGAAGAACGGGTCGAACTGTCTGCGGCCCTGATGTTCTGGTACGCCTTGGGCGCAATTGCATCGCCCTATATTTCCTCGACACTGATCGAGCAGTTCGGCCCCGGCGCTTTGTTTGCCTTTGTGGCCGTCGGACATCTGGGGTTGATCATATTTGGTCTTGCACGGATGCGCACTCGCCCGACGCCGGAAGAGCGGACAAACTATGTCTACGCTCCGCGTACATCCTTTACCGTCGGGCGCCTGTTGAAACGCTCTCGGGAAGAATAAATAAGGGCCGGGAAATTCCCGGCCCATTTGTTCTTTGTTCGTTTTTACTGAGTCGGCGACGTCTCTTCCTCGACAATCTCGACCGTGTCTGCTGGTTCAGGCGTCGCCTCTAGCGCGCCGTTCACTACTCCGCCGACACCGTTTTCCATCGACAGGCCCAGCTCCTCGCCCAGTTTCTTGAGCGCGGGCATCTGCACAGCCATGCCCATGATCGAATCCAGCGCTTGATTGACCACCGGCTTGTCGCTGTTGGCCGCTCCACCGCCTGAAGCACCGGCACCGATCCCACCAACCTGATGGATTTTGATCGAGTCGATCTTTTCGGCCGGTTTCACCATTTCCGAGATGATCGACGGCATCGTCTCAATCCGCGCCATATCGACTTTCATACGCATCTGCGCCGCGGACAAGGCATTGTCGGCTTCAACAATGGCGCGCTTACCTTCCGCTTCGGCCAGCATGTCGTTTTTCTTCGCCTCGGCACGGATGTTCAACGCATCTGCTTCGGCCTGTGCTTCTTCACGACGCGCTTCGGCACGGTCGGCGGCGGCCTCTTTCTCGGCCTGCGCGGCCAGTCGGATCGCAGTCGCCTGACGTTCCGCTTCGCGCGTCGCTTCGATCAATACGATCTGCTTCTGGCGTTCAGCTTCGGCCACTTCGCGGGCGGTCACGACGGCCTCGGTCGCCTTTGTCGCCTCGGCCCGGGCGAGGTCCGCAGATGCACGCGCACGGCTTTCCTCTTCGGATTTCTGCGCGATGATGATCTGACGCTCCTGCTCGGCCACTTCGATCTCACGTTCTTTCGCAATCTCAGCATCGCGGATCTTGCGCTCGCGCTCGATCTCGGCCCCGCGGATGGCTTCTTCACGGGCGATCCGGGCACGTTCGGTTTCGCGCACCAAGTCTTCGGTCCGCGCCGCAATCTCGGCCTCTTGAGCCACGCGCAGGGTTTCGACCTTCTGAGTTTGTTCGATCCGCGCCTGTGCCTCGTCCTGCTCGATCAGCAGTTTCTGACGCTCGGCCTCCATCGCGGCGCGACGCACTTCAACCTCGGCATCCGCATCAATCTGCGCACGCTCTTTTTTCGAGGCTGCAATCACCTCGGCCAGTTTGCGCATACCCACAGCGTTAAAGGCGTTATTCTCGTCCAGTGCTTCGAACGGTGTCTGGTCAAGCGCAGTCAGCGACACGGATTCCAGCGACAGGCCGTTCTTCAACAGGTCTTCGGACACCGCATTCTGCACCTCTTGCACGAAGTCAGCGCGGTTCTCGTGCAGCCCGTCCATAGTCATCTGCGCGGCCACGGCACGCAAACCGTCGATCAGTTTACCTTCGATCATCTCGCGCAGCTGTTCGACGTCAAAGGTGCGTGAGCCCAGCGTCTGTGCGGCGCGCGCGATGTCTTCTTCAGTCGCCATGACCGAGACGTAGAACTCGACGCCCACATCCACGCGCATGCGGTCCTGAGTGATCAGCGCGGCTTCACCGCTGCGCTGCACTTCAAGGCGCAGGGTTTTCATGTTCACAGGGCTGACCTCGTGCAGCAACGGCACAATGACCACACCGCCATCCATGATGACTTTTTTACCGCCCGCCCCGGTTTTCACCAGGCTCACTTCGCGGGTCGCGCGTTTATAAAGGCGGCCAAGGACAAGGCCCATGAATAACAGGACGGCCAGAATGGTGACGACCGTAATCGCCAGGAATGAAACTTCCATGCAAAATCCTCCGATTTAAGAGTTGGTAATTTGGTTAGTCCGACAAGCCGACCAGAACGAACCGGTCGCGCCGTCTGTCGCGCAGCACCAACACGTCGGTGCCTTGCTCAAGGATGTCTTTGTCTTGCAGCGGCTCGGCGCGCAGGTGATGGGTGTTTCCGAACCGGTCCATCACGCGCACCTCGGCAGGGCGGCCACGAGACGCCGTTCCTTGTGAGATCACTCCGCGACGGCGGGCCAGCATCCGTTCGGACATCGCCTCAGTCTCGGTCTTCGGCAACAGGCGGGCGAACACGGCTCCAAAGCCACGTGCGAACCACAGACCAAACGCACCTGCCGGGATTGCGGCCATCCAGCTTGGCAGATCAAAGCCCAACAAATCACGCAGCGCCAATTGCAGGCCGATGCCCGACAGACCAAAACCCGCCAGCAACACAACAAGCCAGATCATGAAGGGCACTTTGCCAATCCCCAACCAAGCCATCGGCCCGGCAGCGGCGGCATCAGGCACGTCCGTCTCAATCTCGGCAAGTTCAAACTCGCCCAATTCAATGTCGGCATCTATGTCGAGATCGAAGTCTGCGACATCCAGATCCGGGACGTCCACAGCATCCAGATCGACCTCGCCCTCGCCTGCCAGCAGGCTTCCACCCAGCACCAGAGCGATCAGCTCTAGGGCCAGCAGGCCAAACAGCAGCGCAAGCGCCATGGTAAAGGGCACGAATGCACCCTCAAGCAGGAAGTCGAACATTAGCAATATGCTCTCGTTTTTGTATACTTTTGTATACAATCAATATGGGTAGTCGTAATAAAAATACAAGAGATCGTGATTCTGTTTTCAACCTATGGGTAGTGTGGACATCTGTTGACCTGCAATCGCTATTCAATTGATAAAGCGTTTTTTGACCGGATCGTGGCATTTCAGGACATCCACGCAAAACCCGGCCTTTTGCTGGCGGGTTACATAAGGTAGACGAGCGCGCAGACAGTTACGTGGACACGCAAAATGGCTCGGATTCTCATCACCTCGGCGATCCCTTACATCAACGGGATCAAGCACCTCGGCAATCTGATCGGCTCGCAATTGCCAGCCGACCTGTACGCACGCTACCAGCGTGGCCGGGGGAATGAGGTCATGTTCCTGTGCGCCACAGATGAACACGGCACGCCCGCGGAACTCGCGGCGGCCAAAGCCGGTAAGCCCGTGGCCGAATATTGCGCTGACATGTACGCGGTTCAGGCCGATATCGCCAACCGGTTCGGCCTCAGCTTCGATCACTTTGGCCGCTCGTCCAGCGAACAAAACAAACGCCTGACCCAGCATTTCGCAGGCAAGCTGGACGACGCCGGCCTGATCCGAGAGGTCAGCGAGAAACAGGTTTATTCCAACGCAGATGGTCGGTTTCTGCCCGACCGCTATATCGAAGGCACCTGCCCCAACTGCGGGTACGACCGCGCACGCGGCGATCAGTGCGAGAACTGCACCAAGCAATTGGATCCGACCGATCTGATTGAGCCACGCTCGGCCATTTCCGGCTCGACCGATCTGGAAGTGCGCGAAACTAAGCATCTTTATCTGCGCCAGTCGGCGATGAAGGATCAACTGGACGCGTGGATCGACAGCAAGACCGATTGGCCGGTCCTGACCACATCGATTGCCAAGAAATGGCTACATGACGGCGACGGTCTTCAAGACCGGGGCATCACCCGCGATCTGGACTGGGGGGTTCCGGTCAAAAAAGGAGATCAGGACTGGCCCGGCATGGAAGGCAAGGTCTTCTATGTCTGGTTCGACGCCCCCATCGAATACATCGCCTGCGCCAAGGAATGGGCGGATGCCAGCGGCCGAACCGATGCCGACTGGGAGCGCTGGTGGCGCACCGACAAGGGCGCGGATGACGTGCGTTATGTGCAATTCATGGGCAAGGACAACGTGCCCTTCCACACCTTGTCTTTCCCAGCCACCATCCTGGGCACAAATTCGCACAATGAAGACACCGGATCGTCCGAGCGCTGGAAGCTGGTCGATTACATCAAGTCTTTCAACTACCTGAACTATGATGGCGGCCAGTTCTCGACCAGCCAGGGGCGCGGTGTATTCATGGATCAGGCGCTTGAGATCCTGCCCGCTGACTATTGGCGCTGGTGGCTGCTGAGCCATGCGCCCGAAAGCAGCGACAGTGAGTTCACCTGGGAAAATTTCCAGCAATCGGTGAACAAGGACCTGGCTGATGTTTTGGGTAACTTTGTCAGTCGCATCACCAAGTTCTGCCGTTCGAAGTTTGGCGAAGCTGTACCGGAAGGCGGCAGCTATGGTGAACGCGAAATCGCCCTGATCGACGAGTTGACCCGCCGCATCCGCGCCTATGAAGGCTATATGGAAGCGATGGAAGTTCGCAAATCCGCACAGGAATTGCGGGCGATTTGGGTTGCGGGCAATGAATATCTTCAAGCTGCGGCCCCATGGTCGACGTTCAAAGAAAACCCTGAACAGGCCGCCGCTCAGGTGCGACTGGGACTGAACCTGATCCGTCTTTACGCTGTGCTCAGTGCGCCGTTCGTACCGGACACATCCGCCCTTATGCTCAGCGCGATGAATACACTGGACACAGGCTGGCCCGAAGATGTGGCCGCCGCATTAGACGCTCTGCCTGCTGGTCACGCATTTACTGTGCCAGATGTTCTATTCGCGAAAATCACCGACGAGCAACGAGAAGACTGGCAGGAAAAATTTGCAGGTACGCGTACCTGATCCTCTTTCATTGCAAGCAATCCTCGGGGGCCATACGGCCCCCGTTTTGTTTGCGAACGAAAGCAAAGTGAACTTCTAAACCAGCCAAAGCGCTGAAATAATTTGTGCTGCCTCCAGCCGTTTCCCGTGTCATCGCGCTTGAGAAACCAAGTTAAAAAAGTCATCCTGATACCAAGTTCTTCCGACTCGGGCCTCCAACGCGGTGTGCCCGGCATTATTTCTTACCGTCACGCACGAGGCTTTCGCCATGTCCCCAGCACTTTTTTCTTCCACCCGGACCAGCAGGCCATTGGCCGCAGCGATTGTGCTGTTGTCTGTGGGATTGGCGTCTCCACTCGCCGCCCAGGAAGAAAGCGCGCCTCCGAAAGTGTCGATTTCGGCAGCTTACACTGAAGAGATTACCGACGAAGCCACCTTTATCGGACGCGCCGAAGCGATCAACAACGTCGATATTGTTGCCCGCGTAAACGGGTTTCTTAACAGCCGCGAGGTCGAGGATGGCGCAACCGTCAAGGAAGGTGATCTTCTGTTCACGATTGAGCCCGACCTCTATGAGGCCACGCTTGAAGCCCGCAAGGCCGATCTGAACCGGGCTGAAGCAAATCTTGAGTTGGCCAAGGTCGATCTGGCCCGGAAGGAAGAGCTGTATAAGCGCGACGCCACACCGGAATCGGAACGCGACATTGCCCGCGCCAACGAACTGGTAGCTGAGGCCGAAGTCAAAGCCGCAAACGCAGCGATCCAGCAGGCTGAACTGGACCTGAGCTATACGCAAATCCATGCACCGTTCGATGGGCGCATCGGCAGCATCACCACCAGCGTGGGTGACGTTGTGGGGCCAACAAATCCGCCGCTGGTCAATATCGTGAGTGAAACGCCGATCTACGTGAACTTTTCACTGAACGAAAAGCTGTTTACGTCGGTTTTGCAAACATACGGCGAAAGTTCCGCCTCATTGGCGGAAAGCTCGCAGAGTCCCAATGTGCATGTCATTCTGCCCAATGGTACCGAGTTGGATGAGGTTGGCCGGATTGTGTTCGTCGACAACCGCATCGATCCGTTAACGGGCGCTATCACGGTCCGGGCGCAATTCGACAATACCGCGCGTCTGATCCTGGATGGTGCCTTTGTGAACGTTCAGATCGAAGCGCTGGAACCCACCTTGCAGGTACTGGTTCCTCAGGCCGCGTTGCAACGCGATCAGCGGGGTGAGTTTGTTCTGGTGGTCAACGACCAACAGATGGTCGAGCAACGCTATATCACCACCGGCGACACGGTTGGCACTGCGATCATCGTGACCGACGGTTTGCGTGAAGGCGAAAGTGTGATTGTCGAGGGCCTGCAGCGGGTCCGCCCCGGCGTGGCCGTAGACGCGGTCGTAGCCTCTGAGCAGCCGGGAGAATAACTGATGTTCTCAGCCCTGTTCATCAGCCGGCCAAAGCTGGCGCTTGTCATTTCGTTGGTGCTGACCATCATGGGCGGCATCGGCTATATGGTTCTGCCTGTCGCGCAGTTCCCTGATATCACGCCACCGGTCGTCAGCGTTACAACCACTTATACCGGCGCCAACGCCGAAACTGTTGAAAACACCGTCGCCGCTCCAATCGAAGCGCAGGTCAACGGTGTGGACGACATGATCTATATGACGTCCACGTCTTCGGACAATGGATCTTACTCGCTGAACGTCACATTCGAGGTCGGCACCGACCCTGATATCGCGTCGGTGAACGTTCAAAACCGCGTTGCGCAGGCGATGTCGTCGTTGCCGACCGAGGTGACGTCATCGGGTGTGGTCACGCAGAAATCGTCGACCAACATGCTGATGCTGGTCACGCTGACCTCGCCCAACGGCACCTATGACAGCGTGTTTTTGTCAAACTATGCCTCAATCAACCTGCGTGACGCGCTGGCGCGTGTGCAGGGCGTGGGTAAGGCGGACGTCCTGACCAACCTGGAATACGCCATGCGGATATGGATGGACCCGGACAAGATGGCAGCCCTGTCCATCACACCGGGCGACGTCATCAACGCGATCCGCGAGCAAAACATCGAAGTGTCTGCGGGATCCATCGGTTCTCCTCCGGTGCCTGAAGGGCAAACGTTTCAATATACAATCAAATCCAAGGGTCGCCTGACGTCAGCGGATGAGTTCGCGGACATTGTCATCCGTACCGGGGCTGACGGCGCCATCGTACGCGTCAAGGACATCGCCCGGACGGAACTTGGGGCGCAATTCTATTCGGCCTCAGGCTATTTCCAGGCGGTTCCGGCCACGGTGATCGGCATCTACCAAGCGCCTGGTGCAAACGCGCTGGCGGTGTCCGAGCGTGTGCAGGCAGAGTTGGAACGCCTGTCCCGTGCGTTCCCGACAGACGTGGAATATGAAGTGCCGTTCAACACCACCGACTTTGTCGAGGCATCTCTGAACGACGTTGTATCGACCCTGATCCTGACTTTCATCCTTGTGATCTCGGTTGTGTTTGTATTTCTGGGCAGTTGGCGCGCAACGGTCATCCCCGCGGTCGCCATCCCGGTGTCACTGATCGGGACATTTGCGTTCCTACTGGCCTTTGGCATGTCGCTGAACACGATTTCGCTGTTCGCGCTGGTGCTGGCCATCGGCATTGTGGTGGATGACGCCATCGTTGTGGTCGAAAACGTTGAACGTATCATCGCAGACGAAGGGCTGCCTCCTGCCGAAGCAACCCGCAAGGCGATGGGCCAAATCACCGGCCCGGTCATTGCAACCACACTGGTTCTGCTGGCTGTGTTTGTGCCGGTGACCTTTATGCCCGGCATCTCTGGACGACTGTATTCGCAGTTCGCCGTCACCATTTCGACCGCAGTTGTGATTTCGTCCATCAACGCGCTGACGCTTTCGCCTGCCTTGTGTGGTCTGGTTCTGCGGGAACGTTCAGGCCCGCCCAAAGGGCTGCTGGCTGTGTTCGAAGGCTTTATCGGCACGGTTCGAAACGGCTATGTGGCGATTGTGCGTAAGCTGCTGGTGTTTCCTGCCATCGCTTTGGCCATCGTCGTCGGTCTGGGTCTGGGCACCGGCACGATCATGTCGAATACATCGGCCGGGTTTATCCCGCTTGAAGATAACGGCTATCTCTTTGTTGACGTTCAACTGCCCGACGCCGCCACTCTGGAACGGACGGAAACTGTGACGGCGCGTCTGGACGATCAGATACGAGAAATCCCCGGAGTGGCCAGCACAGTTCTGGTCAACGGGTTCTCGCTTTTGAACGGCACAATCACCAACGGTGCCGCGATCTTTGTGAACCTCGATAACTGGGCGGACCGTCAGGAAGAAGACCTGAGCGCGGATGCAATTCTGGCCAAGGTCCTCGCCATCGCCAACGCCGAATCTGCGGCGTCGATCGTGGCCTTCAACCCGCCGCCCATTCAAGGTCTGGGCATGTCGGCGGGTGTCGAGATGGAGGTACAGCAGACCGGCGGTGGCTCACCGCAGGATCTGGCCTCGGCCGTAGGGTCATTCGTATACGCTGCGAACCAGAGGCCCGAGATTGGGCAAGCCTACACCACGTTCCGCGCCAACGTTCCGCAGCTTTTTGTCGATCTTGATCGAGAAAAAGCCAAGACGCTGGACGTTTCAGTAGCCGAGGTTTTCCAGACGATGCAGGCGCAGTTGGGGTCCTACTATGTCAACGACTTCAACCTGTTTGGTCGCGTTTACCGTGTGATGATTCAGGCGGACGGCACTTATCGGGACAATGTCGAAGACATTGCCAACCTGTATGTCCGGTCTCAAAAGGGCGACATGGTTCCGCTGGGTACGCTGATTGATGTGGAAAACGTGCTGGGCCCGGTTCTTCTGAAACGCCACAACCTGTTCCGCTCGGCGACGGTAACGGCAGTGCCCGCGCCCGGTCTGTCCAGTGGCGACGCCATCACGGTGATGACGGAAGAATCTGCAACCGCCCTGCCCCCCGGCTATGCGTTCGAATGGACCGGCACGGCGCAGCAACAGCTGGCCTCGGGCAGTTTGGTGATCATCATCCTCGGGCTTGCGATCCTGTTTGGATACCTGTTCCTGGTCGGACAATACGAAAGCTGGACGATGCCTGTTTCGATCCTTCTTTCCGTTGTTGTAGCCCTGTTCGGGGCCGTGGCAGCCGTGGCGATTGTCGGCAGTGACATCAACCTCTACACGCAGATCGGGATGATCATGCTTGTGGGACTTGCGTCGAAAAACGGTATTCTGATCGTTGAATTTGCGATGGAGCAACGCGCCAACGGCTTGTCGATCAAAGATGCCGCAGCAGAGGCCGCTTTCCAGCGGTTCCGGGCTGTGATGATGACAGCCTTGTCATTCCTGCTGGGTGTTGTTCCCCTTTTGGCTGCAAACGGCGCGGGTGCCGCCAGCCAAAAGGCGATTGGTGTTGCCGTTTTTGGCGGCATGCTGGCTGCAACCGTGGTGGGTGTCATCGTGGTGCCAGTTCTCTACGCGTTGATGCAAAGCATGCGAGAGTGGTTGAAAGGCAGTAAAAACGATCCCGGCCCGTCCGAAACCGCCGCATGATCCAAAAAGCCCCGCAGCAACCGCGGGGCTTTTTTATTACTGGGATCTTTCGCGCCGACGTCTAGCGATGTCGTGGATCACCTGTTTTGCGTCGACGGGTGGTTCTTGTTCGACCCTGCGATACTCTGATCCGTCCTTGCGCCGCGTCAGCAACCCGCAGGAAATCATCGTGCGGCGCAAAGTTGCCGGATCGTCAAAACAATGCTCGGCATTGAGACACGCGTTAACCTCGGCCTCATGCAAAGTCTTGCCTGTCGGTACAGCAGCCCAGAGCGCCCAAAGCGAAAGGGTTTGCACCGAACGCTTCGAAGGCCACTGCCTCAACCTGCCCTCTGTGTCGAACAGATGAAGCGTTCGTTCAACCAACCGGGCATTCGGCGCCGGCGGATCGGACCGGTTCTGCAGCCTGCGGCTGGCGGCACTGTCGGCCCGCATATGCTGCACATTCTGAAACCCGGCTGCGCGCGCGACCATGTTCATCAGCGTCAGGTGCGATGGGCTGGCGGCTCCTAGCTGGCTGGACAAGGTTCGAACGAACGGGGTCAGATCATCAATATGTAAAGGGACTGGCGTTTTGCTCATCACACATCCACATCGGGCGTTCTGCGCATTCGTTGGCCGCTGACCTGACGAAGCAACGCCCTGAGTGTTGCGATGTCAATTATGTCTCACAGGCAGGTTTAGCACTCTGAACCAGAGCAGCGGCGCCTCGGTGTCTGCCGACCGTCTCCAAGGGCTAACACAACAGGAGTCCACCGCCAAGGGTCTTACGACCCCTGTCACGCGGCGCGACGCTCAGCCATCCATTCATCGATCCGCGCTATCTGATCCTTGTTCAGACGAAGACCCAGCTTGTTGCGCCGCCATACAATGTCATCGGCGGTGCGCGCATATTCCTTGTCCATCAGCCAAGCGACCTCTTGTGCAGTCAAGGTTGCGCCAAAGTCTTCGCCCAGATCGGTGGCCTGTTTTGCACCAGCTAGAACATCACGCGCCTCAGTGCCGTATGCGCGGATCAAGCGTGCGGCCCAAGCGGCGGTGAGGAACGGATACTTTGCAAGAAGGTCGCTTTTTAGAGTGTCGACGGCATCAACTGGAAAGTCTCCACCGGGCAAAGCGATACCTGCTGTCCAGGGACCAGGCAGATTAGGAAAGAACTCGGCCACCTTCTCCAGCGCGCTTTCAGCAAGCCTGCGGTAGGTGGTGATTTTACCGCCAAACACGTTCAAAACGGGTGCCCCACCCTGCGCATCGACCTTCAACGTATAATCACGCGTCGCTGCAGTGGCGCTGCTGGCCCCATCGTCATACAGAGGACGCACACCGGAATAGGTCCAAACAACATCATCGCGGGTCACGGCGCGTTTGAAATACTTCGACGCGAAGGCGCAGAGATACTCCTGCTCGGCCTCGGTACAAACCGGCTTGGTGGAAGGGTCCGGATGATCCTGATCGGTTGTTCCAATCAGGGTAAAATCCTGCTCATATGGAATGGCAAAGATGATGCGGCCATCTTC
Source organism: Ruegeria sp. ABM4_193 (assembly GCF_056158705.1). NCBI lineage: Bacteria > Pseudomonadati > Pseudomonadota > Alphaproteobacteria > Rhodobacterales > Roseobacteraceae > Ruegeria > Ruegeria sp. ABM4_193. The sequence goes on from NZ_JBSWTT010000001.1 coordinate 2,042,454, forward strand.
ACCCTGAAAGAAATAGCACTTGTCGTGATCGTACAATTTGGGCGTCACGATATGGCTGCCGCGTACCAACCGAACACCCTCGCGCGAGTTCACACGGATCTTGGTCTGGATGATGTCGCCAACCCACGGACCGCCCGCGTTGATCAGCATTTTCGCCTTGATCACACGGGTCTGGTCGCTGTCGCGGTCCCGCACGGTCACTTCCCACAAATCTCCCACACGCTCGGCCGAGATCACCTCGGTCCGCACCATGATCTGTGCGCCGCGCGCCTCAGCATCCCGCGCATTCAGGACCACCAGACGGGAATCTTCGATCCAACAATCGGAATACTCATAGGCCGTCTCGAACTTGTCCTGCAGCGGGGCCCCTTCCGGCGTCGAGTGCAAGTTCAGAGACTTGGTTCCGGGCAAAATTTTGCGCCCACCCAGATTATCGTACAAGAACAACCCCAACCGGATCAGCCATGCCGGACGCCGCCCCCGCATCCATGGCATCACCGTGCTGAGCAAACGCGATGTTGGCGTCTCGGAATCGAACCGCATATCTTTGTGATAGGGCAACACAAAGCGCATCGGCCAGCTGATGTGCGGCATGGCCCGCAGCAGGGTTTCACGCTCGATCAGCGCTTCGCGCACCAGTCGGATTTCAAAATACTCCAGATACCGCAACCCGCCGTGAAACAGCTTGGTCGAGGCCGAAGACGTAGCCGATGCCAGATCGTTCATTTCCGCCAGCGCCACTGAAAGTCCCCGACCAGCGGCGTCTCGGGCGATACCGCAGCCATTGATTCCGCCGCCGATGATGAAAAGGTCTGTGATCTGGTCTTTTGTCGACTGCATGTCCAATGATTCCCCGCCAGGCATGATCAGGCGCATTAGCCAGAATGTTCTTCGTATGGTCAATGTTTATGTTCGTTTATTTTCTTTTTGCAATGCTGATATGAAAAATACGCAGCGCTTCTTGCCAATTTCACCCAAAAGAACAAAAACGAAAGAACGCATTACCTTGGACCCGCCCTATGTCTCTTTCCTTTCGCCAATCCGACATTCTGGAAATTGCCAGCTCTGAGGGGCGCGTCACCGTTGAGGGGCTAGCCGAACGATTTGGCGTTACTGTTCAAACGATCCGACGCGATCTGACGGAGCTGGCGGATGCGGGCAAGCTTGACCGGGTCCACGGCGGTGCAGTTTTGCGGTCTGGCGTCTCAAATATCGGTTATGAAGACCGCCGTGCCCTGAATGCGGATGCCAAAACCAGCATCGCGAAAGCCTGCGCCCTGGATATTCCGGATGGGGCGTCGATCTTCATGAATATCGGCACATCGACCGAGGCCGTGGCACGGCAACTGCTGAACCACAAGAACCTGATGGTCGTGACGAACAATATGAATGTCGCCAACATTCTGATTGAAAACCCAGACTGCGAAATCGTGATGGCAGGTGGCGTGCTTCGACGGGCTGACGGCGGGTTGATCGGAAATTTGACCGTCTCGACGATCCGGCAATTCAAGTTCGATCTGGCCGTTATCGGATGCTCGGCCCTAGATAGCGACGGTGATCTTCTGGATTTCGATTTTCAGGAGGTTCAGGTCAGCCAAACCATTATCGCACAGGCGCGTCGTACCTGTTTGGTCGCTGATCAATCAAAATTCCAACGCTCTGCTCCGGCTCGGATCGCCTCGCTCAGCGAGATCGACAGTTTCTATACCGATAAGCACCTGCCCCACGAACTTGGTCAAAAATGCGTAGACTGGAATACGGCGCTGCACATTGCCGATTGACGTAATTTATCCGTGTCTTTTCCCGACCTGTTCTTGCCAGACGGGTATTGGCCTGACAGTATCACCACAAAGTGATCATTGCAGGGATGGGGAGCCTGGGCGGTGATGCACCCGAGTCAGGTTTTTCTGCCAAGCCCGGTACCAAAACACGCCGACCGATCCCCAGAAAACAACCAGCGGGACCCGCACCCCGGCAGGAGGCAACATGGGACTATTGGGCCAGCCTTTGGGCTATTACGACTACCTGACATTTGTGGCATTGATCCTGCTGCTTGCAGCAGTGATGGCAGTTTTCTTGTTCCTCATGGGGCTTCCGGGACGGATCGCGATCAAACGCAATCACCCGCACGCAGAAGCTGTCAAGATCATGGGATGGATGGGATTTCTGGCTGTTGTGCCTTGGGTTCACGCCTTTATGTGGGCGTTTCACGATGGTGTCACCGTCGACATGCGCCGTGGTCCGGACGAAGAGAAAGACGCCATTCGCGATGAAATCAAACGTCTGGGCGGCAAGGTAAAGCCGGAATACCAGGATCGTCTGGACACAGACGATACCCAGCAAGGCTAAGACCGAAGGAAAGCAAGACCTATGTTCGTCGCCCTTGGCATCACTCTTTTCTACATCATTTTTGTCTGGCTCATTTTCTTCAAGCTGGAATTGCTGAAATTCAACATTGCCTGGGGCATCGTCTCGTTCTGGGTGGGTGCACACCTGCTGCTGATCTTTCTTGTGGCTTTGCGCTTCTTTCAGCCTTTTTCGGCAGACAGCCATGTGGTGCGTTCAACGATACAGATCGTACCTAAACTGACGCAGCCCACAATTTTGACCGAGGTGCTGGTTGAGCCGAACACTCAAGTGACCAAGGGTGACCCGCTGTATCGTTTCGATGACACGGTGTTTTCGCTGGCGGTGGACAATGCCAAGGCGCAACTGGTCGCGGCCGAGCAGAACGCGAAAATTCTGGAACAGGATGTCATCGCCAAAACCGAAGCTGTTGAGCGGGCGAATGCGCAACTGGCCTATGCCATAACGGAACAGGCCCGGTACGAGAACCTGGTACCTGCCGGCGGCGCACGACAGGACGAGCTGGACCGTTGGAACGAGCAAGTCGCCGAAGATCAAGCCGGCGTGAAACAGGCCGAGGCCAATCTGAACAAGGCACAGCTGGCGCTGGAATCGCAGATCGACGGTGTGAACACCGGCATTCTTCAGGCCCAGGCGCAGCTCTCAGAAGCTGAGTATTTCCTCGAAAACACAACGATTTATGCACCTGAAAACGGAATGATCGTCTCGCAGCAGGCCCGTCCTGGGCTTGTCGTTGGTGATATTCGTTTGGGCGCGATTGCCAGTTTTGTAACCGAGGACAACCCCTATCTCCTTGCCACATTCCGCCAGCAGAACCTGAAGTTTGTTGAGCCGGGGCAAGAGGTTGAAGTGGCGCTTGACCTTTACCCCGGTGAAATCCTGACCGGCAAAGTCGAGGCGATCTGGTGGGCGACAAGGCAAGGACAGTACATCCCGTCTGGGCGCCTGCCCGGTTTTGAATTGCCCAAACTGCCCGGTCGGATCGCTGTACAGATCACGGTCGATTTACCTGAGGGGCATACTTTCCCCGCAGGTGGCCACGCTGCCGTGGCAATTTACACGGGCATGGGAAAAAGCTTTGAATTCCTGAGGCGCATCAACATCCGCCTCTATTCCTTCGCCAACTTCATCCGACCGCTGGATATCTGAGGATGCGCGCTATGACACTCCGCCGGTTTCTGGGAACTGCCCTTTGCGCTGCTACTCTGGTGGCTTGCGCACCAGTGGGACCGGATTTCGTGCGCCCGAACTCTCCGGTCGTGAAGCAATGGATCGAAGTGAACAACCCCAGCACCGGCCAAAGCGGCCTGACATCGCGCAGCGCACCCGTGGTGAAATGGTGGGAGACGTTCAATGACCCCACCCTCAACAGGCTGATTGCAGAAGCTTACGCGCAAAACCTGACCCTTCAGGTCGCGGGGGCACGCGTGTTGCAGGCCCGTGCACAGTTGGGCATCGCATTTGGTGAGCTTTACCCGCAATCCCAAGCCATTGGCGGGTCGTTGCAGCGACGGCAGATAAGCGACAATCTTGGACCCATTGCCGATATCAACCGCATCATCCCACTAGATACGGAATTTTCAACTTCGCAAGTCGGTTTCGATGCCCAGTGGGAGTTGGACGTCTGGGGCGCACAGCGGCGCGGGGTGCAGGCCGCGCGGTCCAATCTGGCACTTCAGGTGGCCAATTACGACGACGCGTTGGTGACACTGACCGGGGATGTGGCTGCTTTGTACGTCAATATCCGCGCGTTACAGGAATCTTTGGCAGTCGCCCGCGAAAACATCAAGTTGCAGCAAGACTCTGCGGACCTGACCCAATTGCGTTTCAACAACGGTGTCACCACCGAGTTGGACGTGCAGGAGTCTACCGCACTTCTCAACAACACCAAAGCTTTGGTGCCCGAGCTGGAAAGTGACCTGCAACAAACCAAGAATGCCCTGGCCGTGCTGCTGGGTGTCACGCCGTCCCGGATGACCAGCTTGTTGGGGAACTCGGGCCGCATCCCGTCCGCGCGGACAAATGTGGCTGTGGGTGTACCCGCCGAACTTCTGCGCCGCCGCCCGGATGTGCGGGCCGCGGAACTGGCTGCTGCGACGCAATCGGCGCAGGTGGGCATCGCGATGGCGGATCTGTATCCGCAATTCGTGCTGTCCGGCTCGATTGGCCTACAGGCTTCGGGCGGGCGCGACCTGTTCAGCGGCAACAGCACCACCGGCCTGGCCAGCGCTGGCGTCGTCTGGAACGTGCTAAACTATGGCCGCATCAAGAACAATGTCCGCGCACAGGATGCTGCCTATCAAGCTCTGATCGCCAATTACCAGAACACCGTTTTGACCGCGTATTCCGAGGTTGAAAGCGCCATGGTCGCCTATACGCAGGCACGTAAACAGGTTGGATTCTATCAGCAAAGCGTCGACGCTTCGCGCAAGGCAGCTGAGATTGCGGTCAGTCAGTACACGGACGGCATCGCCAGCTATTCGCGTATTCTGAACACGCAAACCGCGTTGTTACGCTCACAAGCCAATCTGATCGAAGCGCGTCAGCAAGTGTCCAGCAATCTGGTCGCGGTTTACAAAGGTTTAGGCGGCGGTTGGCAGATCCGTCAAAATCAGGAGTTTCTGCCCGAGACCGTGTTGGCCGAAATGGCCTATCGTACCGACTGGGGGGATCTGCTGCAGAAAACCCCAACCGGTGCCAGCCTGAACTGATCCTATTTTGTCAGACCGCGCAGCCCGCCTGAGATCAGGATATTGACCTCATAAAGGATACGCGGCGCGGCCAACCCGCCGGGGCTGGCCAGATAATTCGGACTCCATTCCGGGTCGAACTTCTGCTTGAAACTGCGCAAGCCTTCGAAATGATAAAACTGTTCGCCGTGCTCATAAACGAACCCTCCGATCCGGTTCCAGAGCGAGGCATGTTGCCGGTTTTCTATGCCTGAAAACGGCGCAGCCCCCAGCGAGAACCAGTGAAAGCCCTGTTCCGAGCCCCACACCATCATCTCGGCAAACAGCGCGTCCATCACAAAGCTGGGGCTGTCCGGCTCATAGCGCATCAAGTCCAGCGACAGCTCGGATTTGTTACCGCCCTGGAACAGGTTGGCAAAAGCCTTGATCTTACCTGTGTTTCCATCGCGCAATACCGCATGGTCGAAATACGACAGGTACTGATCGTCAAAGCCACCAAGCGCAAATCCTTTTTCGGCACCTGCCTTTTGCTCCAGCCAATGATCTGAAATCTCGCGCAATTCTGGCAAAACCGGTGCCAGTTTTTCCTTTGGGATAATCTCGAACACATAGCCTTCCCGCTCGGCCCTGTTCTTGGCTTGCCGGAACCGTTTGCGCGACTTTCCGTCCAGCGAGAAATCTTGCAACGGCACCCGCGCGACCTCACCTATTTTCAGGATCGATAGACCCAGATCCAGGAAGGTCGGCAGATACTTGGTCGAAACACTATAGAACGCACACAGCTTTCCTTCACGATCCGCCATTTCCCGAAGCTGCCAGATCAATTGGCGGCCTGCGACCTCATCCCCTACTGGCTCTCCTTTTGAGATCACCGCGTTGCCCGTATCAGCATAAGCAATGAAGGCCGTTTCATCCGGTGAGATCAGGAATTGCTTGTCGCCTGTCAGCGAAATCTGGGACTCGGTATCCTCGCTCTCCATCACCAACCGTTCGACAACCTCGGGGATTTCGGTGCGTTGTGGTGTTGGAATTTCGCGTCCGAACAGAGAGTTCACAGCCACAACGCCGACGATCACAGCCACAACAAGGCTCGAGCGTAAGAACCTCGAAGCGTCGCCATTCCAGGCAAACTCCCACCACAAAGCGTTTTGGTATTCGACGTGGGAATAAGCAAATAGCCCAATCCAGAAAATGACCGCCAGCAACACAACAACGCTTATCAGCCATGGGATGTTCAGACGGAAAATCGAAGCGCCGCTGACCCTGTAAAACGCTCCACGGAACAGGCCCAAAACACCTATCGTCCCCAACATCGACACCGCTTCGTGCGTGTCCAAACCCTTGGCGAGAGACGCGAAGAAGCCTGCCGCCATCAACAACATCGCCACCACCCAAGCGCGGTAAAGCTTGCGGAACAAGCCGCGCGAAACCAGTAAAAGCAGAACACCAATGGCGCTGCCTACCAGATGCGAGGCTTCAACAAAGGACAGCGGCAAAACATCCTTCAAAACGCCAAGGTTCTGTGACCCAGCAGGCAGCGCCCCTGACACCAGCAGGATCACCCCGGCCACCGCTGCCACACCGGCCGCAACAATCGGCACCATTGGCCGGATCGCGCGGTACACCCAGGTTGCAGCCCCGCTGATCCGGCGGCGTTGTGTCAGTGCCGACGCCACAGCAATCGACAGGCTGGCAATTGTGAATGGCAGAAAAGTATAAACCACACGATACAACAACAGCGCGGCAATAACGTCGGATCGTCCCGATGCCCCTAGCCCGGCAATCAGTGTCGCTTCGAACACGCCAATCCCACCCGGTGCGTGGCTGAGGATACCTACAGCGATAGCGGCAATAAAAATCGTGAAGAAATACGGGTAGCCAACGCCCAGATCGTCCGGCATCAGGACATACAACACCATGGATGCGCCGAACAGATCGCCAATCGCGGCCAGCGTCAGAAGGCTAGCAAGTTTTCCGCCCGGCAGGTTGAACCCCACACCGGCCAATGAAAACCGCCGTCCACCGGTGGACAACCAGATGAAGAGGACAAGCAGCCCACCCAGCAGACACAGCCCGATGGCGGTTTCCACTGTTGCGCTGACCGGTACCACCTTCGAGATGCCGTCGGGGTGAAAGGTCAACAACAGACCCACTATCAGAACCAGACCCATCCAGAACGCCACCCAAGAGGTGGCAATCACCCCGGCCACGCGCCCCAGATCCAGACCAAGCGAAGCATAGATCCGATACCGGATTGCGGTTCCGGTTATGTAAGAGAAACCGAGGCAATTTGATACAGCATAACCGCTGGCTCCTGCCATTCCGGCCACCGGCAAGGGTACTTTGCCATCAGCCACGCTCTGCACAGCGAACACGTCATAAAGTGACAAGGAAAAGAAACTGAACGCCGTCCAGCACAGCGCAATGAACATCAGTTTCCAAGACGTCGCCGAAATGTCGTTCTGCACATCCGACCATTTCACATGGGCCGACAACTCGTGCAAAACCGTCAGGGCAATGCCCGTTACGACAATGGGTATAGCGATGCGCAGCCAGGGCTTCTCCAGAATCGCCGTAATACGTTCTGCCCATTGCAAGGCGAGCGGTTCGTCAGATTTCTGCGAAGTGGTCATGCTGCACGTCCCTGCCTGTCTGCAAATCCAATCGATCCAGCGATTGCTTTGTCATGTTTTGCCCAGAAACACTGGCACAAATTGTTTTCATCTCAAAGCACTAGAGCCGTCCCTTTCGCGTGGACAACAACAAATTCGTTTCGGATCGTGTGATACCGTCAAAGCGGCGGATCTGAAACAGAACCTCGTCCAGCTCGGCCAGGGTTTCGGCAGAGATCTCGGCTATCAGATCCCAACTGCCATTGGTCGAATGCACTGCTGTCACCTGCCGCAAGGCCGCTATACGCGCCATGACACGTTCTGTCCCGCGCCCTTCAATCTCCAGCATCATCAAACCGCGCACCGGACTTTGCGCCAGATCCCGTCGGGTGAGAACAGTGAAGCCGACAATTTCACCGGACTGCTTCAGCCGCTGCAACCTGCTGCGAACAGTGGTGCGCGTCACGCCGAGGGTTTCTGACAGCTCAGACAGGCTGGCGCGCGCATCACGTTGCAACGCATTGAGCAATCGATTGTCCAAATCGTCCATATCTTTTTCTCATTAAGGACTTTCTTGACCCATTTTGAGCATTTTGCTGCCTTCACGCAAGACACTCTGCCAGCCTAAATGAGCATATGGACATGAAAACTATCATATTGGTGGGCGTCCCCATGGACGCCGGAAAACGCCGTCAAGGATGCCGGATGGGCCCGGACGCTTATCGTGTGGCCGGGCTGCAAGAGGCTTTGACCGATCTTGGCCATTCCGTTCAAGACCAGGGTGACGTGATCCCGGAAGAAACCGGCCTAGTCGACCACCCTCACCTCTTTTCTTTGCCCGAATGTGTGGGCTGGACCCGCGCTCTCAGCACGACGGCGCAGGCGGCCGCGCGTCAGGGCGTACCTATTTTCATGGGCGGCGATCATGCATTGTCCATGGGCACCGTCGCCGGGATGGCCGCATATGCGGCACAGGTCGAAAGGCCGCTGTTTGTGCTCTGGTTAGACGCCCATAGCGACTTTCACACACCAGACAGCACAGGCAGCGGCAATCTGCACGGAACACCGGTGGCCTATTTTACGGGCAGACCCGGTTTTGATGCCTTTCCGCCCCTGTCTGCCACGGTTCCAACGGACCGCGTTGGAATGATTGGCCTGCGCTCTGTCGATCCAGCTGAACGTTCAGCACTCGAGCAAGACCACGCCATGCTGGCCGACATGCGCAGTATTGATGAACATGGGATAAAGGCACCTCTGCTGGCCTTTCTGGACCGGGTGCGCGTCGAAAATGCCCTGCTGCATGTGTCGCTGGATGTTGACTTCCTCGATCCCGCCATAGCGCCCGCCGTTGGCACTACGGTTCCCGGCGGGGCAACCGAGCGCGAAGCCCATTTGGTGATGGAATTGCTACATGAAAGTGGGCTGGTCAGTTCGTTGGATCTTGTTGAATTGAACCCGTTTCTGGATGAACGCGGCCGCACCGCCAAACTGATGGTCGATCTGGCCGCCTCGCTTATGGGCCGCCGCATTTTTGACCGCCCCACCCGGAGTTTCTGATGACCCAACCTTCTGACAAAGCCCTCGTGCCGTTTGTATCCGTCGACAACATGATGCGATTGGTTCATCACATTGGCGTCGAGCAGATGATCACCCAGATCGCCGCACAGATCGAAGCCGATTTCAAACGTTGGGAAAGTTTTGACAAAACCCCACGTATTCCAGCGCATTCACCACATGGCGTGATCGAGCTGATGCCGACCTCGGATGGTGAGGCCTACGGCTTCAAATACGTCAATGGCCATCCCAAGAATACCTCGGAAGGTTTGCAAACAGTCACGGCCTTTGGCCTGTTGGCGGATGTCTATACCGGCTATCCAACCCTGCTGACTGAGATGACGCTGTTGACCGCCCTGCGCACAGCGGCAACCTCAGCATTGGTTGGGCGGTATCTCGCCCCGACAAACGCCACCACGATGGCGATGATCGGCAATGGCGCGCAGTCTGAATTCCAGTGTCTGGCCTTCAAGGCAATGTGTGGCATCAGTACCGTTCGGCTCTACGACACTGACCCGAACGCAGCAGCAAAATGTGCCAAAAACCTGCAGGGCAAGGGTTTGACTGTTGTTCCCTGCACCTCGCCAGAGGAGGCCATTGAAGGCGCCCAGATCATCACCACCTGCACCGCAGACAAGAAATACGCCACGATCTTGACCGATAACATGGTCGGCCCCGGAGTTCACATCAATGCCATCGGTGGCGACTGTCCGGGCAAAACAGAACTGCATCGCGATATCCTCCTCCGCTCAGACATTTTCGTTGAATACCCGGAACAGACCCGTATCGAAGGAGAAATTCAGGCCCTGGACGCGGATCATCCGGTAACTGAGATGTGGCAGGTCATCACTGGCGCGGCCAAAGGGCGTATCGATGATCGTCAGATTACGTTGTTCGACAGCGTAGGTTTCGCAATCGAAGACTTCTCGGCCCTGCGCTATGTGAAACAAGCGATTGAAGGCACAGGTTTCTTTGAGCCTTTGGACATGCTGGCCGATCCCGATGATCCGCGCGATCTATTCGGAATGCTGATGCGAGCTGGGTAATGCACAGTTCTGGGGGCTCTGCCCCCGCCGCGCTACGCGCGCCTCCCCCGAGGTATTTTCAGCCAGATGAAGATCAGATCCCTTACTTCATCTGGCCATAAATACCTCGGAGCGCGAGGCAGAGCCTCGCTTCTCTGCTAACCCGCAAGCGACGGCAGGTAGAGCACAATCCCTGGGAATGCCACAAGCATTGCAATCGTCATCGCATCGGCGATGAAAAACGGTGTCACGCCTTTGAACACATCCTGAACACTTAAGTCCGGGCGCACCCCGGCCACGACAAAGCAGTTCAGTCCAATGGGTGGCGTAATCAGGCAGAACTCGGCCATCTTGACCACCAAAATACCAAACCAGATGGCGCACATCGGGCCAGACATGCCAAAGGCGCTGTCGGCTGCGCTGACAGTTTCACCTCCGTTCAGGGCCATGACCGCTGGATAGACGACGGGCAAAGTCAACAGCAGCATCCCAATTGCGTCCATGAACATGCCCAGCACAGCATAGGCCAGAAGGATGCAGATCAGGATCATCATCGGGGACATCTCAAGCCCGGTAATCCAGTCGGAAAACGCTCCGGGAAGATCTGCGAAGCCCAGAAACCGAACATAGATCAGAACGCCCCAGATGATCGAGAAGATCATGGCGGTCAGTTTGGCAGTTTCCAAAAGTGCGGATTTGAATTCCTTCCAGCGCATTCCGTGAAACAGGGCGAAACAGAACACAATGAAGGCCCCGATTGCGCCGCCTTCCGTAGGGGTGCCCCAGGCTTTGTCTCCGAACGGGTTGTAGACAAAGCAAATGATGATCAGGATCACAGCCACAATTGGTATAGCACCAGGCAAAGCGGAGAAACGCTCTTTCCAGGTGAAGCCAGTCACCGGTGGACCTACGGTTTTGAAGATCACTGCAATCCCGACAATCAGCAGGCCATAAATGATTGCGGAAAACGCGCCCGGGATGAATCCGGCCAGCAGCAACTTGCCCACGTCCTGCTCGACTATGATGGCGTAGATCACCAGAATGGCCGAGGGCGGGATGAGCGAAGCCAGCGTGCCCCCCGCAGCGACAACCCCCGCTGCAAAGCGTTTGTTGTAGCCCACTTTCAACATCTCAGGGATTGCGATGCGGGCAAAAACGGCCGACGTAGCGACTGACGCCCCGGACACAGCCGCAAAACCGGCCGTTGCAAAAATCGTAGACACCGCAAGCCCGCCCGGAACCCAGGCCACCCAGCGTTTGGCAGCTTCGAACAGGGCGCGCGTCAGGCCCGCGTAGTAGGCAAGATAGCCAATCAGGATGAAGGTCGGGATCAGGCTGAGCGTATGAGCGGCAACCTTGGAATGCGGTACCTGCCCCGCGGTCTTGACCGCAACCGTTAAAGCTTTGCCAAAGCGGTCCGGGTCATATCCAAATTTGGCCCAGAAAATCCAAACCAACCCAACCAAACCTGCAAGCCCAGCAGCAAAGGCCACGCGCATACCAGCAACGACCAGAACGAGCAGACCACCTGTGACCCACAGGCCAATATCAATCGTGTCCATGTTCTAGTCCTGCCCTTCGAACTGCTCGGCCTCAGCCGCCGCTTGGGCCGCAGCATCCTGAAGGAGCGGCACCGCAACAGGGGTCTCGAGCCCCAGCACAAATGCACGCCCATAGCCCCACACCTGAAGCACCAGCCGTGCGCACAGCACTGAAAAGGCGACGGGTGCCAACAGCTTGGCAGGCCACAGAGGAATACCGATGTCGATGGAACTGTCCCTGCTCCAGAGCGGCGCACCAAAATCGAAAGATCGGTCGAAGTGGGACCAGCTGCCCCAAACCAGTGCAAGCATCAACACCAGGATCAGAAGGACCGAGATCAGCTCGAACAGCCACAAAGCCCGACCGTGAAGCCGCGAAATGACGATGTCCATGCGGATATGCCCACCATCACGCTGCACGAATGAGATGCCCAGAAAGGCAATCAAAGGCATCGCCTGTTCGATCCAGTCGACATAGCCGGGCAATGGCGCATTCATCGCGTTGCGCCCGCTGACGGAGACCACGGCCAATACCATCAGACCAAAAACCGCCAGGCCGCTGATTAATGCAAGAAAACGTTCAAGCTTTAACAAATGCCGGTCCAGCTGGCTCAGACGGCTTTCGTCTTCCAGCACCGTGGCCTGTCCTGCCATTCCGGTCGTTCCTTGTTATTTGAGAGAGAACCGGGCACCCAACGGGGCACCCGGCTTAAAGGATCAGTTACCGCCGCGCTGCTGCTGCAGCGTGGATTGAACCAGATCATACAGATCTTGAGCCGGCAGCCCCTGATCCGACATATCCGCAATCCACTTTTCCCGGATCGGATCTGCGGCTTTGGTGCGGAATTCCTCGATCACGGCGTCGTCAATCATCACCTTCTGCACGCCTTTTTCTTCAAGGACGCTGTCCCACTGTTCCAGTAAGCCGCCGTAGTTTGCCAGATAGTGATCAATCGCCTCGTCAATTGAGCTATCCAGCGCTTCGCGATGCTCGGCAGGCAGCGCTTCGTAGGCGTCGATATTCACAACCACAGGACAGTTCACCGTGCCGGGGTTTAGGTTGGCCGTCCACCAATCGGCCTCATTGATCGTGCCAAAAGACAGATGCGCGTGCTGGGCGAAGGCCACTGTGTCCACAACACCCGATTCCATCGCGTTGAAGGCTTCGGTCGCGGGGACCGAAGTCGGCACACCGCCCACAGCCTCAAAGGCCTGGCCCAACCCACCAGTTGCACGAACCCGCATTCCATCGAATTCCGCCAACTGATCACGGGGTTCGCCCGTGCCCACGATATTATACTGGGGCATAGGTGAGGTCATGATGATGCGGGCATTCCACTGCGCCATCTCATCCTTGACTGCTGGATGGTCGTACACCGCGTGGCTGACGGCGACCTCTTCTTCAAGGTTGTTCACACCAAGAAACGGCAGTTCCAGCACAGTGATCGCGCGGTTTTTGTCGCGATGATAGCCAGCGCAGAACTGAGCCATCTCGAAAGCTCCGATTTCGATGCCGTCCAGGTTTTCGCGCGGCTTGGATAGGCCACCGTAGCTGACATTGATCGTAAAGTCCCCGCCGGTCTTTTCATTGACCAGCTCAGCGAGCTTTTCGACATGTTCGGTGAACGCGCGGCGCTTGCCCCATACAGAAGCGTTCCACTCGGTCGCGGCAGCTTCGCTAACGAACGCAAAGCTCAGGGCGGCAACGGCGGCACCGCTCAACATCTTATTCATGATTTTCTCTCCCTTTGACGCGCCTCTTCCCGAAGCGCTTGCAAAAGAAGCTAGCGCCAACATTGGGATGTGCCAACCCTGACGGTCGCGCTGATGCACTGTGCAGACATCGAGAATAGGTTGAAGCCAGGTCGGACGTCCATGTTTCAGCATAAAACAACCGAAAGTAGCTGTTACAATTAACACCCTGTTTCACAAACTTTTTTACAAACATTGGCCGCATAATTTACAAATATGAAATACGGATTAAAATTTCTTTACAAACAAATTCAAAGATTACGGCAATTTATTTATTTATTTTCCAAAGCCGGTAATACTTCGATTGGGGAGGAACGGGATCGACTTTGCTGAACTATCAGGCAAAAACGACCCAACGTAATCCAGTCCAGAGGGAGGAGCCTCAACGATGACTACCGCTGCCCAGGCAGATGCCAAGACATATCCGCCATCCGCAGAAACCGTCGCCCGTGCGCATGTCGATGCTGCAAAATATGCCAACATGTACGCAGCCTCGATCAGTGACCCAGACACGTTCTGGGGCGAGCAAGGCAAGCGCGTCGACTGGATCAAGCCGTTCTCAACGGTAAAGGATGTCAATTACGACTTCGGTTCGGTCAAGATCAACTGGTATGCCGATGGCACACTAAACGTCTCGGCCAACTGCCTTGACCGTCACCTGAAGACCCGTGGCGATCAAACCGCGATCATCTGGGAGCCGGACGATCCAAATGATCCGGCGCAGCATATTTCATATGCCGAACTGCACCGTCGCACCTGCCGGATGGCCAATATCTTGGAATTGCTGGGGGTTCGGAAGGGTGACCGCGTTGTCATCTATCTGCCGATGATCCCCGAGGCCGCCTATGCGATGCTGGCCTGCGCCCGGATCGGTGCCATCCATTCGATTGTTTTCGCAGGCTTCTCGCCCGACGCACTGGCGGCGCGGGTCAATGGCTGTGACGCCAAGGTTGTCATCACTGCTGATGAAGCGCCCCGCGGAGGTCGCAAGACACCGTTGAAGTCCAACGCGGATGCCGCCCTGTTGCACTGCAAAGACAGTGTGAAATGCTTGGTGGTCAAGCGCACCGGTGGTCAGACCACCTGGATCGACGGGCGCGACTTTGACTACAACGAAATGGCCCTTGAGGCGGACGACTACTGCGCACCCGCCGAGATGAGCGCCGAAGATCCGCTGTTCATTCTTTATACATCCGGTTCGACCGGACAGCCCAAGGGCGTTGTGCACACCACTGGCGGCTATCTGGTTTATGCCTCGATGACGCATGAGATCACCTTCGATTACCACGAAGGCGATGTGTACTGGTGCACGGCGGACGTAGGTTGGGTCACCGGACACAGTTATATCGTCTATGGCCCGCTGGCCAACGGAGCGACTACGCTGATGTTCGAAGGCGTTCCGACCTTCCCAGATGCTTCGCGCTTTTGGCAGGTCTGTGAAAAGCACAAGGTGAACCAGTTCTACACCGCACCAACTGCGATCCGTGCCCTGATGGGTCAGGGCAATGAGTTCGTTGAGAAATGCGACCTCAGCGATCTGCGCACACTGGGCACTGTGGGTGAGCCGATCAACCCCGAAGCCTGGAACTGGTACAACGACGTTGTCGGCAAGGGCAAATGCCCAATCGTGGATACCTGGTGGCAGACTGAAACGGGCGGTCACCTGATGACGCCCCTGCCCGGCGCACATGCGATGAAGCCCGGCTCGGCCATGAAGCCGTTCTTTGGAATTGAGCCCGTGGTTCTGGACCCGCAGTCGGGCGTTGAAATCGAAGGCAACGGCGTCGAAGGCGTTCTTTGCATCAAAGACAGCTGGCCCGGTCAGATGCGCACCGTCTGGGGCGATCATGAGCGGTTTGAGAAGACCTATTTCTCGGACTACAAAGGCTACTACTTCACAGGTGACGGCTGCCGCCGTGACGAAGATGGCGACTATTGGATCACCGGCCGCGTCGATGACGTGATCAACGTATCCGGCCACCGCATGGGCACGGCCGAGGTCGAAAGCGCGCTGGTGGCTCATGCCGCTGTAGCTGAGGCCGCTGTAGTGGGCTACCCTCATGAAATCAAAGGACAAGGCATCTATTGCTACGTCACCTTGATGAATGACCGCGAGCCTTCGGATGAGCTGTTGAAAGAGCTGCGCACCTGGGTCCGCACGGAAATCGGCCCGATTGCCTCGCCAGACGTAATCCAGTGGGCCCCTGGCCTGCCCAAGACCCGTTCGGGCAAGATCATGCGCCGTATCCTGCGCAAGATTGCCGAGAACGACTTTGGCAGCCTGGGTGACACGTCGACGCTCGCCGATCCGTCGGTGGTCGAAGACCTGATCGAAAACCGTGCGAACAAGTGAGGATGTGATGGACGCTGCCACGCTCACCACTCCCGCCGTTCTGATCCTTCTCGGCCCTCCCGGCGCCGGGAAGGGCACACAGGCGCGAATGCTGGAAGAAAAGTTCGGGCTGGTTCAACTCAGCACCGGCGACCTGCTGCGCGAGGCCGTTGCGGCCGGTACAGAAGCTGGTCTTGCCGCCAAAGCCGTCATGGAAGCGGGCGATCTGGTCAGTGACGACATCGTCATCGCCATCCTGCGTGACCGCATGGCCCAGCCAGATTGCGCCAAGGGTGTCATTCTGGACGGCTTTCCGCGTACAACGGTTCAGGCCGAAGCGTTGGACGAACTGCTCGCGTCGAACAATCAGAAGATCAACGCCGCGATCAGCCTAGAAGTCGAAGACGCCGAAATGGTGATCCGTATCTCGGGCCGCTACACCTGCGCCGGTTGTGGCGAAGGTTACCACGACACGTTCAAGAAGCCTGCCGAAGACGGCAAATGCGACAAGTGTGGTCACACTGAATTCAAGCGTCGCGCAGATGACAATGCCGAAACCGTGGCGTCACGGTTGGCAGCCTATCACGCGCAGACCGCGCCGCTGATCACCTACTACGAAAGCCATGGCGTGCTGCAACGCACCAATGCCATGGGCAAGATTGAAGACATCGCCCGCGACCTGGAGGAGATCGTCAGCGGCGCGATGAAGTAAGGGGAGGAGATCGGCCGCAAGGCCTTGATCCTTAAAGGAATACTTCAATGAACCGCCTTGGCGGAACAGAGAAGTTTTGCCGGGCGTCACGGGGCGTTTGGTAACATCGAGAAGCGGTCCGCGTCACTGGAGGAATTGGGCACGGGCCGCCCAACGAGGAAGCGAAGGAGGAACCCGCGATGGCGGATCATTCAACAAACTCCGCGCAGGCGTCCGAAGCCGATAAGGGCTATTGGCAAGCAAACCTGCGCCTCATCTACATCAGCCTCATCATCTGGGCGCTGGTGTCGTTTGGATTCGGCATTCTGCTGCGTCCGTTGCTGTCGGGGATCGCCGTCGGCGGAACCGATCTGGGCTTTTGGTTCGCACAACAGGGATCGATCCTGGTCTTTCTGGTGCTGATCTTCAACTACGCCTGGCGCATGAATAAGCTGGACGCCGAATTCGGCGTAGACGAAGAATAAGGGAGAGCGGGGACAATGGATCAGTTTACCATCAACCTGCTGTTTGTTGGCGCGTCCTTTGCGCTATACATCGGCATCGCGATCTGGGCCCGCGCGGGTTCCACATCAGAATTCTACGCCGCCGGTCGCGGCGTTCACCCGGTCACCAACGGTATGGCGACAGCGGCGGACTGGATGTCTGCGGCCTCGTTCATTTCGATGGCGGGCCTGATTGCCTTTACTGGCTATGACAACTCGACCTTCCTGATGGGTTGGACCGGTGGTTACGTGCTGCTGGCTCTGCTGCTTGCGCCTTACCTGCGTAAGTTCGGCAAATACACCGTCTCGGAATTCATCGGCGACCGTTTCTACAGCCAGACCGCACGCGTCGTTGCGGTGATCTGTCTGATCGTTGCTTCGGTGACTTACGTGATCGGTCAGATGACCGGTGTGGGCGTGGCCTTTGGCCGCTTCCTTGAGGTGTCAAACACGTCCGGTCTGCTGATCGGTGCTTGTGTGGTCTTTGCCTACGCGGTGTTTGGCGGGATGAAAGGTGTGACCTACACCCAGGTTGCTCAGTACTGCGTGCTGATCACAGCCTACACCATCCCGGCGATCTTCATCTCGCTGCAGCTGACCGGCACGCCGATCCCTGCTCTGGGTCTGTTTGGTGACACCGCCAGCGGTGAGCCCCTGCTGACCAAGCTGGACGCGATCGTGACCGAGCTGGGCTTCAACGAGTACACAGCACACCATTCGAACACGCTGAACATGGTTCTGTTCACGCTGTCGCTGATGATCGGTACCGCCGGTCTGCCGCACGTGATCATGCGCTTCTTCACCGTGCCGAAAGTGTCTGACGCACGTTGGTCGGCTGGCTGGACTCTGGTCTTCATCGCCCTGCTGTACCTGACCGCCCCTGCGGTTGGCGCAATGGCACGTCTGAACATCACCGACATGATGTGGCCCAATGGTGGCATCGACGGTGGCGCTGTTTCGGTCGAGGAAATCGACACCGATCCGCGCTATGACTGGATGAAAACCTGGCAGAAAACCGGTCTTCTGGATTGGGAAGACAAGAACGGTGACGGCAAGATCCAGTACTACAACGACAAGTCCGAAGCCATGACCGCAATCGCGGAAGAAAAAGGCTGGGTTGGAAACGAACTGACCAAGTTCAACCGTGACATCCTGGTTCTGGCCAACCCCGAAATCGCCAACCTGCCGGGTTGGGTAATCGGTCTGGTCGCGGCAGGTGGTCTTGCGGCTGCTCTGTCAACCGCTGCGGGCCTGTTGTTGGCGATCTCGTCGGCTGTGTCCCACGACCTTGTCAAAGGTGCGATCAACCCGAACATCTCTGAAAAGGGTGAACTGCTGGCTGCACGTATCGCAATGGCCGTAGCCATCGTTGTTGCAACCTACTTGGGTCTGAACCCACCCGGATTTGCGGCGCAAACCGTGGCCCTGGCGTTCGGTCTGGCGGCAGCCTCGATCTTCCCGGCGCTGATGATGGGGATCTTCTCGACCCGCATCAACAACACCGGCGCGGTTGCAGGTATGCTGGCTGGTCTGGTTGTGACCCTGGTCTACATCTTCCTGCACAAGGGCTGGTTGTTCATTCCGGGCACCAACTCGTTCACCGATGCTGACCCGCTGCTGGGTCCGATCAAGTCGACCTCGTTCGGTGCAATCGGTGCGATGATCAACTTTGCGACTGCCTACGTTGTTGCAGGCATGACCAAAGAGACTCCGCAGGAGATCAAGGATCTGGTCGAAAGCGTACGCATTCCCCGTGGTGCGGGCGCAGCTCAGAACAAATGAGCTTGATGCGGTCGTTGGTTCTTGCCTTCGACCGCGTCTTTCGATCCACTGTTCCCGCCCAGCACATCACTGGGCGGGATTTTTTAACCAGAACACCGGAGACAACACATGCCCCTGTCCCATGACGAAATAGCCCGGTTTCTGAAATCCGTTCACCCCTATGACGCGTTGCCTGCCGACGCCCTGGATCAGATCGTCAAACAGATCGAGGTCTGGGAAATTGAGGAAGACGCCTCAGTCTACGAGCTGGGCCACAAGTTACCCGGGGTGTTCGTGATCTATGAAGGACAGGTCGAAATTACCGATGAGAACGGTGCCATCGTCTCTCATCTGGGTCTGCGCAATTCTTTTGGCGAAAGGGGCTTGCTGAAAGACGGCAGAGCCGCCACCAAAGCCCGCGCGCATACGCCGTCAGTTCTGATGGTTCTACCACCGGATCTGGTGCGGAGTTTGATCGATAACCACGACGTAGTGGCAAAGTTCTTTGACCGCACACGTGGCGACCGCAGTGGTCCGCAAAGCCTGGCCACAAGCTCGATTGATGTGCTGATGGCGCATAATCCGGCCACCTGCCCCGCTGACACGTCAGTTCAGGATGCCGCGCGGATCATGCGCGACAAACATATCTCGTCGCTTTGCATCACGGACGGTGAAAGTTTGCAGGGCATTGCGACCCTGCGGGACATCTCGGGCAAATACGTTGCAGACGGCCTGCCTGCCTCTACGCCCATTTCTGAAATCATGACCGCAAACCCGGTTACATTGTCGCCCAGCGATATCGGATCGGATGTGCTACACATCATGATGGAGCGAGGCATCGGCCATATCCCGATTTCCGAAGCTGGTCGTTTGGTCGGGATCGTGACCCAGACCGATCTGACCCACTATCAGGCGGTAAACTCGGCAGAACTGGTACGCCGTATCGCGCAGGCTGACACCGCCGAAGAAATGGCACGCGTGACCGAAGAAATCCCGCAGCTTCTTGTGCAACTGGTTGCTGGCGGAAACCGGCACGAAATTGTCACGCGTCTGATCACTGATATCGCGGATACGGTCACGCGCCGCCTGCTGGCACTCGGTGAAGCGGAACTTGGCCCAGCTCCGGTGCCCTATCTGTGGCTTGCATGTGGGTCTCAGGGGCGGCAGGAACAAACGGGCGTATCGGATCAGGACAATTGTCTGATGCTGGATGACAGCGTAACCGATGCAGACATGGCCTATTTCACGCAACTGGCCAAATTCGTCTCGGACGGGTTAGACGTTTGCGGGTATTTCTACTGTCCCGGCGACATGATGGCGACCAATCCGCGCTGGTGCCAGCCGGTGCGCGTCTGGCGCGACTATTTCAAGGGCTGGATCGCCAAGCCAAGCCCCGAAGCGCAAATGCTGGCGTCGGTCATGTTCGACCTGCGCCCCATCGGCGGCACGTTTGAGTTGTTTGCCGACCTGCAGGCCGACACTCTTGCAGCCGCCAGAGCAAACTCGATCTTTGTCGCGCACATGATTTCGAACTCGTTGAAACATACGCCCCCTCTGGGTCTACTGCGCGGATTTGCGACGATCCGCTCGGGCGAACATCGCAACACACTGGATCTTAAACACAACGGGGTCGTCCCAATCGTTGATCTGGCACGGATCTACGCACTGCAGGGTGAGTTACCCGAGGCCAACACGCGGGCCCGCCTGAAAGCGGCCGAGGCCAGCGGTGTCCTTAGCCCGTCTGGCGCGCGGGATCTGCTGGACGCATATGACCTGATCGCTGAAACCCGGCTGGAGCATCAGGTTCGGCTGGTCAAATCAGGTGAAAAACCCGACAATTATCTGCCCCCATCCGATCTTTCGGACTTTGAGCGAAGTCATCTACGCGATGCGTTTGTTGTGGTAAAAACGATGCAATCGGCGGTTGGCCACGGCAAAGGTATGCTGGGCTAAGACCCCCAAGTACGGAGAGACCCCATGTTTCTGGAATTGATCGGCACTATCTTTGCGGGCTTCGCGTTTGCGGGCGTCGTGCTTGTGCTGAACAAGCTGACCGGTGGGCGCTTGCCAAAATGGACCACCCCGGTTGCGGCAGGTCTGGGCATGATCGGCATGACCATTGCCAGCGAGTATTCCTGGTACGACCGCACCCGCGATCAACTGCCTGACGAAATGGCCATTGTGCACGAGATTGAAAGCCGCGCCTTCTATCGTCCCTGGACCTATGCCGTGCCTTTTGTAGACCGTTTCTCGGCCATCGACACACAATCGGTCCGAACCAATGATCAGGTTCCCGATCAACGGCTGGTCGACCTGTATCTGTTCGGGCGTTGGGCTCCTGTCACGCATTTACCTGTTGCCGTCAATTGTGCCGAAAACAGTCGCGCCAACCTTGTAGACGGGGCGGAATTTGCCGACGACGGTCGCCTGATCAACGCAAGCTGGTACCGGGCTGAGGGCACCGATCCGATTATCGAGACCACCTGCGGGGTCTGATCATGCTCACCAAATTGAGCCTGAGGCTCAGGATTTTTCTGTTCTTCTGTTTGCTGGCGTTGGGGGGAATTGCGATCAGCGCAATCGCCCTTTGGATCACCTATGCCCGCGCCGAGAACCCCGAACTTCTGGACGCTTTCATTTTTACCGAAATCCTGATCACGTTCGGCTTGCTGGCTCTGATTGCCGGCGTATGGCTGTTGTTTGACGACAATGTTGCCAAGCCAATCGAACGCCTTTCGGCCCAATTGCGCGCACGCGCACATGCCGGGGTCAGCACGGATCTGGACATGCAAGCGGCGCGTTATCTCGGCGATCTAGCCCCGGCTGCAGCCGGGCTGGCGGAACAGGTGGCGTCAAATGCGATGCGGACTGCCGAAGCTGTGGCTACAGAAACCGCTCATTTGGCGGCTGAAAAACAACGCCTCACCGCTCTGTTGACGGAAATCCCGGTCGCCATGCTGCTGGCCAGCCCCAAGCATCAGATCGTGTTGTACGACGGTCAGGCCGCCGAGGTGTTGGCCCAGATCGCACATCCCCGCCTGAATGCCTCACTTTTTGAATACCTCGAAACCACGGGCCTCACGGACGCCTATGCCAAACTTTGCAAAACCGGCAAGGACGTTTATTGCACCCTATCCAGTGTGGATGGCCGACAGACCTATTCCGCCCGGATGAAACCGCTTGGGGACGCGCCCGGTTATATGTTGGTCTTCGAAGACAGCGCCGCCCAGATTTCCCCGGACGAAGCACGCCCGCTGGTTTACGATTTCGAACTTCTCGACACACCGGGCGACGAAGCGTTCGAGAATCGCACCTTGTCCGACCTGTGTTTCGTGGTCTTCGATACGGAAACAACCGGGCTGTTGCCGCACAAAGATGAAATCGTACAGATCGGCGCGGTGCGCGTACTGAACGGCAGGATCGTTCAGGGCGAGCATCTGGACATGCTGGTGGATCCGGGCATTCCGATACCACCTGCGTCGACCAAAGTGCACAAGGTCAGTGACCGTATGGTTCAGGGAGCACCCGACATCACCGAGGCCGGACGCGTATTTCACCAATTTGCACGCGATGCCGTGATCGTGGCGCATAACGCGCCCTTCGACATGGCGTTCCTGCGTCGTCACGCTCAGCGCATGGAAGTCGAGTGGGATCACCCGATCCTCGACACCGTTTTGCTGTCTGCCGTTCTGTTCGGAGCCAGCGACACGCATACGCTGGACGCGCTGTGCGAACGGCTGGAAATCACGATCCCCGAGGCGCTGCGCCATACGGCGCTCGGCGATGCGGTTGCCACGGCAGAAGCGCTGATCAAGATGCTGCCGATCCTACAGGCGCGTGGTTTTACCACCTTTGGCGAAGTCATAATGGAAACCCGAAAACACGGGCGTTTGCTGGAAGACCTGAACTGACAGTTTAAATTGCAAGCAACAGTCAGCTTTTCATAGACAAACCGAGCCACGCGTGGCACCTGATGCGCGGCCAAGGAAGACGCGCGTAATGACGGAAAAGACCTTCACACCAACCCCGGATCAAAGCCCTGCCTTTCGCGAGGCATTGGGGTGCTTTGGCACCGGCGTCACCGTGATCACCACGCAAACCGAAGGTGGACCGCGCGCGATCACCGTGAATTCTTTTGCCTCGGTCTCATTGGACCCCCCGCTGGTGTTGTGGTGTCTGGCCAAGGAATTGTTCCGTTTCAGCGCTTTCAGCAGCTGCGAACACTATTCGATTCATGTGATGGCACAGGATCAACAAGAGCAGGCGCTGCGATTTGCGCGTGACGGTACGGATTTCTCTCATGCAGATTGGACCGAGGACGAGACCGGTCGCCCGCAATTGAACCAATGTCTGGCGCGGTTTGACTGCCGTCTGCACGCACGGCACGACGCTGGCGATCACCTGATAATTGTCGGTCAAGTGGAACAGGTGATGTACCGCACCGGCAAAGGCTTGATCTTCAAACGCGGCCAGTTCGGCGGATTTGTCGATCTGATCTAGTCATCCAGAGATCCATGCACGGCCAGCGCCTCAAGCTGAGCATCTTGGGGCGTAATGACGCGATAGCTTTCGTGCACGCCCGCCTCACTCAACTCACGGGCCACGGTCAGCAGCGTATTGGCGGCATGGTCTTCGCACAGGTCAGACATGTGCTCGACTTCGGATTGTGCGACGCCCATTGCCGCCTCGACCGAAGGCGCGCCATAGAATTGCACAAAATGTTCGGCCAGATTGCGCGTGATCTGATCTTTCTCTGCCGGTTCGATCTGCGTCACCGCTACAAACGTCACACGACCAAAGGTTTCCAGACCCAACCAGCCATTTGCGAAAGCTTGCCGTGCCTTGCCCTCAAGATCGGCGTCGCTCCAGTTCGAAAACTCGAACCCGCCAGACACACACCACTCTCCGGTTCGCGCCGGAGAATGAAACACGTTCATATCACTTTCGTCGAAATGGATTGCGCGGGCCAGTTTCATCATCCGTTCTCCAAAACGTCGGTCAGGGGACGCAGGCGCGTATCAGACCCGTCCCGGATCAGCATTCCAAACCGCTCGTCGGTGCCCAGAAAAACTCCGCCATCGTCAAATGGATCACCGACGCCGCGCAGCAAGCCCATCCATTCGGCATGCAGCGGTGCGTTGCCATCTTCCTGCCAGCGGTTCAGCCAAGTCAGCGTATGACGCGACCAGCTTTCTACCAACTGGCTTGCGGAAACATCAGCACACCCCTCTTCATAAAGCGCGGTGACTTCCGGTGTTGCGCCCGGTGCTTCGCTGGTTTGCAACAGCGCCAATTCCCATCCAACAATTAGCCAGTCAGGTTCCTGATCGGGCGATGTACTAGACGCAGCAACCCGGAACATCCCGCATTTCGCACCGTTCACACAAATCAAACCATTCCACCCCAGATGCACAGCAACCTCTGGCGGGGCCAGAGCGCCCAGCGCATTCTGAAATCCCACAGCGCACAGCGGCAACATCGCCATTGCGTCCTGAAGCGGCACTTCAGGCGCAAAGACGATGGCAACGCGCAGACGGTCGGCCTGAACGTTGTAAACGACCGTTCCCGCGTCGCATCCCAGCGCGGCCATAGCCTGCGCCCTGTCAAACGGGTCTTCCCCACCCTGAACCGGGTGACCCGTCAACAAAGGGGGAAAGACCGGCTGGCTCATGCGAAACCGTTCGAGATCAGGTCGCGTGCGATCTTGCGAAACGACTCGGCCTGCGGACTATCGGGCTTGCTGACCACGATAGGCGCGCCTCCGTCAGCGGCCACGCGGATGTCCAGATGCAGCGGGATCTCACCCAGCAGCGGTACACCCAGCGATTCCGCCTCGGACGCGACACCGCCATGACCAAACACATGTTCTTCGTGACCGCAATTCGAGCAGATATGAGTGGACATGTTTTCGATCATGCCCACGATCGGGGTTTTGAGCTGATTGAACATATCAATCCCCTTGCGGGCGTCGATCAAGGCCACGTCCTGCGGGGTCGAAACCACGATGGCACCGTCCACCTGGAACTTCTGGCTCAGCGTCAACTGCACATCGCCCGTTCCCGGTGGTAGGTCGACGATCAGAACGTCCAACGCGCCCCACTGCACCTGCCCCATCATCTGTTGCAATGCGCCCATCAACATGGGTCCACGCCAGACTACAGCCTGACCTTCGTTGGTCATCAGCCCCATGGACATCATGGTCACGCCGTGATTGCGCAAAGGCAGGATGGTCTTGCCATCAGGGCTGGCCGGGCGACCGGATACACCCAGCATCCGGGGCTGCGACGGACCGTAAACATCCGCGTCCAGCAGACCGACGCGCCGTCCTTCAGCCGCCAACGCACAGGCAAGGTTAGCCGAGACAGTGGACTTACCGACACCACCCTTCCCGGATGCGATCGCAATGATCCGATCAACACCCGGAACCGCTTGCGGCCCGGTTTGCGAGGGCTTGGGTTTCGGCTTCAGATCTGGCGGAGCCTTGTCGGAATGCGCGGTCATCATCGCCGACACATTGGCCACACCGTCAACCATCTGCGCGGCTTTTTCGGCCGTCGCGCGCACGGGCTCCATCTTTTCCGCGTGCTTTGGGTCGATCTCCAGCACAAAGCGTACTGTGCCGCCTTCAACGTTCAGCGCACGCACGATGCCCGCGCTCACAATATCCTGCCCGGATACCGGGTCGGTGATCTTTTTCAGGTTCGCCAGAACCGCGTCACGAACACTCATGCCTTGTTTCCTTCGATGTGCCCTGCTGACAGGGGCGTGCGCATCACCATTGTCTGGTCGCCGCTCATTGCATGTGTCTCCGTCTCTTTCAGTTTATTTGACGCACCGCGCCCTGCCCCGTTAGGCTGAGCCATGCGCTTTGTCCTCTTGTGCCTGAGCCTGACGTTCTCTGCCACCCCCTCCTTGTCTCAGGAGGCGATTGGCCTTGCGGCCCCGGCCGAGGTGAAAGACTCGGGTCTGTTGCAACATATTCTTCCTCGCTTCTCTCTCAAGACCGGGATACGCGTTATTGCGGACGATGCGGGTGTTATGGTGCTTAATTCCGCGCCGCCAGGTGATCCCGTCTTTGCCCGTGACGGGGTGGTGTATCACCTGCGCATTGAAGACGAAAAGCGTCAGGCCCGATTTCGCGACTGGCTGCTCTCGGATATCGGCAAGCGCACCGTCGAGAGTTTTGCGCCCTCTCAAGGCGGTGTCTTTACCGTCAGCTTCGATCTGAATGTCGCTCAGGCAGACGAGGCCGTCGACGGCGACACCGTGCTGGGCGAAGAACTGTCGATGACCCATTGCGGACGGTGTCATGTGATCGGGCCCAAGAACCGAATGAACGGGCTGGGTTCGACCCCTTCCTTTGCCGTCTTGCGCGCCATGCCGGATTGGTCCGAACGGTTCGAGGCGTTTTTTGCGCTCAACCCCCACCCCGCATTTACACAGATCGACGGGCTGACGCAGCCTTTTGACCCCGAGCGCCCCTCTCCGATTCATCCCGTTGAAATGACCTTGGGCGATCTGGACGCAATCCTTGCGTTTGTCTCGCGGATGAAAGCCGCAGATTTGGGGGCTCCGCTGCAGCTTCAATGATCCTTTCTGTCCGAATAATAGTCGTCGGTCGTCACGACCCGCGGCTTGGTCTTTGACTGGAACGGGTTATCCTGCTGTTCGAACTGCACTTTCACCCGGCAATTGTCACACATCTGGATCATCCGCGCCTGATCCGAGCTGGCAAACATCGGATGCGTGCCGGAAAGCTTCTCCATGATCCGCTCGACCGTAGATTTCACCCCAAACAATGCGCCGCATTCGACACAGGCAAAGGGTTCTTCTTCGTTGAGCACCTGTTGAGACAGCGCAGCATCGCTCAGATCCAGTTGCGGTACCAGAGTAATCGCGTCTTCTGGGCAGATCGTCTTGCACATTCCGCATTGCAGGCAGGCATCCTGCTGGAAGTTGAGTTGCGGTTTGTCCGGGTTGTCGATCAAAGCCCCCGACGGGCACAGTGACACACAGCTGAGGCACAGGGTGCAACTGTCGGTGTTCACCGCCACCGCCCCGTAAGGCGCGTTTTCGGGCAGAGCCAGTGGAGCCTCGGCTTGCGGATTTAGCGCCTGTGCGGCCAATCGTGTGATCTGCCGCCGGTTGCCCAGCGGAAGAACAGGATCGGCCAGCGGCAGCGGCACGTCTTGACCATAGAGCAGATCAGCCATGACATCCGGATCAGCCTCATCAATTAGCCCGATAACATTTGACCCGGCAATCGCATGTGCCAACGCTACCTCACGATCCAGCGCGTCACGTTCCGTCGTGGGTGCAAGCAACACGTCGACCCGGGCAAATCCATGCGCCAAAGCAGCCAACATCTCGGCGTGACCGAAACCTGATATTACATTTAGTTCCAGCGGGATAACGTTCGAAGGTAAACCGCGACCAAAACGCGCTGCCAGCCGGATCATCTCGGCCCCATGCGCATCGTGAACAAGCAACCGGGGCGCGGCCCCTCCTGCTCGTCGATAGGTGCGCGCCAGGATGTGCATCCGGGACAACAGCGCCGAAACGGTCGGATCCTCGTAAGTGATCGCCGTCGACGGACACAGTGCGGCACACGCACCGCATCCGGCACATACCATCGGGTCGATGCTCACATGTTCACCCGCTGGGGTGATTGCACCGGTTGGGCAAACATCCAGACAGTTTGAACAGCCCACTTGTTCCGCCCGCGAATGGGCGCAGAGGGTTTCTTCAAACCGCACGTACAAGGGTTTTTCGAATGTCCCAACAAGCTGTGCGGCCTCAAAAGCCAAACGTTCGACAGCCACCGCGTCTTTTGGATCAGCGCGCAGATACCCTTCACGCTTGGCCGGGGCCTGCACAAACGGCGTGCCACCTGCAAGGTCCAGGATAATGTCACATGTGGATTGCGCCCCGTCTTTCGAGTCAGTCCATGCGAAGGCACCGCGCCCACCCGGTAGAACCTGTTGCAACGCGTCCAGACGAAGTGAAAAACCGCCCAGCACTCCGGATACTGATTTCACCTGCCCACGTATCACGTCATACGCGCGCGAGATTGGCTCTGCCTGATCGGTCGCCAGAACGGTCACCGCCAAGGTTCCGGCCAACCTCTCAGCCACATCAAAACTCACAGCGCCAGGACCAATGATGAAACAGGTTCCTTCACTTATGACATCCACGCTGGGCGTCACGGGTTGCGGTAACTGCGCCTCAGCCGCCAGCGCCGCCATTTTAGGCGTTGCATCTGCACCCTGATCGGACCAACCCGCACGGTCGCGCAAATCAAAGAAGCCGGGCATTTCAATATTCAGATCTTCTGCCAGAGACTGGAACACCTCTTGTTCCTGCAGGCAGGCAATTGTGGTTGCTCCCTCCTGCATCAGCTCGACCGCGGATTGCAGTTGGGTTGTACAAAGCGCCGTGTGTACCTTGGAGCAGCTGACACCACAGGCGCTTTCGATCCTGTCGGGATCCAAAACCTGAGTTCCAGCGCAGTCGCATAGCAGTATTTTGGTGCCCATTTTCCCTCCCGCAGGACGCTCTCCTGATCCCATGAAGCTTAGGCTGTACGCAGGGCACGGCAACTTCAACCCCCCTGCCGCGAACTGTTTGCCAGCCTGCATTCGGACCTAAAATCAAAGGAAACAAAAGTGTTTTTGGCCTCAATCACGCAGTTGCGAACCAAACCTACGACCAAAGTACTAGAGCGCAGGCTTGGCACAAGCGCGAAATGTGTACCATAGTGTTCATGCAAAGGCAGGGGAGAGCCTTTCGGGGAGGAGCCAGTGGCCAAGGCCGCAAGCCAGATCGAAATGCCGGTTGGCGTCATCGTGCGCAAAACGCCCGGGGTCACGCGTTGGGCTCGTTGGAACTGGCGTGCAGTCGCCGTATTGCCCGGCGCCGGCCCTGCTGATTGGCAGGAATTGCGTCGTGAGGGCGATGCGGTTGAATACCATGCAGCCACCCTGCCCCTGACACTTTGGGCGGATGAGACCGAAGCCTACATGGTCAATCTGTCAGACGGCCTGCCTTCTCTCTATCTGGTGTTGCGCGACGAATTGCAGGGCGACGTTCCGTTGAACGCGGTTCTCATCACCGCCTCACCGTTTGAAGGGCAGGACTATGCGGACACCGGCGAGGAAATTGTCGAGAAAATCCCCATGACCGAAGGCTTGATTGCCTGGGTGCGGGATTTCACCCTTCAGCATCATAAAGACGAGGTGTTCATCAAGCGTCGGCGGGACAAAAAGCGTACCGATCTGGTAGAGGACGGCAAAGGCGACCCACGGATCAGGCAAACCTCGGATGTCTACCGCGCGCCGCGGAGGGTTGTGCAATGACCCAGGTCCGCGACTTCTGGTCCCGACGCAAGGCAGCCGTGCAGGCTGAAGCCGAGGCTGAGGTTGTCGCGGCTGAAGAACAGGCCATCGCTGCACAGCACGCTGAACTTGAGGAAAAAAGCGATGCTGAGCTATTGGCCGAGTTTGATCTGCCGGACCCGGACACATTGCAGCCCGGAGATGATGTATCGGGTTTCATGGCCAAAGCTGTACCCGACCGGCTGCGCCGCCGAGCCTTGCGGCGCTTGTGGCGGCTAAACCCAGTTTTGGCCAACGTCGACGGGCTGGTCGACTATGGTGAGGACTACACAGACGCGGCCTGTGTGATCGAGAACCTCCAAACAGCGTATCAGGTTGGCAAGGGTATGCTGGCCCATGTCGAAGCCCTGGCGGCGGCTGAAGACCCTCCTGAGGATGAGTTCGCCCTTGAAGATGAGCCTACACCTGATCCGGTGACAAATGCAGAGCCCCCGAGTGATACTCCCCCTGTTCAAGAGGCGGTCGTGGCAGAGACAGAAGCAGAAACCGAGGTTGAGGACGAAATCGAAATGCCCCCGGCCCCGCGCCGCATGAGATTTGAATTCGAAGGATAACGAATGACCGCAAGCAACGCGCAAAATATGGATATCTCAGCCGAGGATCGGCTGCGCGCGGATTTCTACAACTTTCTGGGCCTGCTTCTGGCTGGCCCGCCAGATCAGTTGCTTTTGGACCAGATGGCCGGCCTAAGCGGAGATGACACCGATCTGGGCCAGGCCATTCAAGCGATGGCACGCGTCGCCAAGGTCACCAAACCTGCTGCTGCCGAGCGCGAGTTCAACGCGCTGTTCATTGGCTTGGGACGTGGTGAGTTGCTGCCTTACGCCAGTTTTTATCTGACCGGGTTCCTGAACGAAAAACCTTTGGCGCAATTGCGCAATGATATGGCTGTACGCGGGATCACCCGTGCGCAGAACGTTTTTGAACCCGAAGACAACGTTGCCTCACTGATGGAGATGATGGCGGGCATGATCGTTGGCCGTTTCGGATCGCCGGCGACGTTAGAAGACCAGAAAACGTTCTGGAACAAACATATCGGCCCCTGGGCCGCACATTTATATTCGGATTTGGAAGCCGCCGAAGCGTCGGTTCTCTATGCCTCGGTCGGCACCGCCGGTCGGGTGTTCATGGAAATCGAACGCGAGGCCTTCCGAATGACGGCGGCATAACCCGCCACTCGCCAGCGCCTGAATTGGCGCTAGATCGCAAATGGGAGAGGAGAAGCCCATGAGCAAGACCAAGGAAGAAGGCGCAACCCGCCGCGACTTCCTGAAACTGGCCGGAACCGCAGCGCCTGCTGCCGTTGCCGCCGCCAGCCTGAGCGGTCAAGCCGAAGCAGCCGAGCTGCCGACGGACGAGACCCGCATGCAAGATACAGCGCATACCCGCGCCTATCTGGAAAGCGCGCGCTTCTAAGCCGCCACGACTGCGCCCGGCGCACCAGCCGGACGATGTCACTTACCCGACTGACGGTTGCGATTGGCCCTGACGTCGGTTTCGCAGTTACCAAGCCAGCCGTGATCCTCATGGCCAGCAAGGGAGGAAAGAAATGCTTAGGAAAAAGACCAACGGGGTTGCGAGACGCCCCCAGCGGACAAGTATCCTGTCCCAGGTCGGCGAGAAAACCGTCGATCGCCGCGCATTCCTGCGTGGCTCGGGCCTGACGATCGGCGGCCTTGCCGCGATCAGCGCTACGGGTGGAACCGTGACGCCTGCCAGCGCCCAAACAGCGGCCAACACCGCCGTTGAAAATATCAAATCCGTATGCACTCACTGTTCCGTCGGCTGTACTGTCGTTGCCGAAGTTCAGAACGGTGTCTGGGTCGGGCAGGAACCCGGCTGGGACAGCCCGTTCAACCTGGGTGCACATTGCGCCAAAGGGGCCGCAGTCCGCGAGCATGCCCATGGCGAACGCCGCCTCAAGTATCCGATGAAAAAGGAAGGCGGCGAGTGGAAGCGCATCAGCTGGGAAGAGGCGATCAACGAGATCGGCGACGGCATGATGAACATCCGTCAGGAATCCGGGCCGGACAGCGTGTACTGGCTGGGCTCGGCCAAGCACAATAACGAACAGGCCTATCTGTTCCGCAAGTTCGCCGCCTACTGGGGCACGAACAACGTGGACCATCAGGCCCGTATCTGCCACTCTACCACTGTTGCGGGTGTTGCGAATACATGGGGCTACGGCGCCATGACCAATTCGTATAACGACATCCACAACTCACGGGCCATCTTCATCATCGGCGGCAACCCGGCCGAGGCGCACCCCGTCTCGCTGCTGCACGTTCTGCGCGCGAAAGAGCAGAACAACGCACCGCTGATCGTCTGCGACCCGCGCTTTACGCGCACCGCGGCGCATGCGGATGAATATGTGCGGTTCCGTCCCGGCACAGACGTTGCGCTGATCTGGGGTATCCTGTGGCACATCTTCGACAACGGTTGGGAGGACAAAGAGTTTATCCGCACCCGTGTCTGGGGTATGGACCAGATCCGTACCGAAGTTGCCAATTGGAATCCGGAAGAGACCGAGCGTGTAACCGGCGTACCCGGCTCGCAGCTCAAGCGCGTTGCCCGTACGATGGTCAACAACCGCCCCGGCACCGTGATCTGGTGTATGGGTGGTACGCAGCACACCAACGGCAACAACAACACCCGCGCTTACTGCGTGCTCCAGCTTGCTCTGGGCAACATGGGCACCTCGGGTGGTGGCACCAACATCTTCCGCGGCCATGACAACGTGCAGGGCGCGACGGACCTTGGTGTTCTGTCCCACACCCTGCCCGGCTATTACGGCCTGTCGAAGGGTGCATGGGGTCACTGGGCCCGTGTCTGGGGTGAAGATCCCGAATGGCTGGCAGGCCAGTTTGCCACGATCAAGGACAAGGAAGGCAAGGATAAACCGCTTCAGAACGAACGTGGCATCCCGGTCTCTCGCTGGATTGATGGTGTTCTGGAAGACCCAGCCAACATGGATCAGGACAATAATGTCCGTGCCATGGTTCTGTGGGGCCATGCGCCCAACTCGCAGACCCGGATGACGGAAATGAAGACGGCGATGGAGAAGCTGGACATGCTGGTCGTGATCGACCCGTATCCCACCGTCTCGGCCGTGCTGCATGACCGCACCGATGGCGTCTACCTGCTTCCCGCCTGTACACAGTTCGAAACCCGTGGCTCGGTCACGGCCTCGAATCGGTCGCTACAATGGCGCGACAAGGTGGTAGAACCGCTGTTCGAAAGCCTGCCGGACGAGGTCATCATGGCCAAGTTCGCCAACAAGTTCGGCTGGGCGGATCGATTGTTCCGCAATATCGAGATGGACGATCCGGAAACCCCCAATGTTGAAAGCATCACACGTGAGTTCAACGCGGGTCTCTGGACCATCGGATATACCGGTCAGTCGCCAGAGCGTTTGAAAAGCCATATGGCCAACCAGCACACGTTCGACAGAACCACGCTGCAAGCCATTGGTGGACCCAACGACGGCGAATACTACGGTCTGCCCTGGCCGTGCTGGGGTACACCGGAGATGGGTCATACGGGAACACCAAACCTCTATGACATGTCCAAACCGGTGGCCGAAGGTGGCCTGACCTTCCGCGCACGCTTTGGCGTGGAACGCGATGGCGATAACCTGCTGGCCGAAGGGGTCTATAGCGTTGGATCGGAAATTCAGGATGGATACCCTGAATTCACGATGCAAATGCTGATGGATCTTGGCTGGGACGGTGATCTGACGGCTGAGGAACGCGCGGCCATCGACGCCGTTGCAGGACCAGAGACCAACTGGAAAACCGACCTGTCCGGCGGCATCCAGCGGGTCGCGATCGAGCATGGCTGTGCGCCCTTCGGGAACGCCAAAGCCCGCGCGGTTGTTTGGACCTTCCCGGATCCGATCCCACTGCACCGCGAGCCGCTCTATACCAACCGGCGCGATCTGGTGGAGGACTATCCGACCTACGAAGACCGGCAAGCATATCGCCTACCCACCCTTTATGCTTCGATCCAAAAGAACGACTTTTCAAAGGATTACCCGATAATCCTCACGTCAGGTCGTCTGGTCGAATATGAAGGCGGCGGCGATGAGACACGGTCCAACCCGTGGCTGGCCGAGCTTCAGCAGGACATGTTCGTCGAGATCAATCCGCGCGATGCCAACAACCTTGGTATTCGTGACGGATCACAGGTCTGGGTCGAAGGTCCTGAGGGTGGCAAGGTCAAGGTGATGGCGATGCTGACCAACAGGGTCGGTGCCGGCGTGGCCTTCATGCCGTTCCACTTTGGTGGCCATTTCCAGGGTGAAGACCTAAGGGAGAAATACCCGAAAGGCGCCGATCCCTATGTGCTGGGTGAAAGTACCAACACCGCCCAGACCTATGGCTATGATTCCGTGACCCAGATGCAAGAGACCAAAGCGACTCTCTGCAAAATCTGGTCAGCGTAAGGGAGGAGAAGAGAACATGGCAGCAAGAGCAAAGTTTCTCTGCGACGCCGAACGCTGCATCGAGTGCAATGCCTGCGTCACCGCGTGTAAGAACGAACACGAGGTGCCGTGGGGCGTGAACCGCCGCAGGGTGGTGACGATCAATGACGGTGACCCGGGCGAACGCTCGATTTCGGTGGCCTGTATGCATTGTTCGGATGCGCCCTGCATGGCGGTGTGCCCGGTCGACTGCTTCTATCAGAACGAAGAAGGGGTCGTCCTGCACTCCAAGGACCTGTGCATTGGTTGTGGTTATTGCTTCTACGCGTGCCCCTTCGGCGCACCGCAATACCCGCAGGCAGGCAACTTCGGATCGCGCGGCAAGATGGACAAATGTACCTTCTGCGCCGGTGGCCCCGAGGAAACGCACTCGACCGCAGAGTTCGCCAAATATGGTCGCAACCGGATCGCCGAGGGCAAACTGCCCATCTGCGCCGAGATGTGTTCCACCAAAGCCCTGCTCGCCGGTGACGGCGACGTGGTCTCGGCCATCTACCGCGAGCGCGTCGTTGCGCGCGGGTTCGGCTCGGGCGCGTGGGGTTGGGGCACCGCCTACGACCAGAAAGACGGCTAAGACCGCTGTTTCATGAACCAAACAGGCGACCCGCATCCGTGGGTCGCCTGATCAGGGATTTTGACCGAGGTTCAGATGTTCCGCTTACTCATCGCATTGCTGTTCACCATTGGGCTGGCACAGGCCACTGTCGCGCAAACCAACGAGGCTGAGGCACCCGCCACCACGAATGAACGCGCCTCGACCGGTGGTGCGACCACGCTTGAGGATATTCTCGCGCGTCAGCGTGGAGAGAAGGTAGATAACAGTTTTCGCTCGGAAAACACCGGCCAGGGCAATGTCGAAGGTCTGCTGGGCCAGTTTGGACCCAGCGGCGTATCGTCGGACAGTGACGTGTACCGCGCGCTGCGCTTTGGCTCGGCCGACGTGACCGTATCCTCGCGCGGACCTGCTGACAGTGTACTGATCCAAGATGGCGGCATGTGGTGGTGGGAATTCCGCACAGGGCCGTTACGCGAATATGGCGGTTACATCATCGCAGGAATGCTGGCCATCATCGTTCTGTTTTTCCTGATCCGAGGCAAGATTCGCATCGACGGAGAAAAGACCGGCCATACCGTCCTGCGCTTCACCAGTTTTGAACGCTTCGGTCATTGGCTGTTCGCCGGGTCTTTCATCATTCTCGCAATTACCGGCCTGCTGACGCTCTATGGCCGCGACTTCCTGATCCCGATTTTCGGCAAGGAAGGTTTCGCAACCATCGCGCAAGGCTGCAAATGGCTTCACAACAATCTGGCATGGGCCTTCATGTTGGGGCTGATCATCATCACGGTGAACTGGATTGCCCATAACATCCCCAACCGCACCGACCTGAAATGGCTGGCAGCCGGAGGAGGCTTGTTCAGCAAAAACAGCCACCCACCCGCCAAGAAATTCAACGCAGGGCAAAAGATCATCTTCTGGGCCTGCATATTGCTGGGCGTCTCGATCAGCCTGTCCGGTCTGTCGCTGTTGTTTCCGTTTGAATTGCCGATGTTCGCCAAGACCTTCTCGGTTGCCAATGCTACCGGCATTCCACAAGCGCTTGGTCTGAACCTGCCCGTGCAAATGTCGCCTCAGGAAGAGATGCAATATGCCCAAGTCTGGCACGTGATGGTCGCTTATGTCTTCATCGCCATCATTATCGCGCATATCTACCTCGGCTCAGTCGGGATGGAGGGCGCGTTTGACGCCATGGGTTCGGGCGAAGTCGAAGAACAATGGGCGCGCGAACACCACTCGTTGTGGCTGGAAGAGGTGCAGGAAAAAGAGGCTGGCAAGGCAGCGGCCTCACCCGCCGAATAGATGCGCTGGCTGATCCTTGCCTGTGCGTTGACCCCCCTGCCCGCATGGGCGGAGTTCTTCACGCTCAAAGGCCATGGCGGGCCGATCATGGGAATTGCCACCGCCCCAGACGGTCGGATCGCAACAGCCAGTTTCGACAATTCTGTCGGGCTATGGTCGGACCAGACACCCCAATGGCTGGAAGGACACGAAGCCGCCGTGAACGCGGTCGTTTTCAACGGTACAGCCATCTATTCCGCCGGAGATGATTTTACCCTGCGCCGTTGGCCGGGCGGAGAGATTGTCGGTCAGCACAAAGGCAAGATCGTTTCCGTAGCCGCGTCCAAAACGCATGTCGCAACGGCCAGTTGGGACGGCACAATCGGTATTTGGCCCATTGATGGCAGTACACCCGAGCTGTTCGGCCCCACGGGCAGCGGCGTGAATGCGGTCACTTTTTCACCGGATGGATCACAGCTTTTTTCCGCTGGCGTCGATGGGTCCTTACGCGTGTGGGATGTCGCAACCGGCGAAGAAACGGACCGGCTGGTTGAGCACGGCTTTGGCATCAACGAATTGATCTTTAATGCGCAGGACAACTGGATCGCCTATGGCGCGGTGGACGGGGTGACGCGAATCCTCGATCTGACAACCGGTGAAGAACGCGACTTCACTCTGGGTCGCCGCCCGATCCTGGCCCTTGCACTCAGCCCGGACCGAAGCCTTTTGGCCGTCGGCGACGGTGAAGGTTATATCATGATGATCGACACAACCGAATGGCGCATCACGCAGGATTTTCGCGCGACACTGCGCGGACCGGTCTGGGCACTGTCATTCTCGGATGATGGTCAGAACATCCATGCCGGTGGCATAGACGCGGCCATGTACAGCTGGCCTGTGGGTGACCTGTCGGATCAACAGCAAATGGCCTCGTCCGAGCCCAGTTTTCTGAAAGATCCCGACGAAATGGAAAACGGAGAGCGTCAATTCGCTCGCAAATGCTCGATCTGCCACAGCCTGACACCCGACAGCGAACGCCGAGCTGGGCCGACGCTGCACGGTATCTTTGGACGACCTGCCGGATCGCTGCCCGAATATTTATACTCGGATACACTGCAAGACTCTGATATTGTTTGGAATGAACAGACAATAAATGCCCTTTTCGATGAGGGGCCGGATCATTACATTCCGGGGTCGAAGATGCCGATGCAACGAATTACAGAACAGCAGGATCGGGACGACCTGATCGCCTTCCTGCGCCGCGCGACGGACGACCAGAACTGAACCGGAGGAGACTATGAAAGCCTTTTTTGCCGCAGTTGCCGCGATGGTCGTGATTACAGTCGCAGCCCCATCCACACTGGATCGGTTCGGGTTCAGTGCTGCTGATACTACGTCTGGCCCCGCAGTACGCCTCGACTGAATGTCTCAATACCTGACCACCCGAGAGCTGGCCGATCTGCTGCGCATTGGCGAGCGGAAAGCCTATGATCTTGCCTCTTCGGGCGAGGTGCCCTGCGTGCGCGCCATGGGCAAGCTGCTGTTCCCAAGGACCGAAATCATCGCCTGGCTCAACGCCTCGCGGTCCGGTCCGCAGGTGGCTGAACCGCCCCTGCCCCCGATTGTTGCAGGCAGCCATGATCCTTTGCTGGACTGGGCGCTGCGCGAAAGCGGATCAGGGCTTGCCACCTACTATGATGGCTCTTTCGATGGATTGACGCGGCTGAGCGACCGCACTGCGCAGGCCGCGGTATTGCACATCCACGAAGACGGTGGGTTCAACACCAATTCCCTGCGCGACGCCTTGGCAGAAGCCCCAGTCGTTCTCTGTGAAATCGCCCGACGGGAACGGGGATTACTGCTTGCTCCGGGCATATCGGACATCAAATCGTTCCAAGACCTCAGATCCAGACGCGTCATCCTGCGTCAGGACAGTGCAGCCAGCCAGCGCCTGTTTGAGGCGCAACTTGAGGCACATGGGCTAAATCGCGAAGACTTGGACGTTTTCCCCGGTTGCGCCCGCACCGAAGAAGAACTTGCCATAGCGCTGCACGATCAAAAGGCCGAGGCTGGCTTTGGACTGGGTGCCTTGGCCGGGCTGTACAACCTTGGCTTTGTCCCCACCCATTCCGAGCGGCTGGATCTGGCTATCTGGCGCAGATCTTTTTTCGATCCGCCGATGCAAAAGCTGATGACACTGCTACGCTCGGATCATTTCACACAACGGGCCCGCGAATTCGGCGGTTATGACCTGTCGGGCCTCGGTACGATCCACCACAATGGCGCCAGCGGCTGATCCCCAGCCCACCGCTTCATCTTTTCAAAAATACTCGCCCCGCAGGGATTGGCCGCAGGCCAATTTACTGGGCATTGGGAAAAAACACCTGCTGTCCTTCTAGCCGGAAGGACGCGATCGCCTCCTGCCCGTCCGGACCCGTCAACCAGTCGATAAAGCGTTGACCGGATGCCGCCCGCACATGTTGATGCTTTTCAGGGTTCACAAGAATGACACCGTACTGATTGAACAGGCGCGGATCGCCCTCGACCAATACTTCAAGATTGCCTCGGTTCCCAAAGGACAACCACGTGGCCCGGTCTGTCAGCGTATAGGCGTCCATTCCGCTGGCCACGCTTAAGGTTGCGCCCATGCCCGAGCCGGTTTCGCGATACCACGTTCCCGAGGCGCCCGTAGGATCAACGCCAGCATCCGACCAATGGCCCATCTCAGCCTTGTGCGTCCCACTGTCGTCTCCACGCGATACGAAGGGCGCTTCAACCTCTGCGATCTCAGTCAGAGCAGCCAGAATATCCGTACCACCACGAATTCCGGCCGGATCAGAATTCGGGCCAACCAGAACAAAATCGTTGTACATCAGGTCTTTGCGTTCAACGCCCCAGCCATCGGCAACAAACTTCTCTTCCGCCGGCTTGGAATGGACCAGCAGCACGTCACCGTCCCCGTTGATTGCATTACGGATCGCCTGACCTGTTCCCACCGCGACGACACGCACGTCTATGCCGGATTCGGCTTCGAACCACGGTAAAATATGCTCCAGCAGTCCAGAGTTTTGTGTCGAGGTCGTCGATTGCACCACTATGAACGGTGTTTCCGCCGAAACCGCCCCCGCCGTTAAGCCAAGTGCCACTGCTGCTGCCCGAATAACTGCCCGGAACATCATTTTCTCCGATTTTCTTTTTAAGTAACCAACCCGCCTGCCAGATAGCGGCGCGATGCGTCGCTTTCCGGTGCGTCCAACACCTGTTTTGCAGCGCCATGCTCTACCACATGCCCGCCTTGCATCATGACCACATCCGATGCCAACCGTCGCGCCTGCCCGATGTCATGCGTCACCATCACGATCCGCACCCCACGCGCCGAGGCGCGTAGCACCATCCGCTCGATCATCTGCGTTGCAGCCGGGTCAAGCGCGCTGGTGGGCTCGTCCAGAAACAGCGTGTCTGGCTCCAGCGCCAGCGCACGCAGGACCGCAAGCCTTTGTGCCTCGCCACCCGACAACGACCGCGCAGGCTGACGCGCCTTGCCGTCAAGCCCACCTTCAACCAGCAACTCCGCGATACGAGTCTTTCTGACCGCCCGTCCCAGACCATGGCGTTTTAGAACAAAGTCCAGATTGCCGGACACAGAGCGGCGCAGCAAAACCGGGTGTTGGAATACCATAGCCTGACGCGCCTTTTGCGCAGCGCTAAGCGGCTGTCCATCCTGCACCACACGGCCGTGGTCAGGTGCGATCAGACCATGCAGGCAGCGCAGCAAAAGGCTTTTGCCCGCGCCGTTCGGGCCAAGAATAAGGGTTGGGCCCGGGCCATCCAGAACCAAAGAAGGCACATCCAGCAACGCACGGCCCTTGTTGCGGATCTGAAGGTCTTCAACCTCAATGCGGTTCACCATATCGCAGATGACATCACGCATGGCGTAACCCCTCCTGCTCGGCCCTCAGGCTTACGGCGCTGACCATTGCATTCACGGCCACGGCAATCCCGATCAGAATTGCGCCCAACGCCAACGCAAGCGCCAGATTTCCTTTCGAGGTTTCCAGCGCGATGGTTGTTGTCATCACGCGTGTCACATGATTGATGTTGCCACCGACGATGATCACTGCCCCCACTTCGGCAATGGCGCGTCCAAACCCAGCCAGCAAAGCTGTGACCAAAGCCAATCGCGCATCCCATATCAAAACCGGAACAGATGCCAGCCGTGATACACCAAGGGATCGAAGCTGCTCGGAATACTCTTCAGCCAGCATCTCGATCACCTGTCGCGTCAAGGCCGCAACAATCGGTGTAACCAGAACCACCTGAGCGATGATCATAGCAGTTGGCGTATACAACAGTTCCAGAACGCCCAGAGGCCCTGAGCGCGACAGCATAAGGTAAACCAGCAACCCCACGACCACCGGCGGAAACCCCATCAGAGCATTCATCAAAACGATCAGAACCCGGCGTCCTGGAAACCGGGCCACGGCTAAAGCAGCCCCAACCGGCATACCAATCAGCGCTGAAATCATCACCGCAAACATGGAAACCTTCAGGGACAGAAGCACAATTGCCCAAAGCTCTGAGTCTCCCTGAAAGATCAGAGCGATGGCTGAGCTGAATTCTGATGCAAATCCCTGCATTTTATTCCTGAAAGATTGCATTTCGTATGAAATGCGTTCATTTACAGGTAAATACTACTCTGTTTTTCCATCGAGTACAGACACAAATCCGGCATCTGAAATGAGAAACGCGGCCCCAATTGGGGCCGCGCTGAAAGCCTTGAACTGACGGCTTGCGTTAGTTAAGCGCTGCGTCGGTAATCTGATGCGTCCAGGCACCGTCAGGCTGTTTGGTGATGACCGGATCCGATCCGCCCGCCAGCAGTGTATTTACGGTGCGTTCGAAATCCGCCGGGTCCAGCGCGCCATTCGATCCGGCCGTCAGTTTCGCGATTTCACCCATCATACGCTGCTGATGTTCTTCGGTCTGCGCGCCGGTGGCATCGTTTTCCAAAACAATATCGGCCGCTTCATCCGGGTTTTCCTCGGCGTATTTCCAACCCTTCATCGAAGCGCGAACAAACCGTTCCATCTTGTCCACAAAAGCTGCATCGCCCAGGTTTTCTTCCAGAACATACAGGCCGTCTTCCAGTGTCGCGACGCCCTGATCTTCGTATTTGAACGTCACCAACTCATCCGGGCTGACGCCTGCGTCAATCACCTGCCAATATTCATTATAGGTCATGGTGCTGATGCAATCGGCCTGACGCTGTAGCAGCGGGTCGACGTTGAAGCCCTGTTTCAGGACCTCGACACCGTTCTCGCTTTTGCCGCCGGTATCGATGCCCAAGCTGCTCATCCAGCTCATGAACGGGAATTCATTGCCAAAGAACCAAACACCCAGAGTACGGTTCTTCAGGTCCTCGGGCGAGGCAATCCCGGCATCTTTCCAACAGGTCAGCATCATCCCCGAGCTTTTGAAAGGTTGGGCAATATTGACCAGTGGCAGGCCCTTTTCGCGCGCTGCCAGCGCGGCAGGCATCCACTCGACTGTGACATCGGCCCCACCGCCGGCTATCACCTGAGTAGGCGCGATGTCAGGACCACCCGGAAGGATGGTCACGTCCAGACCCTCTTCCTCATAAAACCCCTTGTCCTTCGCCACATAGTAGCCTGCGAACTGCGCCTGCGTGACCCATTTGAGCTGCAAGGTCACCTCATCGGCGGCCAGTGCTGCGCTGGCGGTCAGGCTAAAGGCGGCAACCGCCCCGCTGAGTAGCTTTTTCATCTTCAAGTCTCCTAGTTGCGTGTTTGCCCCGTTTTCGGGGTCTGTTGAATTTTGTTATCCGCGTTGGGAAGGGTGCCAGAAGGTTACCACCTTTTCGAGCCCTGCCACGAGGGAATAGAACACGGTTCCGGCCAATGCCGCCACCGCGATTTCTGCCCAGACGAGGTCAATCGACAAGCTGCCCACGCCGGTCGAGATTCTGAACCCCATACCGCGTGTAGGCGATCCGAAATACTCGGCCACGATAGCCCCGATGAGCGCCAGCGTCGTGGCGATCTTGAGGCCGTTGAATATAAAAGGCATCGCCGCTGGCAGGCGCAGTTTGATAAGTGTTTGAGTGTAGCTCGCCGCATAGGTGCGCATCAGGTCGCGCTGCATGGCATCTGCTTCGCGCAGGCCCTGCACGGTGTTCACAAGGATCGGGAAGAATACCATCACAACGACAACTGCCGCCTTGGATTGCCAATCGAACCCGAACCAGCTGACCAAAATGGGGGCGATGCCCACGATGGGCAATGCAGCCACAAAATTGCCGATGGGCAACAACCCCCGGGTCAAGAAGACGGATCGGTCAATCAAGACGGCAGTCAGGAACGCGGCAACACTGCCGATGGCAAAACCGGTAAAGGCACCTTTGAACACGGTCTGCTTGAAGTCCTGCCACAGAATATCCGTCGAATTCGCAAAGGTTTGCGCGACCATCGAAGGCGGCGGAAGGATGACAGGCGAGACATTCAGGCCACGTACTGCCCCTTCCCACAAGATCAGCAGCGTTACACCAAACAATACGGGCACAAAGACGCGCACACCTTTGGAGTCGCGATAGATCGAACGCGCTAACCAAGCATTCAACGCCCATGCGCCGGCCCAGAAAATCAGTGCAAAGACAAGCCAGCTCATGCGGTCATCCCCATGCGTTTAAGGGTGACCCTTTGAAGAACATCCAGCAAAGTCACCAAGATGCCCGCCAGAATGGCCGCCGCAAACAACGCCGCCCAAATGGCCAGTGGTGTGCCAAACTGATCCCCGATCAGTATCCGGGCTCCCAGCCCCGAGATCGCGCCTGTTGGCAGCTCACCCACAATTGTTCCAACCAATGCTGCTGCTATGCCGACCTTCAGCGAGGTAAAGAGGTACGGCACCGAAGACGGCAGGCGCAGCTTCAGAAACGCCTGCAGCCCGGTCGCGTTGTAGGTCTTGAGCAGATCGAGCTGCGATACAGCCGGAGACCGTAGGCCTTTGACCATCCCAACCAGCACTGGGAAATAGC
The DNA here is from genome assembly GCF_056158705.1 of Ruegeria sp. ABM4_193. Lineage (NCBI taxonomy): Bacteria > Pseudomonadati > Pseudomonadota > Alphaproteobacteria > Rhodobacterales > Roseobacteraceae > Ruegeria > Ruegeria sp. ABM4_193. The sequence continues at coordinate 2,085,050 of NZ_JBSWTT010000001.1, forward strand.
ACAGATAAGCCGAGATAATCGCCTTCGGCACCCCACGCCCTTCGATCCCCAACTGCGAGCTTAGCACAATGATCATGGGGGCCAGCGCCACGATTGGCACGGTCTGACTGATGATTGCCCAGGGCATCAAGCTCATATCCACCACACGAGAGTAAACGATAGCCACGGCCCCCAGAATGCCAACAGCTGTTCCCAGAACAAAACCCCAAAGCGTGGATTGAAGTGTAATCCAGCCGTGGTAGATCAAGGACCGTTTCGACATCGCCCGGCCTTTCATCACCATCTCGCCGGTTGTCTTCCACAACTCCTGCCCCACCTGCACCGGCGTTGGTAAGCGTGGGCGATCCAGATCATAGCCGCGCTGGATTTGCGACGGGTTTTGCGCCATCAGAACCCAGACCGAGACCTGCTGACGATCCCGAGAGGCTTCGGGTGTTACCGTTTCTCCGGCACGTTCAGCCTGATCCAGCGAAACACGGATGTTCATCGGTGCTACCGCCAGGTACCAAAGCACGGCGATGGCAAGCAACACAGTCATGACAGATAAGAACTGCTTCATGCGTGCCACTCCATCCGAAAGACAGGCACGGTGTCAGGAGGTACAGGAGGTTCTTCCGCGGTCACCTCAAACCCTTCGCGGCGATAAAAGCGTTGCGCGGCGGTGTTGGGTCTGTGCGTTGTCAGCCAGAGAAAATTTCTGCCCTCTTTTGCCTTGTCGACAAAGCGCTTGCCAATGCCTTGTCCCGTCCGACCACAATACAACGCTCCGATTTTATTGAGCGCGGGATCCACTGACATATAGCAATCAACCGGATCACCAGCGACCCAGATTTCACGGCGGTCGAACGCATCACCGATTATGGTAGAGAGTTCTTCCACCGGCAGCTCCTCGGGCATCCAATCCGTTTGCCTGGCCCAATTGTGCACGACCGTGGCGCAGGCCGTCACGTCATCGGGCACAGCGCGCCGAATCTGAACTGCGTTCAACTCAGTCGTCATAAGAATGCCCTGCTCTCAAACCATCGCGCACGCGGTGGGCAACTTCTATGAACTCCGGCGTATCCCGAATGTCCAATGGCCGTTCCTTGGGCAGCGGGCTGTCGATCACATCGGTGATCCGGCCCGGCCTTGGACTCATGACCACGATTTTGGTGCTCAGGTATACTGCCTCGGGGATCGAATGGGTCACAAACCCAATCGTCTTTTCAGTGCGGGCCCAAAGCGCCAGCAGCTGTTCGTTCAGGTGATCGCGTACGATTTCATCCAAAGCGCCAAAGGGTTCATCCATCAGCAGGATATCGGCATCAAAGGCAAGAGCCCGTGCAATGCTGGCCCGCTGTTGCATACCACCTGAAAGTTGCCAGGGGAACTTGCCACCAAACCCTTCAAGATCAACAAGTTTCAGAACGTTCTTAACCTGCTCTTCCTGCTCAGCAGCCGAATAGCCCATGATCTCAAGAGGCAGCTTGATGTTCTTTGCAATGGTCCGCCAGGGGTACAGACCCGCCGCCTGAAACACATACCCATAGGCCCGGTTCCGTCGCGCCTCATCCGGGGTCATCCCGTTTACCGTCAGCGTTCCACCCGTCGGGGTTTCCAACGCCGCGATACAGCGCAGAAATGTGGTCTTGCCACAGCCCGAAGGGCCAATGAAGCTGACGAAATCGCCTTTGTCGATGGTCAGGTTCACATCCTTGAGCGCGTGAACGGGCCCGTCGTTGGTCTGGAACGTCAGGTCCAGTTGCCTTGCCTCGATGACGGGCTGGGTCGTGCTTTCAGTATTCATTCTAGTGCCTTGAAAAGAGTGGTGTCAGGGCTGCCCGCACAGCAGCCCACACTGATCAAACCCCGGTTGCCGGGATACCCGTCCGTTCGACCGGTCTTGGCGCAGTGAGTTCTTTCCAGGTGCTCAGCGCCTTGTGTACATGCGTGTTCGCCTCACGCGCCACAAACTTCCCGTGACCCTCCTGAGTTTTGACCTCACCATCATGCACGGCCACCGCACCACGGGTCAGCGTGAACCGCGGCAACCCGCGCACTTCTTTGCCCTCAAAGACGTTGTAGTCGATCGATGACTGCTGCGTCTCAGCCGAAATCACCTTGGCCTTGTTTGGATCCCAAACAACCAGATCAGCATCAGCGCCGACCAGAACCGCACCCTTTTTAGGGTAGCAATTCAATATCTTGGCGATGTTTGTTGATGTAACAGCGACAAATTCGTTCGGCGTCAGTCGTCCCGTATTCACACCATAGGTCCACAGCATGGGCATTCGGTCTTCCAACCCTCCGGTCCCGTTCGGAATCTTGGTGAAATCCCCAACGCCATAGCGTTTCTGTTCAGTCGTAAAGGCGCAATGGTCGGTGGCCACAACGCTAAGCGTTCCAGATTGCAAACCGTTCCACAGGCTGTCCTGATGCTGCTTGTTGCGGAACGGAGGGCTCATGACTCGCCGCGCAGCGTGTTCCCAGTCGTGATGGAAATACTCGCTCTCATCCAGGGTCAGATGCTGGATCAGAGGCTCGCCCCATACCCGCTTGCCCTGCATCTTGGCGCGACGAATGGCTTCATGCGCCTCTTCGCAAGACGTATGCACCACATAAAGAGGAACGCCTGCCATATCCGCAATCATGATGGCCCGGTTCGTCGCCTCACCTTCTACCTGCGGCGGACGGGAATAGGCGTGCGCCTCTGGCCCGGTATTGCCCTCTGCCAAAAGCTTGGCGCTCAACTCGGCCACGACATCGCCGTTTTCGGCATGGACCATTGCGGTTCCACCCAACTCAGCTAGCCGTTTGAACGACGCAAACAGCTCATCATCATTCACCATCAGCGCGCCTTTATAGGCCATGAAGTGCTTAAAGGTGTTGATGCCCCGCGTCTCAATCACGGTCTTGATGTCGTTGAACACCTGCTCGCCCCACCACGTCACCGCCATATGGAACGAATAATCACAATTCGCCCGCGTCGATTTGTTGTCCCAGCGTTTCAACGCATCAAGCAAGCTTTCCCCCGGGTTGGGCAGCGCAAAGTCCACAACCATTGTCGTGCCACCAGCCAAAGCCGCGCGCGTGCCGCTTTCGAAATCGTCGCTGGAGTACGTGCCCATGAACGGCATTTCCAGATGGGTATGAGGATCGATCCCGCCCGGCATGACATAACAGCCGGTGGCGTCCAACTCTTTGTCACCCTTCAGATCCATCCCAATCTCGGTGATCACGCCACCTTCGATCAGGACGTCCGCTTTGTACGACAAATCAGCAGTGACGACGGTTCCGTTCTTGATAACAGTGCTCATTTAAAACTCCCTGATGCGGTCTGCGCCGCTTGCTTCATCTGGCTAAAAATACCTCGGGGGAGTCGCCCATCGGGCGACGGGGGCAGAGCCCCCTATTCCACGATCTCAGCCGTCTCGACGACCGCGTGCAACAGGACATCCGCCCCGGCTGCCGCCCAGTCCTTACTGATCTCTTCAGCCTCATTGTGGCTCAAACCATCCACGCATGGGCACATGATCATCGCGGTCGGGGCCACACGGTTGATCCAACAAGCGTCATGCCCGGCACCCGAGATGATATCCGTATGCGAATATCCCAACCGCTCGGCCGCGTTGCGTACGGCGGACACACAACTATCATCGAATTTCACCGGATCGAATCCACCAACTTTTTCGAATTCGATCTGCAAGCCCATGTCTTCCACAATGTCTTCGGCCGCCACCCGCAGGCGGTTCTCCATGTCCGTAATCACATCCAATTCGGGCGAGCGGAAATCGACCGTGAACACCACCTTGCCCGGGATCACATTGCGTGAGTTCGGATAGACATCGATATGACCAGCCGCACCCACCGCATGAGGCGCATGAGACCAGGCGATCTCGTCCACTTTCTCCAGAATGCGCGCCATTGCCAGACCGGCATTTTTTCGCATCGGCATCGGGGTTGACCCGGTATGGGCATCCTTGCCGGTCACGGTGATCTGAGTCCAGCTCAGCCCCTGCCCGTGCGTGACAACGCCAATATCCTTGCCTTCGGCCTCCAATACCGGGCCTTGTTCGATATGCAGCTCAAAAAACGCGTGCATTTTCCGCGCGCCGACTTCCTCGTCGCCACGCCAGCCGATGCGGTTCAATTCATCTCCGAACTTTTTGCCCTCGGCATCCTCGCGCTCATACGCCCAATCCTGAGTGTGCATTCCCGCGAACACCCCCGAAGACAGCATGGCGGGCGCATATCGCGTGCCCTCTTCATTGGTCCAATTGGTCGCCACGATCGGGTGCTTTGTTTTGATCCCAAGATCGTTGAGGGTCCGGATGATTTCCAGCCCCCCCAAAACGCCCAATACACCATCGTACTTCCCGCCCGTCGGCTGCGTATCCAGATGCGATCCGACATAAACCGGCAACGCGTCAGGGTCCGTCCCTTCGCGGTGGGCGAACATGTTGCCCATCTGGTCCAATCCCATAGAACAGCCCGCTTCTTCGCACCATTTCTGGAACAGGGCGCGGCCTTCTGCGTCCTCATCCGTCAGGGTTTGGCGGTTGTTGCCACCGGCAACACCGGGGCCGATCTTGGCCATCTCCATCAGGCTGTCCCACAACCTGTCGCCATTGATCCTGAGATTCTGCGCCGGAGCTGCCATGTTCATCTTCCCTGTTTGCTTGCGATTTGGCTCGCTTTTGGTGTCTTGATTTGACCATCTGGTCAAACTCACGCTATCACGGGTTCGAGATCAGTCAAGAAATTGCGCGGCACAGCTTGAATTTTCACTGAATTCCGCGCCTATAGTCGAAAAAAGAGACACGCTGAAAACATGCCGAAAGACCGCGCACCGACTCGCATTCAGAAAAAGAACCGTGCTGCGATCCTCGAGGCCGCCCTGAACGTGTTTTCAGCCCACGGGTTTCGTGGATCGACCGTGGATCAGATTGCCGCCGAGGCCGGACTGAGCAAACCAAACCTGCTGTACTATTTCCCGTCGAAGGAGGCGATCCACACCGAGCTGCTGTCCGGCCTTCTGGAAACCTGGCTGGCCCCCTTGCACGATCTGGACCAGGATGGCGATCCGATGGAGGAAATTCTGGCCTATATTCGGCGCAAGCTGCAAATGAGTCAGGAGTTACCACGCGAAAGCCGCCTTTTTGCCAATGAACTGGTGCAGGGCGCGCCGCGTATCCACGAGGCTTTGTCCAAGGATCTCAAGGAACTGGTTGACGAAAAAACCGTGATCCTGACGCGCTGGATGGATCAGGGCAAAATCGCGCGGGTGCACCCCTATCACCTGATGTTTTCGATCTGGGCGCTGACGCAGCACTACGCAGATTTCGAAGTTCAGGTGCGTGCGATCTTGGGGGAAGAGGATCCGTTTGAAGGGGCCGACCCTTTTGTGGACACCCTGTACCGAAAGCTTTTGACCCCTTGAAAAAAGGGGCCGTAAGAACGGCCCCTTGATGATCTTTCCAAATCGGTTCATTCGGCCGCCTTGGCCATCGGATTGTTCGGATGCGTGGTCCAGTTGGCATAGGTTGGCTGCACCTCTTTACCCGTCCGTGGATCCACCTCACCCGGTGCCATCGGCACCATCGAGATACAGTCTTCAACGGGGCAAACATCAACGCAGAGGTTGCACGCCACGCATTCCTCGTCGATCACTTCGAACACGCGGTCGTCAGACATCGAAATCGCCTGGTGGCTGGTGTCTTCGCATGCCGCATAGCAGCGGCCACATTTGATACACTGGTCCTGATCGATCTTTGCCTTGGCGATGTAGTTCAGGTTCAGATACTGCCAATCGGTGACGTTGGGCACGGCACGACCGATTACTTCGTCGATGCTGCTGTATCCTTTTTCATCCATCCATTCGGACAGACCGGCGGTCAGTTCGTCGATGATCTTGAAGCCATAGGTCATTGCAGCCGTGCAAACCTGCACCGTGCCACAACCCAATGAGATGAACTCGGCCGCGTCGCGCCATGTGGTGACGCCGCCAATACCGGAAATCGGCAGACCATGCGTTGCCTCGGCCCGTGCGATCTCGGACACCATCGACAGGGCAATCGGTTTCACTGCGGGACCACAATAGCCACCATGGCTGCCCTTGCCGTCGATTGAGGGTTCGGGGCTGAACGTATCCAGGTTGACGCTTGTGATTGAGTTGATCGTGTTGATCAGCGACACGGCGTCCGCGCCGCCGTTCTTTGCCGCAGCTGCAGGTTTGCGGATATCGGTGATGTTGGGCGTCAGCTTCACGATGACCGGGCGGTCGTAGTACTGCTTACACCAGCGTGTGACCATTTCGATGTATTCCGGCACCTGCCCCACAGCAGACCCCATACCGCGCTCGCTCATACCGTGCGGGCAGCCAAAGTTCAGTTCGATCCCATCCGCGCCGGTTTCAGCAACGCGTGGCAGGATAGCCTTCCACGCCGCTTCCTCGCACGGCACCATGATCGAAGCGATCAGCGCGCGATCCGGGTAATCCGCTTTGACCCGCGCCATTTCCTCGAGGTTCACCTCCAATGGCCGGTCTGTGATCAATTCGATGTTGTTCAAGCCAAGCAACCGCCGATCCGCGCCGTATATCGCGCCATAGCGCGGGCCGTTCACGTTCACGACCGGAGGGCCCTCGGACCCTAACGTTTTCCAAACCACACCGCCCCATCCGGCCTCGAAGGCGCGGCGGACGTTGTATTCCTTGTCGGTCGGCGGCGCAGAGGCCAGCCAGTAGGGATTAGGGCTGGAAATGCCCAGAAAGTTTGTCGTCAGATCGGCCATGGCTTCTCCCTTCCCGGCTCAGCCGGATTTCTTGAATATCATTTCAGTCGGGCGAATGCGCCCGGCTTTGAGGTTTGTGACGTAGTTTTGGAATTTCTCGGGCGCCGTCTCGCCCATCATCAGGTGAATCCCCAGCGGCGCGGGGCCGCTCTCGGCGATCTTGGCAAAGACATCTTCGAAGAACTGTATCGCGAAATCGGTGCGGTCGGTTTCAGTCTCAAGTTCCAGCCCCGCCGCTTCTGCTGCGTCTTTGTAAACATCCGGTGCGTGAACGAAGGACGTCTCTGGCAACGTGGACCAGGGAAGCGGGAAAGCCAGGGGTTCATCGACGTCTCCGCCCATGACGTCGAACAGGGCAAAGGTTCCGCCTGTGGCCAGCGCCCGCGACACTTCCGCAAACAGTCCGGCCTTGTCTTCGATGTTCATGCCCACATGCATCATGACAGCCAGGTCAAACCCCGCATCTGGCACAGGCATGTCCAAGGCACTGCCCACATGAAAAGTGGCCTTTTCCGAATGCCCGACCAGATTGCTCAACGCGGTGGCCGTTTCAACAAATTCGGGTGTCAGATCGACCCCGGTTACCATCGAGTCATAACGGTCCACGATATAACGCGAAGTGCCCCCGATCCCGCATCCCACATCCAGAACACGGGTTGCATGGGTCGGCGACAGTTGCGCAAACAGGTTGTCGGTCGCCAGAACACCGCCCGTGTGGAACTCGTCCCCTGCCTTCAGATCAGCAACGGTGGCCGCATCCGGGTCAATACCGCTGGCTTCTAGCGCCGCACGGACGCGTTCGGTCAGGGCACCGGTGGTGTAGTGTTGAGCAACAGCTTGTTCGATCTGGGACATAAGAATACCTCAGCAGCGAAAGGAATGGGGTGAATACCCCACCCTATCACGAAACGAGCGTCGCGTGGATGTCCATCGCCGCATCCCGGCCTTCGGCAACTGCGGTTACGGTCAGGTCTTCGCCCCCTGCCGCACAGTCCCCACCAGCCCAGACACCCGACATTGAGGTGCGCCCGGCCCCGGTGACAGCAATCTTATTGCCGTCAAGCGAAAGCCCTTCGGGTGCGCCATCCAGCGTCTGACCGATGGCTTTGAGCACCTGATCTGCTGGCAAACGGATCGTCTCTCCGGTGCCCGTAAGCTGACCGTTCTGGCTGGAGGTGTATTCCAGTTCGATCTCGGCAGCAGTTCCGTTTCCATGCACGGCCACCGGCTGCACATTGGTCAGAATCCGAACGCCGTGCGAGGCCGCGAGGTCCTGCTCATAGCGGCTTGCTCCCATGGCGTCGCGGCCGCGGCGGTAGGCAATTGTAACGTGTTCCGCGCCCAGCAACTTGGATTTCACAGCAGCATCCACAGCCGTCATGCCGCCACCAATGACGACGACGTTGCGACCAACGGGCAGGTTTGCAAGATCATCGGCCTGCCGCACGTCCGAGATGAAATCAACAGCAGCACGCACGCCATCCTTGTCGACACCCCCAGCGCACAGGGCGTTCACCCCAGCCAGGCCGATGGACAGGAATACCGCATCGTAATTCTCAAGCAGACCATCCAGCGAGATACTGTCACCCAGCACCGAACCGGTCTCGATCGCGATCCCGCCGATTTTCAGCAGCCAGTCCACCTCGGCCTGTGCAAAATCGTTGGTCGATTTGTAAGCGGCGATCCCATATTCGTTCAGGCCGCCCGGCTTGGGCTTGCTTTCATGGATCACGACGTCATGGCCTAACATGGCCAGACGGTGCGCGCAGGCCAAACCGGCAGGTCCTGCCCCAACAACAGCAACAGTCTTGCCCGTAGGCGCCGCCCTTTCGAACGGATGCGCGCCAGAGGCCATGATGTCATCGGTCGCAAAACGTTGCAGGCGTCCGATCTCAACCGGCTTGCCTTCGGCCGCTTCGCGCACACAGGCTTCTTCGCAAAGGGTTTCGGTTGGACAGACCCGAGCGCACATGCCGCCCAGAATGTTCTGTTCCAGAATGGTCCGCCCTGCCGATTGTGGTTGTCCCGCCTGAATCTGGCGAATGAACAACGGAATATCGATATCCGTCGGACACGCGGTCACGCATGGTGCGTCATAGCAGAAATAGCATCGATCAGCGGCAACGGCGGCCTCATGCGGGGCCAGTGGCGGATGCAGATCGGTGAAATTCGAGGTCAGCTCATCGCTGGAAAGCCGCCCAGCAACGATGCCGGGTGCCATCTGGCCCTGTGCCATCACTCTACTCCCTGTAGATATGTTTGTTATGACCTCAGCTTGCCACAAAAAAATATTTTATCAATTGGTAAAATTTATCAAATGGTCAAAAAATTGAAAAACCGGGCCAAAAGACCCGGTTTCCTATGGTTTTGCATAATTTTGAGGCGAAAACCCTCAGATCATTTTGCTTAGATGGCCGGATTTGGTCCAAACCCGTGCGCCATCCGGCCCTGCAATCGCCTGTGTTCGCGTACCCGGCGGCAGGCGCAACCAGTCCCATTTGGCAAAGTGTTCGCCGCCCTCGGAAAAGCCACCGGCGATGACAAAAGCCTCCATCCCTTCACCTGCGTCCAATTCGATCTTGTCCCCTGCAGCCCAGCTTTGCACGTGAACATCTTCATGATCGTCTTTGAACAGATGCAGATCAGCCTCACCGTTTACCGACTTGTGCACCTCGGTCCGATCTTGTGGATCGAACTGGTGAAGCTTGACCAGAATGGTCGCCCCTTGAGCGGCAGATGGGGTATGAGACGACGTTGGCGGGTTGCGCACATAACTTCCAACAGGAAAGTCCCCGGTTTCATCCTGAAAGACACCGTCAAGAACCAGATACTCCTCTCCACCATCATGCGTGTGTGCAGAAAACGCGCTGCCGGGTGCAAAGCGGACAATAGTCGTAGCGCGGGCGACCTCTTCGCCGATGCGATCTAGCATTTTCCGCTCGACCCCTGCGGCCGGAGACGCAATCCATTCGGTTTGGTCAAAATGAACCGCAACCCGTTTCGTGAAATCCGCGTTGATCCGCATGTTCGCCCCTTTCATCTAACGACCGTGATAGAAATGGGATCTTATACTGGAATTGCAAATTTTCGGCTTTTGACGGCTTGGGTCAGGTGTTGTACTCCGGGACGAAGGGTGCGGGGTCGCGCACCTATCGGGAACAGGCGCAGATGCAGGCAAATCCACAGAAATTTAACATCGCAGTTGTCGGGCAAAACAACCGCCTGCAGTACGAGGCCCTGTTGTTTGCCGCATCGTTGCGTCACAGCTCACCGCAATTTGAAGGCAGGCTGTTTGTCGCCACGCCCAACCCGGGGCCGCGTTGGAATCAAAACCCCAGCATTCAGGACGAAGAAGTTTTAAAGGCGCTGAAACAGTTGGACGCCGAAGTCCTGCCATTCGACTCGCATGTCTTTGGAGAAAGCTATCCCTACGGCAACAAGATCGAGGCTCTGTTGGCCTTGCCAGAGGGCGAGCCGTTTGTGTTCTTTGACACCGACACATTGATCACCGGAGACATCGCACGCGTACCTTTTGATTTCGACCGCCCCGGCGCGTCGCTGAAGGTTGAAGGAACATGGCCAAAGCCAACACTCTACGGCCCTGGCTTCGATGGCATCTGGCGCGCGCTGTACCAGCGGTTCGGGCTGGATTTCGAAAGCTCATTGGATACTAGCCAACCGCATGATTACTGGCGGCGATATCTGTATTTCAACGCGGGCTATTTCTTTTTCAATTGCCCCAGGGTTTTTGGCGAACGATATCTGGACTATGCCAGAACGATCCGAGACGCGCACATTCCCGAACTGACGGGCCAGAACCTGGATCCATGGCTGGATCAGGCCGCCCTGCCCCTTGTGGTACATTCGTTGGGAGGAGGTCGGGATGCGCTGCCCGACGGTTTGCTCGACGGCTCTGTCAGTTGTCACTACCGCCTGTTCCCCCTGCTCTACGCCCGTGAAAGCGACCATGTGATCGACGTTTTGGAAACCGTTGTGGCACCGAACAAGGTCAAGAAAGTGCTCAAGCAATATGATCCGCTGAAAAAGCTGGTCCTGCAGGGAAAAGGCGCGAAAATCCGCGCCCTGTTTGATCAGAACAACCTGCCGCGGCGCGAACAGGTCATTCGCAATACGATCAAAAGCAAAGGGCTTTGGCTGCGCTGACAGGATCGTTGTGCGCAAGCGCGCATTCACCTAAAGATTCAGCAACACAAATTCCAACAGGAGATTTTCAAGATGTCTGACGGCCCCACCTACGGTTTCGACACGCTGCAGATTTACGCGGGCGCCCGCCCCGACCCGGCGACCGGAGCGCGCCAGACACCTATCTATCAGACCACAGCTTACGTGTTTCGCGATGCCGATCACGCGGCGGCCTTGTTCAACCTGCAAGAAGTGGGCTTCATCTATTCCCGCCTGACCAACCCAACCGTCGCCGTTCTACAGGAACGTGTAGCGACGCTTGAAGGCGGCGTTGGGGCCGTGTGCTGCTCGTCCGGTCACGCAGCACAGATCATGGCACTGTTCCCCTTGATGGGACCGGGCTGCAACGTTGTCGCCTCGACCCGACTGTACGGTGGCACGGTCACGCAGTTCAGCCAGACGATCAAACGCTTTGGCTGGTCGGCCAAGTTTGTCGACACCGACGATCTGGACGCGGTGAAGGACGCCATCGACGAAAACACCCGTGCTGTGTTCTGTGAATCCATCGCCAACCCAGGCGGTTATGTCACTGATATCCGCGCCTTAGCGGACGTTGCTGATGCGGCGGGTATTCCGCTGATCGTCGACAACACCGCGGCCACTCCCTATCTGTGCCGACCCATTGAACACGGTGCGACGCTGGTTGTGCACTCGACCACCAAATATCTGACCGGCAACGGTACAGTCACCGGCGGCTGCGTCGTGGATTCGGGCAAGTTTGACTGGTCCGCAAATAACAAGTTCCCCTCGCTCAGCGAACCCGAGCCTGCCTATCACGGATTGAAATTCCACGAAACATTTGGCCCGCTGGCGTTCACCTTCCACGGCATCGCCATCGGTCTGCGCGATCTGGGTATGACCATGAACCCGCAAGCCGCGCATTATACGCTGATGGGGATCGAAACCCTGTCACTGCGGATGGAACGCCACGTTGAGAACGCCCAGAAGATCGCGGCTTGGCTGGAAGCGGATGACCGCGTTGAATACGTCACCTATGCGGGTCTGCCCTCGTCGCCCTATCACGACCGGGTCAAGTCGCAATACAAACGCGGTGCCGGTGCGCTGTTCACCTTTGCCGTCAAAGGTGGCTATGACGCCTGCATCAAGCTGGTCAACGCGCTGGAAATCTTCAGCCATGTGGCCAATCTGGGCGATGCGCGCTCGTTGATCATCCACTCGGCCTCGACCACCCACCGTCAGTTGACGCCGGAACAGCAAGAAGCCGCTGGCGCAGGTCCGGGTGTTGTGCGCATGTCCATCGGGATCGAGGATGTGAACGACCTGATCGCCGATCTGGATCAAGCTCTGGCCAAGGCCAGCGCCTGACGATGGCCGGGCACGACACTAACGACCTTGGCCAGCCCATCGGCCTGCCGGTTTCGGGCGAATTTCCACGCCCGACCCCGCCGTATACTCCGATGGAAGGACGGTACTGTTCTGTCGTGCCTTTGGACGTGAACAGGCATGCGCCCGGACTTTTCCGGGCGTTTGCCAATGACAGGGATGGTCGCAACTGGACCTACCTGCCCTACGGCCCTTTCGACAACGAGCCTGCGTTCGAAGATTGGGCCCGCGCCAGCTGCATGGACGCGGATCCGATGTTTCATACCGTACTGGACGGCAATGACGTACCGATAGGTATGGCCTCGTACCTGAGGATCGAGCCCGCTGCAGGCGCAATCGAGGTGGGGCATATCCACTTCTCGCCCCTGTTGCAGCGCAAACCGCAATCCACCGAAGTCATGTATCTGATGATGAAGCGGGTGTTCGATGAGTTGGGCTATCGCCGCTATGAATGGAAATGTGATGCTCTGAATGCACCATCGTGCAGCGCGGCAGAGCGGCTGGGCTTCACCTTTGAGGGGATTTTCAAGCAAGCGACCCATTACAAAGGGCGCAACCGGGATACTGCATGGTATTCAATCATCGACAGCGAATGGCCGCGCATTCGGGATGCGTTCGAAGCCTGGCTTTCACCGGACAATTTCGACGCTGCGGGCCAACAACGCAAACCGCTGATGGCCCGTGCAAAAGCTTGATCTTAGTCCGAAATCTCGAATTCCATCGAGACACTGACCGAGACTGAGACCTCTCCGCCTGCAACAGGAACCCCGCCTGCATCGGCCATGCTCATGGCGCGCATCTCGGCCATTGGGCGGACACCGGCGACACGTTCCGAAATTGTCTGGACCGGGCCAAGCGTGACACCGGCCGCCTGCGCCAACTGCTCGGCCTTGGCAGTGGCTTCTCCAACGGCTTGCGCACGGGCCTGCGCCTCAAGCGGTTTGGGATCCTGCACACCAAAGCTCAGCCCGCCAAAGTCATTGGCACCATCCTGAATAACCGCATCCATGATCGTTCCCAACTGAGTCAGATCGCGAACCCGCACAAACACTCGGTTCGACGCGGTAAACCCTGTGATCTCGGGCTTTTCCCCATTCTGCCCATGCCGCCCCGACCAAACCGGTGACAATGACAAATCACGGGTCTGAACATCGCGGTCTTCGATGCCCATATCGGCCAACCGCGCCAGGATTTTGGCAACCGCATCCGACGTTGCCTGCATGGCCGCTCCGGCCTCAGCGTTTTCGTTGGTCACACCCAGCGTGATCGTCGCCATGTCGGGCGCAGCTTGCACCGTTCCGGTGGCATCCACGGTGATGCGACGTTCTTCCGCATGGGCTGCGCCTGCGGCCGTTGCTGCCATCATCGCAGCCAGAAAAGCGAATGTCTTCAAGGTTATCACTCCAATTTACTCTGTCTCAAAATGGGTTGCCGCCCCATTGTCATGCAAGAGCAGACCCTGCCTTTTTCTTTCCCTCGGCAGGTTCCTGCTTTATTGTCGGTCTGCGAACACAAAGTCGTTTGCATTGACGCTGATAATTATGGTTCCTCCGGATTATGAAACCTGCCTTTGCGCTGTCTTTTTCAACAACCGGAATCTTTCTGCACCACCAATCGGAGGGGGATTGGTACGCCATTGGCTCAATTCCATTGGACGCGCAGGATTTGCCCGAGCAAATGCAGGCGTTGCGGGAAAAAGCATTTGCGCTGGAAAATGACCTGAGCTGCAAGATCGTCTTGCCACCTGATCAGGTGCGCTTTCTGGACGTCGAAACAGATGATTTGCCTGACGCGGACCGGACGGCCCGGATTGAGGCGGCGCTGTCCGATGCGACCCCTTACGCTCTGTCCGACCTCAGCTATGACAGCCAGACCACCGGCGGCACAACCCATGTCGCCGCCGTAGCCAAAGAGACATTAGCCGAAGCGCGGACCTTCGCCGTGGGTCATGGTTTTGTGCCGACAGTGTTCACCTCGGAAGAAGGTGCAAGCGCTTTCCCGCGAGAACCTGAGTTTACAGAACAGACCGATCAACCTGAGCCGTCCCTAACGACGCAGCCTCCGGAAACTATTGAAACGGACCCGCCCCAAGAAGATGACGCTTCCGACCTGCCAGCTCATCCCATTGCGGGCACAGCGGCACCGGATACGTTCCGCGCGCCGGACGTATCCCCGGCCGCACGTGCCACAGCTCAACCTGCCTCAAGGCGCTTTGCCATTCCCGCCTTTGCCGCCGTGGTTTTGCTTGGCGGCGTATTTGGCGCGTGGCTGGCCTCGGGCCCCGCTGAACCGCCAGAGCAAGCCGCGCTGAACCCGATTGCTCCGGACGTATCAGAGCCGCAGCCCGAAGCCCCCGCTGATCCGTTGCCCGAGGTTGCGACAGTCGAACCCGAGCAGAGCCCCCTCGCTGAACCGGCTTTAGAAGAGGCCGAGGAACAGACCGAACAGGCTCAACCAAACCCAGTTGAGTCGGCTGTATCGGAGCCGGAGCCCGTCGTTGATACGACGCCCGAGGTAGCAGCCGTAGCCCCCCAACAAAGCACGTTCCCGGAGCCACAAGTTGACGAGGCCCAAGAGCAGCCCGAGCTATCTCCTACGGATGCGGCGATCCTTGAGGCCCTCAAGGTCACGCCAACACCGGTTGAGCCGATTGCTCAGGACCCGGAAGCTCCAAAGGAGATTCTTGCGGAGACAGGAGTTGATGTAACGCCTCCCGCACCCCTGCAAGAGCCTGAAGCCGTTGAGCCGGAAGACCTGTATCTGACGTCAATCGACAAATCCGATCTGTCCAATGATGCTGTCGCATTGCCGCCTGCATCAAGCTTCGACACGGACGCGCCGTTCAGCCAAGAGGGATTGCCCAGTGCTGCAGGCAAGCGGTTCGATCTGGATGATCGGGGGCTTGTTGTCGCCACACCTGACGGTGCTTTGAACCCGGAAGGCATCACAGTCTATTTGGGTCGTCCATCCAAGGTGCCACCGCAAGCTCCGCTTCGGTTCGAGGAAGAACCTGTTGTTGAAGAGGTCGACGAAAGGCTGGCGGGGCTACGCCCTAGACCGCGCCCAGAAAATCTTGAAGAGACGTTCGAACGTCAGCAGCTTGGCGGTCAGTCGCTGGAGGAACTTGCTGGAAAACGACCCAAAGCGCGCCCTGCAGGCCTGGAAGCCCCAGAAGAGGTCGAAGTACCTGTCGCCGAGCTGGATATTATGCGCGTCCCCCGCCCCAAGGCGCGACCGGCAGGACTGGTTGCTGCCAGACCGACCGTTGCGAAGCCGTCCACTTTGGCATCAACTGCGGCATTGGTAGAAAACTCTGACGACGCGGGATCATTTCAGCCCAAAGCCGTTGCGCCCAAGATCCCGTCAACCGCGTCAGTGGCCCGACAGGCGACAATCGACAACGCCATCAACCTGCGCAAGCTGAACCTGATCGGGGTCTATGGCACGCCTGCCAATCGTCGCGCCTTGGTGCGCTTGCCCAGCGGTCGTTACAAGAAATTGAAAGTTGGGGATCGCATTGACGGCGGCAAGGTGATCGCCATCAGTGACAGCGAGCTGCGCTATCAGAAAAAAGGCCGCAACGTGACGCTTTCGATGCCCCGCAGCTGAGCGAAAAACGCCGGAGATGACCCCGGCGTTTCGCGAAAATGTCAGGCGGCAGAGATTTCGCCGTTTTCGATCTGCTCACGTTCGATGGATTCGAACAGGGCCTGGAAATTGCCCTCGCCAAAACCGTCATCCCCTTTGCGCTGGATAAACTCAAAGAAGATCGGGCCGATCACGGTCTTTGAGAAGATCTGAAGCAGAATGCGGGTTTCGCCGCCGTCCACGACACCTTCGCCGTCAATCAGAATGCCGTGCTTCATCATGTGATCCAATGGCTCGTCATGATCCGTTACGCGATCTTTCGACATCTCGTAATAGGCGCGGTTCGGGCCGGGCATGAACTTCAAACCGTTCTCGGCAATCGCGTCGGTTGAGGCATAGATGTCCTCGCTGCCCACAGCGATGTGTTGAATCCCTTCGCCCTTGTACTTCTTCAGGTACGACACGATCTGCCCGGTCTCGCCCCGGTCTTCGTTGATCGGAATTCGGATACGGCCACAAGGTGACGTCAAGGCGCGGCTGAACAGCCCTGTGAACTTGCCTTGAATATCGAAGAAACGAATTTCACGGAAGTTGAACAAGTCACCGTAAAACTTGAACCACTTGTCCATGTTGCCCTTGTAGACATTGTGGGTCAGGTGATCGAGGTAATAGAACCCTTCGCCACGCGGCTTGGATTCCTTGATCCACTCAAATTCCTGATTGTAGGGCGATGTATCGTAATACTGATCGATGAAATAGATCAGCGACCCGCCGATACCCTTGATCGCAGGAACATCCAGCGTTTTGTCTGCTGCATCATAAGGTTCGGCGCCCTTCGATACAGCGTGATCATACGCCTTCTGTGCGTCGACAACACGCCACCCCATCGACGGGGCACATGGACCGTGCTCGGCCACAAATTTATCCGCGAAGCTGTCCGGATCGGCATTCAGGATATAGGTGACATCCCCCTGTTGCCAGAGTTCGACCAGCGGCTTGTCCTTGTGACGGGCCACCAGATCGAAGCCCATCTTGGCGAACAGATCGCGCAGTTCCTGCGGTTCGGGATGAGCAAACTCAACAAACTCAAACCCGTCGGTCCCGGCGGGGTTTTCTTCACTGATCACAGATTTCGGGGCGTTATGCGGGAAAGGACCCATGGCGCGTCTCCTTTGAAGACAGGAAATTTATTGCTGATTCAAAAATATGACTTTCCAGGCGCTATTTCTGCGCATTGTTTTCGTGTAAACTCATAGTATACGCGCAAAACGCGCATGAATTTCAAAGAATCCGGGATTCTTCCGCACGTGTTGGATGCTACTGACAAACGTCTTCTATCTGCCCTGCAAAAGGACGCGCATCTGACCGCGCATCAACTGGGTGAGATGCTGAACCTCTCCCCCAGCCAGGCAGGTCGACGCCGACAACGGCTTGAGGCCGAAGGCTACATCACGGGCTATGCCGCCCGGCTCGATCCGCTGAAGCTTGGTTTGCAGGTGCAAGGATTTGTTCAGGTTCATTTGGGTACACATGGCCCCGAACAATCCCAAAGCTTTGCCCGCATGGTCGATACCCGCCCCGAAATTACCAGCGCCTGGACGATGACAGGAGAGGCAGATTACCTGTTACATGTCTATTGCGACGATCTTTCCGCGCTCAACAGCTTGCTCCATCAGGTCATCCTGCCGCATCCTGCTGTTGCCCGAGTCCAAAGCCAGATAGTCATGGACCAACTGAAACGCGACGCCCCCCTGCCCACCTGAACGGGCTCACGAGGAGACAAATGGACGATTTTCTATATCAGGCTTCGATCTATCTGGCTGCGGCTGTGATCGCGGTGCCTCTGTCCGCAAGGCTGGGGCTGGGGTCGGTACTGGGCTATTTGGCCGCCGGGATCATCATCGGGCCAGTGCTGGGGCTGGTTGGGGCCGAAACGGAAAACCTTCAACATGTCGCCGAATTCGGTGTTGTGATGATGCTGTTCCTGATCGGGCTGGAGCTTGAACCTCGTGCCCTTTGGGACATGCGAGATCGTTTATTGGGCCTGGGCGGCCTTCAGGTTGTGCTGTCTACTGCCGCGATTGCTGCAGTGGCCATGTACGCAAACCACCCATGGTCCGTCGCGTTGGCGGTCGGATTGACCCTGTCGCTGTCATCGACTGCAATCGTCCTGCAGACCCTGTCAGAAAAGGGTCTTATGCAGACAAATGGTGGGCGAGCCACGTTTTCGGTGCTTCTGACACAAGACATTGCAGTTATTCCGATCCTGGCGCTATTGCCGCTGCTGGCTTTGCCCGCGATGCCTCATATCGAAGCAGATGGATCGATTGATCGGGGGGCTGGTGATCTGCACGCAGCGGGCCATCACAGCCTTTCGCTGGTCGAAGGTTTGCCGGGTTGGGCTGTCACTCTGGTCACTCTTGGCGCAATTGCTTTCGTTATTCTGGCAGGCGTCTATCTTACCCGCCCCCTCTTTCGGTTTATCCACGCGACGCGCCTGCGCGAGATGTATACCGCTCTGGCGCTTATGATTGTGGTCGGTATTTCTTTCCTGATGACGCTTGTTGGACTGTCGCCTGCTTTGGGTGCGTTTCTGGCGGGTGTCGTGTTGGCAAGCTCAGAGTTTCGCCATGAAATGGAAAGCGACCTTGAACCGTTCAAAGGGCTGTTTCTTGGGCTGTTCTTTATCACGGTTGGGGCCGGGATCGACGTTGCCTATTTCTTCGATGACCCGCTGGACCTGATCGGCTTGGCACTGCTTGTGATCCTTGCAAAAGGGATCATCCTGTTTCTGGTCGGCAAAGCCTTTAAACTACGCGGGCGCGACCATTGGCTGTTCACGCTTGGGTTGGCGCAGGCCGGTGAATTTGGATTTGTGCTGCTGGCGTTTTCCACACAGCAGAACGTCATCCCGCCTGATCTGTCG
This sequence comes from Ruegeria sp. ABM4_193, assembly GCF_056158705.1. Lineage (NCBI taxonomy): Bacteria > Pseudomonadati > Pseudomonadota > Alphaproteobacteria > Rhodobacterales > Roseobacteraceae > Ruegeria > Ruegeria sp. ABM4_193. The sequence continues at coordinate 2,103,882 of NZ_JBSWTT010000001.1, forward strand.
CAGAAACTGCTGATGATCATTGCCCTGACCATGCTGATCACCCCCCTTCTGTTCATCATCTATGATCTTCTGTCTCGGAAAATAGGCGACACCGCCAAAGATCCCGAACCCGACGAGATTGACGAAAAAGGCCCTGTGATCATTGCGGGCATCGGACGGTTTGGTCAGATCGTGAACCGGCTGGTACGCGCCAGCGGCTTCAAAACAGTGGTTCTGGACCACGACATTGAAACCGTTCAATTGATGCGCAGGTTTGGGGTTAAAGGCTTTTTGGGCGACCCAACGCGCCCCGAATTGCTACGCGCTGCAGGGTTGGAAAAAGCGTCGGTTCTTGTGGCGGCAATGGACGACCACAAGCAGGTGACGCGGCTGGTTGGGTATGCCAGACGGCAGCGCCCCGACCTGCACATTATCGCCCGAGCCCGCGACCGGACCCATGTGTACGAGCTGTATCAGGCGGGGGCCAACGACATTGTACGCGAACTGTTCGACAGCTCGCTTCGCGCAGGGCGTTATGTTCTGGAGAATATTGGGCTGAGTGAATACGAGGCCGCGCAGGCCGAACAGACCTTTTATCACCACGACCGTACGTCAGTCCGTGATCTGGCCGAGCTCTGGGTTCCCGGAATGCCAACAGCCGAGAACAAGAAGTACATCGAGCGCGCTCAGAAGCTGGAAAAAGATCTGGAAACCGCGTTGCTTGAATTGGCGGAAGAACACGCAAAGAAATCTGCCTGACCCAGATCAAACCCTGGGTCAGGCAAGACCTTAGCCGTCGGATACGCCCGCTTCGGCGAATGTTGCCATACCAGAATGGCACGCCACAGCACTTTTGAGAATATTGATCGCCAGCGCCCCGCCAGAGCCTTCGCCCAGACGCAGACCAAGGCTCAGCAACGGGTCCTTGCCAAGCTTTGACAATACGGCCCCATGCGCCGCTTCCGCGCTTTGGTGCCCTGCAATCGCATGATCCAATGCGTTGTCTGACAGTTTCCAAAGGCAAGCTGCGGCGGCAGTACAAATGAAACCGTCCAGAATAACCGGAATGCGCAGCACGCGCGCGGCGGCAATCGCTCCGGCCATCGCGGCGATTTCGCGCCCTCCCAGGCAGCGCAGAACCTCAAGGCCGTCCTCTGAGGAATGTTTCGCCACACCCTCAGCCACAACGCGGGTTTTGTTGGCAAGACCTGCGTCATCCACGCCGGTCCCGCGACCGGTCCAATCCTCTGCATCCCCGCCAAACAGCGCGCAGGCGATGGCCGCAGCCGGGGTTGTGTTGCCGATACCCATCTCGCCCACAACCAGCAGATCGGCCTGCGGATCAACGGCCTGCCAGCCGGTGCGCAAGGCGCTCAGCAATTCATCTTCACTCATGGCCGGAGCCTGCGTGAAATCCGCTGTCGGCTTGTCCAGATCCAGCGCGTGCACATTCATTGTCGCGCCCGCCGCCTTGGCCAACTGATTGATCGCCGCACCGCCATGTTCAAAGTTCATAACCATCTGCACGGTGACTTCCGGCGGGAAGGCCGATACGCCCTGCGCGGTGACACCGTGGTTTCCGGCAAAGACGATGACCTGCGGGGATGAGATCTGCGGACGCGCATCGCCGCGCCATCCCGCATACCAGATCGCCAAGTCCTCAAGCCGGCCAAGTGCACCGGGGGGTTTGGTCAGTTGTCCGTTACGCTCGCTCGCGCCTTGCGCCGCAGCGGCATCCGGGCCCGGAGCCGCCGACAGTGCAGCGCGGAACGCGTTCAAATCATTCAGTTCAGGCAGCATGAAAGCCTCATTGCATCAGAGTGGTCCTGTGTGTTTAACCGAAGCACTGAATCCAACAAGACCCCGAAAGGCACGGGCGTGCATAAAAACGACACGAAACTCTTTTCTCTGATGGATATTCCGCTGGCGCTGGTGCTTCTCACCCGCCTGCCCGTGCCGCGTTTGCCTGATCCGGTTTTCTCACGGCAAGCTCAGTCGGTCTGGGCTTTTCCCTTTGTGGGTCTGATCGTCGGAGGGCTTGCCTGCCTTGTGGGGTGGAGCGCGCTTGCCTTGGGGCTGCCTGTCATGGCGTCTGCCGGTCTGCTGATGGCCGCACTGATCACCACAACCGGCGCTATGCACGAGGACGGCCTTGCCGACACGTTCGATGGCCTATGGGGTGGATTCATCCGCGAACGGCGCTTGGAGATCATGAAGGACAGCCATATCGGGACTTACGGCGTACTTGCCCTGATCCTGTCTCAACTGGTTCGGATCTCGGCCATCTCTGCTTTGCTGACCGCCGGAGCGGTGGGGGCGATCCTGTCCGCATGTATCGTTTCAAGGGGCTTGATGCCTGTAGTGATGGCCGGATTACCACAAGCGCGTACGTCAGGCCTGAGCCGTTCTGTCGGCACGCCCCAGGTGCCATCCGTTATAGCAGCACTGGGGTTGGCCGTAGCGCTCGCCTTTCTCTTTCTGGGCGCAGGCGCTGTCATTGCTGTGGTTTTTGCAGCAGCCAGCACAGCAGTCACTGCCCTTATCGCCAAGGCAAAGATAGGTGGTCAGACAGGTGACATTTTGGGGGCCACTCAATTGGTCTCCGAAATTACCTTTCTTCTGACCTGTGTTGCTTTGATTTAAGACGCGCCTCCGGTTTCGATCCGCAAAGTGGCACCGCAGTGTTTGCAATGCACGGCATCAGGATCATGCCGGAACAAACCGCAGCTTGGGCATTTGTGACGGACTTTCTGAGGCATGAAGATAGCCTGCGCCAGCCGGACAAAGAGAGCTACGCCGACCACCATGATGAAGACCGAAAACAGCTTGCCGCCTGGCGTGGGCAAGGTGATATCGCCAAACCCGGTGGTCGTCAGAGTCGCCATGGTGAAATAGAGCGCGTCGATATACGGCGTTTTCGAATCTGCGGGAATAAAGAACACCAGAACGGCGGTCGAAGTTGCAAAGACAAAAACCATCAGGTTTATGGCGGCGATCACCGCGTCTTCGTGGGTGCGGAAGAAATTGCTGTCGCGTCGTAAGTCCCGCAGCAAGTGGTAGGAATGGATCAACCGCAAGGCGCGCAAGATCCGTAAAAACGCAAGATTGCCAGTCAGGAACGGATCAAGCACCAGGGATACGATAACAACGATATCCGCCAGCGTGTAAATCTGGCGCAACAACTTCCAACGGTCCTTTGCGATCCAAAGCCGCGCTGAGAAATCCAGCAAAATCAGAAAGCCAATCAGCAGGCTTGCGACCGTGACGCCCGGCCCGTGAGGAAAATGAGCGGTGGCGACGAAGAAGATGATCGACACGATGTCGAATAGGATCAGGCCGTAGCGAAACCAGACCGAAATCGGGTCATGCCCGATATACAGGTATTTCACCGTTTGCTTCATATCCGCCCTGTATCGTGCTGCATCTAAAGTGAAATTAACGGCAGTTGCACAAATCACCAAGCCACGAAAAAGGCCGCCCCGTTTGGAGCGGCCTCAGGCAGTATTTTGATGCGATCAAGCTGCGCGCGAGGTCAGGACTTCGTCCACCTGCTTCGCGGCCGAAACTTCGCCAGCACCGGACACGGCTGCGACCTCTCGGGTCAGACGCTCTAGCGCGGCTTCATAAAGCTGACGCTCGGAATAGCTTTGCTCGCGTTGATCGTCGGTGCGATGCAAATCGCGGACAACTTCAGCAATCGAGATCAGATCGCCCGAGTTGATTTTCTGTTCATATTCCTGGGCGCGGCGGGACCACATGGCGCGTTTGACCTTGGCCTTGCCCTTCAGTGTCTTCATCGCCTGACTGATAACATCGGGCGAGCTCAGCGACCGCAAACCGGATTCGGTTGCTTTGTTGGTCGGCACGCGCAATGTCATTTTGTCTTTCTCAAATGAGATGACAAACAGTTCAAGCGAAAAGCCCGCAACTTCCTGCTCCTCGATCGAGATGATCTGACCCACGCCATGGGCGGGATAGACAACATAGTCGTTGGGGCGGAACTCAAGCTTTTTCGACTTTGTCATTCAGTTTTTTCCTTGCTTGCGGACCGGGACACAGACAACAAAAACACCACATGCGGGGACTGTCTCAGCCCCGTCAGGCGGCGTTTCTGTAACAAATTCAGAACTCCAAAGTGAGCATACTTTCGGAGTGCATCCCAATCTCGGTCATCATACAAGTCAGGAGTATACCACAAAAATATGACACCCGAAAGTTTACCCTACGGGAATTTTTCGAATTTCACGCACCTTCAACAGGTTACTTAGTGAACTTCTTGCTAGACGCTAGGCTGCAGTCGCGAATCGCTTAGCCGCCTTCGCCGGGCGCCTCAGAGAAATACTTCTCCATTTTGCCCTCTTCACCGTCGCGCTCTTCAGCGTCGGGAAGCGGATCTTTCTTAGTCACAATCACCGGCCACTGTTCCGAGAACTTGCGATTGAACTCGACCCATTGCTCCATTCCCGGCTCAGTATCCGGGCGGATTGCGTCTGCCGGGCATTCCGGCTCACAAACACCACAGTCGATGCATTCGTCCGGGTGAATAACCAATGTATTCTCACCTTCATAGAAACAGTCCACCGGGCACACTTCGACACAGTCGGTGTATTTGCAGGCGATACAGTTTTCGGTGACAACATAGGTCATGAGCGGATTCCCGTTTGCGGTTTGTTCGACTAGCTAATTCAGTCTGGCCTTCTCTTCAAGATGGGATCAGCGATCTTCTTTGCGAGAAAGATCAAGAGCGCGCCGATCCTTCTTGGTCGGACGACCTTTTCCCTCAAAACCTGGGTTCTTAGAGGGTACGTCCTGCTTTTCGGTCATATCGAAATACAGCGTTTGCGCCTCGGGGGCCGGACCACGGCGTTCGCCCAGTTTTTCGATACGCACAACACGCACTATTCGCCCTTGCGGAAAGGTCAGAACGTCACCCGGACTTACAGCCTGCGCCGGTTTCAGCACCCGGGTTCCGTTCAATCTGACATGGCCGCTGCTTACCTGTTTGGTGGCCAGGCTGCGGGTTTTGAAGAACCGCGCCTGCCACAACCATTTGTCGATCCGCAGTTTGGCCTGATCCATGACGGATCAGTTGCCGTCCTTCAAACCCATCAGCGCTGCCGCAAACGGGTTATCGGGATCAATGGCTTTTTCCTTCTTCGGAGGCCGTGCCGAGAACGATTTCGCGCCCTGTGGTTTGCCGCCCTTCTTACCATGCGGCTTGCCACGACTGTCCTGAGGCTTACCACGCGGTTTGCCTTTGCCCTGCCCCTGCTCGCGGCGCGGGCCACGGTTTTGCTGGCGTTGACGACCCCAGGTGAAGGTATAGAAAACCTCGGCCTCAGGCTCATCCTGTGCGGCGTCAGGTGCTGGTGCCTCGGCTGCCGCCTCGGTGCTTGTCGTGGCCTCGGCTGACGCCTCGGCGGGTGCGGCGGCTTCTTCCGACGTAGCCTCAGGTGCCGCAGAATCTTCGGCGGCAGGCTGTTCCGCCGCTTCCGCCGCAGGTTGCTCAGCGGCGACCGCTTTCACCTTTTCACGCTCGCCACGCTCGGCCTTGTAGCCCAGGCCCTGCATCAGGTCTGCGAATTGTTCCAGCGTCATGCCGGTGATCGACAGCATGTCGGGCTTGGCTTCGAACCCGCCCCGGCTGTCTTCGGCACGCAGCATATCAGCCAGACGTTCCAGCATATCGATCCGGATCGAACGCTCGCCCGCATCACGGTAGCCACACATGGTGTCATAGCCCTGCGGCGCATCCTTGGCGACAGGTACAGTGACCAGACCCGGAGGTGGCGCTTCGGGGAATTCCTGCAAACCGCTGGACAACGCCCACAGCACCAGACGCAAGCGCGTGGGTGCGGGTTTCAGCAGCAGAGGCATAAAGATCGTGAACTGGCCAAAGCGGATGCCATGCTTGCGCAGCGCGCCACGGGCATCCTGATCCAGATCCTTGACCTCTTGCGCGACCTGCGCACGCGGCAGAACGCCCAGCGCTTCGACCATGCGGAACGCGAACCCTTTTGCCAGACCGGTCAATTCTTCGTCACGCGACAGGTTCAGGAGCGGTTCAAACAGAGCCGCCACCTTACGGTCGATGAAATGCTGCAACCGGCGCTGAACTTTCTGTTCGACATCCGGCCCTGCGGCCTCGTCCACAAAAACTTCGACCATCGGCTTGAGAGGTTCCGCCCCAGCAACCAGTTTGCCGACGGCGTATTCGCCCCACATCAGGCCACCCTGATCCGTGAAATCAATTTCGGTATCGGGCGCATTGTAGAAGCGATCGGCGCGCAGATGGAATTGCGGCGCGAGTGCTTGCAAAGAAGCCGATTTCAAAGCTTTCGCCTCGGTCCCTTGCGCGCTTTTGTCCGGTGTAAACCGGAACCCTTCCAGACGACCGACGAATTCGCCTTCGACGGTCACTTCACCCTTGTCATTTACTTCGGCCAAAAGGGCCTCCTTCTGTTTGAGCCGGCGCAGCAAAACAGATGTACGCCGGTCCACAAATCTCTGAGTCAAACGCTCATGTAAGGCGTCTGACAGTCTGTCTTCTACAGTGCGCGTTTCGTCACGCCAATGCGATTCGTCACGCACCCAGCCGTTTCGTTGCGCAACATATGTCCAAGTGCGAATATATGCCAACCTTTTGGACAGCGCATCTATGTCACCCTGGGTCTGGTCGATACGACGAATCTGCCGCGCCATAAAATCATCCGGGATCGATCCGCGCTCGTGCAGGTGACCATAGATCACTTCAAGCAAGCTGGCGTGTTCTGCGTGGCTGATGCCGCGAAAATCGGGGATTCGGCACACGTCCCACAATAAACGGATCGATTGCGGGTCGCTGGCGCGGGCAACGATCTCGGTCACTTGTGATAGGGATTTCAGCGCATTCAGGTCGTCCGCAGGGCGTGCTTTGATCAGATGCTCGTCATTTGGGTTGGCCTCAAGCGAAGTGATCAGCGCGTCGATGGAGCCAAACCGCAAGGCGGCATTCCGCCAGTTCAGCTTTTTCATCGGCGTAAAGCGGCTGTCCATGATGGCCTGCGCCACGCCTTCATCCAGCGGCGGAGCCTCGCCCGTCACGCCAAAGGTGCCATCAGACATCCCGCGACCGGCCCTGCCTGCAATCTGCGCCAGTTCGTTCGGGGCCAGCGGGCGCATCCGGCGGCCGTCAAATTTGGTGAGGGATGAAAACGCGACGTGGTTCACATCCAGGTTCAGCCCCATCCCGATGGCGTCGGTGGCAACCAGGTAGTCGACCTCGCCATTCTGATAGAGGTCAACCTGAGCGTTGCGCGTTCGCGGGCTGAGCGCGCCCATGACAACCGCCGCCCCCCCTTTTTGACGGCGCAGCAATTCCGCGATGGCATAAACATTGTCGACCGAAAATCCGACGATGGCGCTGCGCGCGGGCATCCGGCTGATCTTTTTGGACCCTGTATAGACAAGCTGCGACATCCGTTCACGTCGGACGAACTGCACTTCGGGAACCAGCGCCGCGATGGGGCCGCGCATGGTATCCGAACCCAGGAAAAGCGTCTCGTTCGTGCCACGGGACCGCAGCAGACGATCGGTAAAAACATGACCACGTTCGGGATCGGCACAAAGCTGGATTTCGTCGATTGCTACAAAATCTGCTCCCATGCCTTCGGGCATGGCTTCGACTGTGCAGACCCAATATTGCGTGCGCGGCGGCACGATGCGCTCTTCACCTGTGACCAGCGCCACAACAGACGGGCCGCGAATGGCAACGATCTTGTCATAGACCTCGCGTGCCAACAGCCGCAGCGGCAGACCAATCACGCCGGTGCGGTACCCCAGCATCCGTTCGATTGCGTAATGGGTTTTGCCTGTGTTTGTCGGGCCCAATACGGCCACTACTCGGGATGACCCGCTCACCATTGCCCCCTGCCCCGGACCTTACAGCGCTGCGCCTTCAACCTGAGGCTTCAGTCGATTCACCGCATTGGTTACTTCTTCGTGGTGGGGATGTATAGCCAAGGCCCGCGAATAAGCATCATACGCTTTCTCAGGCTCTCCAACGATTTCAAAGATCAAACCCAGCCCATAAATCGCTTCGTAGTGGTTGGGGTTGAGGGTCAGTACATGTTCAAGGTCGGCGGCTGCCATGCCAAACCGTTCAATCCCAAAAAACGCCGAAGCGCGTACATGCCAGCCTTCGGCGAACTCGGGCGCATGATCTGTCAATGCCGTCAGGTGATCCAGCGCGGCATCTATGTCCCCGTCTTCAAGCGCTTCTCGACCGCGCTCCAGCAGTAGATCCGCGGAGGCCGAGCCGGATTGCGCCCACAAGGCTTGCAACTGCCTGTCAAGGGCCATTGCCTGTTCGGGTGTCGATTGGGCAAGTTGCTGCAACAGCGCGTCTTCATCGCGCAAATCCGCCTGCTGCGCGAAGCAACTGGTGGAAAACGTGACTAGAACGGCAAGTGCCGCAACGGTACCTTTGAGATTGTGGATTGCAATGCTCATAACAATAGTCAGTGTAGCGTTGCGACCGGGGATGTCCATTCACGGCGCACTAACAAAATGAGGAAAAGCATGAGCGAGATTCTTGAAAAGGCAGCAGCCGCGCTGAATGAAAAACTGGAAGGCGGCGCGTTTGATGCTTCGGCCAAGTTTGCAATCGCCGATCTGGGCGCAATCGTTCTGGATTCTGACGGTGCCCGTGTCAGCGACGATGACGCTGATGTCACCATGAGCGCCGACGCCGACACGTTCGAACAAATCCTCAGCGGTGAACTGAACCCCACCGGTGCGTTCATGTCCGGCAAACTGACCATTGACGGCGACATGGGCGTTGCGATGAAGCTTGCGTCGGTGTTGGCCTGATGGAATTGACGCCGGCCCCTTTCTTTGAAGACGTGGCCGGCGGTCCCGCCGGTGGGAATGCCCATTGGGTGATGACCTCGGACCAGATTCGAATCCGCGTTGGCCATTGGCTGCCTGAAGGCGAAGCGCAGGGCACCGTGCTGATGTTTCCCGGTCGAACCGAATACATCGAAAAATACGGAAGCACCGCTGCTGAGTTCCTCCAACGCGGTTTTGCCATGCTTGCCGTTGATTGGCGTGGTCAGGGACTGGCAGATCGCTTGCTGGACGACCCTCGTGTCGGACATGTCGATCAGTTTACAGACTATCAGCGCGACGTTCAGGCCACGCTTGACCTTGCCCGAACGCTTGATCTGCCAAAGCCCTGGTACGTGATCGGACATTCGATGGGGGGTGCCATTGGGTTGCGCGCCGTGATTGAGCAGAAGTGCTTTGCAGCATGCGCCTTCACCGGTCCTATGTGGGGCATTTTCTTTACCCCGGTTATGAAACCCCTCAGCCGCGTAACGGCCTATTGGGGCACAGCGCTTGGCCTTGGCGAAAAAACACCACCGACCACAACGCTGGAAAGCTATGTTCTGTCGCAACCCTTCGAGGGCAATATGCTGACCCGCGATCCGGCGATGTTTCGGATGATGCAGGATCAACTGAAAGCCCATCCTGAACTGGCGCTTGGGGCACCCTCGAATCTTTGGTTGCGCGAATCGCTGGACGAATGTGTCTGGCTGATGGAGCAGCCCGCACCTGACACACCTGGCCTGACCTTCCTTGGCAGCCATGAACAAATCGTCGACCGCAAGGCCATACGCGCGCGCATGAAAAACTGGCCAAACGGTATACTCGTAGAAATCCCGGACGGCGAACACGAAGTGCTGATGGAGGCCCCTGATGTACGCGGGCCGGTTCTGGATCAGTTGGCCGCGCATTTTCTGTCCAATCGAACCAGTTAAACTGCGATCCGAAAACCCTGCTTCCGTCTGGCCTCTTGTTGGACTGGCCGCTTGTGATCTGCGCGCACCAGCCCTAGATGTTTGCAAAAGCTATCTACAAAAGGTGATCCATGCGCGACCTTCCCTTTCCTGTCCGAGACGCAAACGCAATGGGCGGTGCCGACAACCTTGGCAACCTTCCGGAATGGGATCTGAGCGATCTCTACACCTCGGAAGACGCACCCGAGCTTGAGCGCGACTTGGACTGGCTGGAAGGCGAATGCGCCGCCTTTGCCGCAGACTACGAAGGCAAACTGGCCGATCTGGACGCAGACGGCTTGCTGGCCTGTGTGTTGCGCAACGAAAAGATCAACTCCATTGCCGGCCGCATCATGTCCTTTGCCGGTCTGCGCTATTATCAACTGACCACGGATGCCGAGCGCGCCAAGTTCCTGTCGGACATGCAGGAAAAAATCACGATCTTCACCACGCCGCTTGTGTTTTTCACGCTAGAACTCAACCGTATCGACGATGACGTGCTCAAGGCGCATTTCGACGCCAATGCCGATCTGGCCCGTTATGAGCCCGTTTTCCGCCGCATCCGTGCGATGAAGCCCTATCAACTATCCGATGAGCTGGAAAAGTTCCTGCACGACTTGGGCGTTGTCGGCGATGCGTGGGAACGTCTGTTTGATGAAACCATAGCCGGGCTGACCTTTGACGTTAATGGCGAAGAACTGAACATCGAAGGCACCCTGAACCTGTTGACCGAGCAGGATCGCGCCAAGCGTGAAGCGGCCGCGCGGGAACTGGCATCGGTGTTTCAGGACAATATCAAGACCTTTGCCCGTGTCCACAACACCCAAGCCAAGGAAAAGGAAATCGTCGACCGTTGGCGCAACATGCCCAGCGCGCAAACCGGGCGTCACCTGTCGAACGATGTAGAGCCCGAAGTGGTCGAAGCGCTGCGCGAGGCGGTTGTGGCCGCTTACCCCAAGCTGAGCCACCGGTATTATGAGCTGAAGCGTAAATGGCTGGGTCTGGACGTGATGCAGGTCTGGGACCGCAACGCGCCACTGCCTATGGAAAACTCGCGTGTTGTCAATTGGGACGAGGCGGAAAAGACCGTCATGGACGCTTACAATGCCTTCGATCCACGCATGGGAGAGATCGCATCGCCCTTCTTCTCGAAGGGCTGGATTGATGCAGCGGTGAAACCCGGCAAAGCGCCGGGTGCTTTTGCCCACCCGACAGTCACTGACGTCCACCCCTATGTGATGCTCAATTATCTGGGCAAACCACGTGACGTAATGACCCTGGCGCATGAGCTGGGCCATGGCGTGCATCAGGTGCTGGCCGCCGATCAGGGTGAGATGCTGTCATCAACCCCGCTGACACTTGCTGAAACAGCGTCTGTCTTTGGCGAAATGCTGACCTTCCGCAAAATGCTGGAACAAGCCGAAACCCAAGAGCAACGCAAAGTCCTGCTGGCCGGTAAGGTCGAGGACATGATCAACACAGTGGTCCGCCAGATCGCCTTCTACGACTTCGAATGCAAGCTGCATGCGGCCCGTCGCGAAGGCGAACTGACACCCGATGACATCAACGCCCTGTGGATGAGCGTTCAGGCCGAAAGCCTTGGGCCCGCATTTGAATTCATGGACGGGTACGAGACGTTCTGGGCCTATATCCCCCACTTTGTGCATTCGCCCTTCTACGTTTACGCCTATGCCTTCGGCGATGGCCTCGTGAACGCGCTGTATTCTGTTTACGAAAGCGGTGCTGACGGGTTCGAAGACAAGTATTTCGAAATGTTGCGCGCCGGTGGCTCCAAACATCACAAAGAGCTTTTGGCCCCGTTCGGCCTTGACGCAAGCGATCCAAAATTCTGGGACAAAGGTCTGTCGATGATCTCGGGCTTTATTGATGAGCTGGAAGCGATGGAGGGGTGATTGCACTCCAACCTTTGAACCGCAATGAGGCAGACCGGGTCGCGGGTATCACGCTGCGGCCCGATCAGCTAAAGTTCGCGGGTACTGTAGAAGAAGCTTTGGCCGAGCCTGCGGAACGGTTCGATCTCCATCAAATAATGCTGAACCAACGCCCTGTGGGCCTGTTCAAAATCGATCGCTTTTACTGGCAAGACTATCCATTTGCCTTTCAAACCGATCTTGGCTTAAGGGCTGTTATCCTCGACCATAGCGTTCAGGGCCAAGGGCATGGAGCCGCCGCCATGAGCCTGTTGAGGACATACCTGCCTGCGTTGTACCCAAAGGCGAATGCTCTGTTTTTGACCGTAAACCTCGAAAATCCCGTTGCCGTCGCTGTGTATCGCCGCGCTGGTTTCGAAGAGACCGGAGATATCTGGCCTCATGGCGAGGCCGGGCCCCAATACATAATGTCCCTGCCCTTATCAGCAACGGCAGTGTAGCGACGAACACCTATTCCGCTTTCTTCATTGATGTCAGAAAGATAGCCCCAACGATCAGCGTCGCCCCCACGATGGCAAGCGGCGTGATTGTTGCGTCCAAAAACAAGGCCGAATTGACAAAAGTAAACACGACCGAAGCTGCAAATAGCAAAGTCGCAGTCAAAGTCGAAACCCGCGCGGCGGCCTCGTACCAAAGATAGTAGGCCAACGCGGTTGGCAGTACACCCAACAAGATCAAAAACAAAACGTCGTTGGCCGTAGGTATTTGCAATGAAAAGGCGGCCATTGGTATCAGCAATACGCCTGAACAAAGGAAAATGCCGAACAGGAAATTCAGTCTCTCTCCTGTTGATTTCGAACTACGCATTGCACGGCTGCTGGAAATTAGAAACACAGCCCAGCTGAGGCCCGCACCGATTTCCAGAAGATCACCGAACAACGGTTCGCCGCCCCCCTGAAAATCCCGGTAAACTGTTAAGAACACGCCAAAAATTGCGAGTGCTGTTGCCACGACGTCTATGCGCGTCACCTTCGTATCTGCAAAGAAATAAAGGAATACCAGAACAAAGAACGGCGCGGTATTTTCGAGCACCATCGCATTTGCCGCGCCTGTGTGCTCGAGGCCGATATGGAACAGGATGTAGTTGACCACAGTCGCCAGTACCGCCAGACGGAAATTCCAATCGCCCAGTTGATTCGACACAGAAACCCGCATCACCCGCAACATGCAATAAATCGCCAGAGCGGCGATAAACAGGCGTGTGACAGCAATCTGTAATCCGCCCAGATCACTTGTGAGATAGCGCACGATGACACTGTGCGTGCCCCAAAGGAACGCCGCCAGAAACCCCAGGACCAGACCGTTTTGCATCAGTTTGGTTCCGAGCATCACTGAGCCGCACTTACTTCAGCTGGCTGTCTTTAGAGCCCCGGCGGTTCATTCCGCCCCGAACTTTAGTCACGCCATCGCGGTCTTGCTGGCAATCCAGACACAGCTTAACGCCCGGCAGCGCAGCGCGTCGCTTTTCCGGAATCGGCTCTTCACACTCCGCACAATGGGTCAGGCTTTCGCCGACGGGGCGCTTCTGAGCTTGCATCCGCGCCAGTTCGTCCGAAATCGAAGCTTCGATTTGTTCGCTTACCGCTCCATCGCGTGCCCAGCCACCTGCCATGGGTTTCCTCCTGAAACATGGAACAACAGGATAGCCGAGCCCCTAGGCGCTGAGCAAGTTACAGCGACACCGCGTCTTCAAATACACGATCAATCACCTCTTGCGTGCCGCGCGAAAACTCTAGTGGGCAGGGATAATCCGCACCGTCCCGGATCGACCGGCAGAACGCTTCTACCTGCAATTTGTAATGGTTTGCCGCTGGGAACCTGTTGACTTGAACTTCAAGACCTGGGCGGTGCAGCTCTACCCGTGCCTCGCCAAACACACGCGCATTGAAAGGCGTTGTCAGACGGATCAGACCGCCCTCGCCATGAAACACCATTTCCTGATGAGGGTGCATTCGGATGGACACGTAGGCCGAATAGGTAAAGCCAGGGAATTGGGCGCGGATTTCGGTAAAGGTGTCTATGTCGTTCTGCCAGCGGATTGCAGATTGAACCGCCACAGGCTCTGCCCCAGTGGCAAAGCGCGCGCCGCCGATGACGTAGACACCAATGTCCCGCAATCCGCCGCCGCCCGTTTCGGCCCGGTTGCGAATATTCCCCGTGTCCGCCCGATTGTCAAAACTGAACGCGCCGGTCACATGCACCAAGTTCCCGATGGCACCATCGGCGATCAGATCACGTGCCAGCTGCCACTGGGGGTGATGCACAATCATATAGGCTTCGGCCGCAAGCACCCCTGTCTGGTCGCGCTTGGCGATCAATTGGTCAAACTCAGCGGTCTTCATGGTCATTGGTTTTTCGCACAGTACATGTTTACCGGCGTCCATTGCCCTTAGACTCCACTCGACATGCATGTGGTTCGGCAAGGGGATATAGACCGCGTCGATGCCGGGATCTGACAGCAAAGCCTCGTAACTGTCCAACACCCTGAGGTCCGGGCAAAAGGACAGAAATGAATCTGCCTTTGCTACGTCAGATGTTGCCAATGCAGCCAAACGAGCACCATTTGCTGCATGTATTGCCGGAGCCATATGCTCGCGCGCGAATTTCGCGGCCCCCAAAACGCCAAACTGAACAGGCTGTTGCATCGCACTCTCCATCCGTTTCTGTATGACCTCTCTGCCGCTTTTGACGTTCGCGAGTCAATTCACGGGTCGATCCGGTCACATAGATCAACGGTCCATAACGAATTTTCAAAGGGGTAAAACGAAACCAGCCCGCAGAGATAGCGGGCTGGTGTTTAGGTCAGCTGGTTGCCAGCATCCCTTTTTCGCGGGCAAGGTCCCGCATCTTCTTTTGCAGTTTCTCAAACGCGCGCACTTCGATCTGGCGAATACGTTCGCGGCTGACGTTATACTGCGTGCTCAGCTCTTCCAGAGTCACCGGCTGATCCATCAACCGGCGCTGAGTCAGGATGTCCTTTTCCCGATCGTTCAGCACATCCAGAGCGGCAGTCAGCAACTCGCGGCGTGCTTCCAGTTCGTCGCGCGCTTCATAGTCGCCCGCCTGATCGGCATCTTCATCTTCCAGCCAATCCTGCCATTGCATCGTGCCCTCGCCTTCGGACCCCACGGTCGCGTTCAGCGAGGCATCCCCACCGGACATACGGCGGTTCATGCTGATGACTTCTTCTTCGGTCACGCCCAGATCATTGGCGATCTGTTTGACGTTTTCAGGACGCAGGTCGCCCTCTTCCAACGCGCCGATACGGGCCTTGGCCTTGCGCAGGTTGAAGAACAGCTTTTTCTGAGCCGAGGTTGTACCCAGCTTCACCAATGACCACGACCGCAGGATATATTCCTGGATCGAGGCGCGGATCCACCACATGGCGTAGGTTGCCAGACGGAAGCCTTTTTCAGGGTCAAACCGTTTCACCGCCTGCATCAGGCCGACATTCGCCTCGGAGATCACTTCGGCCTGCGGCAGTCCGTAGCCGCGATAACCCATAGCGATTTTGGCCGCCAGACGCAGGTGAGATGTCACCATCTTATGTGCGGCTTCAGTATCCTGCTCTTCGACCCAGCGCTTGGCCAGCATGTATTCTTCTTCCGGCTCCAGCAGAGGAAACTTGCGGATTTCCTGCATATAGCGATTCAGGCCGCCCTCGGGCGTCGGTGCGGGGAGATTTGCGTAGTTTGCCATTATGATGTCCCTCCGACAAATGTTTAAGTCTTTAACATAGGATATGGGTAAGGAACCCTGCCTATTCAAGAGGTGCTGCTATCAGTCTGAAATTAAACTTCTGTTAAGGGAAGATAAGAAACTCTTTCTCACGGGACTTTGCTTATTGTGACACTGGTGTGCGCAGGCCTGCAATCAGGGATTTCATATCTTGCGGCAGGTCGGCCTCGAACCGCAGGTTTTCGCCGGTCACCGGGTGTTCGAACCCCAAAACCGCTGCATGAAGGGCCTGACGCGGGAAATCGCGGACAAATTCAGCAGCCGAAACCGAAAAGGCCTTGGCAGACAGCTTGCGCTTGCCGCCGTAAACCGGGTCTCCGACCAGCCCATGTCCTGCATGGGCCATATGGACCCGAATCTGATGGGTGCGCCCGGTTTCCAGCCAGCATTCGATCAAGGCCAGCCCTGCGGGTATACCAAAACTCTCAACAACCCGTGCACGCGTTACTGCGTGGCGACCCCCATGGAAGAGAACAGCCTGCCTCTGACGGTCGGTCTTGTGCCGCGCAAGCTGCGTGGTCACGCGCATGATGTTGCCGGGTTCGAAACTGACCCCTTTGACACCGCGCAAACGTGGATCGTTTGCGTCCGGCACCCCGTAGCACACGGCGCGGTAATACCGTTCGACACTATGGGCTGCGAATTGCTCGGCCAGGCCGTGGTGTGCAGCGTCCGATTTTGCCACCACCAAAAGGCCACTGGTTTCCTTGTCGATGCGATGCACGATGCCCGGGCGCTTGACCCCACCAACACCTGACAGATCATCCCCGCAATGGTGCAGCAGCGCGTTTACCAGCGTACCGCTGGGCGAACCCGGCGCGGGATGCACGACCATGCCTGCGGGTTTGTTCACAACAATCACATCCGCATCTTCAAAGACGACCTCAAGCGGGATGTCTTCGGGGCCGATATGGCTGTCTTCGGCCTCGGCCACGACAATTGTAACCTGTGCCCCTTCCGCAACTTTTGCCTTGGGGTCACGCGCCTCGCGCCCATCGATCTGAACGGCACCTTCTTCGATCAGGCGCGCGAGCCGGGTGCGCGACAGGTTTTCACCATCTGGCACATCCCTTGAAAGCGCCTTATCAAGGCGTGACGGCGGATCAGCCGCGATCTGAAACTCAATCTGGCGGGTGCCCATGACTGTCCCTTCCGAACCCCAAGAACCGCAGGAAACACCGCAGCTGCGATTGCTGAGGCGGATGGTCATGCTGTTGACCGCGGTGATGATTGGCGGGGTTCTAGTGACATTCGCCCTGATTGTCATCCGCCTATCGGACCGCACCCCCACCCTTCCGGATCAGATCGAGTTGCCGGACGGTGCGAAGGCCCAGGCGCTGACCATCGGCTCTAACTGGTACGCGGTTGTCACGGATGACAACCGTGTTCTGATCTTTGACAAAACGACCGGAAAGCTGCGTCAGGAAATAGTGGTCGAGTAAGCAAGGGCGAACGCCTTGCCCCCATACCAGATTTGGCATGCAGCTTAATTTTCGTTCGGGAACAACGACGTACCAACCCACGCCGCGCCCAATCGCTGATCCAGCGCGTCTGACCGTATTTTCAGTTTTCCGACAAGCGGAGACAGAGTAACCTCGCGCAGGCAGATCCTTTCCCCCACCAAGCTCAAATCTACTCTGGCAAATTCGACGTCTTGCGCCAGAGCTTCTGCGATCCCGACCATCTCGTCGAATTGCGCGGGCCGCGGCTCTGTGTCCGAACTGGTTGGGAAAAACAACTCATCTGGTCGGAATGTATAGTCTCGGTCGTGCAGCATCTGAATGCGTCCGCGCCCCCGGTCACGGTCGACCTGCACCAAATGAACACAGCCAGCGATCACCCAGAACTTCCAATCGGTGACTGTGTGTTCACCGGCTGTCAGATCTTCCTCAAGACAATAGTTGGGCTGCCGGGTAACGCGCCACCAGTCCCCGGTCCAGAACCCTTCCGGCGTTTTGGTTTTGTGCCACGCGGCCATCTGATTGTTTGCCGCGTCGCGCTCAGCGTCATCCAGCGGAAGCGACACGCCAATCCTGTGCGCAACGCTGGCCGAGCCTTTCAGGCTGTATTCACCGGGCTCGTCAGAAAGCGCTTCAGGCAGGGTCGGTATGTGTGAATGCCATACACGCCTCGGCACAGTCAGACCGTCCGGCACCTGCTCCACTGTTTTGTCTTGCTCTGCAACAAACGCGTCGGGAACTGCACCAAACAGCTTCATCACCAACAGCTTTTCGGAAAAGGTTTTCGGCGCGCAGAGATCAGGTAGACGGCGGTGGCTTTCGGCATAGTTGAACAGCGACATGGCAAGCGCATTCAGACGCGCAGCCTCGCTGCCGTAATGATCCCAACCACGCAAACGGCCCGGACGTGGCGGATCGTTCACACCATAGAGATTGTCAGACTGGATCCTGTCCAGCTCTGCCTGCGCGACTTTCAAATAGTCTTCTCTGTCTGACAGCAGGGCCGTAGACATTGCACCGCCTGTGGCTTTTCGGATGTCTTCTGTTGTTGGCCGTAACGCGGGCAGGTCGGCCGGAAACTCGATCGGTTTGGGCCCCTTTCTGCCATGGCGCGGCAGAGGCGCATCGCTTGCTCGGATGCCCAGGTTTCGCAAGCGTCTGTCCAGGAAAGAATGCCTTTTGATGCCATTTGCGATCCACCACCGCATCCGGCGACCCCACAGGTGCACTGCAAGAGTGTCGTCCTTGATGTATGTCTTTCTGAACTCTCGGACGTGAATATCGTTGGCTTGCCCGGCCTGACGGAACGGCAACGGATAAAACACCGGGATTGGACTGGCATGTTTCAATTCGTCATGTTGGCGCAGATACCATGTCATGACACCCGGTCCGTAAACGCTGTGCTCCTGATCCGAAGCATGCGGCAACTCGCCGGCGCGCTTCATCCGCTCAAGCTCTGCCCGTTCATCACCTTCGACCCAGGGACGGATCGGGTAAGGATCATTGCTGTACTCAATATACGAGCCCAGTGCCGGACTGTCCGAGGGCAGCCGCATCACGGCATTACAGATCGTGTCCCTGTTGAAGTAGCCAAAGATGTGATCGGCCTTAGGGATCGGAGACAGCGCCACCACATCCGTATCGCACCACAGGAAATCTGTTTTTTTCATCAACTGCAATCTGAAGATGTCAGATTGCGGAACCGGCGTTTTGAACTGGTTGTTCATGATGAACTGTTTCGGCTCATGCACTTCGTTGGCCGATACCAATTCAACGCCAGACGGTACGTTTTCGACCTGCCCATAGTGAAACAAAACCAGCCTGTGGCCCTGTTCGATAAAGGACAGCATGCACATCTGTTCCAGAAAACTCAGACGGCCTTCCATCCAGAGCATCCCAATCGTCGGGAGAGAGCGATCCGCAGCCATAGTTTTTTCTCCGAGGGGTGATCTGTTAGGTTTCTGGCGTCTGTTCACCGGATGCAGGGGTGGGCTCTGCCGAAAGCCGCTCCCGCACAATGCGGTCTTTTTTGACAAACTCCACCGCCGGTTTTGCCAGCAGTTTCTGGTACAGTTCGTTGTAATCTGGCTGTTTCAGAAGATCGTTGATCAGCGCCTTGTGCCAGCGGAAAGACTTTCTGTGCAACCGTTTAAGCCGGTCATCCGCTCGAAACTCCTCTAACACCGCGTCAACCTCATCCTTGTATCGCAGGATAGTTTCATCCGTTGCGCCGCCGCGGTTCCAGCGATCCCAATAGTCCGTACCAAGCGTCTGAGATGAGTGGTTCGCCCTGCCCCGGCTTCGTTTAGCCAGGTAAGCTTGAGTAGACCGAACCGCATAGTGATTTATTTGCGCGATTTCAAAGCCAAAGGGTGGCGAGACGTGATTGCCAAAAGGCGCGGGTTCTTTGGCATGCCCTCCGGGCACAGAACGGAAAACTGCCGCCTGATACTCGGCCCGGGGATGAGGGTTGTGAAGCCCATAGCGTAAATAAACTTCACCTTGCCGGAACATGGATTTCACAAAACGGCGCCCTGCCCCACCCTGTTCATAGTCCAACTCACCGTCAAAGAATTGCTGCGTCACAGGCGTATCACGCATCACGTGCCTACCGTTGTTCGAAAAAATCTTCCACGGAATCGAGATGACATCGACCCCCGGTGTCGCTTCGATCAGGTCGTCCAGCTTGTTATTGCCGACGTGAATGTTCAGGAACTCGTCCGCGTCGCCCACGTAAATCCACTTGGCCTCTTTCACGACCGGCAGACGGCGCGCCTGTCTGAGAGCGGACCGGTGAATCCCACCTGTTCCAACGCGGTTTTTGTGAAACTCGACATGGCCCAAGTCCTGCAAACGGCGAAGTATCTGGTTTGTGCCGTCCGTACAATCGTTGGTGTAGACAATGATCCGGTCGAATCCCAAAACCTTGTGATGGGCGACCCATTCCAGAATATAGGGCCCCTCGTTCTTCATCGCCGTGATGAGGATTTTTTCAGGCTTAACCATCGTTGCCACTCAATCCCGTCGCTTAACTGGCCTGCCCTTTGCTGTCATCCTGCGGAACAATCTTTTCTATGGCGATCTGAGCACCGGCAATTGCCCGGATGCGCAACGCGCGTGGATACTTACCAAGAAACTCGTTCACCGCCCGGATGACGCCATCACCCCACCAGCCCCGTCGGTGGTAGTCATCAAAGGCCATGATCCCACCAGGTTTGATCTTGGGAAACAGTGCCGCCAGATCGGCGGTCACGCCTTCATAAGAGTGGTCGCCATCGACATAGGCAAACGAGATGCTTTCGTCATCAAACAGTTCAAGCGCAGGCACCGAGAAATCCCGGATGATACCGACCTTGCCCTCTTCAATCTCTTTTTCGAACGACTTGACCACTTTCTGGAAGATGGCCTCCATCTTTTCGTCTTCGGTCCGGCCAACAAATGCGGTTGTGTGCGACTCTTCCCCGATGTGTTTCCAAGGATCGATAAGAAACAGCTGACTGGGCTCAATCAGTTTGAGAATGGTCGGCGAGAACTCTCCTTGCCAGACACCGATTTCAACTGCGACACCTCCTTTTGGAAGGCGCGACAGAAACGTGCGGCGGATTGCATCCTTGGTGTTCTTGCGCTTGGTTGCCTTGTCGGCCTGCGGCTTTTCCTTACGCCCCGGCGCGGCACCAATGATCTGGGGTTCGTTTGCCATCTCAACCTCGTTCTGTGTTCGAAGCAGGCATCAAAACGATGCGACCACCCCACTTTGTTCTTTTCTAGATCGCTACCACGACAACAGCGCAAGAGCCAGAAGCTTGGGTTATTCTTTATCGAGCGGGGGCAATTTGTCGATCCCAAGCCACGGTGGCTCTAAGCTGGTTATTCTGTAGGACCCGGCATTGCCCGCCAGGAACCGGTTGATCGCAGCAGACATCCCCGAATACGACCCCTTGCCGCGCCTGTAAGACGTGAAGGCGATGCTGCCACCCGGCGCAAGCACCCTGTCTATCCGTCTCAGCAATTGAAGCATAACACGTTCGGCGCGAACGCCACGAATGACGACGACGCCAATGCTTTGATCTTTGAAAAGTTTCAACATCAAGGCAGGCATCGCCCTGTACACACGCAACTTTCCCGACAGAATGGGCTCGCGGAAATACTCGAGAAACGCATAGAACGCGCGGTCAAGCGCCCTCGCGCCCTCATCTTGGGTCGTGTCCGGGCAGGCAAACCCGTTCCAGGACAAGCCCCAAGGCGCAATTACGGTCAATTGCGCAACAGTACCCAAATCCAGTATTTCCTGGACGATTTCTGGTTCAACCTGCCCGATCAGGACCCAGGATTTCTTTCCGCTGATCGACTTCAGGAATTTCTTGCGTTGCTTTGCCGTTCTTTCAACTTCCTTAGGTGATTGCAGCAAAAAACTGGGATCTCTGGGATCAAACGGCAGATCGACCTGTTTCGGGTCAGTGATCTTGGCGTGTTCTGTCTTAGCCTGTTCACAATCCATTGGCGTGTCCAGGGCATCAAGCCGAACAAACCACGGGTAATTCAGCGTCTTATTGTTCGAGATTATCGCCATTTGCCCGATCCGGTTCCATTTCGCGACCTGCGCAAAACTGACCTCGGGGTCTTTGTACACTTCCACATCGAACGAAGTGTTGGCTTCTTCCAGGACCCCCAAATCCAAGGCTTTCAGGTTCTGGCCGCTGCGGAAATTCTGATACCTCCGAATAAAGCTCTTTGCGGCGTCGGTTTGGCGAACCGTGGCAATCCGGGACTTATGAAACTCAACAGCCTGTTCGTGGAGGTTTCGCAAGATTTCGTCCTGACACAGGCGTTCATATGCGTGACGCATACGGTCCAGCTTGGACAGGACTGACCGTTCCTCGACATCATTGAAGCAATGCATGTGCCAATAGGCCTGTCCGGTCGCCTCCATCTTGGGATGAAACGCCGTTGTGTTCACATCCCCGCGAAGCCGCTTCATCAGATAGCTTTCGATGGACCTGACGGCATAGTGGTTCATACGAAACAACGAAGTTCCAAAGGCCGCACCAGTTGTTGTAAACGCCCAGCCACGCCGACGCATTGCAGGTGGCAGCGGATCGCCGTCACCATCGACCCAAGCGAAGTTTTCAACTTTACCCTTGATCGGACCGCGCGGTCGATGCGTGTTGACCAAACGATAAGATCCATTGTTGCGGATCAGAGATTTGAACGCGCGCAAATTCTGCGGCATGACCATGCCCATCTCGCCGGCGCGCGTGAACTGCTCAATAACGAACTTGTCTTCGAACTCGACAATCCCGTTGTGCCCAAACATCTGCCATAGCGCCGCAAAACCATCCGCGTGCGGCAACCTTCGGAAAAGGTCGTCCAGCGTGCCTTCGCCGACACGGATATCAAAGAACTCATCGACATCGCACACCAGAATCCACTCGGCTTCGGAAGACCAGGGATGTTTCATTGCGTTGGCATACGCCGAAGCTTGCGGCCCGTGTTTCCACGGCCCCGGATTGTCGATATGCGCTAGGAAACCAAGCTCTTCACACCGTTTGAGGATCGCATCCGTACCATCCGAGCAGTCGTTCGAGTTGACGATGAAATGTGTGAAACCGATCGATTGGTAGTAGGCAATCCACTCGAGAATGAAAGGGCCTTCATCTTTCATCGTGGAAATGACTAATCTCATCAACGCATCCCGCAATCATGGCCCCGGCATTCAGAGATGCAGGATAAGCGCATCCCAGAAAGGGCATAGCTCGCATCCCTGAACAGGGCTGTGTTACGGGCCGTGGATTGGCAATGCAAGTGGGCAGCAGCTTGTTGCCCTTTCAGACGTCACAACCGTGTCCGAAGCGCACGTGCCTGGCAGCTTGCGAAAGTGAGCGTGCCAAAGGATTAAGGTATGTATTGGTGCGGTCGAGAAGACTCGAACTTCCACGGGAGTTACCCCACAGCGACCTCAACGCTGCGCGTCTACCAATTCCGCCACGACCGCACTGCCAGTGACTTAGTAGAGCGGCGTATAGACGTTGGCGCGCGCGATGTGAAGAGGCAAAAACGCTCTGGTTTAAATTACCGCGCAGCCGACCTATCTAGCTGAATGATCACCACACATCCGATCTGACAGGAACCGCAAATGACCTCAACCGAGAACCGCCCTATTGTACAGATCGACATCGTTTCAGACGTGGTTTGCCCGTGGTGCATTGTTGGCTTCAAACAATTGGACACAGCATTGCAGCAAATGGGTGTTTTGGCCCGGCTGCGCTGGCATCCGTTCGAGTTGAACCCGAATATGCCACGCGAAGGTCAAAACCTGCGCGACCATATCATGGAGAAATACGGAACCACCGCCGAACAAAGCCAGCAAGCGCGGGACAGGCTCACGTCGATTGGCGCAGAGCTGGGGTTTACGTTCAACTTCGGCGACGAAAGCCGGATGGTGAATACGTTTGCCGCACATCAGTTGCTGGATTGGGCAGAAGGGCAAGGTCGACAACACCCGCTGAAGCTTGCTCTGTTTGATGCGTACTTTACCCGGCAGAAGGACGTCTCGGACACTGAGGTCTTGCTGGATGCCGTTCGATCAGTCGGGCTTGATGCGGAAGCTGCTCGGCAAGCGCTTGAAAGTGGCCAACACACGGGCCCCGTTCGCGAGAAACAGCAATTCTGGACCAGCCGAGGTATTTCCGGCGTACCGTCCATGGTGTTTGGCGGAAAATACCTGCTGACTGGGGCGCAAGGGACCGAAACCTATGCGCAAGTCTTGCAACGATGCCTGTCCGAGGCCGCCTGACCCCTTCCCCTGACCGCTATGGGCGGATATGAGGCCGGCATGGAATGGAAAATCACCGATGGTCTGACCAGCTATGACGACGCCGTGGCCTTCATGGAGGCCCGCGTCGCAGGGATCGCGCGTGGCTACGCTGAAGAATGCGTTTGGCTGCTGGAACATCCGCCCCTTTACACCGCAGGCACCTCAGCCAAGATTGAGGACCTGACCGATCCCGACCGGTTCCCGGTCTATGAAAGCAAGCGCGGCGGTGAATACACCTATCACGGGCCCGGTCAGCGTGTGGCCTATGTCATGCTGGATCTCAACAAACGTGGACGCGACGTACGCCAGTTTGTGAAGCAGTTGGAGACCTGGGTGATCTCGGCGCTGGCGGAATTCAATGTACACGGTGAGATTCGCGACGGGCGCGTTGGTGTTTGGGTCCGCCGCGATGACAAGCCGCTGACAGTGACCGGCAAGCCAGCAGAAGATAAGATCGCGGCCATCGGCCTGCGCCTGCGCAAATGGGTCAGCTTTCACGGCATCTCGGTTAACGTGGAACCGGATCTGGAGCATTTCTCAGGCATCGTGCCGTGTGGCATAACCGAGTATGGCGTGACCTCTCTGGTTGACCTGGGACTTCCTGTGACCATGGCTGATCTTGATGCAGCTTTGGAGAAGACGTTTACTGAGGTCTTTGGCTCAAAAGACGCGTGAAAACCCCATCGAACCGAAAGGCGAATCGGTGTTAGCGCGCAAGCATCAAAACAATATACTCAGGCGAATGGTTCTGTTTCCGATGCCTTACGCAATTAACCCTGAATGCCCTGGGTTTATCGGTTTCTTTAGGTAATTTTTAACTCTTTTAGATACAAAGGGGCAGTTAACGAGTAATATGAAACTGCCAATCAAGAGTGAGTGGTATGTTAACCGGTGATCCAGGGCTCGCCCTCGAAATCCGAGAAGTGTTTGGTTACGAGTCTGCCGTTCCGACCCCAAATCGGAACGGCAATTCTCTTCCCCCTACCTGATGGACGACTGAACTTCGCACTCATTAAAAAGTGCCGGTCAAAAATCCGTCGCGGGCGTAAAACTGAAGCCCAGCTTTACAAAGCAGCTTTGATCTTTTCGGCGTGCTGCGCGATCTGGTCGAAGTCGCCCATGTTCCCCGGCGGGCGTATCGACACGCCTTCGTGACGCGGCAGAACGTGAAAATGAAGGTGGAAGACCTCTTGCCCGCCTGCTGCTTCATTGAACTGTTGGATCGTCACACCATCCGCATCAAATGCCGCCTTGGCCGCCTGCGCCATTTTCTGAACGGTATTCATCACCGCCGCCAGTTGCTCGGGCGTGGCATCCAGTACGTTGCGACATGCGGTTTTCGGAATCACAAGCAAATGACCATCGGATCGCGGCATGATGTCCATAAACGCCAGAGTCTCGTCATCCTCGTACACACGGGTCGAGGGGATCTCATTGCGCAGGATTTTGGCAAAGATGTTGTCTGGATCGTAGTCAGCCATATTCAGTCTCCGGATTGCGGGTGTTGGCGTAGTTCTGAGACGCCAGTTCATGACGGTCAAGGCGGATATCTGCCAAGCGCATTTTTCAACCCGGTGCTTATGGCTTGAAAACCGGGCGAGCATCCCCAGATAGATGCCGTTCGAGGCCTGAAAATCGCGCGGCAACCCCCTGCCCGCGACAATTAATCTTGATCCAGATCAAACTCGGCCATTGAAGGTGCTCTCTTCGCAATCTAAAACCAGCAGGAATCCCGCGCGTTGGAGAGGTCCGACTGCGCGGTGTAGTTGCAACAGGAGGCACCTATAATGGCAGACGCAGCCATTCATGGTCACGACCATGAAGACGAGCGCAGCTTTTTCCAGCGCTGGTTCATGTCGACCAACCACAAGGACATCGGGATTCTGTACCTGATCGTTTCGGCCTTGGCCGGTCTGATCTCGGTGGCGATGACCGTTTACATGCGGCTCGAGCTGATGCACCCGGGCGTTCAGTACATGTGTCTGGAAGGCTTCATGGCCGACCCATGTACCCCCAACGGGCATCTGTGGAACGTTATGATCACCTATCATGGTGTTCTGATGATGTTCTTCGTGGTCATTCCCGCCCTGTTCGGCGGATTTGGCAACTATTTCATGCCGTTGCAGATTGGCGCGCCGGATATGGCGTTCCCGCGGATGAACAACCTGTCCTTCTGGCTTTATGTCGCCGGTACGTCGCTGGGTGTGGCCTCGCTGCTCAGCCCCGGTGGTAACGACCAGCTTGGTTCAGGCGTCGGCTGGGTTCTGTATCCGCCGCTGTCCACGACCGAGGGCGGCATGTCCATGGACCTTGCGATCTTTGCCGTGCACGTATCGGGCGCCTCCTCGATCCTCGGCGCGATCAATATGATCACCACCTTCCTGAACATGCGTGCCCCGGGCATGACCCTGTTCAAGGTGCCGCTGTTCAGCTGGTCGATCTTCGTCACGTCGTGGCTGATTCTGCTGTCGCTGCCGGTTCTGGCAGGCGCGATCACCATGTTGCTGATGGACCGCAACTTTGGCTTCACCTTCTTTGACCCGGCCGGTGGTGGTGACCCGATCCTGTATCAGCACATTCTGTGGTTCTTCGGCCACCCGGAAGTGTACATCGTGATCCTGCCCGGCTTTGGCATCATCAGCCACGTCATTGCGACCTTCGCGCGCAAGCCGATCTTCGGCTACCTGCCGATGGTCTGGGCGATCATCGCGATTGGTGTTCTGGGCTTCGTCGTGTGGGCGCACCACATGTACACCGTTGGCATGTCGCTGCGTCAGCAGGCCTATTTCATGCTGGCCACGATGGTCATTGCGGTTCCGACAGGCGTTAAGGTCTTCTCGTGGATTGCAACCATGTGGGGCGGTTCCATCGAGTTCAAAACTCCGATGCTGTTTGCCTTCGGCTTCCTGTTCCTGTTCACCGTTGGTGGTGTGACCGGTGTGGTTCTGTCGCAGGCTGGTGTCGACCGTGCCTATCACGACACCTACTACGTCGTGGCGCACTTCCACTACGTGATGAGCTTGGGTGCTGTCTTCGCGATCTTCGCTGGCGTGTACTTCTACTTCTCGAAGATGACAGGCCGTCAGTATTCCGAGTTCTGGGGCAAGGTTCACTTCTGGATGTTCTTCATTGGCGCCAACCTGACCTTCTTCCCGCAGCACTTCCTGGGCCGTCAAGGCATGCCGCGCCGCTACATCGACTACCCCGAGGCATTCGCCCAGTGGAACTTCGTATCGTCGATTGGTGCGTTCATCTCGTTCGCCTCGTTCCTGCTGTTCTTCGGCATTGTGTTCTACGCCCTGTTCCGTGGCGCGAAAGAGACGCGTCCGAACCCGTGGAACGAATACGCCGACACACTGGAATGGACCCTGCCCTCGCCGCCGCCCGAACACACGTTCGAGCAGCTGCCCAAGCAGGAAGACTGGGACAAGGGCCACGCGCACTAACCCCAACATGATCCAAAGAAACCCCGCCCAAGTGGCGGGGTTTTTCTTTGCGCGTGCTTCACGTTCGCCAATTGCAGCAAAATCAGGTATCATATGCAGGCAAGACAGCCGGAGGGTCGTCTATGCCTGAAATCGACTTTTGGTACTCTATCGGCAGCACCTATACCTACCTCACCGTGATGCGTTTGGATGAGTGGTGTGCCGAACACGACGCCACCGTAAACTGGCGCCCCTTCAACGTGCGCACTATCATGTCGGCCCAGCAGAACGTTCCCTTTGCAGGCAAACCCGTGAAATCAGCCTATATGTGGCGCGACATTGAGCGGCGCTGTGCCAAGTACCACATTCATGCCAAACTGCCCGCGCCCTACCCGGTCTCAGACTTGGCTTTGGCCAATCAGGTCGCCGTTCTGGGAATGAAAGAAGGATGGGGCAAATCCTTTACCCAGGCTTTGTACCGCATCTGGTTCGAGGAAGGTATCGAAGCCGGAAGCGAAAGCGCCCTGTCCGAGGCTTTGTTGCGCTGTCAACAAGATCCACGCTTGGCGCTGGGACGAGCCCGCAGCGCAGACGTCATTGCAACGCTTGAGGCTGAAACGGAAACGGCCGTGAAACTGGGTGTATTTGGCGCGCCAAGCTTTGTTGTCCGGCAAGAAGTGTTCTGGGGAGATGACCGTTTGGACGATGCCCTGTCCTGGGCCCGTGTCGGGCACGTCATCTGATCAAAACCCGTCGACATAAGAACGTCCTGCGCTATGTTCGCGATATGCCGTATACATGGAATCAGACGTCCGAAACGGAACAAGAGCTGCGCCTGTGGCCGCACAACTCTCTGCCTCCGCGCGGAGCTATGATCACTATACTTTCGGTGTTCCTGTTTGGCCTGATCCCCTTGCTGGCCATGCTGGGGTCCGTGGTTCTGTGGGGGCTGTTACCCTTTCTTCTGATCACGGTGTTTGGCCTTTGGCTGGCCATTCAGACCAACTATCGCGCACGCAGCGTTTTCGAGGTTTTGACGCTGTCTGATACGCAAGCGCATCTGGTGCATTACACACCCGGCAAAGACCAGCAGGAATGGTCCTGCAACCGCTTTTGGGCAAGGACGGAAATGCACGAGAAAGGTGGACCCGTCCCCCACTATGTCACGCTTGTTGGAGATGGGCGCGAGGTCGAGATCGGTTCGTTTTTATCGGAAGATGAGCGGATAACGCTGTATGACGAACTCAGCACAAGACTGCGCGAACCGGTCGCGCAGTAGGTCATCGTTCATTTTGATGTCTCAGCAGTTGCCATTTGATGCGGCGCAGAGGTGATCTTTGACCATCGGGCCAACTTTGCCAAAATCCATCTGTCCGGTGTAACGAGTCTTCAACTCGCCCATGACTTTGCCCATGTCTCGGATGGATCCGGCCCCGGTTGCGGTGATCGCAGTCTGAATCGCCTTTGACACCTCGTCATCATCCAGCTGCTTGGGCAGAAATTCCTCGATGACCGCAACTTCCTGCATCTCGCGTTCGGCCAGATCCAAACGGCCGCCTTCTTCATAGGCACGCGCGCTTTCTTTGCGTTGCTTGGTCATTTTACCAAGGATTTCAAGCACCTCAGCGTCACCGCAGCCTTTGACTTCTTCGTTGTCCAAGGCGCGCGCCGCGATATCGCGGTCCTTGATGGCCGCGTTGATCAACCGCAACGTCGACAGACGCTCGGCTGCTTTGTCCTTCATTGCTTGCTTCAGGGCGGCATTCACCCGTGATCGCATGTCCATTTGGTTTGTCCATCCCCATGACAACGGAACCCCGACCATATCTAAACAAAAAGCCTGACACAACAGGGAGCGAA
Organism: Ruegeria sp. ABM4_193; assembly: GCF_056158705.1. NCBI lineage: Bacteria > Pseudomonadati > Pseudomonadota > Alphaproteobacteria > Rhodobacterales > Roseobacteraceae > Ruegeria > Ruegeria sp. ABM4_193. The sequence continues at coordinate 2,132,928 of NZ_JBSWTT010000001.1, forward strand.
TACCCCTAAGTCATTGAAAAACAACAATAGCCAAAAATTTGAACAGACTTGACCCAAGCGCCCAACCCCCTTAGGTATGCGCCGGTTTACCTTGCAGGAGAGTCGCGCCATGGCCCAGAACGCCCCGTCCAAGCCCACCGCATGTCTGGCATTGGCCGATGGGACATTGTTTTACGGCATAGGCTTTGGTGCCGCCGGACAAACAGTGGCCGAGTTGTGCTTTAACACAGCCATGACCGGGTATCAGGAAATCATGACCGACCCATCTTATGCCGGTCAGATCGTGACATTCACCTTCCCGCATATCGGCAATGTCGGCGTGAACCCAGAAGATGACGAAACCAATGATCCGGTTGCTGCAGGCATGGTCGTTAAATGGGACCCGACCGAGCCTTCGAACTGGCGTTCGGCCGAAGAGCTTAAAGGCTGGCTGGCCCGTCGCGGTCGCATCGCCATCGGCGGCGTCGATACCCGTCGCCTGACGCGTGCCATCCGCCAGCAAGGCGCGCCGCATGTCGCTCTGGCTCATGACCCCGAGGGCAATTTTGACATCGAGGCACTGGTAGCAGCCGCTCGTGGATTTGTCGGCCTGGAGGGCATGGACCTGGCCAAGGACGTAACCTGTGCCCAAAGCTATCGCTGGGACGAAATGCGTTGGGCCTGGCCTGACGGGTACACGCGTCAAGAAGCCCCTGCGCACAAGGTTGTAGCTGTCGATTACGGTGCGAAACGCAACATTCTGCGCTGCCTTGCGTCCGCGGGATGTGATGTGACGGTTCTACCTGCAACGGCAACTGCTGCCGAAGTGCTGGCCCACCAGCCTGATGGTGTGTTCCTGTCGAACGGTCCTGGCGATCCGGCGGCGACCGGGGAATACGCCGTACCGATGATCAAAGAGATTCTGGACACCACCGATCTGCCTGTATTCGGCATCTGCCTTGGCCACCAGATGCTAGCGCTGGCCTTGGGCGGCCAGACGGTCAAGATGAACCACGGCCACCATGGTGCGAACCATCCGGTCAAGGATCTGGACACCGGCAAAGTTGAGATCACATCGATGAACCACGGCTTTGCAGTTGATGCTCAGTCCCTTCCAGACGGCGTTGTAGAGACCCACCGGTCGCTGTTTGACGGCTCGAACTGCGGTATCCGCATGACAGACCGGCCTGTTTATTCGGTTCAGTATCACCCGGAAGCGTCCCCGGGACCTCAGGACAGTTTCTATCTGTTTGAGCGCTTCGCCGATGCCATGGAAAAGAAAAAGCAAAGCGCATAACACTCAAACTGTGCAGCGTTAACGGCACGTTAACCTTGATTGAACAACCCTGAGCACGGGTAACTGTGCCAGGGTTCTTTTTATGATTGAGCTTAATCTCCAAAATTTCACAACCGCGTCTCCAATCCCAGCCCCCGGATTTCGAAAACCGCTGGGCACCTGTCTGGTAGAAGGCGGAACTCTGACACAGTCGGAACTTGACCACGCCTTGCATTTGCAATCCCAGCAAAACGCGCCTTTGGGTGAAATTTTAGTGGGTGAAGGATTTGCCACCCGGCAAGACGTCCTGCACGCCTTGACTGTCCAGTCTGGTTGGCAGATTGCGAACCTGGAACAGATCCCGCCCATGCCAGGGCTGTGCGACCTGAAACCGGTAGGTTTTTGGCTGAAACACAACGTTATACCGTGGATGCGCGTTGGCCCGCTTCTGTTGGTTGCGACTGCCCGTCCGGATCGGTTTCCAGATGTTTCTCACGACATGCAGGATTGCGATTACACGATTATTCCCGTGCTTGCGGCCTCTGATCAGATCGACCGCACAATTGCCCGGCAGTTTTCGCGCCCTTTGGCCGAAGCTGCGGAGACACGGGTCGACGCCGAACAGAGCTGCCGCAACTGGACGGTCGGGTCGCGCATTGCGCCAAGCCTGACTGCCCTTGGTATTGTTGTTCTGTTCGCCACTTTCCCGCAGTTAGGGTTGGCTGTTCTGCTGACCGCAGCTGTGGGAACCTTGGTTCTATTCGCTGTTCTTCGCACCGCTGGGGCTTTGACCTATCTGCGTCATTCCTTTCAAAAAAAGCCAGAAGCGTCTGATGCAGCCATCCCGTTACGACAGCCCTGCGTGTCAATCATGGTGCCACTGTACAAAGAGCGCGAGATTGCCGATGCGCTTGTGCACCGGTTGAAACGACTGACCTACCCCAAGGCGCTTCTGGACGTCATCTTGGTCCTGGAAGAAAAAGACGAAGTCACGCGCGCAACTCTGGCGCAAGTGGATCTGCCCAGTTGGATGCGGATCGTCGAGGTGCCCGAATTGGGCGGGCTGACCACCAAACCACGTGCCATGAATTATGCTTTGGACTTTTGCCGAGGCGACTTTGTTGGCGTCTGGGATGCCGAAGACGCGCCGCAACCGGATCAGATCGAACGGGTGGTCGCGCATTTCACGCAGGCCGCTCCGCAGGTCGTGTGTCTTCAGGGCAGCCTTGATTACTACAACCCGCGCACAAACTGGCGCTCTCGCTGCTTCACTATCGAATACAACAGTTGGTTTCGCATCATCCTGCCGGGAATAGCGCGTATGGGACTTGTCGTTCCACTGGGCGGGACCACCTTTTTCTTTCGTCGAGACAAGCTGTTGAAATTGGGCGGCTGGGATGCCCACAACGTGACCGAAGATGCCGATCTTGGCGTGCGGCTGTGCCGGGCCGGATACCGGACCGAACTGGTGGACACCACAACTTATGAAGAAGCAAATTTTCGCGCCTGGCCTTGGGTAAAGCAGCGTTCACGCTGGCTCAAAGGTTTCATGGTGACGTATCTTGTGCACATGCGATCCCCTAAGAAACTGCTGCGCGATCTGGGTGTCGCGCAGTTTCTAGGGTTTCAGGCGTTTTTTCTGGGCACGTTGGGGCAATTCTTACTGGCCCCTGTGTTGTGGCTTTTCTGGCTGTCGACGCTGGGTTTGGTTAATCCAATGGCGCAAGTTGTTCCACAACTGGTAGCTACCGCACTTATAATTCTGTTTTTGACAACCGAAGCGCTGAGTGTTTGCGTCGGATGTCTTGCCGTCTGGGCGCGTGAACGGCGTTTTTTGTTGCCCTGGGTTCCAACCATGGCTCTGTACTACCCGTTGGGGGTGGTTGCCGCCTACAAAGCTTTGTGGGAACTGGCAACCAATCCCTTCTTCTGGGACAAAACCCAACATGGGCAAGCCAGCGAAGATCAGCCGCTGGCCTGATACTTATTTGTCGCGCAGGCTTGCGTCCTGTTTCAGCCGCGTCATGAACGCGATCGAGATATGATCCTTCAGCGCTCGAGCCGCTGCCTCTTCATCCCTTGCGGCAATGGCTTCGACAATGCCCTTATGTTCACTTTGGGCGATTTCTCCACGCCCCTGCACCGCCAGTGAGGTCGTTGCCATCAGGGCCATTGTCCGGTGCACAAGATCAAGTTGCTGCACCAGATAGCGGTTATGGGAAGCCAGATGGATCTGCTCATGAAAGCGCCGGTTCGCGCGCGACAAGGCTGATGGGTCATCAACCAGCTTGTCATCTTCGATGACCATCTCTTGCAGAACTTTGATCTCTTCTTCGGTCGCGTGTTTGGCCGCAAGGCTTGCAGCCAACCCCTCCAGTTCCCGACGTACGATATACAGCTCAGCCATCTGGTTGTGATCCAGCGAGGCAACGATCAGCGACCGCCCGTCCCGTTCCAGCAGGGACTGGGTCTCAAGCCGTTGCAGCGCTTCGCGGATCGGCGTGCGTGACACTCCGAACCGTTCGGCCAGCTCGCTTTCCACCAGACGATCACCGGGCTTGTAGACACCCACATCAATAGCTTCGAGTATCAGGCTGTAGGCATCCTTGGTGGGGGATCGGGTCTGGCTCATGGGGTTCATTGTCTCCTCGTTCGGACATGTCTATCCGTCCAAAGGGGGAACGATCAAGTAGAGCATTGAAAACATCGCGCCCGCGCCCTACACCCTGCTTATGGTCAAACCGGCTTTTTCTCATGTCACACAGTGGGTGTTCGATCTGGACAACACCCTGTACCCGCCACACATGCGTCTGTTCGATCAGATCGAAGTTCTGATGACGGATTATGTCATGCGGGCGATAGGTGTAGAGCAGGCCGAAGCGGACCGTTTGCGGGCGCATTACTGGCGCGAATACGGCACCACGCTGGCCGGTTTGATGGCCGAACATGATCTGGACCCCGACCCGTATCTGCACGCAGTCCATCAGGTGGACATGAGCCATATGGACCCGGATGCGGCCTTGGCCGACCACATACGCGCCCTGCCCGGGCGACGTATTGTCTATACCAACGGCAGCGCTCCTTACGCCGAACGGGTGCTTGAGGCGCGCGGCCTTTCCGGACTGTTCGATGCAATCTATGGCGTGGAACATGCAGGCTATCGGCCAAAGCCCGAAAAAGCAGCCTTTGAGGCGATCTTTGCACAGGATGGGATTCTGGCTGAACAAGCCGCCATGTTCGAGGATGATCCGCGCAATCTGGCGGCTCCGCACGAGATGGGAATGCGGACTGTGCACGTGGCACCTGACCCGCATGACGCCGATCACATCCACCATCACACGGACGATTTGACGGCGTTTCTGGCCCGCCTGCGATAGGCTGTCACACTGCGACGATCCGCACATTCTGCACCTGCATCCTCGTCCCTATATGCACATCAGCGACGAACAGATGGAGACCTAAATGACCGCGATCGAGATGACCGGCCGCCTGCCGATTTGGCAGCGCCTTTTCTTTGCAATCCCTGTATTCGGGTGGCTGGCCCGCGATGCGGTCAATGGCAAGGCCGAAGATCTGTATTACACCGCCGGTGCGATTTTCAGCATGTGGGGCTGTTCCATCATGTTGTTCGGCCTACCCGGTCTCTTCATACCTGCCCTGATGATGGTGCCGGTGATGTTTTTGATTCTCGTCCTGATTTCGCGGGGCTGAGGCACGGGACAGGATGTCACTTGGCGCTTGGGGTCGAACCGAACTAGGTTCTGCCCAAACCGATGAGAGGCGCCATGACTGATAGCTGTGACATCCTGATTTCCGGCGGCGGCATCGCCGGCCTGACCGCAGCAGCGGTTTTCGGAACAGCAGGCTTTGACGTGATCTGCGTGGACCCGACCCCTCCGATCACTGAGCGGGATGTGGACGGATCGGACCTGCGCACCACTGCCTTTCTTCAGCCTGCGCACGGATTGCTCGAACAGTGCGGGCTTTGGGCGCGCCTGGACGCCCACGCGGCCCCTTTGCAAATCATGCGCATCGTGGATGCAGGCGGCGACGTGCCCGAACCGCGCGTTGTGCGTGATTTCAATGCCGCCGACATTTCCGATCAGCCCTTTGGCTGGAACTTGCCCAACTGGCTTCTGCGCCGGGAAATGGTGGCGCGACTGGCAGACCTTCCCAATGTCGATTTCCGCCCCGGCACCGGTACGACCAGCCTGTTCACCCGCACCGCCGAAGCCCGCGTTGGGCTGAGCGATGGCAGCCGCGTCCAGTGTAAACTGGTTCTCGCAGCCGATGGCCGCAATTCACCGATGCGCGAAGCCGCAGGAATATCGGTTTACACAACACGGTACGGGCAAAAAGCGCTGGCATTTGCGGTGACCCACCCCATTCCGCATGAAAACGTTTCAACCGAGATTCACAGATCGGGCGGGCCGTTCACGCTAGTCCCCTTACCCGATTGGCACGGGCAGCCGTCCTCAGCCATTGTCTGGATGGAGCGAGGTCCGAAGGCCATCGACCTTATGAACCTCGAGCCTGAAGCATTTGAGGCCGCAATGACCGAACGGTCCTGCGGGTTGTTTGGCCCATTGAAGCTGGCGTCGCGTCGGACGATCTGGCCCATCATCAGCCAGTCTGCCGAGCGGTTGTCCGGCGAACGCATTGCCTTGATGGCCGAGGCCGCGCATGTGGTGCCGCCGATTGGCGCTCAGGGGTTGAACATGTCTTTGGGTGATCTGCGCTGCCTGCTGGATTTGGCACAGGCCCGCCCCGAAGGGCTGGGCGACGCTCAGATGCTGGACGCTTATCACAAGGCCCGCCATACCGAGGTCGAAATGCGGGTCAAGGGCATCGACCTGTTGAACCGCGCCTCGATGATCGAGGCGCGTCCGTTGCGCGATGCACGGGCCATGGGGCTGAGCGCGCTCTATTCCCTGCCGCCCGTACGCAAGACGTTAATGCAGATGGGCCTTGGCGTTCGCTAAGGCCCGATTCGTTTACAGAACCTGATCCAACACCCGTTTCAAACGCGCGATGGTGCCATCCACATCGTAGAGCTTGTCCAGCCCGAACAGACCCAGTCGGAAGGTGCTGAACCCTTCGGGCTCATCACATTGCAGGGGCACGCCGGCGGCAATCTGCATTCCAAGTGCAGCAAATTTCTTGCCGTTCTGAATGTCGGGGTCCGAAGTATAGCTGACGACAACGCCGGGCGCGCCAAAACCGTCAGCAGCCACTGAAACGATGCCTTTGTCCTTCAACATGGACCGCACACCATCTCCCAACGCCCATTGCGCCTCACGCAGTTTCTCGAACCCGTAATCTTTGGTCTCTGCCATGGTATCGCGGAAGGCCAACAACGCGTCGGTCGGCATCGTTGCGTGATAAGCATGACCGCCATTTTCATAGGCCTGCATGATCTGACGCCACTTTTTCAGATCCACTGCAAAACTGTCGGAGTCTGTTTCCTGTAAACGAGCTTCGCCCCGCTCGGATAGCATGACAAGGCCAGCACAAGGCGATGCGCTCCACCCTTTCTGGGGGGCAGAAATCAGAACATCGACGCCTGTCGCCCGCATATCCACCCAGGCGCACCCAGATGCGATACAATCCAACACCATCAGCGCACCAACCTCATGCGCGGCGTTCGCCAAAGCGGTCACATAATCGTCGGGCAAAATCACACCGGCAGATGTTTCAACATGCGGGGCAAACACGACGCCCGGTTTTTGCGACCGAATGGCTTCGACAACCTCTTCAATGGGGGCTGGCGCAAAGGGCGACGGGCTGGAGTTGCCTGTCTGACGGGCCTTCATAACTGTAGAGCTTGGCGTCAGGGATCCGCTTTCGATGATCTGGCTCCACCGGTACGAGAACCACCCGTTCCGAACCACCAAAACATCCGCCCCCCGCGCAAACTGACGGGCTACGGCCTCCATGGCATAGGTGCCACCGCCCGGAATGACAGCGACGCCTTCAGCGTTATACACCTCTTTCAACATGTCCGAGATGTCGCGCATGACCTGTTGGAATTTCTGCGACATGTGGTTCAGCGAGCGGTCGGTGAACACCACCGAAAACTCTTCAAGCCCGTTCGGGTCAACGGTATCCAATAACGCTGGCATTCCTCATCCTTTCCAAAAACGTTTTCGAGAACCTGATCTCTTTGCCAGCCCCCGTAAAGCACTTTCGCGACAAAAAAGGTGACGCAACGGCATGCTGCGTTTAATCACAAATGCTGCGCCAGATCCTGCTGAAATAACCATAAATGACGCCAAGTAGTGTCACCTTCCCCTTTACACTTCTGCTTGCTTCTGAACAGATGCACACACTTTATACTTGAAGGGATAATTCTACCCGTGACTATACAAAAGCGGATAAGCTTCCAGTCCGTTCGAGACGAAGTTAAACGGCGTATTGAAAGCCGCGTCTGGCCGCAAGGGTCGCTTTTACCAACCGAAACGCAATTGGCCGAAGAGTTCAATTGCGCACGTGCCACTGTGAACCGCGCCTTGAGGGAATTGGCCGAACAAGGATTTGTTGAGCGCAAACGCAAAAGCGGAACGCGGGTCAAGAAAGAACCCAGCAAACACGCCAAGCTTGAGTTTTCTCTGGCCCGTCAAATGGTTGAAAGCCAAAACGCGACCTATCGCTATGCCTTGGTCGAGCGTAACGTCGTGGAAAGCCCCGGCTGGCTGACGTCGCAATTGGATTTGCCCAATGACATGCGCGTTCTGCATGTCACATGTATGCACTACGCGGACAACCGACCGTTTCAGTTGGAAGAGCGCTGGATCAATATCGACGCGGTCCCGGATGTGGAAACCGCTGACCTGAGCGGACAAGGGCCGCATGAATGGCTACTGCACGCAGCCCCGTTCACCGAGGCCGAAATCGCCTTCTGCGCGATCTCAGCCGACGCAAAACTGGCAGAGTTTATGGGCACTACAACGGGCACTTCCATGATTCAGATGGAACGCACCACGTGGAAAGAGGATAAACCTTTGACGTTCGCCCGTATGACCCACCATCCGGGATATTGCGTCCGTACAAAATACTGAGGCATCTCAACCAAGCGGTCCGGGCAAGCGTTCTTCGCTCAGCAAAACGTTTGCCTCGACATCCCCTGCACCGGGTAAGGTCATGATCCGGCGCCGCAACACACGTTCAAAATCAGATAAATCCCGTGCGACAACGCGCAGGCGATAATCATATAAGCCCAGAACATGCTCGACGGTCTGCACCTCGGGAATGGCACTTACGGCGCGTTCAAAATCCTCAAGACTGATCTGACCTTTTCGCCCGAGTTTCACACCCAGAAACACCGTTACCCCAAAGCCAAGCGCCTCGGCGTTCAAGCGCAAACGCCGCCCCTTGATGATCCCTGCTTCTTCTAACCGGCGGATACGCCGCCAGGTGGCGGGTTGAGACAATCCAAACCTGCGCCCCAACGCACCCGCGCTTTGTGTCGCGTCCTGCTGCAGAGCGCGCATCAAGCGGCGGTCAACTTCGTCCAACTCGATCATACCGGCAGCACCTCATCCCGTTTGACCCGCGCGATATGCATCAGCGCTTCGATGTCGGCGATATGAGGTAAGGTCAGAATCCGATCGCGATACAGCTGTTGGTAGTGGTTCATGTCCTTGGCAATGACCGAAAGGCGTACATCCACACGTCCCAGAAAGGTCTGGATCTCAACCACCTCGGCCACATCGCGCGCGGCCTCGGTAAACTCGTCAAAGGCCCGCGCCTGTGTCTTGTCCAGCGTGATCCGAAGTGAAACCTCGACCGCATAACCCATGGCGGTCCAGTCAATCACGGCCTCTTGTCCCTGGATGATCCCGGCCGCCTGCATCTTTTCGATCCGCCGCCAACAGACACCGGCGCTGATCCGGCACAGATCAGCCAGTTCCGCTGTTGTCAGGCTAGGCGCGGCCTGAAAGTGGCGTAAGATACGCCGGTCAATGTCATCAAGCATGATTTTTTTACTTTTCTCACTATTTTCGAATTATTCTTCACCTTTTTCACAAATACTCAAGCCCAACGCTATCGCCAACACACGATCAGGCATGTAAAACCGCCGCAATCTAACCTGAAAGGACCGGCGAAATGCGCGTCTATTACGATCGCGATTGCGATATCAACCTGATCAAAGACAAAAAAGTGGCCATCCTGGGCTATGGCTCGCAAGGTCACGCCCACGCGCTGAACCTGCGTGACTCGGGTGCCAAGAACCTGGTCATCGCCCTGCGCGAAGGCTCGCCTTCGGCCAAGAAAGCCGAAGCGGAAGGTCTGGAAGTCATGGGCATCGCCGAAGCGGCAGCCTGGTGTGACGTCATCATGTTCACCATGCCCGACGAGCTGCAGGCTGAAACCTACAAGAAATACGTCCACGACAACATCAAGCCGGGTGCTGCGATCGCGTTCGCTCACGGCCTGAACGTCCATTTCGGCCTGATCGAGCCGAAAGAAGGCGTCGACGTCATCATGATGGCGCCCAAAGGCCCCGGTCACACCGTACGTGGCGAATACACCAAGGGCGGCGGCGTGCCCTGCCTGGTCGCCGTTGACAATGACGCGACAGGCAAAGCGCTGGAAATCGGCTTGTCCTACTGCTCGGCCATTGGTGGCGGCCGCTCGGGAATCATCGAAACCAACTTCCGCGAAGAGTGCGAAACCGACCTGTTCGGCGAACAAGCCGTTCTGTGCGGCGGCCTGGTCGAACTAATCCGTTGCGGCTTTGAAACTCTGGTCGAAGCCGGTTACGCGCCGGAAATGGCCTATTTTGAGTGTCTGCACGAAGTGAAGCTGATTGTTGACCTGATCTACGAAGGCGGCATCGCCAACATGGATTACTCGATCTCGAACACCGCCGAATACGGCCAGTACGTCACCGGCCCGCGTATCCTGAAATACGACGAAACCAAAGCGCGTATGAAAGAGGTTCTGAACGACATCCAGCAGGGTAAATTCGTTCGCGACTTCATGCTGGAAAACGCTGTTGGCCAGCCGACCATCAAGGCTTCGCGCCGCGCCAATGACGAGCACATGATCGAAGAAACCGGTGCGAAACTGCGCGGCATGATGCCGTGGATTTCGGCCGGCAAAATGGTCGACAAAGAAAAGAACTAATCTGACCTCTGTCAGCACAAGGGCGGCCCCGGTGGTCGCCCTTTTTCGTTTGCACAAAAAAGCGGCGCAGCACATAAACACCCGGTCAGATTAACTTTTTTACGTTTCACGCAGCCGCAGCAGGACAAACAAATGGTGCCACAGCCTACAAAACAGGACTGGAGCGGCGTTTTCACGCTGGGCCTTATCTGGGGCGCGACCTTCATGGTCGTTGCCATGGCGCTTGAAGGCTACGGCCCGATCACAGTTGCGACCTCCCGGACGACGCTGGGCGCTGTGACCCTGCTGCTGTTGATGTGGGCGACCGGTCGCAAATTGCCGGTTCTGACACCAGCGCTTAGCACTTCGATTGTGCTGATCGGTGTCCTGTCCACAGCCGTTCCATTCATGTTGCTAAGTTGGGGACAGCAATTTGTGCCCTCGGCTTTTGCAGGTCTATCCATGGCCGCGATCCCGTTGATGGTGCTGCCGCTTGCGCATTTCTTCTCGGATGAACCGCTGAACCTGCGTCGTTTTCTGGGGGTGTGCCTTGGGTTCTCAGGCGCATTGGTCCTGATCGGTCCCGGCCTTGCAAAGTTGGGTCAAGGGGCGGAACCGTTGGCACAATTGGCCTGTATTACCGCGGCACTGTGCTACGCCAGTTCTTCTGTGATGACCCGGCGTTGCCCCCCGGTCGATCCCGTGGTGCTGGCGGCCCTGACACTGGTCGTCGGGGCCATACTTCTGTTACCGATCATGCTGCTCACCGAAGGTCTGCCGACGTGGCAAGGACCACGCCCGACAATCGCCTTGATTGTGTTGGGATTGGTCCCAACCGCTTTTGCTACCCTGCTGCGCGTTTCGATCACCCGCAGCGCCGGATCGGTTTTCCTGACATTGGTGAACTATCAGGTTCCAATCTGGTCGATGGTGTTCGGCGCATGGATCCTGTCCGAGGCCCTGCCCCTGCGCTTTTACATTGCCTTGGGCCTGATCCTGACCGGCATGGCGATCAGCCAATGGTTCAGCCTGCGCAAGGTTCTGTTTGGACGTTAACCCGTGGCGGCTTCGACCTCGGCTACGATGCTATCAACAACTTGGGTCAGCAACCCGTCGTCTTCGCACTCTGCCATGACGCGGATCAGCGGTTCGGTCCCGGATTTGCGGATTAGCAGCCGACCCTGCCCGTTCAGCCGCGCTTCGGCATCTGCGATGGCGGCCTGAACACTCTGAACCTCTAGCGGAGTTTGCCCGCTGGTATAGCGCACGTTTTTTAGCAACTGCGGCACCGTTTCAAACTGTTTCGACAGGTCCGAAGCCTTGCGCCCCGACAAAACCATTTCAGCCAGAAAATGCAGGCCCGCCATAAGCCCGTCACCAGTGGTGGCATAATCGCTCATCACGATATGGCCGGATTGTTCGCCACCCAAATTGAACCCACCTTCCCGCATCCGCTCGACCACATAGCGGTCGCCAACAGCTGTGCGCTCCAGACGCAACCCTTGCCCTGACAGATGGCGTTCTAGCCCCAGATTGGACATTACCGTCGCCACCAGAGCATCGCCCTTCAACTGATCCGACCTCTTCCATGCCGTCGCAAGCAACGCCATAAGCTGATCACCGTCAGCCACTTGACCGGTTTCGTCGACCACAACAACCCGGTCCGCATCGCCATCCAGACAGATGCCAACATCTGCACCGTGGGCCACAACCGTTTCTGCGGCCAGTTGCGGTTTTGTGGATCCGCAATTGAGGTTGATGTTCTTGCCGTTGGGCGCGACACCGACCGGAATGACATCAGCGCCCAGTTCCCACAAAACCTCGGGCGCAGTGCGGTGGGCCGCGCCGTTTGCGCAATCGATGACCACTTTCAGACCATCCAAACTGACGTCGCGCGGCAAGGAGGATTTCACACGCTCACCATAGCGGAACCGCGCATCATCGACACGACGCGCCCGGCCAATATTTTGTGCCTGAGCGGGCTGGACGCCTTCGTCGATCAACCGTTCGATCTCGATCTCGGCCTGATCCGACAGCTTATAGCCATCGGGTCCAAAAAACTTGATGCCATTGTCTTCTGCCGGATTATGGCTGGCCGAGATCATGACCCCAAGATCGGCACGCATGGACCGCGTCATGAGACCAACGGCAGGCGTTGGTACGGGCCCCAGAAGCAGCACATTCATACCCGTCGAGGTCAGACCCGCCGTCAGCGCGTTTTCCAGCATGTAACCGGATAGGCGCGTATCCTTACCGATGACAACCCGGTGCACACCCGTCGCGTCACGGCGAAAGTAACGCCCAACCGCAGCCCCGATGCGCAAGGCCATTTCCGCCGTCATCGGATGCGTGTTGGCGGTGCCCCGCACCCCGTCAGTTCCGAACAGCTTGCGCATACGTGTCACTCCGTGATTTGTCGTGAGACCGGATTACCGGACAGCAGCCCATAGGCGCAAGGCCTGAGAGGTCTCGGCCACGTCGTGCACGCGAATGATTTGCACGCCCTGAGACAATCCTGCCAAAGCCACCGCAATTGATCCCGGTGCACGCGCCGTCTTGCGCGGCTCCTGCCCGATCGAACCAATGAAACCTTTGCGCGACACGCCAAGCAGGATCGGGCAGCCCAAACCGTGAAACAGGCTGAGATTGCGCAGCAAGGTCAGATTGTGATCCTCGGTCTTGCCGAAGCCGATGCCGGGATCAACAAGGATCAGATCACGGCTGAGGCCAAGGCCCTCCAGCAGTGCAATCTGGTTCTCCAGAAAGTCATACACATCCAGCAAGACATCGTCGTAATGCGGATTGTCCTGCATCGTGGCCGGATCGCCCTGCATGTGCATGACACAAACCGGGGCGCCCTGTGCTGCACAAAACGGTGCCAGATCTGGATCAAAGGTAAAGCCTGAAACATCGTTCACCAACCCGGCCCCGGCATCGCAGGCAGCTTTGGCCACATTGGCCTTGCGCGTGTCGATCGAAATCAGAGCATCCGTTTCCGCCCGGATCGCCTCGATCACAGGGCGTGTGCGGGCGATTTCTGTGTCAGCTGGCACAAAATCAGCGCCGGGGCGGGTAAATTCCCCACCAATATCCAAAATCGTGGCCCCTTGCGCGACCATATCTGCGGCGGCCGTACGCGCGGCTTCTGCCGAGCTGTGGACGCCCCCATCCGAGAAGCTGTCCGGCGTGGCATTCAAAATGCCCATGATATGTGGCACCTGCATGTCCAGGCCCGCAATGTCAGTCCGCGCTTGGGTCAAACGGCCAAGATAGTCAGACGGAACCTCTGATACCGCAATAACCTCAGGGTCCGCCCCGCGCCGCAAGGCTTCAACATGGGTGAACCAAAGCGGTTGACCCGCCAGCGGCACGGCGCCTGCAGGGCGTACAGGGCCATGCTGAACCAGTGGTCTGTAATAGATGCTCACAGCTGGGCCTGATCCACGGCAACCGCGCGCAAGGGCGTTTTGGGTTCTTTCGGCAATGCGCCGCCAATCACCAGCATTTCGCTGGCTTCAAAGGTTGCTGCGAACCAGGCAGCAAGGGCCACAGCATCAGATGGCGCAGCAGAAGGACCGTCAACCGCATCCAACACAATCTTGGACGGGGCCCAAACACAGATCTGTCCGTTCTTCATCGCCCAATCCAGTTCCGTCCGGGTCGAAACCACCACGCAGCGGTGATCTCGTGCCGCCAGAACCCAAGCATTCTGCTCAATGGCCAACAAATCGATACGGCGCTGCGTCATCGCGTGGCCAGTTTGGGGCGCGTCCAGATCCGACGCCCCGACGCACAGGATCAACGGGCGCTGGCGGTTCTCCAACTGGTCTATCCAACCGGTCAGATTGTTCGAGGAAATGGCTTCGTTCGACAGGTACACAAGACGCGGATGCGGGCGTTCCTCTTCGACCATTTCGTGATGGACCGAGTCCTTCCCGCGTACGATTTCAACACCCAAAGCCCCCGGACCGCGATCCAGTTTTTCGATGCGAACAAAGACCCTTACGGCCTGAGGCTCAAGAAGAATACGCTCCGCCACGCGTTCCGCAAGCGTCTCGAGCAGGTTCAAGCGTTCTGCAGCCAATTCAAAGGCTATGGCTTCAGTGACCCGGTCATAGGACAGGATCCGATCAACGTCGTCGTCAATATCGGCAGTCAGCGGGCGCACCTCGACCACGATGTTAAAGCAAATCCGTTGGGTTGTGCCCCGTTCGGCCTGAAAGGCACCGATTTCGACTTCAACGATGTGATCGCGCAGCGAAATGCGATCCAGCGGTCCTCGGGGAGAAGTCGCCTCGGACCTCTCAGAGGGGTGTGCAAATGCCAGGCGGATTTCAGAACTCATGGGTCAGGCCTTTTCGGGCTCGTTGCAAAGATTGCCTACTATAGGCTTTGCCGGGGCCTATAGCACTCAAACAAGCGCCATTCCAACCGCCGATTGCGGCGTCAGGCGACCCTAAACCAACTCATCATGCCGGATGCGGCGTGTCCCAGCATATGGCAATGCAAAAGCCAGTCGCCCGGATTGTGCGCGACCAAAGCGATCTGGCGAGTTTGCCCCCGCCCCACCAGAACAGTGTCGCGCCAAGGGCCAAGGGAACCGTCATCCAGAACCAAGCGGAAGTGATGCCCATGCAAATGCATCGCGTGTGGAAAGGCTGTTTCATTCACGAACTCCACCCTGTGCAGGCTGCCGATAGCGGCATCCAGAAATGGATCATCGGGCCGTTCTGCATGACCGTTCAGCGCCCAGAACCGACCCAGCTGTGCCAGTTCACGGCCTGACAACTCGGTTGCGCCAAGCCGCGCGCTTTCCAACCATCGCATCGCGCCGCCCTGCAAAACCATTTTATGCAACGGTGCATCTTCAATATTTTTGATTTCCGGCAAAGGATTGGGCGGCAATGCTGACACGCTCTGCCTTTGCGCCTTTGCGGCGTCGCCTGTAACGTCGAACCGCGCCAGACCAAAGGCACCATCCCGTTCAACACTGACGAGACTGGCGGTATCACCTTCGGTGACGACGTCGACAATCAGATCCGCACGTTGTGCAGGTGCTAATGGGAACGATCCTGACAGTTGTAACGGAGTTTCCAGCGGCATGCCGTCGAGGGCAGCGATCCAACCTGAAAGACCGTCGAGATCCAGATCATAGACCCGGGCGTTAGAGGCATTGATCAAGCGCAGTCGAAGGCGTTCATGCCTTTGCACAGAAAACGCTGGATCAAACGACCCGTTTACGGTGACGATATTGCCGAGCCGACCGGCGTGGCTCAGGTCATGGCCGTTGTCGAAATCGTTTGTTATCTGTGCCGTTTCCGGGTCTAACCGCCAATCATCCAGCATCAGTATCAGGTCCTGATCGATATCTGGCGTTTGTGCCTCTTCCACGATCAGCGGCCCATAAAGGCCCCGCGCAACCTGTTCCATTGACCTGTTATGCGAATGGTACCAATAGGTCCCGGCATCAGGGGCGACGAAGTCATAGTCAAAGGAACCTCCCGTTTCGACCGCGTTTTGCGTCAAACCGGGTACGCCATCCATGGCATTTTCTATTCGGATTCCGTGCCAATGAACCGAGGTCGGTTGGGGAAGCTGATTCACAAGCTTGCGCTGAACACGTCTGCCCTGCCCGACTCTTATGGTGGTTCCGGGGACAGAGCCATCGAAGCTCCAAACTGTTGTGTCAGGAAATCCGTCAGGCGCAACACGTTGCCGGGCTTCGCGCGCTTCAAGCGACGGGAAATCGGCCCGTGCCGCAAGCGGCAGCGTCGCGGCTGCAGCAGCCGTTTTCAGAATGTGTCTTCGTGTAAAAAGCATTACGGGCCTCCTGGCCCGTAATATAGACTGCAACTTTCCCCGCGCCATCAAGCTTCCAGCGCGGGTGCGTCAATCAGTTGCTCGCTGTCCGATAGTTGTGGCGATAGAAGATGTGCACACCAATCCGCGCAGTCTGCTTGTAAACGCGCGACCAGGACGGACGCACTGCAGTGGTGTGATAATGGGTCGCCCCTTCGGTCAGCTCTTTGGCTACACCGTCAATCGCCGCACGGGCCACTTTTGACACGCGCTCATAGGCTTTCTTTTCATGGATGACTTCCTTGCGGCCATCGCATGTGTATGTGAACTGGCACTGGTATTTTTTACCCGTACCCTGACGGATTACACCACAGAGTGAGTCCGGGAAGCGGCTGCTTTTGACCCGGTTCAGGATAACCTCGGCAACGGCGAACTGTCCGCGCACGCTTTCACCACGCGCTTCAAAGTACAGTGCCTCAGACAGGCACTTCCAGTTCTCGTCACCGGTGGCTTTCGGTTGCTGGTCAAGCCAGTCCTTGGAATAGCTCACTTGGACAGGCGCGGCTTTGCGCGGCTGGAACAGCTTGAAGTAGTCACGAAAGCTCTGACCCGGCAATTCGTTACGGGCCACAAGCTCTTGCTTTGCGGTTTCGGTTGCTTCCCTCTCGGCGAAGGACGCACTTGGCAGCATGGTTGCCGCCAAAGTGGCAGCAGCCAGTATATAACGTAGCATCAGATAACCTCGCACAGGCACTTCTCGCGCCATACCCTCCCCCGGCGGGCGCGACGAGGCATCTAGCGCAATCGAGCGCAAACGTCCAGTCTTTCGGAAAAAGCAAGTAAAAATCCGCCCGTAGCGAAGATTTAAATCGCCCACGAGTGATCAGATAACCCACTAATCCTTGGGATATCGTGCTCTGTCAACCCCCAAGTCTGGACGAAATCGCCAGTTGAGCGGCAGCCAGCCGAGCGACCGGAACCCGGAACGGAGAGCACGACACGTAGTCAAACCCCAGATCCCGGCAAATCGCGATTGATTCGGGGTTTCCGCCATGTTCGCCACACACAGACAAGGTCACGTCAGGTTTTGCAGAGCGTCCGCGTTCGGCCCCCAGTTTCAACAACTCCCCCACCCCGTCCGGGTCAAGGACGTGAAACGGATCTTCGCCAAAGACGCCCTGCCGCACGTAAGCTGACATGAAACGACCGGCATCATCCCGCGACAGGCCATAAGTCATCTGAGTCAGGTCGTTTGTACCAAAACTCATAAACGCCGTTTGCGGGGCGATCTCTTCTGCTCGCAGACAGGCGCGTGGCGTTTCAACCATTACGCCCAGCCGATAGTCGAATTCCTGCCCCTGCTCGGACGCAACGGCCGCTGCGACCGAGTCGATGCGGGATTTTACCAGCTCAACCTCGCGCTTTGCCGAAACCAGAGGGATCATGACCTCGGGCACAACTGCAGCCCCGTTTTTCCGGGCCTCCAACGTTGCTTCGAAAATCGCGCGCGCCTGCATGTCGTAGATTTCCGGCACGGTTACGCCCAGACGCACGCCGCGCAGACCCAGCATTGGGTTGTATTCGCTCATGGCAGCAACGCGGCGCTCGACATCTGAAACAGGCAGATCAAGTGCTTCGGCCAATTCTCTTTGCCCGCTGCGGGTCGTGGGCAGAAATTCGTGCAGCGGCGGGTCGAACAGGCGAATACAGACCGGCTTGCCTTCCATGATACGGAAAAGTTGCACAAAGTCCTCGCGTTGCATCGGCAACAATCGTTCCAGCACCGCCGCGCGACCAGATGAGGTTTGAGCAAAGATCATTTCGCGCATTACGATCAGACGGCCGGGATCAAAGAACATGTGTTCGGTGCGGCACAATCCGATCCCCTGCGCCTCAAAATTCCGGGCAGTCTGCGCATCGGCGGGGGTGTCAGCATTGGCACGAATATCAATGTCACGCTCTGCATCGGCCCAGGCCATCAACGTTTGAAAACAGTCGTCGAGCGCCGCCTCGAGCATTGCAGGCTGCCCCGCCAGCACCTGCCCCGAGCTGCCATCGATGGTCAAAACATCGCCGGTTTTAAAGACGCGACCATCCGGTGCTGTCAGCATCTTCTTCTTGGTCTGAAACCGAATGTCAGACGCACCGACGATACAGGGCAACCCAAGTCCGCGCCCGATCACCGCTGCGTGGCTGGTCATCCCGCCTTTTTCTGTCAGAACGGCCACAGCTGCATGCATTCCACGCACATCCTCGGGCGAAGTTTCGCGACGCACCAGAACACAGGCTTCGCCACGCGCGGCACTTGCCTGCGCCTCAGCTGAGGTGAACACGATCTTGCCGGTCGAAGCACCGGGACTAGCGCCAATGGCAGTTGTCAGAACATCGCGTCGTGCATCCGGATGCACCTGCCGGTGCAGAAGTTCGTTCAGCGCGTGGGGGTCAACACGCATGACCGCCTCTTGCGGCGGGATTATCCCGTCCTCCGCCAGACGCACCGCAATCCGCATAGCCGCGCGAGCGCTGCGCTGTACGCGCACGCCATCCAGGATGTGCACGTCACCGTTTTGAATAACGAATTCGACCTGCATTTCTTCGCGCAGTTTTGCGCGCATCAAAGCGGCTTGTTCCTTGAGTTCAGAAAATGCTTCGGGTGCAACTTCCTCAAGCGATGGGCCACGCGGGTCTTTTTCCAGAAACAGCGCGGCAACATCTTCACCCAACGCATCCCGGCCCTGACTTTGGCTCAGATAACGACCGGTGATCTGCTGCATCCCGGTTGTGGAATCAACCAGTTGCAAAACACCAGAGCCACATTCGCCCTGCCCGACACCGGGGATCATTTCCTGAATGACCAGCCCCAGTCCGGCATCTGCCGGTGCCCCCTTGGCCTGCCGCAACAAGCGCGCCGAGGTTCCATCCCACGCCCGTGCCATAGACCGTAGCACACCGATCAACTGTTCTCCGCGGTCTTGCGGAAAGGCTTCGTCGGTTTCATCTTCATAGGCCCGCAACGAAAGGCGCAGTCCCTCGCTTCCGTCCAGTTCGATGTCGTCAAACACATCAGGATCCAGGCGTGCCACGTGGATCGCGTAGCTTTGCACAAACCTCAGATACAGTGCGGCAGCCGCTTCGGCCCCCATGTTTTCCGACAGATCCACATAGCGTGCATCGTTCATGCCGATGTTCAGAACTGCCCCGGGTCCGCCCCAATCCGGGTCCTCGGAACTGGGCCGAACACATAGCAACGTCGCCGGGTCAAACTGTTCGAGGATCGCGGCCAGGTTCGGGATCTCGCCTTCGGCAATCTGGTGCACAGAGTCAAAGGACAGCGCGACCGTTCGCGGAACAGGCAATTCAAGACGGACCAGCCGTTGCAGGCACTTGGCCCGCCCGCCATGGGTATGGGCCGTGACCGGCGCGTCGGAGGTTATGAGCGTGGTATGCGGATTATTCTGCACTGCAGCACCTTTTGGTTTGCGTGCAGCATAAGCGCTTGCGCCTTTCGCGCAAGGGCGTTCTGGGCGCGCATTTGCCGCGCGCCCAGAGATTTAACCTTCAATCTTGGTCAGATCAGCCACGCTGGAGCAGACCGTGCGGATCTGGCTGAGCAGGTTCAGGCGGTTGCGCCGCAGGATGTCATTGTCGGTATTGACCTGCACATCCTCAAAGAACGCATCCACCGGCCCGCGAAGGGCGGCCATGGCGGTCATGGCAGTCGGGAAATCCTCAGCCTTGAGCGCGGGGTCAATCTGCGCCTGTGCCTGATCCAAGGCGGCAAACAGCGCCTTTTCGCTGTCCGTCTCAGCAAATTTCACATCCGCACCATAGGAGTATTCGACGCCATCCTTCTCTTCGGCCTGCGTCAGGATGTTGTTGGCGCGCTTGAAGCCCTGCACGAGGTTCTCGCCATCCTCGGTCGAGATCACCGCATTCAGAGCACGGGCGCGTTTTACCAGCAGGTTGAGGTCGTCATTCCCCTCCATCGCGATACAGGCGTCGATGATGTCGTGGCGGATGCCCTCGTCGCGGAGAAAGACCTTCAGACGATCGTGGAAGAAGGAGAGGAGGTCATCGGATGCGTCAGGAACCTTTTCCTCTAACTCAAGAAATGCCGCCGCAGGCGATCCGCCAATTCTTTCTTTGACAGCCTGAAAAGCCCCGCCAAATACACCGTGATCTGCAATTTCCTCC
This sequence comes from Ruegeria sp. ABM4_193, assembly GCF_056158705.1. Classification (NCBI taxonomy): domain Bacteria; kingdom Pseudomonadati; phylum Pseudomonadota; class Alphaproteobacteria; order Rhodobacterales; family Roseobacteraceae; genus Ruegeria; species Ruegeria sp. ABM4_193. The sequence continues at coordinate 2,153,284 of NZ_JBSWTT010000001.1, forward strand.
AGAAGGTCGCGCACATTTGCATCCGGCAGCGCCTCATTGATGGCGTTCTCTGCCCGCACTAACTGGCTATCAAAGAAACGGTCTAAACTGATGCGCAGATCGTTACCCAGCACCAAACGAATAACTCCCAACGCCGCACGGCGCAGTGCAAACGGATCTTTCGAACCGGTCGGCTTCTCATCAATCGCCCAGAACCCAGCCAGCGTATCCAGCTTGTCAGCCAGCGCCACGGTCACCGAAAGCGGTGCAGTTGGTACGTCGTCCGATGGACCCAGCGGTGAGTAGTGCTCATCCGCCACGGCAGCCACTGCGGCGTCTTCGCCTGAGGCTTCGATATAGTAGCGGCCCATAAGACCCTGAAGTTCAGGGAACTCATAAACCATCTCGGAACTCAGATCGGCCTTTGCCAGACGCGCGGCTTTCTCGGCCTGATCGGCATCCGCTCCGGTCACCGGGGCCAGTTCGCGGGCCAGCGCGGCGATGCGGTCGATGCGCTCGGCCTGGGTGCCCAGCTTGTTGTGGAAGGTCACATTCTCCAGTGCGCGGGTCCATTGGGCGATGTCCGATTTGGCAACGCGCAGGTCATTCTCCCAAAAGAATTTCGCATCGGCCAGACGGGCCGACAGCACCTTTTGGTTCCCCGCCAGAATGGTCGCGCCGTTGTCAGCGGTTTCGCGGTTGGCGACAGTGATGAAGCGCTCGATGCGTCCGGTTTTGGGGTTTTTCACGGAAAAGAACTTCTGGTGCTCTTTCATCGAGGTTTGCAGCACCTCGGGCGGCAATTCGAGGAATTCCTCGTCGATCTGCCCCATCAGCACCACAGGCCATTCGACCAGCCCGGCGACTTCTGCAAGAAGGCCCTTGTCTTCCACCACTTCCAGACCGGCGGCAAAGGCCATGTTCTGGGCGTCGTTCCAGATATGCTCGGCCCGTTCGTCGGGCGACAGCACGACAAATGCGCGCTTCAATTGGGCAGCGTAATCGTCAAACGACGATACCGAAAACCGGTTCGGCGCCATGAAACGGTGGCCAGCGGTCGTGTCCCCCGATGCTATGCCCTCGACCTCAAGCGGCACGGTTTGCGAGCCTGCTTCATCATTCAGAATACACAGGATCGAATGCAGCGGACGGACCCAACGCATGGCACCACTGCCCCACCGCATGGATTTGGGCCATGGGAAGTTGCGGATGGTGGCTTCCAGCACCTCAGCCACAATATCAGCCGCTGGGCGCCCTGCCTTTTCGATGGTGGCAAAGTAAACCGCGCCTTTGGGTGTATCGCGTTCTTCCAACTGATCGCGGGTCAGGCCAGCGCCACGCAGGAACCCTTCGATGGCTTTGTCCGGCGCGCCGACCTTGGGGCCTTTGCGCTCTTCACGAATGGTGGGGCTTTCAGCCAACAGGCCTTCGACCACCAGCGTCAAGCGGCGCGGCGTGGTCAGGGCGGCAGCCCCGGCATAGGTCAAACCGGCCTCGACCAAACCATCGGTGATCCGCTTTTTCAGGTCCTCACCGGCGCGGGTCTGCATGCGCGCGGGGATCTCCTCGGAAAACAGTTCGATCAGCAGGTCAGGCATTGTTGGTCCTTAGAAATTGACGATCGTCTGAATGACGATGGCATTTGCGATATCCACAAAGAAGGCGGATACAAGGGGGAGCACAATAAAGGCAATAGGCGATGGACCATATCGCTTGGTCACGGCGGTCATATTTGCAATTGCAGTGGGTGTGGCCCCCAAAGCAAAGCCCCCAAAACCCGCAGCCAGCACCGCCGCGCGGTAGTTTGAACCCATAAGCGGAAACAGCACCCAAATTACAAAGACAACCGTGAACAGTGTCTGTGCCGACATGATCACGGCAATAGCCATCCCCAATTCGGCAATTGTCCAAAGCTGAAGGCTCATCAGGGACATCGCCAGAAACGCACCCAATGCAAATTCCGAGATCAAAGCCAGCGAGGGCGTCCGTGCAACAGGTGGGGCGGACGGCACCAAGGCCGTTCTCAGGTTCGAAATCACGATGCCCATCAGAAGGCAGGGCACAAACAAGGGCAGCTTCAGCCCAGCAGCGGCAATGGCCTCGCCCAATATAAAGCCAAAAATGACCGCAAGATTCAGATGCAGCAGCACGCGCATGATCGAGATATGGTCGATGCCCGAAAGCTTTGGCTCATCATCGGGCAGCCCGACCGTATGTTCCTCATCGGGTCGATCAGGCGTCAGATTGCGCGTTTCAACCAACAGGCGCGCGATCGGGCCTCCGACCAAAGCCGCCAGAACAAGGCCCAACGTCGCAACCGCAACGCCCAATTCGGTCGCGCCTTCCAAACCGGTTGCCCCTGCAACCTCTGGCGCCCATGCAATCGCGGTCCCGTGCCCGCCGATGAGGGCAGCGGATCCGAACAGAACGCCGGCTTGCGCGGAGTACCCAAACAACGACGCGCCTGCCGCTCCGATCACGTTCTGCGCGATGATCGTCACGAGCGTCAAAATCAGGAGAATGAGCAGAGGCTTACCGCCCGCAATCAAATCAGAAAACCGCGCATTCAGGCCGATCCCGGCGAAAAACAGAACCAGTAGGGAATCGCGGGTGTTCAGTTCGAAGGACAGTTCGAGGTTGAACACCAGATACAGGGCCAGAACGACAAGCGATGCCAGAAGCCCGCCGGTAACGGGTTCAGGGATATTGAATTGCCGTAGCATCGCAACCCTGCTGTTGATCTGCGCGCCCAGCAGATAGACAGCAAAACCCATGGTCGCCGTGATGAAATCCGGGATTGTTACTGCGTCGGCCAAGGCAAGTTCCTCAGTTCTCGGGGCGCGGGGGGCACTCCTCTCCGACCACCGTACCGTCATAGGCCTTTTCGCCGCAATTGTTCAGAACGTGCCAGATAAAACCTTTGCCGTCCTGAGTGATGGCCACGATGCGATCGACGCCGTAATGCACATTTTTCTGGCCAATAAAGGCTTGGGCCTTGCCGGATTTCAGATCGTCAGCCAGACCGACCGCATCATAACAGTCAAACCAGCCCGGCGCGGTCAGTGGTGTCGCCTCTTCCGCCGTCACATAAGTGGCCCGCAACTCGTCCAGCGCGATGTCGGTTTCAAAACAGGCGCGGTATCGGATCGGAGAGCTGTCTGCGTCTATGGCCTGAAACGAAGAATAAGGAATAGCAACCGGCGGCTGTGCTGCGTCAGCCAACAAGACAACATCCTCACCCGGACGGGGTTCAACATCGTAATAATACCCGTAGACCTGCAAGTAATACATGCCTGCGCCTGCAAGGGCTGCGGACAAAAGCAGGATGATCGCCAGAATTTTACCAGTCATCTTTCGATGCTTCCCTTCATGCAAGGACTTTCAAGTCTTTCAGAAATAGGCCACATTTCAGCGCAGAACAGAACGACCCGAGGCGAAAAGTATGGATACCACCCTTGCCGTTGGATTTTTCGGCGCGCTTTTTGCCATCATGAATCCAGTGACGAACTTGCCGGTATTTCTGAGTGTCACGCAGAACCTGTCCGCCTCTGATCAGCGCAAAGTTGCGATCAAAACATCCCTCTACTGCCTGATCCTGGGTGGAGCGTTTGCAGCCGTGGGCAGTCAGGCACTTGGCTTGTTCGGCATAACGGTTGATCACTTGCGTGTCGCCGGCGGTCTGGTCGTTCTGATGATCGGTTTCAACATGCTCAACGGCAACGAGAGTACGTCGCACCACGGAACCGAAGACGAGAAACAAGAATACCACACAGCTGAAACCGTAGCGTTTTACCCTCTGGCCTTTCCCATTCTTGTTGGGCCCGGAACCATTACGACTTTGATCCTGTACGCGCATCACGTAAAGAATCCTGCCGAAGCGATTGTATTTGTTGGCGTATTTCTGTTGGTCGTCGCGCTTTTGCTGGTCACCTTCTGGAATGCAGCGTGGCTGGCCGAACGCCTGTCGGGCAACGCGCGTGTGATCATGAGCCGCTTTATGGGTATGATCTTGTCGGCCATCGCGATCAGTATGATCGCGGATGGCCTCAAAGCGCTGCTGCCGGGGCTGGCCTGATTGGCCCATCAGGCTTGGAACCCGGCCGCCTCGGTCTGAACAAACGCATCCGCGCATTGCTTTGCCAGCGCCCGAACGCGACCAATGTAAGCCTGTCGTTCCGTCACCGAAATCACCCCGCGCGCATCCAGCAGGTTGAAGATGTGGCTGGCTTTGATGCATTGATCATAAGCCGGGTGCGCCATGATGATGCGCTTGCCGGTTTTAGGATCATCATGCTCTTGCGCCAGAATGGCAGCACATTCAGCCTCGGCCTCTTCGAAATGACGCAGAAGAACCTCGGTATTGGCAACGTCAAAGTTCCAGCGTGCGTATTCCTCTTCGGTTTGCTTGAAGATGTCACCGTATGTCAGCGGGCTGGGGGATTGCGGGTCGTTGAACGGCATGTCCATCACATGGTCGACACCCAGAACATACATCGCCAGACGCTCCAGACCATAGGTCAGTTCACCCGAGACAGGTGCGCAATCATGCCCGCCGACCTGTTGGAAATAGGTAAACTGGCTGACTTCCATACCATCACACCAGACTTCCCAACCCAGACCCCAGGCACCCAGGGTGGGGCTTTCCCAGTCATCTTCGACAAACCGGATGTCATGCAGATCCATGTCGATGCCGATGGCTTCGAGGCTGCCCAGATAAAGCTCCTGCAGATCGGGCGGGCTGGGTTTGATCAGCACCTGGTACTGATAGTAATGCTGCAAACGATTTGGGTTTTCGCCATAGCGCCCATCCGTCGGGCGGCGCGATGGCTGAACATAAGCTGCGGCCCAGGCCTTGGACCCCAGCGCCCGCAGAGTGGTCGCAGGATGGAAGGTCCCTGCCCCGACCTCCATGTCATAGGGCTGCAAAATCGCGCAGCCTTTCGAGGCCCAATAGGTCTGAAGCCGCAGGATAGTCTCCTGAAATGAACGCGGTGCGCTGTTCGGTTCGGTCATGGCATTCCCTCTGGGCATCCTTACGCCCGGTTCCGGTCGGTTTGGCCCTTCCTATGCAAGGGGCCAAGGGGCGTCAACGGGGCTTTGCCCCATGGCTGTATCTGCGCGGCCACACCACAAATTCCCCGTACAAGCAGCATGGTATTTAGCACTGGAAATCGCGTACCCTGCGCCAAAGCACAAACACTGCAAAACACGGGCAGACAATGACACGCGTATTTTCAGCAATTCTATTATTTCTTGTGGTCGGCCTACGCGCCGCATCCGCTCAACAAGACCCCGGCGTCTGGGTTCAAATTGAAGCCCAGCCAACGCTGCAAGAAGCGCAGGAACGGGCGCAGGCTTATGCGACTGCGTTGCCTGATGTGAACGGTTTCAGACTGAACAGCGGATGGTATGCAATCGTGGTCGGCCCATATGCGCGCCCGGATGCGCAACAGGTGCTGCAGGTCTATCGGTCCGAGGGTCAAATCCCCCGCGACAGTTTCATCGCCTTTTCCAGCGGACTGGGGCAACAATTCTGGCCTGTTGGGGCAAACGTGCTGAACCGTGGCACCGTCGCGGCACCGGTTGCGCCAGTTGCTCAGGCAGAAGATACGCTGACAATCGCGCCCTCTCAGGACGCAGATGAAACGCGGGCACAAGCCTTGCAATCCGAACGTCTGCTGACCGCGCAGGAACGCAGAAACCTGCAAACGGCCTTGCAGGCGGCGGGGTTTTATAACTCGACCATTGACGGGGCCTTTGGTCAGGGAACGCGCCGCTCGATGGGAGATTGGCAACGCTTTAACGGATATGAAGCAACTGGCGTTCTGACCACCGCGCAGCGCAAAGCACTGATGGACGACTATAACGCGCCGCTGACAAGTGTCGGCATGGCCCGCTACAGCGATGACGCAGCTGGGATCACAATGGACTTCCCGCTGGGTGCCGTCAGCTTTGACCGGTATCAGGCCCCTTTCGTGCATTTCAACAGCGCATCCGATTTGAACGCCAAGGCGCTTTTGATCAGCCAGGACGGCGACAAGCGCACGCTTCGGGCCCTGTATGAGGTCATGCAGTCGCTAGAGATCGTTCCCCTCAATGGTCCGCGTGAACTGCGCGGAGATCGCTTCACCCTTGAAGGGCGCGGAAACGGGGTTGTGTCCTTCACACAGGCACGCCTGACCGATGGGAAGATCAAGGGGTTCACCCTGGTGTGGCCCGAGGGGGATGAAGCGCGTCGTTTGCGGGTTTTGGCAGCTATGGCGTCCAGTTTTGACACAACCGACGCGGTGCTTGACGCTGCAGCAGGTTTGAACGCAGAGCAGAGCATTGACCTTGTCTCCGGCCTTCAGATCCGCAAGCCCCGCCTGTCGCGTTCGGGTTTCTTTGCGGATGACAAGGGAACTGTCTTGACGGTTTCGGAAGCTGTCGAAAATTGCACCCGTATCACACTGGATGGCGATCAAGAGGTGCAGCTTGCCGTGGCAGACGACGAAGTAGGCGTTGCTGTTCTGCGCCCGGCCAAGGCGTTGGCGCCAATGAGCGTGGCTGCATTCAGCCCGGCCTTGCCGCGTCTTCAGTCCGACATCGCGGTGTCAGGCTTCTCGTATCAGGGCGCATTGGGCGCGCCAACGCTGACATTTGGGCAAGTTGCCGATGTCCGCGGGTTGAACGGTGAAGCTGGTGTCAAACGTCTGGCACTAAGCGCGCTGCCCGGTGATGCCGGTGGTCCGGTGTTTAATGACAGCGGCAATGTGGTTGGCATGTTGCTGCCGCCCCCGTCCGAAGGTCGCAGTCTGCCTGCATCTGTCAGTCTGGCAGCCACCGGTGAGCGGCTGACAGAAATTCTGGCTCAGGCTGGCGTGTCCGGTCTGTCGGGCGAGGAAACCACACAGATTTCGCCCAATGAATTGAGCCGACGCGCAACAGGCATGACGGTTCTGGTGCACTGCTGGGAATAAACCGCAGCCAACTGCAAATTTCCAAGCGCCGCGCACCCGCGCGGCGCTTTTTTTACAGAATGTCTGGCGTCACATGGATAAGCGTCGGGACCGGTGCGTCGAAGGCGGCGCGGGTGGCACTCTGCATTTCTGCCAATGTCGAAGGTGCCGCCGACAAGGCACCGAAAGCCTCAGCCAATTTGCAGAAATCCGGGTTTCGAGCAACCACAGCATTCGGTGCGATCTGACTGCGCACCATGCTGTCTTCAATTTCTTTCAGCTTGCCATTGTCCCATAGGATGATTGGCAAAGACAAACCCAACTCAACCGCAACACCCAGTTCCTGCATCGTGTAATGAAACCCATAGTCCCCGGCGATAACTGCCGTTGGCTTTCCACGTCGTGCCACTGCCCCACCAATTCCGGCAGGTAACCCGTAGCCAAGGGTGCCGAACCCCGTAGGGTGATGCCAGTGATGAGGATAGGCCATGTCCCAAACCTCTTTCGCGACATAGGCGAACTGCGTCATGTCCGAATAGATCATTGTATCTGCTGGCATGGCTTCGCGCAGCGCGTCCGCAACCGGCACAATTCCGGGCCTCTCGGCGTCTACCTCGGCGCGCCAGCGGGCACGCGCAACGGCGACCTCATCGGCCGACCATCCGGTCGCGGGTTTCATGTCAGCAGTCGCGTGCCACAATGCGCGGGCAAAGCTTTGGCTGTCTGTCTGGAGCTTGATTGCGGCCCGGTGGCGATCAGACAGAACTTCGGGGTCCAGATCCACACGGATCAGCGTCGCTTTGTGTCCAAGCTCATGCCGCCACAAATCAACTTCGCCCAGCTCAGCGCCAACAGCAATCACCAGGTCCGCCGAGGCTATGACTTCGGCGCTTCCAGGGCGCGGCAGCATGGATCCGAAATCCAGCGGGTAGTTCGCGCCCGGCATCCCGCGCCCGGCGTAGGTGGTAAAGCAAGCAGCGCCCAACTGTGTCAAAATTTGCCGCCAGTCGTTGGACTTGCAACCCCCGCCCAAAATGAACAATGGCCTGCGTGACAGGTTCAGCATCGAAACAACGGATGACACATCAGGCGGCAACGCCTTGGTGCGCAGCGCTGGCTGGTTTGGAAATGGCGCGGGCTCGGCATCCGCCTCCAACTGCGCAATTGGCACCTGAATGTGTTTGGGCCGTGGTCGCGATAGCTCGAACTCTTCAAAAGCACGTTCTACCAGCCCATAGGCTGCTGTGGCGGATTCGGCCTGTGCCGACCAATCGGCAACCGTCCCGGCAGCGACACGCTGATCGTTCATCTGATGCAACTGGCCACGCATTGCCTGCGTTTCATCAAGACAAGAAGACAACACCAGCATCGGGACAGAGTCGCTGTAGGCCTGACCAATCGGTGTCATGATATTGCACAAACCGGGCCCGGTGATGACATAGGCAACACCCGGCTGGCCTGTGGCGCGCGCGTAGCCATCTGCCATGAACCCTGCCCCTTGCTCATGTCGCGCCAAAACATGGGTAATGCCCGCCTCTTCGATGCCGCGATACATTTCCTGATTATGGACGCCCGGAATGCCAAAGATCACATCCACGCCACGATCCTTGAGCATATGCGAAATTTGCGCGCCAAGGGGTCTTTTCATCAGTTTCTCCAGAATTGAACGGTGAAGATCGCGTAAACGGCCAGAAGTTCAAGCCGCCCAACCAGCATTCCGATTGTCAGCAGCCACTTGGCCGTATCATTGAGGCCCGCGAAATTGCCTGCGGGCCCAATCTGGCTGCCCAGACCGGGGCCGACATTGGCCAATGCGGTTGCTGCCCCGGACACGGACGTGATGAAGTCCAGCCCCGTCAGCGCCAGTGCCCAGGACAACACGCCCATCGACAGAACGAAGAACATGAAAAAGCTCATGACCGAGGTCAGAACATCGCGCCCCACGGGCCGTCCGTCGTAAAGCGGGACAAAAACTCCGTGAGGGGACCGGATCCGCCTGATCTGAGTTTTGATTGACGCCAGCAGCAGTTGATATCGGAAGATCTTGATTGAACATGCTGTGGATCCTGCGCAGCCGCCAATAAGCCCGATCAGGAAAAACAACATAACCGGAAAGCTGCCCCATCCCATGTAATCAACACTGGCATACCCGGTGCCCGAGATGATCGAGGTGATGTTGAACAGGGACTCGCGGAAAGCTTGTTCCCAATGGTGCGGGAAGACCGAAGTAAGAAAGATGGTCATAATCACGACCAGCACCAGAACGGTCGCGATAAAGGCACGGATCTGGCTGTCCTCCCACAAGGAAGAGGTCTGGCCATTGGCAAGCTGAACATACCGTACGAAAGGCAACGCCGCCAGAATCATAAACACCGCAGCCGCGTATTCCACCGGGCCCGAGAATGTTGCAAATGACGCGTCATAGTTGGCAAATCCACCCGTCGCGATGGTGGTCATCGAATGGACGGTGGCATCAAAAAAGCTCATCCCGAATGCAGCGTAGACCAGCGCGCATACTACAGTCAGGAACACGTAGATCAGGGAAATCTGGCCTGCGATCTCTTGCGCGCGCGGAAGGATTTTCCCCATGGTTTCAAACCCTTCCGAACGGAAGATTTGCATACCACCCACCCGCAATTCCGGCAGGAACACCATCGCGACCACGATGATACCGATGCCGCCCAACCATTGCAGAATACCGCGCCACAGCAAAAGCCCCCGTGGCAGTGTATCCAGCCCGGTTATGACGGTTGAGCCTGTTGTTGTGAGGCCGGACATGGCCTCGAAATAGGCATCGACAAACCGCAGTTCGGTTTCACCGAACAGAAACGGGATTGCACCAAATACCGGCAATGCGACCCATACGCCGGTTGTCAGCAAAAAGGTCTGCCGGATGGTCAGTCCCTCGCCCACGCCGTTGGAACAGCTCATCGCCAGAACCGACCCGGTCAGCATCGTGATGATCGCGCTTTCCAGGAACACATGCCATTCCCCCCGCCCCTCGATCATGTCGGCGAGCATAGGAAACAGCATGGTCGCCCCAAGAATGGCGACCAGCAAGCCAATCACATATCCGACCGGGCGAAGATCCATCATGAGGCGCAGCGTTGGCGCGCCAACCCGACAGTGTCAAGCAGATGATCCGGGTTAAGCGTCGGATTTCGTATCTGCCCCGGGCATCGCCGGAGGTTTGGACGGTGCACGGGTTCTACGCGTCTGCGGGCTGGGCTTCTCTGCTGTCGCCTCTGGCTTTGATTGGGTGGCAGACGCCGCAGGTTTAGGCGAAGCCGCTTTGCGTGTGCGGGGCGCAGGTTTCGCGCGAGTCGACACCGCTTTTTCCAACGGCGTAGCGGTTTTTGGCTGGACCGCAGGTGTCTTGGCTACAGGCGCTGCAGCCCGGGCCGGAGATTTTTTCGCCGGAGTTGCCTTAACGGTAGAAGACGAAGCGGGGGTCGCCTTTCGCGCCGCAGGTTTTGCTGGCTTGGCAACGGGTGCGGCAGGTTTTTCTTCTGTTTTGGCCTGCGGGGCTGGTTTTGGCGCGGGCTTGGCCTTCACGACCGGCTCAACCTTTGCCACAGCGGCAGCGCGCGGCTTGGCGGAAAACTCAACCGGTTTTGTTTTGGGCGCAGCCGCCACAACCTTCTTTACTGGTTTTTTCGCAACCGTGGCCTTTTTGGTCGCTGGTTTTTGCACACGCGAAGCAGCAGGTTTGGCCTTAGAAGCAGCAGGTTCGGCCTTCACCGTCGGTTTTCTGACTGGCTTTTCAGCGACCGGCGCCGGAGCTGATGCGGCCGCATGCAGTGCTTGCACAGGTGCCATCGGCAATTCGAACGCTGAACGAGCTACGATTTGCATGATCTTCATTTGATTGACCACGGCATAGCCCGCCAATCGAAACGCCGCAGCCTGAAGCTCCAACGGTTGGGTAATCGGATTCATTACATGTTTCTCCTGTAATAACGATGCAGCCCGAATTTTTTGGGTAAGGTGCCCTGCCCGCACCGATGTATCGGGCGGTGATCTAGATCTTGCAGTCCAAGGCGTGTCACGTCTCGGTTTCCTTTCGGGGACGCACACCTTCCCGAAGGCAGGCATACGTCTGCTGCATTCCCTTCGAATATACAGGCAAAGAATGCGCAAGTGCAGCATTTTTGCTGCATTGCGGCGAAAGAACGCTTGCGGCCAGAAACTCTGATTAAATTCTAGCCGCTTACACGGCGCGATTCACCCAACATGAAACAGGGTTGTGAACAATCTGGGGTCCAGGCTGGATGCCTCAAACGTTGGGCCCTCGGTCAGAATCGACACGGCGTCATGGCTGTGCAAGCTTTCTTGGTGACTGGCGACAACGCGGAAATCGCCCACATGGTGATCCGCCAACAGCTCAGCGCAGAAAAGGCGCGCAGCGTCTTCGACAAAGATGGGGTTTGCGGCGTTCAGCTCGGCAAAGGCCTGTTCGTCCTCACGTTTGACCATGACTTGCGTCTCGGTCGGAACAGCACGACGACACAGCGCAATCAGATCTTCGAACCACAGGCAATCTGCATCGCAGTCCACCACAACGGAAACCCGCGCGACCGAGCGCTGAGAATGCGGCGTTGCAAGCTGCCCGCGCATCGAACGAGCGTGTTCGCTCAGTTCCAGCGAGCACGGACATGTCGAAGAATACACATAGTCCAGATGCATAATCTTCTGGCGCACACCGTTTTGCTCGACCAATTCCAGGGCAATATCGTAATATTGGTAGCCTTCCAAACCCGAGCGCAAGCTCATTACCTTGTCCGGGTAAGAAAACCGCATCTGAATCCGGGCATCGAAACTGTCCAGATCTGTCATGTAGTCATCAAGCGCCGCTTCCATGACCTCGAAGCTGAACGTACGTTCTGCATGTTTGTAAAACGACCGCATGATCCGGGACATGTTGATGCCCTTTTTCTCGGCCTCCAGACTGACAGTACCTGTGATCGAAGTCTCAAGCGTCAGGTCATCGCCCTCTTTCCGATGGAAACGGATCGGCAGGCGGAAGTTCGAAATGCCCACATGCTGGATTTGCTGCTTGGCCCCACGGATCAGGCTGGACGGGCCATTCTGCAAATCTGGCAGTGACGCGCGATACGCGGCATCGACTGCAAAATCCTCAGGATACTCGCGAGAAAGAGATGGGTAATTCACGGAGGTCAACCCGGGCACCAACCTGGCCACAGCCGGGTCCAATTGGCTGATCTCGGATGCAGACGCCGACTGAGCCCATTGCCGGAGAACTTTAAGTGCCTCGGCGGCCTTTTCCCGATCCGGAGTTTCATCAATGTCGCGCGGGTGAACGTTCATCGGCTGCGGTTCCTCGATTGATCGTCGGACTATATACGACTGATGTTCATTTTCCAGTCTACCCCGATACGTGGCCAATAGCAGTCCGGATCGAAAAAAGCGGTGCAAAACCGTCAATTCGCAACGATTTGCGCCCTTTGATGGTGCAATCAGCAGGAAACAGCGCAACAGGCAATCCGTACGGACACACAATCACGCTGCAGTTTGACGTCAAGTCACGCCCCGGCACGATAAAGACGCCCGGGGCGCGGCAGATTACTTTTGCGAGACCTCCAAAGCCTGCCGGATATCGGACAGCAGGTCATCAGCGTCTTCCAGACCAACAGAGAACCGAATGAGGCCGGGTGTGATACCCAATTCGTCTTTCTGCGCGTCACTCAGCCGTTGGTGCGTCGTTGTAGCCGGGTGCGTTGCGATGGATTTGGCATCGCCCAGATTGTTGGAAATCACTGGGATCGTCATCGCATTCAGGAACGCAAAGGCCGCATCCTTGCCACCCTTGATGTCCAGAGACAAAACCGTGCCGCCCTTGCCGCCAAGCTGCGTCTGAACCAGCGCGTTCTGCGCATGGGTTTTCAGGCCGGGATACAGGGTACGCTCAAGCGCCGGGTGCCCTTCCAGTGCCTCAGCAATCTTTTGCGCGCTTTCAGCCTGCGCATTGACCCGCAGAGCCATGGTTTCCAGACCTTTCAGCATGACCCAAGCGTTGAACGGGCTAAGCGCGCCGCCGGTGTGCTTCAGGTACGGCTCGACCGTTCCGCGGATGAAGTCACGAGTACTGATAATCACGCCGCCCAGCGCGCGACCTTGGCCGTCAATGTGCTTGGTCGCCGAATAGATCACAACATCTGCACCCTGCGCGATCGCGCGCGAAAACACCGGGGTCGAGAACACGTTGTCCACCACAACAAGGGCACCGACAGCGTGGGCCAGTTCGGCCACAGACGCGATATCGATCACCTCCAAAGTCGGGTTCGACATGGATTCGAAGAACACCGCTTTGGTGTCGGGCCGGATTGCGGCCTTCCATTGCTCAAGATCAGTGCCATCAACAAAGGTCACATCCACACCAAAGCGGGTCAGGATGTTTTCGACGATGTACAAACAGGATCCAAACAAGGCTTTGGCAGAGACGATATGATCGCCTGCCTTCAACATCGAGGTCAACGCACCGTTGACAGCGGCCATACCCGATGCCGTTGCAAAGGCGTCTTCGGCCCCTTCCAACGCTGCGATACGCTGTTCGAACATGGATACAGTTGGGTTGCCGTAACGGGCATAGATGAACTCGTCAGGTCCGCACTCCAGAAACCGGGCTTCGGCCTGTTCTGCGTTTTCGTAAACGAAGCCCTGCGTCAGGAAAATCGCCTCGCTCACCTCGTTATACTGACTACGGCGGATGCCGCCATGGACGGCTTGGGTGCGTTTGTTCCAGTTCTCGCTCATCTCAATCCTTTCAGCCTCTGGCAGAGGCAAACAAAAAACCCCAGACGCGGCCAAGCGAAAGGGGTCTTTCATCCTGACCTTTTAGCGGTGTTGTTTAGCGTGGCCCGCAATCCGGTAACAAATCGCCACGTGGTCTGTGATGTTGGCCTTACGCCGCACATGCAGAGTCGTCAACCCCGACAAACCCGCCGTCACAGATCTGTAATCAAAGGTTCGACGGGCCTTCCCCTGCGATGGCATCGCCCGAAGTCACAGCTTTTTGCGCTTCGCCTGCCGCAAGCCCTCTTGCCGATTGCTCAGAAACCCTCATGATCTCTTTAACCTGAGGAGAGACCATGATCGATCTGTATTTCTGGCCCACGCCAAACGGCTGGAAAGTGTCCATCGCCCTGGAAGAGATGGAGCTGCCCTACAAGACTCACCTGATCAATATCGGCAAAGGCGATCAGTTCGACCCGGAGTTCCTGAAGATCGCCCCCAACAACCGGATGCCAGCCATTGTTGATCCCGACGGTCCTGATGGTGAACCCGTTTCCGTGTTCGAAAGCGGTGCGATCCTGATGTATCTGGCCCGCAAGACCGGGCGGTTCTATGGCAAGACCGAGCGTGACCGGATTGCTGTTGAGGAATGGCTGATGTGGCAGATGGGCGGCGTCGGACCCATGGCCGGTCAAGCGCATCACTTTTTGAAATACGCCCCTCAACTGGACCCACCACAGGACCTGCCCTATGCAAAGGACCGCTATCGCACCGAGGTCGCCCGCCTTTATGGCGTGCTGGATCGTCGACTGGCGGATAATGAGTACGTTGCGGGCGATTTCTACTCCATCGCAGATATGTCGATTTGGGGTTGGGCCAGCCTTTGGGAAGGTCAGCAGCATGTACTGGACAACACACCCCATTTCGCGCGCTGGCTTGAAACCGTAAGCGCCCGTCCTGGCGTTCAGGCTGGTCGCGCATTACACGCCGAATTGCGTGGGGATCACAGGGACAAGCAGTCGCAAGGGGTTTTGTTCAAGCGATAAACCCCAATCACAGCAAGCACATGATTTCTTGGTGATGTTCGATGTTGGGCATGAACAAAATGGCCGCAGCACAGTGCATCAGCGAAACTTGAATTCTGGCTCTGCGGGAAAGCGCATTGGTTTGCCTGCCCATTGCTGACCACGCAACGCTGTAACCTTCCTGCTTTCGACACGCATCCCGGCTGTCAGGACAAAAGCTCTTTGCCCCTGCGGTTTAACTGATAGATGTGCAATGTCGGAATGGAAGCATTCCGGTTTCCTGGACCGCCTCGACCTAAAACTCGGACCTCCGCGTTGCTTCAAATCCAAGTTTTCCGGCGAGCGGGTCGTCTCAAAACCCGTCAAGTTCAGTAACTCGGTGCGGTATGCTTCAGCGGCTGCAAGATGCTGGCTCTCGAAAGCGTATGCTTTCTGAGCTTCTTCTATCATTCTTGCGGCATGCATATACCCTTTTGACCGGCTGAGCACTGAAAGCTCTGCAAGACGGTCTAATATTTGATCTTCATCCAGACCGACGTTTTTTTTGAACGATCCGTGCTGTGTAACGTTTGGCATCCCGATTGACTCTGAGAAGACGTTGAGTGATGCGCGACCAAGCCCACCCCCGGGGCCTCGGCTGACGCAAAAAGACATGAGCAAATACCCACCCGGTGTCGGAGAGTCGACCAACAGTCGCCAAATTGGCAGAAAAGCGCCTTTTGCTCACTCTTGGTTGATGCAAACATGTCCATGCGACGGTTCCCAAACGAGCGGAATCGGACACCAAGCTGCTGAAAAAACGTTTGATTTGTAATGAGCGCTTAGCTTCCTTCGCACAAAATCACCAGCCACCGAAAACCGACGCAATGATCACCCAAGAGCTAAGCACGATCCACGTTCCGGTGATAAGCCAGAACATCCAAGGTCGAGTCGCCCGATCAATCGGCTCCACAAAATCGGCGCGCCCGGATCTTAGTGCCAGCCATGTCCAGATCAGGAACAGCACGCCCCAAAACACCTGTAAATCCATGATCACGGCAAGCCATACGCAAACCAACGCGATCAGCGACTTCCAGGCCACTCCCACAGGCGTGCTTTTGGCGCTTGAATCCGATCTTTCGTCGACAGCAGTACCGTTTGGATCCACAGTCTGGATCATAAAATGAGCCCCTTGCCGGTCTGATACCAATACGCGGCCCTCCGGCAGGTCATTGTGGTGCTGCCCGGACCGCGCTTCGATTTGCCGTAGGGTATCGCCGACCGATTTGACGCCAAAACATGGCATCCAATAGCGAAACTTTCCACGTATCGCCTCGGGCACCTCTTCGGCCCAGGCAACAACTGTTCCGTCGGGATGGCGTATATCATAACGCGGCCATGGGCTTGCTGAGCTTTTCTCAAAGCGCCACCCGAACAGGTCCGCATAGAATGGCGCGATCAGCGCTATGTCAGGAACGTGGTGAAAGCGGCCTATGACCTTACCAGCGCCTGGGGCGCCGGTCTGGATGTCAGGTCCTTCGTACATCGTAAACCCTGCGCCGGACGGGTCCCGAACCAACGCGATACGGGCCGCTTCACTGAAGGGTTGGGGCTCAACTTCGATGATGACCCCCTCGTGTGTCCGAGCTTGTTCGACCTTCGCGTCCAGATCATCAACATGGATGTAGGACATCCAAAATGACGGCATGTTCATTTTCGCCAAACGATCCGGCATCGGGAAGATTGCTGCAACCTCCTGACCGCCGATGTTGGCAAAGTCATACGCCTGTTCTTTGCCAAAGGACCAATTGAAAAATTCAGCATAGTCCGTTCTGGCAGTGCGCATGTCGTAGGTGGACAGGTCCGTCCACAGAAAATGTCCGTTTGCCATCGCGCCCTCTGACCCGTTTCAATACCTATCCGAGCTATGACCGGGGCAGCGCCCTGTCCAGAGGCAGCACTATACGCAGATTGCTTTATTGCCCTTCCCCCCGCACCAGCACATCCAACATGCCCGAGATATCTTCGATCTCTTCCGCGATCACATGAGTCACCGAATGCGCCCGCTGCATCCGACCTGTCACCTTCAGCAAACGCCCTGAAATCACCGCGCGACGGAATTGTTCGTAGATTTTGCGCCACACCACCACATTCACGATCCCGGTCTCATCCTCAAGCGTCAGAAAGATCACCCCCTTGGCCGTCCCCGGCCTCTGTCGCAGGATCACCAGCCCGGCCACGGCCACCCGCGCGCCCTCGGGCGGTGCAGTTAACTGGTTTGAGGGCAAACAGGATGGCGGGCGCGGCCAGCCCTGGTTTGGCGCGACAGTGCGAACAGGAGCAACAAGCATGAGAACAAAAATAGAACAAACGCAAGGAAAGTCCAGACACGGCGCGATGAGTCGCAAATGAGGCTGGAAAGACCTAAATGCCTTGACTAAGGAAGATTCGAACATCGAAAAAGGAAGACGCACGCAATGGCAAAGATCACCTATGTCGAGCACGGCGGTACCGAACACACTGTCGAGGTCGCCAACGGACTGACCGTCATGGAAGGGGCCCGTGACAACAACATTCCCGGCATCGAGGCCGATTGCGGCGGCGCATGCGCCTGCTCGACCTGCCATGTCTATGTCCATCCCGACTGGGTCGAGAAAATCCCGGGCAAAGATGACATGGAAGAAGACATGCTGGACTTTGCCTATGAGCCCGACCCGGCGCGCTCGCGCCTGACCTGCCAGATCAAGGTCACAGACGCGCTGGACGGTCTGGTCGTACAGATGCCTGAAAAGCAGATCTGATGCATTCCAAAGCGCCGCGCACGCCCGCTCGCATTTGGCAAGGCCGGGCGCGCGGCGCACTGACATCTCTGTGCCTTTGGGGATCGACCTTTGGCGCAGCAACTGCTGCCGACCAAATTAAAGCGGCCAAGTTTACAGAACCCACTACACGCTATGCGCATGGGGTCTTGGGCGACGCTGTTGAATACGGTGCATTGGAACTCCGCGTTCAAAACGCCGACTCAAACCCAAAGACCGTGACCGTTCGTCTGCCCAAAGACCGCGTCTTCGAAGACCTCTCACCACGGCTTATCGATATTGATGCTGACGGAACTCTCGAAGCGATTGTCGTCGAATCTCAGGATCAACAAGGCGCACAGCTCGCCATTTATAACGCAAGCGGCACAAAAATCGCCGCCACACCATATATCGGCACCCGCTTCCGCTGGCTCGCCCCAATTGGCGCAGCCGACCTGGA
Source organism: Ruegeria sp. ABM4_193 (assembly GCF_056158705.1). Taxonomy (NCBI): domain Bacteria; kingdom Pseudomonadati; phylum Pseudomonadota; class Alphaproteobacteria; order Rhodobacterales; family Roseobacteraceae; genus Ruegeria; species Ruegeria sp. ABM4_193. The sequence continues at coordinate 2,171,216 of NZ_JBSWTT010000001.1, forward strand.
CAGTGACGGCCATATCGAAATCGCCTATATCGACCGCCCGCACCTTGCCAAAACACTGCGTGTCTGGCGCTACAAAGACAACGCCCTGGCAGAGATCGCTTCGATACCCGGCTTGACCAACCACAAGATCGGTGAAGATTTTATCTCAGGCGGCCTGCGCACCTGCGGCGACCGCCCAGAGCTGATCGTAGCCAGCGCCGACTGGTCACGGATCGTCAGCGTTTCCTACGACAATGGCTGGACCAAAACCGATCTCGGCCCATTCAAAGGCTCAAACAGCCTCGCCCAAGCCTTGAACTGCTGATCCGTCTCTTCATCTGGCTAAAAATACCTTGGGGGTGAGGCCGCAGGCCGAGGGGGCAAAGCCCCCTGCCCGATCAACCATCCAAAGCACGCCACCCGATATCGCGCCGGTAAAATCCTTCGGGCCATTCCACCCCATCAACCATCTGGTACGCCCGGTCCCGCGCCTCTTGCAACGAGTCTCCACGCGCCGTTACGTTCAACACACGCCCACCTGCGGCCTGCACCTGACCCTCGACAGCCTTGGTCCCCGCATGGAACACCATGTTGCTGCTGTCCTCGGGCAAGGCGTTCAACCCCTTGATGACTGAACCCTTTTCATAGGAACCTGGATAGCCCTTGGCCGCCATGACAACCGTCATCGCGTGATCATCCGCCCAATTCACTCGCATCTCGCCCAGTCGCCCCTCGGCAGCGGCATGCATCAAATCCATCGCCTGCGCACCAAGGCGCATCATCAGCACCTGACATTCAGGATCGCCAAAACGCACATTGTATTCCACCAGACGCGGCTGACCGTCCTTGATCATCAACCCAGCGTAGAGAACCCCCTGAAACGGCGTACCCCGACGCTTCATCTCGGCAATGGTCGGCCGCACAATTTCTTCCATCGCACGTGCTTCAACCTCTGCACTCAACACCGGTGCGGGAGAATACGCACCCATACCGCCCGTGTTCAGCCCGGTATCGCCCTCACCAACCCGTTTGTGGTCCTGAGCAGTCCCTATGGATAAGATGTCCTCACCATCACACAGAACAAAAAGCGAGGCTTCCTCGCCTTCCATGAACTCTTCGATGACAACTTCCGCGCCGGCACCGCCAAAAGCGCCGCCGAACATGTCGTCAATTGCGTCCAGTGCGGTCTGTTCGTCCATCGCGACGATCACGCCTTTGCCTGCAGCCAGACCGTCAGCCTTCACCACAATCGGCGCGCCTTGGTCGCGGATATAGGCCTTGGCAGGCTCGGCTTCGGTGAACCTGGCATAAGCTGCTGTGGGGGCTTTGGCTGCGTCGCAGATTTCCTTGGTGAAGCTTTTCGACGCTTCCAGCTTCGCCGCCTCGGCGGAGGGACCAAAAACCAGAACTCCGGCCTCGCACAAGCGATCAGCCACGCCAGCCGCCAAAGGTGCCTCGGGCCCGACAATCACAAAATCAATCGCGTTTTCTTCGGCAAAGCTGACTACAGCCCCGCCATTTTCAATATCCAGCGCCGCACAATCCGCGATTTGAGCGATCCCGGCATTGCCCGGAGCCACGATCAGACGGTCGCATTTTGGGTTTTGCAACACCGCCCAGGCGAGACTGTGTTCGCGCCCGCCGCTGCCGAGAATGAGGATGTTCATGAATGCTCTCCGATCTGCTTGGCCTTGCCTGCGCGGCGTTCTAAGCTGGCCCGGCATTTGAAACAAGGCGCTGAAATGTCCGATCTGCTCGATGACCCGATTCCGGGCCAAAATACCCCCGAATACACCGTTTCCGAGATCTCGGGAGAGGTGAAACGGACGCTCGAAGGCTCTTTCGGGCAAATCCGAGTGCGGGGTGAGGTCGGGCGCGTGTTCAAAGCGCGTTCGGGGCATTTGTACTATGACATCAAAGAGGACCGGAACGTTCTGGCCTGCACCACATGGAAAGGACAGATTTCCGGCCTTTCTGTTGTGCCGGAAGAAGGGTTGGAGGTTGTCGTCACGGGCCGCCTGACCGCATTTGGTGCGCAATCGAAATACAATCTGAATGTCGATGAGGTATCCGTCGCCGGTCAAGGCGCGCTGATGGCGTTGCTGGAAAAGCGCAAGAAACAACTTGAGGCCGAAGGTTTGTTCGCGGCAGAGCGAAAGAAGCCGCTGCCCTACCTGCCGCAGATCATTGGTGTCGTGACATCGCCTTCGGGTGCCGTGATCCGCGATATTCTGCACCGACTAAGGGATCGGTTCCCGCGCAAGGTGCTGATCTGGCCCGTAGCCGTTCAAGGTGCGAACTGTGCGCCCGAAGTGGCCCGTGCAATTGAAGGGTTCAACCAATTGACGCCTGGCGGAGCCTTGCCCCGCCCCGACTTGATCATCGTAGCCCGCGGTGGCGGGTCTATCGAAGACCTCTGGGGCTTTAACGAAGAGGTCGTCGCCCGCGCCGCAGCTGCATCAGAAATTCCGCTGATTTCAGCCGTCGGGCACGAAACCGATACAACGCTGATCGACTTTGTCTCGGATCGCCGCGCGCCCACACCCACTGCCGCAGCAGAGCTTGCCGTGCCGGTCCGCATGGAGCTGCTTGCATGGACCGGAGAGCAAGGTGCGCGGCTATCCCGTGCGGCAACGGATGCAGTTCAACGCCGAACGCAAAGGCTGCGCGATCTGTCCCGCGCCTTGCCGCGCCCAGACAGCTTGTTGAACTCCCCACGCCAACGTCTTGATTTGATTGCGGATCGCCTGACACCCGCCTTGACCCGCGGCGTGCAAAACCGCCGTCTGCAAGTTGTCGAACTGTCCGCCCACCTACGCCCCTCGACCCTACGTGGTTTGGTAACAACACGTCAGGAATCGCTGCGAAACCTGTCGTCGCGCCTGTCTCTGCGCCCGATTCAGCGCGAAATCGACCAGCAGCGGCAGAGCCTTGCCCGGCTCAACGATCGAATGAACACCGCTCAGACCACGCGTCTGGAACGCCTTCAGCAACAACTTGAGGCCACCGACCGCCTACGCGAAACGCTCAGTTACAAAGCAACTTTGGAACGGGGATATGCGGTCGTCCGTGCGGACGGTGACGTGATCACCACCAAAGCCCAGGCGGCCACACATGCGGCGCTTGAGATCGAGTTCGCAGATGGCGTTCTGAGCACTGGCACAGCCGCAAAACCGACGCCCAAAAAACCCAAACCGGACGCCCCGGATCAGGGATCACTGTTCTAATTGATACTGACAGTCTGCGGAGCAAAACATCATGAAATTAAAAAGTTATGAGGTGTTGCGCTTGCTTTGATCAAACGCCAACCTCTGGCCCGTAACACAACATTTCCTCGCCTAGTTCTTCGGCCTCATACAGCTCTGTCGCCTCTGGGTTGCCTTCAAACTGCGCAACCAGCCCGCCGCCAGATTGCGTAAAAACCCAGCATTGAGGGTCGAGCCTGTCTTCGTAGACAAAGCAGATCTGCTCGTCCCGCTGATACCAGACACCTTCCTTGCAATTGCCATCCAGAAAAGACCAGATCACACGCCGGTTCGGCAGATACCGCTCGACCCCGTAAACCTGCCCGTCGAACCCGTAGAACAAGGTTTTACCTTGCGTGTATCTGTCGAACTCCGTGCCAGATAAAGGCGTCTGGGCCGCAACGGTCTGCGCGGCAAAGCTTGCGAGAATCATCCAGTATCTAAGCATAAGTACATTCTGCCAGAAGCGCTTAAGCTGTGCCATTCACCCTTTGCCTGTGGGTTCATCACAGGACCCTTAACTCAACGTAAGCGCTTGATTTAAAATTCCACCTCGGATGAACTCGTTTGGAAACTGTCGGGGGACCCATGACCAACGTACTCTTTTGGATCGCTCTCGGCTGCGCCCTTGTCTATCTGCCGCTGACAGCGCGCCCGGCCTCGGCCTTGCGAACGGTATTCAAGACCACCTCGGTTGCCGCTTTGGCCGTTGCAGCCCTTGTACAAGGCGGGCCATGGTTACTTGTTGTTGCGCTCATTCTTTGTGCGACAGGCGATGCATTGTTGTCTCACGAAACGGATGCCACGTTTATGGTGGGGATTGCTTCCTTCGCTGGCGGACATCTGGCCTATATCGCGCTATTCCTGACCTATCCGACCAGTAACGCTGATCTGATTTGGAACGCGCCCGCGACGGTGTGGTCTCTGGTTATTCTGGGCATCGTCATGGCCACCTTGCTGGCGCCACGCGCGGCTGATCTGAAAGGCCCTGTTCTGGCCTACATACCCATCATCCTGGGAATGGGTATAGCTGTTATGGCACTGCCGGAAACAGGTGCATTGCGCTGGGCCTTTCCTGCCGCCATCGCCTTCATCGCGTCCGATCTGATCCTTGCGACCGAGAAATTTTTACTGCCTCCAAACCATCCGGCACTCAAGGCAACGCCCTATCTCGTCTGGCCCCTATACTGGGGCGCACAGCTTGGCTTTGTCCTTGCATTCGCGTGACCCTTTGCAACTGCCGCAAATCCGCATTAGGTGAAGGGAACACCTGCGGAGACACTACATGGCGTTTTTCTCAAAGCTAAAGGACAAGCTGTTCAAATCCTCCTCTCGTCTGGAAGAGGGGCTGGAAGCCATCGTCGAAGATGGCGGCGAGGAAACGGCCGCGCCTGACCCGGTGATCCCAGAACCACAGCCCAAACCGGAACCGGTCCCGGAAATCCCGGATCCAGCCCCGGCACCACTACCTACTGAACCGCCCGCCCCGATCCCCGCTGATCCAACTCCGGTCGCTCCTCCACCCGAAATCCATGAATCGAAGGGCATTCTGAACCGCCTGTTCAATCGCGGCGGCGGCACGACGGAAATGCGCCGCACCTTGGACGATGACATGCTGGAGCAACTCGAAGAGCTGCTGATCGCCTCCGACATGGGTGTCGACACGGCCTTGCGCGTCACCTCGAACATGGCCGAGGGGCGCTTTGGCCGCAAACTTTCAACACGTGAAATCAAGCAATTGCTGGCACAAGAGGTGGCCCGCGTGATGGAGCCGGTGGCCAAGCCCCTGCCGATCTATCCCAAACGCCCGCAAGTGGTGCTGGTCGTCGGGGTCAACGGCTCGGGCAAGACCACCACAATCGGTAAGCTAGCCAGCCAGTTCAAAGAAGCGGGCAAGAAAGTTGTCATCGCCGCCGGTGACACCTTCCGCGCCGCGGCCGTTGAACAACTGCAAGTCTGGGGCGATCGGGCCGGGGTTTCGGTGCTGACCGCGCCAGAAGGCTCGGACCCAGCGAGCCTGGCATTCGACGCCCTGACCCGCGCACAAGCCGAAGGTGCAGATCTACTAATGATCGACACCGCAGGCCGTTTGCAAAACCGTGCCGACCTGATGGAAGAGCTGGCCAAGATTGTCCGCGTCATCCGCAAAGTCGACGATACCGCCCCGCACAACACCCTGTTGGTCCTCGACGCAACAACAGGCCAGAACGCGCTTAGCCAGGTGGAAACCTTCCGCAAGCTGGCTGACGTCTCGGGCCTTGTCATGACCAAACTGGACGGCACCGCCAAAGGCGGCGTTCTGGTCGCTTTGGCGGACAAATTCGGCCTGCCCATCCACGCCATTGGTGTGGGCGAACAGATCGACGACCTCGCCCCCTTCGATCCCGAAGAATTCGCCGCCGCCCTGACCGGTCTCGACAAAGGCTAATCCGCTCCTTCATCTGGCTAAAAATACCTTCGGGGGTCTGGGGGTGGAAAACCCCCAGCCTCACCGCCCAGCAAAAGGTTGGCATCTTTGAGCAACTGGCTGATCTCATTGGAAGGAACCGAAGCGGGCCACCAACTTGCTCTCGGGTTGGCCCTGATGGCGGCTTTTCTTCATGCCGTGTTTGGGGCTCTGCAAAAGGGGCGCCATGATCCGTGGCTGTCTCGTGGGGCCATTGATGCCAGTTACTGCCTCATGGCCGCACCTTTCGCCCTTTTTGTTGTGCCCTGGCCCGAACCGCATATGTGGCCGATCTTCGCGCTCGTCTGGCTGATTCACATCGCGTACAAGACGCTTCAGGCCATGGCCTATACCAAAGGCTCCTACACAGTGGTCTATCCGGTTGTACGCGGTACTGGGCCACTCTTTACAGTCATCGGGGCTTATCTTCTGTTCGGAGAGACCTTTTCTGCCGTTCAATGGCTGGGCGTTGCGACCCTGCTGGCTGGTATCTTCGGGTTGGCTGCGTATAATTTCCGGTTTCTGGAAACCAATCGGGACACTCTGGGCATCGCGCTCACTCTGGCGATCATCACGGGCCTTTTTGTGGCCCTGTACACCACCTATGACGCCTACGGTATCCGCGCCACTGCCGACCCTTTCACCTTTCTGGCTTGGTTCTTCATGATCGATGGCGCGGCCATGCCTATCTACGCCTTCCTCAGGTGGCGTGCCATGATCGACCGCCCTGCCATTGGCCCTCTCATGCTGCGCGGTCTGGCGGGTGGAATTATTGCCCCTCTGTCATTTGGTGCGATCATGCTCGCCACCCGGCTGGACAAAGTGGGTGAGGCCGCCGTTCTTCGCGAAACCTCAACGGTCTTTGCGGCCCTGATCGGTTGGCTTGTGCTAAAGGAAACTGTAGGGCCCCGACGCATTGCCCTTATGGCATTGATTGCACTTGGCGCCGTAATAGTTGAAATGGGCGGGTAAACAGCAGGACGTACAGATGACAGCCAAAAAAGACATCAACCCGTTTTTGAAACAGGTGCTGGAACTTGGCCCCCCCTTGGCCTTCTTCTTCATCTACCTGCGTTTGCGTGACGACAGTTTTCTGATCGGTGGTATCGAGTATTCCGGCTTTATCGTTGCAACGATCATCTTTGTTCCCTTGATGCTCGGCGCGATGGGTATCTTGTGGTATCTGACCGGAAAACTCAGCCGAATGCAGATATTCACCGCCTTCATGGTCCTTTTCTTCGGTGGCCTCACCGCCTGGTTCAACGACGAGCGGTTCTTCAAGATGAAAACCACGCTGGTCTATGGTCTGTTTGCTTTGATCCTGGGCATTGGCCTGCTGCAAAAGAAATCTTATCTGGCCTATGTTCTGGAGGAACTGCTTCCGATGAAACAGGAAGGCTGGATGATCCTGACCCGCCGCTTGTGCGCCTGTTTTGCCATTCTGGCCGCCGCCAACGAATTTGTCTGGCGCACAATGTCGACGGACATGTGGGTCAAGATTGAGACCTTTGGCTTTCCCATAGCACTGATGGCCTTTTTGATGCTGCAATTCAGCATGTTGCAGCGCTACATGGAGGATCCGGAACAGAAATAATTCTCGTTGCGTCAGCCAGGTCTGCCGAAACAAACAAAATTCTTGGATAATGCGCCGAGCTATGTGAAGTTGTGTCACCACCCACACACTCTCCTTGCCCAAGATCGGTGCATACATGACGGCCTTTCCCAACAGCGGCTTCCTTTCTGAAGCCTCCGACGGGCTCAGAGAAATGCTTTCGGCCCAAGCGACCGAAATTTCCCTGACCCAAGGCGAAACACTTTTTGAACAAGGCGACGAGGGCGACGCGCTTTACGCCATATTGGACGGAACGCTGGAAGTGTCCTTTCTGGCCATGAGCGGACGCAAGCTGACCCTTACACTGATGCGTCCCGGCGAAGTCTTTGGCGAAATCGCCCTTTTCGACAACGGTCCCCGGACAGCAACCATTGCGGCGGCCGAAGCCTCGCGCGTTTTGCGAGTGCGCCGCAATGACGTCCTGAAACAGATCCGGCACTATCCTGATCTTGCAGAGGATTTAATCCGGCTGGCCGGATTGCGGATGCGGTACATGGGGTCTCAGTTGAACGAGCAGGTATTTTTGCCCATGCCCATTCGTCTTGCGCGAAGGCTGCTGCACCTGTCAGGTTTGCAGGACAACCCGTCCGAACGCATTACACTGTCGCAAAGCGAACTGGCCGAGTTTGTCGGGGCGACGCGCGAAGCGGTGTCCAAGACAATCTCAGGCTGGAAACGCGACAATGTTGTGGAAGCATCCCGCGGCGGACTGCTGATTCAGGACTTTGTGGCACTACGTGAGTTGGCCGAATCTGACCTGATCTGAGCGGATGTGATCTGGTTCACAGACCTGTTTCCAAACATAACCTAAGGTGAAGTTGTTACCGTAGGAGGTCAGAGAATCATCCCCGATATCTGTCCACTGACCTCTCCCTGTATCTGAGCCATACGCAATTTCTGCGTATGGCTCATTTTTTTTCAAATACTCTGCCCCTTAATCGGGTAGGCAAAGAAAAAGGCCGGGATTTTATCCCGGCCTCTTTCGTTTACTCTTCGAGGCTCAGCGCCACAAACCGCGGATCTCCGCCCCTGCGTACCAAGAGCAGCAAGGATTTCCTGCCGGCTTCGCGCGATTCTTCCATACGCTCTTCCAGATCACCGATGGTCTCAACTTTTTGCTGTCCTGCTTCGGTGATCAGATCACCGGCCCGCAACCCTTTGGCATAAGCTTCGGACGCCTGATCAACGTCGGAAACCACCAGACCTTCGGCATCTGCGTCCAGACCCAGATCCTCGCGCAGCGTGTCGGTCAGGGGCGAGATCGTCAGACCAAGAATATCCGCGTCCTCGTCGACCGGCGCCTCTTCAGGTTCCTGTTCGCCACTATCGGCACGCTCAGCATCTTCGCGACGCCCCAGTGTGACCAATACGGTCTGGGTTCCGCCGTCCCTATGCACGATGACACGCACAGATTTTCCAACTTCTGTTTCACCGACCTGACGCACCAGACCGCGCGTGTCTTCAACTTCAACGCCGTCAAAACTGGTGATCACATCACCCGCCTTCAAACCTGCTTCTTTTGCCGGACCTTCCGGGACATCACTGATCAGAGCACCGCCAGGCTTTTCAAGCCCCATTGCTTCTGCCATGTCCGGCGTCACGTCCTGAATACGCACGCCAAGCCATCCACGGCGCGTTTCCCCAAATTCACGCAATTGGTCGACAACTTTGACTACAACGTTGGACGCCATCGAAAATCCAATCCCGATTGACCCCCCGTTGGGAGACAGAATTGCCGTGTTCACGCCGATCACTTCGCCATCCATGTTGAACAAAGGACCACCCGAGTTACCTCGGTTGATCGCCGCATCGGTCTGAATGTAATCGTCATAGGATCCACTCAGCTCTCGATTACGGGCCGAAACGATCCCGGCGGAAACCGAAAAGCCCTGCCCCAGCGGGTTGCCCATGGCAATCACCCAATCGCCAACACGCGCAACGTCACTATCGCCGAAGGTCACGTATTTCAGCGGGCCCGACGCTTCGACCTTGAGCAATGCGATATCGGTCTTCTCATCCGTACCGATGACTTTGGCGACCAGTTCTTGCTTGGGCTGACCGTCGCCCGGGAAGAATTCCACAAGAATTTCATCGGCTTCGGCAATAACGTGATTGTTGGTGACGATAAATCCGTCTTCCGAAATCACAAAGCCCGAACCCAAAGCGTTGCTGCGGCGCGGCGCGTCGTCATCATCTCCGTTTCGGTCCTGAAACTCACGAAAGAAATCCTCAAACGGGGACCCTTCGGGAACAATCCCCTGTGGACCAGCCTGACTTTCGATCAGGGTACTTGTTGTGATGTTTACCACGGCCGGGCTGATCTTTTCCGCCAGCGGCGCAAGACTTTCACCCCGGGCCTGCACGGCAACTGTTTGCGCCAGCAAAAGCAGCATTCCGGCAAAAGCCAGCCACATCACCCGCATCCACTCACCCCTTTCGTCCCACCGGACGGACACACTGCGCGCTTTCGCCTGCACTTGAGCTCTCCTTGTCGACAGTCTTCCCCAGACCGCTAAGAAACAGTCTTGCTTATCGACCAATGTAGTCAGTTTGATCGGACGAGCAACTCAGGATCGCGGGGAATTCACTGCCAAGTGAAGGCATACCTTCAAAAACCCAACTGATACGCCCCCCAAAGCAGGATCAACCCACTTATGACGCAAAGCAGTCCCATCAACCGGCGCGCCTGTTCTGGCACTGAACGAAGCGCTTCGAGCATACGTTCAATAAGCGAAGGGGCCAGCGCATAGGCCAGCCCCTCGACAATAAGCACCAGCCCAAAGGCCAGAAGGATCATGCCCATTACTGGGTCGCCTGCCCTGTGGGCGATTTCAGGTAGTTGAAGAACTCGGAATCCGGGCTCAGCACCATCGAGCTGTTGCTGCCGCCCAGCGCGCGCTCATAGGCTGACAGCGAGCGATAGAACTCGAAGAACTCCGGGTCCTTGCCAAAGGCTTCGGCGAAGATTGCATTGCGCTCGGCGTCTGCTTCACCGCGAATGATCTCGGCTTCGCGGTTGGCGTCCGACACCAGTTCAACAACGGTCCGGTCGGCTTGCGCGCGCACACGCTGCGCGGCCTCGTTCCCTCGGGCGCGTTCGTCGGTCGCCTCACGTTCCCGTTCAGCCTTCATCCGGTCGAAAGTGGCCTCAAGGTTCGCCTGTGGCAGGTCGGTTGCCTTGAGACGCACGTCGATCACGTTGACACCCAGCGCGCGCGCTTCGGCTATCGCGCTGTTACGGATGCGCAGCATCAACGCCGCACGGTCTGAACTGAGGATGTCACGCGAGGACACCGAACCCAGAACTTCCCGCGTTTCCGCGCGCAGGATACGATCCAGACGGTCTTCGGCGACAGGAACGCCACCAACACCAACAGCCTGACGGAACTGCTCCAGATCAGAAATCCGGTAACGTGCGAACGCATCGACCACCAGACGACGGTCATCCAGAGGTGTTACCTCAAGCGGTTGAACGTCGATGGAAAGGATACGGTCGTCGTAGCGAACCACTTCCTGGATCAGAGGAATCTTGAAAGCCAGACCGGGCTCTTCCTTCACAGCCACAACGCGGCCGAATTGCAGCACCAACGCGCGTTCGCGCTCGTCCACGATAAAGATCGAGGACAGACCAACTACGCCCAGAATGGCAATGACGATAAGGATAATAGGCGACTTACGCATCAGTTGCTCTCCGCAGGTTGGTTGCGACGCAGTTCGTTCAACGGCAGATAGGGTACGACGCCCTGCCCCTGACCGGTCGAGTTCTCGTCCAAGATGATCTTGTCGACATCACCCAGAACCTGCTCCATCCGCTCCAGGTACAGACGCTTGCGGGTCACATCCGGCGCTTTAGAGTATTCTTCCAGAACCGCGCTGAAACGGCTCGCCTCACCCTGTGCACTGTTGATCTGCTGGGCGCGATACGCTTCGGCCTCTTCCAGTACCTGCGCGGCTTCACCACGGGCTTCCGCCAAAACGCGGTTTGCATAGGCGTCGGCCACATTTTGCAGACGGTCACGTTCCTGCGCAGCGGCCTGAACGTCACGGAATGCGGCAATCACATCCTGCGGCGGGTCCGCCTTGTCAAAGTTCACACGGACGATGTTCACGCCGGAATCATAGCTATCCATTGTTGCCTGAATCAGTTCCTGTAACCGGTCGGCAATAACACCACGATCCCGGTTCAGGATTGGAGCCAATTCGCTTTGCGCGATGATCTCGCGCATCGCCGATTCCGAAACCGCGCGGATCGTTTGGCGCGGGTCGCGCAGATTGAACAGGAACTTGGCCGGGTCGTTGATGTTCCAAACGACCTGATAGTCGATGTCGACCACGTTTTCGTCGCCGGTCAGCATCAGTCCATCGTCGCTGCCACGGGCACCGCCCATGTCTTCGTTCTGTTCGCGCGTAACCGGAATGACCTCGGCTGTAACAAAAGGCCACGGCGCGAAGTTCAGACCAGGATTTCCAACAGCGGAAAACTCGCCCAGAAACAGCTCAACGGACTGTTCTTCCGGCTTAACCGTGTAGAAACTTGCCGCAGCCCAAAGGCCAACAGCCACCAAGCCACCAATAATAACGGTGCCTTTGGTAAAGATCGGTCCGCCACCGCCTGAACCCTGACCATTGCTGCCACGGCCACCGCCGCCGCGACCGCCCATCAGGACGCGCAGCTGCTCCTGGCCTTTTTTCATCAGCTCGTCGATCTCGGGGATCTGCGGGCCGTCGCCTTCGGGTGGCTTGCGCCCGTCCCCGTTATTTCCCCGATTTCCTCCACCACCGGAAGAGCCTCCGCCCCCCCAGGGGCCACCGCTGTTGCCCGCCATATGTATATGTTCCCTTGTGTTTGACCGTGTGATCACGGCGTCCTTTGTAACTTGTGTGCGCGCGGTTGCAAATCAAGCCGTGCGCACAGGTTGCCGCATTGTCACCAGTTCTTCGGCCATCACCGGATGCACGGCGACAGTACGGTCAAAATCCTCTTTGGTCGCGCCCATCTTTACGGCGATGCCTGCAAGCTGGATCATCTCACCCGCACCGGGGGCGACAATGTGGCAACCCAGTACTTTTCGTGTGGCCTGGCTGACCAACAGCTTCATCAAAACCCGCTGCGTTCCGCCAGCGAATGACTTTTGCATCGGCTTGAACGACGTGGCATAGACTTCGATCGGTTCTTGCGCCGCCGCTTCTTCTTCGCTGAGGCCAACCGTGCCAAATTCCGGCTGCGTAAAGATCGCGGTTGGGATCAGTTCATGATCCACAGGTGTCGGATTACCTTTGAACACGGTTTCGACAAACGCCATTCCCTCGCGGATCGCAACGGGCGTCAGGTTCACCCGGTCCGTAACGTCGCCAATGGCATAGATCGAAGGCACGGCGGTCTGGCTGAATTCATTTACAACGATTTCACCCTTGCGGCCGCGCTCAACGCCCAAGTCCTCCAGCCCCAGATTATCCGCATTTGGCGTACGACCGGTGGCATACATGACAACGTCAAAGCGATCTTCGGTACCATCGGTTGCCTTGACACGGATCTGGTCCCCGTCTTGGGTCATTTCCAGCACATTTGTGCCCAGACGGACGTCGATGCCGTTTTGGCGCATCTCTTCACAGATCAGCCCCCGCGCCTCTTCATCAAAGCCGCGCAGGATTTGCGCGCCGCGATAGAATTGCGTGGTCTTGACGCCCAGCCCGTTCATGATCCCGGCGAATTCGCTGGCGATATAGCCACCTCCGACGATCAGAATACTCTGGGGCAGCTTATCCAGATGGAAAATCTCGTTCGAAGTGATCGCCAGGTCTGATCCCGGGAAATCAGGCACGACCGGACGGCCACCCGTGGCGATCAGGATGTGCTTGGCGGTTTTACGGGTACCGTCGGTCAACTCGACCGTGTGCGCATCCACCAAACGCGCGCGCTGATCAAAGCTTTCAACCCCATTGTTTTTCAGGATGTTACGATAGATCCCTTCCAGCCGATCCAGCTCCGTCACCAACTTGTCGTGAAAGGTGTTCCAGTTGAACGCACCAGGCTGAATGTCCCAACCATAAGCCTGCGCATCGCCGACCATACCCGAATATTCGCTGGCAAAGACCATCAGTTTCTTGGGCACACAGCCCCGGATCACACAGGTCCCGCCATAGCGGTCTTCTTCGGCAAGTGCGACTTTGGCTCCGGTCTCACCCGCTGCCACGCGCGCTGCGCGGACCCCGCCCGAGCCTCCGCCGATGACAAAAAGATCATAGTCAAAGCTCATGCCGGTTTCCTTCGTTCAACTTGCAAAAATTCTCTGGATATCTGGGCGCGAAAACCCCGGTGCCAACCCCCGGGCACTGAAATTTCGAACATTCACTGGCGCTTGTCGGGGATAAGGGCATTAAAGTCAGTCCGAAACATCGGAAAACAGGTTGTCACGAGAGCCCCCAAGCAACTGATCCAGTTGGATGGTCCCTGCATTTATATCCCTCAATTCGACACGACCGTCACCGTGGCCAATCACGACTTTGTCACAGATATCGATGAACAAGCCGTTTTCGACGACACCCGGCACCTGATTGAGGATCAGCGCCATCTGGCGCGGATTGCCGATGCGCTGCAGATGAAGGTCCAGAATATGATTTCCCTCATCCGTTACAAACGGGGCCTCGCCGTTCATACGCAGCACTGATGTCGTCCCGAGAACATCCATGGCATCCAGTGCCTCTTCGATCAGGGTGCGTGTGGTTTGCCATCCGAACGGAACGACTTCGACCGGCAAAGGGAAAGCCCCCAACGTTTCGACCTCTTTGCCGGAATCAGCGATGACGATCATCTGGTCGCTGGCAGTCGCTACGATCTTTTCCTGCAAATGCGCGCCACCGCCGCCCTTGATCAGGTTCAAGTCGCTGTCAAACTCGTCTGCTCCATCGATTGTCAGGTCCAGCCATCCGGCCTGGTCCAACGAAATCACCTCAATCCCGACTTCTCGGGCAAGTTGCGCGGTTCGTGTTGACGTTGGCACACCCTTGATCCGCAAGCCGTCCTGCTGAACCCTCTCGCCCAGGCGTCTCACCAGCCATGCAGCTGTGGAACCCGTGCCCAGGCCGACGCGCATTCCGTCCTCGACCATCTCGGCCGCGCGGCGCGCAGCCACGAATTTCGCAGTGTCAATAGGCGAAAGATCTCCGGTCATGGCAGCTGTCCTAAATTGGCTTGCCCGAGTTATAGGGAATGCGCAGCGTAACTGCGACCCCAATTCGCGGTGCGGCGAACCCAAAGATGGCTCGGGACTACGCGTTTCCTATCGGAAACGTCGCAATCATGTCTTACAAGTTCATCTTAGAGCTATAAGTTGCCGCCATGTTGACGCCCTACCGCCTGCACTATGCCCCTGATAACGCCTCGCTGGTGATCCGTCTGGCGCTGGAGGAGATGGGCGTGCCCTATGAAACCGTTCTGGTGGATCGCCGCCGCAACGAACAGGACAGTGCCGCATACCGTGTCTTGAACCCCAACGGGTTGATCCCGGTGCTGGAAACACCCCAAGGGCCGATCTTTGAAACCGCGGCGATCCTGCTGTGGCTGTCCGAGCATCACGGACAGCTTGCACCTGCGCCGGGTGACACAGCGCGTGCGGACTTTCTGAAGTGGTTGTTTTTTGCGTCCAATACGTTGCACGCGGACCTGCGCATCCTCTTTTACGCTGAGAAATACATCGACCCATCACAGGCCGACACATTGCGGACTGGCATTCGCCCGCGTCTGAGGCGCCACCTGCAACTGTTGGATACTGTAGCAAAACGCGCGCCGGACTGGTTCTGCGCTGACCAACCATCGGTGCTGACTTATTACGTTGCGTGCATGATGCGCTGGATGGCGCTGTACCCCGCTCAGGCAGACCGCAGTTGGTACCAGCTGGCCGATACACCTTGTCTGCAAACAATGCTGGCGCACCTTGAAACACGCCCCGCGACCCGTTCGGCCATAGCCGCAGAAGGACTTGGGGCCACCCCGTTCACATCCCCTGTTCACGCCAACCCTCCAGAAGGCTCAGCTATCTGATATGTTCCTCTCTGTCTTCGATATGTTCAAAGTGGGCATCGGCCCGTCCTCATCTCATACCATGGGCCCCATGGTCGCTGCCGCGCGCTTTCTGGACATGATGCGCGCGTCGCCGTTTGAGTTTTCCGGCCTCAAGGGGTCATTGCACGGCTCGCTGGCATTTACCGGCGTCGGCCACGCGACCGACCGGGCAACCATCCTTGGCCTGGCCGGGTTTGTGCCCGACACGTATGACAATGACAAAGCCGAGGCTGCGCTTGCTGCCATTGCCGATACGCATACCGTGTCGCCCGAAGGTCTGCCGACACTGACGTTCGACCCGAAAACCGATCTGGTCTTTGACTACGACAACAACCTGCCCGGGCATGCCAACGGGATGATCCTGATGGCAACGGATGCGCAGGGCGACGTGATCCTGAGGCAGGTATTCTATTCCATCGGTGGCGGCTTTGTTCTGACCGAAGAGGAACTGGCCGAAGGCAAAGCCACCGAAGAAGGCGACCCGGTCCCCTACCCGTTCAAATCGGCAGCCGAGATGCTGGAAATGGCAAAGTCCAGCGGCAAATCCATCGCCGAAATGAAGCGCGCCAACGAAATCGCGCGCGGCTGCGCGGATAGTTTTGCCAAGGGCTCAGCCCGCCTTTGGCAGGTGATGAACGACTGTATCGAGCGCGGCCTGCGGACCGATGGCATTCTGCCCGGCGGCCTGAGTGTGCGTCGCCGTGCCAAAGGCATCTATGACGCACTTATGGCCGAGCGCGGGATGAACCTGACCGCACCACACACAATCAACGACTGGATGAGCGTTTACGCGATGGCGGTCAACGAAGAAAATGCGGCCGGTGGGCAGGTTGTCACGGCCCCAACCAACGGCGCGGCGGGTGTGCTGCCTGCAGTGCTGCGGTATTACCTCGACCACGTGCCCGGGGCCTCGGAAAGCCATATCGAAGATTTCTTGCTGACCGCAGCTGCCATCGGCGGGCTGGTCAAGTTCAATGCTTCGATTTCAGGCGCTGAAGCCGGATGTCAGGCCGAAGTGGGCAGCGCCTCGGCGATGGCTGCAGCCGGGCTTTGCGCTGTTATGGGCGGCACACCAGAGCAGGTGGAAAACGCAGCCGAGATCGCGCTGGAGCATCATCTGGGCATGACCTGCGATCCCGTCGCTGGTCTGGTTCAAGTACCCTGTATCGAGCGTAACGGGTTGGGTGCCATCAAGGCAGTCTCTGCAGCGTCGCTCGCGCTGCGAGGCGATGGTCAGCATTTTGTGCCTTTGGATTCGGCGATTGAAACCATGCGACAAACCGGGCTTGATATGCACGAGAGGTACAAAGAAACTTCGCTGGGCGGGTTGGCTGTAAACATCCCGAACTGTTGAGGTCGGAAAGGAGTCGGCAGGATGCGCGGACATTGCCTGTGCGGAAAAATCAAATACGAGGTCGACTCTCCTGCTCTGTCATGTGTGACATGCCATTGCGACAGTTGCCGCCGCCAATGCGCAGCTCCGATGACAACCTATTTCGCGGTTCGCGACGGGCAATGGCGTTGGACCGGGGAAGAACCTAAGCGTTTCAACTCCTCACCCGGAGTTGAGCGCAGCTTTTGCCCGCATTGCGGCACACCGATCTCGTTCCGTTCGGCCAAGATGTCTGATGTACTGCATCTGTACGTGGCGACATTAGAGACACCAGAAGCGCTGCAACCAACACTTCATGTCTCTCATGAGGAAAAGCTGAGCTGGCTGCGCTTTGATGACGACTTACCAACCTGCGTTGGGCCAGATTACACCAAGGTTCAGCCTCTGCCGAAAGCCTGATGTCGGACCTTTCCACTCTTTCGCGAAACGGCTAGCGTCGCAGGCATGACTCAGGATCGTCCCGTCTTTGGCATTATTTTGATGCTTGGTTTCTGCGTGCTTGCGCCATTGGGTGATTCAATGGCCAAGCTGTTGGGCGAGACGACTCCGTTGGGATTGCTGGTTACAGTCCGCTTTGCCGTGCAAGCCTTGATCCTGATCCCGCTGGTTGCCTTGACCGGACGGCCATGGCGTATGCGCGGGCGTATTCTGCGCCTGACTGTGATCCGCACATTTCTGCATATCGTCGGCATCACGGCAATGTTTAGCGCGCTTCAGTTCCTACCACTGGCGGATGCTATCGCAATCGCTTTTGTCATGCCGTTCATCATGCTGTTGTTAGGAAAATACGTGCTGGGCGAAGAAGTTGGTGCCCGCCGTCTGATAGCCTGCATCGTCGGATTTATCGGCACACTTCTGGTCATCCAACCCAGCTTTGCCGAGGTCGGTGCTCCTGCATTATTGCCCCTGATTGTTGCGGTTGTCTTTGCCCTGTTCATGCTGGTCACGCGGCAGATCGCCAAAGAGACCGACCCTGTGTCGTTACAGGCGGTATCAGGCGTTCTTGCGACTCTGGTATTGGCCCCGGTTCTGGTGATCGGAACATATCTGGATGTGTGGGAGATTTCTGCGACCCTGCCAGCCCCGGACATGTACTGGCTTTTGCTGGCGATCGGGGTCTTGGGCACTGTCGCCCATCTGCTGATGACCTGGTCGTTGCGCTATGCGCCTTCGGCCACGTTGGCCCCGATGCAATATCTGGAAATTCCCGTTGCAACCCTGATCGGCTGGGTCATCTTCAGCGACTTGCCGGACGGGCTTGCAGCGATTGGCATTTTGATAACCATCGCCGCGGGCCTCTATGTCATTCTGCGCGAGCGGGCCAGCGCCCGGTCTGCCCCGACAGAAACACCTGCATAAGCCGATCCAGCGCGGAGTGCGGGATCATGACCAAAAGCCCCGGCCCATCCATCTGCAACTCAACCTCGGCCAGCGCCCGGTTGGAAGTGCCCACCTGACCGTTTGGCTCAAACTCCAACCCTTCGATTGGCCATTCCAGCCCGGTGCTGCGTCCTGTAACCGGGCACATTGGAAACAGCGAAACGACATCTCCGGGGTCAACGGGCAGGTGAATACGCGGCGGCGCGTGAAAGACCACCTCATGCTCACCCAATAGAATGCACGCCTGATCCTGCCGCCTGACCAAAGTATTCAAAACAGCCAGTTGATGATCCAGCCGCCCACCCAGAAACCCCACCCCTAGAACCAATGGGGTCTGCACACTACGCAGGGCTTTGTCGAAGTCTGTGCTGTCTTGTTCGCGGACCGGAAATAGACGCTCGGGCGGTATTTTCGCTTTTTCCACTGCGTCTAGCGAATCGAAATCACCTATGACCGCATCCGGGATCTGACCTGATTCTGTTAGAACAGCCGCACCACCATCGGCAGCTACAAGGGATTTGACGCGATTCAGCACCAGATTCAGGTCTTCTGCGCCGACAAATCCCCCGCCAAACAGTCCAATTGGATCCGTTGAGCGTACAATTGGCTCATTTTTCACAAGATTGGCCATTTTTCCCGGATTTGGACACATTAAGACCACAAAATGATAGGTTCATGCGAAGAGTTCCGAGCCAGTGTGTGCTCCCGTTTCCGGGTAAGCTGGCTCTCGTAGTTTGTAAAGGACGTGCGTCTGATGGTACAGAATAACAAGGTATTGACCGTTTCTTATGGAACCTTCTCCTGCACTTTGGAAGGATTTGACGATTCCTTTGAGACGATGAAAGCCATCGCCGAGTATTTTCGTGACCTCGCTGCGGATGACCGCTATTTCGGCTCTGAACCCCCTCAACCTGATGCCGAAATGCTGACCCGCATTGCCCGGCGCGATGCGTCGCAGCGGGTGGAAGCGAGCCAGAACGAATCCGGACTGCTGCTGCGCGCCACGCAGACACCCGAAGCCACGTACCAAGAACCGGTTTCGCACACCGCCGCTCCGCCTGTTGCACCCGCGCCTACTCACCAACAGCCGACACCAACCGCGTTTTCCGAGGTGGAACCCGTCAAAGATACTCCTCCTCCGGCAGCTGACAGCATCGCGTCTAAGCTGCAGCGTATTCGCGCGGTCGTCTCTCATTCGGACGTTCCCCCTTCAGCTTACTCCGAAGATGAAGACACATCTTTGCTGGCAGGCTCCACCCCCCAGGTGGACGCAGTCGCCGCAGCTTTTGAGGCCGGTGCGCTGAGCGCTGAAGACTTTGAAAAGCCCGCTGCTCCAGTGGCCGAAGAATCACTGGCACCTGCTGTGGAAGAGTTCGAGCCCGAAGAAACAGACGACTTGACCGTCGATGTAACGGCGGAGGCACAAGAGACTGAAGACAAAGACGAAGTCGAAACCGTCGAAACCGTCGAAACCGTCGAAACCGTCGAAACCGTCGAAACAGAAGCCCCAACGAGTGACGCTGACAACCTGCACGTGCCCATGACCCCCGAGCACGTGCAGGTCGACAGCCTCGAAGACGCCCCCGAAATGCAGCAACTTCCTGCCGAACCGCTTTTCGCGGATCTGGAAGATGACGTAGCAGACGAGGTCGAAGAAGAGGACGTTCCGAACATCCTGAATGTAGAGGACGTGGCGATTGAAACTTCGGATGAAGCATCCCAGGACTCACAGGACGATCAAACCCATGGTTTGTTGACGGCCGAATATGAAGAGAACCTGCTGAGCGAGATTTCCGAGATCGAGTCAGAGTTCTCTGAGCGTTCTGGCCAAAAACTGGCGGATGACGCCGATCCGGATCAGGATGTCCAGCGTTTGATGGCCAAAACCGGCGAACATATGGATGATCCGTCCAGTAGCGATGCGCGCGAAACCTATTCGCACCTGCGTACAGCTGTCGCTGCGACCGAGGCAGAGCTGGATGACGCAGACACTGCATCCGCAAAGGCCGACGAATACCGTGGCGACTTGGAATTTGTGGTCAGCCCCCGCCGCCCCGAAGTGAAGGTGACCAGTGCGCGTCCGGAAGCAGATGCTCCGGCCCCGCTAAAACTGGTGGCTGAACAGCGCGTTGACGATCAGAGCGAACCGACCGGCCCCGTGATGCCCCGTCGCGTCACCACTGAAATGGAAGACAGCGGTTCGGAAGAAGGCGGCTTTGCCCAGTTTGCACAGGATCAGGGCGCTCAATCACTGCCTGACCTTCTGGAAGCGGCCGCAGCTTATCTGTCCTTTATTGAAGGTCAGGAACAGTTCTCGCGCCCGCAACTGATGAACAAAGTCCGCTCTTTGAAGCAGGATGAGTTCAATCGCGAAGAAAGCCTGCGTTCATTCGGTCAGTTGCTGCGCGACGGCAAAATCGAGAAAGCCGGCGGTGGCCGTTTTGCGGCCTCCAATCTGATCGGCTTCCGCCCGGATGATGAACGCGCAGTGGGCTGACTGACGCGCCTATAGACAAGCAGGGCCGGGTAAATCCCGGCCCTTTTTTTTGCGAACTCAACTTTGCAAGGTGCACCGTTATTCAGGCAGCGCGTCAAAACGGTTTATGCTGCAGCGCAGAATTATGGTATAGTCTCACGGTAAAACTCTCGTCACGAGATCCGTTTCAGACTGAGGCAGTGCTATGCAAGACATCGTAATTCGCCGACTTCGAAGACATGATCACGCATTAATTTCAAGCCATTTCAACAGCTTGGATGAGGACGTATTGCTTTCGCGCTTTGGCACACCTGTTCAGCCGCAGGGGGTGCAAGACTACCTGTCCAATATGTTTGCCGACGCAGCATTTGTTTTCGGAGCTTTCCCGGATTCTTGTCTACGCGGCGTGGGAGAATTACGTCTGATACCTGACCACAAATACCATGTCGCCGAAGCGGCATTTACTGTTGAAAAAGCTTGGCAAGATCAGGGGATTGGAGATGCTTTGCTATCCCGACTTATTACGATCGCTCAAAACCGAGGGATCAGAGAAGTCCATATGTTATGCCTTGCGACCAATCAGAAAATGAGACGCCTGGCCGCAAAGCACAATGCAGAGCTAACCCTTGTACCGGGTCAAGTCGAGGCGACCCTGACCACCCCATGGCCCACCCCTTTCAGCATGGCCAAAGAAATCACAAGTGAGTACCGCGCGTTTGCACGCGCAATTCTCAGTTGGCCAAACCAGACACAGGCTTCTCAAGATGCTCAGGACTGATCCGGGTCTTCTTTCCCGACGCCGCGAAAAACGAACTTGAACGGCAAAGCCCAAAGAACGCCAAGTACGACATAGACCAGAAGTTCGACCCAGATCGGAGGGCGATCCAGCCAGTTTACAACTGTGACCACCGCCACAATGTAAAGCGGCAAGCCAATAACAAGGATCACCAGAGACCACCGCCGACGCGCCTTGTAACTCAGTCCCGGTTTCTTTTCTTCGGCCATCAGTCAGCAAACGGGTCTGTCACCAAAATGGTGTCGTCCCGCTCCGGGCTGGTGGACAAAAGCGCCACTGGGCATTCAATCAGTTCTTCCACACGACGTACGTATTTGATCGCGTTAGCTGGCAGATCGGCCCAGCTGCGCGCGCCTTCCGTCGATTCGCTCCACCCCGGCATTTCTTCATAAATGGGGGTGCACCGTGCTTGTTGATCGGCCGCGGTGGGCAGATAGTCCAGCCGTTCGCCATCCAGCTCATATCCGGTGCAGATTTTCAGCGTTTCAAACCCATCCAAAACATCCAGCTTTGTCAGAGAGATGCCGTTCACGCCGCTGGTCGCGCAGGTCTGGCGCACCAGACAGGCGTCGAACCAGCCGCAGCGACGTTTGCGGCCTGTCACCGTTCCAAATTCGTGACCCCGGGTTCCAAGGCGATGGCCGTCGTCGTCGTCCAGCTCTGTTGGGAACGGACCTTCGCCGACGCGGGTGGTGTAGGCCTTGACGATCCCCAGAACAAAATCAACCGAGCCAGGCCCGATTCCCACACCAGTGGCGGCCTGCCCGGCGATCACATTGGACGAGGTCACAAATGGATAGGTTCCGAAATCGATGTCCAACAGAGCACCTTGCGCCCCTTCGAACAAAATGCGTTTGCCCGCCTTGCGTTTTTCGTTCAGCACTTTCCAGACCGGAGCGGCAAAGGGAAGGATTTCCTGCGCGATCTCTTTTAGTTGTGCGATCAGGGCGTCCCTGTCGACAGGCTCAATGCCCAGACCTTTGCGCAACGGATCATGGTGCTGCAACGCACGATCCACCCGGGCCTCAAGCGTTGCCTCATCCGCCAGGTCAGCCACACGGACCGAACGGCGCCCGACCTTGTCTTCATAGGCAGGGCCAATCCCGCGACCGGTGGTTCCGATCTTTGTGCCTTTACTGGCTGCTTCTTCACGCGCACGGTCCAGTTCACCATGGATTGGCAGGATCAATGGCGTATTCTCGGCAATCATCAATGTCTCGGGCGTGATCTCAACGCCCTGCTGACGGATCGAGGCAATCTCGTTTACCAGATGCCAGGGGTCCAATACGACACCGTTGCCAATGACACTCAGTTTACCGCCGCGCACAACCCCCGACGGAAGGGCATTCAACTTGTAGACCTCACCATCGATCACCAGCGTATGACCGGCATTATGCCCGCCCTGAAAACGCGCGATCACGTCCGCCCGTTCGCTGAGCCAGTCGACAATCTTGCCTTTTCCTTCGTCGCCCCATTGAGCGCCGACAACAACCACGTTGGCCATATCCGGTCCTTTTCGTGCTGAGTAATCAAACTCGGCTCATATAGCCGGGCACAAACGGCAGGGAAACCGATATTTCGCCGCAGATTGAAATCGCGCAAATGCGCGATGCATCCGGCAGAGGTATTTGGGGCCAGATGAAGACGGATCCCCCGCTTCATCTGGCTAGAAATACCTCGGGGGAGTCGCCCGGAACGGGCGGCGGGGGCAGAGCCCCCGATCAATGGTCAACGCAAATGCACCGGATGCCCGTGGGGTGTCGTCAGATAAGCCTCTTCCCACGCCCGGTGCAGGTCAGACACATCCTGCGGCAGAGCAGCCCCCTGCTCGGCGAGCATGTCCTCAAGTGTTTCCAACCAAGCGTGAAAATAGTCGTCGCCACCATCCAGCTCCCGCGCAAGGCCATGACGCTTGAGTGTATTCGAAAACCGAGTCGCCCAGTCGGACCAACCGAACCGACCAGCCTCGTTCAGCGCAACGGTGACAGCAAAGACCTGAGCGTGCCAGGGTTCGGCAAAGACAGGTTCCGGGGCCGTATGGATGACGCATTCGCTCATGCCGGAACCAGATAGCTTTGCCACAAATCCAGCACCACTTCGTCTTTGGGATGTTCTGGGTTGATCCACAGTTCAGACGCCGGGAAGGCCACTGCGTATAGCGGTTCAGGGGCTTCGCCCAAACCATGGGCGTTTGCGTCGGGAAAAACGTGCGTCCCATGCAAACGCAGGATTTGCCCCTTGGCGCCAGATGCGTAGATCGGCAAACGCGTATGACCCCCATCCACAAGCCGGTTTGCAGCAGGTCGACTCGTGATGACTTCTTGCCCAACAAAGTACAGCACCGCGACGTTCGACGGTCTGTCCGCTGGTCCACCTTTGGCCAAAGCAGCAGAAACAGCTTCGGCTTTAAGCACTTCCTCGGTCAGCGGGTGTGCTCCCTCCTCACCGCCACCCCGCAGGTCATCCAAACTGAGAACACCTTTTTCAACCAGTAGGTCGGCCAGGCCGGAGATCCATTTTTCGTAATATGAAAATTGCGCGTAGTCTTTTGGAGACAGCCGCTCGCGCGCATGTCGCGACACATCGATGTTCCACTGCCCCAGAAACCCTGCGGCAAGAGTCACCGCCAATGCCCGAGCATGCCACTCTTCGGCAAAAACCGGCGCGCCCTCTGCTTCTGGATTAATCGGGCCATCTCCAAAACGGCCGCCCATGTCATGAACGCGGGTCATGAGGACACCATGGGAAGGCCGGTACCGATCATGCTGTCGCGTGTCACCAGCGCGGCAAGTTCGTCTTCGCTCATCCCGTCTGTGCCTTCAGGTCGCATGGGCAGAACGAGGTAGCGAATCTCGGCGGTCGAATCCCATACCCTCACAGATGTACCCTCGGGCAGAGTGACGCCGAATTCGGCTAGCACTTTACGCGGTTCGCGCACGGCGCGGGCACGGTAGGCGTCGGACTTATACCAGCCGGGCGGGATACCCAGCAATGGCCACGGGTAGCAACTGCACAAGGTGCAGACGACCATGTTGTGCTGGTCGGGTGAGTTCTCAACCACAACCATGTGCTCGCCTTGCCGACCGTAATAACCAAGATCCGCCACAACGGGTGTGGCATCTTCCAATAAAGCCGCCTTAAACACAGGATCGTTCCATGCTTTGGCAACAACCCGCGCGCCATTTTGCGGGCCAATCTTGTTTTGATACGTGTCGATGATTTCATCCAACGCAGCCGGATCGATCAGCCCTTTACGGGTCAGAATCGTTTCCAGCGCCTTGACGCGCAAAGCGGGTTCCGGTGGTAACAATGCGTGCGGGTGGTCGTGGTCGTCATGTGGCATAAGGCGCAGCCTGCGTCACGCATTGGTGTTCTGTCCAGTCCCGTTGCCGTGATATGATGTATCACGTGTGGTGATGTGAACTCCTGACTTGCCCCCGCGGACAAACTTGCATAAGTACCACGCGATACACGCCACGCTGTACAGGACCACCATGGAAAACGTCGTTCTCATCATCCACCTTCTGTTGGCCTTGGGCCTGATTGCCGTTGTTCTGATGCAGCGGTCCGAAGGCGGTGGCCTGGGCATGGGCGGCGGCGGTGGCGGCGCCATGACGGGTCGCGCAGCGGCAACCGCCTTGGGCAAGCTGACCTGGATCCTGGCGGCCTGCTTTATCGTGACCTCGATTACACTGACCATCCTCGCGGCTCAGAAATCCTCGGGCAGTTCGGTGATCGACCGTCTGGGCGTTCCGGCTCCGGCTTCCACCGAAGAAAGCACTCCGGCGATTCCGTCGGCAGATGATCTTCTGCCACCGGCACAGGGCGACAACGCGCCACTGATCCCGCAAGCGGACTGATCCACAAAACCTAGAAACCTGAAAGAGGACTGCAACAGCATCTTGCGGTTCTCTTGCGCTTTTGGCGCGAATCCTTTATACGTGAAGTCCCGTGATGCAGCGGTTTTTCGGAACCGTCGGGCAGCTGATTTTGACGTCTCACGGGAGCAGCCGAAAAACTATGGCGCGTTTTATTTTCATCACTGGTGGTGTGGTTTCGTCCTTGGGCAAAGGACTGGCTTCGGCGGCTTTGGGATCGCTGCTGCAAGCGCGGGGGTACTCCGTTCGCCTGCGCAAGCTGGACCCCTATCTGAATGTCGACCCCGGCACGATGTCGCCTTTTGAACACGGCGAGGTTTTTGTCACCGACGATGGGGCCGAAACCGATCTGGACCTTGGCCACTATGAACGCTTCACCGGCGTAGCAGCGCGGAAAACCAACTCGGTCAGTTCGGGGCGGATTTATTCGAATGTGCTCGAGAAAGAGCGCCGTGGCGATTACCTTGGCAAAACCATTCAGGTCATCCCGCACGTCACCAATGAGATCAAGGATTTCATCGCCATCGGCGAGGATGAGGTCGATTTTATGCTGTGTGAGATCGGCGGAACCGTCGGTGACATCGAGGGCCTGCCCTTTTTTGAAGCCATCCGTCAGTTCAGCCAAGACAAGCCGCGCGGCCAGTGTATCTTTATGCACCTCACATTGCTGCCCTACATCAAAGCGTCTGGTGAGTTGAAAACCAAGCCGACTCAGCACTCGGTGAAAGAGCTGCGGTCGATCGGTCTGGCACCCGATATTCTGGTCTGCCGGTCCGAAGGTCCGATTCCGACCAAAGAACGCGAGAAACTGGCGCTGTTCTGTAATGTCCGCCCCGACAGCGTGATTGCAGCTCAGGACCTGAGCACCATCTATGATGCACCGCTGGCCTATCACCGGGAAGGTCTGGATCAGGCGGTGCTGGACGCGTTCCAGATCAGCCCTGCCCCGAAACCGGATTTGGCCAAGTGGGAAGACGTCAGCGACCGCATCCACAATGCCGAAGGGGAGGTCAAAGTTGCCATCGTCGGCAAATACACTCAGCTTGAGGATGCCTATAAGTCGATCGCCGAGGCGCTGACCCATGGTGGCATGGCCAACCGGGTTAAGGTGAAAATCGAGTGGGTTGATGCCGAGGTGTTCGACACAGAAGACGCAGCCCCGCATCTGGAAGGCTTCCACGCGATCCTTGTCCCCGGCGGATTTGGCGAACGCGGCACCGAAGGCAAGATCAAGGCTGCTCAGTATGCGCGCGAACACAAGGTCCCCTATCTGGGCATTTGTTTGGGCATGCAGATGGCGGTGATCGAAGCGGCGCGGAATGCTGCTGGCATCACCGAGGCGGGTTCAGAGGAATTCGACCACGAGGCAGGGAAGAAACGTTTCGAGCCAGTCGTTTACCACCTGAAAGAGTGGGTACAGGGCAACCACAAGGTTGAACGCAAAGTCGGCGACGACAAAGGCGGCACCATGCGGTTGGGCGCGTACAACGCAGTTCTGGCCGAAGGATCCAAAGTTGCCGGCGTCTATGGCGGCACACAGATCGAGGAACGCCACCGTCACCGCTATGAGGTTGATATCAAGTATCGCGAACAGCTTGAGAAGGCGGGACTAAACTTTTCAGGCATGTCGCCGGACGGTCGTTTGCCCGAAATCGTGGAATGGTCAGATCATCCCTGGTTCATTGGCGTTCAATACCATCCGGAACTGAAGTCCAAGCCCTTTGACCCGCACCCACTGTTCCGCGATTTTGTGCGCGCTGCAAAAGACACCTCGCGTCTGGTGTAACCCCCCGCTGTGTCGGTCTGTCACCCCCACGTTGTTTTGTGGGGGCTGACCTCTTAACTGTATGAGGATGCGAAGTTTCTGCTTCGCGCCTTGGATACAGTTCAGAGATTCAGGAGATTTCCGATGAGCAACGCAACAACGATCACCAACCTTCAACAAGCACTGCATATGGAGCTGACGGCGGCGCATCAGTATCAGCTGCACGCCCATGTGCTAGAAGACTGGGGCCTTGATATTCTGGCCGAAAAGATGCGGGGCGAAATGCAGGAAGAGTTGGGCCACTCTGACGCGTTTATCGAGCGCATCCTGTTTCTGGGTGGCGTGCCCGAGCTTTCGTTTCAGAAAAGCCCGGCGGCAGCAGGTTCTTTGGAAGAGATGTTCTCTGCCGATCTGAAAGACGAAACCGAAGCTGTCGATTTCTATACCCAAGCCGCGCTGCAGGCAGCTGAAGTCGGCGATGTCGGTTCACGCACGCTGTTCGAACGCATTTTGTTGGAAGAGGAAGGTCACAAGGACTGGCTGGACACTCAACTGAGCTTGCTGAAGCGTCTGGGCGAAGCCAATTTCAGTGCGAAATTCGTATCTGGGGCAGCGGACGAGGCATAGACCGCTTACATTCGGCTTGCCGCAAATCACCCGCATAGCTCAGTCCGATAGGAATTGAGCGATGCAGGGCCCGTCACCTCAAAGTGACGTATCAAAGCAAAAAAACCTACTCGGTCGGACATCGTAACGTTAACTGTTGGTCACGTTACAACAGGAGAGTTCCGATGGCCGACCAGATCCAGAACGCGAAAACCTTCACCAGCCTTCACAAAAAGGGCGATCCGGTCATCCTTTTCAACATCTGGGACGCAGGCAGCGCCGGTGCGGTTCGGGATGCCGGTGCGCAGGCAATTGCAACTGGCAGCGCCCCGGTTGCCATGGCTCAGGGGTTCAGCGACGGACAGAACATCCCGCTTGAGGCTGCCTTGGACAACGCTCGCCGCATTGTGGCAGCAGTCGATCTGCCGGTGACACTGGATTTCGAAGGCGCTTATGCCGAAGACGCGCAGGGTATTTCAGAAAACGTGAAACGCGCTCTGGATTGCGGTGTGGTTGGTTTCAACTTCGAAGATCAGATTATTGGTGGCGCGGGGCTTTATGATGTGGCGGTTCAGGCCAAGCGCGTCGAAGCCATGCGAGAGGCGTGCGACAGCACGGGCATCCCCGCTTATGTCAATGCGCGCACCGATATCTTTCTCAAAGCTCCTGCAGAGACCCACAGCGAGGCAATGCTGGAAGAAACCATCACGCGGGCTGCGTCCTATGAAGCGGCCGGTGCCAGCGGCTTTTTTGCACCGGGCCTGAAAGACGAAGCTTTGATTGGTCGTTTGTGCGAAGCAACTAACTTGCCGGTCAACATCATCGCCCTGCCCGGCACGCCTGCTACGTCCAAGCTGGCTGAACTGGGCGTTGCTCGTGTCAGTTACGGGCCTGTGCCCTATCGTCAGATGATCAAATGGCTGACCGAGCAGGCGCAGGCGGCTTTGAACTATGAAGGCTAAGCGCCGTTGGTGGGATGGCATTGCCTTCGGTCAGTATTTCCCTCATCTCTTGGTTGAACGCATCAAACGATGAATGCAAGTTCATGGCGGCCTGCTGTCGATCGGCAATCTTGTGATCATTCAGGGCTATGGCAGGTAGTCTTCGCTTGGCGGACCACAAAATATGGAATAACCTGACCTTATGTTGAAAAAGTTCTTTCAGGCGCTCAGACCGCCTCAACATAAACACCTGCCCGATCCGGATGCCGAGCTTGCCCTGGGCGCGCTCATGGTGCGTGTGGCGCAGGCGGACCGGGACTACAAACTGGAAGAGATCAGTTTGATCGACAAGATTCTGGCCCGCCTTTACCAGCATAACGCGATTGAAGCCGCTAAAGTGCGTGCGACTTGCGAAAAGCTTCACGCAGCTGCGCCGGAAACGGATACCTTTGGCAAGCTGATCCGCGAAACGACCGACTTGAAGGAACGTCTGGCCGCGCTGGATGCGCTTTGGGAAGTTGTCCTGGCTGATGGCAGCACGGATGAAGGCGAAATGAAAATCGTCGAAGAAGCCCGCGTCGCCATGGGGTTGAGCTTCAACGACAGTAAAGCCGCACGTGAACGCGTTCAAAGCCGCTTGGATGTGAGTTAGGCGCTCGCTATATCTAACCCATGTTCAGTGACTTTCTTTCCAGGCTCACGCAGCCTCAGCCCGACCCGCTTGTCGAAGACGACGCCCGCCTTGCCCTGACGGCCCTGCTGGTGCGTCTGGCCCGTTCCGACAATGATTATTCCGATACCGAGATGGCGCGGATCGACCGCATTTCGGCGGAACGCTTTGGCCTGTCCCCGTTCGAAAGCGCTGCATTGCGCGCGCAGGCCGAGGATTTGGAGGCCGAAGCCCCCGACACGGTCCGCTTTACCCGTGCCATCAAAGAGGCTGTCGACTATGAGGACCGGCTGGCCGTGGTACAGGCCCTGTGGTCCGTAGCGCTTGCTGACGGTCATCGCACTGGCGAAGAAGATTCTCTGCTGCGTCTCGTGGTCAGCCTGTTGGGTGTAAGCGACGTGGATTCGGCCTTGGCGCGCCAAAGGGCTGCAAAATCGTGATTGCAATGCTTGGCATGTACGACATGCCTGCGCTTCAAGCTGCAAATGACCGGTTCTGGGATCTGATACGCAATCATCTGGGTTTCGGCCCGGATCACCTGACCCGAGATCAGGACATGTGGGAGGTCTGGCAGGACCCGAATCTGATATTGGCTCAGACCTGTGGGATGCCGTATCGAACCCGACTACATGGTCATGTGCAATTGGTTGGAACGCCAGATTATGGCCTGCCCGATTGTCCGGTTGGCCATTACTGCTCGGTTTTTGTCAAACGTCGGGATGACGCCCGCGATCTGCCAGATCTGGCGAACGGGACCTTTGCCTATAACGAGGCCCTGTCTCAGTCCGGTTGGGCGGCCCCAATCACGCATTTGGCGCGGATGAATCTTCGTCCTACATTTGCATTGGAAACAGGTGGCCATGCGCTTTCGGCGCAAGCCGTGGCTGAAGGCAAAGCCGATTTTGCCGCTTTGGATGCGCTGACATGGCGCCTACTGCAAGATCACACCGACCAGAATGACCGCGTGCAAGAGGTGACGAGGACCGCGCCGACACCAACATTGCCCTACATTGCCGCACAAGGGCAAAACGCTGCGCAAATCGCGCATGCCGTACGCGCTGCCATTGAAGGCCTAGAGGACACGGATCGACAACAGCTGTACCTGCGGGGCCTGGTGGACATTCCGGCGTCCGATTACCTGTCTGTTCCCAACCCACCGACCCCAAACGCCTTACTTTCGAACAGCTGACCAAATTGTCGAATGCTTTTGGTCATTTTGGGCGTTTGAGGTCTTGATTCTGTCATTTGCGCATTGCATTGACCTATTTTTTCGGTCCTAGTACCGCACCAACACCACCAACCACTGGACTGCCCGTGACAGAAACCGCTCCCGTCATCGAAATCAAAAACCTTCACAAAAGCTTCGGCAATCTCGAGGTGTTGAAAGGGGTGGATATCACGGCTCATCGGGGCGACGTGGTCTCGCTGATCGGATCATCGGGATCCGGAAAATCGACGCTGCTGCGCTGCTGCAACCTTTTGGAAGACAGTCAGCAGGGTGAAATTCTTTTCAAGGGTGAACCAGTCAAATGGTCTGGTGAAGGCCATTCGCGCCGTCCGGCGGACCCCAAGCAAGTCATGCGCATTCGCACCAATCTGTCGATGGTGTTTCAGCAATTCAATCTTTGGGCGCATATGACCATCCTACAAAATGTGATGGAGGCCCCAGTGACCGTTTTGGGCCGTGACCGGGCCGAAGTGGAAGACAGCGCACGAAAGTACCTGGACAAAGTGGGCATTGGTGACAAATGCGATGTCTACCCGGCCCAATTGTCCGGTGGTCAGCAACAGCGTGCTGCCATTGCGCGTGGTCTGTGTATGGAACCCGAGGCGCTGCTGTTCGACGAACCAACCTCGGCACTGGATCCCGAACTTGAACAAGAGGTCATCAAGGTGATTAAGGATCTGGCCGCCGAAGGGCGCACCATGATCATCGTGACCCACGACATGAAAATGGCCGCCGACATCTCAAGCCACGTGGTGTTTCTGCACCAGGGCCTGATCGAGGAAGAAGGCACGCCCGAAGATATCTTTACGTCACCCGAATCCGAACGGCTTCGGGGCTTTCTCTCCGCCACTCAGGCGGCTTAACTTCAAATACAGAACCAAACTGGGGAGTAACCAATGAAAAACCTGATTCTGTCCACCGCAGCACTGGCGCTGACTGCCGGTATCGCCATGGCCGACACCGTCCGCATGGGCACCGAGGGCGCCTACCCTCCGTATAACTTCATCAACGACGCCGGTGAGATCGACGGTTTCGAGCGTGAGGTCGGCGACGAGCTGTGCAAACGCGCAAACCTGGAGTGTGAGTGGGTTAAGAACGACTGGGATTCGATCATTCCGAACCTGGTGTCGGGCAACTACGACACCATCATCGCTGGCATGTCGATCACCGACGAGCGTGACGAGGTTATCGATTTCACCCAGAACTACTTCCCGCCTGCGGCTTCGGCCTACGTCGGTGCAGCGGAAGGCGTTGATGTTGCCGGTGGTATCGTCGCCGCGCAAACCGCAACCATTCAGGCCGGTCACGTAGCCGAATCCGGCGCGACTTTGGTTGAATTCGCAACCCCGGAAGAAACCATCGCAGCCGTACGTAACGGTGAAGCCGACGCGGTCTTTGCTGACAAGGACTTCCTGGTGCCGATCGTTGAGGAGTCGGCCGGTGAGCTGGTTTTCGTAGGCGATGACGTGCCTCTGGGCGGCGGTATTGGCCTGGGCATCCGTGAATTGGATGGCGAACTGCGTGGTAAGTTCGACGAAGCAATCACGTCGATGAAAGCAGACGGTTCGCTGAACGAACTGATCGTCAAGTGGTTCGGCGAAGGCGTGCCGACCTACAACGCTGACGGTTCGGTCGTTACAAACTAATCCGTATCAAGCGGTTCGGCGCGTTTGTCGCGCCGAACCTGGCCCGTCAGAAACGCGGGCACGACGTTCGAAAGACGCTACATGTTTTCCTTTTGCGCTGATCCAGACACGCTCGGAACATTCCGTTGGTTTTCTTGTTACCTGACCAACGGTGTCCACTGGTCCTTCTACTTATCTTTCCTCAAAGTATTGGGATTGCTGGCCGTGACTGCGCCTGTTGCGTTGGCGTTTGGCTTTATGGGTGCAATGGCAGCCCGGTCGCATTTCCCACCACTAAGCTGGCTGGGAAAAGGGTACATCGCCATTGTGCGCGGCGTCCCCGACATCGCATTCTTCCTGTTCTTTGTCATTGCCCTGGATCAGGCGTTCGAATGGACGCGGCATAAAATCCTGTGCCCCGAATGGACCGACCCGATTCGTCAGGGAAATGACTTCATCGTGTGTCAGGCGGCCAAACTGCCATTAGGGACAGCGCCGGAATGGGTGCATGAAACTTATGGGTTCTTTCTGGCAATCATCACTTTCTCAATCGTTTTCGGAGCCTTTGCCGCAAACGTTCTGTTTGGCGGCATGCGGGCAGTACCGCACGCACAACTGGAAACAGCCGAAGCTTATGGCATGACCCGTCGTCAGACTTTCTGGCGCATCCTTGTGCCGCAGATGTGGGTCTATGCCCTGCCCGGCCTGTCGAACCTGTGGATGGTACTGATCAAGGCGACGCCGCTTCTGTTCCTGCTGGGGATCGAGGATATCGTTTATTGGGCGCGCGAGCTTGGTGGCACCAAGACCTCCAGATTCACACAATATCCCCACGGCGACTGGCGCATGTGGTACTTCCTGTTCCTGCTGATTTTCTATTTGGGTATGACCCGTGTATCCGAGATTGGATTGGAAAAACTGATGCGCAAGCTGTCGCACGGACAAGCCACCTCGGGCGGTGAACTGCTACGCAAGGAGACCACGGCATGAGCTGCTTGCAGACCATTCAGGACTATGGCCTCCGTTCTCTTGGCATTGGCGAGCGCCTGCTGCCCAAGAACGATTTCACCCTGTGCGAGCAGTTTACTCTGATCGGGTCAGGTATGATCTGGAATGTGTATTTCGGGATCATGGCACTGGCGACCGGTTTCTTTCTGGCCACCGCCCTGGCCGTCGGCAAAGCCTCGACGAACAAGTGGCTGCGCAAACCTTCGGAATGGTTCATCTTCCTGTTCCGTGGCTCGCCCTTGTTTATCCAGTTCTTTTTTGCCTACTTCTTCTTCCTGTCGCTGAAGAAATCCTACCCCATGTTTGACGCGTTCACCTCGGCCTGGCTGGGGGCGCTGATCGTGCTCTTCCTGAACACCGCTGCCTATTCGGGCGAGATTTTCTATGGTGCGCTCAGATCCATTCCCAAAGGCGACATCGAAGCTGCTGATGCTTACGGCATGACCGGTTGGGCCCGTTTCCGCCGGATCGTCTGGCCCACTATGCTGCGCCTGGCATGGCCAGCTTATACGAACGAGGCGATCTTTCTGTTCCACGCCACAACGCTGGTTTTCTTCTCGGCCTTCCCAGCCTGGCAACAACGCGGAGATGCGCTGTATTACGCCAGCTACTTTGCCGACAAGACGTTCAACCCGTTCGTTCCATATCCGATTCTGGCGTTCTATTTCATTCTGCTGACACTGGTGATCGTCTGGGGTTTTGGCATGATCAACAAGCGCTTGAACCGACATCTTCCAGCTGCCAGACAAACCAAGATGCGCTTCAAACTGAACCTCGCGCGCTGATCTTCAGCGCGCGCATCGCATCGACTTTCAAGGCCATTCCAATGGCGTAACACGCGCAGTCGCGTGAAAACAAACCTGTTTTGAGAGAAGTGGTACCGCCTCCCTGGCTTGAACAGGGGACCTCTGGATCCACAATCCAGCGCTCTAACCAACTGAGCTAAGGCGGCACTCGTGAGGGGCGATGTACCGAACGCGCCGGGGGAATGCAAGAGGATTAAAGCCGAAATTTCCAGCTTTGTTCGACAAGATCGACCCCAAAGGAATGCACCGGTTTGCTGTCTGTCAGTTCCCACCCAAAAGCCTTGTAAAGCGCACATGCCGCCTTGTGGCTTTCATGGGTCCACAGAACCATTTCCTGATACCCTGCGTCCCTTGCAAAGCCTGTACAGGCTTCCAGCAGCCGTTTCCCAACCCCATGACCACGAGCCTCGGGGACAAGCAGAAACAAGCGCAGTTTTGCCGTGTGCTGATCCAGGCCTACACAAAAAATGCTGCCCAGCCGTTGCCTGCCCTGCTCTGCAATCCACCCCTTTTCGCGGGTGGGATCGTGGGATGCGATGAACTCGTCAAGGATACGTGCAACCAACGGCCCAAAACTGTCGTCAAATCCTTCATCGCGCGCATAGAGCGTACCGTGCTGTTCGACCAGCCAGGCGGCGTCGTCAGGTTGAAAGGTTCTGAGTATGACATCATCCATGATTTATCTGACCGCAAAGGTGACTTGATTCTCAACCCCGTGCGCGCTAGCAGGAATGCTCAGTCTCGGAGGCACAGATGGGCATCAACACCGAACGCGACATTCAGGCGAATCTGCAAATCGGCCCAACCGATCAGGGTATGGTGCGCTTGTTCATCGAAGCTGACGGCGTGGAAATTCCGATGGATTTCGACCCGGAAGAAGCCGAAGAAATCGCCGATGAAATCCGCGCGGCTGTCCAAGCCGCTCTGGCCGTCAAAGGCTGACGCTAAAGCCGCGGATCGCGCAACGCGTGCAGACGGCGTGCCGCATCTGTTGCAAACTTCTGAATCATTTTCTTCCGCCGTGCCGGAGCCAGTTTGTCCTCAGGCGACATGCGCACAATTTCTGCGTCATATGCGTCGGCGATGATCAAACCGGTTTCTGCGGGCAGCAGTTCAACCGGAAAATCAGTATCGACGGCCCAGAAAAACCGATCACACCACTCCAAATAGCCCTGCCATTTCGAATCTGACTGATAATCGGCCCGGCTGGATTTGCATTCGATCACCCAAAGCTCACCCTTGGGGCCTAACCCCATCACATCGACGCGCAAGCCGCGTGCCGGGACAAATTCCTCAACAGATACAAAACCATGCGTCGCAAGGTGTCGCGCGACACCTCGCGCCAGTTTCTGTCCAGGCTGCAAATCCAAAACCATTTCTCAAATGTGAACAATTAGTGAACAAAAGTAAAGCGCGCCTTCAGGCTTGACATGATACCTTTTGGTACCGCATTAATATGATACCAAATGGTATCTCATTTGAGGGTGCTTATGGAAAACCAAACTCAAAACGCGTTTCGTGCGCTGG
This sequence comes from Ruegeria sp. ABM4_193, assembly GCF_056158705.1. Classification (NCBI taxonomy): domain Bacteria; kingdom Pseudomonadati; phylum Pseudomonadota; class Alphaproteobacteria; order Rhodobacterales; family Roseobacteraceae; genus Ruegeria; species Ruegeria sp. ABM4_193. Next base: position 2,206,659 of record NZ_JBSWTT010000001.1, read on the forward strand.
CTGATCCAACCCGCAGGGACATCGTGCAACTGCTTGCAGTTCAGGACATGACAATCGGGCAATTGACCGACCGGTTCGACATGACCCGAGCTGCGGTCAAGAAACACCTGACTGTTCTTTCTGACGGTGGCTTGATCTCGGTCGAAGTGCGCGGTCGGGAACGCATTAATCGACTTGAACCACTGGGGATGGCCCCTGTTCTGGATTGGCTCAGCTATTTTGACCAGTTCTGGGACGACCGCCTCAACTCTCTCAAGGAAGCTGTTGAAAGGAAATCAAAATGACCGATTCTGTATTGAAGAAATCAATATTCCTCAGGGCCGAACCGGAAACCGTATGGGCTTATCTTACAGACCCTGGCCATTTGGCGGAATGGTTTCACAAACCGGAACGGCCGTTGGTCGAAGGTCAAAAGCTTGAGATGTTTGGCACCACAAGCGGCGACTTGCTGATCTGGGGCGAAGTTCGCGTCGCTAAGCCTCCCAAATATCTTGAATACACGTTCACAGTGAAACCTATGGGCGATGCTGTAAGCACCGTGAAATGGACCTTGGAGCCTGTGGCCGGTGGTACGCGTCTTGATCTGCTGCACGAAGGCTTGCCGCAGGGTGCCGATGCCTTCGAACTGATCCTGGCCTTGGACAAAGGGTGGGACGAACACTTTGGCAAGATGCGCGTGGCATTGCACGAAACTGTTGATGCCTGACCCCTTGTGCGAACCCGCCAGACACCCTAGTTAAACGCGTGGCGGGTTCTGCCCTTCTTGTGACAGGTAGCATTCTGGTGGCCTTAAGCAATTCCGAGGGGGCTGGCTCTGTTCAGGTCCTGGCCTGATTACCTGGCGCCCACCTGTACATACAGGTCCTCGGGAATCACACCGCACGGTTGACTGGTGGTCCCGCCGCAATTTTCCTTGAATTTCAGCGCTCTGCGCGGGCTTCCTGCTTGGCGAGTGCAGGCTTGAAGCTGTGCACGACAGGCGATCCACGCCGTGGACCACCGGGCTTTTCTGCCATGCTCATGATCTTGTAGGCAAATTGCACCCCGGCAAAGACGATGCCATTCATGAACCAGATCATGACCAGCGCGATCAGGCCGATTTCCGAGCCGGTGATCAGGTGGCGCAGGTTCGCCACGTTCAGCGCCAATAGTACGCCGACAAACACCGCCGAGATGACAAAACCCCAAGCGACTTGCGTGATATACAGACGGATCAGTTTCGGCATCGCATCTCTCCTTGCGCTGATATCAGAAGTCTAGCGCTTAGAGGGCGACGGTAAAGGCGTCAGAACGCCTCGGGCTGAGCCTCACGTGCCATGTGATCCAGAACGGCGTTGACGAATTTAGGCTCTTTGCCTTCGGGGAAGAAAGCGCGCGCAACGTCGACGAATTCAGTGATGACCACCTTGGGCGGCGTATCGCTTTGGGTCAGCTCTGCCCCAGCTGCGCGGAACAAGGCACGCAATGTCGGGTCAATGCGCGCAATCGGCCATTTGGCAACCAGAGCGCGGTCGGTCATCTGATCGATCGGCGCCTGATAGTTCACCGCGTTGTCGACCAGCGATCGGAAGACGCTGATATCGCCATCCAGCATTTCTTCACCCTCATAGACGGCGCCAAAACGGTGATCCAGAAACTCATTCACGACGGCTTCCGTCGTCTGGCCCGACTGCTCCATCTGGAACAGCGCCTGCACAGCATAAAGCCGGGCGGCGGATTTCATCAGGCGTTTCTGGTTGGCCGGCTTTGGCGCGTCTGTCTGGGTCATGCTGTCGTGGGTCCGTTGTTGTCGCCCGCCACAAGGATGGACTCGGACGGCGGCTTGAATCCGACGCCCTTTTTGGAAGAGCCCCACTTACGGCTGAGTGCGATCAGATGCAAGGCCGCAGCGGCCGCCCCGCCACCTTTATTCATCTTTTCTGGATTGGCGCGGACTTCGGCCTGTTCGTCATTCTCAACCGTCAGGATGCCATTGCCGATGCACAGCCCTTGCAGCCCCATCAATTGGATCGCGCGGCTCGAGTCGTTGCAGACGGTCTCATAATGCGTGGTCTCGCCACGAATGACGCAGCCCAGCGCGACATAGCCGTCGAAATTGCACTGGCGATCGGCCATCGCGATGGCGGTCGGGATCTCCAGCGCGCCCGGAACCTCAACCACCTCGCAGGTACCGCCGGCCGCTTCGATCTCGGCCTTGGCTCCGGCGATCAGGTTGTCGGCAATCGCGCGATAGAACGGGGCCGCCACGATCAACAGCTTCACCGGCTTGTCGAAACTGGGTGTCGTCAGAATGCCGTGTTTGTCTTGTTCAGCCATAATCAGTCTTCCTTCAGGATCGAACGGGTGCCCACGATGGACAGGCCAAACGCGTCGAGCCCCAAATACACGGTTTCAGGCGAGTCGGTCAGCAGCACCAGCTCTTGAATGCCCATCTTGGACAGGATCTGCGCGCCCAGACCAGTTTGCTTGATAGTGCGTGGGCCATCATCATCGATGGCATAAAGCGAGTTGCGAGGTTGCCGGAACAGGCAGACGACACCGCGCCCTTCTTCGGCGATCTTTTCCATCGCACGGGGCAACTCGCGCGAAGATTTCGGCCCGAGGCCCAGGATATCCGGCGCTTCGTGCAGCGCGTGCGTGCGGGTCAGAACCGGTTCGGGCGTGGCGATGTCGCCTTTGATCATCACGACATGTTCGATGCCATGAGTCTGGTCCGTGAAAATCCGCATTTCCCATTCGCCGCCATACTCAGACGTAACAGTCTGACGCGATGTTTCCACCACCAGATTGTCGTTGCGCGAACGATAGCTGATCAGGTCGCTGATCGTGCCGATCTTCATGTTGTGCTCTTGCGCAAACTCAACCAGGTCAGGCAGACGCGCCATGGTGCCGTCGGGCTTCATGATCTCGCAGATTACGCCGGACGGGTTCAACCCTGCCAGACGCGAGATATCAACGGCTGCCTCTGTATGGCCCGCGCGCACTAGCACCCCACCCCGCTTGGCCCGCAATGGGAAGATATGGCCGGGCGTCGCGATATGCGCCATTGTGTTCTGCTCATTGATCGCGGTGGCCACGGTCAGCGCACGATCAGCAGCGGAAATTCCAGTGCTGACGCCTTCGCGCGCTTCAATCGATACGGTGAAGGCCGTCTCGTGCCGGGACGAGTTGTTGACGGCCATCATCGGCAGCCCCAGCGCATCCACGCGTTCGGCTGTCATCGGCAGACAGATCAGGCCGCGCCCATGGGTCGCCATGAAGTTGATTGCCTCGGCATCGGCGAATTCAGCGGCAATGACCAGATCACCTTCATTCTCACGATCTTCGTGGTCGACGAGGATATACATCCGGCCGGCACGCGCTTCTTCGATGATGTCTTCGATCGGGCTGATCGCGTCGCGCAGCTGGGCCTCGACCGGTCCTGGGGTTTCAAAGCTCATGGGGCAGCCTTTCAGATGGCATGTTTGCACGGCGGCATAGACCACTCAGACCCCAAAGGCCAGCCTGCAAACGGCGCAGATCGGGCGCGACGCGACGTATCAGGACATCTCGGCCAAACGCGCGACGTAGCGGGCCAGCGTATCGATCTCAAGGTTGACACGATCACCTACATGAACGTCGCCCCAGGTGGTCACCTCTTTGGTGTGCGGAATGAAGTTGATACCAAAATCGCAATCATTCACATCGTTGACCGTCAGAGAGGTTCCGTTCAGCGCAACCGATCCTTTTGGGGCGATAAACCGCGCCAAGTCTTTGGGCGCACGCAGAGTCACACGGGTGCTGTCGCCTTCATCTTCGACGGCAACAACCTCGGCCACCCCGTCCACGTGACCGGACACGATATGGCCACCCAACTCGTCGCCGACCTTCAGCGCACGTTCAAGATTGACGCGTTTGCCAACAGTCCACGTATCCAGGTTGGTTTTCGACACAGTTTCGGCGCTGATCTGAACATCATACCAATCGTCCCCCAGTGCGATCACGGTCAGGCACACGCCATCACTGGCAATCGAAGCCCCGATATCAATACCGGACGTGTCATAGGCTGTTTTGATCCGGGCGCGCAGGTCTCCCTTCTGCTCCAATTCGGTGACGGTGCCCATGTCGGTTACGATCCCTGTAAACATTCCGTTAACCCTCAGTCCCTACGCTGTACGTGTCTATCACCGCCGAGGTAAGCCTATCAGACCGCGCGAGCAAGCCCTGCCTTGCCGTGCCTCGCCCAAACGGGCATAGTTTCGACAATAAAACCAAACGAGCAGTCCATATGCAGCATACGCCCTTAGATCCAAAAGATCGCGTATTCCTGTTTCTGCAGGGACCACATGGGCCGTTTTTCTCGGCGCTGGGAAAAATGCTGCGCGCCGCTGGGGCTCAGGTCTGGCGCGTTGGGTTCAATGCCGGTGATCAGGCATTCTGGTTCGAAAAGGCAAGCTTTTTACCATTCCTTGAACGACAAGAAAACTGGCCTGATACCCTTTGCCGGATCATGGAGGATAAGGGCGTTACCGATATCGTCCTGTACGGGGACACCCGCCCGGTCCACGCTCAGGCAGTCCAAATTGCGCAGGCGCGCGGCATTATCGTTCATGTGTTCGAGGAGGGCTATCTGCGCCCATGGTGGATCACTTATGAGCGCAACGGGTCAAACGGGAACTCTCGGCTCATGTCCCTGGATGCCCAGCAAATGCAGCAGGCTTTGGAAGTCGCGGACAGCAAATCGCCTCCGCCGCCCTCACATTGGGGGGATATGCGGCAGCATATCTTCTACGGCGCCCTCTATCATTGGTTCGTAATGTTTCGGAACGGGCGATACAAAAACTTCCGCCGACATAGGGAACTGCCCGTATCACAAGAGTTCAGACTTTACTTCAAACGCCTGATTTTGATGCCTTTTCACCGGATGCGCCGCAGTATTGCAACGGCTCATGTCAGATGGAGCGGTTATCCTTATCACCTTGCCCTGCTACAACTGGGGCATGACAGCTCAGTCCAGGCACACTCTGGCTATTCTGGTATGTGCGAATTTTTGGATCACGTGATCGAAGGCTTCGCGCAAGGCGCACCAGCCCATCACAGGTTGGTCATCAAAGAACACCCGCTGGAAAACCACCGTGAACCATTGCGCCGTCACGCGATGGAAAGCGCCAGAAGAAATGGCATCCGAGACAGAATTCACTATGTGCCCGGCGGTAAGCTTGCCAAGCTTCTGGACGATGCGAACTCGGCCGTCACAGTAAACTCAACAGCAGGTCAGCAGGTTCTGTGGCGTGGCATTCCGCTGCGAACATTCGGGCGGTCGGTTTATGAGAAGCCAGAATTTGTGTCGCAGCAACCTATCGCTGCCTTTTTCGCGGCCCCCAAGCACCCGGACAGCGATGCCTACAGGTGTTACCGACAGTTCCTTCGGGAGACCAGTCAAGTGCCCGGCGGGTTCTATTCGCGACGTGGTCGACGGCAGGCTTTGCGACGTGCCGCAGATATGATGTTGACGGCCACCGACCCCTATCAATCGATCCTCAACAAGAACGCGGCCCGGACGCCACAGTTGAAAATCGTTAAAGGACACGGCCACTCTGTGACTGGAAGTTGAGCGCCTGACCCGCTAATCTGCGCCCAAGTATAAAAAGACTGAGGATATTCGGCAGTGAACATCTCTCCTATGCGTTGGATGCGGGGGGTTTCCCTTGTGGCCGCAATCGGCCTTCTGGCGGCGTGCCAGCTTCCGAAATCCGGACCGAACAAAACCGAAATTCTGGCCGGAGCCGTTCAAAACGGTGGCAATGCATTTGTTGTCGAGGTCGATGACCGGGTAACCCGTGCCACGTCCTCGGTCCCGCAATACGGCTTTTCCTCGTCGTTTAGCAGCGCCCAGACGTTGACTGCTGATACCGTGCGACCCGGCGACGTCCTTAGCTTGACCATCTGGGAAAACGTTGATGATGGCCTTCTGTCCAGCGAAACGGGTGCAGCAACGGCGTTGGACGAGGTGCAGGTCGACAGCGAGGGTTTCATCTTTGTGCCCTATGCAGGTCGTTTGCGGGCCGCCGGAAACACACCGGAACAACTGCGTGTTCTGATCACAAACAAGTTGCAGGAACAGACGCCAGACCCTCAGGTCGAAGTACGACGCGCTGCTGGCGACGGGTCTACTGTCTCGCTGACCGGCACAGTCGCAGCACCCGGCATCTATCCAATCGAGCGGCCGACCCGGTCCTTGCTGGGCATGTTGTCTCAGGCGGGTGGCGTCTCGGTGGCGTCTGACATTGCACTGGTGACCCTGATCCGTGGAGGCCAAAAGGGCACCGTCTGGTACGAAGATTTGTACCGGAACCCCAAGCTGGACGTAGCCTTGCGCGGTGGTGACAGGATCCTCGTGGAAGAAGACAGCAGGTCTTACATCGCCCTCGGCGCCACTGGCGGCCAATCCCGCGTGGCATTTGAAAGCCAGGACTTGTCCGCGCTCGAAGCCCTTGCCCAGGTGGGCGGCCTCCTAACTCTGTCGTCGGATCCAACAGGCATCTTCATACTGCGCAAGGAACGCGAGAGCGTGGCCCGGAGCATCACAGGCCGTGCTGATCTGAAGGGTGATCAGCGCATGATTTACCTGCTGAACCTGACCTCACCCAACGGTCTGTTCATCGCGCGCGACTTCGTAATCCGCGACGATGACACGATCTATGTGACTGAAGCGCCCTACGCACAGTGGAGCAAATCGATCTCGCTTATTGCAGGTGGCCTGACGCCAATTGCGAATGTTGCCACGCTGACTGGCAACTGATGCATGATACCTGACACCGACAACGCAGCCGGGGCCAGTCGCACCCGGTTGTTTGTCTATAACGGCGGGTTTTTGTCGCAAAAGCGTCTCAAGAGAATACTGTCTCTGGCTGGCTTTGATATTCGTTTGGGCATCCCCCAAAGCGAAGATTGCGTGGGCGTCTGGGGCAACAGCCCCACGGCTCATCGAGGCTTGAGGGTCGCCGAAAAGCACGAAGTTCCAGTTCTGCGCATCGAAGATGCGCTTCTCAGGTCACTGCATCCCGGACGCGAAGGCGAACCGCCGCTGGGTCTGCTTCTGGATCGCTCGGGCTTGCATTTCGATGCGTCACGACCGTCCGATCTTGAGAAGATTCTGATCAACGATCCGTTGGACAACACCGCTCTGCTCAATCGCGCGCGCGCAGCAATCGAACGGATCAAGGAATTGCACCTCAGCAAATATTCCGCATTTGATCTGGACGAGGCTCCTCCAGATCCCGGCTACGTACTGGTCGTCGATCAAACGGTGGGAGACGCTGCAGTCACAGCCAGCGGAGCGGACCGGGCTCGTTTCCTTGAAATGCTGTTTGTCGCGCAAAAAGAAAACCCTGGCGCACAGATACTAATCAAGACACATCCGGAAACGCAGGCGGGTCATCGCCAAGGGCATTTCACCGATCAGGATCTTTCAGATCGGATCTCGCTGTTCGACGCCCCGATCAGCCCTTGGCCACTGTTGGAAGGTGCTGTCGCCGTTTATACAGTGTCCTCTCAACTGGGGTTCGAAGCCATCCTGGCCGGGCACAAACCGCTTGTGTTTGGTCAACCCTTCTATGCTGGTTGGGGCCTGACGCAGGACGAAAACCCGATTGCGCGTCGCCAACGCAACCTCACCCGCGCGCAACTTTTCGCTGCAGCTATGCTGCTGTACCCCACATGGTACGATCCATACCGGGACGAGATCTGCGATCTGGAGATGGCGCTGGACACGCTTGAAGCTCAAACCCGCGCCTGGCGTCAGGACCATAAAGGCTGGACTGCCTCGGGCATGCGTCTGTGGAAACGCAAACACATGCAGCAGATTTTTGGGCGGCACGGAAAACTAAGATTCACATCCGCGCAGCCAGAACACTCAGATCGCCCGCATATGGTCTGGGCCAGTCAGGCAAGAAACACCGAAGGAGCGGTGCGGGTTGAAGACGGGTTCCTCAGGTCGCGCGGATTGGGGGCGGAACTGGTGCCTCCACTGTCATTGGTCACGGACGAAATCGGCATCTATTACGACCCCACAAAACCCAGCCGGTTGGAGGACCTGATCAGCCTGCGCGAAACACTGCGCCCAGATCAGGAGATGCGTGCCGAACGCCTGCTAGAGCGGCTATTGGCTGAGGGATTGAGCAAGTACAACACGGGCCAACCCGCCCCTACCTTGCCTGAAGGGCACCGCATCCTGGTTCCCGGACAGGTCGAGGATGATGCTTCGATCCTGTTGGGCACAGGCGCAGTGCGCAGCAATATGGATTTGCTGCAAGCTGCTCGCGACGCCAACCCAAACGCGATCCTGATCTACAAGCCACATCCCGACGTCGAGGCCGGATTGCGTGAAGGCAAGATTGACGCAACGGTCTTGGCAGACGTTGTCGTACCCCACACGGATCCCGCTGCGTTGCTGACCCAAGTTCAGGAAGTTTGGACAATGACCTCGCTTTTGGGGTTCGAAGCTTTGTTGCGCAGGGTAAAGGTGACAACCCTTGGCGCACCTTTCTATGCCGGGTGGGGCTTGACCACAGACCTTGGGGTCGTTCCAGCCCGTCGGGGCGCAAGACCGTCATTGTTGGGTTTGGTCCACGCCACGCTGATCGACTATCCCCGCTATTTCGATCCTGTTACCGGTCAAGCCTGCCCTGTCGAAGTAGCAGTCGAGCGTCTGTCACAGGAAAACGCCGCTGCGACAGGTCCGATCAATCGATTGCTTTCAAAACTCCAGGGTGCGTTCGCAACGCATGCTCATATTTGGCGCTAGTCTTACGCAGGGGGTTTGCGCCAACGGTGCAGGATATCGTCCCCCACAACCTGCGTTTCTATAAGCTCGAACCGCGGCGCGGCTTCAAGTGTTTCAAACGCCAAGGTTCCAACGGATGAAAGCCCGTCGGCCCCGATTGTCAGACCGGCCGTAAAGCCAACCAGCTCATCCACCAAATCCTCGGCCAGAAGCGAAGCCGCAAGTGCTGCTCCGCCTTCACAGAACACACTTGTCAGCCCGGCCTGCCCCAATTGCTGAAGCAGATCCAGCGCGTCGATATGGTGATCTTTCAAGGCGCACGGGATGAGCTTTGCGCCAAGGCCCTCCCAGGCGCGTGCACGCTCGGCATCGGGGTGATGCGCATGGCAGAGCCAGACCGGTGTTTTCGAAGCTGTGCGCGCCAACTGCCCCATCAGGGATATATCCATGTGGCGCGATACCACTACGCGCACCGGCTGATGCGCGACACCCAGATCCCGCACCGTCAACGACGGGTCATCTGCGCGCGCCGTCCCTGCCCCTACCATCACCGCATCGTGGCGGGCGCGCATCGCATGAACGACACGGCGCGCCTGAGGTCCGGTGATCCATTGACTGTGTCCGGTCGAGGTAGCAATCCGTCCATCAAAACTGCTGGCCAGTTTGAGCGTGACAAACGGCCTGCACTGTTCGGTCTTTAAGAAAAAACCTTCCAAATCCCGTTCTGCTTGTTCTGCCAGAATACCGGTTTGAACCTCAATTCCGGCCTCACGCAGCATTGCAAAGCCCTGTCCGGCCACGCGTGGATCGCTGTCCTCAACGGCAGCAACAACACGAGATACACCTGCTGCGATCAAAGCCTCGGCACAGGGCGGGGTTTTTCCATGATGGGAACAGGGCTCTAGTGTCACGTAGGCGGTGGCGCCACCCGCAGCGGCTCCGGCTTGGGCCAAAGCCTCGGTCTCGGCATGAGGACGCCCTCCGGGCTGTGTCCAGCCACGCCCCACAATGCGGCCTTCACGCACAACAACACACCCGACAGCCGGGTTTGGCCAGCACGTCCCTTGACCGCGCCGCCCTAACGACAGGGCCAGCGCCATAAATCGCTTATCTGTTTCGGTCACTCGTCCGTCGGAGGCTGCGGCGGGCGCAGTTCGTGGACAAACTCCTCGAAATCATCGGCCGCCTGGAAATTCTTGTACACACTCGCAAAGCGAACATAGGCGACGGTATCGATCCGCGCCAGAGCTTCCATGACAATCTCACCGATCTTGTTGGACGGAATATCCGTGTCGCCCATGCTTTCCAGCCGGCGCACGATGCCCGAGATCATCTGATCGATCCGTTCCGGATCAACAGGCCGTTTCTGCATCGAGATGCGGATCGAACGCTCCAGCTTGTCGCGGTCGAAATCCTCGCGCTTACCGTTGGTTTTAATCACTACCAGATCGCGCAGTTGCACACGCTCATACGTCGTGAACCGCCCCCCACAGGCTGGACAGAACCGGCGTCGGCGAATTGCCACATGGTCCTCTGCCGGACGTGAGTCTTTTACCTGAGTGTCGATATTTCCGCAAAACGGGCAGCGCATCCGCCGTCTCCTCGTCCCATGTTCGGCCTCTTTTTGTAAGCGATGCGGCTTACTTATCCACAACTATAGGGCAGCCGCTAGGGTTTGGGTAGTCGGAATTTTCAACCGCAAGATAAAGGGTCAGGCCAAATGTGCAGCGACATGTCTTTGATGAGGCGCAGTGCGGTGTTCAAACAGGTAAATCCCCTGCCAGGTTCCAAGAACCATTCGGCCCTTCGACACTGGGATCGACAATGACACAGGCATGAGTGCTGCCTTGATATGTGCTGGCATGTCATCCGGCCCTTCATAAGTATGGCGCAGATAGGACATAGCAGGATGGTCAGACGGAGGCACAAGGCGTTCGAAAAAGGCCTGAAGATCAGTTTGAACCTCGGGGTCGGCGTTTTCCTGGATCAGTAGTGAGCACGAGGTATGGCGGACAAACAGAGTCAGAACGCCGTCGGCAGCCCCCTGATCCACCCAGTGACGGACGTCAGACGTGAATTCGTATAGCCCCGGACCTTGGGTGTGCACTACGAATTCAGTCTGCATCGTGACGATCCTGTTGGTTTATCAGTCGTTGAAGAACGGCCGATAATTACACTGGGCGTTTGCACCTTGTACAGATTCACTATTGCCGGGCTGAAACCCGAACGAGATAAAGCTGCTGGGTTGCACATCAGCGGACTGGGGTTGCTTGATCGAAAACTAAATCGCCGTTCTGCGTCCGGTGGTGACACTGGGCCCATAACCGCGCAAGACATAGATCCGGTCCATCCAGCCCAGTCCCAGGGTTCGGCGCGCATAATCCGCCGCTGCGCACCAGTACCCTTCCGTACGCTGATCGCCTCGCGGGATAACCTCGAAGTCCGTGGCGTTGATCGGTTCAGTTCGATACCCGTTTCGCGCAGCATCCGCAGTCAAGGGAACACTGAAGGCAACTATGGCCAATGCGGCAAGTGTAGAAAACTTTTTCATCGTTAAATCTTCCCTGATTGTGTGTCCCAGTTAGGTTAGTCCAGCTTCGCAAATTGCACAGTGCCCCTCACGATCAATTCAGCCAGCCCCCTGCATTGTGTGATCAGGTGTGAGCCAACCTTGGTACCGGATCAGCAATCCCAACCCGGGCGCATTGGCCGAAACGTCGAACCTGAACCGGCCTTGCGCGTCCTGCCATTCACGCGTGTTCGAACGCGGCAATGCAAAGGCAGGTAAAGGAACGCCAAATACGGTCAAGCGGAGAATTTCAATGTGCATCACGCCGTTTTGCAGGCTCGGTCGCAACCAAATAGAAATCGCCCCAAATTTTTCTCGGACACAGTTCCGATTTGCGTCGAAGATCAGATGCGAAGTGGTGCAATGGCCACCAAAGTCGCGGGTCCAGGTTAAGGTTTCGCCCATCCTATTTATCGTAACAGCTACAGGAACGCCTTTGCCGCCGGGAGGAAACCCGGCCAAGTTTGTCGCGATCTTGGTGAGAAAACCGGCGCCCCGCTCGATGTCACATTGGCCTGAATACTGACCTTCTGTGCTGTGCAGCCACTGAACCGCATTGGGCAAGCTGTGATTGGGGCCCAAAGCTTGCAAAAACGGGTCACTTGACATCAAAAGCCGTCGCTTGCAAATCGCGCTTTCACGTCGGCACCCGGTATCAGACATGTGCCGGATCTGCCGAACAGATTGTACCTGTTCCGTGCTATCAGGCGGTATACGGGAACTTTCAGCGCTTTGGGCAGGAAGCGACATATCGACAACAGCTTCCACATTCCCGGCAATTGACGCATGGCTGCGGCAAACGCATCCAGATGCTGATAGACCACACCATCGACGATTACCAAGTTGGTTTCAAAGTTCCGTGTCGGCAAACCCAGCTGTCGGTAGAGCTTTTGCCCAAGCGGAGACTGCGCAGTTGCAAACTGAAAACACTGCAACTTGTCATGTTTAAGCATGAACTTGAAGAACCGCGAACACAGGACGCATTCGCCGTCGAAAACAATCAGGTTCGGGCCGTAGCCTTCTGAATTTAAGACACTTTCTCGCACATCCTTGGTATCCGTGACTCCGCTTTTCTAGAAAGGTCGCAAATTTTTAAACTCGGAACAATGCGACATCTCGAAAGGGAGCGTGCCGGGGAGCGCTGAGCAGAGAGTGGTGATTTCTCCGACGGCTCTGACCTTATCCCCATAAAGGTGCTAACCCGGCAACACGCCATATCTGGGCGTTTAGACGATGATGTTCATGTGAGGCCCGGTCAATTCCTTGCGGGATTCTGCCATCGACGATTGCGGGTCTGCGAAAATCACAATCACCTTACGGAATTCTATGATATGCTGCCTATGGTTTTGTAATCGTAAGGTATTGTTATTGCGATGGACGTGGATGTTGGCCGTCTTCATTTCTTTGTTCAGGCGTTGGATCGCTACAGCGGCAATGAAAATATGTCTCGGGCTGTTCTGGGCCAAACCGGGCTGAAACCGCAAGATATCGCCCCTCCGGTTGAAACGTGCAGCATTCAGAAAGAAGCCCTCTTCATCCGGTATGCCTGTGACGCCACCAAAGATATAACATTTGCGGCCCGCACCGGGCTTGAGGTCACCTCGGCCTCAACCGTGACGGCATATATCAGTAAGTATTCCAGAGACCTGAAACAGGTGATGGAGAACCTTTCACGGTTTCACGGGATTATTGACCCGGCTATCGCGCTCAGTTTGCGCGTCGCAGGCAATTTTGCAGCTTTGGAAGCGGATTGGAAAGATGCTGGATTTGCACGCTACCATCGACGCACCGAATTTCTGATCTTCGCCGCACTGGCAAGAATGCGCAATCTGACCCGGATCAACCTGCAACCGATTGAAATTCGGTTTCAACACAAGGTTGGGGATCAAGCCAAAAGCTTTGAAAAGATTGCTGGTTTTCCGGTGATCTTTGGCTCGGAGAAAATGGAGATCGTGCTGCCACTTTCAGCGCTGGAGCTACCAGTTCCCACATATGATCCCAAACTACGTGAACATCTTCTGGAATATGGTGAACGCCTGCTGGCCGAATGCAAAAAACCAAACCGCTCGATCCGCGCGCGGACCGAAGGTATGATCACTAAGTCCCTGCCCGGCACGATTCCGCAGGCCGAGGCCATTGCGTCTGAGCTTGGGATGAGCTTGCGAACCTTTAGCCGCCGCCTGAAGGAAGAAGATACAAGCTATCGCGACATCGTGGACGACCTAAGGTGTGATTTGGCACAGACCTTTCTGAACAACCGGATGTCCTTGTCAGAGATTTCGTTTTCGCTGGGGTATGCGGATCAGGCCGCCTTCTCGACCGCCTTCAAACGCTGGACCGGGAAGCCGCCAAGCGCCTTCAAGACCCGTGTCGAACACCCCATTCGAACGTAAGACCGGGGGTCATCGGCCCTAAAGCCTCGCCCCGGCCCTGTCCCATGAGTGGACAAGACCGATATAGAAATCGACAGCGCCCGTGCCGTGTGAATTCCCGCCAATGTGATGAGAGAACAGGCCAATGTGATGGCCAAACGAATAAGGCGCCTCGTGTGAGGCGCCTTTGTATCTACTGATCCAGGAAAGACCGTAGCTTTCGAGATCGGCTTGGGTGCTTCAACTTGCGCAGCGCCTTCGCTTCGATCTGGCGGATACGCTCGCGGGTCACGCTGAACTGCTGGCCAACTTCTTCCAGCGTGTGGTCGGTGTTCATACCGATGCCAAAACGCATCCGCAGAACCCGTTCTTCACGCGGGGTAAGCGAGGCCAGAACCCGAGTGGTCGTTTCCTTGAGGTTCTCTTGAATGGCGCTGTCCAGAGGCAGCACGGCATTCTTGTCCTCGATGAAATCGCCCAGCTGGCTGTCTTCTTCGTCACCGATTGGTGTTTCCAGCGAGATTGGTTCTTTGGCGATTTTCATCACCTTGCGAACCTTCTCAAGCGGCATTTGCAGCTTTTCAGCCAGTTCTTCCGGCGTCGGCTCGCGGCCGATCTCATGTAGCATCTGGCGACCGGTCCGAACCAGCTTGTTGATCGTTTCGATCATGTGAACTGGAATACGGATGGTCCGCGCCTGATCGGCAATCGAGCGCGTGATCGCCTGACGAATCCACCACGTCGCATAGGTCGAGAACTTATAGCCGCGGCGGTATTCGAACTTGTCCACCGCCTTCATCAGGCCGATGTTACCTTCCTGAATAAGATCAAGGAATTGCAGGCCACGGTTCGTGTATTTTTTGGCAATCGAGATCACCAGACGTAGGTTGGCCTCGACCATTTCCTTTTTGGCCTGACGCGCCTCTTTCTCGCCCTTCTGAACCTGTTGCACGATGCGGCGGAATTCAGAAATATCCAGACCGACATACTGACCGACCTGAGCCATATCGTTGCGCAGTTCTTCGACCTTAGCCGTCGAGCGTTCGATGAACATCTGCCACCCGCGGCCCGGCTTTTCTGCCATCTCGGACAACCAGTTCGGATCCAGTTCGCGACCCCGGTAGGCTTCGATGAACTCACGACGGTTGATACGGGCCTGATCGGCAAGCTTCACCATCGCGCTGTCCAGAGACATGACACGGCGGTTGATACCATAAAGCTGGTCGATCAGCGCTTCGATCCGGTTGTTGTGTAGATGAAGACCGTTCACCAGCTCAACGATTTCGGCGCGCAGCTTCTGATAGGTTTCTTCGTCTTTTTCACTGAACGAGCCATCTTCATTCAGGGTGGCCGAAATCCGGCTATCCTGCATTTCCGACAACATCGAGAAATCGGTTGAGATGCGTTCAAGCGTGGTCAGGACTTGATCCTTCAGCGCCGCTTCCATCGCGGCCAGCGACATGTTGGCCTGATCGTCATCATCGTCGTCATCGTCATTGTTCAGCGGGTTGCCGTCAGCATCCAGCTCGGGGCCGGTGTCCTTTGCGGGCTTCGCTGCCTGCACTGTGGATGTGTCGACCACAGGCTCTTCCACATCACCGTCTTCGTCCATCTGATTGCCAAATGTGGCCTCCAGATCGATGACGTCGCGCAGAAGAATGTCTTCGGACAACAATTCGTCATGCCAGATGGTGATCGCCTGGAAGGTCAGCGGGCTTTCGCACAGCCCCTGGATCATGGTGTTCCGACCCGCTTCAATCCGCTTGGCGATGGCAATTTCGCCCTCGCGGCTCAGCAGTTCAACCGAACCCATCTCGCGCAGATACATGCGGACGGGGTCGTCTGTTCGGTCCAGTTTTTCTGTGGCGGCCCCAGCCAATGCAACTTCACGGTTGCTATCGGTGGTGGTCAGTTCGGTCGAGCCTTTGTTCTCTTCCTCTTCTGCCTCTTCATCTTCGATGATGTTAATGCCCATCTCGGACAGCATCGACATAACGTCTTCGATTTGCTCCGAGCTGACCTGATCTGGTGGCAGAACCTGATTGAGCTGGTCGTAGGTGATGTAACCTTTCTCGCGGGCCTCGGCGATCATCTTCTTGACCTGGGCCTGACTCATGTCCAGCGAGATTTCCTGTTCCTGCTCTTCGGATTTGCGATCTTCGGTCGTGTCTTTGGCGGCCATTCAATGCTCCTGCAGGGATGGGTGATTCGTTTGAACCGAATCATTAGCGCGTAGAAGTGATTCGGCCACCCGTTTACCCGTTTTTCTTTTCCAGTGCCTTATGAAAACACCACTTTACCGGCGTTTCCGCTCGAATTTGATACCGGACATGATTGCCTTAAACGCGTCTTTCTCGTCGCGATTGATTCGCGCACCGTTGTCGGCAATGTCGAATACGGCCCTGTCTTCGTTCTGGCTGCGGCTTGTACGGTTGCGCTCTTCGGCGGCTTGCGCCAGCCGATATGTCAGCGCCTCATCGGCCAGATCAGACAATTCCTCCGCCGCTTCGGCTATCTCAGCATCCAACCCCCGGAGCGCTTTGATCTTTGCGAGTTCCTCGGCCAGCGTCATCTCGGCCTTTTCAACGTCGCCTGGTTTATACACACAGGGGATCACTGCGACATGGCGAAGGGCCAGCAGGTTTTCAAGGGGCTGAGCCCCCAAAGAATCTACAATGTGGTCTTTCAGATGATCCGGATCATCAATCGCGTGACGCAGAATGGCGTCTCGCAGGGCAGCGTATTCGGGGTTGAGGCATTCCATGTCTTCAAGCTGGTGCTCGAACTGGACAACGACCTGTGGGTTTAGGATGGCGATGGCGAGAATGGCCGCCTCGCGCAGTTGGATATCAGCGGTCTCGGACGACGCCAGGAAAGACGCCCGCGCACCCGGCGAGGCGCTCTGCGGAGGCTGCCACTTGCCACGCGGCTGCCACTGTCGGTTCTGTGGTTGGCGCTGGGGACGGAATAGCTGCCAGCGCAAATCCTTGATCTCTTGCCCATAATGCGAGCGGATCGAGGGGTCGCGGATCAGTTTGATCTTGTCCCGCAACGATTTGTCCAGCGCCGCCTTGCGCTCGGGGCTGTCAAAGACTTTCCCTTCGGTCTCACGCTGCCACAGCAGTTTGACCATCGGAATGGCGCTTTCCAGCACCGATTGCACAGCCCCAGACCCTTCTGCCCGCAACAAATCGTCGGGATCCTTGCCTTCGGGCATCAGTGCAAAGCGCAGTGATTTACCCGCTTCGAGCAACGGCAAAGCTAGATCGACCGCTCGCATCGCAGCACGCAGTCCCGCCGTATCACCATCCAGCGCAATGATCGGTTCGTTGGAAACGCGCCAGAGCAATTGCAACTGATGCTCGGTGATTGCCGTGCCCAAAGGGGCGACCGACGCGCCAAAGCCTGCCTCGGCCAGCGCAATCACGTCCATATACCCTTCAGCCACGATCAACGGCTGCCCTTTGCCCGCCGCCTGCCGCGCAGGGCCATGGTTGTACAGGCTGCGCCCCTTATCGAACAGCTCTGTCTCGGGCGAGTTCAGGTACTTGGCGTTATCTTTGGGGTCCATCGCCCGCCCACCAAACGCGATACATCGTCCACGCGGATCGCGGATGGGGAACATGATCCGGTTGCGGAACGTGTCATAAGGTTTCTTACCCTTGTTAGACGGCTTGGCCAGCCCTGCCCCAAGGATCAGATCCTCAGCCACATTCTTGCCGCGCAGATGATCCCACAGCGCCTGCCAACCGTCCGAGGCAAATCCGATCTCCCACCGATCCAGCGCTTGCGCGTCCAACCCTCGACCCGTCAAGTAATCGCGTGCAGGCGCACCCGCCCCTGTTTTGAGTTGCAGTCGGAAGAACTGAACTGCCTGCTCCATCACATCAGCCAATTGCGACCGGCGGTCCTGTTTTTCTTGCGCTTTGGGATCACGGGCGGGCATGGGCATCCCAGCCTCACGCGCCAAAATCTCAACCGCTTCGATGAATGAGACATTCTCGGTCTCCTTCACAAAACTGATCGCATCGCCTTTGGCGTGACAGCCAAAGCAGTAATAAAACCCCTTCTGGTCATCGACGTGGAACGAGGCCGTCTTTTCATGGTGAAACGGGCATGGGGCCCACATATCCCCCTTGCCTTGGTTGGACTTGCGCTGATCCCACATGACTTTGCGCCCGACGACCTGAGACAGGCTTAGCCGGGTACGCAACTCATCCAGAAATCCGGGGGGCAAAGACATGGGTCAAACCTGCCAGAAATGAAAACCCGCGCCAAGGGGACGGCGCGGGCTTATCCACAAGGAATTCGCATAACTGTGGATTATTGCTGCAGACACAGCTCCAACCACGCGGCACCCAGATCCTTCTTGCGCACATCGCGCATCTTTTGCTCATAAACCCACGGGGTAATCAGCGGAATCGCGGCATTATAGTTCTCGGGCCAGGTCGGTGAACTGTCCGCAATCGCCTGTGCGACGTCGCGCTCTTTTACCCTGTCCAACCGTGCCTTCTGGATCGCGGCCACCACTTCGGCCTGATATTTACAGCTTTGCTCGGCGCTGTCCTGAGCCAATGAAGGGGTGGCAAGCAAGGCCGCGACGATGGCGATACGCAACATGGGGTTCTCCCGGATTCGTTTCTTTCGGCGCAGCTTACCTGTCTGCGTCTCGGGCTGCCATAATCCTTTTTGCCACCTGGCACCGCTGAACAGCTTGAGAGTGGGGCAGCCAGCCTGCCCCACCTGTTTTGACGTCAGAGCCCTTTGGCGCGGTAGCTTTTCGCCACGCGGTCAATGGCCACGATATAGGCCGCTGTGCGCAGGTCCTCTACATCGTCGCGGCTGTGCCAGACCTCGCGCATCGACTGATAAGCAATGCGCATGGTGTCATCCAGACCGGACCGCACCAGTTCCAACTCGTCAGCCCCTTTCAGATACTGCGTCTTAAAGTCAGGCGACATCGTCCAGGCATCGCCAAGATAGCGGTCCAGCCTTTCCAATTCGCTCACGATCAACTCATGCCGCGCTTCTTCCTGTCGCCGCTGCATCCGGCCAAAGCGGATATGGCTGAGGTTTTTAACCCATTCGAAGTAAGAAACGGTCACACCACCTGCGTTGGCATACATATCCGGGATGATCACTGTGCCCTTCTTGCGCAGGATTTCATCCGCACCTGCCGTCACCGGCCCGTTTGCGGCTTCGATGATCAAAGGCGCTTTGATCCGTTCGGCATTGGACAGATTGATGACACCTTCCAGTGCAGCCGGAATCAGGATGTCACATTCCGCTTCCAGCACGCTTCCACCTTCGGCCGAGTGGGTCGCATCGGGGTAATCCTTGACCCCGCCATGTTTCACGATCCACTGGCGGACCGCTTCAACGTCGATGCCGTCGGGATTGTACAGCGCACCGTCCCATTCGATGATGCCAACGATGATTGAGCCGTCCTGTTCGCTGAGGAACTTGGCCGCGTGGTACCCCACATTACCCAATCCCTGCACCACTACGCGCTTACCGTCCAGCTTGCCAGACAGGCCAGCTTTCTGCACGTCTTCCGGATGGCGGAAGAACTCGCGCAGCGCGTATTGGATGCCGCGTCCCGTTGCCTCAACCCGTCCGGCAATACCACCCGCGTTCAGAGGCTTACCCGTTACACAAGCGCGCGCGTTGATGTCCGTGGTGTTCATCCGCGCGTATTGGTCGGCCATCCACGCCATTTCACGTTCACCCGTTCCCATATCGGGGGCTGGTACGTTCTGAGACGGGTTGATCAGGTCACGCTTGGCCAGTTCATAGGCAAAGCGTCGGGTGATCTGCTCCATCTCATGTTCTTCGTACTTTCTGGGATCAATGCACAAACCGCCTTTCGATCCGCCAAACGGCGTTTCGACCAGCGCGCATTTGTAAGTCATCAACGCAGCCAGCGCTTCAACTTCGTCCTGGTTCACAGCCAGAGCATAGCGGATACCGCCTTTGACAGGCTCCATATGTTCGGAATGCACAGAACGGTATCCGGTGAAAGTATGGATTTCCCCCCTAAGCCGCACACCAAATCGAACGGTGTAGGTCGCGTTGCAAACCCGGATCTTTTGCTCCAGCCCCGGCGGCAGGTCCATCAGGGACGCCGCCCTGTTGAACATCAAGTCAACACTCTCACGAAAGCTGGGTTCTTTGATGCCGGTCATACAATCCTCCGTATCGATACCAGACGCAACGTCATGACTTTTTGTCGCACCAGTTGCGTCAGGCTGCAATCAAACATTGCACTTTTTTTCATCATTTCATTAACAAATACGTCACCGCCTGTGGATGAGTCGGTCTGCCGACTGAATCCTTAACGAATTGTTTTCATTTCATTGACAGATCGGTCTGAACGACAGGTTTTATAGCCGATTTGCGCGTAAAAAGGCCAAAACCAAGCCTTTTTCGCCCAATTCACGCCATGTTTGAAAACTAAATTTATACCAAATCTCTTTTTATGTCGCACGGATTCTATGTGCGGTGCGGAGTCATCAAATGATTAAACACTCGCTTAAGAACGACGGCTCGATGCCGAAACGCAAGGCTTCCCAATTGCGCGCGTTCGCTGAAAAGGAAGACGGCACTTTTACGATCTTCACGCTGCTCATTTTGATCCTGATGCTGGCTATCACCGGAATGGCAATGGATTTCATGGCCTATGAACGCGATCGGGCCAGCTTGCAGTCCACTCTGGACCGCGCGGTGCTGGCGGCAGCGGACCTTGACCAAAAGCTCCCACCCAAGGATGTGGTCGACGCTTACATGGACAAGGCTGGGCTGGGCCATTTGGAAAAGACCGTGACCGTCACTGAAGGGTTCGGATCAAGAAAAGTCGCCGCGACGGCAAAGGCTGTGATGCCCACCCGTTACTTGAGATTCGGCCAGGTGACCGAACTGAACATGAATGCGGCAAGTACAGCCATCGAGTCGATCGGTTCGGTGGAAATTTCGCTGGTTCTGGATATGTCCGGTTCTATGACGCGGTCTTCTGCCAGCCCCGGCGAGTTGAAAATCGACGTTCTGAGAACCGCTGCCAAGGGGTTCGTCACAAAAATGCTCGAGGAATCGGGCGAAACGAAGATTTCGATGTCCATTGTACCCTATGCAACCCAAGTAAATGCGGGTGGGGACATCCTGGACAAATTCAGCAACGTGACGTCAGAGCATGACTACTCTCACTGCGTAAACTTCACGTCAGGTCAGTTTAATTCAGCCACGCTGGACCCAGATGCGTTTTACCAACGCACTGGCCATTTTGACCCATGGCGTTATACACGCGCAACTGTGAATGGGCGAACGACAGATGGTGAACCACCTGCCTATCTGGTTTGCCCGGTGCGCGCGGGCAGTGAGATTACAGCTGTCTCAGACAATGTTCAGTATCTGCATGATCGCATCGACGCCCTGACTGCCAGCGGCAACACTTCCATTGACTTGGGCGTGAAATGGGGCGCCGGCATGTTGGACCCGACATTCCAGCCTGTTGTCAGCAGATTGTCGAATGAAGGTAAGGTACCCGCAAAATTCGCTAATCGACCTGCATCCTATGATTCAGATACCCTGAAAGTCGTGATCGTGATGACCGACGGTCAGAACACCACGCAGTACATGTTGGATTCGTCAGTGCGCAGCGGGCAAACTGAAGTTTGGTTCAACCCTGAATATGTGCGCGCGGACGGATCGAAAGGTGAATATAGCGTTCGTTATACGCGCAACCCGGACCGTTGGGTTTGGATGCAGCATACCGAGGAAGCCGGTAACTACGTGACCGCAGAACATCCATTTGGGAACCCCCCGAATGAGAACCCGACGAATGAGGAAATTGGAACTGCGACCCGACTGTCATATCCGGCGTTGTTCAATCGAGCGTCGCTGTGGTGGAACTCCGAGAATAACTTCTATTGGCAGAGCAACCACGAAAACAACTGGTACTACAACCTCAGACGATCAGTGGGTTCGACGACAAAGAACACACGTACGGCCAACATCTGTGGTGCCGCCAGAGACAAAGGTGTTATTATTTATGGGATCGCATTCGAAGCACCGACGAGTGGCTTGAACACCATCAAATCCTGCGCAAGCTCGGACAGCCATGTCTACAACGTAGACGGATTGGACCTGGATGAGGCGTTTAAGTCGATTGCGGCATCCATCCGTAAACTGAGGCTGACCCAATGATCCGCAAAACTTTGTCAAACCTCCGCGGGTTCAAGCGATCTGAAACCGGCAACGCCACAATTGAATTTGTCATGATCGTCCCGTTCTTCCTGGCGTTTCTGGGAATTGGCGGAGAAATGTCCATGCTCACCATGAGACATGCAGCGCTGGAACGTGGTGTTGATCTGGTTGTACGAGACATTCGCCTAGGTACGGGAACAACCTGGAGCCATGATACCATCAAGGACCGGATTTGTGATGTTTCCGGCATTAAGGACTGCGAGTCCAACCTGCGGCTTCAAATGATCCGCCAGAATGCCTTCAATGGCATCGTACTTTCGGATGACATCCCCTGCACCGACAGTTCAGAAGACCCCAAACCGGTTCTGGACTTCAAAAGCGGCGCATCAAATGAGCTCATGATCTTGCGCGCCTGCTTGCGTGTTGACCCGGTACTGGAAAGCACAATCATTGCAAAAACCGTCGTCGATGAGACCGGTCACTATGCTGTGACTGCAACAACGGCGTTCGTTCAGGAGCCACAGTAAAACAATGACTGTACTCAAAAAATTGAAAAACCGGATTAGTGCATTCAAGCAGGATGAAGATGGTATCCTGACCGTTGAAGCTTTGATGATCTTCCCGCTGTTGCTGTGGACGATCACTTTTACTTTTACCGCTTTTGAAGGGTTTCGCCAGAGCGCGTCCAACCTTAAGGCGGCCTACACGGTCAGTGATCTCATTTCGCGAGAGTCAACTGCCGTAACGGATGTTTATATCGATTCCCTTCATGAGCTGATGGGCGAGATGATCAACAACCGATCGGATGTTTTTGTTCGCATCTCACTTATCCGTTTCGACGAAACGGACGATCGTCACTACGTGGATTGGTCGACTGTGCGTGGGTATGAAGCGGAATGGAACGATGACAACATTCACGAAATCGAAGACCGCCTCCCCCCGATGCCGGACCAGGACACACTTATCCTGGTTGAATCTTCCAATGAGTATATTCCCGCGTTCAAACCCGGTTGGGATTTTGCCACGGGTATCACTTTTACCAACTTCGTTTTCACGCGTCCCCGGTTTGGCACTAAAGTTGCCTGCGACCTAGTTCGAACCCCGTCCGTTTGCGTGGATAATCAGACTTAAGGCCTCTGACATGAACTTGGCTTCGGCGGCAGCTGTCATGCCGCCCACGCCCACCCTGCGCCCTAGTCGCCACCACAGGCCCGGCGCCCATTTGTTTGATGCTTTGTGACGCATCCGAACCAGAAAACCGTTTGACGGTTTGAACGCGAACACGCCGCGATCAACAGTTTCGATGTCTTCGACTTTCGCAATGATCTGACCTGACCCCGTGCGCAGTTCTGAACGGGTTAATTCGATACGGTCCTGTGTCGCGTACCAGACACGATATGCCAGCCACAGCGAAGCCCCACCCACGGCGAACAGGAACGCTTGCCACATCGGCTCGGGCGGGGACGCCAGAGCGACATATGTGACCAGTGCCCCAACCGTCGTCAGCATCCCTACCCCGGCCCAGCGTCTGGGCGAAGATGCCTCAATCGTTGCCAGCACTTCTTCCTGCATGGAAATCTCCTGTTTCGATCCTCTGGATTTAGCCGCTTTGCGCGGGAAACAACAGGGGCTTGGTTGATCTGCAATTTCGCACAGGTTCGGTTTTTCCGCGCGAATTGACTGCGCAAGCGCAGAGTTTACATGCTGCTCAAACAAAACGGAGTTTGTCATGTCTCTCAGACCTACATTGGAAACGCGCAAGGCCATTCCAACGATGGAAGGGGCCGGCGTGAAGCTGCATCGTGCATTCGGGTTTCAGGACCCGTCCGAGCTGGACCCCTTCCTGTTGTTCGACGATTTTCGAAACGAACGGCCCCAGGACTACCAAGCCGGGTTTCCGTGGCATCCCCATCGCGGGATCGAGACAATAACCTATGTTCTGGCTGGATCGGTCGAGCATTCCGATTCACTGGGCAACACCGGCACCCTGGGTGCTGGCGATGTGCAATGGATGACTGCGGGTTCAGGTATCCTGCATCAGGAAATGCCGCACGGAAACACTTTGGGCCAGATGCATGGATTCCAATTGTGGGGCAACCTGCCCTCGGACCAGAAGATGACCGCTCCGCGCTATCAGGATGTTCAAAGCAAGGACATTCCCGAAGTCACCGATGACGACGGCACAACTGTTCGGGTGATTGTCGGAGAGTTCTGGGGTAAAACCGGGCCGGTGGATGGTATCGCAGCAGACCCGCAATATTTGGACATCTCGATCCCCGCAGGCGTGAAAAAAACACTTCGGATCGACACCTACCGCCGGGCCTTCGCTTATGTTTTTCAGGGGCAAGCCGCCTTTGCCGACGCCTCGCAGCCAACAGGCGTACTGTTAGAGAAAGAGGTCGCAGGGCAAGAGCTCAACATCCGCGACATGTCAGGCGACAGAACTCTTGTCCGTTTTGGAACCGGGGACGAAATCACGGTTCAGGCAGGCCCGGAAGGCGTTCGGTTCCTGTTGATCTCTGGCGCCCCGATTGATGAGCCGGTCGCGTGGCACGGTCCTATCGTGATGAACACACGCGCCGAGCTGGAAAAAGCCTTTCGGGAACTCAGAAACGGGACATTCATTCGCCCCGCACACTGATACATCGGCGGCCTGATCCTGTCAGGCCGTCACAGCCTTGTGCACCATATTCCAATAGGTCTGTTCGACCTCATCCAGCGACAATCGGCCACCGGATCGATACCAGGTCATCACACCGTTCAACATGGCAATCACGGCAAGCGTCGCAATCTTGGTGTCTGGTATAGCAAACTGACCCGCCTGCTGTCCGGCGTGAAGGATGTTTTCCAACGCGTTTTCGTACTGTCGGCGAAGGTCCTCAATCTCTGCGAAGTTCTCAGGCGAGAGGTTTCGCAACTCCATGTAAGCAATGAAAACCTCATCAGGGCGTTGCAAATGGAACCGGATGTGAAACCCGACGAACTGGCGCAGCGCTCCCTCTGCGTCATCGCCACGCTGCAAATCGTGAAACGCTGACAGCAACTCTTGCATGTGCTCCCGCATCAAACGGTACAGCAGGCTCTGCTTGTCTGGTGTGTAATTGTACAAGGCGCCGGCCTGTACACCGACTTCTTTCGCAATCTGCCGCATCGAAACGGCAGCATAACCGTGACGTGCAAACAGGTGCAGCGCAGCCTTGCGGATACGGGGGCCGGTAATGTCAGAATGAGAGCCTTGAGTTCGTGCCATGCCTTCACAGTATCTGAACAATTGTTCAGATAGAACCCTGCTTGATCGAAGACATCAAAACGTGCATCACAAGAGGGCTCGAGAAACCAAAAGCGTGCCCTATGAAACTGCTGCCGTTACTTCCTCTTGTTTTTCTTAGTGCCGGATGCGCGGATTTTCCTGAGTTGGAAGGAAGCGAACCGGCTGCAGTTAAAAAAGCCCCCTACCCGCAGCTTGTACCATTGCAGGAAACACTTGGTGCCCCCATTGATCCAGTAAGCGAAGCTGCGACGGTCGAAGAAGACCTGACCCAACGTGGCGAGGCTTTGGCACAAAAGGCGGAAGCGCTGCAAAACGCGCAAACCAACTAAAGCACGGCATTCCCCCACAATCACCCGGTGACGGATTGCACCCTTGGCCCGAACCCGCTAAGGCAGCGCTGATCGGACAAACATCCGAATACAGTTAGATTCCGGCGGAAAGGGACACGCGACATGACACAGGCACTGCGGCTGGGAATTGCGGGCTTGGGAACAGTCGGCGTCGGTGTTGTCAAGATTGTGCGACGCCATGCCGACCTGCTGAAAGCCCGCACAGGCCGTTCGATTGAGATCGTGGCCGTATCCGCACGAGATCCCAATAAAGACCGTGGTGTAAACCTGTCGGATTACGCCTGGGAAACCGATCCGGTCGCTTTGGCGAAGCGCGACGATATCGATGTTTATGTCGAGTTGATGGGTGGCGAAAACGGCCCTGCAAAAGCTTCGGTTGAAGCGGCTTTGGCATCAGGCAAGGATGTTGTCACGGCCAACAAAGCATTGCTGGCCATCCACGGTCAGGAACTGGCGGAACAGGCCGAGGCCACAGGTCGTGTCATCCGGTTCGAGGCGGCAGTTGCCGGTGGCATCCCGGTGATCA
Organism: Ruegeria sp. ABM4_193; assembly: GCF_056158705.1. Taxonomy (NCBI): domain Bacteria; kingdom Pseudomonadati; phylum Pseudomonadota; class Alphaproteobacteria; order Rhodobacterales; family Roseobacteraceae; genus Ruegeria; species Ruegeria sp. ABM4_193. The sequence goes on from NZ_JBSWTT010000001.1 coordinate 2,232,710, forward strand.
AATCCCTCACCGAGGGTCTGGCAGGAAACGAGATTACGCGTGTGATGGGCGTGATGAACGGCACCTGCAACTACATCCTGACCCGGATGCAATCGCAGCGTCAGGGGTATAAAGCACTGTTCGATGAGTGCGCCGAACTGGGCTATCTTGAGGCTGACCCCAATCTGGACGTGGGGGGCATCGACGCGGCGCATAAACTGGCGCTGCTGGCCTCGATCGCCTTTGGCACCAAGCCGAATTTCGACGGGATCGAGATTGAAGGTATTCAGCAGATCAGCCTCGACGATATCGATCAGGCCGAGGATATGGGCTTTCGCATCAAACTGCTGGGCGTGGCGCAGCGCACCGCACGCGGGCTTGAGCAACGTATGCAACCTTGCCTCGTACCCAGCGACTCGCCTCTGGGTCAGTTGGAGGGTGGCACCAATATGGTGGTGATCGAAGGCGACTCGGTCGAACAGGTCGTGTTGCGCGGTCCCGGAGCGGGTGAAGGCCCGACAGCCAGTGCCGTTATGGGGGATGTGTGCGATCTGGCACGCGGTCTTCAGATCTCGACCTTTGGCCGCCCTGCCACATCTCTTGAGGCCGCCAAACCGGCGGTGACAGGTCTGCCTGCGCCATATTATTTGCGGCTGGGCCTGATGGACAAACCGGGTGCTCTGGCCAAGGTGGCCGCCATTTTGGGCGACGCTGGCGTTTCGATCGATCGGATGCGCCAGTATGCCCATGCCGAAAGCACCGCACCCGTGCTGATCGTCACCCACAAAACCACCCGCGCCGCTCTGGACGTCGCTCTGGATGGTTTCCGCAACACGGACGTAGTGGCCGGTGAGCCTGTTGCGTTGCGGATTGAAGAGGTTTGATCTTGCGGCCTGCATGAAACGCACGTTATGCCGGAAGAAACGGCTTTACTGATTAAGGGATACTGAACAATGAGTGCTGCCAAAACCGATTTCAACGACCGCCTGCTGTCTCTGGGGCTTGCAAGGGTGGCGGAGCAGGCTGCACTGGCCTCGGCCTCGCTGGTGGGGCGCGGCGATGAGAAAGCCGCCGATCAGGCAGCCGTAAACGCCATGCGCGAGCAGTTGAACCTGTTGGACATTGCCGGTGTCGTGGTGATCGGTGAAGGCGAACGCGACGAAGCGCCGATGCTGTATATCGGTGAAGAAGTCGGCACCGGAAACGGCCCCGGTGTGGACATCGCGCTGGACCCACTGGAAGGCACTACGCTGACCGCAAAGGACATGCCTAACGCGCTGACCGTGATCGCCATGGGGCCGCGTGGGTCTATGCTGCACGCGCCGGATGTGTACATGGACAAGCTGGCCGTTGGTCCGGGCCTACCTGAAGGCGTGGTTAATCTGGACATGTCCCCGCGTGAACGGGTCGAAGCTTTGGCAAAGGCCAAGGACTGTAAACCGGCCGACATCACCGTCTGCATTCTGGAGCGTCCGCGCCATGAAGCCATGATCGCCGAAGTACGCGAAACCGGTGCCTCGATCCGCCTGATCACCGATGGTGATGTGGCTGGCGTCATGCACTGTGCCGAAAGCGAAGTAACCGGCATTGACATGTACATGGGTCAAGGTGGTGCACCCGAGGGTGTTCTGGCCGCAGCGGCCTTGAAATGTATGGGCGGTCAGATCTTTGGTCGCCTGTTGTTCCGCAACGATGACGAACGTGGCCGCGCCGCCAAGGCTGGCATCACTGATCTGGATCGCGTTTATGCGCGCGATGAGATGGTGACCGCAGATGTGATCTTTGCCGCAACCGGTGTTACAGGCGGTTCACTGCTGCCGCGTATCAAGCGAGAGCCGGGCTGGGTTGAAACCACAACGTTGCTTATGCGGTCAAAAACCGGGTCCGTGCGCCGCATGTCTTACCGCACGCCCACCTGGCCGCACGACAAGGCGTAACGGCTTGCGCCGTTGCCTTCGGCGAGAGTATTTTTGAAAAGATGAAAAGGCCGGGTCCGCAAGGGTCCGGCCTTGGCGCATAAGAGGCGAGAGATGAGTTTTCTTGGCGTAGAGCAATCATTGACAGGGCGGCGTTGGGTTGGCCCCAGCGCCGAGGTAGAGCGTGCTGCCGAGATGATGGCGCAACAGACCGATCTGCCACGCGCGGTGTGCCAGGTTCTGGCCCGACGCGGCGTGCCCGCGATGGAGGCACGCGGCTTTCTGGATCCCAAGCTCAAGGAATTGTTGCCCGACCCGCGCGCGATGAAAGACATGGAGATTGCAGCGGCACGCTTTCTGGACGCCGTTCGGCATCGCCAGAAGATCGCAGTGTTTGCAGATTATGATGTCGACGGCGGCAGTTCCGCCGCGTTGCTGCTGGTCTGGTTGCGCCAGATGGGATTGCAGGCGACGCTATATGTGCCCGACCGGATCGATGAAGGATACGGCCCCAACGTGCCCGCCATGCAGGAACTGGCGGCGGCGCATGACTTGATCATATGCGTCGATTGCGGGACGCTTAGCCATGATCCGATCGCAGCGGCCAAGGGTGCAGACGTGATCGTTCTGGATCATCACCTTGGAGGTGAGACGCTGCCAGATTGCGTCGCCGTCGTGAACCCCAACCGTCAGGACGAAAGCGGCGATCTGGGATACCTGTGTGCTGCGGGCGTTGTGTTTCTGATGCTGGTCGAAGCCGGGCGCCAATTGCGTCAAGCAGGCGCGAAAGGCCCGGATCTGATGTCGATGCTGGATCTGGTGGCGCTGGCCACTGTGGCTGACGTTGCACCTCTGATCGACGCCAATCGCGCTCTGGTTCGGCAGGGGTTGAAAGTGATGGCGCAGCGACAGCGCCCCGGCCTTGTGGCCCTGTCCGATGTTTCGCGCATGGATACCGCGCCGAACAGCTATCATCTTGGGTTTCTGCTTGGTCCTCGCGTGAACGCAGGCGGGCGGATCGGTCAGGCTGATCTGGGCGCGCGGTTGCTAAGCACGGAGTCCCTGCACGAAGCGCAAGCTTTGTCCGAACGTCTGGACGCCTTGAATACCGAACGTAGGGACATTGAAAACGCGGTGCGCGCCGCTGCTGTGGAACAGGCCGAACACCGCGGCCTAGACGCGCCATTGGTGTGGGCGGCTGGCGAAGGCTGGCACCCCGGTGTGGTCGGGATCGTAGCCTCGCGCCTGAAAGAAACCGCCAACCGCCCTGCTATCGTGATTGGCTTTGATGGGGACGAAGGCAAAGGCTCGGGCCGGTCGGTTTCGGGCGTTGATCTGGGGGCCTCGATCCAGCGCCTTGCCGCCGAAGGGCTGTTGGTCAAAGGGGGCGGTCACAAGATGGCGGCGGGTCTTACCGTGATGCGCGACAAGCTTGAACCCGCAATGGAGCGCTTGAGCGAGTTGCTGGCCAAGCAGGGTGCCGGTCAGGGCGGCCCGGCCGATCTGAAGCTGGACGGCGCGCTTATGCCCGGTGCAGCAACGGTTGATCTGATAGAACAGGTTGAACAGGCGGGGCCATTTGGGGCCAGCGCCCCTGCCCCACGCTATGCTTTGCCGGATCTGCAGGTGCGTTTTGCCAAACGAGTGGGGGAAACCCATCTGAAGCTTTCACTGGCCGATGGAATGGGTGGTGGCCTGGACGCAATTGCCTTTGGCGCGTTTGACAGCCCGATGGGCGAGAAATTGTCAAATCACGGCGGCGCACGCTTTCATTTTGCGGGTCGGCTTGAGGTGAACACATGGGGTGGACGACAATCCGTTCAACTTCGGCTGGAGGATGCGGCAGAGGCCAATTGATGCTCTGCGCCAGAGGCCCAAAAAACTTTCACATCCCTGCATTTTTCCGCTTGCGGGGGTCACGGTGAAACCGTAAAAGGCCCTCCACAAGCCAGCGTGGCCCGTTCGTCTATCGGTTAGGACGCCAGGTTTTCAACCTGGAAAGAGGGGTTCGATTCCCCTACGGGCTGCCACTTGTGCTTGTGCCACTACCAAATGGCCCGTTCGTCTATCGGTTAGGACGCCAGGTTTTCAACCTGGAAAGAGGGGTTCGATTCCCCTACGGGCTGCCATTTCCTTCGCTAACTTCCGAACTTTTCGCGACACAGGTCTTCGATCTGAGTCCAGATCGATTTGTATTCCGGTGTGTTTTCCGCTGCATAATGGAAGTTCTTCATCAACCCGGTCAGCTGCGTGAACACCTGCCGTACTTCGGCTTTGTCCGAGAAGGCCGCCGTGGATTGCGTGACATCATAGACAAGCTTGAACGTCATTTTCTGCCGCTCCAGCGGTACGGTCGCATCAACCTTGTCGAAGGCGTCCTGCTGCAGATAGACCATGTCAACAAACAGCGCTTTTTGCTGGGTGACAAAGTCTTCGATCGTGACACCCTCTTCCCCCGTGACCTGCATCATCTGGTCAACCTGTTCGCCCTTTTCGATCAGGGCGATCAGGTCGCGCACTTTATCCGTCCAGCCCGGTTCGGCGTTCTTGTCGTACCAATCCGACAACTGGTCGGTGTACCGAGACCAACTGAGCATCGGATCAACCGCCGGATAAAAGCGTTTGTAGGCACGCTCGGACGACAGGCCGAGGAAGCACTTGACCGTCGACAGGGTGGATTGGGTTACCGGCTCGTCAAAGTTGCCGCCCGCAGGTGAAACCGTTCCGATCAGCGTCAGGCTGCCCAGATCACCGTCATTGGTTTTCAGGGCCCCTGCGCGTTCGTACAACCCTTTGATAGAGCTTTCCAGGTAGGCAGGGAACCCTTCCTCGCCGGGAATTTCCTCAAGCTTGCCTGATGTTTCCCGCATGGCTTGCGCCCAGCGGCTGGTGCTGTCGGCGATCAGCAATACGTCATAGCCCATCTGGCGATAGTATTCGCCCAAGGTAATGCCGGTGAAGATAGATGCCTCGCGCGCTGCAACCGGCATGGATGAGGTGTTACAGATGATGATCGTTCTGTCCATCAGGCTGCCGCCCGTGGTTGGATCGGTCATCTTCGGGAACTCTTCGATGGTTTCCACCACCTCCCCTGCCCGTTCACCGCAGGCCACTACGATCACGATATCGACCTTTGCGTTCCGCGCGATCAGGTTTTGTAGCACGGTCTTGCCTGCCCCGAACGGTCCGGGAATACATGCGGTTCCGCCGCGGGCAATCGGGAAGAAGGTGTCGATCAGACGTTGCGAAGTCAGAACAGGCTCGGTCGGATACAAGCGCTCGGACAAAGTGCGTTTCAAGATGTTTTCCGGCAATGGCCGTCGAACCGGCCATTTCTGCGACAGGGTCAGAGTATGCTCGCCCCCGCTTTCGTCTTCCAGACGGGCCACAATGTCATGGATCGTGGCCGCGCCCTTTTGTACCCAGACCACCTTGTACGTGCCGGACCAATTGAACGGCAGCATGATCTTGTGGCTGAAGTGGCCTTCGGGCACTGTCCCGATACTATCCCCGGCGGTTACTGTGTCGCCAACTTTGACCGAAGGCGTGAAGGACCATTTCGCCAGCTCATCCAAGGGTGCCACATCTGCACCACGCGGCAGGAAGGTGCCAAATTCGGCGGCCACTTTGGGCAGAGGCGATTGCAACCCGTCAAACACTTGCCCCAATAGTCCCGGCCCCAGCTCAACCGACAGCAACTGTCCCGATTGCTCAACTGGATCGCCAACGGCCACGCCGTCAGTACTTTCATAGACCTGTACGTCTGCGGTATCTCCACGTACACGCAGCACCTCGGCTTTCAGACGTTCCTGACGCCCACCGGGACCGGGGCGCGATGGCAGGATGAACACCACTTCGTTTTTGACCAATTGGCCGGGCTGACCGGTCGCGTCAGGGTTGGCTTGTAATTGCACAAGCCCTTCCTGAACCGAGGCGACCCTTGCGGTCGAGGTTTGCTTAGCTGAGGTTGGGGCTGTCATGCGCTTGCTCCCTCAAAATCAATTTCGGCGACATCGGCCATGGCCTGCTGCGCCAGTTTCTCAAATCGCTTAGCCGCTTCGGTGGCGCTGCTTTGTGCCCAGCGGTCAAAAATGTTCCAGATTAGGACGTAGATTGCGACCGCCTCGAAATCGAACATGTGGCGGGCTGCGTGTCGCTTGAGTTGCTTTTGGCTGATCGACAAAAGCAGACGTTCCAGCCCAAGCGGATCTTCGTCTTCGAGCAATTGGTGCGCCCCTTTCAGCCACGGCATCGGGGTTTCCAGCCCTAATGTGGGATCGGTCCAGTGGGCTGGAATATGGCGGCTCCATCGTCCGACGCCGAATGAACCTGTAGGCGCGGGTTCTCCGCGTTTTCTCAGGCGCAGTGCTGCAACAACCGAGCGGAGTTCCATGCGTTCCATGAAGAGTTTGCGCAAGGTGGGCTGTGGGATGTCCTTCAACGCCTGTTTACAGCGCTGGATCGCCTGAACGTCTGTGACATCCATGTCATAGGCGCTCCAACTCAGCGTGTGCTCAAGAACATTCAAAACCTTGGCATCATCCGCTGTCAGAGCCGTCAACCGACGCTCGAGCCTGATACGCGAAAGCGGAGGCTGTTTGGCAACAAACAAGCGCTCCGACCCCGGAAGACTGCACATCAACGCAATATAGGCGTCCTGTTTTGACATCTCAGCGGATGACCCCTTCCAACACGGCACGAAACCGGGGTTGCAGATGTTCCATCAACAACGAAGCCACCGCCTTGTCGGTCAGGTCCAGAACCACGCCCTGATCTTCCGCCCGCACGCGGATACCTTCCTGATTGTCATCGGTTGTGTGTAGTTCAACATTCTCGCGCAGCATCTTCGCCGTCAGTCCAAGAACATACTTCGTCAACTTACCAGACTGAATGTCATCCGCGTTTTGCTTGATGTCTTCCTGCGTGGCGACTTTGGCAGGCAAAATGACCTGAACCTTACCGTGAAGATTGACCCCCTCACTGGCCCGACCCACAACCTCAAGGATCATTTGCCTAAGAAGCTCAGGATCGGACATCTCTTTGGTCACAAGGCGTTCAACGTCTTCTTTGAAGCGATCTGTCAAACCGGCCTTCATGGTCAACACGGCATCCCGCATCGCGGTGTTCAACGCCTCCTCACCCGCTGCACGGTAATTGTCGGATTCTGTGCGGGCTTTCTTTTTGAACTCATCGGCTTCGCGTTTGGCATCTGACAGAATGCGCGCGGCCTCGGCCTTGGCGTCTTCGCGCAGCTTTTCGGCTTCGGCCTGACCTGCGGCAACCCCATCGTTGCGCAGCTTGTCGATCAGGGCATCAACGCCATGTGAAATTGCTCCGGTCTGTGCCATCAGCTGATCCCCGCGCTAATGACCAAGGCGAATACAAAGGCAAAAACACCAAAGCCTTCGATGATCGCAGCCGGTGCGAGCGCGAGGCCAAAAATTTCGGGCTTTTCCTTGGTGGCGTTGATTGCCGCTGCACAGGCCCGACCTTGCCAGATACCGCAATACATCAGTGCAATGCCGGACAGGATGCCAATGCCGAACAGCCCCCCTGCGTTTTCCGGCGTCACAGCGCGGTTCAGGGTGAACATGATGACAATCCCATAGATCACCATCGTGGACGGAAAGGCCGAAACGCCGACGAAACGACCATAGCCGCCTTCGGTTTCTGTCATGGCTCCGATACTGGCCATCCCCGCAATCGAACAGCCAATGGCGCTTGCCGCAGCCCCCAACGCCATAGGCGCGTAGATGCCCAGCCAACCCAGTGTAAGAACAAGCTCATTCATTCCTGAACCTCCTTGCGGGCAAACGGACGAAAGACGATGCCTTCATCCGGCAGACCCCATTTAAAGAATTCGATGTAATTGAGACGCAAGCCGTGGACGACGCCGCTCATCATAGCGAGGGCGAAATTCAAAACGTGACCAATTATCAGGATCAGCAACCCAAACAGAATGCCCGGCCCCTTCAGCGCCTGCATGACGGAAACGGCCAGATCGTTGAACGTGATGGCCAGCGATGCCGAAGCAAGTCCCAGCGCGAACAGGCGCATATAGCTGAGCACGTCGCCAAAAGCGCCCATTGCTCCGGCAAGGCTTTGCACGCCCTCAATCAGACGCCAGATCCAGTCTGTCGGCTTTTGGATGATCCGCTCGCTGGAAAACAAGACAATGGCCACAACGCCAAGGATCAGGATCGCCGACCCCGGCACAGGTGATTTGCCGCTCATATAACTGAGCCACAATACAAACCCGCCGATCAAGGCAGCAATCCAACCCAGATTGGCAATCGCCTTGCGTTGCCCCCATGCCGCGCGGGCCGCAAGTGCGTTGGCAAGAACCAGATGCAAGACGCCAACCACAATCGACACCATCATCATGGCCCCGAAATTGTTCAAATCCAGTACCTTGAGCTTGGCAATGACCGACCCCTCGGGCGGAGCCACGCCAAAATAGCTGCCAACCAAAATACCATACAGGATCGTCGCCCCCGAAATGATCAGCCCGTAAAGCCGCCAAGACCGTTGACCCGCAGTCCCGCCCATTCGCTTCCAGAACAGCAAAAGGCCCAGCAGGATTACGGCGCCGTATCCCGCATCTGCCACGATCATTGCGAAGAAGAACGCGAACGAGGCTGCGACGATCACGCTGGGGTCCCAATCCTTATAGCCAGGCACTTGATAAAACAGCGCCAAGTCCACAGCAGAACTACGTTTTTCAGGCTGTTCCAACAATGTGGGCGGGTTATCTTCCGGCCCCGGTTCTTCGATCAGAACTGCCGCATCTTTTGCTTTCGCCAATTCCAATACAGCATCCACCCGATCTTCGGGGACCCACCCCTGCACAGCAAACATCGCCTCATCGTCGCGCACCTTTTGCGTAGCATGGGCCAGTTCGGCGGCGCTTTCAGCTACGGACAGGTTTTGGCGCATCAAGGTCAGATAGCGGGTTTGCGCCACGCGCTCAGCCTCGAGCGCCTCAAGCGCGATTTCGGCTTCCTCCAGTTGCGCCTCAAGCTCGTGAATGGGCAACGAGCCCACATGTGTGCGCGGGATCGGAAGAATGTCATCGTCGGGTTCGTCGGGTGAGATTAGAACCGCGTAAAGAAACCGGTGATCTTCTTCCAAAATCGCCCAGGGCAATTTGACCTCTGACAGAGCTTCACGGTGTTTGAGTGGCAACTGATAGAACCACAGCCGATTGCCTGCCAAAACATCCGTTGGCGGGAAGTCCAGATCACCCCAGGGCCGCACCTGAGCGATACGATGCGCCAGAAAATCCCGCCGGTCCATCGTATCCCGTGTACGCTGCATGAGGTCAGTCACCTCATGCACAAAGCAGTCCATGTCAAAACCGGGGTCTCGCTGAATCTGGCGCCGTGGCTCGGGAACTTCTGCGAGGAAACGCAACGCCTTATATGCTTCTCTTGCACCACGCTCGCTGATCTTTTCAGGTTCATTTGGTGGCGGAACAAGTGGCAGAACATGCATACAGCCAAGGTCCTGCAGCGCCTCAAGCGCATCCGCCTTGTGCGCTGCAGGCCCGACCAGAGACATCTTCTTCAATCGCGCGACACTCATGTCAAAACCACTCGCGCGTGTTTGCGTTTGGAGATTTTTGACCGCACGACCGCCTGCATCTGTTCGTCACTCAGATAGATGCGAATCTTCTTGATATTGGCCTTGGCGCGGGGGATCAGAACCTTTTCGAACAGGTTGACCCGCTGCGTAATCGTGGCCACGGCCTTGTCGAAAATACGCACGCGCTCCTCAGCGATTTTGACCCGCAGGCGCGCTTCGATCATGTCGTGCAACAACTGTGCGGCGGCATCAACCCAATGAGGTTTGGCCAGTACCGAATAAGGACGCACAACAACTTCGATCCGGTCAAGGTCAGGCATCTTGACGCCAACCACGTTGACCTCTTTCACCTTGTAATCCTTAAGCTCAACCAACCCGTCCAGATCGATACCCTGCTGGGCCAACATAGGAAGCTTTTCGCCCACCTGCTGCGCTAGGGCCTTAACCTCATGCTCAAGGCGTTTGACGTCCTCGCGCGCCTTCACCCGTTCGGCCATCAACTGCTGACGCTTCAGGTCCAGCGACGGCAGGAACCGCTCATAGCTTTTCAGCTGCGTCTGCTGGCGCGCCAGTGACGATTTATTCAGCTGCAACCGCGCCATTGGCATCCTTTGGGAAATACTTGTCGATCAAGGCCTGCTTCATCAGCAACTGTTCCGGCGCAAAGCACTCGGCCAGCGTTTTCCAGCCAAGATCCAACGCGTCTTCAAGTGGGATCGAGACGTTAATGTCCATGAACCGCGACCGGAACAGGGCGCCAAACTTCAGCAACTGATGGTCGTAGTCAGACAAATCAAACGCCATCGCCTGTTTTTGCGCGGCATCGCGACTTTCGGAATAGAATCGGATCATCGTATTCATGATCTGCCCGTGATCTTCGCGCGTGGTCTTGCCGATTACATTCTGCTTTAGGCGCGACAGGCTGCCGAACGGATCAATCACCCCAGAGTGGAGATAGAACTGGCCTTCGGTAATGTAGCCGGTGTTGTCCGGCACTGGATGGGTCACGTCGTTGCCGGGCATGGTGGTCACGGTTAGCACCGTGACCGATCCACCCTTGGCATAATCGCAGGCTTTCTCGTACCTGCGTGCCAGCTGCGAATAGAGATCACCCATATAACCACGCTGCGAGGGCACGCGTTCCTGACTTATCCCCACTTCTTTCATTGCATCGGCATAAGCTGTCATGTCGGTCAGCAGAACAAGCACGCGCTTGCCCTCCTCTACCGCGAATTTCTCGGCCACCGCCAAGGCCATGTCAGGGACCAACAACCGCTCGACCAGAGGATCCATCGCCTGATTGACGAACATCACAGTGCGCGAGAACACGCCCGCATCCTCGAACGACGTGCGGAAGGTGTGGTAATCATCAAAGATCAAACCCAGACCTCCGAAGACGACAATATCCGCATCCGCCTGGATACCGATTCGGCTGAGGAAGGCGTTGAAGGGTTCGCCCGAGACCGAAAAGATCGGGATTTTCTGGCTTTCGACCAACGTGTTGAACACATCGATCATCGGTACATCAGTGCGGATCATCTTGTTTGGCACAGCCCGTTCCGCCGGGTTCACGGTAGGTCCGCCAATGTCGATTCGGGGTTCAGAAGACAAGTCTGGTCCACCGTCAATCGGCACACCTGCGCCATCAAAAACCCGCCCCAGAATGTTGGCCGAATACGGCGTTTGCATCGGATGGCCCAGAAAGGTCGCCGTCGCCTCGGTCGAGATTCCTTTGGTCCCGGAAAACACCTGAAGCGTCACAACATCCCGGTCGATGAAGATCGCCTGTGCCAATGTTTTTCGGCCGTCTACGGTCTCGATCACTGCAAGGTCGTTGAACCGAACCGCAGGGTTTCCATCGCCCTCAACCGGCACCCGAACCTTGATCGTGTCCCCCACAATTTCCAGAACTCGCGTGTACTTCAACAGGCTTCGGGACATTACACATCCTCGCTGGTTCAAGTTGTTTTTTGCAAACCGCGCCGCGTCGTTCACCGGCATTTTTTTTTAATAACAACCCCAGCTTACAACGAATTCACAATTTGGCAAATGAGTTCGATTTCACCCGCCCTCGGATGCCCGAGCGTCAATTACTAAAAATTTAGTTTGACACATGCGCGACAAATCGCTGATGCTGTCTGGCATCCGGTTACCGCCGGAAACCATAATCTTTGGGAGGAGACAGATGCGGAGACATCTACTTTCCGCAGTGGCGGCGGCTGCCGTCATTGCGGGGCACGGTTCTGCTTGGGCCGACGAAGCCGCAGCACAACGTTGGATCGACGACGAATTCCAGCCATCAACCCTGTCGAAAGACGAACAGATGGCCGAGATGCAGTGGTTCATCGAAGCTGCACAACCTTATGCTGGCATGGAAATCAACGTCCTGTCCGAGGGCATCCCGACCCATTCCTATGAGTCCGAGGTTCTGACCAAGGCGTTCGAGGAAATCACCGGCATCAAGGTAAACCACCAAATCCTCGGTGAAGGTGAAGTGGTTCAGGCTGTTCAGACCCAGATGCAAACGGGCCGGAACCTGTATGACGGCTATGTCAACGACAGTGACCTGATCGGTACCCACTCACGCCTGCAACTCGCCTATCCGCTGACCGACATGATGGGTGGTGACTGGGCGGCGACAACATCGCCGACTTTGGATCTGGATGACTTCATGGGCATTCAGTTCACGACCGGCCCGGACGGCAAGCTGTATCAGCTGCCCGACCAGCAGTTTGCGAACCTGTACTGGTTCCGTAAGGACTGGTTCGATGATGAGGCCAACAAGGCCGCGTTTAAAGAGAAGTACGGCTATGACCTGGGTGTTCCGGTCAACTGGTCGGCCTATGAGGACATTGCTGAATTCTTCACCAATGACGTGAAAGAAGTCGACGGCGTGACGATCTATGGCCACATGGACTACGGCAAACGTGCGCCTGACCTTGGCTGGCGCATGACCGACGCCTGGCTGTCGATGGCCGGTGCCGGTGACGTTGGCGAGCCGAACGGTGTTCCGGTCGATGAATGGGGCATCCGCATGGAAGCGGGCACCTGTAACCCTGTTGGCGCATCCGTTTCGCGCGGTGGTGCAGCAAACGGTCCGGCTGCGGTCTATGCGATCCGCAAATGGGATGAATGGCTGCGGGCCTATGCACCTCCGGGTGCGGCGTCTTATGACTTCTACCAGTCGCTGCCCGCGCTTAGCCAAGGCAACGTGGCCCAGCAGATCTTCTGGTACACCGCCTTTACTGCCGACATGGTGAAGCCGAAGTCCGAAGGCAACAACACCGTGGATGACGAAGGCACACCGCTGTGGCGGATGGCACCCAGCCCGCATGGCCCCTATTGGGAAGAAGGCCAGAAGGTTGGATACCAAGACGTGGGATCGTGGACTTTCCTGAAATCGACCCCCGAGGATCGTGCTCAGGCCGCGTGGCTCTATGCTCAGTTCGTGACGTCCAAAACTGTTGACGTGAAGAAGTCCCATGTGGGTCTGACCTTCATCCGCGACAGCTCAGTCAATCACGAGTCGTTCACCGAACGCGCACCTAAGCTGGGTGGTCTGGTCGAGTTCTACCGCTCGCCTGATCGCGTGGCGTGGTCGCCGACCGGCATCAACGTTCCGGACTATCCGAAGCTGGCCCAGATCTGGTGGCAGCAGATCGGTGACGTGAACTCGGGTGCGTTCACCCCGCAAGAGGCGATGGACCGTCTGGCAGAAGAGATGGACATCACCATGGCCCGTATGCAGGCCGCGGATGAAAGCGCCGGTGTCTATGGCGGCTGTGGTCCGCGCCTGAACGAGCCGCAGGATCCGTCCTTCTGGTTGGAAAAAGCAGGTTCACCCAAGGCCAAGCTTGAGAACGAAAAGCCGCAAGGCCAGACCGTCAACTATGACGAACTGGTTCAGCGCTGGCAGTCTCAGTAAGCCAAAAGCAACCGGGGGTGCCGCGTCAGGCATCCCCACCCCAATGCCAGTGCAATGCACTGAAGGACCGGAACTCACGGACATGATCGAACTTCAAGACGCCACCAAACGGGTTGGCAATGTCATCCATATCAAACCTACGAACCTGACGCTGCAGACCGGCCATTTCAACGTGCTGCTCGGTGCGACGGGATCGGGCAAGACCTCTCTGATCAAGATGATGGCCGGGCTGGACCCGATCGCCTCGGGCAAGGTCTTTATGGATAGGCAAGACGTGACCCGGCTGAACACGCAAAAGCGGCAGATCAGCCTGGTGCACCAATTCTTCGTGAACTACCCGCATATGACTGTTTTCGACAACATCGCCTCGCCCCTGCGCGTGGCTGGCATGGCGAAATCCGAGATCGAAGGGCGCGTGGAAGAGGCCGCTGACCTGCTGCAACTGCGCCCCATGCTACACCGCCGCCCGCATGAGCTTTCGGGTGGGCAACAACAACGCACCGCGCTGGCTCGGGCCATCGCGAAAGAAAGCCGCGCCGTGTTCCTGGATGAGCCGCTGGCCAACCTTGACTACAAGCTGCGCGAAGAACTGCGCGAACAACTGCCCGACCTGTTCGCAGGACGCGGCGCAGTGGTGGTTTACGCCACCTCGGAACCCGAAGAGGCCCTTTTGCTGGGCGGATACACTGCCTTGATGGAAGATGGCCGCGTGACTCAATTCGGTCCAACCGCAGACATTTACCGCAACCCTGAAAACATCGCCGCTGCGCGCGTCTTCTCGGATCCGCCGATCAATGTCGCACGGATCACCGTAGCCGGTGCTCAGGCGCAGTTGGCCGGAGGCGGCGGATGGGTCGTCTCAGATATGGCTGATGGTGATTACATGGTCGCCGTGCGCCCGCACAGGGTGACACCATATCGGACATCTGAAGCAGATGTGGAACTGACAGGCCGTGTGATCGTGACAGAGCTGTCCGGCTCTGACTCCAGCGCGCATTTCCGGCACGGATCGGATGATTGGGTCTCGCTGGCTGCTGGCGTGCACCCGTATCAGGTCGGCGAGGATCACAGTTTCTACATGAACCCGGCCCATTGCCGGTATTTCAGCCAAGACGGCAAAAGGGTGGCCTGACATGGCACAGATCAAGCTTTCAAACCTACGACACAGCTACATGCCCGCGCCGAAAGGCCCCGAGGATTATGCGCTGAAAGAAATTGATGTGACCTGGCGCGATGGTGGGGCATACGCTCTGCTCGGGCCGTCGGGCTGCGGCAAGTCAACGCTGCTGAACATCATATCCGGCCTTCTTACCCCCTCGGAAGGTCGGATCCTATTTGATGACCGGGACGTGACGGCGCTGCCCCCCGATCAGCGCAACATCGCACAGGTGTTCCAGTTCCCGGTGATCTACGACACAATGACCGTGGGCGAAAACCTGGCGTTCCCGCTCAAAAACCGGGGCGTCGATGCCGCAACGATCAAGCGTCGCGTCGATGAGATTGCCGAGATGCTGGATGTCACGGACATGCTGAATACCCGCGCCAGCGGCCTCAGCCCGGACAACAAGCAGAAGATCTCGATGGGGCGCGGATTGGTCCGTGACGACGTGAACGCGGTCATGTTCGACGAACCTCTGACAGTGATCGACCCGCATCTGAAATGGAAACTGCGGTCCAAGCTGAAAGAACTGCACCAGCGCGTCAAAGCCACCATGATTTACGTGACCCACGACCAGACCGAAGCGTTGACCTTCGCCGACGAAGTGGTCGTCATGCAAGAGGGCGAGGTCGTGCAGATTGGCACCCCGGTCGAGCTGTTCGAGCGGCCCCAACACACATTCGTCGGCCATTTCATCGGCTCACCGGGCATGAATGTTCTGCCCTGCGAAGCCAAAGGTGACCGCGCGGTCTTCGAAGGACACGAGGTCATGCTGGAAGGCCCCACCCTAGGCGAAGGTGGCCGCACCGATCTGGGTATTCGCCCGGAATACATAAGCTTTGGCGAAACAGGCGTCCCCGCGCATGTAACCAAAGTTGCGGATATCGGTCGTCACTATGTGGTCAGCGCCATGGTCGGAGACACGCCGGTAAAGGCGGTGGCGGAACACAACGCGCCCAACCCAGGCTCGCATGTCTTCTTGCAATTCAAACCAGAGCAATCCCGCGTCTACCGTGACGGCTGGATCGCAACTCAGGAGCGGGCGCAATGAGAACGGAAAACCAAAAGGCCTGGTTCTTTGTCCTGCCGGTGCTGGCGCTGGTCGCGTTCAACGCGCTGGTGCCGATGATGACAGTGGTCAACTACTCGGTGCAGGAAACCTTCGGCAACAACCAGTTCTTCTGGGAAGGGCTTGGCTGGTTTGAACAAATCCTGCGCTCCGACCGGTTTCAGGCCGCCTTGGGTAGGCAATTCCTGTTCACCTTCCTGATCCTGATCATTGAGGTCCCTCTGGGCATCATCGTGGCCCTGTCAATGCCACGCAAAGGCTTCTGGGTGCCGGTCTGTCTGGTCCTGATGGCGCTGCCCATGTTGATCCCATGGAACGTGGTCGGCTCGATGTGGAATATCTTTACCCTGCCCAAGATCGGCCTGCTGGGATACTTCTTGAATGATGTTTTGGGCATCAACTATGACATGACGCAACAGCCGATCTCGGCCTGGATCACTGTGATTGTCATGGATGTCTGGCACTGGACATCACTGGTTGTGCTGCTGTGCTACGCGGGCCTCGTGTCGATCCCGGATGCTTATTATCAGGCAGCCAAGATCGACGGCGCAAGCCCATGGTCCGTGTTCCGCTATATTCAATTGCCCAAGATGAAGACCGTCCTGACCATCGCCGTTCTGCTGCGCTTTATGGACAGTTTCAACATCTACACCGAGCCCTTCGTTCTAACAGGCGGCGGCCCCGGCAACTCAACCACCTTGCTGTCGATCGACCTAGTTAAGATCGCGCTGGGACAGTTCGACCTTGGCCCGGCGGCTGCGATGAGCCTGATCTATTTCGCCATCACGCTGCTGGTCTCTTGGGTCTTCTATACACTGATGACAAAGGATGACGCGGAATGAAAAAGCGGTCCCTTATCCCGATCCTCTATATCGCGTTCCTGATGCTGCCGATCTATTGGCTGGTGGCGATGTCCTTTAAGACAACGAACGAGATCCTGTCGGGCTTTTCCCTGTTTCCCCAGACCTTTACGCTGGAGAACTACATCACCATCTTCACCGATCCGACGTGGTATTGGGGCTATATCAACTCGATCATCTATGTGACGATCAACACGGTGCTGTCGGTCTGTGTGGCACTACCTGCGGCCTATGCTTTCTCGCGCTATCGGTTCTTGGGGGACAAGCAATTGTTCTTCTGGCTGCTGACAAACAGGATGGCACCGGCGGCGGTGTTCGCGTTGCCGTTCTTCCAACTTTATTCCTCCATCGGGTTGTTCGACACGCATCTGGCAGTGGCGCTGGCACACACATTGTTCAACGTGCCATTGGCGGTGTGGATTCTGGAAGGCTTCATGCGCGGCATCCCGAAAGAACTGGATGAAACAGCCTATGTCGACGGCTATTCCTTCCCGCGCTTTTTCGTGACGATCTTCCTGCCCAACATCAAAGCGGGCGTCGGCGTCGCAGCCTTCTTCTGCTTCATGTTTTCATGGGTGGAAATGCTGCTGGCCAAAACCCTGACAGCCGTCGAAGCCAAACCCATCGCAGCCGTAATGACCCGCACCGCCTCAAGCGCGGGGTATGAGCTGGGCCTGCTGGCCGCCGCCGGGACGCTGACCATCATCCCCGGTGCCATCGTCATCTGGTTTGTCCGCAACTACATCGCGCGCGGTTTCGCGATGGGCCGAGTGTGAGGTTCGATATGCGTAAATTACTATTCACCCTCCCCTTCCTGCCCACCATGGCTGTCGCCCAGCAAGCGGGTTGGGGCAATGTCGGCCAGCGGGAAGAAAAGGGCTTTTCCTGGACCGATCCCCTTTGGCCCGATTTCTGGATGGCATGGACGCCAGCAACTCTGGCCCTGTTCGTCGGTATCTTTTCGGCAATCGCCCTGATCGGCCTGCTCGAAGGGTTCAAGTACCGCGACGGAATCGAACGCCGTGGTGTGCTGGGGCTGACGACCACGTTGGGCGACCGGCTGTTCATCACACTGCTTGGCTCGGCCTATATCTTCCTCGCTTGGCTGGGATTTGTCGGGCAACCGGTCTGGACGCCACTTTTCCTGTCCATCGGCTGGGGTATCTTCGTCTTCTGGAAAGTTTAAGCTTTGCGAAACAGCGAAAGGATGCTTGTCTGTCAGGCATACTAAACATGACGGCACCGAGATCGATGCGAAAGAAAAAGACGACAAATCTGATGACCGAGGTCGAACTGGAGTTCATGAACGAACTCTGGGCCCTCGGGGAAGGCTCGGTGCGCGATGTCCTGGACCGCCTGCCCTCAGACCGCAATCTGGCCTACACGTCCGGTGCCACGATTTTGCGTATTCTGGATGAAAAGGGTTTTGTGGAAAGCCGTAAGGCAGGAAAAACCCTGATCTATACGCCGCTTTTGGAAAAGGACAGATATCAGGCCCGTTCGCTGCAAAACCTGTCCCGCACCTTGTTCGATGACACGCCTGCCACGCTGGTGGCCCGGCTCGTCGATGATGCGGGGCTGAGCGAAGCCGACCTGGAGGATATTCGAGCGCTGGTAGAGAGGAGACTGCAAAATGACAGCGGTTAGACCGGTTCTCGACGCATATATCGAACTCAACATTGTGCTGGCATTGTCGGCGGCCATCTGGTTGATGGCACGCGTCGCCCTGACCCGCACGACCCTGCGCCATGGCTATGTCGCACAGCTACGCGCACTCAAGGTTCTGTGCGTTTGTATTCTGATCAGCCCCTTTCTTGCATTGGGCGTATCGTCTTTGGCCGCTCACGCATGGCCGGGGGGCGCCGTCGCCCTTGGTGACATAGCGGTTGCTGCTTATCTGCGTGGTGATATCGCCATGCCTGCCGTGCAATTCGAGGCCCTGCTGAATACACGCGAAAGATGGGTTGATCTTGCTTTGTCAGGGCAGCAGCCCGTTTTCATCTCACTCGCCGCCCTGTTCGCTGTCGTCGCAGTTGTATATGCCGTTCGAGCTTTTCGGGACGCTGTAATGATCCGGCAAACGGTCAGGTCCAGCTTCCTTTGGCGGAAATCGGCAAAGGTGGATATCCGCCTGTCGGATCGCATCACCGTGCCGTTCGCGGTGCGCGGCCTGCGCCGCCGTCATGTCGTTCTGCCCAGCCATCTTCTGGATACACCGCGCGAACTGCGCTTTGCGCTGGCCCATGAGTTTCAGCACATTCGTGCGGGCGATGTGGAATGGGAACTTGGTTTTGAGCTTCTGCGTCCTTTGTTGTTCTGGAACCCCGCATATCTGATGCTCAAGTACCAGTTCGGTCGCTTGCGTGAACTGGCATGCGACCAATCTGTCGTTGCACGCAAAAGGATTGATGCGCGTGAATACACCACGTGTCTGCTGGACTATTGCGCGCGCACTCTTTCGACAAGAAATCCGCGCGTCTTAAACGTTGCCTTTGTGACCGGTGGAAAAGCCAAACGCGTGCTTCGTCAACGTGTCATAGCATTGACGGACGCACGGCCCGCAGAAGCCCCCCTACCGGCGCTGTTTCTTGGTATGTCACTGACCTTCGCCATCCTTTTGGCGCTGGGTGCGGCTTCGATCCAGCAAACTCAGGACTGGAGTCATGATCGCCTGATGCTGTCGACGGTGGTCAATCTGGAACGTCTTCAGGCGCGCAATCAGGGCAACTGATGCCACTGCGTCACCAACCGCGACGCCCGAACAGGGAATGAATACGACCCTGATCCACAAAAGGATCGGGCGCATGTGACCGCCCCAACCGCGCCACCACGCGCTCGACCATGACCCAGCTGATTATGGCAAAAATAACGCCGCCAAACGCCTGGCCCAGCAAAACACCCGATGCCCCAGCAAGGTTGGAACCGATGGTTGCGAAAACCCAGGTTCCAATCGTGTGTCGTCCCCAATTGATCCATGTGGAATAAACCGGGTGCCCAAGGTTGTTGAAACTGGCATTCGACACGAAAATCACGCCGTTGAAAAACGAGGCCAGCGCCAAAGGCCCGCAGAACAGATAAATCAGAACTCGTGTTTCCCCTTGGGCTGCAAACAAGTCTGCAATAGGTGCGCGAAGAAGAAACAAAATCGCAGCCATGCCAAGAACATAAAGTGCGGTGAATTTGATCCCGGCCAGAAAAGCGGCGCGTACCCGGTCAATCTTCTCGGCCCCGAAATTTTGTCCGATGATTGGCCCTATTGCGCCCGACAGGGCAAAAATGACCGAAAAGGCCACTGGCAGCAGCCGCCCTATGACGGCCATACCCGCCACCGCATCTGTCCCGTATTGCGCAATTTCCCGCACTACGATTGCATTCCCGATGGGCGTGGCAACGTTTGTCAGAACGGCAGGAATTGCGATGGCGCGAACCGGACGCAAGTCCTGAGCCACCTGTTTCAAAGACGGGCGCGCAAACCCCTTATGAACCTTCAACGCAGGCCATAGCGCTGCCCCCAACATGCACAGCCGCGCCAGAACCGAGGCAATCGCGGCCCCATCCAGCCCCAGCCCCACGGCAAAGATCAGGATCGGATCCAGAACCGCGTTCACCACGCCGCCATAGATCGTGGCCATCATTGACCGCCGCGCATCGCCATGGGCACGCAGCACAGCCATGGCCGCCATAGCAATCGACATGACGCACATTGTTGGCAGGATGATCGAGACATAGCGTGTGGCCAGCCTCAGAACCTCACCTTCTGCGCCAAGCAATGACAGCAGGTGACTAAGGTTCAACAAAACTAGAACGGGTACGACCAACCCGACGATCAAACCCAGCACCGCTACACTGGACGCATAATGCCTTGCCTGTTCGGCCCGCCCCGCACCCAGTTCCCGCGCAACCAGCGCCCCGGCAGAAATCGAAAGGCCGATATTGATCGCATTGGTAAAAAACAACAGCGTTCCAGCGTAACCCACCGCCGCTGCAAGCGCGTCGTTGCCCAGCATCGAAATGAAGACCATGTCCACAAAGTCGACGGCAAAAATAGCCATCAGCCCGATGCTTGTCGTCAAGGACATGCGGGTGACGTGCCGCATCAGACTGCCGCTCAGGAATACGGCTTCGGTTTGAGATTGGTTGGACATTGTAACCTGTGGTGGTCGGTGTGTTATCTCGCCAGCATCACAGATCACCGCCACGCGTCAACGGTTTCGTTCCGATCTTTGTGGTCGCGGACGAACTCCCGACGAAACCCGCCATCCCGTTTTGCCATCCACAGCCCCATGAGGACGTGTTAGAACTGCCCAAGCACCTATTGTCCGAGGCGAGGCAGAGCATGAAACTGGAATTCCACCACATCAACTTCGTGGCTGATGATGTTGATCGTATGCATGATTTTTACACTAACGTGCTGGGTTTGGATGATATCCCGCAAGACAATTTCCCGCGCACCGAAGCTGACAAAGACAGCGGCTATGACGGCAAAATCCGCTTTGCGACCGAGGGCAACATGCAGATGCACTTGGCCCAGCGCGCCTTTGACGTGGCCTTCAAGAACGGGCGGGTGATCAACCCTGTCGAGCGTGGCCACATCGCCTTTCGCACAGATGATCTGCCCGCCTTCCTGAAGCTGCTGGACGAACGCGGCATTCCCTATTCCGACTATGGCACCACATTTGCGAAAGAGTGGCATCAGGTTTTTTTTCACGACCCCGAAGGCAACGTGATCGAAGTCCACCAGCAGGTTGTTCAGGACGACTGAACCGTAAAGGGCGGAACCAACCGCCCTCTCCCCGGCTTCCGTTCCTCAGACAAATCTGTTGACGTAGTTTTCCAGTATTTCTTGACGACCCGATCGTGGTTGCGGATTGATCTCCTCGGCCAGAACCCGCGCGGAAATCTCGTCCAGGCCCGAAGCCAGCATCGCCTGGGCTTCGGGCGACGTCCAGCCTGCATAGCGGTCCGCCAGCGCCTGCTCCAAACCGCCATCTTCAAGCATTGCAGCCGCTGCTTTCAGTCCTCGGGCACAGATATCCATCGCGCCCACATGCGCGGCAATCAGATCTTCGGCGTCGATGGATTGTCTGCGCAGTTTGGCGTCGAAATTGGTGCCGCCTGTGGTGAACCCTCCCGCTTTCAGAATGTGGTAATAGGCCAGCGCGACTTCGGGCGTGTTGTTAGGGAACTGATCCGTGTCCCAACCCGATTGATAATCGTTCCGGTTCATATCGATGGACCCCAGCATACCTTCAGCTGCGGCCACGGCGATTTCGTGCTCAAAACTATGCCCCGCAAGGATCGCGTGCCCCTGTTCAAGGTTCAGTTTGACCTCATCCTCAAGCCCATACTTACGCAAGAAACCGATGCAGGTGGCCGCGTCAAAATCATACTGGTGCTTTGACGGTTCCTGCGGCTTGGGCTCAACAAGGATCGCGCCTTTGAACCCGATCTTGTGCTTGTACTCGACCACCATGTTCAGGAACCGGCCCATATGATCCAGCTCGGTCTTCAAGTCAGTGTTGAGCAGCGTCTCATACCCTTCGCGTCCGCCCCAAAGAACATAGTTCTCGCCGTCCAGCTTGTGGGTGGCGTCCAGACAGGATTTCACCGTGGCCGCAGCAAAAGCATAGACATCCGGGTCAGGGTTTGTGCTGGCGCCGCCCATCCAGCGGCGATGGCTGAACATATTAGCCGTGCCCCACAGCAGCTTGGTGCCCGACAGCTGCATCTTTTCACCGATATAGTCGGTGATCTCGTTCAGTGTCCGCAGATTGTCCGCAAAATTCCCCTGCTCTGGGCGAATGTCAGCGTCATGCCAGCAGAAGTAAGGCTGCCCCAGAATCTGAAACATCTCAAAGGCCACATCGGCCTTCATCTTGGCCCGCCCCATATCGTCTTGCGGGTGCCAGGGGCGCTCGAAGGTGGGGCCTCCAAACGGATCCCCGCCCTCCCACGCGAACGAATGCCACCAAGCCACGGCAAAACGCAGGTGATCCTCCATGCGTTTGCCCATGACGATCTCGTCCGGGTTGTAGTGACGGAATGCGAGCGGGTTCTTACTGCCCTCGCCCTCGAATTGGACCTGCTCGATCCCTTGAAAGAAACCGCTCGTCATCTCGTTCACCTCATTCCGTCTTTTCGCCGGGCTTCTTGCCCAGAATGATCATCGACAACAGGTCGTCATCGGTGACATCAGGGATGTCCACGGTACCAACCAGTTGCCCGTTCTTCATGACCGAGGCCCGGTCGCACAGTTCCATCACCGCGTGCACATCGTGGTCGATCAGGAAAATCCCGATGCCTTGCGCCTTTAGCTGTTGGATCAGGTCCGCCACCATTTGCGTTTCATGAGGACCCAACGCGGCCGTTGGCTCGTCCATAATCAGGATGCGTGCGTTGAAATACACCGCGCGCGCAATGGCCACCGATTGCCGCTGACCACCCGACAGGGCCGAAACCGGGTCGTTGAACTTCTGAAAGTTCGGGTTCAGCTGCGCCATGATCTTGCGGCACTCAGCCTCCATCGCAGCATCATTGACCAGACCAAAGGGCGTGACCATTTCCCGACCCAAGAAAAGGTTCGAGCTTGCATCCAGATTGTCCGCCAGCGCCAGCGTCTGATAGATCGTCTCGATATTGTTGGCCCGCGCGTCACGGGGGTTGTTGATCTCAACCTTCTTGCCATCAATCAGGAT
The DNA here is from genome assembly GCF_056158705.1 of Ruegeria sp. ABM4_193. Classification (NCBI taxonomy): domain Bacteria; kingdom Pseudomonadati; phylum Pseudomonadota; class Alphaproteobacteria; order Rhodobacterales; family Roseobacteraceae; genus Ruegeria; species Ruegeria sp. ABM4_193. The sequence goes on from NZ_JBSWTT010000001.1 coordinate 2,255,897, forward strand.
TTCACCATGGTCCATCTGATAGGCGCCGGAAAGCACCTTGATCAGAGTGGATTTACCAGCCCCGTTGTGGCCCAAGAGGCCCACAACTTCGCCCGGGTACAGATCGACCGAGACGTGGTCCACCGCCTTGATGCCCCCGAAAGAAATCGAGATATCGCGCATTTCCACAAGCGGAGGCTGGCCGGAGCCACGGCCCGATGCTTGGTTCTGTGTTTCTTGAGCTTGCATCATTTCGCCCCCAGACGTTTGCGATAGACGATGTCGATATAGACGGCCAAGACAAGAACAGAGCCGACGACGATGTTCTGAAACGGCGCATCAACGCCGACCATGGCCATACCAGATTGCAGCGCCTGCATGATCAGCGCGCCAAGGATTGCGCCATAGATCGTGCCGATACCACCCGACAGAGCGGTTCCACCGATCACTGCCGCAGCAATCACGCGCAGTTCATCCAGCGTGCCAATATCGTTCGAGTGGTTGGCCAGACGGGCCGAGGCCACAACCGCTGACAACGCACACAAGAACCCCATCAGAGCAAAGATTTTGACGGTCATCATCCGGGTGTTGATACCCGACAACTCTGCCGCGTCCGGGTTGCCGCCAGTGGCAAAGATATAGCGGCCAAAGCGGGTTTTGCGGGCTACAACCGTCAATGTCACGGCCACCAGGATCAGGATCAGGACCGAGATCGGAATGCCGTAGCCAACAATCAGCCCCTCGGGCATGGTCTCACCCCGCGCTTCGAACATCCGTTCCAGACGGCGGGTCGGGATCGCATAGCTGTTGACGATCAGGACATAGCCCATGATGGCGATGCCAATGATCCCAGCCAGCGTCGTTTCAGCCCAAACAGGTTTCACAGGAAACCCATGGGCGGCTTTGGACCGGCGGCCGCTCCACAACGCCCAGATCGCAATAGCAGTGGCGGCAAGGCCGAACAGAAGGCTGACGGTTGTTCCCAACGTGCCGTTTGTCCCCCCGAACATCAGGAAAGTGCTGTCCAGCGGGCCGATTGTCTGGCCATCGGTCATGTACCAGGCCACGTTGCGCCAGACCAGAAAACCGCCAAGCGTCACAATAAAGGCTGGAATGGTCAGGTAGCCCACCATCCAACCGTGGAACGCGCCGATTAATGTGCCCACTACAAGGCCCACAACCAACGTGATCGCCCAGGTCGCCGGGTGGTTCAAACCCATTCCCAATACGTTGGGCAACAGCTCGGTCTGGGTCATCGCCATGACAGCAGATGTGGTCGCCAAAAGTGCGCCGACCGACAGGTCAATGTGGCGCATGACGATGATAAACACCATGCCACAGGCCATGATCGCGACCGAAACGGTCTGGATCGACAGGTTGAACAAGTTTCTGGGTGTCAGAAAACGGCCGTCCGTAACGATGTTGAAGCCGATGCACAGGATGATGAAGGCGCCGATCATGCCCAATAGCCGCATATCCAGTTCCAGCTGCTGGAACAGGTTGGCCTTTGCTTTTTGGGGTACCGGCTGAGACGAAGTTTCGGTCATATCCGATCTTTCATGTTCAGCTATGATCTCTGGCCCACCCTTGCGGGCCAGAGACGTTGTGATTTGGAACTTGGTTTAGTTACAGGGCGCAGGGCCGTTTTCGACGCCCTGGCACAGGTCTTCCAGCGGGATCCAACCCGCGTCGACCACAACTGTCAGGTTGTCCTTGGTGATCGGCACAGGCGCCAGGAAGACCGAGTTCATCTCGGTGCCGCCGGGCGAGGTCCAGCTGATCGCGCCTTCGACATCTGCAGGGCTTGTTCCGCTGCTCAACGCAACCGCGATTTCACCGGCAGCTTTGCCCAGCTCACGTGCGTCTTTCCAGACCGAGACGGTCTGCGTGCCCTTGGCAACACGGTTCAGCGCCGCGTGGTCACCATCCTGGCCCGAGACCGGAATACCGTCCATACCTTGTGCGGTCAGTGCAGCAACAACGCCACCGGCAGTACCGTCATTCGAGGCGACCACGGCATCAACGTTGTTTTCGTTGGCAGTCAGGATCTGCTCCATGTTGCGCTGCGCGTTCGCAGGCAGCCAGCCGTCAGTATAAGCCTCACCCACAATCACGATGTCACCACTGTCAACGGCGCCCTGAATGATCTCTTGCTGACCACCACGCAGGAAATCCGCGTTGGGGTCGGTGGGCGAACCCTTGATCATCACGTAATTACCCTTGGGCATCGCGTCGAATACCGCGCGCGCTTGCATCCGACCAACTTCGACGTTGTCGAAGGTAAGATAAAACGCACGGTCATCTTCGATCAGGCGGTCATAGGCAATGACTGGAATGCCTTCGTCAGCAGCGGCCTGAACCGCCGGACCAATGGCCTGAGAGTCTTGCGCCAGAATGATCAGCGCATCAACGCCCTGGGCAATCAGGCTCTCGATATCCGACAACTGCTTGGCCGAGGATGATTGCGCATCCGACGAAATGTATTCGGCACCGCCCGCCTCAAGCGCGGCTTTGATCGCGGCTTCGTCGGTCTTCCAACGCTCTTCCTGGAAATTCGACCAGCTGACGCCCACAACAGGTTCGGCAAAAGCGGCCGTACCCATCAACACCGCCAAAGCGGAAGCGCTGAGAATTCTTTTCATGATTTCCTCCCGGTTTCATTGAGCCATCGCTTCATGATTCGTGGCCCCGATAATTCTGAGTAGCATATTTATTTCAGTCGGTAAAATATTTATGCTATCGGTAACAGAAAAAACCACCTAGGTTGAAACAGGGATTAGATACGCGAGGGCAAGATGCTGAAAAGCAAAGCTTCTTCAAACGCCACAGACCAAAGAAACATCACCCGGTTGCGGGTGCTGGAACAGATTCGCGCAACGGAAGCCATCTCGCGAATCGACATTGCCACCGCGCTTGAGACCAGCCCCGCTACGGTCACCTCGGCCACGGCAGACCTGCTGTCCGCCGGTCTTATCCAGGAAATTGAAGGGGAGTCGTCGTCAAAATCCACGCGTCGCGGTAGACCGCGTGTGCTTCTCAAGCTGCAAGGTGGATGCCACGTGATCGCTGGCGTGAAAGTCGCCCGGCATCAGATCTCGGTCATTTTGGTGGATTTCGAGGGTACGGAAATCGCGTCCTATATCCATCCGTTGGATGAGGCACGCATGGCACCCGAGGGCTTCACACAGATGATCTACACGGCCCTGTCCCATGCCTGCGACGCGGCGCATCGTTCGCTGACGGATCTGTCCGGAGTGTGCATCGGCATCGCAGGGCTGATCGACGCTGAAAAGAACTTTGTTCATTGGTCATCGTCTTTAACCGAGCGAAATGTGGACCTGAGCCCGCTCTTGTCCAAGGCCCTGCCCTGCCCCGCCTTTATCGAAAACGATGCCAATCTGGTGGCCAAAGCCGAGCAGCTTTTTGGGTTGGGCAAAGGACTAAAGACCTTTCTGGTCGTTACCATTGAACATGGGATAGGTCTGGGCATTGTGTTTGATGGCAAGCTTTATCGCGGCGAACGCGGTTGCGGGGCGGAGTTCGGGCATTTGAAAGTTCAACTGGACGGCGCGCTGTGCCAATGTGGACAACGCGGCTGCCTTGAGGCTTATGTCGGAGAATACGCCCTGATCCGTGAAGCCACGATCGCAAGCCAAGCCACGGACCCGCGAACACTTGCCGATATTCTCGAAGCCGCAAAAGCCGGGGATGCAAGGTCGATCTCGGTTTTAGCACGTGCCGGGCAGATGTTTGGAATGGGTCTTTCGAACCTGATCAACCTGTTCGACCCCGAGTGTATTATTCTGTCCGGAACACGCGGAAGTTTTGAGTACCTGCATTCAGAGGAGGTCATGGCGCGCGTCAAAAGCGGTGTCGTCAGCGTTGACGCGCCCTTACCCGAAATCAAAGTGAACCATTGGGGGGATTCAATGTGGGCAAAGGGAGCGGCTGCTTATGGAATCGAACAGGTCTCGATCCTGAAAGTCAGGGAATTGGCAGCACATGCGAACTAGTCTGGCTTCCCTGCTGATCTCAGCAACAACCGTTTCTGCGGATGTACCTTCCCCGCAGTTTCTAGGTGTTGACGTTCCGCCCCACGTGTATGACGGGGGCTGGGAACATTTCGTCGGCGGCGGGGTCGCCGTCTTCGACTGCAATGGCGACGACCGCCCCGAGCTTTACGCCGCCGGAGGCTCTAATCCCGCGCAGCTATTTGTTAACCTGTCCAAGGAAGATATTCGGTTTCAAGCTGACACGCCCAGCGCACTATCCCTGACGGGAGTGACCGGCGCGTACCCTCTGGATGTAGATGGCGACGGGCAGCTTGATCTCGCAATTCTGCGCGTCGGTCCCGATCTGTTGCTGCGCGGCGGGCCGGATTGCACATTCGCGCCTTTCACGACGCTGAACTTCAATTCGGAAGATCATTGGACCACCGGTTTCTCAGCCACTTGGGAAAGCGGGCAAGCGCTTCCTACGCTGGCGTTTGGTACTTATGTTGACCGCAGCGATCCGGACGGACCGTTTGAGACTTGTGGACCAACCGTGTTGTACCGGCCGGACGGCGAAGCCTATGGCGCACCCGTCCATCTGGAACCCGGGCATTGTTCCCTATCCATTCTTTTTTCCGACTGGGCGCGGTCGGGCCGCGCGGACCTTCGTGTCAGTAACGACCGACACTACTACGTCCGCGACGGGCAAGAACAATTGTGGGCGATGGAAGACACCCCGCGTCTTTATGGGCAGTCAGACGGATGGCTGCCCTATTCGATCTGGGGCATGGGCATCGCCTCGCGCGATTTGACTGGCGACGGGTTTCCAGACGTCTACCTGACCTCGATGGGCGATCAGAAATTCCAAACCTTCGATCCGTCGACTGCAGGGCCGACATGGCGGGATGCGACCTATGATCGGGGAACAACAGCACACAGGCCGCATACAGGTGGAGATGGTCGCCCTTCAACCGGTTGGCACGCGCAGTTTGGTGATGTGAATAATGACGGGCTGGACGATATTTTTGTCACCAAAGGTAACGTCGAGCAGATGCCCGACGCTGCGCAAACTGATCCAAACAACCTGCTGATGCAAAACGACAATGGTCAGTTTGTCGAAACAGCTTCAGACGCAGGCGTCGCTTCTATGCAAAAATCCCGTGGCGGAGCCTTGGCCGATCTGAACGGGGATGGCTGGCTGGACATGGTGGTGGTCAATCGCAGCTCTCCGCTGGAAGTTTTTCAGAACACGCCACAGGACGGCAACAGGTTGATGGTAGATCTGAGTCATGCGCACCCCAATCGCTTGGCTATTGGCAGCTTTATCGAGGTCAAAACGGACGCCGGAGTGCAGACGCGGGAAGTCACAGTTGGCGGCGGCCATGCCAGTGGCATTGCTGGATTTCACCATTTTGGCTTGGGCGACACAGAAAGCTTGCAGATCAGGGTGATCTGGCCCGACGGCAAGGCAAGTGATTGGCAGACCGCAAACCCCAATCAGGTGATACGTCTTAGCCGCTGACCGATGACTATTGGTCAACGGGCAAACCGCTTGGAACCGTCTTGGGCACACCCAACCGAACTGCCGGGTCCTCCAGAGTGCCGAGGAAACTCAGGATGGCGCTGATGTCATCGTCGCTCAGGCTAACAGGAGCCAATGTGTTAGAAGCGGCAATCGCTTCGACGTGTGCCGGGTCCTGCATGGCCTGGGCATCCTTGGCCCCATGAAATCCGGGCAGTTCGGCTTTCTCGATCGAATATCTGCGTAAGGCTGCCACCGGATTCAAATGATGGCGCACCACATCCTCAAGCTTCGCATAAGCGCCGCTGTGCCCGTAAGGCGCGGTCAACGTCACGTTCCGCAGCGAGGGTGTGCGAAAGGCAAACGCGTCCCCTGTATCGCCCGTGACGCGCAACCGTCCGTCATCGCGCACGTGGTTTTCGAAACGGGCCGCTTTTCCGGGGCCGATCTGGGGCATGGCTATGGAATGGAAACTATGATCCGTCTGGAACCATCCAGAATGACAGCTGCTGCACCCGGCCTCACCGTAAAACAGTGTCATACCCAATTGCGCTGTCGCGGGCAGAGTTTCTTCACCCCGCATCGCGCGGTCAAAAAGGCTGTTATCTGCCCGCCATTCAAACGCGATGAAATCCGCGATGACATTGGCGATGGCGGTAAAGGTGATCTCTTCCCCGGGCGCGATGTCCTCAAACCGCCGCGAATATTCCGGTATCGCCGCCACCCAGGCCGCGATCAGGTCCCAGGCCCCGCCCTCTTGGGTCAACAAGCCAAGTCGCACGGCCTTGCTCACCTCGTTTTCGGAATAGTGCCCAGCCATTTCGTCGGGTGAAAGCACCGGGAACATCGCTTGCGCGGCCAGAGCCGATTGAAAACCGGGCCGCATATCCGTTCCTAACGGTGTTCGGATGCCATTTGGCTGTGTCGGATCAGCCTCTAACCGCCCATCATGGAAAAAGGTCGTGAACTCCAGCGCGCCCAAATTCCACAAGCCCGGAGAGTTTCGCGGGATCCGCTGTTCAGGCGTGTTGTCCTGAGTGATGTTACGCTCTGCCCCAAGTCCCACACCACCCTCGCCAATTCCAAGCGAGAGGCCGTCAGATGTGCCAAGTTCAGGATGATGGCAGGTCGCGCAGCTGATGTTTTTGTTTCCCGACAGGATGGGGTCGTAGAACAGCAGTTGCCCCAACTCGACACGTTCTAGATCCGGCTCAACAAACGTCGGAACCGGGCCAAGGTCTTGTGCCTGAACTGCGGGTACGAACAGCCACAGGCCGGCAACGGCCGCCGAAATCTGACCTCTCATGTGCGCACCCCGTCTATCTCTAACGTAAGTTTCTGATGATAAGGCCTTTCCGGCGTGCAGATCACAGACGGGAACGCGGGATGGTTGACCGCGTCTGTGTATCCGGCAGGTTCAATGCAAAGCGCGGCCCCAGGTCTGAACGGATCCGACAAATGCGCCGCCGCATAGACCTGAGCACCGGGTTGATCGGAATAGACTTTCATACTTAAACCCGTTGGTGCGTCGACTTCTGCCACAGGCATTTTCACATCTCTCCCGTCCGCAAACACGAAGTAATGGTCAAGACAGCCTGTTTCTTGACCAATAATTCGACGGCACGAGAAATCCAGATTTTCGTCCTTGGTGTTCAGAATGCGGCCTGTGGGAACAGCGCTTTCGTTTAGTTCCAGAAACTGATCGGCATTTAATTTGAGACGACAATCGAGAATGCCCTGCGAACAGCCAAGAGTGTAATAATTATGCTGCGCGATGCTGATCGGCGTGGGTCGATCCGGACGCGCGGTGATCGTGTAGGTCAGGCGCGGGAACTTAAGCTCTACGCCCAACTCAAACCGCACTGAGCCGGGGAAGCCGCCGTCGCCGTCAGGTGAAACCACGGACAGAACAGCTTGATTTCTAGAAACTTCACGGAAATTCCAGTGTCTTCTGGACAACCCGGTCCCGCCGCCATGCAAGGTGTTTTGCCCCTCATTCGCGGTCAAGCGACAGGTTTCGCCCAGCAAGTCGAACCGGGCTCCGCTGATGCGGTTGGCCACGCGTCCGACAGTTGCGCCCAGATAATACGGATCTGTGAGGTAATCCTGCGGAGAGTCATAGCCCAGTATCAACGGCGTTTGTCCCATCCACCAACCTTGTGTGATCGCGCCATAGTTCAGCAAGGCAACAGACATGTCACCGTCTTGCAAGGTGACCCGCTCAATGGTCGCAGAAGACTGATCCGTCATCTTTGCACCGACAGCGGCGACAGGGCCGTGTAGTATTGGCGATAGCGTTGGTACGCTTCATCATACCCATCGCACAGTTCTGTTCTGGGCATAATGACCTCTGAAATGTCCGGCGGGGTCATAATGTCCTTTGGATCTGCCCCTTCAGATGCGCAGGCGGCCAGACGTGCCGCACCGGTCGCTGCGCCAAACTCACTTCCTTTGGGCAAAGCAAGCGGTGTGTTCAGAGCAGTCGCCAGCGTCTCCAGCCAAAACCGCGATCGTGCCCCGCCCCCCACGACGAGAAGACTTTGGGGCGTTGTTCCCGTACCCCTGAGCGCCTCAAGACAATCGCGCATGGCAAAGGCGACACCTTCCATTACAGACTGTGTCAGCGCCTTGGGATCCGCCGCTATATCCAGCCCCAGAAAAGCCCCTCTGATGGCGCTGTCGTTATGGGGTGTCCGCTCGCCTGACAGGTAAGGCAAAAAAGTCGTATCCGAGGGCCCATCGATCCGGTCCGGCAAGGCAGACGCTAACGCTGCAACAGGCTGTCCCACGTTGCGTGAAAGCCAGTTCAGACTGTTTGTGGCGGACAGGATGACACCCATTTGAATCCAACGGTTGGGCACCGCGTGGCAAAAGCAATGAACCGCCGTTTCCGGCGCGGGCGCATAACTTTCTTTCGCCACCAGCAACACCCCCGAGGTTCCCAGTGACAGAAAACCCGTACCTTCGTCGATACTGCCGATACCGCAGGCTGCTGCAGCGTTATCTCCTGCTCCTCCTGCAACCAGTACAGGCCCGGTCAGGCCCCAGCTCTGCAAGATCTCGGTCCGTAGCTGCCCTCCAACCGCGCTGCCTTCAACCAGTTGAGGCATCTGATCTCGGCGCATATGCCCCAGCTCAAGCGCCGTGTCAGACCATTCGCGGCGACCAACATCCAGCCACGCTGTCCCGGCACTGTCCGACACGTCACTGATATATTCGCCTGTGAGCCAAAAACGCAGGTAATCCTTGGGAAGCAGAACCTTAGACACTTTTTCGAAGATCTCGGGTTCATGTACGCGCACCCATTCCAGCTTTGGCGCCGTAAATCCTGGAAAAACGATATTCCCTGTAACCTCGCGCATCCCGGTGGAACCGTCTAACTCGGCAGCTTCGGACGCGGACCGCGTGTCATTCCACAAGATACATGGCCGCAACACCGAGCCTTCGTGGTCAAGTAACGTGGCACCATGCATATGCCCGCTTAGCCCAATGGCACGCACAGCAGAAAACGCTGCAGAATTCGCCCGGCGCAATTGGACAACCACCTTTTGGCAAGCCTTGATCCAGTCCGATGGCGCTTGCTCCGACCAGCCAGAGCGCGGCGTTGAGGTTTCAACACCCGCTTCGGCATCCGCAAGCACACGCCCGCCGTCGTCCACAACAATACCGCGGAGACCGGATGTCCCCAGATCCAGACCAAGATACACCTGCTCTCCCCCTTTTTGTCCGTCGCATTTTCCGACCAGGCCATTGCTGGCTTGTAGCAAAACAGTTTGCGCTAACGTCTTACGCCAAATTCAAGGAATGCGACATCTTTTTGTGCGGTATCCCGCGCGCCAAAGTCGTCAAAGCAGAAGATCACCCGGCGTCGAGTTGCCAAACTCACACGCTCGAGCCATTTCAATGAAGTCTGGTTAAAGCAGATCGTTTTCCTGGACGTGAACGCCGCCTACTCAGATCCGAGCCTGTGATTGTATCTGGTGAAGATAAGCTCACCTGCAGGTATATCTGATCTGAAATCGGCCGTTCTCCCAAGAAGCGCGCGATAGAACCGGCGCAGCCCAGGTTCGATATTTTCAGCCAAGCCCTCGCAGCACCGACACAAATCTTCAATTCTGCTTTGCGGGTGTCGATCAGTGATCGCAGAAATCAATTCGCTGTGCAAAGCTTCAAGGTCTTTGAAAGCCGCAGTCTCTCGTACAAGTTGGTTCCCTACCAGTATATACACTGGTTCCGGATTGGCTTTGCCCTTCAGATCAACATGCCCAGCTTCCAACAGGGCCAGATCCGCTTGCCCGGCTTGAGAAACCCCGCTTGAAACAACAATATCATAGTCGACCGTACGGCAGCTTTGTTCGAGCCGTGCTGATACGTTCACGACATCCCCGATGACAGTATAGTTGAATCGTTTTTCGGACCCGATGTTACCAACGCATGCCTGCCCCGTGGCAATTCCTGTTGCCAATGCAATGGGTTGACGGTTGTTCATAATTCCGGATGCGTTGAAGTCCGCCAAAGCACTCCGCATCTTGAGCGCGGCGAATGCCGCGCGACATGGATGGTCCGCGACGGGTATTGGCGCATTCCAAAAGGCCATTATTGCGTCGCCAATGAACTTGTCGATCGTTCCCCGCTCATACAACACCTGGTCCCCGATTTTAGAGAACAGCGCATTCAGTACTGAAACAAGTTCAGTGGCGGATGCCGACTCGGACAGAGAGGTAAACCCACGAATATCTGAAAACATCACCGTGATTTCCTGAGTTTCCCCTCCCAGTTGCAGTTGGTGACCCGAGTACTCCATTTCATCAAGGATCTCCGGGGCGACGTAATGCGAGAACACCTTTCGGATCTCACGCTTTTCGCGCTCGGTCGATATGAACAGATACCCCGCCAAAAGACCGAAATTTGCCATACCGCCGATCAAAGGAAATGTAGCGTCGAACAACACCGATTGGTTTTGAAAGACCATCCAGCTGATCGAAAGAACTGCAGCTGCGGCAATACCTCCGGCGACGAAAGACGCGACAGCGCCGAAGCTGGACATGACGGCGATGACCACAAGCCCCAGAAAGACAAAAGCAAGCAGTTCTTGCGCAGCCGTCACGTCAGAACGGCTGAGCATGTCTTGGGTCAGAACCTGCTCGATCATCTGTGCATGAATGGAAACACCAGGAACGCTTTCCCCAAGCGCCGTTTGATGAATGTCGAATAATCCGGCAGCGGATGTTCCGACGAGTATTATGCGCCCTTCGATTTCGGCCCGTAAAGACGCATCCGAAGAACGCTTCATAACGTCGTTGGCCGAAATATACAGGTCGGGTGTGTCTCGCCGATATTTCAGCCAAAGCTCGCCATTCTCGGTCGTTGGCACCTGGTATCCGCCAACCTCAACCGCCAACATGATCCCTTCTTCGTCCACAGCGCCTTCGGCGAAGATATTGGTTTCTCCCAACGCGACACGCAAAGACTCTATAGCCAGACCAGGCATAGGCCCATCCGGCCCATCCCAAAGCACCGGCACGCGGCGCACGATGCCTGTTCCGCCGATGGGTGAGACGTTGACACCACCAATACCGGCGGCAGTACGATCCAGCGGAGGCGCAATTGGCGTCCAATGTGGAACCGAGATCAGACCAGCAGTGGGATTTTCTCCAAATTCGACGATACCCGCTTTGGCTGCGATACTCTTGCCTTCCTCAGACAACCGCGCGGCGGCACCCAGAACAACTGGCCAATAGGCAATTTCCATACCCAGCAGCACATCATTGTCCAGCCGCTTGGCGTGGTGTTCTACCGTCAGAATGCCAGCCAATGACGGATCGTTTAAAAGCCGTGACGGCGAATACCTGTCCGGCTCGGCAAACAGCATATCGAATGCGATGGCTGCAGCACCGTATTCCCCAAGGTTTTCCACCATCTGCGCAACCAAAGTGCGTGGCCAGGGCCACTGCCCCCAATTGGCCAAAGCATCTTCATCGATATCGACGACGCGTATGGGAAGATCGGGATTGAACTCTCGCGGGGACAACCTTTGAAGCACATCGAAATAAACCAGGCGTGTCATTCGAACCGGGTAAGGATCCACTGCACGGATGAAACAGCCCAAGAGGATCAGGACCAGCCCAACAAGACGAAAGGCCCATCGCCCATTCTTGGTTTTACGTATCTTTTCGCTCACACCATCCTCCGGGAAAGAGGAAAAACGCGCCGTCAATCAAAAACGTTTGTTGAGAACCATTCTTCAGATCCCGTTCTATCGGTCGTTTCGTGATCCGGTTCCTCGCGTTCTGGCTCCTCATGATCGATTTCTTCTGTTTCTGGTTCTTCCCGCTCTGGTTCCTCTCTTTCAGGCTCTTCTTGTTCCGGTTCTTCTCTTTCCGGTTCCTCTTGCTCTGGCTCTGGTCTTTCGGGCTCACTCTGTCCCGCAGGTGACGGGCTTGACGCAGGAGTCGCGTCTACGGTTTCCGTTCTTTCCCGCCGTTGCGGGGGCGCTGCGCGCGGCTCTGCCCTATTGGGTTTGACACGTCGTATCGGCGTAGCTTCCCCGGCACAGCCTTCGACCCTTACTTGCAACGGTGGCAAAAGACCTTCCTGGGATTGAATAAAGGGAAACCCGCTTTGTAGCGCCTGTTCATATTGTGCCTGGCTGGCAGGGCGCCCGACGGCTCCGCTGCCGCCTGTCGCGTACATGCTGCACTGACGCCCCGAAGATCTGCAAGATCCATTGAGACCGCACATTCTGACAGTCCCCTCAAGCACAAGCATCGCGCTTTGCTGTTCCGACACGACCCACATATCGAAAGTTGTGCCGCGAACCGCCATCGTCGCTGAAGGTGTTTTTATCGAATAAGCCCTCTTTCGGCTTTTTCCGGAAATAAACCGAAAGCTGCCGCCAAGCGCCTGAACAGCAAAGTTCTTGGCTTTACGATTGCCACGTAAAAGAGTCACATCCAACACCATGCGCGCGTTGGGGCCGATTGCGATCTTGGTGTCATCCACAAAGACAATTTGGATCAACCCAGTCCGGTCCGTGGAAATCGTATCCCCTGACACGACATCGATCCCTGAATACACAGGCTGAGCTTTTCCCTCACGAATAAGCTGGGCACCTTGCTTGGCACTGATAACTTTTCCAATGCTGGCAACGGCTTGCAACGGTATGATCACAACAAAGCAAAGAACCAACACAATCTTTAACCACGACAAAATCGAGCCCCTTCCCCTTTTGGGTCCTGATACGTGCAAATTGCACTATGCTCGATGTCCACCCCATAAAAAGCACACTTGTTATTATTCTAATGAAGAAAAAATATAGACAAATATGCATTAGTTGATGCGCGATTAGCAAGTTTTATATGCAAAGCATGTCCAATCCACCGTTCTGGCGTAACCCAGCATTTAGGCGGGCAAGCTGTTGTGTCTGCCCTAGATAGAAACTTTCGCCCTTTGCTCGCGGTGCCGCTACGGCTGGGTTTGATGTTCACAAGCGCTGTTGAAATTCTTTTTGTGCTTCGTATTTCATACGATGTAGACGCACTCATCAACTTACGCTGACGATCCTTTTACTCCTCGACCCTTCGTTACCCTTTACATGACGAACAACTGGGACAACAAACAAACGGCCAACTGATGGTCATCGCCCGCAAACTGAGCGCAACAAAAATGGAGTAAACTTATGTTTCTTAGTCGCCTTTTTGCAGCGGCCGTGTTGTGCGGGGGGCTGTCGTCATACGCGCTTGCGCAATCTGACGCCGAACAATCAGGCAAACTGTTTATGGAATTGAACACGGTCGAAGATATCGAGGGTTCCTGCAGGTTTACGTTTCTGGTCAAGAATGAAACCGGACATTCGATAGACAACGCGGTGTTTGAAACGGTCTTGTTTGATGTCGATGGTGGCCTTTTGCAACTCTCTATTTTCAGGTTCGGTGAGTTGCCGGCGGACAAATTGCGCGTTCGCCAGTTCGACTTACCCAACCTAGCTTGCGCTTCGGTTGGGAAAGCCCTGATCAATGGTGCACAGTCCTGCGTGGTGGACGGATCCGAAAGTGAAATTTGCGAAGACACCCTGTCCATGAGCAGCCGGGTAGACATGGAGCTTTTGGGATGAGTCCGCTGACCGCACTTCGTGAGATCTTTGCCCTTGGTGGACCCGTCGTCGCGATCCTGATCGCGATGTCGGTTCTGACGCTGGCCGTCACGCTTTACAAACTCTGGCAATTTGCGGTCTGTGGTGTCGGTCGGCACAAGGTTCTGTCCGAAGCACTGGCTGCATGGGACTCTGGCGACCAGAACGCAGCACGCGCAAAACTGGCTGGTAGCAAAAGCTATCTTGCGCCCATCGTAGGCGCTGCGATGGACGCATCGGGCTTGCCCGGGGCCGATGACAGGCTGGATGCCGAGGCGAGCCTTGTGCTTGCGGGGTTGGAGCGTGGCTTCCGCCTGCTGGACACAGTGGCACAGCTTGCACCTTTGTTGGGTCTTTTTGGCACGGTTCTGGGTATGATCAGCGCATTCCAAAGTCTGCAAGCCGCAGGGTCATCAGTTGATCCATCGGTTCTGGCCGGTGGGATTTGGGTGGCCTTGATTACCACAGCCGTAGGTCTGGCCGTTGCAATGCCGACTTCGATGGTTTTGTCCTGGCTGGAAAGTCGCACCGCACGCGAGCGTGTTTTTGCGGACAAGGCTCTTCGCACGGTTCTGGTGCCAGGACCCTCGATAACAAGCGCAGTTGGAACCGAAGCAGTTTCAGTTGCACCGGAACATGCGTAACACCGCGCCATTTGTCCGGCGGCGTATGTCGATGACGCCCCTGATCGATGTGATCTTTCTGCTTTTGCTGTTTTTCATGCTGTCCTCGACCTTTTCACGGTTCAGCGAGATTGAACTCAGCAGTGCGGCTGCGGGCGGGTCAAGCGACGCGGAACCAACCGAGCGCTTTTTTGTTCAACTTGGCGCCACGCGGGCGGTGTTGAATGGCCAGCCCATGTCGCTTGACGACTTGGCCGAGCAAACCCTGACCGGTCAGGTTCTGGTCAGCCTTGATAGCGACACGTCCGCACAACGGCTTGTGGATCTTCTTGTTCGGCTGCGTGGTCGCGAAGGTCTGACGGTTAGCGTGTTGGAGTAAGTCGATGATCCGCAAAATCCGACCCGGCCGACACCGAGATTCAACTATTCCGTTGATCAATGTCGTCTTCCTCATTCTGATCTTTTTTCTGATCGCGGGCACGATAGCGCCGCCGCTGGACTCAGAACTGGATCTGGTAAACACCGCAGATCTTGAAGGTCGCGAGCCCCCAGATGCGCTTGTCCTGTATCCGGATGGCACGTTGCGCTTTCGTGGCAGACCGACAAGCGCCGAGGCATTCATGCAAGACCACGACGGCGGGCCTGTGCGGATCGTGCCGGATAGAAATGCACCTGCCCCCGCGTTGATGGAGATTACCAGCAATCTGCGCCGGTTAGGTGCGCCTTCGGTTTTTCTGGTGACAGAACAGGCCCTCGAATGATCCGGCGGTCTTTATTCGTCGCACTCCTTGCGATCTCGGTTTCTGTGCTGGTGCATCTTGGGGGCCTAACCCTGACTGTGCCAAACTTTTCAAACCAAGCCACCGGAGAAGACCAAACTGACACTGTCGAGCTAGGCAATACATTCGAAGAGTTTGTCGATACCCAACTTGAACCCGTTCAGCCGGAGCTGACCGAAGCGCCGCCCCCGCCAGAAGAACCACCAGTTGAGCCGCGCGAGGCCGAAATTCCCACAAGCGATGCCCGCGTCGCGTCGCCCGACCCAAAGCAAACCTATGCGCCCGATACCGGAGACTCGACGATCATTCAGCCCAGAGCGCCTGACGAAGCCGTCACCGAACCTGTGGAACAAGCCCCTGATGACAATGGTGAAAGCGCTGAAGCCGCAGGATCCGATACCGCGACCGAAAACCCGGAAGCAACACCCGATCAAACCATTTCACCGGTCGAACCCTCTTCTGTCGAAGAACCGGTAAATGACGTACAGATTGCCGCTTTGCCACCCGAGCTCTCTCCGGTCGACACCGAAGAAGCTGAAACCCTTGAGCCCGTGACACCGGATACAGCGTTGAACCCTTTGGAGGATGACGCTGATGTGCCTCTTCCCGAAGCGGAATCAGAGCAAACGGATCAGGCCCCTACATCGTCGCTTCGACCGCGACCACCAAATCGCAATGCGCAAACGGAACAGCCAAGATCATTGGAGGTTTTCAGAAACTTCGACAGTCTGCGCTTTCCCGAACAGACAGTTGAATCGCCTCTCACGGCCTTCAAACGAGAAGGTGTGGATGTCTTCCGACAAAGCAGAGGCAGCAATCGGTCTGGGGGACGTGGCCCCGGAAACTCGGATACAACAAACTATGCCGGTGAGGTTCTTGTTCATTTGAACCGAGCGCCAATCGTCTACGTTGCTGCGCGCGGACATGCGCGCGTGTTTTTTCAGATTGATCCCGATGGCTCTTTGGCTTGGGTCGAAGTCGTCGAAAGCTCTGGCTCACCCGACATAGAACGTGCCGCAAAGGAACAGGTCCGAACCGCCGCACCTTTCCCACGCCCACCCGGAGGCGCCAGTCGCAAGCTGTCATTCTACTACCAGATCCGGTGATCTGATCTGCATCGCAGGGGCAGTTAGGGTTCAGGAAAATACGGGACGTACTGCCTTGCGGACCAGATGGCTTTGCTCACTGGTCAGAAACACAATCGGCTTGAGTGGCGGTGCCGTCAGACGAATTCTAACCAGTCTCAGATTGCCGCGGAAACCGTGAACCTATCCAGAACAAAGGTGACGCCACCCTGCGAGAGCGGCGATGCGTGTCAGCTTGAAGGAGTCTCGGCCGTTGAGGGATCTTTTCTGATTGAAGTGTTTGTAGACGGAGGAACGGACGGTGGCGAATTTCTGTAAACTTCGCATGCGTTTGAAACGCTGCTTGGCGCGTTCACGTTGTCGAAACGGGAGGCGCGAATTCTCAACGCGGTTGTTGAGTCACCTGCCCGTCTTCTGCTTTTCGGTAGCGCCGAGCTCTCTGAGAGCCGCCTAATACGACGCAAAGCGGTCTGTAACTATCTCTTCTGCAGAGCTGTGGCGCTTCATCAATTTCTTGAGGAGGTTCAATGCCGCCAGCTTGTTTCGGCGTTTGGTAACGATAGCTTCCAGCACTTCGCCCTTATGATCGACGGCCCGCCAGAGGTAGTGCCTATTACATTCACCTTCACGAAAACCTCGTACACGTGCCACTTCCATTTCAAGAATACGCGCAGCTGCTGAAAACGCTTCCGCGTTAACTTAACAGCAAACACTGGGCCAAACCTGCTCCATTAATACCGGACAGTTTCGTGTCTCACGTCGATGCCTCGCTCGTGCAACAGTCTTCGACATTCCGAAGCGAGAGCGGGAAACGGATATACAGCATCACTGCAAGGCGGGTGATCTCGGGGCTGTTTTGAAATACTTGAAAGAGGCAGGATTGGTCATGGCAAAAGCTACGCAAAACCCCTGCCCGCCCCAAGACAAGTTCTTCTGACAAGACCTCTAATTTGGCTCAGCAAGAAAGGGCCATTCCATAAATATCTCGCATCGCTAGCTTTGGATCACCGAATTACGTGAACCGAACACTTGGCATGATGCACGACTCTGTTCGCAGTGGAACCTAGAAATATGTCCTCGAATCCCGGCTTGTGCGACGCTAAGACGATGCAATCAACGTCGTTCTGATTAGCGAAGTCGACAATAGCCCTACCCGCATGCCCAGAGATGAGCTGTACCTTCGCGTCTGAAATTTCAAAGGCAGTCTTATGCAGGTTCTCCCATATCTCATGCCGCGTATGTACAAGCACTTCGCTTGGAATCTGAGACCCAACGTAAGCCGGAATTGGCTCTTGGACGTGTATCACGGTGAATACAGCGTCCACATCAGCCAATTGGCGCGCGGCCTCAAACGACGCTTGTGTGTCGTGTTCTTGGTCCAGAGCAACCGGGATCAGGATATTCTTGTACATTTGACCTCCTATCTACCGCTCCGATGATTCCAGTTTGGTTCCTCGGCAGCAGGAAACCTATACAGGCTCGGACTTTGAAGATTTCCCCGCGCTCTTTGTAGCGGCTACAACATCATCAACTGTTTTCTCAACAGCTTCAGCTTCGGTTTCAGCGACATAAGATGCACAACGGGACACGGTTTCGAACCATTCCTGAGCGTCAGCAACCAACCGCTCCGCCGAATGGCGCTGCCACTCCGCCATGCTCTGAAGGGCTTTAGAGGGATCGGACGGGTTCGCGGAAGACACATTGCGTGCAGCTTTTAGAGCCGTCCGGACCGCCTCATGACGCCGTTCGAACCAATGCTGCGCAAAGGCCTCTGTTTCTTCGAGCAATTTTTCTTGCGCGTCCCAAAATTGTTCGATCTGGGCACCGAACGCCAGATTGCCAGAAATGGGCGGCTGCATTTGCTTGAAAACATCCAAAAGTGAGGTCGGGCTATTTGTGTTAGATTTCTTTGTCGGCATCGAAAATTCCTCCTCATTCCCTGAATAGACTATTGTGCCACCTGCGGCGCGCTTTCGCCTTAATACAGATCAAAATCCCTTATTTTTATTACCCTCGGCATAGGCCGCAACGGGACACTCGCATTCTCTCCGACATCGGTTCCTAGAGGGCAGTGTTGGGGTTAGAGTAGTCTAGACAAGAACTTAACGTTTGGATTTCTATGCACATTGCCGGCTTTCTGATTACTCTTGGTGTTCTCTTTCTTGCCGGATTGGCGGCCGACCAACTAGGCCGGGCCACGCATCTTCCTCGTGTTACAACCTTACTGTTCCTCGGACTGATCGCCGGGAACGCCGGAATGGGGCTAATCCCACTCGACGTTGCCATGTGGTTCGACGAGATTTCCATTGTGGCTTTGACGATGGTCGCGTTCCTTCTTGGCGGATCTTTGACCCACGAGAACCTGGTTCGACATGGCCGGGCCATTCTGACGATTTCGATTTCAATCGTGGTTGCAACCCTTGTTATCGTGTCTGCTGGATTGACCGCAATTGGTATGCCGTTTGGATTGGCATTGGTGTTGGCGGCAATTGCCACAGCTACGGCTCCGGCCGCCATGACTGATGTGATCAAACAATCTGGGGTGTCTAACAGCTTTACCGAGACATTAAAGGGCGTCGTCGCAATTGATGACGCTTGGGGTCTGATCGTTTTCAGCATCGCCCTGGTTCTGGCCGGTCATTCGGATGGTTGGGCCAGCATCACCGCCGCAGCGATGTGGGATTTCGGGGGCGCCATTGTTTTGGGTGTCACCTTGGGCGTTCCGTCCGCTTACCTAACCGGCCGTTTGAAACCGGGAGAGCCAATGCAGGCAGAAGCAGTGGGCATCGTCTTTCTTACAGCGGGTCTCGCGCTTTGGCTGGAGGTTTCATTTCTAGTAGCAGGCATGGTTGTCGGCGCGGTGATCGGGAATCTTGCCCGCCATCACGACCGTGCTTTTCATGAGATCGAGCACATTCAGTGGCCATTCATGATCCTGTTCTTCCTGTTGGCTGGCGCCACGTTGGAAATTGAAGCCTTCGGTTTGATGGGCTGGGCTGGTGTTCTTTTCCTATTCTTACGTGCCGTGGCCCGCCTTGTCGGAGGTTACTGCGGAGCAAAACTGGGCGGCCTGCCTCGCCGTCAGACCCGCTGGTACGGTCCCGCTTTGTTGCCACAGGCTGGTGTCGCGGTAGGTATGGCCCTTGTAGCCGGAGAGCAATTTCCGCATTGGGCCGCGTCGATCATGGCCTTTACTCTAGCCAGTACTGTGGCCTTCGAGGTGTTGGGGCCGCCGTTGACTCTCATGTCAATCAGACGAACGGCTGAAACGGATGACCAGATTGGTCAGTGACTATTCAGACTGGATCGATTCAAGAAAGGCGAGCAAATTCGCCAACGGCAGGCCTACCATCATAGGTTGCCCATTAGGTAGAGCCACCGCGATTTGTTGGTCTGTCTCAAACACCGCGCCAAAGATTGGCATTTCGCCCCCATGGGCGAGCAATTGTGAACGACCATCAATCTGTTCAGCTATGCGAACTATCGGAAACACACCGTCGTTTTCGCCCGCCAATTTGGTAAGGTCGGGTGTTCGAATAGCCAACATTTCGGCCATTGGCCCGTCTCCGGTCGCTTCGAAACCGTGACATTGCCAGCAATACGTCCGGTACAAATCACTTCCCTCACTGACGCTGACCTCCTGCGCTAGTGCAGGCCCCGTGACGAATAGTGCCAGTAAAATCCCTCGATAAACCTGCATATTCCCCTCCAAATCTCTGCCACAAATGAAGATCCCATTAAACAGTATAGCTAAGGAACGTCTTTGACCTTGCTCATGTTGTCCGCACCTGCACGAACATTGGCGTTTCAGTCGAATAGCGTTTGAGCGCGCGCCGAATCTAATCCAAGCCAACCTCCAACTACGCAACCTCGTCATCGACCTCACCACCCTTGCGCCCAGACGGCACTCCTTCCAATGCGTTCAAATGCAGACGAATTCGCCAGAGGTGATAAGACACTCGATGCAACCATCTGAGGGCATCCAAGCGAGCCCAGACCACGTCGACCGGCAGACTGTCAGTCGCAGCGTCAGAGATGAGCAAGTCTCTGCGAAGTTTCCTCTGTCGTCGCAGAAAACGGCGAACGCGGTTCAGCGTAATTTCACACTCCACTGGGTCGTCGATTTCCAAATAGCCATCAGTTGCTGCAATCATCACCGAAGCAAGCCGCTTCAACCGCCAGTCTTTTGGTAACTCGCTTATCCGATCATCTTGGCCACACCGGTAAAGCAACCGGTCAAGATGATCCAGGATATGGTACATATCCTTGATGTTGGATATCTCTGCGTCGGGCATGCTGGGCAGTTCTATTTTGTCCAGATACGAGCGGGCTTCGGACACGGCGGTCTGATTGTTATTCCGACCAAAATCGATTCCGTTTGTCTGAGATGCCCCCAGACACGACCGAAGGTGCGCCACTTCGGCCCTTACAATGCGTTCGACTGCAGCCTTTGCCGCATCCACGGCTAATTCCGGCATCCCAAGGACAAGCGGATCCAGAGATCTCGTTAACTCAGCACCTCGGTCAGGTATAAGCGCCTCGACAAATCTGGCGAAGGGTTTCGCGAACGGCAAGATCAGCGCCACGCCTATGGCGTTGAAGAAACTATGGAACGCGACCAGCGCAGTCAGAGAATTTCCGGCCCCCGCCCCGCTTGCAAACACCGAAGTAAATGGACCTAGCAAGAAAAAAGCCATTGCTCCTGTCATCACGTTGTAGATCACATGAGCAAACCCGGTTCGACGCGCCATCGTGCCCCCGCCCAAAGTCGCCAGAACTGCCGTAAAAGTCGTGCCCACATCCATTCCAATGACGAGAGCTGCTGCTTGAGGGAAGTTCACAGCACCCGCGCTCAACGCAGCCAATGCGGTCGCAACGCCAGCGCTCGAAGACTGCGTCACCATCGTGATAAGCACGCCTATCAATACAAGCTTCAGCCTGCCTAGCAGTGTATCTGGCGGGAAATCGGCAGGAGTCACTATGCCGCGAAATACGTCAAGCCCGGACTTGAGTTGCTCGATCCCAATGAAAATCAAGCTGAACCCGGCCAACGCCAGCCCAAGGCCGGAAACCGCTTTCCTTCCCGAAAGCGCCAGCAAAGCCCCAACAAAAACAACGGGCAACATCACTTGCCCCAGGTCTAGCTTGAACCCCAAGAGCGCGACGAGCCAACCTGTCATAGTCGTTCCGATATTGGCCCCAAAGATGATCCCAAGCGCCTGTGGAAACGTGAGAAGGCCAGACGCGACAAATCCTACTGCCGCGACAGTCGTTGCACTAGAAGACTGGATTGCAGCTGTCGTGACCGCGCCTGTTACCGCCCCGGTAAACGGTGTCGACGTGAACCGACCCAAAATATCTCGTAATTTCGCCCCTGCCAAAGCCTTCAAACCGTCCGTCATCAGCAGCATGCCGATAAGAAACAGGCCGATGCCACCCAAAGCTGGTAACAGGTTCCAGAACATCGCGAATAGCTTTTCACCTTTGATCTGACATTGCCGAACATTTTAGCTTTGCCTTTAAGTTCGACGGTATTCGACAATTGGTTTGCATCCAGCATCGCAACCCCGACACTGCAAGTTGATTGACATAGATCAAAGCACCAACATGAATCACATACTGAAATGCGAATGTTTCAACTTGTTCTACGTTCACCGACCTGTCCCCAAGCGAACACTATGGTGAACGGAATTTTGTAGGAGTGGAAGTTCCACCCACGGGGGCTCGGCAGAAGTGATGGCGAGCCCCCAGTTGGTTGATTGGCGCTCAATGCGCCCACACGTTGAGACACAAAGCATTCGGTGCAGCTTTGACCATAGGGTTGAGCTGCTCCGCCAATCGCGGAAATTAACGAGAAGGACGCCAGTGACGACGTTCTGAATGGGCAGTTGGTGGAAATCGCTTATGAGCTCTGTTGATCCAAACGAACAGAAACTCAGACGGGCCCTTACTACCCCGTTGCTCACGCTTTACGGCCTTGGGGTGACGGTCGGAGCGGGCATTTACGTTTTAGTCGGTGCGACAGCAGACATTGCCGGACCGTTTGCGGCGTTGTCGTTCGTTGTAGCCGCGCTCGTCGTATCACTGACCGCGCTTTCGTATGCAGAACTCGCAACACGATTTCCTGTCAGTGCAGGTGAAGCAGCCTATGTTGAGGCGGGATTTCAGAAAAGATGGTTGGCGGTTTTCGTAGGGCTCGCGGTCGCGGCTTCGGGGGTTATCTCTGCCTCTGCCGTTGCAATTGGCGCAGCATCATATCTTCATGCTTTGACCGGTTTTGCGATTCCTGTTTTGACCATCAGCGTCGTTTTGATCATGGGTCTAATCGCGCTTTGGGGGATCACTGAATCGGTCTTTGTTGCGGCCGTCATTACGATCATCGAGATCGCAGGCCTTCTCTTTGTGATTGGCTGGGGCATGTCGGTTCAGGATCCGCAGGGATACGGGATCAGTTCGATGCTTCCACCACTTGAACTCGACGCGTGGAGAGGCATTTTCGCAGCATCACTTCTCGCCTTCTTTGCATTTGTTGGCTTCGAGGACATGGCCAATGTCGCGGAAGAGGTCAAAGACCCCGTGCGCACCATCCCAAAAGCGATTTTACTAACCCTCGTTCTGGCGACCATGTTGTATCTGGGAACCTCAATGACGGTTCTACTTGTTGTTCCGATCGATGTTCTCTCGACATCCACAGCACCCCTCGCGCTTGTGTTTTCAAACGCCCCCGAGGTGATCAAACAGGGGTTTTCCGCGGTCGCGATTGTGGCGACAGTCAATGGAGTACTGATCCAGATGATCATGGCCTCGCGGGTGATCTACGGCCTAGCTGACCGTAACCATTTACCGAAGGTTCTGGCGATTGTCCCAAAAGCAACTCAGACACCAGTTATCGCTACTTTGCTGGTCGTGGCGATCATCGTTTTGCTGACCCAAACTATACCGATTGGTACTCTGGCAGAGCGCACGTCTCAGATCGTTCTAGGCGTCTTTGTGCTCGTCAACATTTCGCTGATCTTGCTGAAGATGAAGCCGGACGAGGCCGCCAAGCACTTCCGTGTTCCTCTTGTGGTACCGATCCTTGGGGTGATCACCAGTGCATTGCTTTTCGGATCTGGATTTCTCTAACTAAACACAACGACCCAAAGGCTTCCACGAGCTACCACGGCAAATGACGACTGACCAAACTTCAATAGGATCAAAACTTTCGGCCTGGTGGCATAGAACGTTTGTGGATCTGGTTCAGCAACTGCAATGGTCGTATTTACCGCCATTGATGGTCTACTTCGCTGCCGGCGTGTCCGGCCTGACCTCGGTCGTCGGAGTTTTTTTCCTCAAAGACTATCTAGATTTATCCGCCTCTTTCGTTGCTGGACTTGCATTTTGGGCTGGTATCCCGTGGATACTCAAAATGCCGCTTGGCCATGTCGTGGACCTGTTCTGGCGCTGGAAGTCCCTGCTGATCCTGTTTGGCGCATCCCTGATCACGTTGTCATTGCTAACAATGTATGGGCTTGTGACCGCGCCTGCACAGATGTCCAGTTTCATGCCACTGGAAGACTGGTATGTTGTTGCCTTGCTGTTGGCGCCTTCGGGCTATGCCATTCAGGACGTTGTTGCCGACGCCATGACGGTTGAGGCGGTTCCCAAGGTCAACCAGCACGGCCTCCCGTTTACACCTGAAGAAACCCGTGCACAGCACACAACGATGCAGACCTTGGGCAGAGTCTCGATCATTTCCGGGTTTGCGGCGGTTGCGGCTGTGAACATCTGGATTTTCTCTGGAACCGAAGATCTGCAAAAATCCGAGCGCCTCGCGCTCTATGGCCGAGTGTACCTAGTAGCACTGGCCATACCCGTGTTGTCGGTCAGCGGAGTCGTTCTTCACAGCTTGATCCAGCGTCAACGTGTCCAGCGGGGACACCCGCCCCACACACCGGACGCAGTCACAGAAGTCAAATGGTCCATATTGCTCGGCGGTCTCGCATTCGTGGTGCTCAGCATCGTTCTGGGAACCGCTGATTTCGAATTTGCGCAGGAAACAGTTTTCGCGGTTTCCCTGACGGTAATTCTGTACCTCATGTCGCGCCTGCTCAAAGAGCTGGAACCGGCCCAAGCCAAAGCCTTAATTGGGACAGCGACAATCATTTTTGTTTTCCGTTCCGTTCCTCTGCCGGGACCAGGCCTGACCTGGTTTGAAATCGATGAACTAGAGTTCGATGAGCAATTCTTAGCAATCTTGGCTTTGTTGACTTCGCTGCTGGCGCTGCTGGGGTTAATTGTTCTGCGACCATTCATGGCCAACCGCTCAATTGCGCATGTGGTGATATTGCTGACAATCGCCGCAGGCATACTCGCCCTGCCTAACCTTGCTCTCTACTACGGCATTCATGAATGGACAGCGGAGCGAACCGGCGGAATTGTAGACGCAAGATTTATTGCCATTCTCGACACCGCCGTTGAGTCTCCACTCGGACAGATCGCCATGGTCCCGATGTTGGCTTGGATTGCACGCAATGCCCCAACTCATTTGAAAGCGACCTTCTTTGCCGTGATGGCATCGTTTACCAACATGGCATTGTCGGCCAGCAGCCTCAGCACCAAATACCTCAACCAGACATACGTCGTCACGCGCGCTGTCACCAAGCCCGAAACCGGTGAGGTCACGTCGACTGCGGACTACAGTCAACTTGGGTACTTGCTGATCTCCGTGGCCCTGATCTCAGTGATCGTTCCACTGGTCACTGTGTTCTTTGTTCAAAACTCGCGCTTCCGAACGAGCGAATGATCACTGGCTTTCCACCTCTCCTAGCAGAGTTCTGAGATGTGAGACCGGGACGCCGATGTTTGAACCACCAAACTCGGGCAGGATCGCAGCATTGATCGCAACGACCTCGCCCTGCCGATTCAATGCTGGTCCTCCACTCCCACCGGTCGTAGTCTCAGCGTCATAAACGATGGCGCTCCCACTTGTCCGCGCGACGATCCCCCGGCTTGCTAGCGGGTGAATCTTGCTTTGAGCGGAAAGCCGGGACGCAATCGACCAAAAGTTCAACGTTCCTTCTTCCTCCAGTTCCTCTAGAAAGCCCGGACCAGCCTGCGCGATCAAAGCTTTCAAACCCGTTGGATATCCCAACAGATAAAGCTCTTCACCAACGCGCGACGTGGCATCCGCCAACGGAATTCCGAGGTCCTGAACGCGGCTTGGCTCAACTGCCAAAATCGCCAAGTCTGCGGCTTCACTGAACCGGACCAAACGCGCCTCTATTGGTTCCGTCTGATCAGGCAAATAGGCCAGCAGTCTCAACATCTCTGGCTCAAGACCAGCGTCGCTCAGCGCTTTCTCTCGGTTCCCCGAGGTCCAGGGCAAAGCGACATGGCGGTTGGTGGCCATCAATGGCACCCCAGCAATCAAAAACCCTGTTCCGGTGAACTGAAATTCTGCAGGTTCGCCGGTCCCGTCCGGTTCGATCCAAGGCTGGCCAAACGGGGTCTTCAGGTTTTCTCTGTTAGGTCCCAACACATGCCGTAAAATCTTTCCGCTTTCCACATGGCGCAATCCGTAAGCCCCCTGAAGGAAAGCGACCGATCGAGTGGAGGCAGCGATCACCCGCGTTGGTGCTCCCGCCCGCTGCTCCAAGGTTCCAAGACGCTGCTCGGTCGACAGAACTTGGTTTTCAAAAGCATCACGCAACGAAGCCAGGTCATCAGGCGTAAGTGCATCTTCTCGCGTCTGGGCAAGCATAACCGCGACCGCTTCGATTTTACGGGACTCCTGTTCGATACTATCCGCCAAGCGCCGGTCGTTTTGGTAAAGTAGGTACCCAAACCCCGCGATCACAAGAAGCGTTGCAAGTACTGTGATCCTGAACAGTGTCGTGGTCTGAGACGCAAGCCGCAGCCCACTATCGCGCAAGGCACCAGACAGCTTTTTAGCGAAAGGTCGGCGGCTCGCTCGGGCGTAGGCATATGCGTCACTAAAGATATCTTCGACCGTATGGTGCGCGGGAAATGAGTGATCGCACAACCTGTATCGAGACATAGGACCCTTTTCGCCAAACTCGATCATGTCGCCATGCCTCAGAGACACCGATGAGGCTTTTTGTCCGTTTACCCATATATTGCGCCCTGCCGACGCGGTTATTGTGTAACCGTCGTCAACCCACTGTAGGGTCGCAATATCGTTATCATGCGGAGGCAGGTTGCCTTTAGGTCGAAGGCTTAACACCCTGCCATCGTCAACAGAAACGGTCAGGGCTTTATCGACCAGCCAGTTAACGTTTCCGCGCGATGGTCCGGTCAGGCTCTCCAGAAAGGCCCGAACCTCACCTTCACCAGCATGTCCAGAGGGTGTCATGTCGCTCACTTCTGGTTTGCGCATTGTGGCTCCCTATCCAAACGCGTGAGGGCATTCTACCACGCCGCAACACCAAACCCATGGTTTGACGCAAATGTACAAAAAAGCACATTTAAACAAGCACCTGCGATGTTTACCGAATTCAACCCAAAACATCTATCAGACCGCGGTTCGAAGAAGGCCGATCCATGATCGGCCCTCTGCTTTGGCATTTTCAAGCCTCGTATCGAGCCAACTGACCGTTTATTTCGACGATACTTTGATCTTACGGCTTGGATCCTGAGGCTCAGTTTTCGGCATTTCGATATGCAGAACGCCCTTGTCGAATATTGCTGAAATCTTGTCGATTTTCACAGTGTCTGGCAGCGACATGGCTCTGGAAAAGCTGCCGTAGCTTCTTTCGCTGACACGCAGATCGCCCGTTTCGTCATGCGCAATCTTCTTCTGACCGCGCAGGATTAGCCTGCGATCCTTGATTTCAATTTCCACATCATCCTCTTCGAGCCCTGGCAATTCAGCCGTCAGGACAATCGCAGAATCCGTTTCTTGGACATCGATTGCAGGTGAAATCGCACCTGTCATGTCAAGAGACGGAAAACCCGTGCGTTGCGCAGCCGTTTCCATCGGTAGGAAGGGTGATCCTCCCCCCAAAAAACGCGACATCAACGTTTCCATTTCACGCCGAAAGTTGTCGGAGAGCGGATGCGTTCCAATGAAAAGTTGCGGGGACTTTTTCTCTTCTAGCATTTTTTGAGCCTCTTCCTTTGGTCTGATTTCGCGCGCGCAACATTATGGCAGAAAACGCGGTCAAGGACCTTGATCTTGCGCAAGCATACAACCTGATCCGTCGCCAGATCGCTCGCACCGGTTGAACGAACAGAAACGGGAACCGTCGTCCAACAGACTTGTCAGGTCGTGCTGGAGTTAACACCAATCTCAGTAGTCTTGATCGGAACCCCAGGTCAGCTTAGCGTTTATTCTAAATGAGCCTGAGTTGCCTACCTTTAGCGCAGTGGAGCAA
Source organism: Ruegeria sp. ABM4_193 (assembly GCF_056158705.1). Taxonomy (NCBI): domain Bacteria; kingdom Pseudomonadati; phylum Pseudomonadota; class Alphaproteobacteria; order Rhodobacterales; family Roseobacteraceae; genus Ruegeria; species Ruegeria sp. ABM4_193. The sequence continues at coordinate 2,283,383 of NZ_JBSWTT010000001.1, forward strand.
AACCGTATGAAATGGCCTTATCTGGCGTTGATTTACGTTTTGCTGATCTTGGCTCCCTTGGGTTTTTCTTGGTCTCTGGGATGGCCACCGCGATCCTTTCATCAAGAGCTCGCGTCCGGGCTTGGAATGCTTGCGTTTTCAATAATCTTAGTCGAGTTCCTGCTGTCTGGCCGGTTCAGGTTCATCTCTTCCGGCTTAGGTATGGATGTGACTATGCGGGTGCATCAGTTGATGGCGCGGACAGCACTTGGCTTTGCACTCATACACCCGCTGCTGTATCAGGGTACGCCTTCTGGCGGACGCCGCCCGTGGGACGAAACAAACCAACTTACGATTTCGACCGACTTTTCCACGCTGGTATCGGGCATCGGCGCATATTTTTTACTGTTCATTCTGGTCGCCTCGGCAATTGCCCGCAAATCCCTTGATTACAAATACGAAACATGGCGCCACTTACACGGGCTGGGAGCCTTGGTGATCGCATGCCTGCTGTTGCATCACACGGTCTATGCTGGGCGCTACGGTGGGCATCCGGTATTGATGTATCTCTGGCTTTCCCTGACCAGTATTGCAGTTGGAACTTTGCTGTATGTCTATCTCGTTCGCCCTTTGCGTCAGAGGAAAAGGCCGTGGCGGGTCACTTCTGTGTCTCGACTAACACCGAAGCAATGGGAGTTGCGTCTCAAGCCCCATGATCACAACGGACTAGCCTTCGAAGCAGGGCAGTTTGCCTGGCTAAACGTCGGCCACAGTGCTTTTTCGCTGCATGAGAACCCGTTCTCGATTAGTTCGGCACCAGCCGAAGGCCCCGAAGTTTCATTCGTGATAAAGGAGCTTGGGGACTTCACATGCGGTCTGGGACAGATCGCTCCGCAAACCACTGTCTATCTAGATGCCCCACACGGGAACCTGTCGATCAGCCACCGCAATGAGACAGGCATTATTCTGATCGCAGGTGGTGTCGGGATCGCGCCCATGTTGAGCATTATGCGTCAAGTTCGACTGAGTGGAACACAAAACGATCTCAAGCTTATCTATGGCAACCGGGTGGAGGAGCAGATTGTTTTTCGCCAGGAGTTGTCCAAAGAAGACACAGTATTTGTTCTATCCGAACCGCCAAAGGATTGGCGAGGCGAAACAGGTTTGATCGACGGTCCCCTGTTGGACCGTAATTTATCTTCCAAGCAATTTGAGAGCTGGCTTTTTGTTCTCTGCGGCCCCCCTGCCATGATGGACGCCGTCGAAGATCATCTGATCGCTCGGGGCACCGCGTCACACCGGATTTTGTCTGAAAGGTTTGACTATGATTAGCCTGATCAGAAACCTGCCCGCACGCCAACAAGTGAAGGTCATTGTGTGGTGCATCAGTTTTATAATCCTCGTCGCTGCCTTGGCCTTTTCTTTAAGGTAGCAAAACAAGCCATTGGGCCACGGCCAGTCTCAAAAATTGTCCGCCAAAAAGGCCGATTTGATTCGAGATGTAGGTCGCCGCAAACTTCCTTAAAAACATGCTCTGCGTGGACAGCAAAAGCGTACCACGACTTTCCCGATACGCTCCCATGTAACGCCTTTGATGGAGATCAAGGGCAACGCAGGCCACTTATTCATAATCAGCAATCTATTCAGACCGATTTATGGGAGGATCGGAATGACCGTACTCATCGCCTTCGCTACAGTCGAAGGCCAGACAGAAAAGATTGCGTGTTTCATCAACGATGTCGCGAAGAATGCTGGTTTCAACGCAAAGCTGATCAATACCGACGAAATGCCCAGCCACGTTTCGCTTGGCGATGTGGTCAAGGTTGTTCTTCTGGCCCCTGTCCACGAGCGTAGGCACCCCAATTCATTTGAGGCATTTATCGCTTCAAATAGAGATGCCTTAATGAAGCGAAAGTCTCTCGTGCTTTCCATCGGTTTAAAAGCTGCTTTTGCGTCAGGTCGAGAAGAAGCACGCGACTATCTTGACGAAATGCTTCTTCGAACAGGTTTTGAACCAAATGCGACGGCTTTGATCGCAGGCGCGGTGAGGCCCGAAAACTACGGGTATTTTGAGAGGGAGATCCTTAAGCACGTCGTCTTGCTCGGTCGAAAAATCGATCCACGAGAAGGAGCAAGGGAGTTTACTGACTGGGATGAGCTAACGTCAATTGTGATAGATTTCCTTGGCGAAAACGGTCGGGCGAACACGCTTCAACCTCCAGCAAAATCTTAAAAAATGGTTTCTCAAGTATTTACCGATGAATTTTAATAGTTTTGGCTCCCAGAAAGTCACAGTCGTCGGCTCACTTCATCAGTGTCCTAAAAGCACTGGTAAACTTGTCTGCTCCAACATTGCTTGCGTCGTGCCCCCAAAAACTGACTCTCGCAAATGGGAATGCCCATAAGCTCCCATAACAACGAGATCGGCCCCCGCTTCGCTTGCTCGTTCTTGAATGCAGTCTGCAATTGAATTTCCCCCGCACTGGAACTGCGACACGGTCACGTCGCAACCGTGATGGCCGAGCCATTCAGCTAGGTCATTTCCGGGCACGCTACCTTCTAAGTCCTCAGGCGACGGGAAATCAAAACACCCAATCACAACTTCATTGGCCGCCAGAAGAATGGGTAAGGCTAAATGCGTCGCCCTAGACGCAGGCAAGCTGCCATTCCATGCCAAAAAAATGCAGTCGCGTTGGGCAAACGGATCTCCATTGATCATCAGAGCGACAGGCGAATGAAACAATACTCCGCACGCGATCATGTGAAATAAATCGGGATCTCTTCGCAATCCAGCGTCTAGAAAGGCGATATCGGAGAATTTTGCTTGTTCTGCTACAATTTGCCGCAACTCTGCTCCAAGCCCCATAAAGGCAACTACATTTGCCGATACGCCCCGCCCAACCAGAAGCGCTTCAACTCTAGTGGCGCGAGACTTTAAGGCGGCTTTTTTCGCGTGAAGAACGTCCAACCAGTTTGAGGGCAGACCCGCCTCAACGAACTTGTTTGACCCATACTTCAGGTAAGGCAGGCTAGGTAACGCCGCGATCAATACGCAATTCAAATGGTCGTTCTGGATACGGGCAGTATCAGCGCATTCCAAAATCGACGCGTCATCGGCATCAACTCCCACATAATATGCCACTGTTCTGTGTTGCATTCCCGACCTCCGTCCGGAATTTCACTTCGCCCGAAAGCCGTGCGCATTGATTGAACCAACAAATAGCCGATGTTGTTAGTCGCTTATCTTACTTCGGCAGCATGAAGAACTCTTCCAACACAATCTTGCCTTCCGCCACCGAATACACTGCGATCTCACGCAGGGTCATACGCTCACCCGTAGCCTTCTGAATTACTTCAGCTCTGAAGCGCACTCCAAAGCGGTTGGGTGGGTGGACGTAGGGGCCGTCCACTTCTAGTTCTTTGATTTCATGCGATGCCAACCAATCCTCTCTTTTTCCCTTGATGGCTTCGCGACCCTTTGAAACGCGGAATTGTCGAACCGGAGGCAGAACGGCCTCTATCGACTGTGCGTTTTCGGCATAAATTTCATCAACACTTCCAAGGCCCCTGCGCTCACGCATGGCCTTGACGAAGGATCTACCGATTTCAATCAACTCTTCCATGACCCCCCTCCCCTAGATCGCCATTGAGTGTACCACTTCTTGCCCGCTCAATTCTTGACAAGGATCAATAAGCACATTGGTGGAAAGTATCGGGACTCACCTCGATGCCAAGATTGTGCAGCAGATCTTCGAGATTTCGAAGCGAGAGCGGCAATCGAGTGTATAGCGTTACCGCAATGCGGATGATCTCGGGACTAATTTTAAAGAATTTGAAAGAGGCAGGTCTGGTCATGGCAAAAGCACGCGACCGCTATGTCCCGCTCAACCAAAGCTCTTCTGACAAGACCTCTCGACAAAGGCTGGTATAGTCTTTTGCTACACCGTGTCTTTCGTAGTTTGCCTCAATACCAAACGCGTTGAAGTCCGCGTGTATTGCGCTGGCGTGGCACCATCCTGCAACCACAGCAAAACAGTGTCCGCAACTTGTTCTCCAAACTCAGAGACGCCGCAGTGTACGGTAGACAAAGCTGGCCAGCATTCTGATGCTTCCTTGATGTCGTCGAAACCGACAATCTGAAACTCCGTGCCAATCTTTATCTGAGTTTCATGGCAGGCATTAATCATCCCAAAAGCAACAAGATCATTGAAACAGACTGCGGCATCGCACGCAGGATGCTCTTTGAAGAGGTTGACCGTTGCTTCATGTCCAAATGATCGGCTGGATTCCCCTGTTTTTACAATAGGCTGCAAGTGGTTGTCTTTCATCGCACTGATATAGCCGGACAGTCTTTCCTGAGTGACTTCGGCACCATCCAGACCACCGACAAAGGCGATGTTCCGCGCGCCCGTTTCGATCAGGTACTGCGTTGCCGCGCGTCCACCCTCTGCGTAATCAGGAGCGATAAAGGGAAATCTGCAAGTTTCGCTTTCAACCTGTCGCAAGACTTGCATCAACGGAATGCCAGCTCGCTCTACCGCGGAGAGGGTGTTTGTGACATCGCCATAAGCAGGCGATAGGATCAAAGCAGAAACACCGTGCTCAAGCATCGCGCCCACCACCTGATCCTGAAGTTCGGGGTCTTCGTTTGTGTTCGCCAATACGACCGCATAGCCTCGGGACGCCAGCGCCATCTGTAACGAAGTCGCAAACTCAGTGAAAAACGGGTTGGTCAGGTCGTTTATCACCAAACCTATTAGCGCCGTTCCCGTGGATCGCAGATTTGCCGCCGATCGGTTATAGACATACCCGATCTCTTTCATCGCGGTATGGACGAGCTTGCGTGTCTCCGGCTTCACCTGCGGACTGCCCTGCAAAACAAGGCTTACCGTCGACTTGGAAACGCCCGCCGAGTTGGCGACATCTATGATCGTGGGTCTTCGCATTCAGGCTATTGTTCAACTCCATGCAAGCTGAGAAGCGTGGTCATCCGTGCTTTAGCCAGTTCAGGGTCTGAGAGTAAACCGGCCTGATCCGCCAATCTGAACACTTGCGCGTAGTGGCAGATGTCACGGCTGGATTGGAACCCACCCGGCATGATGAAATGGGACTGGGCTCCGTTCAGCCATGCCAGACAGGCAATCCCGGCTTTGTAGAACCGCGTCGGAGCCTTAAAAATCTCTCGACTGAGGGGAATAGTCGGTGCGAACAGCGCGTTGTAGCGATCCATGTCGCCCATAGCCAACGCCTCAAGCGCCTGGCTGGCGGCGGGGGCGATAGCAGCGAAAATGCCGAGTAGAGCGTGGGAAAAATGCGTTCCATCCCCGGCAATAAGATCGGCGTAGTTGAAATCGTCACCAGTGTAGAGGCGCACGCCGTCCGGCAACCGCGCGCGGAAGTTTTCTTCATGTGCCTGATCCAGCAAGGATATTTTTATCCCATCAACCTTGGCGGGATTTTCGTTTATCAGGGACAGCACAAAGTCGCTGGCCGCGTTGATGTCCGTGCTACCCCAATAGCCCGTCAATGCAGGATCGAACATATCGCCCAGCCAGTGCAGGATTACAGGCTCCGCAGCCCCATCGATCAGCGCGCGGTATACATCATGGTAGGTGTCTGGACCTGCCTTGATCGATGGGAAGGAGCGTGACGCCATGAGGATCAATTGCCCTCCGCCGGCTTCGATCGCCTCGGCCTGATGCTCGTAGGCTGACAGGATTTCACCCGCTGTGTTCAACGCGCTTAGAGGCAAGTGATCAGTCCCTGCCCCACAAGCCACCCGAGGCGACAACGGATGCGCCTGCGCAGCCTTCATTGTGCGCTGGATCAGCTCCAGCGCGGTCTCCCACTCGACGCCCATACCCCGTTGTGCGGTATCCATGGCTTCGGCCAGACCCAGCCCCTGATCCCAGAGTCCCTGACGAAATCGCAGGGTCGCTTCCCAATCAACTGCGGGACGCCCATCCCAGGGATTACGTTCCGCCAGCGGGTCTGAAACCACATGAGCCGCCGCAAAGGCCGTGCGCGTCAGAGGCACCTGCGGCTTGCGCGGTACTAACGGCGTTCCGGTCAGCGCATAGGGTTCCAGCTGCCCCTCAGGATTTGGCAAAATCAATTTCATTGTCTCAAACCTCCAAATCCAGAACCAGAATGCCGTCGATGCCACCCACCGCGTCCTCGACCAGTTGCGCGCCCAGCGCCTTGTGCGTTTCGTTGTTCTGATAGGCCTCTAGCGCGGCCCAATCGTCGAAGTCGATCACGAAACCATGCATGTATCCGCGTTCGATCTGCTCGGGGCTCTCACTGCGGCCCCCGGTAAACCCGCTGGCTCCGGGAAGGGCCTTTGACACGTCCTCGAGACCTTTGTAGATGGCTCCGATTGTCTCCTCGGTCACGTCGGCGCGGAATTTGGTCAGTACGATATGGCGGATCATTTTTAGAAACCCTGATCTTGTTTGATCATGTCGGAAGCTTTTTCCCCGATCATGATTGTAGGTGCATTGGTGTTCGATGAATTGACCGTCGGCATAATCGACGCATCCGCGACGCGAAGCCCTTCGATCCCATTGAACCGCAGGCGCGGGTCCAGAACGGCTTCGGCATCGCTGCCCATACGACAGGTACCAGCGCAGTGGTGCGATGTTTTGGAGTGTACACAGATAAAATCGAAATACTCCTGCTCGGTCCGCACATCCGGACCCGGCAAACGTTCTGCCAAGATGTACGGCTTCAGCGCATCCTGAGCGAGGATGTTCTGCACCAGCTTCAGCCCCCGAATGGACATCTCGCGATCGTAGGGATCCGCCAGATAGTTGGGATCTATAAGCGGCATCATCGCGGGGTCTGAACTTTGCAACCGGACGGTTCCGCGTGATCTGGGTCGCAAAAAACAGGCGTTCAGTGTAACCCCACCGTTGGGCATCGCCTCGACCCCTGCCTCAATGCCGGTACCAAGCCCCAGATGCAACTGAAGATCCGGTGAACGCGCATCCGGGTCTGCGTACCAGAACCCACCCGTTTCGAACAGGCTGGACGCGACCGGTCCCTTGCGGGTGAAAAGGTATTGCAGGCCTGCAAAAGCTGAAAGGTGCAGCTTAGCGAAACGGTCGTAGGTGTGCGGGCCGGTCACTTCGCAGATGGAATACAAATCCAGATGGTCCTGCAAATTCGCGCCCACCTGCGGCTGATGAAAAACCGCGTCGATGCCAAGGCTGTCCAAATGATCCGCGGGGCCAATTCCCGACAGTTGCAACAAGCGCGGCGAACCGATGGCACCTGAGGACAGAATGACCTCTTTCGCGGCGGAGATCTTGTCCCCATTCATCATCTCGACACCAGTCGCCCTGCCTTTGTCCACCGTAATGCGGCGGACCTGTGCGTCGGTGCGCACGGTCAGGTTCGGGCGGCTGAGGTTCGGCGCGATAAACGCCATAGCAGCAGAGGATCGTCGCGCATTGCGCTGGGTCAGCTGATAGTATCCCGCGCCGTCCTGTTTCGCCCCATTCACATCGCGCGTTTCGGGAATCCCCACTTCCCCTGCGGCCTTGATGTAGGCGTCGCAGATTGGCAAAGGTGCTGCGGGCATGGACACGCCCAGCGGTCCGCCCTTGCCGTGAAACTCGTCGTCGTAGGTGTCGTTGTCTTCGGACTTTTTGAAATAGGGCAGCACGTCGGCATAACTCCACCCCTCGCACCCCATCTGTCTCCAGTCATCGTAATCCTGAGCTGCACCCCGCGTGTAGATTTGCGCGTTAATTGCAGACCCTCCGCCGATCACCTTGGCCTGGGTGTAGTTGAAGACCTTGTTCTGCATGTGCCTTTGCGGAACCGTGGACCAGCCCCAGCTGCCGATACCCTTGGTCATCTTCGCGAACCCGGCTGGTAAGTGGAAGAACGGGTGACGGTCGGTGGAGCCGGCCTCTAGCAACAGCACACGCGCCGACGGTTCTTCGGAAAGACGCACAGCGATCACCGAGCCTGCCGAGCCGCCCCCAATTACAATGAAATCATATCCTTCAGACATTCTTATATGCCCTGACTTACAGACGTGAAATCGACAAGCCGCCATCCACCGGGATGGCGGCACCGTTCGCAAAGTGCATATGCCCCTGAACCAGTGGGACGACAACGGACCCAATATCCTCGGGCTCACCCCAGCGTGCCGCGGGAACAAGACCGCCTTCGATACGGTCGGTGTACTTGTCGCGCACGCCCGCCGTCATCTCGGTCGCGATGATGCCCGGTCGCAGCTCAAAGACGCCGATGCCTTCGGGGGCCAAGCGTACTGCGAACAACTGAGCCATCATCGCTGCGGCTGCCTTGGACACGCAGTACTCGGCGCGTTCGATCGATACCATTGTCGCGCTGACAGAGGTGACAAAGGTGATCGAACGATAGGTATCTTGCGGCTGCTCCAACATGCGCCGGGCCACCTCTTGCGCCAGAAAAAACGCGCCACGCAGGTTGATATTCTGCACGAAGTCCCAGTTCTCGGGCTTCAGATCCAGCATGTCGCCGCGCACTGGCGCCCCAACCCCTGCGTTGTTTATCAACGCGGTGATCGGGCCCAAATCGGCTTCGATCTGATCCAGTAGCGCCGGAACGTGATCAATGTCGGACACGTCGTGCTGTACATAAATTGCGCTTGGGCCAAGCTCTGCCAAAGCCGCCTTAACGACTGGTTTGTCGGGCTCCGAGCGAGAGGCAATTGCGACCTTGTACCCCACCGCGATCAAGGCACGCGCCACCCCTAGTCCAATGCCCTGTTGTCCTCCGGTCACCAATGCTGTTCCGGTCATGCGGCGAACTCCGTTTCAATGATATGACGCCCCGAGCGGAGTGCGAGTGCGGCTATAGTAAGGGCCGGATTCACCGCCGCAGATGTCGGAAGAACTGACGCGTCGACGATGAACAGGTTCTTGTGGTCGTGGCTGCGACAGAACGTGTCGACGACACTGCTTGCCGGGTCATTGCCCATCCGTGCAGTTCCGCATTGATGCGACGGAGTTCGCCGATCAAATGGTCGCGACAGTACCACGGGAAACCCGGCCTGCTTCAGATGCGCCTTTAGCCGCGCAACCAAGGCCTCGTGCGCAGCCCAATTCGAGCGTTTCCAATCCAGCTTGATCTGGTCACCTTCGACCGTCACCCGGCTTTCTGGGTTCGGCAGATCCTCGGACATAGCATAGAAATCAAAACTGCGACTTGCGATCAGTGCTGCAATTGGACCCGGTAGATTGGTTTGCGACGCAAGGATCGGCCCAGTGATCTTTCCCAACATCTGAATGTTGCCCAAAGGCAAGCCACCCTGTCCGTCGCTGTTGTAATAGTCGTTGAACATCAATGTCTTTTGATAGACCGCCCTGTTTCGGCGCAGCGGATGAAGGGCCAGCACCGCCGAACAATTGTGGTTCATGAAGTTCCGTCCGACCTGATCGGACCGATTGGCAAGACCGATTGGACAATTGTCGTTCGCGGACTGCAGCAACAGTACCGAGGACTGTACCGCACCTGCTGCAAGCACGATGACCGGCGCACGCAGGGTACCGTGGCCATCAACTTCGACACTTGTGACACGACCAATGGCATCAGCCTTCAATTTTCGGACACGCGCGTCAGTTAGCAGCTCGACATTCCCATGCTTCAATGCCTCGGCGAGGGCACAGGTTTCGGCGTCCATTTTGCCGCCGCATGTATTGGGAAACGCATCCCAAGTTGTTTGCCCAGCCCGCAACCAGGTTTCGATATCCACGCCCAAAGGCACTGAGGACGGCGTCAGGCCTGCGTGGCTTAGCCGGTTCCTCAGGTCTGCAATATCAACCTCATCCGGCACAGGTGGGTGCGGATAACCCCTACTGTGCGGCGGTTCGGTGGGGTCCTCTTTGGTGGTCCCACGTGCGTCGTAAAGCTGTTCCGCGGTGGTATAATCCGCCTCCAGCTCTTCATAGGGCATGGGCCAGCCGTGCGAATAGCCACCCATATGCTGACGCGGCTCAAAATCCTCTTTCCGATAGCGTATCAAAGCTGCGCCGTAGAACTTGGAATTTCCACCAACGCAGTAGTAGTTTCCGGGGTTGAAAGGTTTGCCTGCTCCATCCAGCCATGTTTCATCAGGGCGAAAGTGCCCATTGGCAAAGATCGCTTTTGGGTCTCGATCCTGAGGTGAGAGCTGCAACCGCTTGCCTCGTTCAAGGATCAGAATGCGACGACCGGACGGAGCCAACGCCGCAGCCAGTGTTGCCCCTCCGATACCCGACCCAATGATTATGACGTCAGCTCGATTCATGGAAGGATCCGCATCTCGCTTTCGGGATCAAAAGCCACGGCCTTTTCCATGTTCACTGCAAAGTTGAAATCCTGACCCGGTGCCACTTCGGCATCCGAACGCATACGCGCGATCACATCTCGTCCGCCCAATTGCATCGAGACGAAGGTGTCCGATCCAGCGGGCTCCGTCACCACGATACGGTTGGCCATCTGCGCGATGTTCGACGACTTTCGATCCGCGCCATCCATATCGGTGATTGTCTCAGGGCGGATTCCCAACAAGATCTCGTGCCCATCCCATGCGGCCAAGTTGTCCTGGCTGAACGGAAGTTGCGCCATAGATCCGTCGTGAACGGCGACCTCTGCATGAGGGCGGCCATTCAAAACCGCAACCTTGGCCGGTACCACGTTCATCGCAGGCGAGCCCATGAATGTTGCAACGAAGATATTCGCGGGTGTGTCATAGATTTCCTGCGGCGTACCCAGCTGTTGGACATAACCGCCGTTCATTACGGCGATCCGGCTTGAAAGCGTCATCGCCTCGATCTGGTCATGCGTCACATAGACGATGGTGGTCCCGAGATTTTGATGCAGCTTCTTGATCTCGGTTCGCATGTCGACGCGAAGCTTGGCATCCAGGTTCGAGAGCGGTTCATCGAACAGAAATACATCAGGGTTCCGTACCAACGCGCGACCCATCGCAACCCGCTGGCGCTGACCGCCCGACAACTGACCGGGCTTACGATCCAGCAACTGCTCGATCTGCAAGAGCTTGGCAACTTCTTGCATCGCTTTGTCGCGTTCAGGCTTGGGCACACCATGCATCTCAAGTCCGAAAGTGATGTTCTGCCCGACCGTCATATTGGGATACAAAGCATAGCTTTGGAAAACCATGGCAATGTTGCGGTTGGACGGGTGCACCCCGTTCATCACCTGATCCTTGATGCGGATTTCGCCGCTGGTGATCTCTTCCAGCCCCGCGATCATGTTCAGCAGAGTGGATTTGCCACAGCCCGAGGGACCGACCAGAACCAGGAACTCTCCTTCCTGCACCGAGATGTCGACCTTGTGCAGAACCTCAACCGCCCCGTAGGATTTGGTCGCGTTGTCTATGTCTAGAAAACCCATGAGGTCTTATCCTTTCACCGAACCCGCCATCAGGCCGCGGACGAAGTATCGTCCGGCCACGATGTAGACGAGCAGAGTTGGCATGGCCGCCAGAATGGCGCCTGCAAAATGAACGTTGTATTCTTTCACACCGGTTGATGACTGCACCAGATTGTTCAACGCCACCGTCATCGGTTGGCTGTTGGCATCGGCAAAGGACGCGCCGAACAGAAAGTCATTCCAAATGTTGGTGAACTGCCAGATGATCGAAACCACGGCGATCGGCCCGGAACTGGGCAGAAGAATGCGCCAGAAAATCTGGAAGAACCCGGCGCCATCAATCTGCGCCGCGCGGATCAGCTCGGTCGGGAACACAGCGTAGTAGTTACGGAAGTACAGCGTCGTAAAGCCAATCCCGTAGACAACGTGGACAAGTGCAAGACCCCAGGTGGTGCCTGCCAGCCCGATTATGCCCAACATCCGTGCCATCGGGATAAGAACAATCTGGAACGGGATGAAGCAGGCGAACAGCATCAGACCGAATAAGATGGTGTCGTACTTGAAGCGCCATTTGGTCAGCACATAGCCGTTCAACGCCCCAAGAATGGTCGAGACGATCACCGCCGGGACCACCATCTTGATCGAGTTCCAGAAGTAGGGCTTCAGCCCAGTCGGATCGACGCCGATCTGCGCCGAAGACCACGCCTTGAGCCACGGCTCAATCGTGAACACATGCGGCAGGTTCATCATGCCGCCGCCGGTGATCTCTTCCAATGGCTTCACCGAGTTCACCAGCATGACATAGAGCGGCAGCAGGTAGAACAGACCGAACAGAAGCAGCACCAGATAGATCAACGTGCGCGTAACGCGGCCCGTTCGGATTGCGGTATCCTGAGTAGCTTGAGACATCAGCGTTTCTCCCGCAATTCAGCGTAAAGATACGGGATCATGATCGCGGCAATGGTCATCAGCATAATCGTGGCCGAGGCCGCACCGATCCCCATCTGGTTTCGCGTGAACGTGTAAGAATACATGAAGGTCGCGGGTAGTTCTGTGGCGCGACCGGGGCCACCCCCGGTCAGGGCGATGACAAGGTCAAAGGTCTTGATCGCCAGGTGGCTGAGGATCACGAAGGCCGACAAGAAGGCTGGTCGTAGTTGCGGGATAATGATCCGGCGATAGAGGTTCCAGTTCGACGCGCCGTCCATCTGCGCAGCCCGCAGAATTTCATTGTCGATCCCACGCAGGCCAGCCAGGAACATTGCCATCACAAAGCCGCTCGTCTGCCAGACGGCTGCTAGAACAACTGTGTAGATGGCGTAATCACGGTTTTTTATCCAGTCGAACTCGAAGCTGGTCCAGCCCCATGTGTGCATCACGTTTTCCAACCCGATACCAGGGTCAAGGAACCACTTCCAGGCTGTACCGGTGACAATGAAGCTCAGAGCCATCGGATAGAGGTAGATGGGACGCAGCAGCCCTTCCCCCCGGATTTTCTGATCAAGGAAGATCGCCAGGCCCAGGCCGATACAGGTGCAGATCACGATATATAGGCTCGCGAAAATCCCCATATTGATCAACGAGGTTTCCCAATGGCTCAGCCGCCACAGTTTGTCGTAGTTTTCCCATCCGACCCATCCAAAGGACGGCAGGATGCGACTGTCGGTGAATGACAGGTAGACCGAAAACAGAATGAACCCGTAGACAAAGACCAGCATCATCGCCAGCGACGGTGACAGGACCAGCTTGGGTATCCAGTTCTGAAGGCGTGTCTTAAAATCCGCGTCGGCTGAAGCAGCCATGGCGCGCCCTCCTCGTTCGAGTCGTGTTAGATCGGAGCTTTTGCGCCCGTTTGGTGAAAGGGCGGCCAGACCGCCGCCCCATCGGGAGGATCAATTGTGGATCACTTGGCGATCGAAACGGCGTCAACCAGTTCGGTCACGGCATCTTCGCTGCCGTACTCGCCGTTAAAGTGGGCGGTCACCACGTCATAGACGGCGTTCTTGACTGACGCCGGCGCGGCATGTCCGTGTGCCATCGAGCCGAACAGGTTGCCTGACGAAGCCGCGGCGGCCAAATCTTTCATGCCCTGCTGACCACACGCATCCAGATCGCTTCCATCCACGTCAGTACGAGCCGGGACAGAGCCTTTCACCTTGTTAAAGGCAATCTGGAAGGATGGCGACAGGATCGCGCTGGCCAGCGCGGCTTGCTCGGCCGATACCGTACCGCCCTGATCAAACATCATGAACTGGTCAGCGTTGAAGGTGACCTGATCCTGAGTACCCGGGAAGCGGAAGCACAAAAAGTCTTCGCCCGGCACTTTGCCCGCGTTTAGGAATTCGCCTTTGGCCCAATCACCCATCATTTGGAAGCCGGCTTCGCCGTTGATGACCATCGCTGTCGCCAGGTTCCAGTCACGACCCGAGAAGTTCTCATCCACGTTGTCGCGGATAAAGGCCATACGGTCAAACGCTTCTTTCATCGCGTCGCCACCCAGCGTTTCCTCGTCCAAGTCGATGAAAGCCGCTTTGTAGCCGTCAGGCCCCAGCGTCGACATCGCGATAGCATCGAACACGGTCGCGTCCTGCCATGCCTGACCACCATGCGCGATCGGGGTGACACCAGCGGCTTTCAACGCCTCAACTGCGGCGACGAATTCTTCCCAGTTGGTGGGCTGTGCAATGCCGTTGGCGTCCAGCACCGCCTTGTTAGCCCAGACCCAGTTGGTCGAATGCACGTTCACAGGAGCCGAGACCCATTTGCCGTCATGCTTGGCGAAGGCTTTCAGCGCATCTGGGACGACGTCATCCCAACCTTCCTGGGCTGCCACTTCGTTCAGATCGGCCAGCGCGCCCTGATCGGCCCAGTCCAGAATGTCAAAGCCCAGAGCCTGAACGGCTGTTGGAGCGTTGCCTGCGGTGACGCGTGCGCGCAGAACGGTCATCGCCTGCTCACCACCGCCACCTGCAACAGGCATGTCGGTCCAGCCGATGCCCTGTCCAGAAAGGTCGTCCTTGAGAACGTTCAATGCTGCAGCCTCGCCGCCAGAAGTCCACCAGTGCAGAACTTCCACGTCTTCAGCGTGCGCAAGGCTGGTCGTGCACAGTAGACCTGCCACAAACAGCGATTTTGTATTCAAAAATTTACGCATTCTTGTTTCCTCCCTTAATGCGTTATTCTCACTCGGGACCAATCTGGTGCCCGGTCTTAGTCGTGTGGAACCCATGGCGCCCGGCTGTTGCCGACGCGCATGACCACTGATTTCACTTCGAAGAATTCCTCGAACCCATATCGTCCGATTTCCCGCCCCTGCCCGGATTGTTTGACCCCACCGAAAGCGACCTCGGGGAACCCGTCCATCCAGGTATTGGTCCAGACCGTTCCCGCTTCTGCTCGGCGGGCAAACTCTAGGCAGGTGTGAACGTTTTCGCTCCAGACCCCTGCCGACAGACCGTAAGCGCTATCATTGGTGAGCGCGATGGCTTCGTCCAGTGTTTTGAAAGTCAAAACGGACAGAACCGGCCCGAATACCTCATCACGGGCAATGGGCATGTCGGACGAGACGTTGGAAATCACAGTCGGCTGATAAAACTGAGCACCGAGGCCTTCGACCTCCAGCGGCTCACCACCCAGATCGATAGTCGCACCGGACGCCCGCGCCTGTTTGACATAAGCGTCGATTTTTGAGTTGTGCTCCGGTGTTACAATAGCTCCGACTTGCGTTGTCGGGTCCAGTGGATCGCCGAATTTGACTTTGCGCGACAAGGCAACGACTCGCTCACGGAAATCGTCGGCGATATCTTCGTGCACAATGATACGACTGCTTGAATTGCAGCACTGGCCGACATTGAAATAAACACCGAACACAACGGCATCCGCCGCTGCATCCAGATCGGCATCAGGAAAGATGACCTGCGGGTTTTTGCCCCCAAGCTCCAGCGCAACTTTCTTAAGCGTGTCCGATGCAACCACGCTGATCGTCTTGCCCACGGCTGTCGAGCCGGTAAAGCTGACCATATCCACGCTGTCGTGGCCGGACATAGTGCGTCCGACGGGAACGCCGTAACCAAGCACGACATTACAGACACCTGCGGGTAAACCGGCTTCGACCAACAGCTCGGCAAGCATCAAGGTTGTCGACGGTGTCATCTCAGACGGCTTCACAACAACAGTGCAACCAGCGGCCAATGCAAAGGGGAGCTTCTGACTGAGGATCCAGAACGGGAAATTCCATGGCGTGATGATGGACACGACCCCAATGGGTTCCTTCAACACGACACCCATCATGTCTGCGCCGAGAGTGTTATGACTGTCACCGTGCGTACTGCGCGCCAACGAGGCAGCATAACGCCAAAGGTCTGCGGCACCTCCTACCTCGCCCTTGGATTGGCTGATCGGCTTGCCACTCTCCAGCGTTTCGATCAGGGCGATGCGGTCGACGTTCTGCTCGATCAGTTCTGCAACTCTCAGAAGAACCGCTGCCCGTTCTTTGCCGGATGCGCGGCTCCAATAACCGGTGTCGAACACCTTGCGCGCCGCCTGGATCGCGGCCTCGGCTTCAGCCTCGCCACCCAACGCCGAACGGCTGACGATGTGCCCGTGCGAGGGTGAGCGCCGTTCGAACGTCTCACCCGACGCGCTATTCTGCCACCTGCCATCGATGAGATGCCGACCTTCGAACAACGGCGGCAACTCGAACGGGATAGCAGGGTTGATGGTGATATCTTTCATATTGTCAAAGGCCCGAAAATGTGGGGTTACGTTTTTCAATGAACGCGGCAACGCCTTCTTCGCGGTCCGCTGAGGCGGCAATCGCTGCGCTACCAAGGGCTTCGACCACGGCATGAGTGTCTTCACCGACCGCTGCATGGATCATGTTTTTTGAGATTTCGGTGGCGCGAGGCGAAAGGTCGCTAAGTTCGGCGGTGATCTCAAGCGCGCGCGCCAGAGCGTCGTCAGTCACCTCGGTCGCATAGCCCAAGGCCACGGCGCGGTCAGCACCAATACGGCGCCCAAAGAGGGCCATCTCTTTCACCGCAGCTTCGGGGATCAGCCGGGTCAACCGCTGTGTCCCGGACCAGCCGGGTACAATCCCGACCCGAGCTTCAGGTAAAGCCAACGTGGACCGCGGGGTCATCAGGCGCAGATCGCAGCAACTGGCCAGCTCTAGCCCACCGCCGAACGCATGACCATTGATCGCAGCAATTGTTGGCTTGCCGATCCGCGCCAGGCGGTCAAAGATGCGATGTCCATCACGGACCCAATGGCGCGCGAATTCGGCGGGGCTCAGACCACCCCAAGCGCCAATATCGGCCCCACAACAGAACGCTTTTTCACCCGCGCCGGTCAGAACAAGCGCACGAATAGATACGTCACGCTCGACCTCTGTCAGGCCAGCTTCCAGCGCGTGCAGCATATCTAAAGTTAGCGCATTGAGCTTGGCCTCGTTGTCCAAAGTCAGGACGGCGGTTGCACCCTCGATATGAATGCGCAGTTTGCTCAAAGTGTCATCCCCATCGGGCCAACTGCGAATAGCGACTTGGGCATCTGAACCGCGTTTTCCGCGACTTTGACGCGACCACCTGAAGCTTCGACAATATCGCGCTGCGCCTCAATGCCGGGCATGATTTCCGTCGCGACCAGCCCCTGATCCGTCAGGCGAATAACGCAACGCTCAGTCACATAGAGCACATCCTGACCGGTTTCCCGGGCACGGCGGCCCGAGAATGTGACATGTTCGACCTGATCCACCATCTTGGTGAATTTTCCGGGGGCATTCACACGGATACCATCATCCGCCAGATCAATCTTGGCGCCAGCTTCGAACCAGCCCGAGAACACGATCTTTTTGGCCCGCGTGGTTATATCGACAAAACCGCCACAACCTGCTGTCAAATAGGGTTTTTTACCAAGTTTGGAGACGTTCACATTGCCTTCGACATCGACCTCGAGGAACGAGAGGAACGACATATCGAACCCGCCGCCCTGGAAATAGATGAATTGCTGTGGTGACGGCACATAGGCATGCGCGTTGGATGCGCACCCAAAGGCAAAGCCGGTTAGTGGGACACCACCGACGGCCCCCTGTTCGATCGCCCATGTCACCGCCTGAGGATGGCCTTCCTCCAACAAGACACGCGGAACCATTGCGCTGATGCCAAAGCCCAAGTTGGCGCTCATGCCGCTGCGCAGTTCTTGCGCAGCCCGTCGCGCGATGACCTTCTCGACACCGTGCTCGGCCAGCGAAAAACTGTCCCACGGGCGCATAATCTGGCCAGAGATCGCCGGGTCATAGGGCGTCTCTGTCGTTTGCATCTGCTCTGGGTCTTCAACGATCAGATCGACCAGATGCCCCGGCACGCGCACGTCATGGGGGCGCAAGCTACCTGCAGCAGTCACACGTTGAACCTGTGCGATCACGAGCCCACCGTGGTTGCGTACGCAAATCGCTTGCTCCAATCCGCCCAGATAGGCACCTTCATGTTCATAGGTCAGGTTGCCAAACTCATCCGCCGTGGTTGCGCGCAAAACGCAAACGTTCGGGTTGATGTTTGGGAAGTGCAACCAAGTCTGACCGTCGAATTCCTTGCGATTAACGATGGGAGCCGTCGCACCACGCTCGTTCATCGCGCATCCTTCGCGAACAGGATCCACGAAAGTCTCAAGCCCGACCTGCGTCAGAACACCAGGTCGATGCGCTGCGGCTTCGCGATGCATGTCGAACAGAATTCCCGATGGCACGTTGTATGCAGCCACTCGATCTTCGACAATCATTTTCCAGATTTTCGGCATCTCAAGGCTGGAAGGGCCCGACGGGTATGATCCGGCGAGAACGCGACTTAGAAGTCCATCCTGCGCCAGATAGTCCATGCCCTTTACGCCATACATATCCCCTGCAGCAATAGGGTGTAGCGTTGTAATGTTGCGCGGATGCCCTTCAGTGCGAAACCGCTCTCCAATCGCCTTTAGAACAAGGTCAGGGCAACCCAGAGCCGAAGACGATGACACAGAGACGACCGCATTGTCCGGGATGCGAGAAACGGCCTCGGAAACAGAAACCAGCTTGGTCATCAGAAACCACCATAATCTACATTGATACGCCGACCCGAGGCTGCGGCTTCTCGCACACAAAGCGCCACGGACAACGATTTCACGCCATCGGGCCCGTCAGCCGCCGGGCGACCTTCCCCGATGGTCGCGGCGACAAATTCTGATACGCCCTGAACGTAGAGCGAATGATCCGAAAACGGGATCTCTTCGCTTCCGGCTTCAGTCACCAGATTGATCGACCCAACCGGTCGCTGCGTCATGACGCCATGCCCAAAAATCGAACCCTTGGTTCCGTGAACTTGCAGGTCCGACCCGGCAAACGGGTGCGTAAAACTTTCATGTGTCATGACCATTGCGCCCGAGGGCATCGTCCAGACAGACATGCAGGAGTCTTCGACGCCCTGCCCCATCCCGGAACTGGCCATTTGCGCGACGACAGACACCGGGTCTTCATTGAGCAGGAAGCGAGTGACATCTGCATCATGAACAACGATGTCGGGGATCACGCCGCCACCAGCATCCGCAGAGTTTATACGCCACCCCTGCAAGTTACCCGGCAGATGCACTGCGTGATGGATTCGTAGCGAGAGAATGTCTCCGACGCGCCCGGCTGCAATTAGGTCACGAATTGCGCGATGGCTGCCAGAGCAACGCAGGTGATGATTGGTTCCAAATGTCACGCCAGCCGTGTCGGCCGCACGCACCATTTCGATAGCTTCCGCTTGCGTCATCCCAAGCGGCTTTTCACACAGTACATGCTTACCAGCCGAAATGGCTGCCATTGCCTGACCGTGGTGTTTCTCATTGGTTGAGGAAATATAAACAGCCTGAACATTCTCGTCAGCAAATGCAGCGTCCAAGTCTGTGGTGGCATTGGGAATACCGTGTTCATTGGCCCAGGTTTGCACCCGGTCAGGCGAATTGCTGACGACCCAGGTCACGTCGTTGCCTGTCTGCTGACGCACCGCGCCCAGCATGTGTTGTGAAGCTATCGTACTCGCTCCGACAAAAGCCCAGTTCATCTGATTTCCCCGAATTTGGAACGTTCCAATTGTCTAGTGGAACGTTCCAAGTATGACAAGAAAAAACTCTTAGCGCGCTTTAAATGTAAGAAAACATGGCTAAAACCGCGAAGCTGGACACTTCATCAAAAGCAATCACAGGGAATTGAAGAGATTCATAGCGTGTCGGCTCTCCGACTGAGTCGCAGAAATTCGCCGCGCGCCACTTGCATCATTGCGTCAGAGCGTCTCCTTCCACCGTCACCCTGTGCATAAGGCGTCGAAACCCATGGCAATCGTTGATCGCTTTGTGGCAAGTCGCTCTTTTGTCCGAAATGGCGATGTCTCCTTCCTGCCAACGCAGGCGGCATTGGAATTCGGGCTGCTTGCAATGATCATAAATCATAGCCAGCACCTCGGCAGACTCATCCGCGCTCAAGCCTTGGTGCTGTCAGACGAATTCGAACCTTTCTCAGTTTGCCGCGGAAACCGCGAACCTATCCGGAACAAAGTTGACGCCACTCGCTAAGAGCGGCGGTCCGGGTCAGCTTGAAGGAGTCTCTGCTGGTGAGCGATCTTTCCTGGTTGAAGTGGTTGTAGACAGAGGAATGGACGGAGGCGAATTTCTGTAAACTTCGCATGCGCCTGAAACGCAGCATCGCACGTTCGCGCCGTCGGAAAGGAAGGTGCGAATTCTCGACGCGGTTGTTGAGCCACCTGCCCGTCTGTTGTTTTTCGAGCGCGCCCATTTCTCTGAGCGCAGCCTTGTAGGAAGCGAAGCGATCTGTGACGATCTCTTCGGCGCAACCGTGCCGCTACATCAATTTCTTGAGGAATTTCAGTGCTGCAGCTTTGTTTCGGCGTTTGGTGACAACGGCTTCCAGCACCTCGCCTTCGTGATCAACGGCCCGCCAAAGATAATGCCGCTTGCCATTCACCTTCACGAAAACCTCGTCAACGTGCCACTTCCATTTGGAGACCCACCCACTTGATTGGTCCGAACAGGAACGCCTGTTCGGCTTTTGATAGCTTCAGATCCTGCTTCCCTGATACAGGGCTCGCCCTCCCTGATCCATCGGCACAATTCCCTGTTCCCGCGAGAAAATTCCCTGTTCCACTTTTTAGGGAATTTGCAGCATAAACCTCTGAAAAACACACAGTTCTGATAGGAGAAATGACGGAAATCAGACCTGTTTTGCAGAAATTCCCTGTAAATTGCCGCTTATCAGGGAAATCCAGCCCAAAGCGACCCCGACAAAATGCGACACTGAGACTGGCGCCTGAATTGTCCTCTGAATGTACAGTCTGCTCTGTCTCTGATTGAAAGCGCATGCGCCAACGCTCGGGAATTGCGGCAAAATTCCGAGTCAGAAAGTACAACTGAAGTGAGACAGGTATGAGTGGCGGGGAGACAGGGATTCGAACCCTGGGGACGCTCTCACGCCCAACGGTTTTCAAGACCGCCGCATTCGACCACTCTGCCACCTCCCCGTCGAAAGCCGGGTCTAAGGCCAAGTTCGATCAGAGGCAAGTCGAAAACGGGAAATCTTGCCGAAGAGTTTTCAGCGCTCTTTCCATGACCCTTCAGCCACGTTATGATCGGGTGGAAAGACCGAAACAGGCTGGCATACAGAACCAGCAGACCGGCAGCGGGGTTCGTGAAACGAAACCCCTTCAGGCAAGGGATAAGCAGATGAAGCGAGCGATCGAGACACGCCCGGGGCCCAAAAGGCTGGCGTATCTGGCGTTGACTTTGACGATTTTGGCCGGATGTGAAGAGGCTTTGGGTACAGCTGAAACCGCCGAAAAGCCCCAGGACAACGATGGGAAAATCGAACTTATACCCCAGGTGACCAGTGGTTCGCAGCGCGACGTAGAAGCACCGGACGTTTTCCGCGTTACCGAAGCGGGGCTTTGGGATGGCCGACCATCGTTGGGTGGCATCTGGGTCGCGCATCCGGACGTGACGCAACCCGAGCGCGTTGTGATCAAGAACACCACCAACAACAAATCCGTGACTGGTGCCTTGTTCCGGCGCGAGCGCAACTTGCCCGGCCCGGCGCTTCAGGTCTCGTCCTCGGCAGCGGAACAGCTTGGGTTGCTGGCAGGGTCACCTACAAAGCTTAGCGTTATAGCGCTGCGTCGCGAGAAGGTCGAAGAGCCCCCATCTGAGGAAACACCACCAGTTGAGGACGCAACCGCAGAAACCGAGACCGCATCGGCAGATGCAGCAACCGATGGCCAAGCCACGGGTGATACCGAAAAGCCGGCCAAACGGAAATGGTGGCAAAAGAAAGAGCCCGCAGCTGCTGCCGCCGGTACCGCCGCTGTTGTAGCAAGCGCTTCAGGATCCGAAGAGGACGAGACTGCAGAAACGGAAACGGTCAGCGATTCTGCTCAGGAAAACGCAGAGGAGCAAACCGAAGCGCCTTCTGAAAAACCGGCCAAACGGAAATGGTGGCAGAAGAAAGCACCCGCTGCTGCTGCCGCCGGAACTGCCGCAGCCGCTGGAACCGCAGCGGCTGCAACAGATGCAGCCACAGATAGCGCCGAAGTTGCGACCGAGGCTGCTGCTGCCGTAACCTCTCCGGCTTTGTCAGATGCGCCGGTCGAAGCCCCGGCCGAGAAACCCGCCAAGCGGAAATGGTGGCAAAAGAAGGATCCCGCAGAGATCACCGAAACGCCACTGGACCCGATCGAAGGTGCCGCCGCCGCAATTGATGCGACCGAAGCGACACCAGCAGCGGCGACGGCTGCGGCTGCCGCGACCACCGCATCTCCGCTGAGCAAACCGTTTGTTCAGATCGGAACCTTCAGCGTCGAGGATAACGCCAACTCTGCCGCACAGAAGGTGCGCAGGAACGGTATGTCCGCAGTTGTTCGGGAACTAAAAACCGCAAATAACACCGTCTGGCGGGTGCTGGTTGGCCCTGCCGCAACCCGGGCCGAACGCAAAGCCATTCAGAAGGACGTAAAAGACCTTGGCTTCAAAGACGCGTTCACCGTATCCGACTGAAACAGGGAGACGCAGCATGCTAGCCTCGATGCGCACATCCGTTCTGGCCATGGGGATTGCCCTCATGGGACTGCCCGCACACGCTTTTGATACCACAGCTCGCGCTGCTTATGTGATTGACCAGACCACCGGCACTGTTCTTCTGTCAAAAGACGCCGACCAGCCCCTGCCGCCCGCGTCGATGTCCAAGTTGATGACGCTGTATGTGGCCTTCGAGGCTTTGCGCGATGGCCGACTGACACTGAATGAAACCCTGCCCGTGTCCGAACACGCGATGAGCTATGGCGGCTCGACCATGTTCCTGAACACGCAGGACCGCGTCACCGTCGAAGACCTGCTGCGCGGCATCATCGTTTTGTCGGGCAATGATGCCTGCGTCGTTATCGCCGAAGCACTTAGCCCCGACGGAACCGAGGCCGGGTTTGCGCGGTACATGACCCAACGCGCGCAGCAGATGGGCATGAACAATTCCAATTTTGCCAACTCGAACGGCTGGCCTGCCGCCGGTCATATGATGTCAGTGCATGATCTGGCTGTTCTTGCGGATCGCTTAATTTCGGACTTCCCGGAATATTACCCCCTCTTCGCTGAGGAGGTTTTTGAATTCGACGGTCGCGCGCCGTCAAATGCCCGCAATCGAAACCCGCTGTTGAAGCTGGATATCGGCGCGGACGGTTTGAAAACCGGCCACACGCAAGAGGCCGGCTATGGCCTTGTCGGCTCTGCCAAACAGGGTGACCGGCGCGTCATTTTCGTTCTGACCGGTCTCGACACCACCGGCCAGCGGGCAGAGGAGGCTGAGGCCGTGGTTAACTGGTCGTTTCGAAATTTTGTCGAGAGGACAGTTGCCAACGCGGAAACGCCGATAGCCGAAGCCCAACTGTGGATGGGTGAGAAAAAGACCGTCGGGCTTGTTGCCGAAGGTGATCTGAACGTGCTGTTCCCGGTTCTGGGCACCCAAAATGTCGAGGCCGAAGTTGTGTATGACGGCCCAATCAACGCGCCTGTCCAGAAAGGCCAGCAATTGGCTGAACTGGTGATCAAGCCCGAAGGACTGCCCGAGATCCGGCGCCCGCTTGTGGCTGCCGAGGACGTAGCCGTAGGTGGCTTTGTCGTGCGGATGCTGACCGTTGGTGGCATCGTATTGAAAGACGTGATCAACAACCCACTGGAGTCGATGTGACGAAAGCGGGGTTATTTCTGACCTTCGAAGGCATTGACGGATCAGGCAAGTCAACCCAGGCGCGGATGCTGGCGGATCGTCTGCGCGCGCAGGGACATGAGGTCGTGCTGACGCGCGAACCGGGCGGCTCACCGGGGGCCGAGGAAATTCGCCGACTTGTTCTGGAAGGCGACCCGGATCGGTGGTCGGCCGAGACAGAGTTGCTGCTGTTCACCGCAGCCCGCCGCGACCATCTGGAGCGCACCATCGAACCCGCCCTTGCGGCAGGTAAAGTGGTGATTTGCGACCGTTTCGCAGACAGCACACGTATGTATCAGGGCTTGTCACGTGGCGACCTGCGCGCTCTGGTGGATCAGTTGCACAGCCTGATGATCGGCCGGGAACCGGACATGACGTTGCTGATCGATATGGACCCGGAAACGGGCTTATCGCGTGCAAAAGGCCGACAGGGCACAGAAGAGCGGTTCGAAGATTTCGGCCCCGATCTGCAAAGGAAAATGCGCTCAGGGTTTCTGGCGCTGGCTGATGAATTCTCGGGCCGGTTTCGCGTCGTGGATGGCAACAGAGACATGGACAGCGTTGCGCAGGATGTGACAGATATCGTTCAAGCAGCTTTGCGGTAAACGATGAGCGACGATACTCCTTCTCCGGATCAGGTGCCGGGTGCACCGCATCCGCGCGAAACCGCGCGGCTATTTGGCCAGGACGCGGCTGAACACGCATTTCTGACGGCCTACAATTCCGACAGGCTGCACCACGGTTGGTTGCTGACCGGGCCGCGCGGCGTCGGCAAAGCGACGCTGGCCTGGCGGATCGCGCGATTTTTGCTGGCCACACCCCCGGCAGATGACGGCGGCTTGTTCGGAGCGCCGCCGCCGCCAGAAACGCTCGAAATTGATCCCGATCATCCGGTGTCGCATCGCATGCAGGCCGGAGCCGAACCAGGACTGGCCGTTGTCACCCGATCTCTGAATGATCAGGGGCGGTTGCGCGGCGAAATTGTCGTGGAGGATATCCGCAAGCTTGGAAAATTCTTTGGTCTGTCCTCGGCTGATGGCGGACGCCGGGTGGTGATTGTGGATTCGGCGGATGAAATGAACATCAGTGCTGCCAACGCGCTGTTGAAGATGCTGGAAGAGCCGCCTGCGCGCACCACGCTTTTGCTCGTCTCGCACCAACCTTCGCGCCTGCTGCCAACCATCCGGTCGCGCTGCCGCACGCTGCGCCTTGGCCCGCTGATTCCGCAGGACATGCAAACCGCCCTGTCGCAAACCGGAACAGAAGTTCCCGCCCAGACTGAACACCTGGCCGCACTTGCGGCAGGATCAGTTGGGGATGCTGTGCGGTTAATCAATCTTGGCGGTCTGGACATTTATGCCGAGCTGATCGCCATTCTGGGCACCCTGCCCCGTATGGACCGGCAACGCGCACTGGCATTGGCCGAAGCCGCAGCACAGCGCGGTGCCGCCGAGCGTTTCGAACTGTTGCTAACGCTCATCGATGTCGCCTTGTCACGGCTGGCTTTGACTGGAGCAACCGGTACACCCCCCGTACCCGAAGCGGCCCCAAACGAAGGTGAAACGCTGATGCGTCTTTCGGCTTCCCCCGATCAAGCCCGCCGCTGGGCAGAAGTCGCCGCGACAATCACGGCACGCGCACGGCATGGTCAGGCGGTGAACCTTGACCCTGCCGCTCTGGTCCTAGATACGGTGTTCAAGATACAGGAAACCGCCGGTCAGAACAGATGAGCGACACCCCCCAGATTACCGACAGCCACTGCCATCTGGACTTCCCGGATTTCGACGGCCAGTTGGACGAGATCATCACGCGCGCAGCCGAGGCTGGCGTGACCCGCATGGTCACGATTTGCACCAAACTGCGCAACGAACCCAGCGTCCGTGCGATTGCCGAGGCCCATGCGCCCGTCTTCTATGCCGCCGGCACGCACCCGATGAGTGCGGCGGATGAGCCGATAGCGTCGGTCGACGAACTGGTTGCCTTGGCCCAGCACCCGAAATTCGTCGGCATCGGAGAGTTTGGTCTGGACTACCACTATACCGCCGACAGTGCGGAAGAGCAGAAACAATCCTTGCGCATCCATATCGAAGCGGCCCAGCGCACTGGCCTGCCCCTGATCATTCACGCCCGCGCAGCGGATGATGACATGGCCCGAATTCTGGCCGACGAGTATCGCAACGCACCCTATTCCTGCGTTATGCACTGCTTCTCTTCTTCTGCCGAATTGGCCAAGGCCGCGCTGGATCTGGGCTTTTACCTGTCCATGTCCGGCATCACCGCCTTCCCCAAAAGCCAGGAGTTGCGCGATATTTTCGCAACTGCACCGGTAGACCGCATTCTGGTGGAAACAGACGCGCCCTATCTGGCCCCACCACCCTATCGTGGCAAACGCAACGAACCCGCCTACACCGCCCACACAGCCCGGAAAGGGGCTGAGGTTTTCGGCATGGATTATGCCGCTTTTGCAGCCCAGACACAGGTGAATTTTGACCGCCTGTTCACCAAGGCCGCGCTGTACAAGGCCGCTGCATGACCGGGATGCGTTTTACAATTCTGGGCTGCGGTTCCTCGGGCGGCGTACCAAGGCTGGGCGGTCAATGGGGCGACTGCGATCCTACAAACCCGAAAAACGTGCGCCGTCGCTGCTCGCTGCTGATTGAACGCGATGGGCCGGATGGAACGACCTCGGTTCTGGTCGATACCACGCCGGATATGCGCAGCCAGTTGCTGGACACCGGTACCGGGCGGTTGGATGGGGTGGTCTATACCCACTCGCACGCGGATCATGTGCACGGGATCGACGACCTGCGCATGATCGTGTTCAACATGAAAACGCGCGTACCCGTCTGGGCGGACGGTGACACGCAGAACGCCTTGCTGGGGCGTTTCGGATACGCGTTCATTCAGCCCGAAGGTTCACCTTATCCTCCGATCCTGGACCTCAAATCCATTGATGGCCCGTTCGACATCGATGGTCCCGGTGGACCCATTACGTTGCGCCCGTTCAAAGTGAACCACGGCTCAATCGACTCTCTTGGGTTCCGAATCGGTCAGCTGGCCTACCTGCCGGACGTTGCCGAGATCTACGACGACGCCTGGCCCGAGATGGAAGGTTTGGACTGGCTGATCATCGATGCATTGCGCCGCAACCCGCATCCCACGCACGCGCATCTGGAAAAGACGCTGGGATGGATCGAACAACTGCAACCAAAACGCGCCGTGCTCACCAATATGCATATCGATCTGGATTATGCGACGGTTGACGCGGAAACTCCCGACTATATCACCCCCGCTTTTGACGGGATGGTGATCTATCAGGCGCAATAAGCCCCTGCCCCGCGCGCTCAAGATATCACAGCGCGCCTGCCGCACGGGGGCCAAATGCTGCAAAGCCTGATCGACGTCATTCTACCGGTCTTCCTTGTGATCGGTGCCGGATACACGGCGACCCGCACGGGCTATTTCAAACAAGAGCACGTCGATGGGTTGATGAAATTCACCCAAGGTTTTGCAATTCCCTGCCTGCTGTTCCTGGCCATCGCACACCTGGACCTTAGCGCCAGTTTCGATCCCCGGCTTTTGGCCAGCTTCTATTCCGCCGCTGCGTTGTGCTTCACTGCGGGTCTCTTTGGAGCAAGGATCATTTTTGGCAGGGACTGGGAAGACTGCGTGGCCATCGGATTCTGTTGTCTGTTTTCCAACTCGGTCCTGCTGGGCCTGCCGATAACCGAACGTGCTTATGGCCCTGAGAACCTGACGGGCAACTACGCGATCATCGCCTTCCATTCTCCGTTTTGTTACGGCGTTGGGATCACGGTGATGGAGGTCGTGCGCAATCGCGGCAACGGCGGTGTACATATGGCGCGATCAGTTCTGTCAGCGATGTTCAAAAACGCACTGATTCTTGGTATCGCGCTTGGTTTTGTCGTCAACATAACTGGTCTGGTCATCCCAGCAGTCGTGGACGAAGCGCTTGAGCTTGTTACCCGCGCCGCCTTACCGGGGGCGCTGTTTGCGTTGGGGGGTGTGTTGGTTAAATACAAACCCGAAGGCGACTTGCGCACCATTGGTTTTGTCTGCTGCATCTCTCTGATGCTGCACCCCAGCCTAGTTTGGTTATTCGGAACATCCACCGGCCTGCCGCAGGACCTGTTTCGATCAGGCGTGTTGAATGCCGCCATGGCACCGGGCTTTAACGCCTATATCTTTGCGAATATGTATGGCCGCGCCAAACGCGTTGCGGCTTCGTCCGTTTTGATCGGAACAGCAGCATCTATAATCACCGTCTGGCTTTGGTTGAGCCTTCTGGGCTAACACAGGTGTTGACTTCGGTTTTCGCAGTAACACCTATCGCAGAACGCAGCAGGAGATCCGAATGCCACACGCCATAGTCGTCGCCCACGGCCAGCCCTCTGACCCAGATCCCGCTGAGGCCGCGTTGGCTGCATTTGCAGCCAAGGTCGACGCGTTGGCCGAACATGTAACGGTGAGTTCTGCGACGCTGGCCAAGCCCGGCGCGCTTGAGGCCAAATTGGACGGCCTTCCTGAAAATTCAGTCATCTACCCGCTTTTCATGGCGAAGGGGTGGTTTGTAACAAGTGCCCTGCCGAAGCGAGTTGGAGATCACAGGGCACGTATTTTGGATCCTTTGGGCATTGATCCCGATCTGCCCGCGCTGACGGCGAACGCGCTAGAAGCGAAGTTGCGAGAAGAGCATTGGGCGGCCAATGCGACGGATTTGGTGATCGCTGCGCATGGGTCGGGCCGCAGCCGAAATCCATCGGCGGTGGCCAATGAATTTGCGGACCGGCTTGGCAGGCAGGTTGCATTTCAATCGATCCGGGTTGGCTTTGTCGAAGAACCGCCCTCGATTGCCGAAGCCGCGCGAGATGCATCTAATCAAGCGATTTGCCTACCGTTCTTCGCCTGCACCGGAGGCCATGTTCTAGAAGACGTACCCGAAGAGCTGGAGCGTGCCCAATTCAAAGGTATCGTCATGCCCGTTGTCGGAGAGCTCGCGCCCATTCAGCGGCAGATCGCACAAAAGGTCACCGAGGCGTTCACATCTGCGTGACCCTTGGTGGATGTTCAGGATTGCGCCTTGCTCAGTGTCGAATAAAGCCGATGGCACGATCGACCATCCCGTTTGGCCTGATACAATGCCAAATCTGCAGCATGTAAGATATCAGCCGCTTTGGGCACTTGAAACTGAGTGGACAGAGCCGTGCCGATGCTGGCTGACACAGTACAGTGCTGGTTTTGAAACAGCATAGGCTCGTTCAAGCGTTGGATGAGTCGGTCAGCAATTGCCTTCAATCTGTCGTCCTGCGCCAGGTCTTTGAAAACAATGACAAACTCGTCCCCACCAACACGCGCAACCGTATCTTCGCCGCGCGTCTCCTCAATCATAATGCGGGCCGCCTGTTGCAGGACGAAATCACCAGCAGCGTGACCCAGTTTGTCATTCACTGATTTGAAGAAATCCAGATCCAGATGCATCAAGGCAAAAGTCGAATTACTTGAGATCAGATTTGCCAGCACGTGATCCATGGCCCTGCGGTTTTTTAGCCCGGTTAATGTGTCGGTATAGGCCTGTTCTTCAGCGGCGAGCATGGCGCCTTGAAGCCTCAGGTTTAGCGACCGCGACGCCTCCATCGCGGCAGATTTAGCCTCGACCAGATAAAGCAGTTCGATGGCAAGGTCGGTGCCTGAGAAATCCGCACTTGTCAGCGCGTAATCCCGCACCGCATCCAGAATTGAAATCCCGAA
The DNA here is from genome assembly GCF_056158705.1 of Ruegeria sp. ABM4_193. Taxonomy (NCBI): domain Bacteria; kingdom Pseudomonadati; phylum Pseudomonadota; class Alphaproteobacteria; order Rhodobacterales; family Roseobacteraceae; genus Ruegeria; species Ruegeria sp. ABM4_193. The sequence continues at coordinate 2,312,775 of NZ_JBSWTT010000001.1, forward strand.
TGACAGGTTGATGACCGCACCACCGGACTGCGGCAAAGGGGCGACCAAGCCCTTGAGGGTTGTACGCGGTTCATCTTTGAACTTCAGGTGCAACTTGGCCCCGGCCATCGATAACAACGCCGGAATGGTTGTAACTGTTCTGGGGCGGATCAGTTCAAACACTTCCAGAAACCCCTGCCCGGTCAGGGGCAATTCTGGTCGCAGTTTTTGAAGTGTTGGCCCCGCTTGTTGTATTCGTCCGTCTTGTTCGACCAACAGGAACATTGGACAAAGCGTTTCCAGAAGGCCCGCAAGTTCGTGAGTATCGGTCATCTGCTGGGCGCCCCCAAATCAAAGTGACGCCCTTCCGCGAAAGCGCTTTCAACCAACATGATGGAAATGACGTCACTGTCCTGCTGCTGCCCTTCATGTGACAGTATGACCAATGCGCCGTAGTCGTCTGCCATGGCACGCAAAACACCAACCATGACACTGGAATAGCCGGGCAAGCCTGGAAAGCAGCATAGCTGATACTCCGTGGCCGATAGCTCTCGCAGTTCAAGGGCCGGCAAAGTCAAATCTGACACGGCCAACCGCACCCGGTCGGCCAGATCGTCCAGCGAATGCAGAAACTCTACATAGCTTACGCCGCCAAACCTGAGCAGGCGACGCAGCCCTTCCATGTTCGGGTGGGACACAAGATATGTCCCCAAATCCTCAAGAATCTCGGCCTTTGGTCGGTTCAGATCGCCACTCAGCGCATCCAACACTCTTGTCGTCATGTCATCATCATAGATGAGCATGGCTTCAAACTCGCGAAACCCTAATCGCGCATCTTCGGTCACACGCAGCCAGCAGGCCTGCCCATAGGTAGCGCAGACAAAAGACTGTATCGCCCGATTGATCAGACCATGCATCGGAAACCCCAACTTGGTGTCCCCTGCACTCTGTGCTGACAAATCTTAACAAATAGACAAAATCCACCCTGAGTTGCAGCGAATGCAACCGGGTATCACTTCGACATTTGTCGATTGCTCAGAAATCTGTCGGCGCGCCACCCTCGGCTTTGCGGCGTTCCACAAACTCTGCCAGTTCTTCGCGAATGGCTTCATCCATTGGTGGAGCGTCAAAGCTCGAAATGATCTCTTTGAACATGTGGTGGGCGCGTTCGGCTGTCCAAATGCCACCAGCAACCTCCCACCCTTCATAGTTCTTCCAGTCGCTCAGGAAGGGTTGATAGAACGCGGTGGTATAACGGTCCTGTGTGTGCTGAATGCCGAAGAAATGACCGTCATTGCCAACTGAGCGGATCGCATCAAGCGCGATCTCATCAGGGCCGGTGGCAGTCAATTCCGGGTTCATATAACGCTGAATTTGTTGCAGGATTTCGCAATCCATAATGAACTTTTCCGGGCTTGCAATCAGGCCACCTTCCAGCCATCCAGCCGCGTGATAGACCATGTTGGTGCCCGATTGTACGGATGCCCAAAGCGAGTTTGACGTCTCCCAAATCGACTGACCATCGGGCACGTTTGCAGCACAAACACCCGACGATCGCATCGGCAGCCCGTAGAACCGCGCCATCTGGCCGGTCATCTGGGTCGAGCGCATGTATTCCGGCGTCCCAAAAGCGGGTGCTCCGGTTTTCATATCGACATTCGACGTAAATGTGCCGATCACGCACGGAGTTCCCGGGCGCACATATTGGAACAGGGCTATAGCACATAGCGCCTCGGCCAGTGACTGGGCCACCGCACCTGCCATTGTCACCGGTGCCATGGCCCCGGCCAACGTAAAGGGTGTCACCACAATTGCCTGTCCACGTCGGGCCAGCCGTAGGCACCCGTCGATCATAGGCTGGTCATGCTTTAGAGGAGAGGTAGAGTTAATGTTGGTGTACATGCGTGGAGCGGCATCGAATTCTTCGTGGCTCAGACCGCCTGCGATGCGCACCATTTCCATCACATCCTCGACGCGCTCTTTGCCCAGAGAGTAAGCATGCATGGTTTTGTCGGTCAGCGTCAGCTTGTCGTAAAGGACGTCCAGATGCCTTATACTGGCGTGAATATCGACAGGTTCGACCGGATAACCTCCGGCGAAATGGATGCAGTTGAAATATTGCGTCAGTTTCAACAGATTTCGGCACATCTCCCGGTTGCCGGGAACTTTTGTGCCGATCTCCATATCCCAATAATTCGGCGGCGATGAGACATTGCCGAACAGAATGTTCTTTCCACCAATCTCGATCTTGCGATCCGGATTGCGTGGCGTGATCGAAAATTGACTGGGGGCTTTCGCAATCATCTCCATGACAAAGTCGCGCCCCATGCGCACATTGTCACCTTCGATGGTACAGCCTGCCTCACGCAGGATGCCTATTGCCTCTTCATTGTAAAATTCGATCCCGATCTCTTCCAGGATACGCATGGCCCCGTCATGGATCGCTTCGATGCCAGCCTGATCCAAGGGCTCTGTGGGATGGTCGAGGTTGATGGGCGGATCCCAGGGCATCTGATCGATCGCTGCAGTTCCTCTGCGCGCTGCGGCCCCAGCGCGGCCTCCGCCGCGACGCTTGCGTGTTGTTGTATCGCCCATCACGGCCTCCATTCCTGCTTTAAACAAGCAAGCCCGGAAGACACGATGATGGCCGCTCTGTCTGCGACAGAATATGTCGGTTTTCTATTTTGGCCGTCGATTGTCGGATTTAACCGTTTACTTGCTGGCTAACCATGCAGGGATATGTCCGATATCGGGCAGGACGACGTCGGCCATGGGCGCCAGCGCCTCTGCTTCGGCCAAACCCGTCAAAACACCTATCGTCGTCATCCCGGCAGCCCGCCCGGCTTGGAGATCATGAAGGCTGTCACCAACCATTGCGACCCGTGAAGGTTCAACCCCAACATGCGCGGCAAAGGCCAGCAGTTGACCAGGGCCTGGCTTGAACCCGTGACCACTGTCATACCCCGCAACAAAGTCGAAATGCTCCCGAATCCCGACGGACTCAAGATGCTGCAAGGCCGGATGTTCACTGTCATTGGTGGCCACACCCAGCTTAATCCCCGCATTCTGCAAACTTTCCAGAAACGGGACCAGAGGAACAGCAGGCGACTGAGGGGCAGCAGCTGCTTCGGCGTTCATCAGATCCACGATCTCATCAACGGTCATGCTGTCGACATGAGCGGCCAATACGTCGGCGATTTCTTCAACAGTCGCAGCGATAACGATACTGTCTGCGTTGTATCTCTCTTGCTCCAGGTCATAGCCGATTATCTGTCCAAGTTCGGCGGCGCGGGTTGTGTCACCATTAGTCAGTCGCAGCAGCAAAGAGCGGCCAAAGCCACCCCATGTGTTTGCAAAATCAAACAGCGTGCCGTCTTTATCGAAGACGATTGCATCTATCGGCATCAAGTTCTCCAGCGGAAGAGGATTTCAGGTCCAATGTACATCAGCGCCGCCGGACAAAACCGTCCGCGCCTGAGCAGGAAGATCATAGGCTAGCGCGTTGGCATCACAAAACGCCATGACCCACGAGTCGTCAAGTACCAGAAAATCCAGCACCGACGCCAGAAATTCCGGGTCTGCTGCACGCTCGCGGACATCTTGCACCGACGCGCCCGTCGAGCCCAAAAATACAGGAAAAAGCTCTTCATTTCCGGCCAACCAGCCCAAAGCTGTCAGAGCCAGCGTTTCCGCGGATTCGGATGATATCGACATAAACTGCGCTCAGATCCACTTTTGGAAAGGGTTTGTTAACCAAACTCATAAACACTTTGTTCACGCATGCAATCAACGGTGAACAACTATGTCTGTGCAGGGAACCATCCTTGTCCTCGACGGGGTAGCAACCAATCGCATCATGCTGAAAGTTCAGCTGACAGCGGCTTGGTATCACGTAGTCCAAGGTGAAAAGCTTGAAGGGCTGTTGTCGCTTGTGCGTCGCACTCAGCCTGATCTTGTTCTGACAGCTCAGACCTTGCCAGATGGAACAGTTGCGGATGTCAAAAAGGTGACCAAGACCGTTCCCGGGCTTGAAGATGTACCAGTTGTTGTACTTGCCGCACAAAACGACAGGGATGCGCGGCTGCGTGCCTTGCAGGATGGGTTGGACGATGTGCTGACGCATCCTTTCAAGGATACCTTGCTGTTGGCGCGTATCCGAAGCTTGTTGCGTGCCCATGCTGCCACTCAAGACCTTCAGGTCAGCAACGGTTCGCAGCCGATCGGGTTCGGGGAACCGGCACCAAGCGTTATCCGCCCGCCAAAAGCCGCGAAAGTTCATATTCTGACACATGCCGCGCAAACCGGCGTCATGTGGCACAAGGCGCTCAACGATCAGCGTCAGTTTTCTTTGTCCTGGCACCTGCAATCGAACCTTCAAAGCGTCCTGTCTGGCGCTGTCCCGGACGCCATCGTTGTCGAATTGGGCGCTCATCCGTCAGATCTGAATATTCTGGCTGATCTCAGATCGCGTAACGTCACGCGAAACACGGTGTTGATCGGTGTGCTTAAAGACGACAATGCCGTTCAGGCATCAGAGGCATTGGATCGGGGTGCCGACGCCGTTTGCCTGGATGGATTCTGCGCGCAGGAAATCCTGCTTCGGCTGGACAATCAAATCGCGCGCAAAGCCCGGCTGGATCACATGCGTGTATCTCTGAAAAAGGGACTTGCGGACTCGTGGATCGACCCGTTGACCGGGCTGCATAATCGCCGGTTTGCTATGCGAGCGCTGGACCAGATCGCACGCGAATCTGCGCGAACAGGAAGCAGTTTTGCTGTCATGCTGGCAGACCTCGACCACTTCAAGGCAATCAACGATGACCACGGTCACGCGAGTGGCGATCTCGTGCTGAAGCAGGCGGCAGAACGTATGCGTGGTGCCCTTGGCACCAACGGATTTGTCGCCCGTATCGGTGGAGAAGAGTTCATGATAGGCGCGCCAAATGTAACACCCAAACAAGCGATGCGGCTCGCTGAATCCCTCTGTGACAGCATTTGCAACGCGCCGTTTCAGCTCTTGGATCAGGGACCGCAAGTCAAGATGACAGTCAGCGTCGGGATGAAAATGTCCCAAGGCCCGTTCCCCAACCAAGAAAGTCCCACGCCACATATTGAGAACCTGATTAAGTCCGCTGACACCGCACTTTATGCGGCGAAAAAAGCCGGTCGCAATCAGGTGAGCGTCCGGCAAAACGCGGCTTAAAACCTATTAGTCCTTTTTCTTGTGTTTATGCGGACCGCGTTCGACAATGTCCTGTAGTCGATCTGCATACGCCTGTCTGTCCTGATCGCTCATGGCGGTAACGCGCGCCAACCATTGCGTTTGCAAAGCCTGCTGCAATGCAGCCGTTGCCTGTGCCTGCTGTAGCAACAGCACTTCAACGGCACCCGGATCAAAGGGTACCGTGCGCAAAGCCTGGCTCATCGCCTCAAAATCCTGTTTGCGACCACTGGTCCCTTTTTTGTGCAGCCCCGACAGTTCACCCCGCATCGCTTTGCGGTCGTCTTTTGGCAACGCTCGGTACAAGGCCGGGCCAAATCCCGGCGGTGCTTTGGCGTGATCCCCGCCTTTCAGACGCAACACAGTGCCTACAGCAACGCCAACGATCAACAGATTCAGAGCCAGAGACACAACCAGGACAACGGGCATCCACCGGCGTTTGGGTTTGGGATCAGCGTTCATTCCGTGGTCTCCAGAAAACTCGTGTCATAGCCAAGGTCGGCCACAAGAAAGGCCGTCTCTTGCGTTGTCAGCAGGTTGGCAGGATCGGGCAAAAAGGCAGGCGCGGAAAACCCGATCCAGACTCCGGCCGCACTGGCCGCAACAAGGCCACTCAACCCCTGCCAGCCACCCAAATTGCGCACCAGCCTGTCCCACAACGCAGGCCCCGGTTGTGGCGCGGATTTCATGCGGCCCAAGCGCACCGCCTCGGCATCCGTTTGAATGCGCACGGCCAAATCGTCTGGCAAGGCCGGCCGTTGTTGCCGTGCTTGTGCAAACAAATGATCCAGTTCCAGATCGTCATCCGCCATTGTCATACCCCAGTTCTTCGCGCCGTCCCGCCAGAATGGCGGCGAGGCTTCGTTTGCCACGCGCTGTCAGACTTTCCACCGCTTCCACGGAAACACCCATGATCCCGGCAATTTCGGGGTTGGGCAATTCTTCTATATGGCGCAGCACAACCGCTTGTCGCTGCCGTTCGGGCAATTCGGCCAAGGCGATCTGCAACGCGTCCTTGCGCGCCTCGTCCTGCATCCGGTCAACTACACTGGCTTGACCATCTTCAGGCTCGGGAACGTCCGACAGCCTGTCCGGTGTCTTCTTGCGCCGGATGTCCACACACAGGTTCAGCGTCACCCGGTACAGCCAGGTCGAAACTTTGGCCTGACCCGACACCCAATCCGGTGCCATTTGCCACAGCCGCATCATCGCCTCTTGCGTCACATCTTCCGCCTCGGTCCGATTGCCCAACATGCGTAACGCGACCGAGTAACACCGTGGCCCAAGTCGGTCAGTAAGCACCCGCGCGGCCTCGGCGTCGCCATCGGCAAAGCGCCCCAGCAACGCATCGTCGCTGAGGCTGCCCGCGCTGCACATCGCATCGCCGGCATCTTGTGGGTGGGAGGTCAGATCCTCCATCCTGCATCAGCTATCGTCTGCGTCCGAATTGTGATGCTTTTTCTTGTGGTGCCGCCCCATCTTGTCTTTGGCATCGGCAAATTCCTGTTCCGAGATTCCGCCACTGTTATCCGCGTCCATCCGATCAAACATCTTGTCAGCCCGGCGGGGTTTCGGCAACTCGTCCTGGCTCAGAAACCCGTCGCTGTTCGCATCATTCTTTTCGAACATCTTGGCGACGCGGTCACTTGCCTTTTTCTGTGCAGCGGCTTGCATCTCGTCAAGGCTCAACTGGCCATCACCGTCGGTATCCGCTTGCGTGAAACGCGCGGTGCGGTGGGCCTCCAACTCTTGCTGCGTCACCTGACCGTCGCCATCGGTGTCGAGCTCTTGAAAGGATACAGGCTCGCGCCCGCTTTTTCCGGCAGCCAGAACAGATGTGCCTGTAACGGCAACTGCGGACAAAACAATAGCCGTGATAAATGTCGCGTTTTTCATTTCGTTTTTCCCGTTTTGACGCGGCCCCAGTGCCGCTGCTCATATCAATTCAAACGCGGGGCAGCGGAAATTCCGTCGCAGAAAAGTGGATTTTATTAAGAATGGGATCAGAAGCGTTTTCGGCGCATCGGGTACTGAGCGTTGCAAAGCGACGCACCCCCCTTTCAAATCCGCCCGTTCAGGCGCATTATCGCGCAAAGATTAATGCGCGAGTTATATTATGACGGATCAGACGATCGACACAGCGACCGACACAGAGCGTGAAACATGGCCCGCCCTTGTCAAAGGGTTTCGGTGCAAGTGCCCCAACTGTGGTGAGGGCAAGCTGTTGCACAGCTATCTCAAGGTCAATGACAGCTGCTCGAATTGCGGGCAGGAACTGTTTCATCACCGCGCCGATGACGGTCCGGCTTATCTGACCATCCTTCTTGTTGGTCACCTGCTGGCACCTGCTTTGCACGTGTCTTACGTCCATTGGCGGCCAGACCCCTGGACCATGGCCATCGGATTCTCAATTGGATGCGTTGCTCTGTCGCTGTACCTGCTGCCCCGCTTGAAAGGCGCTGTTGTCGCGTATCAGTGGGCCCGCCGTATGCACGGTTTCGGAACATCCAAGTGAACCCAACCGGCCGCGTGGCGCAGATATGACAGTAGACAAGACCGCCATCCGTGACGCCGCTACTGTCATCGTTTTGCGGGACAGATGGACCAACCCGTCGATCCTCATGGGTCAACGCGGCTCCAAAGCCGTGTTCATGCCGAACAAGTTTGTGTTCCCTGGCGGTGCCGTTGATCCAGCGGATTCAGAAGTGCCCCTTGCGACCAAGCTGCCCGATCTGTGCCATGACCGTTTGGCAGAACAGGTCGAGTCCGGACTGCAACACGCGCTGGCCGCCGCTGCCATTCGAGAGCTCTGGGAAGAAACCGGGCTTGTTCTGGGCCAGCCGGGTGCGTGGCCAGGTCATGCACCTGACGATTGGCAGAGTTTTTCGGCGATGGGATTTGTGCCGTCTGCAGCTGCGTTGCAATTCGTTTTCCGCGCTGTAACTCCGCCCGGTCGACCTCGTCGGTTTGACGCACGGTTCTTTTTGGTCGACGCGGAAGCCCTGCAAGGTGATCTGGACGATTTCAGTCGCGCCTCGGATGAGCTGTCGCACCTGCAATGGGTGCAACTGGACCGCGCGCGAGATTTAGACCTGCCCTTCATAACCGAGGTTGTTCTTGCCGAAGTAGCGGCCCGGGTTACATCCCCCGAGCCTCCAGTGTCCGTTCCTTTCTACAAGAATGACGCAGAAGCCAATCTGTTTTTGCGGCTCAGGGGATACCCGATGCCCGATCACGACTGACGGATCGGACTCACCGCATCCGGCTGACAACCACTGTTACTTCGGGCTTCTTGCCGATTTCCGCTTTGGCGGTCTGCCGCACGATCCGGCGCATCTCGTCTTCCAGCTTGTCATCATCGCGTAAAGTTTTGGCCGCGGCCCGCATCAGGAATTGATTCAGGTCCTCCTCCAGAACCTCCACCAAAGCGGCGCGCGAAGTTCCGATCTCGGGGAGGCCCATGGTATCGCACCAAGGTTCACCCAGCGGTTCGTCTTCCTCGTCCAAGACCACAGTGACCGTGACATGGCCGTTCAATGCCATGCGGATACGATCCCGCACAACGCCGTCCAACGCGCCGATCTTGACCGACCCGTCCAAATAGGTGCGCCCGGTTTCAACATAGTCGACAACAGCCGGGGCATTACCGCTGAGATCCAACATGGTACCGTTCACTGCCAGCACACCGCTTCTGCCACCTTGCTCGGCCAGTTTGACGTGCTCGCGCAGATGACGGTGTTCACCGTGCATCGGGATCACGACTTGCGGATCGATCAGCGCATGGACCTTCTCAAGATCAGGCCGGTTGGCATGGCCTGACACGTGATAGAGACCCGAACTGTCATCGACGACATCGACGCCCTTTTCGCTGAGCTGGTTCATGATGAAGATCACGCCCCGCTCATTGCCCGGAATGGTTTTCGAGGAAAACAGGAACAGGTCACCTTCGGCCAGTTCCAGACCACGGTACTTGCCACGGGCCAGTTGGGCGCTGGCAGCACGGCGTTCACCCTGGCTGCCGGTTACGATCAGCATCAGATTCTGGCGCGGAAGATCCAACGCCTCTTCCGCGCTGATCACCTTTGGGAAATCCGACAGGATGCCGGTTTCGGTTGCGGCCTCGATCATCCGGCGCATGGCGCGGCCCAACAGGACAACTGACCGCCCTGCCCGCTGACCCGCTTCGGCCAGTGTTTTGACCCGCGCAACGTTTGAGGCAAACGTGGTCGCCACGACCATGCCTTCGGCGTTTTCGACCAGTTTGGTGATTTCCGGCCCAACTTCGGATTCCGAACGGCCCGGATGGGCCGAGAACACGTTTGTGCTGTCGCAGACCAGCGCCTTGACGCCGGGTTTGGCGACCTCAGCCCACAAATCTGGATCAAAAGCCTCCCCCACGACAGGCTGCGCATCCAGTTTGAAATCGCCCGAATGCACGACCCGTCCCGCAGGCGTATCGATGACCAACGCCGCGCTTTCGGGGATCGAGTGCGATACAGGCAGGAAACCAACCGTAAAAGGCCCGACCGCGACCTGTTCGGGCCAGGCGGATACGGTTGTTACGGCCTCGGTTGGGTGCGCGTGTTCTTCCATCTTGCGGCGGGCGATATTGGCCGTGAACGCGCGGGCATAAATCGGCGCACCCAAGGCTTCATAGCAATGCGCCACCGCGCCAACATGGTCCTCATGCGCGTGGGTGATAAAAACGCCGTCCAGCCGGTCTGCACGCTCTTTCAACCACGAAATATCCGCATAGATCAGGTCAACACCGGGTGTTGTGTCCATGTCCGGAAAGGTGACACCCAAATCAACAAGGATCAGGCGCTCCTGTCCGGGTTTACCATAGCCATACACATAGGCATTCATGCCAATTTCACCCGCGCCACCCAGCGGCAGGTAGATCAATCTTTCACTGCTCATTCGGAGCCATTATCCTTGTTATAGCGATGGATCACGGTCAAACCGTGCATCGTCAGATCATCTTCGATTGCGTCGAACCCTACGTCGGCCTGATCGAACAAAGGGGCCAGTCCACCAGTACCCACAACTTTCATCGGCATTCCGTATTCGGTTTTGATCCGGGCGATCAGCCCTTCGATCAGGCCGGAATAGCCCCAATACACGCCCGATTGGATACATCCAACCGTATTCGTCCCGATCACTTTATCCGGCCGGGTAATATCGATATGCGGAAGCGCAGCCGCCCCCTGATGCAGAGCTTCAAGGCTAAGGTTTACGCCAGGCGCGATAATGCCCCCGACATAAGCCCCGTCGGCGGCAACAACGTCAAAGTTTGTTGCTGTGCCAAAATCCACAACAACCACATTGCCACCGTGACGATCAAACGCACCCACTGCGTTGGCCAACCGGTCAGGCCCGGGTACCGTGCCTTCATCCACACGAGGGGGCACGGGTAACAGACAATCCGGTTTACCCACCACCAGCGGCCGGCATCCAAAAAAACGATCCGCGAAGATACGCAGGTTGAACACAACACGCGGCACTGTTGAGGCGATGATGACATCCGTAATGACCGCTTCGATGCCATAGTGTTTCACCAGAGTCGAATACCAGGTGAAATATGCGTCTGCCGTGCGCGCATGGTGGGTCGACGTGCGTAAGGTGCACAGAAACTTCTCGCCGTCCCAGATCGAGAAAACGGTATTGGTGTTGCCGCAATCAATGGCCAGAAGCATTTAACGCCCCTTTCAAAAATACACGTCTGCCGCAGGAATGCTCACGCGGCCTTTGGCGGTGTTTAAGACAAGGTTGCCGCTTGCGTCTACTGTTTCGAAGGTTCCAACCGTCTCTGACGTTCCGGTACGTGCGGTGATGACCTCTCCCAACCGCGCCGCGCGGGCCAGCCACGCGGTGCGGATCGGGTCAAACCCATAGGTGACGAATTGGGTTTCATACCTAGCATAAGCTGCGGCCAGTTCGGTCAGGAAATCTTCGGGCGAGACATTTGAACCGGTTTCCGACAGCAATGAAACGGGCCGCATGGCACCAGGTTCGACCGCATCCGCGTCAGGTGCATTGGCCAGGTTCACACCGATGCCGATCGCCAGATGCGCAACACCTTGCCCCTGCCCGGTGCTTTCCAGCAAGATACCGGCCAGCTTACCCCCGTTCAGCAGAACATCGTTGGGCCATTTCAGCGACAGACCGGCCGTTCTTCCGGTCACAGCAACACAGGCGTCGAACAAGGCCAATGCGGCCACAAAGCTGCGTAGCGCTGCCTGTTCCGGCGCACCTTGCGGGCGCATCAGCAACGTCGCCGCCAAATTGCCCATGGGATTGGCCCAGACCCGGCCCCGCCGTCCGCGCGCCGCCGTTTGGTGATGTGCCATAATCCAAACGGGACCTCGGGCAGTGGGTGCAATCCGCGCTGCCTCATTGAGTGTGCTATCGACTTCCTGCAGCTCGTGCAGTCCATAGCCTTGGGGCCATTTGGTCATATCAAAAAGGCTCGGTCACGCGACCGAGCCCCTCCTTCCGAGTGTGCAAGACCTTCAGTTGACAAGCGTCGCTGCCGCAGCTGCCGCCGCGCCCTCGACCCCAAACTGATAGAAGATACCGATCAGCATCAAGGCGGCCGAGCCCATCAAGGCGACCCACAACACCGGCGTCGACCGGGTTTCAATCGGGTCTTCGTTTTCAGCACCGAAATACATGTAGAACACGATCCGCAGGTAATAGAAGGCACCGATGACGGACGCGATGGCCGAGACGATCACAAGGCCGGTCAGACCCGCGCTGACACCTGCTTGCCAAACGCCAAATTTCGCAAAGAAACCCAGCATCGGTGGCACACCGGCCAGCGAGAACATCAGGATCAGAACGGCAAGGGCTTTGCCCGGATCGCGCTTGGAATATTGGCGCAGGGCGTCAATATCGGTGATCGGTTTGCCGTCCCGTTCCATCATCAGGATGAAGGCAAAGGTTCCGATGTTCATAGTCACGTAGATGGCCAGATACATCAGCATCGCTTTAATGCCCAACTCAGTACCTGCTGCCAAACCGATCAGAGCATAACCCATATGGGCAATTGACGAGAATGCCATCAGACGTTTGATGTCTCGCTGACCAATCGCGGCGACAGCACCCAGCAGCATCGACAGCACCGAAAGCAGCACGATCACCTGCTGCCAGTCTTTCACAATGCCACCAAACGCGTCATGCATCAGTCGCGCAAAAAGGGCCATGGCAGCCACTTTCGGCGCGGTGGCGAAAAAGGCTGTAATCGGCGTTGGCGAGCCTTCGTACACGTCCGGTGTCCACATGTGGAACGGCACGGCCGAGACTTTGAAGGCCAGACCAGAGATCAGGAAGATCAGACCAAACAGCAAGCCAATCGAAACTTCTCCGGCCTGAACGGTTGTGATGATGCCTGAAAAGAGCGTTGTTCCAGTAAAGCCATAAACCAGCGACGCACCATAAAGCAGCAGACCCGAGCTGAGCGCACCCAGCACGAAATACTTCAGACCCGCTTCGGTCGACTTCGCACTGTCACGACGCAATGCCGCGACAACGTATAGTGACAGAGATTGCAGCTCGAGCCCCATGTAAAGCGACATCAAATCGCCCGCGCTGACCATCATCATCATGCCAACAGCGGCAAGTGCGACCAGTAGCGGATACTCAAACCGCAGCAAATCGCGGCGCGCCATGTAGTCCTGGCTCATGACCAGAACGGCACCTGCCGAAAGCAGGATCGCAACCTTGGCGAAACGGGCGAACCCGTCATCGACGAACATGCCATTGAAGGCCACGTTGGTCCCCTCGCCTTGTGTGGCGATCCAGATCGCCAGAAGGGCCATCAGACCAGCTGTGGTCCAGACCAACAAAGGTGCCATGCCGTCTTTCGTCGTATAGACAGCCCCCAAGAGCGCCGCCATCGCGTAGAGCGCCAGAATGATTTCCGGCAGGATAATTGTCAGATCAGCCTGGATCATGTCTCCAAAGCTCCCTTAGTGCGAGGCGGCCGTCTGGGTCGCAGCCTCAGCTGCGGCCAGAGCCGTGTCATAGTTCGAAATCAGCGCGGCGGTGGATTGCCCGATCACATCCGTTACCAGCGACGGGTAAACGCCCAAAAGGATGGTCATCACGATCAGTGGGGCAAAGATCAGACGTTCGCGCGAGCTCATGTCGGTCATCGCCTTCAGGCTTTCCTTGATCAGGTCGCCAAAGACCACGCGGCGGTACAGCCACAGCGCATAACCGGCGGAAAAGATGACACCGGTCGCAGCCACAGCTGTCACCCAGGTGTTGACCTGGAAGGCCCCCATCAGGGTCAGGAATTCCCCGATAAATCCGGAAGTGCCCGGCAAGCCGACATTGGCCATGGTGAACAGCATGAAGACCAGCGCGTAAGCAGGCATCCGAATGACCAGACCGCCATAAGCCTCGATATCGCGGGTGTGCATCCGGTCGTAGATCACGCCGACACACAGGAAGAGCGCCGCCGAGATAAACCCGTGGCTCAGCATCTGGAAGATCGCGCCATCGATACCCTGCTGGTTTGCCGCAAAGATGCCCATGGTCACAAAGCCCATATGCGCGACCGAAGAGTAAGCGATCAGCTTCTTCATGTCCTCTTGCACCAACGCCACCAGCGAGGTGTAGACAACCGCAATCGCAGACATCCAAAGCACCAGATCGGTCATCACCGCCGAACCCACAGGGAACATCGGCAGGCTGAACCGCAGGAAGCCGTAGCCACCCATTTTCAGCAGGATCGCCGCCAGAACAACCGAACCCGCGGTCGGCGCTTGAACGTGCGCATCGGGCAACCAGGTGTGCACCGGCCACATCGGCATCTTCACTGCGAAAGAGGCAAAGAAGGCCAGGAACATCAAAGTCTGCATACCGCCGACAACATAGATGCCCAGCACGCTGAAGCTTTCCGATGAGAACTGGTGGCTCATCAGAGCCTCAATATCCGTGGTGCCTGCATCCGCGTACATCGCAACCATCGCAACCAGCATCAGCACCGAGCCGAGGAAGGTGTAGAGGAAGAACTTGAAGCTGGCGTAGATGCGGTCCTTACCGCCCCAAATGCCGATGATCAGGAACATCGGGATCAGGCCTGCCTCGAAGAACAGGTAGAACAGCACCAGATCCAGCGCCATGAACACGCCTAGCATCAGGGTTTCCAGCAGCAGGAAAGCCACCATGTATTCCTTGACGCGGTCGGTGACATTCCAACTGGCCAAAATGGTCAGAGGCATGATGAAAGTGGTCAGCAACACGAACAGAACGCTGATGCCATCCACACCCATCTTGTATTTCAGACCCATCAGCCACTCACCCTCTTCCACCATCTGGAAGCCGGGGTTCGAGGGATCAAAACCGGTATAGATGCCAATCGATACCAGGAAGGTCACGGTCGTCGCCAGCAGCGCAATCCACTTGGCATTGCGTTGGGCCGCAGCGTCATCCCCATGCAGGAACAGCGCCAGAATACCTGCTGCAATCGCCGGGATGAACGTAACGATGGAAAGGATATTGTCCATTAGTTGGCCCCTCCGCCGATAGACATCCACGTTACAAGGGCTGCGATGCCCAGCACCATCCAGAAGGCATAGGTAAAGATGTACCCGGTCTGCGCCTTGCCTGCGAGGCGGGTAAAGAAGGGAACAACGCCCATTGCTACTCCGTTCAGGAAGCCATCAATTGTATTTCCATCGCCGCGCTTCCACAGGAACCGGCCAAGGGCGATGGTGGGTTTGACAAAGATAACGTTGTAGATCTCGTCAAAGTACCACTTGTTCTTGAGGAACAGGTACAGCGGGCGCTGGTTCTCGGCCAACCGCGCGGGCAGCGTCGTGTTCACGATGTAGAACCAATAGGCCACGACAAAGCCGAGGACCATCGCAACAAAGGGCGAGACCTTAACCCATTTCGGAGCGGCGTGCGCATCGTCCAACACGTGGTTGTCCGGTGCCATATACAGCGCGCCCTCGCCCGGTTCGCCGACAAAGGCATAGTGGTGATCACCACCATGAGCAGCTTTGTCACCGTGGCCGTCGTCTGCATGGCCCTCATCCGCATGTGTTTCAGCGCCATGACCATCATCCGCATGACCGTCATCCGAATGTGCGGCATCGTCATGCTCTTCGGCTTTGCCATGATCGCCGGCCTCTGTGTGCTCTGACGCTTCGGCAACAGGGATGCCGTAGAACTTACCAACCTTGTCGGCGTGGCCAAAGAAGTTGCCGTACCAGATCATCCCGGCAAAAACCGCGCCCAGTGACAGAACGCCCAGCGGCACCAGCATGACCATCGGGCTTTCATGCGCGTGATCATGCGTATGTTTGTCGCCACGCGGCTCACCGTAGAAGGTCAAGAAGATCAGACGCCAGCTGTAGAACGAGGTGAACGCAGCCGCCACAACCAGTAACCAGAAGCCATAGCCCGAGCCGCCCGCATAAGCGCTCTCGATGATGGCGTCCTTGGACAGGAACCCGGCAAAGCCAAATGTGGTCAGCGGAATACCAACGCCGGTGATGGCCAGCGTGCCGATCATCATCGCCCAGAAGGTATATGGGATTTTCTTCCGCAAACCGCCGTATTCGGTCATCTCCTGCTCGTGATGCATGGCGTGGATCACGGAACCCGCACCCAGGAACAATAGGGCTTTGAAGAAGGCGTGAGTGAACAGGTGGAACATCGCCGCCGAGTACATGCCCACGCCAGCAGCCACGAACATGTATCCAAGCTGAGAACAGGTCGAATACGCAATCACGCGCTTGATGTCGGTTTGCACCAGACCCACCGTGGCCGCAAAGAACGCGGTGGATGCGCCCAGTACCGTGATGAAGCCGGTTGCGCCCGGCGCAAACTCCATCAGCGGCGACATGCGGCAGACCAGGAAGACACCCGCAGTCACCATGGTTGCAGCGTGGATCAGGGCCGACACAGGCGTCGGGCCTTCCATCGCGTCCGGCAACCAGGTGTGCAGGATCAACTGAGCGGATTTACCCATGGCGCCGATGAACAGCAGCACACAGATGACTTCAATTGCAGTCCACTCTCCCCACAGGAAGTGCAACTTTTCTTCGGCCAGCGCCGGGGCAGATGCAAAGATGTCCGAGAAATTGATGCTATCGGTCAGGAAGAAGATCGCGAAGATCCCCAGCGCAAAGCCGAAGTCACCTACCCGGTTCACGATGAACGCTTTCATCGCCGCCGCATTGGCCGAAGACTTGCGATAGTAGAAGCCGATCAACAGGTACGAAGCGACACCCACGCCTTCCCAGCCAAAGAACATCTGAACCAAGTTGTCCGCCGTCACAAGCATCAGCATGGCGAAGGTGAAGAAGGACAGATAGGCAAAGAAACGCGGCTTATAGCTTTCGCCCTCACGCCACTGCGGGTCGTGATCCATGTAGCCGAAGGAATAGAGGTGCACGAGCGCCGAAACGGTTGTCACCACGATCAGCATGATCGCGGTCAGACGGTCCAGACGGATCGCCCAGCTTGTCGACAACGAGCCGCTTTCGATCCAGCGCATGATCTCAATCTGTTGGGTCACCCCATCAAATGTGAAGAAAACGATCCACGACAGCAGACAGGCCAGAAACAGCAGACCGGTGGACGTCCACATGGCGGCTTTCTCGCCAATGAATTTCCAGCCAAAGCCGCAGATCAGCGCGCCCACGAGCGGGGCAAAGAGGATGGTGGTTTCCATAGTTCTCTTAGCCCTTCATCATATTGACGTCTTCAACCGCGATGGTGCCACGGTTACGGAAGAAGCAGACCAGAATGGCCAGACCAATCGCCGCCTCGGCCGCCGCAACGGTCAGCACGAACAGCGTAAACACCTGCCCGACAAGATCGCCGAGGAAGCTGGAAAACGCCACGAGGTTGATATTCACCGCCAGCAGCATCAGTTCGATGCTCATCAGCAGGATGATGACGTTCTTGCGGTTCAGGAAGAGACCGAAGATGCCGATGACGAACAGCGTCGCCGCGACCGTAAGATAGTGTTCAAGTCCGATCATCGTCTCAAAGTCCCTGCCCCGGTTTAACGTCCTTCAACTCCATCGCCTTGGCCGGGTCTCGCATCATCTGGCCGACGATGTCCTGACGCTTGATGTCCTGACGGTGGCGCAATGTCAGCACGATGGCGCCGATCATGGCCACCAGCAGGATCAGGCCCGCCAGTTGGAACAGAAGGAAATATTGATCATAAAGGATGACACCCAACGCCTCGGTGTTGTGGCGGTCCGCTGGAACTGGCTGGGCCAGATTGGCCGCCGCACCCTGCGCGCTGTCCCAAGCGCCAAAGGCCATGACGAACTGCATCAGGATGACCAGACCGATCAGCAGGGCCAGCGGCATATAGCGTGCCATCTCGGCCTTGAGTTCGGCAAAGTCCACGTCCAGCATCATCACCACGAACAGGAACAGAACCGCGACCGCGCCTACATAGACGATGATCAGCAGCATCGCCACAAACTCGGCCCCCAGCAGCACGAACAGCCCCGCCGCCGACAGGAAGGACAGGATCAGCCACAGCACCGAGTGCACCGGCTGGCGGCTGATCACCGTGAACAGCCCGCCGGTGATGGCGCTGATGGCAAACAGATAGAAGGCAAAGACGGTCATTGATCCTCATCCTCGTTGCCGCCCATGACCTCTTGCGCCAGATCCAGCGCGCGGGTCATGGCCGGGATGCCGGCAAAGACCGACATCTGACCGATCGTTTCCACGATCTCTTGTTTCTTGGCACCCGCTTCCAGCGCGTGGCGCACAGTTTGGCGCACGGCACTATCCGCTTGCGCGCCCTGACAGGTCAGCCCGGCCAGCGTCAACAGCAGGCGGGTTTTGGCATCCAGCCCGTCTTTGTTGACGGTGTTGCCGAACATCATCTCCATGACCTCTTTAGGCATGGTCGGCCACAGCGCTTCGAACCCCTTGGGCGAAAAGCTTTCCATCGCCGGGTTCATAGCCTTGGCCATGTCCTGAGCCTGCTTCATCATCAGCTCGAACGGATTTGTCGGGCTGTCAGTCATCGATACGGCGCGTCCATTTCCAGATTGCGGGCGATTTCGGCTTCCCAGCGTTCGCCGTTATCCAGCAGTTTTTCCTTGTCGTAGAACAGCTCTTCGCGGGTTTCCGTGGCGAATTCGAAATTCGGCCCTTCAACGATGGCATCAACCGGGCATGCCTCTTGGCAGAAGCCGCAATAGATGCATTTGGTCATGTCGATGTCGTAACGTGTCGTGCGGCGGCTGCCGTCTTCGCGCGGCTCCGCGTCGATGGTGATGGCTTGCGCCGGGCATACTGCTTCACACAGTTTGCAGGCAATGCAGCGTTCTTCACCGTTGGGATAACGACGCAGCGCATGTTCCCCCCGAAAGCGCGGCGACAGAGGGCCCTTTTCGTGCGGATAGTTCACGGTGGCCTTCGGGGCGAAAAAGTACTTGAGCCCCAGTTTCATACCGACCCAGAAGTCCTGTAGCAGAAAGTACTTGGCGGCGCGGGTGTAGTCGATTTGAGTCATAGAGAGCTAACCTTCTGATCATATCGCGTTCCACCGGCATTGGAGTAGTCACGCCAGTGCGTCTCGTAGTCACTTTGAAGAACCGTGTCCATGAGAGCCGCTTCGGAACCGCGCTGGATTTCATAATACAAATAGACCTGCCCATCCGGGAGGGCATCGCCCAGGTCGATCCGTTGTTCTCCATCCGCCGGATCTTGTAGATCCAAAATCGCCTGGTGAAAGGCACGGCTGCGTTGAATCGCCTGGCACGTGTTGACCACGCAGCCCGCGTTCCGACGCCAGAACGAATAGACCAGTTCCGGATTGAACTGATACATCCCATGCCCGGCCCAGCCGTTCAGGCCATTCACCGAGATGAAATGCCCGCCGGGCTTCAGCATGTGAAACACGTTTTCCAACGCAACGGGGACGTTAAACACATGCTCAATCGTTCCACCGTCGAAGATGAAATCGAATTGACCCGCAAGTTCTTTCGGAATGGGGCGGTTTAGGTCCTGGAGGATCGTCGCGCCTTCGTGGTCCGAGAAATCCATAGTTTCGATTTCACCGAACCCCAGCTTGCGAAAGAACGTCTCGCTGTAGCCATCCGACTGCTGGAGGTATTCCAACTGAATATGGTCCAGCCCCTCTCGGCGCAGTTTGCGCTGAAAGATTCTGGGCGGCCGCAGGCGAACAAATTCCTGACGGCCCAGCATCAATGAACGGCCTTCCACAGAGTGCCGTGTCGAAAACTCGACAAGCTTGGAGAAGACTGTGAAATCGATACCCAACGCGTTAGCCCCCCACGCTCCAGCGGGCGAACGCACCCCAGAACCAGTCGAACTTTGCCGCGAAGGCCACAAAGACCACCCAGGCCAGCGAGAACGGCAGGAAGACTTTCCAACCCAGCCGCATCAACTGGTCATAGCGGTAGCGTGGCGTGATCGCCTTGACCATTGCGAAGAGGAAGAAGAAGAACGCCATCTTCGCGACCATCCACAGCACGCCATCGGGCAGGCCCGGGATCGGTGACAGCCAGCCGCCGAAGAACAGCAGCGTGGTCAGCGCGCACATCAGGAAGATCGCGATGTATTCACCAGCCATGAACAGAAGGAAGGGTGTGGCAGAGTATTCAACCTGGTAACCGGCGACCAGTTCAGATTCCGCTTCGGGAAGGTCGAATGGCGGTCGGTTGGTTTCAGCCAGCGCCGAAATGAAGAACAAGAAGACCATCGGGAAGTGCGGCAGCCAGTACCAGCTGAAGAAGCCGAACGAGCCGTCCTGCGCACGCACAATGTCACCAAAATTCATCGACCCGGTCGAGATGATCACACCGATGATGATCAGGCCAATCGAAACCTCGTACGAAATCATCTGCGCAGCAGAGCGCAAAGACCCAAGGAACGGGTACTTTGAGTTCGACGCCCAACCCCCCATAATCACGCCATAAACTTCCAGTGAAGACACAGCGAACACATAGAGAATGGCGACGTTGATGTCCGACAGCACCCAGCCATCATTGAACGGGATCACTGCCCAGGCAATCATCGCCAGTACAAAAGAGGTGAGCGGTGCAAGGATAAAGACGGTCCTGTCTGCCCCCGCCGGGATGACGACCTCTTTGACCACATATTTCAATGCATCGGCCACCGATTGCAGCAAGCCGTACGCGCCAACCACGTTCGGTCCGCGACGCATCTGGACAGCGGCCCAGATCTTGCGATCGCCGTAAACAAGGAACAACAGCGAGATCATCACAAACGCAACAACTGCAAGCACTTGCGCCAGAATGATGATGGCTATTCCGCCTGGGGTGTTAAAGAAATCAGCCATTGGTCCTCACACCGTGGGTATTCCGTTTTCCGCGCGCGATGCAAAGGCCAGGTGCCTGCGCAAAGTGCGACTGGGTCGGCGCGTTGGTGTAAACAGCATCTGCCGCTTCAGCGCCACCCTTAATCTTCAGTTTCACACACAAATCCAGCGCGGCGAACTGCCACCCGGCAGCCGCCTTTGCTTGTGATATGAAACGGTTCCGGCTCATTCCGCCGCGATCTTTCCAGTCTGACGCGCCTGCGCCTGTGCCGAAAGTTCGGCCATCAGTTGAGACGCACGGGCAATCGGGTTGGTCAGATAGAAATCCTTGACCGCGTTTCGGAACGTGGCCTGACCCAGCGGCGCTGCGTCGAGCGGTTGAACCTCATTCTCGATCACCTCATCGATCCGGGCCAGTTGCGGCACAGCTTCAATGAGTGCGGTTCGCAATTGCGCCAGTGAGTCGAATGGAAGTTTCGCGCCCAACTCGGCCGACAATGCCCGCAGAATGGCCCAGTTTTCCTTGGCTTCGCCCGGCGCAAAACCGGCACGCATTGCCAGTTGCGGGCGTCCTTCGGTGTTCACGAACAAACCGTTTTCTTCGGTATAGGCCGCGCCCGGCAAGATCACGTCGGCGCGGTGAGCGCCACGGTCTCCGTGGCTGCCCTGGTAGATAACAAACGCGCCTTCGCCGATCTCAATCTCATCGGCACCGAGATTATAAATCACGTCGGCAGCGTTGACGGCATCCATGCCACCTTCGTTGGTCGCATCTACATCCATCGCACCCACGCGCGAGGCCGCAGTGTGCAGTACCAAAAGCCTGCTTTCGGTATTGGCTGCAATGGTTTGCGCAGACGCCAACACAGCAGCGCCGTCTGCTTCTTGCAGGGCACCCTGCCCCACGATCACCAGCGAGGGCTTGCCCTTGATGGCGTCGTCACCCCCCATGTCGACGACCTTCTGCAAGGCCGCGCGATCATCGCCCATGTGATGGTAGTCATAGGTCAGATCTACTGCGGGACCGACCAGAGCCACCTCGGCACCATGCGCCCAGGCTTTGCGGATCCGCGCGTTCAGTACCGGAGCCTCATCACGCGGATTGGTCCCGATCAGCAGAATGCGTTCGGCCGAGTCTATGTCTTCAATCGTAGCGGTTCCGACATAAGCCCCACGGTTGCCAGCAGGCAGCTTGGCCCCATCGGTGCGGCATTCGACAACACCGCCCTGCCCTTCGATCATCTGCTTCAAGGCAAAAGTTGCTTCGACCGAGGCCAGATCGCCCACGATCCCAGCAGGTTTTTCGGCGCTCTTCAGTGCCTCAGCAGTTTTGGTCAGCGCCTCGGGCCATGAAGCCGGGCGCAACTTGCCGTTTTCGCGAATGTAGGGCTTGTCCAAGCGCTGACGACGCAGGCCATCCCAGACAAAGCGGGTTTTGTCACTGATCCACTCTTCGTTCACGCCATCGTGGTTGCGCGGCAGGAAGCGCATCACTTCGCGCCCTTTGGTGTCCACGCGGATGTTCGAACCAAGGGCGTCCATGACGTCTATGCTCTCGGTCTTGGTCAGTTCCCATGGGCGAGCGGTAAACGCGTAGGGTTTCGACGTCAGCGCCCCAACCGGGCACAGATCGATGATGTTGCCCTGCAGGTTCGATTGCAGTGTTTCGTTCAGGTACGAGGTGATCTCGGCATCCTCGCCCCGCCCGGTCTGACCCATCTGCGTGATCCCGGCGACCTCGGTCGTGAAACGCACGCAGCGGGTGCAGCTAATGCAACGCGTCATCGCCGTGCCAACCAGCGGGCCAAGATCCAGATCATCGACTGCGCGCTTCGCTTCTTTGAAACGCGAGCCCGAGACACCATAAGCCATGGCCTGATCCTGAAGGTCACACTCACCGCCTTGGTCGCAAATCGGACAATCCAGCGGGTGGTTGATCAGCAGAAACTCCATCACCCCTTCGCGGGCCTTTTTGACCATGGGCGAGTTTGTCTTGACGACCGGAGGCTGACCTTCCGGCCCTGGGCGCAGGTCGCGCACCTGCATCGCGCACGAAGCCGCCGGCTTGGGCGGGCCGCCCACAACCTCGACCAGGCACATCCGGCAGTTTCCGGCGATCGACAAACGTTCATGGTAACAAAAACGCGGCACTTCTACCCCGGCTTGCTCACAAGCCTGGATCAGGGTCATCGCGCCTTCGACTTCGATTTCCTGCCCGTCGATATTGATCTTGCGGAGGTCAGACATGATTTCGTTAGCCTTTCAGGAATGCACCGATCCGGGTGCCGTTGGCAATCTCGCGTTGGCCAGCTGCGCAGAACGTGTCGGGCTGACCCACGACAACACCGCTTTGCTGGATGTATTTGATTAGGTCGTCCTGCGCGCGCTTACGCGGAATGGCATCGGCCAAATAGCGTAAGTCGCTTTCTTGATAACCCTTGGCCTTGAGCTCGGCGTCCAGTGATTTCATCTGCGCCTGCGCCTCGGGTCGATTAAACGAAATCGCCCGGCATTCGCCAGCGATTTGCTCAGCCACGGCAGCAGAGAACGCAAAGTCGTACAGTTCCGGCGGCAGCTCGGCGCGAAACTCTGCCCGAGAGGCGGCAGTGTCTGTCGCAGAACTGGTTGGCGTTTCGCACGCCGACAACGAAATCAGCAATGCCACACCAACTGCCCCGGATCTGAGAACCTGAACGCCCATCCGTCAATCCGCCCTCAAGTAAACGCCAATGGCGCTGTTTCGTTGAATTTCCTTTTGGCCCAACGTGCAAAACGTGGTGGGGTTTTCATAAGTCACCCCGTTTGAGGCTAGATAAGCCTCACCCTTGGTGCGCATGCGGTCTTTTTCTGCGTCCAACTCGACATAAGACCGGATTTCCCGGTCTGTGTATCCCAAGTCATTCGCTTTGGAGCGCAGCCCCCACATCACACTGATCGCCTTCAGTCGTCGCCCGCTGATCGAGGGGCAGTATTCCGAAATCTCGTTTGCGATGGCGATGTAATAGAGTTCATTGTCGATCTCTTTGACATCCCTCAAGGGCGGTTTTGCCTCTGCTACCGCAGGAACAGCCATCAAGGCAGCCATAGCGATTGTTTTTGCATAGAACATAGGTTTTCCTTTCGTCTTGGAATTTCCAAGACGAAAGGATGCGCGTCTGCTAGGCAATAACGCCCTACGCGCCCTGTCGTGATATGCAAAAACACTGGACATCATGGGCGTTTGCAGGTTCCTGCAAATGTGAGTTGATCATCCGCGATGGTAAGCTGTTGCGGTTCCGTGTCCGGCCCCACTTTCCAATCAATCCGCGACGATCCGAAGTTTTGCACACAGAACTTTGTGCCTTCATGGCGCCCGGCCTCACGCGCGCCATCCAATGACGCGGACACACCTTTGACGACCACAGTAAAGTCGGCGGGCGACTTCTTCTTATCGACAGCTTTGGCCTTGGTCCGGAACGCCTGACCATCGAACAAAAGCCGGTCCTCGGACGGTCTGATCAATCCGCAGGCGGATACACTGACCAAAGCCAGAACAACAACCAGGGTCTTCGAGATCTTCATACTTTCCCTCATTGCAGTCTTTACCGCCGCCTTGCCGTTAAAACGCCGCCACCAAGGCCATAAGGCCGATTACAAACATGCAGGCCCAGCCCAGCACATACAGCACGGACCGCAGACCGCTGTTCGGCTTGCCGATCCCCCTAAGATGCACCACCAGCATGAGCAAGCGCGCAACCAAAGCAACTGACGCCAGAAGGTTGACCCAGAATGGGCTGACCCCCAGCAAAATTGCTGCAACTACAACAGTCAGAAACGCCGGAAGTGTTTCAGTTCCGTTCAGATAGGCCCGGTTCAAACGATAGGCTTGATCACCGTAGTCTTGTTCAGGCGTCGCACCCGGTGCCAGTCCCTTGCCCTGCTTGGCCAGCGCAGAAAACGGGGCCAAAAACAGAACCACCAACGTGAAAAACACAACGGATGCTATGGCGTGTGAATATTCAGCAAAGGCTTCCATTCGGTTTACTCCGCTGCCATCGCACCCATGCGGCCCGACTTCTGGGCCTTGATGCGGTCCTCGATCTCTTCCCGGAAGTTGCGGATCAGGCCCTGGATCGGCCAAGCGGCCGCGTCACCCAAGGCACAGATGGTATGGCCTTCGACCTGTTTGGTCACATCAAACAGCATGTCGATCTCTTCCAATTCGGCCTCGCCGCGCACAAGACGGTCCATGACCCGCATCATCCAGCCGGTGCCTTCGCGGCAGGGCGTGCACTGTCCGCAGCTTTCGTGCTTGTAGAATTTCGACAGCCGCCAGATCGCCTTGATGATGTCCGTCGACTTATCCATTACGATCACCGCAGCCGTACCAAGGCCCGAGCCCAGATCATTGCGCAGGTAATCAAAATCCATGATCGCGTCGCGCATGTTTTCACCGCGCACGCAAGGAACAGAGGACCCACCCGGGATTACCGCCAACAGGTTGTCCCAACCGCCGCGAATGCCGCCGCAATGAGTTTCAATCAGCTCTTCGAATGAGATCGACATGGCCTCTTCGACGACACATGGGTTGTTCACATGGCCCGAAATCGCAAACAACTTGGTGCCCGCGTTGTTCTGGCGGCCAAAGCCTGCGAACCAGTCCGCACCCCGGCGCAGAATGGTCGGCACAACGGCAATTGATTCCACATTGTTCACCGTGGTTGGGCAGCCATAAAGGCCAGCCCCCGCCGGGAACGGAGGTTTCATCCGCGGCATGCCCTTCTTGCCTTCAAGGCTTTCGATTAGGGCGGTTTCCTCGCCGCAAATATATGCGCCTGCCCCGTGATGCAGGAAGATATCGAAATCCCAACCCGAACCAGCGGCGTCCTTGCCCAAAAGACCAGCGTCATAAGCCTCGTCAATCGCGGCCTGCAGCGCCTCGCGCTCGCGGATGTATTCGCCGCGCAGGTAGATATAGCAGGTATGCGCGTTCATCGCGAAAGAGGCGATCAGACAACCTTCGATCAGCGTATGCGGATCATGGCGCATGATCTCACGGTCTTTGCAGGTTCCGGGTTCGGATTCATCCGCGTTCACCACCAGATAAGCCGGACGACCGTCGCTTTCCTTTGGCATGAACGACCATTTCAGGCCCGTCGGGAAGCCCGCGCCGCCGCGACCGCGCAGACCTGAGTCCTTCATCGTCTGGATGATCCAGTCGCGGCCCTTTTCGATCAGGCCAGCAGTGCCGTCCCAATGCCCGCGGGCCTGTGCGCCTTTCAGCGTGCGCTCATGCATCCCGTAGATGTTGGTAAAGATCCGGTCCTGATCCTTCAGCATCGCGTGTTACCTTCAGCTGTCCTGACGCATGCGCCAGAGTTGAAAAATGTTGATGCCTGCATAGATGAAACCCGCCAAGGCAGCGAGATCAAACAGCAAGGCGTGCCGGGTGGTCAAACCCAGCGCGGGGCCGATGAACAGGTTCATGCCAAGCCAGATCAGCATGGTCACGGCGATGACCACTCCGATGTGTCGACCCTTGCGGGCTATGGCCTGTTCCTTATCTTTGTCCATCTTTCCCTGATGCCCCGGGTGGGCATCCGCTTAGTCTTCGTAGGTGCCGTCTTCCTTGGCACGTTTGGCGAATTCGGTTTCCTCACCCGCCGCAAGCTTGGCCGCCTGTTCGATCCAGCCGTCGCGTTCGATCCGGCCTTTGAACTTCAGACGTGCATCAACCCAGGCCACATGTTCGGGTGTCCAGGCCGCGATCTGGTCGTAGTGATAGAAACCCAGCTCATTCAGCGTTTCTTCCAGCTTCGGTCCCACACCCTTCAGCAGCTTAAGGTCGTCCGGCAACCCGCCACGCGCCTCGGTCAGCGTTCTGGGCGCGTCTTCTTTGACAGCTTCCGGCTCAGCCTTGGCTTTCGCTTCTTCCGCTTGCTTCACCGCCGGTTTCGCCGGCTCTGATGCTTTGGGAGGCTTCGCCGCAGCCGAGGCTCCGGCCTGCTTGCCATCCTTGCCCAACCAAGGCGTCAGGATCGGCACTTCGGTGCCGTCGATGCGCTTGACCGTGTCGCCCAGATCCGTCGCCAGCTCAACGCTTGCGTTGTATTGCGGCTTGCCAGCTTCATATTCCGACAGACTGCTCAGCCCCTTCAACGGCTCAGCCGCATAGCGCCCGTTCTGCGGTCCGGGTGTCGGTACCTTTCCAGCGGCCAG
This sequence comes from Ruegeria sp. ABM4_193, assembly GCF_056158705.1. Lineage (NCBI taxonomy): Bacteria > Pseudomonadati > Pseudomonadota > Alphaproteobacteria > Rhodobacterales > Roseobacteraceae > Ruegeria > Ruegeria sp. ABM4_193. Next base: position 2,339,474 of record NZ_JBSWTT010000001.1, read on the forward strand.
ATCATCGATGATCTTACCAAAACTCTCAGCCGTCAGGTCTTCGTAGTAATCCTTGCCGATCTGCGCCATCGGCGCATTGGTGCAAGAGCCGAGGCATTCCACCTCTTCCCAGCTCAACTTGCCATCAGCGGACAGCTCATGCGGCTTGACGGCAATCTTTTCCTTGCAAACTGCAATCAGATCCTCGGCCCCGCAGATCATACAGGAGGTCGTGCCGCACACCTGAATATGCGCCACCGAACCAACCGGTTGTAGTTGGAACATGAAGTAGAAGGACGCAACCTCAAGCACGCGAATGTAGGCCATGCCCAGCATGTCGGCAACGGATTCAATCGCCGGGCGGGACAGCCATCCCTCCTGCTCCTGCGCGCGCCACAGCAGCGGGATCACCGCGCTGGCCTGACGGCCTTCGGGGTACTTGGTCATCTGCGCTTCGGCCCATTGCTGGTTGGCAGCGGTGAAGGCGAAGCTTTCGGGTTGTTCGGGGTGAAGACGGCGGAGCATTAGCGGTCAATCTCTCCAAATACGACGTCCATGGTGCCGATGATGGCGGCGACGTCGGCCAGTTGGTGGCCTTTGGCAACGTGGTCCATGGCTTGCAGGTGCAGGAAGCCCGGCGCGCGCAGTTTGGCCCTGTAAGGCTTGTTGGTGCCGTCGGCGACCAGATAGACGCCGAACTCGCCCTTGGGGGCCTCGACAGCGGCGTAGACCTCGCCTGCGGGGACGTGGAAACCTTCGGTATACAGTTTGAAGTGATGGATCAGGCTCTCCATCGACGTCTTCATGTCCGATCGTTTCGGCGGGGTGATCTTGCCACGGGCCAGAACGTCTCCGGGGCATTCTCGGATTTTGGCAATGGCCTGACGGATGATCAGCAGCGACTGGCGCATCTCTTCCATCCGCACCAGATAGCGGTCATAGCAGTCGCCGTTCTTGCCGACGGGGATTTGGAACTCGAACTCGTTATAGCATTCATAGGGCTGCGCGCGGCGCAGGTCCCATGCCAGACCGGACCCACGGACCATTACGCCCGAGAAGCCGTATTTCTGAATGTCATCCTCGGTCACAACGCCAATATCAGCGTTGCGCTGTTTGAAGATGCGGTTTTCGGTCAGCAGACCATCAATATCATCCAGAACGGCGGGGAACTCGTGGCTCCACGCCTCGATATCGTCCAGCAGTTCGGGCGGCAGGTCCTGATGCACACCACCGGGGCGGAAATAGGCGGCGTGCAGGCGGGCACCACAGGCGCGCTCATAAAACACCATCAGCTTTTCGCGCTCTTCGAACCCCCACAGAGGCGGGGTCAGCGCGCCAACGTCCATCGCCTGCGTGGTCACGTTCAGCAGGTGGTTCAGGATGCGCCCGATCTCGGAATACAGCACCCGGATCAGCGACCCGCGGCGCGGCACCTCAACACCGGTCAGCTTTTCGATGGCCAGACACCAGGCATGTTCCTGATTCATCGGCGCCACATAGTCCAGACGGTCGAAATACGGCAGGTTCTGCAGGTAGGTCCGGCTTTCCATCAGCTTTTCGGTACCACGGTGCAGCAGGCCGATATGCGGGTCGCAGCGTTCGACGATCTCGCCGTCCAGCTCGAGCACCAAACGCAGAACCCCGTGCGCCGCAGGGTGTTGCGGACCGAAATTGATGTTGAAGTTGCGGATCTTCTGTTCTCCGCTCAGCGCGTCCGTGCTGCCGTCATCGTATCTTGAGCCGTCCATCACCGCCCTCGTTTCTTCTTCGCTTCGGCCCGAACCCGGACCTTTTCGGCCTCGGCCGCCTTGGCGGCAGCCCCAGCAAGCAAAACTCCAAGCGCCCCGAGCATGATCAGTTCTCCCAACATCTCAGCAACGCTCCATCATCAGTGTCAGCTTTCCTGCTTTTCATCGCCCGGAAGGATGTAATTCGCACCTTCCCACGGGGACATGAAATCGAACTGCCGATATTCCTGAACCAGACTGACCGGTTCGTAGACAACACGCTTTTGCGCCTCGTCATACCGTACTTCGGTATAACCTGTGGTCGGGAAATCCTTGCGCAACGGATAGCCGCGGAACCCATAGTCGGTCAGGATGCGGCGCAGGTCGGGGTGGCCCGAGAACAGGATGCCGAACATGTCGAACACCTCACGCTCGAACCAGTTGGCCGAGGGGTGAACGTCGACGATGGACGGCACCATGTCTTCCTCGCGGATCGAAACCCGCAGGCGGATGCGCTGGTTTTGGTACATCGACAGGAAGTGATAGACCACATCGAACCGCTTGGCGCGTTCGGGATAGTCGACACCGGTGATGTCCACCAAAGTCGAGAATTGGCAGGACCGGTCGGTTTTCAGGAATTCGACAAATTCCACCAGGTTCGACGGGGCCACATCCACGTTCAGCTCGTCATGGGTCACATCCCAGGACAAAACACAATCTGCCCGCTTCAGCTCCAGCTGGGCACCGAGTTCTTTGAGTGCTTCGCTCATCGGCTCTCTCCTCAGCGGACGATGGTGCCGGTACGGCGGATTTTGCGTTGCAGCTGCATCAGGCCATACAGCAGCGCTTCAGCGGTCGGAGGACAACCGGGCACGTATATGTCCACAGGCACAACACGGTCACAGCCACGCACGACCGAATAAGAATAGTGATAGTAGCCACCACCGTTGGCGCAGGAACCCATCGAGATCACATAACGCGGCTCGGGCATCTGGTCGTAAACCTTGCGCAGCGCGGGGGCCATCTTGTTGGTCAGCGTTCCGGCCACGATCATCACGTCCGACTGGCGTGGGGATGCGCGCGGCGCGATACCAAACCGTTCCGCATCGTAGCGCGGCATCGAGGTATGCATCATCTCAACCGCGCAGCAGGCCAGACCAAAGGTCATCCAGTGCAGCGAACCGGTGCGGGCCCAGTTGATAATATCCTCGGTCGAGGTCAGCAGAAACCCTTTGTCCTGCAGTTCCGCGTTCAGGGCCTGGGTGGCAACTTCTTTGTCGACACCGGCGGTGTTTGCACCCGTCATCACTCCCATTCCAGGGCCCCTTTCTTCCATTCATAGGCAAAGCCAATGGTCAGAACGCCCAGGAACACCATCATGGACCAGAAGCCTACATCACTGATGTCCTTAAAGCCGACGGCCCATGGAAACAGGAAGGCAATTTCCAGATCGAAGATGATGAAGAGAATCGATACCAGATAAAACCGAACGTCGAATTTCATCCGCGCATCGTCGAAGGCATTGAACCCACATTCATATGCGCTGACCTTTTCAGGGTCGGGATTGCGGACGGCCAGCACCACAGCGGCCAGAATCAAGACGATCCCAAGGCCCACGGCAACGGCCAGAAACACCAGAATCGGGAGGTACTCCCGCAGCAGGTCTTCCACGTATAGCTCCTTTCCTGCGCATCTCCCAAAAGGGTGCGCCGTCAATTGGCTTGTTGACTGGACATTCTCTATCCGTGCGGGGTCAGGTGGTCAACAGAACACAATGCCCCACGACATCAAACATGCACTTGACAGCGCGGCATAGAATCGCAGCGCTGGTGTTCCAGAACAAATAAGCAGAGACCGCTTATCCCGTGTTGCTCCAGGATGGGCTACGTTTCTCAAAAAACGCCGAAATCCCTTCCCGCGCCTCTTCGGTTTCCCACCGTTCGACCAGCGCATGTATGGTTCGATCGATCACAGCATCGTCAATGCGCGGCCCGAGGCTCTGAACAAGCGCTTTGGCCGAAGCAACAGCCCCTGGTGCGCAGGTCAGATAGGGTCGAATTTCCGTCTCGACAGCAGCTGACAATTGATCCGCTGATACACTTCGCGCCAACAATCCCAGATCAACGGCTTCAGCGGCATCAAACAAACGGGCCGACATAAAAACGCGTCGTGCGCGCGCCTCACCCATACGGGCGGTGACGTATGGCCCGATTGTTGCCGGGATCAGACCCAGCCGCGTTTCCGTCAATCCCATCTTCAGGCTGTCGACGCCAATGGCGACATCGCAGACAGCCGCCATCCCAACGCCACCGCCAAAGGCGTTGCCTTGCAATACCCCGATCAAGGGCTTGGGCATCGTATTCAGGGCTTGCAACATCTCGGCAAGCTTGCGGGCCTCGGTAAAGCGCGTCGCTTTATCCGCTGCCATCTGGTCCTGCATCCAACCCAGATCACCACCAGCACAAAAGCTTTTGCCATGCGCCGCAAGGACAACTACTCGAACATCAGCATCCTGACCCAACTGTCCTGCGGCTTGGGTCAATTCGGTGATCATCAGACCTGACAGGGCATTGTGCTTCTCTGGCCGATTCAGAGTCAGAGTGGCGACACCACGTGAATCGGTCGCAATCGCGAGTGTTTCAAACATGTCAGCCTCTTAGCGCCTTTGCCATCCGTGCAGCTTCTTCAATCACAGCCAGATCCAGCCCCGTCTCGTATCCAAGTCTCTGCAAATGGGCGGCGACGGCTTCGGTCGCCACGTTGCCTTCAGCCCCCGGCGCATAAGGGCAACCGCCCAACCCGCCCACGGCCGCGTCAAACACGCGCACGCCCAGCGCCAGCGCCGCATCGATATTGTCAATTGCACGTCCATTGGTGTCGTGGAAATGCCCCGCCAGCCGCGTTACTGGAACTCTTTCACGCACCGCCAAAAGCATATGAGCGATCTTGTCGGGCGTCCCCTGCCCGATCGTATCGCCTAACGAGACCTCGTAGCAGCCCAGAGCAAACAATTTATCTGCAACCTCGGCCACCTTCTCGGGCGGGGTCGGACCATCGTAGGGGCAATCGGTCACGCAAGAGACGTAACCACGGACCGGCAGGTCGATGTGGCGCGCTGCTTCAAGAATCGACGTAAACCGCTCAATCAATTCCTCGATTGACGCGTTGACATTGGCTTTGGAAAAACCCTCGGAAGCCGAAGCAAACACGGCAATCTCGTCGGCCTTGGCCGCCAGCGCATCCTCATACCCGCGCATATTGGGCGTTAGCGCCGCGTAGCGGATTCCATCCGCGCGGTTGATCCCGGCCAGAACTTGTGCCGACCCGGCCATCTGCGGCACCCATTTTGGGGACACAAAGCTTGCGGCTTCAATCCGGCGGAACCCGGCCCGGCTGAGGCTGTTGATCAGAGCAACCTTGTCAGCGACCGGTATCTCATTTTTTTCGTTCTGCAGCCCATCGCGCGGCCCTACCTCATAAATCTCGACCTGATCACCCATGTCTGCGCTCCTCCCGGCTTATTCACATTCCACTACGGATTGCCCGACCGTGCCACGTGCGGCGGTGCGGGTACAGATCACTCTTCCTCCAAACGCACCAGCGCTGCCCCGGCCTCGACCTGAGTACCCTCTTCGACCAACACCTCGGCCACAACGCCGTCACGCGCCGCCAGCAGGGAATGCTCCATCTTCATTGCCTCAAGAATGGCCAGGCGATCACCCTCTTGCACCGCTTGCCCCGCTGTCGCAAAAACCGCTTTGACCAGACCTGGCATCGGGGCCTCGATCACGTTGGTGTCGCCTGTAGCACTGGCATCCCTGTCCAGCGGGTCGATCAGGTCGAAGCTGCGGCCATAGTCCGAGAACACGGTCAGCGTCGATCCGTTGACAGAAACCCGAGGCACAGGCGCACCATTCAGCGCCCAGCGATCCGAGGTCCGCTCGGCCAAGACGCGATCCTCTCCAATCTGCCAAATCTGACGATCTGGCCCGTCGACTTGCACGTCCAGATCCAAAACGTCGCCCCGATCCGACAGTTGCACGGCCCGATGCAACGGTGCCCAGAGCGAAAACCCAGTTTCCGGTTCAACGTCCACAAGGTTCAAGGCCGTCATCGCAGCTGCAACAACTGCCACGACCGAAGGTTCTGGCTCTTGAACCAATGTCTCAAGATCCCGCCCGATCAAGCCCGTATCCACATCGCCCGAGGCAAACCCCGCATGACGGGTCAGCGCCCCCAAGAAGGCAAGGTTTGTTACAGTACCCGCCACTTCGGTCTGCTGTAACACACGGTGCAACGTCTCAAGTGCGACAGAGCGGGTCGGCCCGTGCACAACCACTTTGGCAATCATCGGGTCATACCAAGGACTGATCGTATCCCCGGCCCGCACGCCACTGTCAGCGCGACAATTCGATGGGAAACTCAGATGCGTCAGCGTACCCGTCGCAGGCAGGAACCCTTTCGGAACATCTTCCGCATAAAGCCGTGCCTCGAAGGCATGCCCTTGAATTGACAGGTCTTCCTGTTGCTTCGGCAAGGTCTCGCCCGCCGCGACGCGTAGCTGCCATTCGACAAGATCGACGCCGGTGATCGCTTCGGTCACGGGGTGTTCCACCTGCAGGCGCGTGTTCATCTCCATGAACCAGAACCTGTCGGGGCGCAGGCCGTCCGAGGCGTCCACGATGAATTCGACCGTGCCCGCGCCCTTGTAGCCAATCGCCTCGGCTGCACGCACGCCCGCCTGCCCCATAGCCTCGCGCATCTCAGGCGTCATGCCAGGGGCCGGAGCTTCTTCGATCACTTTCTGATGGCGCCGTTGCAATGAACAATCTCGTTCGAAAAGATGCACCGCATGGGTGCCATCGCCAAAAACCTGCACCTCGATATGGCGCGGTTTGGCGACGAATTTCTCGACCAATACTGCGTCGTTGCCGAACGCGGTTTTAGCCTCGCCACGGGCGCTGTCCAAAGCAGACGCGAAATCCTCGGGCCGCTCGACAAGACGCATCCCCTTGCCGCCACCGCCTGCAACGGCTTTGATCAAAACGGGATACCCGATGGTATCCGCTGCGCCCGCCAAATGTTCAGGGTCCTGATTGTCACCGTGATAGCCTGGAACCACCGGAACACCAGCTTGCTCCATCAGAACCTTGGCGGCATCTTTCAGGCCCATCTTGCGGATTGCATCCGCTGACGGGCCAATGAAAACCAACCCCGCAGCCTCAACCGCATCCACGAAATCAGGGTTTTCGGACAGAAACCCATAGCCGGGATGGATGGCCTGCGCGCCCGTATCCAACGCGGCCTGAATGATCAAATCGCCTTTCAGATAACTCTCAGCCGGGGCCGCACCGCCGATATGCACGGCCTGATCCGCCATCTGCACATGCTTGGCCGCGGCGTCCGCATCCGAATACACCGCCACGCAGGACACGCCCATCTTCTGAGCGGTTTCTATGACGCGGCAGGCGATCTCTCCCCGGTTGGCAATCAGGATTTTGTTGAACATCTTTTTCACCCTTCCAAGGCCAAGTCTTCCACCAGTCGAAACCGTTCGCACACGAGTTTCATCTCGGGATCAAACCCACCGTTTCGTTGGAAATAGCGACGATGATGGTCTTGCCATTCTTCGAGCGTTTCAGTCTCGCCTTCCGCCAAAGCGAAATCCTCGGTCACATCGCAGTACCGCTGAATTGAAACATCCACGGTTTCAATGACCAATGCCGGTGTATCGTCCCAGTTCAGCGCAATATCGCGGCGACCCCGCTTGGGCATTTCAGAGCTACCATCAGGATAGTTGCTCAGCGCGTCGCAGGTCGCTGTTTTGCGGCCACTGCGAACCAATGCCAACAGTTCAGCGCTCAGCGCTGCGTTATCGCCAAATTTGAATGTCTGAGCGCCGGGATAGCGGGCCGTAAGGGTTTTCAAGCTCACGCTCATCTTACATCCTGAACACGCCGAAACGTGTCTCCTCAATAGGTGCGTTCAGCGCCGCACTCAGCGACAGGGCCAGTACGTCGCGCGACTTTCGCGGATCGATGATGCCGTCATCCCAGAGTCGCGCCGAAGCGTAGAGCGGGTGCGATTGTTCTTCGAACATCTCCAGCGTTGGGCGTTTGAACTCGGCCTCTTCTTCGGCCGACCATGTGCCGCCTTGCCGTTCGATCCCGTCACGTTTGACTGTGGCCAAAACCCCTGCCGCCTGCTCACCACCCATCACCGAAATCCGCGAGTTCGGCCATGTCCACAAGAACCTTGGCTGATAGGCCCGACCGGCCATGCCATAGTTCCCAGCCCCGAACGAGCCGCCCACCAGCATGGTAATCTTCGGCACCGAAGTCGTGGCCACCGCCGTCACCATCTTGGCCCCGTGCCGGGCGATGCCTTCGTTTTCGTATTTCCGTCCGACCATGAAGCCGGTGATGTTCTGTAGGAACACGATCGGCGTCTTTCGCTGCGAACACAGCTCCACAAAATGCGCGCCCTTCTGAGCGGCTTCGGAAAATAACACACCATTGTTGGCAATTATGCCGACCGGGCAGCCTTTGACATGGGCGAACCCAGTCACCAACGTGTCGCCAAAGCGCGGTTTGAACTCATCGAACCGAGAGCCATCGACCAGCCGCGCAATGACCTCGCGGATGTCGTAGGGCGTGCGCAGATCGGCGGGGACGACGCCAAGAATCTCTTCGGGGTCGTAAGCAGGCTCTTCAGGGGATTCAAACTGTAGGCCGGGCTTCAGCCCGGCACCGCCCAACGACGCCACGGCCCGCTGTGCGAGCGCCAGCGCGTGCGTGTCATCCTCGGCCAGATAATCCGCCACGCCGGACAAGCGGGTGTGGACGTCTCCTCCACCCAGTTCCTCGGCACTGACGACCTCGCCTGTCGCGGCCTTAACCAGAGGTGGCCCGGCCAAAAAAATGGTGCCCTGCTCTTTCACGATGATCGTCACATCAGACATCGCGGGCACATAAGCCCCGCCCGCCGTACACGACCCCATCACCACCGCGATCTGAGCGATCCCCTTCGCGCTCATCCGCGCCTGATTATAGAAGATGCGGCCAAAGTGGTCGCGGTCAGGGAAGACCTCATCCTGATTGGGCAGGTTCGCACCGCCACTATCGACCAGATAGATGCAGGGCAGATGATTTTCCTCGGCAATCTCCTGCGCGCGCAGGTGTTTCTTGACCGACAGCGGGTAATACGTGCCGCCCTTTACGGTGGCGTCGTTGCAGACCACCATGACCTCACGCCCCTGCACCCGGCCAATGCCGGCGATCACCCCAGCACAAGGCGCGGCATCGCCATACATCCCATGCGCCGCCGTAGCACCGATTTCCAGAAACGGAGAGCCCGCGTCCAAAAGGTTCGCGACCCTGCGTCTGGGGAGCATCTTGCCCCGTGATTCATGCCGCGCGCGGGATTTCTCGCCCCCGCCCATGCGGGCCGCTTCGGCAGCAGCTGAGATTTGGGCCAGCGCGTCGAGATGGGCCGCGCGGTTTGTCTTGAAGCCTTCGGACGTGGGCATCGCTTTGGACGTGAGTTTCATTTCTTCTTCTCGCCTCCAAGATCAAACTTAAACTTTTGTCGCTTGACAGCTGAGCCTTTCGGAAAATCAAAAGGTAGTTGCAACGTCATTTCATTTCTTCCATCTATCTCTGCCTTTCGGACTTCGACGATTGCATCCATTAGCAAACACGTAGCAAAAATTCGTTTTTTGTCTTTTTCAGGCGTCAATTCTTCTGTTCCGAATGAAATTGAAAGCCGATTGTTCTTTTGATCTTCAAACCAATCTACCCAATTCAAACCGTCAAAAACTTCGTTTATTGTGTTAAACTCGCCATCGTTGCCTGCAATTGCCAGCGAGAGCCCTCTACCGAATGAAACTGCTTTCCCATGTTTGAAAGCATTGATGGCTCCTCTTTCGCAAACTAGTGAAGCTTCCTCTCTCACTAACTGAAACAGTGCTTCATCATCGTAGTCGGCTAAGGTATTTGGTGAACCGAAAGCCCGGAACGAAAGCCACTCCTCAAAGGCCAAGGGTCTGCCAGAAGTACTGGCTGAATACCCATCGGGTACGTTGCCGAGCGAGATTTCTCGGACTGCATTGAAGAGCCTTTCTCCTCGTTTTACCGAAGCAACCCTTGCAAAAGGATTTTTTCCAACTTGGGAAAAAAGCAAAAGCATAAAGGTTTCTGAGCAAAAGTAGCGCAATGCTCGCACCAAGTACGACGAGTAAAGCGAATAGTTTTCCCGAGACCTCTCAATCCTTTGCATGAGCTCATGGTTGCTCAGTGTTTCCGACGTGTTTTTATCGACAAGCTTTACAGAGGCATGCTTCGCGGAATGAACGCATTCTGCAACCGTCCAAAAGTAAAAAGGATCGAACTCGCGATAGAAACGAACATCCATTTGATCAATGAGATCTAAAACGGGAAATCCAGCTGTTTGAGTTTTATTTGTCACGATACCTCCCCCGCCGCACGCGCCTTCAGTTCCTTCCGGATCACCTTCCCCGTCACCGTCATCGGCAGTTCCTCCAGAAACGCCACCTCACGCGGGTAGGAGTAATGCGCCAGACGGTCTTTGACCCAATCCTGCAACTCCTGCGCCGACGCCACAGCCCCCGGTTTCAACACCACATACGCCTTGACGATCTCGGTCCGCAGCGGGTCGGGCTTTCCGACCACGCCTACGGTCGCCACCGCTGGGTGGGTCAGCAGGCAATCCTCGATCTCGGCAGGGCCAATACGGTATCCGGCTGAGGTAATAACGTCATCATCGCGACCAACAAAGCGCAGGAACTCACCCTCCCAAACGCCGCGATCTCCGGTGATCAACCAATCGCCTCGGAATTTCTCAGCCGTCGCCTCGGGCCTGTTCCAGTATTCCAGCAGCATCGAAGCCGAGCCGCGCCGGATCGCCACGTCGCCTTCCTCGGTCGTTGGATTGCCTTTCTCATCGATCACCGCCACCTCATGCCCCGGCACCGGTTTGCCGATGTAACCGGGCTGCACTGGGAAATCCTCGGCGCAAGAGGACACGACCATATTACATTCGGTCTGGCCGTAGAACTCATTGACCGTCAGACCAAACGCCTTTTGCCCCCAGGCCAGCATCTCGGCCCCCAAGGGCTCGCCCCCGGACGCGACCGAGCGAAGGCCGGGAATGCCCTGATCTGCCGCTTTCAGCATTCGCAAGGCCGTGGGCGGAAAAAACACGTTGCGCACTCCGCCGCGCGCAACAATACCGGCGCAGGCTTCGGGCGTGAATTTCTCAAGCCGCGCCGCGACCACGGGAATACCAAGCGCCAGGCCCGGCATCAACACATCGAACAAACCGCCGATCCATGCCCAATCCGCCGGTGTCCACAGGCAATCGCCCCCACGCAAATGGTTATGACTGATCGAGACACCCGGCAGATGCCCTGTCAGCACCCGGTGCCCGTGCAAAGCCCCCTTTGGGCTGCCGGTGGTGCCCGAAGTATAGATCAGCACCGCAGGATCATTGGGGCCTGTGTCGGCGAACGGCAGGGATGGGCCCGCCTCGCCTATTTCAGATGCAATCAGAGCCTCGGCCAGATCGCCCAGCAATTCAGCGCCCTCGGCATCGGTCAGCACAATTTTGGCTCCAGCATCGCCGACCCGCGACCGCAGGGCATCCTGTTTGAACAGTTTGAACAGCGGAACTGAGATCGCCCCGATTTTCCAGATCGCCAGATGAGCTGCGGCGCACCACGGGGACTGGCTGAGCAACACGCCGACGCGATCTCCTGGCTGTACGCGGCGCAACAGCGCGCGGGACAGACCATCCGCCATCTGGTCCAGTTGGCCATAGGTCACACTGCGGGCATCCGGATCAGTCAGATCAACAACCGCCACCTGATCTTTTGCATGGCGCAGGCATTGCTGCGCCATATTGAGCCGATCCGGCAGGTCCCAGCCGCCCCCTGGGCGCAAACCCGGTATGCGCTCAGGGGTTAGCACGGCAAATTTTCCTTATTTTTCTGTCACTTCCCTGAATCTCGTCGCCACCAGCTTTCACAGGAACTTGATGCAGATCAGAGTGCTCAAGGCTCTGTTCTGCGACGTCAGACGCATCAACAGAACCAAAGGCAAAACAATGACCAAAAAGCTCGCCGCATTGACCCTGTCCACCGCGCTGATTGCGATGGCCGCCCCTGCGTTTGCTCAATCGCAAGGTGACTGGACCGTCGGCGTCGGTGTGGGTTATCTGGACCCGAAATCCGACAACGGCACGATTGCAGGTGCACCTGCCACTATCGACGCAGATACGCGCCCGATCTTCACCGCTGAATACTTTATCCGTGACAATCTGGGTATCGAACTGCTGGCCGCAACCCCGTTCAAACACACAATCGCTTTGGGCGGTGTTGATGCGGCTACGGTCAAGCACCTGCCGCCCACCCTGTCGGTGAACTATCACTTCCCGACCAATAGCGCGTGGAAACCCTTTGTTGGTGCCGGCCTGAACTACACCATCTTCTTTGACGAACAGACCGCTCTGGGCGATCTCAAGGTCGATGACTCCTTCGGTGTTTCGCTGCAGGCCGGTCTGGACTACATGGTCAGCGACAATGGCGCGGTCCGTCTGAACGTACGTTGGTTCGACATCGACTCGGACGTTTCGCTGAACGGCACCAATATCGGCAACGCGGAAATCGATCCGTTCCTTGTCGGCGTTTCCTACGTCCATAAGTTCTGATCCTGTCTTTCAAGCGCCCTGCGGTTCCCTCGTCCGCAGGGCGTTTTTTGTGTTCAGAGCATTTCAGCCATCAGCTCACGACCAATCAGCATCCGGCGAATCTCGCTGGTGCCCGCGCCGATCTCCATCAGCTTGGCATCACGGAAGATCCGGCTTACTGGCGCATCGGACAGAAAGCCTGCCCCACCCAGCGCCTGAACCGCCTGATGCGCCTGCGCCATCGCCTGTTCCGAAGCGTAAAGGCAACACGCCGCCGCATCCTGACGCGTCACATCCCCCCGATCACACGCCTTGGCGACCTCGTACACATACGCCCGCGCCGAGTTCATCGCCGTGTACATGTCGGCGATCTTGCCTTGCATTAACTGGAAGCTGCCGATGGGTTTGCCGAACTGTTTGCGCTCGGCCAGATAAGGCATCACCTCATCCAGACAAGCGGCCATGATACCCGTACCGATCCCAGCCAGGACCACACGCTCATAGTCCAGCCCCGACATGAGCACGGCAACGCCTTTACCCTCTTCGCCCAGCACGTTCTCGAACGGCACCTCGACGTCTTCAAAGATCAGTTCAGCCGTGTTCGACCCGCGCATCCCCAGCTTGTCGAAATGAGGTGAGGTCGAGAACCCTTTCATTTCTTTCTCGATCAGAAAGGCCGTGATACCCTTTGACCCGGCATCCGGATCTGTCTTGGCGTAAACGACCAGAGTATCTGCGTCCGGTCCGTTGGTGATCCAGTATTTATTGCCATTCAGACGGTAATGATCGTTCCGCTTCTCCGCCCGCAACTTCATCGACACGACGTCGGACCCGGCTGAAGGTTCCGACATGGCCAACGCACCGACATGATCACCCGAGATCAGGCGCGGCAGGTATTTCTGCTTCTGCTCCTCACTGCCGTTCAGCTTGATTTGGTTCACGCAGAGGTTTGAATGGGCCCCGTATGACAGGGAAACCGATGCCGAGGCCCGCGCGACCTCTTCGACCGCGATGGTGTGCGCCAGATAGGACATACCCGCACCGCCATATTCCTCGGGTACGGTCACACCTAAAAGGCCAAGCTCTCCCATCTCTTTCCACAACTCGTTCGGAAAGGCGTTGTTAAGGTCGATCTCGGCCGCCATGGGCTTGACCCGTTCCTGTGCCCAGCGATGCACCATCTCGCGCAGGGCATTCACATCCTCACCCAGATCGAACTTCATCGTGGCCATGAACATCTGCGTCCTCCCTCCGCGTTAATGAACAAGTGTTCAATAAATCAGTATCAGCGAATTCGTGCCCGGTCAATCTTTGTGAGCACCCCAAAGCAAAACGCCGCCCAACAGGGGCGGCGTTGCAAAATATTGAGCGTGCGCCGCAGACGCACTCCGCATGGTTACGACTGATAGACCGCACCCACCTCGGCCCGGATAATGCGCGCAATCAATTGGCAGTCTTCCAATGAAAACGTCAGAGGTACACGCATGTCCATGACACCAGCCAGAACTCGATCACTTTCCGGCATACGCTCACTGTCGAAATAGCGCCAACTGTCATACCGTGACGTGAACCCGGTTGGCTCTGCCCCCCCAAACCATTTCAGCTCGACCCCACGCGCCGCGCAACGGCTGATCACGTCGGCGATCCGTTCGGGCAACCAATCCAACAGCAGGAACTGGATCGAAGACCCTACATAGGTTTCCTCCTCGGGCCGCTCAACCATGGTCAGGCCCGGTGTTCCACGCAGCCCGGTCTCGATCTCGCGATAGCGCTCATTCCAACGCTCCACTTGACGGTCCAGATCCCGCAATTGCGGACGCAGGATCGCAGCCCGCAAATTGTCCATGCGACCGGAAACGTTTGGCGTGGTGTATTTGATCCGATCGAACACCTCGGGCCCCGGCGCGGCCAGGTGGCGCTCGTATAGCATGTAGGACCCTGACAGCATCGTGGCTTTGGCCGCCAATTCTTCGTCATCGGTGACAAGCAAACCGCCCTCACCCGAGTTGACGTGCTTGTACGTCTGACAGGAATAGCAGCCGATTGCGCCCTGCCGCCCCGACAACTGGCCGCGCCAGGCCGCGCCCATCGTATGCGCGCAGTCTTCAATCACGATCACCCCGGCGGCGTCGCACATCTGCATAAGTCGGTCCATGTCACACAGATGACCCCGCATATGGCTGAGCATGAGCACGCGCGCCTGCCCCAGCTTGCGCTCAAGGTCATCCAAATCGATGGTCAGGCTTTCCGTCACACCCACAAAGATGGCCCGCCCACCAACCGAAGCAATCGACCCCGGCACCGGGGCCAGCGTGAAGGCGTTGGTCAGCACCGGATCACCGGGTTGAACCCCAACCGCGCGAAGGGCGGTAGCCAGTGCATAGCCGCCAGACGACACAGCCAGACAGTATTTTGCGCCCATCTGCGCAGCGAATTCCTGCTCCAGCAGGGCCGTTTCCCCCAATTCACCTGCCGCTACGTTGTAGCGATGCAAACGCCCGTGGCGCAGAACGGCCAAAGCCGCCTCAATCGCGTCCTCGGGAAGGGGTTCCTGCTGCGTGAAATTGCCTGAGAATTTTTCGGTCATGATCTCGTTCTGAGGCTCCGACAAGGTTCGGTCAAGACGTTACGCCGCCGCACCAATCAAGGCAGGCACAAGGGAAGGTAAATCGTCAAAATGATGCAGCAAGGCCTCGGGTTCCAATGCCGCCATGTCGTCCCCTGACGGGCCGAAGGTCACGAGGACCGACGGAACACCTGCGGCTTTGGCGGTGTTGCGGTCCGTATCCGAGTCTCCGATCAGCACGCAAAAATCAGGGTCGCCCCCAGCGCGACGTGCCGCTTCACGCAGCGGGGCTGGGTCAGGTTTGCGGACCGGCAACGTATCTGCCCCGACCAACGAAGCAAAAAGGTCTCGCACACCCATGCGGGTCAGCAACAATTCAGCCAAATGCTCCGGTTTGTTCGTGCATATGCCAACACCGTATCCCGCGTTGCTAAGCATCTCAACCGCCTGCAACGCGCCCGGGTAAAAGCTGGTATGGGTGTCGATATCCTGAGCATAAGCTTCAAGCAGCACCGGGTAATAGGCGTGGACCGTATCCTCATCAAAGGCACCGACGCGTTTTAGCCCATGGGTCAACATCATGCGCCCACCGCGCAGCGCGATACCAGAATCCTGCCCATGGACCAGCACGTCACCATGCCCCATTTCGCGAAAACAATGGTTCGCCGCGGCCAGCAAATCGCCCGATGTATCCGCCAAAGTGCCGTCCAGATCGAAAATGACTGTACGCATTTAGCCTCCTTATTCGGCAGGTTTTCGCCGTGTCCTGTTTCAATCGGCAATCTTGTTTGATGGCCGAACGGCTTGCGCCTTTGACCTCAGCGGATAAAACGGTCGGCACCAAAACACAAAGAGAAAACGATTTCATGAGCATTGCCCTTGTCATCCTTGCCGCCGGAAAAGGCACCAGGATGAATTCGGATATTCCCAAAGTCCTGCATCCCATCGCCCAAGTGCCGATGCTTGTTCACGCGATGCGCGCCGGGTCCGTGCTGTCGCCCGAGCGTACAGTGATCGTCACCGGCCACGGGTCCGAAACTGTGGCAAAGGTGGCGCAGGGCGAAGACGAAGAGACGCAGATCGCCGTTCAGGAAGAACAGCAAGGCACTGCTCACGCAGTTGCTCAGGCGCGGCAAGCGCTGGAAGGGTTTGAGGGCGATGTTGTGGTTCTTTACGGCGACACCCCGTTTCTACAACCGGACACGCTGGAACGGATGATCGAGGCGCGGTCGCGGAACGATCTGGTCATTCTCGGGTTCGAAACTGCCGACCCCGCACGTTATGGTCGGTTGGTGATGAAGGGCGACAGCCTGGAACGCATTGTCGAATTTAAAGACGCCACTGATGAAGAACGGGCGCTAACCTTTTGTAACTCGGGACTTATCGCCTGTGACGCGCAGCTGTTGTTTTCACTGATCGATGATGTCAGCAACGACAACGCTTCGGGTGAATACTACCTGACTGACGTTGTGGAAATCGCGCGCAAACGTGGGTTGAACGTGACCGCCGTCGCCTGTGACGAGGCACAAACGCTGGGTGTGAATTCGCGCGCGGATCTGGCCGCGGCGGATGCGGTGTTCCAGTCACGTGCCCGCGCTGAGCTGTTGGACATGGGCGTTACCTTGATGGCCCCTGAAACAGTGTATCTGGCCTCCGATACCGTGATCGGGCGCGATACGGTGATTGAACCCAATGTGGTTTTCGGGCCCGGTGTTACGGTAGAAAGTGGTGCGACGATCCGGGCGTTTTCGCATCTGGAAGGATGCCATGTCAGCCGTGGCGCTATCATCGGGCCCTATGCCCGTTTGCGCCCCGGCGCCGAGTTGGCGGAAAACACGCGGGTTGGAAACTTCGTCGAAATCAAGAACGCTGAAATCGCCGAAGGTGCCAAGGTCAACCACCTTAGCTACATCGGCGATGCATCGGTGGGGGCTGCAACAAATATCGGCGCTGGTACGATCACCTGCAACTATGACGGCGTGATGAAGCACAAGACCACCATTGGTGAGAACGTCTTTATTGGGTCGAACACAATGTTGGTGGCCCCTGTGACCTTGGGTGATGGCGCGATGACCGCAACGGGCACCGTTGTGACCAAGAACGTGGACCCTGACGCGCTGGCAGTCGCCCGCGCCAAGCAGGAAAACAAGCCCGGATATGCGCGTAAATTGTTTGATATGTTAAAGGCGAAGAAGGCTCGCCGCGATAAAGAGGCCTGAGGTTATGTGTGGAATAGTAGGTGTTCTGGGGCAGCACGAGGCGGCCCCTATTCTGGTAGAGGCTTTGAAACGGCTGGAATATCGCGGCTATGACAGCGCCGGGATCGCAACAGTCAATGATGGCGCGTTGGGTCGACGGCGCGCGGTCGGTAAGCTGGTCAACCTCAGCGATCTGCTGGTGCATGACCCGTTGCCCGGCAAATCCGGCATCGGCCACACCCGTTGGGCCACACATGGCGCGCCTTCGGTCAACAATGCGCATCCGCACAAGGCGGGGCCTGTGGCCGTGGTGCATAATGGCATCGTTGAAAACTATCGCGAGTTACGGGCCGAATTGGCGGAACATGGCGTCGATTTCCAGACCGAGACCGATACGGAAACCGTAGCCCTGATGACCGAGCATCACCTCAACGCGGGCCTGTCGCCGGTTGAAGCCGCGTTCAAGACTATCGACCAGTTGGAAGGGGCGTTTGCACTGGCCTTTCTGTTCGACGGTGAAGACGACCTGATCGTGGCCGCCCGCAAGGGATCACCGCTGGCCATTGGCCATGGCGATGGTGAGATGTATGTCGGATCTGACGCCATCGCGCTGGCACCGTTGACCAATCAGATCACGTATCTTGAGGAGGGCGACCGTGCGGTTCTGACCCGCACTTCGCTGGAAATCCGCACCGAAACTGGCGAGTTGGCCAACCGCGAAAAGCGCAAGATCAAGCTGGATCATACACGCGCCGACAAGGGCGGGCATAAGCATTTTATGGCCAAAGAAATTGCCGAACAGCCCATCGTTGTGGCCGAGGCAATCCGGTCCTACCTGCCCACCAGCGGAGACCGGGTGGTGTTGCCCGATACAGATCTGGACTTCAGCAAGCTGGACCGCCTGACTATGGTGGCATGCGGCACTGCTTTTTATGCCTGCTTGACTGCCAAATACTGGTTCGAGCAACTGGCCAAGATGCCGGTTGAGGTCGATATCGCCAGCGAGTTCCGCTATCGCGAACCTCCGATCACCGACCGAACTCTGGCGCTGTTTGTCAGTCAGTCGGGCGAAACCGCCGACACGCTGGCCGCATTGCGTTATTGCGAAGGCAAAGCCGAGAAGATCGTTTCAGTTGTGAACGTCCCGGAAAGCTCGATTGCGCGCGAAAGCGATATCGCTCTGCCGATCCATGCCGGTGTCGAGATTGGTGTAGCCTCGACTAAGGCCTTCACCTGCCAGTTGAGCGTGCTGTTGATGCTGGCTTTGAAGGCCGCTGCTGACCGGGGAACGATGACAGACGAAGAAATTGCCGATCACGCTGCGGCGCTCCGCGGATTGCCAACCGTTCTGAACGCAGCGCTGGACCAGAACCGGGCGATCCGCAAAGCCGCCCAGCGCTTATCCGAAGCACGTGACGTTCTGTTTCTGGGCCGTGGCCTGATGTATCCGCTGGCTCTGGAAGGTGCGTTGAAACTGAAGGAAATCAGCTACATCCACGCCGAAGGTTACGCGTCGGGAGAGCTGAAGCACGGCCCTATCGCCCTGATCGACAAACACATGCCTGTGGTTGTGATGGCCCCTCGGGATACTGTGTTCGACAAGACCGTTTCGAACATGCAGGAAGTCATGGCGCGCAAAGGTAAAGTGATCCTTGTGTCGGATGATGACGGTATCGCCGAAGCCGGGGATGACGTCTGGAGCAAGATCCGCATGCCCCATGTCCATCACAATCTGACACCGATCCTTTATTCCGTTCCTGCACAGCTGCTGGCCTATCACACTGCCGTCGCCAAGGGCACTGATGTGGATCAGCCCCGCAATCTGGCAAAATCAGTAACGGTAGAGTGAACCATGGCCAAACAATTCCCTCAGCTCGAAGATGCGCACCGGAAATTCATCGAAGATCAGCATATGTTCTTCGTCGGCACCGCCGGAGCTGAGGGACAGGTCAATATTTCCCCGAAAGGGATGGACTCGCTGCGGGTATTGGGGCCCAACCGCATCGTCTGGATGAACCTTACCGGCAGTGGCAACGAAACAGCAGGCCACCTGATGCAGGTTAACCGTATGACGCTGATGTGGTGTTCGTTCAGCACCCGGCCCCTGATCCTGCGCACCTATGGAACGGCGCGTACCCTGCATGTCGGGGATGAAGGTTGGGACGAACTGGCTGACCTTTTCCCACATCATCGCAGCTCGCGGCAAATCTATGACCAGTCCATAGAAATAGTTCAGACTTCGTGTGGCTATGCCGTTCCATTCATGGAGTTCCAGTCCGACCGCGATACACTGCAGAAATGGGTCGACGGAAAATCCGACAACGATATCCGCGCCTACTGGGCAGAGAAAAACGGGCAGACAATTGACGGCAAGCCTACCGGCGTTCCGGTCTGATCTGATGTCCACCGAATTCCTGGATCAAATCAAAGCCCATGCCGACGCTGAGCGTGCGGATCAAATGGCCAGCTACCACAAGGTGGATCGCGTCTATCTTGGTGTCGCGAACCCCGTTTTGAACGACCTGAGCAAAGCATGGCGAAAAGAACTGGACGTCGCCGCGCGTGTCGAAGTGGCAAACGGACTGTGGCAGACCAACATTCACGAAGCCCGCGTTTTAGCGGCCAAGTTGCTGACTCAGGCGCGCATCCGCCCAGATGACGCGGTTTGGGACCTTTTGCAAAGCTGGCTGCCTGATTTCGATGCCTGGGCTATCGCCGACCACGCCAGCACAGCAATGCAAAAGCGGCTTTCAGCTAACCCTGATCGACTGGACGAAGTTGAACAGTGGACCCGATCCGATCATATGTGGACCCGCCGCGCCGCGCTGGTTGCAACTCTGCCCTGGACAAAACAGAACCACCCCAAGCCGGAAGACCTGCAGCGCCGCGACCGTATCCTCAGCTGGGCCGCCGGATATGTCCCGGATCGCGACTGGTTTATTCAAAAGTCCATAGCTTGGTGGCTGCGTGAGCTGTCCAAACACGACCCAGATCGCGTGATTGCATTTCTGGAAGAACACGGCAACGCGATGAAGCCATTTGCCCGCCGTGAAGCCGGCAAGTATCTGAAGGATCAGTTGGCGTAGACCTCGACCTCGACCAGTTCATCCAGCGGCACCAACAAAGCCCGCATGGCGTCCAGCGACAACCGGCTGCCACCGCTGGCAGGGCCAGGGATCGGAACCAGAGTGATATAGGCTTGTGCCCCGGTTCTTGGCACCACAACGCGCGCTGTTACCTCGCTTTCGACCAAGGGTGTCTGCATCCAACGTCCCGGCGTGGTCGGGTCTCCCAACCCGGCAATAGTGGTTCTGGCCCCAGCCCAACTGGGGCGCGCTGAAACTGGTTCCGGCTCCAGAATCTCTTCGGAAACAGCGGTCGCGGTCTCCACGTCCGCAACGGTTTGCGCAGGTGCGTCGCTTCGCCCAAATACGCGGTCGGTCGTGGACCGGACTGTATCGCAACCGGCGGCCAACACACACAGAATTAAAAGTGCTTTCTTCATGCCCAAATCCTACAGCCCTGCGCGCATCTGTACCAGCGCAAAGCACAGTTCACCCTTGTCGAGACCCGGTTCCGGCTTTACCTATTACGCCATGACAGCTCCGCTTATCGACCCGTTTGCCCGCGCCATCACATATCTCCGCGTTTCAGTCACGGACCGCTGCGATTTCCGCTGTGTGTATTGCATGTCCGAGAACATGACCTTTCTGCCCAAGAAAGACCTGCTAACGCTGGAAGAGCTGGATCGGATGTGCTCGACCTTTGTGAAGATGGGTGTGGAGAAGTTGCGCATCACGGGCGGAGAGCCTTTGGTCCGCCGCAATATCATGACTTTCTTCAACGCCATGACCCGTCACCTGGACAGCGGCGCGCTGAAAGAACTCACGCTGACCACAAACGGTTCGCAATTGCATCGCTTCTCAGAGGACCTCTATGCCGCCGGTGTGCGGCGTGTGAATGTCTCTCTGGATACGTTGGACGATGACAAATTCGCCAAAGTCACGCGCTGGGGGCGCTTGAAACAAGTCCTGAACGGCATCGATGCCGCGCAAAAAGCAGGCTTGCGGATCAAAATCAACGCGGTCGCATTGAAAGGGTTCAACGAACCCGAGCTGCCAAAGATTACCGAGTGGTGTGCCGAACGCGACATGGACCTGACCTGGATCGAGGTCATGCCCATGGGTGACATCGGCAACGAAGATCGTCTGGATCAATACTGGTCGCTTAAGGACGTGCGCAAAGAATACGAAAACCACTATTCCGTTACCGACTTGGCCGAACGCACCGGTGGCCCGGCCCGCTATGTTCGCCTAGAGGAAACAGGCCAAAAGATCGGGTTCATCACACCGCTGTCTCATAACTTTTGCGAAAGCTGCAACCGCGTGCGCCTGACCTGTACCGGCGAGCTGTATATGTGTTTGGGCCAGGAAGACATGGCTGATCTGCGCGCACCACTACGCGATCACCCCGAAAGCGAAGCGCCACTAGAGGACGCAATCCGGGCCGCGATTAACCTCAAGCCCAAGGGCCACGACTTCGACTATTCCCGTCAGGCCGTCGATGGCCAGATGAGCCGTCACATGAGCCATACAGGCGGCTGACATGCCCGGCACAGACGACCGCCCGACGCTGCTGTACAGACTGTACTGCGGCTTTACTGCTCTTGTGCAACCCCTGGCATGGCGAACCGTGCGCAACAAGCTGCGCGCAGCCGATGTACCTGAAGACCGAGAAAGAGAGCGTCTTGGCCACGCCAGCCTGCCCCGTCCATCTGGGCGTCTGATCTGGTTTCATGCCGCCAGCGTCGGCGAAAGCCTGTCGGTCCTCAGCCTGATCAAACGGTTGGCTGACCGTCTGCCAGATGCCGAGTTCCTGATCACCTCAGGTACGCCCACTTCTGCCGCATTGATCGCCAAACGCATGCCGCCCCGAACACGGCATCAATACCCACCGCTGGATACCGCGGGCCCTGTAACTCGCTTTCTCTCTCATTGGCGGCCCGATGCGGGAATCTTCGTCGAAAGCGAAATATGGCCCCGCCTGATCGTGGAAAGCCATCGGCAGAACATCCCGCTGGCACTTCTAAACGCCCGCCTGTCTGAAAAATCTGTCAGAGGCTGGAAGAAACGCCCTAACACCGCGCGTTTCATTTTATCCAAATTCCGCCTGTTTCTGACCCAGAATGACAAAACCGCAGCCAACCTGATCGACATCGGTGCAACACCAAGCCGCGTGCATCCGGGTACCAATCTAAAGGCAATGTCCGATCCCCTGCCGGTGGATCAAGCGACATTGCAGGACATCCAAACGCAGATCGCAGACCGCCCCGTCTGGATTGCAAGCTCAACCCACGCGGGCGAGGAAGAAACCGTTCTGACCGCGCACAAGACACTGCTTGAACGCTGGCCGAACTTGCTCTTGCTGTTGATCCCACGCCACCCAGAGCGTCGGGAGGACATTGCAACGCTGATCAAAGATGCTGATATGCCTGCATCTTTCCGATCCAGGGGCGAACTGATCAGAGAAAACACCCAGATTTACGTCGCTGATACACTAGGAGAAACCGGAACCTGGTACGCCTTGTGCCCGATTGTATTCCTCGGCGGCTCACTGAAAGAAATCGGGGGCCACAATCCTTTTGAGCCTGCTCAAGCCGGGGCTGCGGTGATCACGGGTCCGGGTTACTTTAACTTTGCCGAGACCTTTGCCCCGCTGATTAAATCCGGTGGCGCAATCGAGGTTCAAACCGCGGCTGAACTCTCCCAAGTCGTGGCGCATTGGTTGTCAGACCAGAACGCCCTGCAATCCGCACAAAAAGCCGCGCAATCTTGCGTAAACACGCAGTCAGATGCCCTTGAATCCGTCATCGACACCCTCTGTGCAGAGCTTGATCTGCACTAACAGGGTCCTTCTTCATCTGGCTGAAAATACCTCGGGGGTGTGGGGGCAGAGCCCCCACCTAGTGCCTCAGGCTGCTGGCATCCGTTGTTCGACAATCTCTGCCCACCAGCTACAACCGGCCGGGATGGCCTCGTCGTTGAAATTGTATTCCGGGTGATGAACCATGGCTGTGTCGCCGTTGCCCACAAGGATATAAGCACCTGGACGCTCTTCCAGCATGAACGCGAAATCCTCGCCGCCCATCACCAACGGGGCCTCTTCACAATCGCCAGACACTGACTTTGCCACATCCGCTGCAAACGCGGTCTGCTCGTCGCTGTTCACCATTACCGGATAGCCACGGATATAGGTCACGTCCGCGGTGCCCCCGAACGTTGTTGCCACGCCTGCACAAATCTCATTGATCCGCTTTTCAGCCAAATCGCGCATATCCTTGCTCATGGTACGCACGGTCCCTTTGATCTGCACAGTTTGCGGGATCACGTTGAAAGCCTTTGATGAGGTTTCAAAAGACGTCACCGACACAACGACCTGATCAATCGGATCCGCATTTCGGGACGCAATGGTTTGCAAAGCCAAAACCGCCTGCGCCGTCATCACGGTCGTGTCCACCGTCTCTTGCGGTTTGGCTGCGTGCCCGCCGCGACCTTCAAAGGTGATGTCGAACTGATCAGTAGCTGCAAAGAAAGAGCCAGGACGAATGGCAAAGCTGCCAACCGGTTTACCCGGCCAGTTGTGCATTCCATAGACTTCCTGAATGTTCCAGCGGTCCATCATGCCGTCTTCACACATTTCACGGCCACCACCGCCACCTTCTTCGGCGGGTTGGAAAATCACCACCACAGTGCCGTCGAAATTGCGTGTTTCAGACAGGTACTTTGCCGCCCCCAACAGCATCGCTGTGTGACCGTCATGACCGCAGGCATGCATGGCACCCGGTGTTTTCGAGGCATAATCCAGCCCGGTCGCCTCATGAATCGGCAGCGCATCCATATCTGCGCGCAGACCAATCACCTTGCCCCTGCTGTCCGACTTGCCCTTGATCACACCCACGACACCGGTGCGTCCGATGCCGGTGACAACCTCATCGCAGCCGAACTCTTTGAGTTTCTCGGCCACAACTGCGCTTGTACGGTGGGTTTCAAACAGGATTTCGGGGTTTTCGTGCAGATCCCGTCGCCAAGCGGTGATCTCATTCTGTAATTCGGCAAATCGGTTTTTAACTGGCATTTCTTCTCTCTCCTAATTCAAGCCGCCGGCATCCGGCGCTCGACCATTTCCGCAAACCACGAGCACCCGATCGGGATGATCTCGTCGTTGAAGTTGTATTCCGGGTGGTGCAACCCGGCGCTGTCTCCGTTGCCCAGAACAATGAAGGCTCCGGGCCGTTCTTCCAGCATGAACGAGAAATCCTCGCCCCCCATCACCATCGAAGCCTCGACACAACTGCCACCAACAGAAACAGCGGCCTCTTCGGCATAACCTGTCTGTTCTTCAGCATTGATCGTCACCGGTACACCGCGCGTGTAATTGACGTTCACCGAACCACCGAACGTCGCGGCGATCCCTTCGGCGACCTCTTTGAGGCGTTTCTCAATCAAGTCGCGCATCTCGTTCGAATGCGTGCGCACCGTACCGCGTATCTGCGCCGATTGCGGAATCACGTTGAACGCTTTGGACGAGGTCTCAACCGACGTTACAGACAGGACGCCCTGCTGAATCGGGTCTGCGTTGCGTGACACAATGGTCTGCAAAGCCACGATCAATTGCGACATCATCACCGTCGTATCCACAGTCTCATGAGGTTTCGCCGCGTGACCGCCCCGCCCTTCCAGCTGAATCGAGAACTCATCCGCTGCCGCAAGCAACGGCCCCGACCGGATCGCAAATTGTCCGGTGGGCAAACCCGGAACATTATGCATGGCATAGACTTCCTGAATGCCGAACCGGTCCATCAAACCGTCTTTGCACATGGCTTCTGCGCCATTGCCGCCTTCTTCGGCGGGTTGGAAAATCACCACAGCGGCTCCGTCGAAATTGCGGGTTTCAGACAGGTATTTCGCTGCGCCCAAAACCATGGCCGTATGCCCGTCATGACCGCAGGCATGCATCGCGTTTTCTGTTTTCGAGGCATAGTCCAACCCGGTTTGTTCCTGCATCGGCAGCGCATCCATGTCCGCGCGCAGCCCGATCACGCGGCCCTGCGTGTCGCTTTTGCCGCGAATGACCCCGACTACACCGGTCCGACCAATGCCAGTGACAACCTCATCACAGCCGAACTCCTTCAGCTTTTCGGCAACCAGTGCGCTGGTGCGGTGGGTGTCATACAGAATTTCCGGATGTTGGTGAATGTCACGCCGCCAACCTGTGATTTCATCGTGCATCTCTGCAAGGCGGTTTTTAATCGGCATGTCATTCTCCCTGATTTATGCGACGGGCAATCGTCGTTCCACAAGCTCGGCAAACCAACTGCAGCCGGCGGGAATGGCGTCGTCATCAAAATTATATTCGGGGTGATGGCACATGGCCGTGTCCCCGTTCCCGATAAAGATGTAGGCTCCGGGCCGTTCTTCAAGCATATAGGCAAAATCTTCGGACGGCATGATCGGGTCCGTGCTGTCGTTGACCTTACCCGAGACAGCTTGGGCTGCCTCGGCTGCGTACGTTGTTTCGGCATCCGAGTTCACGGTCACAGGGTAACCAGGCTCCCAAACTACCTCTGCCGTGGCTCCAAAGGCCGACGCCGTATCCTCGGCAATCCGGCGCACCCGCTCTTCCGCGATTGCGCGGTATTCAGGATCCAGCGTCCGAACTGTTCCCTGTAAACGCACGGTGTGCGCAATCACGTTTGACGCCACACTGTCCGTTTCGAAAGTTCCAACTGTCAAGACAACACGCTTGATCGGGTCAACCGTGCGCGACACCACGGATTGCAACGCAACAACGATATGCGAGGCAACCAGCGTCGTGTCCACCGCATCATGCGGCGCGGCGGCGTGCCCGCCCTTGCCGGTGACGGTAATTTTGAACTCATCAGATGAAGCCAACAGCGCACCCGGTCGAATGGCAAACTCACCCACGGGAAGACCGGGCATGTTGTGCATGCCATAAACTTCCTGAATGCCCCAGCGTTCCATCAACCCGTCCTGACACATGGCCAGTCCACCTGCGCCACCTTCTTCGGCTGGCTGAAAGATTAGAACCACGGTGCCGTCGAAATTGCGTGTCTCGGCCAGATATTGCGCTGCCCCCAACAGCATCGAGGTGTGACCGTCATGACCGCAGGCGTGCATCTTACCTGAAACGGTTGAGGCATAGTCCAGCCCCGTTGCCTCTTCAATCGGCAGCGCATCCATATCTGCCCGCAGGCCAATGACACGCCCCTGCGTATCCGTGCGCCCTTTGATCACTCCAACAACACCAGTTTTGCCAATCCCCGGAGTAATCTCGTCTACGCCAAATTCTTTCAGACGGTCTGCAACAAATGCTGCGGTTTCGTGAACGTCATACATAAGCTCAGGATGTGCATGTAGATAACGGCGCCACTTGGTAATCTCGCCATGCATTTCCGCAAGTCTGTTTTTTACCGGCATCTCAAAACCTCCCCTTCGGCTGCGTTTACCGCTTTACGTCGGATCAGGTGCCCAGCTTTTCAACCAAGCGCTGCATGAACTTTTGTCCAGCTTCGAACTGCGCGACCGAGATGAACTCGTTCGGCTGATGGGCCTGCGCAATATCGCCGGGGCCGCAAATCACCGCCGAATAACCAGCTTCCTGAAACTGACCTGCCTCGGTTCCATAGCTGACTACATGGCTGGCATTGTCGCCCGTCAACGCGCGCACCAGAGTTTCCGCTTCACCATCCTGTTCAGGCACGAGTCCCGGGATAGAAAAGTTTTCGGAAAGTTCGATACGGGCCTCGGGGTGCACTTGCTGCATACGGGCCTCAATCGCGCGGACCTGCTGAAAATAAGCATCCTGCCATTGCGCCTTGGATTCATCCGGCACGGTTCGGAAATCCATCATGAACTTACAGTCCTTGGCGGTGATATTGTGTGCTGTGCCACCTTCAATCATGCCAACATGGCAGGTCGTCCATGGCGGATCGAACACGGCGGCAACCGGGCTGGGGTCCGCCGCCATATTTGCTGCGTTCTGCTGGTTCGCCCAATTGATCAGAGGCGCCGCCTCCATGATCGCGTTGACGCCTGTGTGCATGATCGAGCTATGAACTTCGAATCCCGTGATGTGGGTATCAAAGCCAAAACCACCTTTGTGCCCTGTCACGGCCTGCATCATGGATGGTTCACCCACGATCACGGCGGATCCTTTGGGCAGAACTTCCTGCATCGCCTGGATCATAGGCGGCGCACCAGTGCAGCCGACCTCTTCATCAAAGCTGAGCGCAAGTTGCAATGGCCGTTTGACCCCAGCGTGATGCGCTTCGACAAGGGCCCAAATGGCCAAAGCGTCAAAGCCCTTCATGTCGCACGTGCCCCGCCCAAAATACTTGCCGTCTTTCTCGGTCACGGTGAAGGGGTCCGTATCCCACGGCTGACCATCCACCGGCACGACGTCAGTGTGACCAGACAGAACCACTGCGCCTTCTTCGATTGGACCAACATGCGCAAAGATCGCAGCCTTGTGCGGTTGATCCGGGTCGGGCCAGCGATGCGGTTTAATCCCGTGACCTAGCAAGTATTCCTCAACCCAATCCACCAGTGGCAGATTGGTTTCGCGGCTTACGGTTGGAAAAGAGATCAGCTTGGTCATGATCTCAAGCGGCGTCAGGCGATTTGCCATTGGTATTAGTATCCGCTGTCCGTCGTCAGGATGAAGTGACCCGGCTCCACCTCTTGATATTGCGAAGGTTTCGGCGTGTGGCCCACAGGATGAATCGGAGACGGAATCGGCTTGAAGTTCAGGTCTTTTTCGGACTTCCGCTTGTTGGGGTCCGCGATCGGAACTGCCTTCATCAGCGCCTGCGTATAGGCATGCTGGGGGTTTTCGAAGACCCGGGCGCGTGGGCCAAGCTCGACGATGCGACCCAGATACATGACCCCGACATAATGGCTGACCCGTTCAACCACGGCCATATCGTGGCTGATGAACAGATAGGACAGGCCCAGCTCGGATTGCAGTTCCATCATCAGGTTCAGCACCTGTGCCTGCACCGATACGTCGAGGGCCGAAACGGCTTCATCCGCGATGATCAGCTTTGGGTTAAGGGCCAAGGCCCGGGCAATGGCGATCCGTTGACGCTGACCACCTGACATTTCATGCGGGAAACGGCGCATGAAACTGCGGGGCAGCTGCACCTTGTCGAACAGCTGTGCGACGCGGTCTTGCAGCTCTGATCCAGACGCAACCCCATAGTTGCGCATCGGTTCAGCCACCTGATCCACCAACTGCATTTGCGGGTTCAGCGACGCGAAGGGATCCTGAAAGATCATCTGCATGTCCAGCCGCGCCTTGCGCAGGCCGGACGGATCCAGCTTCATGACGTCGACGCCGTCCAGATTGACCTCACCCGCCATGGGCTCGACCAGCCGCAGGATCGAGCGTCCGGCCGAGGATTTGCCGCACCCGGATTCACCCACAAGGCTGAGGGTCTGGCCCTTGTTCAGCGTGAATGAGACGTCTTCAACTGCATGGACGTTCGAAATCGTGCGCCGCAACAGCCCGCCTTTGACCGGAAAACGCGTCGTCAGATTCTTGACGGTCAGCAGAACCTCTTCGGTGCCGGGGATGGGGGCAATATTCTGCCCCTCCACCCCCAATAGCTTCATGGGCTCGGGTGCGGATTTACCCCGCATCTCACCCAGCTTTGGCACCGCGGCCAGAAGGGCCTTGGTATAGTCGTGCTGCGGGTTCTCGAAGATTTCCTTGACGGTACCCTCTTCGACCTTGTTGCCGCGGAACATAACCACCACGCGGTCAGCCATCTGGGCAACCACCGCCATATCGTGGGTGATGAACATCACTGCTGTGCCGGTTTCCCGCTTGAGACGGTCCATCAGAGCCAGAATCTCGGCCTGAATGGTCACATCCAAAGCCGTGGTGGGTTCATCCGCGATCAACAGGCGCGGTTCGCACGCCATGGCCATCGCGATGACCACACGCTGGCGCATCCCACCGGACAGCTCGTGCGGGTATTGCTTAAGGCGGCGTTCGGGTTCCGGAATGCGAACCTGACGCAGCAGTTCCAATGCCCTTTCTTCAGCCTGCGCTTTCGACATCTCCTTGTGGATGCGCAGCCCTTCGGTCAACTGGCGGCCGACAGTAAACACCGGGTTCAGGGCGGTCATCGGCTCCTGAAAGATCATCCCGATCTCGTTTCCGCGAA
The DNA here is from genome assembly GCF_056158705.1 of Ruegeria sp. ABM4_193. NCBI lineage: Bacteria > Pseudomonadati > Pseudomonadota > Alphaproteobacteria > Rhodobacterales > Roseobacteraceae > Ruegeria > Ruegeria sp. ABM4_193. Next base: position 2,368,898 of record NZ_JBSWTT010000001.1, read on the forward strand.
TCTGTTTCATCAGATCCTGGTCGGCATTGGAAAGGTCCATCTCTTCGCCATCGCGGCGATCAAACAGCAGTTCGCCACCCGCAATCTCGCCCCCGCCGAACTCGACCAACCGCATCAGAGACAGCGATGACACCGACTTTCCAGAGCCCGATTCACCAACGATACAAACGGTTTCGCCCGGATTGACCTCGAACGAGACGTCTTCGACGCCAACGACAGGGCCGTCCTTGGTCTGAAATTCCACCCGCAGTTTTTTGATTTGTGCAATAGGCTGATCCAGCACGCGCACGCTCCCCTGACGTTGTCATTTTTGTTCTGAGTGCCGAACGCTACGGCGGGCTACCGGGAAAAGTCAAACGCATTACACATTTTCGCGACGGCACCACTTGCATTTTTTGCAAGTTCTGTTTCGATACCCCTCGTAACTGCTTTGGGGAGAGCGCGCGCTGAAAAACGTTAGCGCTATTATCTTTATCGATCAAAACCTTGCCCCAAAGCGGCAACGCCAAGTCCGCAGGCCATGCGGAAATAATCGAGACACAAACGTGTCCAATTCGGGAGTAAATTATGAAAATTAAAACCCTTTTGCTTGGTGCGATTGCAAGCACGGCAATGGCTCCGATGGCCTTTGCCGAGCGGGGATCGGACGGCAACGTCAGCATCATTTATTGGCAAGCTCCGTCGATCCTGAACCCGTTCCTGTCGGGTGGTACGAAAGATGTGGAATCAGCCTCTTTGGTGATCGAACCGCTGGCGCGCTATGACCAAGACGGCAACATGGTTCCTTTCCTGGCCTCTGAAATCCCGACTGTTGAAAACGGTGGTGTCAGCGAAGACCTGACCTCGATCACGTGGAAAATCGCACCTGGAATCACCTGGTCGGATGGCACGCCATTTACTTCGGCAGACGTGAAATTCACTGCTGACTACTGCATGCACCCCGAAGGCGGCTGCGCACAGGTTACAAAATTCGAAGGTGTAACTTCGGTTGAGGCGGTGGACGACCTGACCGTTAAGGTCACTTTCGATGCGCCCACCCCGTTCCCGTACGGACCCTTTGTTGGTGGCGAGAGCCCGATTATTCAAGCGGCTCAGTTCGCAGATTGTGTGGGTGCAAAAGCGCCTGAGTGTACCGATCAGAACTTCAACCCGATCGGAACCGGCCCGTTTGTCGTCACCGAGTTCAAACCGAACGACGTGATCACCTTCAAAGCCAATGACAACTATCGTGATCCGGCCAAACCGGCCTTTGCGACCGTAACCTTCAAAGGTGGCGGCGACGCAACTGCGGCGGGTCGTGCCGTAATGGAGACAGGCGAGTTTGACTATGCCTGGAACCTACAGCTGGCGCCTGAAGTGATTGCTCAGATGCAGGAAGGCGGCAAAGGTACTCCGGTTGCAGGCTTTGGTCCGCTGGTCGAGCGCATCATGCTGAACCAGACCAACCCGTCACCGGACCTGCCGGAAGGCGAGCGTTCGACGGCCAAACATCCGCACCCGTTCCTGCAAGACCCTGCGGTCTACAAGGCCCTGTCCATGGCAATCGACCGCCCGCTGCTGGTTGAGATCGGCTATGGCCAGGCGGGTAAAGTGACCTGTAACTGGGTTCCGGCTCCTGCTGCGTTCAACTCGACTTCAATGACTTGCGACACGCAGGATATCGAAGGCGCGAAGAAACTGCTGGATGACGCTGGCATCGTTGACTCCGATGGTGACGGCGTTCGCGAAAAAGACGGCGTTCCGCTGAAAATTGTCTATCAGACATCGACCAACGCCGTTCGTCAGGACTTCCAGGCGCTGATCAAGGAATGGTGGAGCCAGATCGGTGTTGAAACCGAACTGCGCAACATCAACGCGTCGGTCTTCTTTGGTGGTGACCCGGGTTCGCCTGACACCTTCCAGAAGTTCTATGCTGACGTTGAAATGTACGCCAACACCTTCAACGGCACTGACCCGCAGTCTTACCTGGGCAACGGCCTGTGCGACAAAGCACCGAAGCCGGAAAGCCAGTGGCAGGGTGAAAACATCAGCCGCTTCTGCAACGAAGAGTTCGACAAGCTGCATGGTCAGCTGGCCGAAACCGCTGGTCTGGAAGCCCGCGCTGAGATTGCGAAGCAACTGAACGACATCATGGTTCAGAACGGCGGCATGATCCCGCTGGTCCACCGTGGTCGTCTGTCGGCGCACGCAAACACGCTGGGTGGCGTTGTCCTGAACGTTTGGGACAGCGAGCTGTGGAACATTGCGGACTGGTACCGCAAGACCGGTTCCTAAGCATTAGTCTTGCAAAGCCGCGCCCCGACGTATCGGGGCGCGGTCATTTGCAGACCACTCCAACAAAAAGACGCATCAACAAAGGCGCCTTTGAATGCTCAACTTTACAATCAGACGACTGGTGCTGGCCGTACCCACGCTGCTGTTCATCAGCCTCGTCATTTTCCTGCTACTCGAGCTTGCCCCCGGCGACCCGATGGCGCAGGTCCCGCTTACCGTCCCGCCCGAAGTCAAAGAGAAGATGCGCGAAGCGCTTGGCCTTGGCCAACCCATGCATATCCGGTTCTGGAAATGGATCGTGCAATTCTTCTGGATCGAACCGCAGGTTCTGATCGACCACATGTTTGGCACCACCTTTTCCGAAGGTGACCTGCGTGTGATTTCGTGGCAGACCCGCTCGCCCGTTATGGACATCGTCGTTCAGCGTATCCCGCAGACTCTGTGGGTTGTCGGCACCGCCTATGTGGTCGCCATCCTGATCGCCCTGCCCATCGGCATCTATTCTGCTTATCGCCAGTATTCGTGGTTCGACCAGATGGGCACCTTCGTGTCGATGGTTGGCTTTTCGGTGCCGCCCTTCTTCTCGGGCGTTCTGGTGATCGTGATCTTCTCGGTCCAGCTGGGGTGGTTCCCGTCGATCTATGACACCACCCATGTGGTCAACAGTTGGGACAGCTTTGTTGTACAGCTGAAACAGATGATCATGCCGGTCATGGTTCTGGCCTTGCAAATCACGGCACAGCTTTCACGCTTCATGCGCGCCTCGATGCTGGACAACCTCAATCAGGATTACGTCCGCACCGCCCGCGCCAAAGGGCTTAGCGAATACACCGTGGTTATGGTTCACGTCCTGCGCAACTCGATGATCCCCGTGGTCACCGTAATTGCACTGGGTATCCCGGCCATCTTCGGCGGCGCTATCATCACCGAGCAGGTGTTTAAGGTGAATGGCATCGGACAGTTGCTGATCGGCGCAATTCAGGCCAACGACCTGCCGATGGTGCAAACCCTGACCTTCATCTTTGCCGTGCTGATCGTGCTGTTCAACCTGATCGCCGATGTTCTTTACGGCATTCTGGATCCGAGGATTCGCTATGACTGATACCGACAAATCAGACACGCTGATCCCGGATGAAGGATTGGCACCTGCTTCCACCGCGCTGCCAACCGCTGACGTGATGGAGGAACTGGCCACCCCACCCCGCAGCCAATGGCGCGATGTGTGGGATCAGTTCAAAACCCACAAGGGCGCGATGATCGGTGCAATCCTGTTCATCTTCATTGTGGCTGGCGTCTACTTGGGGCCGTTCCTATGGAGCATTGATCCAACGCAGATCGACATCCGTTCGCGCAATCAGGGGCCAAGCTGGGCACATCCGTTTGGAACCGACCAGTTGGGCCGGGACATTCTGGCACGCATGATGTCGGGCGGGCAGACCTCGGTTTCGGTGGGCATCACGGCAATGCTTCTGGCGCTGTTCTTGGGGTCGTTTATCGGTGTCTTGGCCGGGTTCTTCAAACGGCTTGACGGACCGCTGATGCGCCTGACGGACCTGTTCCTGGCCCTGCCCCTGCTGCCCCTGCTGTTGGTCATGATGCTTCTGTTCCGCGAGCCTTTATCGGCTGCCTTTGGGTTGGAGCGTGGAATTTTCATCCTGATTGTCTGCGCCATCGGCATCACCTCTTGGATGCCAACCGCCCGGATCGTGCGGGGCGACGTTTTGGCCATCAAGGAACGTGAATTCGTTCTGGCGGCGCGCTCTATCGGCACCAGCAACAGTCAGATCATCACACGGCATATTCTGCCCAACGTGCTTTCGCCGATCATGGTGTCCGCGACGCTGGGGATTGCCACGGCGATCATCACCGAAAGCGCACTGTCCTTCCTTGGTCTGGGCTTCCCGCCTGATTTCCCGACCTGGGGTCGCCTGCTGTTCGACGGTGTCGACTACTTGCAGCAATACCCTGAACGCGTGTTCTGGCCCGGTCTGGCAATCTCGTTGACCGTGCTCAGCGTGAATTACCTGGGCGACGGTCTGCGCGACGCGCTGGATCCGCGCATTCGCGGGCGTTAAATCACACTCAGTCGGCGCGCCTTAGCGCGCCGGCCAATAGAATGATCAGGACCGCCAGCGGCAACAACACCGAGAATGCCAGACGCAGGCCAAACAATTCCGCTAAAAAGCCGATCAATGGCGGCCCGATCAACAGCCCCCCATATCCCAAAGTTGCAACACTGGCGATGGCCTGCCCCGGCGGCACATCCGGGTCACTTGCAGCCCGACTGAACGCCAGCGGCATAATCACGGCATAGCCCACACCCATCAGGGCAAAACCAGCCAAGGCGGGCAGAGGATCCGTCGCTGACACAACGGCAAACACGCCAAGAGCAGCGCAAAGCCCGCCACAGCGCGCTGTGGCAACCGGGCCGAAACGTTCAATGACAAAAGCACCGGCAAGGCGAAACGCTACCATTGTCACAGAAAAGACGGCATATCCCAGGGCCGCAACGCTTTCAGTTGCGTCCGTGATGTCACGCAAATAGATCGCGCTCCAATCTGCAACGGCACCTTCGCCCAATGCCCCGCACAATGCCGTAAACCCTACCAACACCAATATACCGGATGGCAATGCAAAAACGGATCCCTGCCCGCGATCCGAACGTTTTGAAGTCCAGCGCACCCAGGACAAGGCCAGCGCAAGTCCAACGACGACGCCCCCTGCCAGCAAGAAGTGCATAAGCACATTCAGCCCCATCTGAACAGCAGCGTATCCACTCAGCGCGCCAAGACCCGCACCCAGACTCCACATCGCGTGGAATGAAGACATCACAGGCTTATCATATGCCTGTTCGACCTCTGCCGCCCAGGCATTCATCGCCACGTCCATGGAGCCATGGAAAGCACCAAAGATGAACAGAAAGACCGCCAGCCCCCAAAATCCCCAGGCCATGGCCAGCAGGATTAGCGACAAGGTGTAGAGCATCGCAATGACGCGGGTGATAGCAACAGCGCCGAACCGATCCGTAAGCCGCCCGGTGATGGGAAAAGAACATACAGCACCAGCCGCCATGAACAGCAACCCGTAGCCCAATTCTTCATGAGACAGGCCCAACCGGTCGCGCACGGCAGGAATGCGCGAGGCCCATATCCCGAACAAAGCACCATTCAGAATGAACATGGCGGCAACAGCCCGCCATGCTGCACCTAAAGAAATCACAGGAAACCCTCGCGTCGCTCGCCAAACGTCCCCCGTTCTACAGGTCCAGCCGAATTTGGCAATTGCCGCTCAACCAAGCCGCTTGCGGATCCGACGGATTGCGAACCATACTCCGGCCACAACGGGAACTGTAACCGCTGCCGTCAACATACCTTTGCTAATGCCCGAAGCCGTCAGCGGATATAGAAGATAGCTCACCAATGAAACCGCGTAGTAGCTGATGGCAACAACGGACAGCCCTTCGACAGTATGCTGCAGCCGCAAGGCCAGGTCCGCCCGACGGTCCATGCTTTCCAACAACGCCTGGTTCTGCGCACTGCGTTCCACATCTACCCTGGTTCGCAGCAACTCGCCCGCGCGGATAGCCCTGTCAGACAAAGCCTGAAGACGGCGTTCAGTGGACTTAACTGTCCGGATCGCAGGGTCATAGCGCCGCATCATGAAATCGGCAAAGTTCTGACCGCCCTGGAACCGCTCTTCCCGCAACACTTCAATCCGCTGATTGACGATAGCTTCATAGGCACCCGTTGCCCCGAACCGGAACGAGCACCGGGCTGACAGAGTTTCAAGTTCAATCGACGTCGACAGCAGATCCTGCAAAAGCGAGTCGGGCTGCGCCGAGTTGTCGGTCATCTGTCCCATCAACCGGGTTAACTGCCCATCCAACTCTCCGATACGCGGCATCAACTGCTTAACGCGCGCAAAACCCAACATGGACATCGCCTTATAGGTTTCAATTTCGCACAAGCGCTGGACAATTCGCCCCGTTCGGCGGCGACCTGTTCCTTCGGCCACGAACAAAGCAAACCGCATATGGCCTGCCGGATCGATGCGAAAATCGCTGGCGCATACGGCGGCATCATCCAATACCCTGGCCACGGCCAGGCTTTCAGGCTCGAACCAGTCCAGCAATTTGGACTTAATCGCGTCGTCACTTTCGCGCTCTACGACACGAACCATCACAGATGTGACCCTTTGGCCCGGACTGGCCATCAACCAATCAAGAGGAAAAACTTCGAAATCGGCCGGGTTGAACGCACGGTCACTCACGTTCTGCGCGATTGCCGTGTAGGTGACAAACTCTGTGTGTTGCTCCCATTTTAGCCAATGCCGACCGATCTGACCGGCGTAATGCGTGGCATCAGGCTGAGGATGCTGCGCGCCATGGCGATCCAGAAGATTGATCAAATGGGCCAAATCCTGACTACGATCACGCGCAACCGCAGCCTCGGATTTCTTGATTGCTAAAAAAACCACTGTGCATGGCATAGACGCAACCGGGAATGGTCGTGCGTGCAGTTCATTGGCCAGCGCATAGCGAAGGGGGTGGTCGTCAATCGGTGTCATTCAGGGCTCCGCCTCGTCACGCGCACTATACGACACATATCAGTTACATCAATTCTCTTTTTGTTTCATATACTTACAGGGATACTAAGGTATACAAGCCGGCTATCTCATTGATTTGGCTGCCACAGCTCGATGGGATTGCCCTCAGGATCGTGGATGCGCGCGAATTTCCCAACCTCGCTGTCCCAATCCGGATGCGTTTCAACGGCGATTCCAGCCGCCTCCAGTTGCCGAGTCATGGCCGCCAGATCATCGACACGGAAGTTGATCATCCATTGCTGATCTTCCCGCCCGAAATACTCGGTGTCCTGCGCAAACGGAGCAAAGACAGTATAGCCTTCGCGTTGTTTCCAAGGCACGGGATGGTAATGATCGACGCCCAGGTGTTCCGCGTACCACGCGCTCAAAGCTTTTGGATCGCGGGCGCGAAAAAACACGCCTCCTATGCCATTCACCTTCTGCATCACAAACCTCCTGACCAATCCATTTTACCACAATCCGCTGCTTCATCTGGCTAAAAATACCTTGGAGGTTAGGAGGCAAAGCCTCCTGCAATACAAAAAAAGAAAAGGGCGCCCGAAGGCGCCCTTTGCAATTGGATTAAGTCTTTTGATCAGTCGATCATGGGCAGCAGTTTGTCGAGCGACTGTTTCGCGTCGCCATAGAACATGCGTGTGTTCTCTTTGAAGAACAGCGGGTTTTCGATACCTGAATAGCCGGTGCCCTGACCACGTTTCGACACAAACACCTGCTTCGCCTTCCAGCACTCAAGAACCGGCATCCCGGCGATGGGGCTGTTGGGATCTTCTTGTGCGGCCGGGTTCACGATGTCATTTGAACCGATCACGATGGCCACGTCTGTGTCGGGGAAATCGTCGTTGATCTCGTCCATTTCCAGCACGATGTCATAAGGCACCTTTGCCTCGGCCAACAGCACGTTCATGTGGCCAGGCAGACGACCTGCAACCGGGTGGATTGCAAAGCGCACCTCTTTGCCCTTGGCACGCAGCTTGCGAACAAGCTCGCTGACTGACTGCTGCGCCTGCGCCACGGCCATACCGTATCCCGGGATGATAATGACACTGTCCGCGTCATTCAGAGCAGCCGCAACGCCGTCCGCTTCAATGGCGATCTGTTCACCTTCAACGGCCATCTGTTCCCCCTGCGGGCCACCAAAGCCCCCAAGGATCACGCTGACAAAGTGACGGTTCATCGCCTTACACATGATGTAAGACAGGATCGCACCCGACGAGCCCACCAGCGCACCAACCACGATCAGCAGGTCGTTGCCCAGCGAGAAGCCAATCGCTGCCGCCGCCCAGCCCGAATAGCTGTTCAGCATCGACACAACCACCGGCATGTCGGCGCCACCGATGCCCATGATCAGGTGATAGCCGATGAACAACGCAGCCAGCGTCATCAGGAACAGCGGGAAGAACCCGCCGGTGCTGGTGTACCAGAACAGGCAGATTAGCGAGAGGCCCGCAGCAGCCGCGTTCAGCGCATGACCGCCGGGCAGTTTGGTCGCCGCGCTCGTCACTTTGCCCGCCAGCTTGCCATAAGCCACGACCGAGCCGGTAAAGGTGATCGCACCGATGAAGATGCCCAGGAACAGTTCCACATGCAGAATTGCCAGCTCCGCCGGGGTCTTCTTAGCGATCAGTTGCGCAAAGGACCCCAGACCGTCCAGTTCAACCCCTTTCGCGGCGTCGGCAATCGCAAAGACCTCGGCCACGTTCTGAACTTCAAAATGCGCGTTGAAGCCCACGAAGACCGCCGCCAGACCAACCAGAGAGTGCATCGCAGCCACAAGCTGCGGCATCTCGGTCATCTGCACGCGCTGCGCCACATATTGACCGATCAGACCGCCGCCGATGATCAGCAGCAGCGACAGCAGCCACAGGCCCGAGCCCGGACCCACAAGCGTAGCAAAGACCGCCAGCGCCATACCAACAATGCCGTACCAGACCGCCCGCTTGGCGCTTTCCTGGTTCGACAACCCGCCCAAAGCGAGGATGAAAAGAACAGCCGCAACAACATAAGCGGCAGTGGTGAAGCCAAATTCCATGTGCCCGGCCTCCTTAAGATTTCTGGAACATGGCAAGCATGCGCCGTGTTACGAGGAAGCCGCCGAAGATGTTGATCCCGGCCATGAAGACAGACAGCGCCGCCAGCAGAATGACCAGGAAAGACCCCGATCCGATCTGCATCAAGGCCCCAACGATAATGATCGACGAGATCGCGTTGGTGATCGCCATCAGCGGTGTGTGCAGTGAATGCGCCACGCCCCAGATCACCTGAAAGCCCACAAACACGGCCAGCACAAACACGATGAAGTGCTGCATGAAGCTGGCCGGAGCAACCAGCCCCACCAGCAGCATGAGCGCGCCACCGACACCCAGCAGTGTGAACTGCTGCTTAGTTTGCGCCTTAAAGGCCGCAATCTCCTGAGCCTTTTTCTCTTCCGGGGTTAGTTCTTTGACTTCCGGCTTCTTCTGCGCCGCAATCGCCTGCACCTTGGGCGGCGGCGGCGGGAACGTGATCTCACCCTCATGGGTCACGGTTGCGCCGCGGATCACGTCATCTTCCATGTCATGGTTGATCTGACCGTCTTTTTCAGGCGTCAGGTCAGTCATCATGTGACGGATGTTGGTCGCATACAGAGACGACGATTGCGCCGCCATCCGGCTGGGGAAGTCGGTATAGCCGATGATGGTCACGCCATTGTCGGTCACAACCTTCTCATCCGGCACGGTGCCTTCAACGTTGCCGCCCCGCTCGGCCGCGAGGTCAACGATGACCGAGCCCGGCTTCATCGCCTTGACCATGTCCTCCAGCCACAGCTTGGGTGCCGGGCGGTTCGGGATCAGGGCGGTGGTGATGACGATGTCCATCTCTGGTGCCAGTTCGCGGAACTTGGCCAGCTGCGCGTTGCGGAACTCTTCGGACTGAACGCTGGCATAGCCGCCAGTGGCCGCGCCATCCTGCTCTTCTTCTTCAAAGTCCAGATAGACGAACTCGGCCCCCATGGATTCGACCTGTTCGGCCACTTCCGGGCGCACATCAAACGCATAGGTGATCGCGCCCAGAGACGTCGAGGTCCCGATGGCGGCAAGTCCAGCCACACCCGCGCCCACGATCAGCACCTTGGCAGGCGGTACTTTACCGGCGGCAGTCACCTGACCGGTGAAGAAGCGACCAAAGTTATTACCAGCTTCGATAACCGCGCGATAACCTGCGATATTGGCCATCGACGACAGCGCATCCATCTTCTGCGCACGGCTGATACGCGGCACCATCTCCATCGCGATCACATTCGCGCCCTTGGATTTGGCCAGCTCCATCCCGTCTTCATTGCCCGCCGGGTTAAAGAAGGAAATCAGCGTCTTGCCCTTGGTCAGACGCTTCATCTCGGTCTCAGTCGGGATACGCACCTTGGCGACGATGTCCGAACTCTTCCACAGGGACGCAGCCGTCTTCACGATTTCAACGCCCACGGCTTTGTACGCCTCATCCGAGAAACCGGCGGCTGCACCTGCCCCTTTCTCAATCTGGCACTCATAGCCCAGTTTCTGCAACTGCACAGCAGAGTCCGGCGTCATCGCGACCCGGTTCTCGCCATCCAATATTTCCTTCGGTGTGCCTATCTTCACTGGCAGTCCCCCTAGAGTCTAAGGCCGAGCAGGTCCTCGGGTATGGTTTGTTAAGAAAAGATGTATCTTGCGTAATTTTATTTCGCAAGCGCAGCATCGGTTACGTTGTGTCATGAGCCAGCCCCTCTTACACCCACCGACGCGTTTTGCGCTCATAGCGTGCAAAATCTGCGCGGAAGGTGCGACGCAGGCGATCCTCTTCAGGCAAAATGAACCGACGTTCGAGCACCCACACAAAGACGGGCACCAGCACCAGCGAAAGGACAGCATCAAACCGCAGGATCAGACCCGCCAGGATCAGCACATCACCCAAATAGATTGGGTTGCGGCTGCGTTTGTAAATTCCGGATTGCACCATCGCACTTGGTGTTTCATGCGGAATGACAGTGGTCTGATGTCGGCGGAATTCGACAACTGCCATAACCGCCAACAGGACGCCACCTCCGATCAAAACACCACTGATCAGGTCGGTCAGCCCGCCTTCAAGCGACAGGCCCAATCCCACGTACCGGCCCTGCAACCATGCCAGAAGGACAAAGCCCGCAAGCCACACAGGGGGAACATCGATCCAGCGCATAGTTGGTCCTTTGTGGATGACGTAACGTAAAGATACGTGTCGTTTCTGGGCGCTGTCCTATCGTTTTCAGAACAGAATAGCAAAACCCCACGATGTCGCATCAGTGGACAGGTTAGTTTGGATCGGGTACGCCCGAGGGCAAACAGCGACAGACAAACACAAAAAACGAGCTTTCATGACCGATTTCGCCGCAACCAAAGCCATGTTCTCCCTACCCGAAGGTATCCTTTATCTTGACGGCAACTCTCTTGGGCCTCTGCCTAAATCAGCGACCTCACGCGTACAGGAGATGCTGACAGATGAGTGGGGACAGATGTTGATTACCGGTTGGAACAAGGCCGGTTGGATGGGGCTGCCCACCGGGCTGGGCGACCGCATCGGACGTCTGATCGGTGCCGAACAGGGCAGTGTTGTCACAGGCGACACCTTGTCGATCAAAGTGTATCAGGCCGTAGCCGCCGCGCTTGAGCTTAACCCCTCGCGCAAGGTGGTTCTGTCAGACAATGGCAATTTCCCATCTGATCTGTACATGGCCGACGGTCTGCTGCGTTCGCTGGGTGAAGAGTATGAACTGCGCGTTGTAGATCCCGAGGACGTGGCCGCTGCTATCACGGAAGAGATCGCGGTCTTGATGCTGACCGAAGTGGATTACCGATCGGGCAGAATGCATGACATGAAAGCCCTGACCGAATTGGCTCATGCCAATGGCGTCGTCACCGTATGGGATCTGGCACATTCGGCCGGGGCAATTCCGGTCGATCTTGCAGGCTGCAATGCCGACTTTGCTGTGGGTTGCACATATAAATACCTCAACGGCGGTCCCGGTGCCCCAGCCTTTATCTATGTCGCACCACGACTGGCGGAAACAGTGCGACCTGCCCTGTCCGGTTGGCTGGGACACGAAGCCCCGTTTGCCTTTGATCTGGACTATCGCCCCGGCAGCGGGATCGAACGCATGCGCGTGGGCACGCCCCCCGTGATCCAAATGACGGCGTTGTCCGCGGCCATGGATATATGGGATATGGCGGAAATTACTGATGTCCGGGCAAAGTCCATTGAATTGACCGAGTTGTTCATCAGCCGTGTTGAGGCGACCTGCCCCGAGTTGAAACTGGCCAGCCCACGCACACCAGAGTTACGTGGCAGTCAGGTCTCATTCCGTTTCGAGGAAGGCTATGCCGCAATGCAGGCCCTGATCGCGCGTGGCGTGATCGGCGACTTCCGTGCGCCAGATATCATGCGGTTTGGCTTCACGCCGCTCTATATCGACGAAGGCGATGTGATCAAGGCAACCGAGATTCTGGCCGATGTCATGCAGAACAAGCTGTGGGACACGCCTGAATACAAGGTTCGTCAGCGCGTTACCTGACCTCAAGCCCCGCACCAAAAAGGGCGGCAACCTGCGCCACCTGCTGTTCGTAGACCTCTGCCCCTGCACCGATCAGCTTTAGCCCCTTGAGCGTGGCCGCGATCGTTCGTCCGATCTCGGCCGCGTCAGCCAGCAGGCGCACGCGGCCCGCCTGTTCCTGCTGCGTCAGCCAGTCTGCGTATAGTCCCGCCAGCTTTGCCTCACCCGCCGCGATGATTTCAGAAGACAGAGATTTGGTGTTATCCAGTATTTCAAGCCCATGTGGCGAGGCCAGAATTTTCGCCATCCCGTCCGTCTGAGCCTGTATCGCGCGGATCAACACCTCGGGCACCGATCCTTGTGTCGCCAGTGCCTGCGCCACAGCGACGGTTTTTTCGGCATAGTATAACTCTGTCAGCTTGCTGACGATTGCCTCTTTGTTTTTGTAGTGCAGATAGACTGCAGGCCGGGACATCCCCGCACCGCGCGCAATATCGTCCATCGAGGTCTTGCGATACCCGTACGTAGAAAAGGCTTGAAACGCCGAGTTCAGGATCGCCTTTTGCCGTGAATCGTCAGTCGTGTCTTTCATGTCTGAAGAACTGACACTTTTTGATTAAATTGTCAATTGACACCCTGACACTTTTCTCTAATTATGTCAGAAACCAGCCACAGCAACGAGAGGTGCGCCATGGCGACGGCCCTTAAGATCAATGGAAAACAACATCAGGTGGACTTGCCTGATGACGTCCCCCTGCTCTGGGTTCTGCGGGATGAGGTCGGGTTGACCGGCACCAAATTCGGCTGCGGCGTTGCCGCCTGCGGAGCATGCACCGTTCATATCGACGGCGAGGCCGTGCGGTCCTGTCAGGTTGCGTTGTCGGATGTTTGGGGTGACGTGACCACAATCGAAGGCATTGGTGCACCGGATGCATTGTCCGCGCTTCAACAAGCCTGGGTCGATCATCAGGTTGCGCAATGCGGCTACTGCCAGTCTGGACAGGTCATGCAGGCTGCCGCCTTGCTGGCAGAAAACCCTTCGCCCACCGATACTGACATTGACGACGCGATGCAGGATAACCTCTGCCGCTGTGGCACATACCCCCGAATTCGTGCAGCGATTCACGATGCCGCTGGCAAGTTGAAGGAGGCGTAAGTCATGGGAAAAGTTGGTAAGATCCTCCGCCGCACGTTCCTGATCGGCTCTGCCGCAATTGTTGGTGGCGTAGCCTTTGGCGCGTATTACGTCACCCGTCCAGCCGCCAACCCGTTGAAACCCGGCGAAGGTGAAGCGGCGTTGAACCCGTTTGTGCTGATCGACCAGAATGGCGTCACCCTGTTCGCCCCCCGCGCTGAAATGGGTCAGGGCGTGAAAACCACATGGGCCGCACTGATCGCCGAGGAACTTGACGTCGATCTGGATCAGATCACCGTTCTGCATGGCCCGGCGGCAGCGGCCTATTACAACTCCGCCCTGGTGGGCGAAGGATTGCCCAACAAGGGTTATGACATCTCGAATTTCCAGCACAATCTGGGTGAGGCACTGGGTGTTCTGGGCAAGACGCTGAGCCTGCAGGTCACCGGTGGTTCGACCTCGATGAAAGACGGGTTCGAGCGGATGCGGCAAGCGGGTGCTTCGGCGCGCGAAACGCTGAAACGTGCGGCCGCAGACCGGTTAGGCGTTGACCCTTCTGACCTGCAAACAGCCTCGGGCCATGTTATTGCACCCAACGGCGACAAGATCGCCTATTCCGAACTTGCCGAAGATGCGGCTGGATTGGAACCGGTTGAAGTGTCTCTGCGCGATCCGTCCGAATGGCGCTATCTGGGCCGGACGCAACCGCGTCTGGACATGGTTGGCAAGGTTACCGGCACCGCCGAATTCGGCGTTGATGTCCGCCTGCCGGGCATGAAATTCGCAGCCGTGCGCATGAACCCCAAACTGGGCGGCGCGATGAATGGCTTTGATGACAGCACTGCAAAATCCATGCCGGGGGTCGAGAAGGTTGTCGATCTGGGCACAGGTGTGGCCGTGATCGCCAACAACACCTGGTTGGCAAACCAGGCGGTCGAGGCCATCGACGTTAACTGGGGCGATGCGCCCTACCCGCCGGACACCGACGGTATCTTTGCCAAGATAGCCGAGGCTTTTGACGACGCGCCGAATTCGACCATGCGCGACGATGGCGATGTCAGCGTGACCCCCGAGGGCGCGACGGGAATCACCGCTGAATACCAAGTGCCCTATCTGGCCCACGCCACGATGGAACCGATGAATGCCACCGCGCTATATACCGGAAACGCAGTGGAGCTGTGGTGCGGCAACCAAGCCCCGACCCTGATTCAGTTCCGCGTCGCGAACACCGCCAATCTGGACACCGAGGCAGTGCAGATTCACACCACCTATCTGGGTGGCGGATTTGGTCGCCGGGGCGAACTGGACTTTGGTGAGATCGCCACCAAGGTTGCAATGGCCATGCCCGGCACGCCGGTTCAAACGACCTGGAGTTGTGAAGAAGACATGCGCCACGATTTTTACCGCCCCGGAGCCATTGCCCGGATGCGCGGCGCCGTTCAAGACGGCAAAGCTGTTCTGATCGACGGCAAGGTTGCTTCGCAATCCCCAACCCAGCAGGCGGTTGAACGCTACACCGGCTTCCCCGGTGGCGGCCCCGACAAGGTGCTGGTCGAAGGGTTCTTTAACCAACCCTACGCCGTGCCGAACTACCGGATGAGTGGCCATGTCGCGGATCTGGCCGTCCCGGTGGGCTTCTGGCGCTCGGTCGGTAACAGCCACAATGGCTTTTTCCATGAAACCTTCATGGATGAAATGGCCCATGCAGCTGGGCGCGATCCGCTGGAGTTCCGGCTTGAACTGATGAAACCCGAACACGCTCCGTCTGCCGGATGTCTTGAAGCCGTGAAAGAGATGTCGGGCTGGACCGGCAAAACGCCTGATGGCGTAGGCCGGGGTGTCGCCTTTGCCTACAGCTTTGGCACACCCGTGGCACAAGTGATCGAGGTCGTCGACGAGGACGGCACCATCCGCATCAACAAGGCTTGGATCGCCTGCGACATGGGGCTGGCGCTGGATCCTGACAACGTCAAGGCGCAGATGTTCGGCGGTATGATCTATGGCCTGTCCGCTGCGTGTTACGGCGAGATCACCTTTGCAGACGGTGAAGCCGAGCAGTTCAACTTCCCTGACTATGACGCCATGCGCATGCACACGACCCCGCAGGTCGAGGTGCGCGTTCTCGAGACCAACCGCCACATGGGTGGCGCAGGAGAGCCCGGCACGCCCCCCTCGATGCCCGCGCTCGGAAATGCCCTGTTTGATCTGACCGGAGAACGCGCCCGCAGCCTGCCGCTGATCAACCAGTTCAACCTTCTGGTTTGATCACAAAACGCCGGCTCAGTGACATGAGCCGGCGTTTTTACTTTTTGCACTTAGCATCAGAAATTGACTGACAGGAAAATCGACGCTTCCGTTGCGTCCAGATCATCCTCGAACAAACTCAGATAACCCAGCGTTGCTTCGAAAAAGACGGCTTCACTTGCGCGTCCGCGAACCCCGACGCGTGTGGCCCAGGTCAAATCAGTCTGTGATCCCCCGCCAATGCCAATATTGTCACGGTCCAACCAGTACGTTGCGCTTAGCGTCGCGAATGGAGATACAATCGATCGTGACGTGACAAATGGCCTGCTAACTTCCAACTCAGGCGTCAAGGCGCTGTAAGTCGCAGAAGCAACTTCACCAATGATGTTTACCGGAACCCCTGCCAAACTACCGCTCAGATCATAGTCTTCCGCGCTGTAATTGTAGTAGTCAAAGGCAACCGACGGGCGCAGCAGGAATTGCCCGGCCTCATATTGGCCAACAGCTTCCAGATTGGCACGCCAACGCGTGCGATCAAAATCACCAGTCAATCCCAAGACGTTTGCATCCGTTGAAAACTCTCCAACAGTCGCCAACCCGTTCAGCACCCACCTCTCGGACATACGCCAGGCAAAATATGGCCCGACGGCCAACCCTTTGGTGTCTTGTCTGAACTGGCCCTGAAACCCTTCGACATCAATGTCTTCGTATTCAACCTGAAATCCAATGACCAAGTCCGGCGTGACAAGCCTGTCGAAACCTGCCGCAAAATAATTGTCGTTTACGTCGACTTCCGTGACACCGCGCGTGTCTTCGATTTCGGTATAGGTGAAGTCTGTCCACACATTCCACGTGGATGGCGGTGCAAGATCACGGCCCTCTGTCAAAGGAGGGCCTGCGAGGGGCGCTGTTACAGTGGGATCACAAAGTGCCGCGTCGAGTTTACCCGTCGCTGCGTCAACGCACTCTACGCCGACAGCATATGCCCCTGCAGAAGCACCTTGGGGTTGCGTACGAGGCAAGGTAGCCGTTGTTCCACCTCCACCAAAACCACCACCGGTCCCGCCAGAACCGCCGCCACCAAAGCCGCCACCGGATCCACCAGAACCGCCGCCGCCGCCAAAGCCACCACCGGAGCCACCTGAACCGCCGCCACCAAAGCCGCCGCCGGATCCACCAGAACCACCGCCGCCGCCAAAGCCGCCACCGGAGCCACCTGAACCGCCACCGCCACCGCCACCAGAACCACCACCGCCACCAGAGCCACCACCGCCACCGGGCAAGCTCCAGTTTCGTTGTTGATTTTGCGTATCAATCAGGCAATCCCGGCCATTAGGTGCTCCGCCAACTGCAAACAACCGGTGCACTCCACCGTTTCCATTCGAAACAAAGGGCGAAAAGCTTAGATGAACACCTCGACGGGACTTGGTCCAGGTGTCTACTGTTGTGTTCCGTTGCGCAGCTTCGAGGCGATAGTCGCCTTGCTCTGTCGCTGACAACCAGACCGAAGAGGATGAGTCGGGCGTGCGCCCGATATAGAACAATTCTCCCAGAGAGCCACATTGCTGCGCGACCCCTCAGCCGAGAAACTGGAAGACACTATCAGTGTTCCCGCAAGCAGCCTAATCCGGCCCCGTCGCCTTTGGGTTGACTCGCTCATCGCTCGACCCTGCCCTGTTTCATGTCAACAGCGACAGGCTCTCAGACCCGCTGGCCAGCTCAAAAGGTTATTCAGCGGACCTCAAAAATAAATATTTGAATGTTGCGATGCAGTGACGTGACTCAAGAGAGCAGCGGGCAAGTACAGTTAAGCAGACTGCTTGATCGCAGTACAACCGCCACGATTCCAAACCCGGACAGCGTTTCCAAAAGCCTCGAACAGAGGGCGCGACACCGGGTCGTTGATGGCATCCCATTCCGGGTGCCACTGAACAGACAGCGTAAAGCCAGGCGCGTCTTTGATAAAGATCGCCTCGGGCGTGCCGTCGGGCGCGTGACCTTCGATGACGACACGTTCGCCAATCGTCTTGATGCCCTGCCCATGTAGGGTGTTGGTCATGACCTCGGTCGCGCCAAACACATTGTGGAACACTCCGCCCTCATCCAGTGTCACCACATGCCGCAGCGCAAACTTCTCTTCCAGCGTACCGTCGGGCGGCATCCGATGATTCATCCGGCCCGGTAGATCGCGAATTTCGGGATACAGTGTTCCACCCATCGCCACGTTGACCTCCTGAAACCCGCGGCAAATGCCCATAAAGGGCTGCCCACGTTCCACACAGGCCCGAACCAGTGGCAGGGTGATGGCGTCGCGTGCCCGGTCGAACTCTCCATGCGCTTCGGTTTCGGGTTCGCCGTATTCTTCTGGATGAACATTAGGGCGTCCGCCGGTCAGCAGAAAGCCGTCGCATACCGACAGCAACTCATCAACCGTCACATAGCGCGGGTCCGCAGGGATCAGCAGCGGCAGACATCCCGACACATTGGCAACCGCGTCCGAGTTCATCGTCCCACCCGCATGTGTCGGGTATTGGTCATTCATGAGATACGAGTTGCCGATGATACCGACGACAGGACGAGACATTCCGCTTTCCTTGTTGTTCCATTGCTTAACATGGAAGCTAGCGGCAGCCTCTCAGACGTGCAAGAATACACGCCCTGCATGACAGCGCAGGGACGTGTTCAGGGGTGCACAATACAATCCCTCAAAAGACATTTTGTATGGAATTATTTCCCGAGAAAATCTATCAACCGGGAAATAATTCCAAAGTTTTGGCATTGGCAGGACAAACCAAGCGGAGACTTAAATCTCACCAATCAAACCGGCAGCCTCAATTCCAGCCGTTGCGGCAATCGCATCATTGTCCGAAGTGTCACCTGTTACTCCGACAGCCCCGATGACAGCGCCTTTTCGGTCGCGTAACAGAACACCACCTGGAACCGGCACAACCTGCCCGCCATAGACGCCATTCACTGCGGCCATGAAATAGGCCTGCGCCTCGGCGCGTTGCATCTGCGCGGTCCCGGCCATGCCCAACATGACCGAGCCGTAGGCCTTGCCATGCGCAATCGCGAAACGACCCGGGGCGGCACCGTCTTCACGTTCGAAGGCGATAACATGACCGCCCGCGTCCAGAACCACAGCGGACAGAGGCTTCAACTCCATCTCGCGCCCCTTCTCGAGAGCCTTACGAATGATGGTGCGCGCCTTGCGCAAAGAAATAGCCATCCCTGATCCCTTTCATTTGGATAAAATCTTCTTTGGAAAACAAGGGGTAGACATACCCCTTGCCCCGACCCGAACCGCTTACGCCTGGCTTGCCTTCAACTCCAGACGACGGGCGTGCAGAACCGGCTCGGTATAGCCCGAAGGCTGCACCCGCCCCTTGAACACCAGATCGCAGGCTGCCTGAAAGGCGATGCCGTCAAAGCTTGGCGCCATAGGCGTATAGCTGGGGTCGCTGTCGTTCTGACGATCCACAACAGCCGCCATTTTCTGCATCGCGGCCATGACCTGCGCTTCGTCCACGACGCCATGGTGCAGCCAATTGGCCAGGGCCTGAGACGAAATCCGGCAGGTTGCGCGGTCTTCCATGAGGCCGATGTCGTTGATGTCCGGCACCTTTGAGCAACCCACGCCCTGATCGACCCAGCGCACGACATAACCCAGAATGCCCTGCGCGTTGTTTTCCACCTCGCGGGTGATTTCATCGTCGCTCAAATTCCGACCTCCCAGCAGCGGAATGGTCAGCAGGTCATCTAGCTTACCGCGCGCGCCTCCGGCGGCCAGTTCATCCTGTCGGGCCAGCACATCAACCTTGTGATAATGCGTCGCGTGCAGTGTCGCGGCGGTCGGCGACGGCACCCAGGCGCAGGTTGCGCCAGACATCGGGTGGCCGATCTTGGCGTCCAGCATGTCGCCCATGCGATCCGGCATCGCCCACATGCCCTTGCCGATCTGCGCCTTGCCTTTCAGGCCGCAGGCCAGACCGATGTCGACATTGCGGTCCTCGTAGGACGCGATCCAAGGCGTGTTCTTGATATCGCCTTTTGGCAGCATCGGACCGGCTTCCATCGAGGTATGAATCTCATCCCCGGTCCGGTCCAAAAACCCGGTATTGATAAAGGCAACTCGTGACTTCGCTGCCCGAATGCACTCCTTCAGGTTGGCCGAGGTGCGCCTTTCCTCGTCCATAATGCCCAGCTTTACGGTATTGCGGGGCAAGCCAAGAATATCTTCGACCATGTCAAAAATTTCGACCGAGAACGCAACTTCCTCGGGCCCGTGCATCTTGGGCTTTACGACGTAGACCGAACCTTCGACCGAGTTACCGCCTTCGCGCTTCATATCGTGCATGGCGATCAACGTAGTGCAGAGGGCATCCATCAGCCCTTCACCAATCTCGCGCCCTTCGGCATCCAGCACAGCCGGGTTGGTCATCAGGTGACCTACGTTACGTACCAACATCAGCGACCGGCCTTTCAGCGTGGCCTGATCGCCCGACGGCGTGGTGAAACTCAGGTCGTCCGCAAGCTTACGGGTAAAGGTTGTGCCGCCCTTCGTGACTTCTTCGGTCAGGTCACCCTTCATCAGACCCAGCCAGTTGCCGTATGCGACAACTTTGTCGGCGGCATCAACACAAGCCACCGAGTCCTCGCAATCCATAATCGTCGACAGCGCTGACTCGAGCCGGACGTCCGCGATGCCAGCAGGATCGGTTGCGCCAATGGTACTGGAAGGATCGATCATGATCTGGATGTGCAGGCCATTGTTCTTCAGCAGCACGAATTCCGGTTTGTCCGCCGCACCACCAAACCCGGCAAATTGCGCGGGGTCGCCCAGCGCAGGAACCAATCCTCGGTCCTTCACTGTAAGGCTGGAAACGTCCGCCCAAGACCCGGACGCCAGTGGTACAACGTCGTCCAGAAAGGCTTTGGCCCATGCGATCACACGCGCCCCACGCGCGGCATCATAGCCACCGCCCGCTGGCAAATCACCCATAGCGTCAGTTCCATAAAGCGCGTCGTAAAGACTGCCCCAACGGGCATTGGCAGCATTCAAGGCAAAACGGGCATTGGTGATCGGCACAACAAGTTGGGGACCGGGGGTAAGGGCAATCTCGGGATCCACGTTTGCCGTCTCGATCTGAAACCCATCCCCTTCCGGGACCAGATAACCGATCTC
Source organism: Ruegeria sp. ABM4_193 (assembly GCF_056158705.1). NCBI lineage: Bacteria > Pseudomonadati > Pseudomonadota > Alphaproteobacteria > Rhodobacterales > Roseobacteraceae > Ruegeria > Ruegeria sp. ABM4_193. The sequence continues at coordinate 2,389,880 of NZ_JBSWTT010000001.1, forward strand.
TTTCAGGAAAGTCTGGTATTCGGCAGGATCAATCTCCTGCCCCTTGCGGGCCATATGCCAGCCGTCGATACGGCTTTGAATTTCAGACCGTTTCGCAAGAAGGTCGCGATTCTTCGGCCCCAACTCGTTCACCAATCGCGCCAGGCCCGCCCAAAACTGCTGCGCAGACACACCGGTTCCCGGCAGTGCTTGCGTCTCGATAAATTCTGCCAAAATCGGATCGATCTGCAGCCCGTTCAGGGTGTGTCTGCCAGTCATGTTCCCGCTCTCCCGCGATTGTGTGCCACTGTATGCTCAGGTGCATTTAGGGGGAAAGTTTCCGATAGGCAACTTTTGTCGAGGGATTAGCAGTATTCGGTCCTTCAAAAAGCTGCCTTAAAATCAGCAAGCGAATGACGCAGGCCAGTTGCAGCCCCTGTACGAAGCCCCTAACGTCGCGCCAAACCAGTACGGATACGAGGCCCAAGATGCGCGACGCTGCCCCCACAACAATTTACCTGAAGGACTACACGCCGTTCGGTTATTTGGTGGATAGCGTGCACCTGACCTTCGACCTTGCCGACCACGCCACCCGGGTCACATCGCGTGTCGCCTTTCGCCCGAATCCTGATGCCACGGACCGGACATTCTTTCTGCATGGGGAAGACCTGACGCTGATCCGCGCTGCAATCGACGGTGCCGAGATCGCGCCGGATGTAACCGAAAAGGGCCTGACCGCTGCCGTACCGGATGCGCCCTTCATCTGGGAGGCCGAGGTCGAGATCGACCCCGGCAATAACACCGAGCTGGAAGGGCTTTACATGTCAAACGGAATGTACTGCACGCAATGCGAGGCAGAGGGGTTTCGCAAGATCACCTACTACCCCGACCGCCCGGACGTGATGTCCACCTTCACCGCGCGCATCAATGGCGACCTTCCCGTACTGCTGTCCAACGGCAACCCGTCGGGCAAGGGCGACGGCTGGGCCGAATGGACCGACCCATGGCCAAAACCGGCCTATCTGTTTGCACTGGTTGCAGGCGACCTAATCGCCCATCACAACCAATTCACCACCAAGTCGGGCCGCGACGTGGAATTGAACCTGTGGGTTCGTCCCGGCGATGAAGGCAAATGCGCCTTTGGCATGGAAGCCTTGAAAAAGTCGATGAAATGGGACGAAGACGTCTATGGCCGCGAATACGATCTCGATGTGTTCAACATCGTCGCCGTGGACGATTTCAACATGGGAGCGATGGAAAACAAGGGTCTGAACATCTTCAACTCCTCGGCTGTTCTGGCAAGCCCCGAAACCTCGACCGATGCGAATTTCGAACGCATCGAAGCGATCATCGCACATGAGTATTTCCACAATTGGACCGGCAACCGCATCACCTGCCGCGACTGGTTTCAGCTGTGTCTGAAAGAAGGACTGACGGTATTCCGCGATGCGCAGTTCACATCCGACATGCGCTCGGCCCCTGTGAAACGCATTCACGACGCCATAGACCTGCGCGCGCGCCAGTTCCCCGAAGACAACGGCCCCCTGTCACACCCGGTACGGCCCGAGAGCTTTCAGGAGATCAACAACTTCTACACCGCGACCGTCTATGAGAAAGGTGCTGAAGTAATCGGAATGTTGAAACGTTTGGTCGGGGATGACGCCTATGCCAAAGCGCTGGACCTGTATTTTGAGCGCCACGACGGCCAGGCCTGTACCATCGAGGATTGGATCAAGGTTTTTGAAGACACCACAGGCCGCGACCTGACCCAATTCAAACGCTGGTACAGCCAATCGGGCACGCCACGCGTCACCGTTTCGGAAGACTGGGCGGACGGCATTTATACCCTGACGTTGAAACAGCGCACTGAGCCGACGCCGGGGCAAAATGAAAAGCAACCTCAAGTGATCCCGGTTGCCGTGGGCCTGTTAGGTGCAAATGGGGATGAGGTCCGCCCGACCGAAGTGTTGGAACTGACCGAAGCTGAGCAAAGCTTTCAATTCACCGGGCTGGCCGCGAAACCCACACCGTCGATCCTGCGTGATTTCTCAGCGCCGGTTATTCTTGAGCATGACGTCAGCAACACCGAGCGGGCGTTTCTGCTAGCCCACGACACCGACCCCTTCAACCGTTGGCAGGCTGGGCGGTCTCTGGCGCAGGACACTTTGCTGCGAATGATCCTGGATGATGCCGCGCCGGATGCCGATTACCTTGATGGGTTGCTGGCCGTGTTGCGTGACGGAGAATTGGACCCGGCCTACCGGGCCCTAATGCTTGGGCTGCCGACGCAATCCGAGCTGGCGGCAACCTTGTACGAGCGCGGCCAGACCCCTGATCCGATGGTGATCTGGTCCGCGGTAGAGACACTGCGGCAGGCCACGGCCCAGCACGTACAGGATCTGTTGCCCCGGCTGCACAGCGAAGCCTTGGTGGATGGCCCCTATGCGCCGGACGCTGCGCAATCCGGCAAGCGCGCCCTTGGTAGCGCCGCGCTGGCGCTGACCACCCGACTGGACGGCGGGGCAATGGCGGCTGAGGCGTATGACAACGCTGATAACATGACCCTGCAATTGACTGCCCTGTCTTGTCTGTTGCGCGCGCGCAAAGGAGAAACAGAACTCGCTGCGTTCTACGACCAGTGGCAGCATGACCGACTGGTTATGGATAAATGGTTTGGCCTGCAGGTGACAATGGCCGCACCCGAGGCGACACCCGGCGTGGCACAATCTCTGACACAACATGCCGACTTCAACTGGAAGAACCCCAACCGGTTCCGCGCCGTCATGGGCGCGCTGGCGATGAATCATGCCGGGTTCCATCAGCCTGACGGGGCTGGCTATGCCCTGCTGGCTGATTGGCTGATCCGACTGGATCCAGTGAATCCGCAAACCACTGCACGCATGTGTTCGGCATTTCAAACGTGGAAACGGTATGATGCCGACCGTCAGGACCTGATGCGTGCGCAGCTTTCTCGCATTGCTGGAACCCCGAACTTGTCGCGTGACACCAGTGAAATGGTATCGCGTATCCTTGGCGCATGACTGAATTCACATTCGCCCGCCAGAACCGAAACACGCGAACATTGGTCATTCTGGCTGCGGTCTATTCCGGTTTGATGGCTCTGGTCGTCCTGTTCGATGCCGCCTGGTGGATCGTATGGCTGCTGGCATTGGGCACCCTACCAGCTGTGTGGGACGTGATCCAGAATACGCGCGCCGGCGTGCAGATCGATGCGGCCGCCATACGCTGGTTTACCGGCAAGCGCCAGGCAGAGGTCCTGCTGCAGGACATTGATTTTTTCCGGTTTGACACGCGGTGGGACTTGTCGGTACGCGTTTCCATCGTTCTGCATTCGGGCAAACGAATCCGTTTACCCGATGAGTCGCTTCCGCGGCATCGAGACCTTGAACCGGTCCTGACACAGGCCGGGTTCCGTGTTGAGCGCCATCATTTTACTGTTTTCTGAAACACTGAGCCTCTGACCGGTAAATTGGACACAAAAACCGAAAACTGCTAAGCATTTAACTTGATCTGAGCCCAATATCTCGCCAGATTTGAAAGACGTTAAGTGTTTTTACAGTTTTTGAGTTTCGCCATGTTTCGGTCGTTTCGGGCAATGTTTGCCCAACCCTCAGCCTCATCCGCTCCTGCCGCACCAGAATTGTGCGCGACGAAGTCTGCGTTGGCGGCTGCCTTGCCTGAACAAGGACAGCTCAACATTCCTGTTGTGCAAACGGGCAATGAAAACCTGATTGGGCATTCCACAATCGAACATGGCCGCTATTTGGCCAGGCAGGATCGTTGGGCCGATCTGTCCAAGGAAATGCGAACCGCAGATCAGGATCGCGCTGCCGTGTCGGACGGGATGCCAATTGCCGATCTTCTGGCGTTTGGGGCAAGATCGGATGTGGTTCTGGCTGCGGAACACGCACTGACGGACGGCAAAGCCATTTCGGATTACGACCTGTTGGGAGGCATATCTGAGCTTGAAGGCGAAATGGCGAACAATCCTGATGACCCAATGATCGCCGCCGTTGTCGCCCTTGCCCATATCGATCTGGCTTGGGCGTGGCGCGGTACGGCGTCGGACACGGCGCTGCCGCCCTTGCACCGTTCTCGCTGTGCTGCACATTTTGACCGGGCCGCGTCGATCTTGCCCAAATGCCGGACTGATGCCCCGGACAGCCCGCTGATTGCTGCGGCAGGCTGTGCGCTTTTGGCCGGTCAACGCCGCGCCAACGCGCGGGTGTCTGATGAATACGAGCGCCTGATCACGCTTGATCCACGCAACCAACGGCACATGCGCGCCATGGGCAGCCATCTGTTGCCCCGGTGGTTCGGAAGCTACGAAGAGCTGGAATTGCAAGCGATGCGTACAGCGGCTCGGACCCAAGATGTCTGGGGTGCTGGCGGCTACACTTGGGTTCAGTTCGACGCCATTGCGTTGGATGAAGAAGCCTGTGCGCGGGTCGATACCGAGTATTTCCTGGACGGTTTACGCGACATCGTGCGACTGCGGCCCGATCAGCAAATGATCAACATGCTGTCGGCCTATTGTGCAATCACCATCCAGAACGGACGAGGCCAGAACGAACAAGCCGACCAGTTCCGCGCACAAATGCGCGATACAGCGAACTGGCTGATCCGCGACCACCTGACCGAGTTGCACCCATTGATCTGGGCCCACGCGACAGCAGGCTTCAACAACTCGGTGCGCATCAACTCGCCCGAGCGGTTTGCCGCACGGGGCCAGCGGGATGCCTTGCGGGCGATCTCGGATCTGTTCCGGGACGAATTGCGTAGCGGTATGGATGTGACCTTCACACCAACGGGCCTACAGTTTTCCCAGAACTGAACACGTCAGGATTCCCCCTTGCCCCTAGGCCCTGCCGGGCCTAATACGCAGGCTTAGACTTCTGCGGAAATGAGGCGCGCCATGCTCGATCTGACATACGAAATGCCCAAACCCAAGACCATTGCCGGGGCCAAGCACGACTGGGAACTGGTGATCGGGATGGAGGTGCACGCTCAGGTCTCGTCCAATGCCAAGCTGTTCTCGGGTGCGTCGACCCAATTCGGGGCCGAGCCGAACTCGAACGTGGCTTTCGTGGACGCGGCGATGCCGGGGATGCTGCCGGTGATCAACGAATACTGCGTTGAGCAAGCTGTGCGCACAGGGCTGGGCCTGAAAGCGGATATAAACCTGAAATCGGCGTTCGACCGTAAGAACTATTTCTACCCTGACCTGCCGCAGGGCTACCAGATTTCGCAGCTGTACCACCCTATCGTGGGCGAAGGCGAAGTGCTGGTTGAGATGGGTGACGGCACCGCACGCATGGTTCGCATCGAACGCATCCACATGGAGCAGGACGCGGGTAAATCGATCCACGACATGGACCCGCATATGTCCTTCGTCGACCTGAACCGGACCGGCGTCTGCCTGATGGAGATCGTCAGCCGCCCCGATATTCGCGGGCCGGAAGAGGCTGCCGCCTATATCTCCAAGCTGCGCCAGATCATGCGTTATCTGGGCACCTGCGACGGCAACATGCAGAACGGCAACCTTCGGGCGGACGTCAACGTCTCGATCTGTTTGCCGGGTGCGTATGAGAAGTATCAGGAAACGCAGGATTTCTCACATTTGGGCACGCGCTGTGAGATCAAGAACATGAACTCGATGCGGTTCATCCAGCAGGCGATTGAAGTCGAAGCCCGCCGCCAGATCGCCATCGTCGAAGGGGGTGGTGAGGTCGAACAGGAAACCCGCCTGTATGACCCGGACAAGGGTGAGACCCGCTCGATGCGGTCCAAGGAAGAGGCGCATGATTATCGTTACTTCCCCGACCCTGATCTGCTGCCGCTGGAAATCGAGCAAGCGTGGGTCGATAACATCGCCGCGAAGCTGCCTGAACTGCCCGACGAGAAAAAAGCACGTTTTATCAGCGCATTTGGCCTGACCGACTATGACGCATCGGTTCTGACCGCCGAGGTGGAATTTGCCGCGTATTTCGAAGACGTCGCCAAGGGTCGCAACGGCAAACTGGCTGCGAACTGGGTGATCAACGAACTGTTCGGCCGTCTTAAAAAAGAAGACCACGACATCACCGACTCGCCGGTTTCCCCGGCACAGTTGGGTGGGATCATCGATCTGATCTCGTCGGATGCCATTTCGGGCAAGATCGCAAAGGATCTGTTCGAGATCGTCTACACCGAAGGCGGCGACCCGGCGCAGATCGTTGAAGACCGTGGCATGAAGCAGGTGACTGATACCGGCGCCATCGAAGCTGCTCTGGATGAAATCATCGCTGCCAACCCGGCACAGGTTGAAAAGGCCAAAGTGAACCCGAAACTGGCGGGTTGGTTCGTGGGCCAGGTCATGAAGGCGACCGGAGGCAAGGCGAACCCGAAGGCCGTGAACGAATTGGTCAGCAAAAAGCTGGGCTCGTAACCCGATTGATGTGTACAGGTCTGCCAACGGCTACGGTTGGACTTGTATACATCGTATTCTCACGAAATCTTAAGACTTGGGGTCAAGCCATCGGCTTGACTTCCCCCTGTTCGCGTCCTTTCTTCGCCTCCAGAAAGGTGAGGTATCATGCAGAACAGATTTGATCAGGAACTCGAAGACCGGCTGGTGCGGTATGCGGCCATCGACAGTCAGAGCGACGAGACTTCCCCCACAGTCCCCAGCACGCAAATCCAGTTCGACATGCTGAACCTGTTGCGCGACGAGCTGGCCCAGATCGGCGCGCAGGATATCGAGGTCACAGGCGACAGCGTGGTGGTTGCGACCATTCCCGGAACCGCTCCGGGGCCGACAGTGGGCTTTTTGGCGCATGTGGATACCGCCCCTCAGTTCAATGCTACTGGCGTCAAGCCACGGGTGATCAAGAGATACAATGGCGGTGATATCTCATTCCCAGACGATCCTGATCTGGTTCTATCACCGGAAGAAAACCCCTATCTGGCCGAGAAAATTGGCCATGACCTGATCACCGCTTCAGGCACAACCCTGCTGGGTGCGGATGACAAGGCGGGCGTGTCGATCCTGATGACCATGGCGCGGCACCTGATCGAAAACCCGGATATTCCGCACGGACCGATCCGCATCGGGTTTACCCCGGATGAAGAGATCGGGCGCGGTGTAACCGAACAGCTACCCAAGGATCTAGGCGCGGATTTCGCCTATACGCTGGACGGTCAGGAAGTCGGTGAAATCGAGTACGAGAGCTTTTCAGCCGACCGTGCGGTGATCAAGATCGAAGGCGTTTCGATCCATCCCGGTTTGGCGAAAGACAAAATGGTGAACGCAGCACATCTGGCGTCCAAGATCGTTCAGACGCTGCCTCAGGCCACCATGACCCCGGAAACCACAGATGGGCGCGAGGGATTCATCCATGTCACCGACATGAATGGCGGCTCGTCCGAGATGGAGATCAAACTGATCCTGCGTGATTTCGAAATGGACGCACTGGAAGCCCAGCGCAACATCGTGCGTCAGGTGTGTGCCGCCGTACAGGCCACCGAACCGCGCGCGACCATCACCTGCGAGATCAGCCATCAGTATCGCAACATGCGCTATTGGCTGGAAAACGACATGACGCCGGTCGATCTGGCCCGGGATGCCTGCCGCGAGTTGGGGATCGAACCTCTGTCCGTCCCGATCCGTGGCGGCACCGACGGGTCGCGCCTGACCGAGTTCGGCACCCCTTGCCCCAACCTGTTCACTGGGATGCAATGCATTCACGGACCGATGGAATGGATCTCAGTACAGGACATGGCACTGGCGACTGAGCTGTGCCTTTCGGTTGTGACCAAGTCGGCACAGGCAGGCGGCAATCATCAGGGCTGAATTCCGCTGGTTGGGCAACGGCTCTTTCCCTCGGGGATCAGCGTGTTAGTTTGGCGCGAACAGGTGTTTAGGAACAGTTGATGCAGCGCTACGAATACAAGGTGATCCCCGCCCCACAAAAAGGTGTCAAAGCCAAAGGGGTGAAAACACCCGAGGGCCGCTTTGCGGTCTCGGTTGAACAGGTCCTGAACCAGATGGGTCAGGACGGTTGGGAATACCAACGCGCCGAGCTGCTACCCAGCGAGGAACGCGCGGGCCTGACCGGATCGACAACGAACTGGCGCAACGTGCTGGTGTTTCGGCGCGTGGTGGAAGAAAAAGTTGACGCATCCGAAATCGGCACAGCACCCGATATGGACAGCACCCCTTTGGCCCAGCCGGTTCCGGGACCTGATGAGGTGCAAGCGCCGAAACCGATTGCGGCCGAGACAGACGAACCGCCGTTGTCGTTGAAACGGTCTGATGAAGTATCCGAGGCCGATGACGCTTCAAAATCTTAGTCTATGTCGAAGGGTTGGGTATCTGAGTCAGGGCACTAGACCACCTGCTGTTTTGAGTTAAATCCAACATCCTTAGTCATTTGCCACGCTTTCAACACAGGTTGCCCGGCGGAACCCGCGTTCAGGCTTGTCCCGTGCGGGTTCCAGCGCACTCCGGTTGCAAATGACCGGAACAGACGCCTGTCTATGCGTGATCTCGTCCGAAAAAGAACAAAAGCGTCAAAAGACTGGCGGCGACTTGAACACAAGCGTTACACGCCATTTGAAAAAGGGATACGCACCCCGCAAATCTGTGGCATGCTAACACGGCAACCGGGAGGGACATCAAAATGGCTATTCGGCAGACGCAAGGGCGGGCACGCCTTTATGACAGCATTCTGGACACCGTGGGCGACACTCCTTGCATCCGGGTCAATCGGATCGCGCCAGATCATGTGACCGTCTATGTGAAGTTCGAAGCGTTCAATCCCGCCGGTTCGGTCAAGGACAGGCTGGCGCTGAATATCATCGAAGCGGCGGAACGGGATGGGCGGTTGAAACCCGGTCAGACCGTTGTCGAGGCGACATCTGGCAATACCGGGATAGGACTGGCCATGGTTTGCGCCGCAAAGGGCTATCCGCTGGTTGTCACGATGGCTGAAAGTTTCTCGGTCGAGCGGCGCAAGTTGATGCGGTTTTTGGGGGCCAAGGTCGTTCTGACCCCCAAGGCGCAAAAAGGGTTTGGCATGTACACCAAGGCCAAGGAACTGGCCGAGGAAAACGGGTGGTTTCTGGCCAGCCAGTTCGAAACTTCTGCCAATGCCGATATTCACGAAAACACGACCGCGCGGGAGGTTCTTGCCGATTTCGAAGGTCAGCGGCTGGACTACTGGGTGACCGGATACGGGACCGGTGGAACGGTTTCAGGTGTCTCGCGCGCCTTGCGGAAGGAACGGCCGGAGACAAAGATCATCCTGACCGAACCAGCCAATGCAGCCATCGTGTCATCGGGGTACACCAACACCCGCAACGGGGATCATCAGCCGACCGAGAGCCACCCGAATTTCGAACCGCACCCGATTCAGGGGTGGACGCCGGACTTTATTCCATGGGTCCTGCAGGAAGCCATAGACAATAAGTATTACGACGAACTGATCCCCGTACCCGGACCCGAAGGGATCGCGTGGTCGCGCCGACTTGCCTCGGAAGAAGGTATTTTCACCGGAATCTCGGGCGGGTCGACCTTTGCCGTCGCGATGAAGATGGCCGAATCCGCACCGGAAGGATCCGTTTTTCTGGTCATGCTGCCGGACACTGGCGAGCGTTATTTGTCGACCCCTTTGTTCGAAGGTATCGAGGACGACATGACAGAAGAAGAATATGCAATATCAGCTTCAACACCTTCGGCGCAGATGAGCGCAGACTGACGTCCTAGCGTTCAGGTATCGATATCCAAGGCCAGCGCATGAATGCGGGGCACGATATCGCCCAAAGCTTTGTGAACCGCGCGATGGCGGGCGACACGAGATTGCCCTTCAAAAGCGGCGGCGCGAATGCGGACGTTGAAGTGGCTTTCACCACCTTCCTGAAAACCCGCGTGGCCGCGGTGGCTTTCGCTGTCGTCGATCACCTCAAGCTCGCGCGGGTCAAAGGCAGCTTGCAGGCAGGTTCGGATCTCGTCGGTCACGCTCATTTTTTCGCTCAGCGGCAAAAATTTTACCGCCCCCCTCTTCTACTTTCGGCTGCTTAGATTAAACTGCTGCCTCCGAGTCGAAAAGATGCGTTCGTGAGGATTGAGAGCATGACGAAGTCAGACCCCTTCGGATTTGATATGTCCGTTTCCAGCGCCAAGAAAAAGAACCCGCGCGGGCGCCGGGGCATGTCAGGCGCGTCCGAGACGTCGGTCCGGATCTGTGATCATGAGGGCTGCAACGAGCCGGGCAAGTTCCGCGCCCCCAAGGCACCGGATGTGCTGGATGATTTCTTCTGGTTCTGCCAGCAGCATGTGCGCGAATACAATCAGAAATGGAACTTCTTCGACGGCACCACAGAGGCCGAGTTAAACGCGCAGCGGTCGAAAGACAAAGTGTGGGAACGCGAAACAAAACCGATGGGCGACCCCGAGGCGCGCGCCTGGGCCCGCTTGGGCATTGAGGACCCGCATCAGGTTCTGGGTGCCAACAGCACGCAAAACAAAGGCCGCACCTCGGGTGGTGGTGGCCGTCGCCTGCCCCCCACCGAACGCCGCGCCATCGAGATTCTGGAAGCCAATGACAGCTGGTCCAAGGCCGAAGTGCGCAAGGCCTACAAGAAACTGATTAAGGTTTTGCACCCGGACATGAATGGCGGTGATCGCAGCCAGGAAGAGCAGCTACAAGAGGTCGTCTGGGCCTGGGATCAGATCAAGGACAGCCGGAATTTTAAGTAAACCCGCACCCAGCGCTTTATGCCCGAAGCTTATGATTGGTAAAGAACACAGTCGAAAATGATTGTGCGCAAGCTTACTGGAAACCCGTTCCCATTCCCGCAATAGTGGCGGAGTTTGAACAGGAAACCTCCAAGGAGCGACCTCAGTGCGTATGCCATTTCTTCTGCTCCTCCTCTCACTGGGTGGCTTCTTTGCTGCCCCGTTATTGCCAGCCGAATACAACGGCGTGCAGGTGCTGAGCTTGCTGTGCATAGCTGTCAGCCTGATCTGGGGCCTGCGCGCCTGGCGCAAATGGCGTGTAGCCAATACTTGGGTCATTGTGGACGGATCCAACGTGATCCATTGGAAAAACGGCGACCCGGACCTCGGCACCTTGCAACTGGTCCTTGCAGCCCTGAAACGGGCCGGTTTCAGACCCGGCGTCGTTTTCGATGCGAATGTTGGCTACAAGATCGACGGCAAGTTCATGAATGATCAGGCGCTGAGCCGGGCTTTGAACCTTCGGACAAAGCAGGTCATGGTTGCCCCCAAGGGCACGCCCGCGGATCCCTTGATTTTGCAGGCATCGCGGGACAGCAAGGCACGCATTGTTACAAACGACAGGTTCAAGGACTGGGTTGATGAGTTTCCGGATGTGGTGAGATCGGATCGCCTCGTGAAGGGTGGTTTTCGGAAAGGTGAGCTCTGGTTTTCGCTATAGGCCAAGAACCCCAAAGACCGTAGACGGCAGACGCCACTTTTGTGTTTTCGAAAGTTGGGGGCGCAACTCAAAAAAACTGTCTGAATTCACCAAGGTAGGGACACGTCCCTCAAAAGAAACCAATTCTGCCGGCTTATAGGAATACATCTCGCTACAACCGACAGTCCCTATCGATCCCGCAATCTTAGCCGCAGGTTTTTTTGTGATCAGGTTTTACAAGCAAAGCCCGTTTCACCGCCCAAAATCAAGAACACGGCCCTCGAAAGCACGCAGAATAGGTCGGACGGTGGACATTTCGGTAGCTTCGTTCGGCATGTCGGGAAAAAGTTCCATCAATTCTTGTTCCACCGGGTGGGCAGGTATCTCCCTTCGAGACAAATCCAAGAAATAGCTTTCCGTCCAGATACCGCACGAAGAAACAATTTCATGCCGGTCGAACAAAATATGATAGTAATCTACAGTGTCCCAGTTTGTTTCCCTGTAGATCGTGTCCCCGTTACACAGGAATTTTGCGGCGACAAGGCATTCTTCCAGTCCAAACAGAAGTTCAGCGCGCCACCCGCTCAGCAAAACACGATGCTCGGGAGAAACGCGAAGCACTTCTTCGTTACCAAGCGCGTCCTTCGAAATCACTATGGGCGCATATTTCCCTTTCGCCGCAACGGAAACCCGACCGATCCAGCGGATAGCTTGAAATCCGTTATCTAGTGTTTCTATCCAATCACCTACGGCCAAGTCTTCGACCCGTATTTGCCCTTGCTTCGATTTGATACGTGTCCCTTCTACAAAACATGGAATGATCGGAGGTGTCAGAACCGTTCCGACATTGAAGTTTTCATTGTTGAATGGCGTGTTGTTGTCCTGCGACCCATCGCCATTGGTATCCAGATCCGGCCGCGAGCGATCAATCACTGGATTCAGTGGGTTACCATTCGAATCAATAAACTTTTCATCCAATGAAAACGCGAGCGTTCCTTTAATGTCGGAACCCGGAGGCTCTAGCGCATTTGGAAGTTCCACGTCATCTGCTGTTGTAAAAAACGAGTCCCCTTGTTCTTTGGTCCCGCTATCAGCCCCTCCGGTCTCCTTTACCTTCGAACCGGGGTTCACAATCAGGTCATAGGATACTCCGTCGCGAATGACTGTAATTCTTGTGAAGATGACTTGGTCGTAGTCAAATTCACCATCCAAAGCACCCGATTGTATATCGCTGCTCACGATATCTATTTCGATCACATCCGTTGGAAGGAAGGTAAACGACGATTGCAGCCTTGTGCTGCTTCCGGTGTCGTCTATCGCATCAACAAAGGCCACCTGATCGCCAGTAAAATAAAGCGTTGTAACGTCCTGAGCTGCAGAGATGGGCGTGGGTAAGCCTGAGAACCCGCCGGTGTCATACGTAAATCCACCCCCCGGGTTTTGATTGCCACCACCGTCGAGTGTATCCCAGTTGTTAGGATCTCCAACGAGACCAACAAGTTGATCGCGTAAAACTTCCGGAGACTCAGTGTAGGTGTTGTTGTTTAAAGCCGTCGTTGGATTGAAGATCATAAAGTCTTCATCTCCGCCGATCGTGATCGCCCCGTTAGAGGCGTCTAGCCCCGTTCCACTTAAGTTTGGCCCGCCGGGGGCGCCCGCATCTTCATTTGAAATGACAGAAATGAAACCGTTTGGGTCCGGATCAATCGTCGTTCCGTTATAGGAACCTTGAACCGCCCAGAACTGTTCATCACTACGGGAAAGCGCTCCTCCTCCGCGAAGGTAGCTAACAGACCCAATGGGTGCACCGCCGGGTGAGGTGCCTTGTACAATGTCGGCGTCAGGACCACCCTGACCGCGTGGCGTCATGTCAATTGTAACAACTTGGCCGGGCGGAATGTCAGACGTCACGGTCCATTCAATAACTTGCTCGCCGGGGACAAACGCAGTCCCGTTCCATTCTGTGTCCGTGAAGTAAATGACTTCGCCGGCGGATATCGTGGTCGAAGTGATAAACGCAACGTCATTGTTGTCAGCGTCCCAACCAACAAAAACGATATCTCCAGCGTTTAACGCCAAAGTGCGCCTCCAGAAAACATATACACATCTTAATTACACAATAATATCCTAGCGGGCTTGAAGTCCTGTTCAAGTTTATCCTTGGAAGTGTTGCTTTTCGGTGATTTCAAGATGCGAAGCCCGCTAGTTCACGGCCAAGCTTAGTCCTCAGCGAAACAAGCCAGATCACTCAGTAACATAAAGCAAATCACATACACCAGAACGTATCGACCCCTACGAATTTTTGCGCCTGTTTCACTAGTGCTGTTTTGTCTGATGAGTACCAATAGAGCCAGTTTGAAAGAAAAACCTGCTCACCGATCCTAGCGCACCTCTTTCCCTTGCCCTTGCCCGCAATATGTTGCACCACACACGGGTTCAGACCCGGCAAGGCGGGCCAAAGGATAAGGACAAGACGAATGGCTGACGGATCGATCGACGTAAACGCAAAACCAACCGAAGATATCTCGGTCCGCGACGTATTCGGCATTGATACGGAAATGAAGGTCAAAGGCTTTGCCGAGGCCACTGACCGTGTGCCGGCCATCGACCCGACCTATAAATTCGATCCTGAAACCACGCTGGCCATTCTGGCGGGTTTTGCCCACAACCGTCGTGTGATGATCCAGGGCTATCACGGTACGGGTAAGTCGACTCACATTGAACAGGTTGCGGCGCGACTGAACTGGCCTGCGGTACGCGTGAACTTGGACAGCCATATCAGCCGGATCGACCTGATCGGTAAGGACGCGATCAAGCTGCGCGATGGCAAGCAGGTCACTGAGTTCCACGAAGGCATCCTGCCCTGGGCGCTGCGTAACCCGGTCGCCATCGTGTTCGACGAATATGACGCGGGCCGCGCGGACGTGATGTTCGTAATCCAGCGTGTTCTTGAGCATGACGGCAAACTGACCCTGCTGGACCAGAACGAGATCATCACACCGAACCCGAACTTCCGCCTGTTTGCCACCGCCAACACGGTTGGTCTGGGCGACACCACGGGTCTGTACCACGGCACGCAGCAGATCAACCAGGCACAGATGGACCGCTGGTCTTTGGTCTCGACCCTGAACTACCTCAGCCACGATGCCGAAACGATGATCGTGCTGTCGAAAGCGCCACATTACAACACCGCCGACGGCCGCAAGACCGTCAGTCAGATGGTCACTGTGGCCGACCTGACCCGGACTGCCTTCATGAATGGCGATTTGTCGACCGTCATGAGCCCCCGTACGGTGATCAACTGGGCTCAGAACGCCGAGATTTTCCGCGATGTCGGGTATGCTTTCCGCCTCTCTTTCCTGAACAAATGTGACGAGTTGGAGCGTCAGACCGTTGCCGAGTTCTATCAACGCTGCTTCGACGAAGAGCTGCCGGAAAGCGCGGCGAGTGTGAGCTTAGGGTAATACGCCGAATTGCGCCCGTTTGCGGGCGCAAAGCCTCCGGCGGAGGTATTTTTAGCCAGATGAAGGCGGATCCTGTTTCCCTGTTGATGGAAATCGGGGCTGCAATGTGAAAGGCTTGGGGACATGGCACAGAAGAACGACAACCCTGCTGATCCGTTCAAGAAGGCTCTGGCCGAGGCAACCAAGGTCATGGCCGATGACCCTGAGTTGTCGGTAACCTATACGGTTGATCCTTCGGGCATGTCAGGCGAGTCGATGCGTTTGCCTCAGGTTTCGCGCAGGATGACGCGCGAAGAGGTGCTTCTGGCGCGCGGTACTGCCGATGCTCTGGCCTTGCAACGCAAATACCACGACGATGCCACTCATGCACGCTATGCCCCTCCGGGGGATATGGCGCGGGACCTCTATGAAGCTATGGAGACCGCTCGCTGCGAAGCGATGGGCGCGCGGGATATGCCCGGCACTGCCAGCAATATTGACGTCAAGATCGGGCATGAGGCGATCCGGCGTGGCTATGACCAATGCAAACAGCCTGCCGATGCACCTCTGGCCGTGGCAGCAGGCTATCTGATCCGGCATCTGGCCACCGGGCGCGATTTGCCGCCTGCGGCCGAGAACATCATGAACCTGTGGCGCGGCTTCATCGAGGAACAGGCCGGAGGCACGCTGGAGAATCTGGACGAAATTCTCTCGGATCAGGCCGAGTTTGCCAAATTTGCCCGTCAGGTGATCAAGGATCTGGGGTATGGCGATCAGCTTGGGGATGACCCCGATGAGCTGGACGATGAGCAGGAAGATCAGGCCGAGGAAGACGCCGAGGAACAGCCCGACCCAGACAGCACCGGTCAGGATGATCAGGACGAGCAGGACGCAGACGCCACCCCTGAACAAAGCCAGGAAGAGCAACAGGATCAATCTCAGGCACAGGTCTCGATGGATGAGATGGCTGAGGATGAGCTGGGTGACGAGGCGGAGATGCCTGAAGGTGAGGCCCCGATGGAGCCACCTGCCCCGCCGCCAGCATCCGAGGCTGACCCGGATTACAAAGTCTATCTTGATACCCATGACGAAGAAATCGCCGCCGAGGACCTGGCGGAACCTGCCGAGCTGGAACGGCTGCGTGCCTATCTGGATCAGCAGCTGGAGCCGTTGAAGGGGGCCGTGAGCCGCCTGGCCAACAAGCTACAGCGTCGACTGCAGGCACAACAGAACCGCAGTTGGGAGTTCGACCGTGAAGAAGGTATTCTGGATGCCGGTCGTCTGGCGCGTGTGGTGGCAAATCCAACCACACCATTGAGCTTCAAGGTCGAGAAGGATACCGAATTCCGCGATACAGTGGTCACACTGCTACTGGACAATTCCGGCTCGATGCGGGGACGTCCGATTTCGATCGCGGCCATCTGTGCGGATGTTCTGGCGCGGACGCTGGAACGCTGCAATGTGAAGGTCGAGATTCTGGGTTTTACCACGCGGGCGTGGAAAGGTGGTCAGGCGCGCGAGGCTTGGCTGAACGATGGCCGCCCGCAGCAGCCGGGGCGTCTGAACGATCTGCGCCATATCATTTATAAGGGTGCCGATGCGCCCTGGCGTCGAGCGCGCCCCAATCTGGGCCTGATGATGAAAGAGGGGCTTCTGAAGGAAAACATCGACGGTGAGGCCTTGGAATGGGCGCATCGTAGGATGCTGGCGCGGCGCGAGGCGCGCAAGATCCTTATGGTCATTTCGGATGGTGCTCCGGTCGATGATTCCACGCTGAGCGTGAATCCGGCCAACTATCTGGAAAAACACCTTCGCGATGTGATCGCCATGGTCGAAAAGCGCAAGATGGTGGAACTGTTGGCCATCGGGATCGGCCACGACGTAACCCGGTATTATGACCGTGCCGTGACCATCACCGATGTGGAACAGCTGGCAGGTGCAATGACCGAACAGTTGGCGGCTTTGTTCGACAGTGATCCGCGCGCACGGGCCCGGGTGATGGGGATGCGAAAGGCCAGCTAAGGCTGGCCTTGCCTCCGGCGGGAGTATTTTTGAAAAGTTGAAGTCTGGGATCGGCTTTTGTTCGGATCATACTGATCTGGACATTTGGTCCACTGCGCCTCAGGGTCTGCCGGTACCACAGTGAATGAGGCCCTTCATGTTCCAATCCTTTCAAGTGACTGCCCGCCCGGAACAAGGCCCACCAAGGTTGACCGCGCTGCGAGCGGAAATGGCGCAAGCGGGTTTGGATGGGTTTCTGATACCACGCGCGGACGCCCATCAAGGGGAATATGTGGCCCCACGTGATGAACGTTTGGCCTGGTTGACTGGTTTTACAGGCTCGGCCGGGTTTTGCGCCGCCTTGCCTGATGTCGCCGGGGTCTTCATTGACGGGCGCTATCGTACGCAGGTTAAGGCACAGGTTGCCGATGACTTCACGCCAGTGCCCTGGCCCGAGGTCAGCCTGAGCGCGTGGCTGAAAGAGCAGCTGCCCAACGGGGGCAAGGTGGGGTTTGATCCTTGGCTGCACGCTGCAGGTCAGATTTCCGATTTGATACGTGACCTGGACGGTACCGGCATCGAACCCGTGAGATGTGAGAACCTTGTTGACCGGATCTGGGCGGATCAACCTGCACCACCCATGAACCCGGTCAAGGTGCATTCGATTGAATTTGCCGGGGAGTCGTCGGACAGCAAAATTACGCGTCTGGCCAAAGATTTGCAGCGGAATGGGAATAGTGCTGCGGTCCTCACCCTGCCGGATTCGATAATGTGGCTGTTGAATATTCGCGGATCTGACATTGCCTATAACCCGGTCGCACATGGTTTTGCGATTTTACATGCAGATGGCAGGGTCGACCTGTTCATGACAGCCGACAAGCTGGTCGAAGTCAGGGATCATCTGGGTTCAAATGTGACCGTGCATGACCCGCAGACTTTCCTCGACACGGTCGGCGCACTGGAGGGACCAGTTCAAGTGGACATTGGCACCCTGCCCCAGATCGTAGCGGATGTGTTGGGGACCGCGATGACTGAAGGTGGCGATCCTTGTGCCCTGCCCAAAGCCTGCAAAAACCCTGCCGAAATCGCGGGCAGCGCCGAAGCGCATTTGCGTGATGCAGTGGCCGTGATCGAGACCCTCTGCTGGCTGGACGGGCAGGTACCCGCCAGTTTGACCGAGACTAAAGTGGTCACGCGCTTGGAAGAGAACCGGCGCAAGGACAATGCGCTTCAGGATATCTCGTTCGACACCATCGCAGGGACCGGGCCAAACGGTGCGATCATGCATTATCGCGTGACCGAAGAAACCG
Organism: Ruegeria sp. ABM4_193; assembly: GCF_056158705.1. Lineage (NCBI taxonomy): Bacteria > Pseudomonadati > Pseudomonadota > Alphaproteobacteria > Rhodobacterales > Roseobacteraceae > Ruegeria > Ruegeria sp. ABM4_193. Next base: position 2,408,051 of record NZ_JBSWTT010000001.1, read on the forward strand.
ACAGCCGCTTGGAAGACGGTCACATTCTGGTTCTGGACAGCGGCGGGCAATATCTGGACGGTACAACCGATATCACACGAACCATTGCCATCGGCGAAGTTGGCGATGAAGAGAAAACGTGTTTCACACGTGTCCTGAAAGGCATGATAGCCATGTCGATGTTGCGCTGGCCTGCAGGGCTTGCAGGTCGTGACATCGAATGCGTGGCGCGAACGCCGCTTTGGGCCGCAGGGCAAGACTTCAATCATGGGGTCGGCCACGGGGTCGGAGCTTATCTGAGTGTTCACGAAGGGCCGCAGCGCCTGTCAAGGGTAAGCCATGTGCCGTTACAACCAGGAATGATCCTGTCAAACGAGCCTGGATACTATCGTGAAGGCGCTTTTGGCATCCGCATTGAAAACCTTGTCGTAGTGGAAGAGGCCCCCGCCCTGCCCGGCAGCGACGCAGAGCGTGCAATGCTGAACTGGCAGACCCTGACTTTCGTACCGATTGACCGCAGGCTGATCCTGGTCGATATGTTGACACCCGACGAACGTGACTGGCTGAATGCCTACCACCGCGACGTTGCGGAAAAGATCCGCCCAAGGCTGGGACGTGACGCGCAACTGTGGTTGGATGCCGCAACTGCGCCGGTCTGACACCGGGCTGTTACATAGAACGGGCAGAGGAGAGGCCCGAATACGAGGAAGGAAGGAATAGGAATGACCGAGATCACGATCCAAAAAGCGCCGGGCAAATGGAGTGTCCGCTCGGGCGGTGCGATCCTGGGCGAGACAAACAACGCCCTGGAACTGCACGAAGGCGACAAGGATCCGGTGATCTACTTCCCGCGCAACGACATCGCGATGGCCTTTTTGGACCGTACCGACAAAGTAACCCATTGCCCCGGCAAGGGCGACGCAACGCATTTTTCCATCGTCAACAAATCATCCGTGACCGAAAATGCAGTCTGGAGCTATGAGAACCCAATCCCGGACGTGGCTGAGATCAAAGATCATCTGGCATTTTATCCTGTGGAATCAGTGAAGGTAGAGCAGATTTAGTCTCTGCTTAGCGATCTTTGTTGCGCATTCAAACGGGCCGGAAGGCCCGTTTTTTGTGACGATTGTAAAGATTCTGGAAGCGAAAGCGCTCTCTATTTCCTACCCTCACGCAGCTGTGGAATGCATGTGAGCGGCAATTGCGGCACACTTACCTGAGGGTATCACCGGAGGCTTCCATGTTGATTTCACGTCGCGGTTTTGCAGGGATGATCGGGGCTGGTGCGCTTGCCCCAAGCGCGCTTTGGGCACAGCAGGATCCAGTGCTTGAAGCTTTGCGTAGCACGCTGGAGGGGCGACGTACCGCGTTTGAGGCGCAGATGGCGTACCTCAAGGATCGTGGGCAGCCGGATGTTGTTCCTGGGTTGTTGACCGCGATGCGTTATGCCGACCGTCGGCGAGACGAGATCGTCGAGGTGATGGAGGCTCTGACCGGGCAGCGCTATGGCAATGACTGGTTCGAGTGGATGCTGTGGCAGGAGCGGAACCCGCAGATTACCCCTCATCCGTCGCTTATCCCGTTCAAGCGCGAGGTTCTGCTGCGGATCGACCCGAACTTCGACGTGTTCCTGCAACCCGAATACCTGCAACGCGACCTGATGAGGATCCGTTTGGAAGAAATCGCATGGGGCGGAGTGCATAAGGACGGTATTCCGTCTTTGGACAACCCAACTCTGATTTCACCTTCGAATGCCGGATATCTTAAAGGCGATGATCTGGTCTTCGGCGTAGCAATCGACGGGGACGAGCGTGCCTATCCGTTGCGGATCATGGGTTGGCACGAGATGTTCAATGACGTGATCGGCGGAGTACCCGTGGCGCTGGCCTATTGCACGCTTTGCGGGTCCGGCATTCTTTTTGAAACGCAAGTGGCGGGGCGGCGAAAACCGTTCATTTTTGGCTCGTCAGGGTTCCTTTATCGCTCGAACAAGCTGATGTTTGACCGCGAGACACATTCGCTTTGGAACCAATACACCGGCAAACCTGTTGTGGGTTCATTGGTGAATAGCGGCATCACGTTGAAACAGCGCCCGGTTGTGATCACTACGTGGGACAGTTGGAAAACCTCGCACCCAAAGACGCGCGTCTTGTCTCTGAATACCGGGCATCGGCGCAATTATGGGTCGGGTGTCGTCTATAGAGACTACTTCGCCTCAAGCGAGTTGATGTTCCCGGCTGTGGTGGATCAGTCCAGACATCGGCAGAAAGATTACATCTTTGCCGTGCGCCAGTTCGGAGCCGCGCGCGCATGGCCGCTGGATGCATTCAAGCACAAGCCGGTGATAAACGACGCCATCGCCCAAACGCCACTGGTTCTGATCGGGGACCCAAAGGAACGCAGCGTACGCGCCTATGAGCGCAAAGGTCATACATTCAAGGCCACGCAAACAGGTTTGCAGGATGGCAGAGGTCAAAGCTGGACCGTGACCGAAGACGCGTTGATCGGAACGGATGGCACACGCTTGTCTCGGGTTGCGGGCCACATCTCTTATTGGTTTGCGTGGGACAATTACCTGGGAGATGCAGCCAGCGTCTACGGTGGTTGAGGATCAGGAATGTTCCTCGGCCGCGGTGGCGGCAAGCGCCCTGTTGTAGGCCTTGAGCGCATCAATGTGGTAAAGCGCACCTACCGGTGTTTCAGTTCCATCGGCATCCAGAATAACTACCGGAATACAAGGGATGTCCGCCCGGTCGAAATAGGGCATGGCGGCTTCCAGTGTGGCGCTGGCCTGAATGCACAGGCCCTGCTCGATCAGTCCTTGCGCTTCTTCCTTGGTGATCGAACGCGGGTCACCGATTGGGCGCATCACGGCCCCGGCGCGCAGCATGGCCAACAGATATGCCTGCGGCCCGGCCGCCAGATGGACATCCCGCCGTTCCAGTTGGGTCAGGAAGAAGGACCGATCCACAAGACGCGAGGCCAGCGCAGTGGACATAGAAACCGTCACCATCACCGCAAGACCGATCTGCCAATCCCCGGTCAGTTCAAAGACAATCAGTGTGGTCGAAATAGGTGCACCCAGCACCGCGGCAGCCACAGCACCCATTCCGGCAAAGGCATAAAGCGTGTGTGTTCCGGACACGTCCGGCAACAGACCGGTGGCGATCAGTCCAAAGGCCAGCCCGGTCAGCGCGCCCACCATAAGTGAGGGAGAAAACACACCACCGCCCATTCGCCCGCCCATGGTGATGGCAACGGCAACCGTTTTGGTCACGGCAAACAGGATGGCCGTTGTCAGCACCAGATCACCCGTCAGAGCACGGATTGTGGTCTCGTATCCCACGCCGATGATATGCGGGAACCAGATCGCCATCAGCCCCAGCATCGCGCCAGAGACCGCCGGGCGCAGCCACCCCGGTATGGACAGACGGCTTTGGATATGACTGCCGATATCCTCGGCAAAGAAGATCGATCGCATCAGCAGCAGGGCAACAAAACCACAGATCAGACCGAGGATCAGGAAAGCCGGAAGTTCGACATAGAATTGCAGCGACCCCGGCGTATCCAAGGTGAATTCGGTAACATCGCCGTATTCCAGCCGGTTTATCACCGTTCCCGCGACCGAGGCGATAACGATCGGCGCAAAGGCATGAACGGCGAAGTGACGCAGCACGACCTCGAGCGCGAACAAGGCCCCCGCGATAGGCGCGTTAAAGCTGGCCGATACGGCGGCGGCAACGGCACATCCCAATAGGTCACGTCCCGTGATCCCGTCCGCATGGATGCGGTTGCTGACCCAAGTGGAAATCACTCCGGCCATATGCACTACAGGCCCTTCCCGGCCCGTTGACCCGCCCGAACTGAGCGTGATCAGAGAAGCAAAAAACGACGCGATCCCGGCCTTGACCTCAACCCGGCCGTCCGTCACGGCGGCGCCTTCGATTACATCGGCCACAGACCGTACACGCCCGTCATTGGTGAACCGGTTCAGGATGACGCCCACAAGCAGGCCGCCGACGATGGGAATGATCAGAACCATGAACCACGGCAACTTCTCGGCATGGCTGTGCAGCAGCAGGATATCATCCGAGTCGTAAAGGTAAGCCTGCAGGGAACGGATGGCTTTGCGGAAGCCAAGCGCCATGAACCCTGCCGCGATACCGATGGCCAGTGCGATGAACCAAAACTGGATCTGGCTCGGCCCCCGGCGCAGCATCACCCGCCACGCATCCTTAATCGCGGCCAGAGCCTGATTGAACTGGTTGCGCAGAACGGTGCGGGTCGATTGGGTCATTGGCCCTCGGGGATCATCTCTTAACCCTTAGTAAGCCACGGAGCGCCCATATAAAAGTGAGATAGCGACAGTGTGAGCACTGATTCACGCCACAGGCATATCAGGCTTGCAGCAGGGCCCGGGCAGCAGCGCGTGCTTCCTCGGTGATTGTATCACCTGCCACCATTCGCGCGATCTCATCCACACGGTCCGGTTCCGCCAAGGGAATTACGGTGGACAGGGTTTGTCCCTTTGTCACCTGTTTCTGCACACGCCAGTGATGCGCGGCACGGGCGGCAACCTGAGGCGAATGGGTGACAACAAGAACCTGACCGCCCTGCGCCAGTGACGCCAGCCTGCGCCCAACTGCATCAGCTGTGGCACCGCCAACGCCTCGGTCAATTTCGTCAAAGATCATCGTGCGCGCGCTGTCATCGCCAGTAAGACAGACCTTGAGCGCCAGCAAAAAACGACTGAGTTCACCGCCCGATGCAATCTTGTTCAAAGGACCGGCCGGAGCGCCGGGATTGGTCGCCACGGTGAACGCCACTGCGTCAGTACCTTCAGGGCCCGGCTCTGCCAAAGTGAGCTCGGTTTGGAACACTGCGCGTTCCATCTTGAGCGGGGCCAGTTCAGTCATGACGGCAGCATCAAGCCGCCCAGCAGCCGCCTTGCGGGCTGCGCTCAGCTCGGCAGCGGCGGAGTCATAAGCGTTCTGCGCCGCGTTCACGGCTGTACGTTTATCCGCCAGATCGGCGTCACCCGCCTCCAACCGATTCAACCGGTCGCGCAGAGTGTCGGCAAATGTTCCCAGATCATCCGGTGATACATCATGCTTTCGCGCTTGAGCACGGATGGCAAACAGGCGTTCTTCGGCCTGTTCCAGTTCTGCGGGGTTGAAGTCCAGCGCCTGAAGGCAGGCATTCACGCCGTCCTGCGCCTCGCCCAGTTCGATCATCGCCCGCCCAAGCGCGGCAATCGGTTCTTCCAATTGACCACCTGCGTTGTCTGACACGCCTTCCAACCAGCGGATCGCGTCAGACATTGCACCTTCAGCCCCATCCCCGGATAACAGCGCGAAAGCGCGGGCGACATCATCCCGGATGCGTTCGGCCCCTTGCATCATGCGGCGGCGGGCATCCAGTTCGGCATCCTCGCCCGGTTGCGGATCAAGCTGGTCCAGTTCGGCCACAGCGTGGCGCAGGAATTCTTCTTCGCTGCGGACAGCCTCCAGTGCGGCCTCGGTTTCGGCCAGGGCTTTACGCGCACGGGACATCTCGGAACAGGCCGCACGCACTTTGGCCAAATGCCCCGATACATCAGCGAAATCGTCCAGCATCGCCCGATGCCCGCGCGGGTTCAGCAACCCGCGATCGTCATGCTGGCCATGTAGTTCGATCAGGGTTTCGGACAATGCGCGCAGCACTTCGCCCGAGCACCGCCGATCATTGACCCAGGCGGTCTTACGCCCCTCAGCAGTGTTGACCCGACGCAGGATCAGTTCTTCGCCGCCCGGCAAGCCGGCTTCAGACAGAATTGCATGAGCGGGATGGTCGGTGGAGAGTTCAAACTCGGCGACGACCTCGCCCTGTGCTGCACCCTGCCGCACCAATTCGGCCCGTCCGCGCCAGCCCAACACAAACCCTAGCGAATCCAGAAGGATCGATTTGCCAGCCCCTGTTTCCCCGGTCAAAGCGTTCAAACCCGGTTGGAAGGTCAGTTCCAACCGGTCGATGATGAGCATGTCGCGGATATCTAGGGCGCGCAGCATCGGGTCTTTAGCGTCCCAAGCCAGAAGCCATGGCGATTACAACCATTCACCCTTGATGGTCTGACGATAGATCGTGCTGAGCCAGTTGTTGCCACGGCTCTTGAGATCAAGACCGCGCGACGTCAGCAACTTGTAGGCATCGTCATACCATTCCGAGGACTGATAGTTATAACCAAGGATAGCACCGGCGGTCTGCGCTTCGTCCAACAGGCCAAGGGACAAATAAGCCTCGACCAGACGATAGAGCGCTTCAGCGGTGTGAGATGTCGTCTGGAAATCTTCAACAACAACGCGGAATCGATTGATCGCTGCGATGTAGTGATCCTGACGCAGGTAATAGCGCCCGATTTCCATCTCTTTGCCTGCCAGATGGTCAAAGGCGAGGTCGAATTTCAAAACCGCCGAGGTGGCATATTCGCTGTCGGGATACACCTCGATCACGGTGCGCAGCGATTGCAGCGCCTGAAAGGTCAGGCCCTGATCGCGCCCGACCTCATCGATCTGATCATAGTAGCTGAGCGCCAGCAGGTATTGCGCGTAAGCAGCATCTTCATCCGTGGGGTAGAAGTCGATATATCGCTGCGCCGCAGCCCGGCTTTCTTCATAGTTCTTGTCCGAGTGGAACGAAAACGCCTGCATGATCAGCGCACGTTTGGCCCAATCGGAATAAGGATACAGGCGTTCAACTTCCGAGAAATACCAAGCCGCATCGTCCGAGCGATTCTGCGACAGTTCGTATTCACCACGGGTGTAGATCTGTTCCGGCGTGAACCCTTCAAGGTTCTGGCTCCGGTCAGCGCCTTTGTTGCCGAAAAGGCCGCCTCCGTTACCACACGCTGTCAAAACTGCTGTCAGAAAAATCGCGCCTGCGAGTCTGACTGCCGCTTTGCTGCCAACCATACCGCCCATCCTTGTCGTCTTACTTAATGGGGTTCGCCCCGAATTGAGCCATGGTCTAGCACAGAAAATTCCGGTGCAAAACGCCTTATGCAACATCTGGCGCAAATGTCGTCAGAGTTGATCTGATCAGGCGACTTCCGGAATTTCGTTTACAATCAGCCCCTGCCCCGGCAGACGTGCGGCCTGCTGCGGCGTACACAGCACCGGACGCACCGCACCGGGTGTTTCGAACAGGTTGCGCAGAAGGGTGTTGGTCAGAGAATGGCCCGATTTGTTACCTGTGAAGTGACCCAGAATCGGTCCACCCGCCAGATAGAGATCGCCCAGAGCATCCAGCATCTTGTGACGCACAGCTTCGTCGGCGCGGCGGAAACCGCCGGGCGTCAGCACCTCGTCGCCCTGAACAACAACGGCATTGTCCAGCGTACCGCCCAAGGCCAGCCCGTTGGCACGCATGGCTTCGACATCCGTGCGACGGCAGAATGTACGGCAATCGCTGAGTTCGCGCGCAAAGGAACCGTTGCGCATATCCAGCGTCTTGGTCTGGCTGCCGATTGCGCTGTCTTCGAAATCAATGTGGAAGTCGATGATCAAACCGTCGGCAGGAACGATACTGGCATCCGCGCCTTCGCGCGATGCAGTCACGGGCTTCAGAACCTCATAGGCCAGAACCGGGCTGGCTTGACGGCGCACGCCTTTTGCCATGATACCGCGCACGAAGTCGATCGAAGACCCGTCCATGATCGGCACTTCGGGACCATCAATCTCGATCAGCGCATTGTGTACACCACATCCGGCCAATGCGGCCATGATATGTTCGATGGTTGAGACCGAGACGCCTGAGTCATTCACCAGACGGGTGCAGAGCGGGGTACGCTCAACCGCATGGTAGATGGCGGGGATCATTGCATCGCCCAGATGAATATCCGTACGTTTGAACCAAATCCCATGCCCCGCTGCAGCAGGCTTGAGAACCATGGTTGCGGGTTGGCCGCCATGCAGTCCAACGCCTTTGAACGTGACCGGAGATTTGAGCGTATGTTGCAAAATGGGCCTCGGTGAGCAGTGTCCAGCCTGCGAGGGCTGTGTTGGACACTCAGTTAAGGAAGCCTGCGTCAAGGCTCAACTCACTCTTTGTAACCGAATGAAACATGTATGTAACAGATCGGCAAAACCCTGCTTACATATTCGTAAACTATTATTTCTAAACGATAAAGGGCCGCTAAGAAGCGGCCCTGTGAGTGGATTTTGTTACCGCGATCAGTTGGCTTGACGGCGCAGGAAGGCAGGAATTTCGATACGATCCTGCTCGGGATCGGCCTCATCCTGGACCGGCGCGGTGGCCTCGGACTGGCGCAGAACCGGTTGCTGACGTGGTGCTTGCGCCGGTGTATCCGCAGCGTGACCGGTCATCCGATCGATCAGACGATTGAAGCCAAAACGCGACCGCTCTTCAGGTTCGGGCTGCGAAACGGCCTCGGTCTGGCGCGGTGCAGCCGGACGCTGAGGCGCGGACGGAACCTTTTGTACAGCCGCCTGCAGACGCTGCAGCGCTTCGGGCGACGGTGTCCCCGCCGCATGGCTGCGAGGGGCGACAAAGCTTTCGGGCGCGGGTTCGACGTGTTCGGGTTGCGGCTCAAAGTCCGCGACGCGCGGCTGGTACGCCGGAGGCGGCAGATCATCCTCTTCCCGCTCGTCTCGCGGCTGGAACTGCGGTTGCGCAGGCTCTTCCGCTGCCTCAAACAGCGAAGGTTCACGAGGCTCTTCCATCTGAGGCGCGGCTTCTACCATTTCGGCTGCAACAGGTGCGTCTTCCTGAATGTGCTCTTCCGCCGAAACGGTGCGTGTCAGTGGCTCGGACATTGACCGACGCGCAACAGGTACATCCACAGGTTTTTCGCTGGCGTCGATACCGGTCGCAACGACCGATACACGCATGCCGCCTTCCATGGCTGTGTCCAGCGTCGACCCGACGATGATGTTTGCTTCGGGGTCCACTTCTTCGCGAATGCGGTTGGCCGCTTCGTCCAGTTCGAACAGAGTCAGGTCGTGGCTGCCGGTGATGTTGATCAACACGCCCTTCGCGCCTTTGAGGCTGATTTCGTCCAGCAGCGGGTTGGCAATGGCTTTTTCTGCCGCTTGAACCGCACGATCTTCGCCGGTTGCCTCGCCGGTTCCCATCATCGCCTTGCCCATCTCGTCCATTACGGCACGAACGTCGGCAAAATCGAGGTTGATCAAGCCCGGGCGAACCATCAGGTCCGTAACACCCTTAACGCCTTGATACAGCACGTCGTCTGCCATCGAGAACGCCTCCGTAAAGGTGGTTTTTTCGTTGGCCAGACGGAACAGGTTCTGGTTCGGAATGATAATCAGCGTGTCGACAACCTTTTGCAGTGCTTCAACGCCGTCTTCGGCCTGACGCATCCGCTTGGCGCCTTCGAATTGGAAAGGCTTAGTGACGACACCCACCGTCAGCACACCCAATTCACGGGCGGCTTGCGCGATGATCGGTGCAGCGCCGGTGCCGGTGCCGCCGCCCATACCGGCGGTGATAAAGCACATATGCGCGCCTGCCAGATGATCGACGATCTGCTCGATGCTTTCTTCGGCGGCTGCCGCGCCAACGGTTGGACGAGCCCCTGCGCCCAGACCTTCGGTGACCTTCACGCCCAACTGCACGCGTGCCGAAGACTGGCTTTGCTGCAGCGCCTGCGCGTCGGTGTTGGCGACCACAAAGTCGACGCCGTCCAGCTGTTTCTCAATCATATTATTGACGGCGTTCCCGCCTGCACCGCCAACGCCAAATACTGTAATCCGAGGCTTCAGTTCGTCGTGCCCGGGCATCGAAAGATTCAATGTCATGCTCTGTCCGCCTGTATTTATGTCCCGCCAAAGCGGTGTTTTTCTTACCTATCCTTGGTCGATTCTAGCTGGATGATGCGAAAAGGTCACGTCAAAAATCGCGTTTTGCCACAAAATATGGAGGAATTAAGGCAGTAACCGGCGGCATTTCGCAGGCACTGCCAGATATAGCGGAAACATCGGCGACCATAACAAGACACCCATCACCCCGCGAAGAAATCCCCTCCTTCACGCTCTGACAGACTACCTTCTACATTGCGGAAAACTGCTCAGGTCCTGCCGCGAGGCCTCTGACGGGCCCTGTGGATATTTTGAGGGATAAATCTGCGCGCCGCAACCGGAAACTTCAACTGGTCGGGGCATTTGGACAGTTCAGGCTGCTTTCCGTGATACTACGCACTTCCTGAATTTCTCCGTCTGCAAATGAAGCCAGCCTCACCATCAGGCGGCCTTCGTGCAAAAACGGCCACCAGCAAACCGGGATTCCGTCCGGGTCGTTGTCATAAAGAAAGCAGATCTGACCGTTTGGCGTCGTGATTTGCCCATAAACACATCCCCGGCCCTCTTCCCGCCAAACCGAGACGCGACGGTTCAGAAATTGCTCTGTCCCGACCAGATCGCCACTGCGAATCTCGTAAAACGTAAGCGTCTTGCCGACCGCAGCGTCCAGAAACGCGTCTGGCGTGATCATACTCTGCGCCGTGGCCCAGCCCGGCAACAGGGCAGCGCCCAGCGCGGCCCAGCGCAAGTGCTTACCAGTTATCACGGAACCACCGCACTGCGCGTTTGAACGGGCGCGCAGCATAGGTGTCGACCGGGATCTCGAAATCCCACCATTCATCCTGAGGATGGGCCGCAAACAGGCTGAGACCCACGGCAGAGGAAAACGCAGGGCCCGTCGCCGATTGCGGCAGGCCATGCACACGCAACGGGCGTCCCAGACGCACGCGCTGCCCCAGAATGCGGGTGGCAAGCCCGTCTAGCCCCATGATCTGGCTGCCGCCCCCTGTCAGAACGATTTGTTGGCTTGGCATATGTTCGAACCCAGCGGCGTCAAGACGCACGCGGACCTCTTCCAGAATCTCTTCGACGCGCGGGCGCATGATGCCGATAAGCTCGGCCCGGCTGACGGTGCGTCGGTCATGTTCCCAGTCGCCAGTGTCGCCACCAATATCGATCATATCCCGGTCATCGGCCCCGGTTGCGTGCACGCCACCATTAAAGGTTTTAATCCGCTCGGCCACAGCCGCAGGCACACCCAGACCCATCGAGATGTCGCTGGTTACGTGATCGCCGCCCATTCCGACGCAATCCGCGTAGATCATGTGCTTCTTCATGAAGATCGACACGCTGGTGGTGCCACCACCCATGTCGATACAGGCTGCGCCCAGCTCCTGCTCATCTTCGACCAAAGCGGAGATACCCGACACATAGGCCGAGTTGGCAATACCTGCGAGCTCAAGATCACAACGCTTGATACAACGCACGATATTCTGGATCGCCATCGCGTCCACGGTCAACATATGCATGTCGACCGCGAGGCTTTGACCCATCTGGCCGCGGGGATCGATCAGACCCGATCGGTTATCGAGCGCAAAGTTCACCGGCTGCGCATGCAACACCTCGCGCCCCTCACCGTAATCTGGCACGTCGCAGGCGTTCAGAACACGGCCGACCTCGGCCTCGGTCACAAGCTGACCATCTAGGTCGACTTGCGCATCCAACCCATAAGAGCGCGGATTGGCCCCCGAGAAGCAGGCGATCACATGATCGACGCGCATATCAGCCATCTTCTGCGCCGCTTGCAGCGCGGTACGGATGGCACGTTCGGTTTCCTGCATGGCGGTGACTTCGCCAAATTGTACACCGCGCGAGCGCGTGGTTGCCGCGCCAATGACGCGGAACCCGGTCTGGCCAGCCATCGAACCGATGGTGTTGTCTTCACTCAGCCGACCCGTGCCGTCAAAACGCAAAACAAGGCAGGCGATCTTTGAGCTACCCACATCCAGAATGGCAATCACACCGCGTTGCAATGCCTGCCGCCGCATCTGACGCATAGCGCGTTGGGACTGATAAAGATCGGTCATCATGGTCGTTACTGCCCGTTACTCACGTTCACTCTTGTATTCCACCAGTCTTCGCTGGCGGCTTTGCTCATTCGGATGGTTGGACGCTGGCCAAGGCGCATATCGACTACGGCCACATCACGTTCCAGAAGGTCCTGCACTTCGTTGACAGCCAGCACGCGTTCGAGCGCACGCACCGGGCGGGTGGTCGGCAACATGATGCGCTGGCCACGGTCCAGAACCAGATCCCAGCGCCGCTCGCCTACGCGCACCAGCCCACGCACGCGGTTGCCCAGGCTGCGCGAGGTTTGAAAGATCTCAAGCGCTTCAGCGACATGAGCGTCCGCGCCCTTGCCGGCAATCAAAGGCAGGTCTGAATGGTCCTTACGCGAAGGAGTCTCTTTGACGTGGGCTCCGGTATCATCCAACAATTCCAGCCCATCGCGGGTGCGCCAGACGATCGCTGGCTGACGCTCAACTACATCCACCTGCAGGATACCGCCCGGACGGATGCGCACGGTTGCTGATTTCACCGGGTCCAGGCCAGTTATCGTATCGCGCATGTGTTCGACATCCAGGTCCCATGAACTGATCGGGAAATCCAGAGGCACGACCTCGCGGATGTCCTCGGACAAGCTGGTGCCACCCCCATCAATGGCCATCAGATTGACCATGAACTCAGGACGTTCCTGAATCGAAGTGCGGATATCGGCCACAAAGGCCGTGACAGAATCGCGCCGCTCTGGCGAGGCGAAGTAAAGCCCAACGGCCGCAGCAACAGCACAGATCGGCAAACCGACTTTGACACCCATGCGGATGCCCGGCGTGAGCATCCAGCGCTGAAGCCTGTAGCTCAGGCGCGACGGTGCCGGATCGCTGCGGCGTGCGGTGCGGGAAAACACCCGCGCCCCGCGCAGGCGCAAAATCGGCTCTGCTTCGTGCGTTTCCGTGTCTGCCGATGCGAAATCGGCATCCGGCCCCGCAAGGGGTTTGGATCGATGGATTTCCAGTGAACGGCTGGCGGTCAACGGTCGCATGAGGCGTCCTCCACCATCCAGGCGCAAAGCTGGCCAAATGTCATACCCAGATGGGCGGCCTGTTCCGGGGCCAGCGACGTGGGCGTCATTCCGGGTTGCGTGTTGGTCTCCAGCAGAAACAGACCATCAGCGCCCATGCTGTCATCCCAGCGGAAATCGGTACGGCTGACGCCCCTGCACCCCAACGCATCATGCGCGCGCACGGCGTAATCCATGCAACGATCGAAAATGTCTTGCGGAACGTCAGCGGGCAGAACATGCCAAGATCCGCCGGGTTTGTACTTGGCGTCGTAGTCGTACCAGCCATCATCCGTCATGATCTCGGTCACGGTCAGGGGTCGGTCCCCCATCACAGTCACGGTCAGCTCGCGCCCGGCCACGTATTTCTCGACCATGACCTGATCGGGCATCGCCTCATCCAGCTGCGGCGGACCATTGGCGTTTTCGTGCACGATGTAGATACCGACGCTGGAACCCTCATTATTGGGCTTGGCCACATAGGGCGGCTCCATCACGTGGACTTCGATGACTTCGACCTTTGGCACGATCACGCTGGGCACGATCGGCAAGCCCTCGGCCTGGTACACTTCTTTGCTGCGCTGCTTATCCATCGCGAGAGCCGAGGCCAAAACGCCGGAATGGGTGTAGGGAATCCGCATCCACTCCAGCAGACCCTGCACACAACCATCTTCACCCCAGCGTCCATGCAGGGCGTTGAAAGCCACATCCGGTTTGATGTCCAAAAGGCGCGCATAAAGGTCGGGACCTGCGTCCAGTTCGACCACTTCAAAGCCTTCTCCCACAAGGGCGGCTGCGCATTCGCGCCCAGAGCTGAGAGACACCTCGCGTTCCGCCGAGGGTCCACCCATCAATACCGCCACTTTGGGGTTTGTCCTGCTCGACATTCCCAACGTGCGCCTCAATGTCCCCGGACCTTATGTGGTGGTCCGTACTGCGTTTATGCCTTTGATCCGTCGCCTGAATTAGCCTGTTATTGGTCTGACGGTTGGGGCTTTATTCTTTCAGCGGATCACCGACCCGCATGATTTCCCACTCTAGCGTGATGCCGCTTGTTTCGTAAACCTTTTTTCGCACTTCTTCGCCCAGACCTTCCAGGTCAGCGGCAGTGGCCGCGCCGGTATTGATCAGGAAATTCGAGTGTTTGGGGCTCATCTGTGCACCACCCAGCGTCGCGCCACGCATTCCGGCGTCATCGATCACTTTCCACGCCTTGAGATCATGCACGTCATCCGCCAGCCCCGTCGACGAAAACCCGGCCGGATTGCGGAAAGTTGACCCGGCGCTGCGATCTTTAGTGGGCTGGGTTTCATCACGCTTTTTCAGTTGCGCTTCCATACGGGCATGAAGCTCTGCCGGGTCGCCAGAGGGCCCTTGAAACGTCGCCGAAATCAACACGGAGCCTTCAGGCAGATCGGACTGGCGATAGCGGAAGTTCAGGTCTTCGGGGGTCAGGTCAAGCAATTCACCCCGTCGGGTGACAATAGTCGCTTTACGCAAGACATCCGCCGTGTAGCTGCCATAACAGCCCGCGTTCATCCGAACTGCCCCGCCAACAGAACCGGGTATGGTACGCAAAAAGGTCAGATCGACCCCGGCATCCGCTGCTTTACGCGCCACATGGGCGTCCAATGCCGCCGCGCCTGCGGTGACCGTGTTACCCTCGATCTCGATCCCGTTGAAACCGCGTCCCAAGCGGATCACCACAGCGCGCAAGCCACCGTCACGCACGATCAGGTTTGAACCGACACCCATTGGGAAAACCGGAACATCCGACGGAAGACCACGCAAAAACGTTTGCAGGTCCTCGACGTCGGCGGGTTGGAATAAGTAGTCTGCGGGGCCACCAACGCGCAGCCATGTCAGATCGTTCAGCGGTCGGGCCAGGGTCAGACGACCCCGAACTTCGGGCAGATTGCTCATGTGGTTGACTTTTTCGCCAGGCTGCGCCCGCCAACACCACCCACGATAGCAGCAAGCAGGAACGGCAGGACCGATCCAGTCAGCCAGATGAAGGGACCAAATGCCTGCTCCTCCTCGCCCGTGCTGACGCCCGCAAGCAAAACGATCAGCGCCAACGCAACTGCCGAGGTCAGGCTGATGAGCCAAAACAATCCTCTGACACCAATCCAGAGCCCGGCAATAAGCCCGGCAACTCCGCCAAGTATCAAAGAAATGAGTGGCAAATAGGCGAATGTGGCAATATCGACCATGTGGCCTCCTGAATATGGCCGTTACTTGTTGGCCGTCTTCATGCCCTGCATTTTCGCTTTTGTCCAACGGCTCAGGCAAATCACCGGCC
This sequence comes from Ruegeria sp. ABM4_193, assembly GCF_056158705.1. Taxonomy (NCBI): domain Bacteria; kingdom Pseudomonadati; phylum Pseudomonadota; class Alphaproteobacteria; order Rhodobacterales; family Roseobacteraceae; genus Ruegeria; species Ruegeria sp. ABM4_193. The sequence goes on from NZ_JBSWTT010000001.1 coordinate 2,423,265, forward strand.
AGCGCAGCATCGACATGCCCATACCCAGCACCAACAGGCCGATCCACGGACCGTGCTGATATGTGACATAACCTAGAATCGGGATTCCCACGACAATCAGGATATAAGCACGTGTCCAGTGGTTATCGTTGCTGGGAACCATCGCAAGGATATTGGCGGACAACCCCCAAAGAGCGGCCAGAGCAAGGGACCAACTCATTCCGCCACCTCTCGGCCCGTCCATTTACGCCAGAAAAAGCGGATCGGATTGCGGAACATCGAAACAAAGCCGCCAAAAGCGAGAGCAGACCAAACCCAGCCATGGTCATATCCCAACCAAACGATCAAAACCGGCGCACAAATCAAAAGGACAATCCCCGGTGGGAATTGCAGCCGCATTGGCATCATCGCCACAACAGTGGCACAGATTACCCAGAGGGCTGAAAAGATCACGGAAAAATCCATTTCCCCCTCCGAAGGATGGTGATGGCGGGTAGCAGGTCAATACATCCTATGGTTGCGCATCAACGACCCGGAATGTCAAACGGCTTGTTTTCTCATCAGTCTCTCTGGCAGACCATTGGCCCATGCACTGATGGTCCCTGCCCCCAGGCAGACGACCATGTCCCCTGGACGGGCTTGTTCCCGAACCAGACGTTCAAGATCGTTTTCGTCCAACAGCGCACGGGCATGGCGGTGGCCGTGGCGGATAAGCCCTTGCACCAGATCATCGCGGCTGGCCCCTTCAATCGGGTCCTCCCCGGCCGCAAACACTTCGGCGATGGCAACCACGTCCGCATCGTTGAAACAAGTGCAGAAATCATCAAACAAGTTGGAAAGACGTGAATAGCGGTGAGGTTGGTGGACAGCGATGACACGACCTTCGGTTGCTTGGCGCGCAGCCTTGAGGACAGCAGCGATTTCGACCGGGTGATGGCCGTAGTCATCGATGATGGTAACCCCATCGACCTCCCCGACCTTGGTGAAGCGACGATTGACGCCGCCAAAATTTGCCAGGGCCTCGCGGATCTCATTCGCTTTCATACCCAAATGGCGGGCAACCGCCACCGCAGACAGCGCGTTCGAGACGTTGTGGTCCCCAGGCATCGGCAGGGTGCAACCTTCGATCACTTTATCTTCGTATTGCAGGTGAATGTCGAAATGCGCAACGCCGCCTTTGTAGGTCAGATTCTCGGCCCGCACGTCAGCCTGTGCATTAAAGCCGTAGGTGCGTACACGGCGGTCCGTGATGCGCCCGACCAAAGCCTGCACCTCGGCATGATCCGTGCAGCAAACGGCCAGACCATAGAAAGGCAGGTTCGAGACGAATTCGTGGAACCCATCACGCAATTTGTCGAAATCCCCCCAATGCTCCATATGCTCAGGGTCGATATTGGTAACGATTGCGATGGTCGCGGGCAGACGATTGAACGAGCCGTCGGATTCATCCGCCTCAACCACCATCCATTCGCCCTGCCCCATGCGCGCATTCGAGCCATAGGCGTGGATGATGCCGCCATTGATCACGGTCGGGTCAAACTCACCCGCCACCATTAGCTCAGCCATCATCGTGGTCGTGGTGGTCTTGCCGTGCGTGCCCGCAATCGCGATGTTCGAGCGCAGGCGCATCAACTCGGCCAGCATGTCAGCACGCCGGACAACGGGCAGTCCTTGGGCGCGTGCCTCATCCAGTTCCGGGTTGCCGGGTTTGATTGCAGTCGAAACAACCACGACGGCGGCGTTTTCAAGGTTTTCAGCCCGCTGCCCGACGAAGATTTCAGCCCCCAAACCCGCCAGCCGGTCAGTGATTTTCGATGCCTTCAGGTCCGAGCCCTGCACCCGATACCCCAGATTCAAAAGCACCTCGGCGATCCCGGACATCCCGATCCCTCCGATCCCTACAAAGTGGATCGGTCCTACGTCTTGCGGCAGTTTGGTTGCAGGATTCATGCGGTCTCCTTCTGCGCCAGTTGTTCGACAAGATGCACCAAACGCTCGGTCGCGTCGGGGGCACCGGTCGAAAGGGCGGCATGGGCCATTTTCTGTGCGGCTTCGGGGTTGGTCAGAACCGTGGTGATTTGCTGCGTCAAGGCGCGAACGTCAAGCGCATTTTCAGGGATCATGATCGCACCGCCCGCCTGTACCAAGCCACGCGCATTGGCGGTTTGGTGGTCTCCGGCAGCGGCGGCAAAGGGGATCAGGATCGAGGGTCGCCCGATGACCGAGATATCGGCCACGCTGGATGCACCCGAACGCGAAATGACCAATTGGGCGTCCGACATGCGACGGGGCACGTCCGCGAAAAAGGTCTGAACTTCGGCGCGGATGCCATGATCATTGTAAAACGCTGTGACTCGTGCACTGTCCTCATCCCGGGCCTGATGTGAAACGCGGATGTGGTTGCGGATGTTTTCAGGCAAGGCGGCAATGGCCTCGGGCACCACGTCGCTGAGGATACGCGCACCTTGTGAGCCGCCCATGACCAAAATCGACATCGGATAATCGCCGGGTGGAATGTATCCCGCGGCGGCGCGGCCCAGAACGGCGGCGCGCACCGGATTGCCTGTGTGGACGCCCTGTGCCCCCTCGGGCAGATCGGTTGGCCAGACACCGCATGCAACCTGTGCAACGCGAGTGGCGAACAGCTTGTTCACACGGCCCAACACACCGTTCTGTTCATGGATCATGCGCGGGATTTTCAGCAGCGTTGCCGCGCCCAGCGCAGGGATCGACGGATACCCGCCAAACCCGACAACCACGTCGGGCTTATTACGCATCATCTGGAACGCCATGCTGGTCACGCCGCCCACGATCTTGGGGCCGACCAGCGCCTTGGCTGCTAAACCGCCGCGCGCAAAGGTGGCCGAGGACACCTCGGTAATCTCGGTCGCATCCGGGAAGGCGCCGGTATAGCGCGCACCGCGTGCATCGGTGGACAAGCGCACGCGCCAACCTTTGTGAAGCAAAGCCTCGGCCAGGGCCTGAGCGGGGAACATATGCCCCCCGGTTCCGCCAGCCGCAATTAACAGGTAAGGGTTCCCCATTATCCTCGTCCGCGCAGAATATCACCAAGCTCGCCCTGTGGACGGGTTCGGGTAAAGGCCAGCAACATGCCGATGGCAATGCCGCCCGCGATCAGCGACGACCCGCCATAGCTGACGAAAGGCAACGTCATGCCCTTGGCGGGCAACAGGCGCACGGCGACGCCCATGTTGATCATCGCCTGAACGCCGAACATACAGGCCAATCCGGTGCCTGCCAGACGTATGAACATGTCCCGTTCGCGCATCAGCCGCAGCAACGAGCGCACGACAATCAACGCATAGAGCGCGATGATGATCAGCACCAGGATCAGGCCGTATTCCTCGGCCGCGACAGCAATGATGAAATCGGTATGGGCATCAGGCAGGGACCATTTCACTTGCCCTTCCCCGACACCAACGCCGAACAACCCGCCTTCGCGAATGGCGTTGGTGGCATAGCCAAGCTGGGTGGTCGGATCGACCTCTTGATTCAAGAAGCCATCGATGCGGCGGGCAAAGTGTTCGGAGTTTGAATAGGCAAACATACCAGCCAAAACGACCGCGCCTGCCATGCCGACGAGCAAAAGCATCGGGGCCCCTGCCACGAAATACATCACGCCCCAGCCGAACAGGATCAGGCAGGCCTGACCGAAATCGGGCTGCATCACCAACATCCCGACGATCGACATGCACAGCGCGAAGGACCAGATACGCCCAGGAGGGCCATTGATCTCTTGCGAGGCCGCCAGCAACCATGCGGCCACGACAATGAAACCGGGCTTCAAGAACTCGGACGGTTGCAGAGAGGCAAAGCCCAGCGAATACCAGCGGACAGCACCTTTGCCAAAGTCGGTTCCGAAGACCGGAAGGAAGACCAGCGCTACAAATGACGCCAGAAAACCAAGAACGGCCAAGCGCCGCACCAGCGTCGGTGACATCATCGATGTCAGCAGCATCGCGATTAGCGCCAATCCGCCGAAGATGGCCTGACGCTCGACATAATGGAAAGGATCGAACCCGTTGCGCCCGGCCAGCGGCGGCGATGAGGCCAAACCCAACAACAGACCGATGGTGAAAAGGATCAACACGCAGGACATCGTCCAGCGATCAATTGTACGCCACCACTTTGGTAGAATCGGTTCTCCGCGCTGGTCCTGGACCGCGCCATACACCATCTCAGTCATGAGATACCGCCACTCTCTGCCTCGTTAACGTCCCGTTTTCGGGATCTGTTCAAGAGTCTACATGTAATTTGGTGTTTGGGCTAGTGGAATGAGGGCCAAACCAGATTTTCAGCCCCATGCTGTTTCGTTCGAATGATCAGACCAGCGCCAGCAACTTCGCAACGTCCAGAAGACCCGCTTTTCCAAAAAGCTCATCCTTGGAAGGCATGACCGGATTACCGGCGGCATCCTTTTTCCCGTTCACGTCGTCCACCTGAAGCTCATTGACTGCGGCGGGCAACCAATACCAATGCGCAACACTGTGTCGCGTGGGGCTTGCATTCAGCCCCTCGAACAGGTCCTTGATGTCCTTTCCGGACAAATTGGCCGCAGATTTTCGCTGCATCAAGGCAATCGCCCCGGCGACCAGAGCACAAGCGCCAGACGTGCCGCCAAACTCTGTGTACAGCCCAGCCGGATCGTCTCCTGCTTTTGCCCGAGCAGCGACCGGCCCCGCAAGCGTTCCTTCGACATAACCACGAGGTCCCGGCACATCGAGAGTGACAAGCCGCTGAGGTGAATAGCTAAGGTAAGGTATTTTTTCCGTGCAAGATCCCGGTTTCTTGTGCAAGTCGGGATCTACGTGAAAATCGCCAGCAGAAGCGGCTTGCCGGTCAAGGCGGATCTGGTTCCGGTTATACACCTCTCCGTCATCCGAAGGGGCTACAACGGTCAGGTCGTCGTCGGACGAATAGTTTGAATAGCCAGACCGAAATGCCTGATAACTCACGGCACCTACAGAAATGACACCGTTATCCGTGTCGGACGACAAGCTGGCGGGGTAGATCAACTTGCTTCTACCATCATTTCCCGCAGCGCAAACCACAGGGATTTTTTTGCTGACCCATGTGATGACCTTGCTCAGAAGAGCCCAGTCCGCGCTGATGCCAAGTGCATCCTGTGACGGCTCACCTAGTTTGGTTTCGTGAATCCGCGTCTTTTCGTCGTCATCCAGATCAGGATACCCCGGCCAATGGTTCGGGTCCGCAACATCCCTTGGGAAAAGGATCACTTCGACATCCTTCGAAAAGGCATAAAGGAACGCTGCAATCAGTTCTCGCGGACTGGGAGAGATTGAGGTGGTGATTGGCAGGACTTTGCTCAGCGGGTCGACACCGAAATAGGTTGCGATGTTGCCCGCGTTACCGAACTGATCAGCCGCATAGGAGGTGCCGCTGGTTAGACCTGCGCAGCTGGTCCCGTGCGCGGCATAGCGGTCATCATAGGCGTGAACATACCGTTTGACACCGCACCCTGACCGGATTTCATCGACGATCTTTTCTTCTGCCGGAGTGAGCGTGCCGATGGTCGAGCCTGCGGGCAAGCCATTCAGCCAAGAAACCTTTTCTTCCCGATGCTTGGCAGCCGCTGGGAACGAGGTCAGCAGATCGTATTTCACCCCATATGGATGGCTGGCAAGATCAATCGCATCGTCCCATAGAATTTGTCCGTCCCCTGTTGGTGCATCCAGATTCGGGTGATAGGGCGCGACCCCCATATCGATCAGAGCGATATGTGCCTTGCTGTCCGGCGGCGGGGTGAAATCCCAAGCCACATCCCCAATCACCGGGCAAATCTCACCGCTTGCCGGAGGGGTCGGTACCGTGATCGCGTTGATCGCGACCAGATGCCAAAGATAGTAGAAACGTTCATAGTTTTCCTGACCGTCGGTCATCTCAAATCCTCCCCTATCTCAACCCAGCCACTCGTCCTGGGCGGCGTCCATTAGCTCGTCCAGAACCTCGGCCATGTAGGCGACTGTCTTGCGGGCCAGTTCCCGCCCTGCCGCCGTGTCGCTGGGATAGTGCAGCCCTGCCCATTCGCGGTTTTCAGCAATGCGCTGTGCCCGATGGAAAAGGGCAATCGTACCAGGATGTTCGGGCAGGATACGCGAAAACATCTCGGCAATTGCGAAGGACTGGAAGGAATGGTTTGAAGGGTAAGCGGCGTGGTATGGCACCGCAATGTAAGGCCGGATCAACGGCTGAATAATGTTCGGGCGCGGTCGGCTGAACCGGTTCTTATAGGTCAGCCCGACCTCATTGGTCAGCTCCAAAAGGATAACCATGAGCGCTCGTGTAGCACCAAAACCACCGTCGTCTTCGATGCCAAGGGGCGACAGGTAGTCATCGATCCCGAAACTGGCCTGCGCAACGATTTCTTCACGGCGCAACGCTTGGTCAGCGTTTTTCAATGCGCCTTGCAGTTTGAGCAGATAGCGCGTCTCTTCAAGACTATCATCCGGCCCAGGAGGCGGAAGCAGATCAATGTTCTCCCAGATCTTGCCTTTGAGCTGATCTGCCAACGGAACGCCGATCTGGCATATATCGCGGATCTCACGCCACCCGAAAGCGGCCTCGCTGCCCTCAAAGGCAAAATCGCTACGGTTCCGATTTCGGTTTCGGTTGCGATTTCTGTTCCGGTTTCTGTTCCGGTTCCGATTTCTGTTCCGGTTTCGGTTGAGCGCAAAGGCCGAGCTTTGGCTGAGCGATAGTGCGGCGACCCCAAAAGCGGATCTGTTCAGAAGTTCGTCCTGAACTGCATCCATAACCTCACCGACTTCGAACAAGCGCAGAACTTCATTGTCGCTAAAGTACTTTCTAATTTCTTCAAGGTGATCAGAGGTGATCAATGTCGGATTGATCTCGCTCAGCGCCTCAATAATGATCAGAGCGTTTTTTCTTTGTGTTGCAAACAACGCGGCTTCAACTGCTGCACGCGGATCCCTCTGACCTTGGCCCAAGCTTGCGAGTTTTAACGCCTTGCAGGAAATCAACTCACCACGTCGCGCAAGCATGCCAAACGCGTTTAGCGTGTCTTTGTAGTCCATACTGTCCCCCTTCCGAAACTCTTAAACTTGTTGTGGCAACCCGATCCGTGACAGGCCGCTTTCCATCAGATGCGCGCTGAACCGGGTCGGCACCGGGAAGCGATCCTGCTGAATGCAGGCCAGTGACATGTCGGGCTCCAGGTTGATCAGCCGCTTCAAAGCCTGCTCCCCCATCTGGCGGTTGCCCGCATGTCCGTAAGCCGCCGCCAGATAGCGCATGACGGTTTTGAACTGCGGCTGAACTTCCATCACGGATTCACCAAATTCGATGGACTTCTCAAAATCGCCATTGACCAGCGATGCAACGCAGGCTGCACCGTCGAACAGATGCCGATACGGGCTGTGACGCCCAACCAATCTGGCCTGCTGCGCAGCTTCCCGCGCCATCGCGGGCCGGTCAGTATAGCAGTAGAGCATGGCAGCCGAATCCCAGCTCATGGCGCGATACGGGCTAAGCTCCAGTGCACGGTCCACCAGATCTTGCGCGACCGAAAACTCGCGGAACACGTAGGAATGCACATGGGCAACTAGACCCAGAACAGTGCCATTATTCGGGTCAGCCTCGACAGCGCGGCGGGCCAGGTCGCGCGCCTGCGCCTCAAGCGTGGCGTCCCAAGTGCCATATCGCTCGCCGACCTTGAACGTGGTCACATAGGCTAGCCAGGCCAGATAGACCGGCTTGGGGTCAAGCTCGTACGCGGCCAGGATGTCGGCTTCCAACTCGTCCAACCCCGGCCCGCTCATCGTCAAAAGATGATGCACAGCCGCGACCGCCGTCTTGGCGGCATGATGCGCAGCCGGATCACGCATATGACGCCCGTTGAGCAGAGCGGTAAGCAATGCATCAGTGGCATAGCTGATAAAGGACGTCAGGCCAGAACAGTTTTGTCCCAGAAAGTCACCCTGATCAGCCACGACGTTCTGGCTCCAGATCACTTTCCGGTCTTCAGACCTCATGGCAGTGGCGGACACTTGCAGCATGTCACCGCAACTCGCAGCCCGGCATTGCAAGAAAAGATCAGGCCCCGTCGTCAAAGGATCGGTCGGGAGCGGAATCTGTGACACCCGGTAATCCTGCACTTCAAGCGCTTCGATCTCGATCAGCGATTTTGACAATTGTTCTGCAACGATGTTGGAGACAAAAGTGGCCGTCTCGGACCCTGCCCCAACATCCGGAGACAACAGACCAACAACAAAATTCGGACGGGGGTGTGCAATCGAAGACGGCAGTGAAACACGGGCAGGCTGGCTTGTTGGTACAGGCATGGGGCCTGCTGCTGATGCCTGTTCAAGCGCACCCTCTATCGTCGCCCTCGACACCGTGAACAGTTCAAGCGAAGCGCCGATATTCTTAAGCTTGGGACGGCCGACAGAGTTAAAGAGAAAGTCGTTTCGCCCGCGCAATGCATTGCGCACAACGCTTGAAACCAGAACTTCGCCGGGCGAACCCACACTTTCGATCCGGGCCGCCGTGTTGACCGCGTCACCAATAATCTGCTGATCGACTTCAAACGTGTCACCCAGATGCACGCCGATGCGATACCCTTTGGCATACCGCTCGGGGCTTTGGGTCAGCACCTCCTGCACCCCCAATGCAGTTTCCACCGCAGCACGCGCGCTTGGGAACACGGCGCACAGGCCGTCACCCGTCAGGCCCGTCACGCAGCCGCGAAAGCTTTGGACCAGTTCACTGGCGCAATTCAGGTCGCGGCGGATGGTGGCAAGAGTTTCAATTTCAGCTTCGCGTACTTCAACTGAATAGTCGCAAGCATCCAAAAACAGAATGGCCCTGAGCTGTGCCTTAGGCAATTCGGTTGGCCTGTATAGATTCAGGTTTAATCCCATGATCGTATTTTAATCCCATGATCGTATCTCTGACTTCTTTAACTAATTGGGATGCACCGCCCCAAGAATGATCAGGCTGCATCCGATGCATGCGTGGCGCTGATCCGAAGGTTGTGCTCGTTTCGGCGCCGTCTTTTTTTTCGCAGGACCGACCCTTGGTCTGGATGGGCTTCAAAAGGCTGTTGTCGGCCTGACAGAGAATTTCGGTTTCTAAAATGTGTTAAGTTCAATCCAATGCACCTTATTGTATGTGTTTTATGAACTCTCGTCGACTTAATTTTGCCTTACACCCTCAAACCGGACTTTTTCTGACGGCTCTGAGGGGGGTGGCAGACTAGTCGAGATCGGCCAGAAAAGACGAATCTTTCCCGCAAAAGGCGTTTAATTGCCGCTCAGACACTGATGGACAGTATTGAGAACGAGCCTCAGAAACCTCAACGCTACTAATGCCTTGCACAACCAACTCCCGTCACAACCGAACAGGAAAACCCAATTGTTGTGTAGTGTTATGCTACCTTCCTGATGCAAACAAAAGGGACAGAAAACGTTCCAAACAAGCGCCTTATCGCTTCGGTAGAACTTACCAGTGTCTCAGCTATAACGAATGTAAAGTTTACCGCCCGCAATTTATTTCGAAGTGACCCAGATGCTCTCGCGGACCCGTTCCCAAGTTGCACAGCGAAGTAGGAACATTTTTGCCTGTTCAACAGCTCGAAAAGCGGCGCGCGTGGTTCTCTGAGAAACGTTTATCCTGCAACGAATTTTAATATCACCAACGGTTGGCAGGGCTTTCTCTCTTGTCATTGCACGGAATCCGCGCCAATGGCGGTGCATGAGGTTCGACACAATCATATTGGGGGCCGGAGCCGCAGGCATGATGTGCGCAGCCCACTGTGGCGGGCGCGTTTTGGTGATTGATCACGCTAAAGCACCGGGCGAAAAGATCCGTATCTCGGGCGGTGGGCGCTGTAATTTCACCAATATGTACGCAAGCCCGAGCAACTTCCTGTCGCAAAACCCGCATTTCTGCAAATCTGCGTTGGCACGTTATTCGCAGTGGGATTTTGTCGATCTGGTTGGGCGTCACAATATCGCCTGGCACGAGAAAACGCTGGGTCAGCTGTTTTGTGATGGGTCATCGAAACAGATTATACAGATGCTGCTGGACGAGATGCGCGATGTAGGAGCAGAGCTGTGGGTGCAAACGTCCCTGCGCGATCTGCGCAAGACCGAAAGCGGGTTTGCATTGGAGGTCGAACGTGACGGGCAACGGCAGCACCTGACCTGCGCGAATTTAGTGCTGGCCACCGGCGGCAAGTCGATCCCGAAAATGGGCGCGACCGGGCTTGCCTATGACATTGCCGGGCAATTCGACTTGCGCGTGACCGACACGCGCGCGGCGCTGGTCCCGTTCACCTTCTCGGATGGTCGGTTCAAGGATTTGTCCGGTGTTTCCTTGCCAGCGCGATTGTCAAACGACCGCACCAGCTTTGACGAAGCGTTGCTGTTCACGCATCGCGGCCTCAGCGGGCCGTCAGTGTTGCAGCTGTCATCCTACTGGTCCGAGGGTGAAGCGATCCGGGTAAATCTGATCCCTGATCTGCCGTTGTTCGATCTGTTGCGGACACAGCGTCAGAGCGGGGGTCGAAAGGCTTTGACGACAGAACTGGTGCGCCATCTGCCCGCCCGGTTGGTGGACTATCTGAGCAAGGTCATTCCTATGTCCGGGAACCTTGCGGATCAGTCAGATGCGAAACTGGCAGATCTGACCGCAGCCCTATCCGCCTGGCAATTGGTACCATCGGGAACCGAAGGGTATCGCACGGCCGAAGTCACGCTGGGTGGGATCGATACCGAAGATTTCTCTTCTAAAACCATGGAGGCCAAGGATGTCCCTGGCCTCTACGCGATTGGCGAAGCGGTGGATGTCACCGGCTGGTTGGGTGGCTACAACTTCCAATGGGCATGGTCGTCAGGCCATGCCGCTGGTGTTGCCATCGCCGCCAAGCATTAACCGACGACGTTATACCCGCGCCCGCGCATACAGTTGCGCACGATCACTTCCTGATTCTGAGTGTTGTTGATCGCGCTTGCACCAGCACCGATCAACGCACCGGCTGCTGCTGCACGGCCTAGATCACTGGCACTGTTGTCGATGATTGCAGTGGTTGCCGCAGCACCGGCCGCGCCGATGGCAGCGGCGCCCGCAGTGTTGCTGTCGAGCGTCGGCTGAGATCGTGCCAGCGCCTGACAATTGGCCAGATCGGACTGATAATTGGGCCCTACCGCCCCGTCGATGATCGGGACATAGTTCGCCCCGCTATTGGCGCAGGCTCCGGCCAGTGCAACGACAGGAAGGGCGAAGAAAATTTTGCGTGCAGACATATCCGCTACCTCTTTGTGAACTGAAGGTGACGCAACCTTACTTCCCACAAAGTGTCAATCTGATTGGGAAAAGTCCAGATCAACCGGCAGAGCGTCGCCTTACGTCAGTCGTTTGCGCACTTGCTCGGTAAAGTCATCGCCGCGTTGCTCGAAATTGTCATATTGATCGAAACTGGCTGCCGCCGGTGCCAGCAACACCGTGTCGCCCTCTTCTGCGTCCTCGATAGCTTGCGCCACTGCTGCCTCCATCGTGGTGCAAACCTGGGCGTCCGCTTCCAGCTGCATCGCAAAACCCGCCGCTTCGCGACCGATTACATAAGCTTTGCGCACCTGATCCGATGCCGTGTTCAGAGCTGCGACACCGCCCTCTTTCTCAAGCCCACCGCAAATCCAACGGATGTTTTTGAACGCGCTCAGCGCCTTCAACGCGCTGTCGACATTGGTCGCCTTCGAATCGTTGACGTAAGTAACCCCACCCGCTTCGGCAATGATCTGGCTGCGGTGCGGCAGGCCCGGATAAGAGTGCAGCGCATCCTCGATCACACGCGGCGCAAGACCCAACGACCGGCAGGCGGCGTAAGCAGCGCAGGCGTTTTGGTGGTTATGGGCACCGGGCAGACCTTTGATCGCGCGCAGGTCGATGGAACCTGCCTGACGCCCCTTGCGGTATTCCGACAAGAAACCTTTGCGTGCAAACACTTGCCACCCCGGACCTGTCAGTTTGCGCGCAACCGAGATGCGGATCACCCGGTCATCCGTTGGCCCTTCGGACAATTGCCCAGCCAGAAATGCGCCTTCGATCTCGTCAATTCCAATGATCGCGCGGTCTGGCCCGCCTTCAGCAAAGAGACGCCGCTTGGCAGCAAAATAGCCGCCCATGCCGCCGTGTCGGTCCAGATGATCGGGTGAGAGGTTGGTGAATACAGCCACGTCGGGAGTCAACGCACGAGCAAGTTCCGTCTGATAGCTGCTGAGTTCCAAAACCACCACCGAACCATCGCCGCCCGGATCAATATCCAGAACCCCGCGTCCGATATTGCCCGCCAATTGCGCCTCGCGCCCGGCTTCGGTCAGGATGTGGTGGATCAACGCCGCCGTGGTGGATTTCCCGTTCGAGCCCGTCACTGCAATCACGCGCGGCGGCGTGTCGTAGTTGTTCCATTCCGACCCCGCGAAGGAACGGAAGAACAGGCCGATGTCGTTGTCCACCGGCACGCCAGCGTCCAAAGCCGCGGAAACGACTGGGTTCGGTTCAGGATAAAGATGCGGAATGCCCGGTGAGACGATCAGCGACGCAACGCCATCAAACGCGCCGTGTTTACGCAGATCGGCGCAGGTGAACCCCTCGCCTTCGGCAGTTTCACGAGCTACCGGGTTATCGTCCCAGCACACAGGCTCAGCCTTGCCAGCACGCAAAGCGCGTGCTGTCGCCAAGCCCGATCGGCCCAGCCCCAGAACTGCAACTTTTTGCCCTGAAAAGCCTTTGACCGGGATCATGCCTTACTTCCTTCGTCTAGCTGTGCCTCAAGCCAATCCGCCCGTTCTTCGACAGGTCGCTTTGGAACAAGGGTGGTCTTGAAACCAAGTTTGGGCAAGCGGTCGCACAAACCCTCATATTCCGCAAGAGCGTCAACAAGATCGTGCTGACGCTGACTGTCTTTCACATAGATTTCAGGCCAGGGCGGAAACAGAAAAATCTGACGGTCATAGTCAAGCCGGACGATCTGGTCTCGCACGGCATTGTCCAGATCAGTGTCAGTACGCTCATACCAGATCAATGCATCCAATGCGGACCGGTCGAATAGAACCAAACCATCCGGGGCTTGGGTCATGTCGTTGAAGGCCGTCTCGATGACTTTCCGACAAAACGCTTCGGGATCTGCCCAGGGCAAGGCGGTTCCCCCGACCTGCTGTTCCGCGATTACGACTCGGCGGCCGGGTTCCGTGACAGTCTCATAGCCGCGCCGCGCCATTTCTTGCAGGAGTGTGGATTTACCGCCTCCTGAACAGCCGGACAGCACAATGCGACGGTTGCTCACCTTACCTTCAGCGTTGCCAGTCCGATCATCGCCAGAATCAGCGAGATGATCCAGAAACGGATGACGATGGTCGGTTCAGCCCAGCCTTTTTTCTCATAATGGTGGTGAATCGGGGCCATCAGGAAGACCCTCTTGCCGGTGCGTTTGAAGTAGAGGACCTGAATGATCACGCTTAGTGCCTCGACCACGAACAAGCCGCCGACCACAGCCAGAACAAGCTCGTGCTTGGTGGCGACGGCAATTGCACCCAGTGCACCACCCAGAGCCAATGAACCGGTGTCACCCATGAAGACCGCCGCGGGTGGCGCGTTGTACCACAAAAAGCCCAAACCGCCGCCGAACAAAGCAGCCGTAAAGATCAGGATTTCACCGGTTCCGGGCACATAGTGCACGTCCAGATACTCGGTAAAGTCCACACGTCCGACCGCATAGGCGATGATCCCAAGGGTTGTTGCGGCAATCATTGCGGGCATGATCGCCAGTCCGTCCAGACCGTCGGTCAGGTTCACCGCATTGGCGGCCCCCACGATTACGACCACCGCAAACGGAATATAGAACAGGCCTAGATTGACCAGAGTGTCTTTAAACACGGGCACCGCCAGTTGGTTCTGCAACGCCTCGGGATGGTGCAAAGATGCCCAGAGCGAGGCCAGAACCGCAATGATGACGCCCAACGCCAGACGCATCTTGCTTGAGACGCCTTTCGTATTTTGCTTGGAGACTTTGGCATAGTCATCCGCAAACCCGATGGCGGCATAGGCCAAAGTCACAAACAACACCATCCAGACATAGGGATTGTCCCAGCGTGCCCAGATCAGGGTCGATGTCACAAGCGCACCAACAATCAGCAACCCGCCCATAGTCGGTGTGCCCGCTTTGGAAAAATGGCCTTCGGGGCCGTCATCGCGGATCGGTTGGCCCTTGCCTTGCTTTCTGCGCAGCACATTGATCAAGGGCTTGCCGAACAGGAAACCAAAGATCAGCGCCGTCAAAAAGGCACCGCCCGCGCGGAAGGTGATGTAGCGGAAGAGGTTCCAGAAGTCCCCGCCATCCGACAGGGCGGTCAACCAATACAGCATGACAATACCTTTCTCACACACGGCGTCTGGGTGCGATCACCCATCAAGCGCGCTCCCTTGCCCCATTTTGCGCAGACCGTCAACAATCGTCGCCAATGCCATGCTGAGTGACCCTTTGGCCAGCACCGTGTCACCATCATTGATCAATGCAGGCAAATGCTCGGCCATCTCGGCGCTGGTTTCGAACCAGAGCCCGCGCTTGTCATCGGGTAGCGCCTTGTGCATGGCCTGCATCAAGGGGCCGATGCAATGCACCTGATTTACTTTCCCCATGGCTGCAACATTCGCCATTTCGGCGTGCATCGCCACTTCCTGCGAGCCCAGTTCCTTCATGTCACCCAAAAACGCGATGCGGCGGGTACCTTGCGACGCAGCCAGCACGTCCAGCGCGGCCTCCATCGAGGTTGGGTTGGCGTTGTAGCTATCGTCCAGCAGTTCGATTTGGCCACCACCGGACAGCGGCAAGCTTTCGCGCACACCGCGCCCCTTGACCGGCGACCACGCTCGCAGTCCCGCGACCGCCTGATCCAGATCGACACCCAGTTCCACGCAGGCCGCCAGAGCCCCAAGCGCGTTCATGGCAAAATGGGTGCCGGCTGAGTTGACGTCAAAGCGGATGGGATAATCGCCGATCACGGCTTGGGCGTTCACGGCGTTGGCCGCTTGCTGTACGTCGGTCAATCGGTAATCCGAGGCCTTGCGGCCGAAATCAACAATTCCCGTCCCGTGGCCCAGCGCGGTTTGGCGCAGAATGTCTGCGTGCTTGATGTCTGCATTTACAATCGCGGCCCCGCCTGGCTCCAACCCTTCAAAGATCGCCGCTTTTTCATGGGCGATGCCTGCGACTGATTCAAAGGCTTCCAAGTGCACCGCAGCCACGGTTGTGACCAGCGCCACATGTGGGCGCGCCTGTTTGGCCAGCGGGGCAATCTCACCCGGGTGATTCATACCGATCTCAATAACGGCGAATTCCGTGTCGCGCGGCATCCGCGCCAAGGTCAGCGGGACGCCCCAATGGTTGTTGTAACTGGCCACGCTGGCATGGGTCTTGCCTTGGGTTTCGAGGATCGTCGCCAGCATTTCCTTGGTCGAGGTCTTGCCGACGCTGCCTGTTACGCCCACCACGCGCGCATCCGTTCGCGCCCGTGCGGCCTGACCCAAGGCTTCAAGTCCAGCCTGAACGTCTTCGACGATTAGCAAAGGTGCGCCGTCCGGCACATCATCGGGTATGCGCGACACCAGTGCAGCGCCCGCCCCCTTTTCCAACGCCTGCGCCACAAAGTCATGTCCGTCCCGCGCAGCTTTCAACGCGACGAACAAGTCTCCGTGCTGAAGGGTGCGGGTGTCAATCGATACTCCATTTGCAACCCAATCACGCGTCGCCTGACCGCCTGTGGCCTCAGCGGCTTCGGATGCTGTCCAGAGTGTCATGCTACCCTCCCGTCAAGCGCGGCCACAGAAATACTGGCCTGTTCAACGTCATCAAAGGGCAGAACCTGATCCCCGACGATCTGGCCGGTTTCGTGCCCCTTACCAGCAATCAGCAGCGCATCGCCCGGTTGCAGCGCGTCGATGCCACGCAGGATGGCTTCGGCACGGTCGCCGACTTCGGTCACACTGGCCTGACCTGCGGCCTCAAGCGCACCTTCCATGACGGCAGCGCGGATAGTGGCCGGGTCTTCGCTGCGTGGGTTATCGTCGGTGACAAACACCACATCAGCATGGTTCGCCGCCGCCTTGCCCATCAGAGGGCGTTTCGTGGCGTCGCGATCCCCACCTGCCCCAACGATGGCGATCAGACGCCCCATGACATGCGGGCGCAGCGCCTTGAGGGCCGTGGCCACCGCGTCGGGCGTATGCGCGTAATCCACAAAAACCGTTGCACCGTTGTCGCGCGTTGCGGCCAGTTGCATCCGTCCCCGTACCGTTGTCAGATGCGGCAGAGTTTCAAAGACCTGCTCGGGGCTGTCGCCAGCGGCGATGACCAACCCACAGGCCAACAGGATATTTTCGGCCTGAAATCCACCAATCAGGTTTAAACGAGTCTGGTAGGTTCGGCCTTGCCACGAAAAGCGCAGGTCCTGTCCTGTGGCGTCAAACCGCTGATTGATCAAGCACAAGTCAGCATCGCCAAGACCAACGGTCAACACCGATTGGCCCCGGGATTTTGCGATCCGCTGGACCTGCGCCCCCTTAGGGTCACTCAGATTGATCACCGCTGTACCGTCTTGCGGCAACACACGGTCGAACAACCCAGCCTTGGCGGCAAAATACGCCTCGAAGGTTTCGTGATAGTCCAGATGGTCTTGTGTGAAGTTGGAAAACCCTGCGGCAGTCAGGTGCACGCCATCCAGGCGACGTTGCTCCAGGCCGTGGGACGACGCTTCCATCGCGGCATGGGTCACACCATTTTCAGCCGCCTCTGCCAGACAGCAATGCAGGGTGATTGGTTCAGGGGTGGTGTGCGCCAACGGTGCGGTCCATGCGCCCTCAACCCCGGTGGTTCCAAGATTGACAGCAGCGTGATCCAATTCAGACCAAATCTGGCGCACAAAGGTGGCGACAGATGTTTTTCCATTGGTTCCCGTGACGGCGACGATAGTTTTTGGTTGTGCTCCAAACCACAACGCAGCCGCCCCGGCCAGCGCCTGACGCGGGTCTTCAACCACAATCAGTGCCACGTCTGATGCAGAAAGCTCGACCTCGGCGATCTGAGCCCCTTCGGCATCAGTCAGGATCGCGGATGCCCCCATGCGCAGGGCAAACTGAATGAACTCTCCGCCATGCACCCTCGTACCGGGAAGGGCCGCAAACAGAAAGCCGTCTTTCACCTCACGGCTGTCAACAGCCAGACCTGTGATGTCAGGGTTTGCGCCCCCGCGTGCGGTCAGGGCCAGTTGGTTGAGTTTCTTTGTCTTTGTGCCCATGACCCACCTCTTACCGGACAGCCTAGTTTGAGGTCAGCGTTATAGCAGCGCCCGCCTCAGGCTCAAGCCGAGGACGCAGGCCCAGCAAGGGTGCGACGCGACCAATAAGTTCGGCGGCGACCGGCACAGCCGTCCAGCCCGCAGTGCGGCGCTTTTCGCCATATGCCAGGATCGAAGGTTCGTCCAATGTGACGATCAGAACGTATTTCGGATCATAGGCCGGAAAGATCGTCGCGAAGGTCGCAATAACCTTGTCATCGTAGTACCCGCCGCGCGGCTTTGGTTTATCCGCTGTGCCCGTTTTACCAGCCACGTCATAGCCTTTGACCTCGGCAAAGCTGGCGGTGCCATCTGTCACCACTTTGCGCAGCATATTCTGAGCCTGACGCGCCGTGCTGTCCGACATGACCCGAGGGCCGTATTGCGGACCATTTTTTCTTAGAATAGTCGGGCTGACATAATGCCCGCCATTTGCAATGGCCGCGTACCCGGCCGCCAGATGCATCGGGCTTGTTGACAGACCATGACCGTAGGAAATGGTCACAGTGCTCAGTTCACCCCATTTCTTGGGCTTGAGCGGTACGCCACCTTTGGCTTCAACAATTTCAAACGGCGTTGGATCGAACATGCCCAACGTGTTCAGGAAATCCTGCTGCCGCTGCGCACCGATCTGCAACGCCAGCCGGCCCGTACCCCTGTTCGAGCTGTGTACGATCACATCAGCAACGCTGATCTTGCCGTAATTCTTGCCGTTGAACTCTCCGATCGGAAAACGACCGATCTTCATCGGACCTGACGTGTCAATGATCGTATTTGAATTCACTAGCCCCAGTTGGACGGCCTGCGCTGCAGTAAAAATCTTGAAGACCGAGCCCAGTTCGTACACGCCTTGCACATAGCGGTTGAAGAGCGGGCTGTCCGATGGATCAAACCCCGAGGTCGGCGGGCGCGGACGGTCATTTGGATCAAACGACGGCAGAGACGCGGCTGATACAACCTCACCTGTGTGCACGTTCATCAAGACCGCCGAGGCTCCCTTGGCATTCATGATCTTCATGCCGCCATAGAGCACCTGTTCCACAGCCGCCTGAATGGTCAGGTCCAGCGACAATTGCAGCGGCTTGTTGCCGTTGGCCGGGTCGCGCAGATAGTCGTCGAACTGTTTCTCGACACCTGCAACACCGATAACTTCCGCAGCGCTGACACCTTCGCGACCAAAGCCGGACCCGCCCAGAATATGCGCGGCAAGCTTGCCGTTGGGATAAAGGCGCATTTCGCGTGGTCCAAACAGAATGCCGGGATCCCCGATGTCGTGTACGGCCTGTTTCTGTTCGGGTGAGATTCGTTTCTTGATCCACAGGAACTTACGCTTGCCCGTGAAGTCCTTGACCAGACGCTCTTTGTCCAGATCCGGGAAGATTGCCACCAACTGATCTGCTGCGGCGATCGGGTCGATCATCAGGGGCGGTTGCGCGTAGACCGAATAAGTGTCCAGATTGGTCGCCAGGATGCGCCCTTCGCGGTCAACGATATTGGCACGCTGCATGGCAA
The DNA here is from genome assembly GCF_056158705.1 of Ruegeria sp. ABM4_193. Taxonomy (NCBI): domain Bacteria; kingdom Pseudomonadati; phylum Pseudomonadota; class Alphaproteobacteria; order Rhodobacterales; family Roseobacteraceae; genus Ruegeria; species Ruegeria sp. ABM4_193. The sequence goes on from NZ_JBSWTT010000001.1 coordinate 2,442,146, forward strand.
TGGCCGCACCCGGCGCGCTTGCCACTGGCTCCTGCGCTTCGGATGTGGCCAGCATACCCATGCGGACCCCGACAACCGAGAAGGCGCAAAAGAAGAACAGCCCCAGCACCAACAGACGCCCTTCTGCACGGGCGCGGGCGCGGTCTTTCATATCCTCGTGGCGTTTACGGATGTTTTCCCGTTCAATCGCCTTTGGGTTTTCACCTCGGGCGCGGGCATCAAGAATTCGGGCCAGAGGGCGAAGCGGCGTGCGTGTCATGGAATCTGCACCTCGCCCAACGCCTGAATGTCGGTGATGGCCTGCAACTCAATCGGATCAACGATGGGCAGATCGGGGTCCTCGGCATAGGCAATCTGATCGGCACGCCCAAACTGTTCTGCCCGCAGCGGCAACAGACCCAGACGCTCAAAATTCAAATCTGCCAATTCGCGCAGTCGGTCAGGACGATTCAGGTAAGCCCATTCCGCGTTCAGAACTGCCAGCCGAACCTGTGCCATGCCAATCTCGCGCTGGAGTTTCTGCGTTTCCTTCACCACCTGCTGGGTGCGGTAGTTTTCCTGATAGGCCCACAGCGCCAACCCAAAAACGGACAAAGCGGTCAACACATACAAAATACTCTTCATTTTGCCCTTCCCCCCAGTTGCGGCATCCCTATGGCACGGGCCTCAATTTCCCCTGCCGGTGCCTCAGTTCGGATTGCCACGCGCAATTTGGCCGAGCGCGCGCGCGGGTTTTCCTGCAATTCCAGCTCATCCGGGCCTACGGCCTTACGGGTCTTCAGCGTGAATTGCGGCTGATCCTGTTCGATTTCAGGCGCGTATCGGTTTGCACGCCCTGTCTTGCCCGCGCGGGACTGGAAGAACCGCTTGACCATTCGATCCTCGATGGAATGGAAAGTCACGACAGCCAGTTGCCCGCCAGGTTTCAACGCGCGTTCCGCAGCCATCAAACCCTGAAACAGCTCTTCATATTCCGCGTTTACCGCGATCCGCAGACCCTGAAAGCTGCGCGTCGCGGGGTGCGATTGGCCCGGTTTCGGACGCGGCAAGCAGGACTCTATGATCTCGGCCAGGCGCAAGGTTGTCGTGATCGGTTCTTCAGCCCGTGCCTTGACAATTGCTTTGGCAATCCGACGGCTGGCACGTTCTTCGCCATAGTGGAACAGAATATCCGCCAATTGAGCCTCGGCCGCTTCATTCACCAGATCGGCGGCGCTTTCGCCTTCCTGACTTATGCGCATGTCCAAAGGGCCGTCCTTCATGAAGGAAAAACCGCGCTCGGCCTGATCCAGCTGCATCGAAGACACTCCAAGATCCAGAACAACGCCGTCCAGATCCTGTGCGTATTCGTCCATCCGTGAGAACACACCGGGCTGCATCACCAACCGGTCGCCGTACTCTCCTGCCCAATCAGCGGCCATATCAAAGGCCAGCGGATCACGGTCGACGCCAATCACCTTGTCTGCCCCTGCCTCCAGCAACCCGCGCGTATATCCGCCTGCCCCAAAGGTGCCGTCCAACCAAACACCCGACACCGGAGACACTGCGGCCAACAGAGGGCGCAGCAGAACAGGGATATGGGGTTTATCGGAGGGAGGGACAGCGCCGGACATGCCGTCACGCGTCCCCGACGCCATCGAGATAGACCATCGGGTCGAAATCGTCGGGCAGATCGTCCATCCACTCTTCGGCCTTGGCCAGCTCCTCGACCTCATAGGTCTCGGGCTTCCAGATCTGGAAAGTGTCACCGGCGGCGATAAAGAAGGCCTCATTTTCAAGGTCGATCTTGTTGCGCAGCTTGGCGGGCAAGACCAGACGACCGGTCTCATCGACATTGGTCGGGAAAGACTGACCGTGGAACATGCGTTGCAGCATCTTGCGTTCCATCGAGCCACGCGGCAACGCGTCAATCTTGGCGTCGACCTCGTCAATCGCCTGCATGGTATAGCACTCAAGGTATTTGCGGCGGTGGTCGCCATAGACAATCACAAGCTCAGGATTGCCACCGGGCTGCCAGTTGGGATCGGATGCTTCAAGCACACGGCGAAACGAGGCCGGGATCGAGACCCTGCCCTTCGTGTCCACCTTATGGTGGCTTTCACCTCTAAACCTGCGCGCCAAGACGACTGTCCCTTTCGCTTGCGCCCCACCTCAAATTCACGTTCCCCCCGGAAGAAAAACGGCGGGTTGATCTGCTGCCACTGATCAACCCGCCGCATTGACCCGCTTTGCGGGATGTCCAGCTGCACGCGCCACCTGGGGGGATGTCTGCTCGCCCGCGCGCCGGATCTCTTGGTTGATGAAAGCGAGATGCCTGTATGAAACCTGATTTGTATTTTTGGTTCGGGGTCGTTTGGCGCCCCTGCTGCCTCGTCCTCATCGGATGTATAAGGGATGCCATGGGAATTCATGGAAATCAACAGGAATTTTTCCATCCGTGACACCTGAGGCACGCGATGTATATACTAAAATACGAGGGTTTTGGCATCAATGCACCACAAATAGTGAAGCTAAATCAAACGCAGACTATATATAGAGAAAATCACTGGGGAAAAATTTCCCGCGTTTTCCCGAAAAAAATTGCATCTTTTCGTTCAGGCTGGATTTTTTGACACGCGTGAAGCAGCCAAACGCAAGAATTGACCATAAAAAGACAACAAAGATTCCGGCATTTCCCTGCCCGCACCAGGATCGCCCACGAATTCCCATAGGTCGTCACTTGGCACTATAAACGCCCTACTTCGTGCTGCCGCCAACCCGAGCGGTTAGAATCGGCAAGACGACTTTGGGCCCTCCAAACAGTCATTTTTTGACATACTGCGCACATCCAGAATCCGTCCTCTGCAATTCAAGTCGCACAAATTCCCGCCGAATGCGCTCAATTCCAAGGCAGTTCACATCGATGCGTTTTTCGGGTCGATCAAGTTGCCCTTGGGTAAAACCTATATTTTAAAGGCGCATATGGTTGCCGGGAAAAAAGCGAACCAATCTATGCGTTTGCTGCATAGCAGCATTGATGACGTGACCCATTGTGCAATCGCAGCATTTGCCTATCTTCAGTCTCAAGCACGGACCGACTGATATCGGTAACGCAAGATAGACGGATGATGAAAATGGCAGTCGCAAGCACACAAACAGCACCCAAGAGCGCACCGGCGTTCGGACTAAACACACTGGTAGAAAACGCCAAGACACGCTTTGCACGCTATCGCATGTACCGCCAGACTGTGAACGAACTTTCCGGCCTGTCGAACCGCGAGCTGGCTGATCTGGGCCTGCACCGTTCGATGATCCGCCGGGTCGCCATGCAGGCGGCAGAAGACCACACCGCGCGCTGAGCGCACCAAATATACAGAGATCAGGCCCTTCCTCCTCCCTTTAGGGTCTGTAATCAGCGGCAACGTCTCTCCTCCTCCCTGACGTTGCCGCACCCTATACCGGCCTCAAGATGCCGGAACCTGATACATCGAGGCTCTCCTCCTCCCTGCCTTGATGTTGAAAGCGCGCGGCGACGTCGTCCTCCTCCCTGACGTCGCCGCGTCTTCCCCATACCGGGCTCAAACCCGGGTTCGCATACATCGGGGCTCTCCTCCTCCCTGCTCTGATGTTGACAAGACGGCGGTTCCCCTTCCTCCTCCCTGGGAACCGCCGTTTTTTGTTGGCAAAACTGACTGCCCCTCGTAGGCTTGGCTTATTTTAGTCAACTGTTTGCTTTGTCTCTTATGAAGAACGCTCTTTCAAAAACCTGGTCGGTAGTCCTGTGGGCCGAACTGTTGTGTTATGTCGCGGGATGGGCATATTACCTTTATTTCATCACAAATCCTGAAGGGTTCATTTCATTCGAACTCAGCCAAGATCCCATGGCCTGGAGCGGGTTTGGCTTGCTATTGATCGGTCTGGCCATCACGAGGTTGGTTCAGTCCAGGTTTGACGAACGTGTGCTCGCCGCAATTCGAAGCGGTGCGATCGAACTAGATTGGTCCGACCAAAGAGTGTCGGCATGGACGCGGGAAATTGCGGGACGGATCTTTATTTTTGTGTTCGCCACTTTGGCGCCGCTCTACCTTTTCGGATTAAGTCAGGTTGACTCAGACGCTCTTGGGGCGATTCATCTAAAGATTGGCGGACTGATGGGCATATTTATGGTCTCTGCCCGTTTTTCCTATGGGATAGCCACCGGTGTCTGCGCAGTTATACTCGTTCGACAATCCAAGAACTTTGTTCTTACACCAAACCATCCGGACAAAGCTGCAGGGTTTGGCAACTTGGGGTACTATTATTTCGAACAGGCGCTGACCCTCTTGTTGCCGGCAGTGTTCATGCTGTTCTGGATCATCGCAATTCAGGTCGATATCGGCAAATACCAACGAACAGATTTCGCCAACGAAATCATCGCTTTTATGGAAGGATCGCCGGAAAACAAGCAAACCACCCAGTTTTCAGAGGCGACCAAAACATATGTGGTTTGTTCATCTGAAGATATGGACCTTTACGAATGCCCGCGAGACAACCTGCGTTTTCTCTGGCTAGAGCAGTTCGTTTCCTTAATTCTTTACAATCTTTTGATCTTTACGCTTTCCTGGATGATCCCGATGGTCATCCTTGGCTACAAAATGCGTGCCTACCGTAAAGAACACATAGATCCAGAAACCAAGAACCTTGAAAAGTCGCTCAGAATAGCCCGCGCTCAAGCATTCAAAAGCGACCCTCCAGCAAATCAAAGTCTGCTTCTTTTGGGAACGTGGAACGAAGTAGAACAACTGAGTGCATTCAGAAATTGCCCGGCCTTTCCGATCCCGCTGGGAACAGCTGTAACCGCTTTGCTCTCCAACGTTTCGGCAGTGTTAGGCATTGTGGGCGCGTCAGTCTTCTGACCTTAGAACGGAACGTCATCTTTGTTGGTCAGAAAACGTGACACCACCTTTTTGGTGCCCGCCTTGTCAAAGTCGACCTCAACCTTGTCGCCCTCGATACCGATGACCGCGCCATAGCCGAACTTCTGGTGAAACACGCGCTCACCCAGCGTGAAACTGGCCAAGGCGGTGGCGTCGATCACCGTGTCGCGACTTTCGCGGGGTTGCGACATGCCATATTGCCCCTGCCGCGCCTGCATCCGTTTCCAGCCCGGTGAGTTATAGACATTGGCTTCGGCTGCGCGCGTTTCGATTCCCGCTGTCTGGTGCCCGCCGCCATAGAGGCCGGGAGGAGTCAGAACCTCGACATGGTCTTCCGGCAATTCATCGATGAAACGCGAAGGCATAGAGTTCTGCCACTGCCCAAAAACCCGCCGATTGGCGGCGAATGAAATAGTACAAACCTCTTCCGCGCGGGTGATGCCGACATAGGCCAGACGCCGCTCTTCCTCGAGCCCCTTGAGACCCGTCTCATCCATTGAGCGTTGCGAAGGGAACAACCCGTCCTCCCACCCTGGCAGGAAGACAACCGGGAATTCGAGCCCCTTGGCAGCGTGTAGGGTCATGATCGACACCTTTGCCCCGTCGCTGTCTTGTTCGTTGTCCATCACAAGGCTGACATGCTCAAGAAAACCTTGCAGGTTTTCGAAATTGTCCAGTTGGTTGACCAGTTCCTTAAGGTTTTCCAAACGCCCCGGCGCTTCGGGAGTCTTGTCGTTCTGCCAATGGGCCGTATAGCCGGATTCGTCGAGGATGATCTGGGCCAATTCGATATGAGTGTGCTCGGGCGCACCGAACCGCAGGGGCGATCCGTCATCGATCACCGAGTCGTCGTCCACCTCGATCCTCGGGCCGCGCGTCATCGCGTTCCACCGCGCCAGCCCATCAATCAACTCGCGCAGGGCTTTGCCACCCTTCCCCTTGATCAGCCCATGGTCGACGGCGATCCGTGCACCATCGACCAGAGAAACGCCGTTTTCGCGTGCGGTCATCTGAATGGTCTGCTGCGCCTTGTCGCCAAGGCCGCGTTTTGGCGTGTTCACAATACGCTCAAAGGCCAGATCGTCTTCGGGGCTGATCACCAGTCGGAAATAGGCCATGGCATCGCGAATCTCCATCCGTTCATAGAATCGCGGGCCGCCGATCACTTTGTAAGGCAGACCGATTGTCAGGAAGCGGTCTTCGAACGCGCGCATCTGGTGCGAGGCGCGGACAAGGATGGCGATTTCATCCAGATTCACCGGACGGATACCGCGTGTACCGCCTTGCATCGCGTCGATTTCCTCGCCGATCCAGCGGGCCTCTTCCTCGCCATCCCAATGGCCGATCAGGTTGACCTTGTGACCGTCCTCGGCATCGGTCCAGAGCTCTTTGCCCAGCCGGTTTTCGTTCCCTCGAATGACGTTCGATGCTGCCGCCAGAATATGCGGGGTCGAGCGGTAGTTCTGCTCCAGCCGCACCACATAAGCGCCCGGGAAATCCTTTTCGAACCGTAAAATGTTGCCCACTTCGGCACCGCGCCAGCCGTAAATCGACTGATCGTCGTCCCCCACACAACATATATTCTTGTGTCCTCCGGCCAGCAGACGCAGCCAAAGGTATTGGGCAATGTTGGTGTCCTGATACTCGTCCACCAGAATGTAGCGGAACCAGCGCTGGTATTGCTCCAAAACGTCCGGATGGGTTTGGAAGATCGTGACCATATGCAGCAGCAGATCGCCAAAATCCACCGCATTCAATTCGCGCAGGCGCGTCTGGTACTGTGCATAAAGCTCAATACCCTTGTTGTTGTACGCCCCAGCATCGGCAGAAGGCACCTTGTCCGGTGTCAACGCACGGTTTTTCCAATCGTCGATGATACTGGCCAGCAAGCGCGCAGGCCAACGCTTGTCATCGATGTTCGCCGCCTGAGTAAGCTGTTTCAGCAGTCGCTTTTGATCATCGCTGTCCAGGATCGTGAAATTCGATTTCAGATCGACCAATTCCGCGTGACGGCGCAACAGCTTGACACAGATCGAGTGGAACGTGCCCAGCCACGGCATCCCTTCGGCAGGCTGGCCCAGCAGGCGACCGACACGCTCTTTCATCTCACGCGCGGCCTTGTTTGTGAATGTCACAGAGAGAATCTCGTTCGGACGGGCCCGTGCCGTATTGAGCAAGTGCGCGATCCGGGCCGTCAGAGCCTTGGTTTTGCCCGTCCCTGCCCCAGCCAACATCAGAACCGGGCCCTCCAGATGTTCGACCGCCTCCCGTTGCGCTGGGTTCAGTTCATCCAGATAGGGTGACGGGCGCGCGGCCATAGCCCGCGCCGACAGCGATGCGCCCTCGAAGGCGTCCATTTCGTCAAAACTGCTCATGGGCCCAAACTACGCCGGATAAGCCCGAAGGGAAAGAGTTTGTTCACGGCTTGTTCACAGGCTTTTTGCCTCTGTTCGCATAAATCTTAAACATTTGCTTTGGTGTTTTCCGGGCTGAGTTAAGGCACTGTCAAACCCCTCCGCACATCCTGCCCCCACCAATGCGCGGGAGTGTGGACATGGACGGGGCTGGGACAGCAGGCATCAGCACAAGGCTAAAGACCTTCATTATAACGACAATGCTGCTTGCGCTTACCGCGCTGGTAAGTTGAGGACTCTATGCCATCCTTGGCCCTGTCGTGGATCAAATGCTGGAATCCGATTTACGTCATCGTGTCGTCTAAATGGGGCGCCAAGTCGAAAGCCAGTTGTACGACCCACGGGTGGCTCTTGAACGTGTCCGGCGACACATTGTTTTGCCATTCAATGACAGCTAAGCTATTGATTTTGGATCAACTGAGCAGCCTCGGTCGCAACGAAGTTGTCATAGATGAAACAAAGGCATTCTATCGCGTAGTCAGCGCATATCGGTCCGTCTTTCCACCCAAGCCCAGGAAGAGGTCAGAGAAATCCGCAACCAACTTGTTGGTAAGTTATCCAGGTTTGGTCAATCAAATGCTTCATCTGGAGCATCGTTTTTCGAAGGAGTTACCTTCGCCAGACTGGGCGAGCAAACGAACGACTGGCGAAAGACTAGACACAAATCACTTAAGAGTAGGCGGGACGAACCGCCTATGACTGCCACTTTGGCAGGATGAGTAACATTCAACTTAACATTTCACCAGTTTGGCCGACCCTCAGAGTTCCGCCTTTAACAACCTCAACATAGACACCCATGTCCGTATGACCCATCAACTTCCGAATTAGATAGGGTATCTTCAGGTCCCGCTCGGCCGTATCCGGGTTCACTTCAGTGGCCGCACACCTTTTGGTGCGTGAGAGTATCTTCAACTCGACGTCGCCAAATCTGAAAACTGATCCAACGGCATCCAACTCGGAAAACGAAGTTAAACCATCTATCTCTAAATTCGCCCGGAAGCGCGCCGGGTGGATTTCCGCGTTCAGTTTTTCACCCAACTTGCCCACAGACGCCAGGTTCAAAACGGATATCGCGTTCATCATTTTAGGTGATACGACAGACACATCTGTAAACCGATGAGGAGCAGACGAAACGAAATTTGGCGGTTCGGGATCTTTTAAGCCGATCTCTGAAGAAAGGAAATTTGACGCATTTCTCCGACCGTCTGCTGCTTGCATGTTAAAGCTATGAGTTTTGCCGCTCGCTTTGATCACAAGATCTTGGGTCTCAACATCAAAACTCGTCTTAAGACCTGCCAGTGCAGCCTCGTTCAACAAAACAACAAAGCGATCTTTCGGCAGTGGCTGAGGGTTCTGTGCGTTGAAACCGGAGTTGTAGCGCGCAAATCCGAACAGGCGATCACACGGGATCCCCTCCCCTGCTCGCAGCGTCACGGTTTGCATGGGTTCGGCACTCAAGCCTTTAATGGGATAGCGGTTCAATCTGACGATAGAGAGAGCATTCATATGTCTGTACCTGACCAAACGAGTTATACACGACCCCGTGCGGTACGCGCTGATTGAAGCTATCTCCAATTCTCGAAGGTATCGACCAAATAATCTTAAAGTGCTTCAGCAGAGACTTCGCTGTCCCTGTTGGCTGCACGACGATTGCGGTTGTGGGTTGCGCCACTTTTAGTCGATTAGGCCATTTACATCTCACTGCCTAAAATAGAATCGCATCAAAGATGCGCAAACTATTTCTTTTAAAATCATACATTAAGAAGAAAATCCAACGATCCCCTCTGCCAGTTTGAGGTACGAACCTCAAAAATTTCTGGACTTGAGGTGCGTACCTCAAATAGCCTTGGAGGTATGCCGCGATTCGCACATCCTCGATTGACGGCGCAAAAAGGGAGGAATGGATGACTTACACAAAACTGGCCTCGGCCAGCGCAATAGTCCTTGCCGCTACTACTCTTTCTACCACGGCAAATGCTGAAGATCTGACGCTATGTTGGGCTGCATGGGACCCGGCCAACGCGCTTGTCGAACTATCAAAAGAATTCGAAGCAGAATCCGGCCACACGATGAACTTCGAATTTGTTCCGTGGCCAAATTTTGCGGACCGTATGCTGAACGAGCTGAACTCTGGGGGTAAGCTCTGCGACCTACTGATCGGTGACAGCCAATGGATCGGCGGCGGCGCTGAGAATGGTCATTATGTCCAACTGAACGACTTCTTCGATGCTGAAGGCATCAGCATGGACGATTTCGCACCGGCCACTGTTTACGCTTACTCGACCTGGCCCAAAGGTACACCAAACTACTACGCGCTGCCTGCGATGGGCGATGCAAACGGCTGGTTCTATCGCAAGGACTGGTTTGAAAACCCCGAAATCCAAGCTGCATACAAGGAGGCGACTGGTCAGGACCTACGTGAACCTCAGTCTCAGAAAGAGTTGTTGCAGATCGCCCAGTTCTTTCAGGGTCGTGAAATCGACGGCAAGACTGTCTACGGTGCAGCAATCTTTACCGAGCGCGGCTCGGAGGGGATCACCATGGGTGTGACCGGAGCGCTGTATCCATGGGGTTTCAAGTACGAAAACACTCCAGGGTCATATGACATGGAAGGTGCTGTAAACTCACCGGAAGCTGTTGAAGCTCTGGAGTTCTACAAGGAATTCTACAAAACGGCGACACCTCCGGGATATACCAACTCTTACATGGGTGAGAGCCTGGATGCCTTTAAATCCGGTCAGGTCGCCATGGCGATGAACTGGTTTGCGTTCTTCCCAGGTCTCTATGCCGACCCCAACACCGGCGGTGACAAGATCGACTTCTTTGTAAACCCACCACAAAACCAGGCAGGTTCAACACTTGGCGGACAAGGCATTTCTGTTGTCAGCTACTCTGACAAACAGGACGCCGCCCTTGACTACATCAAGTGGTTCGCACAGCCAGAAGTGCAGGCCAAATGGTGGGAGCTAGGCGGCTACTCGGCGCATAACTCTGTGCTGGAAGATCCTGGTTTCGTGGACAGCCAACCGTTTGCCGGTGACTTCCTTGAAGCAATGGCTGGAGTTCAGGATTTCTGGCAAGAGCCTGCCTATGCGGAACTCCTGCTGGCCATGCAGAAACGCATCCACGACTACGTGGTCGCAGACCAAGGTACCGCTCAAGAAGCGCTTGATCTTCTGATCGAAGATTGGACGGAAGTCTTCGAAGACGAAGGTAAACTGTAGTCCGGACAAAGGCAGGAGCGGGTGCAATCCCGCTCCACCTTCACCCGTGAGTCCTAAACCAACAAGAACTGGCAAAGAGATGTCTGACAGGACTGTAGATCGCGTTGCGCAGGCAACGCCCGAGCGAGTTGCGCGAAAAATACGAGGTTTATCCGATCGCGCGATCGCCTGGATATTCATCTCCCCAACGATATTCCTATTGCTGGCGATCAACATCTTTCCGTTGATCTGGACCATCCAACTGAGCTTTACCAACTACAAGGCCAACCGGATCGGGCGCGAAGTCAAAGATGTCGGGCTCAGGAATTACGAGCGTATCCTGACAGACTCGGACACCTGGCTAAATATGCAGGCGACGGCGCACTTCCTGTTCTGGACGATCTTTTTCCAGGTCTTGATCGGGTTTACTCTGGCCTGGTTGATCAACAAGAAATTCAAGGGCAACGATCTTTGGACCACGATCATTGTGCTGCCGATGATGCTATCTCCTGCAGTCGTCGGGAACTTCTGGAAGTTTCTGTATCAACCTCAAATCGGCCTGTTTAACTACATCGTGTCCTGGTTTACCGGCAAGGACCCATCGAGCTTTGAAATGCTGGGATCCGTTACTTTGGCCCCTTGGGCGATCGTGATTGTCGACACCTGGATGTGGACCCCCTTCGTGATGCTAATTTGTCTGGCCGGGCTGCGTAGCATTCCCGATTACATCTATGAGGCGGCTGAGATCGACAGGGCCAGCAAGCTGCGGCAGTTCTTCACAATCACCATTCCGATGGTGCTACCGTTTCTGATGCTCGCGGTGCTGTTTCGAGGGATCGAGAACTTCAAGATGTTCGATCTGGTGGTTCAGCTAACCGGCGGGGGGCCGGGGTCTGTTACGGAACTCACTTCGATCAACCTGAAACGCGAAGCCTTTGAGAAATGGCGTACGGGCTATGCGTCAGCCTATGCGATCATCCTTTTCGTCACCGTGTTCGGCCTTGCGTCGATCTACGTCAAAGCCCTGAACAAGGTGAAACAGAGATGAGCAGTTTTTCCGTCACCGAACCTTCGAACCGGTCCAAGTGGATCGCAGGCTTTCTGGTCATCGGCTATGCGCTGATCACGATGATCCCGCTGGTGTGGATCTTGCTGACCGGTTTCAAATCGCCCGCCGACGCGATTAGCTATCCGCCCAAAGTAGTCTTTGACCCAACGCTTGAAGGCTACGTCAACCTCTTCACCACGCGCACGCGACAAACGCAGGAGTTTCTGGAAGCTAATCCCCCGCAGAACTGGGCCGATGAGATCGTGCGCCAATATGACATGGTGATCGTCGGGCCATCGAAGTTCGGTGAGCGCTTTATGAATTCGGTTATCATCGGATTTGGCTCGACGTTCTTGAGTATCTTCCTAGGCACGCTGGCCGCCTATGCGTTCAGCAGGTTCAAGGTCCCACTAAAGGACGACCTTCTATTTTTTATCCTGAGTACAAGGATGATGCCTCCGGTCGCTGTCGCCATCCCAATCTTCCTGATGTTCAGAAACCTTGGATTGAGCGATACGCATCTTGGAATGATCCTTCTCTATACAGGGGTCAATATCTCCCTGGCGGTTTGGCTGCTGAAGGGTTTCATCGACGAAATTCCAAGAGAGTATGAAGAAGCGGCCCTCATAGATGGCTACACGAGGTTTCAGGCGTTTTACAAAGTGGTGCTGCCGCAAGCCGCCACAGGCATAGCCTCAACTGCAATCTTCTGCTTGATCTTCGCCTGGAATGAATACGCGTTTGCCGTACTGCTAACATCCGCAAACGCGCAGACTGCACCGCCCTTCATCCCGACCATCATCGGTATTGGCGGCCTGGACTGGCCTGCAGTGGCGGCAGGTGCCACGATCTTCCTGATCCCTGTCATGATTTTCACCATCCTGATGCGCAAACATTTGCTGCGTGGGATCACATTCGGAGCCGTACGCAAATGAGCGAGTTTCTTACCGGATTACTACGGCTCCGCCGCGGCCCATGGGAGATGGTCGCCACCATCCTCATCGCTCTGGGTGTCTTCATGCTGATGCAACCCTTTGTCCTTTGGGCCTTCACCTACTCTTTCATCGTCACGCTGATTGGAACGGTCATGTTCATCGTCGTCAGCCATTTCCCGGAGTAGAAATGGCCCAGATCGTAGTCAAAAACGTAAAGAAGATGTTCGGCGATTTCACGGCTGTTCGCGAAAGCTCGTTCACGATTGAGGACGGTGAGTTTTTCATGTTGCTAGGGCCCTCCGGCTGCGGAAAAACGACGACGCTGCGAATGATCGCGGGGTTGGAGCTGCCAACGTCGGGTGAAATCTACCTGGACGGCGAAGAGATCAGTCAGCGACCGCCATCAGAGCGCGACATTGCCTTCGTGTTCCAGATGTTTGCGCTGTATCCGCATATGAACGTACGCAAGAATATAAGCTACCCCCTGATATCGCAGGGCATGCCGCGTGCTGCCGTCAAAGCCAAAGTAGAAGAAGTCGCGGGAATTCTGGGGATCAACGACATCCTCGATAGCGCCGTAGGTGGACTGTCAGGTGGCGACAGGCAGCGCGTGGCGCTGGGGCGCGCGATCGTTCGCGAACCCAAAGCGTTCATGATGGACGAACCGCTGGGTGCCTTGGATGCCGAGTTTCGGGAGCATATGGCCGAAGAATTGCGCGCGCTTCATGACCGTATGGGCGCAACCACTGTCTACGTCACGCACGATCAGTTGGAAGCCATGCAAATGGGTGACAAGATCGTAGTGATGAACAACGCTGTGATCGAGCAATTCGGCACACCTCAGGAAATCTACGACAAACCAGCCACAATGTTCGTTGCAGATTTTATCGGGTCTCCTTCGATGAACTTCCTGCCGTTTCAGGGAAAAGTCGCGCCTGGCTCGGAAATGGTTCGACTGAATGGCCATGACGAAGCCGTACCCAAACTGATGGAAGGGGCGGAAGGTGACTTGGTTTTCGGCGTTCGCCCCGAGCATGTTTTTCTATCGGATGCGAGCGCATACCGGGCCAAGGTCCTGGCCGCAGAATACTTGGGAACCACCCAGATCGTGACGCTGCAAAGCCCGAACGGAGAGCTGAAAGCCCGGATTGATGCACGCGACGTCGTAAATCCCGGCGAGACGGTGGGATTGGAGTTCCGCTCTCACGCGGTAACCCTATTTGAAAAATCAACCGGGCGCGCGTTGAGGTCCGCTTTGAACGACGAGGTGCTAAGCAATGGCTGAAGTCGTTTTGGAGAATATCTCGAAATCATTTGGCAATCTTAAAGCGGTGGATGATATCTCAATGACGATCCCCAACGGCGCCTTTGTGGTGTTGTTGGGTCCGACAGGTGCGGGAAAAACGACGACGCTGAGATTGATATCCGGGCTTGAGAAACTGGACTCTGGATCAGTACGCATTGCCGGGCGTGACGTCGGTATAGATACACCTGCCCAGCGCGATGTGGCGATGGTCTTCCAGCAATACTCGCTGTACCCGCATATGACGGTGCGCGAGAACCTGTCTTTCCCTTTGCGGTCGCCGATCCTGAAGACACCAGAGGATGAGATCACGAGGAAGGTTAACGAAGTCGCTGAGATCCTGCAAATTCCGCACAAGCTGGACAACAAAGCCACTGAACTGTCCGGCGGTGAAATGCAGCGCGTTTCAATCGGACGTGCTCTTGTGCGTGACCCACAGATTTTCCTGATGGATGAACCGCTCAGCTCTTTGGACGCCAAGCTTCGGGCGGATTTGCGGGTCGAGCTTAAAAGGATTCAGGCCGATCTGGGGTCGACCTTACTGTACGTGACGCATGATCAGGTCGAAGCCATGACAATGGCGACACATATCGGCGTTTTGGAGAACGGCAAGCTGGTTCAGTATGGCACCCCTCGCGACATCTATGAAAATCCCGGCAGTGTTTACGTAGCCAGCAGGTTGGGTCTGCCACGGATCAACATCCTACCGTCCGATTTGTTTGAGGGCGATCACAAAGGTCCGCAGATTGGCCTGCGCCCGGAAAACATCATCGAAGGCGAAGGCAGCGAGGCGCGCGTGATACGCGCCGAGCATCTGGGAGACCAAACACGGCTGCATCTGGATCTGAATGGTCACCCGGTGGTGACCCTGATCGATGTCCATCAGGACTACCCATCTGGAAAGATTATAAAAATCCGCCCCCACAACCCGTTGTATTTTGACGCGTCCGGCGCGCGCGTGACTTAAGGAGCAAAAGCATGGCCCAGTTCCTCAACACAAAAGAAACGCTGGTGACTGAAGCGATAGACGGTCTCCTCGCGTCATCAGGAGGGCGACTGACCCGATTGGATGGCTACCCGCATATCAAGGTTGTCTACCGGGCAGATTGGGACAAATCGAAAGTCGCCCTGGTTTCTGGCGGTGGGTCTGGTCACGAGCCCGCCCACGCGGGTTTCGTTGGTGCCGGTATGTTGACAGCCGCGGTCTGCGGCGAAGTTTTCGCCTCCCCCTCGGTCGAGGCGGTTTTGGCAGGTATTCTTGCGGTCACAGGTGAGGCAGGGTGCCTGCTTATCGTCAAGAATTACACTGGAGATCGATTAAATTTTGGACTGGCAGCGGAACGCGCCCGCGCATTGGGTCGCAAAGTAGAGATGGTCGTTGTTGATGATGACATCGCCCTGCCCGACCTTCCGCAACCACGTGGCGTGGCGGGTACGTTGTTCGTTCACAAAATAGCCGGAGCGCTTGCTGAAAGCGGTGCTGACCTAGATACCGTTGCCACTGCAGCAAGAAACACCATAGCAAAGGTTGTCAGCATCGGAATGAGCTTGGACACCTGTACCGTTCCCGGATCTCCAAAAGAAGACCGGATCGCACCCGGCAAAGCGGAACTCGGCTTGGGCATCCACGGCGAGCCCGGTGTACAGCAAGTCGAATTCTCAAATGCTGTTTCGGCCATGTCCACGGTAGTGGACAAGCTGAAGCAAAAGGTTGGGTCCGGGGATTGTGTGGCGTTGGTCAACAACCTGGGTTCTACAACTCCGCTGGAAATGGCTGTCCTCACACATGCCTTGTTCGAGACTGGTATTGCCCATCATATAATTGGTCCGGCACCAATGATGACATCGCTGGATATGCACGGGTTTTCGGTTTCCATTCTGCCTGTAGATCAGGACGATTTGTCAGCCCTTGAAGCACCCGTTGATCTGGCCGCTTGGCCCGGGGTGAATTCCATCGACCCGATCAAAGTTGCACCATTGCCTGATGGCCTGACCCCGATCGATCCAATCCCTTCGCACAATCCCACCACAAGGGAAACGATCACCCGGCTGTCTGAGCTGCTTATTAACGCAGAGAAGAGCCTGAACGAGCTGGACGCAAAATCCGGGGATGGCGATACAGGAAGCACATTGGCGACTGCCGCAAGAGCATTGCAAGGAAGTCTTGACCGCATGCCGCTTGCCGATTTGACACAACTGTTTCCGGCGTTGGGTAATGAGTTAAGCCAAACCATGGGTGGTTCTTCCGGCGTGATACTTGCAATTTTCTTCAACGCAGCCGGAGATGCCTGTGCGAGCGGGGCTTCGGTATCGAAGTCTCTGGTTGAAGGACTGAATCGCGTCAGCCAGGTTGGGGGCGCCAAGGTCGGTGACAGGACAATGATTGACGCCCTAGCACCGGCACTTACTGCACTGCCATCTGGTCTGAAACATGCGGCCCAAGCTGCCCGCGAAGGTGCGAACAACACCGCGAATATTCGTCGTGCGAAGGCAGGCCGTGCAGCTTATGTTCCCGAAGAAAATCTAGTTGGACATAACGATCCCGGCGCTGAGGCTGTTGCTATGTTGTTTGAAGGCTTAGCGCGGGAGATTGAGGGCTGAAGAACACGTGGAAGATCAAAAACAAAAACTAGAATTGGTGAAAAAGCCAACCGTCAACGACCTCGCGCGCGTCGCCGGTGTCAGTCTGGCGACTGTTGACCGGGTCTTGAACAGACGTCCCGGCGTGCGGGCTGTAACCGTACAGAAGGTGCAAAAGGCAATTGATGAGCTGGGGTATGTGCGTGACACCGCTGCGGCAAACCTTGCACGAAACCGAGTTTACAACTTCCTCTTTGTTCTGCCGGACACGGACAACGAGTTTGTGGAGGCAATCAGCAGTCAGATCGCAGAACAATCCCGCGACCAATTTATCGAGCGGACTCGTATTGCGATAAGGAAAGTCGCTCCGTTTGAGCCGCAAGATATTGTCAATATTTTGAATGCTGTCGACAGTTCAGAAGTTGATGGGGTTGCTGTTTTTGGGCCCGAAACGCCTTCTGTTCGTGATGCGGTAAAAAGGCTCAGGGACAAAGGCGTTCCTGTGGTTGCGTTGGTGTCTGACTTGCCCAGCTCTGAGCGAGACCATTTTGTAGGAATTGACAACGTTTCGGCAGGACGAACCGCCGCTCAATTGATGGGGAGGTTTGTCCATCGCGAAGGCAAGGTCTTGGTTCTTACAGGATCCCGTTTGGCGCGTGACCACCTCGAACGTCGCCAAGGCTTTGACCTAGTTGTAGCTGAGGAATTTCCACACCTCCAAGTCGTCGCATCTGTCGAGGGCCGCGATGACCCGGATCTGATTTACAAGATGATGCCCGAAATCTTTGAAACCTATCCGGATCTGGTCGGAATATACTCGTCAGCAGCGGGCAACGCAGGCCTGATTCAATTTCTTTCAGAGAACAAACTCAGCAAGGATCTGGTGATCATAGCTCATGAGCTTACGCCGCTCAGTCGTGAGGCGCTTAGGCTTGGTACATTTGATGCTTTAATCTCGCAAGACACTGGGCACATTGTTCGTTCTGCCGTCCGTCTTTTGCGGGCAACTTCGGATAAAGTGCCATTCAACAAAGCCCAGGAACGTATCCGTATCGACATCTATCTGAAGGAAAATTTACCGCCATAGAGGCTTAGGTTTTGGGGAGGAAGTTTTATGAAAACGATCAAAGGTCCAGCTTTGTTTCTTGCGCAATTTGCGGGGGACGAAGCGCCGTTCAATTCGTGGGACACGATCACCAAATGGGCGGCTGATTGCGGATACAAGGGTGTTCAAGTCCCCAGTTGGGATGGCCGGTTATTCGACCTCGAGCAGGCCGCGACCAGTACTGATTATTGCGATGATTTCAAAGGCAAAGCCAGAGAAAATGGTGTCGAAGTCACTGAACTGTCGACGCACCTTCAGGGCCAGCTTGTGGCCGTTCACCCTGCCTATGACAGTGCGTTTGATGGCTTCGCGGCCGAAAGCGTCAGAGGAAACCCAAAGGCCCGTCAAGAATGGGCAGTGGACCAGGTCAAAAAGGCGCTATCCGCTTCGAAAAATTTGGGCATTTCGGCACATGCGACATTCTCAGGCGCGCTGGCATGGCCCTATGTCTATCCTTGGCCGCAGCGCCCTGCGGGCTTGATTGAAACGGCATTTGATGAACTTGCGCGCCGTTGGGTGCCCATCCTGAATCACGCCGATGAATGCGGTGTCGATGTCTGCTACGAAATCCACCCCGGAGAAGACCTCCACGATGGTGTGACATACGAGATGTTTCTGGAACGGACGGGCAATCACCCACGGGCCTGCATGCTATACGACCCGTCGCACTACGTGCTGCAATGCCTCGACTATTTGGACAATATTGACATCTACAAAGATCGGATCCGGATGTTCCATGTCAAAGATGCCGAGTTCAACCCGACCGGGAGGCAGGGTGTTTACTCGGGATATCAAAGCTGGGTTGATCGGGCTGGGCGGTTCCGGTCGCTTGGTGATGGCCAAGTAGATTTCGGTGCCGTCTTCTCTAAAATGGCTGCGAATGACTTTGATGGGTGGGCTGTGGTCGAATGGGAATGCTGTCTCAAACACCCCGAGGATGGAGCGCGTGAAGGCGCTCAGTTTGTGTCAGATCACATCATCCGTGTGACCGAGAAAGCCTTTGATGATTTCGCCGACGGTGGTGCAGACGAAGCCGCCAATCGTAAAATGCTGGGGATTGAGTGATGGTCACAGGACGCAGTGAAGAAACCTCGGGTCGCATTCGCCTTGGCATGGTTGGCGGTGGAAACGACGCCTTCATAGGCGGTGTTCATCGCATAGCCGCGCGACTGGACGACAAGTTCGAACTGGTTGCCGGTGCCTTGTCCTCGACGCCAGAGAAATCTCTTGAAAGTGGTCAGGCATTGGGGCTCGAACGGGTCTATGAAGACTATAAACAAATGGCGATAAGGGAAGCCCGGCTGAAATCTGGGATCGAGGCGGTCTCAATCGTCACGCCAAATCACGTCCACTATGCCGCCGCGCGTGAGTTCCTGAAACGCGGTATTCACGTCATTTGTGACAAGCCACTCACCTCGACCCTTGCCGATGCAAAGAAGCTGGTCAAAGCAGCAGAAAGCGCGAATGCCCTATTCATATTGACCCACAATTACACGGGTTATCCGATGGTTCGGCAAGCGCGTGAAATGGTTGCCAACGGCGATATCGGCAAAATCCGCGTGGTTCAGGTTGAATACCCGCAGGACTGGCTGACCGAGCAGCAGGATTTCAAACAGGCGGAGTGGCGAACCGATCCCGAACGCTCGGGCGCGGGTGGATCAACCGGTGACATCGGAACCCATGCATACAACCTTGCCTGCTTTGTAACCGGGCTGACAGCCGAAAGCCTGGCGGCTGACTTGCAGGCCTTTGTGCCGGGGCGCAAAGTCGATGACAACGCGCACGTCTTGCTGCGCTTCGAAGGCGGAGCGCGCGGTATGCTGTGGTCTTCTCAGGTGGCCCCCGGCAATGAAAACGCGCTGCGCTTACGGGTCTACGGCGAAAAAGGTGGGCTAGAGTGGTCTCAGGAAGATCCCAACTCCCTTTGGTTCACGCCCTACAACGAGCCCAAGCGTCTGATCACGCGAAATGGCGCCGGGGCTGGTGAAGCTGCCAATCGGTTGAGCAGAGTCCCACCGGGCCATCCCGAGGGGTATCTTGAGGGTTTTGCTAATATCTATGGCGAGGCAGCCGAGGCGATCCAAGCTTTCCGAAATGGGATTTCACCTGACGCGTCGGTTGTTTATCCAACGGTCCACGATGGGCTTAATGGGGTAAAGTTTGTTTCCGCGTGCGTGCAAAGCTCTTTAAGGAATGCAGCTTGGGTTAGCTTAACTTAAAACCTGGCTTTGGGCATCAGGCAAACATCTTGGAAGGCAGCGTGGGTAGAGTCTGCTTGCTTTCAATCTTAGCGTCGAGCTTGTCCAGGTCGCCATTAGTCTTGCGCTCTGGCCCGCCTTGATGACGTGTCGGCGCGTGAACTCCAGTTAGTGGATGACAAACTCCGCCTGGAACGCGGGGGACGTTTGTTGGGCGAGTTAAACGAACAGCTGCAGTTCAGCCCTTCGCAGGATGAGTTGTTCGATATGGTGTAGCGCTTTCTGACCCACATTCTGCCCGAGGCCGAGGGCAGTGTTCATGTGTATTCCAATTCGCGGGATGAGCTGGATGGCTGCGCCAGTTGGAATGGTGGCACACATAAGGCGCATATTCACCCCGAAGGTGCTGGGGCCTGCGAAGGGGGCGAAGCTTGCTTCCACAAAAGCCGCAAATTGGCACAGCTTTGCACCGAACAGATCAACATGGCGATTGCCAATGTCCGCATGCGCGATCAACTGCATGACCAATCAGTGCGCGACCCGCCGACCGGCCTGTTCAATCGACGTCACATGACCGAAATGCTTCGGAAATCTATATGACGCAGTCAACAGACTGGTGCCGCGTTGGATCAGAATTGCGGTCGGGACGAGGTCGCGCATTACCGGAAACACGGAACCATGCCGCAGGACCTTATACGCGCAGCAGATAATGCGCTTTACGTCGCCAAGGACCAAGGGCCCAACCAGGTTCAAGTTGCTGGCGGGATGCAAAATCAACCCAAACGATCTGAAGCTGACAGTGACCCGAAAAATTCAGATGCGGCCTAACCCCTTGCCGAATCGCACGGCGCGTCGGATCAATCCGCATGGACTTGCACAGCACCTTTCCGGGCATCCCGGACCTGAAACGCCGCGCGCGCCGCCGTTTGCCGCATTTCGTGTGGGAATATGTCGAAAGCGGAACAGGTTCGGAAACGGCCCTGCTGCGCAACCGCAAAGCGCTGGATGACGTTCGCCTTGCTCCTTCCATCCTGCACGGAGAGTTGGAGTTTGATACGACAAAGACGATTCTGAACCGTATTTGTGCTTTGCCCTGCGGTATCGCGCCCATTGGAATGTCCGGGTTGGTCTGGCCGAATGCAGAGCGTTTGTTGGCGCAGGCCGCCGCGCAGGCGAAGATTCCCTATACCCTGTCGACCGTCGCAAGTCAGAGCCCCGAGGATCTGGCCCCGTATCTCGGACCAGATGCGTGGTTTCAACTGTACCCACCGAGGGATCCAGATATTCGCAAGGATATGCTGGACCGTGTACGTGACGCCGGTTTTCGTACGCTTGTCCTGACAGTAGACGTTCCCGTCGCATCGCGCAGGGAAAGGCAAACCCGCTCTGGCTTAAGACAGCCGCCAAAGCTGACACCGCGCTTACTTGCACAGATCGCGATGAGGCCTGCCTGGGCGATGGGAATGCTGCGCAGCGGCGCGCCGCACATGCGCAGTCTGGAAAAATACATTGAAAATCCGGGCAATCTGCCGCCGACGGCGCATATCGGATACTTGCTCAGGACCTCACCGGATTTGGATTATGTCTCGTGGCTGCGCGACCACTGGGATGGGCCTTTGGTGATAAAGGGCATCCTTCGGCCCGAAGATACACACAGTCTGGAACAGGTTGGGGTGGACGCGCTTTGGGTCTCGAATCACGGGGGTCGTCAGTTTGATGCAGCGCCCGCCAGCATAGAGGTTCTTCCAGCCATCAGAACCGCCACCCATCTTCCACTGATCTTTGACAGTGGCATCGAAGGCGGGCTGGACGTTCTGCGCGCGCTATCTCTTGGAGCGGACTTTGTCATGCTGGGGCGCGCTTTTTTGTATGGGTTAGCTGCACTTGGCGCACGTGGCCCTGCCCATGTCATCGACATTCTACGACAGGATCTGCACGCGAATATGGGGCAGATGGGACTGGCAAATTTGTCTCAAATCGAGAGATAACGCTAAACATTTGATGCTGCAGCGCGGCATGACTATAAGGCTGCAGCGGCCAAAGGGCGTTTGCGAGCGGTAACATGCCGGTTCTACCCAGAAGAACGGATATACCTGCGCGTATTGTTTGCCCAATAAGACGCCCAAACACAAAAGACCGGGACCTACTATGACAGACTTCAACAAGATCCTGATCGCCAACCGCGGCGAGATTGCCATCCGCGTTATGCGCGCAGCGAACGAGATGGGCAAACGCACCGTCGCCGTCTACGCAGCGGAAGATAAGCTGGGCTTGCACCGCTTCAAGGCGGATGAGGCTTATCAGATCGGCGAGGGCATGGGTCCGGTCGCAGCCTATTTGTCGATCGACGAGATCATCCGCGTGGCCAAGCAATGCGGCGCTGACGCGATCCACCCAGGTTACGGCCTGCTGTCAGAAAACCCCGACTTCGTGGATGCCTGTGTTCAGAACGGTATCACCTTCATTGGCCCCAAAGCGGAAACCATGCGCGCCTTGGGCGACAAAGCCAGCGCAAGGCGTGTCGCTATTGCGGCAGATGTTCCTGTCATTCCAGCAACCGAGGTTCTGGGCGATGACATGGACGCCATCCGCAAGGAAGCCGCCGAGATCGGTTATCCGCTGATGCTCAAGGCCAGCTGGGGCGGCGGCGGTCGGGGTATGCGCCCGATCCAGTCGGAAGACGAGCTGGAAGAAAAGGTGCTGGAAGGCCGTCGCGAGGCAGAAGCCGCCTTTGGCAATGGTGAGGGCTATCTGGAAAAGATGATCACCCGCGCCCGCCATGTCGAAGTTCAGATTCTGGGCGACAAGCATGGTGAGATCTATCACCTCTATGAACGCGACTGCTCGGTCCAGCGTCGGAACCAGAAAGTGGTTGAACGCGCCCCTGCCCCATACCTGTCCGAAGAACAGCGTGCTGAAATCTGCGAGTTGGGCCGCAAAATCTGCGCTCATGTGAATTATGAATGCGCGGGCACGGTCGAGTTCCTGATGGATATGGAAACCGGCAAGTTCTACTTCATCGAAGTGAACCCGCGCGTGCAAGTGGAGCACACTGTCACCGAGGAAGTCACCGGTATCGACATCGTACAGGCACAGATTCTGATTGCCGAGGGCAAAACTCTGGCCGAAGCCACCGGTGCTGCCAGCCAGGCGGACGTACATCTGAACGGGCACGCGCTGCAGACCCGGATTACGACCGAGGATCCGCAGAACAACTTTATTCCCGACTACGGCCGGATCACCGCCTATCGCTCGGCCACTGGCATGGGCATCCGTTTGGATGGTGGCACGGCATATGCGGGTGGTGTGATCACTCGGTACTACAATTCACTACTGACCAAAGTGACGGCCTGGGCCCCAACACCGGACAAGGCGATCCACCGGATGGACCGCGCCCTGCGCGAATTCCGTATTCGCGGTGTCAGCACAAATATCGACTTTGTCATCAACCTGCTGAAACACCCGACCTTCCTGTCGAATGAATACACCACCAAATTCATCGACACGACGCCGGACCTATTTGCGTTCAAACGCCGCCGCGACAGGGGTACCAAGGTTCTGACCTATATCGCGGACATTACGGTGAACGGGCACCCCGAGACCAAGGATCGCCCCGAGCCGCGCGCAGACCTGAAAGAGGCCAAGCCCCCAGCACAGAAGGCCGAGCCGCAAATGGGCACCCGCAACCTGCTGGAACAGAAAGGCCCGCAGGCCGTTGCCGACTGGATGAAGGCGCAGCGTCAACTGCTGATCACGGACACCACCATGCGCGACGGGCACCAGTCTCTGCTGGCAACCCGGATGCGCTCAATCGACATGATCAAAGTGGCTCCGACCTATGCGGCGAACCTGCCACAGCTTTTCTCGGTCGAATGCTGGGGCGGAGCGACCTTCGATGTCGCCTATCGCTTCTTGCAGGAATGCCCGTGGCAGCGTCTGCGCGACCTGCGCGAGGCGATGCCGAACCTGATGACCCAGATGTTGCTACGTGGGGCAAATGGGGTCGGCTACACCAACTACCCCGACAACGTGGTGCAGGAGTTCGTGCGCCAGGCGTCGCAGAACATCGACGTGTTCCGTGTATTTGACTCTCTGAACTGGGTTGAAAACATGCGCGTGGCGATGGATGCGGTCGTCGAAAACGGCAAGATCTGCGAGGGCACCGTCTGTTATACCGGTGATATTCTGGACCCGGACCGCGCCAAATATGACCTGAAGTACTATGTCGGAATGGCGAAAGAGTTGCGCGATGCAGGCGCGCATATCCTTGGCCTAAAAGATATGGCGGGTCTGTTGAAACCGGCCTCGGCCAAAATCCTGATCCGCGCGCTGAAAGAAGAGGTCGGTCTGCCGATCCACTTCCACACGCACGACACGGCGGGTATCGCCAGCGCGACCATTCTGGCCGCGTCCGAAGCGGGTGTAGATGCCGTGGACTGCGCGATGGACAGCTTCTCGGGCAACACCTCGCAGGCAACCCTGGGCACTGTTGTTGAGGCCCTGCGCCACACCGACCGTGACACCGGCTTGGACATCAAGGCGATTCGTGAGATCAGCGATTATTTCGAAGCGGTTCGCGGTCAGTATGCGGCGTTTGAATCCAGCCTGCAGGCCCCGGCGTCCGAAGTGTATCTGCACGAGATGCCCGGTGGTCAGTTCACCAACCTCAAAGCGCAGGCGCGCAGCTTGGGTTTGGAAGAGCGTTGGCACGAGGTCGCCCAGATGTATGCCGACGTGAACCAAATGTTCGGTGACATCGTGAAAGTGACACCGTCTTCCAAGGTCGTCGGCGACATGGCGCTGATGATGGTCAGCCAGGGCCTGACGCGCGACGATGTGGAAAGCCCGTCGACTGACGTGGCCTTCCCCGACTCGGTCGTGGACATGATGCGTGGTAATCTGGGTCAACCTCCGGGCGGGTTCCCCGACACGATCATCAAGAAGGTTCTGAAGGATGAAGCCCCCAATACCCAGCGCCCCGGCAAGGACGTGCCTGCGGTCGATCTGGAAGCCACGCGTGCCGAACTGTCCAAGCAATTGGAAGGCAAAGACGTCGATGACGAAGATCTGAACGGTTACCTGATGTATCCCAAGGTGTTCCTGGACTATATGGGCCGCCACCGGATCTATGGCCCGGTCCGTACTCTGCCCACGCGCACCTTCTTCTACGGCATGGAGCCGGGCGAGGAAATCACGGCCGAGATTGACCCGGGCAAAACGCTGGAAATCCGCTGTCAGGCGATTGGCGAAACCGATGAAAACGGCGAGGTCCGCGTGTTCTTTGAACTAAACGGCCAACCGCGCGTGATCCGGGTTCCGAACCGGATGGTTGCATCAAGCACACAAGCCCGGCCCAAAGCCGAAGTCGGCAACCCCAACCATGTCGGAGCCCCGATGCCTGGTGTTGTGGCCACCGTCGCCGTGACTGCCGGTCAACAGGTCAAGGAAGGCGACATGCTGCTGACCATCGAAGCGATGAAGATGGAAACCGGCATTCATGCCGAGCGTGATGCAACGGTCAAGGCCGTTCACGTCCAGCCCGGCGGCCAGATTGACGCTAAGGACCTGCTGGTCGAACTGGAATAACCGGTTTAGCATTCTAAGGTTACAAGGGTCGTGCGGGGAACCGGGCGGCCTTTTTCATTGACGGAAAGGAGACACACCTTGCTTTCAATCACTCCGATCTATGCGGCCCTGATCGCAGTTCTTTATGTGACGCTCAGTGTCAAAGTGATTCTGCAGCGTCGCTGTGACAAAATCTCGGTCGGGGATGGCGGCAGCAAAATGATGGTTAAGGCGATAAGGACGCATTCCAATTGCGCCGAATACGCGCCTATCGGCCTTTTGCTGATTGCGATGGTTGAGTTGCAGGGCGCGGGTGGCTGGCTTGTGCATCTGCTGGGCCTGACGTTGCTGGCTGGACGTCTGTTGCACGCTTACGGGTTTGGCAGAACCCCGCAAATCATCATCCTGCGACAGATCGGGATGGGGCTGACTTTCACTTCGATATTGATCGCTGCCATTGCGAATCTGGTTTTGGCGCTCTGACCATCTGCGGGATCAACTTGCCAAAACTCGCGTATCGACCGCCGGAGCTTGAATCAGAACCGGCTCGATCTCTGCCACCCTGTTTTCGTCCCGCGTGCAGATCACCGTTGTCAGCACGATCAAAACCGCCAACACCGCCATTTTCAGGTCTGTTGTATTCGCCATTTCCTTAACTTAGCCCCTCTTGTTTTGTGATGCTCTGAAAATAGAACGCGCCAGAGGCGCATTTCCGTCGAAAGATTTTTCCTCTTTTTTGTGTTTTTCCGCTTGCAGCCCCGCGTGGGAATTTATACATCCCTCCTCACTCAACGGCGCGGGCGTAGCTCAGGGGTAGAGCATAACCTTGCCAAGGTTAGGGTCGGGCGTTCGAATCGCCTCGCCCGCTCCATTGAGAGGTCTTCGGACCACATATGTATCTGATGCGGGCGTAGCTCAGGGGTAGAGCATAACCTTGCCAAGGTTAGGGTCGGGCGTTCGAATCGCCTCGCCCGCTCCAGATACCAAACTTTCTCAATATGCTGGTTCTTTACGCCACGTTGCGCCATTCTGGTTGCATTACGCAACGCAGGATTACCCTATGTCTGATTATACCATTCGCCCGCTCACTGCCGCCGAAGTCCAGCACGCTGTGGATTGGGCCGGGCGCGAGGGATGGAACCCCGGCGTACATGACGCCGAGTGCTTTCGACCAACAGACCCGGACGGGTTTCTGGGTGGGTTCCTGGAAGGAGAGATGATTTCGTCGGTCTCGGCGGTAAATTACGACACCGATTTCGCGTTTCTGGGCTTTTACATCGTTAAACCCGAATTCCGGCACCATGGTCACGGGCTTGAGATCGCGCAACATGCGCTTGCTCATTGCGGCGGTCGTAACATGGGTCTGGATGGGGTTGTCGAGCAACAGGACAATTATCGCAAATCCGGCTTTACCTTTGCTTATAACAACTACCGATTTGCCGGAACTAAAACGCGGATGCTGGCGAAGCTGGGTACATCTTCGAATGATTGCATAGCGGATATGAGCAGCGCGTCAGATGAATTGAAAGCCTATGACCGCGACATGTTTCCCGCTGCACGCGATTTGTTCCTTGAAAGCTGGCTCAGCGCTTACAATCACGTATCAAAGGTCTATTCCGACAACGGCAGAATCCGAGGCTACGCAACGCTGCGCCCTTGCCTCACCGGGTACAAGGTTGGCCCGCTGTTTGCGGACAATGCCGACATTGCAAGGGCTCTGTTGGCCGCTCTGCTGACGGCAATTCCCGAAGACCACAACGAGCATGAGGTTTTTGTGGACATGCCACAGCCCAACACATCAGCCTTCGCTTTGGCCGACGCGCTTGGGCTGGACAAAGTGTTTGAAACCGCACGAATGTATTCCAGCCATCAGCCGGATATCGATCTGGACCGAATCTTTGGCGTGACGACGTTCGAGCTGGGCTAGAACGCCTTGAATGTCATGGTGGTCAGCGAGCGTTCGATGTTGGGAATAACCAGCAGGTGTTCGTTGATAAAATGGCCCACATCCTCGGTTTCGGGGATGTAGAGCTTGAGCAGAAGGTCATATTCGCCGCTGGTGGAATACAACTCGGAATGAATTTCGCGCAGGGCGATTTCCTCGGCCACCTTGTAAGTGGTGCCGGGTTTGCAGCGGATCTGGATGAAAACGCAGGTGGACATGGTGTGACCCCATCGGTTCGTGTTGCTTGCAAGCTGACACGGTGCACAGCCGGGCGCAATCCCCTGCAACAGTTTGGCCTGAATGCCACCTATGGTCTGGATAAGGCTACCCAACCCCGTCTATAAGCGCGCCTGTAGCAAAAGGAATTCGCCCATGCGCAGCGCTTCGATCAGCCGCAAGACCGCCGAGACCGAGATCACGGTTCAGGTCAATCTGGATGGCACCGGCACCTATGACAACCAGACCGGTGTTGGCTTCTTTGACCACATGCTGGATCAGCTGGCGCGCCATTCGCTGATCGACATGACGATCAGCGCCAAGGGTGATTATCACATTGACGACCATCACACGGTCGAAGATACCGGCATCGCGCTGGGTCAGGCACTGACACAAGCTTTGGGCGACAAGAAAGGTATCCGCCGTTATGGCGAATGCCATCTGCCCATGGATGACGCGCAAGTGCGCTGTGCGCTGGATCTGTCGGGCCGTCCGTTCTTGATTTGGAATGTAGACTTGCCGACGCCTAAGATTGGCTCGTTCGACACCGAACTGGTGCGAGAGTTCTTTCAGGCCCTCAGCACCCATGGTGGCATCACCCTGCACATCGACCAGTTGCACGGGTTCAACAGCCACCACATTGCCGAGGCTGCGTTCAAAGCCGTCGCGCGTGCGCTGCGTGATGCGGTCGAAACAGACCCCCGCAAGGCGGATGCAATTCCGTCGACCAAAGGCGCGCTATAAATGCTGACTGCCATTATCGACTACGAAAGTGGCAATCTTCACTCGGCAGAAAAAGCCTTTCAGCGCATGGCGCAAGAGGTCAGTGCCGGTGAGGTTGTTGTGACTTCGGACGCCGATGTTGTCGCGCGCGCGGACCGCCTGGTTCTGCCCGGTGACGGGGCTTTCCCGGCCTGTGCCTCCGAATTACGCGGGCACAAGGGCATCTATGACGCGATGGTTGAGGCGGTCGAACAGAAAGGTCGTCCGTTTCTGGGAATTTGCGTTGGGATGCAGCTGATGGCCTCTAAGGGCCATGAATACAGCGAAACCGAGGGTTTGGGCTGGGTTGCAGGTGATGTTGTCCGAATCGAGCCTTCGGATGCAGCCCTAAAAGTCCCCCATATGGGCTGGAACAATCTGGTCTTGGAAAGCGATCACCCAGTGTTCAACGGGGTGAAAACTGGCGATCACACTTATTTCGTCCACTCCTACCATTTTCGTGTGAACGACCCAACACAGCGGCTGGCTTACGTTGACTATGGGCAAGAGGTCACGGCCGTGATTGGCCGCGACACGATGGTTGGGATGCAGTTCCACCCCGAGAAAAGTCAGGACGTTGGTCTGCGTATGCTGGGCAATTTCCTGACCTGGACACCCTGAGGATTACTGGACGCGCGTCCAGGTCTGACCCCGGCAGATCAAACCGCCAGCCACACACCCCTTGACGGTCAGCTTGTTCTGGCCGTCCAGCGACATTTTCGAATTGTAAGTCTTGTCGCGGTCCGGTGCCCAGATCTTGCCGCTGTCATAGCTGCCGCCACCTTCAGGGATCATGTCCCAAATGATCTGTTTGCCCAGATTTTCATATTCCAGCTGCTGGTTGCCATCTGCGTCAAATGCGCTGTCGATGGTGCCGCAAATCGCGCTCCCGCATTCAGAAATCGTGACATGCAGGTAACCGCCGGTGTCGCCCGGGGCGGTCTTCCACAAACCGTCGACAGGATCTGCTGCCAAAGCGCCAGTCGCAAGAAGCGACAAGCCCGCTGCAAAAGTGAATTTCTTCATGATTTTCTCCCTGTTTTGAGGGCAGTCTGACCCGCCAAGGACCGACGGGCAAGAATGACCCAGCGTCGCGTTGCATCCCCTGCCCTGCCTGTGCGATATCCCGCGCGTGTATCACAGATATAGGGCCGCCCGACATGATCCTCTACCCAGCCATCGACCTCAAAGACGGCCACGCCGTGCGCCTGCTGCGCGGTGAAATGGACAAGGCCACTGTATTCAACGAAGACCCCGCGGCGCAGGCCCGT
This sequence comes from Ruegeria sp. ABM4_193, assembly GCF_056158705.1. Lineage (NCBI taxonomy): Bacteria > Pseudomonadati > Pseudomonadota > Alphaproteobacteria > Rhodobacterales > Roseobacteraceae > Ruegeria > Ruegeria sp. ABM4_193. Next base: position 2,471,586 of record NZ_JBSWTT010000001.1, read on the forward strand.
GCCTTTGTTGATGCAGGCTGCGAGTGGTTGCATCTGGTCGATCTGAACGGCGCATTTGCGGGTGAGCCGGTCAATGCCGCCCCGGTTGAGGCGATTCTGAAAGCCTGCGACGTGCCTGCTCAGTTAGGCGGTGGTATCCGGGACATGGCCACGATCGAAACATGGATTGACAAGGGATTGGCGCGGGTCATTTTGGGTACAGTTGCGGTTGAAAACCCTGATCTGGTGCGCGAAGCGGCCAAAGCCTTCCCCGGCAAGGTCGCCGTGGGCATCGATGCGCGCAACGGGATGGTGGCGACCAAAGGCTGGGCCGAGGAGACTGATGTTCAGGTCACCGATCTGGCCCGCAGTTTCGAAGATGCAGGCGTCGCAGCCATCATCTACACGGACATCAACCGCGACGGTGCGATGCAGGGCCCGAATGTCGAGGCCACCGCCGCGCTTGCACAGGCCGTATCCATCCCGGTTATCGCCTCGGGCGGTGTCAGCTCACTGGAAGACCTGATCGCTTTGCGCGATTGTGGTGTCGAGCTGAATGGCGCGATCTCGGGCCGGGCGCTCTATGATGGCGCGATCGACCTGGCTGAGGCCATTCGCGCCCTGTCTTGATGGATTACTGCGCGGCGGCGGCAGTCAGCTTGGCCAGTGCGCCGCGCATCTTTTCGATGACGGGTGAGTTTTCAACATCATCCAGTTCATCCATTGTTTCCTTGGGGTCTTCATAGGCCAGCCAGACCTGACCGTTGGCGTCCTCATAGGCCTGAACCTTAAGCGGCAGGAACAAACCGGCGCGTGGGTCGATCTGCATCGCGGGCGTGCCCAGCGCTGGATTGCCAAAAATCAGCACCTGATTGGCGGGAATGGGTGTACCGACCTTTTCCGCACCAGCTGCGTGGTCAATGCGGGCAAACACAGTGGCACCGGCATTGCCAACCGCCGCTTCCAGCGCATCCAGCGCTTCAGAAACGGATTTATCTGTTTGTACTTTGATGATGTCGTCAGCCATAGCGGACAGCGCGCCTCCAAACGTGAGAATTGAAGCCAGAAGAAGATGTTTCATTTCGATATTCCTTTTCATGAATTTCGCCTCTAATTTCCATGGCTTCACGATGGATCACAATCACAAGTCTGGCATCGGCGGGGCTTTGCCGCTAAAGGTCCGGCAACTAAGGACGCCCACATGCTGAAAACCCGGATCATCCCCTGCCTTGATGTTGCTGACGGCCGCGTGGTCAAAGGCGTGAACTTCGTCGGCCTGCGCGATGCAGGCGACCCCGTGGAGTCAGCGAAAGCGTATGACGCCGCTGGAGCGGACGAAATCTGTTTTCTGGATATCCACGCGACGCACGAAAACCGCGGCACTATGTTTGATGTGGTGCAACGCACGGCCGAGCAATGCTTTGTTCCACTGACAGTAGGCGGTGGCGTGCGCACCAAGGATGATGTGCGTGCCCTGTTGCTGGCAGGGGCGGACAAGGTCAGTTTCAACTCGGCTGCCGTCGCCAACCCGGATGTGATCGCGGAATCGGCGGACCAGTTTGGCAGCCAATGCATCGTTTGCGCCATCGACGCCAAGACCGTCAGCCCCGGCAAGTGGGAGATTTTCACCCATGGCGGACGCAAGCCCACCGGTATTGATGCGGTCGAATTTGCCAAAACGGTTGTTGCCAAAGGGGCCGGGGAAATCCTTTTGACGTCGATGGATCGTGACGGCACCAAGGCGGGCTTCAACCTACCCCTGACCCGCGCCATTTCCTACGCGGTGAATGTGCCGGTGATTGCCAGCGGCGGCGTCGGTAATCTGGACCATCTGGTCGAAGGTGTCACCAAAGGCGGTGCAAGCGCCGTACTGGCTGCTTCGATCTTCCATTTCGGCGAATACACCATCCGCGAGGCCAAGGAACACATGGCCGCTGCGGGCATTCCCATGAGGCTGAAATGAGCATCCTGCACGATCTGGCCCGGACGATTGAAGACCGCAAAGACGCAGACCCGGACTCCAGCTGGACAGCCAAGCTGCTGGCCAAAGGTCCCGAGAAATGCGCCGAGAAGTTTGGCGAAGAAGCCGTTGAGGCGATCATCGAGGCCGTCAAGGATGACAAAGCCAAGCTGACCTCTGAGGCGGCTGATGTTCTGTATCACCTTCTGGTCATGTTGGCCGCGCGGGACGTGGCGCTGGATGATGTCCTGACCGAACTGGCACGTCGTCAGGGCGTCAGCGGTATCGCAGAAAAAGCATCCCGCCCCAAGGGGTAACGCCTGGGTTCCGCGCTGCTGTTTAGGCCGCTATACTCGGACGTCAGATTGGCAGGCCGAGGGCGCGACATGATCCGAGTTTTGATGCTTGTGGCAACGCTTGCCATTGCTGCGGCCTGTTCTGCGCCACCACCCTCGACCGGGGATGAGGTCCAACGGCTGGCAACTCAAATCCAAAGCTTGGGGCCTGATGTAGATCCTGACGAAGCCCAACGCGCGGCGCAAGTCGCTTATGCCTACACCGCGCAACTTGTTGATGAATATCAGATCACCGACCCACCCTTGATCCACAATACAAAAGTCAACAAGGGACTACGCCCGCGCGGCTTATGCTGGCACTGGGCCGAAGACATTGAGCGCCGCCTGAAACAGGAAAACTTTCAAACGTTGGAGATGCACCGCGCGATCGCCAATGCCGACAACCCGTTTAGGATCGACCACAGCACGGCAATCATCAGCCGCAAGGGGGAATCGCTTTATGACGGTGTTGTGCTGGACCCGTGGCGCTATGGTGGAGTTTTGTTCTGGTCTCCACTGGTCGAGGACACCCGATACGAGTGGGTGCCGCGCGACGTGGTGCTAGAGAAACGGCGGCAGGAACAGGTGGCCCGGTTGAAACCCTATCAGCCGACAACGCCCTAAAGCTTGGACGAGATAATCCCAGTCGAAAACCCGCCCATACGCAGTTCGCCAAACAGGCGCTGATATTCGATCTTGGGACAACGGTTCATCACCACCTCCACACCACGGGCTTCGGCGAGGGCGGCTGCTTCGGGGTGTTCGACACCGATTTGCATCCAGATCGTGCTGAGGGAAGGGAAGGTCGCCAATGCTTCGTCAACGATAGGCGGCACAGCTTCGGACCGCCGGAAAATGTCGACCATGTCCACTGGCCCGGATACCTCTGACAAACTGCTACGCACCGTCTGGCCAAACAGTTCCTTGCCCGCGTGTCCCGGATTGACGGGGATCACATCGAACCCTTTCAGCGAAAGATAGCGCGCAACGTAAAAGCTGGGCCGCACAGGGTTCATCGACACCCCAACAACGGCAACCGTCTTGGTCCGTTGCAGAATGTTCTTGAGGTGCTGATCGGAATAGTCTGGCATACCCTATCCTTAACAGGGTTCCCAAAAGAAAAAAGCGCCCAAGAAACCTTGGGCGCCAGTTGTTGGAACGAGGGACAGTGAAATGACCCGCGGCAGTTCCGTTCCGCGGTCACTGTGACATTTAGGCATGAGTTGGTTAAAAAAAAGAGGGGGCGCGCATTTTTGTGATGACTTTTCACAATTAGCTGATTCTCGCCTATTTCTGATACAAGATCACCGGCCAGTTTTCTTCTGCCATTTCAATGTACTCGGCCCTGTCCTGCCGCCACATCACTTCGATCTGCGGTGAATGCGTCAGGTACAGTCGACCATCGACAACCTGCCACGCATTGGGATCCGTGCTTTTCAGGACGCCGTTGGCCATCGCGTATGAACAATATCCACCAAACTGCGGAGCAAAAGCGCGCGGATTGCTTTCAAAACGCTCGCGGTTTTCGGCTGACGAAAAGTGCCATTTTGCCCCTTTCCACATCACCGCATTTTCCGGGGCACCCATCACAGGCGTCGCGCCTTCGAAATAGGTCACGGGGTCATACCCGGCCAAGGCCACGCCTTCGGTGGCAAAATAGACGGGTTTATCCTGCGCAAACGCGACAGAAGAAAGGAAAAGGGCGCTCAGCGCGCCAAGGATGGTACGTCGGATCAGCATCGTCATGTCAGAATCTGCGTTCTTGAGAGTATCAAGATGCAAGTTTTCACGGGCAACGGAAGCCCTGTTGACAAGGATGTGATCGAGTTTCAACGCCAGGGAGATCAGTCGAAAATATCCTCAATCACATCCCAAGCCTCGTCGAATACGCGCGAGAACATGCTCTTTTTCTTCTTTTTGCGTTTCGCCTTTGGAGGCGCCACATGAGACACAGCAGGTCGCGCCGGCTTGGTCTTCTCAGCCTTGCGCTTTGGCAGCATCTTCAAATCATGCAGCGGCGCACCGCAGCTTGAACAACTAAGCTCATGCCGCTCTTTTCCCTTCAGGACCAGGGCCGCACGGGTCCCGCAATAACAGCAGGTGGCGATTTTGGATGGGCCGGAAATGACGCTCTCCTTTGCTCAGGGACGAGATGCATATAAGGCGATTGCCGCAGCGTTTGAGACATTCAGTGACCCAAACCCACCAGCTGCGTCAATTTTCACCAACTGATCCACCGTCTCTTTGGTTTTTTGCCGCAAGCCTGGGCCTTCCGCGCCAAGCACAAGGGCCACAGGGCGATCACGCCCTTCGTCCAGTACGCCTTCGATCGTCACCTCGGCTTCGCCGTCCAGTCCAAGAACCAGAAAACCCATGCCCTGAAGTTCGATGATCGCATCCGCAAGATTGCGGACCCGCAGATAAGGCTGACGCTCAAGTGCGCCGCTGGCGGTTTTTGCCAACGCCCCCGTTTCAGGTGCAGAGTGATGGCGCGTACCAATCACGGCGCTGGCCCCCAGAACTTCGGCTGAACGCAGAATCGCCCCGACGTTATGCGGATCGGTCACGCGATCCAGCAGGATGACGCGCGGGTTTTCCCGACCGATACAGTTTTCAGCCAGACCGCCCCAATCCAACGGTTTGACCTCAAGTGCCGTACCCTGGTGAACCGATCCCGCATCTATGGGCGCTGAAAACTTGCGCGGATCAACCATTTCGGCCTCGATCCCTGCAAATTCAACAGCTTCCGCCAGCTTGTCCCGCGCATTTCGGGTCACGATCAGGCGCAATTTCTGACGATTTGGATTCATCAAAGCATCCCGAACCGCATGCAAGCCAAACAGCCAGACGGTTTCGGCGGCAGCAGCTTTGCGCGCCTGTTCCTTTTCGACGACCCATTTGGGTTTCTTCATTTTAGGGGCCTCCGGGCCGAGAATTCGGTTTCCTGCGTCAAAGCGGAATTTTCCTGTTGACGCTCCTTTGGTGCGCTAGTAATCACGCCTCCACGTCAGGTGCAACGCCTGACAGTGGGCGACAGGCCGCAAGGTGTGGCAGGGGACTGTAACTCCCTCGCGGAGACGCACGCCTGGTTCAATTCCAGGGTCGCCCACCATCTTCCAAAGATGTGTGATTCATTGCAACCTGCTGTTAATTCGGCAGGGTTTCCCATTCCTGTACAACCGCACCATCCCGTACAGCCAAAACCTTGCCAAATTGGTTCAACACCGCTTCGCTTTGCGTCGGGCGTAGCAAGGCAATGTCACCAGGTTGCACAATACTAGACGCCGGGCCTGTCCAGACCTCCTGATTGCTGGATCGGCCGAAGATTGAGGAATAGGAAAATCCTTCTGGATAAACCGGTTGCGCAAGAAAATGCCCGCCAAACACGGCAACATCCGTCTTGCGTCGCGGTAGGAACTCTAACCCGGGCAAAGCATTGCCGGGCATGGTCTTGAGTATTGGCGTCGCGATAAAAGCTGCAGGTTGAAAAGCCGCTGTCGAAGGATGGTCGAAATCCGAAGGCTTGACGAGAACCGAACCAAAGGCGACCTCGGTTGCGGAACCGGTTGCGCCATAAGCCTGAAAGGTCAGGCTGCCACCTGTATTTAGGCACAGCCCTGCGCCGCTGTGGGGCAGAGCTGCAACGGCTTGGCGATAGGCTTCGGCGCAGCGCCGCTCGGCTTGGGGCCTGAACAAATAAGGCAGCTTCGCCAGATGCGCCTCATATCCCATCACGCCGCTCAACTGCGCCAACGGGTGCGCGACAATCGCTTTTACTACACTGGCAAACTGATCCGCGCTCAGGCCACCGCGATGCAACCCAATGTCCAATTCAAGCGACAAACGCAAAGACAAGCCGGTCTGGTCCGCAAGCGTCAGATAGTCCTGCAAGCGTTCTGGGGTGTCGATCAGCCACTGCACCCGATCTGCGGCATCGGGGTTTGCCTGAAGCACACGCGCTGCAGAGCCAACGGGCAAAGGCTTGCCAATCAGGTGATCGGTGCCACCTTCGGCTTGCAACAAGGCGGTCAACATTGGTTCTGAGAACGTCATAAGCCCCGAGGTTGGGATCAGACCCCGGATTTGATCCAAAAGTGGCAAGCAAGGCAAAGATTTAGCAACCAAGCGATTCTCAAGCCCGGCATCAACACCGGCCATCGCCATCGCGCAATTGGACTCGAGCCGGTTCAGGTCAATTGCGATGGCTGGATGATCCACACCATAAATTCGCAGCGATTGCGACAGACGGGCGACATACGGGTCGTTCATGGCTGAAACAGCTTCGACAAGGCAGGTGTCAGGAACTTGCCCTGCGGATCAAGCTGTTCACGCAAGGCGCAGAAGCGGTCGAAATCGGGGTAAAGGCCGGATAGTTCCCGGTATGTCAGGCTGTGCATCTTGCCCCAATGCGGGCGACCACCGGCCTCGACAAAAAGCGGTTCCAGCGCGTTGAAGTAGCTACTGTGGTCCTCATCCGCATCCGTGTGAATAGCAACAGAGATACGCGGGCCGCCCTGAAACGGCGAAAGGCACGCAGTGTCGCCTGCGGTCTGTCGCACCTCAATGGGGAAATAGATGTCTCTGTGGTCCCGTTCGAGACGGCGGAACACCTCAGCCAACACGTCGCTGGCGACCTCAGGGGGCAGGTGATACTCCATCTCTTTAAAGCGGAAATGGCGGTCACTGCACAGAACCCGCCAGCTTTCGCCTACATAATCCTCGTCGGATTGCGCCATCGTCAAAAGTCTAAGCAGTGCTGAGCGCAAACCACCGCTGAACCGCCCTGCGTTTCGGGCAAGTTTCAGAACCTTGACCGCCAGCATATCCAGATCACGCGGGGCCTTGGTTTCGGGCGCGTCGACCACTGAATGGCGAAGTTCGACGGCCTTGCCAGTGAAAGGAATGTAGAAAAATTCGAAGTTTCGGTGCTCAGCCCAGTTCTTGTGCATGTTCAACAGGCACTCCGGCAAATCGGTCAGCGTGACCTGACGGCGCAGATTGTACTTGGGCACAACGTTGATGCGGGCTTCGGTCAGAACACCCAGCAACCCAAGCGTTACTTGTGCCATGTCCAAAGGAATATCGGCTGAGGTTAAGGCCTCACCGCTTGCACCGACAAAGCGCGCATCCGTGATTTCTGCGGCAAGACAGGGCAACTCGCTCCCCGTGCCATGGGTCGCGGTCGAAACCGCCCCAGCCAGCGATTGAGTATTGATGTCGCCAAGATTGCGAAAAGCCAGCCCCCGGTCAGCCAAAGCAGGGGACAGATCGCGCAGGCGTGCGTTGGCGTTCACCCAGACCTGCCCGTCCTCAGCCGCACCGATTGTTGGGGCCTCAAGCTGCGACAGGTCCAGAATACGCTCGGCCCCTGCCACAATAGGTGTGAAAGAGTGGCCAGCGCCAACGACCCTCAGGGTCTGAGGCGACATTACAGCGCGTTGCAACGCATCCAGTGTTGTCGGACGCATGACCGCAGTATTTGTGTTTTCGTTTCCTGCCCAGTTTGACCACATTCAGCTCGTCCTCCGTATTGCGAGGATTGCAGCCCGAAGTCAGCGAAACAAGGCAGGGATTCAGCGTGTTACGTGACGTGACTTGGCTTAGGCCGCGGTGGCCTGCTGCGCGTTTACGCGCTCGAACCAAGCGACGATTGCGCTCAGGTCCGAGTCCAGCTGTTCCGCATCACCACCTGTGAAGTCCTGAAACTTCTCACTGTTCAGACCGTTCACACCGACCAGGACCGGGATGTCCTGAGCCAGTGCTTCAGCGATCACCGGGCGAAACCCGCGGCCATCGGCCTCGTGCTTGCCAAACTTGTTAATGATCAACAGTTGAGGTGCGTCGAACAGCGACGACGTTACATATCCGACCGCCTGTTCCAGCGCCGCCGGATCCAGACGGCAACCGCGCGACTGGGTTCCCAGCGATTGCGAAATACGAATGGTCTCACCTTCGGGCAGCACGCGCACATCCATGTCGCATTTGCTGCTGTCCGCGCATTCTGTGTTGGTCTGAACAACGCCCGCAAGTTTCGCACCCGAAGCCAGCAGGTGTTCTGCAACAGCGCTTAACAGGCGATCAGTGGCACCGCGATCGGTGGTGGTGACGTAGGCCAGATTCATCTTGGACCTCTTGTTTTTCATTGCGACATTTCAAATAGCACGCTCAGGTACATCCGACCACTCCCCCAGCTACGGAAGCGGAGACAGGCCGATCACAGGTGCGTGCAGGTGAAGTAGAACCGCATAAGCGGCCAGTGCGGACAGCCACACCCAGGGGCGCGGCCAAGGACGCGGCACGCGGAGTGAAAAGCGCGCAGTATTTCGCGACAAACGGATCCATTCCATGCCCATTTCGCTATGTTTGCGGCGGTCGATCAAGGCCATACCCATGGCTGCGAAACCGGCAAACAGGCCAAACAGGATGACATGCGACAGGCTGCCATTGGCCAGGAAGTGCGCCAATGCCCACATCATCAACGCGGCAAGGACCGGATGGCGGGTGGTGCGCAAGATACCAGGCTTCTCAGGATCAAAGGTCCGGTTGCCTAGCCCGCCGAACGAGAACGGATTTTGAATGGCAAGCCCCGCAAGGGCCAGCCAACAGACAACCGGCATGATCAAGACCGGCACCCAACGCAATACAGGAAACGGTGGAATGACCTCCACATAAGGTGCGTTTGCGGCTGCAATGATCAGCCAGGCCAGCACAGCCAGCGACAGGATGGAATACCCTGCAAAGTACCCACGATGCCCCAGCGTTCCGATCAACCACCCGCGCACCGTCGGCCGCACGGGAATCGCGTGACTGAGAAGAAATGTGACAAGCGCTGCAAGGAATAGAACCCAACCGGTCATGGTGATCTCCGAACGTATTGGGATCGGTCTAGATCAGAATAGCGCTGGGTTCCTTGTCCGAAATCAAGTTTTGCGCAGGGGCAAACATGCCGCCCCTGCCCTGTGTTACAAGCCAAGCGCCGCGCGGCGTTCTTCGGCAAAGCCTTGCACAATGCGGTCTGCGATCAGTGCCAGAATCGCCATCGCAGCCCCGGCCGAGAACTCGCCGATCTGAAACACAGTCAGGACCGGGCTCATGCACTGGCAGCTATATTTTTTGATTGCAAAGGCGGAACAAAAGGCAAACACTCAGAAGATGGTATCTGAGGCTGGATAAATGCGCGCATTTGACGAAATCTTCGAAATTGCTGCCGAACGACATGGCGGGCCAGATGCGTTGCAAGCTATGCTGTACAAACCCAAAACCCAGGATGAACTGGTAGCCCTGCCAGAAGATCGTTGGCTGGCCATCATTACAAAATGCATCTTTCAGGCTGGGTTCAACTGGAAAGTCATCGAAAACAAATGGGATGGCTTCGAAGCCGCGTTTGACGGTTTTGACGTGGGGCGGTGTGCCTTTATGGATGACGAAAAATTCGATGCGTTGTTGCAAGATACGCGAATCGTACGCAACGGCACCAAGATTTCGACGGTGCGTGACAACGCTGTTTTTCTTATGGAATTGCGTGAAGAAGGCGGCGCGGGCAAAGTGCTGGGTGGCTGGCCTTCGGAAGATTATATCAGCTTGCTGGCAATGTTGGCCAAGCGCGGCTCGCGTCTGGGTGGGGCGTCGGCACAATATGCTATGAGGTTTATTGGGCGCGACAGTTTTATTCTGTCCCAGGACGTTACCGCCCGGCTGATTGCCGAAGGCGTGATCGACAAACCTGCCACGTCCAAAAAGGCGATGGTGGCTGTCCAGCAAGCATTCAACACTTGGATGGATCAATCCGGGCGATCCTTGACGGAAATCAGCCGGGTTCTGGCTATAAGCGTTTGAAAACGGTTTGCTGAACGGGCGCAGCAGACTAGGATTCTTCATATGGTTCTGCGCGTTTTTCTAGTTTCTCTCTTATTTCTATCGTCCTGCGGGCGTCCGCTGACAGAACCAGAGCGCGTGTTTGCAGAGAGCATTCAAGGCGACACACTGAGTCTAGACAATGTGCGATTGGTCGAAGGTGCCCCGGTCGCTCCGGTCACGTATTTCCGGGAAGAACGCCCACGTTTGGCCTGCCGTGAGCTTATTTTGCCGCCTGTCGAAGCGGGGTTTGTTACTGGCAAACCCGCAGCCGTCGCCCTGTTCAACAAGGTCTATTTTGCACGCGACTGGTATCTGGAAGATTACATGACCGACTTTCCCGATCAGATGAACCTGATCGCCGCGATGTTACTGGCTCATGAATTGACCCATGTATGGCAATGGCAGAATCGCGCAACCACCGGCTATCACCCCTTGCGAGCAGCGGCAGAACACGGCGGAAGACGGGATCCGTATCTGTTCGATCTGGATACCTCACCTGACTTTTTGTCCTATGGCTTCGAACAGCAGGGCGCGATTGTCGAGGAATACGTGTGTTGCCGTGCGCTGGACCCTCAGGCCGAGCGCACAGCAAGGCTCCACACTATGTTGGGTGCACATTTCGACCTGTCCCCGTTGCCGGAAAAAGGGCGCGAACGAGCGGTTCTTTTGCCATGGAGCGAGGCAGAAGTAGACGGAATTTGCAGTCAGTCCTGAAGCGTTTCCAGATAGGCAACCAGATCCACAATAGGCTGGCTTGTCAGGATCGGCTGGCCCTGCGGTGTTTTCATGGACGTGTCTTGCCCGTCGAAATGCGGACCATAAACCGGCATCGGGCTGCCGTGGCTGACCAACGGATCACGCCCATCGATTCGGGCAACCACACGAGCGGTTGGGAATACGCCGCCTTCGCCAGACAAGCTGGTCAAATCACTCGGCTGCACAACCAGCACGCTGGCCATCGGCCCCTGCCCTGTCGCATCGATCCCATGGCAAGTTGCACAATAGTGCATGTAAAGCTCCTCACCGATCTTGGCGTCTTGCGCAAAAACCGCCTGAGACGTGGCGAGCGAAGTTGATAAAACCAGCACACCAAGTTTTGCTTTGAACATCGTATCCTCCTGCCACGATAGACATTTGCAGGGTTGCCCGGTGGACACCTTGGCGCAATGATCCAGATCAACGCAGGCGGGAGGATGCAGGACATGACACAATACGCAGCCATAATGTTGGCAGCCGGGATCGGAGTGCCAATTCTGGCCGCTTTGAACGCAGCCTTGGGCAAGCTGATCGGATCGCCGACCACTGCCGCCGTGATTCTGTTCGCAATTGCTTTTGCCGCATCAGCGCTAGTGATGCTGCTGTTCCCGGGGTTCGAAGCGCTATCCAAGGTCGCTGAGGCCCCGAAACACCTGCTGCTGGCAGGCGTGCTGATCGCGTTCTACGTTCTGTCAATCACCCACGTCGCCCCGCATTTCGGAGTAGGCAACGCAGTGTTCTTTGTTTTGCTGGGCCAATTGATCAGCACAGCGGCCATTGACCATCTCGGCCTGTTTGGAGCTCAGATCACGCCGCTGACATGGATGCGGGCCGGGGGTATTGCCGTGATGGCCGTTGGTGTTGCAATCACTCAACTGGCCTGAGCACCCCAGCCTCAAGTCTAACCGTCCGATCCATACGCGCCGCCAGTTCAAGGTTGTGCGTCGCAATCAAGGCTGACAACCCCTCGTCCTGGACCAGTGACATCAGCGCATCAAACACCTGATCCGAGGTTTCGGGGTCCAGATTTCCGGTCGGTTCATCCGCCAGCAAAACCCGCGGCTTGTTGGCCAGCGCCCGGCAAAAGGCCACGCGCTGTTGCTCACCACCCGACAACGCGGCTGGGCGGTGACTGGCACGCGGGGCAACGCCCACCCGGTCCAGAAGATCCATGGCCCGCTTTTGCGCGGCTTTTTCGGAAATGCCGTTCGCCAGTTGTGGCAGGGTGATGTTTTCGAGCGCTGTAAACTCGGGCAGCAAGTGGTGGAACTGATAAACGAACCCGACATCCTGTCGGCGCAGCGCGGTTCTGGTTCGGTCGCCCTTTCCGCTTACGTTCTGCCCTCCGATTTCAACGGTTCCGTCGTCGGGCATATCCAACAGTCCTGCAATGTGCAGAAGCGTTGATTTACCCGCACCGGACGGGGCCACCATCGCTACGGCCTCACCCGCGCGCAGGTCCAGATCGACACCGCGCAGAACCTGTACTTCACCCGGCGTGCCCTTGAGGTAGGTTTTGGTCAGGCCATTCAGGCGCAATGTGACATCATTCATAGCGCAACGCCTCAACCGGGTTCAGACGCGCCGCACGACGCGCTGGAAAATAGGTGACGATGAAAGACAGACCAAGCGACAGGCCTATGGCTTTGAGCACGTCGCTCAGGTGCAGTTCGGCCGGCAAAGCATAGATGCCGCGGATCGACGGGTCCCAGACGCCGCCGCCCATCACATAATTCACGAAGGAAAAGATCGGATCGATATAGATCGCAAAAAGGCATCCCAGAATGACTCCCATCGCCGTTCCGATCAGGCCGGTGAACGCCCCACAGATAAAAAAGACACGCAGAACCGACCCTTCGCTAAGTCCAATGGTGCGCAGGATGCCAATATCGCGCCCCTTGTTTTTGACCAGCATGATCAAGCCCGAAACGATATTCATCGCAGCGATCAGAACAAGGATCGACAAGATGATGAACATCACGTTGTCTTCAACTTCCAGCGCCCGCAGAAAGCCTCCCGACGCATCCTGCCAAGTCCATATCTGGCTGCGTTCGCCCGAGGCTTCGAGAATTGAGATCAGGATCGAGCCCAGTTCTTCTGGCTTTTCCACCATCACCTCAATCTCATCCGCCACACCTTCACGGTTGAAAAAACTTTGCGCCTGCGAGAACGGCATATACACGCGGGTGCGGTCGATATCATAACGACCTGCCGAGAACACATAAACGACGCGATACGCGTTCACACGCGGCGAGGTGCCAAAGGCTGTTTTGACACCATTGGGCGAGGTCAGTTTTACAACATCCCCCACGGTGGCACCGATGCTACGCGCGACGCCGGATCCAATGGCAATGACATCTTCACCGCTTTGAAACTCGGTCAGATTTCCTGCAGACTGTTCTGCCTGCGCGATACCTGGCAGGTCGCGCAGATCGTCAGGTCGGATGCCAAACACCTCAACCCCGCTGCTGCGGTCGCGGTTGGTGATCAACACCTGTCCTTTGACCAAAGGTGCTGTTCTTTCAACACCGGGCACCTGCGCGATCCGGGCCGAGCGGTCCTCGTAATCGGCCATTGTTCGGTCGACCCGACCCTGCGCGTCGATCTCACCTGAGGAATAAACCGTCACATGCGCGTTGGCCCCCAGAATGGTGCCCACAAATTCCGAACGGAAACCAGAGCGGACCGACAATGTCGCAATCAGCGCAAACACGGCGAGGGTGATCCCGATCAGTGAAATCCAAGTCATAACACTGACACCACCTTCGGCCCTGCGGGCCCTCAGGTAACGCCATGCAATCTTCCATTCAAAAGGGGCAAAGGGCGGGGGTGTGTTGGCCATGCCTGCTCCGGGGTGTTTCTTGTTTGCGGCGACAGTTTCGGCATTTCACCCGATGGTCAAGCCGGTAGTCACCAAGACTTGGTTCCTCGGCCTGAATGCGTAGCAGTGATTCGGGTCACCGCTTACAAGTCGCAGCCAAACGGACGACTTCAAAACGCGGCGCTACACCGTGAGTTGTGAAGCCCTTCACAGACAAGGTGATATTGTTTCAGTTATGAAGTTAATCATCGCACTTTGTGAGTTTGTGAATTGAAAAGGCAACAATGAGGGCGAAATTTTATTACTATTTTTGATTATTTTCAGAAACTTTGTCACCCTAACTATGGGGGAACACATTTAAAGAGCGGGGGTCGCTCAATGAATTTTCAAATCTCTAACAATGGCGCGGGCGCAATTCCGACCCGCAGGGCATCAACAGAACTGGATTGTGAGACAGCGGCACTGCTGCGCGCGGCTATTCGGCCGATCTTTGTCAGCGCAGCAAGCTGGAGCAATCTGGCTGATATCCTCAAGGAAAAAGGATACCGGCTGGCGTTCCGTCAGGGGCGTTTGTGCATCACGGATCGGACGACCGACGCACGCGTTTGCGGGCTGCGGTTTCTGGGTCTCGAGTTTCGCGAACTGGTCAGCCGTTTGGGCCGACCGATTGTGGTCGCGCGCGGTGACGGTGCCAATGGCGATGTTCTGGCAGAGCGCCCGACGGCAGACCAGGACTGAGGGCAAAGCTAGGCAACCTGAGTTGGCCGCGGTTGACGGCCAGATCGGAATGCTGGCCGCCTAGTTTGTTCTAACGAGTTCACGGTGACTGTTAATTGTGCACCTGAAGATTGCGATCAGGCGATCTTCTCATAGATTTCTGCAACCTTGGTGACTGCCGCTTCCGGGCTCAGCTCCTCGCTTTCACCCGTACGGCGGCAGGTCAGCTCAACCACACCGTTCTTCAGACCGCGCGGGCCTACGGTAATACGCCAGGGCAGACCAATCAGGTCCATGGTTGCAAACTTGCCCCCTGCCCGTTCGTTGCGATCATCATACAACGGCTCCAGACCCAAGGCGGTCAACGCCGAATAGATCTTGTCGCAGGCCGCATCTGCTTCTTCATCACCCTGCTTCAGGTTCACAATTCCGCAGTGGAACGGTGTTACGCCCTCGGGCCAGATGATGCCTTTGTCGTCATGACTGGCCTCGATGATCGCGCCGATCAGGCGGCTAACGCCGATACCGTGGCTGCCCATGTGAACCGGGACGGATTTTCCGTCAGGACCCTGAACCGTTGCGCCCATTGCTTCAGAGTACTTGGTGCCGAAGTAAAAGATCTGACCAACCTCAATACCTCGGGCCACGCGACGGCGTTCTTCGGGGATTTGATTGAACAATTCCTCATCATGCGTTTCGTCCGTGCGCGCGTATTTCGAGGTGAACTCTTCCAGTATAGCCTGGCACTGTTCGCGGTTGTCATAGTCGATCTGGCGGTCGCCAAAAGTCAGGTCGGTGACTGCGCTGTCATAAAAGACCTCGGATTCGCCGGTATCGGCCAACACAAGGAACTCATGCGTGTCATCGCCGCCGATCGGGCCTGAATCGGCGCGCATCGGAATGGCCTGTAGGCCCATGCGTTCGTAAGTGCGCAGATAGCTGACCAGATGACGGTTGTAGGCGTGCAGCGCGTCTTCCTTGGTCAGGTCGAAATTGTAGCCGTCCTTCATGTAGAACTCGCGCCCGCGCATCACGCCGAAACGCGGGCGGATTTCGTCGCGGAATTTCCACTGGATCTGATACAGCGTCAGCGGCAGGTCTTTATAGCTGTTGACGTGACCGCGGAAGATATCTGTCACCAGTTCTTCAGCGGTGGGCGTATACAGCATGTCGCGACCGTGACGGTCCTGCATGCGCAGCATTTCCTGACCGTAATCATCATAACGGCCGGATTCGCGCCACAGGTCGGCCGATTGCAGGATCGGCATCTGGATCGCGATGTGGCCTGCACGCGCCTGTTCCTCGTGCACGATGTTTTCCAGCTTGCGCAGCACTTTGAAGCCCAGCGGCAGCCACGAATAAATACCGGCGGCGGCCTGCTTGATCATACCCGCGCGCAGCATCAGCCTATGGCTGACGATCTGGGCCTCAGACGGGTTTTCCTTGAGAACGGGCAGAAAGTAACGGCTCAGGCGCATGGATGGACCTTCAAAGGTAAGAATTCGACTGCACAGGTGATTATTCCAAAGCCCCGCCGGGGGCAATCGAACATTGGCAGTTTTGCGACTTCGCGTCAGTCGGTTTTTTGATTGACCCGCCAATCGAGAGCTTCAATTGTAACAGAATTGCGAAACTCAAGAGGCGCCGATGCAAACAATTCAGGAACCCGCCCGCCAAATCCCCGTCATCCATCAGACCGACGTTTTGGTTGTTGGCTCTGGTCCCGCAGGGCTGGCCGCAGCACTGGCAGCGGCGCGGGCCGGGGCCGAAGTATCTCTGGTCGACCGCTTTGGTTGCATGGGCGGCAACATCACTGCTGTGGGCGTCGAGGGGTTTGCCTGGTATCGCCATGAACAGACGGTCGAGGCCGGCGGCATCGGCATGGAATTCGAAACCCGTGCCAAAGACATGGGCGCGGCTGTCCCCGAAAGCCAGTCGCTGAGTTATGAGCTGGACAGCGAAGGGTTCAAACTGGTGGCCGATAAGTTGGTCGAAGAGGCAGGCGTGCATCCAATGCTTCATCGTCAGTTCGTCGCCCCCATCATGGAGGGCGACCGGATCACCGGCATCATCACCGAATCCAAAGCCGGGCGCGAGGCGATCCTGGCCAAAGTGGTAATCGACGCCACCGGCGACGCGGATGTGGCGCACCGCGCAGGCGCACCGACCCACAAGACCCCGCGTGAAGACATGATGGCCGCCTCGGTCATGTTCCATCTGGCTGGCGTCGATAAACGCGCGTTCATGGAGGGCGTGAAGGCCGACCCGAAGACCTACAAGGACTGGGGCGGCGGCGGTGAGTGGAATATCGAGACTAGCGGCAAGGAAGACGACATGTTCTCGCCCTTTGTTCACAAGCCATTTCAGCAAGCCATAGATGAAGGGCTGATCCCGCCGCATCTAAACACCATCGCAGGCACCTGGGGCGCAATGCATGACACCGGTGAGCTGACGTATATGAACCTCATCCACTTGGCCGAAATCGACGGCACCGACCCCGACAGCCTGACACGCGGCGAGATCGAGGGCCGCCGACAGTCGATGCTGGCTATTGACGCTTTGCGCCGGTTCATGCCGGGCTGTGAAAACGCGCGGCTTCGAAACTTTGGTATGACCATTGGCATCCGCGACACGCGCAAGATCGACGCGGTGTACAACATGACCGAAAACGATGCCCGCCATCAGGGTCGGTTTGAAGATACCATTGGCATCTATCCCGAATTCATCGACGGTTATGGCATTCTGATCCTGCCGACCACGGGACGGTACATGCAGGTTCCCTACCGGTCGATGCTGCCAAAGGGTATCAAGGGGTTGCTCGTTGCAGGCCGGTCGCATGGTGCAGATCGGGTAGCGCATGCAGCTACGCGCAACATGGCCTGTTGCGCGGTCATGGGTCAGGGTGCAGGCATTGCGGCAGCGCTGTCATTGAAAAGCAATCAGGACCTGGACCAGTTGAATTTGGCACCTGTTCACACGGAACTGGAACGCCAAGGGGTCAGGATTCACTAATGGACAGCATTCCAACAATCGACATCTCGCCTTTGACCGAACCAAAAACCGATGCATACGAAGCAACGGTGCAGCACATCCTTGAGGCTTGTACCGGGATCGGGTTCCTGTCCATCACCGGGACAGGCGTGGCTCAGGAAACTGTTGATCAAGTCAGACAGACGACCAGAGAGATTTTTGCCATCGATAGGTCGCGTAAATGGGATCAGGCCATTACCCGCGAAAACTATCGCGGCTATATCCCCATGGGGTTCTTCACACCCAACGATGGCTCGGGCAACGCGGACAAATACGAAGGCTACAAGCTGCATCACGAAGTCGCGGCAAATGCCCCGATACGCTCGGTCTGTTCTTTGTACGGGCCGAATCTGTGGCCGGACGAAGTACCCGGCGCCAAAGAGATCATTCTGGGTTACTGGAGCCAGCTGGACCGGGTCGCCGATCTTTTGCTCGGGGCGTTAGAGACAGGTCTGAACCTGAAGCCAAACACGCTGCGCAGTGCGTTCCAGGATCCGATGACCAACATGACCCTGCTACACTATCCGCCGCAGGCTGCGGACGAGGCTGGCTATGGCATCCACCCGCACAAGGACACGGACGCGCTGACCATCATCGCCCCAGATCCGGTGGGCGGACTTGAAGTACAGACGCGCACTGGGGGATGGATCACACCAAACTGCCCGCCGGGCGGGTTTGTCGTCAATATCGGCGACATGCTGGAGCTTTGGTCAGGCGGCCGGTTGAAATCCACGCCGCACCGGGTGGTTAACCGGTCAGGCAAAGAGCGATATTCTTTCCCCTACTTCGCCGTCCCCCGCCACGACGTTATCGTCGAGCCGTTATTGGCTGCGCTGCCTGGTTTCGACCGCCCTGCTGTTCATTGCGGGCATTGGTCTGCAGAAATCTGGCGCACCAACTGGCCCGATGAGACCGCAGACGACAATACGCCGGAACTGGGTACACTTCAGGACTAAAGGCTGCAATTTCAGGCCAAATGAAGCGCTTGCATCACTCGCCTTGATACGCCAAGAACACCATCAAAGGCCTGCAAAAGGGGATCGCGATGGCATTGCCGGTTAAGGATCAGATGAGATACTGGGGCGTTGCCACTGTTGTTTTTGTATTGATCCTCTGGGCCTTGGGAGATGTCCTGCTGCCGTTTGTGATCGGCGGGGCCATTGCCTATTTCCTTGATCCCGTTGCGGATCGGCTTGAACGGCTTGGCCTGTCCCGCATGGCGGCCACAGCAATCATTACCGTTGTTGGCATTCTGGGGTTTGTGTTGGCTATCCTGATGGTCGTGCCAGCCCTGATCACCCAGTTGCTGGATCTTGTGGACGTGATGCCTGAACTGTTTAAGCAATTGCGTGGTTTCGTAGAAAAACAGTTCCCATCCCTGTTGGACCGGGAATCCAGCACGCACCAGATGCTCGTGTCTTTTGGCGAAACGCTCAAGTCTAAAACCGGGGACGTTTTACAAACGGTGCTGACCTCGCTGGGGTCTGCCATCAACATTGTGGTTCTTCTGGTGATCGTGCCGGTTGTTGCAGTCTACCTTCTGTTGGACTGGGATCGCATGATCGCCCGGATTGGAGAGTTGCTGCCACGCGATCACGCCCCCACTATCAAACGCTTGGCGAGCGAGATTGATGCCGTTCTGGCCTCCTTCGTGCGCGGGATGGGTACGGTCTGTCTGATCCTTGGCACGTATTATGCGGTGGCCCTGATGCTCGCGGGTCTGCAATTCGGTCTGATCGTGGGTTTCATTGCGGGGTTGGTGACGTTCATTCCCTATCTGGGTGCTTTGATCGGTGGCACGCTGGCCATCGGACTGGCACTGTTCCAGTTCTGGGGCGACTGGGCTCATATCGGCCTGATCGCGGGTATTTTTGCCATTGGGCAAGTGACCGAGGGCAATTTTCTGACACCCAAACTGGTCGGGAATTCCGTTGGGCTTCACCCGGTTTGGCTGTTGCTGGCGCTGTCGGTCTTTGGCGCGCTGTTTGGCTTTGTCGGGATGTTGGTTGCCGTTCCGGTCGCAGCGGCCCTTGGCGTTTTGGCTCGGTTTGGAACCTCGCTCTATCTGGACAGCCGCCTGTACACCGGTCTTGAAAGCCAGGATCAGGAAACCGAGTAAATGGCCCGACAACTCAGCTTTGATCTGCCCGCCAAAACTGCGCTTGGGCGCGAGGACTTCTTTGTCTCGCCTGCCAATGCTTTGGCCGTAGCAATGATCTCGGCCACGTCCTGGCCCGGAAACAAACTGGTGCTGAGCGGCCCTGCTGGCGCTGGCAAAACTCACCTGGCGCATGTTTGGGCCGCTGAAACCGGCGGTCGCATCATTCAGGCGTCTGAATTGCGCTATGACGATGTACCGGAACTGGCGCGAAAGCCGATTGCAGTCGAAGATGTCCCGATGGTTGCCGGTGATCTGGAACAGCAGAAAACGCTGTTTCACCTGCACAATCTGGTTCTGGCCGAGGGGCACGCCCTGTTGATGACAGGCAGGCTTGCGCCGAAGTTCTGGGAAATGCCGCTGGCGGATCTACAAAGCCGGGTTGAAGGGGCCCACCACGTCGCGTTGGATCCGCCCGACGATGCGTTGCTGGGCGCAGTGCTGGCCAAGCTGTTTGTGGACCGTCAGTTGAATCCCGGCCCCGAGGTCATTGCCTATCTTGTCAAGCATATGGACCGCCGGTTTGAAACCGCCGCAAATGTTGTCAAACAACTGGACCACCTGGCATTGACGGAAAAACGTGACATCACACGCGCATTGGCCGTCCGGGTTTTAAACACGAGCCCGGATGAGATCGAGACGGGTGATTGACCCGCAAGCTCCAATTTCGCATCCTCTGACTGCACTATCTGGAAGACACATGGATCAGACCGTCGAAACCGACATCCCGGACTGGGGACCCTTCGGAAAACCATTGTTCGACGACCCTGGCACGCGGGCTCTGTCACGGGTCGGGGTGGTCGATGTTGGGTCGAACTCGGTGCGAATGGTCATCTTCGACGGGGCGGCCCGATCACCCGCATATTTCTACAACGAAAAGGTAATGTGCGAACTGGGCGCGGGTCTGTCCGAGACAGGGCGTTTGAACCCGCGCGGGCGCGACCGCGCGCTGGCGGCGCTGCGTAGGTTCCAGCATCTGGCAATGGATCTGGATCTGCCCGGGCTACACGTGGTGGCCACAGCCGCCGTGCGAGAGGCCGAAGACGGCCCGGATTTCTGCGCGCAGGTCAAAGCGGAAACCGGGCTGCATGTGGCCGTGATCGACGGCGCTGAAGAGGCCCGCCTGTCAGCGCAAGGCGTGTTGTTGGGCTGGCCCGGTGCTTACGGCCTGATCTGCGACATTGGGGGCTCGTCGATGGAATTGGCCGAAATCGGCGACGGTCAAGTCGGCCGCCGTGTGACCTCAGCCCTCGGGCCGCTGAAGCTTCGCGACATCAAGGGCGGGCGACGGGCGCGCAAGGCGCATATCAAGTCTACGATGGAAGAGCTGCGCGATCAGATGGGGCCGCAGCGGGATCGTCTGTTTCTGGTCGGTGGCAGTTGGCGAGCTTTTGCACGACTGGACATGCTGCGGCGGGGCTATCCGCTGAACGTGCTGCACGAA
Organism: Ruegeria sp. ABM4_193; assembly: GCF_056158705.1. Lineage (NCBI taxonomy): Bacteria > Pseudomonadati > Pseudomonadota > Alphaproteobacteria > Rhodobacterales > Roseobacteraceae > Ruegeria > Ruegeria sp. ABM4_193. The sequence goes on from NZ_JBSWTT010000001.1 coordinate 2,492,643, forward strand.
TACCGCATGACCACCAAACAGGTGCGTGAAACGATCAAGTTCATCGAAAAGAACGATCCCGACAAGCTGCGCAGCCAAGCTGGGGTCTCAAGCTCGCGCATGTCGTTGATTCCTTATGCGATGGACGTGCTGGCGCGGCTGATCCGAACGTTCAAGCCCAAGGATATCGCGATTTCAAGCTATGGCATCCGCGAAGGCCTGCTTTACGAACAGATGTCACAGGAACTGCGCGACCGCGACCCTTTGATCGAGGCCAGTCGTTTTTCCGAAGCCAAAGATGCGCGCCTGCCCGGCTTTGGTCGCCACCTTTATGATTTTGTGATGCCCTTGTTCCGGTCAGCACCGCCCAGCCGGGTACGCCTGATCAAGGCGGCCTGCCTGTTGCACGACGTCACTTGGCGGGCCCACCCGGATTACCGGGCCGAAGCATGTTTCGACTATGTCACCCGCGCAAATCTTGGTGGCCTGAAGCATTCCGAGCGTGTTTTTATCGGGCTAGCATTGCAGCATCGTTATCGCAACAAACGTGAAGGCAACCGTTTTGCCCCGTTGTATGAGTTACTGGACGAGAAAGACCAAAAACAGGCCGAGATCCTGGGTAAGGCCATGCGATTTGGCGCGATGCTGTGGATGCACAACGATGCCAATATGGGACGACTGAAACTCTATCCCAAAAAACGCGAGCTAGAGCTGTACCTGCCCGAAGCTGCGGCACCATTGTTCAGCGAAGTGGCCGAAGCGCGCCTGAATTCACTGGCAAGCGCACTGAAATCCGAAATGCGCGTGATCATCAAGAACTGAAATTGTCTCAGATATCAGTTGCGCCTTCGGGAACCTCTTCATCCTTGTCTTCAGGCTCGGGCAGATCTTCAATCGGTTTTTTGCGGATGATAATGTCGCCGTTGGGCAGGATTTCCGGCACTTCATAAGCGCTCCAATCCTTGACCTCAGCCGCCAGTTCCGCCAGCGCGGGGCCCATCTCTTGCAGGAAAGATTGCATGGCCGGCCCAAACTCGTCCGCCATCCCAAGCAACTCATCCAGCGCTGGTTCCATTTCCTTGCGCAGCCCTTCGAAAAACAGCTCAGCCCCCTGCTCCATCAGGGATTTTCCAGTGTCTTCTTGTGCCAGTGTCGGCACCGCCAAAGATGCCCAAACGGCGCTGATCAAAACAATCCGTTTCATAACGTTGATATAAGCGTTCAGACGCAAGCTGCAAAGACTACAGATCAATATCCAGAGTGACTGGGAAATGGTCCGAGGCTGCCAACAGCGCCTGCCGCAACTCTGGTTCAGACCAGCATGCAACATCCCGAAACGGGTGCCATATGCGCCAGGCTGGATCAAAGGCACGCAAATCCTCTGAGATCATAATGTAGTCCAGCAACGCCTCAAGAAACCGGCCTTCGTCGGGGCGCGCGAAACGTGCAGTGGACGGCACTGATCCCGGCCTGAACTCATGCGCCTTGACCGCATGCGGATCGTACAGCCCCGCTTGCAACAAAATCTCAACCGACGACCGTCCGAACAGATGTTCAAACTCATCCAGACCCGGTCCGTCATTCAGATCGCCTAGCAAAACGACAGACTCATTCTGCGCCAAATGCGCCTCGACCCTTCTGGCCAGCCAAACCGCCTGCGCAAGTTGTTTGCGGCGATTGGCAATCGAAATGCGGATCGCCTCATCCCTTGAATCTGCCCCATGCGGCGCTTTTGACTTTAGATGCGCCCCGATCAACCTGACGTCCTTGCCCGAACGCGTTGTCAGAGCCAGTTCCATTGGCGGTTTGGAAAACCGGACGATGTCTTCGGTCGCATCAACATCCAGGTCAATTTTGAATTCTCCATCGAACCGAGGGGCGGACAGGTCGTCGGCGTCTCCTTTTGGGTCGTGGCGCACGTGCAGAACTGACCTGTCATATAGCAGCGCCAATTCCTGATGTGTGTCATTGGCAAAACCCATCACCGCGTCAGAGGTGCGAAGATCGAATGCCTCGGCAAAGGCCTGCAGTGCGCGTACCGTGTTCTGGCGTTTGCCGGTATTCGGTGCCTCAACGATCAGAACCGCATCAGCATCTATCGCGGTCAGAACCTTGGCAATTGCCTCGACCTGCTGGGCCTTGGTGACGTCGTGCCTGCCCGACCAGCTTTCATCGACAATGAGGGCGTCGTTTTTGTCGAAAAGATTGGCGAACCACTCGATATTATAGGTCGCCAGCCGCATCTTCTCAGGCCGCCGCGCCGTTGATTTCATCCCAGGCGCGGTTGATATCGATCATCTTTTTTTCAGCCAACCGGATCGCTTCTTCCGGGACACCGCGTGCCATCATCGCGTCTGGGTGAGTCTCGCGAACCAGTTGACGCCAGACTTTGCGGATCTCAGTTACCGGCATGTCCCGTGATACGCCCAGCACCACGTAAGGGTCATTGGGTGCCTCGGGTACAAACCGCGCGCGCAAGGCCAGAAACTGCGCGTCGGTCTGACCAAAGATGCGGCTGACCTCTTCCAGGAATTCGTTTTCATTGGGATGGTAAAACCCGTCTGCCATAGCGATGTGGAACAGCCCTTCCATCAGGTCGCAGAGGGTCGTGTTGTCTTCGGAAAACATCCGGGCGATCTTGCGGGCATAGTCCTGGTATCCGGCAACATCCGTGCGCGCCATATTGAAAACCCGTGCAGCGCCTTCTTCATCCTCGCGCGCAATCTGGAACACGTCGCGGAAGGCCGTGACTTCGTCCCGCGTCACCTGCCCGTCTGCTTTGGCCATTTTTGCACCCAACGCAATGACGGCAATCGTGAACGCAACCGAGCGTTCAGGCGGCGAGCGTAGCTTTTCAAAAACAGCGGTCAGGCTTTCGCCCTGTGCAAGGGCGCTGAGCGCGTCGGATATGCGGGTCCAGATCGACATGGCCGTACCCTAGCGCCACAATCCGGGACTGTCAGGTGCGATAGATCATTCCGGTGAAAGAATTTTCTGCATCAGCACAAGATCCAGCCACTGCCCCCATTTGTAACCGACTTGAGGCATATACCCGACCTGTTCGAACCCCAACGCTGTGTGGAATGCAATGGCAGACGGGTTTGCGGACGAGATGCCAGCAACCAGCACATGGACGCCTTCGGCACGCGCGGCCTTTTCAAGTGCCGCCATCAGGGCGCGGCCAGCACCCTTGCCGCGCGCGTCGGGTGCCAGTTGGATCGAGTGTTCCGAGCTGTGGACATACCCGGGGCCTGAGCGGAAAGGCCCAAAGGTCGCAAACCCGACCACGCGGCCTTCAATTTCTGCAACCAAAAACCCGGGACCTCGGGCGAGGATATCTTCGGCGATACTCTCAACGCTGCGGGTATCGGTTGTGAACGTCACCAACGTCTCGCGAATGATCTGATTGGTGATCTCGGCAATCGCGTGTGCATCTGCAAGCTGCGCCTGTCGGACCTTCATTCCAACACACGCACGCCGTGCGGGGTTTCAAACTCGGCCCGCAAAGCGGCTGGCCCAGTGTCGAACACCACCCAGTCCAACGCGCCAAGATGCGTGGCTAAGGTCAGCGCATCCGGGTGGAACACGACCAACCTGCGAAGACTGCAGCCGCTGTCCTGCAACATCTGCGCCGGGTGCAGATCCCCCTGCCACTGAATCAGCGCGGGAAACAGGTTGTCAAAGGAAAGTCGGCCGGTCGGTGGCACGGCCATGCGCCAACTCAGGGCCCCGCGTGTCAGATCAATCGGCGTTCCAACACCATCGGGAAACACCGAAAGAGACGCTTCGATATCCGGCACGCGACAAATCCAATTGGTCAGCCGCGGTTTACCTGTGAACCGGTCCAGATCGAACCAGCGGGTCCGTTCCGGCGTGGGCGCGTCGGGATCAATGGCAATTGCCTCAAGATACAGGCCGTCCTTGAGTCCCAGCAATCGATTATAGGTGCCAAACTTCTCGTGTTTGCCGCCCGCCTGCAGCGCAACGCCCAAAGCCTGTTCGACATGCGCGGATGCTTCTTCCAGCGTTTCTCCGGCGACGGCCAGATGATCGAGCAACATGCGCCCCTCCTAAAAACAATTCGACCAGACCCAATCAGGTCTGGTCGCATGTTTCCGCCATCGGCGCGCGATCACAAGATTTTTCGACGAAAAACCTTAGCCACTGTTTAGCCGCGCGCTTCGCTGATCAGACGCAGGATGTCCTGCGCAGCTTCGGGGATATTGGTGCCCGGCCCAAAGATCGCTTTCACCCCATGATCATACAGGAACTGATAATCCTGTTGCGGGATCACGCCTCCGCAGATGACGATGATGTCCTCGGCACCAGCTTTCTTCAGCTCTTCCACCAACTGCGGGGCCAGCGTCTTGTGCCCTGCAGCTTGCGAGGAAATCCCAACCACATGCACGTCATTGTCCACCGCGTCCTGCGCGGCCTCGGCGGGTGTCTGGAACAAAGGCCCGACGTCGACGTCAAACCCAATATCGGCAAAGGCCGTGGCGATGACCTTGGCACCCCGGTCATGCCCATCCTGACCCATCTTGACCACCAGCAAACGGGGGCGACGCCCTTCAGCTTCGGCAAACTCTTCAATGGACTTCTGGATCGCGGCAAAACCTTCGTCACCTTCGTATGCCGCGCCATACACCCCGGCCAGGGTTTTCACTTCGGCACGGTGGCGACCGAATTCCTTTTCCATTGCCATGCTGATCTCTCCTACGGATGCGCGGGCGCGGGCGGCCTCGACCGCAGCAGCCAGCAGGTTGCCACCCTCGCGGGCAGTTGTGGTCAGCGCGTCCAGCGCAGCCTGACACGCTGCCTCGTCGCGGGTTGCGCGGATACGTTCCAGTCGCGCGACCTGTGCTTCGCGCACCGCAACGTTGTCGACATCCAGAATGTCGATCGGATCTTCCTGTTCTTTGCGGTACTTGTTGACACCGACGATCACCTCGTCGCCCCGGTCGATCATCGCCTGACGGCGCGCCGCGCTTTCCTCGATCCGCAGTTTGGGCATGCCGCTGGCCACGGCTTTGGTCATGCCGCCCATCTCCTCGACCTCTTCCATCAAAGCCCAGGCCTTTTCGACCAGTTCGTTGGTCAGGCTTTCGATGTAATACGAACCGGCCAAAGGATCGACCACGTCGGTCACGCCGGTCTCTTCCTGCAACACCAACTGCGTGTTCCGCGCGATACGCGCCGAAAAGTCGGTTGGCAGAGCAATCGCCTCGTCCAAAGCGTTGGTGTGCAAGCTTTGCGTACCGCCCAGAACCGCACTCATTGCCTCATAGGCTGTGCGGATCACGTTGTTATAGGGATCTTGCTCCTGCAACGAAACGCCCGAGGTCTGGCAGTGCGTCCGCAGCATCTTTGACCGCTCGGATTTTGCACCGAATTCGGTCATCACGCGATGCCATAGGGTCCGCGCCGCACGCAGTTTGGCGATCTCCATGAAGAAGTTCATGCCGATGGCGAAGAAGAACGACAAACGCCCCGCGAACTTGTCCACGTCCATCCCGGCCTCAGTCGCGGCGCGCACGTATTCGCGCCCGTCCGCCAACGTATAGGCCAATTCCTGCACCAGGTTCGCCCCGGCCTCTTGCATGTGGTAGCCCGAGATCGAGATCGAGTTGAACTTGGGCATCTCGTTCGAGGTGTATTCGATGATGTCCGAGATGATCTTCATCGACGGCTCAGGCGGGTAGATGTAGGTGTTCCGCACCATGAACTCTTTCAGAATATCGTTCTGAATGGTGCCGGACAGCAGGGATTTGTCATGCCCTTGTTCTTCGCCCGCGACGATGAAACTCGCCAAAATCGGAACCACCGCGCCGTTCATGGTCATCGAGACCGAGACCTTGTCCAAGGGAATGCCGTCGAACAGGATCTTCATATCCTCGACGCTGTCGATGGCCACACCGGCCTTGCCCACATCGCCCACAACACGCGAGTGATCACTGTCATAACCACGGTGTGTCGCTAGATCGAAGGCGACCGAGACGCCCTGTTGACCGGCTGCCAGATTTCGGCGGTAGAAAGCGTTTGACTCTTCAGCGGTTGAAAAACCTGCGTATTGCCGAATGGTCCATGGACGACCGGCATACATCGTCGCCTTCACCCCGCGTGTGAACGGACCAAACCCGGGCAGAGAGCCCATATGTGGCAAATCAGCGGTATCTTCTTGCGTGTACAGCGGTTTGACGGCGATGCCTTCCAGCGTTTCCTTTGTCAGATCGTCCAACGGACGTCCGCGCAGCTCTTTCTCGGCCAACGCTTTCCAGTCCTTCTTGTCGGTCATTTCAATTTCCTCTCGTCAACTCGGGTGGCGGCCGCAAAAAGCGTCCGCATTGAGGTCCTGCGCTTGACCATTGCGTCGGGGCGCAAGCGCGAAATTTTGAGTGTTCTGTGTAAATCGTCAGTCGCAATCGCGGAGACAGGGGCTATATTCGAAAGAACAGGAGGCCACATGACTCGCACGCTTGCCTTTGTTTTCTCGGCACTAATCCCTCTGGCCGCTTGGGCGGCGGACGGCACGGCGCCCTCGGATGACAGCTTTGTTCGCCCGGTCGGGGACAGCGAACTCAGCGAATTTCTATGGGTCAACCGGCCTATCGTAGTTTTTGCGGACACACCTGCCGACCCGCGCTTCCAACAACAGATCGACATGCTGCTGGACGGCGAAGAGGCCATGCGTGACCGGGATGTGGTGGTTTTGACCGATACCGACCCATCGGCGCGGTCTCCGATTCGGTCACAGTTGCGTCCACGTGGGTTCCAGATGGTGTTCGTCGACAAGGACGGTGTGGTCAAACTGCGCAAACCTGCCCCTTGGAGCGTGCGAGAAATCGGTCGGTCCATCGACAAGACACCCCTGCGTGAGCGCGAAATCCGCGACCGGCGCGAGGGCGGTTGAGCGCTTTCGCAATACCCCGCAGCTCCGGCGCAGAACGCCGAAGACCGTCGGAGGTATAGTGAAAGCACTGGCATGATCACTCGAACTCGATGATCACTTCGTCCACGGCAAGGCTGTCGCCGGGGCCAGCGTTGATCTTTGCAACCGTGCCCTTCTTCTCGGCCCGCAAGATGTTTTCCATCTTCATCGCCTCGATGGTGCACAGCGCCTGACCTTCCTGAACTTCCTGCCCCACTTCGACATCAATTTTCACGACCAGACCAGGCATCGGGCACAGCAGCATTTTCGAGGTATCCGGCGGCAGTTTTTCCGGCATCAGTTTGGCCAGCTCTGCCTGTCGCGGACGGCGCACCAGAACCTTCAGGTCGGCCCCACGGTTGCGAATGCGGAACCCGCCCGAAACCTTGCCAACCTTCAGAACCAACGGGCCGCCATCGACATCTAGTACGGCCAGCTGATCACCCGGCGTCCAGTCCGAGGCCACACGCAGGGTCGAGCCATCTTCGAATTTGACGGTTGCCCCATCTTTGTCAGCGTTGACCTGAACCGGGAACTCGTGGCCTTCCAGCGAAACAACCCAGCGTTTGCCGACTTTACGTTCGTGATTGTCCATCCGGCCCGACACGCGGGTGCGGCGGATCTCGGCCACGCGGTGCATTGCTGCGCAGGATGCCGCGATCCGGCGCAGATCAGCTTCGGGCAAGGAAACACCTTCGAACCCATCTGGGTATTCTTCAGCAATAAAGGCGGTGGTCATGTCACCACTGATGAATTTCGGGTGGTCCATCACAGCAGACAGGAACGGCAGGTTGTGACCGATGCCTTCAACCTCGAAACTGTCCAGGGCAACGCGCATCGCCTCAATCGCGGCTTCGCGGGTCGGTGCCCAGGTGCAGAGTTTTGCGATCATCGGGTCGTAATACATGCTGATCTCGCCGCCCTCGTAGACGCCGGTATCGTTGCGTACGGCGGCCTCACCCTCAGGCGCTTCGCCCTGCCATTTGCCGTTGACCAACATCGGACCGGCCGCAGTTTCCTGCGGAGGACGATACCGGGTCAGACGGCCAATCGACGGCAGGAAGTTGCGATAGGGATCTTCCGCATATAGGCGGTTTTCAATGGCCCAACCGGTCAGCGTCACGTCATCCTGCGTGATCGTCAAAGGCTCACCCGCTGCCACACGGATCATCTGTTCCACCAGATCGACGCCTGTGATCAGCTCGGTGACCGGGTGTTCCACCTGCAGACGGGTGTTCATTTCAAGGAAGTAGAAGTTCTTTTCACCGTCAACGATGAATTCCACCGTGCCTGCGCTGGAATAGCCAACCGCCTTAGCCAAGGCCACGGCTTGTTCGCCCATCGCCTTACGCGTTGCTTCATCAAGGAATGGCGACGGTGCCTCTTCCACCACTTTCTGGTTCCGGCGCTGGATCGAGCATTCGCGCTCGCCCAAATAGATCCCGTTTCCGTGGCTGTCACACAAAACCTGAATTTCGATGTGGCGCGGCTGGGTCACGAATTTCTCGATAAAAATCCGGTCATCCCCAAACGAGTTCGCAGCTTCGTTCTTGGACGACTGGAAGCCCTCGCGCGCCTCTTCGTCGTTCCACGCAATCCGCATGCCTTTACCACCGCCACCGGCGCTGGCTTTGATCATGACCGGATAGCCGATCTCATTCGAGATTTTGACCGCCTCATCTGCATCCTCGATCAGCCCCATATAGCCCGGAACCGTCGACACGTTTGCGTCCTGAGCGATTTTCTTCGACGTGATCTTGTCGCCCATCGCCTCGATTGCACCTTTCGGGGGACCGACAAAGGCCACACCTTCAGCTTCCAGCGCTTCGGCGAATTTGGCGTTTTCCGACAGGAACCCGTAACCCGGATGCACCGCCTGCGCACCGCTTTGGCGAATGGCGTCCATGACCTTGTCGATCACGATGTAAGACTGGTTCGCCGGGGGCGGGCCAATGTGCACGGCTTCATCCGCCATCGACACATGCAGCGCGTTCTTGTCCGCATCCGAATAAATAGCAACTGTGCCGATACCCATTTTGCGGGCGGTCTTGATGACTCGGCAGGCGATCTCGCCCCGGTTGGCGATCAGGATCTTATTGAACATGGAACGTCCTTTGGCTTGGTGTTCTGGAAACGCAAAACGCCGCCGCAGGGAGCGATCCCCACGACGGCGTGATGCGAGATGACGGACGAGGCGACAGGCGCCCCGAAATAGATGCGTTAGTTACAGGTGTTCTGTGTTTTGCAATACAGCACGTTGCCCGCTGCGCCGACGGCCGCGCCGAAAAGCGGGTCTGCGTTGAGAACGGCTGCGCCAACAGCGCCGGCCCCGCCGCCCAAGATTGCCTGTTCGCCCGTTGTGTCACCGCAGGCTGCCAAGCCTGCGCAGGCCGCCGCAACAAAGATGAACTGAGAGATTCGCATGATATCTGCCCTTTTTGGTTTCTTGATTTGTTGAGGGTCAGATGCGCGAAGCGCGGTCTGTTATTCAATATCAATGTGCGCGCAGGCGGGATATGTGCAGGTTTTTGCCTCTTTTCACCTGCCAGACGCCCAAAGAAAAACGCGGACAGGTTTTTGTGGGGAACACAAGCCTGCCCGCGTAAGGAAGGGGTACGGAATAGTAGGTGCATGTGCGGCGCAGGCAAAGTAGAGCCGCACGGCCCACTCACTGTGCACGCCACAATATCACCTGCAAACACAGTATTGTTTCCACGCGATATCTCGGCTGGTTTCTGCCCACACCGAGACAGCTCACGCAAATTCGTGCCGATCCAGGATCTCTGGTAAATCGGTGTCAGCCCCTGCCTACCCGTCACATTGCCGTTACATTTACCCAAACAGAGGCGGCCGTTTGCACGTGCGGCATCACGCAGCGACATTTTTCTGCACTGCAAAAGTGCATTCACATTCATATGGTTGACAGATCGGTTCACCCTGACGTGATTTTTCCAGGGCCGAGTCGCACATTTCCTTGAGATATTTGGGCTTTTTCGTCCCATTCTCGTGATTTCCGTCGTCACGGGCCGCGTGAAACGGTGCGGATGCACACTCGCACACAAGGAAACACCCACATGATGACGACACGAATGAAGGCACTCCTGCTTGCTGCCTCGGCGCTTAGTGTGACCGGCACGCTTGCCTATGCTCAGGATGCCCAAACTCAAGCCGAACTCGATGCCTTGCGCGCACGGGTTGAGGCGCTGGAATCCGCCGATAGCAGCCCCGCTGACGGAGATTTTCGGATCGGCAACACCACTTTGGACGTTTATGGCTACGTCAAGGCCGACTTCTTCTACGATTTCGACTTTGATCAGGGCGATACTGCCTTTGTGAACGTCATCGGTGAACCGTCTGCGGCAACCGATGGCACCTTTGGTGCGACAGTACGCCAATCGCGGATTGGCCTGCGGACCACCACGCCAAGTGGGATCGGCGACATCGGGGGTCAGCTGGAGCTTGATCTGTTTGGCTCGGGTGGCACCGCCGAACTGCGTATACGCCACGCAAACATCACGATCGGTGATCAGTTCCTGATCGGCCAGTACTGGACCAACTTCCAGCCGCTGGACACTTATCCCACCTCGGTTGAATTTAACGGCCCGGTCGGGATTGCCTTCGCCCGTGTCCCGCAGCTGCGGTACACAGGGCAACTCGGGGGCAACGCTCAGTTCGCCGTTTCGGTGGAAGAAAATGTTGGCGGTTCGAACTCTGACGATCCGGTCTTGACGGCTTCGGCGGAATACAATGACGGCACATATATTGCGCGGGGCGCACTGCTGTATGGCAAAGCCAATTCCGGCAGTGTGGAAGTTGACCAAACGGGTTTCACTGCCTCTGCCTCGGTTCGCCCTTGGCAAGGTGGGCTGTTCCAAGTCAACTACGTGACGGGTGAGGCCCTTGGCCCCTATCTGATCGGCCTTGGCGATGCGATTGTCGGCGGGCAAGCGAACGATGTGGATGGCTATACCGTCGAATTCAGGCAAGACCTGAGTCCAAAATGGAATGTCGGCATTGCGTACGGTCGCGAGAATTATGATCTTCCCACCTCGACCGGCACATTGTCCTTCACCGAGCTGGAGACGATCCATGTCAACGCCTTCTACAAGGCAACTGACAACCTGACGCTCAGCGCCGAGTACATCTATGGAGAGCGGAACGACGCGCCCACTGGCCGTACCTTTGACGGTAGCCGCGTTCAGCTGGCCGCTCAGCTCAACTTCTGAAGCCGCACACAGATCCTGCCCAGTTGCGGGCAGGATCGCCACGACACCGGATTCAGCATACTGATATGCGGCAGCCAATGACAAAATCAGCCCACCCCGTCGATGATTTCGGGAAAAGATGCGCGGGCCACATCCACATCAATGACCAAAAGCGCGTCATAGCTGGACGGATCAAACGGGTCCTCTGCAGGCACAACTTCGCGCCCGAACAACCAGCTCAGGCGACCCGCGTCCAGATTGCCCCGCTCGAAGGGCTGATCCCCGAAATGCGCCCAAAGCGCTTCCATGAACGCGGTATCCGCACGCTTGTCGGCAGGCTTACGGTCGCGGAACCGTTCCCGACGCGTCAAAGGTGTCACGCCCTTGGGATTGGCCCTGCGAATGGTAAACTGAAAATCCGTGCCAGACAGACGCCCGGGGAAGCCGCGATGCTTCAGCATGGCAATACCTCCGGCTTAACGCTGACAGACAAAGAAATATCAAACCCGAAAAGGGATGGGATCATGTTGCGCACCTCCGAAGCCGCACCGTTGGTCTGAGATGCTCTGACGTCAAAAAAGAAAGAATTCATGGTCAAAGCCCCTCCCAGATACACCGGGACTGCTCCAGCCGGTAGGCTTCAAAAAACTGCGTCGCGTCCGGGGCGGCATCGCCAAATTCTACCGGTCGGTCCGCCAATGAAATAACGACCCGCACAGGCTGTAAGTCATGCTGGGCCACATAGGGAACGGCCAGTATTTGGCACAGATGCTCCATGTCTTTGGACGCAACATCGTAAGTGATCCGTCCTACCGTCGCGCCAATCTTTGGAGCGATGAAACGAAAGCGCACCCAAAGCTCGCCTGGATTGTTGTCGAGCAAGACATCATCCAAGTGCACAGGCTGGCCAGACGGCACCGGCAACGGCGTATCTGATTGAGCAAAAACGGGTGAGCAGACCAGGCAGATCATCAGACAAATGGCGCGATCCCGGACCCGCCAAGGGCGAGCTCCTCCTTCCGGGATCGCGCGCGCAGTGCTTGTGAACTGCGCTGTTCTATGTCTGATGGGTCGGATCATTCAACTATTTGCCAATTCTTGTCAATTCCGCCTCAATTTTGAGCGGGTTTTGCCCAGTTTTTAGCCTGACGACGCACAGGAACACCGGAGCGGCCTGACCGCCCCAGGTCGGTTACAACGGAATATTGTCGTGCTTTTTCCATGGGTTCTTCAGTTGCTTACCCCGCAAGCTGGCAAACGCTCTGGACACACGACGACGGGTCGATTGCGGCATGATCACTTCATCGACAAAGCCGCGCTCGGCCGCGACGAAGGGGTTGGCAAACCGATCTTCGTAATCTGCAACGTGCTGCTCGGTCTTTTCCGCATCCCCAAGATCTGCGCGATGGATGATTTCGGTTGCGCCTTTTGCCCCCATCACCGCAATCTCGGCTGTGGGCCAGGCATAGTTAAAATCACCACGCAAATGCTTGGACGCCATAACCACATAAGCACCGCCATATGCTTTCCGTGTAATCACGGTCACTTTGGGCACTGTGGCCTCACCATAGGCATAAAGCAGCTTTGCACCGTGTTTGATCACACCGCTATATTCCTGCTGCGTGCCCGGCAGGAAGCCCGGAACATCCACAAAGGTCAGGATCGGGATTTCAAAACAATCGCAGAAGCGCACAAAGCGCGCCGCCTTGCGCGAGCTGTCAATGTCCAGACATCCCGCCAGAACCATCGGCTGGTTGGCAACGACCCCGACGGTCTGACCCTCCAGACGGATAAAACCGGTGATGATGTTCTTGGCAAAGTCTTCCTGGATCTCGTAGAAGTCGCCCTCATCCGCCACTTTGGTGATAAGTTCCTTCATGTCGTAAGGCGTGTTGGGATTGTCGGGCACCAAGGTATCCAGCGACGGCTCAAGCCGTCCGGGCTCGTCAAAGAACGGACGGACCGGGGGTTTCTCGCGGTTGTTAAGGGGCAGGAAATCCACCAGTCGGCGCACTTCGGCCAACGCCTCGACATCGTTTTCAAACGCCGCGTCCGCAACCGAAGACTTCTTGGTGTGTGTCGACGCACCACCCAGCTCCTCGGCAGTCACCACTTCGTTTGTAACCGTTTTGACCACGTCGGGACCGGTCACAAACATGTAAGACGAGTCTTTGACCATGAAGATAAAGTCGGTCATCGCCGGGCTGTAGACCGCGCCACCGGCACAGGGGCCCATGATCACACTGATCTGAGGGACAACGCCCGATGCCGTTATGTTGCGCTGGAACACTTCGGCATACCCAGCCAGCGATGCAACACCCTCTTGGATTCGCGCCCCGCCCGAGTCATTGATCCCGATGACCGGCGCTCCGTTCTGCACAGCCATATCCATGATCTTGCAAATCTTCTGCGCGTGGGTTTCCGAGAGCGACCCGCCGAAAACGGTAAAGTCCTGGCTGAAAACATAGACCATACGGCCGTTGATTGTGCCCCACCCGGTAACGACCCCATCACCCGCAGGCTTTTGGTTTTCCATACCGAATTCAGTGCAGCGGTGGCTGACAAACATATCGAATTCTTCGAAGCTGCCTTCATCCAGCAGCAATTCGATCCGTTCACGTGCTGTCAGCTTGCCGCGTGAATGCTGGGCATCGATCCTTCTTTGCCCACCGCCCAGTCGTGCCTCATCTCGGCGATTTTCCAACTCCGAAAGGATGTCCTTCATGACGCGTATCCCTTTTAAAATTTGACGGGACACTACCTGCAAGACAGTCTGAGCCAAAGCTCTTTTCGGCAAATTTGCAAAGTTTCAGCAACAACATTCTGGATAACTGCAAATTAGCTAAGTATCGAATTGATTTTTCTCAACGACTGGCATTCCGAATTTCAATAGCTATACATGTGAACTATGCAGTTCAGCTTAGGCGCCGCGCAGCGCACACCACCCACATTGGCAACACTTGTCTTGCTCTCAGGCCTATCCGCCCTGAGCATGAACCTGTTCCTACCCAGCCTTCCAAACATGGCCGTGTACTTCGACACCGATTACAAGGTCATGCAACTCTCGATTGCCTTGTACTTGCTGATCAATGCCGTTTTGCAAATCGTGATTGGCCCAATTGCCGACAAGGCGGGTCGTAGACCGGTTTTGCTTTGGGGGCTCGCGCTTTTCCTACTGGCTACTTTGGGATGCATTTATGCGCCGAACGCCGAGATATTCCTGGTCTTCAGGATGTGTCAGGCAGTCATTGTCGTAGGTATCGTGCTAAGTCGCGCGGCCGTGCGGGATATGTACGATCAAGACCAGGCCGCATCCATGATCGGTTATGTGACCATGGGCATGGCCGTGGTCCCCATGATCGGACCTGCAATTGGCGGCATTCTCGAAGAGGCGTTCGGCTGGAAAGCAAACTTCTGGCTGCCATTCGCCATTGGTGCCTTGACGCTTTTCCTGACATTTACGGATTTTGGCGAAACGGCAGCAAAAAGCGGAAAATCACTCATACAGCAATTCAAAGAATACCCCGAATTGCTGACCTCGCCTCGCTTCTGGGGTTACTCACTGGCCTGCGCATTCTCGTCGGGAGCGTTCTTTGCTTATCTGGGTGGCGCACCATTTATTGGAACTGAATTATTCGGACTGAGCGCCGCGCAAGTTGGCATCTATTTTGGCGCACCTGCCGTTGGGTACTTCGCGGGGAACTTCATCAGCGGGCGCTATTCTATGCGCGTCGGCGTGAACCGCATGGTGTTTTGGGGCAGCCTGCTAAATGCTTTCGGCGTCGCCCTATCGGCAACGCTTTTTCTTGTGGGCAGCGGAACGGCGCTCAGCTTCTTTGGACTCATGACCTTTGTCGGCATCGGAAACGGTATGGTCATCCCCAATGCAACCGCCGGCTCCCTGTCTGTCCGCCCGCACCTGGCTGCAACCGCGTCAGGCTTGAGCGGTGCCATCATGTTGGGCGGCGGCGCGGGTCTAAGCGCATTGGCGGGCGCGTTATTGACACACGAAACTGGCGCTATGCCTCTTTTATGGTTGATGCTGACAACAGCCCTTTTGGCTATTTGTGCGATTGCAGCAGTCATCCGGCGGGAACGGCAACTTGGGCTCTAATCGGTTGCGCGGATCACTTTGCAAAGTTAGGATTCGGATTTAGGAAACTTGCAAAGGCCCCCAATGGCGACTCAAAAACTTTATGCGGGCGCAAAGCTCCGCGAGATGCGCACACGTCTGACTCTGACCCAGCGGGAATTCGCAGCCAAACTGGGTGTTTCCCTGCCTTATCTGAACCAGATGGAGAACAACAACAGACCGATTTCGACGACGGTTGTGTTAGCCTTGGCGCAGGAATTCGGCATGGACGTGACCGAACTCAGCACCGGCGACAGTGAGCGGCTGGTATCTGACATGCGTGAGGCATTGGCCGACCCGGTATTCGCCGATGCCCAACCTCCACTGGCTGATTTGCGCCTGACAGCATCCAACGCCCCCGCCTTGGCGCGTGCCTTTATCGAGTTACACAAAACCTACCGCCAAACACACGAACGCCTTGCGTCACTGGACGAAGCCTTGGGGCGCGAAGATGCACGTATTCAGGCCAGTCCGTGGGAAGAAGTGCGAGATTTCTTTCATTATTGCGACAACTACATCGACGCTGTGGACAGGGCGGCAGAATTGTTCGCCAATCGGGCAGACGGCCCCGGAGGGATACGGCAGGCCGCCCTGAACAGCCTGTCAGAGCGCGGTATTCAGGTCGTTTTTTCAGATATGGACCCACTGCGCAGTTACGACGCAGAAAGCAAGATACTGCGCCTGTCCTCGCGCGCTGCGCCGCAAACCCAAGTGTTCCAATTGCTGTTGCAGGTTGCATTGATCAGCCAGGACAAGCTGTTGGAAGCAACGCTGGATTTTGCAAAGTTCCAAAGCGACGAGGCTCGGTCGATTGCAAAGATCGGCCTTGCCAACTATTTCGCAGGCGCGTCTTTGATGCCTTATTCCGTCTTCCTGACCGCCGCGCAAGAAGAGCGCCACGATCTGGAACTGCTCAGCAATCGGTTCGGAGCGTCAATCGAGCAGATTGCCCATCGGCTATCGACGCTTCAGCGCCCCGGAGCAAAGGGGATCCCTTTCTTTTTTGTTCGGGTGGATCAGGCCGGCACGATTACCAAACGACACTCGGCCACGCGCCTGCAATTTGCGCGGTTCGGCGGCGCGTGCCCCTTGTGGAACGTGCACCGCGCCTTTGAAACACCGGGGCACTTTCTTCGCCAACTGGCAGAAACACCAGATGGGGTTCGTTATATTTCTCTTGCACGTGACGTATCAAAGTCCGGTGGATCCTTTGGCGCCCCTGTCCGGCGCTATGCGATTGCCTTGGGGTGCGACGTTCGGCATGCTCCGGCACTAGTCTATGCCGACAATCTCGATATCAATAACGCCAGTGCATACGAACCGATCGGCATATCTTGCCGAATCTGCGAACGGCAAACCTGCCACCAGCGCTCGGTTCCGCCCTTGGAACGTCGCCTAAGCATAGACACCCATCTGCGCGGCACCCTGCCCTACGAAGTCACCTGATCTTCACCTGGCCCAAAATACCTCGGGGGAGTCGCGGCCTAGGCCGCGACGGGGGCAGAGCCCCCGACACTTGGTTTACGCTTTGGACAGGATCGCCCAGATCTCATCCTTCAAAGCCGCGCGTTTTTTGCGCAGCTCAACCTCAGCCAGATCTTCCATCGGATCGACATTCGTTTCTGCCCGATGAACCACGCGGTTGATTTCGTGATACTCGTCGGCCAGCCGGGCAAAATGCGCGTCCGATTGCTTGAGCTGGCTCATCAATTCAACTTTGTCCGGAAACTCTTCAGCCAGTTCATGCGGGGTGTGGGACATATCTGTTCGCTCCATAATAAGTCGTTGCAAATCAGGCGTAGACGCGTCCGGAAGAACCCGCTTTGACGCGGATCAATTTCATGCAGGTTTCATACAGATTTTAGCGCTTTGACGCGCGCCATCCTGCGGCACGGGCGGCGGCGGCAGAACAGAACCAACGCTCGCCGCTGGATGTACTGATCCGGGTATTGGCATAGAAGGTCTGGCCCGGGATGTGGTATATCTTTTCGCCCTTGGCCGAGATGTTTCCTTTGATCCGGCACCCATTGGATGACGCGGACTTCCTGGCGGCGCGATGCACCCAAGGCACTTGAACTTGCTGCTGATGCAGCCCAACACGTCGCGCCTTTGCGTCTTGCTCAGCGCTTTCATAGGCATGTGAATACTTGCGATAGGCAAAGGCCAAACCCAGCCGCACCAGTTGATCGGCTGCATCTTGCGCCTCGAACATACACTTTGCGACAACCCGACCATATCGATCGCGGTCCATCGGCATGCATGATGCTGTTTTTCCCTGGAATAGCTGGCGAACCTCCTGCGTCACCCAAGCACCGCATGGCCACGTTGATCCTTCGGCATCCTGACAGGATTGATCCAGCTCGGGCGCATCGATTCCATGCAGGCGAACTCGGATGCCGCCGACATCCCAAGTATCGGCATCTACTACATTAACTTGGCCTGAAAGACGTTCAGCGGCCAGTGTCACAGATGGCAGAAGCAGAACAAAAACTAAACAAATCCTTAACATGCCCCCGATATGCGCCTGAAATCACGCATATTCAACCGAGGGCATGTCAAAAGGTTAACGCTGTGCCGTTGCCCAGTTCGGGTGGATCCAAGGCCGGTCATTGGCCTTGGGCAACGGGTCTTTGCCCAATAGGGAATCCGACACTTTCTCACCCACCATGATCGACGGCGCGTTGAGGTTACCGTTGGTGATCTGAGGAAAGATCGAGCTGTCCGCAACACGCAGCCCATCCACACCTATGACGCGCCCTTCGGGATCGACCACAGCGTTTTTGTCGTCTGCCCGCCCCATCCGGCAGGTGCCGCAGGGGTGATATGCGCTTTCGGCATGTTCCGCGATAAAGCCGTTCAGCTCTTCATCTGATTGCACGGCAGCACCCGGTTGGATTTCCTTGCCCGCGTAGGGCTTGAATGCATCCTGGCCAAAGATTTCCCGGGTCAGACGGATACAGGTGCGGAAATCTTCCCAATCCTGTTCATGGCTCATGTAGTTGAACTTGATCACTGGCGCGTCCGCAGCTTGAGCGGACCGAAGCGTCACAGCCCCTCGCGACGGAGACCGCATCGGACCGACATGCGCCTGGAACCCGTGACCTTCCGCTGCCGCCTGCCCGTCATAACGAACCGCGATGGGCAGGAAATGGTACTGAATGTCAGGGTATTCTACGCCCGGCTTCGACCGGATGAAGGCCGCGCTTTCAAACTGGTTCGACGCACCCAGGCCGGTTTTTGTGAACAGCCATTGTGCCCCGATCAGACCTTTGCTGAACAGATTCCAATGCTTGTACAACGTGATTGGCTGCAGCGAGGCTTGCTGGATGTAAAGCTCCAAATGGTCCTGCAGGTTGGCACCAACGCCCGGTCGATCCGCAACAACGTCAATCCCGTGCTCGGCCAGATGCGCGGCCGGGCCGATGCCGGACAACATCAACAGCTTGGGCGAGTTGATCGAGGACGCTGCCAAAACGACCTCACGCCGGGCTTTGATGACTTCAGACTTGCCGCCGCGGATCAGCTCCACCCCGGTGGCGCGCCCGTTTTCCATCACAACCCGAGACGCAAGACCCCGTACGATATCGCAATTGTCGCGCTTGAGCGCTGGTTTCAGATAGGCATTTGCCGCCGACCAACGCCGCCCTTTCCAGACGGTCTGTTCCATCGGGCCAAAGCCTTCCTGCTTTTCGCCGTTATAGTCGCCCGTGACCTCGTATCCGGCCTGCTGGCCCGCGTCGACAAACGCGTTGAACAAGGGATTTTCGCGCGGGCCGCGCGAGACATGCAGCGGACCGTTCGTGCCACGCCATGCCGGATCACCACCATGACCCCCGTCGTGCCAGCTTTCCATGCGTTTATAGTATGGCAGGACATCAGCATAGGACCAGCCATCGGCGCCCATCTCGGCCCATGTATCGAAATCACGTGCGTGGCCGCGAACGTAGACCATGCCATTGATCGAAGACGAGCCCCCGATCACCTTACCACGCGGACAAGCCAGACGACGGTTGTTCAGATGCGGCTCGGGCTCGGACTGATAGCCCCAGTCGTAACGCGACATGTTCATCGGATAGCTCAACGCGGCTGGCATCTGAATAAACGGTCCCGCGTCCGTCCCGCCGTGTTCGATCACCAGAACCGAGGCCCCGGCTTCGCTAAGGCGATATGCCATTGCGCAGCCTGCGGACCCTGCGCCTACGATGACAAAATCTGCTTCCATTTCCACAACTCCTGTCCCGCCGAGAAGGTTGGATGCCTCCGGCGGGAGTATTTTCGAAAAGATGAAGAGGTTATTCGCCGCGTGGGAACCGGGCGTTTTCCTCGACGATGTTCAGATCCATGTGATTGCGCATGTAGCGTTCCGATGCTTTCTGCAGCGGCTGGTAATCCCATGGGTAATATCCGCCTTGCCGCAGCGCTTCGTACACGACCCAGCGCCGCGCCTGGCTGGCGCGGACGTCGGCGTCAAAGCGATCCAGATCCCAACGGGCTTCGGATTTAGCGCGCAAGGTTTGCAGCGTACCCGCATGTTCGGGACCGTCTGCAAGATTGGTGAGTTCGTGCGGGTCGGCCTCGAGATCAAACAGCTGATCCGGGTCCAACGTGCAGCGGTTGTATTTCCACTTGCCATAGCGCAGCGATACCAGCGGCGCGTAGGATGCCTCGGCGGCGTATTCCATAGCCACCGGCGCGGTGCGTTCGACACCTTTCGCCAGCGGAACGAGGTTTTCGCCGTCCGTCCATGGCGCGATTTCATCCATGTCGACACCTGCCAAGGCCCCAAGGGTCGGGGTTACATCGATTGTGGAAACCGGCGTGTCGATCCGCCCGGCAGGCAGATCAGGGGATGAAATCATCAGCGGCACACGCGCGGAACCTTCGTAGAAGTTCATTTTGAACCACAAGCCGCGTTCGCCCAGCATGTCACCGTGATCCGAGACAAACAGGATGATCGCCTCTTGACGGGTTGTTTCCAATACTTCGATGATCTCACCGATCTTGTCGTCCAGATAGGAGATGTTTGCGAAATAGGCGCGGCGGGATTTGCGAATGTCTTCTTCGGTGATGTCAAAACTGCGCCAGTCATTGGCGTCGAAGATCCGCTTGGCGTGCGGGTCCTGATTGTCGTAGCCGATATCAGCGACCTCGGGCAGAAGATGCTCACAATCCTCGTACAAGTCCCAATACTTGCGGCGGGCGACGTATGGGTCGTGGGGATGCGTAAAGCTGACGGTCACACACCATGGACGTTCATCCTTGCCGCGCGCCAGATCATAAAGCTTGGCCTTGGCGTTATAGGCAACCTCGTCATCGTACTCCATCTGGTTGGAGATTTCGGCAACACCCGCGCCGGTGACGGAACCCATGTTGTGATACCACCAGTCGATCCGCTCGCCCGGTTTGCGGTAATCCGGCGTCCAGCCGAAATCGGCCGGGTAGATGTCGGTGGTCAAACGATCCTCGAACCCGTGCATCTGGTCGGGGCCGACGAAATGCATTTTGCCGGACAGGCAGGTATAGTATCCCGCCCTGCGCAGGTGGTGTGCATAGGTGGGAATGTCGCTGCGGAACTCGGCTGCGTTGTCATAGACGCCGGTGCGCGAAGGCAGTTGGCCGGACATGAAGCTGGCCCGCCCCGGTGCGCATAACGGCGAGGCCGTGTAAGCGTTGGCAAACCGGGTCGACCGTTCGGCCAGTTTCTTTAGGTTCGGGGCATGAAGCCAGTCTGCGGGACCGTCGGGAAAGAGGGTTCCGTTCAGCTGATCCACCATCAGGATCAGAATGTTTGGTTTTGTCATTTTTCGGCCTCGAGCAGAGTGTTGAGCACGCGCATTGCGTGGTTCACCGCCAATTGCGGCTCTTCCGGGGCGCTGAGAGCCGCTCGGATGTATAGCCCATCAATCAAGGCGATCATGTTTTCTGCCGCCTCAACCGGATCCTTCATCTTGGGGCGAAGCGCATCGATAAGGTTCGAACGGATGCGCGCTTGATAGACCTGCCAAAGGCGCAGCGCGTCATCATTGGTTTGCGCCAGAACATAAAAGGTCATCCACGCGGCAATCACGTCCGGTGTGAAACATGAGGGGGCAAAGCACGCCTGAATGATTGCTTTTGCTCGCTCCTCGGGCGCGGCCGCCTTTAACTTTGCGCGCGCCTCTTCGCCAAAATCCGTCAGGATTTGACGCATGGCTGCCAAAAATATCTGATCCTTGCCGCCAAAATAGTGATGCGCCAGTGCACTGGACATGCCTGCTCGTTTCGCAATCTGGCTGACTGTCACATCAAGGGATTTCTGCACGCCCAATTCGGCAATCGTGGCACGGACAATTGCATCCCGGCGGATCGGCTCCATTCCTACTTTAGGCATCATTCCCCCCTGAACAGGCGTTATGATCCCAAATTAGGAGTTTTTTATTGACTCGTCAATCAATGAAAGGCGCGGTAGGACCTACCTCATAGCTTCGGCGCAATACTCGGAGGCGTCAAGTCTCGGCGATTCAGCACGGCTTCGCGCCATGAGATGAAGCTGACAGCGCATAAGATCAAAGTTCCACCGGCAACGACCCAAACATCCACGCTTTCGTGAAATACAACAGCGCCCAGCAATGTGGCCCAGATTAGCTGAAGAAAAGTAATCGGCTGCGTGACGGCCACTGGTGCAGCTTGCAATGCCAAGGTCATGAAATAATGCCCGGCAGTGGCAAAACAGGCTACCAGAAACAGAACCCCGAGATCGCGAAGGCTGGGCTGAGTCCAGACCGCCACAGCAAAGGGGATCAGTGCTAATGTCACCCAAATCGAAAGATGCGCAACAACAACCGAAGGTGGCACATCGCGCACCAACAGCTTAGCCAGCAGGTACGAACCGCCCAGCGTCAAAGCTGTGCCCAGCATCGCCAGATGCCCCGGAGACACCTCTCGGAAGCCCGGTCGCAGGATGATCAACACCCCGACCAAAGCAACCAGAATTGCTGCGATCCGCCGAAAGGCCAGTTTTTCGCCCAGAAAAAGGGCTGCCCCCAAAGTCACGTAGACGGGTGTCATGTAGTTCATAGCCGTAACTTCAGCCAACGGGATCTGCGTCATGGCAAAGAACCACAGCATCACCGCAACAGCATGAACCACACCCCGCACGCCGAACAGAGTCAACAAACGGGGCGTTAGCCGTGTTGCCATGATCGACCGCAGAGCCGGAAGCAAGAAAACCAGCCCCAAAGCGTATCGCAGAAACGCTGCCTGAATCGGGTTCATGGTCGTCCCCAAGGACTTCACCAAAGCCGTCATCACAACAAAAGACAGCCCGGCGGAAAACATCCAGAACATGCCTGCTATGGGGCGGGATGAAACGGCGTGTGAAGTCATGGCTTAGGTTGAACACCGAAACCCGGTCAGGAACAACCCTTCACATGACAACAAGTTTCAGTGCGATCCCCAGCATGACAACGCCAATCCCGGCATCCAGCACCTGCCACGCCCTCGGGCGGGTAAAAACAGGCGACAGAACGCCTGCTCCGTACCCTAGCGAGAAGAAGAAGACAAAGCTGGACGTCATTGCGCCCAGTGCAAACCCCAGACGGTCGTCATACTGCGCCGAGATTGAACCGATCAGCACGACAGTGTCCAAATAGACATGCGGGTTCAGCCAGGTGAAGGCGAGCACCGTGAGAAGCGCAGTTTTCAAGCTGGTGCGCTGACCATTGCCGATCTCCATCACTGCGCCACCCTGCCAGGCCGAGCCAAGGCTACGCAGCCCATACCAGGTCAGAAACGCGGCACCGCCATAGCGCATCACGGTTTCGAACCATGGCACCGCCTGCGCCAGAGTGCCAAAACCGGCCACTCCCGCGCCGATCAAAACAGCATCGGACACAGCACAGGTCAGGCACAGAATGAAAACATGCTCGCGCCGCAGTCCCTGCCGCAGGATAAAGGCATTTTGCGCACCGATCGCAAGGATCAGGCTGAAACCCAGTGCAAAACCGGCAATCATGGATGTTGGCATGGAACCTCCTGAACCTTTCCAAGCGTTGACTAAGCCCCTTGGCTTGACCTATCAAATTAAAGATTCTGCTCTGACTTAAGAAACTCTAATGCTGCTGGATCCAAACCAACTGTCCGCATTGTCAGCCATCCTGCGCCTTGGGAGCTTTGAAGCCGCCGCTGCGGAACTGGCTGTCACGCCTTCTGCAGTTTCCCAGCGGATCAAAGCGCTGGAGGATCGGGTCGGCGCATCCTTGATCCATCGGGTTACACCTTGCACCGGAACGCCCGCAGGGTTGCGTATTGCCCGCTATGCCGAGGATGTCGGTCTTCTTGAGGCGCAACTTGCCCGCGAACTGGCGTTGGAACAGAACCCGCGATCCGGGCGGGTGCGCATAGCGGTGCCTGCAGATGTTCTGGCCACATGGTTTATCGATGCAATGGCGCAAGTGCCCGACATGCTGTTCGATTTAGTCGTTGACGACCAGGACCATTCAGCGGATTGGCTGAAACGCGGAGAGGTCAGCGCAGCCGTCACTGTGGGCGGGCGTCCCGTGACAGGATGTGACGTGACGGCGCTGGGTGTGCTGCGGTACCTGCCCACAGCCAGCCCTTCCTTCATCAACACGTGGTTCAAGGATGGTGTGAACGAGGGCACGCTTAGCAAAGCGCCCTGCCTGGTTTTCAACCAAAAGGATGGTTTGCAAAAGGCATGGCTGTCGCAATACATCGCGGGCCAGATGTCGCCGCCGTTTCATTTCCTGCCATCCTCGAACGGCTTCGTGGATGCTGCGATTGCCGGGCTGGGATGGGGTATGAACCCAGCGGCCCTGGCCAAAGACGCCTTGGAACAAGGGCGGTTGCTGCCCCTCCTGGCCAATGCTCCGCTGGATGTTGCCCTCAGCTGGCAGGTTGGTCGCGTACTTGCACCTGCCCTCAAACCGCTTACACATGCGGTTCAACGTGCCGCCAAGCAGGTCCTGCTGCCGCCCAGCGCGAACTGATCGCACACCAAAGTTTCGGAGGAACCGATGTTTTCACGCGATGCCCTCAGCTATGATCCCATTCCATTGCCTGACCGGTCCGAGATCAGCGATGCTGACATGCAAGGTGCCGCACAAGAGTTCTACGACAAGATGCGCCAGCGCCACACGGTGCGAGATTTCAGCCTCCGCCCCGTGGACCGTTCTGTGATCGAAACGTGTCTGCGTACGGCGGGCACCGCGCCGTCTGGCGCCAATCATCAACCCTGGCATTTTGCTGCGATCTCGGCCCCTGACCTAAAGCAGCGCATCCGGGAAGAAGCTGAAGAAGAGGAGCGCCGGTTCTACGCAGGCGGCGCAGGTGACGAATGGATAAAAGCGTTGGAGCCCATCGGCACCAACGCTGTCAAAGAACATCTGACTATTGCACCCTGGCTGATCGTGGTGTTCGCCCAGCGCTGGGGACACTTCGAAGATGGGACGCGGTACAAGAACTACTACGTGCCGGAAAGCGTGAACATTGCCACCGGGTTTCTGCTGGCTGCGCTGCACCACGCGGGCCTCAGCACTTTGACCCATACCCCGAATCCGATGCGGTTTCTGAACGATGCACTGGACCGCCCTGCATCGGAAAAACCGACAATGATCATCGCAGTAGGTCACCCTTCGGAAAACGCAACGGTACCTGCGGTGGCAAAGCTGAAGAAACCGCTTGAGGAGATTTCTTCGTTCTTCTGAAGGCCACTGGATTATTCCTGCGAAAGGGGCGCGTCCTTCTGTACGGGTGACATCATGCGATAGCATGTCGCGCAGGCCACCAAACTGGCGGCAACGATGAAGCCGACCGCCAAGGCGACCTCGTGCATATGCGCGACAGCGGCCAAGGCCGCCGAGAGCAGAACCGCGAACAATCGTGTGAACGACTTGATCGCGGCTGATCCCTGCACACGTTGTTCCTTGGGCGCGACATCCAGAAAATATAGTTTTCGCGCACTACTGATCCCTGTCACTGCGACCGTGACAACAAACAACGCGACGGCATGCAGATGAACCTCGTGATCGATGCCCAAGTAGTGGAACGCCAAAAGAACAGTTCCGGTCGCTGCCACCATCAAGGTGCCAACCACCATGACGGCGCGATGAGACTTCATGTTCACGATTTGCCACAGCGGTCCGGAAACGAGATACCCCGAGGCGGAAGACACGATCATCGCAGTCAGACCTTTCGCCGAACTGTGATGCGCCTCGGCCGCGATGAGCGCGAAAAACGGGACAGATAGCGAGACTGCCACCAAAGGGATACGCATGGCCATGTAACGCCGAAACCAGGCCTGCTCGAACATACCCAGAATACCTTGAACATTGGACCTGAGCGACAACCTTGTTTTGGTTTCAGTCGGTTTTGCCGGTGCGGCAGAGCGTGCATTCTCTGTCATCGCCAGCATCAACAGACCCGATAGCAGAAAGAACGCGACAGACACGCCGATCATTGTGGAATGGCGTGAGAAGGGTGGGTTTTCCTTGGTGATCTGATGCACCAGCAATGCAAGGCCAATGGCACATAATCCACCTCCGCCAAGCTGCAGATAGTGCATAACCATGCGAGATCGGGAATGGACATGATCGCCCAGCAGATCGGTGAACATCAGGTTCTGAACCTCGTCGACCAGACCGATCACAAAAAAGACTGAAACGAAAACTACGGCGATCAAAGGGACGACGCCGGTCGCGGCTGCGGCCATTGCAAGGACAAGACAGGCACCGATAACGGCCTCGGTTATGGCAATTGCGCGCTTCTTTTGCGGTTTTGCTGCAATGGATTGCGCCAGAAAGAAATCGGAAATCATGCTTCCAACCATCCGCACCGAAACCAGCGCGCCTGCCACAAACATGGGCAGTTCGAAAGACACCGCCAGAAACGGCAATACCACCGATGGGCTGCCCAGCGTCCACGCAACCTGTGACACAATACTCTGGCCGGTCAGAACCGGTACATTGCGCTTGGCGGTATCAGGTGTTTCGGATGTCATTGGCCTTTCGGTTGCGCCTTCCCTGCGGATCAACACCCGCCCAGCCTATGCGTTTACGGGGATTCAGCCAATAACCCTCAGAATTTGTGCCAAAACGAAAAAACCCGACCAGATTGGCCGGGCTTCGTATTGGCGATTTGCAGCAGCTCAGAGCTGAGCCATCACTTCGTCAGTGGCTTCGAAGTTGGTTGTGACGCGCTGCACGTCGTCATCGTCTTCCAGCGCATCGACCAGCTTCATTAGCTTTTGCATGTCTTCCAGACCCAACTCGGTCGTCGTAGTCGGTTTCCAAACCAGCTTGGTGGATTCTGATTCACCCAGTGCTTCTTCCAATGCGTTTGACACATCGTTCAGGTCAGTGTCCGCACACCAGATGATATGGCCATCTTCCGAGCTTTCGACATCTTCGGCACCGGCTTCGATCGCGGCTTCGAAAATTGTGTCTGCATCGCCAGCATCCGCCTGATAGACAACTTCGCCCTTACGGTCGAACATAAACCCGACCGAGCCCGTCTCGCCCAGATTTCCACCGTTCTTGGAAAAGGTCGAGCGCACGGTCGAAGCGGTGCGGTTGCGGTTGTCTGTCATGGTCTCGACGATCACCGCGACACCGTTCGGGCCGTAACCCTCGTAGCGGATTTCTTCGTATTCGTCGCCTTCACCTGCAACCGATTTCTTGATTGCGCGGTCGATCACGTCCTTGGGCACCGAGTTCGACTTTGCCTCTTTCACCGCCAGACGCAGGCGCGGGTTCTTGTCGGGATCGGGGTCGCCCATCTTGGCGGCCACTGTGATCTCTTTCGACAGTTTGGAAAACAGTTTGGACCGCGCGGCGTCCTGACGTCCCTTGCGGTGCTGGATGTTGGCCCATTTGGAGTGGCCTGCCATAGTGCGTCCTCGTCATCGTGATTACGTGTTCGGCGCTCATATAGACGTTTGCAGGGGGCGGGATCAAGAGAGCGACTTGCTCCTTGCGAGGCTGGGACTATGGTGACTGTATGACGACAGATCAGATTATTCTTTTTGCGCTATTCATTACGGTTTTTGGAATGCTGCTTTGGGGTCGGTTTCGTTACGACCTTGTGGCTTTTGCCGCACTGATGATCGGTGTCGTGCTGGGTGTTGTGCCAGTGGATGACGCTTTTGCAGGGTTCGGCCACCCGGCCACCATCATCGTGGCGCTGGTTCTGGTCGTCTCTGCCGGTTTGGTCCGGTCAGGGGCGGTGTTCATGATCACCCGCACATTGGTCGATGCCTCACGTGGGCTGGGCGCGCATATTGCGCTGATGGGCGGGATCGGTGCGGTCTTGTCAGCCTTCATGAACAACGTGGCTGCGCTGGCTTTGCTGATGCCGGTGGACATCCAAACCGCGCGCAAGGCGGGGCGATCAGTGGGTCTGTCGCTGATGCCGCTGAGCTTTGCCACCATTCTTGGGGGGATGGCAACACTGATCGGCACCCCTCCGAACATCATCATCGCTTCGATCCGGGCCGAGACGCTGGGCGAGCCGTTTCACATGTTCGATTTTGCGCCCGTGGGCGGGATAGCCGCAATTGCGGGTCTTGCCTTTGTCGCTCTGGTCGGCTGGCGTCTGATCCCAAATCGCGGGCCGCAAACTGAAACATCGGAAGCATTGGCGGAGTATATAGCCGAGCTAACTGTCCCCCCTGAATCCGCGCATATCGGCAAACGCGTCAGCGAGCTTTATGAGGCCGCTGAAAAGTCCGACGTCGCCATCATCGGTCTGATCCGCGATGGCAAGCGGCGTTATGGCCGATCCGCCCATGCCACGTTGAAAGAGGGCGACGCATTGGTTCTGGAAGCCCGGCCCGAGGCGTTGGACGAATTTCGCGCCGCGCTGAACCTCGACTTCTCGGACACGCGACGGCAAGAAGTGTTGACGGCAGAAGGTGACGGATTGGACGTCATCGAAGTGGTCGTACCGGAAAGCGCTCGTGTCACCGGACGCACCGCACAGGGTCTTGGACTGGCCTGGCGGCAGAGTACAGTGCTGATGGGCATCTCACGTCAGGGGCGACAAATCACCCAACAGGTTCGCAAAACCGAGGTAGAACCCGGCGATATCCTGCTGCTGCTCTGCCCGCGCGACCGCGCGGCGGATGTCACCGAATGGTTGGGCTGCCTGCCCCTTGCCGGACGCGGTCTGAACGTCACAGCAAACGATAAGGCGTGGCTTGCCATTGGGCTGTTCGCTGCTGCGGTTTTGGCCGCAAGTGTGGGACTGATCTATTTGCCCATTGCCCTTGGACTGGTGGTCATTGCCTATGTGCTGACCAAGATCATGCCGATTGCGGATATCTACAATCACATTGAATGGCCGGTGGTTGTCCTCCTGGGTTCGATGATCCCACTCGGCAGTGCTTTGGAGACTTCTGGCGGGACTGAATTGATCGCAAATGCGCTGATCCAGCTGACCGATGGCCTGCCCGCCTGGGCGATCCTGACTGTGCTGATGGTCGTAACCATGACTTTGTCGGATGTGCTGAACAACACCGCCACCGCCATTGTCGCCGCGCCGGTCGGAATACAAATGGCCCGCACGCTCGAGGTTTCGCCCGACCCATTCCTGATGACGGTTGCCGTAGCTGCCTCGGCCGCGTTCCTCACGCCAATCGGGCACAAGAACAATACGCTGGTTCTGGGCCCCGGAGGCTATCGGTTCGGCGATTACTGGCGCATGGGTCTGCCGCTTGAGGTGCTGATCATCGCGGTTTCCATACCTGCCATCCTTGTCTTCTGGCCGCTTTGACGGGTAAAGGCAGCACATGAAACGCTTTTTTATCCTTCAACTGCGACCTGAAACGGATGCATCCGACGCCGAATATGCTTCGATTCTGGACAAGACTGGCCTTGCTCCCGAGCAAACCCACCGTATCCGGCTGGATTGTGAGGACCTACCTGAAAGTTTGGACGTAACAGACTATGCAGGTGTCATCGTTGGCGGTGGTCCCGGCTGTGTCAGCGATGATCCCGCGACGAAATCTGAACTGGATGCAAAGATCGAAGGTGCGGTCATGGGGCTCATGCCGCAGATCACGGCGCAGGATCACCCCTTCATGGGCTGCTGCTATGGTTTGGGCGTTCTGGCCGCACATCTGGGCGGTGACGTGAGCAAAGCCCAGTACAGCGAACCCGTCGGGCCGTCGGCCTGCCGCCTGACGGAAGATGGTGCCAATGATCCACTGACAGCCGGGCTGATCCCGGAATTCGACGCCTTCGTTGGTCACAAGGAAGCTGTTCAGGCATTGCCTGAAGGCTGCGTGCATCTTGTCGCCTCAGACCCCTGCCCATTTCAGATGATCCGCTTTGGTCAGAACGTCTATGCCACGCAGTTTCACCCCGAAGCGGATGCAAAAGACTTCGAACAGCGCATCAATATCTACAAGCATCACGGCTATTTCCCGCCCGAAGATGCCCAGCGTTTGATCGACATCTGCAACGCCGCAGACGTCACCCAACCCGGCGAAATCCTGCGCCGTTTCGTCGAACGCTACAAGTGACCCAACGGCGCGGTTGCCTGCGCCTTTCATGCTCGCATAGGCTGATCCGAAACGACTTTGGGAGGAGTTGTTCTTGGACTTGCTCATCAATGTTGGCCTGCCGATCTCGCTGGCCATTATCATGCTGTCACTTGGCATTGGTCTCGAGACCGCAGATTTCCGGCGCGTACTGAGCCGAAAATACCCGTTTGCAATCGGTGCGGTCTGTCAGGTGGTGCTTTTGCCCATCGCTGCATTCCTCACCGTCACTCTATTTGGCCTGCCCCCTGAAATCGCAGTTGGCTTCATGCTGCTCAGCTTTTGCCCCGGCGGTGTGACCAGCAATATTCTGACCAAATTGGCAAAGGGCGACGTGGCGCTTTCCGTCAGCCTGACTGCGGTGATCAGCATCTTGTCAATCCTGACAGTGCCCTTTCTGGCCGCGTGGTCCATCACCTATTTCATGGGGGAAAACGCACCTGATGTGTCGATCAGCGGCCTGGCCATTGCCATGTTTCTGATCACAACCCTTCCCGTCGCCATCGGGGTCGTAGTTCGCAGGTTTGCAACCGGGTTTGCAAACCGTATCGAGAATGGGCTTTCAAAGCTCGCAACCGCTTTGTTCGTATTGATCGTTGTGGCCGCCCTGGCCGGGAACTGGCAGATTTTTATTGATAACCTGGGCATCATGGGCGCCGGTCTGATCTCGCTTAACGTTGCCCTTTTACTTATCGGGCTGGGGATCGCACGCGCTGCAAATCTGTCATGGGCCGAGTGTAAAAGCATATCAATTGACACTGGCATCCAGAACTCGACACTGGGCATTACACTGGCGGCCCTTATTACAGGCACAGAGAGCGGATTTAGCCCTCTGGCCCTGCCGTCCGCAGTCTACGGGATCACGATGTATGCCGTCGTGTTGCCGTTCCTCGTTTGGTTTCGCCGACGCTGAAAGGACAGTTTATGACCAAGAACACAGCAGATGCGATTGTCGTCGGCGCGGGCCTGGCTGGATTGGCAGCAGCGGCTGAACTGGGTGACCGAGGCAAGAAGGTGATCATTGTCGATCAGGAGCCCGAGAGCTTTCTGGGTGGTCAGGCGTTCTGGAGCCTCGGTGGTTTGTTCATGGTCGACACTCCGGAACAACGCCGGATGGGCATACACGACAGCCAAGAGCTTGCCCTTCGTGACTGGATGGGCAGCGCACAGTTCGACCGCGCGGAAGACGCCTGGCCCCGCAAATGGGCCGAGAGTTATGTCGAGTTTGCGGCTGGTGAAATGCGCCCGTGGTTGCACGAGATGGGTTTGCGCTGGTTTCCGGTCGTAGGTTGGGCAGAACGCGGTGGCTCTTATGCGAACGGGCATGGCAACTCTGTCCCGCGTTTTCACATCACTTGGGGCACTGGTCCCGGCGTTCTGGAGCATTTCATCCGACGTGTGAAAGAACATGCCAGCGCCGGTCTGATCCAAATGAAGTTCCGCCATCAGGTCAGCCACATCATCATGCAGAACGGCACTGCCAAAGGCGTATCTGGCGAGGTTTTGGCCGACGACACCGCCCAACGTGGCGGCAAGACCAACCGGGACGAAGTGGGTGAGTTCGAGGTTTATGCGCCGTCGGTCATCGTTACCTCGGGCGGTATCGGCGGTAACTTTGAAATGGTTCGGCAGAACTGGCCCAAAGATCGTCTTGGTGAACCGCCAAAAGACATGGTGGCTGGTGTGCCCTTTCATGTCGACGGCCGCATGATCGGGATCAGCGAAAAAGCGGGCGGACACGTCATCAATGGCGACCGCATGTGGCATTACACCGAAGGCGTCCGCAACTGGGATCCGATCTGGCCTGCCCATGGCATCCGCATTCTGCCCGGCCCCAGCTCAATGTGGTTCGACGCCAAAGGGAACCGTCTAGAACCACCCTGCTTGCCGGGATTCGATACGTTGGGGACGTTGAAGGAAATCCTGAAAACAGGGTACGAGTACAGCTGGTTTGTTCTGACCCAAAAGGTCATCAAGAAGGAATTCGCGCTGTCTGGGTCGGAACAGAACCCCGATTTCACCTCGGGCAGTTGGAAAGAAGTGATCCGTCAGCGCATCCTGTCCGGGTCCAAGGCAACCGCCCCGGTCGAGGCGTTCAAAGAACATGGCGAGGATTTCGTCGTGGCCAACACGCTGACCGAACTGGTCAACGGGATGAACCATCTGGGCGGTGGGTTGATCGACGAAGCGCACTTGCGTGGGCAGATCGAAGCGCGCGACTCGCAGGTCGACAATCCTTTCTCGAAGGACGCCCAGATGATGGCGATTCTGGCCGCCCGAAACTATCGCGGAGACAAGTTGATCCGCACTGCCAAACCGCACAAGTTCCTCGACCCGGCCAACGGTCCGCTTATTGCGGTTAAGCTGCACGTCCTGACCCGCAAAACGCTGGGGGGGCTACAAACCAACCTTGACAGCCAGATGATCGGGGAAGATGGAAACGTGGTGCCCGGCCTGTTCGCCGCAGGCGAAGTCGCCGGTTTTGGCGGAGGCGGCTATCACGGGTACAACGCGCTGGAAGGAACCTTCCTGGGCGGATGCATCTTTTCGGGGCGCAACGCAGGGCGGTCTAGGGCCGTCGCCTGACGGCCTTGCAGCTCTATTTACGGACCAGCTTGATCACAGGCTCTCCCTCAGCATCAAGGAGAGCCAGCGCATCCCCCTCCATCGCAAAGGATGTGATGGCCTGCATCGACTTCAGAAACGCGCGCTCAACCTCATCCAATTCGGGCGGGCAAGCCATGAGGGTTGCGGCCATGTTGTCCGGAAAGGTAATCCGGTTGCCCGAAACCTCTGCCTGACCATTGAAACGGTTGCAGCCGCCACTGCCCCCAAAGGCCCCGCCTTGCCCAAAGCTCAGTTCGGGGCGTCTTTCAGCCTGCAGCGGTGCGCCGTTTAGTGTTGCCGCGACCCATTCGGTGTTCTCAAGTGTTGCGCTTTTTTGGCTTTGAACCTGGACCAGCAACAGGTCAGCCGAGTTCCCCGCTTCGTTTGTCAGGACAGGATAAACCGTGTCTGTAGTGAACAACAGCTTTTGCCCCTGCGTGACCGTCGCGCGCACCGCATAGCTGTGCCCTTCCTTGATCAACGCGTCATCATAGGTCAGTTCAAACTGCGCAGGCACACCTGTCAGCGCGTATCGTTGCGCCGAGAGTGTTACGGCTGGTGCATCGGCCAGCGAAATATCCTGAAGCTCGACAAACAGGGTTGCGTCAGGTGGAAGCGCAATACGCTCGCGGTAGGTTGCAGTTCCCTCAATCGTACCGGCCATTGCGGCACCACTGATCATGGTTGCAATTGCTGCGCCTGCCAATGTGGCTTGGGCTGCTGTCAGCATGGCAAATCCCCTTTGCAAATCACATTCACAAAAGATTGTGTGTCACCCGGGATTTACAAGTCTAGCAGTTTACGAGTGGCGATTCCGCGCCGACATTAGATAGGCCAGATCAACGGGATAAGCAGGGACGCCAGCAATCCGACCGTCAGGTTCAACGGGACGCCCACCTTCAAGAAATCGGTAAACCGATAGCCGCCGGGACCGTATACCATCATATTCGTCTGATAGCCGATCGGCGTCGCAAATGATGCCGAGGCCGCAACCATGACAGCGACGACAAGGGGGCGCGGGTCCATCCCAACAGCCTGAGCCAGCCCGATTGCAATCGGTGTAACAACGACGGCCACGGCATTGTTTGAGACCAGCTCGGTCAGGACCGAGGTCAACAGATAAACCGCCCATATGATCAGGAACGGTGGCAAGGCACCTAGCCCGGGCGCAACGGCCTCGACGATCAGCGACACCGCGCCAGAGTTGTCCAGTGCCGCACCGATGGCGAGCATGGCAAAAATCAATGCCAACAATCGACCCTCCACAAAGGAAAACGCTTCGTCCGCGTCAATGCAGCGGGTCATCAGGACCACAGCGACCGCTACAATCGACAACAGAAGGATCGGCGCGATGCCCAGCGCGGCCAGGGCGACAATCCCGACAAGCGCACCAATTGCAATGGGTGCGTGACGACGGCGGAAAGCCCGCGCGGACGGTTGTGTAACGTCGACCATGTCCATTTCCGCTGCAAGGCGCTGGATGTCTGAGGGTGCACCTTCCAGCAGCAGGGTGTCACCGACGCGAACCACCAGTTCGTCCAACTGACGACCGATGTTTTGATTGCGGCGATGAACGGCCAAGACATAGACGCCATAGCGCCTGCGCAGTCGCAGCATGCCCAAGGCCCGTCCCACCATCCGGCAACCGGGCGTGATCAGCACCTCGACCGTCTTGGTTTCAACGGCAGACACCTGGTCCACGCGCTTGAGTTCCTTGTTGCTTTGCAAGCTCAACAACTCGGTCATCTCGGTCCGCAACACGACACGGTCGCCGACCCGCAGTTCGACGCCTTTCAGGTTACGCCGAAGAGATTCATCCCCTCGGAGAACATCGATCAAGCGTACACCCGGCCGCTTGAACAATTGAACACCTGTCACCTCGCGCCCAATGAGGTTGCTGTCTGGCGGAATGACGGCCTCGGTAAAGAACTTCATCTTCGACCGGTCGCTGAGCAGCGACGCCATGCTGTCGCGCTCGGGCAAAAG
Organism: Ruegeria sp. ABM4_193; assembly: GCF_056158705.1. Lineage (NCBI taxonomy): Bacteria > Pseudomonadati > Pseudomonadota > Alphaproteobacteria > Rhodobacterales > Roseobacteraceae > Ruegeria > Ruegeria sp. ABM4_193. Next base: position 2,527,016 of record NZ_JBSWTT010000001.1, read on the forward strand.
CTTGGGCGCAATGAAGCGCAGGTAGAACATCCCATAGATCACAAGGACGATCCCCAGTGGCGTGACTTCGAAGATTGTAAAGGGTGTCATCCCTTGTGCGCGTGCTACACCATCGACCAGCAGGTTGGTCGATGTGCCAATCAGCGTCAGTGTGCCGCCCAGAATGGCGGCATAACTCAACGGAATCAGCAGTTTGGACGCGGGCACATTCAGGGTGCGGGCGATTTGCACGAATACAGGAATCATGACCACCACAACTGGCGTGTTCGACACTACAGCCGAGGCCACAACAACAAACCCCATGAGCAAACCAATCGCGATACGTGGATTCACCTGCGCCTGCTTCTGCGCGGTTGAAGTGAACGAGTCCAACGCCCCCGTTCGCACCAAGGCCCCCATGATGATGAACATCGCCGCAATGGTCCACGGCGCAGGATTGGACAAAACCGCCAATGCGCTTTGATAGGGCAGGATACCAGTCACAAGCATCAGCGAGACGCCTCCGATGGCCACAACCTCGGTCGGATACACCTCGCGCAGGAACATGATGAACATGCCCGCAACAATAAGCAGCGCCAGAACTGCGCTGCCCGTGTCTGTCAGTGAAAGGAAATTCATTCGTGGTATTCTGTCCGAACCCGGGCCCAAGCGCCTGATGACATGCAGTTTCACGCATTGCGCGCAGCAGAGCAAGCCTGACGTTGATTATTCGGGCCCAGCCTGCTCCAAACGCCCGCCGACGCGCACCATTTGAACAGTTTTAGCCTGACCGTCACGATCATCGGTCTCCACGAACACGCCGCTCAGCGTGGCTTCACCGTTTGCAGGGGTGAACCGCGCCTTGGGCATACCGGTGATGAAGCGGCGCATCGGTTCCTGCTTGTCCATCCCAATGACCGAGTCGTAGTCTCCGCACATACCGGCATCTGTCAGATACCCTGTACCACCCGGTAGAATCTGAGAATCCGCGGTCGGAACATGGGTATGCGTTCCTACAACGAGGCTGGCACGCTTGTCGCAGTAGTGGCCCATCGCCATTTTCTCGGACGTCGCCTCGCAATGCATGTCCACGATAATGGCTTGCGCCTGCCCCCCGCGAGGGTGGGATTTCAGGATCGGTTCGATGGCCGAGAACGGGTCGTCAAAGGGCCGCTTCATGAAAACCTGTCCCAGCACCTGCACGACCAGAACCTTGCGCCCACCCGGTGCATTGAACAGCCGATGACCCCGCCCCGGCGCGCCTTTGGCAAAATTCACTGGGCGCACGATGCGCTGCTCTTTCTCGATATATTGCAACATGTCCTTCTGATCGAAGGCATGATCACCCAGCGTCAGGCAATCCGCACCCGCATCCAAAAGCAGCTTGGCGTGATCGCCGCTGAGTCCCATACCGTTCGACGCGTTTTCGCCGTTGACCACAACAAAATCCAGCCGCCATTCGTCGCGCAGGCGCGGCAAGTGCTGCTGAACGGCGGCGCGACCCGCGCGCCCCATGACGTCACCAAGAAACAAAATCCTCATGATCCGGGTCGTAGGGGCTGTGCAGGGCAATAACAAGGCGGAAGCATGAAATTTGCCGCCGAGTTGAGGGTTGAATCCACATTCAGCCGTGGCAATGTATTGAAACAGCGTTTGAATATAGAAGGAATTCTTCGTGAAATCTCTAGTTTTATTGACCGCCAGCGTCTTTGTCGCTACGTCCGCCGCTGCCGAAGGCACCAAAACCTCCATGCCCAACCCTGCGGCAACATTTTGCATCGAAAACGACGGGACGTATCAACTTCGGAAAAACGAAGATGGCAGCGTCTACGGCGTCTGTATCCTTAAAGACGGCACCGAAGTGGATGCCTGGGATTACTTACGCAGCCATTTCGAGCAATAACAGCTAGAAGGTCAGCACCCGACTTTCCGTGATGACCATGTCCAACGGTTGGTCTGTTGACTCCAACGGCAGGCCCTCGGCCTCTTGCGCGTCAAAGGCGAAACCGATGGCCAGCGTCGGGCGTTTGGCGCGCAAACCTTCTAGCGTGCGATCATAGAACCCGCCGCCATAGCCCAGCCGACCGCCATTTGCATCAAACGCGACCAGCGGCACGACCAGAATCTCGGGATCGAAATAGTCATCCACCTCGGGCACTTTGGCACCAAACGGGCCATCTTTCAGCACACCTTCGGGCGTCCAGCGAGAGAATTTCAAAGGTTGACCAGCGGCCTGAATGACCGGTACGCCAACCGGCCCGTAAGCCGATGCCTCGGCCATCGCGGGCAGAGGGTCGATCTCGGTTCTGATGGGCATATAGCCTGACATGGGTACGCCCCGGTGCCCCGCCAGAACCTCGGACAACCGTCCGGCTGCACCGGGCAAACGCGTATCGAATGCAGCCTTGCGGCGCGCAAAGGCCGCCTTACGGGCTGCGGCTTTGATTTCGGTCAGATCGGTCACAAGAGCACCACGCTGGCAAGGCCAAGAAAGATGAAGAACCCCATGACATCCGTTGTAGTCGTCACGAAGGTTCCGGACGCCAGCGCCGGGTCAACACCCAAACGGTCCAGCACGACAGGTACTACCGTACCCGCGAACCCGGCGATGATCATGTTCACGACCAAGGCCGATCCGATCACGACACCCAGCAGCGGAGAATCGAACCACAACATCCCCACGGTTCCCAACACGATGGCAAAGCACAGCCCATTGAGCATGCCGACCAACAATTCGCGCCGGATAACACGCATAACGTTTGCATTGGTCAAGTCGCGCGTCGCCAGAGCACGCACCGCCACCGTCAGCGATTGCGTGCCCGCATTGCCCCCCATCGACGCCACAATCGGCATCAGGATGGCAAGTGCGACCAGTTGATCAATCGCAGCCTCGAACTGTGAAATCACCAGCGAGGCACAGATCGCGGTACATAGGTTCACCGCCAGCCAAGGCAACCGCCGCCGACTGGTCGCTGCGACACTGTCGGAAATGGAGCTTTCGTCACTGACACCGGCAAGACGCAGGATGTCTTCTTCGTGCTCTTCATCCAGAACCACCATCGCATCGTCGATGGTGATGACACCAACCAGACGTCCATCTGCGTCCACAACCGGGGACGAGATCAGGTGGTACTGATTGAAGGCATACGCCACGTCCTCCTCGTCCTGATCGACAGGGATGATGTGGAACTCCTCTTCCGTCAGATCATGCAACGGCACCTCACGTCGGGCCGCCATCAGCTTGCCCAAAGTCACCTGCGCCACTGGCTTCAGGCGCGGATCGACCAGCACCACGTGATAAAACTGCTCGGGCAGATCATCATTGGCGCGCATGAAATCAATCGTTTGCCCGACGGTCCAATGCTCGGGCGCCATGACGACCTCGCGCTGCATGAGACGGCCGGCCGAATTTTCAGGGTAGGACAGCGCCTGTTCGGCGGCGATCCGTTCGGAATCCTCCAGCGCATCCAGGATGGTTTCCTGCTGAGGCTCCTCAAGGTCTTCGAGCAGGTCAACGACGTCGTCGCTTTCCATCTCGCGCACAGCGTCCGCAAGAACATCAGGCTTCAGGACTGAGATCACCTCTTCCCGAACCGATTCATCCAGTTCGGACAGGATGTCGCCGTCGAATTCCTTGTCATACAGGCGGATCAGGCGGGCCCGGTCAAACGGGTTGATCTGTTCAAGAAGGTCAGCGATGTCAGCCGCGTGCAACGGCTCCATCAACTCGATCAGCTTTTCGCGATCATCGATATCCACCGCATAGAGGATCGCAGCCACTGCTTTGGGATCCAGTGCGTAAGCGTCGTCCTCCCGGGGCAGATCGTGTCCGGCTTCGTCACTGCCTGTCGTCATGCGCTGCCCCCTTTATTCGGCGATTGGCTTCTAAATAGAAGAAGCAGCTACCGGAAAACAATGACAATGCGCCGATTTACCCACTTCTTTCGTCCGCCTATGCTGATGCGTGGTTCCAAACAGGTGGAGAACAGGGCAAATGGCGCAAAAGACGCTTTTGAAAGGGCGCGTTCTGAGCTTTAACGGCTCACCCTTTGACGGAGAGCCGACCGACGCCACGCGGTTGGACGAAGCGGTTGTGATAGAAGACGGGCGCATCGCAGATTTTGGCGCCGTCGATGCTTTGGCGCTGGCTCATCCTGATGCGGTCACCAGGGATCACGGTAATCATCTGATCATGGCCGGTTTTGTTGACCCGCATGTGCATTACCCGCAGACGGCAATGATTGCCAGTTGGGGAAAGCGGCTGATTGACTGGCTGAACACCTACACCTTCCCGGAAGAGATGAAGTTTGGCGATCCCGTCTATGCAAGTGAAATCGCCAATCGCTATCTGGATCTGACCACCGCACATGGCACCACCACGATGTGCAGCTTTTGCACAATCCACCCCGAAAGTGTGGATGCATTCTTTACGGCTGCGCAGCAACGTGGACAGCGGGTGGTGGCGGGCAAGACCTGCATGGATCGCAATGCGCCCGAAGGTCTTCGCGATACGGCTCAGACCGCCTATGACCAATCTGCCGCGCTTCTGGAAAAGTGGCATCGTATCGACCGGCTGTCCTATGCCATCACCCCGCGCTTTTCGCCGACCTCAACCCCCGAACAGCTTGAGGCGATGGGCGCGCTTTGGGCAGAGCATCCTCATTGCCTGATGCAAACCCATCTGAGCGAGCAAACAGATGAAATCGAATGGGTTCAGTCTCTGTTCCCCGACGCGCGGGACTATCTGGACACTTACGAGAAGTTTGGCCTGCTGGGTCAAAACGGCCTGTACGGGCACGTCATCCATCTGGAGGACCGAGAGCGCGATCGGCTGCGCGAAGTTGATGCCTCACTGATCCACTGCCCCACTTCGAACACCTTCATCGGGTCGGGTTTGTTTGACATGAGCGGTCTGATCCATGATGGCCACCGCATCGGTCTGGCCACGGACACAGGCGGCGGGTCCAGTTTCTCGATGCTGCGCACAATGGCGGCGGCCTATGAGATCGGCCAACTGCGTGGCCGCCCGCTGCATCCGGCGCAATTGCTGTGGCTGGGCACAGTCGGGTCCGCGCGTAGCCTGCGCATGGATGACTGCATCGGCAATGTCGCACCGGGGATGGAGGCGGATCTGGTTGTGCTGGACCTCGCCTCGACCCCAGCCATCGCCCAGCGCGAGGCCCATGCAAACGATGTGTGGGAGGCAGTCTTCCCGACAATCATGATGGGTGATGATCGGGCCGTGGCCGAGGTTTGGATCGGCGGGCAACAGGTTGCTTAAGCCTGCAACGCCCGCGCAAGCGCATTCTGACGCTCGATCACACGGGGCAGATCAATCGTAGTGATATGCCCATCCCGTACGACCTGACGGCCTTCTACAAACAGATGCTTAACGGTCATCGGTCCCGCGAGAAGCAACGCGGCAGGATCCCAACTGCCTGCGCTTTCGATGCAGCCTGTGTCCCACACCGCGATATCCGCGCGTTTGCCGGGCATAAGTCGGCCGCAATCAGTGCGGCCCAGCACATCGGCCCCGCCACGCGTCGCGATCTCTAACGCTTCGCGGGCCGACATGGCATCTGCACCATTGGCGACTCGCTGCAGCAGCATCGCCTGTCGGGCTTCCAGCATCAGGTTGCCATTGTCGTTGCTGGCCGACCCATCCGCGCCAAGGCCAACCTTGACGCCTGCATCCCGCATTGCACGCACCGGCGCGATGCCAGACCCAAGGCGGCAATTGGAACAGGGGCAGTGGGCCACACCTGTTTTGGTGCGTGAAAACAGATCAATCTCGGCCCCATCCAGTTTGACGCAATGGGCGTGCCAGACATCGGGACCGGTCCAGCCTAAATCTTCGGCATACTGACCGGGGCGGCACCCGAACTGCGCCTGCGAATAAGCGATGTCCTCATCATTTTCAGCCAAATGTGTATGAAGCATCACACCTTTGTCTCGCGCCAGCAAAGCTGCATCGCGCATCAGCTCACGGCTGACAGAGAACGGCGAACACGGGGCAAGGCCAACGCGGCACATCGACCCTACTGACGGGTCATGAAACGCGTCAACAACCCGGATCATATCGTCCAGAATGGCGGCTTCCTGTTCAACAAGGCTGTCCGGCGGCAGTCCACCATCGCTCTCGCCGATGCTCATCGCGCCACGCGTTGGGTGGAACCGCATCCCCAGCTCGGACGCAGCAGAAATCGTGTCTTCGAGCCGCGCGCCGTTGGGGTAGAGATAAAGATGATCAGAGCTGAGCGTACAACCCGACAGCGCCAGTTCAACCAAGCCAATCTGGGCCGAAGTGAACATCTCGTCCGGTCCGAACCTTGCCCAGATCGGGTAAAGCGTTTGCAGCCACCCAAACAGCAACGCATCCTGACCGCCCGGAACGGCACGGGTCAGGGTTTGGTAAAGGTGGTGATGAGTGTTCACCAGACCGGGTGTCACCAGACAGCCCGAGGCATCGTGAACTTCGCCCTGCGTGTGCAAGCCCTTCCCGATCTGGGCAACCTGCCCGTCGCGGATCAGAATGTCAGCCCCAGACAACTCCCGCCGGGTGTCATCCATCGTCAGGATAAGGTCAGCGTTCTTGAGTAGGATTTCGGTCATATCGCTCTCCTGCATCTGCCCGTTTCATGCAAGGAGTGCGTTGGCCGGCGGAAAACGGGCTCAAGAACCGGCTATATCCGGTTTAACCGCCATTCGTGTGCGCGGCAACAGTGTTCAGAAATGGCGCAGTATCTCAAGGGCGGCGGCATGAATGTCCGCGTTTGCAGCTGCCAAGGCACGACCACCATCATGCGCTGGGCCACCTTGCCAATCTGTCACGATCCCGCCTGCCGCTTGAATGACCGCTATGGGCGCTTGAATGTCGTAAGAGTTCAAACCTGCTTCGATCACCAGATCCGCCTGCCCCGCCGCAAGCAGCGCATAAGCATAGCAATCCATTCCATACCGCGTCAGTTGCACCTGCTCGGATACCGTCTGAAACCCTTTCCGGTCTTCCAAGGTCCCAACTTCGGGAAACGTAGTAAACAGAGTTGCCTGATCCAGTGTATTGGTATCGCGGGTTTTCATACTGCGGGTGCCCAACGGACCAGAAAAATGAGCGCCGGATGGCGATCCCACAAAGCGCTCTCCTATATAGGGCTGATCAATGACCCCCATAAACGGCCCATTCTGATCGCTCAGCGCAATAAGAACGCCCCAGGTTGGTGTGCCGCTGATAAATCCGCGTGTGCCGTCAATAGGGTCTAGAACCCAGGTTCGGCCGCTGCTGCCTATAAGCTCACCAAACTCTTCACCCAGAATGCTGTCTTCGGGGCGGCGCAGGGCTAAAACCTCTCGCATCGCCTTTTCGGCTGCACGGTCAGCCACTGTGACCGGATCAAACCCATCGGTCAGCTTATTTGCTGTTTCCAGATTGGTTTGACGAAAAAAGGAAGAATGGCCGCGCGCGCTGCGTCAGCCATTTCTTCGGCGATTTCGATGTCGTTCAAAGCTGTCGGTTGCATGGCCCACAGGTGCGAGCAACGCCCAACAAAGTCAAGTCACTCAGGCGACGTCGCTGAGAACCCGCGCCAGTTCGAACAGACGGCGGCGCTGGTTTTCCGGAATCGCATAGTAAGAACGCACCAGATCCAGCGCTTCCTTGTCGCCCATAAGATCGGCAGGAACAGATTTCTTTTCCGCGTCGCTTTTTTGCGCTTCTTCCAGTCCTTCGAAGAAAAAGCTGACTGGCACTTCCAATGCCTCGGCGATGTCCCAAAGGCGGGATGCGCTGATTCGGTTGGCTCCGGTCTCATATTTTTGGATCTGCTGAAACTTGATACCAACTTGTTGCGCCAACTGCTGTTGGGTCATGCCAATCAGCCAGCGGCGATGCCGAACGCGCTTGCCCACATGGACATCGACGTGATGAGTCATTGGTATTCTCCTATACTACACAAACATCTGCGTGGGAGGTCGCGACGTCCGCTATCGCATGCATAGAGGGTTCCCCTTAATTACCCCCTAATACGGACTGTACCGCCCCCTACACAGCACTAAGCGTTTATAATGCCGGTTTTTGAATTTTTTTCAAGACGGTTGAGTCACACACCCTTTAGAAGGGTTGTGGTTGTATAATGAATTACCCAACGCTCCGGATGGCAATGTTGACAAAGGACCTTTTGCTTTCCGGTGCCCGCCGTCATGCTAAATTAATTGACTTTCGCCAACTCACGCGCGCCTATGACCCAAAATGCGAGGAAAGTGATGCGGGCCTATTGCGTTCAATCTGACGGAGCAGCGGCGCAGTTGTGCAATCTTGATGTCCCGGTTCCGGGCCCGGGTCAGGTGCGTGTGGCGATCAAGGCTTGTGGCCTGAACTTTGCCGATCTTCTGATGCAAAAGGGCACGTATCAGGACACGCCCCCTGCCCCGTTTACGCTGGGTATGGAAATAGCGGGTGTCGTGGATGAGGTCGGGCCGGACGTGTCAAGTTTGATGCCGGGTGACCGGATCGCAGTCTATTCTGGGAAGGACGGGCTTGCAGAATTCGGCGTTTTTGACGCGGATCGAGCGATCCCGTTGCCAGATGCCATGCGTTTCGAAGATGCCGCAGCGATACAGATCGCCTATGGCACCAGTCACATGGCGCTGGATTACAGGGCCAGATTGCAACCGGGCGAGACGCTGTTGGTCACCGGTGCGGCGGGCGGCGTTGGTTTGACAGCTGTCGAGATTGGCAAACTTATGGGTGCCAGGGTGATCGCGCAGGCGCGCGGTACGGAAAAGCTCGCCGTCGCCCAGGCCGCAGGGGCTGATCACCTGATCGACACCTCAGAAGACCTGAGAGAGCGCGTCAAAGCGTTGGGCGGCGCAGACGTCGTGTATGACGCCATCGGCGGCGACGTGTTCAAAGCCGCCTTTCGCGCCACCAACCCCGAGGGCCGCTTGCTTCCGATTGGTTTTGCCGGGGGCGAGGTTCCACAGATTCCGGCAAACCACTTATTGGTTAAGAACCTGACCGTTATCGGTTTCTATATCGGCGGATACCTGAAGTTTCGCCCCGAAGCTGTGCGCAACAGCTTCGAGACCCTTTTCCAGTGGCATACAGAAGGGCGGATCAAACCACATATCAGCCACACTCTGCCGCTTGATGACGTCGCTCATGGAATGCAACTTCTGAAAGAGCGGAAGTCGACGGGCAAGATCGTGATCACGCCCTGATCGCATTTACCCCACCACCGCACGCAGCGGTGTGCCACCCAGCATCCGAAAGTTCTGACGCACCAACTGCGCCAACGCCTCGACGACTGCGCCACGGCCCGACTCGCCGCCATAGAGGTTGATCTTGTGGGCCGGCAAGTCAGGCAATGCGCCGCCGGATTCGATTTGTTCAAGGTGCGAGGCTTCGGTTCCGTCCAACATGGCGTGAACTGCAAGATCGGCACTGACCGTGGCTTCAATCGTCCGGTCATTCTCGGTTTCCACTGACAGCTCCCACGGGATTCCAGCGGCATCCAGTGCCGAGATCACCTGCGGTCGGAACAGACATCGACGCCCAAGCGCCAGTGGCAGCGGCTGTTTGCGCCAAGCAGACCCGCCCGGCGCACCAATCCAGCGCAAAGGAAGCTCGGCTATGGTTTCTGAGCCCTCAGCCGTGGATGGCTCAGTTGTTAGGATCAAGTCGCATTCACCACGCTTGTACATGTCTTTCAGTTGGAGCGAATACGACGACACCAATTGCACACGCACACGCGGAAAATCCACGTTGAACCGCTGCAAAACCCGCGGGATCGCCGGATAGACGATGTCATGGGGCACACCCAGAACCACTTCGCCCTCGAATGCCTGATCCGTCAGACGACTGATGACTTCATCATTCAGGGCAATCATCCGGCGGGCATAAGCCAGTAACTGCTCGCCTGACGCCGTCAAAGCGATAGTGCGACCACTGCGATCCAGCAATTCCAAACCCAGCAGCTCTTCCAACCGCTTTAACTGCATGGAAACCGCGGATTGCGTGAGGTGCAAAAATCCAGCGGCGCGTGTGACACCGCCCTGATCCGCAACCGCCACGAAGGATCGCAGGGTCGTAATGTCCAGATTTCGCATCTTCACGATTCCTTATGCGTGTCATCAAAAATATTCGTTTTTAAAATATGTCATATACCTCCATATGAATCAAGGAAATTGATGTCGGATACAGAAAGCATCGAAAAACCTGGAAAGGACAAAGATTATGACCCAAATTGCACTTCATACAACTTGCAGCCCAGCCAAACTGTCCCTGATGTCGCGGTTTTTTCGGGCATTGGAACTTAACCGGCAGCGTCGTGAACTGGCACAACTGGATGATGCCGCGCTTGAGGACATCGGAGTGACCCGCGCTGAAGCCTCTGCCGAGGCGCGTCGGCTCTTCTGGGATGCGCCTGATTTCTGGAAAAGATAAGTTCAAAACTCACTTTTTAACGGCGATGGGTGGCTTTGCATCACCTGTCGCCGAATTTGTTGCGTGTTTTAGTCGGTTTTCGCCCGGAATCTCTTGAAACACAGCCTCTAGTTGCCGATATTTACGGGGAAACCGCCCCGCACTGCCGGGGCGACTAAACTTTTCGATAAGGGAGACCCTTTGATGGCACAATTCGACACGATCCGGACGGCATCCGGCGCGCGCGCCGCCGAGATTGATGAGGGCCTGCGCGCCCATATGAACAAAGTCTACGGCACAATGTCCGTGGGCATGTTGATCACGTTCGCCGTGGCCTGGGCCGTTGGTTCAAACCCTCAATTGCTTTCGGTATTCCGTGATCCGGTCACGCTGAGCCCGAACATCCTGGGTTGGATCATCATGTTTGCTCCGCTGGCCATGGTGTTTGGCTTTGGTGCCGCAATCAACCGGTTGTCGGCAGCGGGTGCCCAACTGTTCTTCTACGTTTTCGCGGCGGTTATGGGCCTGTCGCTCAGCTGGATATTTGTTGCCTTCACCGGCATTTCGATTGCTCAGGTCTTCCTGGTAACTTCAATCGCCTTCGCCGGGCTGTCGCTTTACGGCTATGTCACTAAGAAAGACCTGTCGGGCATGGGCACGTTCCTGATGATGGGCGTGATTGGTTTGGTTGTTGCAATGGTCATCAACCTTTTCCTGCAGTCGCCTGCCGTTATGTTTGCCGTATCCATCCTGGGCGTTCTGATCTTCGCGGGTTTGACCGCTTATGACACCCAGAAAATCAAGACCACTTACCTTCAGATGGCCCACGCAGGCGATCAGGAGTGGTTGGGCAAAGCCGCAATCATGGGCGCGTTGAACCTGTATCTGGACTTCATCAACATGTTCATGTTCCTGCTGCAACTGCTGGGTAGCCGCGAATAATAGCTTATTCTCTAGTCGAAAGGGCCGGTCATTGACCGGCCCTTTTCTTTTTTAGCCCGTCATTTTTTCCAATCCCCAGAATCAAAAAGCCCCACCAATCAGGTGAGGCCCTATTCCCGGTTTTAACCGATCAGCTACAATTCAACGGAACGGCAAAACCGGAACTCCGCTCGGATGTACCTTTGCGGAATACTCCGCCCGCTGGCAGGCATCCGGTGAATCGCTCGGTTTCTTCCGCAAAGCCGATCCCAATCGAATTTTCGACTGTCACGCTGTTGGTTCCAGTGCGTAATACGCCGAACAACGTTCCGTTGACGCTGACAGTGCTTAGGAACAGGTCAGTGTCGCTGCCTTCGAGCTGAACAGCTGTATTCGGCGACTGTCCGCCACTGTTGATTGCCGCCGATGCCACTTTGGACGGATCGGTCTCATCGACCAGCAAAGTCACGGTCGGAATCTTTGCCAGTTCTGCAGGAACGTTTGTGGCCTCTGGAAGAAAGGCAACAGCGCCCGGTACATCAGAGATAGTGCGCGGCTCCCCATCAATTCCGGTGAATCCGACACCTTCGCGGTTAAACGGATCTTCACAGGCCGCGAGGGTCAGGACGGCGAATGTGGACAACAAGATTTTTTTCATGGCGCTCAACATTTTGTGGCGGTTTGCTGAAGCGTACTGGCAGGGTGCCGTAAAAAGCAAGCCGAGGTCGATGCGATTGCCCTAGCCGCTGATGCGCCGCTGCAACGGAGGCGCATCAGATTGCCCCAGACTTTTCATCACTGGGCCGCGGAACTGAACAGAAAAAAGGGCCCTGCCAATCAGAGCCCCTTTTAAAATAATGTCCACGTGGAACGGCAGATTACTTAATCTTGCCTTCCTTGTACTCAACATGCTTACGAACGACCGGATCGTATTTACGAATGGTCATTTTCTCGGTCATGGTACGCGCGTTTTTCTTGGTCACGTAGAAGTGGCCCGTGCCCGCGGTCGAGTTCAGGCGGATCTTGATTGTCGTCGGCTTCGCCATGGTTATCTCCTGCGTCCGAAAAGGCAGGGGCCTTTCGGTTGAATTCCTATGAGCGTGCGCTTTTACGCGCTGCACCAACTATGTCAAGGCCAATCGGCCTATCCTGCAGTGGGAATCCTTCCCGAGATCAATCCGTCAGGGTCGGGGCCCCCATATACGTGTGAATCTGGTCTCTTTCCGCGTCTGAGAGGCCCAGCGCAGTGGACAATTGCCGCAGGTAAGACGCTTCGCGCGCGTTATCCAGACGAATGGCGGCAAGAGATGTGGCGTAGATTTGTGCTCTCAGCGGCGCGCCAGAATCAGCCGCCAATCCCATGACATCAATCGGTGCATTCAACTGCTCTTGTACAAACGCCCGTTCCTCGTCGCTGATGTCGTCACCCAATTCACCCAGGATGATTTCTTTTTCGTGATCATCCAACTCGCCATCCGCCTTGGCCGCCTGAATCATGGCGCGCAGCATCAGTTTGGCTTGTGCTTCCATCGCTGCGCCAGCCGGGGTGCCACTGAACACAGTTTCCATCATGTCACCGGTCTGTTGGTTGGCCGTTTTCGCGGCCCCTTGCATTGCGTTCAACAAGCCTCCTAAACCCGCAGCTCCGGCAGCGCTGCCGCCGAGCCCCATCTTGCCCATCATGTCCTGAAGTCCTGCTGCACCTCCGGGCAAGCCAAATTGCTCGGCCATTTTGCCAAGCTGGTCCATACCAAATCCACCACCCGAGCCCTGCATCATATCCTGAAGGCCCGCCATTCCACCCATTTTCTGATACTTGTCCATGCCCTTTGCGGCAGCAAACCCGATGGCCACAGACGCCAGCGTTTTCATAAAACTCATAATCAACCTCCCGGATTAAAATCTGTGCCTCAAACCTAACAGCCGAACGTAAAATCGAATACCGCATTCAACTCACGCGCGATTGGACCTCGTAGTAAAGCCTGTATCTCGCAGCTTAATCGGAGTCATGTTTGTACATATCACAGGTTTGTGATACGTTCGAGCATCCAAGAAGCCAAATCCAGGCTCGATTTCCGAGGCAGCATGTGCGGGATCGCCCCGCGTTGAGCAGAGTTGTTTTACACGACTTTTCTTGGGGGGTTATCATGACAGAATGGGTTATTCAGGCCGAAGAATTGGCCAATTGCAATTGCAACTTTGGCTGCCCTTGCCAGTTCAGCGTTTTGCCGTCTCATGGCAATTGCGAGGCGGTCGTCGTCTTCGACATTCAAAGCGGCCACTATGGCGACACTGATCTGGGTGGTCTTCGGGCGGCAGGTGTTTACCATTGGCCGGGACCTATTCATGAAGGCAACGGTCAGATGCAACTGATCATCGATGAGAGCGCCTCGGCCGATCAGCGGGCCGCCTTGCAGGCAATCATGACCGGAGAAGACACCGACGAAATGGCCACATTCTGGTACGTCTTCAGCGCGATGGCCCCGACCAAGCACGAAACACTGTTCGTTCCGATCGAGTTGGACTGGAGCCGCGAAGATCGCAGCGGGTATGCAAAGGTCACGGGTGTTTTCGACGTTGAAGTCAGCCCAATTCCCCATATCGTCTCAGGCGCGCCACATCGGGCGGCGATCCATCTGCCAAACGGGTTCGAATACCGCCAGGCCGAAGCTGCGTCGGGTTCGGCAAAAACCACCGGCAGCAAGATAAGCCTGACCTTTGATGCCACGCACGCCCATCTGGCGCATCTGAACATCTCGGGTCACGGCGTATTGGGCGCTTAAACTTGGGTGCCTCATGACAAGGCAACACTCCTCGCACCACGCCGGAGCCGTTGAACGGCTGTTGCGACAGGACACTGTGATCGTTTTGGGCAGCGTTCTGCTGATCGTTCTTGCTGCCGCGTGGTACACGGTGGCCGGGGTTGGCATGAATATGTCCGCAGTTGAAATGACGCGGATGGCGGGCCCGATTGGCGAGCCCATGACCATGGGTTCTGCCACAGCCTGGAGCATCGGTTACGCCCTGCTGATCTTTCTTATGTGGTGGGTCATGATGATTGCCATGATGACCCCAAGCGCTGCGCCTGCTGTGCTTTTGTTCACCGCGCTCAAGCGCGTAGGGCCAGACAAAGCGCGTGCCGCCACATTCAGCTTGTGCTTTCTGTCGGGCTATCTGGTGGCGTGGGCGGCCTTCAGTTTTGCCGCAACCGCCTTGCAATGGGGGTTAGAGCATATCGGACTGTCTGACGGTCCGATGATGACTATAAGTTCCGGCGCCTTTGCAGGAATCGTTTTACTGGCTGCAGGCGCCTATCAATTTTCGGAGCTGAAGACCGCGTGCCTGCGTCATTGCCAAAGCCCCGCCCGATTTGTGGCGGACCACAACCACCCCGGTCTTTTGGGGGCGTTCAGAACAGGCGGCCTGCATGGCACCTATTGCTTGGGGTGCTGCTGGGCTTTGATGCTGCTGCTGTTCGTCGGCGGCATCATGAACCTGTACTGGATCGTCGGGATCGCCGCCTATGTGGCGCTTGAAAAACTGCTCCCCACCGCCCGTTGGCTGGTTCCGGTCTCGGGTTTGGCACTGATCGGTGCGGGAGTTTGGTTAATCGCGGCCCCGTTTCTTACCGGCGGCTGACACCAATCGGCCCAAGGGGCCAGCCGATGCAATGGCCCCAATTGATTGTCAAAACTCGGAGGTTTCAATGCCCATTTTCATTACTTATGCATCTTACTCGCAAGCTGGCGTCAAAGGCATGTTGCAGAAGCCCGAGAACCGCACAGGCCCGGTCAAAACCTTGCTCGAGAAAGTCGGCGGCAGGTTGCTGTCTTTTTACATGACCACGGGTGGCAACGATGTTGTTGTGATCAGCGAAGCCCCCGACGGGACCGACGCCGTCGCAGTGGGCATGGCCGTTGCCGCATCGGGTGCCGTGACGAATATCGAGACGGTCCGCGCCTGGACCGCGGATGAATTCGTCGCGGTCACCGAAAAAGCCGCCCGGCTGACCGGGGCTTACACGCCGCCCGGAGGGTAATTAAATACGCGCGGAGGGCCTGTAAGCCGGATCTTGTTCCGGGGTTAACCCCTTCGATGACCATTCCTCTAGGCCGTGCATTGCTGCACGGCTCAAGCTGCCAACCCGGTCCCTCTCGGCCAAGACGCGCTTAGCGGTGGTATCGGCAGACGCCGACCATCCCGCGCGGGGACCCTATTTGGCATTGCTCCCGGTGGGGCTTGCCGTGCCGCCCCTGTTGCCAGCGGCGCGGTGGGCTCTTACCCCACCGTTTCACCCTTACCACATGTGTGGCGGTCTGATTTCTGTGGCGCTTTCCGTCGGGTTGCCCCGCCCGGGCGTTACCCGGCACCGTTGTCTTGTGGAGTCCGGACTTTCCTCTCGGGCCTTGCGACCCCAGCGGCCATCCGGCCCTCCGCGCGGGGGATGGGTAGGCTTTGCGCCCTGCGGCGTCAAGAGTGGAAAGCGGGAAAGGGGCCAGCCCCTTCTTGGCCTGCGGCCAATTCAACCCCGAGGTATTTTTAGCCAGATGAAGAGCGGATCAGGTTATTGTGTTGGGCTGCGTTAGCGCATTCAAATCCGCAGTTTCAAGCGGGCCTTTTGCCCAAGGGCGAAACCGCAGTCGAACGGCAGCCAGCAGTTGAGTATCTTCCACCGGGGCAGTGAAACCTGCCCGTCGCGCGGCGGCGCGGAATGCCATCAGACTTGGTGGCGCTGACGGGACGTCTGAACCACGCGGTTTTGCCAGAGCTTGCCGCTCTAGCCGTTGCCAATCAAAATGGGGTCCAGGATCTGATTTGCGGCCCGGAGCCATGTCGGAATGGCCGATCACACCCGACGCCGGGATGGACCAGGTGTTCATGATCCGAGGTAGCAAAGTTTCGAGCGTCGTCATTTGTGGTTCGGAAAAAGGATGTAACCCTGTGTTATCCAATTCGATACCGATCGACCGCGAATTTATGTCGTTCTTGCCATCCCACTCACCTGCCCCGGCGTGCCATGCGCGGTCTTCTTCGCGCACCATTTGCCAAAGCGTTCCGTCATTGCCGATCAGGTAATGGGCTGAAACCTCAGCCTTATGGTCGCAGAGACGCTCCAGTGCTGCCTGGGCGCTGCCCATGGCTGTGTAGTGGATCACGATTAAAGACGGCGTTAGACCGTCTCGGCGTTCGCCAAAATTAGGCGAAGGATGCCAAATGGGTGAGAGTTCAATTGTTGACAGCACTGCGGAACGGGCTTGGATCCCAGCCGCAAGCATAGCCGTCTCCGTCCGGATCCAGCCCCTTGCGATCGCGCTGTGGTCCGCCATTTGACAGGAATTCTATCTGAGCCTGATCGGGGGATGGGAATTGCGCGCAGTTCCTCTGAGCCTTAGCTTGCAGGTTAAATCCTGCGCGGCTGTAGAGTTGTGTGCCGACCGGGTTCGAGGTGCTAAGGGCGTATTGCACAATGTTGGGCTGACCGCTTGCGTTGCGCTCTGGCACGGCGGTTGGGGCCACAACTTCGTAAGTTTGGCGGTTTTGCTCGAGCCGTGCGGCGTCGGATTCGATGCTGCGCCGTTCAGACACCGCGGCAAAGTCCTGCTCGTCGGAAATTGCGCTGTTGTTTGACGCCGGTGCCGCAGGCACAACGCCAGAGCCCTGCCCCGATGTGCTGGCCAAGGCTGCAGCGGCCTGATTGGCAATATCGGCGTTTTCACCGGTTGCGAAGCCTGCCGAACCGGGCGCGCCCAGCGGCTGCTGGGACACATCGACAGGAGCCAACAGCGGGTTGCCTGCTGCGCCTTGCCCGGCCAACTGCGCCTCGCGCTGTGCCTGATACTCGGGCGTATTGAACCCGGTGCTGGTCAGCGGCGCGACATCCGTACAGGCCGCAACCAGCGTCAGGGCAGGGACCAAAAGCAAAACGCGCATCACTTGGCTCCGTATCTCGTGCTTCAGTTGCCTGAGGCTTACCACCATTTCCCGGGCTTGGCCACAAAACCAGCCGCGTTCTCCAGCGCATAGGCGGTGTTGAGCAGATCGCCTTCTTCCCACGGGCGTCCGATCAGCTGCAGACCTAGCGGAAGACCTTGTTTGTCGAGCCCTGCGGGCACCGAAATACCAGGCAAACCAGCCAGGTTAACGGTCACTGTGAAGACGTCGTTCAAATACATTTGAACGGGATCTGCCTCGGTCATTTCGCCCAGGCCAAAGGCCGCCGAAGGGGTCGCCGGGGTCAGGATCGCGTCAACGCCTGCAGCGAACACGTCCTCGAAGTCTTTCTTGATCAGGGTACGGACGCGGCGCGCGCGGTTGTAGTAAGCATCGTAGAAACCTGCCGACAACACATAGGTACCGACCATCACGCGGCGCTGCACCTCGTGACCGAAACCTTCGGCGCGGGTCTTTTCGTACATCTCGGTTATGCCGTCGCCCTGTGCCAGCTGCGCGCGGTGACCGTAGCGAACACCGTCATAACGGGCCAGGTTCGAGGACGCCTCGGCCGGGGCAATCACATAATATGCTGGCAGCGCGTATTTGGTGTGCGGCAGCGAGATATCGACGATCTCGGCCCCAGCAGCTTTAAGCATCTCAGCTCCTTCAGCCCAAAGCTTTTCAATCTCGGATGGCATACCGTCCATACGGTATTCCTTGGGGATACCGATTTTCTTTCCTTTGATATCGCCAGTCAGCATCGCCTCGAAATTCGGCACGGCCAACTCGGCGCTGGTGGAATCCTTGGGATCATGTCCGCACATCGCCTCAAGCATGATGGCCGCATCGCGCACGTCTTTGGTCATCGGACCGGCCTGATCCAGCGAGGATGCAAACGCTACGATGCCCCAGCGCGAGCAACGGCCATAGGTGGGTTTGATACCCGTGATGCCCACAAAGGCGGCAGGCTGGCGGATCGAACCGCCCGTGTCGGTACCGGTCGCGGCTAGACACAGATCGGCTGCCACGGCAGAAGCTGACCCCCCCGACGAACCACCGGGTGTCAGTTGTGCATCATCATTGCCACGGCGCCACGGGCTGACCGCATTGCCGTAGACAGAGGTTTCGTTGGACGAACCCATGGCGAATTCGTCCATGTTCAGCTTGCCCAGCATCACCGCACCCGCATCGGCCAATTGCTGCGAGACAGTAGATTCATATTCAGGCTTGAAGCCTTCAAGAATGCCCGATGCGGCTTGCGACGGTACGCCTTTGGTGCAGAACAGATCCTTGATACCAATCGGCAGACCGCACATCGACGGCGCGTCGCCACCCTTGATCCGCTCGTCCGCTGCTTTGGCACGCTCCAGCGCGATTTCGGGCGTCTTGTGGACAAAAGCGTTCAGCGCATCGGCCTCATCAATGGCCTTCAGGCAGGATTCGGTCAGTTCAACCGAGGTAACGTCACCTTTGCGCAGCGCGTCGCGGGCCTCGGCCAGGCCCAGTTTGTTCAGATCGCTCATGTCTTACTCCACCACTTTGGGGACTGCGAAGAACCCTTCGCGCGCGTCGGGGGCGTTGGCCAGAACCTTGTCCTGCTGGTTACCGTCGGTCACTTCGTCCTGACGACGCTTAAGGCGCATCGGCGTGACCGAAACCATCGGCTCAACCCCTTCGACATCCACTTCGTTCAGTTGCTCGATGAAACCCAGGATGGTGTTGAATTCGGATGCCAGCGCCGGCAGCGCGTCATCCTCGACCTTGATCCGGGCCAGTTTGGCCACTTTGGCGGCGGTGCTTTGGTCAATCGACATCGGCTTCCCTCATATACGTTATGGGGCGTTTACCCGTCTGTTGCGGCAGTCGCAAGACCGCTGCGCAACAGGCAAGCCCGAGTTTTGGGCTCCGCGCCTTTGCCTGCCATTCAAATCTGAATGAGGGGTATACGAAAAAGTAAACCGATTAGTTCATTATCGATCTTGAAAACTGAACTGTACTGTTCACTTTATAAACAGCGACACAACGCAAACCGGAGAAACACAATGAAATCCCTGATCACAGCCGCAGTCTTGTCCGCCACGTTTTTGGCCGCGCCGGCCATGGCTTTGGGTATCGACACAAGCAACCTGACACGCACGTTGACCTTCCCGTCCCCTGTCGCGGAACCGGTCACGCAGGATCAGGTTAAACCTGCCAAATAAAGCGCAGGTCCCGGCCGGGTCGGACATCCCCTCTCTGACCCGGTCTTTTTGCATTTTCCAGGATGCGCATCCCACTGCAAGCCGTTAGCATGAGCGACAATATCCAAGACGGCTGCGAAACTTTCGTGGCGTAGGCAAGCCAGTGGAGCAAAATATGAGCGCGCAAAAGCAGGCGGTTCTGGACGCAATCGATGCAGCCAATGCACATGACCCCAACCTCGACGAGGGCCGACCCGAAGCGCTGCTTTACGGCGAACGCATGTCCGCCGAGTTGGACCGTTTGTTCCCGAACGCTTCTGACGCCCTTCAGATTGCAGCCCGTGGTCAGCATGTAGAGCGCTGGAAACTGGCCCGTAGTGAATATCCCCAAGGCCGGGCGGGTTATCTGGCCTGGCGCAAGGCGCAGGCCGTACATCACGCCGAAGTGGTCATGGGCTTGATGATCCGTGAAGGTTATGAATTAGACCAGGTCGAGGCCGCAAGGCGGATGTTGCGCAAACAGGGCATCAAGCGCGAAGAAGAGGTACAGGCACTGGAAGATGTGATCTGCTTTGTGTTCCTGAAATGGTATTTCCAGCCCTTTGCCGCGAAACACTCGGCTGAGAAAATCCAAAGCATCGTTGAAAAGACTGCCCGCAAGATGTCACCCGAGGGTCGCGCGCGGGTTTTGACTGAATTCGACTTGCCGGAACAACTGGCCGCAGCTTTTCAGGATTGAGTTGGAACTGACGCAGTCTGGAACGCTCTTTTCTTACTTAGAGGACGATCGATAGGGACGGTCCCGTCGCCTTTCAGGCTTCAAGACCTGTTGCAAAGCGGCCCCGTATAAGGGCCGCGCGATACACTTCGATCTTTTGACCGAGCATGGATGTAAGCTGTTGATTTGTTAGGCGCAGTCGGACCAATCCGAAGCGCCTAACAGTCAGGTAACAGCTATGAGCGATCCAAAAGACAAAACCATCGGCATAAAGGTCAGCGCCGATCAGCTTTCCCTAATTAAAGCCGCCGCTGATCAGGACGGCACGTCACCCGCAACGTGGGTCCGTATGGTTGCGCTGCGCGAAGCGCGGACCATGACGAAAGAGGTGCGGGCATGACCGAACGAGAACCACAGCCGCGCGTCGGTGAGGCCGAAATGGTCGAAAAGCTGAAATGCGTCGCCAAGCATGGCTGGGGATTGCGTCTCGACACCCGCAGCCAAGTCGCCCTTGCCCAAAAGCTGATCGAAGAACATGGGCTCAAACCGGTTGAGATAAAGGTGAACGAATGCGCCACAGCTTGAAATCCAGAAACCAGACCAGCCGCGACCGCGCCAAGGCGGCAGACCTGATCAAGATGGCGCGGTCAAACTTGGAACACGCCGCAACGCCGTTGTCGGACGGCGAAGTCACCGACCAGATCGCGTCCACCAAGATCGCAGGTCATGCGCAGGCGCTGGAAGCACACAGGCAAGGCTTGGGGCGGAAGGAATGAGACACGCGTGCCACATAGGATGGGCACCGCCTTTTGAGCCCGACGTCGCCGCAGCGATGCGGCAGAGGAACGCCAACCCACTGGCGTTTCACCGGGCCCGTCTTGAGCAAATACAGCAGGCCATTGCGGCGATGGAAGAAGACGGCTGCACGCCGAAAACGTGCCGACGTCTGCAAACCGCGCGGCGCGCAGAACGGGACGCCGAGCGCGAAATCGAATGGCACAGGCGGCACCCATGAAACCCACAGCTAAAATTCAGGCGCTACTGGATGCGGGCATCCTTGAGCCCGAGGACATACGCAACAAGATCGTTTCGATCTACGCCGAAGAGGTCGTCAAAGGGCGGTTTCGTGGGCGCAGCTACACCCACATCCGCACCCGGCTGGTCAACTACACCAACAAGGCAGGCCGACCCGAAGAGGCCGACCGCATAGACGAAGCGATAGACCACATCCGCATTCTGCGCGGAGAGGAAGGAATGGAATGAAGGTCATCACCCTTGAGGAAAGCATGTCGGCAGGCAAAACGCGTATACGGCTGGACTTTGACGCCATGTCGCTCAGCCGCATGATCAGCATTAGCCACGATCTGATCAACGATGGCGTGGCCGACCTGATTCTCAACGCACTAATTGCCAATGGTTACGTTATTCACGTCACCCGGTTTGACGGGTCGCAAGAGGTCTGGGACCAGCATCGGCAACCAAACGTCTTTTTGCCACCCTTGATCACAAAGGCTGCCGAATGACCCGTCGCCAAATCGGTCAAATCGGTCAATGGTCCACGCCATGAAAACCGCGTCGGAATTTTTGCAGGCCGTTTTTGGTCAGGATTACGGGCCGCTGGAACGCCCCTGCATCGCCCGTCAGCTACCAGACGGTCGACAACCCGCTCACCCGTGGCCCGAAACCGCCATACAGGGTCATACGCACTTTTCCGTTGGTCTGTTTGAGTACAACACCGTCCGCGTCGCCCGCGAAGGTTTCAAGCGGCGATTTGAGACATGCACAGGCGCGCGGATGCTGTTGCTTGACGACATTCACGAAAAGGTCAAACCGCCCAAGCTTGAGCCCACGGTCAAGATCGAAACCAAGCCGGGTTCAGAGCAATGGCTTTACGTGTTCAAAGAGCCGATGAAAGACCTGTCGGCGATGGATCAAATGATGCGAACCCTAGCGGAAGCGGGCCACGCAGACGCAGGTGGATCAGTAGGCAAAACGGCATCCATACGCCTTGGGCGTCTCCCCGGTTCTGACCCGAAAGGTCGAGGCGTCGAGGCCCGCGTCGTCTGGTCGGACATGTCGCGCCTCTTTCCGCCTGACCCCGAACGCTTATTCGGTCCAAAAGGGTTTGATCTGCCGTTAAAGCAAAAACAAGCCCTTGCCACGTCGCCAGACAAGGTGGTCATGCTGGACCCGTCGTCGGATTTTCTTCTGAATTGGTTGACGACCCACGGCCTCGTCAGGGAAGCCGCCAACAGTCAGGGATGGGTCCAGATCAGGTGCCCGTGGGCGCATAACCACAGCCGCGATCCAAGAGGCCAGTCCGTTTTGACGGGTACAGACTACCAAGCCGCAACCCCGCGCGGCTTTCACTGTTTCCACACCCATTGCCAAGACAAACACGCCCTAGATTTCCTGATCTGGTGCGCCGAAAACGGGGCTCCTTTCGATTGCGGACCCAGCACAGGGCAGAGCGATATTCGCCTCGCTTGGCGGTTAGATACAGACACAATCAGCGACACGCTATGGCTTGCCAGAGAACGCCAGCAAGGAATGCGTCGGCTGGCTTGGCGTATGGCCGCAACCCGTATGGAAGCCGCAGACATTCGGGATGTTTTGCGCGATTATTGCGGGCTTACAAGTCCAATTTCCGATGCAATTGCGGGCCACGTCGCAAGCCGAGAAGCGGTCAGAATAGCGGAAGGTGACGCGAAACTTTCCGAATTGACGATATTAGGCGAACGAATAAACGCCACGCCCGACCCATTCGAGGCTGGACCCAAATCGACAAAGACGGCAGACTAAACGAAGCAAGCAACTCGGGCTGCGTCGGCAATGCCTTTGAGCGATAAGACCGACAAACCGTGACGGTGAAAAACCGGCAGGCGCAGACGGCATGAGGCACAGGGGCCGCGCCGCTTTACCCTATCGCTAAAACGAGTGAAGGCGCGTCCCGAAAGACACGCCAACACCCCATAAAGCTCTACACAGAAAGCCCAACACCAGTGGCTTTACTGTAGAGCCAAGGGGAGTGTTGGGCAAGTCGGGAAACGCCTCGACAACCATAGGCCCGTCATGACCGAGGATAACAATTCACAGCCGACACGAGAGCAAGCACTCAATATCATAAAATTAAAGTCCGGCGACGGACGGCGGAAGATAATTGACGAGGGGAACGACCAAGCCCCAATCATCCGAGAAGTGATCGCCGCGCTAAACGCCGAGCACGAGGTCTTTTCTTTTGCTGGCAGATGCACCGTCATTCGAAGCGTTCAATCCGTCGTCCTGAAGGCAGGAACCGACGAAGACGCAGACCTGATTACGCGACGCGTTCCAATTCCCGCAAACACCGCAACGATTTTGGAGCCTTTCGAAAGAGCAATCCAGTGGCATAAAAAAATGTGGGTTGAGGAAAACGACGAAATGGTCGAGGTCGCCGTCCCTACCCGCGTCGCAGGATGGATCAAAACGCACTTGGTCAAAATGGAAGGCGACCGCCTGACCCCGTTAAACGGCGTCGCGGACTTCCCCGTCATGTACGGAAAGCAACTGTTGCAGGGCCGTCAGGGATACCACCCGAAAACAGGCCTTTGGATAGATTGCGACCCCGTCGATGTGAAACAGCACACGTGGAAGTCGTCACATGAAGCATTTGAATGGCTGCGCGACGAATGGTTCAAAGATTTCCACTTCAAAACCCCGCAAGACCTGATCCGCGCGATTTGCCTGCCAATAACAGTTATGAAACGGCGCACACTGATCCAGAACGGGGCCCCGCTGTGGATGATTTCAGCGCCAGACCCAGAGACAGGAAAGTCGAAGCTGGTCGAAACCCTGACCCTCGCGGTCACAAACGAAGTGCCCCCGGTCTTGGATTTCAGCATGGATAGCGAGGAAATAAGAAAAGCATTTATGGCCGCGCTGATGGAAAGCCCTGCGGTCATTTTCTTTGACAACCTGCCCAGAGGCCACGCCCTGAATAACAAGAATTTCGACATGTACGCCACGTCTGACAAATACAGCGACAGAGTTTTAGGGCGAACAGAAACCGCCACCGTAGCCGCCACCGCTTCAATCATCATGACAGGCAACAATATTTCAAACCAAACGCAGGACAGCTCGTCCAGAACGATCCTAATCGAAATGCAAAAGCCAATTCAGGCGAAGCGACCAGACCGGGACATATTGCAGTGGACCAAAGACAACAGAGCCAAAATCCTGTCCGCTTTGTTCGCCGTCGCCAGCGCCAACCCGCCAAAAGACAAACGCCACGATTTTACCTGCCGTTTCATGTCTTGGAAAAGCCGTGTTGCCGACCCCGTTTTGTTCGCCGCAAAAAGCGACGCCACGCCGTTTTCCAGTTGGGACGACAAAATAAACGAGGGCGTCGTTTTCGAAATTATCGCCGACCTTTGCGTCGTCATTAAGCAGTGGCAGAAGGCGCAGGAAAACGCGGGGCTTTCCAGAACACTTAATAGCGATGAAGCCAAGGAAGCAGCGCGAAGAGCGACCAACGGATTTTCCGCAACTGAACTACTCAGCAACAAAAAAGCCCGCCTTTTGCTCGAACAAATCCAAATCGTTTCTGGAAATAATGACCCTTTAACGCCGCACAGAGTGCCGAAAATTCTAAAAATGAATTTGGGGCGAATTTACGGAAAACTGCGTTTGGCGGCGAACCCCAAAAAAAATAAGAAAGGAAAAACAGTCACTTACTATTCTGCGGAAACCAAATAAATGGCGACCCCCCTTCCACCATTGTCCGCCCTAGCTACCACCCGGAAAAATAGTCGATCCGGTAAGAAAATATATAAAATTCTCTGGGGGGCACAAAGGGGGGTAGGTGGTGGAAGGGGGGGGGTAAACCCTTCGCCCCGTCGATTTTCACGACTTTTGACGACCGAATTTAACCCGTTATTCTGACCTGAAAGGAGAACCCTATGGCAGGAAGACGCCGCAGCACCGCCGCAAACGCCCTGCGCGAAAAACCGATGAAAATCGAATTGACACGCGGCTGGGCCAACACGCCCGAGGAATGCGTCATGGCGTCATGCGACGCCACCGACGATCTGGGCGAACCGTTCAAGTTTGAGACCGCAGGAGACGACGCCCCACAGGCGTTAGAGCGGATTTCACAGGAACTGGACGAGGCAGGCCACGGCGGTCGTCTCGCGTGGATCGCAGGAACGTTTAAACTGCCCGGTCAACGCGCGCAAAAGGCAGCAGGAACACAACGCGCGCGGCTTGACCAGAACACACCCCAGAGGCCAATTGGATGAGTGAGATCGCCCACGTCCCCGGCGAACCACACCAGTGGTGTCCCAACAAGGCAAAGATCATCCAAGACGGAGCTTTAAAAGGGCTTAGTCCCCGTTCTATTGCGCACCGAGCGGGCATTAGCGTTTCGACCATGTACCGACACTACCGCGACGCCTACGAGGTAGGCATGGGTGACAACGAAAGCGTCCTTTTGGGTACCATGCAGCGCAACGCGCAACAAAAGGACAATCTGAACGCCAGCAACACTGCGTCGGCCTTTCTGCTGGAACGCCGCCATGGGTACAACGAACAGGTCGGCGTCGACCTGAACATCAACGACGAGGCCGAGACAGAGGCAGTGTTAGAGAGCCTCCGCGCCAAGGCCGAAACCATGATGCGCGCGCCCCTGCAACTCGACCGACAACTGGCCATTTTGCAGAACAAAGTCACAACCGGCGACTTCAATGGTGATCTGGATGCCTTCAAAGCCGCCGTTGCCGCCCTGTCTGCGCCGTCAGCGGCCGAAGTTGAAAATTCAGGCACCGCTGTCACGCCCGAGACTCCCGAAACACCGCCACACGGGGCGGAACACGGGACCCCGGAGACAAGGGCCGAGAAACCTGAGTACAAGAAAGGCGTAAATGGCAAGAAAAAACCCCCGATGCCGGGGGTGCATTAACCGCAATCGCCGTCTAGTCGGCCCGAACAGTGAAAGGCAAATGAGGGTTTTACTGACCCGGCGCGAACCAGACGAACCGGGCCGAAGGTCGCAGAAGGTCAATTATGTAAAATTCTATTTTTGGAATTAATTTGATTCACGTATCGTTTTCAATGACTTGCGCAAAGGCGTGCTTCTCCACCTATTTTACGGAAATGCGCGCAGTAGTAGAACTCAGGCAACTGCCGCATAACGCATTGAATTCGCAAAATTATCCTTATTCTTCTGAATATCCCCTTCCCCCGCTTTA
The DNA here is from genome assembly GCF_056158705.1 of Ruegeria sp. ABM4_193. Lineage (NCBI taxonomy): Bacteria > Pseudomonadati > Pseudomonadota > Alphaproteobacteria > Rhodobacterales > Roseobacteraceae > Ruegeria > Ruegeria sp. ABM4_193. The sequence continues at coordinate 2,553,392 of NZ_JBSWTT010000001.1, forward strand.
GCGGGCTATTAGTAGTCGCTTGAATTATTCGTTTGTATACATTTTGTATGTACACTTTTGGAAGTTGGTGTGGGCCGCGTCAGCGGCCACAGGAATAACCAAATATTGCTTGTGACAAAGAACGTCCTCCCAATTTCACGACGCACACGTTATCATTTCACAAGACCAAGTACTTGTTCCTTTAGGGCCAGATTGGAAAACTCTGCGCCTACACTTGATTGCAACGACCATTTACCCGGACAAGAATGAAGTTTCTGATCAAGACCTTCCTAGATTTTTTTCGTCGACTTCCGGTTTCGAGGCCGCTCTTTGTCAGGCTTCGATACCTTAGAAGAAAGTGGAATTTATCGCACAGATACAACCCTCGAGTGATCTTTCCGATGCTAGTTGTATGCGTCGGACTAGTCGCTGTGTTTCCTGACCGTTTTTTGGGTTTTTTCTCGCTGGACGCAAAATGCCGAGAACTCCTTGTGGATAGTGACCAACCGCTCTCCGCTGGCGAAAACGAAATGGCTTTTGGAGACACGCGTGACTGTATATCAGACGAAGCAATTACAATCGAGTTCTTCAATTTCCACAGAGACTTAGAGGCGCCTGTTCCAGAAATGGCACCTATGCGTGTATCTGGAAACCTTTTCGTAAATGGACAAGCGACCCGACCAAAAGCTCCGAACGGATGGTTTGAATACAGCCTCTTCACACAGAATGATCTGTCTGGAAACAGGTTTATCTTCGAAGCGTCAGATTTGACCCGTGTAGGATTAAGAAAGGGAGGCTGTGGATACGTACCAGAAGAAACACCACGCAATATGCGCGAATATAGGCAAGGTTACGTACTGGAAAGCAGCCCTCGTGCTGACTTCTATGCTATTTTGCGAGAGTTGGGAGACACCCCCAGCGCCGACGGGTTGGCGATGGAGCGATGGCTGAAATGCTTCGAAGGTCGTCACGACTCTGCAAGGTGGTCCGAATGTAAGTGGATGAGGTACGAGATATTCATTCCTAGTTTTTCAACTGATGAGTTATGTGCAACAGATAGCTACCTTGAGAAATGGAAGTGGTTTGGCGAGAAGAAGCGTAACTTTGTTGATGCAAAAGCCCACAAGAGACTCGAAGCCCTAGGTAAGAACCGCTGGCGCCCGTACGATGATCGTAGGTCCGCAAGGTATACTGAATTCAAGGAGTTGGTGGCGGGTACGCCGAAACTGTGTTGGCGTAGAGTTGGGATGGACGGCCAGCCAAGGGGTTCCATTGTCGATTGGACAGTTTTTGGCCACGTCACAAGCATCCGATGTGATCGCTGAAATAGTCTGAAGCGCCTCTTGCAGTCCTTGCCCACGCAGGGGCGCCAGAAAATGGTTAATCAGGGCTAACAGTTGGACGAGATCAGATTCCACTTGAAATTTACCCCATTGGGGTATAAGTAGTTAATACGGGCAAACGGGATATACTCGGGCGCCAGTCGGATTGGCTCCGGCCAAAACTGGGAGGAGATGACATCAAACCCCGAAGCAACCCTGAAACTTCATGAAAGGAGACAAAATAAAGGCTGCGAGAATGGTCTCGTAGTCAAACCTTTGTCATTAGGAGATGAAACTATGACAACGATCCCGCAAACTGGTGGGTAGGATTCCTTCGGGATGTCATCCTACAACACTTCTAACACGCTACGATTTACAAATCATTTCTTGGATGGTGCCAAAGACTTACTGAGCACCGAAGACCTACAGAGACTCTCAGTCAAAATCAGTGACGATCCTCTTTCTGGTCACAGTGCTGATGAGATCGATGACTTGTTTTACATCGATTGGGTCTATTTCTCCGACACCGAAAAAGTTCCATGTCGGGTATGGTATGTGGCCAGTCCAAAATCCGCACATATCGAAGTCGTAGCTCTTACTACAGTACATGATGACGCCAACGAGGCCAGTCCAGATGAATTGGATGAGGCTATACGCAATACCAAAAGGTTGGTGAAACTAATGCGGTTATTCGAAAGACTTGTGAATAAAATACGCGAAATCTTCCAAGATCCACCCGATTTCCCAGATATCGGTGGCTTCTGATCTACTTAACTCATCTACTGTAGGTGACGGGAGACCAAACTCCCGTCACTTTTTTATACGGAGAAACTGAATGCCTGTACCTAAGAAGGTTACAGAAAGCTTGAAGAACGCGGTTGCGCTTCACACTCGTGATGAGACTAGTGGGCGCACCTTTGAAATATCTAGAATTGACAGTGGGTTTGTGAAAAACCTCCGGTCAAAGCTTGGTTTGAGTCAGGCTGAATTTGCTATTAAATTTGGGTTTTCAGTGAGAACCTTGCAAAAATGGGAGTCTGGGGAACGTTTCCCTGAAGGCCCTGCTCGAGCGTATTTGATAGTCATCTCGGAAATTCCGGAAGAGGTGTCTGGCGCGCTTATCGCTTCAGTGCAGAAGCGGGCGCAGGAAATAGATCTGTCGGAGACTGTCTAGATGAGCAAGAAAGCTGCCTTTGACCATTGAGCCTAAAGACTGGTGGGACAAATTCGAGATCGTTGGCAAGGTGGTCGGCGCTGTGGCAATCCCAGTAGTGCTAGGGCTTGCCGCTGTTTATCTAGATGATAGAGTCAGTCAGCGAGAGCGAGCCAGCGAGCTTACAGCTCTCGCAATTGGTATTCTAACCAGCAAACCCTCGGTTGATGATATCGAACCAATTCGTGAATGGGCCATCAGTGTGCTGAGCTCACCACAATCACCACCTCCAATGTCCAAGGAAGCTTTGGATACCTTGAGGCAACAGCCTCTGCCGGGCAGGAGCCGCTTAGAAACGCGAGCGTTTTTGGACTTTGCTGAAAAAGCATGCGCTGGAAACCTTGACTGTTTATACAGTCTCGGTCTGCCGGATGGTTACGAAGACTTCATCAATCCTGATGCACCAAAAGACTTTCCTTAGCGAAGTAAGCGCTTCCGGAAAGTGGCGAAAAACGTATAAGTTTAGTTTGTTTACGGGCGCGCGGGTTCGTTAGTTCTTCAACCGGCCGCAAGATCACTTGTACACGCGACAGAATACGATCTGCACATTCTGGCGACGCAGCGCTGGCTGTTGGTGGAAAAAGGAACGTTCCGGTCATAGCCTGAAACGGAACTTCACCTTGCTATTTGAAGCGCTATTTCGACTTAGCTCTATGACCTTCAAAATGTGAAATCTTTTTAGCGAAAAACGTCTTGGGGTCCCATTCGTCACCAAGCTCCGCTTTGTGTGTCGTAGTGATGTGAAATCTTGTTTCAAGTTGCTCAACCAAGCGTAACGCTTCATGACCCAGCTTTGCATATTGCCCGAGGCCAGCCCGGTTGCTGCTGTGCAAACCGTGCAGGATGCGCTGGCCGAGGCATTTGAACTGGGGATACATGACCCGGTTCAGCTGGTGCGGCGGGTGTTGGAAAACCCTGCAGAGCATCGCTGACTTTTGGCGAAATCTCCAAACGGTTTGGCAAAAAATCGCAAGCAAACTCAAACGGCTGTCTCCACCTGTTCAGTAATAGTAGAAGGAAACAGTTACATGAAATCAGTATTAGCCGCCGCCCTGCTGAGTATCACCGCAACCGCTGCCGCTGCAAATGAAATGCCGCCTCTCAGTTCAGTAATCAAAAACATGACAGAACGAGACGCGGCAGAACTTTTGACCATTCGTTGTTCGGCCGCGTCAAGCTATGGCCTCAACATGTTGCAGGACAGTTATGCCGCCACAGGGAACTCGCAAGACCTGCAGATGGCGACGCATTTCCTCAACCAGTTTGAGTATTGGATGATAGCTGCGCTAGACGTTCACGAAACTCACAGCCCGAAGTACAGCCAAGATCAGGTTTTTGATCTCGTATCGCGCAAAAGCATGAACGCATTTAACGCGTATCTTCAAGACGCGAGCACATCTCAAGCAAACACTGGCAGCCGATTGGACGGTGTTCTGGGCGATGACATGACCCTTTGCAGTGAAGTCTACAAGCGCAATTTGGGGGCCTAAGCGCCCGAGTCTACCAACGCAAGCAATGAGCCGCAGGGCGGTTTCTCGCATTGGTTTGGCGAAAAGTCGAAAGCTCATCTGAACAATCGCAACAATGTGCTGAGCAATCCAGTCAGACGAGGAACCAATGACCGCAACCCGCGTGATATGGGCTTTGATAATCCTTTTTTTCAGCGTCTACCTTTACGGGAGTGCGGGCCTTCATGGTTTGATTGCAGGCCTGATTTCGGTGCTGATGTGGTTCGCATTCTATGGTTCTGCATCGGGTTTGCGGTCGGTGCTGAGGTTCTTTGAACCGAAAGGAACCGTCATGAAGTGGATTTTCTACATACTCGCCTTCGCCTTCCTGCTGAGCATGTGCGGCAACGATGGGCCGAGCAGGGGCGACAGGATCGAACGGTGCGCGAGGTTGGGATTGAAGCCTTCTTCGTCGCCATACACCGCCTGCGAATAGCGAGAGGAACCGACCATGGACGACCAAAAACGGGAACGGCTGCGTTGCCTGCTGGGGTTTGGTTAAGCAGTTCTTCACACCCGTTCTGGCGGCACTGCTATTGCGGCTCTTTGGCAACTCCCGAACTGATGAGGAACCGAACCAATGACACATCCACCACAGAAACGCGGCCCATGGGACAAACCCGAGCCCGCCCCGAAGCCACCCAGCCGATTGCTGTGGTTCGGCATCGGATTTGTGGTTGGTGCTTTGATTTTCTGAACCGAAAGGAACCAACCAATGACCCAGAACAATGGCCCGCTTTGGAAGCGCATCCTTCTGGATGATGAAGGAAAGATTGACCGTCTTTGGTGGGGGCTCGGGGGCTTTGCCCTGCTGATGCTACTCATCATCTAAACCAACCCAACCGAAAGGTACCGAACGCATGATTTTGAAGGCAGCAACCCTGACCATCATTGCCGCTGTCGTAGCGCTCATTGTCGCCGCTTTGGTGCGGTTTGTGTTCAGAATGGACAATCGAAGGGGTCCGAACGAATGACGTGGAAGAATCTCCATCAGAAAGGGACCGAGCGCACCAGACACCTGAACCGTCAACGTTTGGGTCTGACCGGTGGCGAAAAGCAGCAGGACAAACCGTTTCCGTTGTTCTGGTTTCTGTTTTGGTCGGTAGTGTTTTGCTTGATGATGCTTATCTGCTGGCCACTGATTTCGTCTCATCCATTGTTGTTGCTTTGATGCTGAGGGGTGTACTGGCCTTTCTGCTGTCGATGCGCGGGCAACCTACGCCGACGACAAGCGTGGGTGCGTGGCCTGTGCGCAATGCACGAAGCTTTATCATCCCAACACCATCAAAGCGGTTCTGGTTGATCGCTTTCACAGCACAGAGGACGAAGATGCCGAGCCAGCAGAAGCACATTAAAGTCCGTTCTTTGCATCGACCACCTGCGGCAAAGAAAACAGCGAGATTACCCGATCTTAAACGGCCCGTATGATCCGAATAAGAAACTACCTATGAATAGGAGCTGGGGAGCAACGAGCAGAAGTCTATCTCGCTTTGCGAAGACCAAATCACTAGTCGGATAAAGCGGCTATGCGTAAGGTACTATCCTACCGCTACAAACCATTTCTGCGATATAGGCTGGCGCGCTGTCTGGAATTAGGGTCGAAATCGGAGCCCAATCTTTGTTTCGATGAGATAATTGTAACCCCTTAGTTCGCTCCACTGGGGCAGTTACATCACGAAAGCGCCCGACGCGACAGTCGTATTCACGTTGATAGACGAACTCTCTGTTCCCTGTTCGCACAACTTCCCAGTAGACGGTTCCCGGCTCATTAGACTTGCGCAAATAAAACTCGTCTCGACCATCATCACTTCTGGCAACCAACGTCCAGCCCGCTTGCTGGAGGTTTGCGCCCGAACCCGTTGCGATTTCGTTGCAAGCTATCAAGGAAACCGCGCTGACAACAGCCAATGCAAATCTTGTCGTCATAACTGCCATCCAACCAAGGGCGTTAAGTGGGTACCAGCATCGCACTATCACTTTAAATAGATCAAGCGAAAGAGGTGCTTATCGAAATGTGCTAAAGAAGATTTACTTGGGGTAGCAACACTCTGCATTCGACTTAAACCAAAGAATTTGTGAAAGTTTGAAATTCCCTCAACATCAATCAACGGAAAATCTGGTTTTTCAAGAACAGCTACTAACGTTGCTCTGCGCCAGTCGCTGTAGTATAAATTGACGTGTAGATTTTGCCTTAGATTTGATTCATGACAGAAACCGAAACACCTTCTAATCGACCAAGAAACTACATCATCTTCGCTTTTTTGAGCCTAGGTTTTTTGATCGGCAACCTGATCGGCCTAACGGCGGAAAGTGTCGTTTCGGCTTTCTTGCCGCTTTTGTTTTCCTTTGTGGGCGGATCGATCATCATCTTTATTACTAAGGTTCCAAGTGCCGATCGGATCGATGCATCGTTGGCAATTGGCGCATTGTCTCTATCCTGTTTGGTTGGTGTCTACGCGTCTGTTCTCATCTCTGAGCGTCAGCTTATGACACCTGCATCAGTTGCCGCCGAACGTGTGGCAAGGGACAACAGTGTAGAGGCAATGAAATACCTAAGATCGGAACAGTTAAAGCTGGCAAACTCAGTTGACCAGAGGTTTAGAAATGAGCAAATTGATGCTGCTCAGGCTTATTCTGAGCTCAAACAAATTTTTGCGGGTACTCCCGAAAACTAGCTTTATCGCGATTTTGTTGTGGTTTTCGTGTGCTAACAAAACTCTCGCAGAGGCAGAAACGGCAGTAGTAACAATTTATACTACGACCGGTGGTGCAATTGGGGCGTCTGGTTCTGGACAGGGGACTGGCTTCTTTATCTCAAAAAACGGCGATATACTAACTGCATACCATGTGATCTCAGGAGCAACAGAAGTAACTGTCTATACGAATGAAAAAAAGGAAAGTAAGGCGGTCAGTCTAGTGTCGGTCTTACCGCAATATGATCTCGCCATCATACGCGCAGAGGGGCTAGGGAAAATCCGTTACTTTTCGACATCCAGCCAACCACCAAAAACGTCCGATAAAGTAACAGTCGTCGGTAGCCCTAGGGGCCTCCCAAACCAGTTTTTGCAGGGTTACCCAACAGCTTCTTCACCTATATCTTCACTGGGCCTTAGCTCCTCGTCTGGACAGGCGATATTTAGACGGAAGATTGATGTAACTCCTCTTGATTTAACAGTTTACAATGGTCTCAGTGGTGCGCCGGTACTCAATTCATCCAACGCCGTTGTGGGAGTCCTTTCCGGTAGCTTTGATGAGGGTCGAGGGCTCGCTTGGGCAATTCCCATTCACTATCTTGAGGAGATGAGCAAAGAAGACGCTGTGCCGATAGACGGTTCCATAATTTGGCCTGAGTTTGACTTAATGAGCGGTTCTTGGAGAAGTCTTAAACGCAGTTACGAAGAAACTTTTACTGCGAAACACATCCAGAAATTGGAAGTGTTGGAGCTGATTGCACCAAGCATTGTCGGTTCATGGACAATGGAAGACAGTTCCAGTTTGAACCTCGCTGTTAACAAGAATTGGTACTACTGTGGAAGTAAGTCTGAAGAACACTTTAGTCTCAGAATTCAAGGAATAGACCGACAGAGCGCATCAATTATCGGCAGTATCAAGATAACCACGAAAACAAGACATTATGAGTTCAAGATTCTGAATGAAATTTGGGACTGGGAAACCGGTAATGAAAGAAAGAGTTGCAAGGCTTATGCTGAGGCTTCTAAGGCTGCTAGGGCAGACACGATCGTTCAAACCGGCACCGCCACGATAGTTCCTTACCGGCGCAATCCAAACAAAATCGAAATCAAATCTTTCATCGATGTTTGCGAGCCAAACTGTTCAGGTGGTTGGTACGGAGAAGAAGAAATCGGAGTTTTTGAGATTATATCTGAAAAGATTTTGAAGGAAGGCAGTGATCTCTTTAAGCGCCAGTAGACTTAGCTTTATTACGATTTTGAGAATTTAAAATCGCAAAAACATCAAGCGCACTTAAATCGAAGTCAATGCTGTTAATAATTAGGCAGTGCTAAACGAACTTCTCTACATTGTGTGTTTGCTTTTCGTGGTTTGAAACTCATCAAATACAGCACTTTAAGGGGCTTCACCTATTTCACGAACGTGACCACCACTAGAGGCAGTTAATCGAACTTGGGCAGCTTACAATTGCGAGCTGCCCAAGGATTTAGCTGAGTCCACTCAGAAGAAAAGTATTTAACCTATTCTTTTCAGACGATTAGATGTTTCTTGTTTGCAAACAGTAGCTCAAATGACCATTTTAAGGTTAAGCAACAGGGAGGAGGAATTATTGTCTGAAGCTTCCATTCGAGCAAAGATCAAAGACCTATTCATAAAAGAGCACGACACTGCCTCAACCTTTTCGTCGGCTCGTAAAAATAGTGTAGGCAACGGACAGCTCAGCTACGAAGAAATGCTCGAAGATGCGCGTCTAATGTTAAAATTGAATAAAGCTGGCGAAAATGATTCCGAGTTTAATAACTGGGGTCATTGGGGGCAAATGCCGATTCCACAGATACTCGCTATTCAAGGACAGGTGATCGTAGATCTTTTTTCGATACCCGCGGAGGACTTTCCCTCGGTTTACGGCGTAACAATTGAACAGTTGAAACGACTGTGCCAAGAGAGGCTGGTTATCTTAAACGTCTTTGAAGATGGTGGGATCTCTAAAGACCTTCACGATGACTTAGAAATCAAGAATACACGCTATCTGCAGTTTCCAGAACTTGAACCTTTCTTTGACCAAGATGAATTTGGGACGCGCGTGCTAGGGACAAGACGCAAGAAACTTTTGAAGGAATTTGGTCTAAGCGACACAAACCAAGAAGCATACGTTGAACACTTCACGCGCCTTTTGCTGCCCGAGGTCCAAAACCATCCGCTAGATGAGTTGAATCAAGTTCTAGCCGGTTCTATGTCGACGTCCAAAAACGGAGCTGCAATTCGTCTTGCAAACAACCTTGTTTACATAGGCTTCTTCGGGACCAATGCGGACAAGCAGAAGCTGTATCGGCTTGAGAAGGCGAAAGACTACTCTGAAGTCCGGCATGAATGGCCATTCTTGGAACTGGCCAAATGGTCACGAGGTAGAAAGACGCATCTGGCGTCCCCGGTGACAGCGGCCTACGGAGGAACTTACAACACTACAGAGACAGAATTTCTTCTGCGTGAGAGATACCGCAGCCCCCTCGGTGAAAAAGAACACGCTAGCGATAGACGACGAATCTCTAACGAGCTTTATGCATTGGCTGAGTTTCAAGCAGTTGCTTCTGAAATCCGGATTAGCAAGCATACTAACATCGCGGATGAGCCCATCCGACTTTGGAAACAACCAGACAAATTTGAGAATTTCATTAGCTTCATAAAGGAGAGAAAGCCGGTTCTCTCAAAAATGGACCAGTTGATCTGGAAAAGTAAAAATCTACGCGTTTCAAGCGATGGGTCCTACGACTTTTCCGACTGGCGTACCTACCTTAAATTAGTACAAGAAGTCTACCGAGAAACCTCCAAAAACGATAGCTTTGCTGACCTAGTACTAATTGCTGGTGGCGGCGAAATGGGCAGAAGTCTGGCTCTTAACCATCTTGTTATGGGAAACCTTGAAACCGGGACTGAACTGTCTAGGCGGCAAGTTTTGAAATTTGGGATTGGCTTGGCTGGCCTCGTAACAGGTGGCTCTGTCGGCATGGTTTGTTCGAAGGAAGTCTTTGGTGATTTCGATGATGAGGAGAAATCTGCTCGCCGCGTAATTGCCAAACGAATGGGGGCGTTGGCCGATTTACCAATGCCCGACTACTTGATATGAGCTTCCTTTGCTGCCGAATGCGATTAGCTGTTTCTAGAACTCCTTGAATGTATCAAATTGGTGCAGACTTTTCTGGAAAAAAACCCGAAGAACTAGAGAAAATTTTGACTGTCGTGCGGCAGGCGCGTTCGGAACTGGACCATATCCTGAGCCTTGTTGCCAAAGAGATGTCGGAGATCGAAAAAGACGAAGAACGCGCCAAAGAAGTTGAACAGCGCTTTCGAGAGGAAGGCGCACAAAACCAGCTTTAACCGGTGTGAGAACAGGGGTAGAACATCGGGTATGAAAAAGTGGCCCCGGACCATCCCGTTTGATCTCAAGAAAAAGCTGGAAGCACTGCACGAATAATCGACGCAGGAACAAAACCTCACACTTCAATCACACCGCTAGTGTAGGCCATTGCATGAGTGGCACCACGCCACTTCTGGCCTCGGCAACTCGAGTCGGCCCTCAATTCAAAAACGACACGATCCTCTCGGGAGAATTCTTCGCGTTTTTCCTGCCGAAACCCCAACACTTGGCCACCAAACACGCAGCTTTCGGACTTTGTATCATGCATAAAAAGCAGGCCATTTACCAGTTTCTCAGCATCCTCCAAGGATACATCCCAGTACCCACACTCGAAGTACCCGGGCTTGCCTGAGACAGGGCTAACGTTTTGCCTTCCAAATCCACTTGGGCTTTTGCGGTTGATCACATGCATTACAAACACGAGGAACTCCTTCAAAACCGTTTAATGTACTAAGTGCTTTGCACACCGAGGCATGTATTGCCATTGACCGCCAAAAACTGGCGGAGTGCATAACGCTGTGGAACTGCGATAGTTACTTGGGGATATACTTATACGCAGGATCGGTCTCGCGAACGAGACTGCGCGCACTCGAGTTTTCAGGCAAAGCGTCGCTAGCTAAACTTTCTGCAGCATTGGCAATTCTCTTCAAAGCACCCACCGCCGCAATGGAAGCCCAAATGATGAAAAGAGGCCACGCAACATAAAGGATCACAAGGATGATCGCTGGGCCGCTGATATTGCCAATCATTTTCGTCGCCTTTTCGTTTAGGTTTCTTTGTCGCTTACTTGCTGATCAGAGCTTTCAATGCTGATTTCAGCACCTGACTGCATCTCTTCATGTCACACGCTTCACTCGACGGTGACATAAGAGCAAGCTCTTCAAACTCCTTGCGAAAACCGGACAAAAAATTTCAATAGTGCGATTATTTGGCGATATCAAGAAAGTGCCCGCGCTGCCGCTGGATATAGGGGACGGGAAAAGCAGCGCGGGCCCCCCGAAGGGGTGGTAGTCCCAAATAGGTAGCTCGCTGACCTGATCCGGCCCTGTGTCGCGGCGACGCAGGAAAGAAAAAACCCGCGCTGCCGAGATAAAAAAGCAAGCGCGGGTTGCCTCGCATTCGACCGGGTTCCCATTCACACAGGCGTCACGCGATACAAACAAGCCACTTTGGCGGCGTCGCCGTTCATGAACCAGTGTTCGGCGCGGGCGGTGGTCTCCGACAGCGACCGGGCCGGTCCAAACGCGCCCTGACCCTCAATTCCGCAACGATCACAGCGCCATTTGACGCCCACAGTGGTCCCGTTGTGCTGAATACCCCCATCGGGCACCCACCACACTGGAACGCGCTGGCAGCCATCGAGAGGCGCGTCGTCGGGCGTTTCGATTACGGTCAGGTGCATAGGAGGTTCGCCCATTGGTTGAGCGCGTCCCGCCGTTCGTCAAAGAACAGACGGTCGTTCGCGCCATAGATCGCGGTGGTTTCACCCAGAACGGTCGAGGCCGAATGGGCCAACAACGTCTGTTGCAGATACGGTGGCCAGCCAAACGCCCGCGCGCCATGCACAACAAGCCCTTTGCGCAAGCTATGCGGTACCCAGCCTTTTGCGCCCGCCTTCTTGAGCCAACGGTCGAGGTCCGCGCGGAATGGGCCCGTCCCGTGCTTGTTAGGAAAAACCCATTTGTAGTTATTGGCGGGCAACCGACCGATCCACACTTGCGCGGCGTCCGATAACGGCTGGGCAAACGGCTGGCTGGTTTTCATCCGATGGGCAGGCCAGACCAGCGCGTCGCCCTGAATTTCCGACCACTCCAACTCGGTGATCATGGCCCGACGGCAGCCGGTTAAGGCCAGCAGCGCCAGAGCCGCCGCCCGCTGTTTCGCCGCGACAGGTGAGCCGCCCCGGTACGCTTCACGCACACTCGCGTCCGCGTCCCGCCAGTGACGGTCACACCACGTCAGAAGGCCGCGAATTTCGTCCAGCGGTGGAATGGCGTGGCCTTGCCCCTTTGGGATCACCACGCGACGCGGCAGGAACGGACGGTCAATCAAATCCGTGTCCAGCAGATGCGCCTCGAAGTGCCGCGCGATGCGCAAAGGCGTCTCCTGCCCCGACTCGAGGCCATTCTTGACCCAGTGGGCCTGCAATTGCGGCCACAGGGACTTATTCAGGTCGCCAAGCTTCACGCCACCCAGAATGGGCTGGATATGACGGCGATAGGCGCTGAGATCGTGGTCCGGGTGCTTCAATTGGGTTTTGCGGGTTTTCCAGTAGTCCTGCCATGCCGCGTCGAATGTGTCGGTCACGCCGCGCGGGTCGATCCCCGCGTCAACTTGGGCCATAGCCGCATTTGCCGCCTTGCGTGCTTCACCCAACGACATGGATGGGTATTTTCCCAGATTGAGGGACAACCGCCGTCCGTGCATCCGGTAACGGATTTGCCATGTCTTGGTCGTCTTGCCCACGATCAGGACGAGATTGCGCGTCGCGTCGTCGGACACCACCAATTGAGACTTGCCCGGTGGTGGTTTGAGTTTGACCGGGGTCGTCGCTGCCATTTTCATATTCTGCCCTTTTTGACTGTTAGTGTCCATTTAACGTCCAACTGCCAGCCTTGACAACCAGTCAGGGCTGGTGGGGTAGAAGGTCTTGAAAACAAACGTCGATCAGAAACGGGGTGCTGCACTTGTTGATTTTTGTTCATTTTTCAGAAACTTACCAGTCGGTTACGGATTTACAAAAGGCCCGAAGTTACCGAAAGTTAACCCCTAGACCGATTACGCCTAATACTAGCAGCATAAACTTCGATCATCCAACCCAGCATGATGGCATTCAGGATGTGCCACATGAAATGCGTGCCCAATGGCCATTGCCCGCAAACCGGCAAGTCCAGCGCACGGAAGGTGATTGAAAGGATCAGTATCAACGCTCCAACAGACATTCCTTTGGCAAGGACCGGGTCTCGGCCCCGCAGCAGGGTCGCATAGATCAGGATGAGCAGAGGAATCGGCGCATAGCCTGCCGATCCCCCCAACCCGGGAATAAGCTGAAACAGCGGAACGGTTGCTGCCGCGTAGGGAAAGAAAAGCAACGTCCCTCCGAACGCCAACCCCGACGACATCCGCCAGATGTTTTTGTTCACGGCAAAAATGTAAACCAGGATGAACAGAAGGATCGGAGCCACATCTGCCAGGGCCGCCCAGACCTGAGCATGCGTGTGAAACAGATAGCTGCCGATTCCGATCATCGCCAGAAGCGCAACAAGGATCATGGCCAGTGGCATGTCCTGATTGCGAACCCGCCTCCACATGATCCAAGCAGAAATCAGAAAAGCTGCGTTTGTAATCGCGTTTATTGGCTCTGCCCAATAGTCCGGAGACAGCCGTTCACAATAGCCATCAATTTCTCGAATCCAATCCATGGAAATTTACATAGCCGATGCTAGGCTGCTGCCAAGACACCATTTTGGAGGAAATTTGGAATGAACATTATTTGGCTGGGGCATGGTAGTTTCCGCATCGAAACCCAGGGACAGGTTCTATTGATTGACCCCTGGCTAACCGGCAATCCCGTTCTAGCGGAAGATCAGCACGACGCGGCGTTGGATGGGGCCACCCATATCCTTTTGACGCATACCCATTTTGACCATGTGGCTGATGTACTGCCTCTGGCCAAACACCTGAAAATCCCCGTCGTCGGTCAGTACGATCTGATGGGATACTGGAACGAAGCCGAAAGCATCGAGACCATCGGCTTCAACAAAGGCGGCACCGTCGATCTGAACGGGGTCAAGGTCACGATGGTTCCGGCGTCTCACAGCTCGACTTTTTCAACTCCAGACGGGCTGCGTACCGGCGGCAGTGAGGTTGGTTTCATGATCGCAGCTGAGGGGCACATGCTTTATGTCTCGGGCGACACGGACATCATGGCCGATATGGATTGGATGGGAGATTATTACAAACCTGACATCGGCATATTGTCAGCTGGCGGGCATTTCACGATGGAAATGAAAGCCACAGCCTACGCGGCCAAGCGCTACTTCAACTTCAAAACGGTTATTCCGTGCCATTACAAGACCTTCCCGATCCTCGAACAATCAGCACAGTCGCTGATTGACGGGCTGCCGGAGGTCAACGTGATTGAGCCCGTAGTGATGCAGCCAATCAAACTGTAGGCGGGGCTTCAGCCCGGCACGTCTTTGCGGCGCGAAGCAAAGAAGTCTTTCAAAAGCTCTGCTGCTTCGTCACCGGCGATCCCATCGTAAATCTCGGGTACGTGATGCGCCTGCGGGTGTGAGAACACGCGCGCGCCGTGTGCCACACCCCCTGACTTGGGATCGGCCGCGCCGTAGTAAATCCGCCTTATGCGCGCGGCTGCCATGGCCGCTGCACACATCGCACAGGGTTCCAGCGTGACGTAGAGATCATGGTCCGGCAACCGCTCGGACCCTGCACGCGCGCATGCCTCCCGTAGGGCAAGAATTTCGGCATGCGCGGTTGGGTCGTTCAATTCGCGCGTCCGGTTTCCTGCCGCTGCAACAACGGAACCGTCCGGTCCGACGATAACGGCCCCTACTGGCACCTCGCCGCGATCCGCTGCCGCGCGTGCCTCGGCCAGAGCCTGATCCATATGCGATTTGAACATCATGCCCCTGACTGCATCAGAAACCTGCCTTTCGCAAGCGCGCGGGATGCGGTATGGGCCTGACATGAACAAGACCCCTCCTCCTGGCGACCGGATCGCCAAAGTTCTGGCCCGTGCTGGCATCGCATCGCGGCGTGAGGCTGAGCGCATGATCGAAGCAGGCCGTGTGGCCGTGAATGGCAAGATCATCGATAGCCCTGCCCTGAACGTCACGGCAAAAGACAAGATCGTTGTCGATGGCAAGCCCGTCTCGGAACCCGAGCCCTCGCGCCTGTGGTTGTACCACAAGCCTACGGGATTGGTGACAACCACGCGCGACGAAAAAGGCCGCGAAACGATTTTCGACAAGCTGCCCGAAGATATGCCGCGGGTTATGAGCGTCGGACGGCTTGACCTGAACTCCGAAGGATTGCTGCTGCTGACCAATGATGGCGGGATCAAGCGCAAGCTTGAACTGCCCTCAACCGGTTGGCTGCGCAAGTACCGCGTACGGGTGAATGGTCGCCCGAAAGACGAAGATTTCGAACCGCTGCGCAAAGGTCTGGTCATCGAAGGCGAACGGTTTCAGCCTATGACCGTGTCGCTGGATCGTCAGCAAGGGGCCAATGCATGGCTGACCATTGGTCTGCGGGAAGGCAAGAACCGCGAAATCCGCCGCGCGATGGAAGATATCGGCTTCACAGTGAACCGCCTGTTGCGCGTGTCTTACGGCCCGTTCCAATTGGGCAGCCTGAAGCAGGGCGAGGTTGAAGAGATCCGCCGCCGTGTGATGCGCGATCAACTTGGGCTGGACGGAGACGTCAAACCCGATGCCGCACCAAAACGCACTGCCCGACCGCAAAGAAAACGGGCACCAATCGGCAAGAAACCTCGCAAGTGATGCTGGTTCGACAACCTTCCCCCTAGCGCTAAGCCCTCGCATCCCCTAAATTTTCAGTGAATGCTGCTGTTTGGGGGGCGTGATGTCCGGAAGCGGAGTGCAAAAACTCGCCTACGCTGTCTTGTTGCTGCTGTTGCTTGGTGTCTGCACCGGCCTGCTTGGGGGGCTGTAGGCCATGGCAAAGCGGTTTGGCGGCAAGTACAGCCCGCAGGGCGATACCTCGGGCGATTCACCTCTGCCAAGGGGGCAATTTGACGGCGCACGGGTTGAACCTGCTGGTGCGCGGGCGAACCTTCTGTTTCTTCCGGCCATTCCTTTGGTGTTTTTATCGCTGAACGATGGTGCGATCGGCATGACCATCGGGCTGATCGCAGCTGGTATCTTGACAGCTGCCGCGTTCCTGCTGCGCGAAGGTCTGCGGGCCGAAGCTGCGTATAACGCCCGAAAGACCGCCCGACGGCCTGCTTTTCCGCGCAAGATATTTGCAAGCATTCTGACTGGTCTGGGTGCAGGGCTAGCCACGTACAGGACCGAGTTTCTGGATGCAGAAACCGCCGCACAAGCCAGCTTGTTGGCCCCGGTGCTATTCGGAGTGGCGGCAACCGTTCTGCACGCGGTCTCATTCGGCATTGATCCGATGAAAGACAAAGGCATGGAAGGGATCGACACCTTTCAACAAGACCGAGTGGCCCGCGTTGTCGATGATGCCGAGAAACATCTGTCTGAGATGACCGACGCCATCAAACGCGCAGGCGACCGCAGGGTCGAAGCCCGCGTCGAACGGTTTCAGGACACCGCGCGGGATCTGTTCCGCACGGTCGAAGAAGATCCCCGCGATCTGGCCGGTGCCAGAAAGTACCTGACTGTCTATCTGCAGGGCGCACGGGACGCGACCGTCAAGTTTGCTGACGTCTACGCCCGAACCCGCGATGCGCAAGCGCTTGCGGACTATTCTGCGCTGCTTGACGATCTGGAACAGAATTTCGCTGCGCGTACGCGCAAAATGCTATTGGATGACCGCAGTGATCTGACGGTTGAAATTGACGTGCTGCGCGAAAGGTTGCAGCGCGAAGGCGTCCGGTTGGACTGACCGGCCATTATTTGAGCGAGGAACATCCCCATGTCCGATGAGATCAAGAACAAGGCAGTTCAGGCCGAAACTCTGGTGCAGGAAGTCACAGCCGTTGCTTTGCCTGAACCTCAGGCCGAGGTCGTGTCGCTGGAAGACGCCGACGAACCCGTCAGCGCCGAGATCCGCAAGCGGATGGACGAGATCGACATGGGCAATACCAACTCGATCGTGTCTTTTGGGTCATCTGCACAAGCAGAGTTGCAGGAAATCAGCCAGGCGATGCTGGCCGATGTGCGCAACAAGGATGTGGGCCCCGCCGGGGACAGCCTGCGCAACATCGTGACCACGATACGAGGGTTCTCGGTCAGTGAACTGGACGTGCGCCGCGAACGCAGCTGGTGGGAAAAACTGCTGGGCAAGGCCGCGCCGTTTGCCAAGTTCACCGCCCAATACGAAGAAGTTCAGGGCCAGATTGACCGCATAACCGACGACCTTCTGAGCCATGAGCACACCCTGCTGAAAGACATCAAATCGCTTGATCTGCTGTATGAAAAGACGTTGGGCTTTTATGACGAACTGGCACTCTATATCGCGGCCGGTGAAGAAAAGCTGACCGAATTGGACAGCCACGACATACCGGAAAAAGAGGCTGAAGTTGAAGCCGCGCCCGAAGATCAACAGGTTATGAAAGCGCAGGAACTGCGCGACATGCGCGCCGCGCGCGACGATCTGGAACGCCGGGTTCATGACCTGAAGCTGACCCGCCAGGTCACGATGCAGTCGCTGCCCTCAATCCGGTTGGTGCAGGAAAACGACAAGTCGCTGGTGACCAAGATCAATTCGACGCTGGTGAACACCGTGCCTCTGTGGGAAACCCAACTGGCGCAGGCCGTCACCATCCAGCGCAGCGCCGAGGCTGCCGCTGCCGTGCGTGACGCCAACGATCTGACAAACGAACTTCTGACCTCGAACGCGGCCAACTTGCGCGAATCCAACAAGATGATCCGCGAAGAGATGGAGCGCGGTGTGTTCGACATCGAGGCCGTCAAGCAGGCCAATGCTGACCTGATCGGAACTATCAACGAAAGCCTGGCGATTGCGGACGAAGGAAAAGCGAAACGCGCGGCGGCTGAGGTTGAATTGCAAAAGATGGAGACCGAATTGCGTGACACGCTGGCCGCTGCCAAAGCGCGCCGGGACGGGATTGGTGACAATTCCGGTACGTCGGTTCCTGGCTAAAGGCGGGATCCGCGTGCGGCGCTTCAACTCTCTGAAACTTGCGTTAGGGGTGACTTCGGTATTGGCCTTGGCCAATTGCGATGAAACCCTGACATCCACTGTTGCGCCGCAACCCCGGCCCGAACCCGCACCGACAGCGGCGAATGCGTATGTACCGCCCTCTGCCGCCAGTCAGGATCTGGCGCGTTTCTACCAGCGGGTTGAACGCGACCTTCTGGTTCGAGGGCTGTTGCGCACAGATGGCGGCGGACCGGATACGCCCTATGATGCCGACGATCTGGCCCGGAACTTCGAAGCAATCGCGTTTTACAGCGAATATCCGACGCAGAGTGTTTCGATCGGTTCTCGCCAAACAGATGGGCAGCTGAGCCGTTGGTCCGGCCCCGTGCGCATCCAGACCGAGTTTGGCCCTTCGGTTTTGCCCGAAACGCGGACTAAGGACGCGGATCAGGTTCGCGTGTTCGCAGGCCGTCTGGCCGGTTTGACCCAGCACCCGATTTCGGTTGTGTCGCGCAACGCCAACTTCCATGTCTTTTTCGCAGGCAAGGACGACAGCGCCTATGTCGCGTCGCGCCTGAAGCAATTGATCCCGAATATCAGCCAGGCTTCGCTGGATCTTGTTGCCAACCCACGCGCCAATTTCGACTGTCTGGTCTTTGCCTCCGCGACCAGGGCGTCGCCCTACAAATATGTGCGTGCAGTCGCGTTGATCCGGGCCGAACTGACCGATCTGGTGCGTCGCAGTTGTATTCACGAAGAGATTGCGCAGGGACTTGGTCTGTCCAATGACAGCCCCGCAGCACGGCCTTCGATTTTCAACGATGATGATGAGTTTGCGCTGCTGACCAGCCATGACGAGAAACTGTTGACGATGCTGTATGATCAGCGCCTGCAACCTGGTGTGGGCGTGGATGATGCGCGCCCCGTCGTACGTATTATTGCCCGCGAGTTAATGGGTCAGCCGCTCTGACCCCAAGGACAGGAGAACCCAAATGGGAATTTTCGATTTTCTGACCGGAGAATTCATTGACGTTATTCATTGGGTGGATGACACCCGTGATACGATGGTCTGGCGGTTTGAGCGTGAGGGGCACGAGATCAAGTACGGCGCCAAACTGACCGTGCGCGAAGGTCAAGCAGCAGTATTTGTGCATGAAGGGCAATTGGCCGACGTATTCACGCCGGGTCTCTATATGCTTGAGACCAACAACATGCCGATCATGACCACACTTCAGCATTGGGATCACGGCTTTCAGTCGCCGTTCAAATCCGAGATCTATTTCGTCAACACAACTCGGTTCAACGACCTGAAATGGGGTACCAAAAACCCGATCATGCTGCGCGATCCCGAGTTCGGGCCAACCCGTATTCGGGCCTATGGCACCTACACGGTGCGTGTAAAGGACCCAGCCAAGTTCCTTGTCGAAATCGTCGGGACAGATGGCGAATTCACAATGGATGAAATCAGCTTTCAGGTGCGCAATATCATCGTGCAGGAGTTCAGCCGCGTCATCTCGGGCTCAGGCATTCCAGTGCTGGACATGGCCGCAAACACCGCCGATCTGGGCAAGCTGATCGCTGCCGAAGTTTCGCCGGTCTTGGACAGCTATGGGCTGGAAATGCCGGAGTTTTACATTGAAAACATCTCGCTGCCCCCGGCGGTTGAGGCAGCGCTGGATAAGCGGACCTCGATGGGGTTGGCGGGCGATCTGGGTAAGTTCACACAGTATTCCGCTGCAGAGGCAATGACGGCTGCGGCCAATAATCCGGGTCAAGGCGGCGGCATGGGGGCTGGTCTTGGCATGGGTATGGGCATGGCGATGGCACAGCAAATGTCGAACATGGCAGCGAGCCAGCCGAGCGGCCCGTGGGGATCGCCCGCCCCCGCTGCCCCGCAACCGGTAGCACATGCGGCACCGCCTCCTCCGCCACCTGTCGAACATGTGTGGCATATCGCTGTGGATGGTCAGACAAGTGGGCCGTTTTCCAAAGCCAAGATGGGACGCATGGCCAGCGAAGGCGAACTGACACGTGACACATATGTCTGGACCGCAGGACAAGACGGTTGGAAAAAGGCAGGCGACGTGCAGGAACTTGCGCAGTTGTTCACAATCCTGCCGCCTCCTCCGCCTGGAACGTGAACAAACACGGTCTTCCTTCCTATTCATCATGACCACCGGGTAATTCATGACACACGTCACCGCCCCTGACCCGACCGAACACCGTTTCCCCTGCGACCAGTGTGGCGCTGACTACCGGTTCAACCCTGGTGATGGTACCTTAACCTGTGATCATTGCGGGCATTCCGAGCCGATCAGTGCCGGGCCGTGGGGCGGTGCAAGTCTGCGAGAGCTGGACTTTGACGCCGCCATCGCTGACCGCCTGCCGGACAGCGAGATCGAGGAAACCCGCGTTCTGTCCTGCCCAAACTGTGCCGCGCAGGTGGAGTTCGACCCGAACACCCATGCAGCAGAATGCCCGTTTTGCGCCACGCCGGTCGTGACAGATACCGGGATCAACCGGCATATCAAACCAAAAGGCGTATTGCCTTTTGCATTCGACGAACGATCAGCCCACAAGGCGATGGGCGATTGGTTGGGGCGACTGTGGTTCGCACCAAACGGGTTGAAGGAATATGCCCGCAAAGGGCGCAAGATGCAGGGTATTTACGTGCCCTATTGGACCTTCGACGCCGACACCAAGTCTTCGTATCGCGGCGAACGCGGCACTGTCTATTATGAAACCCGCACCGTAATGCGAGACGGCAAGCGGGTTCAGCAACAAGTGCCAAAGGTACGCTGGACCTCCAAGTCCGGCCGCGTCGCGCGGTTTTTTGACGACGTGTTGGTTCTGGCGTCTAAGTCGCTTCCAAAACGCTACACCGACGCGCTGGAGCCCTGGGATCTGCCCGCGCTGGAGCCTTATCAGCCCGAATACCTGGCCGGTTTCCGTGCTGAAGCCTACAGCGTTGAACTGCGGGAAGGATACGCCGAAGCCCGCGCCCATATGGCGCGCGTAATTGAACGGGACGTTCGTTTTGACATCGGCGGGGACCGTCAGCGCATTCATGCGGTCGATACAGATGTGCGTGATGTCACGTTCAAGCATATCCTTCTGCCGGTTTGGATGGCCGCCTATAAATACCGCGGCCAGACCTACCGATTTGTGGTCAATGGCCGGACCGGACGGGTTCAAGGCGAACGTCCTTGGTCAGCGATCAAAATCACCATCGCTGTTGTACTAGGTTTGTTGGTGGCTGCGGGTGTCGGGTATTTGGCCGCCACCGGGCAATAGTCGGACCTGCGGACAGGCTTGTGCATCGGGCAAAGCCCGGTCATGTTCAGCGCGGAAACAAAGGGATGGGTCTGCCGTGTCGTTAGCTGAACTGAATACTCTGCTGAAAGACCGCTATTCCTGTCGGGCGTTTCTGTCAGAACCAGTACCGCGAGCGCAGATCGAACAGATCGTCACCAGCGCATCCCAAGTCCCTAGCTGGTGCAATGCGCAACCCTGGCAATTGGTGATCACCAGCGCAGATGAAACAGATGCGTTCCGTAAAGCAATGTTAGCTGAAGCTGTCAGCGGAACGCCAGCACCGGATCTGCCGTTTCCAACCTCCTACTCGGGCGTGTACCAGGATCGCCGCCGCGCCTGTGGTTGGGCGCTTTACGAAGCCGTGGGCGTGGAACGCGGGGACCGCGCCGGGTCGGCGCAGCAAATGATGCAGAACTTTGCCCTGTTTGGCGCACCGCATTGTGCCATCCTTTCAAGCCCGGCAGAACTTGGCCCCTATGGCGCCATGGATTGCGGTGGTTTTGTTACGGCCTTCACGCTGGCCGCGCAAGCGTTGGGGATCGCGACCATACCACAAGCCGCATTGGCTACTTACGGTCCATTCTTGCATCGCTATTTTCAGATCCCCGAAGACCGCTTGATCCTGTGCGCGATTTCTTTTGGCTATGCGGACCCTGATCATCCCGCAAATAACTTTCGCACAGAACGCGCCGCACCAAGTGACTTTGTGGAATGGCGGGATTAAACAATCCCAGAGGTTGGCTTTTGCATAACAAGGAGGAATCCCTTGCGCGCAGTATTGCAGAGGGTGTCGCATGCCAAAGTGTCGGTCGATGGCACTGTCACAGGATCATGTGGACAGGGGTTGATGATTCTTGTTTGCGCCATGCAGGGCGACGGCAACGAGCAGGCCAAGAAGCTTGCCGAAAAGGCGGCCAAGATTCGTATCTTCAAAGATGATGCGGGGAAAATGAACCGCTCACTTCGGGATATTGGCGGATCGGCTTTAGTGATCAGCCAGTTTACACTCGCCGCCGATACAAAAAGCGGCAACCGGCCGGGGTTTTCAACTGCAGCCCCGCCGGATCAGGGTGAACGCCTGTATAAAGAATTTGCAAATCACCTTTCCGCACAAGGTGTTGCGGTGGAAACGGGGCAGTTTGGGGCTGATATGGCGGTCGAACTTGTAAACGACGGCCCTGTTACGATCTGGATTGAGAATTGATGGATATCACAAAGCAAGCCGTTTCGTTTTGGCAGGCCGGAGTTGATGCGGTCGATGGGTTCGCTGCCACCAAGGCCGCACTGCCGGATGTTCCCAAGCCCGATCGGATTCTCGCCGTTGGGAAACCTGCTGCCGCCATGGCACGTGCGGCGCTGGCTCAGTTTGGTCCGGTCCCCACTCTTGTGGTCACCAAAGACGAACACGGTCGCGATCTCCCCGAGTCGGTCGAGGTGATCGAGGCCTCTCATCCGGTGCCGGATGACCGCAGCCTTGCGGGTGGGCGCGCGCTCCGCGTTGCGATGGAGCAGATGCCGCCGGGCTCTCATGTCCTTCTGTTGGTTTCAGGCGGCGCGTCCTCGTTGGCCGAGGATCTTCTGACCGGCACGTCTTTACACGATCTGGAAGCGTTGAACCGCAGACTGCTGTCTGAGGGGATGGACATTCGGGCAATGAACGCCGAGCGGCGCAAGCTGTCACGCATCAAGGGCGGCGGTTTGCTGTCTCATTTCAAAGGTGCACACGCGACTGTTCTGGCGATTTCAGACGTGCCCGGCGACGATCTCAATGTCATTGGCTCGGGCATTGGAGCTTTGCCAGATGACTACAGCTTCACGGCGACGACACAGATCGTGGCGTCAAACGCACATGCCCGAAATGCGGCTGCCTTAGCAGCAAGCGAAGCGGGTCAAACGGTACTGGCCAATGACGAAGCGCTGCACGATGACTATCTGCGAGTGGCGGCAAAGCTTGGATCGATGCTACGCGGCATGGACAAGGGTGTGATGATCTTTGGCGGTGAACCGACCGTGGTTCTACCCGGTCACCCAGGGCGCGGTGGGCGAAATCAGGCACTGGCGCTTGCATTGGCCAAAGAGATCTCAGGTCAAACGAACCTGACGGTTGTTGTTGGTGGTACAGATGGCACGGACGGCCCAACAAACGCAGCCGGAGGGATCGTGACTGGCGCAACCTGGGTGGACGCAGCCGAAACCTACCTTCAAAACGCTGACAGCGGTACTTTTCTGGATTCAGCGGGTGCGCTTTTGGTGACGGGACCAACCGGGACCAACGTAATGGACCTAATTGTCGCAATACGCGTATGATTTGACGCATATTCCTACACTTTGTTCCATCAAGAACCGAAAATGAAAGAATATGCAGACGGTTTCTCGATATACAGATCGCGAAGGCGGCGTTCGTGACGTCATCGTGAAGACCATCGTTTTCAGTGCACGCGCGAAATATCCTTGCTCGGTTGTCTGAAATGCGCCAACTTTGACTCATGCGTCAATAAAAAGTCCGCAAAGGGCTAAAACCACTCAATAGGGAGAATACTCAATGAACGAACAAATCACGCACATGGCCGGCCAGGTCACCGCCGGGAAGATGACCCGCCGCGAATTTATGGGGAAAGCTGCGGCTTTAGGCGTCTCGGCAGCGATGGCCAGCACGATGTTTGCGGATGCCGCGCGGGCGGCAGGGCCCAAAAAAGGCGGTGACCTGAAGTTTGGCCTGCAAGGTGGCGAATCAACTAACTCGCTTGACCCGGCGACCTATGCAAGCTCAGTTCCCTTCCAGAACGGCAAACAATTCGGCGATCAGTTGGTTGAAGTGGCACCCGATGGCACCATCGAGCCACGCCTAGCAGAAAGCGTAGAAGGTAGCGCAGACGCCAAAGTATGGACATTTAAGTTGCGTCAAGGCGTTGAGTTCCACAACGGAAAAACGATGACCAGCGAAGACGTGCTTAAAACGATGCAGCGTCACTCGAACGAAGACTCGAAATCTGGTGCGCTTGGCATCATGAAAGGTATCGAGTCCATGAAAGCTGACGGGGACAACTTCCAAGTCACGCTGACTGAGCCAAACGCTGACCTGCCCTATCTGATGGCCGACTATCATTTGATCGTTCAGCCTGACGGAGGGATGGAGAATCCTGGCGCAGGCATCGGAACCGGACCTTATAAGGTAGAAGTGGATGAACCCGGTGTACGCCATCTTTACACAAAGTTCGAAAACCACTGGAACTCGGATTTCGGAAATTTCGACAGTGTAGAAGTGATCGTGATCAACGATGCTACGGCCCGTACGGCCGCGCTTCAATCTGGACAAGTTCACGCAATCAACCGGGTCGAACCGAAAGTGGCCGACCTTTTGGGACGCGCGCCAAACCTGACAGTGCACTCGACCGCAGGTCGCGGACACTATGTCTTCATCATGCACATTGACACTGCACCGTTCGACAGCAACGAACTGCGCCTCGCTCTGAAACACGCCATCAACCGAGAGGATCTGGTTGAGAAAGTGCTTCGAGGCTATGGTTCGATCGGGAACGACATGCCGATCAACGCGGCTTACCCGCTGTTTGATGAGACTATTCCGCAGCGCGAATTCAGCGTTGAAAAGGCCGCTGAGCATTATCAAAAATCGGGCCATGACGGTTCGCCAATTATTCTGCGTGTGGCAGATGGCGCCTTCCCTGGTGCGGTAGATGCAGCGGCCCTGTTCCAACAGTCTGCAGCAGAAGCTGGAATTCCGCTTGAGATCAAGCGTGAGCCAAATGATGGTTATTGGTCGGAAGTCTGGAATGTTCAGCCATTCTGCGCGTCCTACTGGGGTGGCCGTCCGGTTCAGGATCAAATGTATGCGACTGCCTATCTGTCGACTGCGGACTGGAACGACACGCGGTTCAAGGTCCCGGCCTTCGACGACTTGCTGTTCGCCGCGCGTGCTGAACTTGACCCTGAAAAGCGCAAAGGTATCTACAGCCAGATGGGCATGATGGTCCGCGATGAAGGCGGTCTGATCTGTCCGATGTTCAACGACTTTGTTGAGGGCATCAGCAACCAGTTGGACGGTTGGGAAACCGACCCGACACAAGAGCTGATGAACGGCAATATGTCCCGCAAAATGTGGTTCGTCTGATCCGGGCTACTGTATATGCATCCCATCATCAAACTGGTGTTCCAGCGCTTAGCGCTGGGACTCTTGCTTCTCTTCGGTGCATCGGCTCTGATATTCGGCCTCACTGAAGCCCTTCCCGGGGACGCGGCGCAAGCCGTCCTTGGCCAATCCGCAACCCCCGAAGCGCTGGCAAACCTGCGCGAAGAAATGGGCCTCAACCGGCCAGCCCTGACCCGCTATTTTGAATGGTTGGGTGGCATTGTTCAGGGTGATCTGGGCCAATCACTGACAAACAAGCTCGACATCGCTGAATCCGTTGGCAGCCGTCTGGGCAACACACTGTTTCTGGCGTTCTGGGCCGCTATTATTTCGGTTCCACTGGCTATCTTCCTGGGCCTTCTGGCGGTCCGCTACCGCAACCGCTGGCCCGACAAGATGATTTCGGCGGTCACACTGACCACGATCTCTATCCCCGAATTCCTGATCGGTTATGTGCTGGTCTACTTCGTTGCCGTCAAACTGGGCTTCTTCTCGCCTCTGGCTATGATCAACGACAGCATGACCCTAGGGCAAAAGCTGAACTCTATCGCTTTGCCTGTCATCGTGCTGACTCTGGTGGTTTTGGCGCACATGATGCGTATGACCCGCGCTGCAATCCTAAACGTGATGCAGTCGGCCTATGTCGAGACGGCAGAGCTTAAGGGCCTGAGCAACTTTCAGGTGATCTACCGCCACGCATTCCCGAATGCCATCGCACCTATTGTAAACGTGGTCATGCTGAACCTGGCCTACCTCGTTGTTGGCGTCGTCGTGGTCGAGGTCGTCTTCGTCTATCCCGGCATGGGGCAATATCTGGTGGATCACGTGACCAAGCGTGACGTGCCCGTTGTCCTGGCGTGCGGTGTAATCTTCGCCGCGATCTATATCGGTTTGAACATGATTGCAGACATCGTCTCGATCCTTGCCAACCCAAGGTTGAGGCATCCGAAATGAAGAACATTCCTATCTCTGCAATGATCGGTCTTGGCTTTACCGGCCTGTACTTCTTTGTTGCCATCTTTGCCCCCCTGCTGGCCCCTTATGGCATGGCTGAGGTCGTCGGCGATGTGTGGGAGCCGTCAAGCTCGCAATTCTGGCTGGGCACGGACAACATTGGCCGCGACCTTCTCAGCCGCATGATCTATGGCGGGCGCACGACGATCTTCATCGCCACGGCAGCAACGATCCTCAGCTTTGTGACCGGCTCGGTCCTGGGTTTTCTGGCGGCAGTTATGGGCGGCTGGGTCGATCAGGTCATGTCACGTACAGTCGATCTGATCATGTCGATTCCATCGCTGATCTTCGCGTTGGTGGTTCTGGCCATGGTTCCGGTCACCATCCCTGTTCTGATCATCGTCATGGGCCTGCTGGATGCCACGCGCGTCTATCGTCTGGCGCGCGCTGTTGCGGTGGACATCGCCGTAATGGATTACGTCGAAGCCTCGCGCCTGCGGGGTGAAGGCCAGATCTGGGTGATCTTCCGGGAAATCCTGCCCAATGCTCTGTCGCCGCTGGTGGCTGAACTGGGTCTGCGTTTCATCTTCATGGTCCTGTTTGTCTCGACCCTGTCCTTCCTCGGTCTGGGCGTTCAGCCGCCGCTGGCGGACTGGGGCGGCATCGTGAAGGAAAACAAGGACGGCATCGTCTACGGTATCGGTGCGGCGCTGTATCCCGCTGTCGCCATCGCGACGCTGGCGATTTCGGTCAACCTGGTGGCTGACTGGGTCCTGAACCGCACCACATCACTGAAAGGAGGCCGGGGATGAGCGATCCACTTCTCAAGGTCCGCGACCTCAAGATCGGCGCAACCGTGTATCCACCGGGTGAAAAACCTCATGACATCGAGATCGTGCACGGGGTCAGCTTTGATCTCGAGCGCGGCAAGGTGCTGGGCCTGATCGGGGAATCCGGCGCCGGGAAATCCACCATCGGCCTGGCCTCAATGGCTTATGGCCGGGGCGGTGTGAAGATCACCGGTGGTGAGGTTTGGGTCAACGGGCGTGATATCCTGAAAACCTCGCACGGGGATATCCGCAAGCTGCGCGGTGGCGAAGTCACGTATGTGTCTCAGTCCGCCGCGGCGTCCTTCAACCCGGCCAAGAAAATCATGGATCAGGTGGTCGAGGCTGCGGTCGAACAGAAAAAGTTCAGCCGCAAAGAGGCCGAAGGCCGGGCGCGTGAACTGTTCGCCAAGCTGGGTCTGCCCGACCCGGACAATATCGGCGACCGGTACCCGCATCAGGTTTCGGGTGGACAGTTGCAGCGCTGCATGACGGCTCTGGCCTTGTGCCCCGAGCCTGATCTTGTGGTTTTCGACGAACCCACCACGGCGCTGGATGTGACTACCCAGATCGATGTTCTGATGGCGATCAAAGAAGCCATCGCAGACACCGGAGTCGCCGCACTTTACATCACCCATGACTTGGCAGTTGTGGCGCAGGTGAGCGATGACATCATGGTTCTGCGCATGGGCAATACGGTCGAGTACGGCAACACCGATCAGATCATCAACAATCCGCAGGAGGAATACACGCAGGCGCTGGTCTCGGTTCGCTCAATTGAGCATGAAGAGAAGCAGCCGACACCAGAACCGGTGCTCAGCGTTGACGGTATCACCGCGCGTTACAAGGGCTTGAACTTCGACGTTTTGCACAACGTCAATGTCGAGCTTCATCCGGGGCAGACACTGGCCGTTGTGGGCGAATCCGGCTCGGGTAAATCGACGCTGGCGCGGGTCATCACCGGTTTGTTGCCCCCTCGGGATGGTGAAATCACCTTTGCCGGGCGCAAACTATCGCCAGACCTCAAAGGCCGAACCCGCGAAGACCTGCGCGAATTGCAGATGATCTACCAGATGGCCGACGTGGCGATGAACCCGCGTCAGACCGTTGGAACCATCATCGGCCGCCCGCTGGAATTCTACTTCAACATGCGGGGTGCGGAAAAGCGCAAGCGGGTCATCGAACTGCTGGATGAGATCGAGTTGGGCGAAAAGTTCATCGACCGCTATCCAGCCGAGCTGTCCGGTGGTCAGAAACAGCGTGTCTGCATCGCCCGGTCACTGGCGGCAAAGCCGAAGATGATCATCTGTGATGAGGTAACGTCTGCGCTCGACCCTCTGGTGGCGGATGGCATTCTCAAGCTGCTGTTGGACCTGCAAAAGATCGAGAACGTGGCCTATCTGTTCATCACCCACGATCTAGCGACGGTCCGCGCGATCAGCGACAGCATCGCGGTGATGTATCAGGGGCGCGTGGTTCGCTACGGGCCGAAATCGCAGGTGCTGAGCCCGCCGTTTGACGACTATACCGACCTTCTGCTCAGCTCGGTGCCCGAAATGCATCTGGGTTGGCTGGAAGAGGTTGTCGCCCATCGCAAGATGGAGAGCGCAGGGAACTGATCCACGCTTGTGACAGTTCCATGAAATCTGAAAATCCCGGCGCTTTGTCAGATAACAGGTGTCGGGATTTTGCTATTGGGGGCGTGAACAGTCGCGTTTAGGGCCGCGAATCTCCTAGACTCGGCTGAAGAATTTAATGAAAGACACGGGCATGGACCGCAAACTTCTACTAATCATTCTGGACGGCGTCCCCTACCGCAATTTTCGTCGTTTGTTTGGCAATCTGGAAGGCTGGGTCGACAGTGGCGACGCACGGGTCTGGAAGTTGCGGGCCGTGCTGCCTTCGACATCGGCCAGCTGCTATGCGTCAATCCACACAGGTGTGACACCGCAGGAACATGGCTGCACCGGCAACGGCAACGTCTTTCGTTTGAGCCACAAGGATGTTTTCAGTCAGGTTCGCGAAGGTGGCGGCGTAACCGGAGCAGTAACGCATAGCTACTGGTCCCAGTTCTTCAACCGCCACCCGTTCGACTATGTCCGTGATATCGAATACGACGAGCCCGAAAGCCAGACGATCAACCATGGTCGTTTCCACAGCATGACGGGATATGGAAAAGACAATCAGATGACGCCATCCGACGTGGACCTATATGGGACACTCACCAATCTCTGCCTGCGCTTCGGGCTGGACTATGGCATCCTGCACACCTGCACGCTGGACAGTATGGGCCACCGTTTCTTCCACGATTGCGAAGAAATGGATCATGCTTGCTTTGTCGCCGACGAGATGCTGGCCCCTTTTATCCCCCGCTGGCGCCAACTGGGATATGATGTGATCGTCACCGCCGATCACGGGCAGGACGAGCGCGGCCATCACGGTGGTCGTGGCCCATTGCAACAGGAAACAGCACTGTATTACTTCGGCGATGCAGAAGGACCTGACGCAGAGACCGTCATCAACCAATTGCAATTGGCGCCGACAATCCTGAGCCGAATGGGCGCCCCCATTGCAGAGACGATGAAAGGCGAAGTGTTCCTGCGATAAGGCGAACGCGTCTTTGCACTAAGATAGTTCTTAGTCGTAAGACCAGATCCCTTGTCCCAGGGCTTCGACAGCGACAGAGATACGTTCGAAGCTTTCCGCGGCGCGTTTTACCGAGGTCCGTGCCCTCAGATAGCCGTGCACAAGGCCAGGCTCGTTGATCCAATGGGCCTGGCCCCCTGCTGCTGTAATTCGCTGACAGTAGTTCAGACCGTCATCACGCAACGGGTCACAATCGGCCGTCACAACCACAGTTGGGGGCAGGTTCGAAAAGTCGCTGTCCTGCAAGGGCGCGTAGGTCGGGTCGTTCTGCGGCTGATCACCTGAACATCGGACGGTCTCATAGAACTTGATATCGTCCAATGTCAGCAATGGCGCATGGGCGTGTTCAAGATATGAACCCTGACCACGGTCGCCACCAAGCCCCGGATAGATCAGCACTTGTCCTAAGATGCCGTCCAATCGCCCACGCGCGTGATGGGCAACGGCAGCGGAAAGGTTCCCACCAGCACTGTCTCCGGCCAGGATCAGCGGGTCACCATATTCACGCGCCGCCCAATTCACCGCCGTCCAACAGTCCTCGAACTGCGCGGGATGCACGTTTTCCGGGCACAGCCGGTAGTCAACCGAAACGACACGATACCCTGTCTGGGCGCACAGTTCGGCGCAGACATCGTCGTGGCTGTCCAACCCACCCACAACGAACCCACCGCCATGGAAATAGACGATGGTTCGCGTGGGTTGCCCGGCGGTGTAGATACGGACCGGAACGCCATCAGCCGCCTGATCCTGTGTTTCTACACCCGCAGGGCGAGGTTGTCGGAAATCCTGACACATGGTGTCATAGACGCGACGCTGATCCTGAATTGAAAGATCAACCGCATCATCGGGATAGCTTTCAGCCGTGCGACGTATGAACGCCCAGGTTTCCTCGTCAATCAGGCGTTCATAGTCCATTGTCCCTCCGGCTTACTCAGACCACTCCCATGGCTGGGTAAATGCGCCCAGCACTTTTGAGACATCGTCTTCCGAAGATCCGTTCGCGTCAAGCTGCGCGACAAGGCCGCGCTTTTTGTCGTCGATCACCGAAACAACACGTGCAGATACATCAGCTGCCTCAAGCGCACTATTGTAGATACGTGTGATCGCCTGCTTGCGCAGATCGGGCTTAAAGACCTTACCAACCGCAGTTTTCGGCAGTTCGTCCAGAATGGTCATATGCTTGGGCTGCGCCGCACGTTCATGCACATGAACCTTGCAGTAGTCCATAAGCTCTTTTTCCGTGACCGACGCCCCGTCGACTAGTTCGACAAACGCACATGGCACTTCACCGGAATGCGCGTCTGGTTGACCAATGGCACCGGCAAACGCGACAGCTTCATGGCCCAATAGCGCTTCTTCGATCTCGGCTGGGTCAATGTTATGGCCACCGCGAATGATCAGATCCTTGGCGCGACCTGTAATCCACAGATAGCCGTCTTCATCAAACCGCCCCAGATCACCCGTGCGCAAATACTTGTCGTAATAGTAAAGATCGACGTTCTTGTCGGCCTCGGTATAGGTGTTGCCCGCATATACACCCGGGTTCGAGATACAGATTTCTCCGATTTGATCCGTACCGCATTCGACCGGTCCGTCCGGCCCGCTTTGCAGGATTTTTACATCCGTATAGGGGAACGGAATACCGATCGATCCGATCTTTTTCTCACCATCCACAGGGTTGCACGACACCAGACACGTGGCCTCGGTCAGGCCATAGCCTTCAACGATCTTCACACCCGTGGCTTCTTCAAAGCGGCGGAACAGCTCAACCGGCAGCGGGGCCGAGCCAGAGAAAGCTGTTTTCACGCTTGAGATATCGGCATCAACCGGACGCTGCATTTTGGCCGAAATGGCAGTGGGAACGGTGATGATAAAGCTCACCTTCCAGCGTTCGATCAGCTTCCAGAAATTGTCGAATACGCCGTCTCCGCGATACCCGGCCGGTGTCGGGAAGATCACGTGCGCGCCCGAGGACACGGCCGCCATCATAATCACGTGCACCGCAAAGACGTGGAACATGGGAAGCGGGCACATGATGACGTCGTTCTCGTCAAACAACAGCGTGTGACCCAGCCAGCCGTTATAGACGAGGCCGGAATACTTGTGCTGCGCCACTTTTGGCATACCCGTCGTACCGCCCGTGTGGAAGTAGCACGCAACGCGGTCTTCCTTGCTGTCTTCAAACGTCAGCGTGGTCGGCTGCTTGGCCAGCTCTTTATTAAAGTTCTTGTAGTTCGCATGGGCCAGTTTTTCCTTGTCACCCATCTTGGGGCGCAGGAAAGGCACCAGCCAGGACTTGGGAGGTGTCAGATAACGGTTCAGGTCGATTTCCAGAATGGTGTTGACCTTGGGGGCATGGCGCACAGCCTCTTCCACTTTCTGGGCCACATCCGTTTTTGGGAACGATTTCAGCGTCACCACAACCTTTGCGCCGGTTTCGCGCAGGATGGCCGCGATCTGTTCCGGCTCAAGCAGCGGATTGATCGGATTCACGATCCCGGCTACCGCGCCGCCCATCATCGTGATCAGCGTCTCGTTACAGTTGGGCAGCACATAGGCCACCACATCTTTTTCGCCAACGCCCAGCGAACGGAACAGGTTCGCCGCCTGGTTAACCTTGCCCTGCAATTGCGACCAGGTCAGGGTCTCGGCCTTATCGGTTGGTCCCGACAACAGTTGAAAACTGATGGCATTGTGGTTGGGAAACTTCTCTGCCGTGCGCGACAAGAGCTGATGGAAGGTGACGGGTAAATCCCGATCCTCCCACGGCATTTCCTGTTCCATGCGCGTTTTGTCTTCCAATCCCACAAAAGCCATGTGGTTCCTCCCGTATGATCTCCCGCATTTCGCGCGGGCTTGTTGTTCGCCTCCAAGATGGGATCAAAACCGACCGCGCGCAAGCGAGGGCTTAGCTGTGACAACGGGTAAAATGTAGAATGACGCTACGGCGAATGGGAAAATGCCCGTGCGTCACCCTTATTCTGCGGCAACACCGTCGGTGAATTGCAACCGGGCCAGACGTGCATACAGCCCGTCCTGAGACACCAGATCATCATGGCTGCCTTGCGCCACGATACGACCCTCTTCCAGCACGACGATACGGTCGGCTTTTTTCACGGTTGCCAATCGGTGCGCGACGATCAGCGTCGTGCGCCCGGCGCGCATCTGGTCTACCGCGCCCTGCACCGCACGTTCACTTTCTGCATCCAGAGCCGAGGTCGCCTCGTCCAGCAACAAAACCGGCGCGTCTCGCAGGATAGCACGGGCGATGGCAATGCGCTGCTTTTGCCCTCCGGACAGCATCACACCGCGTTCACCGACAAAGCTATCATACCCTTCCGGCAAGGCCGCAATGAAATCATGTGCGGCGGCTGCACGGGCCGCGGCTTCCACTTCGGCGTCGGTTGCATCCAAACGCCCGAAGCGGATGTTCTCTCGGGCCGAGGCGGCAAAGATCACGGGGTCCTGAGGAACCAGAGCCATATGGGTACGGAAATCTGCCCGATCCAGCTCTCGCAGGTCATGACCATCCAACGTGACCCGGCCCGAATTGGGATCATAGAAGCGTTGGATCAACTGAATGACGGTCGTCTTGCCTGCACCTGACGGTCCGACAAACGCGACGGTTTCGCCCGGATTGACCTGCAGCGACAGATGATCCAGCGCGACGGTATCGGGGCGCGCTGGATAGCGGAAGCTGACATCTTCGAACCGGATTTCACCTTTAACATCTTTGGGCAGGGTCAAGGGCTTGACGGGATCGGTCACGGTGTCTTCGGCATTCAGAAGTTCGACCAGACGCTCGGTCGCCCCGGCCGCGCGTTGAAGTTCGCTCCAGATTTCGGACAGGGCCGCAACCGAGCCTGCCATGATGATCGAATAGATCACGAACTGCACCAGAACGCCTTCGGTCATCACACCGTTTCTTACGTCATTGGCCCCCATCCAAAGGACACCGACGATGCCCGAAAAGACCAGGAAAATCACGATGACCGTCAGAATCGCACGGGTCTGAATGCGACGCAACGAGACCACATACGAGGTTTCGGTCATCTCTCCGAATTGCTTGCGGCTTTCCTGTTCGTGGGTAAAGGCCTGCACAGTCTGAACAGCGCCCAATGCCTCACCTGCATTTCCGGACGAGGCTGCGATCCAATCCTGATTTTCGCGACTGATCACGCGCAAACGGCGGCCCAGAACCAGAATCGGAACAACGACAATCGGGATCAACAAAAGCACCAGCCCGGTCAATTTGGCCGAGGTCAGCAGCATCAAAACCAGCCCACCAAAGAACATCAGCATGTTGCGCAACGCGATCGACACTGATGACCCGAGCACAGATTGGATCAGGGTGGTGTCCGTTGTGATCCGGCTGAGCACCTCGCCGGTCATGATGCGTTCATAGAATTCAGGACTCATCGCGATCACGCGATCGAACACGGCCTTGCGAATATCGGCCACCACACGTTCGCCCAGCCGCGTGACCAGCGCATACCGGATGCCGGTGCCCACAGCCAGAACAGCGGCGATACCCAGTGCCGCCAGGAAATACCAATCCAGCAGTTCGCCATCCTGGATGCGGAAGTTGTCGATCACGCGCCGCACCGCAAGTGGCAGGGTCAGCGTCATGCTTGCGGTCAGAATCAACGCCAGAGTCGCGCCAATCATCAAAAGCTTATAGGGCTTCATGAAAGGCCAAAGCGAGGACAGCACCCCAATTTTCTTTGAGCGGGCCCGCTCTTCGCTGGCACCTGGGGCAGCGGCTTGAGCTGGTTTGTTGGCGGTCTGTCTTGCCATGTCGGGCCCTTATGGATTGAACGCTAGAAAGTGAACGCTTTCTTGGCCTCAGCCGCCCTTTTGGTCAAGCATCACGACATGGATCTGCCACCCGAAAGGGCCATTTGACGCAGAAAAGTAAGGGTGATTGGAGCGGGTAGACGGAATCGAACCGACATAGCCTGCTTGGAAGGCAGGGGCTTTACCATTAAGCTATACCCGCAAATGGTTTGCGTTGGTTAAGTCATGCACAGGTGCGCGTCAAGCAGGAAGTGGCAAATTTTGTGCCACCGTTTTTGCACCAAAGCGCTTAATCAGATTCGACCGTTCAATCCTGATTGCGGAATAGCCGGGTTGACGAAAAAAACTGCTCCAGTTCCTCGATCCGTTCCTTACTTTCCTCCCACCGGGCCTCTTGCACTTCTGCAATCAAGGTTTCCGAAATCAGCTGCAGCGCTATCGTCGAATCCCAGCTTGAAGGGGCCTCGACCAAGGCGTGGAAGGTGTAATTTGCGGTCTTTCCGATGGGTGAGCCCCACTGGTCGGTAAACAGAACAACTGTGACGCCTCGGCTCGAGGCAACCTGGGCCAGCTTTTCCAGATGCGCCTCGTATCGCCGAATGTCGAAGATCACCAGGACCGAGGACGCGTCCATGTCCAAAAGGTACTGCGGCCAAACATTGGCTGAATTGCCCAGCATGGTCACGTTGGGACGGATGATTTGCATGTGATTGAACAGATAATCCGCGTTGGATCGGGTGATGCGGCCACCCACCACGTAAAGATGCCGGTCCGTTTCAGCCAATAGCTGGGCGACGGTGTCAAACATCTCTTTGTCCAGACGCTCCAGCGTGTGGCGCATGTTTGTCCAGACGGCCTGCGCAAAGCGCGTTGTCGGGTGTTCGGCATCGTCATCGACAACCCAAGCATCTCGTTTCGAGATCGGTTTCTTGATCTGCGCTGCTACTTCTTCGCGCAGGGCATCCTGCAGGTCCGGAAACCCATCGAACCCAAGCTTGCGGGCCATACGGATAACGGTCGGGGTCGAGACCTGCGCAGCAGCTGCCAGCTTGGTGATCGATTGCAGCCCTGCCATCGGATAATCCTGCAACAGGATAGACGCCAACTGGCGCTCTGATCGAGTCAGATCGTCCAGTTCATCCTGAATCCGCTGTTTGACAAGTTTCACAACGGTGGCCATCGGCACCCTCGTTTCTTATGTTTGTTACAGAATATTCTCACCTGTAATTTTGTCTACAGTAATTTTCTTGACAGCAGGGAAACTGCTGTAACAAATGCTACCTATGCATCACGATTCCGAGTCATCCCTATTACAAACCGTCGAGGCACCGGCTGCACGTCTGCTCAATGCACGCGGCAGCACCAATGCGGTTTTGGTGTGCGAACACGCCAGCCGCTTTATCCCCGCCGCTTTGCACGGCCTGGGTCTGGATGAGAGTGCGGCCCAGTCCCATGCCGCATGGGATATTGGCGCAATGGAGCTTTCGGTTGAGTTGATGGGTGCGCTGGACGCGCCTTTGGTCCACTCTCGGGTCAGTCGGCTTGTCTATGATTGCAACCGCCCGCCGGAACGTGAAGACGCCATGCCGCAACTCAGCGAAGTGTTTTCAGTTCCCGGAAACACGAACCTGACGGCGGCACAGCGCACCCAGCGCGTGCGGGATGTGTATGACCCATTCCGAAACCTTTTGTCGTCCACCTTGAACGCAAGAAACGAGCCGCCCGTGGTCATCACGATCCACAGCTTCACCCCGATCTACAAGGGACAGACGCGCTCGGTTGAGCTGGGTATATTGCATGACAAAGACGACCGCGCGGCCCGGATCATGTTGCAACAGGCGCAAGACACCGGGCTGAAGGTCGCGTTGAACGAACCTTACTCGGCCACTGACGGCGTCACGCATACATTGCAGGAACACGCGATCAAACGCGGGTTGCCCAATGTTATGATCGAGGTGCGCAATGACCTGATCGACACTCCTGCGGGTGTGAACCGAATGGCAGGGCAGCTCGCGCCGATCCTGCAATCCGTCATTTCTGCCTTTTCGAACACCGAGGCTACAGCATGACAGAGGCAATATCTCAATGAAATTCATGCGGAGATATGTAGCGGTCATTGATCGCGCGAACCGCTGGATCGGGCGTGTGGTCATGTATGGCATCTTCGTCATGATGGGCATTCTGCTCTGGTCCTCGATATCGAAGACGTTCTTTTTGCCGTCTCTCTGGACCCTTGAAATGGCCCAGTTTGCGATGGTGGCCTATTATGTGCTCGGCGGCCCCTATTCCATTCAGATGGGCTCAAATGTTCGCATGGACCTGCTGTACAGTGAATGGTCGAACCGTCGGCGGGCCTGGACCGATGCGATCACGGTGTTCTTCCTGATCGTCTATCTGGGTGTGATGATCTATGGCGGCTACGACTCGCTGAGTTATTCGCTGCAATATGGCGAGCGCAGTCCCACCGCGTGGCGTCCTTACCTGTGGCCAATCAAGGTGATCATGGTTGTGGGGCTGTTCCTGATGTTGCTTCAGGCCATCTCGGAACTCTTCAAAGATATACTACGCCTCAAGGGCGATGACATCCCGCGCGAGGTGATCTGATGTCATACGAGATGATCGCCATCCTGATGTTTTCGACCATGATGCTGATGTTGCTGACGGGGCAGCGCGTTTTTGGAGCCATCGGCTTTGTCGCCGTTATGGCAGCGCTGTTTCTTTGGGGGGATCGTGGCGGGTACGACATTGGCTTTTCCGCCGCCATGAAGCTGATGAAATGGTACCCGCTGCTGACGCTGCCGATGTTCATCTTCATGGGCTATGTGCTGGCCGAATCCAAAATCGCAGACGACTTGTACAAGATGTTCCACGTCTGGATGGGCGGGCTGAACGGCGGTCTGGCCATTGGCACAATTGGTCTGATGGTTCTGATCTCGGCCATGAACGGCCTAAGCGTTGCAGGTATGGCCATTGGCGCAACGATTGCGCTGCCTGAATTGCTGAAACGTGGCTACGACAAGAAGATGGTGACGGGGGTGATACAAGCCGGATCGTCACTGGGCATCCTTGTGCCGCCTTCGGTGGTCTTGGTTCTTTACGCAATGATCGCCCGTCAACCGGTTGGTCAGCTTTGGCTGGCGGGGCTTCTGCCCGGGCTGATGATGGCTGCGATGTTCATCCTTTACATCGTGATCCGCTGCCGGATTAACCCAGCTTTGGGTCCTGCTTTATCAGCGGAAGAACGTGATGTTCCTATGGCAGAGAAACTGCGTCTCTTGCGTGCCGGTCTGCTGCCGCTGGGCATTTTTGCCGCGATGATGGTGCCATTTGTGAACGGCTGGACCTCGCTGGTTGAAAGCTCGGCCATCGGCGCTTTGACGGCGTTTGTCGCTGCGGTGCTGAAGGGCCGGATGACCCGCGAGGTTTTCGAAACCTCGGTGCGGTCAACACTGGGCATTACCTGCATGTTCATGTGGATCATCCTTGCAGCACTGGCCTTTGGCGCTGTGTTCGATGGGCTGGGCGCTGTGCGTGCGATCGAGAATCTGTTTACCGAACGTCTGGGCCTGAACCCCTGGGTGATCCTGATCTTCATGCAGCTCAGCTTTATCCTGATGGGTACGTTTCTGGACGACACCGCCATGCTGGTCATCGTTGCCCCCCTATACGTGCCGCTGGTGGGGGCATTGGGTTTCGACCTGATCTGGTATGGCGTGCTGTACACGATCACGACTCAGATCGCGTATATGACACCGCCCTTCGGCTATAATCTGTTCCTGATGCGCGCGATGGCGCCACCAGAGATTTCACTGCGTGACATTTACGGGTCGATCCTGCCCTTCGTGATGGTGATGACGCTTGCACTGGCCATTATCATGACCTTCCCGCAGATCGCGCTGTGGTTGCCAGAATACGTTTACAACAAATGATCCCGGACCAAACCGGGGCATCGCGGGTATCCCCCGCATTGCTGAAACTGACCAACGGAGAGAGAGAATGACAAACAGACGTACATTTCTGAAAGGCGCAGCAGCCGCGCCCGCAGCAGCGCTGGCGGCACCTGCACTGGCGCAATCAACGATCAGATGGCGGATGCAGACCTATGCAGGTCCGGCGCTGGCCGAACACGTAATCGATCCGGCCATCAAGATGTTCAACACCATCGCCGGTGATCGGATGCAGATTGAGCTGTTCTATGCAGACCAGCTGGTCCCGACGGGCGAGCTGTTCCGCGCCATGCAGCGCGGCACGATCGACGCAGTGCAGTCGGATGACGACTCGATGGCGTCGCCGACCGAAGTCACCGTGTTCGGCGGTTACTTCCCGTTTGCCTCGCGCTACTCGCTGGACGTGCCGGTTCTGTTCAATCAATACGGGCTGAACGAAATCTGGGACGCCGAGTATTCTAAAGTTGGCGTCAAGCACATCTCGGCAGGTGCCTGGGACCCGTGCCATTTCGCGACCAAAGACCCGATCAACAGCCTCGCTGACCTGCAGGGCAAGCGTGTCTTTACCTTCCCGACAGCGGGCCGCTTCCTGAGCCAGTTTGGCGTCGTGCCGGTGACACTGCCATGGGAAGACATCGAAGTTGCGGTTCAAACCGGCGAGTTGGACGGTATCGCGTGGTCAGGGATCACCGAAGATTACACCGTGGGTTGGGCGGATGTGACCAACTACTTCCTGACCAACAACATCTCGGGCGCATGGGCGGGCTCATTCTTCGCCAACATGGATCGCTGGAATGAGCTGCCAGAAGACCTGCAGACCTTGTTCCGCGTCTGCACCGATCAGTCGCACTATTACCGCCAGTGGTGGTATTGGGGTGGCGAGGCCAGCCTTCGCGTCAACGGCGACAAGATGCAGCTGACGTCAATTCCGGACGAAGAATGGGCAACTGTCGAAGCGGCGGCCGTTGCATTCTGGGACGAGATCGCAGCCGAGTCCGAGACGAAAGCGAAGGTCGTTGAAATCTTCAAGCAATACAACGCCGACATGCTCAAGGCTGGACGGCCTTATCGCTACGGCTAACTTGCTGCAAACCTGACCTGCCCCTTAAGGGGCGGGTCAATCACAACGAATGGCCGAAAGTTAAACTCGGCAAAGAAAAAGGTGGCACATGCTCACGTTCGAACATCTGAAGACGCAAGTCTCTGAAGGTACGGTGGATACGGTATTGGTCTGCATGGTCGACATGCAAGGACGACTGATGGGCAAACGCTTTCATGCAGGTCACTTTGTGGCGAGCGCATGGGAAGAAACGCATTGCTGCAACTACCTTTTGGCCACTGATCTGGAAATGGCCACGCCGGACGGCTATGCGTCGACCAGTTGGGAACGCGGCTATGGCGACTATGTCATGAAGCCCGATCTGAGCACGCTGCGCCCGGTTCCGTGGCTTGAGGGCACGGTCATGGTGATGTGCGATGTGCTGGACCACCACACACATGAAGAAGTGCCGCACGCACCGCGCTCGGTCCTGAAACGTCAGGTCAATCGCCTGAAGGCCATGGGTTATGACGCGATGTGTGCCACCGAGCTGGAGTTTTTCCTGTTCGAAAAAAGCTTTGACCAGATCCGCAAGGAAGGTTTCCGCGATCTGGAGCCGATCTCGGGCTACAACGAAGATTACCACATTCTTCAAACCACCAAAGAAGAACACGTGATGCGCCCGATCCGCAATCACTTGTGGGACGCGGGCATTCCGGTCGAAAACACCAAGGGCGAAGCCGAGACCGGACAGGAAGAGTTGAACATCAAATACGCGCCTGCGATGGACACGGCCGAGTATCATTCGATCGCCAAGAATGCCGTGAAAGAAATCGCCTGGCAGCATGGCCATGCCGCGACATTCCTGCCGAAATGGCACCATGAGAAGGTAGGCAGTTCCAGCCACGTCCATCAATCGCTTTGGTCAGATGGAACGCCTGCGTTTTATGACGCAGCAGATGACTTGGGTATGTCCGCTCTGATGAAGAGCTACATGGCAGGTTTGTTGAAATATGCTGCCGACTACACCTATTTCATGGCCCCTTACATCAACAGCTACAAACGCTTCATGAAGGGCACCTTCGCACCAACGCGGATCATTTGGTCAGTGGACAATCGCACCGCCGGTTTCCGACTGTGCGGGGACGGAACCAAGGCTGTGCGGGTGGAATGCCGGATCCCGGGTT
The DNA here is from genome assembly GCF_056158705.1 of Ruegeria sp. ABM4_193. Lineage (NCBI taxonomy): Bacteria > Pseudomonadati > Pseudomonadota > Alphaproteobacteria > Rhodobacterales > Roseobacteraceae > Ruegeria > Ruegeria sp. ABM4_193. The sequence continues at coordinate 2,594,215 of NZ_JBSWTT010000001.1, forward strand.
CGGACATGAACCCTTACCTGGCAATGGCCGGGATGTTGGCCGCCGGGATCGCAGGCATTGAGGAAGGGTTGGAATTGCAAGCGCCCACCACGGGCGACGTGTATCAGGGTGAAACCGGTATGATCCCAGGCAACTTGCGTGCCGCACGGGACGCGTTGCACGGCTCGGCCATGTTGCGGGCGGCTATGGGAGATGATGTGGTCGACCACTATACACGTGCCGCTGAAGTCGAGATCGAGGAATTCGAGCGCGTGGTGACTGACTGGGAAGTCGCACGCGGTTTCGAACGCGCTTAGGGGACTGGCTGGGGGCTCTGCCCCCAGACCCCCGAGGTATTTTTGGCCAGATGAAGCAGGGATCCTGCATTCTTTCTATACGGAGTGAACATGGGGCAGATGTTGAAATGTGTCTCGCCGATTGATGGATCGGTTTTTGCGGAACGAGAAGTGCTGTCTCGGGATGCGGCAATTGAGGTTGCAGGCCGGGCGCGTGCCGCACAGGCAAATTGGGCCGCGCGTCCGCTGCAGGAACGGATTGATCTTGTCATGGCAGGGGTGGCCGCTGTTGGCGCGATGAATGATGAGATCGTGCCAGAACTGGCGCATATGATGGGCCGCCCGGTGCGTTATGGTGGTGAGTTCGGCGGCTTCAACGAACGTGCCAGCCATATGGCGGAGATTGCAGAAACATCTCTGGCTGATATCGCGGTAGGCGAGGACGAAACGTTCCGGCGTTACATCAAGCGCATTCCGCACGGGGTCGTGTTTGTTGTGGCCCCCTGGAACTATCCCTACATGACAGCGATCAACACTGTCGCCCCTGCACTGATCGCGGGCAATACGGTGATCCTGAAGCACGCCACGCAGACCCTGCTGGTGGGGGCGCGTATGGCGCAAGCCTTCCATGCAGCCGGTGTGCCTGAAGATGTGTTCCAGAACGTGTTCCTCAGCCATGACGTCACCAATGACCTCATCGCGGGCAATGCGTTTGACTTCGTGAACTTCACCGGCTCGGTCGGCGGCGGCCAGGCGATGGAGCGCGCGGCGGCGGGCACCTTTACCGGCGTCGGCACTGAACTGGGCGGCAAGGATCCGGGCTATGTCATGGAAGATGCCGATCTGGATGCCGCCGTCGATACATTGATTGATGGCGCGATGTTCAACTCGGGCCAGTGCTGCTGTGGGATCGAGCGCATTTACGTGCACGAAGGCCTTTATGACGATTTTGTCGCCAAGGCGGTGGAGATCGTGAAGGGATACAAACTGGGCAACCCGCTGGACGCTGAGACGACCATCGGACCCATGGCCAACGTCCGTTTCGCTGATGAAGTGCGCGCTCAGATTTCCGAGGCGGTTGAAGCAGGCGCGGTCGCGCATATCGAAACCTTACCTGAGGACGATGGTGGTGCCTATCTGACCCCTCAAATATTGACCAATGTGACCCACGACATGCGCGTTATGCGGGATGAGAGCTTTGGACCGGTTGTGGGCGTCATGAAGGTCTCGTCGGATGACGAAGCAATCGCGCTGATGAATGACAGTGAATTTGGCCTGACCGCCAGCCTCTGGACGCGTGATGTAGATCGCGCAGCGCGAGTGGGCGACCAGATCGAGACCGGCACGGTATTCATGAACCGTGCGGATTATCTGGACCCTGGCCTGTGCTGGACCGGATGCAAGAATACCGGGCGCGGCGGCGGTCTGTCGGTCATTGGGTACCACAATCTCACCCGTCCCAAATCCTACCACCTTAAGAAGGTCACGGGCTAAAGACGACGGCCTGCTCGGGTCTTACCCCCTCGCCCGGGCAGGTGGCACATTACAAAGGAAACCTGACATGTCACTTGTTGGAAACTGGTCTTATCCGACCGCAATCAAATTCGGTGCCGGACGCATCAAGGAATTGCCCGAAGCCTGTGCCGCAGCCGGTATGAAAAAACCTCTGCTGGTCACAGATAAGGGCTTGGCCGATCTGCCAATCACCTCTGCAACGCTGGATATTATGGAAGCTGCCGGTTTGGGCCGTGGGCTGTTCAGCGACGTAGATCCCAACCCGAACGAAAAGAACCTTGAGGCAGGTGTCGGAGCGTATAACGCGGGCGGCCATGACGGGGTGATCGCCTTTGGCGGGGGGTCTGGTCTGGACCTTGGTAAAATGGTTGCCTTCATGGCGGGCCAAACCCGCCCAGTTTGGGATTTTGAGGATATCGGCGACTGGTGGACCCGAGCAGACGCGGACGTGATCGCGCCAATCATTGCGGTTCCGACCACCGCCGGGACCGGATCAGAAGTGGGGCGTGCCAGCGTCATCACCAACTCGGAAACCCACGCCAAGAAAATCATCTTCCATCCCAAAGTGCTTCCGGCTGTGGTGATCTGCGACCCCGAGCTTACTGTGGGGATGCCCAAATTCATCACCGCAGGTACCGGTCTGGATGCATTTGCGCACTGCGTTGAAGCCTTCTCGAGCCCGTATTATCACCCGATGAGTCAAGGCATTGCTTTGGAAGGGATGCGGCTGGTGAAAGAGTACCTACCACGCGCCTATGCCGACGGCACCGACATCGAAGCCCGCGCCCAGATGATGAGCGCAGCAGCCATGGGCGCGACAGCCTTCCAGAAAGGTCTGGGTGCCATCCACGCCATGAGCCACCCGATCGGTGCGGTGTTCAACACTCATCACGGCACGACCAACGCGGTGTGTATGCCCGCTGTGTTGGAGTTCAACGCCCCCGCCATCGCAGACAGGTTCCAGCAGGCAGCGGCTTATCTGGGCATTGATGGTGGATTTGACGGCTTCCGCGCTTTTGTGCAGGAATTCAACGACAGCCTCGGCATCCCGCGCACCCTTTCCGATCTGGGCGTCACCGAAGCGTCAATCCCCGAACTGGTGGAAGGCGCGGTCATTGATCCCTCTTGCGGGGGCAACCCGATTGAGTTGACGAAAGAAAACCTGACACAGCTGTTCAAAGCAGCGCTTTAAAGTCAAAGAGCCCGGCAAAACTGCCGGGCCCTTTGCGTTTGGGTTACCTAAACCGGATCAATGCCCGGTTAGTACCAGAGTATTCACCGGCATCAGGATCAGACGCAAACGCAGACCGGCCGCGTGAACGACACCGATCGTGTCCACCACATGCAAGAATGCGGCCTCCCAAAAACCGAGATCCTCATGCTCCAACCGCTCATGGTTGTCGGTGTAAACATTGGCCAGACAGTTGCTGCCAGGAGGGATGTCATCGGCCATACCTTTGTAAAGCGGTTCCATATACACCAGAATCGAGCCGGGATTGTTGTTGGCCTGCACATCCCTGAGTTCGTCCGAGGGACGGATCTGGCCGGAAGGAATGACATCCTGCACTTCGACCACGACCGTAGGGATAACAGTGAACGGCTTGGTCATACAGCCCAACTCACCGATCATGCCGGGCTTGATAACCTGAGCAGACAGCTGGTTGAATGCAGCCTGGAACCGATCATGTCCGGTATGGGACGGCACCAGAATACCAGCGGGACGCAGCAAAGGGCTGACATAGTCGCCGACTTGCAAGCTAAACTGCTCCACCCGGCCCGTTACACCGGCAAGTATCACTGTTTTGTCCAGTTCGGTCTGTGCGGCGTCCAATTGCGCGATGGCACTGGCCAGTTGCGCCGGGATCAACTCTTCGATTTGCTGTTCGACCGCTGCGCGTTTGGCTTCTGCGGCAAAAACCTGGGCCTCACGCTCGGCGACAAGGTTCTCCAAGCGCTCGATCTCGGCCAGCCGTACCGCACTTGATCCTTCGTCCCGCAAGGTTGTGTTGCGCTCCAAATCCTCAAGCGCCTGCGCCAGAGCTGCCTTGGACCCGGCAATACCTGCGTCAGCCTCGGCCAGGTCAGTTTCTGCAACCTTAAGCGAGGCTTGAACCTGCGCAATCTGAGCATTTGCCGCCTGAACCTGTGCGGTCTGAGTAAAATCCTCGATCCGGAAAATCGGCTGACCCGCTGTGACCAGTTCGTTGCTTTTGACAAATACTTCAGACACACGACCGCCCAGTTGCGGCAGAATCGTCACGGTACGAAAATAAGAAGCGGCCGTTTTGCTGGCCGGGTGAAAATAGAACAGCGTGGTGATCACGGTCAGCGCCAGAATGGCGCATGTCGTCAAACCCCAACGCAATTCGTACCACATGGTAAACAACGTGATCTCGTGACCGATACGTTTACCCTGAACAAACCGGCGGAACAAATAGTCGGGCAGCACAGTAATCAAGGCGCAGAGCATAGTCTCGATCATTTGCTGTGCTCCTGCGCTTCGCCTGTTTCGGACACAGGTGGCATTGGTTCTGTCACCTCGGGCACCGGTTCGGGCGCTGAGACCCGAGCAAGCGAACGAATGGCGTCAGCAATGTTTCGGAGCGGCGTGGCAAAATCCGGAAATTGGAACCCTGCGACCAGTATGGCGGCAACCCAGAAAAGTCCATTATGTGTAAACAGCGCAAGCAGCGCCAGAATACCCACCAATTGAAATTGTGGGTGATTGTTTTCGTGGGCCATTTTCTCGGGGACCGAGTGAAGCGTCAGATAACCAACACCGATCAGCACCACCAGAACGACAAAGAAAACAATCATTGCTGAAAATAGGTAGTCGCTTCCGTCAGCTGCGACGACGTATCGGGGAATATGCCCTGTCGCCATTGGATGAAGGTCCGCAGCAGTCACATTACCCTCCTGTTTATTTTGATACGTCTTTGACCGGGTTGAAGCACAAATTCAAGGCTGCTTATAGTCCGGGAAGCAAAACGCAAATCAAACCAGAGGCGCGCGGGCAAATGTGTCTACGCGGAGAACCGGCCTGTCTCTGATCTGTAGGGTTAGCAAGAAATGATTGATTTCCTGATCATCGGAGGCGGTATCGCCGGTCTCAGCGCGGGCGCACGTCTGTCGACGCACGGAACAGTGATGGTGCTCGAAGCAGAAGACGCCTTGGGCTATCACGCATCCGGGCGGTCTGCGGCGTTGTTTGAGGAAAGCTATGGACCCCCTTCAGTGGTCGCCCTCAATAAGGCTGGTGCTGCCTTTCTGCACACACAGAACGGTGGCTATCTGACTCCACGGGGTCTGATGCTGGTCGGCGCGCAAGACCAATCTCAGCTGTTCGATGCCGATTGCAACGAGCTGAACATGACCCAGGTATCGTTAGATGAGGCCATCGCGCGCGTTCCGATCCTGAACCCCGAACAGGTCGGTTTTGCAGCAGTCAGCGAGGCCGCATTTGACATCGACACGGATCGTTTGTTGCAGGACTTCGCCAGGACCATCCGGCACAACGGCGGGACGGTTTCAACCAAGCACAAAGTCACAGCCATCTGCAAAGACACACATTGGATCGTCACCGCCGGTCAGAGTTTTGAAGCACGCAATTTGGTTAATGCTGCAGGGGCCTGGGTCGACGAAATCGCCAGACTTGCTGACCTTCCACCTATCGGTATCACGCCTCGCCGCCGGTCTATGGCCCGACTGCCCGCCCCCGACGGCCATGATGTGTCGTGCTGGCCCATGATGCTTGGTGTGGGTGAAACGTGGTACGCCAAACCAGATGCCGGGAAACTGTTGGTCTCGCCATCCGAAGCAGACCCAATTCCGCCTCAGGATGCCTATGCCGACGATTTGGTTCTGGCAGAAGGTTTGGCACGCTACGAAGCCCTGATGACCGAAGTAGTCAAACGTGTCGAAACAACTTGGGCCGGCCTGCGCAGTTTTGCCCCAGACGGGACTTTGGTGCTTGGACCAGACCCTCACGACCCAACATTCATCTGGAGCGCGGGCCAAGGCGGATATGGTTTCCAAACGGCACCGGCTGCCTCTCAGCTGCTTTGCGATTTGGTGGTCGGAACCCCCCCTGCCCTTGATGCCGAGAATGTTGCAATGCTGACCCCGGAAAGGTTGAAGCGATGACCAAACGCAAGCTTCCCCCCTCTGCCAGCGTCGCCAATACAGCCGAGGACGGCAAAATGGTGGCCCCTGCGGCATCGCGAAACTCTGACGTCTTATGCGCATTGCTGCGCGACTGGGCTCCGTCACAAGGGCTGGCGCTGGAGATTGCCAGTGGGACCGGTCAGCATATTACGGCTTTTGCGGCACAGTTGCCCGGTCTGGAGTGGCAGCCTACGGAAATCGACACAGATCGGCGTCCCAGTATCGACGCCTACGCGCGCGAGTTTCCGAATGTCGCCTTGGCCGAAGAACTGGATGCGACCGCCGCAGGCTGGCATGCCCGGTTCGCCGGACAAAACATGATCGTGTTGATCAACCTGATACACTTGATCAGTTGGCAGGAAACACGAACTATTGTCGCAGAGGTCGCCAAGGCACTCGCACCATCCGGGCGGTTTGTTCTTTATGGACCATTTATGCGGTCGGGACTGCTCACCAGTGATGGAGACAAGAGATTTCACCAAGCTCTGACGGAACAAGACCCTGACATTGGGTACAAAAATGACACCGAAATACTTGCGTTGTTTGAAGAATTTGGTCTCAACGTACTGAAGACTGTTGATATGCCCGCCAACAACCTTGCATTTATCTCATCGCGACCAGCGGACTGATCGAGATCAAAGTCAGAGCCCTACTATCCGTCTCATATTCTGATTACGTTATATGAAAAGGCGGCTGCAATGGACTGGCAAGAAAAACTCACAGAAACGCGCAAGAGCCTCCGCAATCTCAACGGGTCCATCCCGGAAACCACGCGCGCTTTCGGGGCGCTTGGGAAGGTTGTGAAGGAAGGCGGAACACTTGACTACAAGACAAAGGAATTCATCGCTTTGGGCATGTCGGTTACGCTCCGATGCGAGCCCTGTATCTCCCTACACACAGAAGCTTTGGTCAAAGTTGGCGCGACAAGAGATGAAGTGTCGGACGTCTTGGCCATGGCCATTCAAATGGGTGGTGGACCAGCCATGATGTATGCTGCCAAAGCGTTGGAGTGTTTCGACGAATTGAATACCCTATAGTCTCTAAACCTCCCCAAAAGCCTGCTGACGCAGGCTTGCCTCCGGCGGAGGTATTTTTGAACAGAAGAAGTAACGGATCGTTAACTCTGAACGGGAATGATGGTTTTGCGGTACAGGCGGAGGCGCCGATGACCGCAACAGGAGAAGGCCCCCTTGCAAAAAAGCAGGGGGGCTGGTTCTTGAAAACAGCCCCCTCTTCTTCTGTTTTTAAATACCTCCGCCGGAGGCATGTGCCGCCATAGGCGGCGCATTTATTGCACAGCTGATGCCATTGACTGCGGCTTATCCTTCTTTGCGGATAACCTCGTTCTTCGGATCGTAGGGGCTGTCGCATGTGACAACTGCATCCCACAGCTTGTCCTGCATTTTGACCTTCAACTTGGTGCCTTCGACCGCCAGCTCTGGCTTAACGTAACCCATGCCGATGGACTTCTCAAAAGCCACCGAATACCCGCCCGAAGTCAGACGACCCACACGCTCACCCTCCGGTGTATATAGCACCTCACGGCCCCACGGGTCGGCATCGTCTGGTCCGTCGATCAGCAGGGTACAGCACTTCACGCGCACGCCGGTTTCTTCCAGTTTGGCCTTTCCGTAGAAATCTTTGGACAGATCGACAAAACGCGGCAGGTCAGCTTCCAACGGGGTCGCATCACGGCCTAGTTCGGTACCGAAGGCACGGTAGGATTTCTCCTGACGCAGCCAGTTCTGAGCACGGGCACCGACCAGCTTCATACCGTGTTTCTCACCGGCTTTTTCCAACAGGTCGAACAGGTAATTCTGCATCTCGATCGGGTGGTGCAGTTCCCAACCCAGCTCACCAGTGTAAGCCACACGGATCGCGTTGACCGGGCACATGCCCAGTTCGATCTGACGCGCCGACAGCCACGGGAAGCGCTTGTTGGACAAAGCGGTTTCCGGATCGGCATCTTTGATGACCTCTTTCAGAACGTCACGCGACTTGGGTCCGGCGATGGCGAAGACGCCCCACTGAGTGGTCACGTCCTGGATTTCGATGTAGCCGAACTCCTCCATCTTGTCCTCAGCCGCCTTACGCAGATAGTCTGCGTCGTATTCGGTCCAGGCACCGGCAGAGACGATGTAGTAGTTATTCTCGCCATTGCGGACGATAGTGTATTCGGTGCGGGTGGTGCCGTGCGAGGTCAGCGCGTAGGTCAGGTTGATACGACCGACCTTGGGCAGCTTGTTGCAGGTGAACCAATCCAGGAACTGCGTCGCACCGGGGCCTTTGACAACATGCTTGGTGAAGGCCGACGCGTCGATCAGGCCAACGCCTTCACGGACCGCTTTGGCTTCTTCGACGGCATACTGCCACCAGCCACCACGGCGGAAAGAACGGCTTTCCTTGTCGAAATTGTCCGGTGCATCCAGCGGGCCGAAATAGTTCGGACGTTCCCAGCCGTTCACCCAGCCGAATTGTGCGCCGCGCGCCTTCTGGCGGTCGTAAGCCGGAACAGTCCGCAACGGGCGGCATGCTTCACGCTCTTCATCCGGGTGGTGCAGGATGTAGACGTGCTCATAGCACTCTTCGTTCTTGCGGGCCGCAAACTCGGTGGTCATCCAGTTGCTGCTGTAGCGCTTGGGGTCCAGCGAGGCCATGTCGATTTCGGCTTCGCCATCGACCATCATCTGTGCCAGATAATAGCCGGTGCCACCTGCGGCGGTAATACCAAACGAAAAGCCCTCGGCCAGCCACATGTTGCGCAGACCCGGCGCCGGACCGACCAGCGGGTTGCCATCGGGAGTGTAGCAGATCGGACCGTTGAAATCGTCTTTCAGACCGGATTCGGCGCAGGACGGCACACGTTCCGCCATCGCCATGTACTGATCCGCGATCCGGTCCAGATCCAGCGGGAACAGGTCCGCGCGGAAGCTGTCCGGTACGCCGTGCTCAAAGCGAGCAGGCGCGCCGTGTTCGTAGATACCCAGAATCCAGCCGCCGCGCTCTTCGCGCGCGTAGGATTCGTTGTCGGCGTCGCGCACAACGGGGTGCTCGGGGTTGCCGGCTTCACGCCATTTGACCAGCTCGGGGTCTTTGTCCATGACGATGAAGGTATGCTCGACCGGGATTGCAGGCATCTTGATGCCCAGCATCTTGGCGGTGCGCTGCGCATGGTTGCCCGATGCAGTCACAACGTGTTCGGCCGTGATGACGACCTGCTCGTCGGATGGGACAAGGTTGCCGCCCTGTTCGACCATCTTGGTGCAGGTGACTTCCCAATGGGTACCGTTCCAGTGGAAGGCATCAGCCTGCATTTTGCGGACGATATCCACGCCACGCTGGCGCGCGCCCTTGGCCATGGCCTGCGTGACGTCTGCGGGGTTAATATAGCCGTCCTCGGTGTGATAGATCGCACCTTTCAGATCGCCGGTTTCAATCAAAGGCCAGCGCTCTTTGATCTGATCCGGGGTCAGCCATTCGTATTTGACGTCACATGTCTCGGCCGTGGAGGCATAGAGCATGTATTCATCCATACGATCCTGCGTCTGTGCCATGCGCAGGTTGCCAACCACCGCGAAACCCGCGTTCAGACCGGTTTCCTCTTCCAGCGTCTTGTAGAAGTCGACCGAGTATTTGTGGATATGGGTGGTTGCGTAAGACATGTTGAACAGCGGCAAAAGGCCAGCTGCGTGCCAGGTCGAGCCAGAGGTCAACTCGTCCCGTTCGATCAGCATCACGTCATCCCAGCCAGCCTTGGCCAGATGATAGGCAATCGAGGTTCCGATGGCGCCACCGCCAACGACCAGTGCTTTGACTTGGGTTTTCATAACCGGGCGTCTCCCCTTGAATTCAGCTGACACCATATGGCGCAGTTAAGGGGCGGCGCGCGACATTCATCCGACCAGTGATAGGAAAAAAACGACCCGAACAACAAATGCAGGTCGCAGATCGATCATTCAGCCGCCGATTTCAACCACTGGAACTGCAGCGTTTGCTGGTTCCGACCGTGGTGCAAACCAGCCTGCCGCCCTCGTCTGAAGGTTTCTGAGCTGCTGGTTCCTGTGGTTGGGATACCTGTGCCTCTGACTCAGCATGGTTATCTGCGAACCCAGCACGCGAAGATACTGAAGCCAGATAGCCTTTGATGCCCATACCGTCTTCCGATGCCTTGGCTTGCTGGTAAAAATCCAGCCCAGCAACAGCCAATCCGCAGATTGTAATAAAGCCTGCCAGATATTTTGCACTCATGTCGACCACCTGTCTGTCTGTGCGCCTTTCAGATCAAAACATGTGGACGATTTAAGGGCACAAAACGGACCAGATCGCGAAACCGCTAGGGCTGATCAGACAGAATTTTGCCGGGGTTCATAATGTTGAGGGGATCCAGCGCGGCCTTGATTGCGGCCATATATTGTGTGGCAACCCCAAGCTCTTTCTCAAGGTAAGGTCGCTTGCCCTGCCCTATGCCATGTTCCCCCGTGCAGGTGCCCTCCATCGAGATCGCAAGATCGTTGAGCCAGCCAACAAAGGCGTCCGCCTTGGCGACCTCTTCAGCATTTTCCATGTCGATCAGCAACAGCGTGTGGAAATTGCCATCCCCGACATGGCCCACCACCGGAGCAAGCAAGCCAAGTTCGGCTGCCTTTCTTTGGGTCTGGGTCACACATTCGGCCAAACATGAGATCGGTACACAGACATCCGTAGAAATACCGCGTGCGCCGGGGCGCAGTTGCAGACACGCCCAATACATATCATGCCGCGCCTGCCACAGCTTGTTCCGTTCCTCGGTAGTCGTGGTCGCGGCAAAATCGGTACCGCCGAATTCTTCTGCGATCTGGCCAAAGGTTTCAGCCTGTTCAACCGCGCCGCTTTCCGAGCCGTGAAATTCCAGCAGCAATAACGGCGTTTCCGGCAGGCTTAGCCCGGAATAGGCGTTAGCGGCTTGCACCGACATTTCGTCCAATAGTTCGATCCGGGCGACCGGGATACCATATTGGATCGTCATCATCACCGCGCGGCAGGCCGCGTCCACCGTTGGAAACGAACATCGCGCTGAACTGATCGCTTCGGGGATACCCTGCAGCCGCAGGGTCAGCTCCGTGATGATCCCAAGCGTACCTTCGGCCCCGACCAATAGACGGGCCAAATCATACCCGGCCGAGGATTTCTTGGCCCTTTGTCCTGTGCGGATGATCTGGCCATCAGGCATGACCGCCTCGAGGCTGAGAACATTGTCCTTCATCGTCCCGTATCGCACTGCATTGGTGCCCGAAGCGCGTGTAGCCGCCATGCCGCCCAGCGATGCATTGGCCCCGGGGTCAATCGGAAAGAACAGACCCTGATCGCGTAAATGCGTATTCAGCGCCTCGCGGGTCACGCCGGGTTGCACAACGCAGTCCAGGTCTTCGGCATGAACCGCCAGCACCTTGTCCATTTGCGTCAAATCGACCGAGATGCCGCCTGCCGGCGCATTCACATGCCCCTCCAGCGATGTGCCAGTGCCGAAGGGGATAACCGGTACGCGGTGCGCCGCGCAGGTTTTGACAATGTCTGAAACTTCCTGCGTTGTATGCGGGAAAACCACGGCATCCGGGCTTTGGTTTTCGATCCATGTCGTGGTGTGGCCGTGCTGTTCGCGGATCGCTGCGCTTGTTTGCAACCTGTCACCGAAACGTTGTTTGAGAATGCTGATCGCGGTTTCTATGCCTGTTTCATTTCTAGGCAACGCCTTAGCTTGTACCATCGTCATCCTCCCCTGCCCCAAAACACTGCGGGCCTTTCAGCCAATGACTAAAAGGCCCGCAAAGTTTGGGCAATACCCACTTATTCCAAGGGGCTACTCGCCCAGTGCAATCCCTTCACGGCGCGGGTCGGCGCCCCCGCTCAGCCCGTCACCAATTTCAATAGCGTGCAAACCCGATGTCAGATCGCGTGGGTTGACCTCAAAACCTTGCAACACCAGCGTATCCGTGAACCCTTCTGCTGCGGTGCCTGCCTCGACGTCATAGGTTCCGAAGCGATTGACCAAGTGTGGCAAGGACACCGCCTGCTGTACATCCATTCCCCAATCGGCCCAAGCAATGATCGACTTCGCGACATAGCCGATGATGCGGCTGCCACCCGGCGACCCGATGGCCAGAACCGGAGCGCCGTCCTGCATCACGATGGTGGGGCTCATGGAGGAACGCGGGCGTTTTCCGGGCTCTAACCGGTTGGCAATCGGCACACCGTCGCTATGGGTTTTGAACGAGAAGTCCGTCAGCTCGTTGTTCAAAAGGAACCCGTTGGTCATCAGACGCGAACCAAAGCCGTTTTCGATCGTCGTCGTCATCGACAGCACGTTGCCATAGCTGTCCACAATCGAGATATGCGAGGTCGAGGGCAGCTCGAGCGACACATCATCCGCCCAGTTCAGCGCATGGTCGAATTCGGGTTGCCCCGGCGCGATTTCGGCAAGCGCTCCTTCCGTGTCCAACAAAGCCGCGCGCTGCGCAAGGTAATCCGGATCAACCAACCCATTTGTCGGCATGGGAACAAAATCACTGTCGGCCATGTAACGACCCCGATCCGCAAAAGCGAGGCGAGAGGCGTCTCCGAACAGCCGCCAGGCTTCGGCGCTTTCGGGGCCCATCGCTGCCAGATCATAGCTGTTCAGCATCCCGAGAATTTGCCCCACGGTCAGTGCACCAGAGGATGGCGGCCCCATACCACAGACTTCGTATGCGCGGTATGCAGCACAAACCGGTTCGCGTTCGATCACCTGATACAGCGCCAGATCAACGCCGGACAGAACCCCCGGATTGCCCGGAGCGTTCCGCACCGTGCGGACAATATCCGCAGCTACCTCACCGCCATAAAACCCTGCGGCCCCGTCACTGGCCAATACACGCAAGGTATCAGCATAGGCAGAATTGGTCAGCCGTTGCCCTTGCTGCAAAGGCTCTCCGCCCGGCAGAAAGTAAGCGGCCGTTTCGGGAACACGCGACAGGCGCTCTGCGTCGTTTTCAACAAGGCTGGCCAAGCGTGGCGAGACCAGGAAACCTTCGTCCGCCAACCGGATGCCATCGGTGAACAGACCAGGCCAAGAGGATTGGCCCCAACGGCGGTGCGCCTCTTCCAGCAAGGCTGGCGTGCCCGGAGTGCCCACCGACAATCCCCCGACAACCGCATCGAAGAACTTCAGCGGTTCGCCCTGTTCATCCTGAAACAGCGTTGGTGTTGCTGCCTGTGGAGCGGTTTCACGCCCGTCCAGTGTTGTCATCTGCCCAGTTGCTGCGTCATACCAAACCAAAAACGCACCACCACCCAAGCCCGAGGATTGCGGCTCGACCAGACCCAGCACGACTTGTACGGCCACCATCGCATCCGCAGCGGACCCGCCTGCGCGCAATACTTTCGCCCCGGCTTCAACGGCCAGTGGGTTGGCTGCGGCCACCATCCAGTTCTCGGATGTGACCGGAACACCGTCCAGCTTGGCCTCAAGCGCGGCGATGACCTCTTCGGTCAGGGCCTGCACCTGCCCTTCAGTGGCGGTTTCTGGCGCAACGGCATCAGCCGCCTCCTGAGCCAGGACCGGCGTAGAAAGCGCATATGCCGAAAGTAACAAAGCGGAAACACATCTCATCTGATCAAATCCTCCAATACTTCTTTTTGTTTCAAACCTGTAAGCAATGACCGCGCTCTGCAATGGTTTGCTGTACAGGCGTGATTCAACAGCAAGGTTTCGCCTCGCCATCTAGGGCGCGGCATCGTCCCGATTCTGGTCAAACCGCTTCATTCCAGTGAACTCGGGCAACCAGTCTTCGCGCCGCGAGGCCCAGCATTCATAGGTTGGCGTCAATTGGTTGGGCTCGTCGAGACATCCCAGATGCACCTCGACCTCAGAACCGCTGCGCGCAAAGACCGGAGAACCACAGGTTGGGCAAAAAAATCGATCCGCATAGCCCTGTGACGGGCCAGAAATCTCGACGGCATCGCTGGGAAATATTGCTGCCGCATAAAACAACGCTCCATGATGCTTACGACAGTCCAGGCAATGACAAATCCCAACCCGAAGAGGACGGTCCGAAGCCGTAATGCGCAAACGTCCACAGCGGCACCCCCCTTCAAACCGGTCCATGAAGGCTCCTTTCCGGTGACTTACAGCATCGAGGGCACAACCTGGTCTGGCGGACGGTGGCCATCTTCGAAGGTCTTGATGTTGATGATGACCTTCTCACCCATTTCGATCCGCCCTTCCAAAGTGGCCGATCCCATATGCGGCAACAGCACAACGTTGGGCAGCTGCCGCAGTCGAGGGTTCACATCGGTGCCTTGCTCGTAAACGTCTAGCCCTGCACCTGCGATTTCTCCCGCTCGGATCATCCGCGTCAGGGCGTTTTCGTCGACAACTTCACCGCGTGACGTGTTAACAATCACGGCTGACGGCTTCATCAGCTTCAGTCGGCGTGCGTTCATTAGGTGGAATGTCGATGGGGTCGATGGGCAGTTGACCGAGATCACATCCATTCGCGCGACCATCTGATCCAGACTTTCCCAATAGGTCGCCTCTAACTCTTGCTCGGTCTCGGGACGCAGCCGGCGACGGTTATGATAGTGCACTTGCATTCCAAACGCACTTGCCCGCCGCGCAACGGCCTGCCCGATCCGGCCCATGCCCAGAATACCTAAACGCCGCCCCCCGATGCGCCCGCCCAGAAAGGCGGTTGGAGCCCAGCCGGCCCAGTCACCTTGCTGCATCACGCTCAATCCTTCAGGAATGCGGCGCGTTACGGCCAGGATCAACGCCATTGTCATGTCGGCAGTGTCATCAGTCAGTACACCCGGCGTGTTCGAAACCAGAATGCCGCGCTGTCGGGCTGTGGACACATCAATATTGTCGACACCCGCCCCATAATTGGCGATCAGCCTGAGGTTTTCACCGGCCTGCCCCAGCAGGCCGCCGTCGATCGTGTCGGTCACCGTAGGCACCAGCACATCGGCTTCCTGTACCGCGGCCACCAGCTCATCTCTTGTCATCGGCGTGTCGTCATCGCGCAGGCGCACATCGAACAACTCGCTCAACCGGGTTTCAACTGCTTCGGGCAACCGTCGCGTAACGACAACACTCAGACGTTCTCTTGGCACCTTGGCCCTCCCACTGCTTTGCAAACAGACGCGCGCCATGGCATCGTGGCGCAGGATAAGGCGGGGCACAAGAACCCCAGTGGCATTGAGTTGACCTTTTTTCGAAACCGGATCAACAGGCATAAGAGCAGGCAGTCAGTGAGTGGTATTCGACCGGTAAAACGCCAATGTCTGGCGGCGATATCCGTATTTCTGGTCATGTTCAGCTCTTGGGCTGCGCATGCCGAGGATAAGCGTGGATCCGTCACAAACCTGCCCCTACCCCGCTATGTGTCAATGAAGGCCGCCGAAGGGAACGTTCGGCGCGGGCCGTCGCTAAGCCATCGAATCGACTGGGTCTTCAAACGGCGCGGTATGCCGCTGCAGGTGACGGCAGAATATGGCAACTGGCGCAAAGTTCAGGACCGAGACGGGGCTGGTGGCTGGGTTCACTATGCTCTGTTGTCAGGTGTGCGCACGGTACTGATCGAATCTGACATGCTGCCCGTCTATACCCGCCCCGACCCCAACTCGCCCGTAAATGCACATTTCGAGACCGGCGTCGTGGCCCGCCTTGGCACGTGTTCGCTGGACTGGTGCCGGATCACGGCGGGTGGTTATCGGGGCTGGACTTTGAAAGCGAATCTTTGGGGTGTCGACCCTTCAGAGATCCGCGAATAAGACGCGGGTTCAGGCTTGCGCTGAACACCTTTTGCAAAAGGTTTGAATTCACCGTCGGTTTAAGTTGTAACTGGGGCAAACGGAGGATTCCATGCGCGCAGTTACTTATTCCGCTTTCGGAAACGCAGCCGAAGTCTTGCATCTTCAAGACCTTCCTCCGGTTTGTCCCGGTCCGGGTGAAGTTACTGTCGAGTTGGCATTTTCAGGCGTCAACCCATCCGACATAAAAGCCCGCGCCGGAACCCGACCGGGCGTGACGGAACCTCCTTTCCCTTTGATCATCCCCCATAGCGACGGCTCTGGCGTGATCACAGCTGTCGGCGACGGCGTCCCCGCATCCCGGATCGGGCAGCGCGTGTGGGTCTGGAATGGGCAATGGCAACGCGCATTTGGGACAGCCGCCAGCCACATCACCTTGCCCAGCGATCAAGCCGTCCACTTACCAGATTCGGTGTCACTCGAGACTGGTGCGGTTCTGGGTATTCCGGGACTGACGGCTTGCCACGCTGTGTTCTCAGGGGGCACTCCCAAAGGGCATACGATTCTGATTCACGGTGGTGCTGGTACGGTCGGGTATCTGGCCGTTCAGCTTGCAAAATGGGCGGGCGCACGCGTCATCGCAACGGCCAGCCGCCGTAACTTCGACCGGGTGAAATCGGCTGGCGCGGATGTGGTGCTTGACTACAACAGCCCAGATCTTGCTGATCAGATATTGGGCGCAAATGACGGTCGCACAATCAGCCGCGTCATCGATGTCGAATTCGGAGCAAATATCGAAACGAACACCGCCGTAATTGCCGAAAACGGCCGCATCAACGCCTACGGCTCCGCGCAAAACATGGCACCGGTTTTCCCTTTCGGGCCAATGATGTTCAAGGCCGTAACGCTCGAGATGATCCTGATTTATCTCTTGCCAGCAAGTTTGCGCTCTGCCGCCATTGAGACCCTTCACAATGCCCTGACCGAAGGTGCCCTGACCTGTCCTGTACAGAGCGTCTTTGCATTAGAAGACTGCGCATCCGCTCATGACATGGTTCAGGATGGGAACCGCGTCGGGGCAGTGTTGGTCGCCACCAAATGACCACGCCAAAAATTTTTCCGACCGTCACGTTTTTTTGCCAAATAGCTCTTGAACCCCGACAACAACAATCGTAGACAGCCGCTCACCGTTGGGGTGTAGCCAAGTGGTAAGGCAGCGGTTTTTGGTACCGTGTATCGTAGGTTCGAATCCTACCACCCCAGCCAGGTCATCGGAACATGGAACGGCAGCAGGCGCTTGGGTCACCGGTACCCGAGAAATGCCCCCGTTTATGCCCCCGCTAAGATCACGCACGTCTTGCTAGCCTGTCTTGCTGTCTGCACGTCAGCGGTGACCTCCCCCAGACAGAGGGAGAGGCCGATAGCGGTTATGGCTGAGTATAGCTGGATAGGGATAAGTAATGGAAAACGCGGGATAAAGAAGAGAAGAGAAACTCAAACCTCCCCCCCCCCCGATCACCCCAGTTTCCTCATCCTCCAAGAGAATCCAGATACGCTAACCTCTCGCTGAAGATACGATGACGGATCCGATAGGCAGGGCAGCGGGGGAGAAAGAGTTATTTCAAGCCGAAATCTTGAAACAATATCAAAACAGCCCCATGTAGGACATTCGCTAACCGCCTACATCCAGTAGGCACCATGATCAGCGTCTAGAGGCGCTATAGCGGTTTGGTCCGCTATGAGGCTCCGAAAGGGCCTCCTAAAGAACTCAAATCACAACATAAACCACGGGCGAAGTGTGTCTCGTCGATGGCTCGATGCTGTCTTCGATTCCGCTCGACCAATCACGTCTTCAGGGCCTCAGTGCGCTCTGGGCGTGGTCGCGTACCAATGAGGGCCAAATGAGTCATGGAAGAAAGAAACGTTGGAATGATCCTAGAGGAGTTATCAATCACAAATCCGCACTATTCCAAGCTACTAGATATTCACCGATATTCCGAGCACCCGAATGTTACCCATCTGACCGAGCAAGTCTGGGCAACATGTTATGGGGAGCCAGAAAGCAACAACCTAAAGAAGGGCGGCGTAAGACCCAAGGCCAGCAGCATGGTTCAACTTAGAACCATATTGCTCGATCTCTATTTGGCCTGGGACACAGACCCAGAGTTGTCAATTGGCGTGGCGATGAACAACACGGCCTGGAAAACAGGCTCCCGCTACAACAAGATTGGGATGTCTCGACTGACGCCTAGGGTAATCCACCGACTGCGGGAAGTTGGCTACATTTCTCTATCGGCTGGCAGCTATGCTGGTCCCGGAGCCAGCACGAACCGCACTACCCGGATAAGGGCGGCAGAACCGCTTCGGCGGATGTTTCGGGAAGCTAAGTTCGGACCACAGCATATCCTGAACCACCCGGGAAAGGAGTGCATTCTCATGCGATCCAGCGAGAAGTCAGAGAGAAACATCGAATACAAGGATACTCCGGCGACTGAGCAGATGAGAGCAGACCTGATGAACTACAACAGGCTGTTGCTACGAACTTTCATCGATATACCGGATCAGGAAGGTACTTTCATTGAACGCCCGGTTAAGTCTGGAGTTCGTGCGGGCGAGATAACCCGAGTTCCTATCTGCGGGTTCGATAACTTCGTTCATCGTGTCTTCAATCGCGACGACTGGTCATTCGGTGGCCGCTTCTATGGCGGCTGGTGGCAAACGGTCGGGTCAGAGGTTCGAAAGCGTATCCACATCAATGACGAACCGACTGTCGAAGTGGACTATCAAGCCCTTCACGTCGCGATTCTGGCAGCAAATAGAGGAGTGGAGCTGGAGGGTGATCCTTATGAGTTGGGTGATGAATTATTGCCCGATTTGGATAACGTGAAGCAGCGCAAATTGGTGAAACTGCTGATCCTCATGGCTCTGAATGCCAAGAACGAGCGGTCAGCTTACAGTGCGTTCCGGGACGCCTCTCCAGTTGGCTCGATGGCAAAGTCGATGAAGAATGCGGAGCTTCGGCTAGTACTGGATGCTGCAATCGAGAAACACCCATTCCTCAAGGAGGACCTGTGCGCGGATCGTGGGATATCGCTGATGAACACAGACAGTTTGATGGCTTCCATGGTGATCCGACACTTCACCAAACAGAAGATACCTGTGCTTTGCATCCACGACAGTTTCCTGATTGGGTATTCACATGCTCGGAGGCTTAAGACCGCTATGAACCTCGCGGCAGCCAACGTTCTCGGTTGCCCGGTTGCCCTATCCAATAACTATCTTGGGTTAGATGAGGTTGAACGGGAAACTCCCAGCTTGGTCGATGATTATATGGACATGCGTTATCTCCCCCGCTGCCCTGCCTATCGGATCCGTCATCGTATCTTCAGCGAGAGGTTAGCGTATCTGGATTCTCTTGGAGGATGAGGAAACTGGGGTGATCGGGGGGGGAGAGGTTTGAGTTTCTCTTCTCTTCTTTATCCCGCGTTTTCCATTACTTATCCCTATCCAGCTATACTCAGCCATAACCGCTATCGGCCTCTCCCTCTGTCTGGGGGAGGTCACCGCTGACGTGCAGACAGCAAGACAGGCTAGCAAGACGTGCGTGATCTTAGCGGGGGCATAAACGGGGGCATTTCTCGGGTACCGGTGACCCAAGCGCCTGCTGCCGTTCCATGTTCCGATGACCTGGCTGGGGTGGTAGGAAACCTTGCCGCCCGATGAAACCTATACGCTTTTCCAACCGGTGACCGGAACTGGGGCGGTTTCGGGGGCATTTTTCAACCGCTGACTTACCCGTTTACTGGTGCCGACGGGTGCTGACGAGACCGCTAGACCGACCGTCCACTGGCGCTGAGACGACCGCTGACGAGTGGTTCCAAGGGCTGACTGGAGGTCGCCGGTGCTGGCGGTTGGGGGCTGGTGTGGTTGAACACGCTTACGGATGAGAATGCTTGTACTTGCTCGGGATTTTAGTGATTAACCAACATAAGCAAATTCAAAAGACAAAAGACAAACAGGAGATCTAGATGGTTCTTAGAAGAACGCGGATTGAAGCAAATGGAACTGAAACACAGTTTACGGAGCACGCTTACGAAGGTCGGTTCCCATATCGTGCCGAGATTCAATTTTCGAGCATAGACGAAATCCGGGAACTTCATCGCCAAGGGCGTGTTATCGGCGTTCGTATGTCAAACAACCCTCAGCCCGGCAGAGAGCCGCAAAGAAATATAGTTGGAGTAGCTGACATTGAAGGCCTCTAAGGCACCGCCAAACGCCACAAACTGCACTCGTTAAATTGAATATCTTCAACCAAATTGGAAACAGCCTAAAGGTTGAGGCTGATTGTGCGTAACTTCTGAAACGTCGGGCTATCTAACGCTCAATCCGCTGGGGCCGCTAGTCCTCGCTTACGTTATCTGGGTCGGCTTGCTCATCCTCACTGTCTCTTCGCCTCAGTGGGTTTAAGCTTGCTAACTGCGAAGGTACTGAGCCGATGACACCGCCGACTGACGCTGCTGCCGAACCAATGGCGTTACCCACTGGTGCAACGGTTCTTGATACGGAGAACTTTCCTTCATTCGCGAATACCTTTGCTATCCGCTCCAGCGCCATTTCTTCTCGCTCGTCTAGGATGCCATCTGCTTCAGCCACAGTATGCAAGAAGGTCATAATGTCAGAATACATATGCTCAAAACTGCAATCCGGGTTATCTCTGGTAAACGCGCCAAGTGTTTGCGCCGTCGCTTTGATGTTATATTCATCCAGTCGAAGTTTCACGAACTCAAAACCACGTTCGGCAAATTGCTCCGAATAACCCCACTCTTCTACGAAATAGCACCTAATGGCTGCTTCTTCTGCTTCATCGACTCTTTCGTCAACTTGGGCAACCTTCATGGCAAGCGGGGCCAATAGGTCGAAAATGCCTAGCCCCAAGACGTCCAGAGGTGTGTTGATGAAAGTGGGAATTACGGTCGTCTTTTTGTTATCAGATTTCAGATAACGGGTGATTCCGAGCCACGCGCCACCAGAAATAACGCTGGCCGCAGCTATCCATCCGACCGGAGTGGCCGCAGTCGCAGTTCCGAGTCCTATAGCAGCGAGCAAACTCGGAGCAGCAAAGAACTTCTGAGCGATCATAGCAGAGCTGGCAACTTGAGCTCCCGTCGCGGCAATTCCTGCGACATCCCAAGCTTCAAATAGCGCTTTTTTCACGCGAATGGACGTGTAGGCGTTCTCGCCAATCCCCAGCTTTGCCTTGAACCGCATATCGTCGTGAACAACGTCAACGACGCCATCAAACCAACCGTGTTCCATTAGCTGATCCCGGTATTCAGAGCGTTAAACTCGGCTAAAGATGCCATTACTCGTCTCTCGACTGCTTTATTTGAAAAATCCATGACTGCGCCTGCGGACATTCCAAAGAGAACCAGTATCGGAGTCACTATTGGGCCTAGCACCCATCCAATCACTGGAATTGAACTTACTAGAGTTCCTGCAATCGCTCCAAATACAACTCCGAAGCTTGTATTCGGATAGGCTTTGATGATTTCGAGAACCGTTTCAAGAATCTTTTGGCCGATTTTGATGACTGTCTCTCCCACTCGGATTACCTTCGTGGCGACCTGAAACAAAAGCGCCTTCGCATCAGCCGAGACCGCCAAATTGTCGATCTTTGCCTTCAGCTCTCCAGACGATAAGCCCAATGATGCCAATGACTGCAACTCTTCGGCGGAAACATCAGATATTTCCTGAGAGACCGCCTCGCCGGTATCGTCCGCTATCCCACTAACCTTCATCGCAAACCTCTTAACTCAACTACGTAAACAGCTAAAATATCGTTACTTTTCATCTCATTCTCGCCGCGTAATTTCGAAGCGGCAAGAAAAAAATATCAAAGTGATCCCCCGGCAACCCGTTGAGGGCCGCCGAGGGTTGTGTCTACGAGGGTGGTCTTCGGTTAACGACATAGTCTGCCAGCCACTGCCAGTAGGCTTCAGCATCACGGAACCCTTGAGCCCGAGCAGCCAGATCTTCCGCCACCTTACGGGTACAACCGCCATCGTATTCAGCGATAGCAGCCCGTTCCTCGAAGGCGTCAATGTCCGGGAAGGTCATGAGGCAACCGTCCCTAGCGGGAGTCTTATCTGATCGACGATCAACCGGCGTTGCTCGTCACTGATGCCCGCTGAGTAGATGCCGTAGGTGGTGCCGTTTTCCGATCGAGCCGATTTGTGCCCGACCAGAGAGGCCGTGAAGTGCTCAGGGACACCGGTTCGCTCGCACTGGGTGATGAACCACTTGCGGGTCGAGTGAAACACCAGTCCCGGTCGCTCCAGACCCAGCCGCCGTCTCAGTCTCGCAAACCCCTTGGTGACATGCGCCACGGCCAGGTCAGGAAACAGAGGGCCGGATGCGGGTAACTGACGGAACGTCTTATCCAGCATCGGGTGAACCGGAACCAGTCGCTCAGCGGCGTCGGTCTTCAGCAGTCGCAGTTGGTTAGGTCGAACATGAACGAAGCAACCGAGGTTGCCCTTGGCCACGAGGTCTTCCCGGAGTAACCCGACCGCTTCCCCCGCTCGCATCCCTGACAGTAGACAGGTTAGCAGAACCGGATGCAGTTCTCGGTCTTTGGCTCCCAGCAGCCGGGCCACTTCATCGTCGGTTGGAACGGCATAGGGTTGAGGGCGCACCTTCCGGTCGAAGAGAACAGTCCGGAAGGGGTTGACCTCCAGATGCCCCTCGTAGACCACCCAGTCGAGGAAGTGATTAACCTGCGACCAGATGCGCCGCTGGGTCCTGGCCGTAATAGTCACCGACCCACGAGACGAGTACGCGACCAGTTGGTCCAGGGTTAGCCCTCGGGTTCGTTCTGACTTACCTATCATCGGGGACAGTCGGGCTATCGCTGACAGGAACTCCAGCCCCTCCGTCCGCGTCAGGCTGCACACTGACTGGTCACCATATCGGCTCGTGAACAACCCGACAGAGTATCGGACCGATTTGAACCCGCTGGGTCGCAGTTCATCACTACGCCGGGAGAGATAGGCGCGGCTTAAATCACGAACCAGCACCTTTACCGGCGCGACGGGTCGAGTGAAGGCAGGTTGCTCCAGATTGCATTCAGAGTCCTTCAGAGTGGCCCGGAGACGGACGAGAGACGTTTCCGGGTGGTCTACCCAATCAGGAACGTTAGCGGTGTTCTCCGTGACAGACAGGGCCTCTTCTGCCTTGCCCCGAACCTGTTCCACCAGTGTCTCGAACCGGGCATTGACTTCAGCGGCACGGACTCGGGCGGTGTTTCGGTCACTGGTCTTGAGGCTCTGCTTCAGCGCCTGAGCGCCCAGCGCGAGAGCCACGTCGACGGGATAGTTGCGTCGGTAGAGCCACGTGTGGCCCTTCAGATAGGCATAGCGAATGTGAGCAGACATCGGTCTCCTCCTTTCAGATTCAAGATTGGGATGGGGTCAGTTGGTGGAGACGCGTCTGACGATCATCTCGAGGGCCGGTTCGCCGTATGACCCAGCCAGAGGGCCAGTGACGGCATGGCCGGTAACGCAGTCTTCGAACACCTCTTCCACTCGGAACAGATGTTCGGGGACGTCATCGAAGGCGCGGACGACCACGACGTCACCGGGGTTCAACTCAAGCTCAGTCATCGTTGGACCTCCACGTCCAGAGAACCGCCAACAGAACCAGCGCCGAGACAGCGGGGTGAGACCGAGCGACCACCCAGAGCACCGTCGTCAGGACGGCCTTGGGTGGTGGGCGCAAAAGAAAACCCCCGACGAGAACGCCGAGGGCAGACAGGTACTTCATGGATCAAACTCCTGCAGTTGCTTCTTTATTTAGATGCAGGGGTTCTCTCGGTTTGGACGGGAGCGGACGTTCAATTCTCCCGGGCGAATGTCTGACGTGCGGACGAAGCCTCCGTCCGAGCTTTGCAACAACCATGACAGCGCAGCGGCGAAACCGGCTGTCTTGCCGCAAGCTCGACTGCGCGGCAGGTCTCAGGGCAGCGGCACTGGCTCCGGGAAGGTCCACGATCCGTTCTGTATCTCCTCGCGAGGCGCGTACATGCGCACTGTGTAGTTCCAGCCGGAGGTGATGGGGATACAGTTTGCGCGGCCATCGTTGCAGTTGCCGAAATGCACGGTATGCGAGCCGTCGTCATTTGGTTCGGTTGTGTAGTTGTTGTAGCTGTTCACGCCGAGGTCATTGGCCTCCAGATAGCCTTCGGCGTTGTACACCGTGATGGACCAGAATGCATCGACCGGCACATCCGCTATGGTCACGGCATGAGGCGTCGTGCCGTCGTTGGCGGCGACACTTGTGATGACGTACATCGCCGCGCTGCGAGGCTGCCCACCCCAACCAGCCGCTGTGCCGATGAGGTGATCGACTGGCCGCGTTTCGTCCTCACGTCCAAAGGCGTAGGAGGCGTCAAAACCAAGAGCCGCCACGTCGCTGAGCGCGCTCCGAATGGTCTCAAGGTCCTCCAGGTTCCAGTCCGGTGCTTCGAATGGCCCGATACCGCCGCCGCTGACTACGATCCCATCCTGCACTGTGCGAGCCCCAGCCACATCCTCCGGACTGTTCGCATCCGCAAAGGTGCGGAGAATGATCGCGGCGAAGCGGCTTCCGACGGTATCTTCGGTTAGGTCGTAGGTGCCGGGCTTGTCCTCCACGAACATGAAATGGTCCTGGTTCACGACGTGCATAGACAGGAACCGGCCGTCGGCCTCCGGTAGGGTAATGCTGACTGGCTTTGACAAGTCGAGGACGATGCCCGAATAGAGCGTGTCCTGATTTTGTCTGATGACGGTCTGGTTCTCGGGCGTGACTGGATCACGCTCGTGGTACAAAACGCCTACATCTACCCCGGCAGATGCCATGATGCCGCGAATATAGGTGTCGGTCTCGGCGCGCGCAAAATTTGCAACCGTGACGTCCTCTGCAATCGCGGAGAGAGGCGTCAGAAGCGCGAGGTACGCAAGCAGATATTTCTTCATAGCGTTTCTCCAATTGTGTCACTCGACCGGCATTGGCTGGGGGAAAGACCACGACCCGTTCACAATCTCGGCCCCGGGCTGATACATCCGAACGGTGTAGTTCCAGCCCTCCATGATCGGCAGGCAGTTCACGCGTCCGTCCTCGCAGCCGCCGAAATGCACCGTGACGCTCCCGTCCTCGTTTGGCGCTCCGGTCACATTGTTGATGGAGTAGGCTCCGGCATCGTTTGCCTCCATGTAGCCATCGCCATTGTAGAGTGTGATCGACCAGAACCCGTCAACCGGCACATCGGCCGGAACGGTCACCGCATAGGGGCTTAAGGCTTCACTGGGGTCGCTGTTGAATATCTCGTAGAACGCCGCGGTCTCGGGGTTGCCTGCCCAGCCGATGGCGGTTCCTAAAAGGTGCTTGACCGGGTCAACCTCGTCCTGTGCACCGAACATACCACCCGACCCGAATTCCGGAGGGACACTGGCGGCCAAGGCAAGCAGCTGGGCGCGCGTCCGGTCGAGCGAGGTCTGGTCCCAGTTGGGCGCGTCGAAGCTCCCGGCGTCGCTCTGGTCTACCTGAATGGCGTCCTGCAGCGCGTTGGCCTCGGTGACGTCCGCAGCATCTTCAGGGTCCATAAAGGTGCGAAAGATCGCGAACACATAGCGCGTGCCGACACTGCCCTGATCGAAGGTGAACACGCCCGCGTCATGTTCGATCGCGACGACATAATGATCCTGGTCGAACACGAGCATCGACTGGAAACGCCCCTCGGGGTCCGGCTTGGTGATCGTCACCGGTTCCGTCAGGTCGAACACCGCGAACGAGTAAAGCGTGTCCCGGTTCAACCGAATGATGTCCTGTTCCTCAATCGGGGCCGGTTCGCGTACGTGGATGAACTGCCCCAGCCCTCCCTGAGCCACGTAGCGGGCGAAGTACTGGTCGGTTTCGGCGCGGATGAAGTTCAAGACGTGCACTGGAACCGTGTCGCTGGCCAGAGCGGGTGCAGCGGTAAAAGCGAGAGCAGCGAACAGTGTTGGGGCTTTCTTAAGTAATCGCATTGAGAACCTGCTCTATGAAATGACGGCGTCGAAAACGGATCGAAGAAGACGTCGCCATGTTAGCCGGGAAGGCAGCAATGACATTGATCTGGATCAGGCCGGTTTAGAGGTGTCGATTTCGCGCTTCGCTGCAGCTTAACCGAACGCCACGTCTCAACCGCTACGACCCTTCTGGAGGCCCGCGCAATCAGTCCGCTTCGGGCTCAGAGCAGATGTTCGGCCGAATTCAGTTAAAGTCTGCTACGCGGACAAAGCCGTCGTTCGCCAAGAATGCACAAATGTCCGCTTTCTGTCTCAGTGAACAAAGCAGAGAGTGTTGAAGTTTCGCCTCCAGGACGCCACCTCTTCTCCAACACTTTCGCCGTTGAGACCGCATTTAATTAGCGCGGCAAGTTGACCTGCATCGGCCGTCGTCATGCCCCAACGGACCAGTTCTGGCGTGCCAATGCGCAACCCGTTCATATCGCCGTCAACCACGGCCAAAGGCAGTCCGATGCCGCAAGCAAGGAATCCATTCGGGCGCAGCTTTTTCGACGCCGCCTGACCGCCGCCAAACGGTTCGGCCAATACGGCGAACTGGTGGGAGTTCGTAAAGCCTTCGGCCCCTGCAAAGACCGGAACGCCCTCTGTGTCCAATGCGGCCGCCAATGCTTGCGACATTGCGATCATCTCCCTGGCATAGGCTTTCCCAAAGTCCCTCCAATCCAGCATGGTCACTGCTAAAGCGGTCGTCTTCGCAGCATCGAAGTTGGCAGTCATCCCGGGGAACGCGATGGCATCCAGCGCCTTTGCGATCTCGGCATCGTTGGTGACGATCAGTCCGCCGGCCGGTCCCCCAAGGCTTTTGTAGGTGCTCATCGTCATGAAATGCGCGCCTTCCTTCAGTGGGTTCGACCACGCCCGCCCGGCTATGATTCCGCATTGGTGAGCCGCGTCGAACATGACCTTGGCGCCGACTTCGTCCGCGATGGTACGAATGTCGGCCACGGGGTGCTCAAACAGGTTCAGACTGCCGCCGATGGTGATCAATTTGGGTCGTTCGGCCAGGGCCAATGCGCGAAGCTGATCCAGATCGACCGTGTAGCCATCTTTGTTTACGGGAGCCTCGACCGTGCGCAGCCCATAAAGCCCCGCACAGCCCGCGTTATGGTGCGTCACATGCCCGCCAATCGACGCGGGCGGAGCGATAATCGTGTCACCCGGTTTGCAGGTCGCCATGAAGCCAAACAGGTTGGCAATCGCGCCAGAGGGCACGCGGACCTCTGCAAAACTAGCGTCGAACACCTCAGCGCAAAGCTGGGTGGTGATAACCTCGATCTCTTCGATCGCCTCCAGTCCCATTTCATACTTGTCACCGGGATAGCCCAAGGACGGACGCGATCCGATACCTGACGACAAGAGCGCCTCTGCCTTGGGGTTCATAACATTGGTCGCCGGGTTGAGGTTGAAGCATGCTTCCTCGTGGATCACACGGTTCCGCTCGGCGAGTGTCTGAACCCGGGCCAGAAGATCGGCCGAGGTCGTGGACGCAGCCTTGTTGGCAATGTCCTGAATCAGAGTTTCGCTCGTTTCGGGAACCCAGTTTCGTTGTGCAAGTGTCATGCGCCATCCTCCTGTTTGCACCAATCTGGCGCCTGAAACGTGACAGCGCAAAGCAGATTTGCTATTTCTGGGCGTAGAAAAACTAAGGCTAGGAAATGAGCGTCGCCCCCAAACGTCCGAAGGGCCCACCGCTGAACGCCATGCGGGCATTTGAAGCTGCTGCGCGACATGCGAGTTTTGTTGCGGCTGCGGATGAGCTTTGCGTCACTCCTGGCGCGATCTCTCAGCATATCAAGACGTTGGAAGATTGGGCGGGCATGTCACTCTTTCGCCGTAACGCCCAAGGGGTGGAGTTGACTAAGGCCGGAGCATCGCTGGTCTCAAGGTTCACATCCGCCTTTGACGCGTTGGCGGATGCAACGCGCGCCTTGCGCAACCTTGGTCCGGACGTGGATTTTCACATCGCGGCCCTTCCATCCGTCGCTCAGCTTTGGTTGCCGAAAAGACTGAGCAAGGTCAGAGCGCAATTACCAATGATCAACTTCTCGGTGACCGCGATGGAAACCCCGCCGAGCCTGTCGAGAGAACTGTTCGATCTGGCGATTTTCTTCGATGTGCCCGATGGATCCCCCGATCAGGTCCCGATTTGTGCCGATGGGATTGTACCGGTGTGCGCACCTGCGCTTCTTGAACGGGTCGTAGACTTCGAGACAGCGACGCTTTTGCACGACCAGACGTGGGCAGATGACTGGGCCGTTTGGTCAAAGGCGACAGCCACGCCCACAAGCGATCCGATACACGGCCCGAAGTTTTCCCTATACAGCCTTGCCGTGGAAGAGGCCAAAGCCGGTGCCGGCGTCTTGATCGGGCATCTGTGCCTGATCGAGGAAGCGCTCGCGAACGGTTCGCTGAAACCTGCCAGCGAGCGTACCTGCCATACGGGGCGCCATTTGTGCGCTCGACTGCCCGAAGATTCGAGGCGAAGACCCGAAACCGATCAAGTCGTTTCGCTGCTCTATTAGAAGTTCCCAGGGCCCAATTCGAGCGTGGTGCAGCATTTCGTAGGTTTGGGCTCAGAGTGTCCGTTCGCTGCATCAGACCTGAATGTCGGTTCTGCGGACACAATGGTCGGTCACCTCAGCCATGTCATTGCAGGGGTTGCACAGCGTTAGTCTCCGGGACAACCTTGGTCTTGAATTTACCGAAGCGGAGTGGCCATTTGTCGACCACTTCAATCAATCAACTTCTAGAGTTCCTTATTTATGGCCCTGCATGATCACCCTATGTGGCGAAAGCCCCAACATCATCAAGATCTTGACCACGCGCATGACCACGTCCATTGGGCCGAGTTATTCTATGACCTGATCCATGTTGTGACGATCTTCTTATTGGGCAACTACCTGTCGCACCACCTTGATTTTCATGGGTTTCTTGTGTTCGCAGGGGTCTTCATCACGCTCTGGTACGCTTGGGGTGAACTCAGCATCTTCAATTCGATCTATGTCAGCACCGATTTCTGGCACCGCCTGATTATGTCGGTGATGATTTGTACGGTGATGTTTATGGCTGCAGCGATTCCGGCTATCGACGGCAAGGGCTGGGTTTTCTTTGCTTTAGGATTTTCTGCGAACAGAGCCATGATCGCGGCGCTTTATTATCGCGCCCGGCGGGTCAATTCTTTCGGCGAGTTGATGTCGGCAGCGCAGATTCGGAACTTTTCGGTTTTTGCGGTGATCTTCGCCATCACAGCGTTTCTACCGGCACCGCTTGCCTATTGGGTATTTGCTGTCGCGATGGTCGCTACTCAGGCAATGTACATGATCCCAGGCGTCACTGTCCTACGCTTCGAGCGGTTCGTTCCGCGCGTTGGTCATATGGCAGAGCGGTTTGCTCTGCTGACGCTAATCGTTTTGGGTGAAGGCTTCTTCAAACTGGTCGTCACTCTCTCAGAGAAGGGCATCTATAAAGTTTCGCCTGATGTGCTGGTCAACTTCGTTATCGGCGGCGTTTCGATGTTTGTGATGTGTTGGATTTATTTTGACTTTGTCGGTAACGCCAAACCAAAAGACAAAAAAGTGTCGACCTTAGTCATCTGGTGGCTTGCGCACCTGGTCCTGATGTTGTGCGGCGTCATGGTTGGCGTGGCACTTGCAGCGGAGGTCAAGGTCGGGTTTTGGGAGCCTTACCCAACCGAATATGCAGCCATTGGCTGTTTTGGTCTTGCCGGATACATAGCCATGCTTTGGGTGCTTCAGAACGTCATTGAGCACCGCCTGGCCTCAGACTTCGGGCGCTGGGACATCCGAGTGTTTGGGATCGTTCTGGCAATTGCCTGTTTCTATATCGTCCCACATGTTCCTTCATTGGTTGGTAACCTGATCTGGGGGACAGCTTTGCTATCACAGATCGCCATACCTTTGACGCGCGCCTGGATGAAGTTCCGAGATGGGTGAGGCTGTGACAGATTCAAGCTATTTGAGGCAGAGGGTCTATTGGTGGCTGGAGCGCCCAGACCGGGCAGCCACAGGCCCTTGGTTGCTGGAAATAGCTTTGATC
This sequence comes from Ruegeria sp. ABM4_193, assembly GCF_056158705.1. Lineage (NCBI taxonomy): Bacteria > Pseudomonadati > Pseudomonadota > Alphaproteobacteria > Rhodobacterales > Roseobacteraceae > Ruegeria > Ruegeria sp. ABM4_193. The sequence continues at coordinate 2,624,096 of NZ_JBSWTT010000001.1, forward strand.
GCCCTGATCACGCTGAACGTAGCTGCAGTTATCCTTGAGACGGTCGCTTCCATCTATGCTCGTTGGGGTTTCGCGCTTAACCTGTTCGAAGGCCTTTCCTTGTTCGTGTTCGTGGTCGAATACGTTGCCAGACTTTGGGTCTCGACCGAGAACCCAAGCTATAAAACGCGCGCCTCCTGGGCTGTGTCTCCGATCGCGATCATCGACTTACTGGCTGTGCTGCCTGCGCTGCTTTACCTGATCTTTCCGGTTGACCTGCGACTGCTTCGAACTTTCCGTATGTTGCGGCTACTCAAACTCACTCGGTACTCGCCTGCGCTCGGCATGCTTCTCGCTGTATTTGAAGAAGAGGCTGGCGCTTTTTTCGCCGGTTTCTTTATCTTGATGGTGATGCTGATATTTGCCGCAAGCGGTGCTTGGCTGGCAGAGCATGAGGTGCAACCAGATGCGTTCGGCTCAATCCCGGCGGCAATGTGGTGGGCTATGGCGACACTTACGACCGTTGGCTATGGCGACGTGACCCCGGTCACGGTCGCGGGGAAGGTCTTCGGAGCAGCGATCACGGTGATCGGCATAGGTATGGCCGCATTGCCTGCAGGGATCATCGCAAGCGGTCTAAATGACCAGTTGCACCGCCGACGCGCAAGCCTAGAGCGTGAATTTCGAAAAGCCCTAGAAGACGGGGATATCTGTGAGGCGGACGAGGCCGTTATTGACGCCGTTCGCAAGCAATTGGGCCTGTCGCGCCGCGCTGCTGACCACATACGAAATCGCGTGCATGCCGAAACGGTGCCGCAGGTCGATCGCTGCCCCACCTGTGGCCAACCGACGACCCAAAATACCAAGCCTGTTTACGAAGAATGACTTTTCTAAGAAACACACTCAATTGACTTGGGTCGGGCGTCCACTTCGGGCTCGATACAGTCCTTCGCTGCAGTACGCTCGAACGTCTGCTTCTGCGCCAACGGTCAGCCACTTCATCAACGTCAACAAACAGTCGTCAACCGGTCGGCCTACCCGCGCTCGAATTCAGTGGTAGCGGTTCACTTGGCGTTGCATCTGGGTGCAATGACGCAAGATACGCACAACCGGGTGGATCATGGTTACTGCGTGTTCGGTGCGGGTGTGCCAGGTATTTGAAGCCTTACGAAGCATTGCGACCTCCCATTGATGACGTTACGTTAACTTGGATGAACGAGAGGTTCTGTGAACTGGGACACAGAGTGCCAGTACAAGTTTCCGCCCCAGCACCAGCGACCTCCAGTCAGCCCTTGGAACCACTCGTCAGCGGTCGTCTCAGCGCCAGTGGACGGTCGGTCTAGCGGTCTCGTCAGCACCCGTCGGCACCAGTAAACGGGTAAGTCAGCGGTTGAAAAATGCCCCCGAAACCGCCCCAGTTCCGGTCACCGGTTGGAAAAGCGTATAGGTTTCATCGGGCGGCAAGGTTTCCTACCACCCCAGCCAATAAAATCAGGGACTTAGCGGTCCCTTTTTTTATGTCTGATCGTCAGGTGTCCAGCTTAGGTGTCCAAACGCAGGAATCGACATTCCGTGCGGCTAATGCGCGTGGTGATACCCAATGAACGAAAACGCCCGTCACGGGATGGACAACTGTTTGACTTGCGCCGGAACAAAGATAGAACATTCAACATGCGCAAGTGGCCACGAACAATCCCGTATGATCTACGCTGCCGACTAGAGTCGCTGCATGAATACCGCAGCGCACCTAGCATCCAAACCCAATGGGCCGCGATCTTTGAGTGGTTGCACAAGCACGACATTCAACCACCAGATCACGCGTTACCGACCGAACCAGAATTGAAAGGTCCGGTCGGCCACTGGTGACAAAAAACTCGTTACCCCCTCATCCCCGAAAAAACCCGCATTGTTCGGAGGGAAACCAATTGAACAACGCGGGCATTAGTTGCGGGGTTAAATTGTTACGGCACAAATCTTGGGTTGGATCAAAGTTCCCCGCGTCACCTTAATCTGGGATGATAGGCAACGCGGGGATTTAGTCTGACCATGGGACTGCCCAGATTAATGCCTGTTCGGGTTTTACGCAGGCGCAGGAACGGGCTTTTCCATAATCACGTTCACAGATGAACCTAGTGTCCAAAGCGTTAAAGTGGCTATCAGGATCACAAGTCTGACCAGGTGATATGCAAGGTTCAAGTTTTCAGGAATAACCTGAACAACGTTCCAACCTTCTTCGTTTTGACGTGAAATAACGTTTTCAAGTTTTCCACGCGAACTGCCGAACAGCCATCCAAGCAAGCCAGCAGAATAAGTAACACGGACTACTTTGTTGTCTTTCATTGAGAGGCCCTTTCTCTTTCAAGGCACAGTTTTATTTTGATAATTCCTTGCGCCAGTTCATTGCGAACCGCGTGTAGTCGTCGAAATTCAAATCCGCACGCTGGCAAAAAGGTGGTCTTTAAATTTTTTGCTCTGCAGATTTAATTCGCGATGGAATTGCAGTGCCTCAATTTACCAACCGGTCGTTTGGCAATTGATGGAATTTCCGAACGAGTTGCAGTTCGTCGTATACATCTCCGGCCCTTTACCAAAGTCAGACATTTGTTGACTCATGTTTGCCAGAGATTGGTTTGCTCCCGCCCGCATTTCACCGGCCGTTTCCTTGACACACATGGCGAAATGCGGAGTACCCGGTTCAAATCCGTAACCTTTGCACTCTGCGCTGTAGAAAGCGAATTTCGTTTCGCTCGACGCAGTAGCGAACCATGCCGGAGAGCCGGGAACACCAGCAACTGTTTCACCATTCACACCAGTACTACAAGCCGAAGTAATGGCAACGAATCCTGCCAGTGAGGTTCCGATCAGAGTTTTCCTTAATTTCTTCATTGATTAGCTCCACTTTCACAGCAACTTCCTTCTGAAACTCACCTAGGCGCCAACGTCGCTGACTTCTTTTTTGTGATAGCCAAAGTCAGAGCAGAGCGGTGCTTTTTTGGCGCAAAATATTAATTCAGTGCATAAGGAGAGATTTTCAGTACTCTCGAGTGATTTAACTATTTTCGTTTAATTGCAGAATTCTAAAGCATTCCGTCAGAAGCTACTTGTCTTGAAATCCATTGTTTTTGGCGAAAAATAAAAAGCGAGTTCTTTGACCTCAACACAGATTTTTCACGAGACAACCCCTACTCGAAAAACAAATATCTGGAGGAATGACCGAGATGGAAACTTCAACTATCGCACTTATCGTATCCGGCGTAGTCGTACTCAGCCCGATAGCATTCGCCTTAATGGCGAGCCGTAACAGCCGCAAAACCAAACAAGCCATCGCCGCCGCAGAAGCCGCGAAGGTTGAAGCAAACAATGCCGAAAACAAAGCGAATAAAAAAAGCAAAGAACTGGAATTATCTATCGAAGAAGCCCGCGCCGCCCACAAAGCATTGGCCGCAAAATTCGTGCCACTCGCTGAACTGATCGAAAAGGAAGCTGAAATTCAACGCGACATCGAAGATGCCACGTCTGCCTTGGCCGCCACCCGCAAGCTGGTGGGTGATGCGAAGTCGGAACTGGGTATGTTGACCCGTGAAGTTGATGTCCTGCATTCCGGCATGTACGAATTCAAGTTCGACGTGCGTCATCCGAAACTGTTCAAACAGGAAATCGTCAACATCCGCAACAACGTAAAAGAACACATGGCCCGTCGCGTCAAGGATCAGTCCCGTCACAACAAATCGGCTCTGAAGATGGCGTTTGCGACCTTCAACGTTCTGTCTGACAAAGCGATCCGCGAAGTAACGTACAAGAACATAAAAACGAAAGAAAAACAAATTCGTACGACGATTACCAATCAAGCCAACAGCGGTCACTTCCAGAACGCCATCGGTGATTTCATCATCGAACAGAAGGTTAAAGAACTGCACATGCACTTTGAACTGGCCGTGAAGGAACAGGAATTGCGTGAAGAAGCCAAGCATGCCGCAGCCCTGCGCCGTGAAGACGAAGCTGCTGCACGCGAAATGCAGAAGGCTATTGACGACGAAAAGGCACTAGAACGTCTGCTGGATCGCGCCAAGCGGATCGCCAAATCGGATTCAGCCATAGACAAGGCTCGGATCGAAGAACTGGAAGAACAATTGGCCGAAGCCCACACTAAAGCGGAACGTGCCAAATCGATGGCCGAACAGACCCGTGCCGGTCACGTCTACGTGATTTCCAACATCGGATCGTTCGGTGAAAAAGTTCTGAAGATTGGTATGACCCGTCGTCTGGAACCGATGGATCGCGTCAAAGAACTGGGTGACGCATCCGTACCGTTCCTGTTCGACGTCCACGCAATGATTTATACTGAAGACGCTCCGTCTTTAGAAAAGACATTGCACAGTGTGTTTAACGACCGACGTGTAAACAAGGTCAATATGCGAAAGGAATTTTTCAGTGTTTCCTTAGAGGAAATTCGGGAGGCATTGACCTTGTACTCGCCTGAAGCCGAATTATACGAAGATGTGGTGGCAGAAGAGTACTACGCATCTCTTATGGAATTCTCTGAAGCGGCCTAAAGGCAGATAGCGTCATGCGTTAACAAAAGCGGTCTCAAAATTGGTTTTGTGACCGCTACCTAACTCCATTTTGGTCTAGAAAAGACTTTGGGCTAACACCCGACCACCTTTTGAAAGCGGTCGAAAAAGCCGCTTGATCGGAGTAACCCAAGATGAAGGCGACTTCAGATGATGTATAGCCGCCATTGAGGTAAGTGGTTGCAAGATCAAATCTCAGATCGTCCACGATCGCTCTGAAACTTAAGCCCTCTTCTTTTAAGCGCCTTGCAAAGGTTCTTCCACTCAGTCCCAGGCTAGATGCGACTTCAGGCGCGGGAATAATTCGCCCTGGTAGACTTGATATCAGTATCCCTTCAATTTTTGATCGAAGCGGTTGCTTTGGGTTGGGTTGCTCCGAAAGAAGTCGCTCTCCGTATTCCATCAAGTGAGTTCGCAGTGATGGCTCATACGTGGGGATTGGCAGGTCCAAAACTGACAGTGGTAGTATTATTTCCGTTTTCTCGGCTCCAAAAACCAGCGGAAATCCAACTAGACGCTCCAAATCCTTAGCGTTCTTAACTTCGTGCTCGAAACGTAATTCTATTGGGAAAAAGTCTACACCCGTAATCTTACGCATCCTGGTCAAAGCACCTACCAACAAAAATTCAGTGTATCTGTGGTATTTTGCAAAAAGAGGTTCTTTTCGCTCAATTTCGAAGGATGCGGCGTTTCCTGACATACGGAGTGCGTATGAGTGATTTGGATCAACCGCGCCGTAGTACTTTTGGGAGTTTTCTATGGCTGCCCGCAAGTTAGACGAATACTTGCCGATGTAGCTAGTAAGGCTTCCGCTCTCTACATCCTGCAAACCCAGCTTCACGCCCAATGCGTTGTCGCGAATAAGTCTGCTAGTTGAACGTATTAGTTCGGCTTCTGCTTTGGGCTTTTTTCTACTGTTGGACAAAAGAGATGATCTTGAAAGGCCACTGCTTTCCAACACTTGGTTGAACGCTTCTGTGTTTCCAACTAGCTTTTCTAGAGACCTGACCAGCCAATCAAATCTTAATTCAATCTGGTTCAATCCGCCCATTCCAATTGCTGCAAATCCATTCCAAGACCAGCAAGCGAAGTTGTTCTCAATTTGTCAATGACTAAGCGCTTCCCGTTGGTGTCCACCTAAGACTGTGATCTGTTCTATAAAGTTTTGGCAGATACTAACAGTCCTTTGGCCTTAAATCGAAAGAAATTCGATCTAAGCATACCTTAAATATACATAAAATTCAGTTGTTTAGCAGCGGTATCACACTCCGATGGAACTAGTTGTATTAATCGTGATTATTGGTGGATTGCTGATAAAAAGCACCACTGGCAATCGTTCTGTTGGCCGAGCAGTCAGAAGTTCGTACCGACGAAAGCCTTCCAAAAAGCCAGTAGTAAGGTCTAACCATCGACGGACCACGCGAAAGCCACGATACCAACTCCCAGCAATGCCAAAGAGCATGATGCTGCAGGGGCGTGCCTACGTGATAGATGGCGACACGATCCGAATAAATGGAACAAAAAATCGTTTGGCTGGAATCGATGCTCCGGAATTGGACATGCCTTATGGCCAAAAGTCCAAATGGGCGATGGTTGAAATTTGTAAGGGGCAGACCATTACCGCAGAACTTGATGGTGAAAGGTCTTACGACCGACTTGTGGGAACATGCTATCTACCAGACGGTCGAGACATTGGTGCAGAGTTAATTAAACAAGGACTGGCTTTAGATTTGCCGGAGTTTTCTCGTGGTAAGTATCGCCATCTAGAGCCACCGGGAGTGCGGCGAAGGCTCGCTAACGGGCAGTTTGGGCATGCTTCTATCCGCATTCAACAGAGAACGACAATAAAGGTGAGCCGGAGCTGAGACTATTAGGCTCTGGACCTATTAACAGGTCGGAGCGTAAACGGCTGCTTTGATCCAGAGCAGACACTGTTAGAAAACACGGCTATGACCGTGTTGCGGACATAGCTGCCATATGGGAAATCGGGTGACTTCCCCATTTACTGGTATCCGTCTGGGTCGTTAGGAGTATTTAGTAATGTGCCTTCAAACGCGTCGAGATCATCATTTATTTGAAGCCAAGGCAACTTGCTTTGCTTGTTCACGTGAAAAGTCGGTTTGAAGTCTTCCGGGTTTTCGAGTGACGCAGCATAGAGGTGCATGCCACCCGGATAGTGATCGGCTTCAAATCCAATGGGTGACCCGCACATCCCGCAAAAGTGCCTGAAAACGCCTTTGGAACTTTCGTAAGTGCGGGGTTTATCACCGGTCCACTCAAAGTTCTCTATCGGCACACCAAGCCACGCAACCACCGGCGCCGCACAATTCCGACGACAGTCATCACAGTGGCAATAGCATGCCCATGTTTGATCACCCTGGAAGACCCAGCTTGTTTTTTTACACAGACAATACCCGCGCGTCGCCATTCGATTTTCCTCCAAACCTCCGGGAACATAGGACGCAGATGGGTTCTAAAATAGAATTTTTGGGACGTTTCATCAGCAGAAAACGTCGGAGTTCAAGGTCACTTTGGCTCGGTGCGGACGTTGGCTGAAATTCGCGATGACCACTACGCGGACAAAACAGCCAGATGCAATCGGAGTGAAAGCAGGCCGTGTACTACCACCATATTGGGCAGTCGGCGGGCGCTCTACTCCAGTTCGTTCACATACACCGCCCCATTGAGCATGACGAAGTCAATCGTGTCGATTGGTTCCCATTCCTCTGGTGCATCGAACCACTGATCAGTACCACCAATAACGGTGATGTCCTCAAGCGGATTTCCATCCACCAAAATGAGATCAGCGTAGGCGCCAGCCTCGATCACACCGAGCTTACCAGCCTGATATGGGTTCCTTGGCCCAGACATGGCGATCATTTCCCCGGCGGTCGAGGTCAACTGCTTTAACACTTCAAAGTTGCTGTCGAATGTCTGCGTCCGCCACCAGATTTCATAGCGTCGCGCTCGTTCTGCATCGGCGAACTTGCCGACGTAGTCAGAGGCAAAGACGACTTTGACGCCGTTCTTGAGAAGGTTGCGACCAAAATCAGCGTACTGTTGGCCGAGTTCTTCCACCAACGGGATTTTATCCGCTGGCATAAGAGGGTTGCGTGCAAGGTCAGGAGATATACCCCACATTTGTGGGACCATGTACCCGCCTTCCGCTGCGATGCGCTGCATGGTCTCTTCGGAAATGAAGAACCCGTGTTCAAAAGTTTTGACGCCGCAATCAAGAAGTCGGTTAACGGCGCGGTCAGTAAAAGTATGTGCCGCGACGTATGTTCCCCAATCCGCCGCCGCGCCGGTAATTGCGCAGATTTCATCTTCGGTAAATTGCGTCGTGTCGATTGGGTCAAAACGCGATGAGCCCCCGCCGCCGCCCATGATCTTAATTTGTGTGGCACCGTTACGCAGGTTCAGGCGTGTGGCCTTCAGAGCCTCGGGAACTCCGTCTACAACATTACCAATACCCATACGTTCAAAATTCGACAGGTCGCCAGCATCGTTGATCGAAAAACCTGCGTCAGCGCGGTCACGGAAATCACCGTGACCAGAAGTCTGTGAGATGAAAGCGCCAGATGGATACAAGCGCGGACCGACTACGCGACCTAAATTGATTGCTCTGGCCAAGCCAAACGCAGGACCGCCCATGTCTCTCACGGTCGTGAACCCATCTCTAACAAAACGTTCAGAAACGATGACCGCGTTGTAGCTGATGTCAGTAATGTCGAGGTCGCGCTCTACTGGCCCGAAGTCATCGTTGATCATGACATGAGCATGGCCATCTATCATACCCGGCATGAGAGTGCGGCCACCGCCATCGATGACAACAGCATTCGGTGCATCGATGGTTCCCTCTGAAACCTCACTGATTAGGCTGCCTTCGACAAGCACGCTTCCTGCTTTCAAGCCATCGTTAACACCATCGAAGATATTGATGTTTGTAATTAGCGTTTTCTGAGGCCGCTCTGCGTCGAAAATCATCGCAGGCAATTTGCCGGGTGCATATGCACTGGAAATGTCCGACTGCGCAGCGGCCTCCAGTGCTGTTAGCGAAACACTGGCTGCAAGAGCGACCAGAAAACCTGATTTAGAAAAGGTCATGATAGTTTCCCCCCCCCCGTTAATCTCACGAGTAGCATGCGCCTGTTCGACCAAACAATAAATGATTAGCATGTCAGGCGACGTGCTACGTAGAAGAGAAATCACCTGACGTGCGCTCCAAAGGGCAAAATCTCGTGGATGGTCGACGGACTTTTTGACCGCTTTGGGCTCCAAGTTGAACTTCTCGGACCCACTTTCGCCGAAGATGCTTCGCGGAACATCCGGTTAAGAATACTTCCGCGAAACTTCTTTTCTGGAAAACAACGTACTATTCGATTTCCAGTTTTTTGAAACGCGATCCTTTCCAACTCACATCAGCCATTAAACCCTTCTGACCAAAAATGAAGGACACGATATCGCTTTTAAGGTTGGTGGTGTCCAAATCACCGCCAGCACCAATTTTGGCCACGGCCACCGATGCATCCACGCCCAATTCCCACTCGCGGTCATTACTGGTGAACTTTGCCAGCGCTTCGTTTGTGTTCAATGCCAAGATCATCGAATGGGATTGAATTCCTGCGATGAAACCACCTTTGACGCCGAAGGTATTGTAATAAAGTTTTTCATCAGCGCCAGATACCAGCACGCATCGACCTCCTTCGGCGCCAAAGCCAAGGCCAGCTTTCGTGATGTTTGGACACACCAAAACGCCCTTAGCGCTCGCCAGTACTTCGTCAGCGCCTTTTGTATCGGCCTTGAATTGAGCTAATGTGGCTTCCGCTTCCGTGTCTAGTTTCGCAGCATCTTCAGCAGTAAATTTTGCGGTCGCAGTACTCGCAAAAACAAAAATGAACGCGAGGCTTGAGACGACGATTGCAAGGCGGTTTTTTAAAGTAGGCATTTTCCATTCCTCAAAAATCATGAATCGAGTAGTCGGGCTGCTTTTGCAAACAGCACAGGCAATTGACTACCAGATCGTCAAGGATTCACATAATCAGATAAAAATATTGAAATATATTGATTGCAGTGTTGAGCTGCCAATCCGCTTTCACAGGTGTCCCTTTTTTCTACTCTCAAGCCTTCCCGGTGAATGTGAGCTGCGGCTTCAAACACCTACGTTTCACAAAGTTTTTCTGAGATCATTTAAAAATGTGCCGGTTCTCAATGACCACTTTGGGCTCTGAGCAGACCTAGACTCAATTTTGGTGAGTGTCTGCTGTTTCGCGCTTAGGGGCCGTTCGTAGCCGTCGGTTTGAGATTTTCAGCCCGAATGTCGGCTTTCACCAGCAGCGGACGTTCGCAGAAATCTGCTGAACGGCAGAGTTGCGGACAACCCGCCTGATGCTGGCGCAGAGAAAATCACCTTGATTGGTCGACCGTGCCACGGCAATGCCCGCGGCGGCGCAGCACGATTTCTCGAAACCGGACATTCAAATCGCGTAAATGGGTCAAAACTCAATCCTGCCGTTCGCTGCTACGGCGTCGAGCGTCTTACACGCGGACTAAGCCGACATTTGTTGACTGACACGCAATGTCTGGTCTTGACCGCGCAAGCGTGCAACTTTTCTAAAACTTTCGCTATCGTTTCCTTTAGAAAAGACCATGCTGATATGCGCCATACCGCAAGCCTACTAACTGTTGAACAAGCGTCATGAACCGACCGAACATCCTGTGGATGGTTTCCGACCATCAGGTTTTTGCCAATCGCAATTTGAGCGCAGAGCACGGCCCACTGCAAAAACGATTAGGAGAGATCGGAACCAGGTTTCGACGCGCTTATACCGTTTTGCCCATTTGTTCACCGTCACGCGCGTCTATGCTGACCGGGCTTTACCCGCATGCACATGGCTTGACGGAGAATGATGGGCGCTTTGGAGGTAGAGGTGAGCTTGGTGTCGACGACGACATGCTTCAACACCATCTAAAGTCTGCCGGGTATCGTTGTGGATGGTTCGGAAAATGGCATTTGAACCACGATAGTTCCGCCAGCGACCATGGTTTTGAAGGCTTCTCACTTTCTGGCTATGGCTACCCATACAATACACCGGACTACAAAGCGTATCTTTCGAAAATTCAAGCTGGGCCCCTTTTTGCTGAAACAGAGGTGCCCGGCGAGTCGCGCTTGGCACCTGCTACTCGGGTGGATCTCCTAAAGGAAGATACATGGTACGACTATGAAGCAGGCAGTGCCATACTGCATGGCCCCGAAGAGGTCCACGAGGCGCATTTCCTTGCTGACACTGCGATCAAATGGATCGAAAGCGTCGATACAAATACCCCGTTTTTCGTCCGGCTGGATCCTTGGGGGCCACATCCGCCATATACCATTCCTTCCGGCTTCCAATCGACACTGCGGGACGAAGACGTATTCCTGTCTGAGAACTTGGATCATGATCTAAAAACACGCCCCGCCCACCATGCGGAGTACAAGGAACAATGGCAACGTGATTTGCGCGATGACAGCTTCGACTGGCCGCGACTGCTTCGCCGTGCGATCGAACATGCAATCGTGGTTGAGCGGGCCCTGAAAAAGGTCGTCGATTTCCTTGAAACTTGCGGGCGGCTCGAAAACACGGTCATTGTATTTTGTGCCGATCATGGGGATGCCGTTGCATCGAACGGAGGCGTCATGAACAAAGGCAGCCTCTTGACCGAGGAAACGATCCGCATCCCTTTATTCTTCGCAGGCCCGTCTATTTCCGCCGGGGGAACGAGCGACGCGCTTATCGCAAATGTCGACATTGCCCCCACGCTCCTGGCTCTCTGTGATCTGCCTCATTGCCCCGAGCATCAGGGCCAGATAGTGGCGGGTCATTTGAGCAACAATGAAAGCCCGGCTGCGCGCGATCAAGTTCTGATCCAACACTATGGCTTGCATGTCCCCATTATCCAGCGCTGCCTGATCCAAGCGAACTGGAAGTACGTTTTGCAGCAAGACGGCTTTGAGGAATTGTACCGCCTCGATAATGACCCCTTCGAACGCTCCAATCTTGCTATCGAAGATCCGGCTGCCGGGGCGGATTTGAAACAAATCAGGTGGCGTCTACGTCAGGAGATGGAGAAGCTAGGCGACAATCAGAGCAAAATTCTGTCTGTTCTAGAGGCCTTCTCAAAGCGGTAAACGTCCAGTCGCGGGATTGTTGCAAGCTTCGCTTGACCTTCGGTGATACCGTCTATCCCCAAGCAGACATTCGAACAGACTAGAGCATTAGTTGAGATGGGCTCGGTGCGGTCGGTCAATCTAAATTGTGCGATCGACAGCTTCCGAAAGCTGAATGTCGGCGTATTTGGCCAAGCTGATGTGAACGCAAGATCATCTTGGTTTTCGCTATGTCTGCTTTAGGGAATGGGGCGCAGCTCGACCCGCCGCATTGCCGCAAGGCAGCTCCGAGCCCAGAGCGGTCTTAGTCGGATAGTGTGTGAAACACACCCTTTGCTTCATCCTCCTTCAGGAGGCAGCGTCGCAACACTTCGCTTTTTCGGAAGTTGATTCTCCAAACCTTTCCACCAATCCCGTATTTCGAGGGGCTGAAAAAAGGGCGAGTTGATGCGTTCCGTCAGTTCAAGTATCTCTTCCGCAAGAGTTTGAATTCTTCGTCCGTGAGACCAAGCGCATTACGAAGATAGCCGTCTACAGATCCGTAGCTCTCTGCGATGCTTCGATAAAATTCGTTGAGATACGACTCCCGAACGCCAAGCGAGGGCCAAACAGCTTCTGCGGTCATGTTCGTTCCTTGATCCGCGTTTACCTTGGCCGCAATTTGTTCAGCTTTATTGTCAGCGTCCTTTAGTGTGTTGCTCATCATGAAATCCGCCTTGATGTCACTCTTGGTGACCCCTAGTGCAGTCAGGATAAGTACCGTCGCTACGCCGGTTCGATCCTTGCCGCCCGAGCAATGGTATAGAACGGTCTCGCCTTCGGGCTGAGCAAGCAGGACGTCGAAAAGATCACGATACTCATCCGCGTAATCCGTTGCGATGTATCCAAATGCTTCTGAAAATAGCGTCTCCGTTTCCTCGGCCGTTGCGGTGCCAGATTTGATGCTGGCCCGCATGTCATCAATCATCTGGTTCTCATTTTCCATCACAGGGAAGACCTCGAATAAGAAACTCTTTATCGCCCCGATCTCCGGCGCGCTTCTAATCACCATGGCAGCCACGGCTCAGGCCGACTACGTCACCGACAAAGCGATCAAGGGCGCAGTTGTCGGTGCCACGATCGCCGGTATTGCTGGCGAGAACATTGTAGGTGGCGCTGCCGCTGGTGCCGCAGTTGGCGCCGTGGGTGGTGCGATCCAGAAGGACAACTTCGAAGACGCGCAGGACGAAGCCCAGGAGCGCCGCGACGACTTCAAGGAAGAACACAAAGACTGGAACGACTAAAGTTCGACCGCCAACGAAACAGAAATAGGAGAAACACAGCCGAACAAACCCGACCGGTCAGCATGCCCTGTTAGCATCCAGACGCAGTTTGACTGACCATCCGCACAGAACTCGCACAGTTTCTGATAGGTTGCCATTCGGCTCGAGAAACGAGCCGGGTGGCAACTTTGTTTTGGACCCTCAAACGTCACACGTTTGAGGAAGCCGCGGTCCTGGACTTCAGTCGCCAAACTCGACCCCGGTTTTGTCCAAAATCCAAAAACAACCGTCCAGAACCCAAACGACTGAAACAGGCACCAACCCCAAATCTGGCTCATTCGAACGACATCGAAGGGGCCAGTAACAGACGCGACTCTGGGACTGCCGCGCTTCGCAATCCAACGCCAAAGGAAACGGCAATGAACCTATTCGCAAACTTCGACGCAGAGACCCTGGCACGCATCCAGTTTGCCTTTACTGTGTCGTTTCACATCATCTTCCCCGCCTTTTCCATCGGCTTGGCAAGCTTCTTGGCCGTTCTCAATGGCCTCTGGCTATGGCGCAAGGACAAGGTCTACCTCAACCTTTTCAACTACTGGAAAAAAATCTTTGCCGTAGGCTTTGCCATGGGCGTCGTGTCCGGCATCGTGATGTCTTACCAGTTCGGCACGAACTGGAGCGTGTTCTCGGACACCGCAGGTCCCGTAATCGGACCCTTGATGGCCTACGAGGTCATGACAGCCTTCTTCCTCGAGGCAGGCTTCCTCGGCATTATGCTTTTCGGTCGCGAACGCGTCGGTCCGAGCTTGCACATGATGGCCACAGCGATGGTCGCTCTTGGCACGCTGATATCGGCTACGTGGATCTTGTCGGTCAATTCCTGGATGCAAACCCCGGCTGGGTTTGACATCAACGAGCTGGGGCAGTTCATTCCCGTTGACTGGTGGTCGATTGTCTTCAATCCGTCCTTCCCCTACCGCCTGACACACATGGTTCTTGCCGCCTATCTCACCACTGCTTTTGTGGTGGCCGGCGTTGCGGCCTGGCACTTGCTATGCCGCAATCGCACGGCTGAGGTCACCCGAATGTTCTCGATGGCAATGTGGATGGCTGTTCTAGTCACCCCTGTACAGATCGTCGCCGGCGACCTTCACGGTTTGAACACGCTGGAGCATCAACCGCAGAAAGTGATGGCGATGGAAGGTCACTTCGACAGCCATCCCGAAGGTGCACCGCTTATCCTGTTCGGCATTCCAAACGAAGAAGAAAAGCGCGTGGACTATGCCATCGAAATCCCGAAACTATCATCGCTGATCCTGAAACATGACCTAAACGCGCCGCTTGACGGTCTGGACACTATCCCCGACGAGGAGGAACCACCGGTCGCGATCGTGTTCTACAGCTTCCGCGTCATGCTCGCTATCGGTTTTGCTATGCTGAGCGTCGGCTTGTGGTCGCTTGTGCAGCGCGTTCGGGGCCGCCTCAACGAAGATCGCTGGTTGCACTGCACATCCGTCCTGTTGGCGCCCAGCGGGTTCGTGGCGGTACTGGCCGGTTGGATCACTACCGAAGTGGGGCGCCAGCCTTACACGGTGTACGGGCTGATGCGGACGTCTGACTCACTCTCGCAAGTGGATGCGCCTACAGTTGCCGCATCTCTGATAGCGTTCATCGTTGTGTATTTCGCGGTGTTCGGAGCAGGCACGTTCTACATGCTGCGCCTCATGGCAAAACCACCTGCCGAAAGCTTCCAGAAAAGTCATAATCCCATTGAATTCTTAACCTTGGCGGAGGCAGCATAATGCTTGATCTCTCGACGATCTGGGCAGGCATCATTGTCTTTGCCGTTCTGACCTATGTGATCCTGGACGGTTTCGATCTTGGAATTGGGATCCTCTTTCCATTCGCGAAAACCGACAAAGATCGCGATGTCATGATGAACTCGGTCACGCCTGTATGGGACGGGAACGAGACCTGGTTGGTCATGGGCGGCGGAGGTTTGTTCGCTGTTTTCCCGCTGGTTTATTCCGTGGTGATGCCCGCTATCTATTTGCCCATTGTCGTCATGCTTCTTGCACTTGTCTTCCGCGGTGTCGCCTTCGAATACCGCTGGCGAACGGTTCGCGGACGCTGGCTGTGGGATGTTGCCTTTCATGGCGGCTCAACCGTAGCTGCCATGTGCCAAGGCATCGCTCTCGGCGCGCTGGTCCAAGGTATCCCGGTCGAGGATCGACTGTACGCAGGCGGACAATGGGATTGGCTGACGCCGTTCTCTGTCCTGACGGGTGTGGCCTTGGTGATCGGGTATGCCTTGCTAGGAGCAACCTGGCTCAACATGAAAACCACGGGCGAGATACAGCGCCGTATGCGTTCTTTTGCCCGACCGCTGATGCTCATGACGCTCGCGTTAATAGGTCTCGTTAGTCTTTTGACCCCATTCCAAGACCCTATCTATCTGATCAGATGTTTTTCGTGGCCCGGTATTGTTTTCTCTGTACTAGTGCCGGCTATCGTTGCTGTCATTGCATGGATGCTTGATCGCAGCCTGAGGGAACAGCGAGACTATCAACCCTTCTTCTGCGCCATTGCCTTGTTCGTCGTCTGCTTCATCGGCATTGGGATCAGCTTCTATCCCTATATGCTACCCCCAAGCCTCACGATTGCTGAAGCCGCAGCGCCGGACAGTAGTTTGGCCTTTGCTTTGGTCGGAGCCGTCATTCTGCTGCCTGTGATCCTGGCCTACACCGCCTACACGTACTGGGTTTTCCGCGGGAAGATCGATCCAGAGGAGAATTACCATTGAAACTTCTAAAGCAAGTTTTCTGGTTCGGCGCGATCTGGTTCGGCAGCGTCTTTTGCTTAGCGACTGTCGCTTACGTAATCAGGATGTTCATCACTTGAAATGGCAAGGATACCAATGTTCGCGCATCGGCATGTCTAGATCGCGCAAATATTAGTCCAAGCGCCGAAAGAAACTCCGTTCCGGCCTACCAGATTCCCAAGAATAAGCGGCTGGCTAGGTCGTCTCAAATTCAACAATTCAAGGGGGCTTTTATGCTTTCTCGTGCAAAACCAATGCCTGTGCAGTGGGATCAGATTGACCCGGCTCTGCCCATAACAACTAAAAACAACCACGGTGGCAGCCTTTCGCCTGGCATGTTACCAAAGCTATTCACAGGGCTCGTTGCTGCAGGGCTTGTGACCTTCGTTCTATTGCCCTTCACCTCGGCCGTCAGCGGGGCGGTCTCGAAAGACTTACTACCAGTTATGGACCTGTTATTCGTCTTGCTCTCTGTACTTGTGGTTTTTACTTCCACAGCTGCGATCGTACTGAAAGGGTCAACACTGCGGGCCGTCTTCGGCCGAGGATTGGCATCTCTCGGCACAGCGCTTATCATTTCGCCCATAGGGCTCTCGGTCCTATTCGCACTATACCTTCAAGACTGGGTATTGATCGTAGCAGACACGTCCATCGAACAAGCGGGAAGAACAGCGATATCCTTGTTTGGTGGCATCTTCGTAGCCAATGCTCTCGCTATGGGATTGGCTTTTGGATGTTTGTCTCTGCTACTTGGGATCAGGCTAATGCAAAATCGTCCAAAATTACTCATCTCGCCTTAGGCGAGTGAATTTCCACTTTGGGCTCGGTGCGGTCATTCGCTGCACTTAACGCGAACGTCAGCTTTGCAGGCAGAACAAATGTCATTTCTTTCCTAACGGGCGCCACCTAGCTATAATCCTAGCATGTCAAATCGGGACAAAATCAAGCGTAACCGTATGAAACGGTACGAAGATTTAGCATCGCGTCGGAACTACGTTGAACCGATGCAATATTTGTTTGGACAGCTAAAAGGCGCTGTTGACACGGGCAATCATGACAAAGCCATCAAAATAGCGATGTTTCTCATCCCATTTGGGCATGCCAAAGCTTTACCGCGAAAAGAGGACGGCGATGAAGCCGTTAATGACCGGCTTTTAGTGAATGTTCTGACGCTGGACTGATTGCGCCTGAAGAACCTGATATCGCCGATTCAGTGAGATCAAGCGATTTTTCAACCAAAATCCCTGCGGGGGACCATTTGGGGGACTGGCTTCATATTAGAAGGTAGAAACCATTGATAGTAAATAATTTAAATAGTTTTAGTGGTGCCCCACACGGAATACATAATATATGTTAAGTATATACTTCTAAATTAGAAAATTTATACACAGACCGCATGATACCCCCAATGGTACCCCCAGTGGCGAAATCACCTCGCCTGCATTTGCAGTGTACTTACCGTGACCATTCACCAAGTAGAGGCCAATTTTGACCTCGAGCACAACTACGCCCTCAAAAACCAGTCGTTCGTATGATACGAGCTTTGCGATCAGTCTGGCGGCGAGCCAGCTACAGCGGTTTGAACATTGAAGGCAGTAACCTGATCATTCGCTTATGCATGCTTTAGTGATCGCCAAACGGACATTGCTGCCATCAGCATTATTACTGCGAAGTTGTCTTGTCAGTTTGACAAGATGTACTCGGGTTTCTCTTCACCGAGCTCAAACAAATTCGGATTTTTGACTTTGTTTGGTAAGCGCGTACAATTGCAACAGCTTTAGGCGCAAAATCCGCAAGTTAGGCCACCTTCACAGCGACGAAGAGAGGAACGCGGGCGGCACTGGAGGGGGATATGAAGAGATTATCGATTTGGCTTTTTGCCTTCGTGTTGCTTGCCGGCTGCTGGGAGAAAGAAGAAGAAGAAGCCCAAACAGTAGTACGTCCTGTCCGAGCTACCGAGATTTCTGACCTATCCAGTTTGCATGACCGCTACTTTGTCGGAACGGCGAGAGCCGCACGCGAAGTGTCCTTGGCGTTTCGCGTGCCGGGCAATGTTGTCGGTGTCGATGTTCAGGTTGGCGACCTTGTGACGAGAGGTGCTGTCATCGCGGCCTTGGACCCGGCCCCGTACCAGGCCGAAGTCGATCGGCTTACTGCTGAACTTGAGAGCGCACAGGCGACGTTTGAAAACGCAAAATTGCAAACAGATCGGCAACGATCACTGGTCGAAAAAGATGTTGCTGCTCAGGCGACACTTGATCGGTTTGTCGCGGGCGAAACATCAGCACAAGCAGCAATCAATTCTGTCCAAGGGGCTTTGGATAGAGCCACTCTGGATTTAACCTACACGAGCTTGGCGGCACCGTTCGATGGACGTGTTGTTGCCAAATACATTGAAGATTTTGAAGAAGTTGCAGCACGGACACCGGTGCTACGCATCCTAGATGCCGAGCACATCGAAGTCGTGATCGATGTCCCCGAAAGGTACATTGCCCTGATCCCGCATATTGAAGACATAACCGTAACTTTTGATGCTCTGGGGGATGTGGTTCTACCAGCGGAAATCAGCGAGATTGGATCAGAGGCTTCAGCAACGACCCGAACCTTCCCCGTCACGTTGACTATGCAGCAACCGGAAGAAGCAGTTGTTCTTCCGGGTATGGCAGGGCGCGTCCGTGGCCAACCAAAAGAGGGACATGAACCATTCGATGCGATCATGGTTCCTGCCAGCGCGGTTTTCGTGCCTGAAGGGGAAACTGATCCACATGTCTGGGTGTTTGATGCCGGCTCAGAAACCGTAACGGCAAGGAAGGTTTCGCTTGGGACACCGCGATCACAAGGGGTGGCCGTTAGTGGCGGTCTGAAATTTGGTGACGTCGTAGTCACTGCCGGAGCGAACTCTTTGCGAGAGGGTCAGAAAGTTTCGTTACTTTCTGAGGATACAGAGTAATGGGTCTCGCGGCGTTCTCAATCCGCAACGCCAAATTCGTTTGGTTCACGGTTGTCATGCTCACGTTGGGCGGCATTTCGGCTTTCTTTAGTCTGGGACAGCTAGAAGACCCCGAGTTCACCATCAAAACTGCGGTCGTGACCACCCTCTATCCTGGCGCCAGCCCCGAAGAAGTTGAACAGGAGGTCACAGAACGGATCGAGCTGAAGCTTCAAGAGATTAAAGAGATTGATTACATCACGAGCGAAAGCAGGGCGGGTGTGTCGACCATTAAAGTCGAAATCCGCCCAAACTATTGGTCGGACCAACTGCCACAAATCTGGGACACGCTGCGCCGCAAAGTCAGAGACGTGGAAACAGACCTGCCCCCGGGCGCAGGTCGTCCTGCTATCAACGATGATTTCGGTGATGTCTTTGGTCTGCTTCTGGCTATGACGTCTGATGGGTTCTCCGCTCAGGAGCTTGATAGCTTCGCCGAAGACTTCAAGCGAGAGCTCTCGTTGATCGACGGTGTCGGCCGCGTCGATCTGTGGGGAGAACGCGACAGGGTCATTTACCTAGAAACGCGGGAAGAAGCCTTGGCCGCCTTGGGCGTTTCAGCTCAGACAATTCTCAATACTTTGCAAACCCAGAATGCCATCGTGGACGCAGGGCGAGTGAATATCGGTGACTACCGCATGCGTATTGCGCCAAGCGGGACGTTCACTAGCCCAACTGATATCGCAAACTTAGTTGTCCGACCCAGCGGTCTGGATCAGGTTCAAAGCGGTCAGCGGCGGGGACCGGAGTTGCTAAGGCTGGGTGAAATCGTTGAGGTTAAAGAAGGCTACGCTGACCCCCCAAAAACTATGATGCGCTATAACGGCCTACCATCAATTGGCTTGGCGATCTCCTTCCAGTCTGGTGTCAACGTCGTCAGCGTTGGTGAGGCCGTAGACGCGAGAGTAAATGAACTGATCGCGGGCCTGCCGGTCGGCATCGAGGTTGAGCGAGTTCATTGGCAATCCGACGATGTAAACCTCGCTGTCAGCAGTTTTTTGGTGAGCCTTGGCCAAGCCGTCGCGATTGTCCTGGTCGTTTTGACTCTGGCGATGGGTGTTCGCATGGGGATCATCATCGGCAGCGGGTTAATCCTGACGATCCTTACCACCTTCATTCCGTTGGCAGCACTGGGCATAGACCTGCAACGGATGTCGTTGGGGGCGCTGATAATTGCGCTGGGAATGATGGTCGACAATTCAATCGTTGTTGCAGATGGCGCAATGGTTCGAATGTCGCAAGGTATGGACCGCGCGAAAGCCGCGATCGATGCGGCAACCCGCCCTGCCATGTCTCTTCTTGGTGCGACATTTGTCGCAGTTATGGCGTTCTACCCGATCTTTGCGTCCGTCGAGAGCGCAGGGGAGTACTGCCGGACGCTCTTCTCAGTTGTCGGGATAGCGCTGCTGGTAAGTTGGTTGCTGTCGATGACGGTCACGCCGCTGCAGTGCGTTGCTATGCTGCCGGAGCCAAAGGGAGGGGCCAGTGAGACTTTTGACACAGGCCTCTACGCTGTTTACCGCCGCTTTCTGGCCGCCGCGATCCGCGTTCGCTACCTGACCATCGGAGTAGCAATGGGTGCTCTGGTCATTGCCGGGCTTGGTTTTGGCTCTGTCACGCAGCTTTTCTTCCCGACGTCGTCCATGACAAAATATATGATCGACTACTACGCGCCCGAAGGGACCCGTATCGAAGCCGTTGCCGAAGCGATTACGCGGATCGAAGCACAGGTGGAAATGGATGATCGCGTGACTGGTATCGCCAGTTTTATCGGAGCTGGCCCGCCGCGTTTCTACCTGCCGGTCGACCCCGAAGGAACAAACCCGTCCTACGCGCAAGTCATCGTGAACGTAGACGATTACCGGGACATTCCTGAGATGACCAAAGAGATTTCGCTTTGGATATCAGCCAATATGCCCGAGGCGACCTCCTTCACACGTCAGTTCGGAGTGGGACCCAGCAATACTTGGGCATTCGAGAACCGCATCGTCGGCCCAGCAGATGCCGATCCCGAGACTTTGCGCGAAATTGGCGACAGAGCAGTTGCGATACTGGATCAGCATCAATGGACGAAAGTGGCGCGCACCGATTGGCGCAACCGTGTCCTGAAAACTGTCCCAGACTATGACCAGGACCGAGCACGTTGGACCGGTATCACTTATGAAGACCTTGGAAACACGACAAAGCGTGCATTTGACGGGCGTTCGGTCGGCGTCTACCGCGAAGGTGACGAGTTGCTGCCAATCATCGTCCGACCCGGCGCAGAAGACGTGGCTGCCGTCGACAACTTTGAACTGTTGCAACTTCAGTCACCGTTTTCTGTTGAGCCTGTACCGTTGGCGCAGGTCGTACGCGGCGTGAATATCCAGCCCGAAGACCCGACGATCAATCGTCGCGACCGGCGTCGCGTTCTGACTGTGCAAGCCAATCCAATCGATAGCGTAACTCTACCAAGTTATCGCGCCGCAGTTCTTGCTGATTTTGAAGCTTTGGAGGTTGAATTGCCGGCGGGCTACAGCATGGAATGGGGTGGTGAGTACGAGGACACATTGTCCGCGCAAGCGTCTTTGATTCCGGGTATGATACCCGCGTTTTCGATCATGGCGCTGATTGTCGTTGGTCTGTTTAACTCATACCGCAGACCTCTGGTCATTTTCCTGACTGTACCTTTTGTGCTGATAGGTATTGTTCCGAGCCTACTTCTCACAAACACTCCGTTTGGGTTCGTTGCATTGCTCGGGGGCATGAGTCTGGCGGGCATGATGATCAAAAACGCAATCGTTCTGATCGATCAAATCAACGATAACTTGGCCGAGGGTCAGCCGGGCTACGACGCCGTTTTGAATGCCGGAGCCTCAAGACTGCGACCCGTCGTACTGGCCGCCGCCACTACAGTTTTGGGTGTGATACCGCTACTGCCAGACGTGTTTTGGGTGGGTCTTGCTGTCACGATCATGGGCGGTTTGACGGTGGGTACGATGCTCACAATGATCCTGGTCCCGGTTTTGTTCGCCACGCTGAGTGGCATTCGACAGTCACCGCAAGCTGTTTGACGTCACCTTTTTTAGCGGTCTTTGGATCGTTTTCTGTGGAGCATGTAGTTGTTGAGTGTAGACAACTCATTCGGGGATAAAAATGGACAATACAGTACTTTACTTTCTAGTCGGAATCTTCGTGGTTGGCCTAGTTTCATTGGGATATTTCGCCAAGGGAAACGGAGCACTGCTTGTGATTGTGATACTGGTTAGTGTGTTGTTGGCAATGATCGCATTTTTAGGGGGTTACTTTGGCGAAACACCGAAGTGAGCTTGTAGTGGCTATGTTGAAGAAGCGTCGCTAGTTACAAGAAACGTCAGCTGATCCGAGAACGAGGCTCTTTGTATTCGCTTTGTTTTTACTGCTCCGAGGAAAAGATGGATTACCTGTGCCAATGGCCGACTTTCACTAGCGTCTCCTGAGAATGTTGCCGCTTCGGAACCCTCTCTGCTGAACCGTTGTGGCTTGGCTCGCTGTAAAGCCCACTCTGGAAAATGTCCGCTTTGGGCTCTAACCAGTCCTTCGCTGCATCACGCCTTAACGTCAGTTCCACCCCCAAACCGCCAGCACCAGCGACTAGTCTTCAGCCCCCGGAATTGATCATCAGCGGTCGTCTCAACGTCAGTGGGCGGGTCTCTAGCGGCCTCGTAAGCTGCCCCGCCAGCGGCAGTAAGCGGCTTCTCTAGCGGTCAGAAATGCCCGTCGCAGAGCTTAGCGAATGCCCGTGCTCACTGTTAGAAATGCCCCCGAAACCGCCCCAGTTTCTCGTGCTAGTAGGAAAAGTTGATAGGTTTCATCGGTCGGCAAGGTTTCCTACCACCCCAGCCACCATTCTCCGAAAGAGCAACAAAATAAGGGGAATTCCACCCCTTCAAGCCGACATGTATGCCATGCCTCCGAAGGTGGGATACAATGCGGGATACACGATCGCCACTCCAAGATCGGATTTCGACCCAAGCGACGCGCTCGCGTCGGCCCCTATCTCATACGTCGCGGTCGCACCTATTACTTCATGAAGCGTCTGCCGAAAAAATCTTAGGCAGCGCATCAAACCGATTTCTGCGCTTTTCTCTGCAGACCGACCTCCCGCTCGACGACGTAGTGCGGGCTGGATGCCTGCTCGCGGTTTACGAGCAGAAAGAACCGGAAACTGTGAATGCACTGAACAAAAAAGAGATAACACCTGAAGAGGCAATTGCCTTGCTGAGAATGAAGCCCCTCACCAAGTAGAGGCCAATTTTAACCTCGAGTACAACTACGCCCTCAAAAACCAGTCGTTCGTATGATACGAGCTTTGCGATCAATCTGGCAGCGAGCCAGCTTCAGCGGTTTGAACAATGAAGGCAGTTACCTGATCATTCGCTTATGCATGCTTTAGTTACCGCTAAGCGGACAAAGCGCGAAAACTCAGTGACATGTTTTGTACGACACGACGCTCAAACACCCAAACTGATTGAGAATTTCTTAATGCGGTTTATTCATCGTGATGCGCAAGCCTGCCGTCCCATTCTTCTGTCGAAACCTTGGGTTCCGGCGGGTCTGCTATGTAAGACGGTGTCATTATCTGTGTTCCGTTTTCATTAAACACATCGACAATATTTTCACGCAAATCGGACAAAATCTTAGGCAAGCTCGATCCGCGCGAAGTGTATGCGTTTATTTCATAATTGATTGCATAATCAGCCAACTGCGTCCAAAGGACAAAAGGTTCGGGGCTCTTTCTTAACCCTTGGGTTCGGTGAGCAGCTTCTATCAACATCGCTTTAATCTTCTTTGGTGGCTCCTCGTATCCGATCCCTACTGTCGTGTGGACCAACAGCCCTCGGCCATCCACTTTGCGCGAATAGTTTACGACCTCGGAGTTAAGCAGTTGTGCATTTGGAATGCTTATCATCTCGTTCTTTATCGACTTAATGAGTGTTTCCATTAACTTGATCTCTGTTACGTCTCCGATCTTGTCGCCGACCTGAATGCGATCACCGACGTTGGTACTGCGTCTGTAGATGACAAACAGGCCGGCCATCATATTTGAAACAACGGTGTTTGAGCCAAGCGAAACCATGATACCCGCCAGTATTGTCAAACCCTGAAAGGCTCGGGAGTCTGATCCGGGAATATAGGGGTAGGCAAACACAAGCGCGACCACGATGACCAACGCTCTGAACAACATGTTGGTGGGAGCGATCCAATGCTCTTCAAAGTCTTTGAGTTCGAAAGCACCATTCTCAACGTTTTCAAAGAACAGGTCGAGCCCGCGAATTGCCAACCGTGTCACAGCTGCGATGATTGCGAGCATGATCAAGTTGGGAACGTATCCAACAATTGCCAAAACGACAGTTACGAGCGGCTCGCTGACGTACTTCAAGAGGATCTGGGCTATACCTTGCGTTTCAGCAAATGAGAGCAGCACCAATGAAAGGTAGTAATAGAAAAAGAACAGAAACAAGACCCACATCAATATGTGGATAGTATAGACGATAAGCGACGCAATTGCCCTGCTTCTCAAGATTGATTTTGTGGCTTCCTCGACGCCTTCAGCTCTCTTTTCCAAGTTTATTCTGATGTATTCTAGTAGGCTTCGCCGCTTCGCAAAAAACGCATACGAAACGAGGGCAAAGACTGCCGTCCAAGCAAATGCAGCCATCGCACTATCTACTCTGCCCTCATTGGATCGAGCGTCTCGGTAATTAAGGATTGCTGTCTCAATCGCCTCGGCTTGAAGTCCAGCCAACACGTCAATAGCCATTTGTTCGTGCTCGGCGTCAGCTTGGGTGGTTATCGTAACCATTTGCCCGTCGACGCGGATCATTTTCCCAAATTCAGCGTCCGAAACCTGAACCTGAACCGAAGCCTTCTTCGAAGCATCAGCAACTTGAGCAATCCGTTCCTCGATCTTTCTCGCCCGTTCGGTAGCGGGCAACGCACTTGAGCCGCGAACCAAGAACAACTCTTCGCCATCCACAATCACTGGCGCAATAAACTCGGGATCATCTCTCTCTTCAGTCGGTGCGAGAATTTCTTCTGACTGAGCAAACGCGACGCCGCAGGCGAACAGAAGTGGCAGGAGGCATAACGTAAGAGCCCTCATGATCTTGCTCCTTCTGCGGGGATTATATGCACATCGCGTTGAGGGAACGGAATAGATATACCTTCTTCATCAAACCTCTCTTTTGCTTGACCGGTGAGGTCCCAAAAGACGGTCCAATAGTCATCGGACTTGGACCATGGGCGGCAGAAGATGTTGACCGAGTTGTCCCCCAACTCACCCACAAAAATTTCTGGTTCCGGTGTCTTCAGACAAAGTCGGTGACGCGCAACCAAGTCCTTAAGGACTTCAATTGCTTGGGCAGCGTTGTCCGAATAAGCGATGCCAAAGACCAGATCGACCCGACGTTCTTCGGACGCGCTCACATTAGTAATGACATCCCCCCAAATCTTGCTGTTCGGGACTATGATAATCTGATTGTCAAATGTTCTGATCTTGGTTGAAACCACCGACATCTCATCAACAAACCCTGAAGAGCTGCCAACCTGAATATAGTCGCCAGTGTCGAATGGCTTGAGAACCATGATCATCAAGCCGCTTGCGAGGTTTCCCAGCGTTTCCTGCAATGCGAAACCTAGGATGAACGACAAACCGCCAAGCACGGCAAAAAGCGGTGTAACGTTAACTCCGAACAAAGCTAAAACGACGAGTATGCCAAGGACGAAGACGGCCCAGTAAACCGTGGTGGCAATGAAGCGTTTCAGCATTCTGGAGATTGTTGGAATTTTGTTCAAACCCCTTTCAGTAACCCGGCGCACCATTCGTGCGACGAACATCATGGCCCAAACTGCCAGTAAAACGCCCATGCCAGCCATCAGCAGGCCGACGCCCCCATCCCATGAAAACAGCCACGCCCAAGCGTTTTGAAAAAGTGTTTGAATATCGGTTGTCTTTAGGGCTCCCGTTTTCAATGCGAGAATATAGTCAGTATGCGATTCCAGATCTTCCGCCTTTGCGCCTTTCAGGGTCCATGCCTCGAGCACCAGGCGATAGTTGTTGAGAATGTCTGACCCAGAGTCGTTCAAGGAGGACAACTGAGACCGCAAGCTGTCTTCCCGAGTTCCACTCGCCGACCGAAGTTGCAAGTTTACTTGCGCTACTTCTTCGAGCCGAGTGCGCACATAACTCTGCCAAGTACCAGCAATCTGGGAAAGCTCTTCTGCAGTTAAAGGAACAAGTAGGATCTCGAGATCGTCGGCCGCGATCATCTCATCTACGACTGCATTTATAAGATCGTCAGTCTCGACTTCCACAGCCTCTTGGTCCGCCTCAGTTTCTTGCGCGCCGGCAGGAAAAGTACTCGATAATGACGTGAACCAAAGGAACGACCAAATCGTCAACATTCTCAGTGCTCGTCTCATCTATCTGTCCCCTACTTCTTTAACGGTCGAAGAGAGCACACACAGACGCAACAAATCCAGACTTATGTTTATGTTTGAATATTTCGCCGGGACGAGCACGGCAGATTTTTGACTCGCTTACGAAATAGTAACTCTCTCAAATTGGCGGAACCAGGGTTCCGCGAACGAAACTGAGAATTGCGAGTAGGGTTTATCGATTTGCTGTGCACCCCGAATTTCGAGCTTTTTGGATATGTCCACTAAACCAAACAGAATTGCCTCTTGGAGACGCCACTCACTTACCTTTTCAGGATTTTTATTTTGCAACGATCCTGAGGCAGTACGTCCGCTTCGGGCTCAGCGCGGTCTTTGGTTGAAATTTGTCGAATTTCCAGATTTGCTAAAAAACTGATTTCAAAGGAAAACACCGTATTCCTACAGCCAAACAGCTAGTCGCACAGATCTAATATGCTATTGCAATAGCCAAACTTTTCGGGGGGCCAGATGATTGATTGATACTGAAGCTACACATTGAATAGTCAACCCGCTTTGAAAGCGGATTCTTGATTAGTGACACGTATCTCAGCATGATCCAAAGATGTCAGTTGAAATAGACCAGTGGTTACAAGATCTCGAACTGAGCCAGTACGCAGACGCATTTGCGGAGAACGATATTGATGCGCGTGTTCTGCCACTACTGTCTGGCGACGACTTAAAAGAGCTTGGAGTAAGTCTGGGTCACCGGAAAATCATCCTCGCTGCAATTCACAAGCTAGTCAGCCTGCAGCAGGCAACTCCGTCGCCGCAAGCAACTCGTGAACAAGGGCCAACTTCGGACATAGCGAGAAATGACGATCTGCTCAAAAGGAAGCATAGTGAACCGGCCACTGCAGAAAGGCGTCACGTAACAGTCTTGTTTGCCGATCTAGTTGGTTCCACCGAACTTACTAATCGCTTTGATCCTGAAGATATGCGGGAATTGCTGCAAAACTACCAAGATGCTGTGGCTGGAGCCGTAAGTCGATACGGTGGCTACGTTGCGAAATACTTGGGAGACGGCCTTCTCGTGTTTTTTGGCTGGCCGCGGGCTTACGAAGATCACGCAATTCGGGCGATAAATGCCGGTCTCGAGGCCGTTCGTCGTGTCAGAGAGCTCAAAACTCCGGACGAAGAGTGTTTGTCGGTGAGACTGGGCGTTGCAAGCGGCGATGTCGTCGTTGGCGACACCATCGGTGAAAACACATATGAGGAAGGGGCCATGACCGGTCCGGTTGTCAATCTTGCAGCGAGGATTCAAGAACATGCAGAACCAAACTCGGTCGTTTTACCGGCGGAGGAAACCGAGACAGCCCTGCATAGGATATTTGAGTACAAATCCCTTGGAAAGAAAGAGTTAAAGGGATTTTCTGAACCGCGTACTCTGTTGAAAGTGGTATCGGAACGCAATGCGGAAAGCCGGTTTCGAGCTTCAATCGCGATGATGCCGCCAGCGCGATGATTGGCCGCGACTACGAAAAGGGGATACTACTGCAATCATGGCAACGTGCTCAGAATGGTCACGGAGAGGTTGTTCTGCTGTCCGGTGAAGCCGGGATTGGAAAATCGCGACTTACAGAGGAATTTCTTGCTGACATCGCCGTAAACGACCAAGCCGATGTCATAAGACTGAACTGTTCCCCTTACCTCAGCAGTAGCCCATTTCATCCGGTTGCCCAACGAATTTCCCAAGACGCTGGGGTCGAACCGGACTTCGACGACAATCTGATCCTCGAACATGTCAGGAAGATGCTTGAAGCGCGGCCCGGGCTGGACTGGAAACAAGCTCTGCCTGTCTTTGCAGCGCTGGTCGCACCCCGAAGCGCGCTCGCCCGAACGGTGCTCGAGATGTCACCGCAGGAGCAGCGCGACATAACAATCCAAACTTTGATCCATACCGTGCAAGTGCGATCAAACGTACGCCCGGTTATTCTGTGCGTCGAAGATGCTCATTGGATCGATCCTTCCACCCAAGCCTTGTTAGAGCGGTTTAAGTCGATATGCACCGATCTTCCTCTGATGATCCTGATAACCCACAGGCCCGGGTGGGAATTGGCCCGAGACGATGGGGACACGCACGTTCAGTCTCTGGTATTGCGTCGGTTCAATTCTGCGCATGTTTCATACCTTGTCGAAAACATAACCGGGAAAAAACCAGACGATGCCCTGATTGCTACAATCATTGAAAAGACCGACGGCGTACCTTTGTTCGTGGAAGAATTAACCCGAGCGATTGTCGAGGCGGGAGAGCACGGGCAAATCCACATACCCTCGTCTTTGAAAGGCGCGTTGATGGCGCGTCTCGATGCGGTTTCGCCCAAGGCAAAACAGGTCGCGCTCACGGGTTCTGTTGTTGGCCGAGAGTTTGAGCCGAGCATATTGAATGCAGCGATGCGTCTTGCAGATTCTGATATCAACAAATGCCTCGAAGAGCTTTCTCGAACAGGGATAATCTTCGAAAGCGGACACAATCGTGGGCATTTTGTATTCCGGCACGCCCTGATCCGCGATACCGCCTATCAGTCCATGCTGAGCTCGACTAGGAAAAGGCAACACGCAGACGTGGCGCGTGCGTTGATACGGACACGGTCCGCTGAGATCGAGCGTCGTCCCGAACTGATCGCTCGCCACCTTTCAGAAGCTGAGGATTGGAGGGCAGCGTTTGAAAAATGGCAGATTGCGACAGAAATGGCCTTGGCGCGATCTGCCAGCCAGGAGGCGATGACCAACGCCAAGGAAACTCTACGAGCTGCTGAAAACCTGGGCTCAGACTCCGATTCAGAATTGATCAAAAGCAAGATCCTGGTTGGCCGCAGCCATGACAGTCTGGGCCAATTGCCAGAAGGGATATCGGTTCTGAAGGACGCTTCAAACGCGGCCCGGGCAGTGCACAATGTGGAGTTAGCCGCCGATGCAGCCAACCACTTCGCTGACTCATGTATGATGTCTAGCGAGAGGCACGGTGAAGCAATCGATCTCTGCAATAATGCGCTGAAGGATTTGCCTGATGATGATGAAGTCCGCCGGTGTAGACTGATGAGCCAACTTGCGCGCGCCCACATGTTCGTCGGTCAGTTCTCCGAAGGTGCGCGTTTCGGCCAGCAGTCCATGGAACTGGCCGCAAAACTGGGTGATTATAAATCCCAGTTCTCGGTAATGATGATGCATTTCGGGGCCCCATTCGTTGCGCGGAAGGGAAGAGAAGCCCACCATTGGCGCGAAAATCTGGAGGCTATGCATGGTGTGGCCGAGCATCTTGGTAGTATCGATCAAGGGCGGGATCGCACTCTGAGCTTGTTTGTAGGCGCCGAGATGGCAGACCGTGAGTTGATGGACCATTCTTTGAGATTGCTTACCGAGATTTCGGAAAAGGACAATCATCTGCAGCTCTATTGGGTTCAGAAACACGCACGCGCGATGGTTGCAATTATGGACGGCGATTTTGATCAAGCTGAAAAACACGCCACCGAAGCGGTGAAAATTGGTCGAAAGACCCATGGGGAACATGTTGAGGGCGTCTTTGGAGTTCAGATGTTCACTATTCGCCGCGAGCAAAACCGACTGCACGAGGTTGCGCCTGTGATTAAGCAACTGATGACAGACAGCCCCGAAGACATTTCATGGAAGCCCGGTTTTGGTCTTGTCGCTGCTGAGCTTGGATACAAAGAACCCGCCGAACGAATACTGAATGAAATGGCTGCCAATGGCTTCGATCTTCCACCAGACGCCATGTATTCAACGACTTTGTCCTATCTGGCCGACATATGTGTCGCCATTCAGCATCAAGAACACGCCAAGTCGCTCTATAAAATGCTTGCTCCTTACCAAGAACTGACGATCACCGCTGGGGCCACGACAGTATGCACTGGCGCAGCTGCACGACGCCTCGGAAGTCTGGGTACCGTTCTAAAGGACTGGGATGCCGCTGAGACGATGTTCCAGAAGGCAATAGAAATTGACACGCGCATGAAATGCCCTCCTTGGGTCGCGCACAGCAAGGCGGCGTATGCTACTGCACTAAGACAACGCGGTCGCCCGGCTGATGTGGAACAGGCGTTTCAACTGGAAGGGGAAGCGTTGGCAATTTCACAGAAATTGAGTATGGTTTCCCTAAGGTCAAAGCTCGAAGGAGTAGCGAGTTAAGGTAAAAAATCTGGTCTGGGGGACTTCATGCCAAGGTACATAATTGAAAGAAATTTTGCCGAGCAACTAAACGTTACAGACGATGACAAAATTCACATCAAAGAGATCAATGACGAAGTCGGCGTCGAGTGGATTTTCTCGTTTCTCAGTGCAGACAAGCGCAAAACGTACTGCTTGTACGAAGCCCCGGATGAGGAAAGCCTGAGAAAGGCGGCCGAACGCCTGAATATTCCCGCCGACGTGATAACACCTGTGGATCGCATCGACCCGGGAATTTTTGCCTGACCTGCAACATTATTTTCCCAATTCAGTGAAACGCCTTCGCGGGACCACGCGACGGAAAAAAATCGACTGAGGCAGCGCTGCAAGAAGCCCGACCTGACAATAGGGAGGCTTACGCATGTTTGATCTGAAAACACTCGACGGTGGTACGGCAACAGTGGAGCAAGACGCGTTGGGCGCTCTTGATGCAGCGCTTCGTGGCGGGGTTTATCAGAAGGGCTCCCCTGAATATGAGGATGCAAGAACAACGTGGAATAGCATGTTCGAACGTTACCCAGGCTTCGTAATCCGCGCGCTGGGGGCCAGTGACGTGCAGAAGGCCGTGAACTTTGTTCGGGACGCCGGCCTCGTTATGTCTGTTCGCTCTGGTGGTCATCAGATTGCCGGTCACGCTGTTGCAGATGAAACGGTCATGCTTGACCTGTCGCAGATGCGGTCGGTTCACGTCGATCCTGTCAAAAAGACCGCTCGGGTTGCGCCGGGAGCGCTGTTGGCAGACGTAGATCGCGAAACTCAAGCACATGCACTTGCCGTTCCCGTTGGCATCAATTCGACTACGGGTATCGCTGGCCTCACGCTTGGCGGCGGTTTTGGATGGACCACTCGAAAATTTGGTATGACGATCGACAACCTGCTCTCAGCGGAGGTCGTGACCGCGGACGGTGCCATTGTAACCGCCTCGCCCGCAAGCCACCCGGAGCTTTTCTGGGCCATTCGCGGTGGGGGTGGAAACTTCGGTGTTGTGACCTCATTCGAGTTCCAACTGCATGAACTCGGACCTGATGTCTTGTCTGGTCTTATTGTTCATCCGATAGAAAATGCGCCAAAGCTTCTGGTCGAATTCGCCTCTATTACGGATAATTCCCCGGATGAGTTGACGGTCTGGAGCGTGATGCGAAAAGCGCCTCCTCTGCCTTTCCTGCCGGCTGAGTGGCATGGGCGCGAAGTGTTGATCTTTGCAGCCTGCTACAGCGGGCCGATGGACGAAGGTGAAAAAGCCATGACAGCATTGCGCGCGCTTGGCGAACCAATTGTCGATGTGATCTCGCCCCATAAGTTCGTAGACTGGCAGGCCGCTTTCGACCCGTTGTTGACACCCGGTGCCCGGAATTACTGGAAAAGCCACGATTTCGATGCACTTTCATCGGGTGCAATCTCGGGACTTCTGGAAGCGATTTCCAGCCTTCCTGACCCGGCGTGTGAAGTTTTTATTGCCCATGTGGGAGGAGCAATGGCGCGCGTCGCGGCCGGTTCGACCGCTTATCCCCAAAGATCTGCTCACTTCATCATGAATGTTCACACGCGTTGGGAGGATCCCAGCAAGGATGCCGATTGTATTGCTTGGGCGCGAGATCTTTACGACCAGATGCAACCGCACGCGACCGGAAGCGCATATGTCAACTTCATGCCTGCAGACGAAGCGGACCACATGGCCGGTGCATACGGCGATAACGGTGAACAGCTCTCTAGGATCAAGGGCACATATGACCCGACCAATTTGTTCCGAGTAAACCACAATATTTTGCCCGCTTGATGGAACTCAGAACTCCAAAAACTGGTCCAGGTTGATGTTGAGAGTTCTTCGTTGACGACCAGCGGATCTTTTTTGTTGGCCAATTGTCAAGCTAAGTAGCATTTCAAAGCGGTTAGGCCATTGGTGGTTGTGCACGCAATTGGCGCTAGGAACAGTAAACGACGTTTGAGGGACTCTATTGACGCGTACGTCAGCTTTCTTTCTAGCTGCAACCTAAAATGTACCGAAGTTGCTAAGGAAGCAGCAAATGAGCTTTCATTTGCGATAGATTCTTAGTCTGCGGTGGGCTCGTTGCAGACGTTTGTCAAAATATCGAGAAGGACCGCATCGCGGGACAAAGCTGCGGATAAATCAGTTCGTTAGATTTTTTGTGATAACGGCCCAAACCTGCCGTTGAGTAAGCTGCGCGCGCTGCACTACGGCTTCACCAAAGCGTTCACTCAATAGTCACCCGGAATACAGCAGAGGCAGTCGACCATCCAGAAATTCGTTGCAGGCGCGCTGTTCTTACGCTGCAAGAGGTTAGGCGCGCCTGTACGTTGGATAACTTATTGGTTTTTCCATCCTTCAATCAGCCCGACCGCCGCCTCGGCGTAGCTCTGCGGAAACTGATCTGAGGTTCGAGCTTTCATGATCGTATGAAGGCCCAGCAAAAGACCGATCAGCACCCGTGCGGCCTCATCCGGATCGGTCTCGGAACGGATGGCTCCGTCATCCTTTGCCTGGCTCAGTATCGCCGCAAACCGCCCCTCCAGTGCGGTCAGGTACCGCTCGATTCGTGCGTTAACCTCGGGATCAGAGCGGTCGAATGAACTAATCGAATTAAAGGCAAGACACCCAGCATCCTCAATCTTTGGCATCCGCTCCGTTGACGTGATGCCCCGGAACCAACCAGCCAGATCATCCAGCGAATAGGTGTCGGGGTCGGGAAAGTGTTGGGCCTCGGCATTGTTCAGATAAGTATCCAAAGTTTCTAGGAAAAACTTTTCTTTCCCGCCATAGGTGGTTTGCAATGTAAACCGGGTCAGCCCCGTCTCCTGCTCAAGCTCCCGCGTGCTGGCACCGTGGTATCCTCGCCGCCAGAACAGGTCCAGCGCACCTGCCACGGCACTGTCGTGATCCGTCTTGCGTTTTCGCGCCACAGATTTCTCCTTGCATTTTCTATCCGTCTGGATAGTAATAAATTACTATCCACATGGATAGCATTGTGAGCGCGCGGCTGCAAACGCCGTTTGGCCCAACTGAAACGGAGACCTGATGTGACCGCCATAGACCAAACAACCGGGGCCTCAAAGCCCATCGCTCTGCGCGTGATCTTCATTCTGAACGCGTTGAAGATCCTGCTGGCCTTTGGCTTCTTCGCCGCGTTCAAGTTCTACGGGCTACAGGTCGGAGAGCTGGTCGGCCCGCAGGCCGCCAACCTGATGCTCTATACGATGCTGGGGTACATGGTGACATTTTCCAGCATCGTTGCGTCCATCCTCAAACGCAGCCTATTCGGCATCCGCGCTGCGATTGCCATTGATTGTCTGGTCTCAATCCCGGCCACCGCGGTCATCGGCTTTGTCATCGCAATCATCAGCATGGGCCTGACCTTCACCGCATCTGTCCGCGCGTATTTTGCGTATCACGGCTAAGATGAACCCTTCGATGGTTCACCCGAACAAGATCGAGGGGCAATGTATCTGCAGCGCAGTGCGCTATCGGGTGCAAGACAACATGGCCGCCTTCAAACTCTGCTATTGCAGCTTTTGCCAAAGGGCCTCAGGCTCGGCCCATGTTGCGAATGCGTTCACCACGCCCGATCAGATCGAGTGGCTGGAAGGCAAAGACATACTGACCACCTGTGACGTGCCCAATTCCCAAGTTCGTCGGGCGTTTTGCCGAAACTGCGGGACGACGCTGCCATTCGAGACACGGAACGGCAAGTTTCTGGTTGTCCTCGTTGGCAGCCTATTACGCCCGCCGACCCAACCCGTTAACGCGATTGTCGGCTGGGCGTCCCGCCCCACTTGGTATGATGAGGCGCTGAGTTTGATCGAAGAAACGCACAATTCTGAAAGGGCGGCTCAATGAGTACCGAACAAGAGATCTCACCCGACTTCCCGTTTGAATCGAAGTATGTCGAGGTGGATGGGCAGCGCATCCACTATGTTGACGAAGGCGAAGGCGCACCGGTTCTATTTCTACACGGCAATCCGACCTCATCCTATCTTTGGCGCAACATCATCCCCTATGCCGCCCGGCAAAACCGCGCTATCGCAATGGATCTGATCGGTATGGGCAAGTCGGATAAGCCGGATACTCCCTACCGCTTTGTCGATCACGTCCCCTACGTTGACGGATTTATCAAGGCGCTGGGACTGAAGGACGTGACGCTCGTCATTCACGATTGGGGCTCCGCATTGGGGTTCCACCATGCGCACCGGCATCCGGAGAACATACGCGGCATCGCCTTCATGGAAGGCGTCGTGCATCCAATGACCTGGGCCGGATTTCCGCCAGACTTCCGCGTCGGGTTTCGCTTGATGCGGACGCCCGGTCTGGGTTGGATGATGATCTCGGGGCTGAATTTGTTCGTCGAAAAAATTCTGCCAAGCGCCATTGTGCGTGATTTGACGCCGCAATAAATGTCGCAATATCGTGCGCCTTTTCCCACAGCACGAAGTCGCAAGCCAGTTCGGGTGTGGCCTTGTGAAATACCGATCGACGACGCACCTTCGGACGTTCATGAGATCGTCGGCGCCTACAGCCATTGGCTGGGAGAAACGCAAACCCCGATGCTGATGTTCCATGCAACGCCCGGAGGCACCATCGGGCCTAAAGAGGTCGAATGGTGTCGTCAGACCATCCAGAATCTAGAAGTGGTGGATATCGGGAAAGGTATTCATTTTCTGCAGGAGGATAACCCCCATCTGATCGGAGAAAAACTGGAGGAGTGGTTGGCACGACTGCCCGCATAAACCAGTGCTGCCAAGTTTAGCGGTTGAGCCGTATACATAAATCAGATTTCCTGATTGTATACTTTGACTATTATCCAGCGTGTTCAAAGGCCAAGCACCGGAGGGAAACACTGTTGAATTTGATGATCCCGATACCCTTGATACTGGCGGCTTTACTGCCCGCCTTTCTGGACCGGTGCTCCGGATCCGATTCCAGCGTGGCTTTGGGCGTACTGGCGCGCGACCGGGTGGCTCTAACCGCGACAGCCAGCGAAATCGTCGTCGATTTGCCTATTGCCGAAGGCGCCGTGGTCAGGGCAGGCGACACGCTGGTTCAGCTTGACCCCACACTGCAAAGCGCAAAGCTGGCGCTGGCGCAGGCTGAACTGGAAAAGGCACAGGCCACGCTTCTGAAACTGCAGGTGGGGCCGCGCGAGGAAGAGATTGCGATAGCCGAAGCCAAAGTCGCGGGCGCTGTTGCGCGCCTTTCCGATGCCGAAGCCATTTATGACCGAAACGCCAGACTGGTCGAGAACTCGGTCGTGACCGAAGCGCAGGTGGCAAATGATCTGGCCCTGCGCGATTCTGCGCGGGCAGAACTGGCCAGCGCTCAGCAATCGCTGAAAGAGCTGCAGAACGGCACCCGCCCCGAAGACCTTGCGGTTGCCGAAGCCAACGTACGGGCCGCCGAAGCGTTGGTTTCCGCCGAGCAAACCGTTTTGGACGACTTGACGGTTACGGCCACCCGCGACGGCGTGCTGGATTCCCTGCCGTGGAATTTGGGTGAACGAGTAACATCCGGCAGCCCGGTTGCCGTGATGGTCACGGGCCAGACGCCTTACGCGCGCGTCTATTTGCCTGAGCCGCATCGCGTCAGTCTGAAACCCGGCGATACGCTGGAAGTGCGCGTTGATGGGTTGGCCGATCCTTTGGACGGCGTGATCCGGTGGATCAGCGACGACTCGTCCTTCACCCCCTATTACGGGCTGAACAAGGACGACCGAACCCGGCTTGTCTATTTGGCTGAGATTGACCTGCCCACCGCATCCCCAGACCTGCCCGCCGGAGTACCCGTGCAGGTCCCTATGCCATGAGTGATATCGTCGTCTCGACGCAGGGTCTGACTCGCCGGTTCAGAGAAAACACCGCCGTTAACAATCTGGACCTTGAGATCAGAAAGGGTCAGATTTACGGGTTTCTCGGCCCCAACGGCTGCGGCAAGACAACGACCATGCGCATGTTGACCGGCCTGCTAACCCCCAGCAGTGGAGCGATCTCGGTTTTGGATCGGTCGATGCCCGAGGCGGCTGAGCCGCTAAAGAACGAGATCGGGTATATGACTCAAATCTTCTCGTACTACCGCGACCTGACAGTGCTGGAAAACCTCCGGTTCGCGGCGGATATCTATGGCATTCCAGCGAAGTCGGCAGCAGGCCGGATCGACGAGCTGCTTCATACTTACGACCTGACGGCCAACGTTCATCAGCTCAGTGGCAGCATGAGCGGCGGACAACGACAAAAACTCGCCCTTGCGGCGACAGTCTTGCACCGGCCGAAACTGCTGTTTCTGGACGAACCGACCTCGGCTGTAGATCCCGAAACCCGTCGAACGTTCTGGGAGCAGCTGTTTGACCTTGTAGATCAGGGTGCAACAATGATCGTGTCGACCCATTTTATGGACGAGGCCGAGCGCTGTCACCAACTGGCGATCCTACAACACGGCGTGAAAAAGGCAGACGGGTCTCCGCGCCAGCTTATGGATGATCTGCAGGCTGATGTTGTCGAGGTTGAAGGACCGGACCTGCGCAAGGTCAAACACGCGTTGGACGGCCAGTCCAAGATCCTGTCGACCGCGCAAGTCGGATCGAGGCTGCGAGTGCTGGTAGATAAATCCGAACCTCAGCCGGTGGACATGTTGCGCGGCCGACTTACTGCGTTTCCCAACCTGTCGCTGACCCCGCAGCGACCAAATCTGGAAGACGTGTTCGTCAGCGCCACACGGGGGCCAGAACAGTGATCTCGCCACGCCGCATCACTGCTGTTCTGAAGAAAGAGCTGCTGCAACTGCGACGAGACCGGATGACCTTCGCCATGGTCATCATGATCCCGCTGATCCAACTGCTGCTGTTTGGCTATGCGATCAACACCAACCTTCGGCACGTGCCCGTGGCGCTGGTGGATGAGTCGAGAACCGAGCTGTCGCGTACGCTGGCACAGATAGTTCAAGCCACACAGGTTGTTACCATCACCGAAGAGCTGACCACCCCACAGCAGGCCGAACGCGCGATCACCGAGTCCCGCGTGCGTGCCGCGCTGATCATCCCTAGGGACGTTAGCCAACGCCTTGCCCGCAGCCCGTCCGTCGGGCTGGGCTTGGCCAACGCAACCGACCAAACAAGCAGCCGACCGGTTGCACATTGGATCGTCGATGGCTCGGACACTATGGTGGCCAGCGCAATCAAATCCCTGCGCATGATGCCTTTAACAGAACTGCTGAAACAAGCACCAAATCGGCAGGTGCCGACGTTCGAGGTAACGCTTTACTTCAACCCCGAGCAGCGGTCGGCGGTCAATATCGTGCCGGGTCTTGTCGGCGTTATCCTGACCATGACAATGATCCTGTTCACCTCAGCGGCCATCGTCCGCGAACGCGAGCGAGGTAATATGGAGATGCTGATCAACACCCCAATCAAGTCGATCGAACTGATGATCGGCAAGATTATCCCCTACATTTTTCTCGGCCTGATACAGGTCGCAATCATCCTCGGCCTCGGGCACGTCCTGTTCGATGTCCCGATAAACGGCGGATTGGGCACGTTACTTGTGGTGACCTTGTTGTTCATCATCGCCAGCCTGTCGCTTGGACTGGTGATTTCCACGCTCGCGCAGAACCAATTGCAGTCGATGCAGATGACCATCTTCGTCCTATTGCCCTCGATCCTAATGTCGGGCTTCATGTTCCCCTTCGACGGTATGCCACAACCCGTCCAAATGATCGCACAGGTCCTGCCGGCAACCCACTTCATGGACATGATCCGCGGCGTGGTCCTGCGTGACGCCTCGCTATACGAGTTGCGCTGGGGAATTCTCTGGATGATCGGATTTGCGGCATTCGGGTTGCTGGCGGCGACTCTAAGATTCAAGAAACGGTTGGGTTGAAGACGGCAAGGCCCGGAATACTGAAAAAAAACTTCTGTTACGACCTGTACCCAAGACATTGCAAAGTCAGCTTTCTGCGCTCTGTTGCGATTGGGGCATCACGCTGCATCGCTCAAAGTGGGCTCGGAGCAGTCGTTCCTTGAATTCAACTAAACGTCCGCTCTGCGGACAAAGCTGACATTACGGACCACTGTATGTAGTCGTCTTTTTCCTACAAAAGACCGCCTGAGCGGACCTATAAATCGTTCGACGTGCAGCGGAAAGCCTTGACAGAAATCGCTTTTTGGGCGCGCGGTCTGTACGTGAGTAGTAGAAACGGCTCCCAACGTTTATCGGGAGCCGTGTTTATTGAATAGGGGAGTCTTTGGGAAGTCAGGCGTGTCCGCCACCGATCAAGCCGATACCCGAAGTCAGACCGAACCAAGCTTTAACCCGCAATCCGACTGCCTTGATTATTCCCATAGCCTGGATCCCGTGGGCGACAAGAGTTCCTTCCATTTCACCTTCAAAATTGGTGGTGTAGGACTGGACGATGCAACCGCTACCCGGCACCAAAAGTTCGCGGTGTTCTGGGTGCACCAGATCGAGATGCACAACGATCTGACCCCGTTTCGCCTTTTCACTGGGTTCAATCAGGCGACCGCTGGGCGCAAGCTGGCCGGAAGAAATCTGCTCCTGAATTCGGACGATCCTTGCCGGAAGAACAGTATTCCGCATCGAAATGTTGAAGTTGCTTTCGCACGCCACCTCTGCGGCCATTCCCTCGTACAGTTCGGTGCGAGAAACCTGCGAGAAACCAGCAACGATACGCCCTTTTTCTGAGTCTTTCCGTTCCGGTACAATCAGCATGGCTGGGCTCATTGCGGCTTGCGCTGCGCGCGAACCAACGTTCAGGGTGACTTGTTCAACTACACCGTCGACTGAGCTGAGAGTCAGAGTTTTTGACAGCTCCACTTGAGCCTGCTTCAACGATGCACGCGCTGATGCAAGTTGGGCTGGCAAAACAGCCGTTGCCTGAACATGTGCCACTCCAAGTTGCGTTTCAGCAGCCTCAACCTCTGCCTCTCGTGTGCTCAAGGTTGACTGGGCACGTTCCAACTGGCTCACTTGAAATGCCGCTGAGCCTTTTGCTTGAAGTGCCTCGTGATCCATAAGTATCAATTCGGCCTGCTCTCTAGCGGTGATCGCGGCATCTAGAACGGCCTGCGCGGTCTGGACTTGCAATTCAGCAGCCAGTTTCGCGCTTTCTATCTCTTCAACTTTGCGAGTTGCGAGTTCTACGGCGGCTTGTTCAGACGCGTTCTCGACGGCAAACAGCGGATCGCCCGGTTCTACCCGATCACCGCCCTTTACATAGATATCTGTGACGGTTCCACCGTTCTCGGCAACGACCGGAACAGTTCTGAAAGGCACGAGGCCAGTGTAGGATTTGGGGTAGTAGTAGAACACGGCAAAGAACACGATCAGGGCCAGGACGAACCACATGAAGAGCGCCCGGTGAACATTGTACAGGGTGACTGGCAGCCCGCGCCATTTCAAATAGATCACGCGCAGGACAAACGGAAAAGATGTGACGAGAAGCTCAATCATTTTACTAACTCCTCTTTCGACGGACGCCACCACAACATGAAGTCGCGGGCGATTGCGGTCAGGATTAGGGCGCCCGGCAGTAGACTGCTGAAGTGGCTCAGGGCAGGCATCAACTCATACGCCAAGGCGACAGTGAGCATCGTCGGAATTGTTGTACGCAGCGGAGTGCCGATTGATTTGTGTTCAGTGTAACGCTCAAAGCGCGCATAGAGGTGTACGACCAGCAGGATCGCAAGGGCGAGAACGACCAAGCCGACCCATGCATAGGTGTCGGTTTGATTGGGCGCGACCCACCATCTGGGGTCGCCGCCAGCGGCAAACGCCGGAGTTGAGATGACGCCAAGTATTGGCGCTATCAGGAACGCGGGTGGTTTCATATTTCAGCTCCTTTTGTTGCGCAGCCAAGCTGCGCGAGTAGATTTTCTGTGTCTTGAGAACGTCAATTCTCGGTTGGTTGTTGTGCGGGTTCTGGGGGCTGTTCCTGCGGGGCGTAGGGTGGATCCCAACGACGCCCGTTCGGTGTTTTCTCGCCAAGTGTCGAACCGTGCAGACCGTGGATATTCCCCCCGGACCACTCGTGCTTGGCGGAGTTTTGGATTGCCTTCAGTACGCGATAGTACCTTGCGAAGTAGATCATGGTCGTTTCCTTTTTGATGACCCGGACCTAACCGTCATCGCGCTTGCGATCCTGAGCGTTCTGGACATTTGTTATTGGCTTCTGGACAATTGCAGTGACTGCAGGGAGTTGCGTGCAAGTTAGGGGAGGACGTAACAGTGCCACGCATTAGCGCTTACAGACTGCAAAACGTTGGGCTGCGTTATTCGCAAGAACCTGGCGCGCGCATTCCGTTTCCTGAAGTTCTGGAAATGGCTGGAGCGCCTTCGGATGTACTCGACAGCCCCGACGCCACTGTCGAGTTGCTTCATGAGGCGGGTGCGGTTGAAACTGCGTGCCGGGTTTTGGAGGATAAAACCTTTGCGGCGCGGGTTGGGCTTTCGGCGCAAGGTCCCGGAACACTTCTGGCCTACATCGTGCGGGCAGCCGAAACGGTGAAAGACGCGCTAGCCTTGACGCAACGCTTTTATGCAATGCAGGATCCTGACTTGCGTCTTGACGTTGTGGGGGCGCCCGAAGAGCCAAAGATCACTCTGGAGAGCAGTGTAATCCCGGCGCATCAATACCCTCGCCACCGTGAAATGCTGATATTCGGTCTTTATAAGCGAGTTCAACAAATCACCTCTGGCGGGCTCGCAGCAATCTCGATCGAGTTGGAAACGGACGATACCGAGCACTGCCGGCTGCTGGCCGAATTGGCCGAATGTGAAGTCTCAGGTTTCAAGTCCGGATACGCCTTGGCTTTGCCCCCAAACGGCATGAGTTTTCGGATACCAACGGCAGACCCCACTCTATTGGGGCATTTACGTAGGCACGGGGAAGAACAACTGAAGGCGCAGCCTGATGCAGTCCGCAGTCTGTCCGACCGCATTGTAGATATGCTCGGGGAGCGTCTTCCCGGACCGATACCAAACGGCGACGATATAGCCGGAGAGCTTGGACTGACGCGGCGCACTATGACCCGGCACCTGTCGGCCGAGGGAACAAGCTTTAAGTTGCTCTTGGAAGGGGTGTTATGCGACCTGTCCAAGCGTATGCTTCGTAGTGGTGAGGGTGTTGCCCGTGTTGCCTTCATGCTTGGGTTTGCGGATCAGGCCGCCTTTTCGGTGGCGTTCAAGCGATGGACAGGCGAAACGCCCGCCAGGTTCCGCAAAGCTGGTCGCTAAAGGGCTTAGCGCCAAAGGGCGGAAGATGTCCAAGATCCACAAAACCTTGTCCCGTCTCCAAAAGAAAGCGGGCCATCGGGTCACCTAGTTCAATGGCACACAGCAGCCGCGGTGGTTGCTGACCCAGAACAAGGATAACCCTATGAAGACCTCGAATAAGAAACTCTTTATCGCCCCGATCTCCGGCGCGCTTCTAATCACCATGGCAGCCACGGCTCAGGCCGACTACGTCACCGACAAAGCGATCAAGGGCGCAGTTGTCGGTGCCACGATCGCCGGTATTGCTGGCGAGAACATTGTAGGTGGCGCTGCCGCTGGTGCCGCAGTTGGCGCCGTGGGTGGTGCGATCCAGAAGGACAACTTCGAAGACGCGCAGGACGAAGCCCAGGAGCGCCGCGACGACTTCAAGGAAGAACACAAAGACTGGAACGACTAAAGTTCGACCGCCAACGAAACAGAAATAGGAGAAACACAGCCGAACAAACCCGACCGGTCAGCATGCCCTGTTAGCATCCAGACGCAGTTTGACTGACCATCCGCACAGAACTCGCACAGTTTCTGATAGGTTGCCATTCGGCTCGAGAAACGAGCCGGGTGGCAACTTTGTTTTGGACCCTCGCCCGGTGGAACACGCACCAAGTACGCAGCGAATTGATTCAATACATCACGAGAAAGGATAGAACTATGCGCAACACGATTACAAATCGCCGCCAAGTGCTTCTGGGATTGGCAGCAGCCTCGCCATCCGCAGCAACGACAACTGAAGCCAGCGTGCCCGAAAACCCAGAGCTTGTCCGTTTGGGCAACGAAACAGCAACGATTGAGCGGAATACCTCGCCGCCCATTCAACAGCACAGTCGGTCTATCATAAAGACATGGAGAATTGGCTACCCACCCATAGGCGGGGGGCGGGGTCCGATCTAGATGGAGGTGTCCATTTACTTATGCACCAGATTTCCGGCTGAAAAAGGCGCTT
The DNA here is from genome assembly GCF_056158705.1 of Ruegeria sp. ABM4_193. NCBI lineage: Bacteria > Pseudomonadati > Pseudomonadota > Alphaproteobacteria > Rhodobacterales > Roseobacteraceae > Ruegeria > Ruegeria sp. ABM4_193. Next base: position 2,666,731 of record NZ_JBSWTT010000001.1, read on the forward strand.
GAGATACGCCGCCCACATGACAACGCACCCTGTGGTCACTGTACCAAGCCGGGATTTACAGGAGGGGCGGCTTTTCCGTCAAAAAGGTCGTGGTGCAAGATCGTCGGCAATCCCGTCATAACTACAGTCGGGCATTGATCCATTCCCATGTGTCTTTGCTCAGCCACCCCTGATGCTCACCGTTATTCATTTTCGACACCAGAAGTCGGTCGTTCGTGTCCAGCTTCTTGCGCAGATGGGCGTCGACTTGATCGGCGCTTTGATTTGTAGAAATAAACCTTACCAACTCCAAGCCAGAGTCTGCTTTGTTAGTGTAAGTTTCCAATTGCTTGATAAAAGCGCTACGAGCAGCCGCGTAATTTGACTTCTCTTTGTTCAAATTCCACGTAACCACATAAACAGCCATAAGATTCTCCTATAGTATCAAGATGATACTAAACATTTTAGACGCGAGCACTAACGGAAAGTTTCAACTATGTAGTTGGCGTTTTGTTTTGCGCAACTCTCACGCTCATTTGCATCGAAGAGTGCGCTGAGAATCGCGGCCCCTGTGGCTGACAATGTCGGCCTGTGCGAAATGTCTGCTATATGTCTGATCGCCTGACCGGCAGCAGGATTGCGCGGCCAGTTTGCCCGCAACTAATTGATTTTTAATGTTTAAATGGTGCCCCCACACGGACTCGAACCGCGGACCTACTGATTACAAATCAGTTGCTCTACCAGCTGAGCTATAGGGGCATTGGCAGTCGATTACTTCCTCTGGCGGGGGACTGCAAGCCTCATTTTCAACTTGAACTAGGGTATTGTCCGTTTTCCTGAGAAAGTGCAAAAAACCACACAGGCAGAAACACCGCATACGTCTGGTAAAGTGAAGGACATGTGCAAGGCTGGGCACATTGGCTGGGGGTACGGAAGACGACATGCGGGTAATCATTCATGCCGGTGCAGCCTTTGCCGATGAAGGCAACATTTTGTCGTCGCTTGTTGCAAACAGACAGATGTTGGCTGAGATGAAGACTGCTCCGATGGGCCCGCGCATGTCCCGACAATTCGTCAAGATCATGTCGGATGCACTGATCCATGGGACATCGATCGAAGAAACGCGGGACAGTCTGGCCCCTCTTTTTCCACAAGACGTCAACCTAGAGCGTGTAATTTTGTCGAGCGACAAGTTCTTTGGGCCCCGACGGACTGCATTGCAACATGGTCAGATTTATCCTTTTGCGGGACGGCGGGCAGCCTTTACCGAGACCCTTTTGGAAGGCGCGCAGCTTGAGCTGTTTGTCGGCCTGGTGAACCCCGGACTTTTCATTCCCAAAACGCTGATGTCCATTCACGAAGACCACCGGCGAGATATTCTGGCCAGCACCGACCTCAGTTGCCTCAGTTGGCTCAGCATGATCGAAGACCTGCGCGAACTTGCGCCTCAGTTTAAACTGACCGTATGGGAAAACGAAAATCTACCTCTGATCTGGGGAGATATTATCCGGGCTATGACGGGGTTGCCGATTGAGACCCTCCTTGCCGATGAGTATTCCTTTTTGTCGTCGCTTTTGACCGATGCAGGGCAACGACAAGTGCAGGAGATCCTTGGGCGGCGCACACCCTTGGATTTGCAAGGCCAACGCGAAGAATTGGCGCAAGTCCTCGAGGATCTAGCGCGCCCCGAGCAGGTTGAGGAAGAGTTGGATTTGCCTGGGTGGAACACGGACATATTTGACGCGTTTACAGAGCTTTATGCGCAGGACATGGCAGCCATCCGCACCATGTCAGATATTCGCGTGTTGTAACCTTCGATCACCGTATCAGGTAGCACCTCAGATGCCTGCCTCTGATCCGTCATAACTCCGATTTATCCGTCATAACGTCAAAATACCTGTACGTTTCGTCACATTTCACCCTGCCACCCGAACAGCCTGCGAACCATCGTTAAGTGAGGCATAAATTGGGAGGCAAAGACAGTAATGTCCTGGAATGTGTGTATCGTAGGCGCAGGCAAAATCGGGCAGATGATCGCGACCCTGCTGAAAGCATCGCCAAATTACACCGTGTCTGTTGCGGATCACGACCTGAAATCACTAGCCGAAGTTGCAAAGCTTGGTGTTCCCACAAAGCAGGTCGACGCCAGCGACCCGCATAGTTTGGCCGCAGCTCTGAACGGTTTTGATGCCGTCATTTCCGCAGCACCCTTCTTTTTGACACCAAAGATTGCTGAGGCGGCCCAAAAAGCAGGCGCGCATTACTTTGATCTGACCGAGGATGTGGCTGCCACGAACGCTGTGCGCGCCTTGGCCGAGGGCAGCCAGACCGCGTTCATGCCGCAATGCGGGCTGGCGCCGGGCTTTGTTGGAATCGCGGGGGCATCTCTGGCCGCTGAGTTTGATGAAATCGACAGCCTGCACATGCGCGTGGGTGCACTGCCGCTCTATCCGACCAACGCGTTGAAATACAACCTGACCTGGTCAACCGACGGGCTGATCAACGAGTATTGCAACCCCTGCGATGCCATCGTGAACGGCCAACGGGTCAAGACCGCGCCGCTGGAAGACTACGAGATTCTGGGACATGACGGCGTGGAATACGAATGTTTCAATACTTCGGGCGGGCTGGGCACATTGCCCGAAACGCTGGAAGGTAAGGCGCGGTCGGTCTCGTATCGGTCGATCCGTTATCCCGGTCACTGCGATATTCTGAAACTGCTGTTGCATGACCTAGGACTGGAACGTCGCCGCGATCTGCTGAAAGAGATTTTCGAGTCCGCCCTGCCCCGCACCGATCAGGACGTTGTTCTGGTCTACTGCACCGCCAAGGGCATGATCGACGGCGCGCTGCGTGAGAAATCATTGATAAACAAAAGCTTTGCCCGTGACATCAGCGGCCAGACCTGGAGCGCCATTCAGGTCACGACAGCCGCAGGCGTTCTGGGTGTTGTCGACCTGATGCGCACGGGTGCGCTGCCTTCGAAAGGCTTTGTCCGGCAAGAGCAGGTGAAGCTGCCCGACTTCCTGAACACTGAATTTGGCGCGCTCTATCGCGCTGGTGATGCAACCCCTCAAAACAAAGCGGCTTGAGACATGAAAGACGTTGTAATGACAGCAGAAACCACACTTTCGAAACTGGACCTGACTGTGGCTGAATTGACCGGCGGCACCTTGCAGGTGACGTCTCCGATCGATGGTCGTGTATTGGCCGACGTACATGAGACGCCCGCCGCTGAGATGAACTCGATCATCGCCCGGTCGCAGGCTGCGTTCAAAGCCTGGCGCGTGGTGCCCGCACCGCAGCGGGGCGAGTTGATCCGGCTGCTGGGTGAAGAACTGCGCGCAGCCAAAGACGATCTTGGAGCACTTGTGAGCTGGGAGGCCGGCAAGATCACGTCCGAAGGTCTGGGCGAAGTGCAAGAGATGATCGATATTTGCGACTTTGCCGTTGGTTTGTCGCGGCAGCTTTACGGTCTGACCATCGCGTCCGAGCGTCCGGGCCACCGGATGATGGAAACCTGGCACCCTGCCGGGCCGGTCGGTGTCATCTCGGCCTTCAACTTCCCGGTCGCAGTCTGGTCGTGGAACGCGGCGCTGGCGATTGTCTGTGGCGATCCGGTGATCTGGAAACCGTCCGAGAAGACACCGCTGACTGCAATGGCATGCCAGAAGATCTTTGAACGCGCTCTGGCTCGTTTTGGCGACGCCCCTGACGGTCTGTTGCAGACCGTGATCGGCGGCGCGGCTTTGGGCGAGGCTATGGTTTCAAGCGAAGATGTACCCGTGATCTCGGCAACCGGCTCGACTCGCATGGGTCGTGCGGTGGCGCCCATCGTGGCGGCGCGCTTTGGCAAGTGCATTCTGGAACTGGGTGGTAACAACGCGATGATCGTTGGCCCCTCGGCAGATCTGGAAATGGCCGTGCGCGCCATTGTGTTCTCGGCCGTTGGCACCGCAGGTCAGCGCTGCACAACCTTGCGCCGCCTGATCGTTCACAACTCGATCAAGGACGAATTGGTGGCCCGCCTCAAGAAAGCTTATTCTGGTTTGCCCATCGGCGACCCAATGGCTGAAGGCACTCTGGTCGGGCCTTTGGTGGATGAAGCCTCGGGCGCAGCCATGACAGCTGCGCTGAAGGCGGCAGAGGGTGAAGGTGGTAAGGTGTTCGGCGGCAACCGCGTGACCGAAGGTGTCCCCGGCGGCGTCTATATGGAACCCGCGATCGTCGAGATGCCCGGACAGTCCGATACTGTGAAGACCGAAACATTTGCGCCTATCCTTTATGTCTTGGGCTATGAGGATTTCAACGAGGCCATCGAGCTGCAAAACGATGTGCCACAGGGGCTGTCTTCTTGCGTGTTCACCCTGAACATGCGCGAGGCCGAGCAGTTCCTGACCGCAGCCGGATCCGATTGTGGCATCGCCAACGTCAATATCGGGCCATCAGGGGCCGAGATCGGCGGCGCGTTCGGCGGTGAAAAGGAAACGGGCGGCGGACGTGAAAGCGGCTCGGACGCGTGGAAAGCCTATATGCGTCGGCAAACAAACACAGTGAACTACTCTGCTGAATTGCCTCTGGCACAGGGTGTGAAGTTCGACATCTAAGACCTGTGCAACTCACAAAACAGCAGCCTTAGAAATCAAAACAAGGTGGCCGCATCAGGAGGGCAAACCCGGTGCGGCCTTTTTTGATCCTCATAGCTACCCGGCTGATCGCCGTTGCTTCGACTGTTTGATCAACCAGTTCGAAAAGAGCTGAACCGCTTCATTTTTCTGCCCTGTTGGAAAAGCGACGTAATACGCGCTGCCCGACATGTTCGCGATCTGACCAATCTCGACAAGCGTTCCCGAGGCCAACTCGGCCTCGATCAGATAAGACGGCAGGATCGCAGCCCCCAACCCGGCCACGGCCCCCTCGATCAGCATCGAAAACTGATCAAAACGCATACCTGGGAACACAGCACGCGCATCCAACCCCAGACTCGCATGATAATCTGACCATTGCTGGGACCGAGACGTGAGATGCAACAGCGGAAGATCGAACACATCTTGTTTTTCCTCCAGCCCAGCGCTGCCCACCAGTGCAGGCGCAGCCGTGACCACCAGATGTTCCGGGAACAGCTTGCGCAGCGTGGCACCCGGCCAGTCTTCGTGACCAAAGTGAATGGCAACGTCCACGCGTCTTTCTTCCAAGCTAAATGGCGTCGTATAGGAATGAAGGTCCAGTACTATCTCGGGATGTGACGCTTTGAAATCGGCCAGGCGCGGCACCAGCCATCGCGACGCAAAGGTAGGCAGTACAGCCATGGTCAACAGCGTTGCACCATCCCCAGCAGCAATGGCGCGGTTGATCGTGCCGCTAAGGCGTTCAAGATCACCTGCCAGTTCCTCGCGCAACGCGCGTCCTGCCTTGGAAAGGCGCACCGCGCGCCCGACACGTCGAAACAACGTGACACCAATCGCCGCCTCCAACTCGCGCACCTGACGACTGACCGCGCCCTGCGTAACGCCCAGTTCCTCTGCCGCCATGGTATAGCTTTCATGGCGCGCGGCGGCCTCAAAACTGCGCATCAGGGCAAGAGACGGAAGAGCGTTAATCCTGGGCATGACATCCATGAGCGTTAGTCACAGAAAAGATACCTATTGAGGTGTTTTTCTCAAGTAATTTAGGCATTAGTTTCATGCTGAATTTCAAAGGAAATGCCATGTTGTTCCAACGTGCAGAGCGGCTAAACGGGATCGAACTCTCTGAGATCGTGCAGATTTCCGAGGGTGCTGCCCGTTTACGCGCGGATGGCCGCGATATTGTGGCGCTGTCAACGGGTGAGCCGGATTTGCCCACGCCGCCACATGTGGTTGAGGCGGCCCACGCCGCAGCGCAAGACGGGAAGACAAAATACCCGCCAACCGCAGGTATCCCCGATCTGCGTAGCGAGATCGCCCGGCAGGCAAGGGTCGAGATGGCACAGGTCATCGTGTCGACCGGTGCAAAACAGGTGATTGCTAATGCCATGCTGGCCAGCCTCAACCCCGGCGACGAGGTGATCATGCCCGCGCCCTATTGGACCAGCTATTCCGATATTGTTCGCATGGCGGGCGGAACGCCGATTGTCCTACCCTGCCCGATGCAACAGGGTTTCAAGCTACTGCCTGAACAGCTTGAGGCCGCGATCACGCCCCGTACCCGCTGGCTGATGCTCAACACACCGTCGAACCCGTCCGGGGCCATCTATTCGCAAGATGAAATCGCCGCGCTGTCCGCCGTTTTGGCACGGCACCCGCAGATTTGGGTTCTGGCGGATGAAATCTATCAGCACCTCAGCTTTGTCCCTTTCACCTCGGTAGCCGAAGCCGCACCAGAACTTACCGAACGCATGTTGGTCGTCAATGGCGTGGCCAAGGCTTGGTCCATGACTGGCTGGCGCATCGGGTGGGGGATCGGACCGGCCGAATTGATCAAGGCGATGGTGGCAGTGCAAGGTCAGGTGACCTCGGGCGCGTGTTCGATTTCGCAATGGGCCTCTTTGGCGGCCATCACCTGTGACCCAAGCTTACTGGAAGAACGCCGCGACCTGTTCGCCCAACGCCGTGATCTTGTGGTTGCCGGGCTGAACGCGGTTCCTGGATTGCGTTGTGACGCGCCAGACGGGGCCTTTTATGCCTTCCCCTCTTGCGCGGAATTGCTTGCAGATCGCGGCGGACCCTTCAAAAATGATGCGGACTTTTGCGGCTGGGCCCTGGAAGATGCCGGTGTCGCCCTTGTCCCCGGTCGTGCTTTTGGCTTGCCCGGACATTTCCGCCTGAGCTTCGCTTACGCCCAAGATACAATTGTAGCTGGTCTTGAACGCCTTAAATCAGCTGTAGAAAGGAAACTCTCATGAAACCACAATCCCGCCCGCAGCTTGGCCCCTTCACCTGGGAAGACCCCTTCTTGCTGGAAGATCAATTGGCCGAAGACGAGCGCATGGTGCGCGACGCCGCGCGTGCTTATGCGCAGGACAAGCTGCTGCCGCGCGTGACCGAAGCCTTTGCCAAAGAAGAAACCGACCCTGGCATATTCCGCGAAATGGGTGAGATGGGGCTGCTGGGCACCACCATCCCCGAAGAATTCGGCGGCATCGGGTCTAGCTACGTGACCTATGGCCTTGTGGCGCGTGAAGTTGAGCGTGTCGACAGCGGATATCGCTCGATGATGTCTGTGCAGTCCAGCCTTGTGATGTACCCGATCTATGCCTACGGCACCGACGAACAACGCCAGAAATACCTGCCGAAACTGGCCAGCGGCGAGTTCATTGGGTGTTTTGGCCTGACCGAACCCGACGCAGGTTCGGACCCTGGCGGGATGAAGACCGTCGCGAAAAAGACCGAAGGCGGGTATGTGCTAAATGGCTCGAAAATGTGGATCTCGAACGCGCCAATCGCGGATGTGTTTGTGGTCTGGGCCAAGTCCGAGGCACATGATGGCAAGATCAAAGGCTTTGTTCTGGACAAGGGCATGGCGGGACTGTCTGCGCCCAAGATCGAAGGCAAACTGTCACTGCGCGCCTCGATCACCGGTGAGATCGTGATGAACAATGTCGAAGTCTCAGAAGATGCGTTGTTGCCTAATGTCGAGGGGCTCAAAGGGCCGTTCGGCTGTTTGAACCGCGCGCGGTATGGCATTGCCTGGGGCACCATGGGCGCAGCCGAAGCTTGCTGGTACGCCGCACATCAATACGGGATGGATCGCAAGCAATTCGGGCGGCCTTTGGCGCAGACCCAGCTGTTCCAGTTGAAACTTGCCAACATGCAAACCGAAATTGCGCTTGGCCTGCAGGCCGCCCTTCGCGTGGGTCGCCTGATGGACGAAGCCCGCGCCGCGCCCGAGATGATCAGCCTGATCAAGCGCAACAATTGCGGTAAAGCACTTGAGATCGCGCGCCACGCCCGTGACATGCATGGCGGCAACGGTATCAGTCAGGATTTCCACGTCATCCGGCACATGGTCAATCTGGAAACGGTGAACACCTATGAAGGCACCCACGACGTACACGCGTTGATTTTGGGGCGCGCGCAAACGGGCCTGCAAGCCTTCGCCTAAGGACATTCGATATGGATCGCGCAGCCATTGTGCACGAAAACTTCCTGCGTCGCGTGGCGGCGCAGGATTTCCCCGCAGGTAACGCCCCTGCTGGCCCTTTGACCCAGACCGAGGCCGTTGGGCTGTATCGCGCACAATGCCTCAGCCGGGCGCTGGATCGGCAAAGCCGCGCGATGCAGAAAGCCGGTCAGGGGTTTTACACCATCGGCTCTTCCGGGCACGAAGGCATGGCGGCTGTTGCCGCCGCCTTGCGTCCGACCGATCCGGCCTTTCTGCATTATCGCGATGCTGCCTTTCAAATCGCCCGCTCTGATCAGGTTCCAGGGCAAAGCCCAACCTGGGATATTCTGCTGTCCTTCGCCTCATCCTCTGAAGATCCGATCAGCGGCGGGCGGCACAAGGTACTGGGGTCCAAGGCGCTGAGTATCCCTCCGCAGACCTCAACCATTGCCAGCCACCTGCCCAAAGCGGTGGGCGCGGCTTATGCCATTGGCGCGGCCCGCCGCCATCGCCCCGAACATGCTGACATGCCGGATGATGCGATTGTCTATTGTTCCTTTGGCGATGCTTCGGCCAACCATTCAACCGCGCAAGGGGCGTTCAACACTGCACAATGGACGTCGTTCCAATCGGTCCCTCTGCCATTGCTGTTTTGCTGTGAAGACAACGGCATTGGCATTTCGACCAAGACACCTCAGGGCTGGATCGCAGCCACCTTCCGGAACCGGCCGGGACTGAAATACTTCAGTTGCAACGGGCTTGATCTGTTCGACACATTCCGCGTCGCGCAAGAGGCGGCCGACTATGTGCGCCGCCGTCGCAAACCCGCCTTCCTGCATGTCCGCACTGTGCGTCTTTACGGTCATGCCGGGGCAGATATGCCGACCACCTATCTGCCGAAGTCAGAAGTTGAGGCAGAGGAGACCAACGATCCCCTGCTGCATTCTGCCCGCCTGCTGGAACAATCCGGGGCGATGCAGCCCGAGGACGCCTTGGGCGTCTATATCGACACCTGCGCACGAGTCGCTCGTGTCGCAGACAAAGCCGTCACTCGCCCGCGACTGAAAACAGCAAGTGACGTGATGGCCAGTTTGATCCCGCCCACGCGTCCCTGCGCGCAGACCAATGGCCCAAGCCCAGAGCAAAGAGCCGAAGTTTTCGGCAGCGATCTAAAGGCGCAATCCGAGCCTCAGATCATGTCGCGCCTGATCAATTGGACACTGACCGATCTGATGCTGGAGTACGGCGAAATCGTGATGATGGGCGAAGATGTCGGACGCAAGGGCGGCGTATATGGTGTGACACAAAAATTGCAGGCCCGCTTCGGCCCCGACCGGATGATCGATACTTTGCTGGACGAACAATCGATCCTAGGTCTTGCCATCGGTATGGCGCAAAACGGATTTGTTCCGATGCCGGAAATCCAGTTCCTGGCCTATCTGCACAATGCCGAAGACCAGCTGCGTGGCGAGGCGGCCACCCTGCCCTTCTTCTCGAACGGGCAATACACCAACCCGATGGTCGTGCGTATTGCCGGGCTGGGATACCAGAAAGGCTTTGGCGGGCATTTCCATAACGATAACTCGGTCGCAGTACTGCGCGACATTCCGGGCCTGATCCTAGCCTGCCCGTCGAACGGCGCTGATGCCGCGCGGATGCTGCGGGAATGTGTCCGTCTGGCGCGCGAAGAACAGCGGCTCGTTGTCTTCCTTGAGCCCATCGCGCTCTATCCGATGCGGGATTTGCACGAAACGGGCGATGGTGGGTGGATGCAAACCTATCCCGACCCTTCCGAGCGCATCGAGTTAGGGGAGGTCGGCGTAGAAGGTGGCGGGGACGATCTGGCCATCGTGACTTTTGGCAATGGCGTCTATCTCAGCCACCAAGCGCAAAAGGCGTTGCAGGCGGATGGCATCAAAACCCGGATCGTTGACTTGCGTTGGCTGTCACCCTTGCCAAAGGATGCGCTAACCCAAGCAGTTGCCGAAGCCAAACGTATCTTGATCGTTGACGAAACCCGCCATCATGGCGGTGTGGCCGAGGCCCTGATGGCCCATTTCCACGAAACGGCAACTGTGCCACTGGCCCGCATCACGGCCGAAGACAGCTTCATCTCAACCGGCCCGGCCTATGCCGCCACAATGCCGTCCAAAGACAGCATCGAGGCCGCGGCGCGGCGCCTGATGGAGACTGAGGTATGAGCAAAGGAAAACAGACCGCCGTTGTCATCTGCCCCGGTCGGGGTACGTATAATAAATCCGAACTTGGTGTGCTGGGGCGGCAATTTTCGGACAAGGCTCTGTTGTCGCGGTTCGACCAGATGCGCAGCGCGCAGGGACAAAAAACTCTGACTGCGCTGGACGGCGCGGCACGGTATTCGGTTGCGAAACACACACGCGGCGACAATGCATCAGCCTTGATCTATGCCGCTACACTGGGCGATTTCCGCACCATCAACCCTGAAAAGATCGACGTGGTGGCGGTGACGGGAAACTCGATGGGTTGGTATTCGGCCCTGGCCTGCGCGGGTGCGCTAACCGCCGAAAGTGGGTTCGAGGTGGTCAACACCATGGGCACGCTGATGCAGGACAACATGATCGGCGGGCAACTGGTTTATCCATTCCTGAACGCGGATTGGCACCCGGATCCTGTCCGCAAGGCTAAGCTTTTGGCTCTGGTCGATCAGATCAACGGAACGGGCGCGACGCTGACTCTGTCAATTGATCTGGGTGGAATGCTTGTGCTGGCCGGGGATGAGACCGGGCTGGCCGCGTTCGAAAAAGCCGTACCGGTGGTACAGGACCGCTTCCCCCTGCGCCTTGCCAATCACGCGGGCTTTCATTCACACCTTCAAGCCCCCGTGGCCGCACAGGGTCGCGCGCAGTTGGGCGCAGACCTTTTCCAACAGCCGAGTCTGCCAATGATCGACGGTCGAGGCCAGATTTGGTGGCCTGGGGCTTGCGACACAAACGCTTTGTGGGAGTATACGCTGGGTCATCAGGTCACGGAGACCTACAACTTCACCCACGCGATAGCGCAGGCCGCACGTGAGTTCGCGCCTGACCTGTTTATTGTCGCGGGTCCGGGCACCACGCTGGGCGGTGCCGTGGCACAATCCCTGATCCTAAGCAACTGGGACGGGCTGAGCGCTAAGGCATCTTTCCAGAACAGGCAGCGCGAAGAACCACTGCTGGTTTCAATGGGTATGGATGATCAAAGGGCGCTGGTCACTTAACCTGACGCCCGATCTCAAACGGGGCCAATAGCCGAGAGTTATCGCTGGCTAGAGGCTGACAAGTTTATGCTGTCCGTCAGCGCCCAGGAAACTTGTTTGACCAGACCCGAAAGCCGCTTGAAAGGCCTTGTCCGTCTTGGCCCATTCCAAAAGTGCCTTGGCTTCTTTCAACGCATCCGGCCCCGTTGGTGCAGCAGCAATCGCCGCGAGGATTTGCCGAAGTTTCGAGTTCTTGTCTGCGACGCTTGAACCAACCTCAAGTACAAGACCAACGACCGGTGGCGGGGTATACACATAGTCCGCATCGGATTGCGCCGCGATACGGGCCTGCAGGGCCGGAACGATATCGACTGTGTCATGGACATAGGTCCAACTGGTAGACAGCCCCTCGATCATGGGGTTGTCGGTCCCGGCCAGCATTGTGATCGGCGTGGTTTTGTAAATTACGATTGGTTTTCCAGCCGCATAGGCAATGGAAAATTCAACAAGACTGCCACCGTCAGGCACACGCCCATCCATGTTGAAGACCAGACATGTGCACCGGCCGATTAACTGATAAATATCCAGCGAATAAGTGACTTTGCGCACGATCGAGAGCGCAATTTGCCCTTCCTGCGAAGAAATCTGGGGATCAAGAAGCAGCGCCATTAACTTGCCCACTTCAAGCCCGTCACGCTGCGGCAAATAGGTTGTGAACCCTCCGGCTTCTAGCACGGCGGCAATGTTCTGCTGCTCCCAAAGGTCCCCGACGCTGAACATCGGCCCCGAGCAATACACGATCTGTTCTGACATTTGAAAAAGCTCCACAAATTGACTTCAGGAATTCACAGAAGCGAGGACACGGGATGCCTTTTGCGCATCCACAGTGTCAGTCCCAGGCTCAAGTGCTTTTAGGACAGTCGCCAATCGATTTCGGGTGGTCCGATCCTCGGACCCAAGCACATCGTCCAGGGTTAGTAACGCGCGCAATTCCAACGAGCGGGCGTGGTTACCGCGTGCCAAGTCCACGGCTTCGGACACGCTTTCAACCGCCGCTGTGCGGTCGCCCATTGTTGCCTGAACCACGCCCAACAATCGTTTTAGTTCAGCGTCCCAGAAATGCTGACCCAACATCGCCGACATCTGGCTGCCCGTTTGCAACACACCCAACGCGATCTCGGGGTTGCCCTGATCTGCCTGCGCGCTGGCCATAATGGAAAAACCCAATCCCACAGCGGATTGGCTGCCGCTGCCCGACAGAATTCCAAGCCCCGCTTCTATGTCTTGCAGACGTTTTGCAGGCTGATCGACTTTTTGACCAGCGCGCAGCAACAGGCACAACCCTTGCCAAAACGGTATCCCAAGGTTGGCGCAGAACAACACTGTTTCGTCAGCAACCTCGTATGCGAGTTCTTCATCCCCGCGGTAGTGGTGAATAAGTGCCAAATAAGACTGGGCTGCAGCAAGGCTCAGGGCGGATTCAAGCCCCTCGGCAAGAGCGACACCCTGACGGGCCCGTCTCAGTCCGGTTTGCGCGTCCCCTAACCACCAATGCGACGCCGCTGCAGCCCCATAGGCGACAACGCCCTGATCGGTTCCAACACCATATGTTACGTTTGCAAAGTCATCAGGTTGATAGAGTGAGACCGCCGTTTCGGCATGATCCAGCGCATCTTTCACATCGCCAATTTGAAACTTTGCATTCGCAAGCGATGAATGCGCCCGAAGCATACCAATGCGATGGTTGGCAGGTTCTGACCACGACAATATCTGAAGTGCAAAATCGCAGGCCTTTGCGCAATCGCCTTTGCCAATCCAATATGCGGCCAGACCATTGAGCGCCGATGACCGCTCATCGTAATCCTTCAGCGTTTCCGCAATGCTCAGGGCGCGTTCCCAAACCGGTACAATTTCATCGGATCCAAATCCACGCACACCCATCAATGCGTTGCCCAACAGTATCTGCAACGACAGTTCTGAATTGTGGCGTTCGGGCGTTTCCGAAGCACCCTCCAACGCTTCCAGAGCACGTCTGTACAGTGTCGCGGCATCCTCTACCGCAGCCTGCTTTGCAGCACTCCGCCCCGCTTTTTTGAACCATTCTGCGGCTGGCGTGAATTGTTCGGACGCCAGAAGGTGATAGGCGACGACAGACGGGTTCAAGTCACCCTGTCCGCTGAATTGCGTCATCAACTGATCCGCCGTCGCTGCGTGAAGGGTCTTGCGCCTTTGCCGCAGCAACGTGCCATAAGCACCGTCGCGTGTCAGAGCATGGCGGAAGAAATAGCTGCCCGGTTGACCCGCATGACGCCGGATCAGATCAGCATCCAGCAAAACATCAATTGATGCATCCAAACCTTCCGCATCAAGTTCAGACACCGCCGCAAGCAGCGTCTGATCAAAAGCCTGCCCCAAAACCGCAGCAACCTGAGCAGTGCCTTTGGCGCTCATGGGCAAGCGATCAAGCTGTTGCATGACAAGGCCGTCGAGCGACGTAGGAATGAGAGATTGGTGCCCGACCTCGTCACGCAGCGCTTGCCGTGTCAGTTCTTCCAGAAACAGCGGCACACCCTGCGCCCGCTCAATCAATTGCTGAATGTCTTCGGTGTTCAGACGCTGCGCAGCGTCAATCGCGCGAATAAGCTGGTGCGCCTCTGAATTTGCAAGTGACGACAGCTCAATCACACGACCAATCAACTTTTTGTCGATACCGTGTTTGGCGTTCCGCGACGTGACAAGGCACAACAGCTTTGCCGGCGTTTCCCTCTGCAACATCAGATTTAGCAAGTCGATCGTTGTTGCATCGCTCCAATGCAGATCCTCGCATACCAAAACAACAGGGCGTTGATTGGACAAAAACTCGATCCAGAGAACCAGTGTTTCCAGCGTCAGTTTGCGCAGGCTTTCAGGGCTTTCACTGGCCAAAACCGATAACTCTGGCACCCGGAGTCCCAAAAAATTGGCGATGACGGGAAACGCGTTTTCCGGCCTTTCATCCCAAGCTGCCAACCCCTCGTTCAACCGAAACGCAGCGTCTTCGGTATTCTGTGGGTCGGCTATTCCAAGGCTTTTCAACCCCAACTCGATGAACGGATGCAAAGCCGCGCCGGTTTGCAAAACATCACATCTCGCCTCTAGCCAGGTATGCGGCGTTTCGGACAGACCAGCCTGAAACCTGTCGATCAACGTGCTCTTGCCCACGCCGGGGTCAGCCACAAGGCTAACACTGGACCGTGTGCCGCTAAGCACAGCCTCGAATTCTGAGGTCAGCGTGGATAGCTCTTCCTCTCGTCCCACCAGCGTGCTGAGGGGCCGCGCCACTGATCGCTTCGCTGGCGTGGATTGGCGCAATTGATGAAGAACAACTTCATTCACAAGCCCCTTTAACCGGGCCGGGGGTTGCGGTCGGGACGCGAATTTTCCTTTCAGAAGATGCAGGGCAGATTCGCTTGTAAAGATCGTTCCGGGCGATGCGGCTGATTGGATGCGGGCAGCAACATTCACCGTTTCGCCCAATAGGATATCGCCCAAACCATCGCTGCTTTGCCCCACGATCACGGGTCCGGCGTGGATACCCACGCGCGCTTGTAGTGGCGATTTAAGCCGGGGCTGGCCAACTTGACCCAATCCTTGCAGCATCTCAAAAGCCGCGCGCACGGCCCGTTCGGCATCGTTTTCCTGCGCCTGTGGATATCCAAAATAGACAAGAAGACCATCGCCCAGATAATGGGCAATTTTTCCACCAAATTTCTCGAATGTCCGGCTTCCGAACTTTTGAAACGCCAGCATCAAGTCAGCGAAATCTTCGGAATCCATCCTGGTGCTTAACTCGGTTGAGCCCACAACATCGACAAACGCAAGAACAAGCCGCCGACGCTCACCGCTAAGCCCAGAGTTGTTTTGAGTACCAGCGGAGGTCTTCGCCATAAAGTCACCTGCGCGCAAAAATGAAAAAACATTCTGGTCAAAATCCAGGTATTGTTCAAACAAACACGCAAAGGTGTCACAAGGTCAAGTTTTGTGATAAGTCAACGGAATAGTCAGACCTCGTGTCAAAACACCGATGCGACGCAATAAATCGTAGTTTAAACATGTTTTGGGTGGATTATGGGCGACATCAGATATGTCTGTCTTTCAGATATGCATTTTGGGGCAGATAACAGCATTTTGACGCGCCTGAACGCGACGGACGGCAGTGTTGATCCGATGCACCCCAGCGATGTTCTGATACACCTGGCGAACTGCCTGAGGCACCTCATCAACGACAATTCAGGTGATCGCCTGCCGACACTCATTTTGAACGGGGATATTTTCGATCTGGCCTTCAGTACGGAAAACGTGGCTGCGATGGCCTTTCGCCACTTTCTTGAGCTGACCATGCCGGAAGATCCCGCCGCCCGGCTTTTCGACCCCGAGATTGTGTTCATTCCCGGCAATCATGACCATCATCTTTGGGAAACCTGCCGAGAGCGACAATATGCGGATTGTCTAAGCTCAGCAGATTGGAGCACCGCCCTGCCCCGCCCACCGCACATCACTCCGATGCGCGAACCCGATGGTGTTCCCAGCTATTTTGTCAACGCAATCGCACACAGTCTTCCCTGGCTTGCTGACGTCAAGATCAAAACCGTTTATCCCAATTACGCCATCACATCCGGCGACACGCTTATTGTGGTCAGCCACGGGCACTTTATCGAAGACGCATATCTGATGGTCAGCGAATTTGCGGATCTCCTCTACCCGAAAACAACACCGCCTGAGACGATGGAAGCCTGGGAAGCCCAGAACTTTGCCTGGATTGACTTTGTCTGGTCCGTTCTTGGCCGTTCTGGCCACATCGGTGTCGATGAGGAAAACGTTTACAACACTGAAAACAGCCCCAAGGCGATTGGATCACTGCTGGGCAGTGCAGCCCGAAATCTGGTTCTGAAAAAAGGCGGTGAGACTGGGAAAACACTTGCCAAGGGCGTCGGCGAAATGGTCAGCGCGTTGGTCACTGATTATTTTGAACGCGGGCAGACTGACACGTTGCTCAGCGACGATGGCGCAGGCGTCAAGCGGTTCATGCAGGTTCCGGTTCAAGAGCAAATCAGATCGGAATTTGGCGAGACAGTTCCGTCAAACGTAGCACTTGTTTTTGGGCACACTCACAAGCCTTTTGAAGCAATCATGCCGTTGGAGCATTTCTTTGCCGCAAGTTTCGCCGCCTACAACAGCGGTGGATGGGTCGTGGACAGCCCTGAGGTCAAACCGCTCATCGGAGGCGCGATTGTGTTGATCGACGATGACGCCAACCTTGCCTCGCTGCGTATGTATAACGAGGGTGACGACACCTCGGACTATCGCGTTTCGGTCCAAATCGCCGAGACGACGGACGACGCAGACAATCCGCTGTTTTCACAACTGTCCAAATCCATTGACCCCCAGAACTGGCCTTGGTCAGACTTTTCCAAAGCCGCCGCCGTTGCCGTCAAACAGCACAACACACGACTGGCCAGTTTTCTGAAAAACGCAGGTGATACCAGTTAGCGTCGGCGTGCAGTTGATTGTCGGAACGTCATGAGACTGCTCAGTCTGCGGAAAAGCACCTGCCGACAAGTTTTGCATAGCTGATTGCAAAATGGTGCCCGGGGGCGGAATCGAACCACCGACACGAGGATTTTCAATCCACTGCTCTACCCCTGAGCTACCCGGGCACGGGAACGACATTCGTCGTTAGGTGGAGGCGTTCTATGACTTGCCACCGGCAGTGTCCAGAGGCTTTTTTACATTTTTTCAGTGCGGTCGTTTCGGCATAAGGTCTTGGGCTTCAGCGTCTGCTTCAAGGTCGTCTTCGCGCTGCGAAGGGACTGCGTAAGAACCGTTCAGCCACTTGGCCAAATCAATGTCTGCGCAGCGTTTTGAGCAGAACGGACGGAACTTCTGCACTGTGTCTTCTCCGCAGATCGGGCAGCTCATTTCAGGATCTCCGCCAGCGGCAAACGGCTGCGTTTGCGTTGCAGTTCGAAATGTCCCAGCGGGGTCCAGCCTACCAGAATCGTCTCGTCCGGATCCGACTTGAAAGCAGCGCGCAGAGCGGATTCAAAACCACGCCGGTCCTTCTTGGGCATCGGTGCCAAATCCAGGGTGATCTGCCCTGCCAATCCACGCACGCGCAGGGCGCGGGGTAACAGCTTGGCACAGGCAAAGTTGGCTTTGGTACCAGCCGCCAAGGATGTGTCCGCGCCGGTATTCACATCCACTGCAACCAATGCGCGCGTAGGTTCGATATAAAGATATCCGCCACCCGGCAAAGGTTCGGAAACACCATGCGCAACATCTAACGCGTCCAGCACACCATGAGTTTCGAAGCCTCCGGCCCGCGTGACAACCTCGGCCGGGTCTGTCCAGTCCCGCCAGGCCAGTATGTGAGGGCTGTCGCCTTCACTCAGAATCTCTGGTTCGGTGCCATCGTCATTCATCACCTGATCCGCTTGCGCCAACATGGCCGAGATGTCTTCGGCAATGTCATCCGCATCCGCACCCACGCAGCAGGAGCGAAGGATCAGGCCGTAACGGCTGTCACCCATCTGTTCGTGTGCAATTTCCAGCAACCGGTCACGGACTTCTTCATCCCTGATGCTGCGCGAAATGTTCAGGCCCGGCGCTTCGGGCGTGACAATGGCATAGCGGCTTTTAAACAGGATCCGGTTGCTCACTGGAATGGCTTTGCCTGGTTCGGCATAACCACTCACCTGCACCAGAAGCATGGCACCAGGGGCCAACCCTTTGACTTGTCGCAAGAAGGCAGGCCCATCCGGGGTTGTCAGGAACATACCCCCCTGCCCTTTGACCGGACGGTCGGCACGGGCGCGATAGATCGTACCGGGCGTAGGCGCGTCCGCTGCAATCAGGAAGTCATCAAGCTTGCCGTCAACCATAAGGGCCGCGGCTTCGCGGTCCTCGATATGGTCCAGAACGATAGTGCGGCCCTTCATGATGCCTCGCGATATAACGGATAGCCGATACCCTGTAGCAGGGCGGCGGTTTCGGACAGCGGCAGTCCGACAATGCCGGTGAACGACCCTGAAATCCAGGGAATGAACGCGCCTGCGGGGCCTTGAATGGCATAGGCACCCGCTTTGCCCTG
This sequence comes from Ruegeria sp. ABM4_193, assembly GCF_056158705.1. Lineage (NCBI taxonomy): Bacteria > Pseudomonadati > Pseudomonadota > Alphaproteobacteria > Rhodobacterales > Roseobacteraceae > Ruegeria > Ruegeria sp. ABM4_193. Next base: position 2,685,135 of record NZ_JBSWTT010000001.1, read on the forward strand.
CCAGTCCCCTGTCGCCAGATATGCGTTGATTTCGACATCCGACAGGCGCTTGACCTTCACCTGCGAGACGACGTCACGCTGCAATATTCGCTCCCCACGCCGTATCGCGACCGAGGTTATGACCCGGTGACGGCGACCGGACAACGCGTGCAGAAATTCGGCGGCCTGGCCTGCATCTTCGGGTTTACCCAGAATGCGACGCCCTAAAGCAACGGTGGTGTCTGCGCACAACGTGATGTCATCGCTATCCGCTTGTACCGCCTTCACTTTTTCGCGTGTGATACGGCTGCAATAGGGAACCGGAAGCTCGCCTTTCAGCGGTGTTTCGTCGATGTCAGGGGGGTGGATGGCATCGGGCTGCACACCAAGCTGGGCCAGCAGGTCCAGCCGTCTCGGGCTGCCCGATCCTAAAATAAACGCCATTGCGGCAGGCGTTACTTGAAGCGGTAGTTGATCCGACCTTTGGTCAGATCGTACGGGGTCATTTCGACCTGGACTTTATCGCCGGCCAGAACACGGATGCGGTTCTTGCGCATCTTGCCTGCCGTATGTGCGATGATCTCATGGCCGTTTTCCAGCTCGACCCGAAACGTCGCATTAGGCAGGAGTTCCTTCACGACACCGGGAAATTCGAGCGTATCTTCCTTGGCCATGTTGTCTCCATCATTACGTTGCACCCGCAGAATCTGCGGGGATGTGCGCTTAAATGAGCCTATTTCGCCCTTATTTCAAGGGCGGAATCACCTAAAGGCTGGATATTGTGACCGATTCGACTCGGGGGGCTTGTTCCTGCCAATGAGTGCGGTTCAGCACATGGCCGTCCGCACGGACATGTGCAATTGCTTCCAAATCGACCTCGGCATAGGTCCAGCCGGGTTGGTTCAGCACGCCTTCGGCCAGCACTCCTGTGGCTGGAAAGCCCTTGTCCGGCGGGCCGAATATGCCACCCGTACCAGTGTTTTTGTCCACGGCCTCGGACCATTCGTTATTTCCGACCAGCGAAGCCATCACTGTAACACATTGATTTTCCAATGCTCTTGACATCGCTCCGATGCGGACACGCCAATAGCCGGAAAGGGCTTCGGTGCAGGACGGAACAAGGATCAGATCCGCCTCGCTAAAGGCGCGGCCCAACAAAGGGAACTCGCTGTCATAACAGATGAGCACCCCGATCTTGCCCAGCGCGGTGTTGAACAGCTTCAGCGGACCACCGGGGGCAATGTCCCAATCTTCACGCTCGAACCGGGTCATGATCTGCTTGTCCTGATGGTCGCAAGCGCCGTCCGGCGCATAGAACGCGGCGCGGTTCACTGGACGACCGTGGCCATCCACAACCGGGGCGGAAGCGCCCAGAATGTATGTGTTGTATGTCTTCGCAAGGCGGCTGTGCAGAGTTTGCACATCCCCCATTCGCTCAGACACTGAATGGATCGAGCGTTCCAGATCGCCTGCCACCTCGACCCCATCGAGGGTCGAAAGCTCCATCGCTCCGTATTCGGGAAAGACCAGCAATTCGGCCCCCTGCCCTGCGGCTTCGGCGACCCAGCGGTCCAATTTGTCTTCATACTGTGCCCAACTGTCGAGCCAGCTGAGATCGTAAGCGGCAGTGGCGATTTTCATGATTTGGCATCTACTAAGACTCAGTTGCCGCGACACTAGAAGAGGACGGCGCGGCATGTACAGGGCATTTGTTTCCGCACCGTCCTTCTGGCCCGCACTCAAACGCTGTGGAGGTTTTGCGAGACGCTGGTTCAGCAATCAAACGATAACCCGTCAAAAACCGGCTTGTCATTAATAATGTAATAACATTACATGATCGGCAATTTATAGCGGGAGAGGATAGGCAACCGCCTGCGCCCCGAAACGAGCCATATACACAGGAGCACATTCCATGAGTGACACCCGACTTCCGGTCACAGTACTGTCCGGCTTTCTGGGCGCGGGCAAAACAACCCTCTTGAACCGCGTACTCAACAATCGCGATGGCCGCCGGGTGGCCGTGATTGTCAACGACATGTCCGAAGTGAATATCGACGCCGATCTTGTTCGCGCTGATACCGAGCTTTCCCGCACAGACGAGACGTTGGTCGAAATGTCGAACGGCTGCATCTGCTGCACTTTGCGCGACGATCTGTTGGACGAGGTGCGGAGACTGGCATCCGAAGGTCGGTTTGATTACCTGTTGATCGAATCCACCGGTATCTCCGAGCCTCTGCCCGTAGCGGCAACTTTCGATTTCCGCGATGAGCTTGGCGAAAGCCTGTCGGATGTTTCACGCCTGGACACGATGGTGACGGTTGTAGACGCGGTCAATCTGCTCAATGACTTCTCAAGCCATGATTTCCTGCGTGACCGGGGCGAGACCATGGGCGAAGAAGATGAACGCACGTTGGTACATTTGCTGACCGATCAGATCGAATTTGCCGATGTGGTCATTTTGAACAAGGTTGCCGACGCCGAGCCGGACCGCGTGGATGCTGCGCGCAAGATCATCCGCAGTTTGAACGCGGATGCTAAGATTATTGAAACCAACCACTCAGATGTTGCAGCAGACGAAATTCTGGATACCGGGCTGTTCGACTTCGAAAAGGCGCATGAGCACCCGATGTGGGCTAAAGAGCTGTATGGATTTGCCGATCACGTACCGGAAACCGAGGAATATGGCGTTACCAGCTATGTCTACCGGGCGCGGCAGCCCTTTATCCCCGAAAAGATCCTTGAAATCTTGAACGGAGATCTGCCTGGTGTGATCCGGGCCAAGGGTCATTTCTGGATCGCCACGCGCCCGGACTGGGTGGCCGAGTTTTCACTGGCAGGCGCGTTGTCGTCCGTGCAGCCTCTGGGCACTTGGTGGGCAACAGTGCCCGAAGACCGCCGCCCTGATCATGAAAGCGCACGCGCGTACATGCAGGCCCATTGGCAAGAACCCTGGGGCGATCGTCGGCAAGAGATCGTATTCATCGGCAGCGGTATCGACTGGCCTAAACTGAAAGCCCGATTGGATACAGCACTGCTGCCCGCTGTCGCTGCAAGCCGTCTTGAAGACCTGCCAAAGCTGCCAGACCCCTTCCCGATCTGGCGCCGTGCCGAGGCTGCGGCATGAGCATTGTTCAGAACATCGCCCAAGACGCGGCTATGGGGATCGAGATTTGCACTACGCCGGACAGTCTTTCAGCGATTCATCAGCCCGGCTGCGCAGCGGCCGTATGGAACAGACAACCTTTGCAGGGTTTTCAATCGTGGCTAAATGGGCTCGAACCCGAACAACTGCCCAAAACCCGCGTAATCCTACGCCCCGAGTTGGTGCGCGAGGCTGTTTCTGAGGTATGCGACGCGCGCGGCACCCCACCGGGTGCAGAGCGCGACCGGCTGGTGGATGACGTTGCAGCTCTGTCCGATATCTTTGCCGGTCTGATGAACGCGAAATGGCTGCGGCTGCGGTTGGACGTGATAACGACCAATGCATGCCGCAGGTTCCACATCGATGCCGTGACCGCGCGCCTCGTATGCACCTATAAGGGAACGGGAACGCAATATGGGGTCTCGACAGGTGGCGCAGACCCATCGCGCGTTTTCACGACCCCAACCGGCGCACCAATTCTGTTACGTGGCACGCTCTGGCCCGCACAACCAGACCCCGGTTTTCTGCACCGCTCGCCTCCGATTGAAGGCACGGGCGAGACGCGGTTGGTGCTTGTTCTGGATCCGGTCCTTGACCCTGAAAGTGAGTTTGACCCGATCTTGGGGCACTGAAAACAAATGCCCGGGCATGCTCTGCCCGGGACCTGCTCTAAGTCCTGCACAGACGGGAACGTGAATTGGCATCTGCGGTCTGACGTGCTTGAATGTACGAAGGAGGCTGGTGATGCAAAAACAGGAAGAATTCGAGAAGTTCTATTTCGCCAAGGTTGGGATGGGTGAAGCCTGCGGATGCGCCGAGCGTGTCATTGACGTCTATGAGTTCAACCGCAAAGGCGGTCAGCAATCCGAGAAAGCCGTGAAACAAGACAAGCGCAAACGCCTCTCGCTTCGGGCTTGGGCCGTGAAATACGGTTTCTTAAGCCGTAGGCGCGCACCGTAAATGGTGCCTATAGATCCCTGATCCAGAACTGTAGCGGTTTGAGCGTCTCGCCGTCTTCTCCAATGTCTTTCCAGGAAAACTGTGCAATGACACCGGGTAGAGGCGTGTAACCACGCGCGCGCCAGAAGGTGTCGAGCGGGCGGTATTGTGCAGGTCTCATCGGGTGGTCGTCCGGGCGTTGCACCCCGCAGAATGCAGCTTTGGAGAACCCAAGACGGCGAGCATGGGCTTCACGTTCGTCAAAGAATTTGTGGCCGACACCTTGCCCACGATACTCCGATAACAGTACCGACTCTGCGCAATAGAAGATGTCGCCCAACTCAAGGCCTGTGCCTTCAAACGCTGCGGCGAAATCTTCGGCGTGATCCGTCAGGGGGGCACCGGTTGACGCGCCGATCAGGCGGTCGCCGTCGAAAGCACCCACCACGATGGCCTGATCGCTCTCGCGATAGGACTGCAGGTATTTACGCTCGTATTCGAGGTCGCCATCATAGAGATAAGGCCAGTCGTGAAAGACCTTGATCCGCAGACGGGCGACATCGTCCAAAGCGGCTTCAAGCGCCGCTCCGGTCAGGGGGCGGACAGCGCTGACCTCAGCCATTCGAGACCTGTTTGGTCCAGTCCGCAAGGTTATAAAAAGTGGTGACGCGGGTGATTTTGCCGTCTTTCAGATCAAAGAATGATCCGGCAGGCAGGCGATAGGTCTGGCCGTGCGCTTCGGGCAGGCCCTCGTCGGTTTCCAGATAGGTGCCGTTCACGACGAATTCGGCCGCAGCGCGGGTGCCACCTTGGGCGTCGAAAACGACGATATCGGTCAGATTCTCTTTGTAGCAGCGATTCATATGGGCGCAGAAGGCCGCGAACTTTTCCTTGCCCACACGGATTTGGCCCTCGTTCATGTGATGGGCCACGTCGTCGGACAAACAGGCCAACATGCCATCGACATCACCGGCGTTGAATGCCTCGAAATAGGTTTGAACGGTCTGGTTCATGGGTCACTCCGTTGGTTCGCCCCAGCGGTCTTTCAGATGCTTGATGATCTGATCGCGGGTCTGTCGGTAGTGGTGTAGCTTGGTTTCTCGCGTCTCACCCATCCCGGTAGGGTCCATTATTGGCCAATAATCGACATCGAGGTGAAAAATCCGGGTCAGTTCCAGCGCTTTGCGCTGACTGGCAGGTGACAAGGCGACAATCAGATCGAACGAGCTGAGGTCGTCGCCCCACTCTTCCATCTCGTCGAAGGATCGAGTGCGGTGGCGGGACAACTCGACGCCGATTTCGTGGCATACAGAAATACAGAAACCGTCAATATCAAGATCGTTATGAACTCCGGCAGACTGCACATAGGTGCCGGTGCCGTAGAATTTCTTCATGATGCCCTCGGCCATCGGGGACCGAACCGAGTTGTGGTCGCAACAGAACAGGATCGACTGCGGCAGAGGCGTCACCCGTTAGCCTCCGAAATGCAGCACGCAAATCAGCGTGAAGAGGCGGCGGGCGGTGTCGGTGTCTACATCGGCTTTACCCTCTAACCTCTCCTGCAAGACGCGGCTGCCTTCGTTGTGGATGCCACGTCGGGCCATATCGATGGTTTCGATCTGGCTGGGCGGCAGCGATTTCACCGCGTCGAAATAGCTTTCGCAGATCTGGAAATAGTCTTTGACCACTTGCCGAAAGGGGCCGAGCGATAAATGAAATTCCGCCGCTTTCTGCTCTTCCTCTGTTGCAACGTCAAAGACCAGCCGCTTGTCGCGGATCGACAATTGCAGGTGATAGGGCCCATCGGGCACAACGCGGTCATCGCGTTTGGGTAGAGAGAAACTGTTCTCTTCCAGCAAATCATAGATGGCAACCTTGCGTTCCTGCTCGATCTCTGGCGTCGGCGGAGGCAGGTTTCGGTCATCCAGTTCGATATGCGAGATGCGGGTCATCTTTACAGCTACAATCCTTGTGTCAGCACAGACCTATAACAACGAAATTCGCGTAGCAACGCACAGAAACGCCATATGGGCCCGGTCTTTGCGTCAATTCAACCATTCAAGCGGTTCAGCCGGGCCGTAACCGACAAGCCATGCGCCTCAAGGCTTTCTGAATGGGCCAGTTGTTCGGCGCGCGGTCCGATGGCGCGCAGCGCTTCGGGGGTCATCTGGCTAAGCGTCGTGCGTTTGAGGAAATCCATCACGCTGAGACCCGATGAGAACCGAGCAGACCGGGCAGTCGGCAGCACGTGATTTGGGCCGCCGACATAGTCGCCGATGGCTTCGGGCGTGTATTGACCCAGAAAAATCGCCCCGGCGTGGATTGTCTTCTCGCTCAACGCCACCGGGTCTGCGACGCACAGTTCCAGATGTTCTGGGGCGATGCGGTTGGACAATGTTGCAGCCTCGTCCAGATCACCGACCGTGATGATTGCGCCGAAGTCACGCCAACTTGCCCCAGCGATGGCGCGACGTTGCAGAGTTTCGAGGCGTTTTTCGACTGCCTCAGCTACGCGTTGACCGAAAGTGGCATCATCGGTGATCAGAATGGATTGCGCGCTTTCGTCATGTTCGGCCTGACTGAGCAAATCCAGCGCGATCCAGTCGGGGTCATTGTCCTTGTCGGCAATAACCAGAATTTCCGACGGGCCAGCGATCATGTCGATTCCGACCTTACCAAAGACGCGCCGTTTGGCGGCTGCGACAAAGGCATTGCCCGGGCCGGTGATTTTGTCGACCGGCACAATGGTGTCGGTGCCATAGGCCAGCGCTGCCACAGCCTGCGCTCCGCCGATGCGATAGATCTCGTCCACGCCCGCCAATTGCGCGGCCAGCAGCACCAGCGGGTTCACTTGTCCATCCGGCGTAGGCACCACAATGGCCAGCCGCTCCACACCTGCCACTTTGGCCGGAATGGCGTTCATCAACACCGACGACGGATAGGAGGCCAGACCACCCGGCACGTACAGCCCTGCAGCAGAGACCGCAGACCAACGCCAACCCAACGTGGCTCCGGCTTCGTCCGTCCAGCTGTGATCGGTGGGCATCTGTTTTTCGTGGTAAGATCGGATGCGGGATGCGGCAAGTTCCAGCGCCGTACGATCTTCCGCCCCAACCTCAGCCACCGCGTCTGAGATTTCTTGCGCGCTGAATGCTAGTGTTTCAGGTGTCAGCTCTAGCCTGTCAAATTTAGCAGTCAACTCGATGACCGCCGCGTCACCGCGGTTGCGAACATCATCGATGATCTGAGCCACGACTGCGTCCACATCCGGGCTGTCTTCGCGCTTTGCTGACAGCAGCGTTTGGAAGGCACTCTCAAAATCGGGCGATGTGGTGTCGAGGAAAACGGGCATGATCAGGCACTCCGGGCGTTGCGCCATGGGACATATCGCTGCGAGGGTCGGGTCTCAACCCTCAGTCGCCAGGGTGCAACGATTTGCGCATCGCCAAGCAGGACAAATCCTGGCGGTCACTGCACCGTCCGGTATCTTCCCAACCATGGCGTAGGTAAAACTCCCGTGCCGTCCGGGTCGCATCAAGATGCGCTTCGGTGCAACCGCACGCAGCCAGTTGCTGTTCCAACTGACTGAGCAGAGCGGCCCCAACCCCGCTGCCCACATGACCCGGATCAACGTAAAGCAAGGTGATCTTCCCAGTCTCGAACAAACCTCCGACGGCAGCCACCTGCCCTTCATGCTCGGCCACCCAGATCTGCGACCCTGATTTGAACCAACCCCGGATGGTTTCCGGATCCTTGTTTGCTGTCCATTTTTTCAAATGGCCAGGATCATTATTGTGGTCGGCCACACAAAGCTGCGCGATCGACCGGATCAACACCTGGCTGATGTCGAACACGTCGAATACGGTGGCCGGACGCAGCGCGACGCCTCCTGACGGTTTGGAAAACGCCTGAGAGATACCGCGCTTGTTCTGCATCTATTCGGGGTGATGTGGGGCCTGACCCGACGGGGCCTGATAGGGGCGGGTTACGTCCTTGAGGGTCACGTCGACGGCTTCGACCTTAAGACGGATCACACCGTCGCCCGCCAATGTCAGCAAGATTTGACCAGCGCCATCCTTACCCGCTTCGAAATCGACCGAGAGAAGGGACATAATCATATCTGTGTCACTTCGATCAACGCCTTGGCTGGCCACGGAAAGGACCGAATCAAAGACCAGCACGGACTGCACACGCTCGAACGGGCGATCACGGCGGGTGGCCGCGTCCTTATCTTCCCAGCGAAAGCGGTTCAGCAACAGGCCAAAACGGCGCTGCGACGGATGCCATTTCATCTCGGTCACCGGGAAAACCGCGTCCTGCGCCAGGGTTGAGATGACCTGAAGGTCGTCGCCGTCCTCGGCACCAAGATTTAATGGGGCCTCGCGCCCGTCTTCAAAACTTGCGTCTGTCATTGGCCCTTGATCCGTTCGATTTTTGCACCCACGCCTTCCAGCTTGCGCACCACATGCTCATATCCGCGGTCCAGATGATAGACCCGGCTGACCGTTGTTTCACCTTCTGCCGCCAGCCCCGCCAGAATCAGCGAGACCGAGGCGCGCAGGTCCGTTGCCATAACAGGCGCACCTTTCAGGCTTTCAACACCCGTGACAGTGGCCGTACCGCCATGCACCTCGATATTCGCGCCCATGCGCACCAATTCGGGCGCGTGCATGAATCGGTTTTCGAAAATGCGTTCTTCCAGCACCGAGGTTCCTTCGGCAGAGCACATCAGCGCCATCATCTGCGCCTGAAGGTCCGTTGGGAAGCCCGGAAACGGCTCTGTCACCACATCCACGGCCTGAACGCGACCATTCTTGCGCGCCACTTTCAGTCCCTTTTCGGTTTCCGCGACGCTGACTCCTGCTGCGTCCAGCTTCTCGGCAAAGGATTCGACCAGAGACATACGCCCGCCCAGCAACTCAACCTCACCGCCGCAAATCGCCGGAGCCAGCATATAGGTACCCAGTTCGATCCGGTCCGTAACGACCTGATGCGTGGCACCATGCAACCGGTCGACACCCTGGATTTCAATGGTCGAGGTCCCCTCGCCTGAAACCTGGGCCCCCATCTTGCGCAGACATTCGACCAGATCGACGATCTCAGGCTCGCGCGCGGCATTCTTCAGAACAGTGGTTCCCTTGGCCAGCGTCGCAGCCATGACGATGTTTTCAGTTGCCCCAACCGAGGCAAAGCGCATCTCATGCACCGCGCCTTTCAACCCGCCCGGGGCCTTGGCGTGCAGATACCCGTCTTTCAGTTCGATCTCTGCACCCAACGCCTCAAGCCCTTCGACATGCAGGTCCATAGGACGCGCGCCGATCGCGCACCCACCAGGCAGTGACACAACCGCCTGACCAAAGCGCGCCAACAAAGGGCCAAGCACCAGGTTCGATGCGCGCATCTTGCGCACGATGTCATAGTCAGCTGTCTGACTGGTCAGGCTGTGGCTCGACATTGCGATCACCTGCCCGTCCTGCAGCGAAGACACTTCGGCCCCCAGCGATTGCAGCAAGGCGGTCATGGTTTTGATGTCGCTCAGTCGCGGCGCATTGGTCAGCGTCAGCGGTTCTTCGCTCAGCAAAGTTGCGGGCATCAGCGTCAGGCACGCGTTCTTGGCCCCCGCGATCGGAATTTGCCCGTTCAGCGGGCCGTTGCCCGTTACAAGAATCGAATCCATCTGCTCTTATCCCTCGTCCTTATCGGCTTTGTCCCCCGAGGCCGCCCGCGCCTTGGCCTGCGCCTTGCGCCGCGCCATATTCGCCTTCAGCGCCGCCTTCAAACGCTCTTCCCGCGCTTCCCCGGATTTGCCTTGTTTTTTGGGTGAATTTTTATCTGTCATGATCTTTCTCTACAGGAGGCGAAAAAAACCGTCCAGACACCCTTGCGCCGCGTTTCGTTTGAGTCTAATCACCCGCCCACAGCGCTGCTGTAGCTCAGAGGTAGAGCACTCCCTTGGTAAGGGAGAGGTCGAGAGTTCAATTCTCTCCAGCAGCACCATAATTAACCTATCAATTACAGCTCACTAGAGATGCTATCGGCGAGCACAATTGCCGATGTATTGGCTCGGGTCCCCGTAGGGTCCCCGCTACCCTCTCATTTATGCTGCGACACCGCTTTCAGCACCCGACGCCGCGCCAACTCGCCTGCAGCAACCTGATCGTCATTCGCGTGCACCTGATACAGCAAAGCCTCGTCCGTCAGCACTGTATAGTCTTCTATGATCAGTGGAGGGTTCATCGCCCGACGCATCGCCTCGGTACCAGCACGCTCCATCAGTTGTCCGCGCGCATCCAGTTCCTCGAACGGGACAAGCAGGTCGTTGTTGAGGTATTGCAGGGTATCCTCCTGCGCCATGTGGATCGCCCACTCGTGACGCACCTGCGCAGGGGTCATGGTGCCACCGCTCTGGATGAACGTCGCGGCCAACTTCAGGACACATCGCCACTGGCGCTCGGACACTGCAGGTGGATCGATGTCGATGTCATGACCACCGATGCCATAGACCACCTTGTTGTAGGCCTCGGCCACCCGGTGAATTTGACGGACGGCGTTGAGGTCATGACGGCGGTGTTGTAGGTCGGACTGCGTCAGCGCCTTGGCCAGTGCGTCATCCTGCTCGGCCTGTGCTGGATCGATGATCTGCTCCTCACCGGAGCCCGCCATGTGAATGCTCATACTCGACCTCCTTCGACTTGGGCGTTGATAAGGGCACGCAGCAGTTCTTCCTCTGAAAGCTCGTCAGAGATCGGGGCATCAGTGTCTTCTTCAATCTCGTCCGGCAGTTCGCCCGCCCAGAGACGGTACCAACTCGCCACATGGTGCGTGGCTATTGCGTCGGGACAGTCCAGAACAAAACTCTCACCGTCACGTACGCGCCAGATTTGATCCGGGTAATAGATTGGGTAGCCTAGCTGTTGTGCCGTCTCTACCTGCTCGGGCCGCACGATCAGGTCAGACCGAACCCATGTCTCAGGTTTGATGTTATCGGGTTTGGCATGTGGGTCACGGTCTTGGCCCCACGGGATTAGCTCAGACCATCCGAGCAGTGTGTTGATGTCAGCCATTGCTGATCCCCTTCTTCAACTGAAGCGCATGCCGCAACGTGCGAAAACCACCGGTGGAGTGCCGGTTGGTGGCCGGACGGAATTGTCCGGCGCTCTTCATGCTTTGGTTTGGGTTGGGAAGATGGGACTTCCTATAAGGACCCTATAAATTCGGAGAGCTTAAGAACACTGGCGCGCGACAAAAACCTGCAAATGGTCTGTTATGCGCCGACAGCCATCATCGGACCAAAAGCTTCAGATGACGGTATTGAGCCCAAACCGAGAGTGACACGGCGCTGACACTCGCAGCTGCAGCAATGCCACAAGTGAAGCCGATAGCCGCATCGCAGAAGGAAAAGCTGCCGTTCGTCCCAACCGCAGCAAGATTTTGGCGGCCGATGTCTCACTTGCGGACCTTGCCGACGTACAGCTTTCCGGCTTGAACGGCTGGTATCTGCAGTTCGCGACCGTGGCTCGCGTCTCTGAAGGCGCTACTGGAGGCTGCTGCGGGTGCAAAAGAGAAAGCCGGACGAAAGAAGAAGCGGTCGTTCAAGTATCCAATTTCTGACCGAAACATTCGGATGCCCGGGTCGAGCCCGAAGCGGACGCTAGGCGGGCACTTTTTCGCCTCAGTATTGCGCTTTCGCCGTATCTCTGAGTTAAATTGGGCGACGCTTTGGAAGTCGCGTCGCCCAGACATTGCTTAAATTAATCCTGGTTACCCCACCACAATCATTTACCGTGCAAAGAATAACCCCAAGTGAGCAGAAATCCGCTCGAATTTTTAACGCACATGGAAAAACTTCGTTTCTCTTTCAGAAGCAATAATCAAATTTTGAGATGTGTCCGATGAGAGCTTACCAAATTGCTGGCCCGGTAAATTGCAGGGCGCGATACGCACTTACTGCGTCAGAACAACGCCGGTCTGAGCTTCCAGTGTTTCCGCATCGATAGTAATGACGCGACCTGTCGCTTCGCCGCTGATGACGCCGCCTCCTGACTGGTGCAGCGACTTCAGAAATTTAAGAACCTCCGGAGACGTGCCGATCTTAAAGTGTTTGAGTGGATCGCCGGATTGAATATTGGTCAAATCGAATACGGCCACCTGCAGGCCACCAAGCTCCGACACGGACGTAATGTCGCCAACTCTATCCCCCTGCCGCCGGATTTTTGAAGACAGGCTGAGCGCCAGATCATCGTTCGTTGTGAGCAGCACAATGGGTATGCCTTGATCGAGGACGGGCTTTGCTTGCTTGCGAAAGACATCAATATCCAGATCGGCTGATATGAGGACCAACGCTCTTACTTTCCTCAGAACCGACGTTTTGTTTTGCTGGGCCAATTCACGCATCGTGTCCATTGCCACAAAATTCCCCATGGAATGGGCGACAACCAGATAGTTCGACAGACGCGACGCCGACATGGCCGTCAATGTCTCGTTGAACGAATCCCGGGCGAACAGCGCGCTTTCGCGGTCATCCAGGTACTTGAGCACACTTCCAGCTGACGGCCAGGAATAGACAACCTCGACACCTTCGCGCCCGGTGTCTTCTGCCAGAGCCGTGGCACGTATGACAGCCTCCGCCGAGTTTGTGTTAAAGCCGTGCACAAAGACAAAGCCTTGCCGCTCACCTGCTGGAAGTTGGCTGGCCTCGGCATTGATCGCACGCACAAAGGCCTGTTCGTTGTCGAGCCGTGACATAGAAGAGACAAGAAATTCAGTCTTCGGATCAACGTCGTCGCCTCTGGGATAGTTAACTTCACCAATCTCTCGTTCGGGCGGTATGGAGATTTCAAACTTGGAATAGCTGGTTTGATAGGACCGAGTTTCGGCAAAAAAATCAGGGGGTGGGGCTGGTGTCCGGGAGGCAGCGACCAACACTGTTCTTTCACGTGTCGGCGTAGCTTGTTCCGGCATCAGAGCCAGAGTTCCACGTACACCGCAGCCGCTAAGGGTTGTCACAGAAACGATAAATATCAAAGTCAAAATTCGCATGGCCAGGTTCTTTCCGGTTAGCTTATCAAACACTGAAGATGATCCACTGATACACATTACATCAGCGAACAGCCGGTACACGCGGTGCCTCGATGTCGTCAGCGGTAGCAATTATGTCGTCGGTTCGATCAACTTTAACCGTCCGTTCGGCAAACTCTATTCCGTTTTCTGCGAAACCTTGTTGGACAAGCCTGTAGACTTCTCGCCGGATGAGAAACTGTTCCCCCGGCAAAGTTGTAAACTTGACGCGAACAGTCAGCCCATAAAGGTCAACGCCGTAAATACCTTGGAACTTTACCGGAGCCAGCATTTGCTGGCCAAAATACTCATCCTGTTCAATTTCCTTGGCAACCTGCTTGATCACTCGTTTGATTTTCATGATGTCGCTGTCGTGCGGCACCTGAAATTCCAGTTTCGTAATGACCCAATCTCGGCTCAGATTCTTGACCGACTGAATTGCGCCATAGGGGAGTGTTTGCAGAGCCCCCCGATGGTGCCGGATTTGCATGGAACGCAAGGAGATCTTCTCAACGGTACCGCGCGTCTCACCAATCTCGACGTACTCGCCAAGACGAAAGGCATCATCGACCACAAAGAAAATACCAGCCAAAATATCCTTGAGGAGGCTCTGTGCCCCCATGCCCAATACGATTCCGGCAACACCGGCACCCGCAAGCATTGGACCGATGTTCACCCCAATCTCAGACAGAGCGACGAGCACGGACAAGACGAGTATAAATGATATGAGAATGGCTCGGATCAGCGGCAGGACGCTCAGCGTTCGGGTCGACTGTTCGCCTTCGCGGTCCGGCTCTTTTAGTTGCGACATCAAGTGACGTCTCAAGCACCCTGTCAGCAGCAGCGACAGGACGCTGCCGACTGTAAGCACGACAAGGACACGCATCGTTGACGTCAGTTCTTTCGTCTCTCCATGGAATAAGACGTCGTTGAGGAACAACTCAGCCAAGCCAAACCCAACAGTCAAAAGGCCAAGGCCGATCCAGTACTTCTGTCCATGTTTTATTTCACGGTCCATGCGTTTTCGTACCTTCGAGTCTGTGCGTTTTGGTCCTCGCCAGGTTGGCTTTTGTCTTTTTGACCTCAATGTCGAGAACGTTTGACTGAGAGCTGAAGTGCCGGGCCCCGAAGCCGTCCGCGGCCCGGCAAGCTTAGCTAGTCACTGGCGCGTTGCATGGCGTCTTCCAGCCGTTTCTTGTCGGCGTCCGACAGCTCAGGACGGTCGATTTTCAGCGTCAGCTTGTCGAGCTTGGCCGTCAGCTTGAAGGGAGGTTTGTAGTCGTCGTCATATACCCCTGTCAGCGTATCCTGTCCGATGTCGAACGATTCATCCCACTGCAGAATAACTGGGATGGTGTTCTTCATTTTCTTGGTCGCGACGACCTTGCCATCCACGCTCAAAGTACCGGTTCCGCCTTGTCCGATGCCGCTCGGATCACCGTAGGCCAGTGTCCCGTCACCCAGTCCATCATATTTGAAATCGAACACGACAGTGTGTTTTCCTGGTGTCAAAGCGTCTTCACCTTGCCACTGGATGCGTTCAAGATTGAGCATGTTCCAGGTGAAAGTCGGTTTGCCGTCTTTCAGGTAGAACCCGTAGCCTGCGAACCTGCCGCCCGACGTTACGATCATCCCTTCTGCTCCACCATCAGGCACCTCGATCTCGGCCGTGAAAGTGTAGGACGAGTTCAAGATACTCGGCGAGTCGCCCTGAGGCACACCAATCATTGGTTGCGTATAGACAAACTCGGTGCGACCTGCGGTGATGCTGGGGCGCGGCTTGGCGAGGCGCGACGTCACAGAGGCATCCAGCGGAAAAACCTGGTATTTTTTGGCTTCCTCGATGAAGATCGCTTTCAGTTCTTCCACCTTCTCCGGATGATCCTTGGCCACGTTCTTTTGCTGGTTCATGTCCGATCTGAGATCATAGAGTTCGAACTCCTGATTGTTCAGCGGGTCGGGGTTGGGTGTCTTGGGGGTTTCCCATGGCATCCGGTTGACCTTGGTGCTCAGGAACCAACCTTCGTGATAGAGCGCCCATTGGCCCATCATCTCGAAGTACTGTGTGCGGTGACGGCTGGGTGCATCCGCGTTTGCCTTGTCGAATGTATAGGCAAAGCTGGTGCCTTCGATCGGCGACTGAACGATGCCATCCACCTCTTCGGGTTCGGCGATGCCTGCAACTTCAAGGATTGTCGGAACCACGTCGATCACATGCATGAACTGGTCCCGCATGCCGCCCTTGTCGGCAATCCCGTTGGGCCATGCTACGACCATGTTTTGACGCACACCGCCAAGCCGGTTGGCGTTTTGCTTGAAGTAGTCAAACGGTGTGTCAAACGCCCATGACCAACCTGCGGACATGTGGTTGTAGGTCTCTTCGGTGCCCCAGTCATCGTACCACTGAAGTTGGGTCTTTGCGGGCATGGCCGAAATACCGTTGAACCATGCAACTTCGTTTGGCGTACCCAGAGGGCCGCCTTCGGCGGAGGTTCCGTTATCACCGTTGATATACATCACCAGCGTGTTATCCAATCGGCCCAGATCGTCGATGGCATCGACAACGCGACCGATCTCATGGTCGGTGTAAGCTGCATAAGCGGCAAAGACCTCCACCTGCTTGATGAACAGCTTCTTCTCGTCATCGGTCAGTTGATCCCAAGGCTTGATCTTGTCCGCCGGCCATGCCGTCAAGGTCGCGTCTTGCGGCACAAGCCCCAGCTTCTTCTGGTTTTCAAAGATCGTCTGACGCAACGCTTCATAGCCGTCGTCAAAGAGGTTCATTGCCTCGATCTTCTCGACCCATTCCTTGGTCGGATGGTGCGGAGCATGGGTCGCGCCTGGGGCGTATTTTACAAAGAACGGCTTTTCGGGTGCGATCTGCGTCAGCCGTGTGATGTGTTGGATTGCGTCATCCGCCATGCCCGTGATCATGTTCCACTCCGGATCACCGTCATAGGGATAAATCTGCGTCGTATTGCGGAAGAGGTTCGGCTGCCACTGGTTTGCGTCACCGCCGACGAAGCCGTAGAAATACTCGAACCCGAGGCCCGTTGGCCATTTATCGAAGGGGCCAGACTGGCTGGCTGCAAATGCGGGTGTGTTGTGGTCTTTGCCGAACCATGACGTCGCATACCCGTTGTCCGTCAAAATCCGGCCAATGGTTGCCTTATTTTCGGGGATGATGCTGTTGTAGCCGGGAAAGCCGGTTGACTGCTCGGAGATTACGCCAAAGCCGACTGAGTGGTGGTTGCGCCCGGTGATGAGCGCCGCCCGCGTCGGCGAGCATAAAGCGGTTGAGTGGATATTGGTGAAGCTTAGACCTTCTGCGGCGAGTTCGTCCATTGTGTCCGTCGGAATCACACCGCCGAAGGTGCTCGGCACGCCAAACCCTGCGTCATCAAGGATGATCAGCAGCACGTTGGGCGCGTCTTCCGGTGGCACCACTCTCGGTGGCCAGTATTCAGTCGATTTGAGTGCTTGCGGTTCAATGGTGCCGCCAAAGTCGGCAGGAGGAGGTGGCAGTTGCTTGCCATCAATTGTTGTCGTTGCACCTGGAGCACCTGAAGGCGTCTCAGATTGGGCGCAATCGCCAAGGCTTACGAATAAAACCGAAGCTGCTGCCACCATGCCAGTCAAATTGGAATTTATCATATGTGTTTTCCCACTCAATTTTCATTGCTCATAGCGAGTTGGTGCACACCTAAGTGCAGAGATTGTTCGGCAGGTGTGCTGTCCCGATTCCTCGTAGTTGGCGAACATGTGGAGAATGGACGGCGCGAGTATTGATTTACATCAAGCGAGCACCCAAGATTTGACTTCAGCGGCCAAAATCAATTCCATACAGAAGGAGCGATGCTGTGGCTTATTCAATTCCCCTCATTCGCGCAGCATCGATTCATCCGATGCGCCGTTGGGCGACAGACATGAAACTTGATCTTGAAGGGCTACTGGCGAAATCCGGTCTGGATTGGGTCCCTGATGGCGACCCTTATCTGCCGATCCCGCTGCGCGGTGCAGTTCAGTTTCTCGTGGAGATTTCGAAGGAAGCGGGGCGCGACGCCCCGCATCGGATGGTGAATGGTCGTGGCGGTTTCGAAATCGGCCTGATTGGTGCCGCGGCCTTTGTCGGACCGACGGTCCGCGATGGTTTTCTTAGGATTTCAAAGAAGATGCCTAATCATTCCACGCATGAGATATTCTCCGTCATTGACGAGCCTCATGCGCTACAAATCACGGATGGGTGGGCTATGGACATCGGCGATTTGGAAGTTGTGCATTGCGTTCAGCAATACGTTGCGTCTCTGATCGATATGATCTGCAGCGTGGCCACAGGACAAGCACCGTCTGTCGCTCGTGTCGCGTTGGTACCTCATCCGGAAACCGGCCTTTCTCACCTGAAACCTTGGCTCGGGGACCGCGTGCAAGCGGCCGAAAACCGTGCCCTCAACGTCTTAATCGACGACAGTGTTTCAGGTGTTCCGTTTTCAGACGCAGTGATAAAGGCCGCAACCAAAATAGATGCGACGAACCAAACTGCTTTACGCTTGGGGCATACTCTTTCAGATCAAGTCGCAGTACTGGTCGGAAGCATGCTCGGAAAAGCACGACCGACCCAGGGCAGAATGGCTGCGGCAGCTGGAACCAGCGAGCGAAGTTTCAGACGGCAACTCTCAGAAGAAGGGACGACCCTCGCTCAGATTGTAGAGAAGGTGCGCACTGAGAGAACCCTCGATCGGCTTCGCAACGACCTCAGCACTTCCCTGAGGGAATTGTCGCACGAACTCGGCTATGCAAATCAAGAAACCCTCTCCCGTGCCGTCAAACGGTGGACGGGTGAAACGCCGAGCAGCTATCGCAGGCAGCACACCCAGCCGTAAGTGTGTTGATATGGTTTCAGGGGCAATAGCCAGTCACATTGATGAGTGGAATGGCACGTTACTTTTCTGCTCCATCTCGCATGGCGGCTTCGTCCGCAACTCAGTCATTCGCCTAGCCCATCGCGCGGCTCAGCGCGCCAACGGCCGGTTTGGTGAAGCTGCATTGCAGCGACGCGGCGATCCACGAGAAATCGCAGTCGGCTGCCTATTTCATGTGCAATGTCCGCAAACCGCGCATCGCGTTAGTTCCGCTCTATTCAGCATGGTCTGCAGTGGGCTCACTCCTGTTGTTGGAGCGGACGCAGCAACTTACTTGACGGCCCAGATGTAGGTGTTGGGGACGGCCCGAACCAGACCTTGAGCGGACGGGCTAATGCCGCGGCGCAGCTTCACCAAAGCGGACTTTGGTTGCTGTCTTAGGCAGCAAATCAACTTGCAGTTCTGTTGACCCGCGCGATCAGCGCTTCGCCTGTTTCTTTTCGTTCGCTGTAGCGATCAACGAGGTAAGAAGACACGTCGCGGGTCAGCAACGTGAACTTCACCAGTTCTTCCATCACATCGACCATGCGGTCGTAATATGAGGACGGCTTCATTCTGTCGTCGTCGCCAAACTGTTGAAACGCTTTCGGAACCGAAGATTGGTTCGGGATAGTCAGGCACCGCATCCAGCGCCCCAAAACGCGAAGCTGATTGACGGCGTTGAAGCTTTGCGAGCCGCCACAGACCTGCATGACCGCCAGTGTCTTGCCTTGTGTCGGGCGCACTGCGCCAATGGACAGTGGTATCCAGTCAATCTGGGACTTCATGATACCGGTCATGGCACCGTGGCGTTCTGGTGAACACCAGACCATGCCCTCGCTCCACGTGACGAGATCTCGTAGTTCCTGCACTTTCGGGTGGTCGGCGTCGGCATCGTCCGGCAGCGGCAGTCCGGACGGATCAAAGCTGCGAGGTTCCGCACCAAGCCGTTCCAAAACACGTGCGGCTTCCTCGGTCATTAGTCGGCTGAAGGATCGCTGCCTGAGCGAGCCGTAGAGTAACAAGATACGCGGTCCATGAGTTGATCGTTTTTCGGCAAACAACCGGTCGTTGGCGAATGGCTGGAAATGATCTTCGGACAACTGAGGCGTGTCGGTCATGTTGCGTCCTTTCGGTGCTCGGCCATTGCGCGTTCCAGAGTCTCCAACGCCGCGATAAGTTTACTTCTTGGGCAAGCAATGTTCATGCGGCCAAATCCAGCCCCTTGAGGGCCAAAAGCGATGCCTCGCGTAATTGCCCAACCGGCCTTTTCGCGAAGAACGGTTGTTAGCTCATCCGGCTTGAGGCCCAGTTTCCTGAAATCGAGCCAAAGCAGAAACGTGCCGTCTGGCTCGATCAACTTTACCTCTTGTAGCTTTGCGATACGGGTGCGCACGAGAGCGAGGTTGCCCAGAATGTACCGGTTTGCAGCGTCCAGCCATGGGCCACCCTCGGCGTAGGCCGCCTGCATGGCGACAGAGGCAAAGGCGTTGTTTTTATTGACCGTGAGGCGGCTATTTTCGGCCTGAAAGGCCTGTCGGCGGGCCTCATCAGGGACGATTGTGAAGGCCGAACAGCACGCGGCGATATTGAAACTCTTGGCGGGCGACAGGCAGATGATTGCGTTGCGAGCATCCGCCTCTGACACGTTGGCAAAGGGCGTATAAGCATGGCCGGGAAAGGTGATGTCGCCATGTATCTCGTCCGCGACAACAAGAACACTATGGCGGCGGCAGATGTCACCCAGCCGGGCAAGCTCATCTCGGGTCCAGACACGGCCCACTGGATTGTGCGGGTTACACAGAAAGAGCATGCGCGCCCGCGGATCGCACGCAGCCCGCTCCAGCCCATCAAAATCCATATGGTAGCGACCGTCTTCCAGGATCAGAGGGTTCTCGACCAGAACGCGGCCGTTCTCGGCGATGATATCCGCAAAATCGAAGAAGACGGGCGGCTGCACGATAATCCCGTCACCCACTTCGGTGAACAGGTTCGCGGCCATGGAGAGCGCATTGAGTATGTTCGGCGAGCGCAGGATATGGGCGGGATCGACTATCCAGCCATGTCGGCTTTCCAGCCAGCCGGTTAATGCAGGCATCAAGCCATCCGGCACGGTTTCGTATCCGAACACGCCGTGCGCGGCGCGTTCTGCCATTGCATCAGTGATGCAAGGGGCTACGCGGTAATCCATATCAGCGACACCTGCCGGAAATAGATCCATCCCGTCCTCGCCCAGTACCATCTTATGGTGCTTCAAACCGGGAACCACGCGCCGGTCGATCACTTCATCAAAGTCAAACTCAGCCATCGGACGCGTCCTCAAGCATCCAGCGGAAGAACCATGTCGCGAGGACAGCCGCGACCAGCTGCATCGCAATGAAAGCGGCGACGTCTCCCGGCGCAATTCCAGCGAAAGTGTTCGAGAACCCGCGCGCGATGGTGACGGCAGGGTTGGCGAAAGAGGTAGAAGACGTGAACCAGTAAGCCGCCGTTATATATAGCCCAACGGCCATCGGCACCGCCTGAGGGCGCGCCTTGATGCAGGCAAGGATTGTGCCAATCAGACCAAAGGTCGCAACGAATTCGCCCGCCCATTGGCCAATGCCCGTCCGCGCTGTCGTAGAGGCATCAATCAACGGGTGTTCGAACATGACGTGCGCCGCGAGCACGCCTATGATGCCTCCGAAGATCTGCGCCATGACATAGAGAGTGGCTTCTTTTGGTGCGATCTCGCGCCGCAAGACAAAGGACAGCGTCACGGCAGGATTAAAGTGCGCACCCGAGATAGGCCCGAACACGGTGATCAGCACAACGAGGATCGCTCCGGTGGGGATCGTGTTGCCCAACAGGGCTACCGCCACGTTGCCGCCTGCCAGTCGTTCGGCCATGATGCCGGAACCGACGACTGTCGCGAGCAGGGAAAAGGTGCCGAGCCATTCGGCCATCAGGCGGCGATCAAGGGTCATTGGGGTGTCTCCAAAAGCTGTGCAAAGCGCAGGGGGTCGATATTGCCACCCGTGATCACGGTCGCGACGGTGCGGTTCTCAATCGGCACCTGTCCGTTTAGAATGGCGGCCAGACCCACCACCGCGCCGGGCTCTGTCACGATCTTGAATTGTTGATACGCAAAGCGCATTGCGCCTCGTACCTCGTCATCCGTGGCGGTCAAGCCACCGGCCAGAAGGTCGCGATTGATGGCAAAGGTCATTTCGCCGGGGATCGGCGTCATGATTGCGTCACAGATGGTTCGCTGGCCTTTTGGGTTCGGCACGCGTTTGCCCGTTGAGAGCGAGCGGCGCGTATCATCGAAAAGCGTTGGTTCGGCGGCAAAGACTTCGGTTCCGGGTGAGGCTTCTGCCATGACCACAGCCGTCGCCGCCGTGAGCCCGCCGCCGCCGCAGGGGATTAGGACTGCATCAATCGGCCCGCCCGCGGCCTCAATAATTTCCAAAGCAGCGGTTCCCGCCCCGGCCAGGATTTGCGGGTGCGCACTCGGGGGAACTTCAATCCGCCCAGTATTGGCGATGATCTGCGCCACAACATCCGCGCTGTCCTGTGTGTCGCGGTCATAGGTTGCGATCTCGGCCCCCATGGCCCGGACGGCGGCTTGCTTGGCCTCGGGCGCGTCCGACGGCATGACGATCACTGCCGAGGTTCCCATGATCGCGGCCGCCTGCGCCAGCCCGAGCGCGTGGTTGCCGGAGGAATAGGACACCGCGCCCCTCGCCCGCTCCTCATCCGTCAGGTTCAAAAGCCGATGATAGGCACCTCTGATTTTGAAAGCTCCGGTGCGCTGCATATTCTCGGCCTTGAGCAGCAGACGCCCTCCGAGCATCGCGTTCACATCCGGGTTTTCCAGCAGCGGCGTGCGGCTCACCACGCCGTCCAAGGCGGTCGCTGCCTCGCGCATGTCACTGAGGGATACCGGATGCCGCCCCATATCAACCCGCATCCGCCGCGATTTGACAGAGCGCATCGCCACGCCTGACCTGTGCCATGGCGCGCTTCGCCAGAACGATGCCGTCGTAGGGCGATGTAACCTCATCCGGGGCGCGGCCCGGAGTTTCGGGATGATGGATCCGCGCGATGACCTCGCCTGCAACAACAGCATCGCCGATGGTTTTCAGCGGCTCGAACAGGCCTGCGTCATAGGCGTAAACAGAGCCCTTCGCATTGAGCGCACGTGTGCCCTGCGCTTCATCGGGTTCATGGCCAGGCAACATACCAAGGGCGTGCAGGATCCGTCGCAGCCCCCTCTCTGTTTGGCGCAGAATGTCCGGCGTTACGCAGTTGCCGCCACCAAGTTCCGCCATGACATTGACGACGCCCTTACGGTTGGCAGCCCCCATGGCCGTCCGCGCTGAACTGTCTTTTCCACCACCACTGGTAAACACCCACGCATAAGGCAGATCGAAGGCCTCAGTCAGTAGCGACAAACCCTGTTCTTCTTCCGGCGAATGGGACGGACCTCGCAGAACGGTGGAGGGATAGATCAGAGACGATCCGCCGGAATGCAGATCGACCGCGTAGTCAGCCAAGGGCAGGATTACCTCCTCATGATAGTGCGCAATCATTTCAGAGGGCGTTCCCTTCGGATCACCCGGATAAAGCCGGTTCAGGTTGCCATCATCGATTGGGGACACTCGGCAACCGGCCTCTGCGGCCGGAAGATTCACCATCGGCAGCAAGATCAGCCGTCCGCGGATATCGGACGCGTCGAGCTGGCGCGCAAGGTTGGCCACCGCGATCTGGCCCTCGTATTCGTCTCCATGCACGCCGGCTGAAACAACCAGTGTCGGTCCGTCATCATTGCGCAGGACAGTGATCGGCAACGGGATCCACCCATAGGCGGAGCGATGGACCGAATGCGGCACCCGCAGGTAGCCCTGCTGTTTGCCTATCGCCTCAAAATCAACTTCCGATGTGATCGATGTTCCGCTCATGCGCCCCTCATTTCGGCGATTGCCGAATTGGCTTTTGGGGTATTGCAGTCTTGCCCACTGGTCAAGCTTCGATATTTCGGGCATTGACGAAATTATGGACCAAAACTCCGCTATCGACACCTTTGCCGCTCTCGCCCATCCGACACGATTGGCTGCGTTTCGGCTTTTAGTGAAAGCGTCGCCCAATGGTGTTCCCGCGCTGACAATTGCAGAGCAGCTCGATGCGAAGCCTTCGACACTATCAGGCCATCTTGCCATCCTCAAACGCGCCGGTTTGTTGACAAGCACCCGTAACCAACGTGAAATCCGCTACGCTGCACATCTACCTGCGATCAACGGCGTCGTCGGCTTTCTCCTGGCGGACTGCTGCGGTGGACGTATAGATAACTGCCAGGACATTCTGACATTGCTTAGCGCCGGAGACGAAGGCGCTATAGACCAAAAAGACTTGTGAGTTGCTCGGCTTTACTTGAACGGCCCAAACCTGCCGTTGGCGCCTGAGTCAAGATGCTGCGGCGCGGCCCGTCAGAGCCGACTTTCGCTGCAGCGCCGAAATCCTTACCCACCCGAACTTACAAATCGCGGACGGAGCGCCATTTCGCTGCGCTTGCTCCAATGGCTGCTCCCACAAACTGTGAACTTTTAGAAACGGTGGTTATTGCCTGCGCCAGAAACGTATGGGGTTATTCACTCGAAGCCTATTTGCGCCGCCCGGCGAGTTCACGATAGAGCGCCTCGCGCGATACGCCGAGAACGCGCGCCAGGTCTTGTATCTCACCTTTCGGCGGCAACTTATTTCGCAACCCGAGCCATGCGTCCAATCGTTCAGCCACGGTTTTGAGCGACCTAATTTCGGACTGCATCCGCGCGTTCTGCAATTCGCGAGCCAACTGGGCAGCCCAAGTGCGCGCAACGTCTGAGGAGCTATGAAGCCCTTCCAGGAACTGCGAAACCGGAAGCGATTTTAGCTGGGTCTTCGTGCTGGCTAAACCGTCGCAATGGTATTGCGCTGAATAGGCGGAAGCTTCGGCCAGAACGTTGCCTGGGCCGACACGGTTCAAGATCAACGAGATGCCGCTCTCTGTATAGCGCACAAGGTCGACCCCACCTTCGACGACCAGTGTCTGACGTCAGCACCCACCGGACAGATTTAGGGTTTGAGCAACGGAGGATTTCTGGTTCGTCGAAGCCATTATGGAGCGAAGATGAACAAGAAATCCGGAACATCGAAGGATGCCGCTGACAAGTTGGTCAGGGGTATCAAACGCAAAACGCGCAAGCACTACTCTGCTGAAGAGAAGATCAGGGTCGTCCTGGCGGGCCTGCGGGGCGAGGAAAGCATTGCTGCACTGTGCCGTCGCGAGGGGATTGCAGAGAGCCTGTATTACTCCTGGTCGAAGGAATTCCTCGAAGCTGGGAAGAACCGCTTGGCGGGTGACACGGCGCGACAAGCGACATCCCCGGAAGTCAAAGAACTGCGGTCGGAATCTGCCGCCCTGAAGGAGGTGGTTGCCGAGCTGACGCTTGAGAACCGACTGCTCAAAAAAAGCATGATCGGGGATGGGGGCGACGAAGAATGAGATACCCCGCCTCAGAGAAGCTTGAAATTATCCGCACGGTTGAAGCGTCACATCTGCCGGTAAAGCAAACCCTGAAGATGCTCGGCATCCCCAGCAGCACATACTACGACTGGTATGCCCGCTGGAGCGACGGTGGCGTTGATGCCCTGGCTGACCGTTCCCCACGGCCCAGGTCAGTGTGGAACCGCATCCCAGAAAAGGTACGCGAGGATGTTGTCGATTTTGCCATTGAGCATGAAGATCTGACGCCGCGCGAACTGGCGGTCAAATACACCGACGAGAAGCGGTACTTCGTATCTGAATCCTCCGTGTATCGCATTCTCAGCGCCGAGGATCTGATCACCGCCCCGGCCCATGTCGTGATACGCGTGGCCGATGAGTTCCGGGACAAAACAAGCCGACCAAACGAGCTCTGGCAGACTGACTTCACGTACCTGAAGGTCATCGGTTGGGGCTGGTTCTATCTCAGCACCATCCTCGACGACTACAGCCGCTACATCATCGCCTGGAAGCTCTGCACCACGATGAAGGCTGCGGACGTCACTGATACGTTGGACCTGGCACTGGAGGTCTCGGGCTGCGATCAAGCCACGGTCGTACACAAACCCCGGCTGCTCAGCGACAATGGCTCGTCCTACGTCGCCTCTGATCTTGCCGTTTATCTTGAGGACAAGGGCATGGACCATGTTCGCGGTACGCCGCACCATCCGCAAACCCAAGGCAAGATCGAACGCTGGCACCAGACCATGAAGAACCGTGTCCTCTTGGAAAACTACTTCCTACCGGGCGACCTCGAATGCCGGATCGGGGCGTTCGTCGATCACTACAACAACCATCGCTACCACGAAAGCTTGGACAACCTAACCCCTGCGGACGTCTATCACGGCCGCGGCGCGAAGATCCTGAAGATGAGAGAGGAAATCAAGAAACAGACAATCCGAAAACGCCGGTTGCAGCACCAAGCCGCTGCTGCCTAAACTCAAACAGAAACCGAACCAGAGCCTCTGTTACGAAAACGCTTCAGCTTTCCGAAAAGCTCTGACGACGGACACAATCCATGTTTCTAGAGTTTGCAAAGACGCCCCTCCCGATGCCGTCTCTTTGTGAGAATCAAAACTGGCATACAGTATGCTAATGTGTCAACACTAACACATTGTATGCCAGATACATCGCTGCTACTGTCGAACTGAGGAGAGCGACATGAGCCCATTCAACAGACCGAAATCATTGACGGAATTGGTGACAGAAAACCTGCGCGAGCGGATTATCAAAGGCGAGTTCGAACTGGGTGAGCAGCTGTCTGAGGCTCGAATCGCCAAGAACCTTGAGGTCAGCCGCACACCTGTTCGTGAGGCAATCAATCGACTTGAAATGGAAGGGCTGCTCGTAGTCGAACCGCAACGTGGGTCCTTCGTGTTCAACTTGGAGCCCGAAGAATTGGCAAAGCTCTGCGACGCGCGTGTCTGCCTTGAGACAACCGCTTTAACCTCGGCCATGCAGGCAAACCCGCAAGAGCTGTATACCGCGCTTAACGATTGCATCAATCGGATGAAAGCGGCGCGAGGGGCGGCGGATGATGCAGAATACCTGTATCAGGATACTCTTTTCCACCAATGCCTGTTTGATTGTGCGGATAATCGGTTTCTGAATGACGCGTACCAGACGATTGCTCTTAAAATGGCAGCATTGCGCAGCCGGTTGGGGCACCACCCGGATCACATGGCTAAGTCCTATCGGGAGCACATTGAGTTGCTTCAGTGCGTCGAGAATGGCGATGTTTCAAAAGCGCTGGACGTGCTGAAACTCCACATAGACAGGAAAGAAGGGTCCTATTGGAGTGACGCAACTAAAGCGGACAGCCAGACCCAGCACGTGAATTGAGCGCTTCTGTGTCCTGCCTGCAGCACGCACGACGTCTCAACTCGCACCCGCAGCGAAGGTCGGGTTACCCTCGCGATTGACTAGACCACGCGAAAAAGTCGAGGTCGGCGTTGGGCTCGAAACAGCCATTCGCTACAGCTTGCATGAATGTCCGCTCTGCGGACGAAGCTGCCATTTGGAATATGCTTGGGAATGACCCCTGTCGACCCCAAGCGGACCTTGAGCACGGTCGTTGGTTCTACGTTTGCATTCCGCTTCTAGGCATTCGCCGCGAGTGCAAAACACACATAGATCGAGTTGGTGAAACGCGGGCCTCTACAGTCTTACAATTTGAAAATCAGAGCGTCCGTTTGGGTTGGAATGTACTCTTAGCCAATTGGGATTTTCGTAGAGGTCACTTCATACATTTGTCTGTTTGGTTTGTATTTCACCCTTCCAAGACTGTTCCGCAACACGGGCGAAATTCCCTCCAACGACACCCCGAATTTCCTCCCCGGTCAGTCCCCAGCTTTGCATCGCTTCAACCAAAACCGGAATACAGTCGGGCCCTGCGTGGCCAATCATAGATGTGTCATACTGTTGGCCAGCGGGCCAATAGTCCGGCCTGGCAGACAGGATGACACTCAGATCAATTTTCAAGTCTGGGGTGTAGTCAAAACCAAGACCAACATGCTGCCAACCTGCTACGTCCAACAAGTGCTGTAGGTGTCGTAACAGCGCAGCTTTGCTAACGTCATTTTCACCAAGGAATATACCAAGTCCGTTCAGGCCGACGACGCCCCCCTTTGCGGCACAGGCTTTGATCTGATCATCGCAGATATTGCGCTGATGCCGCCAAACCGATGCAGGGTTTGAATGAGAAAAAACAACCGGCGTGGCAGATCTTTCGATCAGTTCCATACTTGTTTGATAACTGGTGTGACTGGCATCAACGATCATGCCGACACGGTTCATTTCACTGAGTATGTCGCATCCAAATGGAGTAAGCCCGGTATCTGCATTATGGCAGCCCCCTGCTGCGTCATTTCCAAGGTTGTAGGCAAAAAGCATCTGCCGAACGCCCAGAGCATGGTAAATGCTGACCATGTTCAAGTCACCGCCCAGTGCGTTCATCCCCTCTATATCGAAACTTATCGCCAGTTTACCTGTTTCGTGGGCCGCTTTGATATCTTCCAATGTTCCAGCCAGAACGTAGTTTTCGGGACGGCGAGTATCCATCTGCGATAGGCTGCGAGTGTCGCCAGTGTTTCATCACGTCGCATGACGTCGAAACCGACGTTAATGCTCAGATAGTTAACGTGGTGGGTCTGCCAAGTGCCAAGAGTGTCCAGATCAACGTTTGGCGACGGAAAAATTCCAGCGTGGGCATCCCACACCAGAGCTTCACTTATCAAATTTATCATGTCTGTGCGAACGCGACGTTTAGCGTTCCCTCCATTACTTGTGTAGCCACCCCACCGACCTGAAGTCGCAAGACTTGCCCTTCATGCATTTGAACCCGACTAGTCACTTTGCTCGGCCTGCCAAGTTCAATCCCCTGTTCCGCCAGCACAGTAGCGACCCCTTCTGTATTGGCCTGCACAAGCCCGTGACGCAGGGCGTAAGTTGCGAGAGCTGCGTTCGTCGTTCCAGCCGCAGCGGATTCCGCCACCCCGACTGCTGGGCAGAAATCGCGAACATGCAAATGCCGGTCTGTATTCATAACGTCAGTTGAAAACGCGGCAACCGTCTCTAGGCCATGCGCAACGCAGAAAGAAGCAAGCCTGCTGAAATTCGGCCTTAGAGCTTCCATAGCGGCGAGGTCACGCATTGGTAGGCAAAGATGGACAAAATCACCACGCGCCACTTCTACTGGTAATTCTGTCGACAAATCGGCCGTTTGAATGCCCAGCAAGTCTGCGAGTTTTTTCATGTCTAGGTCTGCCGATGAGAAATCCGCCACGGCGACATCCAGCATCGCTTCGACACGAGACATCTCATTGAGGTGGTACTCAACGTTTGCTTCACTGTTTGGAAGAACCAAAGTGATATTTCTGGCGCCTTTGTGCGGCAGATCAAGCAGGCCAGTATCCACCAAACGGGTAACCAAGCAAATTGTGCCGTGCCCACACATCGGCAACTCCATCACCGTGGAGAAGAATTGAAGAACAACGCGGCCATCTTCAACACAGTCCACAAATGAGGTGGCGGGCGCGCCAATCTCTTGCGCAATACGCGACCTCTCTGATCTTTCGAGACCTGAAGCATTCAATACGATGCCAGCTTGGCTTCCGGAGTATGGAGTGGCCGTAAACGCATCATAAAGCGCGAAAGGGAGTTCACGGGCTCTATTGTTGTGCTCATTTTCCATTGCGCAGTTCCAATTGAAGGAAGAGGTTCTGAGTGAATAGCTCAACAGGAAAACGTGCACCTAGGCAATCAATTGAGAGAGGTGGCATCACACTTACGGAATTAAACGTTGAGCGCGCGGTAGGTGAAAACAGTCGTTAGTGTTTTGCGCAGCATTCGGTAAAATTGGGCTCGATGCCGACATCGGAGCAGGTGCGGCAAGCCCCTTGCCCCATGTCATGCTGCCACCGAGGGCGGCCCATAGCCGACTTTGAGTACTCTGCTGGATTTCTGCAGCCGCAGACCGCAGTCCGGTTATTGGCTGCAAGCGCGAAATTGATAAATCTGTCGTAGAGGATCGCGTGAGAAAGGCGACAACTGGCCCCTGATCGTGACTTTCGATTTCATTTCTGCATTCTGCGTTGGTTGTCGAATTTGACCATCCTACGAATGGTGTACCTACCAAAACTTCACTTTGCAGCATTTGGGAGTTAAGGCTTGATGCGGACCTTAGAGGCGGCACGGCATCCTGTGATATCCTCTCTCGTCAACGCCGGGTTGTCGTTGTGGGCGGGAATGGCGGATCGGATGATCAGTTATTGAAACACCAAACTTACCTGTCATTCGCGCGCTTCGCCCAGCTTGGAACATAGGCATACAAAGATGGACAGTACTGTTCGGTATCTCGGTGTTGAGCCTGAGGATGCACTGGCCATAGCAGAAGCCACTGAAATTTGACCACTACTGACCGCTTTCGTCGGCGGGTCGTTGCTTCAGCTGGCTATCAGTTGGTGATGCTGCGACACGACCCGTCGAACCTGCCGTCCACTGTAGGCGCAGAGCCAGAACCTGTTCGAAGTGATACTTTGCGGACAAAACAGTCAATGATGGTGCGCGCATCAATGACCACTTCGGATAAAGCCATACCTAGGACCATAAAATGGTGGTGCCAGTTCAGTTCTCCAAAATCAGAATTCCACTAAAGCATCGACGCACTAACCTAAAACAGTATCGATTCTTTGCCCGACTGACCTTGCGATAATTTTGATTCAGATATGGCAGCTGAGTTTCTCGCCATCGCTCCAAACGCACTATCGTCGCCTTATAGGCTACTAATACCTGGATTGAGAAAGTTCGAATACTTGAGCACGATAATGGTTTCGTCACCACTGACGTTCAGAGCTTCTTGAAACGCTGTAAAAAAGCGCCTTCGAGGATCATGGCCGACATGTCGGTTTCTTCCTTAAATCCAATATGAGTGTAAAAGGAAAAGGCAGAGGGGTTGGTGCGATGGACTGCCAGTTTAACAAAACACGCGCCAGAAGATTTGTCCGCATCGAAAACCGCGCGAGACAGCAGTCTGCTTCCAATACCTTGCCCTCTCGCCGAAGAGGAAACCCAAAGATCACTTACAAATAAGCCGCCACCCCCTCTGGTGGTTGAAAACAATGGGGTCCAAACAAGTGCACCGACGGCTTCGTTACCACTGTGAGCGAGCAACGCGTTGAAGGCCGGATGGTCACCTGCGAAGGCCGCTTTCAAAATGTGGACATTCGCGACATGTCTGTCGCCCATTTCAGACGACAACGCCCTTAGTGCAAAATCCAGATCGCGTATTTTGTCGAGCGTCACCCCAGCGATGGTAACCTGTGTCATTCGAGACCTTACCTATGTTTCGCTACCGCCAACAGAAGGCTGTCCGACCCTTCAGAGTGAATCGTAATCCGCAAGTCGGTCGTCGAGGAATGTGTAGCTTTCTCTTGCCTGCAAGAGTTGGCTCTTACCTAAGGTCACGTAGCGAAAATCCTCATTTGTCTCGGCAAACCGCACCGGCAGAGTATTTTCATCCATCCAAGGCCAGCAAAAGATCGAATTGCCCCAGTTTTCCCCGGCCCGGTTAATGGAAAGGAAGAAGACCTGGTTTTCCATCGCGCGTGACATGGCGAAATTGTGCCAGGTTTCGAAGGACTCATCGCGATAATAGGCCCCGCAATGCAGAATGAGATCGACGTCGTGCTTTAGGGTCAGGGTGCGTGCAAGCTCGGGAATACGAATGTCATAACAAATTATTGGTGAAATCTTTAAACCATTGATTACAAAAGTGAAAATGTGATTCCCGGCGTCAAAATACTTTTTCTCCATTGAAGCGCCATAGTGGCAGAGGTGAAGCTTGTCGTAATGGCCGTCCAGCGCACCGTCCGGGTTGACGACAGCAACTGAAATATGCGTCCCCGATGTCCCCCGGCGCGCAAAACTGTAAGAGACATGGACACCGAATTCCTTGGCGATCTCGCGCCATGTTTCAAAAGAAGCTCCTTCCAAGGGTTCCGCAATCTCATTGAGCCGGTCGAAGGCTGCGCGCGAATAATCTATACTGGAAAGCTCAGGAAGAACCACGAGATCCACGTTCCGGCGGCTGAGCTGATCGCGCACTTTCGCCGCGCTTTCCGCAAGATGTTTGTCTCGCGCGGCAGCGCTCTCGGTGGCGGGGATTTCGATCTGGCAGGCCAGCAGGGACAGAGTGTCATTTGAAGTCATTTTTTGGCTTTCCCCTCTTGAACCTTTGGCCGGATTGTTTCGGCTGGATGGTAACTGCGCTGTTCAAGTGGCACCGATGCAAGCCGGCTTCGAAACATTTCAAGCAGTGCTTTTTCCGCCCGGTTCAGGCGTGCGCTTTTGTGGTGCACGAGATGAATATCAATTGCCAAGGTGTTTTCGTATGGCGGCAAACGCCACAGTTCGCCGCGATTGACGAAGCGTTCGGCGACGTGAACAGGCAGCGGACCGAACCCGAGTCCCGCGCCTATCATCCGCTGTGCCTCACCCAGATCAGATGTGTAGCCGATCACCTTGTTGTCGAGCTTGTGCTGCGCTCGTAGCAATGCCACCGGACGCAACGCATCCCAAAGCTGGTCTGTCCGAAATGAAACCGACGAATGGTCTCGCAGGTCGTCGAGTTTCAGATCATGTTGCCCGAACAATGGATGGCTCGGACCACAGTAAAACCCAAAGTAAGAACGATAAAGAACCTCATGCTGCAAACTCGGGTGCGTGTCGTGGACCAAGCAAACGCCAAGTGTCGCTGATTTTTCAAGAACCGCCTGCCTGACGGCTTTGCTGGACATAACCTCGACATCAAAGCTGACTTCGGGAAATCGGCGATGAAAATCTGCCAATATCGCATCAAAAAACTCGCTTTCAATCCGGCTTAGAAGAGCAAGCTTGATTGTGCCCGTCACGATATCTTCTGTACCCTGTGCGCTCTGGATCGCCCGCGCCAGACTGCCGAACATGTCCAAACATTCCTGGTACAGCTTCTGCCCGGCCGGAGTGATGCGGAAATGCGATGGGCTGCGATCAATAAGAGGCATTCCAAGCCTTGTCTCAAGACGTTTCAGTGCCTGGCTGACGGAAGGTTGTCGCCGCATCAGTCGCTTGGCGGCCAGTGTGATGCTGCCTTCCTGAACAATGACCATAAAGGTGCGCAGCAGATTCCAATCCAACTCTCTGATCAACTTGTCCTGTTCAGTGGCGTTGTCCATTGATCCCATCAATATGCTTAATTCTCATTATCTATTTGCCGTATAATAGAATCCAACACAAGGTTGGGTATCGCTCCTGCAACGCCACACCTGTCAAAGAAGAAAAACCGTGAAGGCATCGAACCTTTTCTATCAAAGTCGCGCGCGCCGCCCCGAGGTTGATCGCGCAGAAGGAATCTATATTTGGGGCAAGAACGGCCAGCGTTATATTGATGGTTCGTCCGGGGCGATGGTCAGTAATATCGGCCATTCAAACCCTAATGTTCTGGCTGCGATGAAAGCGCAGATGGACAGCGCAACCTTTGCCTATCGTTTACATTTTGAAAACGCCCCAGCCGAGAACCTGGCCACAGCGATTGCAGATCGCACACCGGAAGGCTTGGACAAGGTCTTTTTTGTTTCGGGCGGGTCCGAGGCCATGGAATCTTGCGTGAAGTTCGCGCGGCAATGGGCGGTTGCTGGGGGGCAAGCCAGTCGGTGGAAAGTCATTTCGCGCTTTCCATCCTATCACGGTTCTACCTTGGGCGCGCTGGCAATTACCGGATACGGGCCGCTTACAAACGCGTTTGGGCCGCTTTTCAAGGAAATGCCGAAAATTCCTGCGCCCACTTGCTATTTGGACCGCGATAACCTGTCCGACCACGATCGTGGTCTGAAGTATGCCGAGATGCTCAGGGATGAGATCATTGCCCAGGGGCCTGACACGGTTCTGGCCTTTGCCATGGAACCGGTGGGCGGTGCATCCACCGGCGCGCTAGTTGCGCCCGACAGCTATTACGGTCGGGTGCGTGAGATCTGCGACGAGTTTGGCGTCATGCTGATCATGGATGAGGTCATGTCAGGTGTTGGACGCACTGGTACGTTCTTAGCATCGGAGCACTGGAACATCCGCCCAGACCTTGTGGCTCTGTCAAAAGGGTTTGGTGCGGGTTATGCACCGTTGGGGGCCATGATTGCCGATGATCAGATGGTCGAAACAGTGCTGGACAGCGGCGGATTTGCCCACGGCCACACTTATGCCGGAAACCCGCTTGCTTGCAGCGCCGGATTGGCGGTTCTGAACGAGATCGACCGACTGGACCTGATGACCAATGCGCGCATCATGGGCGACGTGTTGATGGCGGGGCTCATGGACCTCATGACGCGTTACCCGTTTATCGGTGATATACGCGGAAAAGGCCTACTAACCGCCTTTGAAATGGTGTCGGATCGGGACACCATGTCACCATTGGGCAAGGACATTAACGCCTATGAACGGTTTGTAGAAATCTGCTACGAGCGCAACCTGATCACTTATTCGCGCCGAACCCGCGGCGGTATAAAGGGCGATCATTTCCTGATTTGCCCGCCTTTGATCGTTACCGAACCGCAGATCAACGAAATACTGAATATACTAGACGACAGTCTCCGAGACTTCGCCGGTGAATGCGCATTGGGGGTCTGACACATGGCGCAAAAAATTATCTTGACTTGCGCTGTGACGGGCTCGATTCACACGCCGAGCATGAGCCCACATCTGCCTGTTTCGCCCGACGAAATCGCCAAGTCTGCAATCGAGGCAGCGGAAGCCGGTGCATCTGTTTTACATCTGCATGCGCGCGACCCGGACACCGGCCGCCCAAGCGCGGATATCAAAGTATTTCGCCAGTTCCTGCCGAGGATCAAGGACGCGAGTGATGCCGTTATTAACTTGACCACGGGTGGCAGCTCACAGATGAGTGTGGAACAACGGCTTTCGGCCCCTGTAGAACTGGCGCCAGAGATGTGTTCGCTCAACATGGGCTCCATAAATTTCGGCCTCTTCCCGATGAAGGACCGCTATTCCGATTGGACCCATGATTGGGAAGAGACCTTTCTGGAGAACACGCGCGACACTGTGTTTAAGAATACATTCCATGACATAGAAACCGTGTTTCGAATGCTGGGCAATGCCGGTGGAGCGCGGTTTGAATGTGAATGCTACGATGTGGGGCACATTCAGACGCTCGCCTTCTATCTGAAACAAAAGCGCATTGTGCCACCGGTCTTTTTGCAATTTGTGATGGGAGTACTGGGCGGGATCGATGCCAGCCCACACAGCCTGATGTATTTGAAGGAAACGGCTGACCGCCTGTTGGGCGACGCCTATGAGTTTTCGGCACTTGCCGCTGGGCGACAGCAGATGCCACTGGGCGCGATGAGCGCCATTCTAGGCGGGCATGTTCGTGTAGGTCTTGAAGACAGCCTGATGATCGGGCGCGGGCAGCTTGCAACTAGCAACGCCCAACAGGTCACTAAAATTCGGTCCGTTCTGGAAGAGCTGGGATACGAGATCGCTACACCTGATGAGACGCGCGTGATGCTCGGTCTCAAGGGAGCAGATAAGGTGGGGTTCTGACACATGAAAGTCTTTTCTGATCAGGAACGGCAACGCCAGCATAATCCTAGCGGGTTTCTGGTAAACGGTGTGATGCAACCCAACCCCGAAAAACCTGAGCGGTTGGAGCACCTGCTTGCAGGCGTCGCGGCAGGCGGTCACGCGGTGTACACGCCAACTGATCATGGCCTAGCTCCGATCGCAGCGGTACACACCCCGGCCTACTTGAAGTTCCTGTCGACGGTCTATGAACGGTGGGCACGCATTCCCGACGCCACGCCCGAGATTTTCCCGAACGTCCACCCGGATCGCCGCACGGCCAGCTATCCCTTATCGGCAGTTGGTCAGGCGGGATTTCATGTCGCTGACATGTCCTGCCCCATCGGCGCGCACACCTGGGAGGCAGTGCGTTGGTCCGCAAACTGCGCCGTGAGCGCAACCCAAGCAGTATTGGACGGGGACAATGTGGCCTATGCGCTCTGCAGGCCACCGGGTCATCATTGCTTTAGCGATCTAGCCGGCGGTTTTTGTTATCTCAACAACAGCGCTATCGCTGCTCAATTCTTGCGGCAAACCCACGACCGAGTGGCGATTGTCGATGTTGACCTGCACCACGGCAACGGAACGCAAGGCATCTTTTACGAACGCAACGACGTGTTCACCCTGTCAATCCACGCGGACCCGGCGCGGTTCTATCCGTTTTTCTGGGGCCACGCTCATGAGGTCGGCGAAGGCGCAGGCCATGGTTATAACTTGAACATTCCGCTCCCGCGCGGCACCGGCGATGACGGCTTTCTTAAAGGGCTGTCGAGCGGTTTGACCCATGTCAGGAGCTTTGCACCTGGCGCCATCGTCATCGCGCTCGGTCTCGATGCTTTTGAAGGGGACCCATTCGGAGGTCTTGCCGTCTCAACACCTGGATTTTCCGAAATGGCAAAGATGCTCTCAGCGCTGAATCTACCCACCGTGATAGTGCAGGAAGGAGGTTATCTTTGTGATGAGTTGGGCGACAATTTACATGCATTCCTGCAGGGCTTCGAGGGCGACGTGGAATGACAAACTGGGTAACATCAGAAAACCGTCGAGTACCGGACGCATGGATTGACTATAACGGCCATATGAATCTGGCTTATTACGTCATGGCCTTTGACGAGGCCCTGGATGTCATGCTGGATCGAGAGCTTGGCGTTGGCCCAAGTTACGCGAAGGCTTTCAATGCCGGACCGTTTGTACTCCAAAACCACGTCCACTATCTGGGTGAGCTATTGGTAGGCGAAGAGTTCTTTTGCCAGTTTCTAATGCTGGATGCCGACGTTAAACGTCTGCATATCGCGGGATCGATGATAAAGCTGAAAGATCAAACAACTGTCTGCGTGATG
Source organism: Ruegeria sp. ABM4_193 (assembly GCF_056158705.1). Classification (NCBI taxonomy): domain Bacteria; kingdom Pseudomonadati; phylum Pseudomonadota; class Alphaproteobacteria; order Rhodobacterales; family Roseobacteraceae; genus Ruegeria; species Ruegeria sp. ABM4_193. The sequence goes on from NZ_JBSWTT010000001.1 coordinate 2,721,159, forward strand.
GAGCAGGTATTCGTGAACGTCGATCACGGCACACGCCGCTCCGTCCCTTATCCGGTCGACATTCAAAACCGAATCGCCACTTTGATGGCTGAACACAAACCGATCGCCTGCCCTGCTCAAGTTGGAAGTCCAATCGGATTGATAAGACGATAATGGATCCGACGAACGGTCGTAGCCACCTCAGAACACACCCCCAAAAATCCAAAATAGGGAGGAAACCGATCCAAGCAAGAATAACCCGTGAATAAAATTGCACTGCAATTTGTGTTCGCATAGTGTGACCAAACGCAACAATTCACAGCGGTCAGCAAAATAAGCCAACGTAAAGAAGAACCGCAAACTGGGAGAAATCTAGATGAAATTCAAAAACGTTACCAAAGGCCTGATGCTTGGTGCCGTAAGCGCTCTAATGTCAACCGCGGCGCTGGCAGAAGACATGAAGCTGCGCTTTGCCGGTGTGTTCCCGATCGACCATCAGGGCACCAAGATGATGGAGCAGGTCGCCGCAGATGTCGCTGCGGCGGATGTCGGCCTGACAATTGAAGTTTTTCCGGCCAACCAGCTTGGGTCGGGCGAGGCGCTCTTTGAAGATGTAGCACGTGGTAACATCGATTTGGCGGCGGCATTTATCTATGCCGACACTGACCCGCGTCTGGAATTCCTGTCGATGCCGTTCCTCGTAGGTGGCTGGGACGACATGGACAACATCATGCGCAACATGGACTCCGAGTATAATAAAATCTTGCAGGAAATCACCGACGAGTACGGTGTGCGCGTAATGGCACAGAATCCCGAAGGGTTTGTTGGCATCGTGGCCACGCAGGAACCGACCAACTGGAACAACTTCGACGACAAAGGCATGAACATTCGTGTTTGGTCGTCGCCCGCCGTGAAAGCCATGGTGGAAGCGCTTGGTTTCCAGGCCACGACCATGGCATGGGGTGATATCTTCCCCGCGATCCAGTCCGGTATCGTTGATGGTGCAATCTGCTGTACCAAGACGGCAACCTACTCGATTTTCGCCCAGTCGGATGTTGGTACGCACTTTGTCGAGTACAACTCGATCTCGGAGCTGACCACGTTCTACGCGTCGCAGCGTACTCTGGACAAGTTGAACGACGAACAGCGCGCCGCTCTGCAGAACGCGATGACCAAGGCGTCAGACGACTTCTTCCAGTATAACCGCGACAATGACGCGGCTTTTGGACAGAAGCTGATCGACAAAGGCTACACCATCCTAAGCCTGAGTGATGAAGAGCAAGCCGCCATGGCCGCACATATCCAGGAAAACATCTGGCCCATGATGGCCCAGAGCGTTGGCCAGGATGTGATCGACCGCCTGCTGGCCAGCAAAAACTGATAGTTAGCACAATCAATCGGGCCGGCATCTATGCCGGCCCTTTCGCTATTTACTCTCTAAAAAAGAAAAAAGCGGGGGGACAGGCATGTCGATTGAGAAAGATGACATGACGACATATGTCGGCGACGACGACGCTGATAAACCGCAGAAAATCACGGACGAACTTCCACCTATCATCGGGTATCCCATGAAAGCCATTGCATTTGTCATGCGGCAAATAGTGATGGCTTGTGGCTTCTTGATGGCTTTCACGTTTGGTGCAGTCGTCGTGATCAGATATGGATTTAGCGGCGATCTTTTTGCCTATGAGGAATGGCTATTGGCCTTCTCCATCGTGGGCTTCTTCGCCGGAGCGGTTCTGGCATCTGCGCGGAACCTGCACATCAACGCCGACATCCTTGGCATCGTGATTCAAAACCCCCGGCTCATCTGGTGGCGCGGCTTCATTGTTTTGCTAGTTGAGCTTATCGTTATCCTCTTTCTGGTTTGGGCCTGCTATGTATCGCTGCTTGACGACTTCTCGTTCCCACGGTTGAGGTCGACACCGGTGTTGCGCATTCCGTTTGTCACCTGGCGTATCGCGATCATGTGCGCATTTGGCTTCATGGCGATGTTCACCTCGGCATATCTTTACGTGCATATCCGAAAGGGGCTCGGGCTTCCTTTGCGGTCCGAAACCCTTAAAGGAGCCGCGAAATGATTATCGGCGGAAGTCTTATTATTGTCTGCCTGATGCTCTTGCTGGGCGTCAGCGTCTATGTGGCGTTTGGAGCCGTTCTGATCTTTATTGCGCTGGTTGGGGATCAATCCATTACGGGTTACCTACCGACCGGTGCAACTGGGATCCGCTCTTTGGTGCTGTTGGCAATTCCTCTCTTCATGATTGCCGGCGGCATCATGGAGAAAGGCCGGATTGCGGCGCCGCTGGTGGCGCTGGCCGAGATGTTCATCGGTCACATCAAAGGCGGTCTGAACGCGGCATCCGTGCTGGCCTGTGGGGTATTCGGCTCAATTTCGGGCAGTGCGAATGCGACTCTGACCTGCATCGGCGGGATCATGATGCCGCACCTTAAGAAGGCGAATTATCCGAAAGGACAGTCCGCAGCGCTTATCGTGTCGGCAAGCCCTCTGGGCCTTTTGATCCCACCCAGTTCATCGCACATCCTTTATGGTTGGGTAGCACAACAACACGTACTAAAATGTTTCCTGTCTACGGTCATCCCCGCGATTATTCTGATCACGCTTCTGATCATTACCAACCAGTTCATGTTACGGAAGTATGACGATATAAAACTGTCTGATCGTCCCGATCCGTTTATGCCTGCTCTCTTGGGTCAGGGCCGTCTGGCCGGACCTGCGCTAATGATGCCGCTTATCATTCTTGGGGGTATTTATGGCGGTATCATGACCCCGACCGAGGCTGCTGGCATCGCGGTTTGCTATGCGATCCCGGTTGCGATCTACTTCTATCGCGGCTTGACTTGGAAAACCCTTGCGCAAACGATCCAGAACTCAGGCGTGACCATTGGCGTAGTTATGGTCATGATTTTCATGGTTCTGATCGTGTCGGACAACCTGATCTCGCAGGGCGCTCCGCAACTGGCCAAGGACATGGTTTACTCGGTTTCAGACAACCCAATCATCATCCTTTTGATGATCAACTTCGTGATGATCTTAATCGGGATGCTGATGGACGACATCTCAGGCTTGCTGTTGGCGACGCCGATCCTGCTGCCGATCGCCCAAAGTGTCGGAGTTGATCCGATTCATTTTGCCGCAATCATCGGCGTAAACCTTGGGATGGCCAACATCACCCCGCCCACAGCACCACTACTCTATCTAGGGGCTCAGATCTGCGACACGCCGGTGTCCAAGATGCTGTGGCCGACTCTGGTCTTCATAGTGTTCGCTTGGCTGCCGACGCTGATGTTGACCACGTTCATTCCTGAGCTTGCTCTGTGGCTGCCGGATCTGCTGCTCAGCCGATAAGAGAACCGGCCGTGAACAGTAAAAGGCGCCCGAATTCCGGGCGCCTTTTACGTTACCGGATGGTCATGTGACCAACCTATTCCAAATCAATCATTCTGCATACTTTAGATCAAACGCGGCCGCGTTTGACTTACTGAACATACAACCAGGAATGCAGACCGATCAGCGACGCGGTTACAACGACCAAGCTCAAGAGGCTGAGCGCGTCTCTATATTCTTTTGCCATTGCTTTGATCCTAATCATGAGCTTCATTTACTCGGCTTACTTATGAGGCCATTCTCGTTCTGACTACCAAGAATTCTCGCATACTCGCTTTGCAAATTCTGCATACCAGAGATGTTTCGCAAACTATTGAAGAGGTTGTAATCGACCTCTTACGTGCCAAGCTAATCGTGGCAGCTGATCCCTTTTGGGGGTTTGCTTCAGACCCTGAGCCTCCCCAACTGAACGGGTCCACCGTTATGTTTATGAAACGGAGGACTACGAAAGGCTGCCTCGCGGACAAAGCCGTCGTTTGCTTCGGCAACGATCAATTGGGGAGATCAACCCATCAACCCAGAAAGAACTCGAACGGGTTATCTTAAGGCGTCACAAACCAGACAAAATTGGCTGCACAGTCGCCGACATGGCGGTATTACTGCACTGCTAGAGGCAGGTGTTCCGCTGGAGATCGTGTCCAAGCACGCGGGCCATGCAAATACGGACATGACTGAGACCGTTTATGGCTGGGTGACTGACGACCTCGCAAAGAAGCAGGTGGCAGCGATCACGGGCGGTTTGGCCAAGCCCGACACGAATGTCGCGCCACTGTCCGATGATGTGATGAAAATGGCGCTGGATTACGCCATGAAGACAGGCCAGCCGCTAGACCAGGTCATTGCGGTGCTGACGGGTGGCAATGCTGCGAAGGCTGCGGAATAGGTTGCAAAGATCGGATTGTTACACCTCCGCGTTACACGCACGCGAAAGTCTCCAAAGCCGTAAAGCCTCAAACGCCTTGTTTCATTGGGAGGTTAATGGCAGGGGCAGCAGGGTTCGAACCCGCGACCTACGGTTTTGGAGACCGTCGCTCTACCAACTGAGCTATACCCCTGTGGTGAGCACCCAGATATGCCAGCCGCGCGGCGGACTCAAGAGGCTTTTTCAGATTCCACACCACTATCTGATCCGACAAACAAGTTGCGCAAAATGTGCAGTGCGCTAAGACAAGGTCCGGTCAGCAAAAGGAAGCCCGTGTGAACCTCCGCAAGAAGATCGCAGACAGCGAAGTGGTGCTGAACTGGGTGGCACGACGGATTGCCAGCTACATTCGATGGGTCAACCGCAACACGCGCTGGCAACGCATCGGGTACGAAGAACTGGACCAATTGGCCGAACAGGGAGAGCCGGTTATCGTTGTACTGTGGCACCAGCGGTTGGCGCAGTCCCCGTATTTCTTTCCACTGGACAAAGGCAGGATCTGTTCGATCACGTCCGCAGCCCGCGCCGGCAGCATGGTGGGCCGGGTGCAGGAACAGTTCGGTATGGACACAATCGCCATGTCCAGCCACAAGCGGCACGTGGCCCTGTCGCGTGAAGTGCTTGGTAAGATGAAGCAGGGTATTTCCATCGGCATTGCTGCGGATGGACCGCGCGGGCCTGAACGAGTGCTGTCGACTGTACCTCTGGTCTGGGCGCGTACATCGGGCAAACGGGTATTTGGCATCACCTTTTCTGCGAAACACGGGCGCGAGGCCGGTACATGGGACCGCCTGCTGATGCCGCGCCCCTGGCGCAACGAAGGGGTATTTTTGTGCCGCGAATGGACGGAGAAGGTATCTCGCAAGGCCAGCGAAGAAGAGTTTGAGACCCTGCGCCTGAGCCTTGAACAGCACATGAACGATATCACAGCCGAAGCCGACCGAATGGTGGGGCGTGAGCCGTGGTCGCCTGATGCCTAACCGCCCCTGAGGCGTTGCATCAAATAGACTTCGCTGCCCTCGGGGATTGGTTCCGTAAGCCCGGTGGCAATGACGCGCCCGTCAATCGCGATGGAGACCCCCGCATCGATGGGGGCCTGCAATTGCGGGTGGGCCTGAACCAACGCCCGCAAAAGTTCGCCAGTGGTTTTGGCCTCAACCTCCACTACCTGTTGGCCCCCGGTCAATGACCGGAGGCCGGACCAAAGGTGGACCTCAACCATTGTCCTTGAGCGCAGCCAGAATGCGCGGTGGTGACATGGGCAGTTGCTTCAACCGCACGCCAGCCGCGTTGGACACAGCGTTCGCAATAGCAGCCAATGGCGGCACGATGCCTGTCTCACCCACGCCGCGCACACCAAACGGGTGGCCGGGGTTGGGCACTTCGACAATCACCGTGTCAATCATCGGCAGGTCGCTGGCAACGGGAATGCGATAGTCGAGGAAGATCGAGTTCTGCAAGCGCCCGTCCTCGCCATAAATGTATTCCTCGTTCAGCGCCCAACCGATGCCTTGTGCGGCTCCACCCTGGAATTGACCCTCAACATAGGTCGGGTGGATCGCTTTACCGGCGTCCTGAATGACCGTGTAACGGGTGATAGAGGTCTTGCCGGTTTCAGGATCGACTTCGGCATCGACAATATGAGTGCCAAAAGACACGCCCGCACCTTCCGGGGTGGCTTCAAAGTGACCCGAGATCGGGCCGCCGGTTGACCCCATATCCGCAGTGATGTCGGCCAGCGGCATCGGATCGAAATCGCCTGCATTGGGGCCCGAAGGCACCGCGCAACCGTCTTCCCATTTCACCGCATCAACCGGGATGCCCCACTTGGCCGCCGCGCGTTCGCATAGTTTCTCGACTGCATGTTTTGCGGCTTTGATCGTCGCCAGACCGCTTGCATAGGTCACGCGCGAGCCGTGGCTCACGTCGTTGTAACCCAGTGTCGCGGTGTCGGCGACGGTGACACGGATGTTCTCATAGGCAATACCCAGAACCTCGGCCGCCATCAGCGCCATCGACGCGCGCGACCCGCCAATGTCAGGCGTTCCGACCATCAGCTGGGCCGAGCCATCTTCGGACAGGGCCAAAGATACGCTGGTCTCACCACCATGGTTGAACCAGAACCCGCAGGAAATCCCCCGCCCCTGCCCTGGTTTCAGCGGTGCTGCGTAATGCGGATGTGACTTGGCAGCCTCAAGCGTTTCGACCAGACCGATGCGTTCATAGGTCGGGCCATAGCTGGCCTTGGTACCCTCATGGGCGGCGTTTTTCAGGCGCACGTCGACGGGGTCGAGACCAAGCTTGTTGCACAGCTCATCGATGACCGATTCAACCGCAAACGCCCCCATCGGCGCACCAGGTGCCCGGTAGGCCGCCTGCTTGGGCCGGTTCGACATCACGTCATAGCCAATTTGCTTGACGTTGGTCAGGTTATAAGGCGCGAAGGCGCACATAGCGGTCATGTCGCCCGGTGCGCCAGGGAACGCCCCACCCTGCAGGCGGAACACGCCTTGTGCTGCCGAAATCGTACCGTCCTTCTTCATCCCGATCTTTACGTCCATCGATGCGGAAGACGTCGGACCGGTTGCTCGGAATACCTCGGATCGCGTCATGACGATCTTAACCGGACGATTGGCCTTGCGGCTCAGCGCCAGTGCAACAGGTTCAATGAAAACTGTGGTTTTGCCACCAAACCCCCCGCCAATTTCAGACGCGGTGACACGCAGTTGCGAGGTTTCGATGCCCAGCAACGCGGCACAGGTTTTCTGCGCAATCCAGTGGCCTTGCGTTGTGCACCACAGTTCGCCCTTGCCGTCATTACCCAACATGCCCAGACAGGCGTGCGGTTCGATATAACCCTGGTGGGTCGCCTCGGTCACAAAGCTGTCTTCGATCACCAGATCGGCCTCGGCAAATCCGGCCTCGACATCGCCGTGACCGCTTTCATGGTAGCGGACCACGTTGGGGGGCATCCCTTCGGGTACGGAATAGTCTGCCGCGCCTTCGCGGATGATAGGTGCGTCCGAAGCCATTGCCTTGTCCACGTCGGTGACATGGGGCAGTACTTCGTATTCGACCTCGATCAGCTTGAGCGCATCACGGGCCGCCAGCGCAGATGTCGCCGCCACGGCAGCTACCGCGTGACCGTCATAAAGCGCCTTCTCACCAGCCATGACGTTTTCCAGAACATTCCAGAACTCGCCTTCCAGCCCCGGCTTGAAGGGCACGTCCGCAAAATCCGCACGGGTCACAACGGCTTTGACATCCTTATGAGCCTCGGCCTTTGACGTATCGATCTTCACAATCCGTGCATGGGCGTGAGGAGAGCGCAGAACAGCGCCGTGCAACATTCCAGGTGCCGAAATATCCGCGCCGAACTTGGCACGGCCTGTAACCTTGTCCAGACCGTCAGGGCGGTTTGGGCGAGTGCCCACAAATGTGAAACCTGATTTACGATCGTCCAGAGCCATTACGACGCCTCCCGCATCTCAGCCGCCGTATCCATCACGGCGCGAATGATCTTGTCATACCCGGTGCAGCGGCACAGGTTGCCTGCCAGCCAATACCGGGTTTCCTCTTCGGTCGGGTTCGGGTTTTTCTCCAGCAGCGACTTGGCCGCCACCAGAATACCCGGAGTACAGATACCACACTGCAAAGCAGCGTATTCGATCATCTTCTTTTGCAGCGGATGCAGAACGTCGCCGTCTGCAATGCCTTCGACGGTTTCGATTTGCCTACCCTCGGCCTCGACGCCCAGCATCAGGCAAGAACAGACCAGACGGCCATCAACGGTGACGGAACACGCACCGCAATCCCCGGTGCCGCAGCCCTCTTTCGCGCCGGTCAGGTTCAGCTTGTCGCGCAGACAATCCAGCAAAGTTTCGCGCGGGTCACAAAGGTATTCAACCGTGTCCCCGTTCACGGTAGTGGATACGTGGAGCTTGCTCATGCGTTTTCTCCCTTTGCGCGGGTATAGGCGATTTTCGCGGCGCGCTTGGCCAGAACGCCAGCCACCTCGGTTCGGAATGCGATCGTGCCGCGTTTGTCGTCGATCGGATTGCAGGCGGCAGAGGCGGCGGCAGCCAGCGCATCCAGCGCGGCATCGTCCAGCGTGCTGCCGATCAGGGCTTTCGCGCAATCTTCCACCAGCAGAACCGTGGGGGAAACCGCCCCCAAAGACACCCGAGCTTCGGCGATGGTGTCTCCGTCCAGACGCAAGCTGACGCCAACGCCAACCACGGCGATGTCCATTTCCGTACGCGGGATGAATCGAAGATAGGCATCACCCGCGTTGTTACCCCGAGCAGGAATATGGACGGCCGAGATGACCTCACCCTTCGTCAGTGAGGTCTTGCCAGGGCCAGTTGGGATATCTTCGACTGCAACCTCTCGGGTGCCCTCCGGGCCGGTGACCGTGACCGTCACACCCGCTGCAACCATCGCTGGCACGGAATCAGCCGCCGGAGACCCGTTGCACAAATTGCCGGTCAAAGTCGCGCGCCCCTGCACCTGAGTTGACCCGATCAGGTCCATCGCCTCAACCACGCCGGGCCAGTCCTTGCCCAGTTCAGGATGCTCGCTCATCTCGGCGCCTGTTGCGGCCACGCCCAGCGTCCAGCTGCCATCTGCATTGCGGGTGATGTCGTGTACACCGTTGATTTTCTTGATGTCGATCAGCGTATCGGGCGTCACCAGTTCCGAGCGCAACTGCACCAAAACATCGGTGCCACCCGCCAGAAACCGTGTAATACCCGTCGCATTTGAAGCCAGAGCCGAAGCTTCGGCAAAGCTGGCGGGGCTGTGATAATCCATGAAGCTACCTCGTACCTGTTGATCAGGGATATCTGGGTTCGGGGCGACGTTAATTCACCCCTCGTCCGGCGTCCATGGGCCGAGCGACCAAAATTCAAATTCCAGATGTCGCTTTTAGGAAGGGTTCAGAGATCGATTTCAATCACACCGTCGGGTTCCGCTGCTCGGCTTTGGCACAGGATCATCGCGCCTTCGCGCTGTTTCTTGGACAAAACGAAATCCCGATGCTCGACCGTACCTGAAACGACACCGCATTTGCACACGCCGCAGATGCCGTCAGCACATTTCACATCCACGTGAAACCCAGCTTCATTCAAGACCTGAGCGGCGTCCTTTTCTGCGGGCACAGACAGCGTTTTCCCCGAGCGGGTAAGCTTGATTGTAAATGGATGGTTTTCGTATTCGGGCGTTTCGGGAACCGAGAAATATTCCAAATGTCGCGTCTCTTCCGGGAAACCTTGGCGCTCAGCCGCTTGCATCACCCCGTCCATGTAGCGATCCGGTCCGCAGGTGTAGACATGCCATCCGTCCTGATAGCCAGACAGGATCGCACCCAAATCGGCGCGGGTATCTTCATCTGAGAAATGATAATGCACGCGATCTGCCCAGGGCATCGCGGCCAGATCCTCCAGATACCCGGCCCCGCCCCGCGTGCTAGCCGAGTAATGCAACTCGAACTCTCGACCCAAGGCGTGCAGGCGATGGGCAAAGGCAATCATCGGAGTGATGCCGATGCCACCGCCCATCAGGAAGGTCTTGGTTGCCGTTTCATCCAGTTCGAAATGGTTGATCGGCTTCGAGATGAAGACTTTGCGCCCCTCGTTGAAGATGCGATGCAAAAGCGCCGAGCCGCCGCGCCCTTCATCTTCGCGCAGCACACCGATCTGATAGGTCGACCTGTCTGACGGATCGCCGGACATGGAGTATTGCCGCAAGAATTCCGGCGCGACCAATACGTCCAGATGTGCGCCCGCCGCCCATCCCGGCAGGGGCGCACCGTCCAGCGTTGAGAATTCATACTTCGTTACATCGGCGGTCATCTTATCGACCTTGGTCACGGCAACCCGCATCACCGGTGCGTCACCGGCGATCTGATAGCGGTGGATGACCGACATATCCCCGCTGGCCTTGTGGGATTTGTATTCATCGGCTGTCACCATGGCCTCGTAGGCCGCAATCCCAGCCTCGCGATCCATGGCAAAGGGATAGGGCCACGGGTGTGGGGCCAGATAGGCCGGATAGACGGCCAGCGTCTGATCTTCGTATTTCAGGTTCAGATCCGTTTGCAGATCACGCCGGTTCAACGGGTGCGTTGTGGGGCGATAGGAACCGTCCGGCTGAAGCTCGATATCCCACCACCATTTCTTGATGTCGTTCAGACCGCCATTGCCGACCGCATCGTCCAGCTTGGCCAGTGCGGGCGCGGCAGAGGGGATGTTCATCGCGGCCCAGCGGAACGGGCGTTCCTTGAAGATGCCTTCAAGGTTCCAAGGGCAGGTCTTCATGCACCGCCCGCACATCGCCCCTCCTGGTGTTGTCACACGATAGGTGGCGCATTTCTGACTGTCGGATTTCCAGATTTCATAGCCGTTGAACATCAGCTTCGGCCCGGCCGTGATCGCGCCCGACGGACATTCCCGCGCGCATTTGTTGCAAGACTCGCAAAAGCTTTGCAGACCGAAGTCAATCGGCTTGTCATGCTCCATCGGCATATCGGTGGTCACAGCCCCGGACTTCAGTCGCGGGCCGAGATAAGGGTTCAGGATCACTTCTCCGATCCGACTGACCTCACCCAGACCAGATAGCAACAGCAACGGAGGTTGCAGCACCTCGCCATCCATCACCGTATGCGCTTTGGCCTTATAGCCAAGGTTGCGGATTTGCTGTGCAATCACGCCGCCCAGCAGCGAAAAGCGCAGATAGGCACGCATGGACTGGGCAACGCTGATCCAGTCATCACCGCTGGCGCCTTCCATCGTTTCATAGCCCTGATCGATGATCATGCTGATCGCCTGATCATGGGGCGGTACGATTTCTTCACCCGTCGCATCATGAGAATACCACGCCCATTCTGGGCAGCGGCTAAGGCCCACCGCATCGACCCCGAGGAAATAGGTCGCCGCTTTTATATTCGCTGCATTCCGAGCGGCATCCGTTGGCTTTGCAGCCTCAGCGCTTTCACCATCTTGTAACAACACAAAGGCCCCCAACGCGCGGCGTTGCGCGAAGCTGGGCGCGGCCTTGCGAACGTAGTACCCGCCTTTCGCAGCGTCCTGCAGCGACTTGCCCATATCCCCGAATTGCGCGCGAGCAAACATGTCAGCGCGTTTGGGTACACGGGCGACGTTTTCTTCGTCGATATACGTGGTCGGCGTCTCGACCCGTTTGAGTTTCTCGAACGGATGGGCTCCGTCCACATAGCGCCGTTTGGAATACGGATCACGGTTCAGGGCATTTTTGGCAAAGCCAGTTCCCAGCCACCATGCCGGCCCATGTGTGTGAAACCAGGGCTGTTGCGCCATGGGCTTGAGCGGTCGGTCATGGGCAATGGGCATCTCGGTCGTGACGGCAACCAGACCAAATCGTGTCCCCAGCCACGGAGCAATCAATTCCCCGTCTTCGACCGAGGCCAGCCCGGCGGCCACGGCCAACTTGCCCAAATCAACTTCTGACGACATCACGCTGTGCGCCCGCGCGTCAAAACCCAGCAGACGGATATAGTTGGCGATGACCACGGCATTTTCGGTGGCCAGCAAACAGGCGCGATGATCCTGCGCATCTGTGATCCAGTCTGCGCCGGGTTCTGATGGGTCTGGGTCGCGATTGTATTCGTACAGAAACACGATGCTGTTCCGGTGGCTGTCGATCGGCTTGGGCGCAGCCTCCATACTGTCTTTCAGATCCGCCATGATGACGTCGATCCCCGAGGCCAGAGTCTTGGTCTGGCGTGTGCGCAACGCATAGGCAAGCCGGTCGATATCCGGGTTGCGGCGCGGCTGCGCCAGCAAAGCAGCCGACGGCAAAGGCCCGCAGCCCATCATTGACGCATCGTTGAAATACCCAAACGCTTTCAGATGGTTGGCACGTTCCTGCGGATCCGAAGGTATCTCTGACGCAACCGGGTTCACCAGCCCGTCGCGAATGGCGTCCATCATCGCCTGAAATTCGCCCATCGCGTTGACGATGCTGCCCGGATGTTCCGGTCGGTGAAAACTCAGTTCAGCCATCGAAGGCACAAGCGACAGGTCCGGCCCTTCGTCCGTCCGGGCCAAGCGCTCCAGCGGGTAACGCCCCATGTGAACGGGCCGGTTTTTATCCGAGAAAAAGCGGATTCCCATTATGCGCCTCCTGTTGCTTACCATCTCCTATCCCGGCATGGACAGCAGAGCCATTCATGCATAATCATAAACGGTATGAGCAAAATCGATTTCACGGACCTCGATGGAAAGGTCCTGCGCACATTTCTCACTATACTCGAGGAAAGCTCGGTCTCGAAAGCTGCGGACCGACTGGGCGTCACACAATCCGCGATCAGCCATACCTTGGCCAAGCTGCGGCTGGTGTTGGGTGATCCGCTGTTTGTCCGTTCCGGTCAGGGCCTGATTCCGACCGAGCGCGCCTTGTCCCTGAAAGACCCGGCCCAAAGAGTGTTGGACGGGATGCGCGCACTGACCGAGGGCAGACCGTTCAACCCCTTGTCCGAACAGATCGACATACGCATCGCTACCAACGACATGCCGCGTGAGTTGATCTTTCCGCAACTCCTTCGCGAAACCCGCGCCGAAAAAGTGCGCCTGAAACTGGAGTTCATCCCCTCGGGCGTTCCAGATTCTGACCTGCTGCGCAGTGACCGGTGCCAGTTGATGCTTACCCCGCTGCCACCCGATGGGCCGGATATCTTTCAGAAACGCCTGATGACCAGCCCGCTGATGATGTTCTACGACGCCGCACAACGCAATCCGCCGGACAGTTGGCAGGCATATTGCGACAGCGATCACGTCGAAGTGCGCTTTGCCGATGGCCGCAACGCCCGCGCTGTCATGCGCGGCGTCGATCAAAGCCAGATCAGACCTGCCGTTGTGACCTTGCCGCACTTCAATGCAATTCCGGCCTTCGTACGGGGCAGCGACCTGATCTCGACCGATACAGCACTGATGAAACAGGGTCCGCTTGCCGCGCTGGATTGCGCACCGCTGCCTTTCGAATGCCCGCCTGTGTCCATCTACATGGTCTGGCATCAGCGATCAGCAAATGACCCCGCACACCGTTGGCTGCGCGCCCGGATCGAAGCCATCGCAGCCACCCTTCAGACCTGAGACAACAGCCAGTTGCGAATGATCTCAACCATTTGCGGCTGCCGTGGCTTGCGCGGCGCGACAATGTAAAACCCCAGATCTTCGATCAAGACATCCTCAAGTGGCTGGACAAGACGGCCCGAAGCAAGCTCGGACGCAACCAGCGGCGCATTGGCAAGTGCGATCCCTTGCCCGGACAGTGCGGCATCAATCGCAAGACTGGTCTGGCTGAAGCTCATCATCCGTGGCTTGCCGCTTACGCCCACCCTATCAAGAAACAAAGGCCACAACCCGTGAGTGTCATTGAGCAATACTTGCCCAAGCAGATCAGAGGGATGGGTCACTTGCCCGGCAATGGATGGGCTGCACACCGGGACGAATTCTGTTGAGAACAACGGCACGGCATCCAGGTCGGACGCAAAGGGCGCCCTGCCCTGCCTGACCGCCAGATCCACGCCATCCGATTTGAAATCCGCCAGACGTTCGCGCGCGTCCACCTGAACCGAGATATCCGGATACGAGTCGATGAAATCCGATAGTCGTGGCACCAGCCATTTTGAGGCAAAGCTAGGCGTGACCGACAATATGATCTGGCGGTCCTGCGATAACTCCTCTACAGCCTCTTCAATTAACCTGAAGGCCCTTCGTAAAGGCGCATGAAACTTGCGTCCGGCTTCAGTCAGCCGCAAACCACGCGGCAAGCGGTCGAACAGAACATCACCCAGCCTGGCCTCTAGCCCCCTCACTTGTTGTGCAACCGCGCCTTGCGTCACGCCCAGTTCTTCGGCGGCCAGTCGAAAATTCAAATGTCGCGCAGAGGCTTCAAAGGCTCGCAAAGCATTCAGAGGAGGAAGAGCTACCATGAAATGGTCCTGTAGATTTTCTACAGCATAGCGTCAGCATAACTGATTGGTCAAACCAGGCCTTGATCGCCATCTTGGGATCAAATGAAAACGGAGATGTCAGATGGAAAAAGTAGCTCTTATAACAGCCGGCGGCAGCGGGATGGGTGCAGATTCCGCACGCAGACTGGCAGCAGATGGGTTCAAGGTTGGCATTTTGTCGGCCTCTGGCAAAGGCGAAGCCTTGGCCCACGAGCTGGGTGGCGTCGGTGTGACCGGCTCGAACCAGTCCACCGAGGATTTGCAAAAGCTTGTCGATGCCGCGATGGCCCATTGGGGGCGTATTGACGTACTGGTCAATTCCGCTGGTCACGGCCCCCGCGCCCCGATCCTTGAGCTGACGGATGAGGATTGGCACACCGGCATGGATGTCTATTTCCTGAACGCGGTCCGTCCGACCCGACTGGTCACGCCGATCATGCAGGCGCAGGGTGGTGGGGCGATCATCAATATCTCAACCTTTGCCGCATTCGAACCTGATCCGGTATTCCCTACCTCGGGCGTGTTACGGGCCGGGTTGGCCGCATTCACCAAGCTGTTCTCGGACAAATATGCCGCCGAGAACATCCGCATGAACAACGTCCTGCCGGGCTTCATCGACAGTCTGCCCGAGAAAGAAGAATTCCGCAGTCGCATTCCAATGGGGCGTTATGGGCACAGCTATGACGAGATCGCTTCGGTCGTGGCCCTGTTGGCATCCGAAGGGGGCGGCTACATCACCGGGCAGAATATCCGGGTGGATGGCGGCATCACCCGGTCTGTCTGACCTCAGAACCGTGCCTTTATCAGATGTGTCAGCGCCGCGCCGGATTCAAAAAAAGCGCGGCGCAGGCGTGTCCAGCTTTCGCGATGCTCGGGCACGGCGGGCACGGGTAATCGTGTGGGATCTTCGGCAAGAAGGCTTTCGGCCATCATGCGACCAAACACCGTGCCGGGTCCGATGCCGCGACCGGAATACCCGTGGGTGGCCAAAGCGTTCGGGCCGATCTGCGTGATCTTCGGGATATGGTCCGAAGTCATGGCGATCCGCCCGTGCCAACCCTGTTCAAACGGCTGGTCGGCGAGTTGAGGGTAAAGCTCTGCCAGTTTGCGTCGGACCCAGGCGGTGTGTGCACTCCGACCTGCATTGCCAAGGTCGCCCATGCCGCCAATAATCATGCGGCCTGCCTGATCCAGGCGAAACGACGTCATGATCAAACCAGTGTCCCAGCACCCTTCTTCTTGCGGCAGAATACTGGCGCGCAAGTTATGCGACAGCGGAGCGGTCGCGTATTGGAAGTAATAAACCGGCACATAGGCGGGCGCGGTATTTGGCAAACCAAGATGATAGGCGTTGGTCGCCTGAATGAGGGACTTGGCCCGCACCACCCCTTTCGGTGTATTCAGCACCCATTGGCCGTTTTCATGGCGCATGGTCTGCACCGGGCTTTGCCCATGTATCTGCGCCCCAGCCTGCGCCGCCGCTCGCGCCAACCCGACCGCATAAGCCAGCGGCTGTATGGTTCCGGCACGAGGGTCGAACAACGCTCCACGGAACGCATTGCTACCGGTTCTTTCACGCGCCTGATCCGCCGACAGCAGTTCAACCGGCGCACCTGACGCGCTCAGCTGTGCGTGGCGCGTTTGCAGGTCTTTCAGTCCGGCAGCGGAATGCGCGCAATGCAAGGTTCCGTTGCGCACAGGTTCACAGGCGATGCCGTGCTTCTCGATCAACGCGAACAGGTCTGAGGGCGCTTGGGCCAGCAGATCAATAAGGCGGTCACCCGCCACTTGTCCGATATGAGCACGGATTTCTTCAGGCGGAAGCCAGAGGCCAGCATTGGCCAAACCGACATTGCGACCCGATCCGCCAAAGCCGATCTCTTGTGCCTCAAGCAGACAGACCGACGCGCCATTTCGGGCTGCCGTCAATGCCGCTGAGCATCCGGTATATCCGCCCCCAATGACCGCCAGATCAACTTCCGTGTCGACGCTCAGAGGCGGGGCTGAAACCGTCTCGGAGCATGTGCTGCGCCAAAGAGCATTTTCGGGATCGTTCACATCTGGCCTCTGAGTTTTTTGCGCGGATCATCTTACCGAAAACAACGCTTTGCAAGCGGACTCGTTCAGGCGTAGTCGCAACGAAAAAGACCTCTTGATGCATACGCACCAAAGAAGTCTTTTTTTTGAGAAAGGACGTAAACGGGCGGGTCGCCGCTCGGAAACCGTCAAACGTCGATCGAGCGAGCGATCAACTCTTTCATCACTTCATTGGTGCCGCCGTAGATCATCTGTACCCGCGCATCCGCATATAGACGCGCAATCGGGTATTCCATCATGAAGCCATAGCCGCCGAACAGCTGCAGACACTCATGCATGATCTCGTTCTGCACCTCTGAACCCCAATATTTGGCCATCGAAGCGGTGGCAGCGTCCAGCTCGCCGGCTTCCAGCTTGGCAACACAATCGTTGATGAAGCTGCGCAGAACCTCGGCTTTGGTCTTGCATTCCGCCAGCTTGAACCGGGTGTTTTGGAAGTCCATCACCCGCTGTCCAAACGCTTTACGCTCCTGCACGTATTTGACCGTTTCAGCGATGGCGAAATCAATCGCGCCCAGCGCCATGATCGCGATGTTCAGCCGCTCCCACGGCAGTTGTTTCATAAGCTGGTAAAAGCCCTGCCCTTCTTCATCCCCCAGCAGGTTGGTCATCGGCACTTTGACATCTTCAAAGAACAACTCCGCCGTATCGTTGCCCTTCATGCCCAGTTTTTTAAGGTTCCGCCCCCGGCGAAAGCCATCGGCCCCTTCGGTTTCGACCACGATCAAAGACACACCACGCGCGCCTTCGGATTTGTCTGTCTTGGCCGCTACGATAATCAGGTCAGCTGACTGCCCATTTGTGATGAAAATCTTGGATCCATTCAGCCGATAAGAGTTTCCGTCTTTTTCAGCCGTCGTCCGCACCGCCTGTACGTCTGACCCGGTGCTGGGTTCCGTCATCGCCAACGCGCCAACCATCTCGCCCGAAGCAAGTTTCGGCAGCCATTTGTGCTTTTGATCTTCGCTGCCATAGGCGGTGAGGTAATGCGTCACAATCGACTGAATGCCATAGCCCCAACCGGCATCGCCACGCGCGCCCTGTTCGTAGGCGGTGATTGCATCGAACCCCATGCCGCCGCCGACACCACCATACTCTTCGGGGATTGCACCCGCCATCAGCCCGGTTTCACCCGCCTTGCGCCAAAAGCCGCGATCCACCACGCCGTTTTCGACCCAGGTTTCGATATTCGGCGACAGTTCATCATCCATGAACCGGCCTGCCATATCCGCAAACATGCGGTGTTCGTCGGTGACCCACGCTGCGGTGGAAGTGAAAAGTGGCATCGAACGCTCTCCAGACAATCTTTCCAGTAAGCCTAGCGTTCCGCCTGATTCACGCCAATGCATGTGACGCCGCGTCCTGCCGTCGAACAACGCAACGTCTAATGCCCAAAACTGAAAGAACCATTTTTTCTTGAGCAGGTTCAGGACAATGCCGCATCCAGCAGATTTGCCGCTGCATCCTTGGCGTCTTGCGCCGGATCGCATTGTTGAAGCAGAACGGCCGAGACAATAGCCCCTTCTTGCAACAGTACGATCTGACAGGCCAGTTTATGCGGGTCTGAAGCACCGGCTTGCTCGGCAACCGAAGTGAAATGGTCCAGCAGGAATTGCTTGTGTTCGGCAGCCTGTACATGGATCGGGTGATCCGGGTCCTGGAATTCAGCGCCTGCCTTGATGAACATGCACCCCCGGAACTCATCTTCTTCGAACCATTCTTTCAGCGCATCGAAACTGGCGAGGATTTGCTCGGCTGGCGTTTCCGCCATCTCGTCAATTCGCTTTAGAAACCAATCACGAAAGCTTTCGTCCCGCAAACGCAGAGCCGCAAGGATCAGCTCTTCCTTGGTGCGGAAGTGCTTGTACATCGACGTTTTGGACACACCCGTTTCCACCACCAGCTTGTCCATGCCAGTCGCGTGAAACCCATCGCGGTAAAAGACCTTCAGGGCCTTGCTCACCAGTTCGTCCCGTTTGTTTGGGCGCATGATTCGGCTCCATAGTGTACCGTTCTGTACATATTAGCCCGAAACGCGAAGTACAATAACACCAAATCAAGCGTTTGATTTTAATATGCTTTATTTGATTAGACAGCCCCAATCTGAAATTTTTTAAAGTTTGCCCTTGCAAAAGTTAACAGATCGGTACACTTTGAATTCGAAAGTTAACCGATCTGTACACCAGAGGATTTGACCGATGAAACGTCGCGCCAGCATCTTCCCACCTCAGTACGTTCCGTTCCTTCTAACCATGGCCCTTTTGGCCGCTTCACTTACTTGAAAGCCCTTGCCCCATGTCTCGCCCTCCTCTGCCCCCATTCACGTTCGAAACCGCAACTCAAAAAGTGCGGATGGCGGAAAACGCCTGGAACAGTCGCGACCCCGACCGGGTGACGCCCGCCTACACTGAGGACAGTCAATGGCGAAACCGGGCTGAGTTTCTGTCAGGCCATGCCGACATCCACGCCTTCCTGACGCGCAAATGGCGCAAGGAACTGGACTATCGCCTGATCAAGGAACTCTGGGCCTTTGCCGGACATCGCATTGCTGTACGCTATGCTTATGAATGGCGAGACGACAGCGGCCAGTGGTTCCGCTCTTATGGCAACGAGAACTGGGAATTTGCCGAAGACGGGCGCATGTCGTACCGCCACGCCTCGCTGAACGATCTGCCGATCACCGAAGAGGACCGTCTCTTTCACTGGCCGCAAGGTGAACGCCCCGAAGATCATCCCGGACTGTCAGATTTAGGTCTTTGAAAGGAATCACCATGCCCCGTGCCTTTTCCGAACGCGCCTTCACCCCTGCCGTCCGCGCCCATCAAGAGCGCATGGGGTCGGCAAAAACCTATGCCAAGTTCATCGAAAGCGGGCCACAGCAGGGCCACTTGATCGGCGAGCCCGAGAAAGAGTTCATTCAGGCACGTGACGGGTTCTATCAATCGACGGTGTCCGAAACCGGCTGGCCCTATGTGCAGTATCGCGGTGGGCCTGTTGGGTTTTTGAAAGTACTGGGGCCGCAGACCATCGGCTATGCGGATTTTTCCGGCAACAAGCAGTATATCTCGCGCGGCAATCTGGATGGGAATGATCGGATCGCGATGATCCTGATGGATTACGCCAACCAGCGCCGCCTGAAGATCCTGGGACGTGTCGAATTTACTGAAGGCGAAGCCGCTGCAGCCAGTTTGTATCCCGAAGGGGCCGAGGCCCCGGCGGAACGGGCAGCAATCATCCGTATCGAGGCACTGGACTGGAACTGCCCGCGTCACATCACCCCTCGCTTCACCGAAGCCGAGCTGCGCCCCCATCTGAACACTCTTGGACAACAGCTGGCCCAGCTGCAGGCCGAGAATGAGCGGCTGAAGCTGGAATTGGCAAAGTCCAGCTAACGCGTTGGGCGACCCGGGTTTACGAATTACAGGAAAGGATTTTGCGCAATGGTTCGTTCAGTCGTTCAACTCTCGGTCGTGTGTCTTGCAGCGGCGGCCTTGATATTGCTGATCCTGATGTTTGGGTTTTTCGCGTCACCCAGCGCCGTGCGCACATCGCCTTCCGTATTCAGCACAATGCTATTTGATCACCTGCAGCAGGATTGAAAGGCGATCAGCCTCGACCGGCTTGGACCATTGCTGCAATGCCTGCGGCGCAAAACTCGACCAGCGGCTCTATGTCAGGCTGTTCACCGCCCTGCGACAGCGCCCTGACGCGCCAGCCGCTGTTGAGATGCGCCAGCATGGCCGAAACCGAATAAACCTGACCACTGGCCAACACCGCCGGATCTATATCTGGGTAAAGCGCAGCAATCTCTGCGATAAAATGCTGGGCCGTCGGATCGAAACACTCGGCTGCTATGTCGCTCCACCGTGGATCGACGGACACGTGCGCAACCAGTCGACCATAAGCCATCCACCCTGGACCACCCGTTTCAGCCAGCTCCACATAGGGACGGATAAAACTGTCCAAAATGCTGTGCAATGTCAGCGGCCCCTCGGCTCTGGCTTTGTTCAGTTTATCGAACTCGTAACTGCGCCAGTTTATCCGCGCGGCGGGCGACGGTACGATAGAAAAGCTCCTCTTTCCCGCCGCCGTGATGGTGTACAAGGCCAATCTGCACACCCGCCAAAGCGGCAATATCGCGGATCGAGGCACCTTCGAATCCCCGTTCGGCAAAGATCAATTCCGCAGCATCCATGATCCGCGCGCGCGTCTCCAAGGACCGCTTGGATGGCGCTCTTTGCCTTGGTTTTTCTATGTTTTTTAAACTCATGATTTTCACCTTGCCTTATTTTGGTCGTTCGTTCAAGTTAAGCCTCACGAACTTCGGGAGGGTTCATGACAGAAACGCGCGACGCATTCGCCCTGATCGGGGCGGGACCGATGGGATTGGCCGCGGCCAAGGTGCTGAAAGAACAGGGCATCGCATTTCAAGGGTTCGAGCTGCATTCGGATGTGGGCGGTCTGTGGGACATCGATGCCCCCAGATCAACCATGTACGAGACAGCGCATCTGATCTCGTCCAAGCGCATGACCGAGTTCGAAGATTTCCCGATGGATGAGGCCGTGGCCGAGTACCCTTCTCACCGGGCGATGCGCGACTATTTCCGTGCTTTTGCAGATCATTTCGGGTTGCGTAAGGACTATAGGTTTAACACAGAAGTCACCCAGATCACGCCGCTGGGCAACTCGGGGGATGGTTGGCGTGTCAGTTGGAGGGATGCCGAAGGTGACCATCAGGCCGACTTCGCAGGTGTTATGATAGCAAACGGCACCTTGTCGGAACCGAACATGCCTGAATTTCCCGGAACCTTCGACGGAGAATTGATCCATGCCTCGCACTACAGGTATCCCAGTCAATTCGACGGCAAACGAGTATTGGTTGTAGGTGCAGGCAACTCCGGTTGCGACATTGCGGTGGATGCGATCCACCATGCAAAACGCTGCGACCTGTCGATGCGGCGCGGATACTATTTCGTCCCGAAATATGTCTTTGGCAAACCTGCTGACACGATGGGTGGCAAGATCCGCCTGCCCATGTGGCTAAAGCGAAAGGTCGACAGCCTGATCCTCAGCTGGTTCGTCGGAAATCCCCAAAAATACGGCTTTCCCAAACCCGATTATCAGCTTTACGAAAGCCATCCTGTGGTGAATTCACTGGTCCTGTATCACGCGGGTCATGGCGATTTGCGCATTCGCCCCGATATCGACCGGCTGGAGGGTCACACCGTTCACTTCAAAGACGGTTCCAGCGAAGACTATGACATGATCCTCGCTGCCACCGGATACAAGCTGCACTATCCGTTTGTCGACAAGGACCTGCTGAACTGGCAGGGCGATGCACCGCATCTGTACCTGAACACCATACACCCCGAACGCGACGATCTGTTTGTGCTGGGCATGGTCGAGGCCACGGGTCTTGGCTGGCAGGGGAGACACGAACAGGCCGAGATGGTGGCGCGCTATATCAAGGGTCTTCAAAGCGGTTGCCCGGCGGCGGCCGATCTGAAAACCGAAAAACAAAAAGACTACAGGCGCGCCACCGGAGGCATGAACTATATCGACCTACCCCGCATGGCTTACTACGTTGACAAGGCCACCTATAGAAAAGCCGTCACTGGCTGGATCGACCGGCTGCGGAAAGCCGCCGCATGAATGGTATCGACGAAGTCACGCTGAATTTCAGCCCGGCGTCGCTGACGTTGCTGAACTCTATTCTGGCCATTGTGATGTTCTCGATCGCGATCGACCTGACGCCTCGGGATTTTGATCGCCTGAGACGCGCGCCAAAACCTGTGATTGTCGGGCTGGTATCTCAGTTTGTGGTCTTGCCCGCACTGACCTTTGCGCTGGTCTGGTTCACAGAGCCGCGTGCTTCCATAGCGTTAGGGCTGATCCTTGTGGCAGCTTGTCCGGGCGGCAACATCTCGAACTTCATAACACATCGCGCGGGCGGCAATGCGGCGCTGTCCGTGTCGATGACCGCATTCGCCACCATTGGCGCAATCTTCATGACGCCTTTCAACATCGCGCTTTGGGGCGGGCTGTATCCACCGACCCGTGCGATCCTGCAGCAAACCCAGATCGATCCGGTGCAAATCGCCATTCTCGTCGGCTTTATGCTGATCCTGCCCCTTGTTCTGGGCATCACACTGAATCAGCGTCGTCCCGCCCTGACCGCACGTTTACGCGCACCGCTGCAATACTTGTCGATGGGTATCTTCGCGGCTTTCATCTTGCTTGCCCTGGCCGCCAACTGGGGATTCTTCCTCAGCTTTGCCGGGGCTGTCGCCGGGCTTGTGATCCTTCACAACGCCCTGGCACTGGGGGGCGGTTGGGTCGTGGCCACTCTGACCCGGCTGTCCCCCTTTGATCGTCGCGCAATCACCATAGAGACCGGCATTCAGAATTCAGGGCTTGGACTGGTCTTGATCTTCGCCTTTTTCCACGGGCTGGGCGGCATGGCCGTTGTGGCCGCGTTCTGGGGCATCTGGCACGCGATATCGGGCATTGCGCTTGCGTCGATCATGGCCCGAACCGAGGCCGCGCGATGACCCGTATTCTGATCACAGGCGCCGCCGGTATGGTCGGGCAAGCACTATTGCCGGAACTTGGGGGGCATGAGGTCTTTGCCACCGACCTCAAGCGCCCGGAGTCTTTGCCTGAATGTATCGCCTTCCTGCCCATGGACGTGACAAGCGATGCCCCTGCCCGCGTGATCACCAAGGTGAAGCCGGATGTCATCGTGCATCTGGCCTCAATCGTGACGCCCCCGCCCAAGACTGGACGCACCGCAGCATACGCTGTTGACGTCGAAGGAACGCGCAAGGTGGTGAATGCAGCGATTGCCAACGGCGTACGCAGACTGGTGGTCACATCATCCGGGGCGGCATATGGGTATCATGCGGACAACCGCATTCCGCTGCGCGAGCGTGACCCGCTGCGGGGCAATCCGGAATTCCCTTATTCCGACCACAAGAGACAGGTCGAGGAATTGTTGGCGGAAGCCCGTAGTGCTGCCCCTGATCTTGAACAGGTCGTTCTGCGCGTGGGGACGGTGTTGGGGGCTGGCACTGAAAACCAGATCACCGCCCTGTTTCACAAGCCCCGCCTGCTGGCCGTAACCGGCAGTGAAAGTCCTTTTGTCTTTATCTGGACACACGATCTGGCCCGCATCCTGCGGCGCGCAGCGACAGACGGGCCACCCGGTATCTTCAATGTCGCTGGGGACGGTGCGATGGGCGTCACAGATCTGGCCGATGCCTTGGGGAAATCGGTTCTGCGTCTTCCCGCTTGGGCCCTGAAAGCGGCCCTGACCGTGGCACGCCCGCTTGGCTTGTCTCGCTATGGGCCGGAACAGGTGCGGTTTCTGCAATATCGACCGGTTTTGGACAATTCCGCCCTCAAATCAGAATTCGGCTATACACCCGAAAAAACCAGCGCCGAGGTGTTCGCGTTCTGGCAAAAGCAGGCCGGGCTATGAAGACAGCTGTCATATCAGGTGGGGCGGGCGGTTTGGGGCAAGCCCTGAGCCATGCCCTGCAAGCCCGCGGTTGGCGGGTCGTGTTGCTGGACCTTGACGTCTCAGGCTTGGACACAAGGCCAAACCAGTTGCCAATTGGTTGCGATCTGACAGACCCCGAACAGCTTGCTGACGCAACCCAAAGGGTGATCGAATCCAGCGAGAGTATCGATCTGGTCATCTACAACGCCGGGGTCACGCAAATTCGGGGGTTTGATCAGTCCGACGCCGCCAGCCACCGAATGGTGTTCGACATTAACTACTTTGCGGCCGTTGAAATGGCCCGCGCGTTTCTGCAAGCGGTTCGGGTATCACAGGGAACGCATCTTGCAATTTCGTCCGTGGCAGGGTTTGCGCCGCTCTATCACCGAACGGCCTATGCGGCCTCGAAACACGCGCTTGAGGGTTTTTTCAAATCGCTCCGTTCCGAAGAAGCACCTCATGGCGTTCAGGTTCAGATCGCGGCGCCGTCCTTCGTGGCCACCAACCCGGGCAACGCACAAGAGCAGGCCGATGGAACGGCAAGACCCGGATCGGCAAAGGACGGTATGGACGAGATGAGCCCTGAGGCCGCGGCCAAAGCAATCCTGCGAGGATTGGACAAATCGCAGCCGATGATTCCGGTTGGACGTGTGGCGCGTTTGTCTTGGTGGCTGAACAGCCTCTCACCGCGCCTGTATCAACGCATGATGGAGCGCAACATACGCGGGCCAGCAGAATAGATTTTTGCCATGACCCCTTGACCTTCCCGTGACTGGAACCCTCATTTGGAGGGCAAGGCAAGCTGCGGAACGAGTTGCATGGCACATAAAACACTCACAGAGCTAAAAATCACCGGCATGGGCTGCGCGTCCTGTGTGGGCCGTGTCGAAGCCGCCCTGCGCGATGTGCCAGGTGTCGATGCGGCCTCAGTCAACTTTGCAACCAAATCAGCGCAAGTGGCGTTTGACGGGCCGGTTACGGCTCTGACTGCGGCGCTGGACGTAGCAGGGTATCCTGCTGAAACCAAATGCGTTGATCTGAATGTCGACGGGATGAATTGCGCCTCGTGCGTGGCCAAGATCGAACGCGCGCTGGTAGCCAACCCGGGTGTAATCGAGGCTCAGGTCAATCTCGCAACTCAAACCGCCACAGTGACATACGCGGCGGGGACAACCACGCCAGAGCAGTTGGCACAGGTCATCACCGGAATCGGATACCCCGCGCGCCTTCAAAACGCCCATGAACCTGAAAGCCGCGAAGATGACGAAATTCGCAGTCTGGTCCGCACCACGATGCTTGCCGCCGTCCTCGCGCTGCCCGTGTTTATTCTTGAGATGGGTGGGCACATGATCCCCGCATTCCATCACTGGGTACACGCCACCATCGGTGCGCAGACCAGTCAGCTTATCCAGTTTGCTCTGACCTCGGCCCTGTTGATCGGTCCGGGACGGGTGTTTTACCGCAAGGGCATCCCATCCCTGTTACGCGGCACGCCAGACATGAATGCGCTGGTCGCGCTTGGGACCGGGGCGGCCTATCTCTATTCCGTGGTGGCCACATTCGCCCCGGGTGTGCTGCCGCAAGGCACCGCGAATGTCTATTTCGAAGCCGCAGCAGTCATCGTTGTATTGATCCTTCTGGGCCGACTCATGGAGGCGCGCGCCAAAGGCAGAACCGGCGCCGCAATCCGGAAGCTGGTAGGCTTGCAGCCCAAGACCGCAAGGGTCGAAGTGGATGGCCGAACAGAGGACCGTCCTATTGCTGAAATAGTTGTGGGAGACATTTTGCGCGTTCGTCCAGGCGAACGGATGCCAGTGGACGCCGAAGTGCTTGAGGGCACATCTTACGTCGACGAAAGCATGATCACTGGCGAGCCTGTGCCGGTCGGAAAATCGCAAGGGGCCTCTGTTGTTGGCGGCACGGTGAACGGGACCGGCGCCTTGCGGGTACGCGCCGCGCGCGTTGGGGACGACACGGTCCTGGCTCAGGTTATCCGCATGGTGCAGCAAGCACAGGGGGCCAAATTGCCCATTCAAGGGCTGGTCGACCAGATCACCTATCGTTTTGTCCCTGCTGTCATTCTCGTCGCTGTGGTCACCGTCATACTCTGGTTGGTTTTCGGTCCCAGCCCCGCTCTACCGCTGGCGCTTGTGGCAGGTGTTTCGGTCCTGATCATTGCTTGCCCTTGTGCGATGGGACTGGCGACGCCCACTTCTATCATGGTGGGCACGGGGCGTGCAGCAGAACTGGGGGTATTGTTCCGCAAAGGCGATGCATTGCAGCAGCTTCAACAAGCACGCATCGTCGCGCTGGATAAAACCGGAACTCTGACGCTCGGACGTCCCGAGTTGGAAAGCGTGATGACGACGAACGGGTTTGACCGGGATGAGGTTGTGCGGCTCGCTGCGTCCCTAGAAGCACAGTCGGAGCATCCAATTGCATCAGCTATCACTCGGGCCGGTCCTTCTGCTCTGCCCGAGGCGTCGAATGTCCAATCAATCACCGGACTGGGTGTACAGGGCCTCGTTGAAGGTCGAGAAGTGTTGGTCGGGTCGTACAGGCTGATGGAAAACCGGGGGATTGATCTTGGCCGTTTGGCGGACGAGGCCGAAGAGCGCGCCTCTGAAGGGGCAACGCCGCTATTCGTTGCTCTTGATGGGCAGGCCGCTGCTACGGTTTCTGTGTCCGACCCGATCAAGCCCGGCACTGAAGAAGCGCTGCAAAGGTTGCACCAGATGGGGTTAACTGTGGCCATGATCACCGGAGACAACGCGCGGACGGCACAGGCGCTGGCTGATCGGTTGGGGATCGATCACGTCACTGCCGAGGTGTTGCCGGACGGCAAGGTAGATGCGATCACGGCTTTGCGGGATAATTTCGGAACGCTGGCTTTTGTTGGCGACGGGATCAACGATGCCCCGGCGCTTGCATCCGCGGATATCGGCATCGCCATTGGGACAGGTACGGATGTGGCCATCGAAACGGCCGACGTGGTTCTGATGTCGGGCGATCTGCGCGGCGTCGCAAACGCGACCGAGATCAGCCGTCGCACAATGCGAAACATTCGCCAGAACCTCGGATGGGCGTTTGGTTACAATGTCCTGCTGATCCCGGTGGCGGCTGGCGCGCTGTATCCGTTTGGCGGTCATCTGTTGTCGCCTGCTTTGGCAGCTGGCGCGATGGCGCTGTCCAGCGTTTTTGTGGTCTCGAATGCTCTGCGTCTGCGTCGCGTCCGCGCCAGCGTGCCGGAAACCCCGACCTTGGCCACCAACGAGGTGCACGCATGAATATCGGAGACGTGTCTGCCCGCACTGGCCTGCCCGCCAAGACGATCCGGTATTATGAGGACATCGACCTGATAAAGCCCCTGCGCGACGACAACGGGTATCGCCGGTTTCGCGATCAGGACGTGCATAAACTGAACTTTCTGGGCCGTGCCCGCGCGCTTGGGTTCACCATCGAAGGTTGCCGTACCCTGTTGGCGCTGTACGAGGATGAAACCCGCGCCAGCGCCGATGTAAAACAGGTTGCGCGGGATCATCTGGCGCAGATCGAGGCCAAGATCGCGGACCTGAACGCCATGCGCGACACGCTGAGTCATTTGGTTGACGCCTGCGCCGGGGATGACCGGCCCGATTGTCCCATATTACAGGATCTGGGTGGGAAAGGCTGACTTGGGGTTGCCCTTTGGGCGCAGCTTTGCTTTGTCTTCGTCGAAGATTTCGGCCCCAGACAACGGTCGAACAGCCGAGAGGATCACAAAATGGCAAAAGTCGCGTTCCTTGGCCTTGGTGTCATGGGCTATCCCATGGCCGGATTTCTGAAGGCCGCAGGTCATGACGTCACCGTCTACAACCGCACCACCGCCAAGGCTGAAGCCTGGGTGGCACAGCATGGCGGTGCCATGGCAATTACTCCGAAAGATGCCGTCAAAGATGCAGAGTTTGTCATGGCCTGTGTCGGCAACGATGACGATCTGCGCATGGTCTGCACAGGCGAGAACGGCGCGTTTCATGGCATGTCGGACGGGGCCATCTTTGTTGATCACACAACGGTTTCCAAAGTTGTCACATTAGAGCTTTATGCGGCAGCAGCAGCGCAAGGGTGTGCCTTTGTCGACGCCCCGATATCGGGTGGTCAGGCCGGGGCCGAAAACGGGGTCCTGTCTATCATGTGCGGCGGCGATCAGGACGCTTATGATGCGGCGGAACCCTTGATGCAGGTTTACTCTAAGATCTGCCGCCGTATCGGAGAGAGCGGCACGGGCCAGATGACCAAGATGTGCAATCAAATTGCCATCGCCGGTGTCGTACAGGGCCTCAGCGAAGCGCTGCATTTTGCGGAAAAGGCCGGCTTGGACGGGCGCTCTGTGGTCGAGGTGATCAGTCAGGGCGCGGCTGGAAGCTGGCAGATGGTGAACCGCCACGAGGCGATGCTGGACGATCATTTCGATTACGGCTTTGCTGTGGACTGGATGCGCAAGGATTTGGGGATTTGTCTGGATGAGGCCAATTCCAACGGGGCTTCTTTGCCTCTGACGGCTTTGGTCGACCAATTTTATAAGGATGTGCAGAAACTTGGCGGCGGGCGCTGGGATACGTCGTCGCTGTTCAAACGCCTGCGCGCTTTGGATTGAGGGATCAGGGGGCTGTCTGCCCCCTCTTGGCCCGGTGGGCCAATTCACCCCCGAAGGTATTTTTAGCCAGATGAAAAGGATCCCGCGCGTGACGGGACGGAGAACGACATGAGCGAATTGGTGAAGTTCTGGGCGGATGCGCTGCGTCAGCATTGGGGGTTGGACGCACGGTTGACTCGTCTGGACGGTGAATATGACCTGAACTTTCTGGTGCAGGCCACCAATGGGCAGGATTATGTGCTTAAGGTTATGCGTGCGGGCTGTGAGGCGGATCTGGTGGATCTGCAGATACAGGCGCTGGCTCATATTGCGTCGGAAGCACCGGGTTTGCCTTTTCCCAAGGTGTTTCCCGATTTGAATGGCGCTCTGTTGCCCGAGATTGCGGATTCTGAGGCCCAGCCGAGGCTGGCTTGGTTGCTGGAATGCCTGCCGGGGCAATGCTATGCGAAGGCGGCACCAAAATCCGAAGAACTGATCCTGAAACTGGGGCGCGTGTTGGGGGCAACTGACCGGGCTCTGGAAGGGTTCCAGCATGAGGGGTTGCATCGGGCCGGCTTCAAATGGGACCTGATGCAGGCGGATTGGATTGCGGAAAAGCTGGGCGCGATTTCAGATCCTTCGCGGCAAGCCTTGCTAAAGGAAATCTGCGGCGGGTTTGCAGCGATTTCCGGTACCCTTGCGGATCTGCCCAAGCAGGCCATTCACAATGATGCCAATGACTATAACATTCTGGTCGAAGGGGAGTTGAGCGAACGGCGGCGGATCTCGGGGCTGATTGATCTGGGTGACATGTGCGCGGCGCCGCGGGTTTGCGATCTGGCGATTGCCGGGGCCTATGTCGTTTTGGACCATCCCAAGCCGGAACGGGCGTTGGCTGCGTTGGTGAAAGGGTATCACGCGGCCAACCGGCTGCGCGAGGATGAGGTGGATTTGATCTGGCCGTTGTTGCGGATGCGGCTTGCCGTGTCTGTTGTCAACTCGACCCTGATGGCCGCCGAGACCCCGGATGATCCTTATGTGACAATCTCTCAAGCGCCCGCATGGCGGTTTCTTGAGAACGCTTCGGTCAATGGTGGCCTCATGTCGGCGCGTTTGCGGGCGGCTTGTGGATTGCCGGTTGTCGATGGGGCAGACCGTATCCACGCCTATCTACAGGAGCATCGCGGTCAGTTCGCTCAGATGTTCGATCAGGATCTGAGCGATGTGCCCATGGGCTCACTGTCGGTTGAAAACTGTGTCTGGCCGCAGAATCCGTTCCACATGCCTCTGGCCGAGGCCGCACGAGTGGGCGAGGAATATGGGCAAGATCTGTGGCTGGGCTATTACAACGAGCCCCGCCTGATCTATGCCGAACCGGGGTTCCGCAAGGGCCCGTGGAAAGCCTCGGACCGGCGGACAGTGCATTTGGCCGTGGATGTGTTTGCGCCTGCCGGGACGGTGCTGCACGCGCCCATGAGCGGGCGGGTTGAGGTCGTCGAGAACCGCGACAGCCACCTCGACTATGGCGGGGTGATCATCCTGCATCACGAAACGCCCGAAGGTGATCCGTTTTACACGCTCTATGGTCATCTGGATCCAGAATGCTGTGACAGGTTGAAACCCGGCGATCCGGTAGCACAGGGGGCGGCGTTTGCCCGGCTGGGCGATGCCAGCCAGAATGGCGGATGGTCCCCTCATGTTCATTTCCAACTGGCCTTGACCACCGATGGCATGGAGGCGGACTGGCCCGGTGTAGGCGATCCTGACGAGATGGAGCTGTGGCACGCGGTCTGTCCGAACCCCGCCGCCTTGCTGAACCTGCCGGATGACAAGGTGTTTTACCAACCCACTGACAAGCAGGCGATCCAGCAAGGGCGACGCGATCATTTTGGTGGTAACCTGTCTCTGACCTATGACGATCCGGTCATGCTGGTGCGTGGGTGGAAACACCACCTGTTCGACGAATGGGGCCGCCCTTATCTGGACGCCTATAACAACGTCCCTCATGTCGGTCATGCGCATCCGCGTATTCAGGCCGTGGCAGCGGAACAGCTGAGGCGGATGAACTCGAACACCCGCTATCTGCATCCAGCCCAGACCGCTTTTGCCGACAAAATCCTGTCCAAACTGTCAGATCATTTCGAGGTCTGCTTCTTTGTCAATTCCGGGACCGAAGCCAATGAGCTGGCTCTGCGGCTGGCCCGTGCCCATACCGGAGCGAAAGGGATCGTGACACCGGATCATGGCTATCACGGGAATACAAACGCGGCTGTGGCGATCTCGGCTTATAAGTTCAACAAACCGGGTGGCGTCGGCAAAGCCGACTGGGTTGAACTGGTTGAGGTTGCGGATGACTACCGTGGTTCGTTCAAGCGCGACAATGCGGATCGGGCCCAGAAATTTGCCGATCTTGTAGATCCGGCAATCACGGCCTTGAACGCGCGCGGGCAAGGCGTCGCCGGGTTCATCGCCGAGACCTTCCCCTCGGTCGGAGGACAGATCATTCCACCCAAGGGCTATCTGCCTGCGGTTTATGAAAAAATCCGCGCCGCAGGTGGTGTCTGCATCGCCGATGAGGTGCAGACAGGTCTTGGTCGTCTGGGCGAGTACTACTTTGGTTTTGAACACCAGGGCGCACTTCCCGATATCGTTGTGATGGGCAAACCTATCGGAAACGGGCACCCTCTGGGCGTGCTAGTAACGACCAAAGAAATCGCGGACAGCTTCAACAACGGGATCGAGTTCTTTTCCACCTTCGGCGGCTCGACCCTGTCCTGCAGGATCGGCAAAGAGGTGCTGGACATCGTCGACGACGAAGCTCTGCAAGACAATGCCCGCCTGATGGGAGACCGTCTGATGACCGGGTTGCGTCAGATCGAAAACGACTTTGGCTGTGTTGGCGACGTGCGGGGCATGGGGCTGTTCCTTGGTGTGGAACTGATTAACCCTGACGGATCAGAGGGAACCGAGATTTGCAGCTATGTCAAAAACCGGATGCGCGACCATCGTATTCTGATCGGTAGCGAAGGACCAAAGGACAACATCCTGAAGATCCGCCCGCCGCTGACCATCGAGGCCGAGGATGTGGACATGGTCCTTTGGGCGTTGCGAGACGTGCTGTCAGAGGTGGGCGATTACACCCCTGCCCCGGTTTGCGATCACGATCATCATCATGCCGGATGTGGGTGCTGCTGAACAAAATAACCCCGGCGCAATGCCGGGGTTAAGCCGTCCTGAACCGGGGATCAGTGGAGAACGGCCGAGGGGGTATGGTGTCCCGTAGTAGGGATCCTGAACCCGGCCGTCATGCGTCTGAGGGCAAGGCCAAGTTCTTCTGACAACGCGGCAAGCGCAGGTGCAAAATCCGGGCGTACGATCAGAGATGCCATCATCATTGCGTCTTCACGCGCACCTTCAGAGGCGGCTGAAATCATCTGAGCGAAACAGTTTTCGTCCGCGCCAAGACACGCACATCCCAACCCATGCCTGATCAATGGACGACGACCGTAATTTGCGCAAAGTGAACACAGGCGATCCAGTGTCAGCATCGCGGCCTGCCCGCTCTCTGCCCCCAAAGCGATCTGAAAGTCACTGGCAGCATCGGCCCTTGCACCTTCACCCGCGCTCCACATGCGCAGATACATGACCGCCCCCGCCTCAACGAGGTCCAAGTCAGCAAGGCGACCTACCGCAGCGCCGCCGCGCGTTTTGCCAGCGCTCATTTCGTCAGGATCAGTTTGCCCGCGCGGGTAATGCGCAGGGTGTAGAGTTGGTCGCCCAATTCGATATGTGCCAGGTTGCCGCCTTTTGTCAGGTCTTCGGCCTTGTGCGCGGGAAGCATCGAGACAGCGTAACCTTGGGTTGGGGTCGGGTTCTGAACGTTCATCGGGACATCTCCAGAGCGTTTCGGCTTAGTGCCAATTCAGTTGCGTTTCATGTGATCTGGCTGACCTCGAATGGGCTGGCTTTCTGTTCCTGCGGTTAATCTGATTATTTTAGTAAGGATTGTCAAGTGTCGTTTCACCACAAGTGATTGCGCCCAGAAAAAGGGCGGGTTACCTCTGTGGGCAGAGGGGAAAAGGCAGGAAAAACATGACCGCAACTGTTGTATTTGATCTGGATGGAACGCTGGTGGACAGTCTGGGTGATTTGGCTTCGGCGACAAACCGAATGCTGGATGACACCGGGCAGGATCCCCTGTCCTTCGAGATCATCAAGGGATTCGTTGGAAATGGTCTGCCCAAACTGGTCGAACGCGTGATCCGCCACTGCGATCTGTCGATGGATCGTCACGCGGAATTGGCGCAATTGACCCTCAAGCTCTACAACGCCGCTGCCAGCGAAACGACCGTTCCCTATCCCGGTGTTCCCGCCGCGTTGGAACGTTTGCAACAGATGGGCTGCGTTCTGGGCGTGTGCACCAACAAGCCCGAAGCCCCGGCGCGGCATGTGCTGGAGGCATTGAACCTGTCGCAGTTCTTCGACGTCGTGCTTGGTGGCGACAGTCTGCAGACACGGAAACCAGACCCCCAACATCTGTTTGCAAGCTTCGACGCCCTTAACGGCTCAGGTCCACGTATTTTTGTCGGAGACAGCGAGGTTGACGCTGAAACCGCTGTCAGGGCAAAAGTCCCGTTTCTTCTGTTCACGGAAGGATATCGAAAATCCCCCGTACAGGACATTCCGCATGATATTGCTTATGAGGCTGCCGCCGACCTGCCCGCTCATGTGACAACACTGGCCACGGCCTGAGCGCAATCGGTTTTCCAAGCCCGGCGCGTCTTCACGTCTCCAAAAAGTTAAGAGGGGCCGGCCGAGGGGGTGTGACCAGCCCCTCATCGGGGAAAGTAATTACCGTGTGTTTGTGTGGTAAGTACGGTAGGTCATGTTTACCCTTGATAGGCGGCGCGCGAAATTGGGGGTTTCCCGTAGTTGTGTAAAATTCCCTGAAAACCTGTCGAAAACGGCTGCAAAGTCATCTCGATTTACCCCTCTTCCCTTGCATTCATCCCGACCCGGCGCTCTGGTGGTATGAAAGGTGGAAATGAAGGACAAATCGGGCGAAAGGTAACCCATGGAAAAACCGGGCAGAAATAGCAACCTGTCGGCTTTGCCCGTGCTGCAAGGTGTCTTGCCCATAGACCGATCGCGCCTTCCTGCCGAGATGCTAGCGGGGCTTACATTCGCCTGCCTCGCGATACCCGAAGTGATGGGGTACACCAAAATTGCGGGTACACCGGTCGTCACCGGGCTTTATACGATCCTGATTCCCATGGCCCTGTTCGCCCTATTCGGCTCATCACGGCACCTGGTGGTCGGGGCCGATTCGGCAACGGCAGCCATTACCGCGTCGGCCCTTGCGGGGATGGCGGTTACAGGCTCGTCCGAGTATCTGGCTTTGGCATCGCTCCTCGCATTGATGGCAGCCGTGTTTTTGATTGGCGCACGGATCATCGGACTGGGATTCCTGGCCGATTTCCTGTCTCGTACCGTTCTTGTTGGTTTCCTGACCGGCGTAGGCATTCAGGTCGCCACGGGTGAAATACCCGGTCTATTGGGGATCGAGGCCACGGGGCACGGCACGCTTGCGCGACTGACCGATGTTTTCAACAATTTGGCTCAGGTCAGTTGGCCAACCGTTTGTGTATCGGCGGCCGTTCTTGGTATTGTGCTTGCCTGCACAATGTTGTCGCGAAAAGTACCAGGACCTTTGATCGCGATCGTGGGGGTGATCTTATGCAGTTGGGCCTTTTCCTTCGAAACGGTGGGAATTGCCCTGCTGGGAACAGTGCCCGGCGGCTTGCCATCGATCTCGATCCCCGAGGTGGATTGGAGTTGGACCCTGTTCAAACAACTCCTGCCCACTGCACTGTCCATCTTCGTTGTCATTCTGGCCCAAAGCGCTGCGACCTCGCGCGCGTACGCGGCCCGATATGACGAGAGGTTCAGCGAGAACACAGACCTGATCGGGCTTGGGCTTGCCAATTTCGGAGCGGCATTCACCGGCACATTTGTGGTCAACGGCAGCCCCACCAAAACCGAAATGGTCGCCAGCGCGGGTGGCCGCAGTCAGGTGGCGCAACTGACCACGGTTGCCATAGTCCTGCTTGTGATCCTGTTTCTGACCAAACCGCTTGCCTATCTGCCGAATGCCGCCTTATCCGCTATCGTCTTCCTGATCGGGTTGAAACTGATCGATCTGCGTGGTCTGACAACGATTTACAAACAAGCCCGATCCGAGTTCTGGGTGGCCACTGCGACGGCAGCTGTGGTTGTCGTGGTCGGCGTGGAACAAGGCATCATCTTTGCCATGGTCCTGTCGCTGGTCGATCACACCCGCAGAGGGTATCGCCCAAAGAACGCTGTGATTGTCAAAACCCAGTCCGGTGGCTGGCATTCAAAAGATCTGGCCCCACCTAACCAGTTCGAGCCCGGCCTCGTGATCTATCGGTTTTCGCACGGCATGTATTACGCAAACACGCAGCGATTTACCGATGAAGTCACCGCCATTGCGCAAGGCCCGGACGCCAAACCTGAATGGTTCTGCCTTGACGCGTCAGCCATAGATGAGGTCGACTTCACCGCTGGATACGCCTTGCGCAACATGGCCGGGGTCCTGAAGGAAAACAACATCCAACTGGTATTCACGCTGGTTGAGCCGGACGTAAAGGCCGAGTTGGATCGCTATGGCGTGACCGACATTGTAGGTGAGGCCGCGTTTTTCGACAGTGGCACCAG
This sequence comes from Ruegeria sp. ABM4_193, assembly GCF_056158705.1. Taxonomy (NCBI): domain Bacteria; kingdom Pseudomonadati; phylum Pseudomonadota; class Alphaproteobacteria; order Rhodobacterales; family Roseobacteraceae; genus Ruegeria; species Ruegeria sp. ABM4_193. The sequence continues at coordinate 2,756,411 of NZ_JBSWTT010000001.1, forward strand.
CCTTCTCGAAGCCTTTCACAAGCGTCAAAAGGCGTAACGATGTTCACTTAGTGATAGTGTTTCGCCTTCGACATCTTTCCAATGCCGGGATTGAACGAGTTGGTTGGGTCGCAGCACTTGTAATGCGCCGCCAGATCAGGCTTGGCCGGATACAAATGGCCCACATTGTGCTCGGCTGGGTATTCCGCACCGCGTTCGTCGAACAGTTTGAGCATCGCCGCCTTCAGCGCCTTGGGGTCCGCGCCCTTTTTGACAACGTAATCCTGATGCATGACGTGGCACATGAAGTGGCCATAGTAGAGCTTGTGCACCAGCTGGTTCTCGATCTCGGGCGGGAGTTTTTCGAGCCAATCCTGATCGTTGCGGCGCAGCGCGACGTCCAATGCGATAATGTCTTCTACGTCCGAGTTATGCAGAGCCATGTAACGCACGGCGGCTCCGGCTGCGGCGAAACGGTGCAAACCTGCAATCTTAGCCTCGCGGGCGTCACATTCAAAAAAACCGGCGTCGCGGTCTTCCAAGAAACCCGGCAACCACGCGGCAGCCTCTGCGATACCGTCATCTTTCATCTTCAGGATCAGGTGATGTTCATACTTGTCGCGGAACTCGACCATCCGCTTGGGCAGAACACGCGGCCATAGCGCCACGGCCATTTGCATGAACCGGTCGGTGAAATTACCCAGCAACGGGATGCGCCGAAGACGTGCATCGACCGCGCCTTTCATTGCAAAGAAAAACGGTAAGCGGTCGGTGCCCAGTTTGTCGATCATCACAACCGTGTCCTTGCCGTATTTGGCAGTGATGTCGAACACCTCACGCTGCATATATTCGGCCGAGACGGGCAGAGATTTGAACCTGGACAGGATATGACGGCGCAAAGCGGCCAGATCATCGGGGTTGTTTGTTCCGATATAGAACACTTTTTCCGCGTCATTTTTCTTGAAGGTATCAAGACGTACGGCAAAGACCGCCAGTTTACCGGCAGAGCCAGCGGATTCGAACAGTTTAGCCTTGTCTGCATTGAACCGCGCAGGCGTTTCCGCGTCCACATCCCGCACGATCTGCGCATAATCGCTGGCTGAAGCGCGCTTGTTTGTGGCACCGGGGTTGCGGTCGAACTTGCCAGCGTCGAGGCTTGCCAGGATTTCCTCGGGCGTGTCGCCCAGATCAATGCCCAGATGGTTGACCAGTTCCAGCTCGCCTTGCTCGGATATCCGGGCGTACACGGACAGTTCGGTGTAAACGGGCCCACGCTCGACCAAAGACCCGCCCGAGTTATTGCAGACCCCACCCACAATCGATGCACCGATGCACGAGGATCCGATCACTGAATGCGGCTCGCGCCCCAGTGGAGCCAGCAGTTTTTCCAACGCGAAAAGGGTGGCACCGGGAAAGCTGACGATTTGCTCGCCATTGTTCAACGGGACCAGCGTGTCCATCCGGCGGGTATTGATCAGAACGACATCGCGGTCATAGCTGCCTGATGGAGTCGACCCTTCGGTCAAGCCGGTATTGGCCGCTTGCATGATAACAATCTTGTCCGAGGCAACGCAGGCTTGCAGGATTTTCCACTGTTCCAATAAATTACCGGGCTGAACGACACACAGCGCCTCCCCCTCGCCCGAGCGGAAGCCACGCCGGAACCGTTCGGTCGCGCGCTCGCCAGTCAAGACGTGGCGTGATCCGACGATAGAACGGAAGTGCTTGATCAACTCGTCATTGGTCATCTCGGCCCCCAATTTGGGTTCAGGCGTTGCGGAAACGGATATTCTCGCGGCTCAACTGGTCGACGCTGGTGACACCCATCAGTTTCATGTCGCGTTCAATCTCGGCCCGCATCAGGCCAAGGGCGCGCTCAACCCCCGCCTGCCCTGCGGCAGCCAACGGGTACAGGTAGTGACGACCAACACCCACGGCCTTGGCCCCAATCGACAGCGCCTTCAGCACATGGGTGCCACGTTGAATGCCGCTGTCCATCATCACATCCAGCTTGTCGCCGACGGCATCGACGATCTCGGCCAGTTGATCAAAGGGCGTGCGTGAGCCGTCCAACTGGCGACCACCGTGGTTAGACAGGATGATGCCGGTGCATCCTATCTCGGCCGCGCGCTTAGCATCTTCGACGGTCATGATGCCCTTAAGGCAGAACTGACCGTCCCAGTCGCGCACCATCTGTGCCACGTCATCCCAGTTCATCGACGGGTCGAGCATGTCGGTAAAGTAGCCGCCGATCGAGCTGGCGCCGCCACCCATATCCACATGCTCTTCAAGCTGAGGCAGACGGAACTTTTCGTGCGTAACGTAATTGATCCCCCACATCGGCTTGATCGCAAACTGGATCATTCCGCCCAGCGTCAGCCGGAACGGGATCGAGAACCCTGTGCGCAAGTCACGCTCACGATTGCCGCCGGTGATGCTGTCGACGGTCAGCATCATGACCTCGACACCCGCCTCTTTCGCGCGCTGCATCATGGCGGCGTTCAGGCCCCGATCCTTGTGGAAATAGAACTGATAGACCTGCGGGTTCTTATGCTTTTTCCGAAGCTCCTCCAGCGACACGGTCCCCAGCGACGAAACACCAAACATCGTCCCGTATTTTTCAGCCGCCGCCGCGACGGCGCGTTCGCCCTGATGGTGGAACAGGCGCTGCAAGGCAGTGGGCGAGCAATAGACGGGCATGTCCAGCTTTTGCCCCATCACCGTGACCGACATATCCACGTCTGACACTCCGCGCAGGACCGACGGCAACAGATCACACCGGTCAAACGCATTGGTGTTTTCCCGATACGTCACCTCATCATCCGCGCCACCGTCGATGTAGTTGAAGATGGGGCCCGGCAGCCGCTGCTTGGCCAGCCGCCGGAAGTCGTGGAAGTTATGACATTGGCTCAGACGCATCGGGCAGGCTCCTTAGTAAGCGACCGAGGGCAACCAGGTGGCGAGCGTCGGCCAGAGGAAGACTAACGCCAGACCGGTCAGCTGCAAAAGCACAAAGGGGATGATGCCTTTGTAGATGTGGGTCAGCTTGATCTCCGGCGGGCAGACGCCTTTCAGGTAGAACAGGGCGAAGCCAACCGGCGGGGTCAGGAAGCTGGTTTGCAGCGTTACCGCGACCAGGATCACGAACCACACCAACGCCGGTTCATCCAATACGCCGAAGCCGGGGATGTCGATGCCCAACCCGTTCACGATGGGGCGCATCAGAGGCAACACGATCAGCGTGATCTCGATCCAGTCCAGAACGAAGCCCAGCAAGAACACGATGAACAGGATGAACAGGATCGTACCGTTGGCTCCGAAACCGGTGGACTGCACCACATGTTCGATCAACTCGTCCCCGCCCAATTCACGCAGGACGTAGGAGAATACGGTCGCGCCAAGGAAGATCGCGAAGATGTACGCAGTGGTGTTGAAAGTCGACACCAGCACGTTCCACAGTTTGGCAAAGGTCAGCTTGCGATAGCCCAGCGCCAGCAGCGTGGCGCCCAGCGCACCGATGCCCGAGGCTTCGGTCGGTGTGGTCAGACCCGCAAAGATCGAACCTAGCACGGCGAGGATCAGCATCAGCGTCGGGATGACGGCGATCAGAACGTCCTTGACAGCGGCCCAGTCGGGGGCTTTTGCGCCCTCGGGCACAGGGGCTGCGTCACGTTTGATCAAGGCTAGTAGGAAGATGTAGGTCAGGTACAGCCCGCCGATGATGACACCGGGGAAAACGGCTGCCATGAACAGATCGCCGACAGACAAGGCCATCTGGTCGGCCATGATCACCAGCATGATCGAGGGCGGGATCAGGATACCCAGCGTACCGGACGCTGAAACAACGCCAGCAGCCAATGTCGGTTGATACTTCTGCTGCATCATCGACGGCAACGACAGCACGCCCAACAGGACCACCGAGGCTCCGATAATGCCTGTAGAGGCTGCCAGAATGATCCCAATCAGGGTCACGGTAATCGCCAGACCTCCGCGCACGGTGCCGAACAGGCGCTGCATCGAGGACATCAGACGCTCGGCCACACCGGATTCGTCCAGCATCAGGCCCATGAAGATGAACATCGGCAAGGCGACCAGAACCGCGTTGGACATGGTGGCATAAACGCGGTTCACCACAGCACCAAGGGTCAGATAATCAAGCCCGGTAAAGGTGCTCTCAAGACCCGTCCACAGCATCAGATCGTTGTCGAACAGGTAAGCCAGACCGCAATAGGCCACACCGACACCGGCCAGCACCCACGCCACCGGGTAGCCAGTGAACAGCAGCGCAATGAAGGTCAGGAACATCGCGATGACCAGCTTTTCCTCGGTCGTTTCGACAAGGAAGGTCAAGCCCACGCAAACAGCGGCGAACACGACCAGAACCAGCAGGATACGGCGCAGCGGCGCGCCTTCCCGTTCCGAGGCCGGTCCATAGAGCAGCGCGTGCCCGTCGTGGATCAGCCGTGCGAGTGCAGCCAGTGCGAGCAGGATGAAACTGATCGGAATGACAGCCTTGAACGCCCAGCGCGCAGGCAGGCCAGTTGGGCTGTCCGAGCGTTCATTCACGCGGAAGCTTTCGTAGAAATAGTCATACCCCTGGTCGACCATCAAATAGATGAAAGGGGTCAACAGAGTCAGGATGCCGATCACTTCGATGATCCGCTGCGCCCGGCGGGACAACTGCATATGCAGGACGTCAACGCGGACATGGCTGTCGGTGATCAAGGCATATGAGATGCCGATCATCGTGACGACGCCGTAGAAATGCCACTGGATCTCATCCAGCTTGGGATAGTTCTGGCTGAACAGGTAGCGCAGCGAAACCTGGCTAAAGATCGCGGCCATCAGCAGGATATTCGCCCACATGACCACATGTCCTACCGCTTTGACGCTGGTGTCGATGGCGACGGCGATCTTCTGACGGTCGGTATCTGGATGTTCCAGGATGCCTTCATAGGCTTCGACCGGATCATTTGTATATTTTTCGTTGGCCATGGTCATTCCTCGCTCAGCACCCCGGCGCGCGGGACGGTGAAGGGTTAGAAATTCCGTTTTTGGGAGAGTTCGGAGCGGCGGACTCCGCCGCCCCGGTTACGTCAGTTAGGGAGAGTTTACTGACGTGGGAGGAACGCGTTAGTCTTCCAGAGGTTATAGCCGTCGCGGAATTCGTTCATGTCCGCCAGGACTTGGGCAAAGAAAGCATCGTTTGCGGCTTCTTCAGCAGCAACCTCGTCCCACGTTGCGCGGAATGTATCCAGCATCTCGGGCGACCACTGCTTGATGGTGACACCGTTGTTTTCAACGTTGTCGATCAGTGCGGCATGCTGGATCGCTTCACCTTCGGCAAAGCTGTCTGCCATCGACGCTTTGCAGGCGCTTTCGATGATCGCCTTATGCTGGTCGCTGGTTTCATTCCAGACGTCTTTGTTGATCAGCAGCTCAAACACAGTCGCCTGCTGGTGCCAGCCGGGGAAATAGTTGAACTTGACCAGTTTATGGAAGCCCAGGCGCGCATCAATGGCGGGCATCGAGAATTCAGTCGCGTCAATCGCGCCTTTTTCCAGCGCGGGGAAGATCTCACCACCTGGCAACAGCGACGTTGCAACACCCAGCTTCTGCATGACTTTGCCGCCCAGACCAAAGAAACGCATCTTCAGACCGTTCAGGTCTTCGGGCGAGTTGATCTCGGTCGCGAACCAACCCGAGGTTTCGGGTGCGATGATCGCGCAAGGCAGAACTTTTACGTTGTAACCGGCCTGATCATACATTTCCTGATACAGGGTCATGCCGTTGCCGTAATAGAGCCACGCCATGTATTCACCCGCTTCGGGGCCGAAAGGCACAGCCGAAAACAGCGGCGCAGCCGGGATTTTACCGGCCCAATATCCAGCTGTGGTGTAGCCCGAGTTGATCTTGCCAGTGGATACCGCGTCCAAAATCTCGAACGGCGGAACCAGCTTGCCCGGCTCGTACACTTTCATCTTCAGCGTGCCGCCCGACATCACGTCAAGCTGTTCTGCAACACGCGGGATCGGCGAGCCCAGGCCCGGCAATTCGGTCGAGAACGCAATCGGCGTTTTCAACAGCAGTTTGTCTGCGGCAACCGCAGGTGCGGCCATAATGCTGGCCGCCACGGCCAAGCTCGTCAGGGTCTTCTTCATGAGATCTCCTCCAGGGTTGGTCGGGGTTTCGGCCCGATCATTGGCGCAGGCTCTTCCAGCGCCGCTCCGGTGGTAAACTAACTTTACCATTACGATCCAGTCAACAATTTTGTTTACCAATGGATATGAAGCTGCTTTCACTCGCAGCGTGACCGCGCGGTTCGTCAGCGTGTTGCGTTTTTGGTTCAGATTTTAAAATCTTGCAATTTTCCCAATCAATTCTGGCAATTATGCCTAGGAATTCAGCGAACCGTGTTTTCTTGAAAATTACCGCGATATGGTTATATTTATTTACCAGTAATATGATCTTCGCATTTCATATGAGGCAAAACCATGAGCACCAAGGCGATTTTTGAACCGGTCGGACACGAATCGCTGGCAGACGCTGTTGTCTCACAAATCGAAGATCTGATCGCATCGGGTATTCTTAAACAGGGGCGCAAGCTGCCTTCCGAGCGTGATCTGGCAGAGATGCTGCGCGTGTCGCGCCCGAAACTGCGCGAAGCGCTGGCCGCGCTGGAAGAGCGCGGCTTGGTGACCACTCAGCACGGAGAAGGTACATTTGTAGCCGCCCTGACAGGGCAGGCGATGCTACCGGCGTTGCTCTCACTTTACGAACGGCACGAGCCCGCGTTTTTTGACTATCTTGAATACCGTCGCGAGCAAGAAGGGTTTGCCGCCCGCCTGGCCGCCCGACGCGCGACCAAGGCGGACAAGGAACGAATTGCCGAGATTCTGGCCGAAAACCAACGCGCCTGGGAAGAAAATGATGCCTTGGCCTCGCGCGAAGCAGATTTCGCGCTGCATTCAGCCATTGTTGATGCCAGCCAGAATGCAACTCTTATCCATATGATGGCGTCCATCTATGAATTGACCAAGCAAGGCGTCTTCTACAACCGCAGCTTTTTGAAGTCGATTGACGGGTCTGGCAAGAAATTGCTGGAACAGCATCTTGAATTGGGTCAGGCCGTGATCGACAGCGATGAAGAGCGTGCGGAACAGGCTGCGTTTGCACATATCGATTTCGTTGAAGATTCCTTCAAACTGGGAATCGAACAGCAACGCCGCGAAGCCATGGCTGAAAAGCGTCGGATATTGTCGCGCTGATGATTTGTGGGCGGTCAGCCCGTCACGTCCAATGCGCCCAACATGCCGGTTTCCTTAACCGCCTCCATCGCCACAAAGGTGGATGTGCTCGCCACATGTGGCAGAGACGAGATCTTTTCTGCCAGCACCGCGCGGTATTCTGACATGGATCCGGTTCGAACCTTCAAAAGATAGTCGAAGTTTGACGCAATCATATGGGCCTGCTCGACTTCTGCGATCCGGCGAACGGCGGCATTGAACTCGGCCAGTGCATTTTCTCGCGTGTCTGTCATACGCACCTCGACAAAAGCCACGTGATCCAGGCCCAATCTGATCGGGTCAAGCATTGCCCGATACCCTTTTATCACGCCACTCGCCTCGAGCCGCTTTAGCCGCGCTTGCGTCGGTGATTTCGACAAACCGATCTCGCGCGCAAGATCAGCAACCGAAACACGGCCATCCTCAGCCAATATTTTCAGAATCGACCGGTCGAAGCGGTCCAGATCAGGGAAGTTCATTTGCACTGTCTTTCGCCGTAAATTCGGAACACTCGCCTCTTTTTACGCAAAACTCGGTCCATTGTCCCGTTTCTTCCGACATATATTATCACAAAGACCGGAGGACCCATGTCACACAGCCTGCGTACACTCATTGACACCCCAACCTATGCCGATCAGTCGGCTGTTCTTGATACCCTGATCACTCAGGCCAACCTGACGAACACAGATCGCAACGCCATCTGTGCTGCTGCCGCGCAGCTGGTTCGCGACATCCGGTCCAGCACCTCACCCGGCTTGATGGAGGTATTTTTGGCCGAATATGGCCTGTCCACCGACGAAGGCATCGCCCTAATGTGTCTGGCCGAAGCACTGCTGCGCGTACCCGATGCCGATACGATCGATGCGTTGATCGAAGACAAGATCGCGCCATCCGATTGGGGCAAACATCTGGGGCAATCCTCATCATCGCTGGTGAACGCGTCGACCTGGGCGCTGATGCTGACCGGCAAGGTGCTGGACGAAGGCCAGGCCTCTCCGGTCGGTGCGCTGCGCGGTGCAATCAAGCGCTTGGGCGAGCCCGTGATCCGTACCGCCGTGGCGCGTGCGATGAAAGAAATGGGGCGGCAATTCGTTTTGGGTGAAACCATTCAGTCCGCCATGAAACGTGCGCGGGGGATGGAGGATAACGGCTATACCTATTCCTACGACATGCTGGGCGAAGCCGCACGCACCGAGGCGGACGCCGCGCGCTATCACCTGTCATACTCGCGCGCCATTTCGGCCATTGCCGAGGCCTGCATCCATGACGACATCCGCGCCAATCCCGGCATCTCGGTCAAGCTGTCCGCCCTGCATCCTCGCTACGAGCTTGCGCAAGAACAGACGGTCATGGACGAGTTGGTCCCGCGCCTGCGGGCTCTGGCATTGCTGGCCAAAGCCGCTGGCATGGGTCTGAACGTCGATGCCGAAGAGGCAGACCGCCTTTCGCTATCACTGCAAGTCATAGAGGCAGTCATGTCTGATCCAGCCCTCGCCGGGTGGCACGGGTTCGGTATCGTGGTGCAGGCCTACGGGCCACGCGCCGGTCTGGTTCTCGATACGTTATATGACATTGCCGAACGCCACGACCGTAAGCTGATGGTGCGTCTGGTCAAAGGCGCCTATTGGGACACAGAAATCAAACGTGCGCAGGTCGAAGGGGTGGATGGGTTTCCGGTCTTCACCCACAAGGCGGCAACCGATGTTTCCTACATCGCCAATGCCCGCAAACTGCTGAACATGACCGACCGGATCTATCCGCAATTTGCGACCCACAACGCCCATACGGTCAGCGCCATCCTGCATATGGCCGACGATCAACCTTATGAGTTCCAGCGCCTGCATGGCATGGGTGAGACTCTGCATCAGATCGTGATGGGTAAGCAAAACACCCGGTGCCGCATCTATGCGCCGGTCGGGGCGCATCGCGACCTACTGGCCTATCTTGTGCGACGTCTTCTGGAAAACGGGGCGAACTCGTCGTTCGTCAACCAGATTGTCGATGAAAACGTGCCGCCGGAAGAAGTCGCCGCAGACCCGTTTGTCACTGTACAGACGCCGCCGCCCGCCCTGCCGACAGGACCCGAGCTGTTTCAACCAGAACGCCCTAACTCCAAAGGGTTTGATCTGCACCACACGCCCACTCTGGATCGGATCGAGGCGGCGCGGGATGGGTTCCGGGCGCATCATTGGTTTGCTCAACCTCTGTTGGCTGACAAGGCCAAGCCAGAGGCCGAAGAACCTGTTACCAACCCGGCCAGTCCGCAGGACCGGCCCGGGTCCGTTGCGCCAGCCAGCGCGGCGGATGCAGAGCTGGCCCTGGCCTCGGCCAACCCCTGGGACGCACCGGCTGCTGAGCGTTCGCGCGTTCTGAACGCCGCTGCCGATCTTTATGAAGCGAACTATGGCGAGCTTTTCGCCCTTCTTGCTCGCGAAGCCGGGAAATCACTGCCTGACGCTGTGGCGGAACTGCGCGAGGCGGTGGACTTCCTGCGGTATTACGCAGCCAACATTCCTGCGGCCAAGCCTGCCGGAATCTTTACCTGCATCAGCCCCTGGAACTTCCCTCTGGCCATTTTCTCAGGTCAGATCGCAGCGGCGCTGGCCACCGGAAACGCTGTGTTGGCCAAACCTGCGCCTCAGACGCCTTTGGTTGCGCATCGCGCCATTCAATTGATGCACGAGACAGGCGTGCCGCGCGATGCGTTGCAATTGCTGCCCGGTGGACCTGCTGTAGGCGCCGCGCTAACGTCGGATGAACGCGTTTCGGGCGTGGCCTTTACCGGGTCTACGGCCACAGCGCTCAAGATCAGGGCCGCGATGGCCGGGAACATGCGCCCCGGCACGCCGCTGATCGCGGAAACCGGCGGTCTGAACGCCATGATCGTCGACAGCACCGCCCTGCCCGAACAAGCCGTGCAATCGATCGTCGAAAGTGCCTTTCAGTCGGCGGGCCAACGTTGTTCGGCCCTGCGGTGTCTGTATCTGCAGGAAGACATCGCCGACGACGTTCTGACCATGCTCAAAGGCGCAATGGACGCCCTGAGCATTGGAGATCCCTGGCTCATCTCAACCGATTGCGGCCCGGTCATCGACGAACGGGCCCGGCAAGGCATAGCTGATCACGTGGCCAAAGCCCGTGGCGAAGGGCGGGTTCTGAAAGAGCTTCCGCTGCCGCCCGAAGGCACTTTTGTTGCCCCAACACTGATCGAGGTTTCTGGCATTACCGCGCTGGAACGCGAGATTTTTGGACCCGTACTGCACGTGGCCCGGTTCAAGGCGCAGGACATCGACAAGGTCATCGCCGATATAAACGCCACTGGATACGGGCTGACCTTTGGCCTGCATACGCGCATCGACGACCGGGTCCAGCATGTGACCGAGGCGATCCATGCGGGCAACATCTATGTCAACCGCAACCAGATCGGCGCCATCGTCGGTTCGCAACCCTTTGGTGGCGAAGGTCTGTCGGGCACCGGCCCCAAGGCGGGCGGGCCGAACTACATGGCCCGCTTCTGCGCGCCGGATCGTCAAAGCACCGCAGATACGTGGAGCACCGTGGCCGACCTGCCAGCCCCTCAAGGGCAACCAGCGCCAGTCAAAACCCAATCCTTGCCAGGTCCGACCGGAGAATCGAACCGCCTAAGCGAATACCCTCGCCAGCCATTGCTGTGTATGGGGCCCGGAGAGGCCGCAGCGCGCGCCCAGGCCAAGGCTGTTCAGGCGCTGGGTGGCACCGCCATTCAAGCAACCGGAATGCTTGACCTGCATCGGTTGGAAAACCTGACCGGCATCTCAGGTGTACTGTGGTGGGGGGATGACGAGACCGCCCGGCAGATCGAACAACATCTGGCACGCCGCGACGGCCCGATTCTGCCTCTGATCCCTGGCAAGCCCGACCGCGCGCGGGTTCTGGGCGAACGTCATGTCTGCGTCGACACGACAGCTGCGGGCGGAAACGCTGCGTTGTTGGGAGGTGCGGCATAAGCTTGCCTTGACGCTGGGCGCGCAAAAGCCCAGCGTCGCACCATGTTTCCGATCCGTGACCATAACCCTTCGGGGCGCACGCCGTATGTTGTCTATGCTCTGTTGGCGGCCAACATCCTGATCTTCCTCAGCTATGTGGGGATCATGGATGACGGGCCGCGGATCAGCAGGCTGTTCTTCGACTACGCCATCATCCCAGCGCGCGTCAGCGATGGGTTTGGGTTGGAAACCCTTGTGACTTCCATGTTCCTGCATGGCGGCTGGATGCATCTGGCCGGAAACATGCTTTTCCTTTGGATTTTCGGTGACAACCTGGAAGACGAGATGGGACACCTGCCCTTCTTGCTGTTCTATCTGGCAGCCGGGATTGGCGCTGGCCTCATTCACATCATCACCGGGCCGGACTCTCAGGTGCCGACCGTCGGCGCCTCGGGCGCAATTGCAGGTGTGATGGGTGGGTATCTGTTGCTGTTCCCGAAAGCGCGGGTGGATATCCTGCTGATCCTGATTGTCTATTTCAGGGTCTTCACCATTCCGGCCTTCATCATGCTGGGGGTCTGGCTGGCGATTCAGTTCTTTGGCAGCGTCACCAGCAACCCCGACGAAGGCGGCATTGCCTATTGGGCCCATACCGGAGGGTTTGCTGTGGGCCTGATCCTGTGCATACCGCTTTGGCTGCGGCGCGGAGGGGTGCAGTTTTGGGACCGCACCCATGGCCACCCGCCCCACCCAGAAGCGAAATACAAGCTTTCGCAGTCACGTATTCCACGTGTTCCGCGCAAGTAACCTGAGAACTGTTTAGCCCCGGATAACCTTAGAGAACTGATCAAAGATCGGTTCGTTAGAACAGATCACTTCACCATCCTCCAGCACACTGCCTTCGGGGTTCAAAGCTTGAACGAAGCCGCCAGCCTCTTTCACGATGATGATACCGGCCGCCAGATCCCACGCGTTCAGGCGGCGTTCCCAGAAGCCTTCGTACCGGCCAGCGGCGACATACGCCATATCAAGCGCAGCAGCACCCCAGCGGCGTACACCAGCGCAAGCGGGCATGAGACGTGCCAGATCCTGCAGAGTCGCTGGCAGGTCCGAACGACCGCCAAAAGGCAGGCCAGTCGCAAAGACCGATTCAATCATGCGGTGACGGCCCGACACGCGAATACGCATATCGTTCATCCATGCGCCCTCGCCTTTTTCGGCAAAGAACATCTCGTCCTTGGCGGCATCATAGATCACACCGGCAACAATCTTGCCCTTGTGTTCCAGCGCGATCGAGATCGCCCAATGCGGCAGGCCGTGCAGAAAGTTGGTGGTGCCATCCAGCGGATCGACGATCCAGCGACGAGTCGGGTCTTCGCCGTCAATCGCACCACCTTCTTCGGCCAGCCAGCCATAGGTGGGACGTGCGCCCAGCAACTCCTCTTTCAGGACAGCCTCGGCGGCGATATCAGCTTTGGAAACGAAGTCCCCCGCGCCTTTCATCGACACCTGCAAATTCTCGACTTCACGGAAATCTTTGACCAAAGAACGCCCCGCTTTGCGCGCGGCTTTGATCATGATGTTGAGATTTGCACTGCCAACCATTGTCAAAAGGCTCCTGTCCGGTCAAACCGCGCGTATACTGCCGCAATGCGCCATTGCCAAGAGGAATGATACGCATAACGGACCCGCAGGAAACGCCGTTACTGGGATTGCAGCTTGCGGGCTTCTTCCCGGGCCAGTTTCACCAGTTCCTGAACATAAGGCTTCTCAAGATCCTCCGACCGGATCGCAGCGTACAGGCGGCGCGTGATCCCTTCCTTCGTCAGGGGCCGGGTGACGTAGTCCGAGTTGTACTTAACCTCGCGCACGACCCAATCCGGCAAGACTGAAATCCCCCGGTTAGACGCGACCAAAAGCAGAATGACAGCGGTCAACTCGACCTGCCGGATCGCGGCGGGTTCAACCCGAGCAGGGATCAGCAACTGGCTGAACACATCCAGACGCGTACGTTCCACCGGATACGTGATCAAGGTCTGACCGCGAAAATCCTCTGCCTCGATGTATTCTTTCTCGGCCAGTGGATGGGTCGAGGCGGCCACAAAGACGGCGTTGTAGTCGAACAGCTCCACAAACTCGACACCCGGCATGTCTTCGGGGTCGGACGACACCACCAGATCAACCTCTTCCTTTTGCAAGGCCGGAAGGGCATCAAAGGCCAGACCGGGACGAATATCCACATCAACGTCGCCCCAGGATTTCCTGAAAGCCTCAAGAACCGGGAAAAGCCATTCAAAACAGGCATGGCATTCAATGGCGATATGCATCCGCCCGGTGCGCCCATCCCTCAGCGAAGAAAATTCATGCTGAGCGGCCTCAACCTGCGGCAGGATCTGTTCAGCCAAGCGAAGCAAGCGCAACCCGGCGGCCGACAGTTTCATGGGTTTCGAGCGGCGCAGAAACAGTTCGACCCCTGCCTGATCCTCTAACCCTTTGATCTGATGGCTTAACGCAGACTGAGTAATGTTCAACTGGTCTGCTGCACGCGCCAGTCCACCGCATTCATGGATCGCTTTGATGGTACGCAGGTGCCGGAATTCAATGTGCATTTCGAACAGCATTCATGTTGTTGTTGAATAATATGAGTTTGTCTCACATTGCCTGCCATGGCACAAGAGGCTCAGATGATCCAGCGAGGCCGTTATGTCCAAACCTGAAATTTCCTTTGAGTTCTTTCCGCCCAAAACTCTGGAAGCCTCATTCCGTCTTTGGGACACGGTTCAGACTTTGGCCCCCCTGGACCCTCGCTTCGTGTCCGTTACCTATGGCGCTGGTGGGACAACGCGCGAGCTGACACGTGACGCAGTTTCGACCCTTCATAAGTCGTCGGGCCTGAACGTCGCTGCACATTTGACCTGTGTCGATGCCTCACGGCAGGAAACACTGGAAATCGCCGACACATTCGCACGCGCCGGTGTGCAAGACATCGTCGCCCTGCGCGGCGACCCGCCGAAGGGTCAGGACAAGTTCGTTCCGCACCCCGACGGGTTTGCCAGCTCGGTCGAGCTGATTGAAGCGCTGGCCGAAACCGAGATGTTCAGTATTCGCGTCGGTGCCTATCCTGACAAACACCCCGAAGCTGCCGATTTGGCTGCGGATGTGGATTGGCTGAAGGCCAAGCTTGACGCGGGCGCGGACGAAGCCCTGACGCAGTTCTTCTTCGAGGCAAAAACCTTTTTCCGTTTCCGTGACGCCTGCGCCAAAGCGGGCATCGACAAGCCGATTGTGCCCGGCATTCTGCCGATCGAGAACTGGGCAGGTGCCCGCAATTTCGCCAAGCGCTGCGGCACACATATTCCTGTGTGGATGGAACAGGCTTTCGAAAAGGCAGTGCGTGACGGACGCGAGGATCTGCTGGCAACCGCGATCTGCACCGAGCTGTGTTCAGATCTGATCGAAGGCGGCGTGGACAAGCTGCATTTCTACACACTGAACCGTCCGGAACTGACCCGTGATGTGTGCTTTGCGCTTGGCATTACGCCGCGCGTTGAACTGGAAAACGTCGCCTAAGTCGGAAAAACTCAACGATTCGCCCGGGTTACGCTCACCTCGGGCGACTTTCGTTCTATTTTGTGTGAACTGTTTCACACTCATATTCGCAAAATTGCAGTCTTACAGGACAATTGAATCGCAAGATCGCGATTGTTGTCTGCACCCTCGCAAATCCACCTCGGAATTTGACAAAACTATGACCTGGGCGACACTGGAGGCGTGTAGTTTGTAACGAGTGTTTTGAGTATGGAACCTGTAGATAAAGTGCGGGCGCGCACTGATGCCCTTGCAGATTTGGGATTGCCCCCATCTGCCAGTTCCAATGAAATCAGAGAGGCGTGGCGGCAGATCGCCTTTCATTCGCATCCCGATCACCGGGATGGGGACAGTTCCGGGTTTTCGCGCGCCAAGGCCGCCTATGATTTCTTACGCAACGAAGGATTGACGAAAAGGGGCGGTGGCAAAGCTGGCCAGGCTCAACCGCGTCGTCCGCGTTTGAAAAAGCGGATCATTGAGTTGCCGCAGGAAGACATCGCCGCCTGCAAAGCAATGCTGAGCCCTGAGGAAGTCTTGTCTCATGAGCACAGCCCAGCAGATGCGTTTGACGTACCCGAAGCGTGCATTTCGGACCATGTTCCAGATGCGGTAGGCTGTTACGGGCGGCATTTGACCTATTTCGTCACCACACCCGTGCATCACGGTGCAAATCGTGTGGCCTTGCCAACAACAGTCCTGAGCGGTGCGCGGCATACCGAGGCAGAGATTCTGAGCTTTCAGTCCAAGGACACCGGTGCCGGAGAAGTGGTGATCCCGGACACGATTTGCGAACGCAAATTTCCAGGCGCCAAGAGCGTGAAGATCCGGTTTGATGCCGATCAGGACATCCGCGATCAATTCTGGCTGGCGGGCTGAATGCAAAAAAGCCCGGCCAGATCAGCCGGGCTTTGAATTTTTCAATCCAAGGCGTCGATCAGTTTGTGACCGGGCCTTCCGAAGTGAATTTCGGGATCACACTTGTCGATGCGTCCGAGGACTCGATGCCCGGCCAGTTGCCTTCAGCGATGTTGATGTTGCCGGGCACATCTTCTTCCCAAAAGCCAACAACCACATCGGTGATGTTCAGGTACAGCTTGTCATCGACAATGCGCCACAAGTTGGGGTTGGCCGGAACCTTACCGCCTTTTGACACGCCATAAGCACAGTGGCCATCATATTGCGGCGCATAGAAGGCCGGGTTTTCCAGGAACGTGTCGCGGTTTTCTTCGGTCGCAAAAGCCCAGGTTGCACCGTTGTATTCCGCTGTAATGTCGGCTTTTCCGCGCACGGCTTCGGGCTGCGATTGGCCGACCGGAACCTGATCCAGGCTGCGATATGCAACCACGTCGTAGCCCGAGACAGCAAAGCCGGTGCCATCAACATATTGAGGCCCGGCAAATGCCGGAACCGCCAGAGCCATGGCCGCAGCGAAGGTCAATGCAAAGCGTTTCATGTGGTCTATCCTTTTCGGGTCAACTGTGTCCGTGATGCCGTTGTGGCAGGTCTGACAAGACAATATGCGATTCCCGTGCAGTTCGTAGTCCCCCTAACGCCGCTGTGACCCGACACGAGAAAACGTGAGAGTTTGGACGGCGATTGTTACAGAATAAGGCAACTGCAGCGGGTTGGACTCGGCGGTTTGCAATATTAGCTTTAAGACAGCCCTGATAACGGCAAGAAAGGCAAGAGATGAGCGACCAATCCCCGTACACCCCCCCAGCGGTCTGGACCTGGGACAGCAAAAGCGGCGGCCAGTTCGCCAATATCAACCGGCCGATTGCCGGAGCGACCCACGACAAAGACCTGCCAGTCGGACGCCACCCACTGCAACTGTACTCGCTGGCCACACCCAATGGCGTGAAGGTTACGGTCATGCTGGAAGAACTGTTGGCACTGGGTTACGAAGGCGCTGAATACAATGCCTGGCTGGTCAATATCGGCGAGGGCGATCAGTTCAGCTCGGGCTTTGTCGGAGCCAACCCAAATTCGAAAATCCCGGCCCTTTGGGACCGGTCAGGGGATACACCGACGCGCGTGTTCGAAAGCGCTTCGATCCTGTTTCACCTGGCTGAAAAGTTCGGCGCGTTCCTTCCTGCGGCGGGCCCTGAGCGCACTGAGGTGATGAACTGGGTGTTCTGGCAAATGGGCAGCGCGCCATATCTGGGCGGCGGGTTCGGCCATTTCTACGCTTACGCGCCCGAGAAGTGGGAGTACCCGATCAACCGCTTCGCGATGGAGACCAAGCGGCAGCTGGACGTTCTGGATCGGGAATTGGCGGACAAGACCTACATTGCTGGTGACGAGTACACGATTGCCGACATGGCGATCTGGCCTTGGTATGGCCAACTGGTGCTGGGCCGTCTCTATAGCGCCGCCGAGTTTCTGGACGTTGAATCGTACAAAAACGTCATGCGTTGGGCCAAGGAAATTGACGCCCGTCCGGCGGTTCAGCGCGGGCGTATGGTCAACCGTGCTTTTGGCGAGCCGCACACGCAGCTGCACGAACGCCATGATGCCAGCGATTTCGAGACCCGCACGCAGGACAAACTGGAACCAGCGGCGGAATAACTAATCCCGCTAGCACAACAACACGCGGTGCGGTCTGCGCCGCGTGTATGCGTTTAGACGTCTATTTCAGAATTGGCGGATTGTCCGGGTTACTGCCGGGGGCCTCTCTTACCTGCTTGACGCTTTTGGGCTCGGGCAGATCAAAGCGAAGTCCAACCTTGGCCAACAACGCAGCAGCAGGCTCGCTGGCGGCGAAAAAACCGACATCCATCGCGCCCGCCTCGATCCCGGAAAAGGTCAACGCTTCGGACGCGGCCTTGGCAAGCGCGGGCTCTGCCCCGTCGAGAACATCGACAAAACCCAACAAATGTCCCTGCGCGCCAGCTTCTGACTTGGTGGCTACCAAATAGGCCGCAGTGGCCAACCCGCCTGCGGTTGCCAGTTTGGTATCCAAAGCGGCCAGCAAATTATCAGGCAAACCAGACGGCGGCATGAACTCAGCCAGTTTTTCCTCGACCTCTTTTGGACTGTGTTGCAGCGTTTCGGCCAACCAACCCAATGCTTCTGCCGGGACCAGCATCGAGGATGGCGCAGTTTCCAGATTCAGGCCTAGCCCGATCCCCTGCCCTGCCAGCATCCCGGAAAGCACCCGCCCCGAAAGCGCCACGTAAGGTACAGGCCGACCTGCGAACTGCGCCAACCGTTCCTCTCGGTCAAAAGCCAGCACAAAGCGCCCGTCCGCAACGTCGAATAATTCGGGCGAGATATTCTCGTCCTGCGCTTCCTCGGTCAGCATCAGGAACAGCTCGCTGTCGGCCAGCCGCTCAAAAAATCGCAACCGGGCGGAATCGTTTTGCAGATCTGCCTGCATCGCGGCATGTGCTGCGTCCAACGCCGTGGGTTCAGTCATTCAACACCTCTTGGACCCGCGCGCGCAGAACCGGTAAAAGCTCGGCCTCGAACAACGGGTTTTTCTTTAACCATGCCGTATTGCGCCAGGACGGATGAGGCAAGGCAAAGACCCGCGGCGCATGGTCCTGCCAGCTTTGGACGGTGCTTGTGACCGAACCGCGTACGCCAAGGTGGTACTTATGCGCATGCCCCCCGACCAGGACGGTCAACGGCACCTGGCCCAGAACGCTCATCACCCGATCATGCCAGGTGTTTCGGCACAGGGCGGGCGGCGGAAGGTCGGCGCTGCGGGCATCATAACCGGGAAAGCAGAACGCCATGGGTACAATCGACACGCGGTCGCGGTCATAAAAGATCGTCTCATCAATCCCCAACCAATGCCTCAATCTGTCACCCGATGGGTCGGTGAACGGCCGCCCCGACTCATGCACGCGTGCACCCGGCGCCTGCCCTGCGATCAGAATTGGCGTGCCAGACCGAAACCAAACAACCGGGCGTGGTTCATGCGCCGTTGCTGTTTGTGAAAACCTGTCTGCGCACAGGCGACAGGCCCGAATTTCGTCGGCTAAGCTGTCCATCGGATGTCAAAACCTCTTTTGGCCCACGCGTCACGACGGGGAACATAAGGCCCGCCGGACACACCGCCAATCAGGTTGTCACAGGTTTTACCTCAACGCATTGATCATTTGTTTCATAATTCGACATAATGTAGCCAACATGGAACGGTAAAAAAACCTTCTCCGGCCGTCCCAAAGAACGGCAACACAACGGAACACGAGCAGCAGGCCCCGAATGTTAGAGTTCGACAATGTCAGCAAGTCCTTCTGGACCGGAACCCGCCGCAAGGTGATTCTGGATCAGGTCTCGTTCCGGGTCGAGCTGGGCACGTCACTGGGGGTTCTGGCCCCGAACGGCACTGGAAAAACCACGCTAATCAATATGATGGCTGGTTTGGAAAAACCAGACGAGGGCGTGATCCGACGCGAATGTCGCGTCTCTTTCCCCATGGGGTTCACAGGTGGTGTGTCGGGAAAGCTGTCCGCTCTTGAGAATGCGCGCTACATCGCCAAGATCTATGGGATGGACCCGGATTATATCGAAGCCTATTGCAAATGGCTTTGTGGTCTGGGCGAATATTTCGATCAACCGCTGGCGACCTATTCCTCGGGGATGCGTTCCCGGTTCACCTTCGCTTTGATGTTGGCGCTGGATTTCGACATGTATCTGATCGACGAAGGGATGCCCGCATCAACGGATGTCGAGTTCAACGAAAAAGCCGGCTCGATCCTGAAAGAGAGACTGCGCACCACAACTCTGGTCATCGTATCACACAGCCCGTCCGTGTTAGAAAAGTTTGCCCAACAAGCCGCCGTCCTTTTGGACGGGCAATTGTACATGTTTGAATCCTTGGAAGAGGCTAAGCAGTTATATGACTACGAATCCCAAGGTTAGAAAGTACAACTGGCGCCGCAACCAGCAGGCTGACGGTTCCGCCGAAGCGCGGGCCGACGCAATTTCGCGCATTCGCAACGCAACGCATGGCCAACCTGCTGCGGATCAGGCGCAGCCAGGAACACAGTTGGACGACATCAAACGCGAAGGTTTGACGGGACGCCAGTTGCGTATTGCACGACGGTTGGCGCAGAAACATGGGCTGGCTGCGACCTCGGATTATGATGCGGTGCGTTTGTTGCGTCAAAAGGGCATTGACCCGTTCCAGCGCACCAATCTTCTGGATCTTGCTGCCGCCAGGCCCCCGGCCAACGACGAAGAGAACAACACCAAGGACAAGGTCAGTATCAAGCTTCCGCAGGCTGTGGGTGCGAAAAAGTCCAATTTACCAGGACCCGACCTGAGCCCCGCTGAACGACGCAACCTTGAGATCGGGGAAATCCAGAAAGACATTGCACGCAGACGCAGGCGCAAACTGTTTGCCTTGTTTGCGCGGCTGGCCGTCTTTGTGTTTCTGCCGACCTTTGTCGTGGGTTTCTATTTCTACCGCATCGCCACCCCGATGTATGCCAGCGATTCAGAGTTTTTGATCCTGCAGGCAGACGGTGGACCGGGCAGTGTTGGCGGTTTGCTGGCGGGAACTCAGTTTGCCACAACGCAGGACTCGATCTCCGTGCAGTCCTTTCTTGAATCGAAAGAGGCGCTGCTGTTGCTGGATCAGGATGCAGGATTTTCGGACGTCTTCAAACAGGACTGGATCGACCCGGTTCAAAGGCTGGCCGCCGATGCGTCACTTGAGGACGCGTACAAACTGTTCAACCGGATGATCACCATCGGCTACGATCCAACCGAAGGGGTTATTCGGATGGAGGTCGCGGCCCCGGATCCACAGACCTCGACCGAGTTCTCGGAGCGTCTGATCTCGTACGCCGAAAACAGGGTGAACGCGCTTTCCGGTAAAAAACGTGAAGACCAGATGCGTGATGCGGTTGAAAGCTTTGAGGCGGCTCAAGAGGCGCGCAAACAGGCGCAGGAAGAGCTGATTGAACTTCAGTTGCAGGGTGCTGTGCTGGATCCGGAAAACGTAATCGCCAGCCTTCGAAGTCGTATCAACGAGATCGAGATACTGGTTCAGGACAAAGAGTTGGAGCTAGCGGCTTTGCAGGACAATCTGCGCCCGAACAAAGCCAAAGTAGATGGCGTTCAGGCTGACATTGCCCGGCTGGAAAAGGTGCTGGAAGATTTGAATGCCCAAATGCAGGACGCCTCTGCCGGCGAAAATTCGCTGGCCCGGCTAAGCGTGCGCATACAGATCGCCCAGGCCGATCTGGCGGCTCGGGATATGATGCTGCAAACGGCAATGCAGCAAATGGAAACAACCCGGTCCGAGGCCAACCGGCAGGTTCGGTATCTGACTGTTTCGGTGAACCCTATTCCCAGTCAGGAACCCAGCTATCCGCGCAAGTTTGAAAATACGATTTTGGCATTCCTGTTATTTGCTGGTATCTACCTCATGATCTCGCTTACTGCGTCGGTCCTTCGTGAACAGGTATCCTCATAAGACCCATGAAACATGTAAAAATCTCCGACCTGACGGTCGGCAACGACCTTCCGCTGACCATCATTGCCGGCCCCTGCCAGCTTGAAACAGCAGACCATGCGCAAATGATTGCAGGCAAGATGAAAGAAGCCTGTGACGCCGTCGGTGCGCAATATGTATTCAAGGCGTCTTACGACAAAGCGAACCGGACGTCTCTGTCAGGCAAGCGTGGTATGGGAATCGATGCGGGCCTGCAGGTTCTGGATGACATTCGCAAAACCATGGGCATCCCGGTCCTGACAGATGTCCATACCGAGGCACAATGCGCCCTCGCAGCCCAGGCTGTGGATGTTCTGCAAATTCCTGCCTTTCTGTGTCGTCAGACCGACATGCTGCTGGCCGCTGGCAATACCGGCGCTGTGATCAACGTGAAAAAAGGCCAGTTCCTTGCCCCGTGGGAAATGCCAAACATCATTGCCAAGATCGAAAGCACGGGAAACCAGAACATTTTGCTGACCGAACGCGGTACGTCGTTCGGGTACAACACCTTGGTGGCCGATATGAGGTCATTGCCGCAGATGTCCCAGACCGGGTATCCGGTGGTTATGGACGCGACCCACTCGGTGCAACAACCCGGTGGGCAGGGCGGCTCTTCCGGCGGTCAGCGAGAGTTTGCCCCCGTGATGGCACGCGCAGCGGTCGCCGTCGGCACAGCTGCTGTGTTCATGGAGACGCATCAGGACCCCGACAACGCACCGTGCGACGGGCCCAACATGATTTACCTCGACCAAATGCCCCAACTTGTTGACACATTGATGCGTTTTGATGCGCTTGCCAAAGCGAATCCTATTCAAATTTAACGATTGAGACTTGTTATGACCAAACCCCTCCCCGAGGTGACACCCAACACCTGGAGTTTTCTGCGCGACGCGATGATTAAGCCCACCGGGTTTCGCGAGTATGACGCGCGCTGGAAATACCCCGAAGAGATCAACCTGCCCGGCATGACCGCGCTTGGACTGGGTCTGGGCACCCAGATGCGCAGGCGCGGGATTGAGCCCGTGATTGCCGTCGGCAACGACTACCGCGATTATTCGCTGGCCATCAAAAACGCGCTGATCCTTGGTCTGATGCAGGCCGGTATCCGCGTTAAAGATATTGGCCCCGCGCTCAGCCCGATGGCTTATTTCGCGCAGTTTCATCTGGATGTGCCTGCTGTTGCGATGGTCACGGCCAGCCACAACCCCAATGGCTGGACCGGCGTGAAAATGGGCTTTGATCGCCCACTGACCCACGGCCCGGACGAGATGTCGGAGTTGCGTGACATCGTGCTGAACGGTGAAGGCCAACAGCACGACGGCGGATCATACGAGTTCGTTGAGGGTGTGAAGGAAGCTTACATCGATGACCTCGTCGGTGATTTCAAAATGTCCCGCCCGTTGAAAGTGGTCTGCGCCACTGGCAACGGCACCGCTTCGGCCTTCGCGCCCGAGATTTTCGAACGGATCGGGGTCGAGGTCGTGCCCAGCCACAACCGGCTGGATTATACTTTCCCAAACTACAATCCGAACCCCGAAGCGATGGAGATGTTGCATGACATGTCCGACACGGTGAAATCCAGCGGCGCTGATCTGGCGCTTGGGTTTGACGGGGACGGCGACCGTTGCGGCGTGGTCGATGACGAAGGCGAAGAGATTTTCGCCGACAAGGTGGGCGTGATCATGGCCCGCGATCTGGCCAAGCTGTATCCCGGATCGACCTTTGTCGCGGATGTGAAATCCACCGGCTTGTTTGCCAGTGATCCCGAATTGCAGGCTTTGGACGTCAAGGCGGATTACTGGAAGACTGGCCATAGCCACATGAAACGGCGCGTTAAGGAAATTGGCGCTTTGGCCGGGTTCGAAAAGTCAGGCCACTACTTCCTGGCCGAGCCTGTGGGTCGTGGATATGACTGTGGAATGCGCGTGGCTGTTGAGATCTGCAAACTGATGGACCGCAACCCGGATCAAAGCATGTCGGACCTGCGCAAGGCGCTGCCCAAGACCTGGTCGACCCCAACCATGTCACCTTACGCCGCAGATACCGAGAAGTACGATATCCTTCAGCGCTTGGTCGACAAGCTGGTCGCCAAAGGCGATGCGGGCGAAACCTTTGCTGGGCGCGCAATCAAAGAGGTTGTCACCGTCAACGGCGCACGTGTCATTCTGGACAACGGCAGTTGGGGGCTGGTTCGGGCCTCGTCCAACACCCCTAATCTGGTGGTTGTGTGCGAGAGCAGCGAAAGCGAGGCTGAGATGCGCGCGATCTTTGCCGACATCGATGCTGTGATCCGCACTGAGCCTGGTGTTGGCGACTACGACCAGACCATCTGACCGTAAAGGCTTGGGGCGTGTCCTCGCCCCAAGCGCCGCGCTCAGTTGCCGCCGAACAGCTTGAGCAAACCTTTCTTTGCCTCGTCTTCCAGCTTTTTCTTCAACGCATCTTCGATCTGGTCGCTGTCGGTGATGGTCGTATCCAACTCGTTCCCGACTTTCTCAAAAACCTTCTGCTTGGCGTCGTCTTCCAGCTCCTTGACCTTCACGTCAGCTGCCGCCTCGATGACTTTGGTCAGATCCGGCTTGATCGACGGATTGCTCCACGGGCCGACGATGCGCACCGGAACCGATATGCCCTTACCGGAGTTGGCTCGCAGCGCTACGGGTGTGAACAAATAGTCGATATCGCGCGCGCCTAGTCCCACGGTTCCCGTGCCATCCGCGCGGAAGTTTTCCAGCGACATGAGCAGATCATTGTTGGTCAGCACGCCCTGATCCATGGTGAAGCTGCCGGTCAGGCTGTTGAATACGGTCGTTCCACCCGATCCGGTCCCACGTCCCATCAGACGGTCCAGATCGAAACCGGAAATCACTCCTGACCCGACATCCAGATTTCCCTTGCCGCTGAGCGAACGCATGATCTGATCCTCAGACTGGCCAACGCCCAGAAACTCCAGACTGCCCGCAGCCATGCCCGACAAGCGTTCAACACCGGCCAGTGTGGTCAACGCCTGTTTCAGATCGATACCGCTGGCCGAGATTTTGCCGCCAACAGACAGGCCATTGCGATTATTGGCGACCACCTGCCCGTTCAACTGACCTGCAAACAGTGTGGCCGGATGCATTTCCAGCACCGCCCGAGAGCGATCCAGAGACAGGGTCAGATCACTTTTGCCAAATTCCATTCCCGGCACAGCAATCGAGTTAGCCGTCAGGCGGATCTTACCATTCGCCAGCGCCAGAGCAGAGGCGTCAATTGGGTCTTGCGACCACCCGTCCACTGCAGAGGTACTTGGCTGAGAGGCACCGCTCGGTGCTGGTGCCGTTTCAGAGATCCGCGAAAGATCCAGATCACCCGCATCCAACCTGGCTAGGATCTGTGGTGGGTCCGAAATGGTAATATCTGCCTCACCCAGAAATCGGTTGTCATCCAGTTGAGCGGTCATATCCCGCAACGAAATACGCCCGTCCTGCGTATAGGTCATATGGGC
This sequence comes from Ruegeria sp. ABM4_193, assembly GCF_056158705.1. NCBI lineage: Bacteria > Pseudomonadati > Pseudomonadota > Alphaproteobacteria > Rhodobacterales > Roseobacteraceae > Ruegeria > Ruegeria sp. ABM4_193. The sequence continues at coordinate 2,781,167 of NZ_JBSWTT010000001.1, forward strand.
GGCGATGTTGGCCTTTTTACCCAAACCCGGCGGGATATGCACACCGGCCTGACCAAAAGCTGCAAACATCTTTTCGCTGTCCCGAGCCTCGACCCTTGTTGTACCGTCCATTTCACCGGCCAGATTGACACGTCCATCGAAACCGATCTCACCCCCTGGCGCAGCCAAAGACAGTTCCAGCGCCGTGACGTCGCCATTGGAAAAGGCAGGCAGGTCCGGGATTTTCAAGTCAACTTCAACGGCTCCGCCAGGCACAGCCATTGTGGCTTGCATGATCATGGGAGATGTGACCTCGGGCCAGCTTGCGGCCAGTGTCACACCAGAAAAATCCATCTGTGTGATACCATTCTCGACGAAAATCAGCTGCGCGTTTGTCAGCTCTAGTTGGTCCAGGGTGACCTCACCCGTTGTTTCCGCAGGCACAGCTGCCCCAGAGGTTTCGGCAGGTGGGGTCGAAGTCGGGGCGCCAAATTGCCAGTTCGTTCGCCCCTGTGATTGCTCCAGCCGCAATATCGGGTTTTCAGCAAACACGCGTTTGATACGCAGATCCCCATTCCACAGCGCAGCAGCGTCCACACCGACGGCAAGACTGTCTGCACTCAGCATTGGCTCGGACCCTGCCCAGCTTGCATTGCCAAAACGTACCGGGCCGGTTTCCATTCCCAGCACGGGCCAGAAGGACAAGCGTACGTCCCCGCTCAATGTCAAATCACGCCCGGTTTGCGCCTTCACCTGCTCGGCCAGAATCGCGCCCAGCTTGTCCCCGGGCATCAGCAAAAGCGCGCCAATGACGAGCCCGGCAACAGCCACAACTACAAATAGAATGCGCATCAGCCACTTCATGATCTGCTCTCCACCTCTTGGCTTATCTTTGCCGTGATCATTCAAATCACACGTCACATTTGCAAGGGGAAGCGTTCCCCACTATATGCCGCGCCATGACAACGAACCCGCCAAACCTCCGCCCCGACCTGGCGCCCTCCGCCCGGATCACCGAGACGCCCCGTTCCGACCAGCCGACCATTGGCATGGTGTCGCTGGGTTGCCCCAAGGCGTTGGTGGACAGCGAACGCATCCTGACCCGGCTTCGCGCTGAAGGATACGGCATTTCGCCCGATTATGCCGGGGCCGATGCCGTCATTGTGAACACCTGCGGATTTCTGGACAGCGCCAAGGCGGAATCGCTGGACGCAATCGGAGAGGCACTGGTTGAAAACGGCAAGGTCATTGTAACCGGCTGTCTGGGGGCGGAACCGGATTACATCCGGGAACATCACCCCCGCATCATGGCCGTCACCGGACCGCATCAGTATGAACAGGTTTTGGATGCGGTACACGTCGCCGTGCCGCCCTCACCCGATCCGTTTGTCGATCTGCTGCCTGCCAGCAGCGTGCAATTGACCCCGCGCCATTACAGCTATCTGAAGATCTCGGAAGGCTGCAATCACAAGTGCAAGTTCTGCATCATCCCAGATATGCGCGGGAAACTGGCCAGCCGCCCGGCCCATGCGGTTCTGCGTGAGGCTGAAAAGCTGGTCGATAACGGCGTGCGCGAGCTGCTGGTGATCTCGCAGGACACGTCGGCCTATGGGCTGGACCGGAAATATGATGTGAACCCGTGGAAAGACCGCGACGTGCGCAGCCATATCACCGATCTGGCGCGGGAGCTGGGACAGTTGGAGGCGTGGGTGCGCCTGCATTATGTTTACCCCTACCCGCATGTACGCGAGTTGATCCCACTGATGGCGGATGCAGGCTGCAATGTGCTGCCCTATCTGGATATTCCTTTCCAGCACGCGCACCCCGACGTTTTGAAACGTATGGCCCGCCCGGCCGCCGCAGCCAAAACACTGGACGAAATCCGGGCCTGGCGTGACATCTGCCCAGACATCACCCTGCGATCGACCTTTATTGTCGGTTATCCCGGAGAGACTGAGGCAGAATTCCAAACTTTGCTGGACTGGATGGACGAAGCGCAGCTAGATCGCGTCGGCTGCTTTCAGTACGAAAACGTGGATGGCGCGCGGTCGAACGACCTGCCCGATCACGTCCCGGCCGAGGTCAAGCAAGAGCGCTGGGATCGCTTCATGGAAAAGGCCCAAGCGATTTCCGCAGCCAAACTGGAGGCAAAAGTCGGCCAAACCTTGCAGGTCATCGTGGATGAGGTCGATGACGAAGCCGCCACCTGCCGCACCAAAGCGGACGCGCCCGAGATTGACGGCAACCTGTTCATTGATGAAGGGTTCGAAGCACTTAATCCTGGCGACATCGTAACGGTTGAGGTGGACCAGGCCGGAGAATACGATCTTTGGGGCAAGCTCGCTTAGAACTGTTTCGCCTGCCCGTTTCACCACAGATGGGCAAAGCGTGAAGCGAGTTTATTGGTCCAACGCACCTAAAGACGCGATCTTAGACAGAAATCCATAAACGGAGGGTTTCATGTCTGGATACGACAAACTCGGCCTGAACGGCGTGGTTTTCCTGTTGGCCATGTTTTGCCTTGTAACACCTTCTTCCGCACAAATGGCGTCGGGCGGTCCAAACGGCTTGATCGTGGTTAGCGATAAGCAGCTCAGCTTTCACAAGACCGGCCACCTCAAGATAAAGCGCTATTATCTTGCGCCAAAATCCAAAGCACATGTCAAACAGCCGAAGGTGCACCACAAAAAGCACCACAAAACATATCGCTTTCACAGCCCGAAACGGCGGGTGATCGGGCATGTGCCCTACGGGCAGATCAAACGGCACAAGTTCAGTTCTTTCAGGTTCAAACACAAATACGGTTTCAGGAAATACTGAACCGCTGAATGGTGAGCACTTAGTACCAGCAAAAAAGCCGCCTCAAAGACGGCTGTCCATCGAGTAGTGGTGCAGGCGGCCCGGTCGTGGACCGCCTGCAAAAAGCTTACTGAGTAACCGGGTTACAGACAGTCTGGCCTGCTTCGGTTGTCGCCAGCTCATAGCCGCCCGGACAGCTGGGTGTGCCGGCTTTGTCATAGCTGGGCTGTACATAAACAGGTGTCGGTTCTTCCTGCTGCGCGCAAGCAGTCAGAATCAGGGCAAATGCGCCAACGGCAGCGAGTTTCAGTTTCATGTCCGTCAATCCTCTATTACTTTTCTGATATTGCCCAACTTTTCGGGGCCACATCCAGAATACGGGCTGAGCTTCGATCTGGCAACTGAATCGATCACGTCTTTGTGAGTCAAAGCGATTCCATGCCGGTTTTAGCTTTGGACAAGTGCATTTACCGCTTCGAAGCTACCTTTTTGGCCGCACTGCTCTACACTGTTGTCACGACATCAGCCAAAGACGGAGAAGCCACATGTCAGACGCGCCAAATATTGCCCAGAAATCACCGATTCCGGTCGAGGTTGTCGAAGGGAAGACCTATTTTTGGTGCTCATGTGGAAAATCTGCGCGACAGCCGTTTTGCGACGGGTCCCACAAAGACAGCGCATTTGAACCAATAAAATATACGGCGGATGCCAGTAAAAAGGTCTTTTTCTGCGCGTGCAAACATAGCACAAAGCAACCTCTATGCGATGGCAGCCACAGTAAATTGTGATCAGGTCTTCAGACCATTCAGGGTCTCGGCATTTGCGCAAAAATCCGGGGCCTTTTCGACCAATGCCTGTTGATCAGCCAGCCACAAAGCGCATTTGCCGTCACAACTTGAAGCCCGACACCGTGTGACCAATTCTGCATAGCCCTCTGGTGTCAAACGACCGTCCGCCATCACCTCGGTCAATGAAATTCCCATACATCGCGAGACAGACCGCGTTAGCCAGAAATGCTTTTCAATTTCGCCCAGCGGGACCTGTGCCATCACACGTTCTCCAGCTGTTGCGCCTTAAGTGCCGCGAATCGCTCTCGGTTGGGACAGCTGCTTGGAGCTTCATCGATCTGCCCCCTCTGCTCCAGCCATTCCGGGCAGTCATGAGCCCAGGCGCAACCCCGGCATTGTTGTACGATCTCGGCCCATTCTTCGTGATTCAAATGACCCTTGCGATATGCCCCGGCCAGATCAGTGCCGGTGGCTTGCCCCATTCGCAGCACGAGCCGCAAATGGGTCATGATGTTGCCTAGACGTGGCATGACAAACCTTTAGATTAAGGCATTAATTTATGGAGTAATTCCTGGTTCCGGCAATATTCAGGCGTCCGCTGTGCGGTTGCCGCCTGGCTCAACATAGCCTGACAATGTTGTGGGTTCGGGCAGTCTGTGCACCGTAAAACTGCCTCGGAAATCTGATCCACTGAAACCGAACCGCCAATGGCCGCTTCTTCAAGATCAATGTCCAGCATGCTGGCCATATCGTCCACCAAACCGGCGTGCAGTCGCAAGGTCTCTCGGGTGGGCATGGTGTTTTCCTTTCCCTTTCGCGCTTTGGCAAAAGGGTAGCGAATTTGCACCTTCAAACATTGACACAGGTCAAGATTGGACGCCGATGTGATCCAGATAGGCGCGGGTCGCATCCTGAACCCTGCGAAACCGGTCGCCGCCCAGTTTCTTGCCGCCATACCAACGGGTGACAATGATCACATGGTTCTGCAATTCCGCCCGTTCGATCATGCGCAGGATCACCATACCCGCCCCGCTTTCCCCATCATCCGCCTTAAGCGCGCCGGTCGGCAGAGTCGCGGCCCACGTGTTGTGGGTCGCCTTGGCATAGGTTTTGTCCGATTTCAGATCATTCAGAACACTGTCGATATCGGCCCGCGAAGCAACTGTCGCCCCGGACACCGCGTATTTCGAGCCGCGATCTGTCAGGATCACCCCAAGACGCACAAGGTCGCTCACTGTGTCAGGCCCAACTGTGCTGCAGTTTCAAGCACGATCTGAACGCGCTGCTCATTGGGCGGGTGGGTTCCCAGAAATTTGTCGCCGGGATCCGGGATCCGGTCAAAAAACTTCGCCCCAACCAACGGGTTGTATCCTGCATTGTAGGTGATGATCGTACCCAACTGGTCTGCCTCCAGCTCGAAATCCTTCAGGTAAGCTTGAACGCCAACCTTGGCCCCCAGCTTTTGCGCCTCTTCTATGGCGGCTGCATCACCGCCGCGCAACTGTTCTCGCCTGCCGAATTCTGCGGCGCTGGCGCTGGCGTTTTCACTTTGCCGGGCAATGTGCCCCAACACATGGTGGGCCGCTTCATGACCCATGACAAAAGCAAGCTCATCCGCGTTTTGCGCGGACCGGATCATAGACCGCGTGAAAACAATCACTGGTTGCCCGTTTTCGTCCAGAGTCTGATACGCGTTTGCCGGTGCCCGCGGGTTTAGATCAACCAGGATCCTAAACTCGCAATTCTGGCGCCTGGGTTGTTTCAGACATTGTTTTCGTGCTTCCGCACCAACAGCCTGGCTAACCTGCTGAAAGGTCTGCGCCGTCGGTTCGGCACCCGACGCATCACCCAGCCAGTCCTCGGGCGTTTGTACACTGAAGACACCTTGTGCACAGGCCGACAACAGCAGTAACAGCGGTAAAACAAAGCATCTGCGCATGATACATCCTTTGGGCCAATCGGGCCGCCATTTCAACATAGTACGCCCCGTCAGCTGATGCCACTGCGCCGCTGGCAAGGAACGGCTTGCATTGCGCCTCGGCGACTTGCACTGTGGACACATGTTTTCGATTGAGCATGAATTCAACTCGACGGTCATTACACTTGTGGACGAAGGTGAAAAACCTTTGCAGGAAGATGTCGTGATCAACAATTTCGCCGAATGCGTCACGCTAGAGCAGCTGGATCCACGCACTGAACAGGTTCAGAAGATCACGCTGTCGCCGGAACAGGTACGCGATCTGGCTGCCGCGCTGGACCTGCCCGAAGGCGTTTATCAGATACGGGAAACCGGACCTCAGGGGTCATAGAGAAACACCTTGTTTCGCCCGGTCTGCCCCTGTTTCAGCGTCAGCGTCGAAGGGGCAACTCCAAGACACTTGGCGAGCAAACTCAGAACTGCCTGATTGGCCTTACCGTTCTGGGGCGGGGCCGTGACAAACATTTTAATCTGATCTTTTTCACAGATCACTCGATCCCGCGCTGCCTTGGGCGTCACCCTGACGCTGAATACCCTCCCGGGCGTTGCCAGCGCGCTGAGATCGGGCAGATCACGCAGTTTGGATTTCGCCATTGTCACCCCTTTTCCTTCAAAACCTTGCATGACAGGCGTCGGAATGAAAATGATCCACGCAATGTATCGGCACACCCTTGAATTGGGCGGGTTGCCGACCAAGATACAGAGTCGTGATGTAAAGGAAGTTAACATATGTCCCTGAAAAGCCCCGCCGCTCTGGAGTTTTTACTGTCGCGCCGGTCCCGCCCCGCCAAGACATTGATTGCTCCGGCCCCAACACGGGACGAATTGCTGCCCTTGCTCACCGCTGCTGCACGCAGCCCCGATCATGGTAAGTTAGAGCCTTGGCGCTTCATCGTTTTGGAAAAGGGTGCCATGCCGCGTTTGGCAGATTTGACCGAAGCATGTGGTCAAAAGCTGGGGAAAAGCCCCGAGGACATCGCCAAAGCGCGCAGCCAGTTCGACATGGGGCACTTGGCGGTTGCGGTGATCGAAGTGCAAAAACCGTCCGAAAAGATCCCCGCAATTGAGCAAACCTATTCTGCCGGAGCTGTCTGTCTGGCCCTGCTGAATGCTGCGCTGGCGGCAGGATGGGGCGCAAACTGGCTATCGGGCTGGCAAACCCATGACCGCGACTTCTGCACCCAGGCGCTTGGACTGGCAGACAACGAAAGCGTGGCCGGGTTGATCCATATTGCGACCGAAGGATCGGCCCCGCCCGAGCGCCCCCGACCTGATGTGGCGGCCTTGACGGAATGGGTCAGCGAATGACAATCCTGAACGCCTTTTTCAACGCACTTGGCCAGATCGGAGACCCAAAATTCCGGGGGGTCTTGTTAAGGGGTGTCGGATTGACGATCCTGCTCCTGATCGCTGCCAGTGCCGGGGCGATCTGGTTGATCAACTGGTTGTCAGGCAGTGAGATTTCCCTGCCCTTCATCGGTGCTGTCCCCTGGCTGAATGACGTTCTGAACTATTCCGGAATCGTGCTGGTCCTGATATTGCCGGTTTTCCTGATGGTGCCTGTGGCCTCGGCCATCACGTCGATCTTTCTGGATGAAGTGGCCCAGGCAGTTGAGGACAAGCATTTTCCAACCTTGCCACCCGCGCGGCGCATCCCAATGTCCGAAGCACTTTTGGACGGTCTCAGCTTTCTTGGCGTGCTGATTGTCGCCAACCTGCTGGCGTTCATTCTCTATGCGATTTTCACCCCGCTGGCGCCCTTTATCTTCTGGGCGATGAACGGCTTCCTGCTGGGGCGGGAATATTTTACGTTAGCAGCCATGCGTCGGGTCGGGCGTGAAGGCGCGCGAAAGTTGCGCGCCAAGCATTCAACAACGATCTGGGTGGCGGGTACTTTAATGGCGGTTCCGCTTTCGGTACCGCTGGTCAATCTGGTGATCCCAATTATCGGGGCAGCCACGTTCACCCACATCTATCACGCAGTGTCAGGCCCACGGGCCTGACATTGGGTCAGCGGGGCTCTAGCTGGTTCAACCAGTCGAAATCCCGGACCGAGATCAATCCCGACAAAATAATACCTGCAATGATGGCCCATAAAACCAGGGAAATACCGGTCGTGATCCACATCTTTTTCTTCATGTGATGCACTTCCGGGGCACCAGCATGAGTGCCCGGAACGATATCGCCCAGATCGCCTTGTGTTTTAATGCGAACGGGCAGCACGATCAGCAGCGTCAGGAACCAGATGACGGCGAACAGTACAAGTGCGGCAGTGATGGTCATTTCATTCCCTCCGGCGCTGGGGGGTTATACTTGCTCAAGCTCGACAAGGCAGCCGTTGAAATCCTTCGGATGCAGGAACAAAACCGGCTTGCCATGCGCACCGATCTTGGGCTCGCCCGAGCCAAGAACGCGGGCACCGGTTTCCTTCAGATGATCCCGGGCGGCGATAATGTCCTCAACCTCATAGCACACGTGATGAATGCCGCCCGACGGGTTCTTTTCCAGGAAGCCGTTGATCGGGCTGTCTTCACCTAACGGATATAGAAGCTCGATTTTGGTATTGGGCAGTTCAATGAACACAACCGTGACGCCGTGATCCGGTTCGTCCTGCGGCGCGCCGACCTTGGCGCCCAGCGCATTGCGATATTGCGCCGAAGCTGCTTCAAGATCCGGCACGGCAATGGCGACGTGGTTCAGACGTCCAATCATATCTCACTCCTGATGTCCTGCGTTGCATGGGTTATGGGGGCTGTTAGGCCAAAGGACAAGTGCGCCAAATCGCGCGTTAACGTCGTGTTAGCCAGAAGTTCCTAGCGTGAAGCATCTGCTGGATAGGAGAGCTGCCATGGACGATTCGGGCCTACTTGCCACCACCACCGTCACGCCCACCGCAACGCGGCCCTTGCTGGGTCAGACCATTCTGGTTGTTGAAGACAGCCGATACGCGTGCGACGCAATCCGACTTATGTGTCTACACAGCGGCGCACGTATTCGCCGCGCGGATTGTCTGAAATCGGCCCGACGACACCTTCAGATCTATCGTCCCTCGGTCATATTGATCGATATGGGTCTGCCGGATGGGTCCGGGGCCGATCTGATCGCCGAACTGTCCGAGGCAACGCCCCGTATCAGCGTCATCATGGGCCTGTCAGGCGATGATGCCAACGAAAGTCAGGCACTGGCTGCCGGAGCGGATGGATTTTTGGCCAAGCCGCTAAAATCAATGTCCTACTTTCAGAAATCCATTCTGGAGCGGTTGCCCGAGGATCGGCGTCCAAGCGGGTTACATGCAATCCGGGACGAGGTCATCAAACCGGACCCGTTGGCCTATCAGGATGACATGGCCCATATCGCTGATTTCCTGACCGGACCCAACGATCAACACACTCTGGATTATGCCGCCCAGTTCCTTCAAGGCGTCGCACGAGAGGCAGGTGATAAACCGCTGGCCGAAGCTGCGCGCAAACTGGCTCTGTCACGTGCAAGCGGGGCACCGCTCACGGCACAGGCGGCGCAAGTCGCTGGGATGGTGCAGAACCGATTGGAACAGCGGGAAGCGATTTGAAATGATTACGGCTTATTTCATTACCGCAACACTTCTGTGTGTCTGGGCTTATCGTCAGACGCGCCAGACGGCACGCAGTATTCGGGGCAATCGGGATCATCTGGAAAACCCGCTGGACTGATACGCGGAACGTTTCCTGCCGCCAAATGAAAATCGCCCGCTTACTGCGGGCGATTGTTCTTAGTCCTGAGGGATGATGCGCAGACCAAGTTCCATCAACTGATCCGAAGTTGGATCAGAGGGCGCATCCATCATAAGGTCTTCGGCACGCTGGTTCATCGGGAACATCATGACTTCGCGGATATTTGCCTCATCCGCCAGCAGCATAACGATCCGGTCGATACCTGCAGCACAGCCACCGTGCGGCGGTGCGCCGTAGTGGAAAGCGTTGAACAGAGCGCCGAAGCGGGACTTGACCTCATCCTCGCCGTACCCCGCCAGTTCAAAGGCTTTCAGCATGATTTCAGGCTTGTGGTTCCGGATCGCGCCCGAGACCAGCTCATACCCGTTACAGGCCAAGTCGTACTGGTATCCGCGCACGTCCAGAGGATCACCATTCAGCGCATCCATGCCACCCTGCGGCATCGAGAACGGGTTATGTTCAAAATCGATCGCGCCAGTTTCTTCGTCTTGCTCATAAATCGGGAAATCCACGATCCAGGCAAAAGCAAAGCGGTCTTTTTCGGTCAGGTTCAGTTCTTCACCGATCACATCGCGCGCCTTGCCAGCAACCTTCTCAAAAGCTTTCGGCTTGCCGCCCAGGAAAAACGCCGCATCGCCGACGCCAAGACCCAGTTGCTGACGGATCGCTTCTGTGCGCTCGGGGCCGATGTTCTTGGCCAGCGGGCCAGCGGCTTCCATGCCTTCACCCTGATCGCGCCAGAAGATATACCCCATTCCCGGCAGACCCTCTTTCTGGGCAAACGCGTTCATGCGGTCGCAGAATTTGCGGCTGCCACCCGTGGGCGCGGGGATCGCGCGGATTTCAGTGCCGTCCTGCTCCAACAGCTTTGCGAAGATCGCAAAGCCCGACCCGCGGAAGTGGTCCGAGACCACTTGCATTTTGATAGGGTTCCGCAAGTCGGGTTTGTCGGTGCCGTACCACAACGCCGAGTCCTTGTAGGAAATCTGCGGCCACTCCTGATCGACCTTGCGACCACCGCCGAATTCTTCGAACACGCCGGTCAGAACGGGTTGAATCGTGTCGAACACGTCCTGCTGCTCGACAAAGGACATCTCAAGGTCAAGCTGGTAGAAATCGGTGGGCGAGCGGTCTGCGCGCGGGTCTTCGTCACGGAAGCAAGGCGCGATCTGGAAATACTTGTCGAAACCCGACACCATGATCAGCTGCTTGAACTGCTGCGGGGCCTGCGGCAGGGCGTAGAATTTACCGGGATGCAGACGCGACGGTACCAGAAAGTCACGCGCGCCTTCGGGCGAGGATGCTGTGATGATCGGCGTCTGATACTCGCGGAAGCCCTGATCCCACATACGTTTACGCATGGATGCCACAACGTCCGAGCGCAGGGTCATGTTACGCTGCATCGCTTCGCGGCGCAGGTCCAGATAGCGATAGCGCAGGCGCGTCTCCTCGGGGTATTCCTGATCGCCGAACACCATCAGCGGCAGTTCGTCGGCCGCACCCAACACTTCCAGCTCACGCACGTAGACCTCAATCTCGCCGGTCGGCAGCTTCGGGTTCACCAAGTCGGCATCGCGTGCTTTGACGGTACCGTCGATGCGGATGCACCATTCGGACCGCACTTTCTCCAGCTCGGCAAAGGCTGCGCTGTCGCCGTCGCACAGAACCTGAGTTACGCCGAAATGGTCGCGCAGGTCGATGAACAACACGCCACCGTGATCTCGAACCCGATGCACCCAGCCGGACAGGCGGACAGTTTCACCGACATTGGCGGCGGTCAGAGCGGCGCAGGTGTGGCTGCGATAGGCGTGCATGGATCATATCCCTTCGGGCGCAGAATTCGTCGCGCCGATACACCCTGTCAGGCCCGGAAAGTCAAGGCGCGTCGCCCCGTCAAAACGGCCTTTGCACGTTGCCCGAGTAGAAATAGACACCCAGTCCCACTGCAAAGATGATATTGCCCGCGATTGCGTGCAACAGCACTGCATAAAAGAACGACCCGCGCCGCCGGTACGCCCACGTGAACAGCAGCCCGCCCGCAAAGGTCATCACGGCGACGATCCAGCTCCAGTACATCAGATGCGCGAACGAGAATATGGCCGCGTTCAGCAAATAGGCCGCGCGTCCGTCTGGCAGGATCGCGTGATAGCGGCGGAAGAACAAAGGACGGAACAGCAGCTCTTGCGGCAGGGCTGACAAAAGCGGATAGCCAATCCAGATAAAGACCAGCATCTCGGGTCGGTGAATAGCCAGGAAAAACGCTGCATCCGGGCGTGTGATCTGGATCAGGCCGGTACAGAAGACGGCCATAATAACCGTGAACAACAGTACTTCTCGAAAGGACCAGTTGGCCCACTCATACCGCAGTTCGGACCATTGAAAGCCCAGTGTCTGATGCAGCAATACGATGCCCAGCCCGGTCAGCGCGAACAGCGCCGGAAACATCCAGTTCGGTGGAAAGAGTACGGCAATCAGCAGTGGCAGTCCGATATAGAACAGCCCAAACTCCAGCCGCAGCCGCAACAGCGCCACAGGCGGGCCGATCAAAGTGCTGTCTTTGGTCACGTATCTATCAGCTCCACCCGGATCAACCCGCGCAATGAATTGCCCATATACACAGTCCGCGCGTTCTGTAGATCGGTCAAGGTCAGCACGGCCTCGGTCACTGTTTCTTTATCCAGCAGCTCTTCACGCAAAATACCCGGCAACAACCCGCAGGACAGCGCAGGTGTCAGAAACCGACCATCGGTCATTTCAGCAAACAGGTTGGTGATGGTGCCTTCGCATAGCTCGCCAAGTTCGTTTTGGAACAACAGCTCGTCTGTATTTTCCGGCAGCGAGGCACGTGCCTTGTCATACAGCGCGCGGTGGGTGGTCTTGTGCCGCAACCACAGGTCATTCGATGCCAGACGTTCTTTGGACACGGCCACGCGCCAAATCGGCGGGTTTTCAGCCAAGTCACCAGTCGTCAGCTCAAATGCGCCGCTCGCACCCAGCGTCAGTCGACAGCGTAGTGGTGCATCCCCCTCGGCAGCGGCCAAAGTCTCGCTTGCGGCATCCAAGTTGAACGGAAGATCGAAAACTCGGGCCGTGCGGGCCATACGCGCCAAATGGCGGTCCTGCCGCACAAAACCCTGATCCGGCCAGAAAGCCAGTGTTTCGATTACGCGGAAATCAGGCTCATTTGACGGGCAAAGCGGGCTTTCCATAGCGCCTCCTCGTATTCTGAAGGGGCGGTGCTGTCCCAAACGAGACCACCACCCACATTCAGCGTGGCGTGATCATCCTCTCGCATCAGGGTACGAATGGCCACATTGAACTCGGACCGGCCATCCGGCGCGGCCCAGCCGATAGTCCCACAATAGATGTCACGCGGCCAGGGTTCCAGGTCGGCCAGAATTTCCATCGCGCAAATCTTGGGTGCGCCTGTGATCGAACCGCACGGAAACAGCGCTGTCAGAATCTCACCCAGCCCTACATATTTGTGCAACTGAGCACGCACCAGCGAAACCATCTGGTGCACAGTGGCGTAGGTCTCGACCTTGAACAGCTCGGGCACATGAACTGATCCGGGCAATGCTACACGGCTGATATCGTTGCGCAGCAAATCTACGATCATCAGGTTCTCGGCGCGATTCTTTTCGTCCGTGGTCAGAAAGGCCCGGCGCTGCGCGTCTTCTTCCGGGTCATCGCTGCGCGGTTGGGTGCCCTTCATTGGGCGGGTTTCGATCCTGCCCGCCTCATCTGTGCGAAAGAACAGTTCGGGCGACCGGCTGAGCAAATCGGGCAATCCGTCCTGCTGCACTAACGCTCCGTGGCCAACCGGTTGCCCTGCAGCAAGCGCTGCATACAGCGTTTCACTGTCGCCCGAGACTGTCAGATCGATCGGAAAGGTCAAGTTGGCTTGGTAAATGTCGCCAGCACCGATAGCATCGTGTACGGCCTGAAACGCCTGCGTATAACGCGCCTCGTCCCAACGGGGCTCAAAAGTGCTGACCTCTCCTGCTGCTGCTGGCAGGGCAACACGATCCGGCGCGTCGTATACTCCAAAGCACAACAAGGGCAGACGGCGATCCTTGGGCAACAGGTTCAGCAACCGGGGTTCCAGCGCATAACCAAGCTCGTAACTCGCATACCCCGCCACCCAGGAACCACCTGCGCGCACCTCATCCAGCGCCGCCAAAGCCTGGGGCACTTCTTCCGCAACATCCGCGCGGATGATTTGAGACGGACGCTCGAACCGGGTTCCACGCCCGGCCGGTCCTTGATCGAAACGAATACGCAATTGCATCCTCATTTGCCGTGTGGGGCGATATAGGGAATACTCTGCCAAGGGAAAGGGGGGAAAGCGGCAATTTCGCTTCTGTTTCCGATACCCCTTGAACCTTTTTGCGCGGTCCCTATAACGCACGACAATTTGGGCGCTTGGGCGGTGCCCGCGACTCATGCAAAATCGAAGGGGCCAGACCATGCCGAAGAGAACCGACATTCAGTCGATCATGATCATCGGGGCGGGTCCCATTGTTATCGGACAGGCTTGCGAATTCGACTATTCCGGTGCTCAAGCCTGTAAGGCGCTGCGCGAGGAAGGCTACCGGGTCATTCTGGTGAACTCGAACCCCGCCACGATCATGACGGATCCCGGGCTGGCGGATGCCACCTACATCGAGCCGATCACACCCGAAGTAGTCGCCAAGATCATCGAAAAAGAACGCCCCGACGCCCTTCTACCCACAATGGGCGGGCAGACCGGTTTGAACACATCGCTCGCACTGGAAGAGATGGGTGTGCTGGACAAGTTTGGTGTCGAGATGATCGGCGCCAAGCGCGACGCCATCGAAATGGCCGAAGACCGCGCCCTGTTCCGTGAGGCGATGGACCGGCTGGGACTGGAAAACCCCAAGGCGACCATCGTAACCGCGCCCAAGCGCGAAGACGGTTCCACTGATCTGGATGCCGGCGTGCAGATGGCGCTGGACGAGCTGGAAGAGATTGGCCTGCCTGCCATCATCCGCCCCGCCTTTACCTTGGGTGGCACAGGCGGTGGCGTGGCGTATAACCGCGAAGATTACATCCACTTTTGTCGTTCGGGCATGGATGCCTCGCCCGTCAACCAGATCCTTGTCGATGAAAGCCTGCTGGGCTGGAAAGAGTATGAGATGGAGGTGGTCCGCGACACCGCAGACAACGCCATCATCGTTTGTTCCATCGAAAACGTCGATCCGATGGGCGTGCACACCGGTGACTCGATCACCGTGGCCCCTGCCCTGACGCTGACCGACAAAGAATACCAGATCATGCGCAACGGCTCGATCGCCGTTCTGCGCGAGATTGGGGTCGAGACCGGTGGCTCGAACGTGCAGTGGGCGATCAACCCCGATGACGGCCGTATGGTCGTGATCGAGATGAACCCGCGCGTGTCACGGTCTTCGGCATTGGCTTCCAAAGCAACCGGTTTCCCGATTGCGAAGATCGCCGCAAAGCTGGCCGTGGGCTACACGCTGGACGAGTTGGACAACGACATCACCAAAGTCACTCCCGCCTCGTTTGAACCGACCATCGACTATGTCGTCACCAAGATCCCGAAATTCGCGTTCGAGAAATTCCCCGGCTCTGAGCCCTACCTGACCACCGCGATGAAATCGGTGGGTGAGGCAATGTCCATCGGTCGCACCATCCACGAATCGATGCAAAAGGCGTTGGCTTCGATGGAGTCGGGCCTGACCGGCTTTGATGAGATCGAAATCCCCGGCCTGAACGTGGGCGTGTGGGAGGAAGCCGACGACAAGGCTGCCGTGATCAAGGCGATCAGCCAGCAAACGCCTGACCGCCTGCGCACCATCGCGCAGGCGATGCGTCATGGTTTGACTGACGACGAGATTTTCGGCGTTACCAAGTTCGATCCGTGGTTCTTGGCCCGTATCCGCGAGATCATCGAGGCCGAGCGTCAGGTGCGCAAAGACGGTCTGCCGATGACCGAAGACGGTATCCGCAAGCTGAAAATGCTGGGCTTCACCGATGCTCGTTTGGGCAACCTGACCGGCCGTGAAGAAGACAACGTCCGCCGCGCCCGCCGCAATCTCGGCGTTTCAGCCGTGTTCAAACGCATCGACACTTGCGCCGCCGAATTCGAGGCGCAGACGCCCTATATGTACTCGACCTATGAGGCCCCGATGATGGGTGAAGTTGAGTGCGAAGCCCGCCCGTCAGACCGCAAAAAGGTCGTCATTCTCGGCGGTGGCCCCAACCGGATCGGTCAGGGTATCGAGTTCGATTACTGCTGCTGCCACGCCTGTTTCGCGCTGACCGAAGCTGGGTATGAGACCATCATGGTCAACTGCAACCCCGAGACGGTCTCGACCGACTATGACACCTCGGATCGTCTGTATTTCGAGCCTCTGACGTTTGAGCACGTCATGGAAATCCTGACGAAAGAGCAGGAAAACGGCACGCTGCACGGCGTCATCGTTCAGTTCGGCGGCCAAACACCGCTGAAACTTGCCAACGCGCTTGAGGCCGAAGGCATTCCGATCCTCGGAACCACCCCGGACGCCATCGACCTGGCCGAAGACCGCGAACGGTTCCAGGCGTTGGTCAACGATCTGGGCCTGAAGCAGCCCAAGAACGGCATCGCGTCTACCGACGAACAGGCGCTTGAGATCGCCGAAGAAATCGGCTTCCCTCTGGTTATTCGCCCCTCTTACGTGCTGGGCGGCCGCGCAATGGAAATCGTGCGCGATATGGATCAGTTGCGGCGCTATATCAACGAGGCCGTTGTGGTTTCGGGCGACAGCCCCGTTCTGCTCGACAGCTATCTGGCCGGTGCCGTGGAACTGGACGTCGACGCGCTGTGCGATGGTACTGACGTCCACGTCGCGGGCATCATGCAGCATATCGAAGAGGCTGGCGTTCACTCGGGCGACTCGGCCTGCTCGCTGCCGCCCTATTCGCTGTCCGCAGAGATCATTGACCAGATCAAGGATCAGGCGTTCAAGCTGGCCAAAGCGTTGAACGTTGTTGGCCTGATGAACGTGCAGTTCGCGATCAAGGACGATGAGATCTATCTGATCGAAGTGAACCCCCGCGCCTCACGCACCGTGCCATTCGTGGCCAAGGCGACCGACAGCGCGATTGCCTCGATCGCAGCGCGGGTGATGGCGGGCGAGAAACTGTCGAACTTCCCGATGCGCCCTGCCTACAAGGAAGGTCAAGACACCAAGATCGCGGACCAGATGACTCTGGCCGACCCGGATATGCCGTGGTTCTCGGTGAAAGAGGCTGTAATGCCCTTCGCTCGTTTCCCTGGCGTTGACACCATTTTGGGCCCGGAAATGCGTTCGACCGGTGAAGTCATGGGCTGGGACCGCGACTTCCCGCGCGCCTTCCTGAAGGCGCAGATGGGCGCGGGGATGGTACTGCCGTCCTCGGGGCGGGCGTTCATTTCCATCAAGGATGCCGACAAAGGGAACGCCATGCTGGAAGCGGCGCAGGTTCTGGTGGATCAGGGCTTTACGCTTGTGGCGACCCGCGGCACACAAAGCTGGCTGGACGAACAAGGCGTTGCCTGTGAGGTTGTGAACAAGGTCTACGAAGGCCGCCCGGATGTGGTGGACATGCTGAAAGACGGTCAGGTGCAGTTGGTGATGAACACTACCGAAGGCGCGCAGGCGGTCGAAGACAGCAAGGCCATCCGCTCAATCGCGCTGTATGACAAAATCCCCTACTTCACCACCGCCGCCGGAGCCAACGCCGCCGCGCTGGCGATCAAGGCGCAGGCCGAAGGGGATGTAGAGGTGAAGTCGCTGCAGGGGTGATCCACGTCGCCTGAGCTACAATCGGCTCATTCAAGAACATAAAGATACGCGCCCGTTGACCTGAAATCAGCGGTCGCGCTTTTTTTGCAGAACTCAGGAGTACGAATAATGCGCACAATTCTGGTTCTCGCTGCACTCACAATTCTGGCCGCCTGTGATGTGCCGTTTGTTCCATTAATTTGATGCAACCGGGCCTGGGAGTTCAGCCGGACCCGGTTGCACCTTGACTTCAAGCTGCTTGCGCCTCGCGTCTTTCATCCCGCTTGAAAAACAGCAGGTAGAAGACGGGTGCTGCGACCATTGTTAGAATGGTGGCGAATGCCAGACCACCCATGATCGTCACGGCCATCGAAACGAAGAACGCGTCGGTCAGCAATGGTGCCATACCCAGAATGGTCGTGATTGCCGCCAGCATCACTGGACGCAAACGAGAGACCGAAGCTTCGACAATAAACTCACGCAGAGGTTTGCCAGTGGCGCGGACAAGGTCGATCTCTTCGACCAGAACGATGCCGTTTTTGATCAACATACCTGACAGGCTGAGCAGACCCAGCAGCGCGGTGAACGTAAACGGCAGCCCTGTTCCCAGCAGGCCGATGACCACGCCGTTCACTGACATCGGCACCAGCAGCCAGATGATGATCGGCTGACGGATTGCATTGAACAGCAGGACCGAGATCAGCACCATAATCAGCAGGCTCAGCGGCAGTTGCTTGCCCAAGCTTTCCTGCGCATCGCGCGAGTCTTCGAACTCTCCACCCCATTCCATCTTATAGCCCGGGGGCAGTTCGATGGCTTCGATGGCGTCGCGGACTTCGGCATGGACCTGTGCCGCCGTCAGATCGGGCGGAATGTCTGCTCCGACGGTGATCGTCAGAACACGGTCGCGGCGGTGAACAAGTGTGTTGAGCGACTTGTACTCGAACCCATCAACCATCTGTTCGATTGGGACAAACCGCTCGGTCTGATCCGAATAAACCACCTGATCGACAATCGAATAATCGCCATCGGCCGGGCGGCGCAGAATGATCGGGATCTGACGATCACGTTCGCGCAGCACGCCACCGGTGATGCCGTCGGTCGAGAATTGCAGTGTCGCGGCGATGTCTTCGCGCGTGACGCCGGCAGTTTGCGCACGTTCGGTGGCATAGATCGGTTGTACTGCCAGCTCCTGTTCACGCCAGTCGTGATGGACAAGCAGCGCGTTCGGCGATGCTGCAGCCATACGCTGCACCGCCTCGTCCGCAAGCTGACGCAACACAACCGGATCACTCCCCGAGAACCGAGCCTGGATCGGATCACCGCCGCCAGGACCAAAGATCAGACGTTTGGTTCCAAACTCACCTTCGGGAAACTGAACAGATCCGAACGCCTCAAGATCCGCCTGCAAAGCCGGTATGTCTTCAAGGCTTTCGGTGCGGATAATCATGTGTCCGTAGCTTGGGTTCGGCTTTTCTGCCGAATAGGTCAGCATGAATCGCGTTGCACCCTGCCCCACGAAAGTTGTGACCGAAACCACATCCTCACGTTCGGCCAGCCAGTCCTCGAACACCGCCATGTCCTGCGCCGTACGTGCAATCGGCGTGCCTTGCGGCAGTTTGTAATGCACAAAGAACAAAGGCGTGTTCGAATTGGGGAAGAACTGCTGCTTCATAAGTCCAAACCCGGCGTAGCACGCAACAGTCACGGCAATGAGGCCCGCAACGACCAGCCACCGGAACCGCAGTGCAAAATGCAAGATCGCGCCATAGATGCGGAACAGTATGCCTCCGTAAGCGTCGATCTCACCTTCTTTGCCTTGCTTGAAGAAGTAGTGGCCCAACAACGGCGTGACGGTGATGGCCAACACCCAGCTAAGCAGCAAAGAAATACCGATCACCGCAAACAGAGAGAACAGGAACTCACCTGTTGCATCAGGGCTGAGACCGATGCCTGCAAACGCCATGATACCGATTACGGTGGCCCCCAGCAGCGGGATTTGAGTTTTCGAAGCCACATCTTCGGCGGCATCGCGCGAGGACTTGCCGCGCAACATCGCGATCTGCATCCCCTCGGCTACCACGATAGCGTTGTCCACCAACATCCCCATGGCAATAATCAGGGCCCCAAGCGAAATTCGCTCCATCTCGATCGAGAATAACGACATGAACAGGAGCGTACCAACCACGGTAAGCAGCAGGGTCGAGCCGACAACGATGGCGGCTCGCCACCCCATGAAGATACCCAAAACAGCAACCACAATGGCCACGGACATGGCAAGATTTACAAGAAAGTCGTTCGAAGCCTTCTCGACCACTACATGCTGCTGATAGATCGGCAAGATATCGACGCCAAAGGGAATGGCCGTGTTCAGGTCTTCGAATTTGGCATCAACCCGTTTGCCCACTTCAACGATATTTTCCGTGGACAGCCCGGCGATACCGAGTGTGAAGGCTTCGGTCCCATTATAGCGTATCATGATGTCGGGGTCGTTCTGGCGGGCACGATAGACGTTGGACATGTCGAACAGGTTGATCACCTGCCCCTGCGAGCCAACCGAAAGACCTGCGATGGCTGATACGCTGTCCGAGCCTTCTGCGGTCAGTATGGTTGTCCTGTCGCTGTCCGAACGCAATGAACCCGAAGAATTCACCGAATCCGCATTGGCGATGGCTTCGTTGATCGCCTGAAGCGGAACGTTCTGGTTGACCGAGATCGCCAAATCCGGTTCGACAAAGATGGCCTCGTTCGGCAGACCCTGCACCTCAACGTCCGCCACACCGTTTACGGCCAACAACTCGCGCCGAAGGAATGTTGCCAGCTCATGTTTCTCAGCGTCGGAAAACCCTTCGGCAGTGACGGCGTAGAACAGGCCAAACACGTCGCCGAAACCATCATTTACGTAAGGTTGGCCAACACCGGAAGGCAGCCCACGCGCGGCATCGCGCACCTTGGCCCTGAGCCGGGTCCAGATGTCGGGCAATTCGCTTCCATCGTAAGTTGATTTGATCTCAACCTCGATCAGAGACTGTCCAGGCTGGTTGACCGAGGTGATAACGTCAACTTCACCCATCTGCTGAATGGCAGACTCAAGCGGCTCGGACACCTCAAGCGCCACCTGTTCCGCCGTAGCGCCAGGGTATTGTGTTACGATAACCGCGTTTTTGATTGTGAAGGCCGGGTCTTCCAACCGGCCCAAGGACAGGAAACCCCAGATGCCGCCAAACAGGGCAATGAGGATGATCAGCCAAGTATACAGAGGCCGATCAATTGAGCCACGAGCGATGTTCATCCGTCAGCCCCTTAATTCGCAAAACCTGTAAACCGGCGCACCGCTTGGCCGTCGGTCAACACGGCACCTCCGGCGACGACAACTTCGTCACCATCAGAAAGTCCAGTTAGAACCCGTATATCGCCGGTTTGCGTGGGTTCGATGGTCACAGGTACACGGCGAACGGAGCCTTCATCAGCGCCGGTCGGCGAGAACACCATGACGCTCAGCTCACCGGTGGCATCAACGACAATAGCCGTTGCCGGCACGACAATACCTTTACGTTCGTCCTTTACATGTACGTTTACGGTGACCGACGAGCCAGGGAGGATCTGCAGGCCCTCGGGTGGGGTCAGGCCGAACTGGATGCGGAAGGTCTGTCCGACGCTGGAGGTTTCCGCGTCGAATTCGCGAATCTCCAGCGGGAAGACCTCTTCACTAACCGGGAATTTTGCTGTGATCGCGATGTCTTCATTCTGGTTCGAGCGTTGGAACAAGATTTCAGGAACGTCTACCTCGATACGCAATTCGGACATGTCGTGAATGCGAACGATGGGAGAGCCCGACGAGACGGTGGTGAAGGCCTCGACCGCACGGCTGGAGACCAGCGCGTCAAAAGGTGCGGTCAGTGTCGCATGTTCCAGATCATATTCCGCATCGCGCAGGGCAATCGCAGCCAATTGCGCCTCGGTCTCAGCATCATCGACGGCCACCTGGCTAGCGGCTGTACCCCGCAGACGTGAGAGGCGCGCAACGGTGCGATCTGCCTGTTCCTTTTGTAACCGCGCCCGATTCAGACGCAGTTCAAACGGTTCCTGATCCAAACGTGCGATCAGGCCGTCTTTCGGGATCACGAACCCTTCGTTGACAGGCATCTCGACGATCTGGCCTGCAACCTGAAAGGCCAGATCGACGGTTTGACGTGCGGCGACGCGACCAAAGAACTGGCGGGTAAAGCCCGGCGCCGTTTCGTGCACCTGCATAAGCTTTACTGGTTTCGGAGTGTCTTGCGCGGCAATGGGGCTTGCCAGAACGGCCAGAGCAAGGCCGATAGAGGTCAGGAGTTTCATTTCTTCAATCCCTCGGGAATTCCCGTTTTCAAAACGTTGTCACGGATCTTGCGCGCCAGGCGCGCGAATTCGGCAGTTTCTTCTTTGTTCAGACCAGAGGCTCTGTGGAAAAGTCCTCCGGCCTCATTGACCAGCATGTTGCGCGCCTCTTCACCTTTTTCGGTCAGCACCAAAAGCCAGGCCCGGCGGTCTTCGGGGTCGCGTTCGCGGGTCAGATAGCCAGCCTTTTCCAAAGCGTCGGCTGTGGCAGTGATCGTGGACGGGACGCTCAGCATATCGGCGGCCAGCACCCCCATGCGTTTCGGCTGATCCAGTTTGATCAACATGTGGCATTCTGGATGGCTCAGATCTGTTTCGATACAGTCAAAGGTTTCTTCAAGCTTCCAGTATAGGGCATACACCCCCATGATCGCCTGAATCTCGGGGCTGAGGCGATTTAGCCGGACGCTGGTGTCATCTTGCATAAGTAGTCTCCGCGCGAGTTTGGGGGCCATATACTTCGAATTCTGAACTATTCAAGATATGAAGTTAGACTTGTGAACACATTCCCTTAAGTCAACATACCTTGATCAAATCACACCATGACTGCATTTTGGGCAGATCCGAAACATTCAGGGCTCGCCATGTATACCCCCGCCATCACCGGTACCGGTGTCTTTACGCCTCAGAACGTCATCACCAATGCCGAACTGGTCCAAGCGTTCAACGCCTATGCCGACAAACAAAACGAAAAGAACGCCGAGGCCATCGCGGCCGGTCAGATCGAGCCGATGCAGCATTCCTCGGAAGAGTTCATCGTCAAGGCATCGGGGATCGAGAATCGTTTTGTGATGGACAAGGCTGGTGTGCTGGACCCCGACGTCATGCATCCAGCCCTGCGCCAACGTAGCGATGAAGAACCCGGGATTATGACCGAGATGGCGGTTGATGCCTGCAAGAAAGCGCTGGCACAAGCCGGGCGTACGGCCGCGGATGTCGACCTGGTGATTTGCGCCGCCTCAAACCACGAGCGTGCCTATCCAGCGATAGCAATCGAAATACAGCAGGAACTGGGCATCGATGGTTTCGGCTTTGACATGAATGTCGCCTGTTCTTCGGCAACGTTCGGCATACAGGCAGCGGCGGACATGGTGCGGTCCGGATCGGTGCGCGCGGCGCTGGTGGTCAATCCCGAAATCTGTTCGGGCCATCTGGAGTGGCGGGACAGAGACTGTCACTTCATCTTTGGCGACGTCGCGACGGCGACCCTGATCGAACGGATTGATGAGGCCAAAGGCCCGCATTTCGAAATCCTGTCAACGCGCTGCGCGACTGCGTTTTCGAACAATATCCGCAACAACAACGGATTCCTGCGCCGCTCGCGTCCGGATGGGATGATTGATCGACGCGACATGCAATTCATGCAAAACGGTCGAAAAGTGTTCAAGGAAGTGCTGCCGATGGTCAGCAAACACATCAGTGATCACATGGAAGCAGAAGGGGTCGGGAACACCGACCTGAAACGCCTTTGGTTGCATCAGGCGAACAAAACCATGAACGATTTCATCGGTAAAAAGGTTCTGGGCCGTACGCCAGAGGCGGATGAACAACCCAACATCCTTCAGGATTATGCCAACACCTCATCTGCAGGGTCGATCATCGCATTTTCGAAGTATTCGGATGACCTGCAAGAGGGCGATCTGGGTTTGATCTGTTCTTTCGGGGCCGGGTATTCGGTGGGCTCGGTGATCGTGAAGCGCCACGCCTGAACAACGCCTAATTTTCGGCCGTCACCTTGAAAATCTGGAACGCAGCGCCGGGTGCGCCCTGAATACTGCTGAGGTAATCAGGCACCTCGCCTTCGACCAGCCGAGTTTGTAGGCCATGCCCTTCCGACGCCCATGCCCAGAACTCAGCCCTTGGCGCTGACGTGCAGAGCATAACGTAGTCGACACCCAGCTCAGCCAAGCGCGGCGCGGCTTGCGAGGCTTCGACCCGGAACAGGTCAATTTGGGCCAGAATTCCAGCCTGATTCCGATGGTAGTTTCCGCCCAGAACCGAATGGTCCGTATATCGCAGCACATGCGCGGCAAAGTCGAAATCAACCAGAATCATGCCGCTGGGCAGACTTTGCAAAGCAGCGTAAGCTTGAGGCGTGCGGCAAGAGGCACCTGCTTCTGACGTATCCTGCCCAACAGCGGCGGTCGAAGCGGTGAACGAGGGTCGCGAAAGCGCGCCGATCTGTTCTTCCAAACTGATGCCGACTTTGGGCGAGGCGCAGATTACAAACGCCACCATCGCCAGACCGGCAGCCATTCGGCGATCCCGTGCGTAAGACACATAAAGCACGCGGAGAATCTGTGCCTGAACCGCCACAAGCGAAACGCTCAGGAAGGTCATCATTCGGCTCTGGTAGAGGAACACAACGAAACCGGCAGCAATCAGTACCAAAAACAAGGTGTAGCCCAATCTGGCCTGCGATCTTGCGGCGAAGGCAAGTGCCGCGCCCATCGAAAGAATGGACATGGCGATCAAAGCCACGGCTTCACCTCTGTGTCGCTCGAGCACGACTGAGATATTCTGAGCCTCAGCCACCTGGCTCAACCAGTAATCCAGCATATCCTGGGGCAGAGCGTCGATTGGATTGCTGAGACAATGGGGGGCAGACGCAAACGCAACGGCAAGTGTCACCACAGCAAGCGCCATGCAGGCCCCGAACCGACCCGGAACCGACCAGCCAGAGCCGATCCAGGCCGCAGCCAATAGTCCAAGCGCGGCAACACTTGCGGGCAGGGCCACGCTCAGGGTCAGTGCGTCACAGCTCGGGTATAAAAACCCTTCTCGACCGGTTGTGACAAAGCTGGTCAGCGCAAGTGTCGCTGTCAACGCAGTCGCGAAGGTCATTGTGCGCTGACGGGAAGACGCACCATTTGTAATCCAGTCGATGGCGCAAAACACAGCAATAAGGGCAACTTGAAGGATCGACTCGGTGCCGACAGACACTGAAAGCGCCAGGCAGACGCCCAGCAGCCCGGCGGCATAGGGCCTGTCTTTTCGTAGAACAAAAAACGCAAGCGCCGCTGCAAAAAGAAGGATCTGAAGATTGTGGTGATCGAACGAGAAATAATCGAACTTGCGAGAGTGTTCGAGTGTCAGAACTCCGATAACCAAAGCCGAAATAGCGCCCTCGCGCCCACCCAACACACCGCCTGTTACTGCAAAAGCCCAAAGGGTTAGCGCTGCCAACAGCGCAGGCCAAGCAAAGGCCGTGATCTGAAAGGCGATTTCCGGTGCCATAACCGCGCTCAGCACACTATAAAGCCCGGCGATCGGGGCATCGACCAAACGCGACCAATGCATCAGGGTGCCGTCGTCGGGTCCCAACCGATGCTGATAGGGGTCAAACCAGCCCTGCCCTTCCAAAAGGTCGCGCACACCAACCCAACGCATCACATCGTCAGATCCTTCGTAGTGGCCGCTGAGCGTCATCAGAACCACCAGCATCGCAAAGGCGCACAAGAAAGCCCACCGAACCAACGGGTCGGCGCAACTGCTATAACGCTTTTGCGATATCTGCATGCTTTTTAATCCTCGACAGCACAGTCTGCGCCAGAACTCTATCGCATGGGCGTGACTGAATTGAGGCACGCTGCACCGTGTGGGACCATGTTTTGACCGTAAATCAGTGTCACGCCATGAGGCCAAAGCAACCGGCGGTTTTCAGCCAGTGCGCGAGAACTCACCTAAGACGGTAAGCTCAGCTAACGCTTTCTTCTTCCAAGTGCAACTTCATCTCAATCAGGACCTGTTGCAACAGACTGGTTTCTTTCAGCAGCCGTTTGGCCTCGTTCACGGTAATAATGCCGTCTTCGATAGCAGCCTGATATTCTGTCATCAGCATCGCAAACCGCTGGCTGAGCGCGATCACATCCGAATTTACACCACCTGTGCGCGGTTCATCCGAGTTGCGATCGCCATATGAAAGAGTGATGTTCTTCAGGTCAGCCAAAGCAGATGTCACATGCGGATAAGACGCTGCATTTTCAAGGCGAGCCACTGCATCCACAGGCATGAATCTGTCCGCATGTTCAGCATTGTCGGAGTAATATCGCCCTAATGTGGCCTTCGATTTCCCCGTAATTTCACATGCCGCCTCGATTCCGACGTCCTTGACCAATGCTTCAGTGTGCTTCTTCAGATAGGCCCCGATATCTGCCATTTTTTTACCTTTGTTACCTGCAAACGCCCGCCCGATGTCCAAACGGGGGAAAGCGTCGGGAAATTTCCCATAACTGAGTCATAATTGAAATGTCATACATTGACTATCCCTCAGATAAGCGGGGGATTTTGTGAGTGAGTGGCGGCAGTTCAAGCCGGTAATGAGTGATTGCGAGGTGGTATTGTTTGGCCTCGCTGCGTTTTGGCCACATGTTGGCCGACGGCGTCGCTGTTGCAGATGTGGGGGTTCCATCCCCTAGAGCGTAGCTCGGCCTCTGCAGAAACAACGGCGACGTCGCTCCATCAAATTGATTGCTGTCTTGTTCCTTTCCGCCAAGCGATTTAGACCCGCGCCATGGCAAAGCTGTATTTCAACTATTCGACCATGAACGCGGGCAAATCGACCGTGTTGCTGCAAGCCTCGCACAACTATCGCGAGCGCGGGATGCAGACCTATCTGATGACGGCTGCTATTGACGGGCGTGCGGGCGCCGGTAGGATAGCCTCGCGTATCGGTATCTCGGAGCAAGCCGACACGTTCACTCCTGACGACGATGTATTCACTATGATTCAGAATCGCCTGAACGAAGGCGTGGTGGCGTGCGTGTTCATCGACGAGGCCCAGTTCCTGTCCGAAGAACAGGTTTGGCAGTTGGCACGCGCAGTCGATGATCTGAAAGTGCCAGTTTTGGCCTATGGGTTAAGGGTGGATTTTCAGGGAAAACTGTTCCCCGGATCAGCCGCCTTGCTGGCCCTTGCAGACGAGATGCGCGAGGTGCGCACAATCTGCAAATGCGGCCGCAAGGCCACAATGGTGATTCGTCAGGACGAAAACGGGAATGCCATCACCGAGGGTGCTCAGGTACAGATCGGCGGCAACGAGACCTATGTCTCGCTCTGCCGCAAGCACTGGCGTGAGGCGATGGGCGACTAAACCGGATTGGGCAGTGCCCTGCCTGCGACAAAGGCCGCGACGTTGTCCAGCGCCATGTGCCCCATGCTGCTGCGGACTTCTTCGGTGGCCGTACCCAGATGGGGCAGCAAGGTGACGTTTTCCATATCGCAAAGGGCCCGAGGTACTTTGGGTTCAAACTCGTAGACGTCCAGCCCCGCCCCTGCAATCTGACCGGATCGAAGCGCCGAGATCAGAGCCATTTCGTCCACGACCTCGCCCCGCGCAATGTTGACCAGGATGGCCGAAGCGCGCATCGCCTCAAGGACCTGAGCGTTGACCAGATGGCGAGTGTCGGCCCCGCCAGGAACCGCCAGCACAAGGAAGTCGACCGAGGCGGCCAGAGCCTGCAAATCGGGGATGAACTCTGCCGGGAAGTCCAAGTCCTTTGCGCTGCGGGACTGGTATGCCACCTGCATTCCGAACCCGAAATGACAACGCCGGGCAATGGCCTGCCCGATGCGGCCCATCCCAACAATGCCGACGCGCTTGCCGGTAACGTGATGTCCCAGCATCTGCGTCGGGTGCCACCCCTGCCACTGGCCCGATCGGACCAGCCGCTCGCCTTCGCCTGCGCGACGCGCCGTGGTCACCAGCAGGGTCATAGCGATGTCTGCCGTCGCATCGGTGACGGCACCAGGCGTGTTGGTCACCTCAACCCCTGCTGCGCGCGCGGCTTCGACGTCGATATGATTGTAGCCAACGCCGAAATTGGCCAACAGCTTGCAGCGCACTGTACCCGCATCTGCTAAAACCTGCGCCGAGAACAAATCGCCCAGTGTTGGCACAACAACGTCGAATTTCGTCAAAGCAGACAGCATCTCCAGCCGCGACAAGGGCAGAGTGTTTTCACGTATCTCTACGTCGAACTCGGTACGGGCGCGGGCCTCGACCGCCGGTGTCATTGGGCGCGTGATCAGCAGTTTCATCAGTGCATCCGTCCACCAGTTGGAACTTTGCCATCCGGTCCGATCAGAACGATCTCGCCGTTTTCATCGGGCAGGCCCAGCACCAGAACTTCGGACATGAACTTGCCGATCTGGCGCGGTGGAAAATTGACAACGGCCATGACCTGCTTGCCCACCAGAGCCGACGGATCGTAATGTGCCGTGATCTGAGCCGAGGTTTTGCGCTCGCCAATTTCGTCACCAAAGTCGATCCACATCTTGATCGCAGGCTTGCGGGCTTCGGGAAAGGGTTCGGCGCGGATCACCTCGCCCACACGGATGTCGACCTTGAGAAAGTCGTCGAATGAAATCTCACTCACGTGACAGCTCCTTGGATCGGTCAGTTGCGGCTTTGACGGCACGGTGAAGCAGATCGGGAAAGCCCTGCTCATCATGCATCAAAACTTCAAGCGCGGCCTGCGTAGTACCGTTTGGAGAGGTCACATTGACGCGCAGTTGCGTTGGATCATCCTCAGCCGCCATGGCCAACGCACCGGCCCCCGCGACCGTGGACTTGGCCAGTTTCATCGCCAGTTCTGCAGGCAAACCCTGCGCCTCACCCGCTGCGGCCAGAGTTTCGATCAGGTGGAAAACATAAGCCGGGCCAGAGCCGCTGAGGCCGGTCACGGCATCCATCTGCGCTTCATTGTCCAGACGAACGGTCTCGCCCACCGCCGACAGCAGGCTTTCAGCCAGTGTCAGATCATCTCCTGAGGCTTGGTTGTTGCCGATCAGTGCCGTGATACCCTGGCGGATCGCTGCAGGCGTGTTGGGCATCGCGCGAATGATCGGAGTGTCGTTGCCCAGAACGGTTTCAAATGTGGCAATCGATGTGCCTGCTGCCACCGAAACAAACAGGCTTTTACCACCGCCCAGCGCCTGAATGGCTGGCAATGCCTCGCCCATCATTTGCGGTTTAACGGCGACAAGTACCACAGCGGGCGCTTCGGGCAGTGGGGTGTTGATGTTGACACCCTGCGCTTTCAACCAGTCTGACGGGTACGGATCGATCACCCAAACGGACGCTGGCGGAAGGCCGTGTTCCAGCCATCCCGCCAGCATTGCGGACCCCATCTTTCCGCACCCCAGAAGCACAAGCCCCTGTTCGGCCACACGCGTCATGTCCATTTGCCCCTCCCGCGTTACATATCGGTCTGGGGCAAAGCTTTACGCCCGGCCGTAGGCCTCTGCAATGGCCACTTGCATGGCTTCTTCTGGCTCTCGATTACCCCAAGTCACCAGTTGGATCGCCGGATAATACCGCTCGGCGCTCATGACAGCGGCTGTGATCATCGTGTTGATCTGATCCGCGCTGGCTGTCTGTCCCCCTGCAAGGACCAGCCCATAGCGGTAGACCATAAGCTTTTGGTTTGCCCAATAGGTAAAGGCACCTGCCCAGCACTGGTCATTCATCTTGTTGAGCAACTCATAGAGCTGCATTTCACGCTCGGCCGGCGGCTCCATTTCGAACGAGCACACCATGCGCAGCGTTTCGTCATAGTTGGACCAGGCCAGAGTGATCGAATAGGTCCGCCACTGGCCTTCGACGGCCATGGCAATCTGATCGTCCCCAATGCGATCAAAATCCCAGTCGTGATGTTCGGCCAGATGTTCAACAATGTCGATCGGATGAATGTCTTCTTCGAGATACTGCTCGGAAAGGGCCATAATGCCACCTCACTAATCTCTAGCATTTTGGGGCTGGCAGCGCCCCAGCGCTAGTTGCCTGCTCTACAAGCCGGGCTTCCCCCGTGGGCCTGTACTAAATATGGTGCGATGTGGCGTGAGTTCTGGCAACCCTATTTCTTGGGGATAACAGCAATAAGTTGTGGACAGTCGGCAACGGCGATCAAAATATTGGCAGTCGCACGAGCTTTGTCTTGATTAAATTCTGCGACGCGTCAAAATACACGTCACCGCACAATCCGGGCTGGATTGCGCGGCTTTAAGCTTTGTCCAGACAATTTGAAAACGGAAAACGCCCGGGCGTTATTTTTCCAGTTTCGCCTCGAGCGCAGCAATACGCGCCTCAAGCGCTGCATTTTCTTCGCGCGCTTTCTGGGCCATGGCGCGGACAGCGTCAAATTCTTCGCGGGTAACGAAATCGCGGTCGGCCAGCCAGCGGTCGATCATCGACTTCATCGCGTTCTCGGCCTCTTCCCGCGCGCCTTGCGCTACGCCCATGGCGTTGGTCATCAGTTGGGACACGTCGTCCAGGATCTTGTTGCGGGTCTGCATGTGTACACTCCGGTCTCACGGTTTATCTGTATATGGGCAAAGAATGGCGCAGGCTCAAGGTTGACTTGCCCTGCAAACCCCGGGCAATGAGACGCACATGCAGGCTGTTCTGAACTTCCCCGATCTGTCGCCCGAATTGTTCTCGATCTCATTGTTCGGGATGGAGTTCGCGTTAAGGTGGTATGCGCTGGCCTATATTGCCGGAATTCTGATCGCCTGGCGACTTGCCGTTGTGGCGCTGCGGCGTCCTGCCCTATGGCCCGCGGATTCCCCTCCGATGAAACCGGATCAGCTGGAGGATCTGGTCACCTGGATCATTCTGGGCGTGATTCTGGGTGGCAGGCTTGGCTTTGTCCTGTTTTATCAGCCAGCCTATTACTTATCGAACCCGTTAGAGATTCTGAAAGTCTGGCAAGGCGGCATGGCGTTTCATGGCGGCCTGCTGGGCGTTATCCTCGCGTCCTACATGTTTGCCCGCCGACATCAGATCCCCTCCCTGTCGCTGGGCGATCTGGTCGCCTATACCGTTCCGCCCGGCCTGCTGTTGGGGCGGCTGGCCAACTTCGTCAATGCAGAACTGTGGGGCCGACCAAGTGAGCTACCTTGGGCCGTGATTTTCCCCGGCTTCGCCGCACAGGATTGTCCCGGCGTGGTTGCGGGAATGTGCGCAAGGCACCCGTCACAACTGTATGAAGCCGC
Source organism: Ruegeria sp. ABM4_193 (assembly GCF_056158705.1). Lineage (NCBI taxonomy): Bacteria > Pseudomonadati > Pseudomonadota > Alphaproteobacteria > Rhodobacterales > Roseobacteraceae > Ruegeria > Ruegeria sp. ABM4_193. The sequence goes on from NZ_JBSWTT010000001.1 coordinate 2,811,588, forward strand.
GCTTGAGGGCGTGTTGTTGGGCACATTGCTGCTGTGGCTGGTCTATCGCAGAGGGGCCTTTAAAAAACCGGGCATGATCATGGGCCTGTTTCTGGCGGGATATGGCGCGTCGCGTTTTATTGTCGAGTTCTTCCGTCAACCGGATGCTCAGTTCGTGTCACCCGGCAACCCGCTGGGGCTGGCCTGGCATGTGGGCGGCTATGGCCTGACCATGGGTCAAATCCTGTCGCTGCCGATGATCGCGATTGGCCTTTGGTTCGCCCTGCGCGCGCGGCGAGCGACATGACCCTGACCGATCATCTGGTCGCCCGCATTCGGCAGGATGGGCCGATGAGCGTGGCAGACTACATGGCCGAATGCCTGTTGCACCCCACGCTGGGCTACTACACAACCCGCGATCCACTCGGGACCAAGGGGGATTTCACCACCGCGCCCGAGATCAGCCAGATGTTTGGAGAACTGGTTGGGTTGTCTTTGGCGCAATGCTGGATGGATCAGGGAAAGCCTGCGCCGTTTACCTTATGCGAGCTGGGTCCGGGGCGCGGCACACTTATGGCCGACATTCTACGCGCGACGCGGGGTGTACCCGGGTTCCACGATGCAGCAAGAGTGACACTGGTCGAGGTCTCACCGGCGTTGAAACAGGTGCAGGCCGAGACCCTGAAGGATTACGCGCCGACCTGGATAGACAGCGTCGCAGACCTGCCGGACCAGCCTCTGTTCTTGGTGGCAAACGAATTCTTTGATGCCCTGCCTATTCGTCAGTTTCTGCGTGATGGCGACGGGTGGAGTGAACGCTTGGTGGGTGAGCGGGACGGCGCGCTGCTGTTTGGGCGGGGCCCAATCGGGCCGCAAGCAGCGTTGAAGGACAGGCTTGCAGACACTAAAGACGGTGATCTGATCGAGCTATGTGCGGCAGCGATTCCCATTTTGACCGTGATTGCTGGCCGGATCGCCAGCCATGGTGGTGCGGCTCTGATCGTCGATTATGGCGACTGGCATTCGCTGGGCGACACGTTGCAGGCCCTGCAAAACCACGAACGCACTGAACCTCTGGCGGCACCGGGTCAGGCCGATCTGACTGCACATGTGGATTTTGAGCCTTTGGCCGAAGCATCCCGTGCCTGTGGGTGTCGCCATACACGCGTGACACCTCAGGGCGTGTTTCTGGAGCGGCTTGGAATCACAGCGCGCGCGCAGGCATTGTCCAAGGCGCTGAGCGGTTCTGAGCTGGATGTATTGATTGCCGCGCATCGCCGGTTGACGCACCCGGATGAAATGGGAAATCTGTTCAAAGTGATGGGCCTTTTCCCGGCCTATGCCGCCCCAACGCCAGGACTAGAGCCATGACACTGGAAATTCTGACCTCAGACTTGCTGTCGCCAATGCGTCATGGGTTCTTTACCCGTCGCGGCGGGGCCTCGTCCGGCATCTTTGGCGGTTTGAATTGCGGCTATGGCTCGTCTGACCAGACTGAGGTCGTGGCGCTGAACCGCAAGCGGGTGGCGGACGCAATGGAGGTTACACCCGAGGCGATGATCGGTGTGCATCAGGTCCATTCTCCGACAGTTCTGACAGTTGAAGGCCCGGTTCAGGGCGAACGGCCCAAGGCGGATGCAATCGTCACTGCGACCCCCGGCCTCGCGTTGACGATTCTCACTGCGGATTGTCAGCCGGTTCTGTTTGCGGACCCAAATGCTCAGGTAATCGGCGCCGCCCATGCGGGCTGGCGCGGGGCGTTGGACGGCGTGCTAGAAGCCACGCTGGATGCCATGGAAGCGCTTGGTGCCACTCGAAACGACATCAGTGCCGTGATCGGCCCCAGCATTTCGCAACGCGCATATGAAGTGGGTCCCGAGTTTCTGGACGCATTCATCGCCGATTCTCCAGAAAACACGCAGTTCTTTGCAAACGGGCAGGATGATCGGCTGCAATTCGACCTGCCTTCTTTTGGCCTGCACAGGCTGCGGCAGGCTGGCGTTGGGCAATCAGAGTGGACCCGACATTGCACCTATTCCGACCCGGATCGGTTCTATTCCTACCGCCGTGCAACGCACAGGAACGAGGCCGATTACGGCAGGCTGATCTCGGTCATAAGATTGTGATTCAAACCCAGATTTAGGCACCCCGCCACTTTTCCGCCACATTTGTTGTGTTTACCAGACTCAAGATTCGTAACGAGTTTTGCCAGCAATCAGATGGGTATCTGACGTTCGTGCTTTGAACGCTGGCGTGTTGAGTGAAAGGACTGCGCCTATTTATTTCTTGTCTGCAAAACATCCCTGTTAAGCCTTATCCGTGCCGCAAATCGCCGTCACAAAAGGTTCATGAAGGATGTGGGAATGACCTTCCCGCGCAATGCAGGACCAGAAACATGAAACCCAAATCCCGCTTTCTCAAAGCCATGGTAGCCGCCACTCGGGACCATAAGCTGGAAATGCCGTGGAAACGGGTATCAAGCCATTCTGCCAGGGTTGCCAGCCGTATTGCGGCCCGGCGATGAAGCAGGAGAACCCCAAGACCAAGCTGCCGGTCTGAATACGGGGTAAACGCAAATCGGGCAGGCTCCGGCCCGATGTCGCGTAAGTCGTAAGTAAAAATTTACGACTTTTTTCAGGAGTTTGTGTGTGTGCGGGCAATTGCCGCCCGTGAAGTACGAGTTTGTCTGGGGGGTCAATGTGTTGACCATTGGAAAGCGAGATTTTGTCGCCATGCGGGGCCAGAACGGTCACCGTCCAAGGGTCTTCCATTCGTTTCAAGACAAAGAACCTGTTCGTCAGGTGGGCCTGTACGGGGGTACGCCAGGCCTGTTCGGACATTTGAGGGGACGGAATATTAATGACTATTCCTAATTCATTGGCCCGTGCGGCCAGAAATGCCATCGAAACGTCGGCCATTTTGCGGGAAGCACCGCGGCCGGTCGCAAAGCCCAAGGCGCAGCTGCGCCGATACGAAGTCAGCAGCCTGCTGCCAAACGGAGACGTGGCTCAAACCCGTCACATCGCACCCGCTCTGCCGATGTTTGAAGACGCCTTTTGCGCCTTTTCGCGCGGATCGCTGGTTGAAACGGAACACGGACCGATTGCGATTGAGGACCTGATGCCAGGCGACACAGTTCTGACGCAGGATGGCAGTTCACAAACCGTGCTATGGAAGGGGTCGGTCACTCTGATCCCGGGGCGCGAGGATTCACGTGGGCGGACCCGCCCACTGACTCGGATCATGGCTGACACGTTTGGGATGCAAAAGCCGATGTCGGGCGTAATCGCCGGACCAGCGGCGCGAATCGTCGGGGCTCCGGGGCATTTGCGGCATCTGCATGGCGGGGAACCGATTCTAACGCCGGTCTCTGAATTTCAGGATGGTATGGGCGTGATTGAAACAATGCCGCCAACGCCAGTCGAACTGTTTCACATTTGCCTCAAACGGCATTCCGTTATTCGTGTAGATGGTTTACAGTTCGAGACATATCACCCAGGTGTGAACGCGGTTCGCATGATCAGCCATTCGTTGCGGTCGATTTATCTGAACCTGTTCGCTCACATCGAGTCGCTCAACGATTTTGGTCCGCTGCTGATGCCGCGCGCCGGAGATGGTGAGATCGACGCGATGTCAGCCTGAGTGTGATAATAGGTACTGCATTATGGGGGGCATCATGCAGCTGGTACTAAGTTGGGTTCTATCCCTTGCGGTGGCTGCGATGCTGCCACCAAACACCGCACATCCGAAACGTGTCGGCGTTACGCCATCCGGTTCATACGGTCTTCCAGAACGTCGAACGGCACGCCTGGCTCGTCTTTTGCGCCGCGGATAACAAGCGAAGTCTTGACGCTGGCCACGTTCGGCGTGGTCAGCAGTTCGCCGGTCAAAAACTGCTGGAAACTGCTAAGATCGGGTGCGACGCATTTCAGAATGAAGTCCACTTCGCCATTTAGCATGTGGCATTCCCGAACCAGCGGCCATTCGCGGCAGCGTTCCTCGAACGCGCGCAGTTCGGTTTCGGCCTGGCTGTCCAGCCCGACCATGGCAAACACCTGCACTTCGAATCCAAGCTCACGTGAATTGACCTCGGCATGATAGCCGGTGATATAGCCGGATTCTTCCAGTGTGCGCACCCGGCGCAAGCAAGGTGGAGCCGAGATGCCAACTCTTTTGGCCAGTTCGACATTGGTCATGCGACCGTCTGCCTGCAATTCCGCCAGAATCTTGCGATCAATTTCATCCAGCCGAGTCGTGACCATAAAATGCTCCTGATTTTTGCGGTTCTTATATCAGCCCCCTAGGCGCGCGCAATAATGTTTCGCACATGCGCAATTTTCTTTGTTTTCAAATCGCTCAATTCCTTCCAGTGCAGTGCACAGGGCCATGATCAGGATGGGGGTTTAAGCCGGGTCGGTCGGGCGCTATATCGGGGCAACGGGCTAACGGCCCAATTCAAGCAATTCGAGCGGGGTTAGCATGGCCGACACACGACACACCAAGGTTCTGATCATCGGGTCAGGGCCCGCAGGATACACCGCAGGGGTTTATGCAAGCCGTGCCATGCTGGAGCCTATTCTGGTTCAGGGGATCGAGCCCGGCGGCCAATTAACCACGACTACCGAAGTTGAAAACTGGCCCGGCGATACCGAGGTTCAGGGCCCGGACCTGATGGTGCGCATGCAGGACCATGCAAAGGCGATGGGTTGTGAAGTGATCGGCGACATCATCAGCGATCTGGACCTCAGCCAGCGCCCCTTCACCGCCAAAGGCGACAGTGGCACAACATACACCGCAGATGCGGTTATCCTGGCCACTGGCGCGCGCGCCAAATGGCTTGGCCTACCGTCTGAAGAGAAATTCAAAGGCTTTGGTGTATCGGCCTGCGCCACTTGTGACGGGTTCTTCTATCGCGGGCAGGAAATCGTGGTGATCGGCGGCGGCAACACTGCTGTGGAAGAGGCCCTATTCCTAACCAACTTCGCCAGCAAAGTCACTTTGATCCACCGCCGCGATGAGTTGCGGGCGGAAAAGATCCTGCAAGACCGGCTGATGAAAAACGAAAAGATCGAACCGTTGTGGTTCCACGAGTTGGACGAAGTGATCGGCACTGACGCGCCTTTGGGTGTGGAAGGCGTGCGCGTCAAACATGTCAAAACCGGCGAGATTACAGAGATCCCGTGCAAAGGTGTTTTTGTTGCCATCGGTCACGCCCCGGCGAACGAGCTGGTCAAGGACACGCTGGAAACCCATATGGGCGGCTATGTCGTGACCAAGCCGGGCACTACTGAGACTTCGGTTCCGGGTGTATTCGCGGCAGGTGATCTGACAGACCACGTTTACCGTCAGGCCGTCACTAGTGCCGGTATGGGCTGCATGGCCGCGCTGGATGCCGAACGTTTCCTGGCCGAAAACGAATAATAGCGATCTTTGGTCCTCGACACGGGTTGGGGACCACGCCGTGCCGCCTTGACCCTGTCACAGTGCCGTATCAGGATTGTCGAAAGACAGGCGAAAAACGGGTGAGCTTTTGAACAACGCTCTTTGGCGCGGCGGGTGGGCAACCCGACTTCGGATCGGCAGCGGCCTGATCCTGTTTGTCTTTGCGTTTTTTCACTTCATCAACATCGGCCTGGGCCTGTTTCATACCGATTATCTGCACGGTATGCAGGACGGCCGGAAAGAGGTGACGCGCCACGACGCCATAAGCGTACTTCTCTACGCGGCGCTGTTCGTTCATGCCGGTCTTGCCCTCGTGTCTATCGCGCAGCGCAGGACATTGCGCATGCCATTCAGCACAGCACTTCAAGTCGTGCTGGGCCTGCTGATCCCTTTGCAACTGATCTCGCACATTATTCACACCCGGGTTGCGCATGAGGTTTATGACGTCAATGACGAGATGGGGTACATTATCATCCTGATGTGGCCCAGCATTGCGGTCTGGATGCAAAGTGCGCTGCTTCTGATCGTCTGGGTGCATGGGTGCATCGGCCTGCATATGTGGCTGCGACTGACCAAATGGTGGTCGCGTTCCGTACCTTATCTGATCGGCGTCGCGGTCTTTGTTCCACTGTTCGCACTGGCTGGCCTGCTGACCGAAGGGCGCCGCATCTGGGCCGATTTTTCTGACGAATTCCTGCGCGAGCAGTATATCGAGCATTATAACTGGCCGTCCCCCGAAGCCTTTCAGACGCTGTTCAGCGTCAAAGACAACGCCCTGATGGCCTTTTGGATGGCTTTGGGCGTAACGGGCCTCGTGTTCATTGGGCGTAAATTATGGCGGCGCAGGCATTCCGTACGTGTCTCCTATGCCCGAGGACCCGAAGTGGTCGCGGAAAAGGGCATGACATTGCTTGAGATTTCCCAAGCCAACGGCGTCCCCCATGCGGCCTTGTGTGGTGGCAAAGGACGCTGCACAACATGCCGTGTCATAGTCGAAGACGGCGGCAACGCGTTGCCGCCACCCAGCGAGGTCGAGGCGCGCAGTCTGGCTGCGGTTGGCGCTTCGCCCCAGACGCGGCTGGCATGCCAGATCCGCCCCACAGAGCCGACCACCGTTTTCCGTGTCTTCCGACCAGATGGAGGACGCATTCGTGGACACGCCAGCCAGGGAGAGGAACGTCAATTGGCGGTTCTGTTTCTGGATATGCGAGGCTTTACCGCCCGCACAACGGGGCAGCTGCCCTATGACATCGTGTTTTTACTGAACCGGTTTTTTGATGCGGTGGTGCCCGCCATTGCAGGCGAAGGCGGAATCGTGGATAAATATATGGGCGACGGGCTGCTGGCGGTTTTTGAAAAACGCGATGCGGCAACCTCGGCCCGCGCCGGGTTAAATGCGGCGATCGCGATCAGCCGGGCGCTGGATCTGTTCAACGAACAGCTTGAGGCTGAAGGAAGCCCCGGAATACGCATCGGTATGGGACTGCATCTTGGCGATCTGGTCGTGGGCGAAATCGGCGCGCAAGGTCACGCCGCAAAAACAATCATCGGTGATGCAGTCAATGTGGCCAGCCGCCTGGAAAGCGAAACCAAAGCTCTGGGCGTCGAACTGCTGGTTTCCGACGAATTGCTGCGCGCCGCAGGTGTGGATGTGGCACAAACAGAGATCAGAGCTTTCGAACTGCGTGGTGTATCGGCACCGATTCCCGCCCTGCCAGTGATGCGCGCCTCGCAACTAGAGCCAAACGGACAAAAACAGGAACAGTCATACTCTGCCTAAGGGAATTCATTCCATTCCGAAGAACCATGTCACACGGCGTGCTTCCACGTTAGAAATTCCTTCCAATTCGGAAAAAATCAGCGCATATCCTCCTTTGTTTCATTGACGCCGGTGGACTTTGCCCAACAGTCAGTGCAAATGCCCCGAAAACGCCTGATACCCACTGGCTAATCAACACTGCGATAAGAGTATTCCAATGACGATGTTAAGCAATCTGGCCCCGATCCCAGAACTTTATGTGTCCTACGAGTCCGCCCAGAAACTGAAGGTTGAGGCGGCGGATCTGACCAGCCATGACCTGAGCCCGCGCCAGATCTGCGATCTGGAACTGCTGATGAATGGCGGGTTCAACCCTCTGAAAGGGTTCCTGGCCGAGGCCGACTATGACGGTGTGGTCGAGAATATGCGTCTGGCCGATGGTACGCTCTGGCCGATGCCGATCACGCTGGATGTCAGCGAAGACTTTGCCGACAGCATCCAGCTGGGCCAGGACATCGCCCTGCGCGATCAGGAAGGCGTGATCCTTGCCACCATGACCGTGACCGACCGCTGGACGCCGGACAAGGCGCGCGAGGCCGAGAAGGTGTTCGGCGCAGACGACGACGCACACCCCGCAGTCAACTATCTGCACAACGTGGCCGGTAAGGTCTATCTGGGCGGTCCGGTGACGGGTATTCAACAGCCCGTTCACTATGACTTCCGCGCCCGCCGCGATACACCGAACGAACTGCGCGCCTATTTCCGCAAGCTGGGTTGGCGCCGCATCGTGGCCTTCCAGACCCGCAACCCGCTGCACCGCGCGCATCAGGAACTGACCTTCCGCGCCGCGAAGGAAGCACAGGCCAACCTGCTGATCCACCCTGTGGTAGGCATGACCAAGCCCGGAGACGTGGATCACTTCACCCGTGTCCGTTGCTATGAGGCTGTACTGGACAAGTACCCAGCCTCGACCACCTCGATGTCGTTGTTGAACCTGGCGATGCGCATGGCGGGCCCGCGCGAGGCGGTCTGGCACGGTCTGATCCGCGCCAACCACGGTTGCACGCACTTCATCGTCGGGCGCGATCATGCTGGTCCGGGGAAGAATTCAGCCGGGGAAGACTTCTATGGCCCCTATGACGCGCAGGACTTGTTCCGCCAATACCAAGATGAAATTGGCGTCGAGATGGTTGATTTCAAACACATGGTTTATGTGCAGGAACGCGCCCAATACGAGCCGAATGACGAGATTCTCGATAAGGATGATGTCACCATCCTGAACATCAGCGGCACAGAACTGCGCCGCCGTCTGGCCGAGGGGTTGGAAATCCCGGAATGGTTCTCGTTCCCAGAGGTTGTGGCCGAACTGCGCAAAACCAAGCCGCCACGCAGCCAACAGGGCTTTACCGTGTTCTTCACCGGCTTCTCAGGCTCGGGCAAGTCGACCATCGCCAACGCGCTCATGGTCAAGCTGATGGAAATGGGTGGCCGTCCAGTGACGCTGCTTGACGGCGACATCGTGCGTAAGAACCTGTCGTCAGAACTGGGTTTCTCGAAAGAGCACCGCGACCTGAACATCCGCCGCATCGGCTACGTGGCATCCGAGATCACCAAAAACGGTGGTATCGCCATCTGTGCACCGATCGCCCCATACGCCACCACACGCCGGGCGGTTCGGGAAGAGATCGAACAGTTCGGTGCCTTCTGTGAAGTACATGTTGCGACCTCGATTGAGGAATGCGAACGCCGTGACCGCAAGGGCCTCTACAAACTGGCGCGCGAGGGCAAGATCAAAGAGTTCACCGGCATCTCTGACCCCTATGACGTGCCCCAGAACCCAGAGTTGTCCGTCGAGACAGAGAATGTCGACGTCGACAACTGTGCCCATCAGGTGCTGTTGAAACTGGAAAGCATGGGCCTGATCGCTGCAAGCTGACACCAGCGCACCAAGACCTTTCGGCCTCCGGTTTCCGGGGGCCGTTTTTGTTTGTCCTGATTGACAAGCGCTGCACGGGTTGGTGCTGTGTGGCGGGATGCCGGGTAGACACGAACCATGACTCGCACTTTGCCAACCATTGCCAGTTTCTGGTTCGGGTCCGATCTGACCTGGCTTGAGCAGATTTGCATTCAATCCTTTCTGGACCAAGGGCATGCGTTTGTTCTGTATCTCCCGCACGAGACACAAGGCATCCCCGCAGGTGTCCAGACGCGCCCTGCCAGCGACGTCTTCTGGCCCCCGCCCTTTCCCCTGCAACCCGGCGACCGACAGGGCGTAGCCGTATTTTCAGACATCTTCAGATTGCATCTGATTCAGCAAAGCGAGGTCATCTGGGTCGATCTCGACGCATATTGCGTGAAAGCCTTCGACTTTGCGTCTGATTGGGTGTTCGCGCGTTCCAAAGCCGACGACTTTCCAACCGGGGTTCTACGCTTGCCCAATAACTCCCAAACGCTTGGGCTGATGCAGGATTTCGTGATGTCGGCAAACCCAACCCAACCATGGCGTGGTCGGCGTGCAAGACGGCATAATCGTGAGCGTATCGCAAACGGTGAAAGTTGGGGTATAGAAAGCCTGCCCTGGGGCAGCTCTGGCCCAAAAGCCTTTGGGCATTTCTTGCGCCAAACCGGTGAAGACAAGTACGCGATGGCGGCCGAGACCCTCTATCCGCTGGCACCTGCCGAGCTTTGGAAGTTGCATGACCCGAACGTGGCGCTGGACGAGATCGAGGGCGAAGTTACGCATTCGGTTCATGTCTACGGTCATCAGAAAAAGCTGTTGGCAACCCAACTGGCCGGACTACCGGTTCCGGGATCATATCTCGATGCGCTTTGCGCCCGACATGGAATCGACCCTCGGTCCGCGTCGATCAAGCCACTGGACTGGATGCGACCTGCGCCAAGGCGGTAAAGACAGTATAGTGTGCGATTTCACATCGCGGCGTGGCCATGCGCGGCCAGTTCAGCGGAGGTTCTGTTGATCAGACGTTCCGCTCAAAATTGCGAAATCCCGGTTCCTGTCTATTTATCCGTCGGCAGATCGACCTGCCCGCGCATCAACACATGCCCTCGTCCAGCGACCTTGATCCCGGTCATTCCATCTGTCGGGCCAACTCGCGTGACAGTGGCCTGTCCGGGACGTCCCATGTCGTGGCCCTGTTCCGCGATGAAACTGTCTTTGGACATCAATCCATATTTCCAAAGATACGCCGCCATGGCGCCCGTAGCAGACCCAGTGAACGGGTCTTCGGGCGGGCTGGGAGGGGCGAGCAACAGACGCGAGAACGTATCACCTGCATCGGTGGCTCCTTCCAGCGTGACCAGAAAGGGTTCAGCCATATCCGAACCCGAAAATCCGGCGGCCTCGGCTACTTTTCTCAAAGGACCCTCGACCAGTTGAGCCGCGCGCAAGGCCTCATGGTCGCGCAGAACGGTGATGCAGAACGGCAGACCGGTTGAAACAAACTGAGGCGGAGAGATTATAGCGCTTTCAGGAAGGCCGATAGTCGAAGCCACCAGATCCACCAGAACATGTGCACCAAATTGCGGTGCGACCTGGGTCATTTCGATCTCATCACCTGTCAACCGAATCGAGACGACCCCTGCCCCGGTTTCCAGCGTCAGGCTTTCGCCTTCGATCATCCCACGCGACCGCATGGCAGCGACAGTGGCAATTGTTGGATGCCCGGCAAAGGGAATTTCCCGGCTGGCCAGAAAGTACCGTACGCGGATATCGGCCACGTCAGATGGGCCAGTAAATGTGCATTCGACCAGAGAGGTTTCGCGCACATAGGCCATGCACACCTGCTCGGGCAGATGTGCACCGTCATGAACCACAGCACATCCATTGCCACCAAAGGCGCGGTCACTGAAGGCGTCTACCCAATCGAATTCGAACCAGCTCATGCGATTATATCCCGGTGACAGGTGAAAGCGGCATAGTCCGCCAGTTCGTATGTGTCGCTTGTGTTACGGGAATTGTCACGCCCCAAAAGGCGCGGAGAGGCCGTTCAGTGAACGGCCACCGGGGACAAGTCATGCTGACGGGCCAGCACAAAAGCCAGCTTGCGGTCGGCCACCAGCGCCAGTTGCTGCCCATCGGAATCATGCACAGCGTAAAGCTGGTCCAGATCCCCTGCCTGATCGCGTAGATCACGCGGCAGATCGGCAACCTCGACCGTTTTGACATAAACGATACGGTCGCCTTCGGCGTTGAGTTCTATCGGTGTATTCATTGCTCTTACCCCTTCCGTATGTTGATGGTCTGCACAACAGCTTCCGGCACGGCGCGGGTCAGATCCACGTGCAGCAGACCGTTTTCCATGATCGCCTCGCCCACTTCGACACCGTCAGCCAGCACGAACATGCGCTGAAACTGGCGCGCCGCAATGCCGCGATGCAGGAATATACGCCCCTCGCTGTCGTCGCGTTGACGGCCCCGGATCACCAGCTGGCGATCCTCGATCGTGATCGACAGATCCTCTTCGGCGAACCCTGCAACCGCAAGAGTGATGCGATAGGAAAAGTCCGAAGTCTGTTCGATGTTATAGGGCGGGTATCCTTCGTTGCCAGCCTTTGCAGACCGTTCCAGAAGGCGTTCCAATTGCTCGAACCCCAAAAGATGCGGGTATGAGCCAAGAGTAAGTTTCGACACGTATTTTCGTCCTTTATTGTCAAAGCGACGTGGTGTGCGGCCCCGTTCTGGCAACCGCCTGTAATAGAATATGGGAAGAAACCAGGATGTCCACAAGGTCTGGCGCGATAACGTCTGACACACTATCTTGTTGGGCAAGCACCACAACAACCCCGAGTCGCCAATGAACGCGCCCACTGATCTTTCCATGAAAACTGACGAAGTTCTGCGGGTTGAGCTGGAAGTTTTCCGCCGTCAGCACCGCGATCTGGACGAAGCGATTGAAGCGCTGCATGACCGGGGAACTGCGGATCAGTTGACGCTACGACGACTGAAAAAAGAGAAACTGCGTCTGAAAGACATCATCCGCATCATCGAAGACCGCCTGACCCCCGATATCATTGCCTGAACACCCTGTAGCGCATTGCCAGAGAACCGGATTTGGCTATAGTGCGCGCTCTTTCTGAGCGCAGGGACAAGAGCGGATGAGCGAAGTGAAAGTCGGGATCATCATGGGCAGCCAATCTGACTGGCCCACGATGAAAGAAGCCGCAGATATTCTGGACGAACTGGGCGTCGCTTACGAAGCGCGCATCGTATCGGCCCACCGCACACCAGACCGGCTGTGGGACTATGGCAAGACCGCCGTATCGCGTGGATTGCACGTTATCATTGCGGGCGCTGGCGGCGCTGCGCATCTGCCTGGCATGATGGCATCGAAAACGCGGGTGCCGGTGATCGGAGTTCCCGTACAGACCCGCGCCCTGTCAGGCGTGGATTCGCTGTATTCCATCGTGCAAATGCCCAAGGGTTTTCCCGTTGCGACCATGGCAATCGGGTCCGCTGGAGGAGCCAACGCCGGCCTGATGGCTGCCGGTATTCTGGCTCTGCAAGACGAGGCTCTGGCCGAACGGCTGGACAACTGGCGCGAGGCGTTGTCAGCCTCAATCCCTGAGGAACCGCAGGGATGAGCCGCATCGGCCTCATCGGCACAGGCCATATCGCCGCCCCAATCGCGCGGCTGATGGCTGCCAAAGGACATGAAATCTGCGTGACCGAGCGCAATACCGAGGTATCAGCCGCTTTGAAGGCCGAGTTGGGCGTGAAGGTCGCTGAACCCCAGGCAGTGCTCGACGCCTCGGACATTGTGTTCCTGTGCCTGCGCCCGCATATCGCCGCTGAGGTTCTAACCCCACTAACCTTTCGCGCGGACCAGCAGATCGTTTCTGTTATGGCTGCGGTTTCCGCCGAGCAACTTGCTCGGCTTTGCGCGCCGGCGGCAGATTTCGTGCAGACCATTCCGCTGGGTTTTCTGGAGACCGGCGGCTGCCCGATGGCTGCTTTTGGCAACGATCGGTTGTTGGCCGATCTTTTTGAGCCCGAGAACCCTGTGGTCAAGGTTGCGGATGAATTCGCGCTGAACGCACATTTCGCCATTTGCGCCATGGTTCCCGGCATTCTCGATCTGATGGCCACCGGAGCCAAATGGCTGGGCGATGTAACTGGTGATGCCGATAAGGCCGAGTTCTATACCACTCAATTGATGTCAGGCTTCCTGGCCACGATGGAAAAAGGCAACGCAGGTCGGCTGGCGCAGGAGCGTGACGCGCTTGCGACAGAGGGCACATTGAGCTTGCAGATGACAGACACCCTGAGGGATCAGGGCGCGCATGACGCGCTGCGTTCGGCGTTGAGTGCAATTGGCAAACGTTTGGAGAGTTGAAGATGGCAGAAATGCTTGCCCAAGGTGCGGTGATCGGGATTCTTGGGGGCGGTCAACTGGGCCGGATGCTGTCAGTGGCGGCGTCAAGGCTAGGCTTTGTCACACATATCTATGAACCGGGCGCGAACCCGCCTGCCGGGCAAGTCGCGGATCGTGTCACGACGGCAGCTTACGACAACATCGATGCCTTGAAAGCATTTGCCGATGCAGTGGATGTCATCACCTATGAGTTCGAAAACATCCCGACCGAGGCGCTGGACATTCTGGAAGCCCACCGGCCGATACGTCCGGGGCGCGAAGCGCTGCGGGTCAGTCAGGATCGTTTGACCGAGAAGAATTTCCTGCAAGACCTGGGCCTGAAAACGGCCCCGTTTGCGGATGTTTCCAATCTGGACAGCCTGAATACGGCAATCGAACAAATCGGGACACCGGCCATCCTGAAAACACGCCGCTTTGGCTATGACGGAAAGGGGCAGGCGCGGTTGCGCAGCCCCGAGGACGCCAAGGCCGCTTTGGCCGACATGGCGGGCGCGCCTGCTATTCTGGAAGGGTTCGTAGACTTCTCACACGAGGTGTCGATCATTGCAGCACGCGGGTTGGACGGCCAGGTGGCCTGTTTCGATCCGGGCGAGAATGTACATCGCGACGGTATTCTGCATACCACCACGATTCCCGCCCGCCTGTCTCCTGCCCAGCGCACCGATGCAATCCTGCTGGCGGCCAACATTCTCAATGCGTTGGAGTATGTGGGTGTCATGGGGGTAGAACTGTTCGTCACGCCCGCTGGTTTGATCGTGAACGAGATTGCACCGCGCGTACACAACTCGGGCCACTGGACGCAGAATGGCTGTGCGGTTGATCAGTTCGAACAACATATCCGGGCCGTGGCAGGCTGGCCTCTGGGCGACGGGCAGCGTCATTCGGATGTGGTGATGGAGAACCTGATCGGCAACGACATGGATCGCGTGCCCGAGCTGGCCCGCGAGCGGGACGTAGCACTTCATCTATACGGCAAAGCCGAGGTCAAAGCCGGACGCAAGATGGGGCATTTCAACAGGATTAAGCGATAAAGTAATACTTTATCTACGGCATCGTTGCGTTCAGAAAGCGTGCCGCAATGTCCCCTGACATGTGGCTGATACGCCCACTGGCCATGGTCGATGCGACCCGGTGGGTAGCCGCATCGAGAATGACCAAATCACCCCGTTTGCCGGGGGTAAGTGTGCCCCGGTCCGGCAGATCCAGCACTTTGGCCGGACCCGAAGAAATCAGGCTCCACGCGCCTTCGAAATCAAGCAAACCGGTTTTGAACAGCATCAATGCAGCCCGGCGCGGGCTGGGGTAGTGGTAGTCTGACGCCAAGGCATCGCAGAGGCCCATAGCGATCAGTTCGACCGCACTCGCGTTTCCTTTATGCGATCCACCCCGCACTACGTTGGGTGAACCAAGGATGATGTGATCCCCGACAGAACGTGCCGCCTCGGCTGCCTCAAGCGTTTCCGGGAATTCAGCAATACGGACACCTCGATCGCGCCACCATGCCCTTGCATCAGCGGTGGCGTCATCATGGCTGCCCAGACGTACGCCCATTTCCCCTAGGTCAGCACACAGCGCCTCGACCGCCGCTGGCACCTCGTGACGACGCGCATGCATGTTGAGCAACATCTCAAAATGCGCATCTGGATTGCGCCCGGCCTTCAGCGCCTGCCCGGTCAGGCGTGGAGGCTTTTTACCCTGCGCCAAGCGATCATGCGGCAGATGATCATTAAACACTACGTAAGGCACCTGCCAGTCAGCGATGCGACGGGCCAATCCGGCATAGTCCTCCAACATATTGGTCTCAAACCGCAGTTGAGGGATCAGATCCGTGACGGTGCTGTCTTTTACGGCGGCAATGGCCTGAAACACCTGCGCCGCAAAGTCCGGTCCTCGCACGCCGCCTTCCCAGCTGTAAAACTGAGCCAGCACTGCGGTGGTAATGCCGTTCGCAGCTAACTCGGCCTCGACCGAAAGAATGCCTTCGTTCATCTGCTTCATTGCACCGCGACGTGGGGCGATATGGCGTTCGAAACCGTCCCCGTGCAGATCGATAATGCCGGGCAAGACAAGATAGCCGCTCAGATCAACCCTGCGCCCGGTTGGTTCTGCCTGTATCGCACCTTCTGCTATGGTCAGATCAGCACGAGCCAAACCCTCACCCGGCAACAGAACCTCTGCCCCGGTCAATGTCAGGTTCAAAGCAGTCATCGTGAACGCTCCGAGTCCGGGTCTGGGCAGTCCTGCCCGATACAGATCTCGTCTATTATGTCCATCACACCATCGAGCCAAGTGATCTGCGGATCAAACCGACCGAATTCGATGAAATGCAGTGCCTGTGCCATGACCTGCGGGTTGTTCATCATGAAAGTATGCGTCACCGGTAAGATAAGATGATCGGTCATACCTTCGACCTTGGTGCTTTCAATCGAAACCTTGCCATCGTCGGGACCATCGATAATCGAGGAAAACACAAGGTTCAGAGATTCACTTCCTGCGATAACACCCAGTTCGAAATCCACCGGGGGCAGACGACGAGGGATGCCTTCGGGCCCTGTGCTCAGTTGCAGCCCTGCTGGGCCGTTCAGATACCCGAACACCTCCCACGCGCTGAGCTCGTCAACCAGCTGGCTGCCTTGGTTCGGAGGGCCAAGCATGACAGCGCGGCCCATGTTGGCGGGGTGATGATCCTTGAGCCAATACCGCAGCAGGATGCCGCCCATGGAATGCGCAACGACATTGACTTTATCCTCTCCGCAAGCGGCGAAAGCATCAGGCAGGGTCTGTTCAGCAAGTTCCGGAATGCCAATTTCGGTCGATGGGTACCCGGGGCGCACAACCTTATAGCCATGTGCCTCGAACAACTCCTCCATCACGGCAAACGAAGCCTCAGTCCGCGCCAGCCCATGCAAAAGGATCACGCATTTCGCGCTGGCGGCGGCAGGGAAAATGAAAAACAGCAGGGCAATCAATAGTCTCATACGCGCCAGATAAAGCCTATGAGACGCCGATGAAAGCCCTAGCTCCGCTGACGTTGCAGCACGGCCAGCGCAATACCGCCCAGAACCACCGCCGTGCCCAAGACCAGCCGGGCGCTGGCCATTTCACCAAGCAGCACAACACCCCCCAGGATCGCAATGACAGGTACGCTGAGTTGAACCACGGCCGCCACTGTTGGTGCAAGGTTCGGCAGCACGCGATACCACAAAGCGTAACCCAACCCTGACGTAATACCCCCGGACACAACTGCCAGCACATAGCCCATACCAGTCATGTTCCATTCTGCCCCTGTGATCAGCAGCGTTAATCCGGTGACAGGCAAAGCGATAAGGAAATTTGCAGCCGTGCCCTGCAAAGCATCTGGTTCGGATCGCCCTGCCAAAGAATAAGCGGCCCATCCGACACCTGCGGCAATCATCAGGGCGGTGCCTGCCGGGTCAACCCGCACCGTGCCCGATGGCCACAGGACATAGGCCAACCCCACCAAGGCCATGGCCGCGCCCGCCAACTGTCGCCGGGTTGGAAGCATACCCTTGACGGCAGTGAAGGCAAACATCGTGATTTGCACCACGGCAAACAAAACCAACGCACCAAGACCTGCATCCAGTGTCAGGTACGCCAGGGAAAACCCGATCATGTACAGAGACAATGATCCCGCCCCAATGACCCGCCGACGGTTGAGCAAAGGCAAGTGCCCGCCACGCGCCAAAACCAACGCGGTCAAAACCAGCGCGCCCGCCAGCACCCGCATAACCGCGAAACCGGCCGGATCACTGGCGCCGCTGTCGATAGCCAACCGGTTCAGGATGGAATTCGCCGCAAAGGCGCACATGGTCAGGGCGGTCAGAACAAACAGTTGCATGGAACCCGCATATCCGGTTGCAAGCGATATGGACACTCACAATCCTTGGACATGCGGCCCGTTCTTCATCTTTTCCAAAATACTCCCGCCGGAGGCATAGCCGCATAGCGGCTATTGGCAACAAAAACGGGGCCGCCCGAAGGCGACCCCGAAAACAAGCACTATGGCACCCCCTCTTGGTAGCTCGGCCATTCAGCCAATCACCTGTCGGGGCCGTCAGAATTCGCCGCAGCGAATTCGACGTGGTTACATCATGCCACCCATGCCGCCCATGTCGGGCATGCCGCCTGCCGCAGGTGCGTCTTTCTGAGGCTTGTCAGCAACCATAGCTTCGGTGGTGACCAGCAGGCCAGCAACCGATGCCGCATCTTCCAGAGCGGTACGAACAACTTTGGCCGGGTCGATCACGCCGAACGAGAACATGTCGCCATATTCTTCGGTCTGAGCGTTGAAGCCAAACGTTACGTCGCCGGATTCACGAACCTTGCCAGCAACTACCGCACCGTCAACACCTGCGTTCTCGGCGATCTGGCGCAGCGGCGCTTCGATGGCTTTGCGAACGATGTTGATGCCTGCGTTCTGATCAGCGTTTGCACCTTCCAGAGCGTCCAGTGCTTTACCGGCCTGAACCAGAGCAACACCGCCACCCACAACAACGCCTTCCTGAACGGCAGCGCGTGTTGCGTTCAGAGCATCGTCCACCCGATCCTTACGCTCTTTCACTTCAACTTCGGTCATGCCGCCGACGCGGATAACGGCAACACCGCCTGCCAGTTTGGCAACGCGCTCTTGCAGCTTCTCACGGTCGTAGTCGCTGGTGGTTTCTTCGATCTGAGTGCGGATCTGGCCAACGCGGGCTTCGATCTCGGCTTTCTCGCCAGCACCGTCGACGATGGTGGTTTCGTCTTTGGTGATTTCGATCTTCTTGGCGGTGCCCAGCATGTCCATGGTGACGGACTCGAGCTTCATGCCCAGGTCTTCGCTGATGACCTGACCGCCGGTCAGGATCGCGATGTCCTGCAGCATGGCTTTACGGCGATCGCCAAAGCCCGGTGCTTTGACAGCAGCAATTTTCAGGCCGCCGCGCAGTTTGTTGACAACCAGAGTTGCCAGCGCTTCGCCTTCAACGTCTTCCGCGATGATCAGCAGCGGCTTCTGCGACTGGATCACCTGCTCGAGCAGCGGAACCATCGGCTGCAGCGAGGACAGTTTCTTTTCGTGCAGCAGGATCATGCAGTCATCGAGTTCTGCGATCATCTTGTCTGCGTTGGTGACGAAGTAAGGCGACAGGTAGCCACGGTCGAACTGCATACCTTCGACAACATCGGTCTCGGTTTCCAGACCTTTGTTTTCTTCGACGGTGATAACGCCTTCGTTGCCAACCTTCTGCATCGCGTCTGCGATCTGCTGGCCGATTTCTGCTTCGCCGTTGGCCGAGATGGTGCCAACCTGAGCAACTTCTGCCGAGTCTTTGACTTCGCGCGAGGCCGACTTGATGCCTTCAACAACTTTCGAGGTTGCCAGGTCGATGCCGCGCTTCAGGTCCATCGGGTTCAGACCCGCTGCAACCTGCTTCAGACCTTCGCGCACGATGGCTTGGGCCAGAACGGTCGCGGTGGTGGTGCCGTCACCGGCTTCGTCATTGGTGCGGCTGGCGACTTCTTTCACCATCTGCGCGCCCATGTTTTCGAACTTGTCTTCCAGTTCGATTTCCTTGGCAACCGAAACACCGTCTTTGGTGATGCGCGGTGCGCCGAAGGATTTGTCCAGAACCACGTTGCGGCCTTTGGGGCCCAGGGTCACTTTAACAGCATCGGCCAGGATGTTCACACCTGCCAGCATGCGGTTACGGGCATCGGTGTCGAACTTGACGTCCTTTGCAGCCATGTCGTTTCTCCTTGAGAAATAAGTTTGTGATGAAGATCAGAGAAAGCGCTTTGGCTTACTCGATGATCCCCATGATGTCGCTTTCTTTCATCATCAGCAGCTCTTCGCCGTCGACCTGAACCTCGGTGCCCGACCATTTGCCGAACAGGATCTTGTCGCCAGCTTTGACCGCCATTGCGATCAGTTCGCCGCTGTCCTTGCGCGCGCCTTCGCCGGTTGCGACGACTTCGCCTTCGCTGGGCTTTTCTTTTGCGCTGTCAGGAATGATCAGGCCGCCTGCGGTTTTCTCTTCGCTTTCGGTACGGCGAACCAGCACACGGTCATGAAGCGGTTTCAATGCCATCTTTGCAGCTCCTTGGGCTCAAAGTTGTTAATCCTCCCCTCGCCTTCCGACGGGGCGTTAGCACTCAGGGTATGTGAGTGATAACGACGCATAGCTAGGGAGTCTAAAACCCCGAGTCAACAAGTTGTGAGGGTTTTTTTTCGCCGATCGGATCAGTCCTGCTGTTCCCAGCTGTAAGCCCAGTGCTTCAGCCCTTCGCTTCCCTGAGAAGTAAGGCCGTAGACGCCTTTTTCAACCTTCTCAAACCACCCGTAGTGGTTTTCTCGCATAAGCCGGGTCGCAGCCGGAACGCCCGCCGATTTGGCGACCTCTGCACCTTTGGTTGCTCCATGTTCGGCCAGAAAGGCCGCGCATTTCAGCGCGTCTTGTCGATAGGCGGTCACGATGCCATGACGCGTGGCGCCACCCGCGTTCGGGTCCCCTTCCAACCGGTCGAATTCACGCAGCAGCCGCGTGGTCCTGGCTTTGTTCTTGCGCGGCGCATAGGGGCCGGGATCGCACTGTACTTCGACCGCATTGTCAGCGCGCACTGTGATCAGGCCCAGGCCCAAACGTCGGCACAGCGCCAGATTATCTTTAAGCGCCCGTCGCGCGCTTCGACCCGTGGGCTTACGAACAGCCACATAAACCTGATCTGTCAATTTCAGCCGTGTGATCGCCTGGTGGAACAGCGACAGCGTGAACCTTAGTTTCAGTTCGACGATCACGGGTTCCTCACCCTCGCGCACCGCAACAACATCAGCCGCACCCACCTCGCCTTTTACGGTGTACCCCTGGCGCTCCAACAGTGCTTTGATCGGGGGATAGAGGTCCTGCTCGCGGGTCATGGGTTTATGCTACGCAAACTGCGGTGGATTACCAGCCCGCCGATCGGAAAACGCAATCGAACTTGCAACATCCCATCCGCCAGTACAGTGTTGCAGCAACTCTGATTTCAAAGGAAATTCAACGATGCGCGTGCTTCTTTTCTTCCTCGGCCTTTTGTGGCCCGCCATAGTGCAGGCTGGCTGCGAGGGACGCGACCTGAGAGGCGATTTGTCCCCTGCGGTCCAAGCCGACCTGCAGGACGCTTTAGCAGACATTCTGTATCCCGAAGGCAATCATTGGATTGCGACCAAAGACGACACTGTGCTGCATCTTGTGGGCACCATGCACCTGAACTACCCGCAGATGGACGCAATCGTCGAGCGTCTGACTCCAACGCTCACGCAGGCTGATGCGTTCTATTTCGAAATCCTTCAGGAGGAAATGAAAGATTGGGAGCAGAAACTTGCAGCTGACCCAAGCCCTGTCCTGATCACATCGGGGCCCACACTTGTGGATCTGATTTCCGAAGAGGATTGGGCCACTCTTTCATCAGAGATGGCTGATCGCGGCATTCCCAGCTGGATGGGCGCCAAGATGCGCCCATGGTTCCTGAGTATGACTTTGGCTTTGCCGGCTTGCATCATACAGGATCCCAACGGAACCAACGGATTGGACGCGCGTCTGACACAGTTGGCAAAAGAGCACGGTATCCCGCAATATTCGCTGGAAAGCATCGAAGACCTGATGACCATGTTCGACGCTTACTCGATCGAAGAACAGGCTCAATCACTCGCTCGGATGGCCGGAACCTTCCAAAACATCGAAGACCAGATCGCCACCATGGCGAGCTCGTATTTCGAAGAAAAACACGCGGAAGTCTTTGTATTGGGCAGAATGCTGGGGCAAGAGCTTTCAGGTTTGACCGAAGCAGAATTTGAGGCCGAATGGGCAGAGTTCGAACAGCAGTTGTTGATTGAACGCAATGCCAACTGGATGACGCATATTCTTGAGATCAAAGATCAAACTGCCGTCATTGCGGTAGGCGTCGGCCACTTTAGCGATGAACATGGTCTGCTGAACCAGTTAGAGCGGGCAGGATACAGCCTAACGCGGGCGGAATTCTGAACCGCTGGGCCATTTTCAGACCAACGGTCGCACATTATCGACTGTGTCGTGACAACCGCGTTTGCTCGCCCTATAAGGCGCGCAAATTTCCAATCCGCAGGACGCTGACATGACAACGCTAGTATTTGGCCACAAATCCCCTGATACCGACTCCACCGGCTCGCCGATCCTGTGGTCGTGGTATTTGAACGAGATCAAAGGTGAACAGACCGAGCCGGTTCTGCTGGGTGAGCCCAACACCGAAGCGGCCTTTATGCTTGAAAACTGGGACCTGCCCAAGCCACGCATCATCGAAGATCTGGCTGCGGACACCCCCGTTGTCATCGTCGACACCAACAACCCGGCGGAACTGCCCGCCAGCATCAACGACGCTGATATCCGCGCCATCATCGACCACCACAAGCTGGTCGGTGGCCTGGAAACCAAAGGTCCGATCGACATCACCGTGCGCCCGCTGGCCTGCACCGCGACCATCATGGTCGACCTCATGGGCGACGACGCTGCCAAGATGCCCGACGCCATCAAGGGCGCGGCCCTGACCTGCATTCTGTCGGACACGCTGGAATTCCGCTCGCCCACCACCACAGCGCATGACCGTGCGGTTGCTGAAAAGCTGGCGGCCGAGCTTGAGCTGGACATCTCGGCCTATGCGGCCGACATGTTTGCTGCGAAATCAGACGTCTCGTCCTTTTCTGACGCCGAGCTGATCCGCATGGACAGCAAGGAATACGAGGTCGACGGCACCAAGTTCCGCGTCTCGGTTCTGGAAACAACAGCCCCCGGCGTTGTGCTGGATCGCAAAGCCAGCCTGGCTTCATCGATGGTTGACGTGGCCGCTGAAGACGGTGTCGACCAGGTTCTTCTGTTCGTCGTCGACATTCTGAACGAAGAGGCCACGCTGCTGGTGCCGAACGATCTGGTCAAATCTGTTGCCGAGAAAAGCTTTGGTGCCGCCGTTGATGGCGATGCCGTTGTTCTGCCGGGCATAATGAGCCGTAAAAAGCAGATCATTCCAAACCTGAAGGTTTGATCGGCAATTGAAGTCAAAAGAAAGGCGTCCAATCGGGCGCCTTTTTTCTTTTTGTTCGGCCATTTGCGGAAACGGTAACGATTGTTAATCTGTCTTTGGGTACGGAACTCAAATTAGGTCAGGCACACACCATCGTTATTCGAAGCCTCAGTACGACCAAAGGCATCCTCCGATTTGAGGGGACAGACAAAGCCGCATATTGGCGGCGCTTTGCGATGCTGCTGACCCTGTCTGTTGTGATTGCCACCATGGGATTGCTGCGCAATTCCGGGGCCGTTGTCATTGCGGCCATGCTTGTCGCGCCCCTTATGACGCCAATCCTGGGGGTGGCTGCCGCGATGGTCATGGGCTGGCTAAAGCGCGCAGTTGCTCTGGCCCTAACGGTATGCTTGGCGGCATGTGCCTGTGTGCTGATGGCATGGTTCATGGTCTATGTCGCAGACGTCCCACGCGGTATTCTGATCCCCGATCAGGTCCTTGCACGTACAGATCCCGGAACCGAAGACCTGATCGTTGCGCTCGCGGCTGGCGTTGCCGGTGCCTATGTTCAAATCAACAAATCCGAGCTGAGTTTATTGCCCGGCGCAGCCATTGGCGTTTCTCTTGTGCCGCCTCTCTCAGCAGCAGGTATTTTGTTGTATTTTGGCGAGCCTGCCGAGGCCTACGAGGCGGGCTTGTTGTTCGCAACAAATCTTGGCGCAATTATTCTTTCGGCCTGCGCCGTTTATCTGGTCTATGCGGCACGGTCGGTGGTTTTCAGCAAGGGCAAGCGCAAACTGAATTTTACAGCAAGCGTGTTTGTTGCACTGGCATTCCTGGTCGTCGTGGTGCTGCAACTCGGGAAGTCCACATACAATCGATATCTTGAAACGCGCACCGAGGCCCAACTGGCCGAAGCCATCAGAGAATGGGCCGATCCAGTTTCAGTTGAAATCATTCGGGTAGATGTCAACGCCCAGCGCAAACGGGTCGAGGTCTGGCTGATCGTCGACCTGCCTGTCGAAGCACAGTTCAAAGTTTCTTCCGTTGCAGGGTTACTGCCTGAAAACCTGCGTGATCCCCCCCTTGTTGATGTATTGCAGGAGGAACTCGGGCCCGGATATCTGGCCGTTATTCGGTACCAGACCCGAATTGGAGCACAGATCATTTTGGGAACTGAAAACGTCCAGCAGGCCCCGGATGTTTCGGACGTTACTGAAGACGACTAGTGGATTCACCATTTCCCCAGCGCAAAAGGGAATGCGGGATGGTGTTTGGGTCTCAGCTTTGCCATAGCTGTCGCAACCGCGAATTTACTTACAGAGGCCCCAATGACCCAGATCGTTTCCTCGCTTGCCGAGATCTCTGACCGCTACAAGGCGCTGTTTGTCGACCTTTGGGGCTGTGTCCACAACGGCATTACCGCCTTCCCCGAAGCCGTTGCGGCATTGCAGACCTATCGTGCAAAAGGCGGGGTTGTTGTACTTGTGACGAACTCACCGAAGCCTCGGGCAGGCGTGGCTGAACAGTTGGGTCAGTTCAATGTGCCCGCCGATGCCTATGACACCATTGCGACCAGCGGAGATTCCGCGCGTTCAGCGATGTTCAGGGGCGCTGTCGGACACAAGGTCTACTTCATGGGTGAATGGCAAAGGGATGCGGGTTTTTTCGAACCTTTGAAACTGCTGCATCACCCCGTTCACATTGAACGTGTGCCGCTTAAAGAGGCCGAAGGCATCGTTTGCTGTGGCCCGTTCGATCCAATGGCAGACCCGGATGTGAACCGACCCGACTTCCTCTATGCCAAGCAGATGGGAATGAAGCTGCTTTGCGCCAATCCCGACATTGTTGTCGACCGAGGAGAGGTCCGGGAGTGGTGCGCGGGGGCGTTGGCAAAGCTCTATACCGAAATGGGTGGTGAAAGCCTGTATTTCGGCAAACCGCATCCGCCGATTTATGATCTGGCCCGCCGCAGATTGCAGGAGCTGGGGCATGATATCCCGGACGGCGACATTCTGGTGATCGGCGACGGACCCCATACTGACATTCTGGGCGGCATGGGAGAGGGCATTGATTCCCTGTTTATTTCAGGCGGTCTGGCCGCAGCCGAGACAAAAACGTCGCACCACCCACACCATGAATCGCTAACTGACTATATCAAAAGGGAAAAGATCAACCCGACCTTTACAATCGGTCGCTTGCGGTAATCAGAAAAGACTTGATTTTCTGCAGTTGCGAAGTAATAAAGTTGCCAACCTTGGCCTAAAGATGGTTTTTTCTTTCACGGCCGATTTCGAGTGAGGGCAACATGTTGGACAATCTTCCACGCGGAACGATCTGTATTGAAGACATCGAAATGGGCATGTCCCGCTACCTGCGCAAAGTGGTGACGGATGAAGACATCGAGATGTTCGCACAGGTTTCAACCGACCGTAATCCGGTGCATCTAGATGACGATTATGCCCGAGACACGATCTTTGAGGGCCGTATCGCCCACGGGATGTTGACGGCGGGTCTGATCTCGGCCGTGATCGGCGAACAACTGCCCGGCCATGGTACTGTTTACATGGGTCAGTCGCTCAAGTTTCTGGCACCTGTACGCCCCGGCGACATGGTTTACGCCGAAGTGAAGGTTGTCGACATCGATTTTTCCAAGCGCCGGGTCAAGCTGGACTGCCATTGCTCGGTCGAGGGCAAGAAGGTTCTGATTGGGGAGGCCATGGTCCTGGCACCGTCGCGCAAGTTCGACTGATCTGCGTGCCAACTCAAACCAAAGAAAGGCATCCACTGACGGGTGCCTTTTTGTTTTGGAGCTCACTAAATCTAACTTTCTGCACGAAGTCCTGAAGAAGGGCGCGCGCGCCTGCGCCCTTTCAAAGCACCGGATTCCAGAATGATTTCTGACACCACGTGTTCGCGTCTGTAGGCCATCACATGAACGCCCGAGACGCCAGCGATCTCACGGATCTGCTGGATCAGCTCGATACAGATTTTTTTGCCTTCTTCAGCAGGTTTTTCGGCCTTCTCCATCCGCTCAATAACCTGATCCGGGATGTGAATTCCAGGCACATTGCTGCGCATCCAACGCGCCGCGCGCGCCGAGGCAATGGGCCCCACGCCAGCGATTATGAAGACTTTCTTGTCCAAACCGGCATCCCGCACCCGAGCCATGAATTTCTCAAAAAGTGGAATGTCGTAGATATAGTTGGTCTGAATATATTCGGCCCCTGCTTCAACCTTCTTCGCCAGACGATCAGGACGCCAGTCATAAGGCGGAATGCAAGGGTTCTCTGCCGCACCTAAGAACAGCTGAGGGGGACGTGTGATCTTGCGGCCCGAGAGGAATTTTCCCTGATCGCGCATGGTTCGGATTGTTCGCAGCAAGGTCAGGGAATCAAAGTCGAATACCGGCTTTGCCCCCGGTTGATCCCCCACGCCAACGCCATCACCGGTCAGACACAGAACATTGCTCACGCCCAGCGCTGCAGCCCCAAGCACATCGCCCTGAATGGCAATGCGATTCCGGTCCCGGCAGGAAATCTGATACACCGGAGAATAGCCGGCGCGTGTCAGCAATGCGCAAATTCCAATCGAAGACATATGGCAATTCGCGCCCGAAGCATCGGTTGCGTTTATTGCGTCTGCCACCTCTCCAAGCGGCTGCGCGGCCTGAAAAACATCCTCAGGGTCAGCGCTGTCGGGTGGGTTCAACTCGGCCGTCACCGCAAACCGACCCGAGCGCAAGACCCTTTCCAATCGACTGTGCGATACATACCCGTCAGGAACAGGAACATAGCCGATTGGCTCTACCGCGTTGCGATGTGGGTCGTTCATTTCTTCAGTTCCCGGTTCATTGCATTGGGCGGCTCGGTGGCCAGCGGCGCTGAGGAAGGTTCGTTTTCACGTGCCTCCGGGAAGGCTTCGGCAAGGGTTGCACGCGCGACATCGCGGGCCTCGCGTTCCTGCGCGGCAATCTCGCGGCTGACCCGCAACCACGATGACGATCCCTTCAACGTGTGTTCCACTGGCGGCAGAACTTCCTTTATCTTTTCGCGCCCGTGTCGCATGCGGCTGGCTCCGTCCCAGGCCAAGGCCCACACGCATTTCATGTCAGGCTTCACTTCGCAGAACTCGCCTGGACGCACGCCACCACACGGACCATTTCGCAACTGCTTTGGGCAGTTCATCGGGCAGGACATGCCGGTCGATGACAACACGCATTGACCGCACATCTTGCAGTCGAACAACAGGGTTTTGACGCCCTTTTCGACCAGCGCTATGGGGCGTTCGACTCGGTTGTAGCCGATCTTTGCAAAAAGCGGATCCATCGCGACCATGCCGCGTTCGACGCACTTATAAATCCACTCGAATGTGCGGGCATGGCGAATCGCGAACAGTCGCAATCGATACATGGTCTGCCTCCTGTGCTGGGTTCTATTGAACCTGGCCGGGCCTGAACCGGGTCGCAGCGCATCCTGAGATCCGGATGTTCAGTCTACACGCAAGTATTTTTTTGAATCAAGCAGTTGGCTTTGCGCATAATGACATGTGCTGGATGCTTTGGCGCGGTTGTTGGGCGTTTTGTCGGGTTCGGGGGAATTCAGACCGAGGCATTTGCAGAATTCAAACTGCCGCTTGAACTCATCGCAACGCAACGCTACGCAATCGCTTATGCACATCATCCGGGATTTCCAGTTTGTCGAGCCAGAAGATCGCGGCGCCAGCGTAGCGATCGGGAACTTTGACGGCGTTCATGTGGGGCATCGGTCGGTCATCGAAATGGCCCGCCAAGCAGCTCCTGACGCGCCGCTGGGTGTCATGACCTTTGAACCGCATCCGCGCGAATACTTTGCGCCGGATTCGCCTCCGTTCCGCCTGATGCGCGGTAATGCACGAGCGCACCGGCTGGAAAAACTGGGTGTAGAAAAGCTCTACGAGCTGCCCTTCAATGCAGCGCTGGCCGGGCTTTCACCGGAAGAGTTCGCGCGCACCGTGATTTGTGACGGGCTGGGCCTGTCGCATGTGGTGGTGGGGGCTGATTTCTGCTTTGGCAAAGGCCGCAGCGGTTCAGCTGATGATCTGGTCCGATTTGGGAAAGAGATGGGGTTTGGCGTGACGATCGCCCCACTGATGGAGCGGTCCGAGAACGTGGTCTCGTCAACTGCAATTCGGACCGCGTTAAGCGAAGGTCGCCCGCGTGATGCAGCCGCAATGCTGGGCCATTGGCACAGGATCGAAGGCGAAGTTGTCGGCGGCGAACAGCGTGGGCGCGAGCTGGGGTTTCCCACTGCAAACATGTCCATTGAAGGTCTTCACCTGCCGAAATTTGGTGTCTACGCCGTTCTAGTCGACGTACTGGATGGCCCGCATCAGGGCAGTTACCACGGTGCGGCCTCGATTGGGGTTCGCCCAATGTTTCAGGGTGAAGTGCCCAATATCGAAACCTTCCTTTTCGACTTTTCCGGCGATCTTTATGGCGCGACCTTGTCTGTCGGCCTGATCGATTTCCTGCGCCCAGAACTTACCTTTGATGGGCTGGACGGGCTGATTGCCCAGATGGATGCGGATTGCGAAAAAGCCCGTGGCATTCTGGCCGCCTTATGAGCACGGATCCGATCGAACGCACCGGCCTGCCCGCCCGGTTCTGGGAACGCAAACCCCTGCTCAAGATGAACCAGCGCGAATGGGAAGCGTTGTGTGATGGCTGCGGCAAGTGCTGCCTGAACAAGCTGGAAGACGAAGACACCGGCGAGGTTGCACTGACCTGTGTCGCCTGCCGGCTGCTGGACGATGAAAGCTGCCGCTGTACGCAATACGATATCCGGCACCAGTTCGTGCCCGAATGTATTGTGATGACCCCCGACAACATAGACGAACATGCCTATTGGTTGCCGCAAACCTGCGCTTATCGTCTGCTGTGGGAGGGCAAGCCCCTTTACGACTGGCATCCTTTGATATCTGGTACGCCCGACAGCGTGCACGCGGCAGGCATGTCGGTTCAGGGACGTACAGTGTCCGAGTTCGAAACCCCCATGGAAGAGTGGGAAGACTATATTATTGAGGAGCCATCCTGATGTATTTCGCCTCTGACAATTCCGGCCCGGTACACCCTCAGGTCATGGCAAAACTGGCCGAGGCCAATCAGGGCTATCAGATGGCCTATGGTGCTGACGCGCTGATGAACGAGGTGCGCGACCGCATTCGCAGCATTTTCGAAGCACCGGGCGCTGCTGTGTATCTTGTGGCCACCGGGACCGCGGCGAACTCTCTGGCTCTTGCGACGCTGTCGAACCCGTGGGAGTCGGTCTTCTGCTCTCCGGTTGCCCATATCCACGAGGATGAGTGCAACGCGCCTGAATTTTACAGCGGTGCCAAGCTGACCCTTGTGCCTGGCGGTGACAAGATGACACCCGAAGCATTGCGCGGATCGATCCTGGGTGAAGAAACACGCGGTGTGCATGGACCGCAACGCGGGCCTGTGTCGGTCACTCAGGTCACCGAGCGCGGATCAGTCTATTCGTTGGAAGAACTGCAGGCGCTGTGCGGGGTGGCAAAGGAATACGGCCTTCCGGTGCATCTGGACGGTGCGCGCTTTACCAATGCGCTGGTCGCGTTGAATTGCTCCCCGGCTGAGATGACCTGGAAATCAGGCGTGGATGCTGTCAGCTTCGGCGGCACAAAAAATGGCCTGATGGGGGTCGAAGCGGTCGTATTTTTCGACGAAAGCAAGGCTTGGGAATTTGAGCTGCGGCGCAAACGCGGGGCGCATCTGTTCTCGAAACACCGTTATCTGTCAGCACAGATGGCCGCCTATCTCGAAGATGATCTGTGGTTGAAACTGGCGCGTCAGGCCAACGCCAACTGTGCCCGTCTAGCCGACGGGTTGCGCGCCAAGGGTGCCGAATTCCTGCATGAACCGCAAGCCAACATGGTCTTTGCCTCTTTCTCGCGCGCCATGCACAAGCAGTTGCATGAGGCCGGTGCGATCTACCACCTCTGGGGGGATGAGCTGGAGGGTGAGGATGACGGTGAAAGCCTGGCGTGCCGGCTGGTCTGCGACTGGTCCATCAGCGTGGCCGAGATCGACCAGTTTCTCAATCTTCTGTAGAACCGGACCACCAGAACGCTTGAAGCAGCGCCGCTGTTTCATGAGGGTGCGAAATGGGCAGCATGTGCCCTGCGCCCGGAACCACCGCATGGTGCGCTTGCGGCAGGCGATGCTCCAAACCCGCGCAGATGGCGGGGATTACGGGATGGGTTTCTGATCCGCTCAGAATCAGGGTCGGCATGGCGGCACGTTCCAGCATCTCGGCTTTGAGCAAACCGGCCTGATCATCATAAAGCACCGAGTGCACAGCTGGAACGGCATGTATCCCACGCACCATGTTAGCGCGCGTCCGTTCGGGTAAATCGGGCCATTTCGGGCTGATGCCAGTACTCCACATCCGGTTGAACAGTCGCGCGGCCAGAGCGTTATCACCCGCATTGAAGGCGCTGTTTATCGGCTCAAGATCTTTCTCATGCTGGTCGAAACGTTCCGGGGCGTCTTGACCCGCGATGGCGAAGAACACGGGCTCGATCAATGTCAGACTTCGGACGCGTTCGGGATGTTCCAAGGCCAGTCTCAGTGCAATAATCGCCCCAAAAGAATGGCCAACGACGTCCATCTGCCCCGTCAGTTCAGCCGCAGCGTTATTGGTGACTTGATCAAAGAAGTTCCCCTGCCCGTCCCAATCCGGACTGCGCCCATGTGACAACATATCTGGCGCGACCAAAGAGACTTTGCCGTCCAAAGCCTTGACCAATCCCGACCACGCCCCGGAATGCGCAATGGTGCAATGGAGGGCGAGCGTTTTTCGCTCGCCCTCTCCCAACCGCCTGACGAAGACGGGTTGCGGTGAGACAGCCGAAGCTGTCATCCCTTCGTCTCAGCCAGATGCTGGTCCAGATCATCCAGACTGTCCTGTCCCCAGAACCGCTGCCCGTCCGGCGTGATGTAGAATGGTGCACCAAAGGCCCCATGTTCCACGGCCTCTTCCAGATTGGCAGCGTAGGTTTCCGCCCCAACAAGCAACCCGCTATTTACCAATTCCGGATCAAATCCTGCATTTGCCAGGCAATCGCGGATCACGTCATCCTGGGCCACGTCTTTCTCTTCGGCCCAGCAAGCGCGCAGGATCAATTGGCACAACTTGCCCACATCCCCTGAACCGTCCTTGGTCGCAGCGATAACCGCATATGAAGACGGCGCCATATTGGTTGGCCAATGCGCGGGTTTCAGGTTGAATTCCACCCCAAGGCGTTTTGCTTGGCGCAACAAATCCTGTGCACGGTATTCGATGCGCGAGGTATGACGGTCTTTTGGTGCTGTGCCCCCGGTGCGCCCGAACAGGGCCATGATGTCCAGCGGCTTGTAATTGATGGTCGCGCCATGTTTCGCCGCAACCTCTTCCAGTCGGTTTCCGGCCAGATAGGTGTAGGGCGAAATTGTCGCAAAATAGTAGTCAATCTGGGTCATGTTCACTTTCTCCGCTGCGTTGCCTTTGCGGGACGTTAGACCCGTGCTAAGCGGTGTCAACATCACGAATCTGTCACATTGCCAAAGCTGCCCGGGGACCTCAGCCGATGCCGACACTCCACGAACCCAAGCTTATAGCTGGGAACGCCAATCTTCCGCTTGCCGAATCCATTGCCCGCCGCATGAGCCTGTATCGCGGCGTCGACCAGGGTCTGGTCGATGCGCGGGTCGAGCGGTTCAATGACGGCGAGATCTTTGTCGAAGTGTTCGAAAACGTCCGGGGCGAGGATATGTTCATCGTCCAGCCGACATCGAACCCGGCGAATGACAACCTGATGGAACTGCTGATCATTGCCGATGCGTTGCGCCGTTCGTCAGCGCAGCGGATCACCGCTGTAATTCCCTATTTCGGCTATGCCCGCCAGGATCGCCGCACCAAGGCCCGCACACCAATCAGCGCCAAACTGGTGGCGAACATGCTGACCGGTGCCGGTATTGAACGTGTTCTGACCATGGACCTGCACGCCGCGCAGATTCAGGGCTTTTTCGATATCCCGGTGGACAACCTCTATGCCTCGCCAATCTTCGCGCTGGATGTGAAACATCAGTTCAAGGACAACTTGGACGAGATCATGGTTGTTTCGCCAGACGTGGGCGGCGTAGCCCGTGCTCGTGAGCTGGCCAAGCGGATCAGTGCACCGCTGTCGATTGTCGACAAGCGCCGCGAAAAAGCGGGTGAAGTGGCCGAAATGACGGTGATCGGTGACGTGAAAGACAAGATCTGCCTGATTGTGGACGACATGTGTGATACCGCTGGCACACTCTGCAAGGCGGCACAGGTCCTACTGGATAACGGCGCGAAAGAGGTTCACTCCTACATCACGCATGGCGTCATGAGCGGCCCTGCGGTTGAACGCGTCACCAATTCAGTGATGAAATCGCTGGTTCTGACGGACACGATTCAACCGACCAAAGAAGTTGCCAAAGCCAAGAACATTCGCATCGTTCCAACCGCGCCGATCTTCACCCAGGCGATCCTGAACATCTGGAACGGCACCAGCGTGTCTTCGCTGTTTGAAGACAAAACGCTGACCCCGATCTACGAGTCCATGTACCAGATGGATTGAGTTCCAACGGGCGGCCAAACAAGCCGCCCTTTTGCTTTTTGAAACACTGATCTGCTCTGCCTTGCTTTCGCTGGCATGAGCTTGGATCCGCGAAAGAGGAAAGTGACCTCCGATGTCCGCAAACAAACGCATTGTTCTGTCCAGTGATCACGCCGCGATCGATCTGCGTCAGGCCGTGGCGAAACACATCGCCCAACAAGGCTGGGAGGTGGTCGATATCGGCCCGACAACACCTGAAAGCACCCACTACCCTAAGCATGGGAAAGCCGCAGCCCAGGCTGTTGCATCCGGTGATTGCGGTTTAGGCATCATCCTTTGTGGTACCGGTCAGGGTATCATGATGGCGGCAAACAAAGTGCCGGGCGTTCGCTGCGGCGTTTGTTCAGACGCCTTTTCGGCCCGGATGATCCGCCAGCACAACAACGCCAACATGCTGTCCATCGGGGCGCGCGTTGTGGGCGAAGGTCAGGCGCTGGACATTGTTGATGCGTTTCTGGGGGCCGAGTTCGAAGGCGGTCGCCACGCCACACGTGTGGATATGATCGAAGCACAGGGCGACTGACGGCCGCGCTTCCTTAAAGCGCGATGGTCTGAACCTGGATCAGGAGATATTCCAGTCATCCGGGTGCGCGACCTCTCCTATCGCGGTCCAACTTGCCCGGATGCGGGCAATACGCGTGTCGGACCATGTGCGAAACACTGCTTCGAACCCTTCGGTGGTAATGTTTTCAGCCTGCACTTCGGCACGCAGCGCTGACGATGTGTCGACATCCCAAAGCGAAATTCCGATCTGAACAATTGGCGGGGTCCGAAACGGTTCTTTGAACTGAATGGGCGTGCGACGCTCACGAGGGCCCTGCCCCGTCCACATTTCACCGCCTTCGGCAAATTCCGAAAACAGTACATCTTCGCCCTGATCAATGCCAATTGGATGGGTTAGGAACTTTTTCATTTTGTCATCATTATTCTTGAATTCCCGCAAGTTATCCCGGCAATTCGGCAAAATCACGACAAAAAAACGGCCCCGCAAATGCGAGGCCGTTCAAATCTTTGACTATAGAGCCGATTACAGGCTCATATGCGTCCCAAGCGCTTCCATATCGGCCAGAAGCTTGGCGGCATCGTCGACGATGGTCTGATCATCGCCACCCTTGGCCGCCTCATGCGAGGCGCGGGCGTCTTCGATCAGCTCGTCCAGATGCGCGCGGGTCACTTCTGACACCGGAATGGCCTTTTCGGCCAGAACCGAAAGGCTGTCGCCGTTGATCTGGGCAAACCCGCCGGTGACCAGGTATTCGCTGGACCCTTCGGGTGCCTCAACCTTCAGCAGACCGGGGCGCAGCGTGGTGATGGTAGGGGCATGATCGGGCATCGCCGTCATGTCCCCGTCCGCGCCGGGAATCTGGACCGCCGTCGCGCTGAGCGAAGCAAGGCTTCGCTCGGGGCTGACGAGGTCGAATTGCATCGTGTTTGCCATCAGGGATACTCCTTAGGCGGCTTCTGCTGCCATCTTCTCGGCTTTGGCGATCACTTCTTCGATGCCGCCAACCATCAGGAAGGCCGCTTCGGGCAGGTGATCGTATTCGCCAGCAACGACCGCTTTGAACGACGCGATGGTGACATCCAGAGGAACCTGGACGCCGGGCGAACCGGTGAAGACTTCGGCCACGTCGAACGGCTGCGACAGGAAGCGTTCGATCTTACGGGCACGGGCCACGGTCAGTTTGTCTTCTTCCGACAGTTCGTCCATGCCGAGGATGGCGATGATGTCCTGCAGCGACTTGTAGCGCTGGAGGATCTGCTGAACGTCGGTCGCAACTGCGTAGTGCTCTTCGCCAACGATGGCCGGGTCGAGCAGGCGCGAGGTCGAGTCGAGCGGGTCAACCGCGGGGTAGATACCTTTTTCCGAGATCGCACGGTTCAGAACGGTGGTCGCGTCCAAGTGAGCGAACGAGGTTGCTGGCGCAGGGTCGGTAAGGTCGTCCGCAGGCACGTAGATCGCCTGCACCGAGGTGATCGAGCCCGATTTGGTCGAGGTGATGCGTTCCTGCAGCGCGCCCATGTCGGTCGCCAATGTCGGCTGGTAGCCCACCGCCGAAGGAATACGACCCAGCAGAGCCGAAACCTCGGAACCCGCCTGTGTGAAGCGGAAGATGTTGTCGACGAAGAACAGAACGTCGGTACCGGACTGGTCACGGAACTGCTCGGCCAGGGTCAGACCGGTCAGAGCAACACGTGCACGCGCACCCGGAGGTTCGTTCATCTGACCGTAAACCAGGGCCACTTGGCTTTCCGACAGGTTGTCCGGCTTGATAACGTTCGATTCGATCATCTCGTGGTACAGGTCGTTCCCTTCACGGGTCCGTTCACCAACACCCGCGAACACCGAGAAGCCCGAGTGCACTTTTGCGATGTTGTTGATCAGTTCCATGATCAGAACGGTTTTACCAACGCCGGCGCCGCCGAACAGGCCGATCTTACCGCCTTTGGCGTAAGGGGCCAGCAGGTCAACAACCTTGATGCCGGTCACCAGAACTTCCGATTCAGTCGACTGTTCGTCGAAGGTCGGTGCAGGCTGGTGGATCGCGCGGGCCTCAGATGCTTCAACCGGGCCCTTCTCGTCGATCGGCTCGCCGACAACGTTCAGGATACGGCCCAGGGTGGCGTTACCAACCGGAACCGAGATCGGCGCGCCGGTGTCGGTTACTTCCTCGCCGCGGACCAGACCTTCGGTCGCGTCCATCGCGATGGTACGTACGGTGTTTTCACCCAGGTGCTGAGCAACTTCCAACACCAGGCGCTTGCCGTTGTTGGTGGTTTCCAGCGCGTTCAGAATTTCAGGCAGCGCGTCATCGAACTGCACGTCGACGACGGCCCCGATGATCTGTGTGACTTTGCCTTTTGCATTCGCCATGTTTCGTCTCCGGTTTTCTTACAGCGCTTCGGCGCCGGAAATAATTTCAATCAGCTCGTTGGTGATCACGGCCTGACGCGAGCGGTTGAACTGGATCGTCAGCTTGTCGATCATCTCACCCGCGTTGCGTGTCGCGTTGTCCATCGCGGACATCCGTGCACCCTGTTCAGACGCTCCGTTTTCGAGCAGAGCCGAGAAGATCGCGGTCGCAACCCCCTTGGGCAGCAAGTCGGCCAGGATGGCCTCTTCGCTGGGCTCGTAGTCGAAAATTGCACCGCTGTCGTCACCCGCCGCTTCGTCTTCGAACGACGCGGGAATGACTTGCTGTGCCGTCGGGATCTGGGTCACAACGTTGACGAACTTCGAGTAGAAGATCGTGGCAACGTCGAACTCACCCCCGTCGAAACGAGACAGGATCTCCTTCGCGATGTCTTGCGCGTTGGAATAACCCAGACGCTTGACCTCGCTCAGATCCACATGTCCGACGAACAGATCGCCCAAGTCACGCTTGAGCGCGTCGCGGCCTTTTTTGCCGACGGTCAGAACTTTGACCGACTTGCCTT
Source organism: Ruegeria sp. ABM4_193 (assembly GCF_056158705.1). Classification (NCBI taxonomy): domain Bacteria; kingdom Pseudomonadati; phylum Pseudomonadota; class Alphaproteobacteria; order Rhodobacterales; family Roseobacteraceae; genus Ruegeria; species Ruegeria sp. ABM4_193. Next base: position 2,847,312 of record NZ_JBSWTT010000001.1, read on the forward strand.
TGCCGCGCAGCTCTTCCGCTTTGGCGCGGGCAAGCTTGGCGATGTTCGCGTTGAAGCCGCCACACAGGCCGCGTTCAGCTGTCATCACAACCAGCAGATGGACATCATCACTGCCCGTACCACGGAGCAGCTTAGGGGCGCTGTCGCTGCCCCCGACCGAAGCCGCCAGCCCCGCCATCACGGCATTGAACCGTTCGGCATAGGGGCGCGAGGCTTCGGCAGATTCCTGGGCGCGGCGCAGTTTTGCAGCCGCGACCATCTGCATGGCCTTGGTGATCTTGCGGGTCGATTTGACCGACTCGATCCTGTTTTTAAGGTCCTTCAGACTAGGCATCGGAACCTCCTATCAAGCGAAGGTTGCGGCGTATTCGTCGATCGCTGCCTTGATCTTGTCGGACGCATCACCTTTGATCTTCGGATCTTCGTCGGTGAGCCACTTCAGCAGGTCCGCATGTTTGCCACGCAGGTGTGCCAGAAGACCGGCTTCATAGCGGCCAACATCCGAGACTTCGATCTTGTCGAGGTAACCGTTGGTACCTGCGAAGATGACGCAGACGATTTCCGCGTTGGTCAGCGGCGAGTACTGGGGCTGTTTCATCAGCTCGGTCAGACGCGCACCACGGTTCAGCAGCTGCTGAGTTGCGGCGTCGAGGTCCGAACCAAACTGGGCAAAGGCCGCCATTTCGCGGTACTGAGCCAGTTCCAGCTTAACCGGGCCAGCAACCGATTTCATCGCGTTGGTCTGGGCCGACGAACCCACACGAGAAACCGACAGACCGGTGTTCACAGCAGGACGGATGCCCTGATAGAACAGTTCGGTTTCAAGGAAGATCTGACCGTCGGTGATCGAGATCACGTTGGTCGGAATAAACGCCGAAACGTCACCACCCTGAGTTTCGATAACCGGCAGAGCGGTCAGCGAGCCTGCGCCGAAATCTTCGTTCAGCTTCGCCGAACGTTCCAGCAGGCGCGAGTGGAGGTAGAAAACGTCACCCGGATACGCTTCACGTCCGGGCGGACGACGCAGCAGCAGGGACATCTGACGATAGGATACAGCCTGCTTCGACAGGTCATCATAGATGATCAGCGCATGGCGGCCGTTGTCACGGAAGTATTCAGCCATCGCGGTCGCGGCGTAAGGTGCCAGGAATTGCATCGGTGCCGGGTCGGACGCGGTCGCGGCCACAACGATCGAATATTCAATCGCGCCGGACTCTTCCAGTTTCTTCACCAGCTGCGCAACGGTCGAACGCTTCTGACCAATCGCGACATAAACGCAGTACAGTTTCTTCGACTCGTCGTCGCCTGCTGCGTCGTTGTAAACTTTCTGGTTCAGGATGGTGTCCAGAGCAACGGCGGTTTTACCAGTCTGACGGTCACCAATGATCAGTTCCCGCTGGCCACGGCCAATCGGGATCATCGCGTCGACCGATTTCAGGCCGGTTGCCATCGGCTCGTGCACCGATTTGCGCGGGATGATGCCGGGCGCTTTGACGTCTGCAACGCCACGCTTGGACGCGTTGATCGGACCTTTTCCGTCCAGCGGGTTGCCCAGACCGTCAACAACGCGACCCAGCAGCTCGTCACCAATCGGAACGTCCACGATCGAGTTGGTGCGCTTAACAGTGTCACCTTCTTTGATGTCACGGTCAGAACCGAAGATAACGACACCAACGTTGTCGCTTTCCAGGTTCAGGGCCATGCCCATGATGCCACCGGGGAATTCGACCATCTCACCCGCTTGCACGTTGTCCAGGCCGTATACACGGGCAATCCCGTCACCGACGCTCAGCACGCGGCCGATTTCGGCCACTTCGGCTTCCTGACCAAAATTCTTGATCTGGTCCTTCAGGATTGCAGAAATCTCTGCAGCTTGGATTCCCATTTATCCGACCTCTTTCATTGCATTCTGTAGGGAGTTCAGCTTCGAACGGATCGAGCTATCGATCATCTTCGAGCCCACTTTAACGACAAGACCGCCGATGAGGCTTTCATCCACGGTCGCATTGATAGTCACGGTCTTGCCCACACGCTCGGACAGCGTCTTGGACAGTTTTTCCAGTTGTGTTTTGGTCAGCGCCTTGGCCGAGGCAACATCGGCCGTCACTTCGCCACGCTCGTCAGCCAGCATGTCGCGCAGAACCTGAACCAGCTGCGGCACAACAAACAGGCGGCGCTTCTGCGCCATCAGGCCCAGCGTATTCCGCAGAATCGCGTTCAGACCCATTTTGTCGGCAATAGCGGTGATTGCACCTTCCTGCTCGGCGCGGGAAACCAGCGGCGAGGCGATCAGGTCGCGCAACTCTGCGCTGTCGCCCAGTGCTACTGCAAGATCATTGATGCCAGATTCCAGACCTGCGAGGTCTTTGTTCTCTTTTGCGATCTCGAAGATCGCCGTAGCATAGCGCTCGGCAATGCCCGTGGAAATCGAAGCTGGTTCGGACACGTCCACCCTTCCGATATTTGAGGCCCCGAATTCGCGTGCGGCAGCTACCCGGGGGCGTGAAGAAACCCCGTCCATAAAGGGCGGGGATCAAAATCACCGGGGATGTAGCAGAGGTGTTCGAACCAAGCAATACGCTATAGCGGTAACATATTTATCCACAAAACGTTACTTTTCATGCACTTAGCTCAAGTGCGACCGTTTGAACCCGTTGGCTCAGTTGAAAAATGTTACGAATATGCAGGTTTTTGCGATTCCTGTGACTTTTTTCCCGCATTATTGCCGCGTCGGAAAGCCCGTGATTGTCACGCAGGCTTCAACAAGCCGTCCAGTGCCTTAATCGGCTTTTTGACTGCATCTTTGGTCACGCTTCCGCTGGGGGGGCGTATGTGCTTGCTGACCTCAACCATCAGCACACCGCCTGCCATCACAGTGGGAATTCTTTGTCCGGTTTTTTCGATCAAACTTCCGGATTTCAGCCAAAAGCGGCGGAACGAAGGTGGCCGGTACAACGCCGAACAGTGCGCCTCGGGCAGAAAGTGATGCGCCTTAAGCTGGTTTTCCAGCTGCGTGGCTGTGTAAGGACGCCCAAAGCCAAACGGCGTTTTGTCAGTGCGTGACCACAGACCACCGCGGTTGGGAACGATGAACACGGCCCGACCTCCGGGTCCCAAAACACGCCAACATTCATCCAGCAACTGGTTCGGCCTCTCTGACGTTTCCAGCCCATGCATCACAACAAGCTTGTCCACATGACCGGTTTCAACTGGCCAAAGCGTTTCTTCGGTCAGAACAGAGACATTCGGCATCCCCGCAGGCCAGGGCATTACGCCCTGAGGTCCAGGCATCAGCCCAATGACGCGGCGCGCATCGGCCAGGTACGGGCGCAGCAAGGGCACAGCAAAGCCGAATCCGGCCACTGTCTGACCCTTGGCCTCGGGCCAAAGCTCTAACAAACGCCCGCGAATGGCCGCCTGCGCTGCACGCCCCAACGTGCTGCGGTAGTAAAAGTTCCTCAGATCCTGCACATCAAGATGCATTGCGGACATCCGGTCAATCGGCTTAGCTGGGCGCAGTCTAGCAATGAAAGGGCAAAAAGCCATGCCTCTTGAGATCGTTACAATCCCATGCCTGAGCGACAATTACGCCTTTCTGGCCCACGACGCCACAAGTGGCCAAACCGCGTTAATTGACGCCCCCGAGGCTGCACCGATTCTGCAGGCGCTGGATGATAAAGGATGGGCGCTTTCGCATGTGCTTTTGACACATCACCACTGGGATCACGTCGACGGGCTGGCAGGTATTCTGGAAAAACACCCTGCACAGGTTATCGGAGCCGCGGCGGATGCCCATCGCTTACCACCACTGGATCTGCAGGTGACCGAGGGCGACAGCTTTGAAATCGGAGGGGAACCAGTTCAGGTTCTGGATGTATCCGGCCACACTGTGGGGCATGTCGCATACTACATGCCTCAAAGTGCCGCGGTATTCACCGCCGACAGTCTCATGGCGCTGGGCTGTGGTCGTCTGTTCGAGGGCACGCCAGAACAAATGTGGGCATCTTTGAGTAAACTGGCGGCCCTGCCTGATGACACACTGGTATGTTCGGGACACGAATATACACAATCCAATGCAAAATTCGCGATTACCGTCGATCCGGACAACCCGGACCTAGAGGCGCGCATCGCTGACACTGACCGGGCACGAGCAGCCGGAGAGGCCACGGTTCCGTCGATTCTGGCATTGGAAAAGGCCACAAACCCGTTCCTGAGGGCGGCTGACCCGGCGATTCAAGCCCATTTAGGCATGACAGGCGCGAGGCCCGAGGCCGTATTTGCGGAGATCCGGGGTAGAAAAGACCGCTTCTGATGCCTATTTGACCCTCTTCACGGCCACGGTCACAACAAATGTGACTGTCAAGTGAAAGAAAACCCTTGAAGCCGGACGCCGATCAACCAAACTCTAATAGTATGAGGACATGGTTGGGATGGGGTTCCGGCCGCAAGCCCGCCCCCTTCTGACCCAAGACAGAGGAGCACCCGCGTGCCTTCATTCTCGAGCACACTGGAACAAGCCATCCACGCGGCCTTGGCGGCTGCGAATGAACGGCGTCATGAATTTGCAACGCTAGAGCATCTGCTGCTGGCGCTTCTGGAAGAACCCGATGCGGTGCGCGTCATGAAAGCGTGCAGCGTCGATCTGGACGATTTGCGCAGCACTCTGGTGGAATTCATTGACGAGGATCTTTCGAATCTAGTCACGGATATCGACGGATCAGAAGCCGTTCCAACGGCCGCGTTCCAACGCGTGATTCAACGCGCTGCGATCCATGTACAAAGCTCGGGCCGGACCGAAGTGACCGGCGCCAACGTACTGGTCGCCATTTTCGCCGAACGCGAAAGCAATGCCGCCTATTTCCTGCAAGAACAGGACATGACCCGCTACGACGCGGTCAATTTCATCGCTCATGGCGTGGCCAAGGACCCTGCTTATGGCGAAAGCCGCTCGGTTTCGGGCGCAGATCAGGTGGAAGAAGACGCTCAGACAACATCTGGCGAGGCCGAGCAGAAAGAAAGCGCGCTTGGGAAATACTGCGTCGACCTGAACGCGAAATCCCGCGCAGGGGACGTTGATCCGCTGATCGGACGCTCGGCAGAGGTAGAACGCTGTATCCAGGTGCTGTGCCGCCGCCGCAAGAACAACCCTCTGTTGGTTGGCGATCCGGGCGTGGGTAAAACCGCCATCGCCGAAGGTCTTGCGCACAAAATCGTGGCAGGAGAGGCACCTGATGTTCTTGCCAACACCACGATCTACTCACTGGACATGGGCGCGCTGCTGGCCGGAACCCGCTATCGCGGTGATTTCGAAGAACGGTTAAAGGCCGTTGTCACCGAGCTGGAAGATCATCCCGATGCGGTTCTGTTCATTGACGAGATCCACACCGTGATTGGTGCAGGTGCAACATCAGGCGGGGCGATGGATGCCTCGAACCTGCTGAAGCCTGCGCTTCAGGGTGGCAAACTGCGCACCATGGGATCGACCACGTACAAGGAATTCCGTCAACACTTCGAAAAAGACCGCGCGCTGAGCCGACGGTTCCAGAAGATCGACGTGAATGAGCCTTCGGTCGAAGACAGCGTGAAAATCCTGCGGGGTCTGAAGCCCTATTTTGAAGAGCATCACGCGATCAAATACACCGCTGACGCGATCAAAACCGCAGTGGAATTGTCTGCGCGTTACATCAATGACCGCAAGCTGCCGGACAAGGCGATCGACGTCATCGATGAAGCCGGTGCCGCACAACATTTGCTGGCTGAAAGCAAGCGTCGCAAGACCATTGGCGTGAAAGAGATCGAGGCCGTTGTTGCCAAAATCGCCCGTATCCCGCCAAAGAACGTCACCAAAGACGATGCTGAAGTGTTGAAGGACCTAGAAGCTTCGCTGAAGCGCGTGGTCTTTGGTCAGGATCTGGCCATCGAGGCCTTGTCCAGCGCGATCAAACTGGCCCGTGCCGGTCTGCGCGAACCTGAGAAACCCATCGGCAACTACCTGTTCGCGGGTCCGACCGGTGTGGGTAAGACCGAGGTTGCGAAGCAGCTGGCGGATACGCTGGGTGTTGAACTGCTGCGCTTTGACATGTCGGAATACATGGAGAAACACGCAGTCAGCCGCTTGATTGGTGCGCCTCCGGGCTATGTCGGGTTCGATCAGGGTGGTCTTCTGACCGACGGTGTCGACCAGCATCCACATTGTGTATTGCTGCTGGATGAGATCGAGAAAGCACACCCGGATGTGTTCAACATCCTGTTGCAGGTCATGGACCATGGCGAGCTGACGGATCACAACGGACGCACGGTGAACTTCCGCAACGTGGTGCTGATCATGACCTCGAACGCGGGCGCGCAGGAACAGGCCAAGGCAGCCATCGGTTTTGGTCGCGACCGTCGCGAAGGCGAAGACACCGCAGCGATCGAACGCATGTTCACGCCGGAATTCCGCAACCGTCTGGATGCAGTGATCTCGTTCGCACCGCTGCCGAAAGAGGTCATCTTGCAAGTGGTCGAGAAGTTCGTCTTGCAGCTTGAGGCTCAATTGCTGGATCGCGGCGTGACTATTGATCTGACACCCAAAGCCGCCGAATGGCTGGCCAACAAAGGCTACGACGACAAGATGGGTGCGCGTCCGCTGGGCCGTGTCATTCAGGAACACATCAAGAAACCTCTGGCCGAAGAGCTGCTGTTTGGCAAGCTGGCCAAGGGTGGCGTGGTTCGTGTCTCGGTCAAAAAGGGCGACCTGGATCTGGAGATTCTGGGCCCGGATCAGCCGCGCATCCCCGGTGACAAGCCTCCGCTGCTGACGGCAGATTGACCCGAAAACAAAGTGTTAAATAAGCCCGGCGGTCCAAATCGTCGGGCTTTTTTCTATTATTCCCTTAAAGTTCGACGGAACTTCGGTCTTGCTGCGTGAAACTCTCAATAACGAACGCAAAAAGCAGGGTTTGGTTCATGAGCAAGATTTCAGTTGTCTGGGGCGCTGCCTTTGCGCTGTCTGCAGTAGCGGCAATTGCAACAGCACAACACAGGTTCCGCTATCACGACGAGACGGCAACTGAACCTCTAAGATTGGTACCTGCAACTGTTGATCCCGGGGAAAACATTGCCTCGGTGAAAGAGAAAGGCAGCAAGATCAAAGTGACAGGCAACGGAATTCCCGATCATCTGGTTGGCCAGTTTCCAAACCGGGGAAATCCACACCAAATTGAAACGCAGAAGGTTAAGCTCAAGCTTCCAGCGAACCCTACTGCCAAAGGAACCTCCACACCGCTGCGCATGGGTTGGAATTTTGGCGTCTCTCTCAACGGGGTCGTGTTCGACCCACTGGCTGCCGAGTTCTGGCATGGTGACCCGGGATCGGGGTGGTCCTACAACGCGTTGGGCGGTGCTATTGCGCTGGGTTTGGATGCAAATTACGCACATGTTCAGCCGAACGGAAAGTACCACTATCACGGTGTGCCGACCGGGCTGATCGAACTGTTGGGATGGTCCCCTTCAGATCATTCACCCCTGATAGGATATGCCGCTGACGGATTTCCAATCTATGCGATGACTGGAAAAATCGATGGCAAAGTAACTGAAATGAAATCGTCCTATCGCCTGAAGTCCGGAAACAGGCCCGGAGGTTCCCAGCCGAACGGTCGATACGACGGCACTTTTAACGAAGACTATGCATATGCTCAGGGTCACGGCAATTTGGACCAATGCAACGGCGCTTTCACCGTATCAGCCGAGTATCCCAGCGGAACCTATGCCTATTTCCTGACCGAGGATTATCCTGTGGTGCCTCGGTGTTTCATGGGCACACCGGATCAAAGCTTTAAGTTTGGACGACAGTAACGCGAACTGTCGCATCCGTCACCGAATACGCGGGTGACTGTTTCGCACCGCCACAGGATATGGCACCGGCAGCGCTTTTGGTTTCCTGCCCCGCGCCGCAACGTAAGCAGACAGCACACTATAGGCGTAGTATAAGCCCATACCGCCCTGTGCCAGAGATGACAGGGTCGCAATACCCAGGTCGCGGGCTTTGCGAAGCCGACCGGCTTTGGTGGGCGTAAAATACTCAAAATCAATGAAGCGAATTTGACGTCCATCCCAGCACATATCCCGAAACGCCGGGCGCCCATGGACCAGATCCATCGCATGCAGCCTTGCCAGCGCCTGACCAGCAGCACGACAGGCTCTGAGTTTTTCAGTGCTCGTAACTGATTTGTCAGCGCAAACCTTTGTCAAGCTGGCTCCGGCGTCTTGGACAGCGAAGTACCCTTTGCCTTCCGCCACAATTCTGGGGACCGGTGCACCGTAGTTCCACAGGAACCGGTGAGAAGATCGGTCTCTGTCGAAGGCTTGTTCGGGTTTGCCCTTCACCAGCCAGAGATGGGGCGCGAAGCGTTCGATGCGTTTCAGCCAAAATCTGTTTCCTTGTGGGGTTTGGCACAAGGCTACGCGCTGATAAGGGGCTCGCAGGGCGTTACGGACCGCTAAGTGTACATCTGTCGCCTTGTTTGTCACGCACAACTCCAATCAACCTATGGTTTGATATAGGGTTCATGCGCCAATTTTCATCGGCCATAAGATGAAATCCCGTTAAGACAGGCCCGTCTAAGTCACGGATTGGCCGGATTACCGCTCGGTCAGTTTTAGTTCGATCCGGCGGTTCTGCGCGCGGGCTTCGGGTGTGTCAGCTGGATTGACCGGCTGAAACTCACCAAACCCATTGGCGGCCAAACGGTTTGGCGGGATGCCCAGCGCGTCGACCATGTAACGTACCACCGAAAGCGCACGACCCTGGCTGAGCTCCCAGTTGTCGCGGTATCGGCCACTGCCAGCAAGCGGGACGTTGTCGGTGTGGCCATCAACGCGGATCACCCAATTCAATCCGGTCGGAATCTCAGCCGCAACGCTGCGCAGGATGTTTGCGACTTTGGCAACCTCTTGCCGTCCTTCGGTGGACAGCACGGCCGAACCCGTTGGGAACAGAACTTCGGACGAGAACACAAACCGGTCGCCTTCGATCCTTACGCCTTCCTGATCTCCAAGGACATCCCGCAGACGACCGAAGAATTCCGAACGATAGCGTTGAAGGTCTTCTGCCTGCGCTGCCAGTTCTTCATTCTGACCGGCCAGTGCTTCGGCTTCGGCCTCAAGGCGCAGGCGTTCGGCTTCTTCCAACAGGCGGCGGCGGCGTTCTTCAGATGCGGCACGGGCCAGCGCCGCGTTCAGATCCTGCCCCAAAGTTTGGATCTGAATCTCTGCGGCCTCATTCCGCTCTTCAAAATCGTCGAGCAAGGCCTGTAACGACCCCAACTGCCCGCGCAGGGCGGCGATTTGTTGGTTCAACAAGGCCGCCTCGCGTTGTGCCTCGGCCGAGATTTCTTTTTCATCAGACAATGTCGACTCGGCCAATGCCAGAAGAGCCTGACGTTGTTCAGCCAGAGTGCGTTGTTCGTCAGCATCAGCTTGCGCTTGCGTCTGCGCCTGCAACGCGGCTTCAAGCTGAGCCTTCAACGCGTCCGGATCCAGATCGCCGAACCTGCGCTGCAACTCGGCCTGCGCAGCTTGAGCGGCGGCCAGCAGTGTCAGTGTGTCTTCGGCCTCTTGGCGTTGCGCTTCCAATGCAAGGGTCATGGCCGTCAGCTCAGCATCCGCGTCTTGCAGCCGATTTCGCAACGCCTCAGCGGCGGCAGCTTCGGCTAGGCGGGCGGCTTCTTCGTCGCTCAGTTGCTGTTCAAGGGTCGTGATTTGCGCTGCACGTTCCTCACCGCTTTGTTCCAGATCCGCGACCAAAGCTTCCAGCGCTTCGCGACGCGAAGCAGCCAGTCGGGCGGCTTCGGTCTGCGCATCAATTTCTTCACGGCTTTGGGCCAGAGCGAGGTTCAATGCCTCCTGCTCGGACAGCAATTGCTCGCGCTGTGTCTCAAGCGCCGCAATATTGCCCAGCGCCTGTTCCTGTTCAGCCAGCAAAGCAGCAACCTGTGCTTCGAAATCGGTGATCCGCGTCTGAGCTTGGTCTAGCGCCGCGGCCTGCCGGTCGCGTTCGGTGGTCAGCGATGCGATCAGCGATTGCGCTTGGGCCAAATCGTCCTCGGCTTGCGATAAGGTTGTGTTGAGCGCCCCGAGGCGGGCCTGCAGACGGCTGTTCTCACGCTCTTCCAAACCCAGAGCACCAGCAAGCGCCGCAACTTCGTCGGCCAACGTGGTCAGTTCGTCTTCCTGACCCGAGATGGTTTCGCGCAGAACAAACTGGATCACCATGAAGATGGTCAGGACAAAGGTCAGCACCATCAACAGCCCCGTCATCGCATCCACGAATCCGGGCCAGACCGAGCCCTGGAACCGTTGACCGGTGCGGCGGGACAGCGCCATGGATTATTCTCCTTCCGGCGTGGTGCGCACCGCACCGCGCGGCAGAGTCAGGGCCTTGACCAAAAGTTCGATGTCCTTGCGGAACTCGTTCATACTTTCCTGTCGACCCGCTGAAATCTCTTCGAGAATCCGCAGCAATTGCACATCCATCGAACGCAAGCGCATACGGCTTTCGGCATCGATGCCTTCACCTGCACCATGATCGCGCATGTGATCCAAAAGCGCGTCCTGCCCAAGGGCTACGCGCTCCAAAGCCGAAGTGACACTTTCGCTATTGGCTTGGCGATTGTTCATCTCACCGATCACATCAACCAGTTGCCCAAGCTTGGCGGAAACCTCCGCCCTCTCACTTTCCTGAGCGGAAAACAGATCCTGCATCGCGTCCATCTGTTCGGACATGGCATCCAGAACAGGTGTCAGTACGGCGATCTCGGCACCGCCGTCTTCGCCGCTGGCAAATCCAACGCGGGTGATCGATGACAACCATTCCTCAAGCTCGCGATAGAATTGGTTTTGCCCGTGACCCGCAAAGACTTCCAACAGACCAACGATCAAAGACCCGGCCAGACCTAGCAGAGACGAACCAAACGCCACGCCCATGCCCTGCAACTGCGCCTCGAGCCCGGTCATCAGTCGGTTGAAGACGGCCAGACCTTCTTCACCCTCCTGCGGGTTCAAGCTGCGGATGGTGTCGACAATGGCTGGAACGGTTGTCGCTAAACCAAAGAATGTGCCCAAAAGACCCAAGTAGATCAGAACGTTGGTGATATAGCGGGTAATTTCCCGCTCTTCCTCGACCCGCTCAGCCACGGAATCCAGAATGGATCTGGTCGAAGTAGAACTGATCTGAGACCGGGCACCCCGTTCGCGCAGAAGTGACGCCAAGGGGGCCAGCAGTTGCGGTGTGCGGGCGTCTTCGCGTACCACGCCACCGACAAAAGCCTCGATCCAGCGGACGGACCCAATCAGCTGTGTCACCTGATAAAAACACGCAAAAACGCCGATCAGGAAGACCAGCAAGATGAATCCGTTCAGATACGGGTTGGCGAAGAATACCGGCAGCACGTAAGGCAGCGCCAGAAATACACCCAGCCCGGACAGGCCGATTGCCATCAACATCAACAAGATTTGTCGTGTTGGATGCGAGAAATGGGGTCTCGCGCCCTGATGTGCCTGCGCCATGCGCGTGGTTCCCGGTCTTTGCCTGCTCTGCGGCGAATCTAGCGAAATTCCGCGGGTGACGCCAAGAGTTTATGCGGAGATGCTGCGCACCCGTTGCGCCAACCACTCAAGATCGGGGTCGCGCAGACCGATCTCGGCCAGATGTTCGGCGGTATTGTACAGGTATTCGTCGTTGGGACCGCGCCCACCAATCGCGTGGGCGATGATCTGGGCCTGTTCCTCTAACGGCATCCCACCGCAATACTGTACGTGGTCGGCATCGATCACATAGGTGACGGCATTGACGATGTCTCCGGTTTCCAGATGCACATCCAGCATCCGCTCGACATAGGCCGAAGAAATCAGTTCGCGTTCGCGCAACTCGTGCAGGGTGCGGTCTTCGTGGCCAGTTTCAACCGCCAGGGCCAGACCCGTGCAATTTGCGTTTGCCTGCTCGTCCAGCGCCAGCACCAGACCCGGGTTTTCTTCGGTCCCGCGATGGTGGATGGAACTCATGCAGAAGGACCGGGCAAAACCGTGCAACGTTGCGCGTTCGCTGCGCGCCACCGGAAAGCCCGGATTCCACAGCAGCGATCCATATCCGAATACCCACATCGTCATTGCACTGGTCCTTGCCTGTTTCGGCCTATAAACATCAAATCCGAGGCAGGAAAAAGGGCCAAAGCTCATGCGTCGTCTATTACGAGTGTTCATCTTTATCGCCGTTCTGTGGAGCGCATATTGGTTCATTGCCGGATATGGGTTGCGCAATGCCATCACCGGTTGGTTTGATCAGCAGCAAGAGCTGGGCTGGCAAGCGGACTTCTCGGACGCTGCCACGGCGGGTTATCCGACCCACCACACGACACGGTTGAACAATCCAGCCCTTGCCGACCCAGTAACGGGCACCGCCTGGAGCGCAGATTGGATTGAATTTGAAAGCCCCGCGATCTGGCCCGGGCGTCAGATCCTGCGCTTTGCCGATACACCGCAGCGCCTGTCTTACTTTGACCAGACCGCAACGATCGAGGCAGACGCGCTGCAGGCGCACTTGCAATTGCGGCCCGGCGTCGCGCTGGTTTTGGAAAAAATGGCACTGACAGCAGGCCCCTGGTCCATTACCGAGAACGCGCAGGCTTTGGCCGCAGGCGGAACGCTGGAACTGCTGATGGAACAAACCGCAACCCCCGAGGCTTATAGCATGGTTGTTCGCGTGGATGGCTTCACGCCCGGTGATGACCTGCGCAACCTTATGGAATCCGCCACTTCGCTACCGCAGTCCTTCGACACGCTGGAATTGGATATGGTGGCAGCATTCGACAAGCCCTGGGACCGGTCCGCGCTGGAACAGGGTCGTCCTCAACCGGTCAGGATCGACCTAAAGCTCGCCGAGGCCAAGTGGGGTGGGCTCAGGTTGTTTGCAACCGGTGCGCTGGATGTGGATACGCAAGGAATCCCAACGGGAGAGATTGCGGTCAAAGCGGAAAATTGGCGGGACATGATCGCCATGGCTAATGCAGCGGGTGCCTTGCCGGACCAAGCTGTCGATCCGGTTACGCGCGCGCTCAACTTTATGGCTGGGCTAGGTGGAAACCCGAATGCACTGGACTTGCGGTTAAACTTCCGCGACGGGTTTGTGGCACTTGGACCTTTGCCCTTGGGACCTGCCCCGCGCTTGATCCTGCGTTAGCGACAATAAGGTCCGCTGCGGTAGCGGGCCGTGTCCAGATGGAAATGATCCCGGTGATAGCGATCTGAATTCGGCCCCAGAACGGTGCCAAATGGCCCACACGCGCCGCGCCAGATTTTCTTGAGTTGTTTCTGCGAGGGGTTCTTGCGCCAACCGTTTAGAACGGTCACCACCTCTCCATCTGCCATTTTGAACCCAGATATATCGATCGCGCGCCCCTTGCCATGCTCAGATATCCGCGCGCCTTTTCGATTGTTACGCGTCCGACAGGCGTAATGGGCAGCCACTTGCAATTCGATCACAGGGCCACGACGTTTGAAGGTAGGCTTGACCGTTTTGTCGACCCATTTGTTCAGCGCAATCGCGGTGCCGCAATCCATTGTCGAAGGACGGCTGAGCACGACGCCCGAAACCGAAGTGATCTGAACTGCATCTTTAACGCCACAAGCTGAGCTTTTTTTGCCGACCCGACCCACGGGTTTGCCCTGAATTGCGATGTCACCGCAAACTGAGCTTTTCCGCAGCTTGCGCTTTTTGAACAGCACCTCTTGTTCCAGCCATTTGGGGCGCATCAAGGGTCTGAGCGGCAGATCCGACGGGCGCATTGCGGCGGCTGTGACCTGCGGTGCAATCGGGCGAGGCATCGGCCGCACTGTGGGTTGAGAAGCGGCTGGCAAGGCCGTCTGGTCCGACGCCGGGCGCGACAAAGGCACAAGGGATTGTTCCAAAGGCGCAGCCTGTGACGTCATAGCCGCAGCAGCCAAAACCCCGATCAGAACGTGCCTCCAGCCTAGCTTCATGAACCCGCTTTCCCTCGTCCGAAGTCCGGAGCATCCGTGTCCTGCCCCGCATCGATAATGCCGCGACGAATAGCACGGGTGCGGGTGAAGTAGTCAAACAAATGCTCTCCGTCGCCGGTCCGGATGGCCCGTTGCAGCGCAAATAGCTCTTCGGTGAAGCGGCCCAGAATTTCCAGCGTCGCATCCTTGTTGGACAGGAAAACATCCCGCCACATGGTCGGGTCGGATGCTGCGATGCGGGTGAAGTCCCGGAAACCGGCGGCCGAATATTTAATGACTTCGCTGTCGGTTACGCGTCGCAGATCGTCCGCCACGCCAACCATTGTATAGGCAATCAGGTGCGGCGCATGAGAGGTCACGGCCAACACCAGATCATGGTGACCTGCATCCATTTCATCGACGTTTGACCCCATGCCTTCCCACAACGCACGTAGGCGGGCAATCGCCTCGGGGTCCGAGTTCTCGACCGGGACCAGCAGACACCAGCGGTTGTCAAATAGTTCTGCAAAGCCAGATTCCGGGCCGGAATGTTCGGTCCCTGCCAACGGGTGTGCCGGGATAAAATGCACGGCTTCGGGGATGTGCGGCTGCACAGCGTTGATCACGTGGCGCTTGACCGATCCGACATCCGATACTGTCGCGCCGGGTTTCAAAACGGGTGCAATCTCTTCTGCGACAGCCCCCATCGCCCCAACCGGGACACAGAGTACAATCAGATCGGCGCCCTCAACGGCCTCTTGCACGGTATCGCACACGCGGTCGCAAAGTCCGATCCTGCGCGCAGTGTCTCGCGTGGCCTCGGACCGGGCATAGCCTGTGACTTCACCGGCCAGCCCTGCCCTTTTGATGGCCCAGAACATGGACGAAGCAATCAGGCCCAGCCCGATCAGCGCAACACGGTCGTAAATCTGGCTCATGCTGCGCCCTTCTTAAATGCAGTGATCGCCGCAACCACTCGGCGGCAGGCTTCTTCGTCGCCGACGGTGATCCGCAAGGCGTTCGGCAGGTTGTAGCCCGCAACCCGGCGGACAATCAAACCCTGCGTTTTGAGGTAGTCGTCGCAGGCTTCTGCCTCGGCCTGATCAGCAAACCGTGCAAGGATGAAATTGGTGCAGGACGGGTCAGAGGGCACGCCGATCTTGGCAAGTTCCTCTGCCAACCACACACGCAGACGTGCGTTCTCCGATTGGCAAAAGGACAGAAACTCGACGTGGTTCACCGCAGCCTCTGCCGCTGCCAAAGCAGTGAGTGACAGGTTGAATGGCTGGCGCACCCGGTTCAGCACATCGATAATTGATTGGTGCGCATAGCCCCAGCCAACCCGCATTCCACCCAGCCCGTAAACTTTGGAAAAAGTTCGGGTCATGATGACATTCTCATAGGCGTCCACAAGCGATGCACCGCCGTCGAACCCATCCACAAACTCGGCATAGGCCCCGTCCAGAACCATCAGGCAAGTGTCAGGCAGCCCCTGTGCAAGCCGTTCCAGTTCGTCATTCGAGATCATGGTCGAGGTCGGATTGCCCGGGTTGGTAACAAACACGATCCGCGTCTGCCCTGTCACTGCCGACAGAATGGCATCCACATCCACCTTGCGGTCACGCTCGGCTACCATGACCGGCGTCGCGCCCGCCATACGGGCGATGATTGGGTACATCGAGAACCCGTGCTCGGTGTAAATCACCTCATCCCCCGGCCCCGCATAGGCCTGAGCGATGAATTGCAACACCTCGTCGCTGCCGACACCGCAGATGATCCGCGCCGGGTCCAGCCCGTGGCGCGCGCCGATTGCTGCGCGCAGGCTTGCGTGGTCGGTGCTGGGATAACGATGCAACGTGGCAGCACTGTCGCGTACCGCCTCAATCGCCTTGGGGCTTGGCCCGAACGGGTTTTCGTTCGAGCTCAGCTTGATCACATGCTCCACCCCGGCCACATGCGACTGGCCGCCCTGATAGAGCGCGATGTCCATAATGCCGGGTTGAGGGGTGATCTTGGTCATTGAGAGGCTCCGTTGAATGGGCCTCTCATACCTGTCTCAACGGGTTGAGAAAAGCGGCAATTCCATCATGCGGCTTTGAAGCGCGCGGTCGCCGGGTCGGCATCGTAATACGGCGCAAATTCCTCGGTCCGGCGGGACAGGTCATTAACGCTATCGATGATGAACTGTACCGTTTCCTCGCTCATCAGATACGAGAAATTCAGCCGCACCCAGCCGGGCTTCTTCATCTCTTCCCCCGCAGACAAGGCCGCGTGCAATGCCTCTGAGGCTTTACGATCAATACCCAGCAAGCGATGCGCGTATGGCCCTGCGCAGGCACAGCCACCGCGCGCCTGAATACCATAGATGTCGCTGAGCATCCGGGTGAACAGCTGCTGATGCACCGGTTGTCCAGCATTGTCGCGAACAAGGAACGAGAAGATCGGCAAGCGATGCGGGTTATCGACCCCAAGCAAAGTCAGGTGCGGGTTGTCCTGCCAAACTTCCAGAGCCATCTGGTTGAACTGCGCCTCGCGCTCGGCAATTTCCTTTGTTCCAATCACATCCTTCACGATGAACGCCAGCGCCGCACGGATGTCTCCGATCACATTCGGCGTTCCGGCCTCTTCCCGCGTTGACAGATCGGCGCTGTAATCGTGGCGCCAGGGCGATACAAAACTGACGGTGCCGCCACCTGGCCAGCTTGGGCAATCGCGCTGCACAGCAGTTTGATTTACGACCAAAACACCCGATGCGCCCGGACCACCCGGGAACTTGTGTGGCGACACCACAATCGCATCCTTGCGGGCATCTGCTGGCCCCATATCCATCGGCAGATACGGCCCACCGCCGGCATAGTCCCACACGGCCAAAGCCCCATGTGCCTTGAGCAAACGCGTTACGGGATCAGGGTCGGTTATGATGCCGGTCACGTTGGACGCCGCTGAGAATGACCCGATTAACAGATCGGCATCTGCATGAGCCTCAAGAGCAGATTCCAGCGCTTGCAGATCTACAGCCCCACCTTCGCCTTCAGGGACTTCGACCACCTGCGCCTTGCTCTCGCGCCATGGCAGAATGTTTGAATGGTGTTCGTAAGGTCCGATTAAAACAACCGGCTGGTCAGCCTCTTCCACTCCCAACAAACTGACCAACCGGTTGAGCCCCGCCGTGGCACCGGACCCGGTGAAGATCACCGCGTCTTCTCCCCTCGCACCAATAAGGCGGGCTATCTCATTGCGCGCCTCGCGACGCAGACGTGTCATGTAAGAACCGCAGTAGGAGGCCTCGGTATGGCTGTTCGCGTAGAACGGCAACACATGCTGCGCGACATAGTCTTCGACCTGCCGCAAGGCACGGCCCGAAGCGACGTAATCCGCATAGACAAGCGGTACGTCCCCAAGCAGACCCGGGATCAGAACATTTTCTCCGATCAACCCATCGCGCAGGTTGGAATTGTGAGTGGTCGAACAAAGATCCGCACGAAATTTGGACAGGGTCATGGCATGGGCTCCTAACTGCCCAACCAATGTGATTTATTCGCACCGGGGAAACTTCACCTATCTTTGCGTAGATTTCGAAAATTTTGTGTCATATGATCAAGTATGACTTCAAAATTAGATCAAATTGACACGCGCATTCTGAAAGAACTGCAAAAGGACGCCACCCTATCCCAACGGGAATTGGCAGATCGCGTTGGTCTTTCTCAAAATGCCTGCTGGCGGCGATTGAAGGCCCTCAACGAAGATGGCGTCCTGATTGGATCCACCGCTCGTATCGCGCGCGAGAAACTAGGGCTGAGCTTAGTGGTCTTTGTCATGCTGCGCACACGGCATCATTCGGCCGAATGGCTTCAGGCGTTTCGCAGCCATGTTCTGACAATTCCAGAAGTCGTGGATTTTCACCGCATTGGCGGCGATTACGATTACCAGTTGAAAGTCGTCACTGAAGATATGGCGTCTTATGACAAGGTCTACCAACGCCTGATCGAAAAGGTCGAACTGGACAGTGTGACCTCGTATTTCGCGATGGAAGCGATCGCCGAAGGGCGACCGCTGCCGATCTAGACCTCAGGCCAGCCCGAGCATTGTTTTCATTCCACCGATGAAGGTTGCATCGTCCAGCGCCTTGCGGTTGTCGAGATATTCGACCGCATCTTCGCCCGCGCGATACCGCAAGGTGTCAGTCCCATCGGTCACCGCTTCCCAGATCACGTCGGCCACAACGCTGGGTGGTGAGGTGCGCGATGCCATCTCTTCAGAGCCCCAAGTGCCGAACAGGGCCTGAACCACCGGCTGGTATTCCGTCATACTTTCATCATTAACGAAATCAAACGAGCGGCCGCCGAAATCTGTGGCGATCAGCCCGGGCTCGACAATCTTGACCTTGATGCCAGCCGCAGCGAGTTCGTAGTGCAGCGACTCTGACAGACCTTCGACTGCGAACTTCGTGCCGTGATACAGCGCCCCAAGCGGGAAGGTGATCTGACCGCCGATGGAAGAAATGTTCACGATGCAGCCAGACCCGTTTGCCCGCATATGCGGCAATACCGCTTTGGTTACGGCCAGCAGACCGACGACGTTGGTGTCAAATTGCCGGCGAATGCGGTCCAACGGGAACGCCTCCAACGGCCCATAGGCCCCATACCCCGCATTGTTCAGCAGAACATCGATCTGGCCGAACCGCGCGATCCCGTCTGCAACGGCCGTTGTGATCGAAGCTTCGTCGGTTACGTCCAGACGCGTAACCAGAACGTTTTCCAATTGCGAAAGCTCGGTTTCCTTTTCCGGGCTGCGCATGGTGGCAATGACGTTCCAACCTTGCTTTTGAAACCGTAGAGCCGTGACTTTGCCGATACCAGACGACGCGCCGGTGATGAGGATGGTCTGTGCCATGATCTTTCTCCGAAGTGATTAGCCTGCCCGAGACATATGCTGTTCTTCCATTCCGCGCCTGCCAAATTCTCCGCATTACTTGCCTAATTCTCCAGCTTTTCGGAATTCTACTGGTCGCCAAGTTTTCCACTAATTATACTGAGCACATGAGACAGACCAACCTGAGTCAATCCGAACTGATCACGGAAATCTGCAATTTTGTAGCAGAAGAAGCAGAAGACGCGCCGTTTTACCCGACTGCGCTCGAAGGCTTTGCACTTCTGCACGACGTTAAAACCAAGTCCATCGAAGCACAGGTTTATGAACCTATTGTCTGCCTGGTTCTACAAGGGCAGAAAGAAACACGTATTGGCAATCGGCTTATCCATTTCGGAGCCGGGGACTCCCTGATCGTCAGCCATTCAGTTCCCGTCATGGCAGCCGTCACTGAAGCCAGCCGTCAGGCACCCTATGTCGGCCTCGTTCTTTCACTCGATCTGTCCACCTTGCGCAGCCTATATGATGAGGTCGGATCCACCCCCGGAAAAATTGAAGCGGCGCATAGCCTGGCTGCATCCCAAGCCTCACCCGATCTGATCGATGCTATGACCCGCCTGTTTCGCGCCAGCCAGAGCCCGATCGAGGCAAAGGTTCTGGCCCCAATGATCAGCCGTGAGATCCATTACAGGTTGCTACAGGCCGATCACGGCGGAATGCTGCGGCAAATGCTATGGCGCGACAGTGCAGCCAGCCGGATCGCGCGGGTCATTGACGTTATCCAGACGGATTTCAAAACCTCACTGCCCGTGTCCGAGCTTGCGCAAATTGCAGGCATGAGCGTTTCAGCTTTTCACACGCATTTCAAAGAGGTGACCGCCAGATCACCACTGCAATACCAAAAAGAACTCAGATTGCTGGAGGCGCGCCGCCTACTGTCTCATGGATCGTTCAGTGTTTCGCAAGCGGCCTTTGACGTGGGGTATGAAAGCCCGACCCAATTCAGCCGCGAGTACTCCCGCAAGTTCGGTGTTTCTCCACGGCAAGACCTTAAAGCGCAAAGCGCGGCATAAAAAAAGGCCGCGCAACTTGCGCGGCCTCGAAATTCTTGGTGTCGGCGAAGATTAGTTCTTCGCGTAGAATTCGACGACCAGGTTCGGTTCCATCATCACCGGATAAGGCACATCGCTCAGGCCCGGTGCGCGGACGAAAGTCGCGGTCATTTTCGAGTGGTCAGCGTCGATGTAATCGGGCACGTCCCGCTCGGCCAGAGCAGCAGCTTCCAAAACGATGGCCAGTTGCTTGGACTTGTCACGCACTTCGATCACGTCACCTTCTTTGACGCGGTAGCTGGGGATGTTGACCCGCTTACCGTTCACTTTGACGTGGCCGTGGTTCACGAACTGACGTGCAGCAAACACGGTCGGAACGAACTTGGCGCGGTAGACAACGGCGTCCAGGCGGCGCTCCAGCAGACCGATCAGGTTTTCACCGGTGTCGCCTTTGACACGCTCGGCTTCAGCATAAATGCGGCGGAACTGCTTCTCGGTAAGGTCGCCATAGTAGCCTTTCAGCTTCTGCTTGGCGCGCAGCTGCAGACCGAAGTCCGACAGTTTGCCCTTACGGCGCTGGCCGTGCTGGCCGGGGCCGTATTCACGACGGTTGATCGGGGATTTCGGACGACCCCAGATGTTTTCGCCCATCCGGCGGTCGATTTTGTACTTGGCAGACGTGCGTTTGGTCACGGCTGATCTCCTTCGTTTTGAACGAAGCCCTAAAGGGCCACTATGAAGGGCGTTGTCCTCTTGAGGTTTCCCCCATGACAGGCATCCCCTTGCGGGGGCCACCAACACCAATGAAGCCGCGCTTATATCCGCAGAGTTCACAGAGTCAATAAGCGAAATCAGAAAGGGATGTAGCTAAGTGCAAACGCATCAGTAGCTAAGTGCAAACGCATCAAAAGAGTGCGGCCCGTAACCGGCCAGCGGAAAGCCGGGTGGCGATTGGGCTTAGGTCTGCCGCGATGCGGCCTGACGTGGAAAGCTTACAACTGTCGAGTCATAAGTAGGCTGAGCAAATGTTGATGCAGCGAAGTCATTTACTTCGCTGACCCAAAATGCCTGATCCCGTGGCGGACATCCGTCGACAAACACAAATGTCGGGTCAATTTCGCCCTCTTGTACGACCAGATCCGCTCTGAACCGCTGTGCACCGTTGGTCAACACGACTGAGCCGCACACGTCTCCGGTAACATCACGAACAACGGCAAACCGATCCTTTGTCACAGATGTGATCGCACCTGCACTGCCGGATCGCTCAATTGCCTGCTCGACGTCATTCGTCAGGAAAACGGCCTGACCCCGCCAGGACCACGCTGCTCCAACGACCAGAAACGCCCAAGGCGGCGCTTCGAGCTCATCAAGCTCTGTCTGCTTCCATGAAATGGCTATTTGACCGTTTGCACCGGCTCTCATCTGCCCACTCGCACTTTTTACCACCCCAACACTAATCCAACGCTTATCAGCACAAATTTCGGCGGAAAAGAGACAGAATTGCAGCATTCACGAGAATGTTGCATATGTGAATCACAACCCTGTGAAGTGCGCCCAAAGTTTTGCTGCAGCGTCAAAGGCTTCGTGACAAATTCCCTTTGCAAGCCGAATTGCATAGATGTTTCCAACAAATATCCAATTGATACCCGAGACCCCGGAAAACGCTGATCCACGCGCGCGCGGCAAGTGACATCACAAATACAGAAGCAACCTACAAGACTGCGCTGGAATGGCCTAAGACTATTCTAACGATGATCGTTTCGGAGAAGGTGCATGCGGAACTGGCTCAGGTATGCAACCATGGCCGCGCTGGCCTTTGCAACGCAACCCTCGCTCGCGGCATCCGGAATTGCGCTTGAATGGTCTGACCTTCCCGACCCCTCCGCGCAGGTGTTTGAAGACCCTTTTCGCGACCTCAGCGCTGAGCAGATGGACGACCTACAGTTTGCCGTACGCTTACGGGTCAGGTTGCAACAAAATACCGGCAGCGCTGAAGAACGCATCAAATGGCAAGAGTTGCTGAACGAGACAGAAGCCGCGCTGGCACAAGATCAGATTGATGTCGACTGGATGCTGAACCAGCGCGAGGCTGTCATCCAGAGGCGCACAGTTGCGGGAACAGCCGGTAACCCATTGCATGATGGTCAAACCATCACTCTGGACGGTTTTGCGATTCCCGCGCCACCGGACGCAGATGGTCATCCTGTCGCTTATCTGGTGCCCGAGCCAGGTATGTGTAGCCACAGGCCCCCGCCACCGCCAAACCAGATGATCCGCGTGCTGCTGAACGACGACTGGACACCGACCTACTACCACGAACCGGTCCGCTTGACCGGGATGCTGTCGATTGCACCCACAGAAGAGCAGATGGTGGTTGTGGATGGCCTGATGCCGATGCGCGCGACCTTTCTGCTGGAAGTTGATCAGGCCAATCCACTGGCCTCACCTGAAGAAAATCTGGAATGGAATGAAACCCTGATGGATCGTATCCGCGCGGCAGATCATCGTAAGACCGGAGGCTTAGGGGAAAGCGATTGATCGATCGACACAAGCCTTAAGGAAGCGCCTTTGCCGCGCGTTTCTATTTCGGAGTGAAATGCCAGAAACTTCAAAGAAAGAGAAACCGACAGGGCCCCAAACGAACCCTGCCGAATCGTCGTAGATCACTTCAAAGGTAAGCAGATCTCGGTCAGCAAATCCTCGGGCGCTGTATCGCGCGGATCGTTGAGGTAAATCTCGTAACAAGGTTGATCCGCAGGTTCTTCACCAGACTCCGGCAGCCAATTACCGAACAGGCTGTGATAGGCCGCCGCGATCCCTGAATATGGCCCTTTGTAGGTCAGCACAGCCGTCTTGCCGCCGGGTATCGATAGTTCGTCCAGACCTTCTGGGGTTTCTTCGCCCCGATACTCAGCTCCTGCATAGCTGCGCAGTTGATCTTCTGGCACGTCATCGGGGCTATCAAAATACATCGCAAGCACAGGCCCAATCTGCGGCCAAAGCTGACGGGATTCGCACATTGCCCCAAACGCTTCAAAGCTTTTGCCGATCTCGGAATAGGCCCCTTTATGCGGCAGCGCGACGACGCGGCGGGCGGGTTCAGTACGTGTGGTAACAGGATGCATCGGATATCCTCCGGTTTTGAAATCAGGATGAGCAGGCCGAAATTGACCCGCCTTGCGAAAGGCAGCGGGGTTGCTGCCATAAGCCTCAGAAAAGGCGCGCGCAAAGGAACTTGGATTGGGATATCCGACAGATAACGCGATATCAGAAATCGCCCTATCTGACTGTACCAGCCATGTGGCGGCACGGTGCAGGCGCACCCGGCGCACCGCCTGTGCACAGGTTTCACCGGTCAGGGCGCGAAACACCCGGTGCCAGTGAAACCGTGACATCGCCGCCACGTCAGCAAGCACATCCAAAGACAGGTCCCCGGCGGGGTTGTCATGGATATACGCCAGTACGCGCAACACGCGGTCTTCATAGCTGGTGGGCATCCGTGTCGTTCCTTCTTGCTGCCAATCCGTAGTCGCATATCCCCAGCCCACAAATCTTGCTGAGTTGCATCCCGGCGAACGTCAGGTCATATAGCAAAGAACTTCCGCGTTGAGAGGCGTCATGACCCAGTATCTGGATTTCGAAAAACCGCTGGCCGAGATTGAAGGCAAAGCTGAAGAGCTGCGCGCGCTGGCCCGCGCAAACGAAGAAATGGACGTAGCTGAAGAAGCTGCCGCTCTGGACGCCAAAGCCTCCAAGCTGCTGGACGAGCTTTATGCCGATCTGACCCCCTGGCGGAAATGCCAGGTGGCGCGTCACCCGGAACGTCCGCATTGTAACGACTACGTGGATGCGTTGTTTACTGAATTCACGCCGCTGGCAGGTGACCGCAACTTTGCAGACGATCTGGCCGTGATTGGTGGCCTGGCACGATTCAACGATAAGCCGGTGATGGTGATTGGGCACGAAAAAGGCTCGGACACCAAATCGCGGATTGAGCGTAATTTCGGCATGGCCCGGCCAGAAGGGTATCGCAAGGCCGTTCGCCTGATGGAGATGGCCGGACGTTTTGGACTGCCGGTCATCACCTTGATCGATACTGCCGGCGCCTACCCCGGCAAAGGGGCCGAGGAACGCGGCCAATCAGAAGCCATCGCGCGTTCAACTGAGATGTGTCTGAAGATTGGCGTGCCCTTGGTTTCTGTCATCATTGGTGAAGGTGGGTCAGGCGGCGCTGTGGCATTTGCGACGGCAAACCGCGTCGCGATGTTGGAACACTCGGTCTATTCGGTGATTTCGCCCGAAGGCTGCGCATCGATCTTGTGGAAAGACGCTGAAAAGATGCGCGAAGCCGCCGAAGCTCTTCGTTTGACCGCGCAGGACCTTTATAAGCTGGGCGTGTGCGACCGGATTATCACTGAACCCAAAGGCGGCGCGCATCGCGACCGTCCGGCAGCCGTGGAAGCCGTACGCTCGGCCATCACCGCCATGCTGCAAGAGCTGGACGGCAAGGATGCAGCGGCCCTGATTCAGGACCGCCGTCAGAAATTCCTGGATATCGGTTCAAAAGGGCTGGCGGCGTAACCGTCAGCCGCCCAAGCGGCGCAACAATCCAACCGAAGGTTCACCCGTGACAGACAGTCCATTGGCGCTTTGATAAGCGCTGATGGCGGATGTGGTGTTCTTGCCGATCACCCCATCTGCGCCTTTGGTGTCATACCCGGCGGATGTCAGACGGCGTTGCAACTCTTTACGGTCTTCTAATGTCAGACCATTTGCGTCCGGCCCAAACGAGGCCTGAAACGGCGCGCCACCTGCGATCCTGTCGGCCAGATGGCCCACACCAATCGCGTAGCTGTCCGAGTTGTTATAGCGCTTGATCACTTGAAAATTGCGGAACACGGCAATACGCGGCCCCGGCGTCTGAGGTTGCAGCACAGCGACGGGTGTGCCGGATACGGTTCCGGCCTCTCCACCCCAAGGTTGACCCCGCACCCAACCGGCGCGCGCCAGATACGACGCCGTAGAAGCCAGCGAGTCCGTCGGATCCTCGGACCAGATATCGCGTCGCCCGTCACCGGTGAAATCCACAGCATAAGCAAGGTATGAGGTGGGAATGAACTGCGTATGCCCCATTGCCCCGGCCCAGCTGCCGGTCATGTTGGCGGGTGTTGTGTCGCCTTCTTGCAGAATACGTAATGCCGCCACTAATTGCTTTTCAAAAAACGCGCCGCGCCGTCCGTCATAGGCCAGCGTCGAAGTGGCTGAGATCACGGGCACATCGCCGCGACGCGCGCCATAGCGACTTTCCAGACCCCACACAGCCACGACAACTTCCTTGTCCACGCCGTACTGCGCTTCGATCTGCGACAGGGTGCCGTTATACTGTCGAAGCACCTTTTGACCGGTTTCAATCCGTTCATCCGATGCAGCAATGGCCAGATAATCCTCGAGCGAGCGCTTGAACTCGACCTGGTTGCGGTCGCGCTCAATCACGTCGGGCAGATACCCTGCCCCGCGGAATGCCTGATCAAGTGTGGTCTGTGAAATTCCTTGCGATGACGCGCGGGTCTTGAACCCGGCAACCCAGGCGTCCCAACCAGCGTTTGGAACCGCCCGCATGCGCGATGCAGGGGCGCTTGACGGAGCACTGCCGCCCGAACAGGCAGCCAATAGCGATGATCCAAGGCAAATAGAAAAGGCACGGCGTGTAATCATGGTTGGGGTCTGCTCTTGTTTGTGATTTGGCACAAGCGTACCTCAGCAGAACCCCACAAGCCAGAAGCGTGATGCCGTGAATGGGCAGCATTGTGATGTCGGCGGGAAGCCGCTCAGCTTACCAGCAAACGCAACCCCTGCGTTACATCCGAGCGAACCGCCAGTCGCAAACCGGGCTCGTCCCCGGCCTTTAGCGCAGCAATGATCAGCTTGTGATAATGCGGGGGCTCGGTCCGCCGCAGACGCCCATACAGTGCCCGCATTGTTGGTCCCAATTGCAACCAGACCGTTTCGGCAATGGCCAGCATCGCAGGCGCTTGCGCACGCAGGTACAAAGTACGGTGAAACTCCAGGTTTGACCGAATGTAGCCAACCGCATCCCGCTTGGTCACCATTTCAGCAACGGTCATATTGATGCTCTGCAACCTATCAATCAGTGCGATATGCGCGCGAGGTAATGCCCGGCTGGCCAACTCGACCTCTAGCAACGCACGCAACGCCGCCAACTCCTCGATCCGGTCATTTGTCAGCTCAGGGGTCGATACGCGGCCCGAGGTCGACAGGAACAGCGCACCTTCAGCAGCCAGACGGCGCACCGCCTCGCGCGCTGGCGTCATTGAGACGCCGAACTCCTTCCCAATTCCACGCAAGGTCAGAGCCTGACCCGGTGCCATCTCACCATGCATGATTCTGGATCGCAGAGCCCGGTACACCCGGTCATGTGTGGCAGTTTGGGTTTCGGAAGAGCGCGCGCTTATCATCCACTTATGTGATCACAAAATGGCGCAAGGTCAACTCGGATCAGCGTCAAACCTGTAGCGATGCAATTCGGCCCCATTATCGCGCAACCAGCGGCGGGGTTTCTGATACGGGCCAAAGATCTTCTCGACCTGTTCCCAAAACGCGCGCGAATGATTCATCTCAGCCAGATGCGCCACTTCATGGGCCGCCACGTAATGCAACACTTCAGGCGGTGCCAGTATAAGACGCCACGAGAACATCAAGCCGCCGTGCGAACTGCAGGATCCCCAGCGGGACCGCGTGTCGCGCAGGCTGAGCGTTGTATACGGGCGTCCAAGCATCGCAGCATAGTCATCACACGCACCAGACAAACGGTCACGGGCCAGCTCCTTTAGAAACCGGGCCAATCTCCGCGCCTCGGCACCTTCAGGAACCGCGACTTCATGTGCCTGAAGCAAAACGCGACGACCAGTTGCCGGAACGATTCGCCGATCAATGCCTTCAATTGGGATCGTTTGCCCAAACTGAACCCGGGCCATATCCGGTCGATCCTGCAGATGCTGACGGATCCACTCTTCCTTGGTGCGTGCAAAATTCAGGGCTTCGGTTTCAGGTACTCCGATCGGGTAGGTCAACGTAACCCGCCCATCCAGTTGGGAAATACGTAAACTGATACGCCGCGCCCGGGCCGATTTGCGCAGCCTCAATGGTACCGGCGGCGTCCCTGGCAATGCGTGCTCTCCCATATCGCGACACCTCCTGCGCAAAGACTTTGACAGTACCCGCCAGCTGTGGCACGTGGACTGAATCATTTAGACGACTCACCTGATATCAAGGGGAATTGACATGCCCAAGGAAGAATGGGGCGTAAAACGCGTTTGCCCGACAACCGGTAAGCGGTTCTACGACCTAAACAAGGACCCGATCATCAGCCCCTACACTGGCGAGATCGTGGAGCTTGAAACATCCAAAAGCCGCATGATCGCGGCGGATTCAGAAGATGCAGCTTCGGTCAAAGCGCGTGAAAACGCGTCGGAAGAAGATCTGGTTCTGGACGATGACGACAATGTCGATGTCGAACTGGATGACGATCTGCTGGACGATGATGATGACAATAACGATGATGTATCTTTGGACGACATCACCGACATGTCGTCGGACGAAGACAGCTGATCAAGCAAAAGGCGACCCGCGGGTCGCCTTTTTCATTCGACTTTGTGTCTGAACGGAAAGTTGCCGGGATTTCCATTTTTGACTTGCACTCGCCGTCACTGTCTCCTAAACGTCCGCTCACCGCATCGACGGTACCATGATGGGGCCTTAGCTCAGTTGGGAGAGCGCTTGCATGGCATGCAAGAGGTCGGGGGTTCGACTCCCCCAGGCTCCACCATTACAATATCAATGACTTACGGGCTTTCTGCGCTTTACGTTAACACCAGCATTTACGGGCTTGTTGCTTACTCAGTGCTATCTGAACCCAGGCCGCAACGGGCGAAACATTAGGGTCAGGACCCATAAACTGGCCCCAACCTCAACGGTAGCTATTACTAAACAGCGGACGTTCAGCAAAATCGGGGCAACGACGGAGTTGCGGACAAATCTGCCGTTCGGAAAAACAAATCCAATGTCAGCTTGCATTCGTCGTGATGTGATCTGACTATTGTGAATAGCTTCGTGCATATCCCCCTCGCGGACGACAAAAAGAAAGAAAACACCGATGCAATCATTGATATTGCCGATCATCGCTCTGGCGTTCCTGCCACTCGCCGCTCTGGCACAGGACCACGAGCATGGTCACAGCAACACACCTTATGCGGGCTTCGAAAAGCGTGAGATCAAGAGCCTCTCGGAACAGGACATCGAAGAGCTTCGTCGAGGGGGCGGCTGGGGGCTCGCCTTACCAGCCGAGTTGAATGGCCGACCGGGCCCTGCGCATGTACTTGAGCTTCAAGAAGAGCTGAGCCTTTCAGCGGATCAAGTGGCAGCGATCTCTGCGCTTTTTGAAGAGATGAAAACGGCCGCCATCGCTGCTGCTGAACGTTTCATTGCTGCCGAGGCCGCACTGAGCGACGCTTTTGCCGCTTCCGAACTATCCGAAACCGCATTGCATAACTTGCTTGCTGAGGCAGCAGAAGCACGCGCTGCATTGCGGTTTATCCATCTGTCACAACATCTTTCGACACCCGAACTTCTCAATGCCGAACAAATCCAAAGGTACAATGTACTGCGTGGGTATTCGGATGACCCCTGTGCCAGCGTGCCGGAAGGACACGATCCTAACATGTGGCGCCGTCATAACGGATGTGAAGACTAAGCTGACATTCATGCGACGAACCGTAAACAATACTTTGGGCTCGAAGCAGACCTAAGCCCAATTTTGGTGAACATCTGCATTGTCGCGATTAGCGGTCATTGAAAACTGAAGTTTTGGAGTTTCCAGTCCGAACGGCTGCTTTCACCAGCGGCGGACACTCACGAAGTTTCGGCGAAGGTTCGAGTTGCGGACGAAGCAGTCAATCACTTTGAGCGAGTCATCCGCGCATTGTCGCGATGCAGTAAGTATAAGTCCAAGCATACGAGGCTGCAAAAACGATATCACCGAGTTTCCCAAAGTGGCTGGCAATCAGCGGCAAAAGGGAAAACGCCTTCGTCCCAAGGCGCAGTTGGGTTTTCATCCCGAACGATTGTGCCCGGCCGGGAAAAAATTCGCATGTGGATCCCACGGCCGTCATCAAAGCAATTCAGGCATTTATAACGTTTGGAACGATAAGCCTTGTGTATGGATTTCAGTTCAAACTCCGACCGCGGTTAGCACGCATGTTGGCTTACGTAGGTACGCTGACACTACCGATCTACATGCTGCATGTTTTTGCAGTTGCGGCAGTGCAACGTGTTGGAATCGCACATGCTGATCCAAACTGGCCAAATTGGCTTTTGTTCTTAAGCACTTTCATTTTGAGCATCGTTGCCGCGATGGTCGTGTTGCCCATCGAAAAGCGTGTGGTTGGCGCCATCGCTTTCTCAAAAAACCGTGCAAGGTCTGTTTGGAAGAAAGCAGCCAGGTGAGATTTTCTTGGATTGCTTGCTTGTCAGTGGCTCTTAGGTGCGACTTTCGAAGCAGTCGCTCAAGTTGACAAACGATGGCTGTCAAATACCGCGCAGTACGGCCATATCTAGCCCACACGTTCTGTGCCCCTTCGGATTTGAGTTTCGGGGTCTGTTGGCAGTCCGGTCCGGGCGCTCAAGCCACCAATACACTCGTCTTTAAAATCCGCTCGAACCCGTGATAAAACAGCTCGGCCCAGCGGACATAGTCATGCGCGCGGTCATGGTCTTGAAGATGTTGCGGCTTTCGCCACATGGGATGGTCATGCAGTGCCAAAAATCGGAAACTCTTGAGAGTTAACAGACTGTAGTGGCCGACATGCAGCCACCTTGATTGAGTTGCTTTTAAAAAATAACTTTGCCGCGGAGACAACGACCTTACCCCCGTGCCGGTTGTTGAACTTGGGCATGCCGGAAGACACCCAGTTGATCGCCCGGCAACCACGCAACCCGGGCTGGCACTCACCCGCGTCACGCGGCCCTGTTATCTTGCAGATGTAACAGGATGCGGGCGTAGTTTTCCTCGCCCTGTGCGCCGGTCACTAGGTGACGTTGGTCGAACACCATTGCGGGCACACCCTGAACACCTCGGCTGATCCAGAATTGCTCTTTCTGGCGTATGCGGTCGGTCCGGTCACGGCTTTGCAACATTGCCTGCGCGTCCGCGTGGTTCAGCCCGATGCCAGCGGCCGCATCGGCCAGAACCTTTATGTCAGAGACGTCCTCGCGGTGTGTAAAGAACGCCGAAAAAAGCGCCTGCTTCATTTCGTGGCCTTTGCCTTGCTCGGCGGCCCAGTCAATCAATTGATGCGCGCAGAAGGTGTTATACATGCGCATGTCATCGGCGTAATTGAACGTGAACCCCAGTGCTGCGCCCATCTCAGTCAGGCGGGCTCGTGCCTGGATCGACCCTTCCAACGTGGTCCCGTATTTCGATGCCAGATGGTCGCGCAGGTTCTCGCCGCCTTCTGCCATCTGAGGGTTCAGCTCGAACGGGTGCCAGTGGAGATCAAGTTCGACGCCGGTGTCGCGTGCGGCTTTGGCCAGCTGGTAGTAACCAATCACACACCACGGACAAACAACGTCTGACACGACATCGACACGGAGTGGGGGAGCATCTGACACGGCTTAGGTTCCTTTCACGTCGCCGGAAAAACGCGCCGCGTTTTCCTTGGCAAAGGCGCTGGCATCTGCGCTGGTGTCCCAGAACTGAGGGTTAGCCTTGGGGATGGTCAGCGCTCTCTGCACAGCGGGCCGGGCATCGATACGGTCAAACCAGGCGTTCAGATGCGGAAGGTCCGATACATCCACCCGGGCCCAGACATAGGCACGCGCCCACGGGTACAGCATCATGTCAGCGATGGTGTATTCGTCCGCTGCAATCCATTCACGCCCGTCCAGCCTTGTGTTCATCACCTCCATCAATCGGCGGCTTTCGTCCACGTAGCGACGGATCGAGAACGGCTCTTCATGGCCATTTGGCGCGGCGATATGCTGGAAATACATCGCCTGTCCCATCATGGGGCCTACATGGCCGACCTGAAACAGCATCCACTGCACAACCTCGGACCGCTTGACCGGGTCCGACGGCAGGAATTTTCCGTATTTCTCGGCCAGATGCCACAGGATCGCGCCGGATTCGAAGATCGCACGGCCTTCCGAGCGGTCCTCAATCGTTGGGATCTTTCCGTTTGGATTCAGCGCTAAGTAATCCGGCGCCTTCTGTTCCTGTTTGGAAAAGTTGATATGGGTCAGGTCGTAGGGGATACCTGCCTCTTCCAGAAAAATGACCGGCTTGTAGCCGTTCATCGTGCCTGCGGTATACAGGTGAATATCAGGCTGGGACATGTTCAACCTCGACAAAAGTGGATTTCAGATGCGCGTCAAATCGAGCGAAATCGGCCTCGATTTCGGGGTTCTTCATAACATCGAAGGCAGCGAATGTCGGTAGGGCCTGCATACCGAAGAACTTGGCGTTCAGATGCATCGGGCGCAGCAGATCGTCGACGCTTGCTCCGGCAAAGAACGGCTCGGCGGGGTTGTCGAATGCTTCTTTCGGCGCATTGAATGTCACCGACAGCATGTATGTCTTTCCGTTCAGTGATCCACCCATGCCGTAATTGGCTTTCGGTGCGTCGGCGGTGCGACCGTCGCCTGTGCATAGGCGGCCATCCATTCCGGCTGTGTAGACCTCATCCATATATTTTTTGAAGATCCATGGGACGCCCATCCAGTTTACCGGGAACTGCATGATGACCGTATCTGCCCAAACATGTGCCTCGACCTCTGAATTTGCGTCATAGCCATCAGCAACGGTGGTCATGCGTATTTCTTGGCCCATTGCGGCCAACGTTCTGCGTGCGCGTTCGACGAGGCTGGCGTTCAATTGTCCGGGGGCGAATTCGTAGGGCTGGGTGCCGTTCACGATGAGGATTTTACTCATGTCCGTATCCTATATGTGCAATCTCTGAACCCTTGACTTTAGCGGGGTTCAGAGAGCATTTGAGAATACAGGTGTGAGAAATCAACTAGTATACTTTTAGTAACCTAGTTATCTGAGCGGAAGGATGACGATGCGAGCGCGGATTGAAGAGGACGCCAAGGGCCGTCGGCAGGTCTCAGAGGCCTGTCTGGAGCCATGCGCAATCGAAAGAGGTATGCGGATCATTGGTGGAAAATGGACCGGATCGATCTTGTGGCACCTCAAAGATGGTCCCGTACGTTTCAACGATCTGTCGCGTATGATCGGTGGAGCAAGCAAGAAGATGATCGCAGAGCGGTTGCGCCAGCTAGAGGATCAGGGGCTGGTGAGCCGACACGTGATGGATACCGCGCCGGTTTCCGTGCAGTATTCTATCACTGACCTTGGCCGCACGGCGCTTGGGTTTCTCGATGAACTACGAAAGTGGAGTGAAGAACTACGCGACGGATTGAACCGATAGGTTAGGCCTGTATTTTAGTTTCTTCTGAACGCCGTTTGTCAAAATGCGACGAGTCGATCTTGTTGTGAGCAGTTCCTTACAGGCGCCTTCGTAGCGTCAAAGATTTCTTCCATCATAGAACACTTCAGGCAGGCTAAGTGCGTCCAACTCATCTATGTGGGACTGCCCAACTGAACTGGTCCACCGTTATGCTTAGGAAACGGAGGGTCGCGACGGGCAAAAAATAAGAGCCCGGAGCCCGATGAGATTGTCTCGAAGTTACCGCAGGTTGAAGTTCTGATGAGGCAAGGGAAGCCCCGTTTTTAGGCGACCAGATAGATCGTTGTTGTTGAACAAATCTACTGCCGCCGGCGAAAGGAATGAGCCGTTGAAGGTGTGTGAACGATACTTGAAAGATTGGCGGATAACAGGAAAAAAATCGCCGTTTTCTCCAATAAATTCTGAGCTTTGTAACGTCACTGACTCTTGCCTCAATCGACTTCCAAAAACCTCAACAAACGGGTAAATCGCGCCATTCAATTCTGACCCAATCGTCAAGCAGTTCTGACTCAATCGTCAAGCAGTTCTGACTCAAAATGAAAAGGAAAATAGAAGCCCATTAAACACAAAAGACCTCCTGAGACAGCGCACGTTGAACAACATCCGTTACAAACTGCGTGCAGGCTTTAGAGAAAAAACTCAATCTCTCATGTCTTTAGAAGGCTAGAGCGTTCAGTGAGATTATCCCGCGTTACAAATCAATCGATCAAGCATTTCGAACTTCTGTTTTATGAACTCAAGCACGCGGTTTGACGAAGCTGGCATGCTTCGGGCGCTTAGCGTCACGCAACCCAAGTGTCGGTCGGGATCACCGATTTTTATCGGCAGCGCTGTCAGGGTTTTTTGTTTTTGCATCATGTAGACTACAGAAAAAGGCAAAACGGTTAGGGAATCTGAGCCCGTCAGAACGTTGACAACCGCACTCAAAGACCCGCCTGTGAAACTGATTTTGAGGTCGCGCACACCGATGCCGTCCAGCGTGTTCCTCAAGTCACGAAACAGCGGGCTGTTCGCAGGTGGCGCGATCCAGGAAAACTCGGTGATATCTTCCAGCTTTACCTCTTTTTTGCGCGCCAATGGATGCCCAATGCGGCACGCAATGACGTTTCGACCAGGCAGAATTTGACGAAATTCGTACTCATCAGAAACGTCGGCCGGGCGCATTGGAAGAATGGCGAGGTCCAGAGTTTCGGCGGACAGTTGGGACAAAAGTTCAGTGGGGTACCCATAGGATTGGTCGATCCGAATATTGGGGTACTCGGCCTGAAACTCTGCAATCACGTTCGAGATGACGCCGTCCATGAAGATCGGTGTGCCAGCAACCCGAACCGCACCAGCAAGGCCTTGACGGTGCTCGTCGACCAGTCGGCTCGCATGACGACCCGCGTTCAGAATTCTTTGTCCCTCCTGAGCCAAAGCGAGACCAAGCTCAGTTGGTTGCAAGGGCCTTCGGGTGGGCAGGAACAAAGGCTCCCCCACTCGGTCTTCTAACAACGAGACACTTCTGGAGACACTGGGTTGAGATTTCCCAAGTAAAGCAGCGCCTTCGGTCAACCCTCCGGCCTCGACAATAGCCGCGAGAATCTCGAGATGTCTTGGATCAAGCTTCATACCCCAAAGTTATATTAACAGCCGATAATTCGATCAAGAGCGCTGTCTTTGCCTGCTAGCGTTCCCGCCAGACCCGCAATCCAACGCTTGTCAGGAACCCGCCCAATGGCTCTCAGCACTACCAGCATCAATGGCCAGAAAGTCCGGTTCGGCGCAGGTTTGCGCTACGACATCTGCGCGGAGCTGGCGGAGCTGGGATCGAACAAGGCGCTGATCCTTTCGACGCCTCAGCAAGTCGATATGGCAATGGAGCTTGCAACATCTGTTGGGGATCGAGCGGCAGGTGTCTTTACCCGGGCAACGATGCACACACCTGTCGACGTGACTGAAGAAGCGGTTGAACACGCGTTGTCAGTCAAAGCCGATAGCATTGTTTCTATCGGTGGAGGTTCGACGATTGGCTTAGGCAAAGCGATTGCTCTTCGGACAGGTTTGCCGCAAATCACCATCCCGACCACATATGCCGGCAGCGAGGCTACTCCGATCCTGGGTCAGACTGAGGATGGCATCAAAACCACCCTGACAGATCAGAAGGTTCTGCCGCGGGTCATTCTGTACGATCCCGAACTTGTGGCGTCATTGCCACCCGCAATGACCGTGACCAGCGCCTTGAACGCAATGGCTCATGCAGCTGAAGCGCTTTATGCCAAGGATCGTACGGATCAGACCACGGAATTGGCTATCGATGGCCTTAAAGCGTTTGCGGAGGGCCTGCCGACCGTTGTGGCAAACCCCAACGACCTTAAAGCCAGAGAAGAAACGCAGCGTGGCGCATGGGCCTGCGGTACGGTGCTTGGTCTGGTCGGAATGGCGTTGCATCACAAGCTTTGCCATACGCTGGGCGGGTCCTTCAATCTGCCACACGCGGAAACCCATGCGATCATTTTGCCCCATGCCATCGCCTACAACGCAGTGGGTGTGCCAGACCTGCTGGCACCCGTGTCAGATATTCTCGGTGGCTCTGAGCCTGGCCAGGCGCTTTGGAGTTTTTCCCAATCCATGGGCGCACCGATGGCTCTAAAAGACTTTGGCCTGTCTGAGGCCGATCTGGACCGCGCCACAGAAATCGCACTCAAGAACCCGTATTGGAACCCGCAGCCGGTCACTGCTGATGGGCTGCGGGCGCTTCTTCAAAACGCGTGGGCGGGCAACGCCCCCAGCGTTTGAATTCACCGTGTCAAGGGAGGGACACATGATCACACGACGCAAATTGCTGAAATCCAGCGCTGCAACCGGCCTCGGGCTGGCCGCCGGCACGCTCGCCGCGCCCGCTATCGCTCAGGGCGCAAAGATCAAACTAGGCTACGTTAGCCCACAATCAGGGCCTTTGGCTGCGTTCTCTGAGGCAGACAGGTACATTTTGGAAGACTTCGCCGCGGCCGAGGCCGGTGCGAATTTTGAGGTCATCGTTAAGGACAGTCAGTCGAACCCGAACCGCGCCGCAGATGTCGCGGGCGAGCTGATCGTGGACGATGAGATCGACCTGATGTTGGTTGCCTCGACACCCGAAACCACCAACCCGGTTGCCTCAACCTGTGAGGCTGAGGAAGTGCCGTGTATTTCCACTGTTGCACCCTGGCAGCCATGGTTCATCGGCCAGCAGGGCAATCCCGGTGATCCAGCCAGTTGGGAGCCGTTCTATTACGCTTATCACTTCTTCTGGGGCCTTGAGGACGTGATCTCGGTCTTCACGGCAATGTGGAACCAGTTGGAGACCAACAAACAAGTCGGCGCTCTGTTCCCAAATGATGGTGACGGCAACGCCTGGGGCGACCCGAATGTTGGCTTTCCGCCGGTCTTGTCCGAGCTCGGATACACACTGACCGACCCCGGACGGTATCAGAACCTGACCGATGATTTCTCGGCACAGATCAATGCGTTCCGACAGGCAAATGTTGAAATTGTAACCGGCGTTCCGATCCCGCCCGACTTCATCACCTTTTGGAGTCAGGCTAAGCAACAAGGCTTCACCCCGAAAGCCGCGAGCATCGGCAAGGCCATCTTGTTCCCGCAAGCCGTCGAAGCATTGGGCGACGCAGGCAACAACCTGAGCTCTGAAGTTTGGTGGTCCCCCACCCATCCGTTCTCGTCATCGCTGACCGGCGCAAGCTCGGCTGAACTGGCACAAGGGTACATGGCCGCCACCAACCGTCAGTGGACCCAACCCATCGGTTTTGTGCACGCGCTGTTCGAAATGGCAGCTAACGTTATGGGCCGGGTTGATGACGCGGGTGATGGGGATGCAGTGGCCGAAGCCATCGCAGCTACGCAGCTGGACTCGATTGTCGGCCGTATCGCTTTTGATGGTGCGGGCCTGCCCCCCTTCGCCGCTCAGAACGTCGCAAAAACACCATTGGTAGGTGGGCAGTGGAGGCTTCTCGACAATGGCAGCTATGACCTTGTGATCGTTGACAACTCTTCAGCGCTGGAGATTCCAACCGCAGGTGTGATGGAAGAAATCTCCTGATCGCAATGAAACCAACGCCTCGGACCCTGTCCGGGGCAGGAACACGGCTATGACCATTCTTTCGCTCAAAAACGTCTCAAAAAGCTTCGGTGCGCTCACTGTCACTGACGATGTCAGTTTTGATGTCGCGCAGGGGCAAGCCCTTGGGATCATTGGCCCGAATGGGGCGGGCAAGTCGACTCTGTTCAATCTGATAACGGGCAATCTGACTTCTGACGCGGGATCGATCCATTTTGACGGGACGGATGTGACCCGCGTGCCCCCCATGCAACGCTGCCTGTCAGGTATAGGGCGCTCGTTCCAGATCCCTCAGCCGTTTGATCATCTGACGGTGTTCGAAAACCTACTGGTGGCCGCAACGCATGGGCAGAGCAAGTCGGAACACGAGGTCGAACAGGACTGCGCCCGCATTCTTGAGCAAACGGAGTTGTTGGATGTGGCCAATGACACGGCCGGTGGATTGCGGCTGTTGCAACGCAAACGGTTGGAGTTGGCCCGTGCGATGGCAACCAATCCTAAGCTGCTGCTGCTGGATGAAATCGCTGGGGGGCTGACCGACGCGGAATGCACCGCGCTGATCAACACGATCAAAGGGCTGCATAGCAGTGGCGTCACGATCATCTGGATCGAACATGTCCTGCATGCGCTCACCTCAGTCGTTGAACGGCTGCTGGTTCTGGATTTCGGCAAGGTCATCGGTCTGGGCGATCCGGACGAGATCATGAACAGCCGGGAAGTCAAAGAAATCTATCTGGGGATCGAAGTCTGATGAGCCTGCTGGAAACCCACGCGTTGACCGCCCATTACGGAGATTTCCAGGCCCTGTTCGGAGTGGACGTCCACCTGAACGAAGGTGAAACCGTCGCCATCATCGGCGCAAACGGGGCCGGGAAATCGACCCTCATGCGCTCGATCTCGGGGGTTCTGACCAACGGGCCTGACCAGGTGCGTTTTGATGGCCAATCCATTGGAGGTCTTGCCGCGGACGAGATTATGGCGCGCGGAGTGGCCATGGTGCCCGAGGGGCGTCGGCTGTTTCCTTCTCTCAGTGTCGAGGAAAACTTGCTGATCGGCACCTATGGCCGAAAGGTTTCGGGCCATTGGTCCTTGCAAACGATCTACGATCTGTTCCCGATCCTGAATGAGCGCCG
Source organism: Ruegeria sp. ABM4_193 (assembly GCF_056158705.1). Classification (NCBI taxonomy): domain Bacteria; kingdom Pseudomonadati; phylum Pseudomonadota; class Alphaproteobacteria; order Rhodobacterales; family Roseobacteraceae; genus Ruegeria; species Ruegeria sp. ABM4_193. The sequence continues at coordinate 2,884,999 of NZ_JBSWTT010000001.1, forward strand.
CAACCACCCAGGCACAGCCCTGTCCGGCGGGCAACAGCAGATGGTGGCCATTGGCCGCGCGCTGATGAGCAATCCCCGCGTTCTGCTGTGCGATGAGATCAGCCTCGGGCTCGCACCTGTTGTCATCAAGGACATCTACGACGCCGTCCCCCGCATTCAGGAGGCCGGGGCCAGCCTGATCGTGGTGGAGCAGGACATCGGCCAAGCGATGAAAGTCGCAGACCGCGTCTACTGCATGATGGAGGGGCGCGTCACGCTGGAAGGCACCGCAGACACGCTCAGCCGCGATGCCATTCACGATGCCTATTTCGGAGGAGCCGCCGCATGATCTGGATCGACACCATCATTCAGGGCGTTCTGTTGGGCGGGCTCTACGCGCTGTTCGCCGCAGGTCTGAGCCTCGTGTTCGGGATCATGCGATTGGTCAACTTGGCCCATGGCGATCTGATTGTCTTTGCCGCCTATCTGATCCTTCTGCTGGTCTCACTGCTTGGTCTTTCTCCGTTTCTGGCCGCGATCATAGCCGCGCCGATTATGTTTGGCGTGGGCTGGGCCTTGCAGAGACATGTGCTGAACCGCGTGCTGGGGCCTGATATCCTGCCGCCCTTGCTCGTGACGTTCGGTTTGTCTGTCGTCTTGCAGAACGCATTACTCGAAGGGTTCTCGGCGGATAGCCAACGTCTGCCTGCGGGTGAAATCGCAACGGCGTCCGTTCAGATGGGCGGGCTGAACCTCGGCGTGCTGCCGCTGCTGACCTTTGCCTCGGCGATCCTTGTGATCGTCGGTCTGAACCAACTTTTCTACCGCACGGAGTTGGGCCGCGCGTTTCGCGCGACCTCGGATGATGCGGTGACGGCGGGTTTGATGGGTATCCGCCCAGAACGTATTTTCGCCAGCGCTACAGCCATCGCAATGCTCGTGGTGACCTTGGCAGCGCTTTATCTGGGCATGCGGGCGAATTTTGACCCCAATATCGGCCCAGCGCGCCTGATCTATGCCTTTGAGGCTGTGATCATTGGTGGCCTCGGCAGCCTATGGGGCACGCTTGTCGGAGGCATCATTATCGGTGTCGCTCAGACTGTCGGCGCGGCGATCAATCCCGAATGGCAAATCCTGGCCGGTCATCTGGCCTTTCTCATCGTGCTTCTGATCAAGCCCAGAGGCCTGTTTCCAAGGGCGGTGGACTGATGACTGATACTGCAATGTACCGCGTCCAGACACAGACCCGCGCGTCCTACAGCGCAGGAGCGGTCTGTATCGCCCTGATCATTCTGTTCATCCTGCTGCCAACCTTTGCCAGCCGGGGATTGATCCAAGACCTGTTCTTTATCTTCACTATGTTGGTTTTGGCGCAATTCTGGAACCTGCTCGCAGGATATGGCGGGCTGGTGTCCGTCGGGCAGCAAGCCTTCGTAGGCATGGGAGCCTACGCCATGTTTGGCGGTGTCATCCTTTGGGGGATGGACCCGGTTCCGGCGATCCTTTTGGGCGGTGTTGCAGCCCTGATTGTAGCCATACCCACAGCCTTTTTCGCCTTCCGCCTGCAAGGAGCTTACTTCGCCATCGGCACATGGGTCATCGCCGAGGTTATGCGTCTGCTAGTGGCGCAATGGAAAGTGCTCGGCGGAGGCACCGGAACCTCTCTGCCGCGCACCGCAACGCGTGAGATGTGGGCCACCGAATGGATACAGACCACGTTTGACGTTCGCGGTGCAGCAGCGCGGGACATCCTGACCTATTGGCTGGCCTTGGCGCTGGTGATCGCGACGATTGCGGGCATCTACTGGCTGCTCAGAACAAAGCGCGGGCTGGCGCTTGCTGCAGTACGTGACAATGTTGAAGCCGCGAAATCCGTTGGCGTCGATGCGGTGCGGATGAAATGGCTGGTCTACTTGGTCTCAGCCGCAGGAACCGGGCTGACCGGTGCTCTGATTTACGTACAGAAATTGCGCATCTCTCCGGATGCAGCGTTCTCGGTCACCGACTGGACTGCCTATGTGATCTTCATCGTCGTGATCGGCGGAATTGGCACCATTGAAGGCCCGATCCTGGGCGTGCTGATCTTCTTCATCTTGCAGAGCCTGCTGGCCGACTACGGCTCGTGGTATCTCATGGTGCTTGGTCTAATCGGGATCGCCGTCATGCTTTTCGCACCACGCGGTCTGTGGGGGCTGATCTCAGAAAAGACTGGGCTGCAGATTTTCCCTGTGCGCCGTCGCCTTGTGCTGACGAACCCAAGGGACGGCCTCAACTCAATTCAATCTGACAAACAGAGGGAGGCGTAACATGGCCACCATCACAACGGATGTTCTGATTATCGGGACCGGACCTGCGGGGTCTGCAACGGCGGCTTTGCTGTCGAGCTATGGCGTCGAGAATATGGTCATCAACCGCTATCGCTGGCTGGCCAATACGCCGCGCGCGCATATCACCAATCAGCGCACGATGGAGGTGCTGCGCGACCTTGGTCACGAGGTCGAGGCCGAAGCCTATATGCATGCCGCGCATCAGGACTTGATGGGTGAAAATGTGTTCTGCGAAAGCCTCGCGGGTGAGGAAATCGGACGGATGAAAAGCTGGGGCAATCATCCTCTGTCCAAGGCCGAGCACCTGCTGTCCAGCCCGACGATGATGAACGATCTGCCGCAGACGTTCATGGAACCGATCCTGTTTGGCACCGCTTGCCGCCGAGGCACGCAAGCGCGGATGAGCACCGAATACTTGCGACATGAGCAAGACGCAGATGGTGTGACAACGACGTGTTTGGATCGTTTGTCGGGCGAAGAAATCACGATCCGGTCGAAATATCTGGTGGGCGCGGATGGGGGCAATTCTCTGGTCGCCGAACATGCCGGTCTGCCTTTCGAAGGTCAGATGGGCGTCGGCGGGTCCATGAACATCCTGTTCCGGGCAGATCTCAGTAAATATGTCGCGCATCGGCCTTCGGTCCTATACTGGGTGATGCAACCGGGTGCGAATGTCGGTGGCATCGGCATGGGTTTGGTCCGCATGGTCCGCCCTTGGAACGAATGGCTCATTGTTTGGGGCTATGACATCAACCAACCAGCACCCGAAGTTGACGAGGCCATGGCAACGCAGGTAGCGCGCCAGCTTGTTGGCGACCCCGAGCTTGAGATCGAACTGATCAGCGCCAACACCTGGACCGTCAACAACATGTACGCGACCCATATGCAGAAAGATCGCGTCTTCATCATGGGCGACGCGGCGCACCGCCATCCGCCGTCAAACGGGCTTGGGTCGAACACGTCGATTCAGGATAGCTTCAACCTCGCCTGGAAACTGGCGGCTGTCCTGAAAGGCCATGCCGGAGAGAACCTGCTGGAAAGCTACAGCGAAGAACGTTCGCCAGTGGCAAAGCAGATCGTCACACGGGCCAATCAATCCATTGGCGAATTCGGACCGATCTTTGAGTCACTCGGAATGGCCGAAGGCGTCGACCCAGAGGTCATGCAAAGCAACCTAGAGGCACGCTCGGGATCAACGCCTGAAGCCGCAGCACAAAGACAGGCCATCCGCGAGGCGATTGCCTTCAAGAAATATGAGTTCGATGCGCATGGCGTTGAAATGAACCAACGCTACGACTCTTGTGCGATTGAAACGGATGGTCAACCGAACCCTGGTTTTGATCAGGATGCTGAGTTGCACTACCAGCCGACGACATGGCCCGGCGCGCGCATTCCGCATGTCTGGGTGTTTGATCATGATACTGGGAACAAGCATTCAACATTGGATTTGTGCGGTCGCGGAGAATTCACTGTGCTGACCGGAATTGGTGGCGAGGCCTGGGTAAAAGCAGCCGAGATGATCGCGAAAGAGCTGGGCATGCCCATTCGCTGTCACGTCATCGGCCCGCGCCAGACCTTTGTTGACCACACCGGGGATTGGGCGCGGGCGTCCGAGATTTCAGATACGGGCTGTTTGTTGGTCCGCCCTGATCAACACGTCGCATGGCGCTCAGCCGAGATGGCTACGGACGCCGAAGCCGAACTGCGCCGCGCTTTGACCAAGGTGCTTTCGCGATGACCCAATCCGGAGCAAACTTATACAAGTCAGGAGGCCAAAATGGACTCGCATGAGATGGGATACTTTACCGAAGAAAACTCGGCCGAGGTCGTCACCGCACGGAACAAAAACGCAGAAAGCGAACGGCTGAAGCAAGTGATGGAGGTCATCACCCGAAAGCTCCATGAAGCTGTGAAAGAAATCGAACCAACACAGCAGGAATGGTTCGAGGCGATCATGTTCCTGACCAAGGTCGGGCACATGTGCGATGACTGGCGGCAGGAGTATATTCTGTTGTCCGACGTTCTGGGCGTGTCGATGCTGGTGGATGCCGTGAATTCTCGTCGCCCAACCGGAGCCTCCGAGAACACTGTTCTGGGTCCTTTCCACGTGGGCGGCGCGCCGGAATATGAGATGGGGCACAACATTTGTCTGGACCAAAAGGGTGAGGACATGGTGGTGCGGGGTCGTGTCACCGATGTAGACGGCAACCCGTTGGAAGGCGTCAAGATTGATGTCTGGCAGGCCAATGATGATGGCTTTTACGACGTTCAACAGAAGGGTATTCAGCCCGATTTCAATCTGCGCGGCGTCTTCACAACCGGTGCTGATGGGACATATTGGTTCCGTGCGGTGCGGCCAAAGAATTACCCAATCCCGGATGACGGGCCGGTCGGCGATCTGTTGAAGCGTCTGGGACGGCACCCGTACCGACCAGCACACCTACACTACATAGTATCCAAAGACGGCTACGACGACCTGACCACCCATATCTTTGATCCGGATGACCAATATATCAATTCGGATGCGGTATTTGGGGTCAAAGAAAGCCTGATCGCCGAATTCAACCGGGTTGATGATCCGGCGCGATCTGCGGAAGTTGGCTTTGAAGGTCCTTACTGGGATGTCGAATTCGACTTTGTCCTCGCACCGAAAGAGGTCTGAAATGTCCGAACCTTGCATCATCTGTGTTGCAATAACCGGGTCCTTGCCGACCAAAGCCAACAACCCGGCAGTGCCCATAACAGTCGAAGAGCAAATCGAAAGCACACAGGCCGCTTTTGAGGCGGGTGCCGCCATCTGTCACGCACATGTGCGTAATGATGATGAAACGCCTTCAAGCGACCCAGAAAAGTTCGCAAGGTTGAAAGAGGGGCTCGAGAAACACTGCCCCGGCATGATCATCCAGTTTTCGACAGGAGGGCGGTCGGGGGCAGGCAAGACGCGCGGCGGCATGTTGCCCTTGCGGCCGGATATGGCCTCGTTATCGGTAGGATCGAACAACTTCCCCACGCGCGTTTACGAAAATCCACCTGATCTGGTCGAATGGCTCGCGGCAGAGATGGTGACTTATGACGTCAAACCAGAGATCGAAGCCTTCGACCTGAGCCACATCCTGAAGGCGGCCGAGATGCACAAGAAAGGGCAAATCAAGGACACGCCTTATGTGCAATTTGTCATGGGTGTGAAAAACGCAATGCCTGCGGATCGGGACGTATTCGACTTCTACGTGAAGACAGTTGACCGACTGTTTCCGGGTGCACCGTGGTGCGCTGCTGGCATTGGCGCCCAGCAGGAGGTTCTGAACCACTGGGCAATTTCGTCTGGCGGCCATGCACGAACCGGCCTCGAAGACAACGTACGCCTGGATCGCAATACGCTGGCACCATCAAATGCAGCGCTTGTAACGCGCACTGCAGAGATCTGTGACCACTTCAATCGCCCGGTTGCGACAGCTGACCAGGCACGAAAAATTTTGGGCCTCTAGACCGGGTTTTGCGCACTTTGGAAATCCTACAAACCCGGTCTGACAGTCAGGCCGAAGGCTCGGTTTCTCTATTGGGCAAGGTTTGCTCAAGTTCTGGCGTAATCGGGATATGCTCGGCGTCGTCACCCGGCGGCAGTTTAAAAGGACCATTGGCCCAATCCGCCGCCTTCCAAGACTCTTTGGCGTCTTCAATCCTGTCTCGGGACGATGAAACGAAGTTCCACCAGATATAACGCTCCTCGCTCAGGGTTGCACCGCCCAGCGCCATGAGACGCGCACCCTTTTCACCAGCCCGAACGCTGATTTTGTCACCGGGTCGAAAGACCATCATTTGCCCGGCTTCGAAGACGTCTCCAGCAACCTCAACCGACCCTTCAGTGACATAGATTCCACGATCCTCCTGATCGTCAGGCAATGGAAAATGCGCGCCCGGAGAAAGAATGACATCGACGTAAAACGTCTCGGACTGCATCGTAACGGGGCTGGTTTTTCCATAGGCAGATCCGAGTATGAGCTTTGCTTGGATGCCTGTATCTTGAAGCTCTGGAAGAGCCGCATTTTTGTGATGTTCAAAGTCCGGTGCCATCTCCTCGCGGTCTTTTGGCAACGCGATCCAGGTTTGAATACCAAACAACCTGTTGCGCTTCGCCCGCGTTTCCGCGCTGGTGCGTTCGGAATGCGTGACGCCCTTGCCTGCAACCATCCAATTCACTTCGCCCGGATAGATCATCTGATGGGTGCCGAGGCTGTCGCGGTGTTCAAATTCGCCATCATACAAATAGGTTACGGTTCCAAGACCAATATGCGGATGTGGGCGAACGTCTATGCCGCCTTCCGTGATGAACTCTGCTGGACCCATCTGATCGAAAAAGATGAATGGCCCGACCATCTGGCGTTCAGGCGCAGGCAACGCGCGCCTGACTTCAAAGCCACCTAGATCACGGGCGCGCGGAATGATCAGAGTTTCAACACTGTCTGCCGAGGCATTTGGGCACTCAGGGTTATGCGTGGGGTTCCAACTCATGCAGTGGGTCCTTTGTTTGTAGTCGGGTCTTGCCAAATGCGCCGCCGGTCACAGGAAATGACCGGCAGCATCCCTAGGCCCCTACGTTTCCAGCGTGGCGGTGACGCGATCCGGTGTAAATGGCATGTGGCGCAGACGCTTGCCTTGTGCGGCGTAGAACGCGTTGGCAATGGCCGCAGGCACCATCGGAGTGCCAACCTCGCCGACACCAACAGGCGGCGCATCGACCTTTGCGACGTAGATCTCTATCTCAGGCATCTGCGACGCGCGTGTGATCTCGTAGTCCCAGAAGTTGCTCTGCACCACCTCGCCATTTTCGATGTCGATCTTTTCGGAAAGAGCCATCGAGATACCAAATACGATGCCACCTTCGATCTGATTGAGCGCGTTGTCCGGCGTGACAATCAGTCCCGCATCTATCGCGGCCCAGAAGTTGGTGATCTGTATCTCTCCGCTGTCCGCGTCGACTTCAACTTCCGCCACACCTGCCGCCATGGATGAACTGTAGCCAGCGAAGGAAAGACCTAAGTTTCGATCACCCCGATTGTACCAATCGGACATTTCGGCCACCTTCTCAAGCAGGTGCCGCCCGCGCGGGTTTTCTGAAACTAGATCCAGCCTGAACTCCAACGGATCCCGCCCGGCCTGTTCCGCCAGTTCATCCATAAAACACTCTGCCGCAAAGGCGGTATAGGACGCACCAATACCGCGATAAGGGGCAAGGCGCGCGTGCCTTTCCATGATCAGGTGGTCGGCGCGGAAATCCTTAATCCCATAGAATTTGCTCTCTGCACCGCGCATCGAGATCACATCGTTCGGGTTAACCGCGTCCCAACGCACGGGATTGAAAAACCCGATCACCGTTGGTGTAGCGACCTTGTGATACCACCCGTCGAGTTTTCCGTCCGCAGTCAGACCTGCCTCAAGCTTTTGCGCTGCAGCGGGACGGAAGGTTCCCTGCTTTAAGTCGTCTTCACGCGGCCAGATCACTTTGACAGGGCGTCCAATAGCTTTCGAGCACAGCACTGCATCGCGCACATAGTTCTGCATCAGGGCTGTACGTCGACCAAATCCTCCGCCCATTGTCATCATGTTCAGTCGAACGTTTTCGACAGGGATACCCAGCACCTCGGACACAGTGCGCGCGGTCCACGACTGCGTTTGCGTTCCCGCCCAAACCTCAGCACCTTGCCCGTCCGCATCGACAGCCGCGACAGCTGCCATCGGCTCAATCTGAGCGTGGTAGGCATAATCCGACAAATAAAGCTGCGAATACTGACGGTCAGCGTTGCCAATGGCTGTAGGGGCATCGCCTTTCTCGGCCCAGGTTGCACCCGACGCTTCAGGAGCGCTGACAGCTGCGGCGTATTCGGCCAGCGTCTCTTCGCTGTTTGAGGTTCGGAAGGGTGAGGTGGTGGACCATTCGACCTCAAGCAAGCCCCGTGCCCCTAAGGCAGACCACAGGCTTTCCGCAACTACGGCGACACCGTCTGGCACGGTAACGATGCCTATGACGCCCGGTACTTCGCGTGCGGCAGCGTCGTTGATGGAAAGTGGCACCTCGTCCTCGACCGGTGCGCGCAGAACAGCTGCATAGGCCATATTGGGCACATCCACATCGATCGCATATTCGGCCTGACCTGTGCTTTTGGCCGGAACGTCGCGACGCGGTAGATCTTGCCCGATAATCCGAAACGCGGATGGGTCTTTCAGCGGCACGGTTTCAGCGTCTGGTACCGTCACATCCCTTGAACCGAGCGCCGCAAGTTCACCATACCCTGCCTGCTGGCCATCCGGGCCCAAAACAACACTTGATTCGGTCCTAAGGCTGGCTTTGTCCACACCCCATTCGCGCGCTGCGATTTGCAATAGAACGTCGCGGGCCTGCGCGCCTGCCTTACGCATAGGGTCAAAGTAGAACTGCGTTCCAGTGCTGCCAGCCGTGTACAAAACACCGCCAAAAAGCTGATTTCCAAAGCGCCGATCATCAGCGTTCAACTGTTCGATCTCAACGTCGTCCCATGCTACATCAAGTTCCTCAGCAAGGATTTGTGGCAGCGTGGAATAGCTGCTTTGCCCCATTTCGGTCGAGGGGAAGACGATCCGGATGCTTCCGTCGGCCCGGATCGTCAACCAATGATTGACATCCAGCGTTCCAACTGCGGCCTCAGAGCGGACCGATGACAGCCCGCCCGCTCCAATGAAGAACGTCAGGCCAGCGGCGCCTTTTAGAAAACCTCGGCGGTTCATGGTCATAGTCATCTCAAACCTCCTTGGCTGCGCGTTCGATGGCTTTGAAAATGCGGTTGTACGTTCCGCAGCGACAAAGGTTCGCGCTCATCTCATCGACGATTTCCTGTCGCGTCGGGGATGGATTGTCCGCCAGAAGTGCCGCTGCGCGCATGATTTGGCCCGACTGGCAATAGCCGCATTGTGCAACCTGCTCTTCGATCCAGGCCCTCTGAACAGGATGCGAGCCGTCTTCGGACAATCCTTCGATCGTCGTGACTTGCGCATCCTCCACGTCGCTAACCGACATCTGACACGCGAAGCTCGCAACACCATCCACATGCACCGTGCAGGCCCCACACATGGCAGCACCGCATCCGTATTTCGTGCCCTTCAGTTTGAGTGTGTCCCGAAGGACCAGCAGCAACATTTCGTCAGGGGGGTTATCAACCTCTACGGGTCGGCCGTTCAATTCGAATTTGATCATTTGGAACAGTCCTTTTGATGCCTGATGCTGATGGGGTCGTGTGAAGTGGGTTTCGTCATGGCCTGACCATGGAGTGGTCTTGCTCGGCGCCGGTGACTGGGTCGACCATGGGCGTGACACGAACTTTCATTCCCGGTCTCAACGTTTGGTCGGGGTTTGACAGATCAGCCCAGACACGTATCTTTTCGCTGTTTTCGTCGAACCAGACCGCAGATCCGGTGAGCATAATTGCATCCGCCAAAACTTGACCGGTCTCCGTTTCAATACGGAACCAGCCGGAATTTGATAGCTCCCCTGAGCGCGTGTTGCTCGTGTTCAACCTTGAAACCCATTGGGAGTAGGGAACTTCGAATACAACGCGCAGGCGATCCAGATTTACGAGTTGAAACAGGGGCGGGTCGCCCGAACTGAACTCAACCAGTGAACCCGGTCCAACACGCGGGTCTTCAACATGTCCTGAGATCGGTGCACGTATGAGCGTGTCGTTGTAGTTCGTTTGTGCGATCTCCAACTCGGTTTCCGCCAAGGCCCTTTCCGCCTCAGCCAAAGCCAGATTGGTTTCAGCGTCCAACAAAGCAACTTCTGTCGCCGCTCCCCGCGTTGAGAGTTGGGCCGCGCGTTCCAGCCTATCCCGGGCTTGAAGCAACAGAGCCTCGGCTTTGGCCAACTCTGCACTCGCGGCATCGACCGCCAGTTTCTCCAGATCGTTTCGAAGCTGCAGCAATGGCGTGCCCGCTTCGACATAGTCGCCTTGCTCAACCAGCACTTCTTCGACAATGCCCTCCGCCCGGCTATAGACGTCCGACCGCTCGACTGCTTCGATACGGCCTTCAAACTCCGAACCACCAGCAGATACCTGATCAGGCGCATGAACCCAGAACAGAACCGCAAAGACTGTGGCGGAAAGAACGGGCCTATGGGTGACCAATGTCGATAGCATCTCAAACACTCTTTTCATGGTGCGATCAGATGGCGAACGACGGGTCCGCTTTCACGGGTATCAAAGGCTGCGACGGTCCGTTGAAGATCCTGATCCTGGTGTGATACACGCTCGTGCTGAGCCAGATGTTCTTCCCAAGATGAAACCATGAAGGCTTCGACCCATAGCTCAGGCTCTTCTGCACTTTGGAAAACGCGCCAGTCATAGGCTCCGTCGCGCCAGCGCTCGCCGGACCATTCCTGAAGTGCGGACAGGAACGCAGCTTCATCCTCGGGTCGAATGCGATACTCGACTTCGACCATGACAGGACCGCGGGATCCCAAGCCGTCTTTTTCCAAGGCGACTTGTGGCGCCGGCCAATGCATAGAGGGCGTCAGGTCCAGATCTTCGCCCTGACCAAGCTGGAACTTGCGCGTCAGGATCAAGCCGACGATCAGGCCGCCTGCTGCGATCAGCAAGGTGATCGAAACAGATGTTGCCGTTGCCACCTGACCCCAGATCGCTGATCCAAACGCCATGGATCCGAAGAAAACCATCAGGTTCACAGACAATCCTCGGGCCCTGATCCAATTGGGCAGCGCGGTCTGGGCCGACACATTGAACGTGGTGAGAACGGCAATCCAGCTAAACCCACCCAACAGTGCGGCGATATAGGCCAGTGGAGGGGTTGTCGCCGTTGCGAGAATTGCCATGGCAACGGCAGTGCCGATGGTGCCGCCTGCTGCTGTTGTGCTTGCATCGAGCCTCGCGCGGAACTGCGGGAGGGTTAAAGCGCCCACAACAGCCCCAGCACCGATCAAAGTCAGCAAAAATCCATACAGCGTCGCCCCGCCACCTTCGATTGTCCTTACGACAAGTGGCAGCAGTGCCCAATAGGCAGAGGCAAAGATGAAGAAGGCAAAGGATCGGATCAACGTTGCCTTGAGCGGGCCGTTATGAGCGACGTGCCGCATGCCGGTCATCATCGCGTTGAAAACAGGCTGAGATGTCTTTGAAACGCTGCCTTCATGCTTCCAAAGCAACAGAGCGCCGATGATCACAAGGTAGCTGACCGCGTTGACAGCAAACGGGGCCGCCAGACTGACCGATGCAATCAGAACGCCCGCCAAAGCAGGGCCAATGGCACGGCTGATGTTGATGCCCATTGAATTCAACGCAATGGCTGGCTGCAACGCATCACGCGGCACCAGAGTTGGCACGATCGCTTGCCAGGCAGGAGCCATGAAAGCTGTGCCAGTTCCGATGGCCAACGTGAACAGGATCAGCAGCGTAGGTGTTACCAGTTCAAGCTGAACCAACACGGTTAGCACCGACACCAGTACCAGAAGCACCACGTTCACTGTGATTAGCAATTTGCGTTTATCAAGCCGATCCGCCAGCGTTCCGGCGTACAAGGCAAAGACAAAAACCGGCAGGGTTGTTGCCGCCTGCACCAACGAGACCACAGCAGGGGATGAGTTGAGCGTTGTCATCAACCAACCCGCGCCCACATCATGCATCCACGTGCCGACGTTGGAGATGAGTGTCGCGACCCAAAGAAGGGCAAACGCCCGATGTTTGAACGGGGCCCAAGCCGAGTTTGATGCCGCAGGTGCAGGTTTTGCGATGCTACCACTGGATGACATCTGCCAACTCCTCGCGGTTTTTTTCGGCGTAGGACCGCACAAACGGGCAAAGAGGCACTATGCGGAGACCCTTGTCGCGCGCGTCTGCCACAAGCTGTGCAGCCAAGGCCCTCGCCAGGCCACGGCCACGCAGCTCATCCGGGACAAACGTATGATCGGCGATGACAAGGCTGGGCGTGACCTTAGATAGTGTCAGTTCCGCCTCACTCACGATCCCGGACACCGAAGCGCCGTACCGAGCTTTTGTGTCGCTTTCGCTGTAAGTGATTTTTAGCTTTTGGTCGTCCAACATGGGATATCTCCTGAGGTCTTTCCGCTATTCAGCGGCAAGGCTGCCTTGGTTTTGCGCCGTAGCGCCGGGGGCACCGAAAATAGGAACGGGTGACCAATCGGGAAGCTCCGGCAATGGGGCTGGTTCATGCGCCGCAAAACGGGCCTTGGCGTGCACGATCTTGCCGCCTGTCAGCGTCAGGTCGGCCTCGACCTCGGTGATCTCGTCCTCGGCGATCGAGAAATAATCCCGGTCGAGCACGGCGATATCTGCCCATTGACCTGCTTTGATCTGACCCTTCTTGCCGTTTTCCCGGCTGAACCAAGCCCCTGCAGCTGTCCAATGACGCAACGCGTCGTGCCGATCCAAGCGGTTCGCCGCACTCCAGATGACGTCTCCGCCGCGACCCTTGCCAGAAACGGCCCAGTGAATGGCCAACCACGGATTGTATGAGGATACTCGCGTGGCGTCCGTGCCAGCGGCAAGAGGCACACCAGATGCCATCATCTTCTTGACCGGCATAACCTCGCGCAGGGCGTCTTCACCGTATCGGTCGCGATAGGCTGTCGTCTGAAAAGCGATGCGGTTTTGGTAGCTGATACCGCCGCCAAGCCGGGCGACCCATTCCATGGTGGATTCCGAAATCGTCTCACCGTGATCGAAAATCCAGTTCAGCTCTTCCAGCCCTTTGTCACGACCGACCTCTTCGATAAGGCTCAGCAACCGGTGGGCGCTTTCCTCGTAAGTACAATGGAAGCGGATCGGCCAGCGGTTTTCGAACAAGAATTCAAGAACGGGCCGCAAATCACCTTCCATCCGCTTGGGCAGATCGGGGCGTGGGTAGCTGAAGTCTTCGAAATCATAGGCCGACGCGACCAGCATCTCGCCCGCTCCCACGCATTTCAGGTAGTCGTTGCCTTCATCTGGTTTGACGATGTCATTCCACCGTTTGAAATCGTCCAGTTCGAACATCGGACGTTGTGCAAAAAGCTGATAGCCGATGCGCACCGTTTGCTCGCCGCGCTTATTTAACTCGGTGATCACACCGTAATCATCGGGATAGTTCAGGAACCCACCCGCGCAATCCAAAGCTGAGGTCAATCCAAGCCCATTCAGCGCCTTGAAATAGTGCTTGGTCGAGGTGACCTGCTGCTCGAAATCCAGCTTGGGTGCCATGTCCAACAGCGCATAAAGCGGCTGAGCGTTGGGCCGCGCCATTGCCAACCCGGTCGGGTTGCCCTGATTGTCCCGCTCAAGACGGCCCGAGACAAAGGGTTCGTAGAAATGCTTGTCGATGCCGATTGCACGCAGGGCGGCTTTGTTCAGCCACGCGCGATCATACAGGTGCAACACGTAGACAGGCACGTCCGGCGCAACCGCATTGATCTCATCAATTGTTGGCAGACGCTTTTCGGCGAATTGGTCAACGGACCAGCCGCCTACGACACGGATCCATTGACCCGCAGGTGTACGCTCCGCCTGCGCCTTTAGCATACGCAGACCGTCGGCAAGAGACGGAACGTGGTCCCAGCGCAGCTCCATCGCGAAGTTATTGCCTTGCCGAATGATATGCGTGTGGCTGTCGATCAGCCCGGGGATCACACGCTGGCCGCCCAGATCGATTGTCTCGGTCTCGGGGCCCGCAAGCCCGAGTGTCTCCTTGTCTGTACCAACAGCCGTGATCTGATCCCCCGATATGGCCACAGCTTTAGCTTCGGGCATGTCGGGATCCATTGTCGTGATCTTGCCGTTGAAGAGTATCTTGTCTGGGGCGGCCATGATTTGCATCCTTTGGCAAAGCGGGACAGGTCGGTGCCCGCCGGTCGGGCACAGATGAGAATGGTTTGGGAAATCGCCCGCTCGGCAAGATGGGGAGGGGGTCGAGCCGAGCGGGCGTGGCGCGGCAGATTATTCTGCGGCGATACCAGCTTCAGAAGCGTGCTCACCCAAAGCCCACTTCGAGAAGCGAACCTGGATACCGTATGGCGTATGCGTTTTCAGGATATCCATGACACCATCGTAGGTTTCGCCGCGGGCCCAGTCCTGCTGAAGCTCGAAGATGAACTGTAGCGCGTTCATCGGAACTGCACCCGCTTGAACCAGACGATCCATTGCCCGCTCATGGGCTTCAGGCGTTACGTCGCCGCACGCATCAGCCGGGATATAGACTTCATAACCTTCGCGCAGCAGATCAAGTGTCGGGAACATGACACAGGCTTCGGTCCACAGACCGGCCAGAACGATTTTTTTGCGACCGGTAGCCGCAACTGCTTTGCGAAAATTCTCATCAACCCAAGAGTTGATCGATGTCCGGTCAATGACTTCCTGATCCGGATACAGATCGGTCACTTCAGGCATGAACGGACCCGAGAAGCTGTCTTTCGCGACGGTTGAGATCACGGTCGGCAAACCAAACAGTTTCGCGCCTTTGGCAAGGATCTGAACGTTGTGCATCACCGACAGGCGATCATGGCTTTCGACGCCCTGGAACATCGCGGGCTGAAAATCGATCAGCACAAGGGCCGCGTTCTCAGGTGTGATCATTTCGTGTTTCGACATTTGACTTCTCCGTTGTTGAGTTTGGATGGGGTTAAAGGGTTTCTGTTTTGGGTGGTTCGGTGGTCTTTTCCGCATGCGTCACGGCAAAAGACTTCATATGAAGCGCCTGGGAAACGGCGTCGGAATGACCCCTAATCCATTGCACTGCTGCTTCTCCGGCGAGCATGCCCAGAAGGCCCAATAGCGCGATGATCGGCGGGGCGGGACTGCGGACTGCGATAAGGCCATAGATGACGCCGATGCCGAGACCGGCGCCCAACGAAATAAGGTAGGGTTGCCAGGTCACGTCTGGCCTCCTTTCAATACGGGTTCGGTTGAATTCACAGCATGTTTTTCTGAGCCTGCGAGCCCGTCATGGGGTCGGTGCTGAAACCGCCGGCACGAGGTTTCGTGGCGATTATCCAGCCATCCGTTTTGCGTACGTTCCCGCGATGCTTTTTCATGAATCTTGATCATTTTACTCTGTTCCAAGTTCTGTTGTTCTTCGATGTGGGGTGTAGTTTGAACTCGACAAAGCAGAAGTTCTGCGGGTATGCATTAGCTGGGCTAAACTATAAATTTGAGATGCCATGCCACTGACCCGATTGCCTTCCTTGCTGAGTTTGCGCGCCTTTGAGGCGGCGGCCCGGCGCGGATCGATCAAGGAAGCAGCATATGAGCTTTCGGTAACGCCAGGTGCGGTTAGCCAGCAGATCAAGGCGCTGGAAGCCGACCTTGGAGTGCCTTTGTTTGTACGAAAGACCCGCGCGATCCATCTGACGCCCGAAGGTCAGCGCTTGCAGCCAACGATCAGCGAAGCGTTCCTGCAGATCCGCCAGGTGGTCGATGAGGTCCGCCCCAAGAAGACGCCTAAACTGCGCATCAATTCCAGCAACGCGCTGATCAGCAAGTGGCTTTTGCCAAGGTTGCACAAGTTCACCAAGAACCACCCTGACGTTCAGGTCCACATCGAGTCCGAAAACCCCTCGGACCACAAAACCCACGCCACGGCCGATATCGAGATCCGATATGCAAGCGAGCCGCCTTCGGACCGGTATGCGCAGTTGCTCCACCGTGAGCTTATGCTGGTTGTCGCCAGCCCGGCTGTGCTGAACACATTTGGCATAAGGTCTCCTGCCGATATTAACGCCGCGCAGGTTTTGTACGACACAACGCCGATGCTGGCCGGATCGGTTCCCAGCTGGGTTCTTTGGAGCCAACACGCTGGTCTCCCGAATGCGGTAGACCCATCCAAAGCCATGCGGTTCGAAAGACCACCGGGCGGTCAGATTGTGGACGCCGCGATCGCAGGCGCGGGTGTAGCGCTGTGTGGATCGTTGCTGGTTTACTCGGCACTTTCTGACGGTCGGCTGATCTGCCCATTCGGTCCTGTAGTAGAGACAGGGTTCAACTATTTCATTTGTTGCCACCCGGGGCGCGAGCGTGAAGAGCATATCCATGAGTTTATGTCCTGGGCGCGCAAAGAAGCCGCTGTGTTGTCTACGTTGAATGCGCTGCTTGATCATTCAGCCGAGGCTGACGTCCCCGTTGAAGTGGGTCGCTAGGGCCGTCAGCTCGGAGTTTCGCAATTCGTGCCCGCCTTCGTGAATATCTGATGTGACCACGGCGCCATTCTCGGACAGCCATTTGATCAGGCGTTCCGACATCGTCAGCGGCGTGATCGGATCGCGTCGACCCGCCGTTACCAGAACTTTCCGCCCCTTTAGCTGCGGATTTACTTCGGGTTCCCAAGTCACCATCGGATGCAAGAGCCCGACCGCTTCGAAAAGGTCCGGACGTTTTAGCAAGACGGACGCCAGAATATTCGCCCCGTTCGAATAGCCGAAACCATAGACGGGGTGGCCGGGATACTCTGAGCGATGGGCTTCGATGAACGCGATCATCTTTTCAGTCGCGCGCGCAAGGTCCTCCATGTCATAAATCCCCTCTGCGGCGCGACGGAAAAACCGCGCCGCGCCCATCTCAGAGACATCACCGCGCGGCGAGACCACTCCGCCTCCGGTAACAAGCTCGCCAGCCAGTTCGAAAAGCTGATGCTCGTCCCCTCCGGTGCCGTGAAAGGCAAAAACCAGCGGACGGGCAGATTGCGGCGCCCGCACCAGCGCCTGATAGAGATCTTTGGACATCTCAACCTCCGTCATCATGGTTCAAGTGAGGGCAGAAGACTTTCTATCTTGCTGCGATGTGGCTCGTAACGGGTGGGCAGCTTGAGCGCTTCACCCAGATGGGCCGTATCTTCGTCACGGTCAAAACCGGGCTCGTTCGTGGCGATTTCGAACAGCACACCACCCGGCGTGCGGAAATAGATCGCCCAGAAGTAGTCGCGGTCAATAACCGGCGTGACCTGATAGCCTGTATCCAGCAAAGCCTGCCGAACACGCAGCTGCGCGGCGCGGTCTTCGACGGCAAAAGCGATGTGATGAACGGACCCAGCGCCTTGACCAGCGGTCGGAGCACCTGACGGCAGCTGTTGCAGATCAATCGTGTCTGCAGCGTTACCCCCCTCGATCACGTAACGAGTAACGTCACCTTCGGATTCAGCTTTCTGGTACCCCATGAATGTCAGCAGTTCACCCGTCGCGTCGATTTCCTTCAACGCAAAGCGTGCGCCTCGGAAACCCAAGATTCCGGCGTCATCGGGAACGCCGCCCTGGGTCCAGGCTGTCCGACCTCGCACGTCAGTTTCGACCAAGGCAAAGCTGTCGCCATCGGGACCGTCGAAGGACAGCCGCTTTTCTCCGAAGACGGTGTTTTCGGTCAGCCCGGTCACACCGCCAGATGCAAGATGCTGTTTCCAGAACGCGATACCACCTGTAGGGATGGCAAACTCCGTTACGCCAACCTCTCCGGCACCACGACGCCCCCGAGGCATCTGACCGAATGGAAAGTAGGTCATGACCGAGCCAGGTGTTCCAACTTCATCTCCGTAATAGAGGTGATAAACCTCAGGTGCGTCGAAATTGACCGTCTTTTTCACCCGGCGCAGACCCAGAGTGTTGGTGAAGAAAGCATTGTTGGTGCTGGCATCTGCAGCCATCGATGTGACGTGGTGCAGCCCTTTGATGTCTTTGATCATGTTCCGCTCCTGGGCGAGTGTTCAACTTGCATCAAAGATGGCGCATCTATTATTGAAGTGAATAGACAATCATGTAGGTTTATTATTGACGAAAACGGAATTATTAAGCTGACATGATCGAGCTTAAGCCCATCCGCGTCCTGCGCGCTGTATCAGACCAGAAAAGCTTTTCCTTGGCCGCGCGCGAACTGGGTATCGCTCCGGCATCAGCAACACGCATCATAGCGCAGCTTGAGAAAGACCTCGGCACACAGCTTCTGGTACGCACCACACGTCAAGTTTCATTAACCAGCGCCGGAGCAACTGTCCTTGCGCAGTACCGACCGTTGTTGGAGGGGTTTGAGGAGGTTACACGAAACCTTCAACGGGCCAACCAACCTGACAAGGGCCATCTGCGTCTGACCGCGCCGGTATCACTGGGCGTAACTTTGCTGCCGCAAGTGATCTCGGGGTTTCGTCTCGTCTATCCGAAAATTTCAGTCGAGATCAACTTCACCGATACCCTGCTCGATGTGATCGAGGAAAACTGCGATTTAGCTGTACGTGTATCGGGCCCGCCTACCGATAAATCAACAATTTGGCGCAAACTGTGCGAAGTCCCACGACACATGATTGCTGCGCCGTCTCTGTTTGACCGCATTCCCAGGCCTGATCATCCGCGCGATCTGAACCCAGACTTTCTTATGTCATACAGCGCGCAAGGCCGCTCCGAAACCTGGGAATTCTCTCATGCAGGTAGCAACGTTTCAATTCAAGCAGGCGAAAAGTTAATCTCCAACAATGGAGACTTCCTTTACGCTCTTGCGGTCGCTGGAGACGGCATATGTGTTCTACCAGATTTCATAACTTACAAGGGATTGGCCAGCGGGCAAGTCGAGCAGGTGATGCCAAACTGGTCTATCACATCGTTGTGGCTTACGCTGTACTACCCGCCATACGAACAACTCCCACCGATCGTCGGAACGTTTGCCGAGTACTTTGAAGCGTTTGTGCAGAGCCATCCGAACCTGGAAGCAACAGCTTAGGCTCCAGACTCATTGATTTACAGCCAGAACAGGACTGTTGCAGCGAGAGCGATGGCCGAGAGGAATACCTTTGGGCATCTGTCATATCGGGTGGCGACGCGCCGCCAATCCTTCAGGCGTCCGAACATGATCTCAATGCGGTTGCGTCGTTTGTAGCGGCGCTTGTCGAATCGGACAGGCTTGTCGCGTGACTTTCGACCTGGGATACAGGACTTTATTCCCCTGTCATTAAGGGCTTCGCGGAACCAATCTGCGTCATAACCTCGATCTCCCAGCAGCCAGTCAGCCAATGGCAGACTGTTTACCAAAGCCCTGGCGCCCGTGTAGTCGCTCACCTGCCCGGCGGATATGAAGAAGCGGATGGGGCGTCCGAGGCTGTCAGTAACGGCGTGCAGTTTCGTATTCATGCCACCCTTGGTGCGCCCTATCAGCCTGCCACGCCCCCCTTTTTCAACCGCAGGCTGGAAGCCGCCCGGTGCGCTTTGAGGTATGTTGCGTCAATCATGATCGTCTTGTGGTCCGTGCCTTCAGCAGCCAGCCCGGTCATGATCCGAGCGAATACACCCATATCGCTCCATCGTTTCCAGCGATTGTACAGGGTCTTTGGTGGACCATGCTCGCGAGGTGCATCTGACCACCGCAACCCATTGCGATTGATGAAGATAATCCCACTGAGCGCATGCCGATCATCAACCCTCGGCTTGCCATGGCTCTTTGGAAAGTAAGGCTGAAGATGCGCCATCTGCTCCTCGGTCAACCAGAATAGACTACTCATTATAAACCCCCTGAAACTCAGGGGCTTGAATCAGGTCGTCGAAATGGCCGAAACCAAATTAATGGTTCCAGAACCTAGCCTTTTGGGCTCAGAATTAAAGATTTTGCCACCAGCTGCGCCAATCGCCTTGCTGCACGGGGACTGGGCTACCGTGGGCCCAAATCGGACGTTCAGACTCCGGCAAAAACCAGGCGCCGCCCAGCGCAGAAAATAAATGTGAACTGAGCTGATCACACCAACAGCGTTATGTTGTTAAGACCATCATGCAACTCAAAAAGCCTTAATTTTACGCGTTTCGCCGGAAGGCTCCGGACAACCAAACTCAAATAACTTGAAAATTCTGAGCTGATCGCGAGACTTAAAACATGAGTGAGTATTTTGATGAAATGTTTAACGGCGATGGATTACTCAGAGATCCGTATGAAGAAATAGGCCGTTGGTTCAACGCTGAGGATGCATCTCGGTTAAGGGCCAAACAGCGTGAAGCCGAAGAAGTTTTCAGGCTGACGGGCATTACATTTAACGTATATGGCAAAGCCGAGGCCGAGGAACGATTGATACCGTTTGATATCGTACCACGCGTCATTTCCGCGCGCGAATGGCAGCGGCTGGAACGCGGCATCGAGCAGCGAGTGCGGGCAATCAACGCATTTCTACATGACATTTATCATCGCCAGGAAATAGTCCGGGCCGGGCGTGTGCCGGCTGAAATGATTGCCGGAAACGAAGCGTTCCTGCCGCAGATGCTTGGTGTCTCACCGCCCGGGCAGGTTTATACGCACATTGTAGGTGTCGATCTGGTGCGAACCGGACCAGACGAATTTTTCGTTCTGGAAGACAATGCCCGCACACCATCCGGGGTCAGCTATATGCTGGAGAACCGGGAAACGATGCTAAAGATGTTCCCCGAACTTTTTAGCGCGACCAATGTGCGGAATGTTTCTGACTACCCCCGCAATCTGAGACGGTCTCTTGCGGCCTGTGCACCAGCTTGCGCAGACGGAGAACCCACTGTCGCGGTGTTAACCCCCGGCATTTATAACTCAGCCTATTACGAACATGCGTTTCTTGCCGATCAAATGGCCGTGGAATTGGTCGAAGGCCACGACCTTCGCGTTGTCGACGGGCGCGTCTGTATGCGCACCACCAGAGGCTACAAGCCCATCGATGTGCTTTATCGCCGGGTTGATGACGACTTCTTGGATCCACTGAATTTCAACCCTGACAGCGCATTGGGCGTGCCAGGCATTCTGGACGTTTATCGCGCAGGCGGCATCACGATCGCGAACGCTCCCGGAACGGGTATTGCCGATGACAAGGCGATCTATTCCTACATGCCAGAGATCGTTGAGTTCTACACAGGCGAAAAGCCTCTGCTGCAGAATGTTCCAACCTGGCGATGTAGTGACCCTGTCTCGCTGTCCTATGTTCTGGACAACCTGTCCGAACTTGTTGTGAAAGAAGTGCATGGGTCTGGCGGTTACGGTATGTTGATTGGCCCAACCGCCAGCAAAAAAGAAATTTCCGCATTCCGGGACAAGCTCAAGGCGCGGCCGGCGAATTATATCGCTCAGCCGACCCTGTCTCTTTCAACGGTTCCAATCTTCGCGCGTTCGGGGCTGGCCCCCAGACATGTCGATCTAAGGCCGTTTGTTTTGGTGTCTCCCGACGGGATCAAAATCACACCCGGAGGATTGACCCGCGTAGCGTTGAAGAAAGGCTCACTGGTCGTAAACTCGAGCCAAGGCGGCGGGACCAAAGACACCTGGGTTCTGGAGGACTGACCATGCTGGGAAAAACTGCTGGTGGGTTGTTCTGGATGTCCCGATACTTGGAGCGCGCGGAAAACACGGCCAGGCTGCTGGAGACAGGTCAAAGGATGGCGTTGACCCGGACTAAGAACTCCGCCGAAGAATGGGGCTCTGTTCTGAAAACGGCCGGGGTTCTGGACGGGTATCACGCCAAATACGATGACATCTCAAAAGAGAATGCCGTCGATTGGATGCTGCGTGACGCTGACAACCCGTCCTCGATCAAGTCGGTTATCAAGCAGGCCCGAGACAACGCGCGCCTTGTTCGAACCGCGCTGACCCACGATGTCTGGAGTGCTGTAAATGCGACTTGGATGCAGATTGATGAGGTCATGAAGCGGCGTGTGAATGAGCGGGATCTGCCAGCGACGCTGGAGCTTATTCGGCAACAGGCGGCTTTGGTCCGTGGTGCCACATTGGGAACCATGCTGCGCAATGACATTTTCGACTTCACCCGCATTGGCACATTTGTCGAGCGGGCCGACAATACAGGGCGCATTCTGGACGTGAAATACTATGTACTTCTGCCCACAGCCTTCTCGGTCGGCTCGTCCTTGGACAACATCCAATGGGAAAGCATCCTCCGGTCCGTCGGCGCAGGCGGGGGGTATCGAATGACCCATGGCGAAAAAACCCGGCCGTCTGACATTGCGCAGTTTTTGATCTTGGATCAGCGGATGCCTCGCAGCCTTCACTTTTGCTGCAGAAAGATCCAAGAGAACCTGTCATACCTGAAGAAAGACTATGGCTTTGCCGGACCTTCCTGCGAGGCGTCAAACGCTCTCTACGAGAAATACCTGGATCAGAAGATCTCGGATATCTTCGAATTCGGTCTTCACGAATACATTCAGGACTTTCTAACCGACCTCGGCAACTTAAGCCATCAGATCGAGATTGATTACCGGTTCTACGAGTAGCCAATGAAACTGCACATTCGACACGAGACACGATACGATTTCGACGCGCCGGTTCCCTTCGGGCTGCAGCAACTGAGGAAGACGCCAAAGTCATTTCGCAATCAAAGCATTGAAAGCTGGAACACCGAAATCACCGGCGGGCGCAAAGAACTGACGTTTGAAGACTACCATCGCAACACCGTGGAATTGATCAGTTTCGAAACAAACACCCAAAGTATTTCGTTGATCTCCGAAGGTGTTGTTGAGGTGGAAGACACCAATGGCATCTTGGGGCGTCACGAAGGGTCGACGCCCTTGTGGCTGTTCAAAAGGGGAACCCAGCAGACAACGCCGGGAAAAGGGGTTGCCGAACTGATAGCCGCATTACCCAAAGGCGAACTGCTGGAGCAGATGCATGCACTGTCCGAAAAAATTCGAGTTCAGGTCGCGTACGAAATTGGTAGTTCGCACCCGGGCTGGAGCGCAGAAGATGCCCTCAAAGCTGGGCGCGGCGTGTGTCAGGACCACACGCATATCTTCATTACATGCGCGCGACAGATCGGAGTGCCAGCGCGCTATGTGTCCGGTTACTTGATGATGAACGAAACGGAACTGCAAGACGCGACCCATGCTTGGGCAGAGGTGCATTTGGATGGGCTTGGCTGGGTCGGATTTGACGTGTCAAACGGGATCTCACCTGACGATCGTTACGTCCGCGTTGCAACCGGGCTGGACTATGCCCAAGCAGCACCGGTAATAGGGAACAGAATTGGTACAGCGGGCGAGCAATTGACAGTGCAGTTGCAGGTCGCACAGCAGTAACGGAGAATTTGATGACCTATGCTGTGGGCATGCGGCTGAATCGTGGGCTGGTGTTCATGTCCGATACGCGCACGAATGCAGGCGTGGACAATGTTTCGACCTTCAACAAGATGTTCAATTGGACAGTCGAGGGGGACCGCTCGATCACAATCCTAACAGCCGGAAACCTTGCGACCACTCAGGCCACAATAAGCCTTCTGGAAGAGCGTACAAAAGTGCCGGAAGAACGCTCGCCGTCCATACTGGAAGCGCCGACAATGTTTCAGGTTGCGCAACTGGTCGCGGCTACACTGAACGACGTCATCGAGGAACATGCCAGATCCGGTCAGCAAGCTGACAGCGCTTTTCACGCGACACTCATTCTAGGCGGTCAGATCAAGGGCGGCCCGTCTCGCCTGTTTTTGATCTACCCTGAAGGCAATTTTATCGAAGCCGGCGACGACACCCCGTTCTTTCAGATTGGTGAGACAAAATATGGTCGCCCGATTCTGGTGCGCGCCTATGATCCGGAAATGAGTTTTTCAGAAACCGTAAAACTCTTGCTCGTCAGTTTTGACTCTACGATTAAGGCCAATCTGTCTGTCGGGGCTCCGCTTGACATGCTTCTCTACGATGAAGACAGCCTTGACGGCGGTACGCGGTCAAGATTCGAAGCTGACGACCAGTACTTTCGCAGTGTTTCCGATGGATGGGGTGACGCGTTGAAATCGGCCCTGGCCAGACTTCCAGAGTACAATTTAGAGAGAAAATTAGACGGTTGAACGTCTGCTATGTCCCGCACTGTGTGAGTGCATAGTCCACAATTTTCACACCCTGCCTGAATGACCGCGTTCCCTCTGCCTTAAAGCGGGAGTTTTTTGGCAGCGCAGCGGATTGGCACGTTGTGTGCACGCACAGTAAGTTATTGACAGTTCTGCTTGGGGCTCCTTCGAGACATTCGTCGCGACCCGCATAAGCGTCAGGTTTTGAATTCTCGGAAGGAAGGCCTTAGATAAAACCCAATGGGCATTGCTGAACGGGTGTTACCCGAGTAGCTCGTGCAGGGAGTTACTCGTTTTATCGTGACTCAATTTCGAATGCTCGGCGATCAAGTCAGCTAATTCTGGTCGGCATGAACCGCAGTTCGTCCCAGCTTTGAGGACATCTCCGATACCGTCCACATTGATCATATGATTGTCGTGAATGGCACCGACGACGGTTTTTAATCCGACCCCGAAACACGAACAGACGATCGGGCCGCAGTCTTCAAAGCCAGCAGATGATTGGCCAGACAGAATCTGCTGGGGTGCCACCTTGGGCAAAGTTGCCAAATAGTCTCGCATCAGGGTGATAGGTTGGCGCGCGACAAAGAGCACTGCCAGAATGCGCTGACCGTCTGACAGTGCAATTCTATAAGAGCCACGTTTGGGATCTTCTACTGAAGTCGCCGTTGCATCCGGTAAACCAAACCAAACGCGAGCAGTCCTTTCCCAGTCTTCAACAATCTGGCTCCCTGCCAATTCCATCCTATAGCCGTTGTTTGTTTTGGCAGTCGCCGAATACTCTGCGTCAGTGGACGCAGCATCTACTGAAACGGCGAAACCGTACCATGCAGCTTTCATGCGTCGAACGGATACCGCTGTTGATTTGCTTTCCGGTTGTCCAGAAATCGGGTCAGTTACACTGGGAATTATCGCGTTTACACGGGCCGACGGTGCTGTTTCTCCGGTCCAATGAATGGGCGCAAACACATTGCCACGCGCAATAGCTTCCGTAATGCGAAGTCGAAATATGCCGCTTCCAGCTGAACTACTGACTTCGATCAAATCGGCAGCGCCAAAACCCAGTTGGTCAGCGTCTTTAGGGTTCATTTCCAGATAAGGCTCGGCAAGATGGGCCGATAAGCGAGGCGACAAACCGGATCGTGTCATTGTGTGCCACTGATCCCGGTTTCTCCCTGTGTTCAACAAGAAAGGGTGCCGTTTTGATGGCTCTGCCTTGGGTCGTCGATGGATCACGGGCAAAAACCGCGCCTTGCCATCGGGATGAAAAAAACGCCCGTCGCCGAAGAAACGACCATCAGATTTTCGCGATGTCGTCGGCCAACGCGTTGGGCGCAAAGCATCATATTCTTCGTCGTTGATGTCCGAAAAACCTGCAATTTCAAAGTCCTTGCCAAAAGAGACGGCAAGCGAGGACATGTTCGCGTATTCCTTGAAAATCTCCGCTGCAAACTCGTAACTAAAAGCTTCTGTCCAGCCCATGCGGCGGCCCACTTCGGCCAAAATATCCCAATCCGCGCGTGCCTGTCCCGGAGGGGCTAAAACGGCGCGTTGCCTGCTGATCGTGCGGTCGGAATTGGTTACTGTGCCGCTTTTTTCGCCCCATCCTGCCGCTGGAAGCAATACGTCTGCGAGACGCGCGGTGTCTGACCGGGCAGTCAGGTCGCTGACAACTGTGAATGGACAGCTTTCGATCGCTGTCTTCACCCGGTCGGCATCCGGCATGGTGGCCGCCGGATTGGTGTGGATGATCCAAAGTGCTTTTATCTGACCGCGTTCGACAGCGCGAAACAAGTCAACCGCTTTAAGCCCTTGCTCCTCCGGCATCTTTGGTGCTTTCCAGAAGTCCTGGACGGCTGTTCTGTGAGCTTCGTTTTCAATATCCAAGTGACACGCAAGCATGTTGGCCAGACCGCCAACCTCTCGACCACCCATGGCGTTTGGCTGACCGGTGACCGAGAACGGACCCATCCCTGCGCGCCCGATCCGCCCGGTGGCCAGATGGCAGTTCAGGATCGCGTTGACCTTGTCTGTTCCGCTGGAGGATTGGTTTACGCCCTGACTGAAAATCGTAACGACCCGCTCGGTTCCAATCCACAGATCGCAAAACGCTTCGATTTCATCTGGTGTAAGCCCGGTCTCATCCGGATCATCAAGCTGGGCGAGTTCGAGGGCTTCATTGTACCCATGGCTGCGATCCAGAAAATCCGGTGCCACATGCCCCGTCTGGTGAATTCTGGTTAGCAGTCGATTAAACAGCGCCACGTCGCTGCCAGGTTGCAACGCCAGATGAAGATCTGCTTGATCGCAGCTTGCTGTACGACGTGGATCGACAACCACAATCCTTGTACCGCGCGCCTGACGTGCGGCTATCACGCGCTGATAGAGAACGGGGTGGCACCAGGCGAGGTTCGAGCCAACCAAGACAACCAATTCAGCCTCGTCCAGATCCTCATAAGTCCCGGGCACCGTATCTGTGCCAAAGGCGCGTTTGTGTCCGGCCACTGTTGACGCCATACACAGTCGAGAATTGGTGTCGATGTTGGCCGACCCCATGAAACCCTTCATCAGCTTGTTGGCGACGTAGTAATCCTCTGTCAGCAACTGCCCCGAGACATAAAATGCCACGCTGTTCGGTCCATGGTTCTTGATTGCAGCGGAAAACCGATCTGCGACCAGCTGCAGCGCCTTGTCCCAGTTTGTGTCCTGGCCGAAGGCGCGAGGAGCCAGCAACCGATGTTCCAGCCCGACCGTTTCGCCCAAAGCCAAGCCTTTCGAGCACAAACGCCCGAAATTCGCCGGATGGTCCGGATCACCGCGAACAGTCAAGCCTCCGGCCCCATCGGGTCGCAGAAGCACACCGCAACCGACCCCGCAATAGGCGCAAGTCGAGCGAACTTCGGGTAGACCACTTCCGTCCATCAGGCGGCGCTCCGCCGGGTAACTGCGCTGTCGTTCAACAGGATACGGTCCTCTTCAAGGCGCACGGGATAGATGGTGATGCGGCCAGCTTCCGCGCCCTGCGCCTCGCCCGTGTTCAGGTCAAATACCCAATTGTGCAAAGGACAGGTCACCGACTGCCCGTGCACGATACCCTCAGACAACGGACCGCCCTTGTGCGGGCAGCTGTTGGTCGCGGCAAAGACCTCCGCCTCGGCAGTACGGAAGACAGCGATGCAGCCAATATGCGTCTTGACCAGACGCGCCCCGCGCAACGGTACTTCGTCGATATGTCCGATGTCGATCCAGCTCATTCCGCGGCCTCCAGTGTGAAATCTGCAATTGGCGCGTAGGTCCGCGCTTTTTCTTTGACGTGTTCTGCCCACGGGTCTTTGCGGTAGATGCTCTGCGACAGTTCGAACCGGGCGACCAGGGCAGCGCGGTTTTCAAGGTCTTCAACAACCTGAGCTTGGACCCAGCCCATTCCGACCTTACCCAACCATTTATACAGGCGATCCAGATATTTACCGCCTTCGCGGTAGGCCTGCGTGACGGCCATCACGACCTCGATCGCTTCGTCTTCGGTGGGAACCTGGCAGAGCAATTCGGTCTCTTTGACGTCCATGCCTGCGGCCCCCCCGATGCTGATCTGATACCCAGAGTCCACGCAGACCACGCCGATGTCCTTGCACGTCGCCTCGGCACAGTTTCGAGGGCAGCCGGATACGGCCAGCTTCAGCTTGTGCGGCGTCCACGACCCCCACAGGGTTTTCTCAAGCTTGATGCCTAGCCCAGTGCTGTCCTGTGTACCAAACCGGCAATGATCGGTGCCGACGCAGGTTTTGACCGTGCGTAGACCTTTGGAATAGGCGTGGCCAGAGACCAGCCCGGCCTTGTTCAGGTCTGACCATATGGCGGGCAGGTCTTCGCCTTTGACGCCCAGCAGATCGATCCGCTGACCGCCAGTAACCTTGACGGTGGGCACATCGTACTTGTCCGCCGCATTTGCAATGGCGCGCAGTTCGTCAGGCGTGGTGATCCCGCCCCACATACGCGGTACAACGCTAAATGTGCCGTCCTTCTGGATGTTGGCGTGCTTGCGCTCGTTGACAAAGCGGCTTTGCGGGTCGTCCTGATACTCCAGCGGCCAATCCGCCAGCAGGTAATAGTTGATCGCCGGACGGCAGACATGGCAGCCATTGGGCGTCGTCCAGCCAAGTTCCTGCCAGACGGCAGCCTGACTTTTCAGTTCCTGGCCCTTGATCAGACGACGTACATCCTCATGCGTCAGATCGGTGCAGCCGCAGATTGGTTGCGCCGTTGGCATCTGGAAGTCGTCACCCAATGTGACCTGCAACACCTGTTCCACCAGCCCAGTACAGGTGCCGCAGGACGCACTGGCCTTGGTGCTTGCACGAACCGCGCCCAGATCGTCGGCGCCACCGTTGATCGCCTCAACAATCTCGCCTTTGCATACGCCGTTGCAGCCGCAAATCTCCGCCTCAGGCGGCAATGCTGCAACGGCTGAGAGAGGGTCCGCGGAATCGCCCCCCTGATAGGCCGGGCCGAAGATCAGTGTCTCTCGCATCTCTTCGATGCTGGTGCCATCCTTGATCAGGCCAAAGAACCAGCTGCCATCGGCCGTGTCGCCATACATAACGGCGCCGACCAGACGGTCCTCTTCGATCACAAGGCGTTTGTAGACCCCGCGCGAGGGGTCTCGGAACACGATATCCTCACGTCCGGGACCATCGGCAAAGTCGCCAGCGCTGAACAGGTCACAGCCGGTGACTTTCAGCTTGGTCGAGAGGGTTTTTTGCGCGAATGCAGCGTCTTCCTCCAGCAATGCCTGCGCTGCGACTTTCGCTTGATCGTAGAGCGGTGCGACAAGGCCAAAGACCTCTCCGTCATGTTCGACACACTCACCAACCGCAAAGACATCCGGGTCCGAGGTCAGCATCTGGTCATCCACATGAATGCCACGCCCGGTGGCCAGACCAGCCTCTTGCGCCAGCGCCGTATTGGGGCGGATGCCCACCGCCATGATCAGCAGATCACAGGGCAGTTCGGTCCCGTCATCCAGCAACAAAGCGCGGACCTTGCCGTCTTCCCCGAGGATTTCTTTGGAGTTCGCCTGCAGGCAGATCTTGATTCCTTTGTCTTCCAGCGATTTCTTCAGCAGGTAGCCTGCGGCTTCATCCAGCTGCCGCTCCATCAGATGGCCCATGATATGCACCACCGTGACGTCCACACCACGCGCAGCCATGCCCGCTGCTGCCTCTAGGCCCAACAAACCACCGCCGATGACAACGACCTTGTTATCCGGGCCCATGCCCATCATCTGTTGGGTGTCTTCCAGATCACGATAGGCAATCACGCCCTCCAGATCATGCCCCGGCAGAGGGATGATGAACGGGTTAGATCCGGTGGCGATCACCAACTTGTCATAGGGAACGTGGCCGTTCGCACCCTCGACCACCTTCATCTCGCGGTCGATCTTTTCCACCTTTTCGCCAAAGCGACAGGCCACGCCCCGCTCGGCATACCAAGCGTCATCATGTGTGACGATCTCTTCGTACGTCTTTTCACCCGACAGCACCGGGCTAAGCATGATGCGGTTGTAGTTCCCGCGCGGCTCGGCGTTGAACAAGGTGATGTCGAACGCATCCGGCGCGGCGTCGGTCAGGTGCTCCAGCACCCGGCCCGAGGCCATACCTGCGCCAATGACTACAAGTCTTTGCTTCATGATTTCACTCCGCTGCAATCGCCTTGGGGGCGGGTGTTTTGGGTTTGGCGCCATGTTCGTATTCTTCCAGAAAATCGAGTACTTCCTGCCTGTAGGCGTAATAATCTGGGTGCTCCAACAAGGCTTTGCGCGTGCGCGGGCGTGGCAGGTCGACCTTGGTGATCTTGCCGATGGTCGCTTGCGGGCCGTTGGTCATCATCACCACGCGGTCGGCCAGCAGGATCGCTTCGTCCACATCATGGGTCACACAGATCGCGGTGACCTTGGTGCGGGACCAGACCTCCATCAGCACTTCCTGCAATTCCCAGCGGGTGAGGCTGTCGAGCATTCCAAAAGGTTCATCCAGCAACAGGAGTTTGGGAGACAGGGCAAAAGCGCGGGCAATACCGACGCGTTGCTTCATGCCGTTCGACAGATCACTTGCGGATTTGTCCATGGCATCGGCCAGACCAACGCGTTCCAGATAGTACTCAACCACATCCTGCCGCTCGGCCATGCTGGCTTTTGGGTAGACCTTATCCACACCGATCGCGACATTCTCTTTGGCGCTGAGCCAGGGGAACAGGTTAGGCGATTGGAACACCACCGCGCGCTCAGGATCAGCGCCTTCAACGTGACGACCATCCAGCTTGATCGCGCCTTTCGAGATGTCGTTCAGCCCGGCTGCCATGGTTAGGACCGTGGATTTGCCGCATCCCGAATGGCCGATCAACGAGATGAACTCGCCCTTATCGATCTTCAGGTCGAAGTCCTCAACGACGGTCAACGGGCCTTTGGGCGTCGGATACACCTTGTGCAGCTGCGAGAAGTCGAGGAAGCGATTCTCGATCATCCCCTTTTGCGCCTCGGCGACCGCCGTTGGAACCCCGTGGATCGGTGTAACATCCGGCAGGATGCGCGAGCCTTCAACCTTGGCCTCGATCCCCACATCCATCAGGTATTTGGTGACGTCGGCACGCAGGCGCTTGAACGTCTCATCGTTGTTCATCGCCCCACGTTCACGAGGGCGTGGGATCGACACGCGGAACTCCTGACCCAGCGTTCCATCCGGGTTCAGGGCAATTATCCGGTCGGCCAGAATGATCGCTTCGTCCACATCGTTGGTGATCAGAACGCAGGTCTTCTTGTCAGCTTCCCAGATGTGTTCGATCTCATCCGCCAGATTGGCGCGGGTGAGCGCGTCGAGCGCCGACAAAGGTTCATCCAGCAGCAGCACTTCGGGGTTCATCGACAAGGCGCGCGCCACATTGACCCGCTGGCGCATCCCGCCGGACAGTTCTGCCGGGCGGCGCGTTGCGGCATGGCTAAGGCCCACCATCTTCACATAGTGCGCGACCTTCTCGGCCTTCTCGACTTTGCTGAGGCCCGGAAAGACCGTATCGACCGCCAACCCCACATTGCCGCTGACCGTCAGCCACGGCATCAGCGAGTAGTTCTGAAAGATCACGCCCCGTTCCGGGCCTGGCCCTTTGACCGGAGCGCCTTTGAACGTGACCTCTCCGCTGGTCAGGCTATCAAGCCCCGCCATCAGTTTGATCAGGGTGGTCTTGCCGGTGCCCGAGAAGCCGAGGATCACCAGAAACTCGCCCTCTTGCACGTCCAGATCGATGCCTTTCAGCACATCCGTGCGTGCGGTGCCCTCGCCAAAAGATTTCGAGGCGTTCTTGAAGCTAAGAATGCTCATCTCGATCACCGGTTATTCGTGAAGGTAAACAGGGATTGCAGCGCATACATCACCCGGTCCAGCAGGAAGCCAATGATGCCGATGGTGAAGACTGCAACCATAATCTTGGCGAGCGAGCTGGAAGAGCCGTTCTGGAATTCATCCCAGACGAATTTGCCCAGTCCGGGGTTCTGAGCCAGCATCTCGGCTGCGATCAAGACCATCCAGCCTACGCCAAGTGACAGGCGCAAACCGGTAAAGATCAAAGGCAAGGCCGAGGGCAGCACCAGCTTGGTGATCTTGGTATAAGTGTTCATTTTCAGAACTTTGGAGACGTTCACCAGGTCCTTGTCGATGGACGCCACGCCCAGTGCGGTATTGATCAGGGTCGGCCACAGCGAACAAAGCGTCACGGTGATGGCCGAGATCAGGAAGGATTTCGCGAACCAGCCGTCATTGGTGACGTAAACCGCCGAGACGATCATGGTCACAATCGGCAGCCATGCCAGCGGCGAGACCGGCTTGAAGATCTGGATCAGTGGGTTCAGAGCCGCATTCGCAGTTGGGGACAGACCAGCGGCGATCCCCAAAGGCACGGCTACTACGGTCGCGATCAGGAACCCGAAGAACACGGTTTTGATCGAGGTCCATATCTGCTGATAGTAGGACGGCGCACCGGTATAGGCGACTTGCTTGACCTCATCCGGCCGGCCCGCATCGATCAGCTTCTGGTTTCGTTTCTCTACCATTGCCTCGAACTTGGCGCGTTTGGCAGCCTTCGCTTGTGCGTCCTCGTTGAGGTTGATCATTTCTTCCCAGACCTGAGCCGGTCCGGGGACTGCACCCAAAGAGGTCTGCACTTTCGGTGCCAGTGTCGCCCACAGAAGCAGGAAGGCACAGATCGACAACAAAGGCACGATCAGCAAACGCCAGATCTCGGTCACCTGGGCGCGAGGATTGTCTCCGGCGGCAGCCTTCAGAACAGGGGTGGCCCAGCTGAGGCCAAGCACCTGAAACCACTTGTCTGCGGCGTTGATGCGGGTGAACAGGCGGGCGCGGCGCGCCTCTCGGGCGGCGTCTGCGTTGAATTCTGGATCGACCGTTGTCATCTGATCTTGTCCTTGCGATGGCGGGGCAATATTTGGGCCACGCCCGGCAGATGCCGGGCGCGGATTTTCGGGATTAGCCTTGCACGTCCGAGCCGACGATCTTCTGATCGCCCTTCAGACCGATGGACAGGCTTTCGAGATAGGCGTTGGGGGTACGACCGTCATAGGCGATGCCGTCGATGATATCCTCGGCTGGGGTCGGCGCTTTGTAACTATCGCTCTCCCAAGGAAAGTCGGCCTCATTCGCAAGGCCTTCGTCGACAAGCAGGCGTGCGGCTTCCAGATAGATTTCGGGCTTGTAGACAGACTTTGCGACTTCGTCATACCAGCTGTCTGGTTTCGCTTCGGCGATCTGACCCCAACGGCGCATCTGAGTCAGGTACCAAACCGCGTCCGAGTAGAACGGATAGGTCGCGTTGTAGCGGAAGAACACGTTGAAATCGGGAACCTCGCGCTTGTCGCCTTTCTCGTACTCAAACGTTCCGGTCATCGAGTTAGCGATGACGTCGTAGTCCGCGCCCACATATTCCGGGCGGCTGAGGATTTCGACCGCTTCGGGGCGGTTGGCGTTTTCGTTCTCGTCCAGCCACATCGCGGCCCGGATCAGGGCCTTGGTCACGGCCAGAGTGGTATTGGGGTACTGTTCAGCGAACTCGGCATTGAGGCCAAAGACCTTTTCGGGGTTGTTCTTCCACAGCTCATAGTCAGTGATCACCGGTACGCCGATACCCTTGAACACAGCCTGCTGGTTCCACGGCTCACCCACGCAGTAGCCATAGATCGTACCGGCTTCCAACGTGGCAGGCATCTGCGGCGGAGGCGTTACCGACAGGAATACATCCGCGCCGATCTGACCGGTCACATTTTCGGGGCTATAGAAACCTGGATGCAGACCACCTGCCGCCAGCCAATAACGCAGTTCGTAGTTGTGTGTCGAAACCGGGAAGACCATGCCCATGTTAAAGGGTTTTCCCTCGGATTTGTACTTCTCGACTACCGGAGCAAGCGCCTCGGCGCTGATCGGGTGCTGCGGGCGACCATCCTCCATCTTGGGAATGTTCGGCTTCATCTCTTCCCAAACTTCATTGGATACGGTGATGCCGTTGCCGTTCAGGTCCATCGAAAATGGCGTGATGATGTGGGCTTCGGTCCCGTACCCGATAGTTGCGGCCAAAGGCTGTCCTGCCAACATATGCGCGCCATCCAACTGCCCGTCGATCACACCGTCCAGCAGGACTTTCCAGTTAGCCTGTGCCTCAAGCGTCACGAACAGACCCTCGTCCAGAAAATATCCGTTCTCATAGGCGACGGCCAGCGGTGCCATGTCGGTCAGCTTGATAAAGCCAAAGGTCAGCTCGTCTTTTTCCAGTTCCAGTTCGGCCAGTACCGGAGAAACAAGCGCCGTTGTCGCAGCGAGGCCTAGTAAAAGCTTTTTCATTTCGATCCCTTTCGGTTCAGCCCAACCCGCTGGGCAAACAAAAAAGCCGCCGACACACACCGCCGGGAGGAGTTGGCGGTTGGTCGAGCGGCTTTGCTCTTGTGAGGTGCCCAAACAGTTGGGCGAATTCCGACGGTGGGCTTCGTTGCCTACCGATGACCCGATTAAGACATCCTTGATCTAGGCGGTCATCCAGTTTTTGGCGTCAAAACGCGATTTTTCTGCATTGCAGCGTGAATTGATGCTGCAATGCAAAAAATTTAGGCGCTCTTACCCTGTTGGCTCGAAAATACGACGGTCGAAGAAGACATTCGGCGGCAGAATCAGGCTTCCGTTTGTCGACGCTACAGCAGTCGACACTGGAAGCGCCCCCTCCAGCTTCTCCGACGCTCCGGGGGTTTCGGCACCTAACCCGAACAGTTCGCGCCGGTAGAGATCGCTGCGAAACACTCGGGCTGCCTGACGTTCGGCCGTGCTAACATCGATACCGTTCCGAAGTGCCAGCTGATGCGCGATCCACTTGGCCTGACTGCGCCAAGGGAAGGTGGCAGCACCGTCGTAGAACTCGACAAACCCTTCTACATGGCGTTGTTCGCCACGTGCCGAGATAGCGAACTCGCCCATCAGCGCTCGATCAATCAGCTCGGGTGAAACGTTGAGGTAGGTTTTGCGTGACAGCATCTCGGATGCGGTTGTTCGGCTGTCCGTGTTTGAAAGCCAACGACCCGCACGCCAAACGGCCCGCATGAGTCCGCCCAGCAAATGTGGTTCGGTTTCTGCCCAGTCATTTCTGACCGCCAACACTTTTTCAGGTGCGCAGGTCCAGATCGCCTTACCGGGCAAAAGCAAGGCTCCAACATTGTCATCCACAGCGAATGAGCCCCAAGGCTCGCCCACGCAGAAGGCGTCAATCTCGCCACCCGCAAGCGCCTGCGCCATGAGAGGGGGCGGAACGGTGCGGATTTCGACCTGCTTCGAGGCGAGTCCGGTTCCCGCAACCCAATAGCGCAGCAACTCAACATGCATTGAAAACGGAAAGGGCACGCCAAACACCAAAACGTCGCCAGCGGCCTTTGCCAGCGCGGCCCCAGCGGCGGCGGCATCGGAGAAATCGAAGTCATAGCCCTGATCGGCCAGACGCTCAGCCAATTGAGCTCCAACGCCAATAACGTTGCCATTCAAGGACAAGACAGACACAGCGGATAGCGGTGTGGCAATGCCACCAAGACCCAAGGCCATGGCAACTGGGACAGGTGACAGTAGATGTGCTGCGTCCACATGCCCAAATGCCAGCATGTCGCGCAAAGAGGACCATGATGGGGCTGGACGCAGGTCTAGCGAGATACCTTCGGCATGGTCAAAACCCATCTCGCGCGCAACGATCAGCGGAGCCGCGTCAACCAAAGGCATATATGCGACGGGCAACGTTACGGTTCTCATGACAACAACCCTGAAGCAGTTACCAAAGCCTCCGCCACATCGGCGACGCGGCGTTTCTGGTTCATCGCGGTCTTCCTAAGTAAGGCATAGGCTTCGTCTTCTGAAATGCCCTTTGCTTTCATCAGCAAACCCTTTGCGCGATCGATCACTTTACGCTCTGCAAGCGCACGGCGGGTTTCTGCAAGTTCAGTCCGCATTTGGCGCAGCACTTGAAACCGAGCGATGGCGGTATCGATGACAGGTTTAATGCGCTCAGCTTGCAATCCATCGACAACATAAGCTGATACACCGGCCTCAACAGCAGCTTTCGCCAATCCGCCTGCGGCGCCTGAGACGAACATGGCCACCGGTCGCTCCATCGGGCCCGAAGCCACGGTAAGTTCTTCCAACATGTCACGAGAGGGGTTGTCGATATCAATCAGAACAATATCCGGGCTATGAGTAGCAATTTTCCTTGCCAACCCGGAAACACTGCCGATTACAGAAACGTCTACGTCTCCGGCCTCTTTAAGAGCATCCACAATCGCAAAGGCACGTTCTTGGTTCTGTTCGACTACAACGACAGTTAGATGTTGGTTCATAAGGTCACAAGTGGGGCCAAGGCTCATTGGTAGCAATTCCAGCGCCATTTAACGCTTCATCTCGCTGACGGTTCGCCCAATTTTTCAGCTTGATTTCAAGCTTAGCGGAATACCTGCACAGTTTTTCTACATGCCATCAAAGGAAGCCGTGGTAGCATATCGCATAAAATATTTTGGTTTCTTAGTTGCGCCACCCGTTGGCTTTGAGGGACCAAATTTCACCTCCATCTACAGATCAAATCGAAGCTCCGCTTTGACAGCTAAAACAGTGTCTGCCCGTGTCTGACGGAACGACCCGTAAGATACGAATAACATACACCTAAATAAAGTGCAGCGAAGGTCTGCTTCGAGCCCTAAAAGTGGACGTTCGCATGAACGGATTGGCCTAATGTTGCGTCAACAAGACCTGCCGGGGATTCACAGTAACGACGCAGAGATTAAGTATATTTCACCCTCCGGGAGTATACCAAATTGGCGACGTGTAAGCGCGTTCCTGTGTTGACGTGGGCACGTCGGCAGGCAATTCGTCTCCGAACCGAACGGCATCGTAAATTGTCCACCTCGGCGTGGGGATTTCCAAGACGCGGGCATAGTAGAAAGCCCGCACTGAAGGATCGAAATCAGGGTCCGTCCAAACAGTGATTAGCTCTGGAGACCCAATCGAATTGGTGAACGTACCCGTTGCAACATCCACAGTGTTCCCTACTGCTGGAAGGTTACCGTCCGCATCGGGTTCTCGGTCCCCTGACCAAGCCACGTCATAAACCCGCTCTTCAGTTTCGCCGCTGGCATTTAACCAACCTTTCACGATCTGAACGCGGTCTAGATTGCCGGAGAACGGATCTTTCAGCGCGGCAACCAAGAATGTTGGGGCGTCTGCGCCTTCTGTCGCGTCTGCGAGGTCCCCACCCATCGGAACGCCTTTTTCATATCCGATTTCTGCGGGCAAACGAGATCTTGCATCAGCTTCGGTAAAGTCCCAGCCACCAAAGAAACGAACCGCGATGCGACTGCCAGTTGTCCCATAGACCTCTTTCCGCTCCATTGCATCGAATATTGCTTCGCGCGTGTTGTCCTGAGCCCAGACCGCTGCATAGCCAGAGGCTGCCATCTCCCATCCAAGAATTCTTGTTGCTTCAAACTCACCAACAACATGCTGCCAACGACCGGGCTCTGGTTCGACGCCAGAGTGTTTGCCAAAGAAATTGTCTTCTTCCGCCGTTGCCAAAGCCGTATGGCTGTCGGTCGATCCCACTACTCCGAATTTGTATGGATTGGTGCCGAGCTGAGCCTCTAGCTTGAGACCGTTCTTCAATGCCTCACGCGCATATTCATATTGGAGCATCCAGTCTTCTTTGGGCGTTGGACCCAGGTTGGATTTATCCCAAGTTTCATAGTCTGCGAACTCATCGTTAGGGCTTAGAAACGGATGTGTTTCTCCGTCACCTTTGATTTGGGTGATTTCGTACATTGGTTCCCACTTCGCGCGCCGTTCTGCATAGTCACCTGTCAACGGCTCACCCGTTTCCGGGTTGGTTTCGACCGGGAACATAAGACCGTTAGAGACGTTGCCGTTGTGGGCAAGGGCCAGCACACGCCCGCCAGTCTCTTGTTCATATGTTTCCATCCAGTCCCATAACCGTTCCGGATTAAAGGTTTCTGCGGTAGTGAAAGGCAGCATCTGCCGTGCGCGAATGGCATCATCCCGGTAGATCACGTTGCGGTGGAGGTTGTTGCCAGCTTCGGTGGACGTCCATTCATATCCAATGAACGCTGTGAATGTACCGGGGGCGTTGTGATGATCCGCAGTTTGCGTGAACTCGTCCCAGACGGATTGTACGAACCTGCGGTCTGAAACAGCCTCGGGAAGAGCGTCCCCGGTGATGCCAGCAAAGGTTTCGATAACTTCCATTGTTGCGCCAAGCGCGACGTCCCCCCCAGCGTTGAGGCGTTCGTGCCAGTCTCGAAGCGTCGGGTCACGCATCAGCGTGGAGTTACCCGCAACGATCTCATTCATAGCGCCCATGGCGTCAGAGTGATCAGATACGACAAGCCAGTCGAGCGGTCGCGACAACTTCACGCGCAAACCGTGCGACGTGGTGACTTCCTCACCTCGCGCAAACCTATAGGCATCGTCGGGGCTCAGAATGACGCCAAATCCGCGGGCGTCGAGCGAGTTTGACGTGTGCAGGTGAGTGTCACCCCACAGAGGTCGTGTAGGAAAGTCTCGACCTGCATAGGGTGAGAAATCGGCGGGCGCGGGTTCACGCATATCATCGACCGATATGGTCATCTCTCCAACTTGCCCGCCTTGTGCGGCCTCTTGAGCATTTGAAGGGCTTGTTATGAATGCTGCGGAAACGATTGCTGTCGATGTCGTCAGAAAAAACTTCATTTGAACCTCCCAGCCGAGCTGAATGCCAGACTATGGCAACATCTGAGTGGGCTGTTCGTCAAGGAAAACAAAGGTTTTTCTTAGTTGATCACAAGGGATCGCGGAGGAGATTCGATTGATCGCAGATTGAAGCTTCGCCCGTAACTGGACGCCCAGCTGCTGCTTCAAAACTCTGTAGCGAATGGTCGTTCTTGACGATTGGTGACTTGGTTCGTCAGTCTTGAGCACGTGATCTTGATCGGAGCCGCTGTCATGAAATTGTTTTCTCGCACATTCCTACTTTGCCTATCTCTTCTATTTGCCACCGTCGCTTCAGCTCAAGACAAACCCAACATCGTATTCATATTTCTAGATAATTTTGGTTGGGGCGAACCCGGATTTAATGGAGGCGGCATAATCCGTGGTGCAGCGACCCCTGAGATGGACGACTTGGCCGCGGAAGGATTACGACTCACGAACTTCAACGTTGAAAGTCAATGCACGCCGTCCCGTGCAGCGACTATGACCGGTCGGTACGGCATTCGGAGTGGCAATCATACGGTGCCACTTGGAGGTGGCATCTACGGTCTGACCCAGTGGGAAATCACAATGGCCGAGATGCTCAAGGAAGCAGGGTATAACACGGCCATGTATGGCAAATGGCACCTTGGCTGGACCGAGGGACGCTATCCAACGAATCAAGGATTCGACGAGTTTTACGGCGTTGAAACCACTGATGTCACAGTCTGGCGCTCGCTGCCGGGCTTTGCCGAAGCCAACATGGAAGAACCGGTTGTGATGCAGGGTGTTGCAGGTGCGCCAGCAACCATAGCGCGCGACTATGATCTGGATTATCGCGGCGAGATAGATGGCGACCTGACAAAGAAAGCCATTGATTTCATCGAAACCAAGAGCGGGGAAGATGCACCATTCTTCATCTATCTTGCCTATACGCAGACCCACTATCCAAACATCGTGTCCGAAGAATTTGATGGCGCCACGGGAAACGGCGTCTGGGCTGACATTCTACTTCAAACAGATAGCTATATCGGACGCATCGTTGATGCACTTGAGGATGCTGGTGTTTCCGACGAAACGGTGGTGATCTTTACTGCTGACAACGGCCCCGAAGCTCTTCCGGTTGGAAACGCAAATGTCTCGCCGGTTCCTGCAGTACATGGTACAGCCGGGCCTTGGCGCGGTACTCTGTTCACCAGTCTCGAAGGAAGCATGCGCGTGCCCTTCGCAATCAAGTGGCCGGGGAAGATTCCCGCTGGTTCGGAAAGCAATGACGTTGTCCACTCGATGGACCTTTATCCAACACTGGCCGCATTTGCAGGTGGCAAGGTGCCTGATGACAGGGCCTTTGATGGCATCGACCAATCCAAGTTCTTTCTGGGCATCCAACCGCGTTCTAACCGAGAAGGCGTGATCGTCTACATGGGCGAGCAGATATTCGGCGTCAAATGGAAGGACTGGAAAGTCCTGTTCAAAGAGAACACAACGGCTTTTGGTGCGACGGAGTCTTTCGATACACCACGGGTCTACAATCTTCTGAATGATCCGCACGAGCGTGAAAGCGTACTTTTCCCTTACACATGGGCGGTCGAAAAGGCGTTGCCGCAGTTGCAGGAACACATCGCAACGTTCAAAGAGCACCCGCCAATCCCGCCCGGAACGCCGGATCCCTACGAACCTCCCAAAAACTGAACGGCAGGTTTGTCGGCATGGTTGACCTTGACTGCATCGAGCCCCGGTGTCCGCTATGCGGAAAAAGCTGTCGCTCACTGCACTAACACAGCCAACCCTTTCTTAGATGTCGCGATTATGCTCACCGCTCCGCGCTTGATACTGATCGATGTGATCAAAACAAACTGCTTACCAGCGTTTAAACAAGTCACCTGCATGTCGAAGGACATCAACCGGATGTTCCGTATAAACGTGTGGGTCAAGCAACGGGTTCTTCCGACATGACGTCTGCAAAGGATTTGAAGAACTTGGCCGCTAGTTTCTTCGCTGTACTCTGAATAAGACGGCTCCCAAGTTGCGCCAACTTACCGCCGATCACGGCTTTGGCTTCGTAGCGCAGAATGGTCTGAGAGCCATTTTCGGTCAGAGTTACGTCAGCGCCGCCTTTTGCATGGCCAGCTGCGCCACCATTGCCTTGGCCTTCCAGCGAGAATGTCTCTGGGGCGCCGTCGGTTTTTAGGACCACATCTCCGCTGAATTTCGCTTTCACGGGCCCAACTTTAAGAACAACTTTGGCTTCAAGTTCCGTGTCAGACTTCTTGATCAGCTCTTCGCACCCGGGGATACAGCGTTTCAGTATCTCGGGGTCGTTCAACGCTGCATAAACCACGTCGCGCGGGGCATCGATGAGAATTTCGTCAGCCAGTTCCATGGCGGTTCCTTCCTTTGTTCAGCAACAGGGGTATTTGATCTTTGCAAGCACCTCAGCCTGCTCACTAGAGGGCTTGAAGATACGAGTTAAGATTTTGAAAAGTTTACGCATTTGGATCTCTTTCTGCGGAATTCCTGCGCACGGTGACCAGTTCCGCCAGAATGGAGAGCGCGATTTCTTCTGGCGTGACAGCACCAATGTCCAAACCGGCTGGGGCTGAGACGGTAGCAAGTGTGACCTCGGGCACACCGGCTTCAGAGAGCTTTTTTGACAGGGCAGCGAACTTCTTCTTGCTGCCGACAAAGGCGACATAGTTTGCATCGTACGCAAGCGCGTCGCGCAAGGCGTCCAGATCGCCCTGCCCTTGCGTCGCAACGACGACCGCACTCATCTTTCCAAGTGCACTCTTTCCATCAAGGGCACGCGTGATCGACCAGTGAAAACGTGGTGCGATTTGTGCCAAAGCTTCTGCGACAGGCGAGTTCCCAAGTATTGTCAACTCTGGCATGGGAAGACAGGGCTCAATAAAAATGTCGATGGTACCACGAGAGGGACAACCGTTGCGCGCATAGAGTACGCCCTCCATCATTGCTCCGGCACTGACGCCGATATCGTTTAAAAAGTCCTCCGGCGCGACCGACACAAGCTTAGGTGCGCCGGTTTCGAGAGCCTCCAAGGTGGCTCGCCTCACAGCGCCACGGGTGCAGCCGCCGCCAAGAAACCCATGCAAGATAGTGCCATCCGCACCTATGATTGCTTTTGCGCCGGGTTTAGCTGCAGTGGTTCCCGCAGTGCGCACGATTGTGGCAAAGGCAAAAGGTTGTTCCTTGGCGCGCAGGGACAGGGCTGTTTCTGCCAGGTCTGAAGAAAACAACTCAGCGGGGGTCATAGCGATACCAGCTCCTTCTCCAACGCGGCGAGGTCCGCCAAAGTGTTGGCTGCATAAAAGCGGTCCAAATGAGGCAATGCTGCCGTCATGCCCGCTGCGACGGGTGCATAATCGCGCCAGCCTTTGAGAGGGTTCAGCCAAAGAATGCGGCAGCCACGTTTGCGCAACTTGGTCAACGCGGCGTCGATGTGGTCAGGGGAAGAGGTGTCATAACCGTCCGAAAGGATCATCACGACCGAACGACCATCGACGAACCGACGCGCATATGTAGCCGCGAAACGGTCCAGGCTTTCCCCGATTTTGGAGCCCCCGCCGAACCCATCCGCCATCAAGGACATCCGTCCGATGGCGCGCATGGCGTCCTTATCGCGTAAAGCTTCGGTTATCCGCACGAGGCGTGTGTGAAACAGGTACGCGTCGGCGGTTGGATCTCCGCGCATCAGGCCGGCCAAAAAGGCCAGGAACACTTGCGCATATACGGTCATGGAGCCGGAAACATCGCATAGGGCTACGATTTTACGACTACGATCAGGGCGTTTGCGCTTGATGAGTCGGATGGGTTCGCCCCCTGTTGCCAGGCTGCGCCGGATTGTTTTGCGGAAATGCAGGCGGTCCCCTTTACGGGCAGCGATGCGGCGGCGGGAGCGACTGTCACGCAGCGCTTGTCCGAGGCGGCGGGCAACCTCTTCGGCCTCGGCAATCTCTTCCGCCCGTACCAGATCGCGTAGGTCGCGCCGGGACAGATTGCGCATCTCGGTGGCGATCAGCTTGCCGTCGCCATCGCTTTCGGCATCACCGTCACCTCCGTCCGGCGCTGTCGCATCGCCAGCGCCTCCAACGTCTTCTCCTTTGGCATCTCGTGACGAATGTACGCTGTCGTCGCCCTTGGTAGGGGCCGATATTTTCGGCATGACCTTTGTTCGCACGCGACCAGCATCCATCCAGAAACTGTCGAACAGCAAATCAAACCTCTGCGCGTCGTCCTTGCATCCCGTGCAGACCGCCTTGAGGGCGCATCTCGCCTCTGAGGGGTTGGCTGCCTCAACATAGGTCAAGGCCGCCAGAGCCGCTTGGGTTTCCTGCACGCCAAGGCGCAGGCCATTCTCTCGCAAATGGGCCAGGAACCCCGCCATGCGCGCTGTGGCGCCGGGATCTCGGCCAGCAAAGCGGGTTACGCGGGTCATGCGGCCTTCCCCGCAATGCGTTGTGCCACTTCGGTGGTGATATGTGCGCGATCGCCCTGAGTTTTTAAAAGTGTCGTGAGTGTGGCTTGGAGGGCTGCCGGGTTTTCCGTTAGATCGGCAATCCCTAACCCCATAAGAGCGGCGGCAAAATCCAGTGTCTCCGCGATTCCGGGCACTTTCTCCAGCTCTTCCTTGCGTAACGCCTGGACGAACCCGATCACCTGATCGGCCAGCAGCGCTTCAATCCCAGCACAACGGGCCTTCAGGATCGCGAGTTCCGTCGTCCTGTCAGGATAATCGACATAAGCGAAAAGGCAGCGGCGCCTTAGCGCGTCCGACAAGTCGCGGGTGCCATTCGAGGTTAGTATAACTGTTGGCACGGTGGTGGCTTTGATGGTGCCAAGTTCTGGCACCGTGATTTGGTAATCGGCAAGGATCTCGAGCAGGAAGGCTTCGAACTCTTCGTCTGCGCGGTCAATTTCATCGATCAGCAAAACTGGAGAAACGTCTTGCGTGATCGCCGACAGCAAGGGGCGCTCCAACAAATACTCGCGCGAGAATATCCGATCCTCAACCGCCTTGCCGGTCTCGCCTGCTTCAGAGGACGCACGGATCGCCAGCAGTTGCCGTTGGTAATTCCACTCATAGATTGCCTGAGAGGCGTCCAAACCTTCATAGCATTGCAGACGGATCAATTGCGTATTCTGGGCCGCAGCCAGTACTCGGGCAACCTCGGTTTTTCCCACGCCCGCT
Organism: Ruegeria sp. ABM4_193; assembly: GCF_056158705.1. Classification (NCBI taxonomy): domain Bacteria; kingdom Pseudomonadati; phylum Pseudomonadota; class Alphaproteobacteria; order Rhodobacterales; family Roseobacteraceae; genus Ruegeria; species Ruegeria sp. ABM4_193. Next base: position 2,928,609 of record NZ_JBSWTT010000001.1, read on the forward strand.
GCACCTTCCAGCAGTAGAGGACGGTGCAATGACAAAGCCAAATGCAGCGACACCGCCAGATCGTCTGAGGCGACGTAGTTCTGTTCTACAAGTGCAGATTGGAGATCGGTCCAGGTCATCAGAGCCTCAAGTGGTTTAAAAGGCGCGCGCCGCCATCCCTGCTGCGCGCGCCAGAAGCTTAGCCGTGAAGGCCCAGTTCGTTTGCTGTCTTCCAGATCCGCCAGTGATCGTGCGGCATATGGGTGTGACGCAGGCCGAAGGCACGGAAGGCGTCATTCACCGCGTTGGAGAAACAGGGCACGCCGCCCACATGGGGGCTTTCGCCGACACCCTTGGCACCTATTGGGTGGTGCGGGCTGGGGGTAACCGTGTGATCGGTCTCGTAATTCGGCACTTCCCATGCGGTCGGCAGGAAGAAGTCCATCAGCGTGCCAGTCTTGACGTTGCCCATCTCGTCATAGGCGATCTCTTGCCCCAGAGCGACGGCCAGCGCCTCGGTCAGACCACCGTGCACCTGGCCCTCGATGATCATCGGATTTATGCGCGTGCCACAGTCATCCAGCGCATAGAAGCGGCGAATGTCGGTCACACCGGTGTCCACATCGATGTCCATCACGCAGACATAGGCGCCAAAGGGATAGGTCATGTTCGGCGGGTCATAGTAGCTGACCGCTTCCAGCCCCGGCTCGATGCCCGGAATGGCCTGATTGTAGGCGGCAAAGGCGATTTCCTTCATCGTCTTAAACTTTTCAGGCGCGCCTTTGACCACGAAACGATCCACGTCGAATTCGACATCATCGTCGTGCACTTCCAGCAGGTAGGCCGCGATCATCTGAGCCTTTGCGCGGATCTTACGTCCTGCCATCGCGGTCGCAGCACCGGCTACCGGCGTCGAGCGCGAGCCGTATGTTCCAAGACCGTAGGGCGCAGTATCCGTATCACCCTCTTCGATGGTAATACTATCTGCTGGCAGACCGATCTCGGTTGCGAGGATCTGCGCAAAGGTCGTGGCATGGCCCTGGCCTTGCGAGATGGTGCCAAGGCGCGCGATCGCTGAGCCGGTCGGGTGGATGCGGATTTCACAACTGTCGAACATGCCCAGGCCGAGGATATCGCAATTCTTGACGGGTCCAGCACCGACGATTTCGGTGAAATGCGTCAGGCCGATACCCATCAGCTTTCGGGTTTTGCCCGCCTTGAAGTCCTCGACCCGTTGAGCTTGTTCTGCACGCAGCCCTTCGTAGTCGACGGCCTTTAGCGCCTTATCCCAAGCAGTGTGATAGTCGCCCGAGTCATACTCCCACCCAAGCGCGGACTGATAGGGGAACTGCTCTTTCTTGATGAAGTTGATCCGGCGTAGTTCGGCCGCGTCCATGTCCAGCTCTATCGCCAGAACCTCGATCATGCGTTCGATGAAATAGGCGGCTTCGGTTACACGGAAAGAGCAGCGATAGCTGACCCCGCCCGGCGCCTTGTTGGTGTAGACGCCGTCCACTGCCAAATACGCGGTCGGGATGTCGTAAGACCCGGTGCAGATGTTCATAAACCCAGCCGGGAACTTCGTCGGGTCGGCACAGGCGTCAAAGCCGCCGTGGTCTGCTGTCGTGTGGCACCAGAGACCGGTGATCTTACCCTCTTTGGTGGCGCTGATCTTACCTTTCATCCAGTAGTCACGGGCAAAGGCGGTGGTCATCAGGTTTTCCATACGGTCCTCGACCCATTTCACCGGAACGCCGGTGACAATCGAGGCCACGACCGAGCACACATAGCCGGGGTAGGCCCCAACCTTATTGCCAAAGCCGCCGCCAATGTCGGGCGAGATCACGCGGATGTTGTGCTCTTCAATGCCGGAAATCAGGCTGACCACGGTGCGGATAGCGTGAGGCGCCTGGAACGTGCCATGCAGCGTGAGCTTCCCGTTGACCTTATCCATTGAGGCCACGCAGCCACAGGTTTCGAGCGGGCATGGGTGCGTGCGATGGTAATACACCATCTCTTCAGCGACCACGTCTGCCTCTCCCATTACCTGCTCGGTCGCGTCCTTCTCGCCGACTTCCCAGGTAAAGATGTGGTTAGGGTGTTTGCGGGGGCCGTGGGCCCCATCTGGAATCGCTCCACCTTCGCCCATCAGGTCTTCGCGAAGAACCACGTCGGATTCCAATGCTGCGTAGGGATCGGTCAAAACGGGGAGTTCTTCATACTCCACTTCGACCAGCTCTACTGCATCGGCAGCAATATAACGGTCTTTTGCCACCACATATGCCACTTCCTGACCTTGGAAGAGCACTTTGCAGTCAGCCAAAACCATCTGTTTGTCGCCAGCCAGCGTCGGCATCCAGTGCAGACCAAGAGGGGCGAGGTCTTCGGCCGTCAGTACGGCAATCACGCCGTCCAGCGCCAATGCGGCCTCGGCATTGACCGACACGATTTTCGCGTGGGCATAGGGCGAACGCACGAAATCACCATGCAGCATGCCGGGCAGTTTGATGTCGTCGACATAATTGCCTTTGCCTTGGGTAAACCTGGCATCTTCAACGCGCTTGCGTTTGCAACCCATTCCTCCTAGCGCGTCGGCGCGTTCTTCGCGGGTCAGTTCCTTGTTCATTGTGCCGCCTCCTTCGCAGAGTTCATCTCGGCCGCGGCGGCGAGGATAGATTTGACGATGTTCTGATACCCGGTACAGCGGCAGAGGTTACCCGCCATGCCAAAGCGCACCTCTTCCTCGGTTGGGTTCGGGTTTTCTTCCAAAAGCTTGGATGCGCGGGTGATCATACCCGGTGTGCAGAAGCCGCATTGAAGACCGTGGTGTTCTTTGAACGCTTCCTGCAACACGTGCAGGCTGTCAGGGTTACCAAGCCCTTCGATAGTGGTGATTTCGGCACCGTCAGCTTGCGCTACAAACACGGTACAGGACTTTACCGATTTGCCGTTCATGGTCACGGTGCAAGCGCCGCAATGCGAGGTCTCACAGCCAATGTGCGGACCGGTCTTGCGCAGCCTTTCGCGCAAGGTGTGGATCAGCAGTTCGCGCGGTTCTGCCAGGAACTCTTGCTCCTCGCCATTCACGGTAAGAGTGAAATGTTTCTTCTTTGACATGATCTCTCTCCTCAGGCTCTGGCCCAGGCGTTTTCGATCGCACGGCGCAGGATAATCGCCGCTGCGTGACGTTTGAATTCGATGGGACCGCGGTTGTCCTGTGTTGGATCGATGTCGCCCAACATGGCGTCCACGGCCGCTCTGATTGCCGCATCATCCACAGACGTGCCGACAAGTGCAGCACCAGCTTTTTCAGAATGAACTGGAGTGTCGCTCAGATTGGTCATCGCGATGGAAGCCGAGGTGCAAGCCCCACCTTCTTTAGTCAAAAGGACCGCAGCAGCCGCGGTGGCGTAGTCGCCGATTTTGCGCTTTTGCTTTTCATAGGCGTACCCGCCCTTTGGCGCATCGAACTCCACCGCTGTCAGGATCTCTTCGTCCTCACGGTCAGTCATATAAGCCGCTTCGTAGAAATCGCGGGCCGCGACTTTGCGTTCACCGTCCGGGCCGACCAAGGTGAAGGTCGCGTCTAGGCACTGCATCAAACCCGGCATGTCATTGCCCGGGTCGCCGTTGGCAACATTGCCGCCAACCGTGCCCATGTAGCGCACTTGCGGGTCAGCGATCTGCAATGAGGCCTCGCGCATGATCGGAGCTACTGCCGCCAATTGAGCGTTGTCGATGATGTCATGTTGCGTTGTCATCGCGCCGATGCGGATGCTATCGCCCTCAATGGATATGCCGCTCAAACCCTCCACATCCTGCAAATCGATCAGATGTGGCACTTCGGCCATGCGGAGCTTCATCATGGGTATCAGACTGTGCCCCCCTGCGAGCACGCGTGCGTCATCTCCATGCTCCACTAAAACGGACAGAGCATCCGCCAAATCCTTTGGTCTATAGTATTCAAAGGCAGCTGGAATCATTGCCTCTCCTCCCTGCAGCAACTGTTCTGGCTACTAGAGAAGCTCGCGCGCGGTGGGGTGTTTGGCCCGGGAAAACACTTTGTTTTCGCTAATTTTGCACGAAATGCGCCTCAGGATGCACGAGTTGCGCCGCCGGGTACACCGTACCTTACCCGAAGGCGGTCAGCGCTGCTTTCAGGTTCGATCGACTGACCGGTACTGGCGGAAGATCGGCTTCACCAAAGGTGCATTGTCCCTTATCTTTGGTCCGTTCAAACCGTGAAACCTTTTTAGGATTCACGATATAGCTGCGGTGCACGCGCAAGAAACCAGTCGGCTCCAACCGTTTGACCGCTTCAGTGATCGGCCAGACGCAAAAGTACTTTTCCGTTCGGGTGTAGACCTGCGTGTAGTGACCATCCGCCCTGACAAATACAACGTCCGGCGCGGCGATAAAGACTTTGCCTCCGTCTCTTTCACAAGGGATACGAATGGGCGAGGTCTGGTCTGGTGAAGGCTCATCGTGGGCGACGTCCATCGTCGAGATCTTTGTAGCTTGCGTAGGCACAAGATAAGTTGTGCCGACCCACAAGAATGCGCCGAAGATTATAAAGCTTGATAGGATCACTCCAACGGCCATGACTTCGTTGCTGATGACGGGCCCAAACTCTCGGATGTTTTGCAAGGCCACAAAATTGGTTCCTGCCATGGCCAGGAAATGCACTGAAAAGACAGCTACGCCGAAACACAGTGTGCCGATCGCGATGGTCCTGTTGGAACGCTCATTATACGCAATGCCGATCGCGAGAATGCAGAGGACAATAGCCAATACCGACGACCCGAGCACACCTTGCAGGGTATAAACGGGCTTGCAAAGCTGCATGCCAGCCATTCCGACATAGTGCATCGCCAAGATGCCGGCACCTACGATTGCTCCGGCGGCAATGATGATCCCCCTGGAACGCTCAGTGAAATGCAAAAGCACAAGTGCTAGGGCGACCATAAGGATCGCAATAAGCGCGGATGCGAGTGTGATTGCTGCGTCATAGTAAAACAGGATGGGCAGCTTTAGGCCAAGCATAGCAACAAAGTGCATCGACCAAATACCGCCACCCAAAGCAATGGCACCCAACGCGATGGCCAACCTGCGTTGTGAAAGCGACTTTTCGGACAAATCTCTCGTCAAAGACAATCCCGTAGCACCTGCAACAAGCGCCACAACGAACGATGTAACCACCAACCAAGGGTTATGTCCAAAGTCCAGAAATTCCATAGGCCGGACAATGCCGCAGCGGGTTTCTTATTTCAATAATTGCCTGTATCTAGCGACGGCTCATCTGGCAGAAACAACGCCTGAGCGGCCATTGCCAACCAGAACACGCGTCTGTCGCGGTTTTTTGCACGTTGGGCAAGGTAGCTAAGGTATGAGCTGTCGATACCATTGTACTCGCTGCAGACGTTCGTCGGAATTCAATCAACGTCTGCTGCACGTACAAACCGACCATTCTTGAATATACCTTTACCAAATATCGAAACATGCCATTTTGTTGATCTAAAGCGGCTTTCCATTATCCTGTCGAAAAAAGGGAGGATCTATCCATGCGTACCTTGTTTCTAGCGGGCACGTTGTCTGTTTTTTCGACACTTTGCGTCGCGCAGACTTACGATGTGGTCATTCTCAACGGTCGGGTCATGGACCCGGAAACCGGATTCGACCAGATCGCTAACGTCGGAGTAAGCAATGGCTGGATCACTGCAATCACTGACGAAGAAATTGACGGTAGCGAGACCATAGATGCCACGGGGCACGTCGTAGCCCCAGGCTTTATCGACCTTGAGCAACACGGGTTGGACCCTTGGGGTATCAAAGTAAACCTTAGGGATGGCGTCACAACCCAAATGGATTTTGAGGTCGGTGCCGCTAACATTGATGAATGGTATAAAGCACGACAGGGTGCAACGCAGGCTAACTATGGCACGGTCGTTGGACAAGAATTCGCACGGATGCGGGTTCATGACGGCCTCGTGCTTGAAGGTGGGGATATAGACTTCCGGAACTTTTTCGCACTTAGGGCAAAATCTGTGGAAGACGGCGTCGAAGGGTGGTCTTCTGTTCCAAGCAACCGTGAACAAATGAACGAAATCACTGCGCAGCTTGACGAGGGGCTGCGTCTTGGTGCGCTTGGTGTAGGATCGACAATCGGCTATGCCCGTAAAGGCATTACGACCTATGAAATGTTCGAAGCTCAACGCGCCGCGGCGCGCTATGGTCGATTGACTTCAGTTCATCACCGCTTTCACCCCAGCGCTTCGACACCGACGGAAACGCAGACAGGGGTCAATGAAATCCTCGTCAATGCTATGGTTCTTGGCGCCCCGTTGCACATTCATCATGACAACGATTATGGCTGGTGGGAAAATCAAGAAAAACTCCAGATGGCCCGAGATCAGGGCTATAATGTCTGGTCCAGTTTTTACCCTTGGACCGCCGGATCCGGGAACTATGGAGCTTCCATCATCGCCCCTGAAAACTGGGAAGGCTCGATGGGGTACAAATACGAAGACACCATCTTTGATCCCCAACTTGATCGCTTTGTGACCAAAGATGAGTTTTTGACCTTCGCTGAGAATGAGCCTGGACGGACGGCGATTGTTTTTAGCCCTCCAAGAGAGCAGTGGCTGAATGATTGGATCACTATCGCGGGCTATGGCATCTCAGGTGATGGTATGGCCGGGCTGGACATCGAGGGCAATCTGATGAGTTGGGATGCCCCCTACGAAGACTATGCAGGGCATCCGCGGTCAGCAGGCAGCCACGCGCTTGTTCTGAGACTGGCCCGCGAAGCGAATGTGCCGCTTATGCTCACACTGACTCAGCTCAGTTACATCCATGCGAAGCGGTTAGGTGACACAGGCTTGCGAGCAATGCAGGTGCGTGGACGTTTGCAGGAAGGCATGGTCGCGGACATTACGATTTTTGATCCGGAGACCGTGACTGAAAAGGCGAACTACACTCTCGGTCAGCAAGGGCTTCCGTCAGAAGGCATTCCGTACGTACTCGTTAACGGAACCCTTGTTGTTAAGAACAGTGAAGTGCAGCGAGACGTTTATGCAGGACAGCCGATCCGGTTTCCAGTCGAAGAAAAAGGGCGCTTCGTTCCGGCTGGTCGCGAACAAATCATGGGTATTCTCACACCGGACACCGGCACAGCACGTCCAACATTGCTCGAAGATATCACGAACAGTGAAGCCAATTTAGCACCTGTCGCGCCATCATCCAACCAGTATGCATTGGTAGAACCGACCGATCCCTTTGATTGGTTTACCCCCCGCATCGGTCTAAATGACAGTGCCCTGTTCTTTTGCGTCGTACATGCTCGCTTTGAAGACCGTGCAACAGTAAAACGTGATTATGCGAAAGCTATGATGGCCCGCACGGGTGGATTTAGACCCATCCAGTCTGAGTAACGCAGAACAATCATTCTCGCTGCGTCTTTGGGCACGGCGAAATTGAAGTCTGCTTGGGGCTCTAAACAGTCCGGCCGAAGGGCTACTTTGTGTTGGCACTGGTCGTTCTGGAGTCAAAGGATCCTTTCCTTTATGAGCGATACTTGAACCGCGACTCCTATTCGTTTTGAGGGTAGGGTGTCTTGCCCATTTCCTCCATCATCTTCTCACGGAACACTTCTGCGGGTGTCTTCCAACCGAGACATTTTCTGGGTGTTGCATTGAGGCGGTCGTCACTTTTTGTCATCCGACGGCTCCCCTGTTTGAAGACTGTCAGCAATAGCCTGACCGCCTTCCTTGACCTCGACGTGTACGATCCAGTGCCGCACACCCGAAGGGTCAACAACAAGGTACTGGCCAGAACCGTCGCCATGCCGACCCGGACAAAGATTCTCTACCAGCTTCTTTGTCAGCTTCCCACTGAGCGCAGACATGAAAACACGACAAAATATACCACTCAATGAAAGTTTACTTCTGTCATCGGATAAAATCCGATGAAGCCCATCGGCGCGGCTAAACCCATAAAATCTAAGGTTTAAGCAACCTATCGTATCTCAACATCATTTGGTGATTTCACCAAGTGGCGGACCGAGGAGCAACTATATATTTTTCGTATTTATTTGTTATATTTTAATAAAAAATTTAGCCATAGTATCCATACCACTAAATATACCACACTAAACATAGAATCTGGCGTTTCAAAGCCTCAGGTTCGAGTATGACGGAACGACCGGTAAGACGTAATATGACAGACGCTCGCGCAAAGTGCAGCAAACGACTGCTTCGAGCCCATAGCCAACGATGCTGAGGTTGCCATCAACGTCAGCGATGCGCGGAAACCGGACATTGCAAAGACTATTAGACCGCCCAGAGCGGCCACTCGGCGCTTCACCGCGCGTCGAGCGCTTGTGAGTTCTGAACGCAGCAGCGCTGGTTCATTTTGGTGACGACAACTATTGCAGTTTGAACATGGAATTGCGCATCTCTGTCAGGATGACATGTTCATCGATCCAAAGCTACGAGGATTCGAGCATCTCGTTCGTATGGATCCTCACGGAAATGAACGGCCCCATCTTCGACCCAAGCAGTCCAATAGGTCAAAAGGACCGGCATGGGCTCGGGTAGGTTAACGCGCGTTGTCTTCCCGCTATCCAAAATGGATTGCATCTTTTGCCGACTCCAGTCCGGCTCTCCCTCCATCAAAAGGCTGGCAAATTCGAACGGATACTCAAGACGAACGCAGCCGGAACTTAGGTTCCGCTCATTTCGGTCGAAAAGACTGCGGTCGTTGGTATCATGCAAGTACACAGCGTATTTATTGGGAAACATGAACTTGACTAAACCTAACGCATTGTCTGGGCCCGGCTGCTGAACCAAAGTCACCGCGGGGTTCTTTGCCCCCCAGTTGACAGCGTTGGCAGGAATTGTCTGCCCGTCTTTGTTCCGAACTACGTAATTGTTGCGCGCCAGATAGGCTGGATCCTTGCGGATCCGCGACAGCTTGTCTTTCCGAAAGATCGAGGCAGGAACGGTCCAAGTCGGATTGAATTCCATGTATTCAATTTCATCTCGGAACACTGGGGTTTTGCGGTAGGCTGATCCTGTGATTGACCGGGTGGTCCAAAGCGTCCCGCCAGATGTGACCAAGTAAGTACGAGCGCCTGCAATATTTACCAGTACGAACTCCTCGTCGATTTCCCGCATGAGCCAACGGCCCCGTTCCAGGCTGAGGCGCAACTTATTTATGCGGTCTTCGACAGATTTGTTAAGAGACGCGAAGGTCTTACCACCAACGACGCCATCTGCCTCCAGGCCGTGACGATTTTGAAAGGTTTTTACCAGTTGCACCAAGTAATCGTCATAAACCCAAGCTGGATTTATGCCGTTTTGGCTGATTTCTGGAAATTCTTTTGTTCCCTTGTAGCCTTCTGCCGCCAGCCTTTTACGCAGTTCGGCGACGGCAGGGTCCACCATTTCCGGCTTCAGAACCGTTTCTTCGGGAACTTTGTTCCAGCCTCCCTTTGATGCAATAGCTCTGTATTTGCGCAATGCATCAACAAGCATCGTATATTGCGCATTGTCGATATCGATGCGTTCAATCAAAGCGCTGAAGCCTTCACCTTGAAGAAATTGGCTCAATACCATGGAAGGGTCTTGTTGAATTACTGGTTTTGAGAAGTTCCAATCGTTATCCAATGCATTTGGATCGACTTTTCCAAAAACCAAATGATGCACGAGTTTCACTGCTGCGTCGGTCGCCAAAATATCGAACAGCGCTTTATTTGAGGCGTCGCCACCCTGTGAGTCTTTGAAAGCGGTTCGAAGCTCTTCTAGCTTGAAGTCACTCGGCGTAAAGCCCTGATCAATTGCTCCATCCAACTCCTGAAATAGCTCGTCGACCAATTCAAAACTTGTCCAAGCTGGCGCAAATTCTCTGTCTGTATAGAAACGAGGCACAAGGATTCCTGCGTCCAAACTCTTATTGTTAGAAAGTGTGCTACTCGCATTCGTATTTGACCGTAGCAGCGCTTCTATCTGCTCCGAGACTTGGTCTGCTGCGCCTAAATTGGGGCATGTCATCAGCGTCGCAGCCAGTACAGTTGCAACTGCTGATTTGAGACCTTTTACCATCCGCTCCGTCACCTTCAATCTATATGTAGTTTATTCGTCGGAGGATACTTCAACATTATGTATAATCAAATTGGAATTTATTGGTCTCGGATCTTGCTCGCGCCGCATGGACGACAATTATTTGCGAATGGCTGCGTTGCCCGTAGAACAGACGGCGGGTGAAAACTTGAGAACGTCTGCTTTGGGCTGACTGCAGTCATTGCCGTCAATAAGACTAATGCCCGTTATGTCCGCAGAGCCGGCCTTCTATCGATTTGGTTGAGCTTCTGCTTCGAGCCCAAAGTGTCGGATGCAACGCTGTACTTGAATGTCGATTATGCTGGCCAATCGGCGCCCCGACTATTCAAGCAATTTGCTCGCAGCCGAGGTAGCGGAAAACGCTGCACCGTGAACTTTAGATTGCTCGTCTCCTCCCAATGCTTCTCCGGCAAAGAACACCTTATGCGTTATTTTTGGGCCGATGGCGGCGACAAGGTGATCTTTCGAAAGGCACTTGATGCACCACCGACCGAACCAGCATTGGAAGGTCCGGTCGGTCGCTCTGAATAACGGAAACTCATTACACCCCCATCTTCAAAAAGACCCGCATCGTTCGGAGGGAAACCAAGTGAACAACGCGGGCTGTAGTTTTGGGGTGTTGTTGTTACGGTACTGATCGAAGGATGGATCAAAGTTCCCCGCGCCACCTTTATCTGGGATGATAGGCAACGCGGGGAGATAATCTGACCATGGGACTAGCCAGACTATGTCGAATGTGCGGTTAGCCGCTGGTAGTCAGCCAAGTTGGCATGAGCGCAAATTCTGTCCGCTACTCTCCAAGTTCGTTACCCGCCATTTGCACAGCGCGGCCACGTTTTTCGACGCGGAGGTTTAGGCCGAAAAAAGCAAGAAATTCTCAAGCGCGCGAGAGCAAACTTTTTGGCGCGCGTAAAATTACTTGAATTGTTGCTTTTTAGATTCAAGTATTCGCATGCGTGGCAAATTTGTATTACCTCTGCTGCTCGCGCATTCGCCAGATTTGTCTGGTTGCCTCCCGGAGATTCTAGTGAGTGGTTTCGTCGGGAGGCCATTATTTTCGGTTCAATGTTCAACAAATTAGAGGCCTGTGCGTTACCAAGCTACTGAAGCAATATGGCTGCTTTGATCCGCGGAGCAGATTTTATTGGGCTTGAAACGCTCGTTCAGGAATGGCAACCCAGCATAAATCAGCGTCACGTGGGAAACGCCAAATGAAAAACCTTTTTCTAACGTGCTGCTTTGGAGCTATTTCTCTAGGATTTGCAGCGATACCTTCAGCCGCGCAGCACCGGCTAGGTTGGGCATATCAGGTTGATGGGCTTGCTGCGTTTCAAGGGGACGCGGATTTAAGTAACGGTGGCGAATTCTCTGCAAGCCGAGCTTTTCTACGCGCTACCGCACTTTACAATCTGGAAGGAGGAAACTCCATTGGGCTTTCAACCAGCTTCGGCAAGCTGGATTATAGCTTTAGTCAATCGAACAACCAGCCATGGGAGAATATCCGTGACTTGCGCGTTGCTGTTCCCATGCGATTTCATGCGAGCGATAGAGCAACAGTTTTTGTGTCACCACAGATCAGGTGGGATTATCAAAGTGGAGCTTCCGCATCTGATGGTAGGACCTACGGTGTTTTCGCGGGTATTGCTTGGCAACTTAACGAGCGCCTTACGATAGGACCGGCCTTAGGCGCGTTCTCTCAATTTGACGATGGTGGTACCGATTTTTTTCCGGCTCTGCTGATCGATTGGGACATAAATGACCGCTGGAACTTGAACACTGGCTCAGGGATTGGAGCGACACAAGGCCCCGGGTTGACGCTGAGCTACACGTTGACTGAGGCCATAGACCTTTCCTTAACCGCACGATCGGAGAGAATTCGATTCAGGTTGGATGGGGAAGGTCTCGCGCCAGACGGGGTGGGCGAAGACAAAAGTGTCCCCGTCGTACTTTCCGTTGGATACAACCCAAATCCTGGAGTTTCATTGAGCGTATTCGCAGGCGCAGAATTTGACGGCCGCCTTACGCTAGATGATGCGAATGGAGCAGAAATAAGTCGCCAGAGCTACGATACTGCGCCATTGGTTGGACTGGCGTTTAGGGTCAGGTTCTGATCACAGCATTGACCAGGTTTGCAAGTTGCGTGGGAATTGCTCTTGTGGCTGAGTTCGAACGTCCACTTTGTCCGCTAAGCCGGAATTGCAAAGTCCTGGATTGAATGTCTGCAATGCGGACGAAGCGGACCTTGATGGTCACAGACTTAACGCCGGCTTCTGGCATTGTTGCGTGAGCTGTTTCTACAGGGCAATTAAAAACTGGCTGTCCATTTCGAGCAAACTTACAATGCCGGGCAACTTTCTTGTTCTTTCTTCTACTTTCCGACAAGAATTGCATGTTCCCGCTCTATAACCTTTTCCCAATCACCTTGCGCTTTCAGACCGGTCGAAGAGTCTCCCATTAGCGATGTAACCATCAGTCTACCGCGCGCTTTCGCTTCTTCTTTAGAAAACCCGGCCTGTTCAAACATCCAGGCGGCGAACTGGAATCGTTTGCCGATGGTTCTTTGATACGCCTCTCTTACTTTCTCATCGGTATTCGCCCACACTGAGACAGCGTGATCTGGCAAGGCGGCGTCCTCTTCAATGACCTTTTTCATAAGAAGAAGAATGCGGTCTTCCGGGGCGCCGCCAAATGTCTTTGCCTTTGCGATCACTTTGTCAGTCAGTTCCTGCTCCCAATATCTGAGAACCTCATCCAAAAGCTCACGGACGTTCTTGAAATGCCAGTAAAAGCTGCCGCTTGTTAGGTTCAGTCGCTTTGCCATTGGCACGACCTTTATCGCGGAAACCCCGCCCTCATTGAGTACTTTGTAGGCCAGCAATATCCAGTCTTCCTTGGTCGCGGCGTTTTTTGGTGAGTTTCGAGTGATAGATTCTGACATTCAGATTATAGCATTCTTTATTTGACATAGAGCAGTCTATGGACTTACCGTAGATATGTCTATGGTGAACGAGAGGCTCACGGTTTCGTGTTCTCTTACGAGGCTTCGCTTTGAAGGGGGGATCAATGAATAACTTAATGAAAACCGCAGCCGGTACATTGATGGCATTAGGCGTGACACTGGCTGGCACTGCCACGGCCCAAAACGCCTTGCCGACGGGTCGGAGTGCCACTGAAATCGAAAACGGTGTATATCCCGCGTCTTACTTTCCCAACACTGAAATCCTTGGCGCGGATGAGATGCGTATCACGGCATTGGGTACGGGGATGCCAAACCAAACCAAAGCGGCCGTTTCTATTTCGTTTTATGTGGAACTAGGGAATGGGGACGTCTTTCTGTTTGACATAGGAACGGGCGCAACAGGCAACCTGTTCTCGCTGCGGCCAGATTTTGCAAAGGTCGATAAGGTCTTTTTCAGTCATTTGCATGTAGACCACGTTGGGGATTTTATGGGTCTGCATGTTGGAGGTTGGCTTTCGGGCAGATATACTCCGCTCCGCGTCTTCGGCCCGTCCGGATCAGAGGATGAATTGGGCACCAAAGCCTATGTCGAGGGTATATCTAAAGCCTATGCTTGGGATCTAGCCACACGTACGGGGGCGCTGCCGGATGATGGGGCCAAGCTTGAAGTTACCGAATTCGACTACATGCAGGAAAACGAGATCGTTTATCAGGAAAACGACGTAACTATCCGGTCCTGGCCTGCGATCCACAGTCTAGATGGCTCGGTAAGCTACTCTCTGGAATGGAATGGACTGAAATACGTCTTTGGCGGAGATACTTACCCAAACAAATGGTATGTAGAATATGCTAAGGGGGCGGACATCGCTTCTCACGAGGCGTTTCTACCACCGGATGCGCTAGCCCCTTATTTTGGTTGGGACATGAAACAGGCGACTTATGTAGCTACGCGCGTTCATACGGAACCTGCGGCTTTCGGCAAAGTTATGTCCGCTGTCGAGCCACGCATGGCCCTAGGGTATCACTCTGTTCTTTCGCCCGAAAACTATCAGGCAATCCTGGAAGGTGTTCGTTCGACATACGATGGACCGCTTACGCTGGCGCGAGATCTACAGGTGATAAACGTAACCAAGGATCAGATCGTTGTTCGGGAAGCGAGTGTTGACGACTATGCGCTGCCACCAGCTGTGAGCGACGAATACATCAATGCACCGCGTTCAAAAGAAAAAGAGCCTTCTGAAAAGGTTCAAGCCGGCAAATGGGATGGTTACACGCCACCGCCAATGCCGGATAATTAACGTTCAGGGGTGAACAAAATTCCAATTTGGCGGTATCTGTGCCGACTATTCTTGATGCTGAGCGTGATGGCCTCGGGTGCACAGGCCGTTTCAGCAGATGTTGTTTTGACAAACGGTTCGGAAGTCGCACCCAATATTGCTGTCCTTCATATCAAAGATGATGGGGTTTACGTCGACCTTGAGGTCTATGTCGAAGATATTCCTTTGTTTGCGGATATGCTGCCAATCGGATTGTCATCCGATTTCGTCGAGGGTGAGCCGGAGGTTGAACAAGAGTCCGATCAAGGTTCTGCCCAAGCCAAAAGTCGGGCGCTGTCTATTGTTGCAAGGGACGAACAGCCCCTACACGCTGAAATCAGAAAGCTAGAATACCGAACGCGCATCGACCGGGCCTCGCCGCTTGCAGGTAAGCGCGATCCATTCTCGGGTCAAATTGTTCCCAGCCCGCCAAAAGATCCTCGTGTTCTGTTCGTCGAAGTGTTCTTTCCGTTTCAAAACTCAGTTCCCAACGAGCTGACCATAATGCCTCCATCGCAGGGTGGCGAACCACTGGTGACAATCGGGATGCAGGTTTTTGACCGAGAGGTTCCGGTCACGGGTTTCAGTTTCTTGTTAAAGCCGGCAGAGTTAAAGATTCACTGGCATGATCCGTGGGGCAGCCGCTTTTCTGCTGAAAGCCTGAATCGAAAAGCTCAGGACAGGACATCCACCTTTCTCTACATCGAACCTCGTGAAGTTCGGCATGAAACACTGATCCGCTTGCGTGAACTGGCGCCTTGGATTGGTGAAACTTTCGAAGTGGGGCAAACGCTTTCGCCACAGCATAGCGCCTTGATCGTAAACCAGGCGGCGTCCTTTTTGGCTTCTCGTAACCCGGTGACCATTGATGGCAAGTCAGTGCAACCATCAAACGCTACTGCAAAACTCCTGGAGCTGACATCGCAGGGTTTTCAGGTTGTCGAGCCGGGAAAGGAAGTGTCTGTGAACAATACGTTTATTGGAGCTATCCTGTCTTTCTCATCGGCAGACCTTCCCGATCAGGTGGCGGTCACTTGGGATATGTTTGATGAGGAAATTTCTCGCGTTGCGACCATTTCAAACGATATCGCCGGGCCGTTCTTTGGAGCTGTTACACCTGCGGACCCTCAGTTTCACTGGCAGAACCACCTACTCCAATACCAAAGAGCATCTGTTACTCAAATTCCAGTTGAGCAGGAGAAACGGCAGTACCCGGCCGTGGCTTTGATCGCCGGGATTATCAGCGCCGTCTCACTCTGTTTTCTCCTGCTAACCAGAGGCAAAGTCGCAAAGCGTACCAGTTGGGTGACTATGATTGCCGCTGCTTCGGCAACGTTTGTATTTTCGGGATATTTGCCGGAATTACCTTGGAGTAAGACCGAGCCCCCTGAGCAGCAGGTTGCGGAAGATATACTGCGCTCGATGGTCGAAAACTTGAACACAGTGACCCTGGAAACTTCGCCGGCCAAAAGAAAGGCAGAGCTGGCCCACATTGCAACAGCAGCATCTCTGGGCGACATCGCAACAGAGATAGAACGTGGTCTCGCAATCCGAACGCCAGGAGGCAGTCTTGCTACAGTTACAGATATTAGTGCCCTGAAAGTAGAGCGCGTTGACCCTACCCTCAAACCGGGTGGATTTAGCACTCTGGCCAAATGGACAGTGAAAGCCCAAGGCGGTAATTGGGGGCATGCCCACATGCGCGCTGTTACGTTTCGGGTGCTGGCCGAGGTTGTACCTGAATCCGGGCAATGGAAGCTGGATGGATTGACTGTAATCGAGGCTCGCGATCTAAATGCATAAGTATTTAAGGGCAAAGGTTTTTGCTTTCGGCGTTCTGTTTGTCGGTGTGTTTTTGTCGCTGACGCTGTCGGCCTCGGCGCATTTCTTGCTTAACCTCAACGTTCGAATTTCGCATGTCGAGCATTCCGAAGACGGTCTTCGTGTCTACATTCGTACGCCCATGCCTTATCTGGTTGCAGACAAGGTCGGTGATCAGGATGGTGGTGCCTTGCCGAAAGCTGCACCATTCACGACTAATGCCATGAGCGACGGTCAGTTGGTCCACTTCGTCGACTTGCAGGCAGTCATGAGCGATCCCAATGGGCTGGGGCAATTCGCCGAAGGTGGGTTGCATCTGCTGGTCGACAATCAGCGCTTAAGAGGAACAGTTGAGTCCGTTCGCTTGCATCGCGTTGGAAATGAGCCCGGATTTGCAACTTTGGCCGAAGCTCAACAGGCCGTGGACACCGAAACGGACTTAACACCCCCGCTTTTTGTCGGTGACACAATTGTCGATCTCGTCCTTCATTATGATACTGACGGCCCGGTCCAATCGTACAGCATTGCCAACGTGCTGGACCCCGGCTTGCCCGATCAGGACCAAACCGCCAACCTTATTCTCGATTACGCGTCGGACACACCACAGATATTCCGATCTCGGGGCCTGATGACCGAGCCATTGGTGGTTCAGCAAGAGGGATACGGAGGATTCCTGAGTTTTATCTGGGAAGGTATACGACATATCCTCGAAGGATTGGATCATGTTCTTTTTGTTGTGTGTTTGGTCATTGGAGCGCAGACACTCAGGGCGCTATTGCTGCGTGCAACCGGTTTTACCGTTGGGCATAGCGTAACGCTGTCGCTGGGGTTTTTCGGGTTTGTACCATCGGGCGCGTGGTTTGTTCCTGCCGTCGAAACCGGGATCGCGCTTTCTATCATATTTGCAGCCGTCGCAGCGTTTATGAGTTTTAAGGACAATGCGCGCTCTGAAGTCACGATGGTGCTTCTGACAACGCTGATTGGCCTCTTGCACGGGCTTGGGTTTAGCTTTGTGTTGCACAAGATCTTGCAGGTCACATCTCCAAACATCTGGCAAAGCCTGCTTGCTTTCAATCTTGGCGTCGAGCTTGGCCAAGTTGCCATTATTCTTGCACTCTGGCCTGCCTTGATAATGTGTCGGCGCGTGAACTCCAGTTTGTGGATGTCCCTACGAGTGGGGTTAGCCGGTGGATGTGCGGCTATCGCCTTCTATTGGACCTTTCAGCGAGTTGCCGAGGTTTATTCCACGTTGGCTTAAGGTCATTGCGATGGCGCGTGCCGTGACGGCCGCCTGAGAGAAAAGCGGACATTCGGCTGTTCCGCAGCATAAGACAGATTGGGCTCGAAGCAGTCATTCGTTGCGCAGTGAAGCAATGACCGCTCTGCGGGACGAAGCCGCCATTGGTGATGTCCAATCAAACGTCCGCTTTGTAGTGCGCCAAAAACATAGCGACGCAATCGTCCAGGACGTCTTTTGGTGTCGGGTTCTCGCCAAGAAAGAACTCCGGCCAGAAGAAGAAGTTTTTGACGAGCCCCAAAAGCTGGTTCGTTGCGAAGGCCGGATCAGCTTCTCGTATAACGCCAGCGTCCATAGCCTCACTAATCAATCGCGTCATCGGATAATCGTGGGTTTCGGTCTGAGTGAAGAACCGCCGGGACCGATCAAGGTCACGGATCAGCTCTGACAGGACCATGCGATTTAATCCGATGGCTGTTTCTTCCGTGATCACTCCGACGTAGCGCCAAAGAGCATCCTTCAGTTGCTCGGCGAAGTCGCGATCCGGATCATAGGATACCGGCTGCATGCTGCGGCTCTGTTCCAACATGATCTCTGAGATCGCGTCGAACAGCGCCTCCTTGCTTTCGAAGTGATTGTAAAGCGTGCGACTCGATACGTTCGCTTTTTTCGCGATTGAGGTGGTCTTCGCCCCCAGGAACCCTTGCTCACGGAACTCATCGATGGCTGCGTCGATGATATCTTTCCGTTTCTTTTCAGTACGTTTCACAGGTTCCACCTCAATAAGTAAAATGATGTGTTTACAAACACCTTACTTCCCCATAAGTAAACTTGATAATTTACTTTTGCAAGGCCAAGCGTCTTCCAACCCGAAAGGACCAAGACCATGACAACCCAAACCCTTAGCGCTGGCAAAAACCAAGTGACCTTCAAGTCCTTTGGTGTGGATTTGGCAGGCGACCTCTACCTTCCCGAAGGATTTGACGCGTCGAAGAAATACAAAGCCATCGTCGGCGCTAGCCCCTTCCCGCAGGTCAAAGATCAGATCCCCGCGACCTACGGCCCGGAAATGGCCGCACGCGGCTTCATCTATCTGGGCTTTGACTATCTGGGCATGGGCGACAGCCCCGCGCTGCCAGGAGAGCACATGAAATCGCGTTATATGTTCCGACTGATCGAGAACACTTGGGACGCTGTGTCATACCTAGGCACCCTGCCATTCGTGGAAGAAATCCACGGCCTGGGCGTGTGCCAGGGCGGCTCGATCATCGCCTCCGCCGCCGTAACCGACCACCGCATCAAGAAAATCGCTCTGGTCTCTGGAATGATGGCCGCAGATGGGTTCCAGTGGGCCGATCCCAACATGGCGCACCAGATGATCGCAGCGTCCAATGCGGCGATGCAGAAGATGTATGAGACCGGCGAGCCGGTCTACGTTGAAACTTTCGGCCTGGATGACGAGATTTCCCGCGAAGATTTTGTCGCAGCCGCTCCGTTCCCGTCGATGGCTGAGGCCAGCTATGACTACTACGGTCGCAAAGGGGCCAAGGGGCCGGAAGCAGTTCCGAACTTCTCAAACATGCATATTGCCGATCAGAGCATGCAGTCCCTGTTCTCACTTGGTGAAGCCTATGCTGACAAGATCACGCAGCCTACGCTGACGATCTACTCCAGCACGGCATTCACTGCGCCTTGCTCCACCCAGTTTATCGAAAAGCTGACGAACGAGCATGAGGAATTGGCGTTCGACGAATTCGGCCACGTGGACTTCTACTACAAGCCAGATGCCGTGAAAGCGTCGACTGACGCCGCCGCCGAGTTCTTCAACAAGTGAACCAACGAGACAGAGGCCACAGAATGGCCTCTGCCTACTTCATACCGGGAAACAGACATTGATCCGTAGCGCAGCATTTGAGAGTTTGGGCTCAGTGCAGACCTTCGCTGCACTAGGTGTGAACGACTTCTACGTGGACAAAACCGTCTCAGGCAGGCGCTGCAGATTTCGCGTTTCCACCGACAACCCACAAACACAACACCGCAAGCAAAACCTCTATCGCAAATGCGGCAAGAATGTTTTCGGATGGCCAACCATCGAGGACGAAACTGATTGTCCTGCCCACGGCGAAAGCTGAGAAAACCGTGGCCCCAAGCAAGGCTGAGGCCTGGACTAACTTTTGGTAAAATGCTCCGCACAAAATGATCAGGCCAAGTACCGCAAGATTGGCAGCAGGTGCACGCAACTCGCTCATCAGGTTTGGCTGCGGCGAGAGTACGATGCCGTAGTTGGCGTAGAAAGACCGTGGGTCCAGAGTGATGGCCAGACCTATGGCAAATGCCGTTAATCCGGACAGACCCAAGATAAGTCTGCGTTTAAGTTCAAGTTTCATGTTTTTCTCCAATGTCCTTTGGCTTGGCTTAAGCGGCTTTGGTCCACGCGCCAGACATTTCAGCTTTGTTTGCGAAGTCGGCGAAGTCGCGTGGCGCGCGTCCAAGCGCACGCTGGACCCCGTCCGCGAGGTTCGCATTGCGCCCGTCCAGCGTTTCACGCGCGATGTCCGTAATCACATCAGCAATCATCTCGCCATTCGCGTGCGCGATTTCCGCGTGGAAGTCTTCGAATGAAATGGGCAGGTATTGCACAGTCTTGCCCATTGCGCGCGAAAGCTCTGCAGCCATGTCGGCAAACGTCATGAGACGTGGTCCCGTGACTTCGTAAAGTTCGCCGTCGTGTCCTTCTTCTGTCAAAGCAGCTACGGCAACATCGGCGATGTCGTCCACGTCGATGATTGGTTCGCGTACATCGCCGGCGGGCATTGGCAAGACACCTGCCATGACCGGACCAAGCAATGCCCCTTCAGAGAAGTTTTGGGCAAACCATGCTGCACGAACGATAGTGAACGGAACTCCGGAATTGCGTACGACTGCTTCCGCTCGTTGCGCATGAAACTCGCCACGCCCGGTTAGCAGCACAAAACGCCGTAATCCCTTTTCACGAGCCAATGCTGTGAAGGCTTCGACTTGCTCAACCGCACCTGGAAAAGCGATGTCAGGAAAGTAAGAAATATAAGCAGACGAGACGCCTTCCAGGATTGCGGGCCAGGTCTGCGGTTGTTCCCAGTCAAATGGCGTTTCACTGTTCCGCGATGCGCGCCGGACTGTCTGCCCTTTTTCTTCCAGACGTGTCGCGATCCGCGATCCGGTTTTGCCTGTTGCGCCAAGTACAAGAATGGTTTGCTGTGTCATTGGTCATCTCCATGAGTTCAGTTGATGACCCGAAATTAGACAGTCAATTGAGATATTCTATTCTTCAAAATCCATTAATATTATCCAATCGTCCTAAAAGTATAGACGAAGAGCCAAATTTCAGCCAAAGTCGCGACATGAACAAGGTTGAACCACATGTCCCTGACCCAGATGCACTGGCAAAGCCGATCGGCGATCCGCTGGGGGAAATCCTTCATCTTCTGAAACTCACTGGCACATTCTATTGCCAGTCTCGCATGACAGCACCCTGGGGCGTATCGATACCGGGATTTCCCGGTGTACTGAGCTTTGCGGTCATCACACACGGGCGGTGCTTAATGAAGGTCGGTGACGATGACCCGTTCGAGGTCGAAAAAGGCGATCTTGTCTTGATGACCAACGGAGCTCCGGTCGGTTTCTTTAGCTCAGAAGACACGCCGCTTTTAACGCTGGAGGAGTTGCCTATTCGCAAGGTAACCGAGCTTTATGAAACACTGGAATACGGCGGCGGCGGCGCGGAGACGGGCATCATGTACGGCTTGGTCCGAATAGATCACGCCGCCAGTGATATGTTGATGCGCTTGCTTCCAGATGTACTCAAAATCGACCCGTGGGAGGAGGACGCCGGAAGCTGGTTACAGGCAACTTTGCAATTCATCGCAAAAGAGGCGCGGGAATTGAGACCGGGCGGCGAAACCGTGATCACACGACTGGCCGATGTGGTTGTCATTGAGGCCATTCGTCGTTGGTTGAACAGCGCACCCGATGCGGATCGAGGCTGGTTAAAAGCTGCGCGAGACCCGCAGATCGGGCGCACGATAGTCGCAATTCACCGTGCGCCTGCTGCAGCTTGGACAGTCGAGTCACTCGCGGAGGTTGCTGGTATGTCCAGATCCGCTTTCGCGGCGCGGTTTACTGAGTTGGTAGGTGTTCCGGCAATCCAGTATCTTGCAACGTGGCGTATGCACCTGGCCAGAGAAAGGTTGGTGTCCACCGATCAACCTATCTCGCAGATTGCCGCTGACATCGGATACTTGTCAGAGCCTGCGTTCAACAAAGCCTTCAAACGGGTGTATGGCGCACCACCGGGAAAAATCAGGAAGAACGGAGTTCACTCCGTATCTAGGCGAAACTTGAGAAACTGAGCATCTTCGTATTCGATCTCGCCTATGTGTTTGGCGCCGAGTTTCCGGAGCGCACCCAGATTTTTTCGACTTGGTGGCGACAGAAACGTGACAAAGGGGATACGTTTGTCAGCGATCGCAAAGTCGATTGCCATTTTGGAAATCCGTTTCCCAAGGCCAAAGGCGTCGGGCCGCAAAACCAACACAAAATCCCACTCGTCATCTTCTTTTTGAAAGCCCCCCCAACCAACATACTGACCGCCTGACAAAAACGCCCAATGTCCAAGACCGTCCCGCGCCCAGTAGCCTTCCTTCTTAGTGATATACTCTCTTGCGACCTCGATACTCCATTTGAACGTCAAAAGCGGCATATGCTCTGCTACCCGGGGGTCGGACATATGAACCGCAATGTCATTCGGATCGATTTCCGAAAGGCGTGCAAATGAAATCCCATCTTTCATCATTATACTCATTTGATGGCCCGAGCTGTCCCTTGCATGCACATAATTATGGCGCGAATGCTTTTTTTACGACTTTCTCGCGACAATGTACCGGCTCAGCAATAACCCGGCTTGATCCGCCGTCTCGACGATATCGAAGCCCGCAAGTTCAATGGCTTGCTGGAGTTCAGCTACGGACACAAAATTTACGAACGGAGCTTTCCCGAGCAACTGCATAATCGGGATCGCTATTCGGCTGATCATGCCATATTTCAACCCTCCACTCTCCGGAGCGCAGACGGTTTTGGAAATGAATACCCCACCGGGTTTTGTAAGGGTCGCAATGTGTTCGAGTGCTTTGCCCAGATCGGGAACAAGGTGCAGCAGATTATGTGCGAGGACAGCGTCGTAAGAACCGTCGTTAGGATCATGCTGCAGAACCTCGGCCACTTTGAACGTTACATTCTCCAGCTCTTCTTCAGCGAGTTTTTCGTTAGCGATTTCGATCATCCCCGGTGCGAGATCGGAGGCAGTTATTTGAGCCAGATCCGGTGCCAGCAACAACGCGGTCGACCCCGTTCCACAGCCGATTTCCAGCACGCTGTCTTCGGCTTTCAGGTAGGACTTTGTACGTTCGAGCGTGTTCAGATACCCTTCCATATTTCGGATAGGATCAGCCGCATATTTGCGCGAAATCTTGCTCCAAAATGCGGCATCTTTGGATAATGTAGCCATATCGTTTCTCTTTTCCTTTGGCGTCACCGCAGCCAATATCTTAAAACGCCAATTTATTAAATTGCCAGATATTGCAGAACTGTTATGCATTAATGCATGAATTGGAAGGCAATCAATTTCGATTGGAACCAGGCTCGGTCTTTTCTTGCAACGGCAGAAGAAGGCTCGTTTTCCGCCGCGGCGCGCGTGCTTGAACAGACCCAGCCAACCGTGGGTCGTCAGGTCGCCGCGCTGGAACAGGCGCTAGGCGTCACCTTGTTTGAAAGGGTTGGCAAGTCGCTTAATCTGACAACAGCCGGTGCTGAGCTTTTGGTGCATGTCAGTGAAATGGGAAATGTCGCGAACAGAATTTCTCTGACCGCAACAAGCCAGTCACAAGCAGTTGAAGGGCAAGTCAGGATCACTGCTTCCGACGTGATGTCAGCCTATCAGCTACCGCCTATTCTCAAACAGATCAGGATCGCGGCACCGCGGCTTGAGATCGACGTTGTCGCAGCAAATGACATACGAGACATACAGCGGCGCGAGGCAGATATCGCAATTCGGCATGTGCGCCCGACACAGCCGGACCTGATTGCAAAGCTCGTGGCAGAAGCGACGGCACATTTTTACGCTGCCCCTTCATACCTCGAACAGGTTGGGCGACCACGAAATGAAGACGAACTTGCTAAGTTGGATTTCGTCGGCTTTGGCGATGTTGACACGATGATTGGATTTCTCAATCCGGCTGGCATCGAAGTAACCCGCAAGAATTTTCGGATTGGATCGCAGAGCGGGATAGTGTCATGGGAGCTTGTGCGCCAAGGCTTCGGCATTAGTGTTATGTCAGACGATGTGGCGGCCCTTACACCCGGTGTGGAGCGTGTTCTGCCCGAACGCGAGCCATTCAAATTTCCTATCTGGTTGGCCACACACTCTGAGTTACAAACAGCGCGAAGGATCAGGTTGGTTTTTGATCAGCTTGCAGACCATCTCGGCTCGCGGACAAATTATTGAACGTGAGTTGGTCTGGTGTCGTGAACTGGAGTCTGCTTCGGGCTCGAAGCAGTCATACGGCAGAATTCAAAGAATGCCTGCAATGCGGACAAATTCGCCATTCGCCGCGGTTCAACCAATGGTTCACGAACGCGTGATCACTGTTGCGATAGTGACGTCGAGAAACGACCTACCTATCAGTAGGTAAGTATAGTCAATTTGCACATACACAGTGACAATGGAGGGAGACCAAACCATGCGCGTGAACGCCAACTTCAATAAACGTACCCTTATACACTTTGAAGAGAACGATTGGGTCGCATCCCCGATGCCCGGAGTTGAGCGCAAAATGCTTGACCGAATTGGAGAGGAAGTAGCTCGCGCCACCACTATCGTCCGTTTTGCGCCTGGCAGCGCTTTCTCTGCCCACACGCATGACGGAGGCGAAGAATACTTGGTTCTCGACGGTACTTTTCAAGACGAAGACGGTGATTTTCCAACTGGTTCCTACGTGCGGAACCCGCCGACCTCGTCTCATACACCTGCAGCACAGGACGGCGCGACAATTCTGGTAAAGCTCCACCAATTCGATGCTAGCGACCGCGATCAAGTCCAGATCGACAGCGGCAAGGCAAGCTGGATTGAAGCAGCAGATGGTGTCTCTAGGTTGCCCCTCCACACAGATGTACGTGAAACTGTAGCGATGGAACACTGGGATGCGGGTACAGTGCGCTCTTTAGATGCCTCAGGCGGGCTTGAGGTCTTTGTGATTGATGGGAGCCTGAACGAGGGTGGCGACACCCTGTCCCGCTGGGATTGGTTACGCCTGCCCGTCGGGGCGAGTTTCGAGGCGACCGCTGGCGCTAACGGGGTGCGAATCTGGATCAAGACCGGCCACCTTAGTAACGTCGCAGAGAGCGCGGCATGAAGCCAAACGCAAAGATTGTCATCGTCGGCGCAGGGTTGTCCGGCCTAGCTTTGGCGCATGCGCAGAAGCTTGAAGGGCGCGACGTGCTTTTGCTAGAGGCGCGCGACCGCGTAGGCGGTCGCATTCTCTCACAGGGCGGCTATGACCTCGGCCCTGCTTGGATTTGGCCGCACAACCACCGCATGCTATCCCTCCTAGACAAGCTTGGGCTGCGAACATTTCCACAATACAGCGATGGACGATTGGCGTTCGAGGATGCTCAGGGAAATGTGCGTCGTGACTTCGATTTCGCCCCCATGGGTGACGCGCTTCGCGTTTCAGGCGGACTCGCTCAGATAACCAACGCCCTCGCCCAAAAGGTTGTTGATACGCTGTGCCTTGGCCACGAAGTTCGGCGTGTGATCGAAGAAGACGAATTCGTGACCTTGAGCGGAAACGGGTTTTCATTGCGCGCCGACTTCGTTGTTTTGGCGCTACCCCCGCGCCTCGCTGCACAGATGGGCGTGGTCGTTCCGGATGTTCCAACTTGGATGGCCGGACATGCCAAACTCGTTGCTGTTTACGACACCCCATTCTGGCGCGACGCGGGCCTGAATGGCGACGCAATCTCTCATCAAGGTCCGCTGGCTGAAATCCATGACGCGTCGCCTATGGACGGCACCCAGGGTGCTCTGTTCGGCTTTGCCATGCCCGGCACGGCCCGACAATCCGGGTTCGAAGCGCAAGCGGTGGCGCAACTGGTCCGCCTGTTTGGCCCCAAAGCAGCCGAGCCACGCGGCGTAATCGTCAAGGATTGGAGCGCCGACATGGCAACCGCCACGTCTGCCGACCTCAAGCCGCTTAGCTCCCATCCTATGTATAGCAAACTAACTCCTACTCGGCGGGTGATCTTTGCAGGAACTGAAACCGCACCGTCGCACGGTGGTTTCCTCGAAGGCGCTCTTGAAGCCATGGATGCAGCGCGGCAAGAATTGTCGAGGGTGATGGTATGACATCAGAAGAGAAAATCCTGGTCGCCGCCGAGGCGCGGGTCCGCACTGGCGGCTACAACGGCTTTTCGTTCCGAGACCTTGCGCGCGACACAGCGCTGACCAGCGCAGGCGTACATCATTACTTCCCGACCAAGGCCGATCTGGTCGCTCGACTGGCCAGAAATTACACGTCCCGTTTCCTAGACGCTTTGGATGAATGCCCGTCTCATGCGCGTGTCGCGCGCCTACGCGAACTTTTCGCGGAAAGCTTGCGCCAGGACGGAAAGATGTGCCTTTGTGGGCTACTCGCAGCTGAAAGCGGAGGCCTGCCTGAACCGGTAACGGCGGCGGCAAAAATGTTCTTTGCAGCATTGGTCGATCGGCTTGTCAGCGCATTTCCGGACAGCGACGATCCGCTTTCTGACGCACTAGCAGTGCTCGCGACGCTGGAAGGCGCTGCACTACTTGCGACTGTGCAGGGTGATCCGGACGTCTTCGAAAAAGCAACTGCCGCTTTGGGCTCACAGCGGTCGTTCACTGCGTTCTATCAGAATTACCGCTTTGCGGACAAAGCTGACTTTTAACTGTGATCGTACAGCCTTGGTTAATGTTGGCTGCGAGAGCCATTCAGTTATAGTTGTTTCTGGAAAGGTTTTTTTCAATTTCTCGCCGAACTTGGAGGAGGAAATCCGGCGAGCTCCATCCAATCTGGGTATGACCGTGTTGTCAACGTGGCGATTAAATTCCACGTCGATTTCCTCAACTAGATGGGGCTCAATCAAGGAAAATCGACGACATTAATGCGCTACGCCCCCGTTGCGGATATTGACCCTTGTAACGCACTCGGCAACTTCCACAGAAAGCTCTAATTAGGTGGCGTTCAAGATTGGACCGTCCAATAATCTTACCAATTCTCCAAAGTATCCTCCGGAACGAGCCGGACGAGTAGGATCAGATGTGATTGCTACGGCTAGGTTTCGGTCAGTATGAGCAGCTAAAATTTGCCCTCCGTACCCACGCGCCAAAGCATAACCCGAAGGCGTCAGAAACCAACCATACCCATAGTCTAACCCAGAGTAAGCCGAGCGGCCATATGGCTTGGTCGATTCCGAGACCCAGCTTTCAGGAATAATTTGCCTTTCAGCAAAGGCCCCGCGGTCCCGAAGCAACACCGCGATCTTCAACATCGACTTTGGAGTAATTGCCATCTCATTGCCTCCTAGGTAGTAACCCTGTGGATCTCTCGTCCAAGCAGGTATCTCAATACCAAGAGGTATTCCCAGCCTCTCACGCGTGAGCGTCAAAAGATTTTGGCCGGCAGCCTCGGTCAACGCTGCACCAAGAACATGAGTTGATCCAGTGGAATAGAGCATCTGTTGTCCTGGCTCAGCAACCATCGGCCGTGTCAATACATCCGCGACCCAGTTAGGAGAGCTGATCCATTCCCCATAGTTACTGCCAGAGGTTCTTTCGAGACCGGCTCGCAGCGTCACCAGATCCTCCATGGTTATGCTTTCGGTGCCGGGTGTAGCATTGGCAGGCAAGAGCTGCGGAGCGACCTCCCGCAGGGTGGCGTCTACAGATGGGATTTCCTGCCGATCGATCGCCGTCCCAAGCAACAGAGCCACAATGCTTTTCGAACAGGACTTTATGTTAGCTGGCCTGTCTAGGCCTGCACCCTGTTGAGTCTTAGCGAAAATGACTTCATCTCCGCGTTGAATTTGAAGTGAATGCAACTGCGGCAGACCGCTTATCACATTTTTCAGCGCTACCGTTTGTCCCCGCGCTATGTACGGAGCAGCCATTGCGGTTACGGTTAAGAACAGGAACTTTCGACGTGTGGCCATAGCATTTATTTGGAAGCAAAACTCTGAATGTCCAGAATTCTACGCAACATGGCAGCCTAATTGCGCAAAGTGTTAGCCCCCCAAAAAACGTAGTGTGGGATTTGTGGCAACACGAAGCTTCGTTGGTACACCTGGCTGGCGTCGTAAAGTATAAGAACTGTGTTAGACTGGCCAGGAGGACATTCTAGCAGGAGATCTCCAGTTGCTACCGAATTCACTCCGTCTCGCACTCACTGCCACTACAATTGCCATCTCGGCGGGCGTACTCCCAGACCGCGTCGAGGCGATATCGCAAGATGTCCCAGTGTGGTTACAAAAACACGTGGGTACGGGTGACGGCCAAATCGCGCCGATCGTTTTGAACAGAGCGCGAGCGCTTTACATAGAGAAAGTACGACGAGGCGAAGTAAGGAACCCCTGCTACCTTGCCAAGGATGCAACCCGCCCCAGCACTGCAAGAAACGGCAATCCCGCGAAGCGGTTTTACGTCATCTGCGAGTCACAAAATTCTTTCCGAGCGGTTTCGTCCGGCTATGGAAATGGCCGAAAACTAAGGGGCGCCAATTTTTCGAATGGTCGGCAATGCGCGAAGAACTTCAGCAATGCAGAAGGATCTAAACTTACCGCCGGAGGTGCCTATGTGACGGCTGAAACCCGCACGTCCTTCAAAGGTTATTATAGTCATTCCG
Organism: Ruegeria sp. ABM4_193; assembly: GCF_056158705.1. Lineage (NCBI taxonomy): Bacteria > Pseudomonadati > Pseudomonadota > Alphaproteobacteria > Rhodobacterales > Roseobacteraceae > Ruegeria > Ruegeria sp. ABM4_193. Next base: position 2,956,991 of record NZ_JBSWTT010000001.1, read on the forward strand.
GCAAAACGCAGCCGTTCTACCGCACCTTTCTTTTGTTTGATGGGGAAGGAGAAACGAGCAATGCTCGCGAGCGCGCCATTGGAGGCCATTCCGCTGTTTTCCTTAAGTGGCAATGTAGGTTCAAAAGTCCTCGAAGCACTCATGCAGACAACGACGGCTATGTCCCCTACGGAAAACTTGTGAACTACACTGGCGGCCGTAGCAATGGCTGCACAACCTGGTCACAGTCGGCCTCAAAAGAGATATTGGCGCTTGTGGAAGGGAATCCGACGACCCTGTATATCTACCCGGAATCCAAGGATATCGATGCTGTCGCTAAGGCTGTGAAAAAGGGGAAATCACTATCGCGGGTAGGAGTTTATTGGAACGCAGCTTGCTTGCAAGCAATAGGCGCACCAAAGTTCTGGCCCAAAAGTAGCCTCCAACCGATCATAAATAGTTGGAGAGCTTCCTTGCCTAAACAACGGCCACTAGAATTGCCTATCTGCAAATAGTTGAAAAAGCGCGGGACAACTTAAGAGCACGCTGCCCTTCAAGCATTTCTGCTTTGTGCTAGTAGCAGCCGTCGGCTGTACTGGGATTGTACGAACGCTTTGCCGCTTTCCGAAGAATCCAATCAAATGGGACACTCGCATAAAGCGCAGCATTTGCCTCTTTGGGTTCGACGCTGTCGTTCGCAGCACTTGGCGTGAACTACTGCTGAGCGAATTGCCAAATGGATACGTAGCTATATGCCTGTGCCTCAATTTCAGTGCTATCCACGTCAACCTTTTATTGATACCGCGCAGCTTATTCCTGACAATTTTCGCATCTTTGTGCATGATGAAAAACTAGGCAGACTGTTTTTGCCTTCCGGGAAGTGTTTGAATTATTAAGAGGCGTGCTATGGAAGTATTGGTTAATGGCATAAACACGGTTCTTTGGAACTACGCATTAATTTACGGACTTCTTGGAACCGGTATCTTTTTTACAATTCGTCTTGGCGCACTTCAGTTTCTTCATTTTGGGGAAATGGTGCGCGTACTCACGTCTTCGAAGAGCACGGACAAAAGAGGTATTACTCCGTTTCAAGCGCTGACGGTAAGCTTGGCTTCACGCGTCGGCACTGGAAACCTGGCTGGCGTAGCTGTGGCCCTGACCTTAGGAGGTCCGGGCGCCATCTTTTGGATGTGGATCGTAGCATTGGTTGGAATGGCCACGGCTTATTCTGAAAGTACTTTGGCCCAACTCTATAAAGTCACATCGTCCAACGGCAGGTTCAGAGGAGGCCCAGCGTTCTACATGGCGAACGCCTTGAATGCTCCTTGGGCCGGAGTCATTTTTTCGATCTGCCTGATTGTTAGCTTTGGTTTGGTTTTTGTCGCCGTCCAATCCAACTCGATCGCCGAAGCTTTCGAGGGCGCGTTCGGGTTGAACAAATCGATCGTTGGCATAGCGCTGGCCGCAGCCGCAGCCGTGGTCATATTCGGTGGAATAAGGACCATCGCAAAGTTCGCTGAGATTGTCGTGCCGCTCATGGCAGGTCTCTACCTCTTGCTTGCCTGTGTTGTGGTAGTCCTGAACATTTCCGAAGTACCCGCTATGTTGTGGTCGATTGTTGCAGGGGCATTTGGCCTTCAAGAAGCTGCCGGAGGCGTGACAGGCGGCGTCATGGCTGCTGCCCTTAACGGCATAAAACGGGGACTTTTCTCCAACGAAGCGGGCATGGGCTCAGCACCGAACATTGCAGCGGTTGCCACACCTGAGCCCCACCACCCTTCCAGCCAAGGTTTCGTTCAGGCATTCGGGTGTTTTGTGGATACAATTTTGGTCGCGACGGCAACTGCATTGCTAATTCTTTTGTCGGGCGCAATCGAAATTGATGGCCCTACGGGTATGCGACTGACTCAAGACGCGGCGGCGGTCCATCTCGGCGAAATCGGTCGCCACTTTATCGCGATTGCTATCGTCTTTTTTGGCTTCACATCCATACTTGGCAACTACTCATATGCCGAAAACGCGATGACGTTCTTAAAATTGGAAGGGAAGCTGCCGATTTACATCTTGCGTTTGGGCTGCCTTGCAATGGTTGTTTGGGGCGCTGTGCAAGCTGTTGCCACAGTGTTCAATTTCGCGGATGCCGCCATGGGAATAATGGCAACCATCAATTTGGTGGCAATAGTGCTCCTGTCTGGCACCGTATACAAATTAACGGTGGACTATTTTTCGCAACGCCGACAGAACCTTGAACCTCGCTTTGTCGCAAGCAAATTTCCCGAACTTAGCAAGGGCGTAGATCACACTGTCTGGACGGAGGAGATCCATGCCGATACTCAAAACCACCGATAGCGAGAGGCTTCAGGAAGTCTTGGACGATATCGCAGATCGCATTTCCGGCATGTCCGAAAGGGGGAAAGTGGCGCAATACATTCCAGAACTCGCCACAGTTGATCTGAACCAATTCGGTATTGCCATTGCACCAATCAACGGCCCGTTAATTTCCGCTGGAGACGCGAGCACGCTATTCTCGATTCAGAGCATTTCAAAAGTGTTCTCGCTCACATTGGCGCTTCAACAGGTTGGTGCCACTTTGTGGCAAAGAGTTGGTCGGGAACCTTCCGGCGATCCATTCAATTCAATCGTTCAGCTTGAACACGAACGCGGAATCCCAAGGAACCCGTTTATCAACCCAGGTGCGATCATAGTGGCAGATGTTCTGCTCGAAGACCGTTCTTCTGATGAAGCAGTCAACGACCTTTTGGGATTGTGCCAAGAGCTTTCGGAGGACAACTCGATCGAGGTCGATGCGTCAGTTGCAGAGTCTGAGATGCGAACTGGGTCCAGAAACCGCGCTCTTGCGCATTTTATGCAGGCGGAAGGAAATCTAAACGCGCCGGTAGAGGATGTTTTGTCTCTGTACTTTCGCCAATGTAGCATCGCAATGTCATGTGAACAGCTAGCATTGGCGGGCCGCTTTCTCGCCGTAGCGGGTCAAAATCCGGCCACCGGTGCCACAGTATTGTCGGCACAGCGAGCCAGAAGAGTAACCGCACTGATGATGATGTGTGGTTCTTATGATGCCTCGGGTGAGTTCGCCTTCCGTGTTGGCCTTCCAGCGAAAAGCGGCGTTGGTGGCGGAATCTTGTGCATTGTACCTGGTATCGCATCTGTAGTCGCCTGGAGCCCCGGGCTAGATCAAAAAGGCAACTCCCATTTGGCGACTATCGCATTTCAGGAGTTAGTTCGTGCGACAGGCTGGTCGATCTTTGGACCGAGTGCATAGCCTGCCCTGTTCAATTCAAGACCAGTCACATAGCTTGAGCAGGCGCCACACTGAGGATGATCTATGACGGACAAAAATGACTTCGAAAATAGCTGGCAACCATCCCAACGGTATCCAGATCCCTCCGTTGTGACACTCGATCCTCGGTTTGATAAATACAAGCTGCCGTTGGCCGGCGTCGAACGATTGGCAACTGGTTGTCGCTGGTGTGAAGGGCCAGTGTGGTTCGGTGACGGGCGCTATCTGCTATGGAGTGATATTCCGAATAACCGGATCATGCGCTGGGACGAGGTTACCGGACGGTCATCGGCGTTTCGCCAGCCGTCGAATTTCGCCAATGGTCAGACCCGGGACAGGCAAGGTCGTCTGATAACGTGCGAGCACGGTGGACGACGGGTTACGCGTACAGAATATGATGGCTCAATCACTGTGCTAGCCGAGAGCTTTGACGGAAAGCGACTTAACTCGCCCAACGATGTGATCGTCAAATCCGACGGCAGTGTCTGGTTCACCGATCCACCGTTTGGCATCTTGGGCAACTATGAGGGTCATCGCGCCGAACCAGAGTTAGGCCAGAACGTATACCGAGTGGACCCCGACACCGGAAAACTGAAAGTCGTAGCCGATGACATTCTAGGGCCAAACGGCTTGGCCTTCAGCCCCGATGAGACCGTGCTTTACATTGTTGAATCGCGTGGTGAACCGTCTCGAAAGATACTGGCTTATGACGTGAACACGGATGGTGCCTCGATCCAGAACAAGCGTGTGCTAATCAATGCAGGTTCTGGCACGCCTGACGGGTTCCGCGTGGATGTGGACGGTAATCTCTGGTGCGGTTGGGGCATGGGTGATGCCGAACTGGACGGAGTGATTGTCTTTGCCCCTGATGGAACTCCTATAGGTCGCATCGCTTTGCCTGAACGATGTGCGAATCTCTGCTTTGGAGGCCGTGCCAACAGCCGGCTTTTCATGGCAGCAAGCCATTCTGTGTACGCCCTATATGTCAACGTCGCTGGCGTGGCGGGAGGATAACACTGCTCTCTGGTGGGCTTCTGCGCGATTAGGAATAGCGGTTTACCTAATGGGCTCTCAAATATCCTGGCTCCCTTTTTAAGCGACAACTTTGGGCTCGGTGCTGTCGTTCGCTGTGATCTGTCCGAGGGACTGCTATGCGGACAAAGCGGCCACATGGGCCGCTCAACAATTCAAATGACATGCGCGGTCGTCTATTACAAAGTGCGGGTTGAGGAGTGCGTCATGTCCGATGTTTTCGACCGTATTGCCGACTGGTTGCAAAAGCTGGCCTTTTTCGACGGCGATGTTGGTGGCCTGGTTGAGCATCTCAGTCACAGGCTGATCGACGGCGGTGTGCCAGTCGCGCGGGTTTCGCTGGGCCGTCTCATGATGCATCCCGTCATCGGACTGGTCGATGCAACTTGGGATGCATCAACGGACCGCATAGACTGGACTGTCATGCCACGGAGTTCAGTGACCGATGACCTTTTTGACAAGGCGCCGTTCGGCGAAAACACCAAGCTGACCGCCAGAATAGCCACTAAGTTCTTTCAAAGTGATATCTGGGATCTGGCCGACGGGCTGGTCGGCGAGACGGAAATGATGCCGGTGCTGCGTGCCAATCTGACCGATCCGTCAACCCGTGACAAATATCCGATTTACCAGAAGCTGGCTGCATCGGGCATCACCGATTACCTGGTCTTTTCCGTTCCGTTTGGCAAACGGAGCATTACCTTCGAAAGCGGCACGCAGTGGGTACTGGGCGCTTCAGTGTCCTTCGCGACAAAAAGGCGCTCCGGCTTTACACAGCGGGAAATCGACGGCCTCACGCGACTGTCGATACCACTGTTTGGCACCGTCCACGTCTTCACGGAGCAGTTCCTAGCGGCTGAACTGATGGAGGCCTACCTGGGCAGGATTTCAGGCCGATCCGTCTTGAACGGCCAAATATCGCGTGGCGATGTCCGCGAGATCGATTGTGCACTTCTGTTCAGCGACATGCACGGCTCTACGGCCCTGAGCCAACGCCTGTCACCGGGTGACTACGTGGCCGCGGTCAACCGGTACTTTGACTGTGTCGCGGGTGCGGTACACGACCATGGTGGCGAGGTGCTGAAGTTCGTCGGTGATGGATTGCTCGCGATTTTCCCGTTTGATGGTCATCGGCGGCTGCCGGAGGACATGTGCGAGGCAGCCCTGTCGGCGGCACGGGAAGCGTTTCAAAGGCGCGAGGAAATTGAGCCCGAGAATCGAACGGATTTTGGAATCGGCCTGCACATGGGCGCGGCGATCTACGGCAACGTGGGAACTGAAAGCAGGCTGGACTTCACGGTGACCGGGACTTCCGTCGCAATGGTAAGCAGGTTGGAGGGGCTGACCCGGTCCGTTGATGCACCCATTCTGGCAACGAGCGAGTTTGCCGAACTTGTCACCGAAACACCCAGCACGTTGGGATCACACACCTTGCGCGGTTTCGACGACGGCGTGGAAGTCTTCTCATTCGAACCCCTGGTTTGACAGCTCACCGCTCCATAGTTTCCACCCCTGTTGGGAGTTAACTTAGAACTTGTGTGGAAGTCTTTCGCCCAGCAAATAAACAGTAAACGGATAGAATATTTGGCTGAACCCGATCAGGTAACTCATAGTCAATTCGAACTGACGAGTTGGTTCCCGGTATCAATCCGTCGCTAACTACAGGCCATTCGAAACTAGCCAGCAATCTGGCGGGTATGTTGGCGGGTATCTGGTAAAAACCGCCATTTTTTCCAATGAATTCAAAGGAAAGTGGCGGACCGAGGAGGATTCGAACCCCCGACCCCTTGATTCGTAGTCAAGTACTCTATCCAGCTGAGCTATCGGTCCGCGTTGGTGAAGCGGTGTTTAGACCCGGTGCGTGGGACGTGCAAGTCGATTCTTGAAAAAATTTTCAAAAAGTCATGTCGCCACGTGGAAGGCTTATTTCGAACACTGTTCCTTCGGGTCCGGTGTGTTTCAAACTCAGGTCTCCACCATGTCCGCGCACAAGTTCCTGCGAAATCGCCAGCCCCAAACCCGAACCGCCCTTTCGAACTCCGCCCTGGAATGGTGTAAACAGGTTTTCGCGCGCTTTTGGTGGAAGACCCGGGCCTGTATCGCTGATTTCAATGCACCAGGTGTCTCCATATTCGCAGCCAGCAATTGTTACTCGCCCGGGTTTGGCAGATGCGACCAGTGCCTGACGCGCGTTGCGCACTAGGTTCATGATGACCCGGAACAATTGTTCGGGGTCTGCGCGGACAATCAGGTCATCTGGCACTTCGTTTACGATTTCAACGCAGGCATCGGCGACGGCAAGCTGCTCACTGGCTGCAACGTCAGCAGCAAGCGCCCGTACAGGAACCATCGTCAAGGTGGGCGCGGGTTCTTCCGCGCGCCCAAAGGCCAGCGTGCTTTCGCACAGCGACACAGCGCGGGTTATGGAGTTCACCAGTTTCGGAGCCATCCGACGAACCAAGGGATCGTCGCTGGATTCGATCCTGTCGGTGAACAGCTGTGCCGACGTTAAGATATTGCGCAGATCGTGACTGACTTTGGCAACCGCCCCACCCAGTTGCGCCAGTCTTTCACGCTGTCGCAACGCCTGTGTCAGATCCGTCTGCAGCATTTTCAGCGCCTCTTCTGCCTCGCGCAGTTCCGTCACTTTCGAGTTTGGCGAGATAATGCCCCGCGCGTCTTCGGGCGCGCTGGCGTAGCGCTGCATATATCCCACTACGCTTTTGATTGGCCGTACAAGCACCACCCGCACAGCCAGGAAAAGCAACGAAGCAGTGATTATCGAAATGACAAAGGAAAGGCCGAGGATACGCAGGCCGTAATCCACCATCGCCATACGTAATGGGGCACTATCCGTGGTGACCTCGATCAAAAGCCCTGCGCCTTTGACGGGTTCGCCAATAACTCGAATGATCTCGTTTTCGGGCTTGAAAATCCGGCTCATGGCGTCACGGATCAAAACCCAGGGACCGGCATCGCGCAGATCATATGTCTGGGTGATCGATTCCGGAATCGGTGATGACAACATAAGCTGCCGAACTTCGTCACGACGCAACACGACATTATAGACACCGGCATTCGCCAGCAGTTCCGCCTCGAGATCCTCGGCCAGCATATCGTCTGCCAACAACGCCAATGAGGCAATCTGGGCGCGCTCCAGACGGTTCAGCAGGAAATCCTCGCGGAACCGAGCGATAGACGGGACAAAAATCAGGATTTCGGCCAACATGACGAAGACCGTCGTCAGGATCAGAAATCGGCCCGACAGCGAATTCAAAATGCGCCCCTCCTACGGTCAGGGAATCCAGCGCTGGACGAACCTGACCACTCGTTTAACTGTCTGATTCTCAAACAGCCTTGGCGTGAAATAAGCACCCGCCACGCGTTTGTTAAGCTCTCCGATCGTCGGATAAGGCGAAACCATAGCGGCGATCTGCCCCATCTTCAGGTTATTGGCCAAAGCCAGCGACCACAAGTTGATCAACTCGCCTGCTTGATGGCCCACAATTGTGGCCCCGACAGGTCGGCCTTTAACAACCATGACTTTGATGAAGCCTTTTGTTTTACGCTCGGATATCGCCCGGTCGTTGTGGTGATAGTCAAACCGTGCAACTTCCAACCTGTTACCATGTTGGTCGCGGGCCTGTGCTTCGGTCATACCAACCTGCGCCAGTTCCGGATCGGTATAGGTCGCCCAGGGGATATGCGCGGTTTTGGCTTTGGACGGCAGGCCAAACAACGCTGAGCGAATAATGATACCCGCGTGGTACCCGGCCACGTGGGTAAACTGCAGCCCACCCGCAACATCACCGATCGCATAGACCTTGCGGTTTGTCGTCCTCAGGGCCTCATCAGTTTTGATGCCGGTCCGGGTGCGCTCAATTCCTGCCACTTCCAGATTCAGGCGTTCAACATTGGCCTTACGTCCGGCCGCAATCAAAAGATGGGTGCCCCGGTGAATCTCACCGTTCTCGGTCACGACCTCTACTGTGCCTTCGCTGCCTCGGATCTGCGCCACCATGGCATCTTCGCGGATGTCGACGCCTTCATTGCGCAACGTCTCCAACACCAGCGAAGCGGCTTCGGGGTCGTCTTTGCCCAACGCCTTCTGACCTTCTATAACAGTGACTTTGCTTCCTAGCCGTCGATGGGCCTGCGCCATTTCCAAACCAATCGGGCCGCCGCCGATGATCAGCAGGTGATCCGGTCGCTCGCGCAGGTCGAAAATGGTTTCATTCGTATAGTAAGGAACCGTGTCCAACCCCGGGATTGGCGGCACCAAGGGCGAAGATCCGGTCGCAATCACAATTCGGCGCGCAGAGATCAGGTAATCCCCCGCCTGCACTTGGTTGGAAGAGATAAAGGTACCGTATTCGCGGATCACCTTGACGCCAAATCCTTCGAACCGCTCTTGGCTGTCCATCGGTTCGATCTGGGCGATGACGTTATGCACATGATCCTTGGCCGCCGCATAATCGATCTGAGGAGCCGCATCCGCGACCCCGAATGCTGCGGAATGCGCCTGACCATAAGCAACCTTCCCGCTTGCAATCAGCGCTTTGGACGGGACGCAGCCGAAATTCAGACAATCGCCCCCCATCTTATGCCCTTCCAACAGAACGACATCCGCACCCATCTGGCTGACCCCAGCTGCAACTGACAGCCCGCCGGACCCGGCCCCAATGACCAGGAGGTCTGTTTTCAATTCGGTCATGGCTCAGCTGTCCTTATTTGCACGCAAGGCTTTGATAACGATGGGCAAAGCGGCCAGAACGCACAAGCCGATAATTGGCCCGATTACGAACGGCTCCCACAATAACGACACATCCGGGGTTTCACCGCGGTCGAACACACCGCCAAGCCCCACACCAATCCACGTGTAGACTATCCCGCCCGGAATAATGCCCAGCGCCGTGGTGATCAGGAAGTTGCGAAACTTTACGCCAACCAAAGCAGGCACCAGATTGGCCACAAAGAACGGAACAACCGGAACCAGCCGCAACAGGAACAGGACCGAGATCTCGTTCTCGCGTAGACCGTCTTTCAGTTTCTTGACCGTCCCTTCCGAGGATTCCAACCGGGCGGTCAGCGACTCGCCCAACCCCCAGCGTGCAGCCAGGAAAATCGCCGAGGCTCCAATAGTCGCTGCTACAACGTTGAAAACCGTGCCCGCAAACAGACCAAACAGGAACCCACCCGTCATCGACGCCACCGCCGCCCCCGGCAACGAAAACGCCACAATGACGATGTAAATGGCAACAAAAGCAGCCACCATGACCCAATAGTGACCGTCCCGCCAAGCCAGCAAAGCCTCACGATTTTCCCGCAGGGTTTCAAAGCTCAGATAGTCGCCAAGCGTGAAAAATCCCGCGACGGCAACACCAAGGATAACCAGCAATGGAATATGGCGCGCAAACCCGCTGCGCGGTGCCTGGCTTGTTTCGGACATAAGGTTTTCCGGTTCTTTCTGCTTCATCTTGTGCTCAAGATGCGCTGCCGGGCGGTCCAGCAACAGGGGGATCACGGGGCCTTGATCTTTGTGGCCCCGAATGTGAGAGATTCCTTCGATATTTGGGTGTTTTGAAATCTTTTCGCCTTTGCGGTTACAGAATTGTTGCAAAAGGAGCGAAAACCCGGTTGTTGGGGTTTGACTTACCCCCCGCTTAGCAGTAGAGGACGGGCTTCGAACACTAGGGCCAGGCGAATCCGCGCCGCACCCGACCGCTATAGATTGGAGACGGAGCGATGAAACGCACCTATCAGCCTTCGAACCTGGTTCGCAAACGCCGCCACGGTTTCCGCGCGCGCATGGCCACCAAGGCCGGCCGCAAGATCCTGAACGCACGCCGCGCACGCGGCCGCAAATCGCTGAGCGCGTAAACCGCTCACCGATCAGGTTATGAACATGACGCCGCCGGAGGCCCCTGTGGATGGTAAACACCACCCCGGGAACATGCCCCCGGCGGCGTCCGTTTGTGCGCCGGTCTCTTTGACTGTTCTTAAAAATCGATCAGACTTCCTGAAAGCAGCACGAGCGCGGCGGCAAGGCACATCTTCCATGATGGTGCAGGCCCGTAAGCGCGCGCCCGACGAAGCCTGCGGCATTCGCGTTGGTTTCACCTGCTCGAAAAAAGTGGGCAACGCAGTCGCGCGCAACCGTGCAAAGCGCCGACTGCGCGAGGCTGCGCGGGCCATTTTGCCCGAGGCGGGCCGCGATGGCTGGGATTACGTTCTGATCGGCCGCGCCGAAGTCACGGCCAACCGCCCATACGACGCACTGTTAGGCGACTTGCGCTATGCATTGCGCAAGGTACACGCTTCGGGCAAATGACCCTTCTGTCCCATATCGTCGCCCTGCCCGTTCGGGCGTACCGGCTGATCTTCAGCCCCTGGGTTGGGTTTAACTGCCGTTACCAGCCAACATGTTCAGCCTATGCCCTTGAAGCGCTGGAGAAACACGGTGCGATCAAAGGGACATGGCTGGCCGCGCGTCGGATCGGGCGCTGTCATCCGTGGGGTGGCGACGGTTATGATCCGGTCCCCGACTCCGATACCTCGACTGACAAGGACTAGACCCGGCGTTCAGTGACCATCTTGCCCGGTTGCGTCATCTGCTGTAGGGGCAGCGCATGTTTGATGATGCAGACGATATCCACCCGCTGTTTGCTGGCGCGCCCTCGACCACCGAGTTCAAGAAGCTGCGCAAACGCATCGTGCGCCAAACCCGTGAAGCGATCGAGCAATACGGGATGGTGGACCCGTCAGCACATGACAAAGACGGCAAACCCCCGCGCTGGTTGATCTGCCTGTCAGGCGGCAAGGACAGTTACACGCTGCTGGCCGTTCTTTATGAACTCAAATGGCGCGGCTTGCTGCCCGTCGATCTGCTGGCTTGCAACCTGGATCAAGGCCAACCCGGCTTTCCCGCGACAGTCCTGCCAGAGTTTTTGGATCGCATGGGTGTGCCACACCGGATCGAGTATCAGGACACTTATTCCGTTGTGATGGACAAGGTCCCGCAAGGCCGAACCTATTGCGCGCTGTGTTCACGCCTGCGCCGCGGCAACTTGTATCGCATCGCGCGGGAAGAAGGGTGTTCTGCCGTCGTACTGGGCCATCATCGCGACGACATTCTTGAGACGTTCTTCATGAACCTCTTCCATGGCGGCCGCTTGGCCACCATGCCGCCAAAGCTGGTGAATGAAGAGGGCGATCTGTTCGTCTTCCGCCCGCTTGCCCATGTCGCGGAAGCCGATTGCGAGAAATTCGCCAACGCGATGCAATACCCGATCATCCCCTGCGACCTGTGCGGCAGTCAGGACGGGCTGCAGCGCCAACAGGTGAAACAAATTCTTGATCAATGGGAAAAAAACAGTCCCGGTCGGCGTCAGGTCATGTTCCGCGCGTTAACAAATGCGCGTCCTTCGCATCTTTTGGACGCAAAACTGTTTGATTTCCTTAACCTTTCAATAAATTCTGACGAAAAAACTACTGTCTCGGATGGAATTCCACAGCTGCGTTAACGACTGACTCAGACTGGTTTCCTAGGCTCGGTGGGGTGTCATTCATGCCCAAGGCCCAAAGCACGATGCGGAACCACTCTACCTTCGACCGTTTCATTCAATCATTGAAACCCATTCTGAACGGCCCAGCTGCACTTGCGTTTATTCCGGCACTCAGTCTGGGCGCATTCTGGCTTGGGGGCGAACGCGCCTTGGTTTCGATGGCATTGGGCCTGCCTCTGGCCGTCGCCGGACTCGGGGCGTTTTCGAACACCCGGTCCAGTCCTCGACGCAGGTCTGCGACTGGACTTTTGTCAAACGATCACTTTGCATCCGCGCTGACCGAGGTGTTTGCCGAAACCCGTCGCACGGGTGAAGACTCTGCGTGTTTTGCCGTGGTTCTGGATGATTACACCGCGTTGCTCGATCTTCACGGGCAGGCCGCCGCGAACCATGTCGCCCAGCAATTTTATGCACGTGTCATGTCCATGATCCGCACCAGCGACTGTGCAACGCAAATTGGCGAAAACAAGGTGATGGTGGTCCTGCGCCCTGCCAGACAACTGGACCTTGAAACCTGCATCCAGATGTCAGGCCGAATGCAATCGGCCATTGAAGAACCTATCATGCTAAATGGTACAGGCGTTTATATGTCATGTTCCATCGGGTTCTGCTTGAGCAGTAGCTTCCCTGAAGGATCGGCCATTGACTGGCGTGACGCTGCAAACAATGCCTTGCTTGAGGCACAGCAAAACGGGCCTTCCACGATACGCGCCTTCTCGTCTGCGACCCGGCGGCGCGCTCTGGTGCGTACCAATCTGCGCAAAGAATTCGAAACCGCCTTGGACAGCGGCGAAATTCGCCCATGGTTTCAGCCTCAGATTTCGACCGACACCGGGCGCGTTACCGGTTTCGAGGCGCTGGCCCGGTGGGAGCATCCCCAAAAGGGGATTCTGGGGCCTAACGTCTTTCTGCCGTTTGCCGAACACGCCGATCTGATGGGTCGGTTGGGGCAAACCGTGCGGCATTATGCTTTTTCAGCTATGCGTAACTGGGATCAATCAAGTTTTCACGTACCGCGTATCGGGGTCAATTTCTCTTCGGATGAATTGCGAGACCCGGGCCTGATCGACCGCTTGAAATGGGAGCTGGATCAATTCGACCTGACGCCCGACAGGCTGGCTGTCGAAGTGCTTGAAACCGTTTTCTCTCGTCGACCAGACGATGTCATCACCCGCAATGTTACTGGATTGGCTGCAATGGGATGCTGCATTGATTTGGATGACTTTGGAACCGGCCATGCATCGATCGCGTCCATCAAGCGGTTTCACGTGTCGCGCATTAAGATCGACCGTTCCTTTGTCACTAAAGCCGATCAAGACCCCAGCCAACAGCAGCTTGCCAGCGCCATTCTGACCATGGCTGAACGCTTGAATCTGGAAACGTTAGCCGAAGGCGTCGAAACCCCGGGCGAGCATGCACTCATGGCGCAATTGGGTTGCGATCACGTTCAGGGCTTTGGCATTGGCAAGCCCATGCCTTTCGAAAAAACCAAGGACTGGATCACGTCATATCGCAGCAAATTGGATGGTGTGCCCAAAATTGGACGGGAAACAGGTTAAAGAACACTGAATTGAGGCAAAGAAGACCAGTACGTGACGAAATGACGGGCGATTCCGCTTGACCTTTGGGCCCGCACTCTGTTGAACCCTGCGGGTGTCTTTCACTGCTCAAGGTGGCTGTCCCCGATGGACGATCAGAACAAGAATCTCATCCTCGCAACTGCGCTCAGCTTTCTCGTGATCCTGGTCTGGTTTGTGCTGTTCCCTCCGCCGGAACCAACACCCGCACCGGAACAGGCTGAAATTGCCAGCGCCGAAGGCAATGAGGTTCAGGCTCCAAGCGCTGCTGATACGGGCACTGTAGGAGAAGCAACTGCGGCCGCGACAGAAGCAGAGCCCGAGGCCCAGGCGCCACGGATCAACATCGACACGCCGCGCCTGACCGGCAGCCTTTCACTGGCTGGTGGGCGCATCGATGAGCTGTCGCTGAAGGACTACAAGGTCTCTCTGGCAGACGATTCTCCAATTGTCGAACTGCTGTCGCCGGTGGGGACCGAGTCAGCTTATTATGCCCTGTACGGCTGGGCCCCCGGTGCTGGCCTAAGTGGCGCGGACGTTCCCGGCCCCAACACCATCTGGTCCGTTGAGCAGGGCGAGACCCTTGGCGTTGACAGCCCTGTGACGCTTGTTTGGGACAATGGTAACGGTCTGACCTTCCGCCGCACCATTTCGGTGGATGAGAACTATATGTTCAGCGTTACGCAGTCGGTCGAAAACGCCACGGAGGCCGAGGTTGGAATGGCCCCATACGGCATCCTGGCGCGCCACGGCATCGGCGAAGACGGTGATCTGCCTGGTCTGAAAAACTTCTTCATTCTGCATGAGGGTGTTATCGGCATGGCTGACGGCACCCTTACAGAAGTGGACTATGGCGACGTACGTGATTTCGACATCGACCCGAACGAGCGCGCGCAGGCCGAGGTTTATCAGGTCAAGGAAAACGGCTGGATCGGATTTACCGATCACTACTGGATGACCACTCTGATCCCTGACCCGGGATCCGCATTCAAAGCTGCGGCCAAATATGACTCGCGCCGCAAGATCTATCAGACAGAAACGGTTCTGCCGACGCTGACCGTAGCGCCGGGTGCGACCGAGCAGGTCTCAACACGTCTATTTGCCGGTGCAAAAGAATGGGAAGCCATTCAGGAATACCAGTCAGAAGGTGTTCAGAAATTCATCGACAGCATTGATTGGGGCTGGTTCTTCTTCCTGACCAAGCCAATTTTTTGGCTGCTGCACAACATCAACGTGCTGATTGGCAACATGGGTTGGTCGATCATCGGCCTGACGCTGATCATCAAGGCGATCCTGTTCCCGCTGGCGTTCAAATCCTACGTCTCGATGGCGAAGATGAAGGAACTGCAGCCGCAGATGGAGGCCCTGAAAGAGGCCGCTGGCGACGACCGTCAGAAGATGCAGCAAGGCATGATGGAACTGTACAAGAAGGAAAAGGTGAACCCGGCTGCGGGCTGTTTGCCGATCCTGTTGCAGATCCCGATCTTCTTCTCGCTGTATAAAGTGATCTTTGTCACAATCGAACTGCGTCAGGCCCCTTGGTTCGGCCCGTTCCAGGACCTGAGCGCACCGGATCCGACCTCGATCTTCAACTTCTTTGGCTGGCTGCCGTGGGCCGCACCCGCGCCCGAAAGCTTCATGGCGCTGATCTTCATCGGTATTCTGCCGCTCTTGCTGGGTATCTCGATGTGGCTGCAGCAAAAGCTGAACCCGGCACCAACTGACGCTACACAAGCGATGATCTTTGCCTGGATGCCTTGGGTCTTCATGTTCATGCTGGGCGGTTTCGCCAGCGGTCTGGTTGTCTACTGGATTGCGAACAACACGATCACGTTCACGCAGCAATATCTGATCATGCGCAGTCAGGGCTATACCCCGGACGTGTTCGGGAACATAAAGTCCGGCTTCAAAAAGACGCCGAAGACGGACAACAAATGAGCGGCACAGTCTCAAACCTCTGGCGTCACCCGATCAAAAGCCACGGTCGAGAAGCGCTGAGCCAAGTCACAGTCATCCCCGGGCAGACCATGCCCGGGGATCGCGTTTGGGCGGTGGCTCATGAGGCGGCCAAGACAGATGGTTCGGACTGGGCTCCTTGTTCGAATTTCAGCCGCGTTGCAAAGGCCCCCGAGCTGGCGGCGATCTCGGCCGAGTTGCTTGAAGAGCAAGTGACACTCCGCCACCCCAACCGACCTGATCTGCAATTTGCGCCGGATACCGAACAAGAGGTTTTTCTGGATTGGGTGAAGCCGTTGATGCCAGCGGACCGCGCAGCATCCGCCCGAATTGTCCGGGTTCCAGGACGTGGCATGACGGATAGCGATTTCCCATCCATCAGCCTGTGCAATATGGCATCCCACCGCGCGGTCGAGCAAAAGCTAGGACAATCGCTGTCCACCATCCGCTGGCGCGGGAACATCTGGTTTGACGGTCTGCCCTTGTGGGAAGAGTTTGACTGGCTGGGGCGCGACGTCCGCATTGGGCAGGCCGTGTTCCGTATCCGCGAACGCATTACCCGCTGCATGGCCACCACCGCCAACCCTGACACAGGCACGCGAGACGCGAATACTCTGGGTGCGCTGAGCAATTGGGGCCATCAGGATTTCGGTGTTTACGCCGAAGTCATTCAGGGTGGTGAAGTCCGCCTGAATGATGAGGTGCGCGTGCTATGACATCGCTTCCGTTTCCACTGGCTGAAGAGCCGGATGATTTTTCCAAAGAACGCGGGCGCAAGCTGTTTGCGGGCCCTTCTGAATTTGTCAAAGGCGTGGTCGTCATGAACGGCCTGCCCGCCCCCGATCGGCTGGAGGTCTGCTTTGCAGGCCGGTCAAATGTCGGCAAGTCCAGCCTGATCAACGCGTTGACCGGCACCAAGGGTTTGGCGCGCGCCTCGAACACGCCCGGTCGCACGCAAGAGATCAACTTTTTCACCCAAGGCCCCGAGCTTTATCTGGTGGACCTACCCGGCTATGGCTACGCCAACGCCCCGCTGAAAGTGGTGGAGAAGTGGCAGAAGTTGCTGAAACAGTATCTCAGTGGTCGCCAGACCTTGCGTCGCGCCTTTGTGCTGATCGATGCGCGCCACGGCGTGAAACCGGTTGATGCCGAGATCATGAAACTGCTGGACACCAGTGCCGTGACATTTCAATGCGTTCTGACCAAGTCGGACAAGGTCAAGGCCAAGGAACGCGAAAAGGTGCTGGACCAAACACGCGCCGCCCTGTCCAAGCACCCCGCAGCTTTCCCGGAAATCGTGCTGACCTCTTCCGAGAAAGGCGACGGTATCGCAACCCTGCGGTCCATCATTGCGCATCTGGAATAGCTTCACACTTGGCAGGGCCGGGCAAAGGCCCTAACACAGGTCTCCAAAGGGACTTTAGCCATGAAGACAAGAGATATGAACCGGGACTGGATCGCCACCGCAGCCACACTCAACAGCGCTCTGCCCTATCTGCAGCGCTATGACGGGGCCATTGTCGTCATCAAGCTGGGCGGTCACGCGATGGGCAGTGATGAGGCAATGGAAAGCTTCGCCCGTGACGTGGTTCTGATGCGTCAGGTTGGGGTTAACCCCGTGGTTGTGCATGGGGGCGGTCCGATGATCAACTCTATGTTGGACAAGCTGGATATCCAGTCCGAATTCGTGAACGGCAAGCGTGTAACAGATACGGCCACCGTTGAAGTGGTCGAGATGGTTTTGTCCGGGTTGGTAAACAAGCGCATTGTCCAGGCGATCAACGATCAGGGCGGCTCGGCAGTCGGCCTGTCTGGCAAGGACGCAAACCTGATGGTGTGCGACCAAACCGACGCATCGCTGGGGTTTGTTGGCACCCCTGCCGAAATGAATCCCAAAATCCTGCAAGACCTGTTCTCGCATGATGTGATCCCGGTGATTGCTCCGTTGGGTGCAGGTCGCAATGGTGAAACGTTCAACGTCAATGGCGATACGGCGGCGGGCGCAATTGCTTCAGCCCTGAAAGCAGACCGTCTGCTGCTGCTGACCGATGTCTCAGGCGTCAAGAATGCCGCCGGAGATGTTGTGACCGAACTAAAGGCCGGGCAAATTCGCGAAATGACCCGCGAGGGCACGATTGCAGGCGGCATGATCCCCAAAACTGAAACTGCTCTGGATGCCTTGCACAGCGGCGTCCGGGCCGTGGTGATCTTGGACGGGCGCGCGCCGAATGCTGTATTGCTTGAGCTGTTCACGGAACACGGGGCCGGATCGCTGATACGGCCGGACTGACCCGTTTGAGGAAGGAAAAAACATGTCCAACCTTACGCAGCCTTCCTCTGACCAAAATGCAGTATCCTATGACCACATCGTTGAATCGGCTCATCGTGAGGGGCTGATTGTTATGGGGGCTCTGCATCCCCGTAAGACAGACGCCAAACAGCTTGATACAGGCACGCTGGTCCTTTTGGGGGCCGGAGGGGACTTTTGGCGAGCCTTGAAGGCATCCCCCGAGTGGGGTGCCCCGGACCCGGTTGACCGTTGGTCGACCAGAGTGATTGGTGGGATGGCCCAGAAACTTGGTGCCGAAGTCTATTTCCCTTTTGGCGAGCCGCCTTATGCCCCTTTCATCGACTGGGCCCTGAAATCGGGGCGGACCTTCAGCAGCTCGGTGGGTGCATTGGTGCACGATACCGTTGGCATGATGATCTCATATCGCGGTGCACTACATTTTAACGACGAATTCGACATCCCGAACACAACCGGGCAATCCCCTTGCACCACTTGTGACGCGCCCTGCACGCGAACCTGCCCCGTCGGAGCCCTGAACGCGCAAGAGTTCTATGACGTTTCGGCCTGCCACAGCCATTTGGATACGTCCCAAGGACAGACCTGCATGACTGGTGGGTGTCTTGCCCGGCTTGCCTGCCCTCTTAGCGCGGGCGCGGGGCGTACATCAGAACAGTCAGCCCATCACATGAGGTCGTTCCACCCGTCATGACCCGCACATTGATCCTGACACGCCACGCCAAATCCAGTTGGGAAAACCCGATGCTGGACGACCATGCGCGTCCACTGAACAAGCGCGGGCGCAAGTCAGCCCCCGCAATTGCCAAATGGCTGCGCGTTCATGGATGGGCGCCGGACGAAGTACTGAGTTCAAACTCGGCCCGAACTCGCGAAACCTGGGACAGGATGGGCATGACAGCTGAGCATGTCCGCTTTCAGGATGCGCTTTATCTGGCGAGTCCCGACCAGATGTTACGCCAGCTGTTTGATGCGAAGGGTCAAACCGTTTTGATGCTGGGACACAATCCGGGGATTGCCCAGTTCGCGCAGCAATTGGTTCAGGATGCCCCGAAACATCCGCGGTTTCTGGATTATCCAACCTGCGCGACAACCGTCATAGAATTTGACGTTGACAGTTGGGCCGAACTTCAAAGGCACAGCGGGACGGTTCTTGGCTTCGTCATTCCGCGCGAATTGCCGGAATAGAAAAAGGCGGGGCAACACCCCGCCTTCCTTTTGGTTTCAACTCGCTTAGTGACCCAGAATCTGGCTGAGGAACAGCTTGGTCCGTTCGCTTTGTGGGTTGTTGAAGAACTCTTCCGGTTCGTTCTGTTCCACGATCTGGCCGGCATCCATAAAGATCACGCGGTTGGCGACCTGACGGGCAAATCCCATCTCGTGGGTCACACACAGCATGGTCATGCCTTCTTCGGCCAGTTCGATCATGGTGTCGAGCACCTCTTTGATCATCTCGGGGTCCAGCGCCGATGTCGGTTCGTCGAACAACATGATCCGCGGCATCATGCACAGCGAACGGGCAATCGCCACACGCTGCTGCTGACCACCGGACAACTGACCGGGGTACTTCAAAGCCTGATCGGGGATCTTCACCTTCTCAAGGAAGTGCATCGCGCGCTCTTCAGCCTCTTTCTTGGGCGTCTTGCGCACCCAGATCGGGGCCAGCGTGCAGTTTTCCAGAATGGTCAGATGCGGGAACAGGTTGAAGTGCTGAAACACCATGCCAACCTCAGACCGGATCTTGTCGATGTTTTTCAGGTCATTCGACAGCTCGATCCCGTCCACGACGATCTTGCCCTGCTGGTGTTCTTCCAGCGCGTTCAGGCAGCGGATCAGCGTGGATTTACCCGAACCCGACGGGCCCGCGATAACAATCCGCTCGCCCTGATTGACGGTCAGATTGATGTCGCGCAGCACGTGGAACGAGCCGTACCACTTATTCATGCCGTTGATTTCGATGGCGACCTCGTCGCTCACCTGCATTTTGGAGCGGTCGATTTCGCGGTCAATTGCAAGTTCAGACATGTGTTGAACTCCTTAACGATGATCTGTGGCAAGGCGACGCTCGAGCCACTGAGAATATTGAGAGATGCCGTAACAGACGACGAAGAACAGAAGCGCGGCAAAGCCCAGAAGCTCCCAATAGACGCCGTTCCATTCGGTCGACGCCAGGATGGGACCCCGGATCATGCCCACCAGATCGAACATCGAGATGACCGATACCAGTGTGGTGTCCTTGAACAGGCCCACGGCCACGTTCACGATCCCGGGGATCGAGATCTTCAGAGCCTGCGGTAGGATGATCAGCCGCATCGCCTGCGGGTAATCCAGACCCAGACTGTCTGCTGCTTCGTATTGTCCACGCGGAAGCGCTGCCAGACCGCCGCGGATCACCTCGGCGATATAGGCGGCTGAGAACATGGTGATCATGATCACAACGCGCAGGAACAGGTCGACTGTGCTGTCAGGCGGGAAGAAATACGCCAGCATCACCGAAGCCACAAACAGCAGCGTGATCAAAGGCACGCCACGGATGAATTCGATGAAGATAACGCAGACCCATTTGATCAGCGGCATGTTCGACTGACGACCCAAGGCCAGCGCGATGCCCAGCGGCACGGACAGAGACACACAGGTCACGCCCAACATCATGTTCAGCATGAAGCCACCCAGATCACGGCTGGGGACCGCTATGAGCCATGCATTCTCGGATGCGTCTTCGGGGATCAGTGCTCCGCCGACGTTCCAAATGACCAGCGCAGTCACGATGGCGCCAAAGAACCCGGCAGCGAAGCTGTTGTTGCCCAGCTTCTGGAACACAGCACCCGCAGCGATGAAACCAACCAGCGCCACCAGAGGAACCAGGATCGTGCCCCCCCAGATCAGCCAGAAGGCCACAAACGGATAGACAGCCGTAAACAACAGCATCTTGCGTGGCAGGTCAAAGAACAACACCGGAGCAAGGGCGACCAGCATCAGCACAAAGGCCAGGTTCGGTCTCCAATAAGCTTCGGCAGGGTATTTGAAGCCATAGATCAGCTGGGGCCAGCGTTCCGTCAGAACCGCGAAACAGGCACCAGTCTTGCCGTCTAGGATTTCACGACATTCCGCCAAAGAGTTGGCATTCCACACCCCGTTCAAAATCCACGGCAACGTGTTTTTCAACAGAATGTAGATCAGCACCAGCGACAGCACCGTCAGGATGGTGTTTGTCACGCCCGAGAAGAGGTTCTCGCGCAGCCATTTGACCACTCCGACTTCATTTGCCGGTGGCGGTGAAGGCGGGATAGTGCCTTCGGCCACAAAGGCGATCGGGTTTGTTGTTTGATCACTCATGGCTCAGCGCTCCTTCAACTTAACGGAGGCGTTGTAGATGTTCATCCCCATCGAAATCAGCAACGAAGCTGTGAGGTAGAACAACATCAGCAACAGAACGCACTCGATCGCGCGACCGGTCTGGTTCAGTGTGATGCCGCCTAGGGTCGCGGTGATATCCGCATAGCCAACGGCAATTGCCAACGACGAGTTTTTGGTGATGTTCAGATATTGCGAAATCAGCGGCGGAATGATGACCCGCAGCGCCTGAGGCAGAACAACAAGGTTCATAATCCGCCCTGGACGCAGGCCCAACGCGGCCGCAGCCTCAGTTTGGCCTTTGCTGATCGCCTGAATACCCGCGCGCACGTTCTCTGCGATAAATGCGCCAGTGTAGATAGACAGGGCAAACCACAGCGCAATCAGCGGACCGCCAACCTTGATGCCACCACTAAAGTTGAAGCCTTTCAGAGCGGGAATATCCCAAGTCAGCCCCATAATCAGCATCAACGCAGCAAAAGGCACCAGCCATACTGCCAACTTGACCAAAAACGTCTTCGGGCGCTCGCCGGTTTCTTCCTGTTTCAGCGTTGCACGTTTTTCAATCTCGCGCGATGCAAACCACGAGCCGATCAGGACGACAATCACCAGCAACCAGTTCAAAATGGTTGCGCCAAACAGACCGTTTGTGAATTCGGGACGAGGAATGTAAACACCCCGGTTGGTAAAGGCGAAGGCGTCGAACAGCATGCTGGATGTGGCGTCATCGCCCCGGAACGCACGTGGCGCTGGCAGCACTGCGGTCATGACGGTGAAGATTATGATGATCCAGATCAGAACCGGAATGTTCCGGAAGATCTCGACATAGACCGCCATCAGCTTCGAAACCAACCAGTTGTTCGAAAGCCGCAGAACACCCGCGATCACGCCGAACACCGTGGCGGTAATACACGCCAGAAATGCCACCAGAAGCGTGTTGAGAATACCAACAACAGCCGCTCGCCCGTGACTGGACTGGCTGTCATATTCGATCAGACGCTGGTTGATGTCATACCCGGAGGGGTCGCCCAAAAACGAGTAAGAAATGTTGAGCCCTGCGGCCCGAAGGTTCTGGATCAGGTTGTTTCCGAGATACCAGATGGAAAGCGCAATAACGATCGCCGCGATCACCTGAAACGTCAGGGAGCGATAGCGGGTGTCGTTAATGAGCATGGACAACCGAAAGTCAGCTTTCGGCGGATCAGTCATAGTCGACATATTTTGAAATCCCCGTAGCGTGCGGTTTTTTTGTCTTGGCGGGTTTGTCCCCGCTCTGCATGTTCCCGCAGCTCTTTGATGTGAAGAGGGCGCAGGTTGCCCTGCGCCCTTCTCCGTAGGTTTTAGCGGAACGGCGGCGAGTACAGCAGGCCGCCTTCGGTCCACTGTGCGTTCAGACCGCGTGCCAGACCAATCGGTGTCTCTTCACCGATGTTTTTGGCGAATACTTCACCATAGTTGCCACCCGCTTTGATGGCTTTGGCCGCCCAGTCAGCGTCCAGACCCAGCATCTCACCCAGAGTACCTTCGGTACCCAGCAGGCGGTTGATTTCCGGGTTGTCGGTGCCGGCGCTCAGCTCATCGATGTTGGCCGAGGTCACACCCAGTTCTTCTGCAGTGATCAGCGCGTTCAGAGTCCAGCGCACAACGTCACCCCACTCGTGGTCGCCGTGACGAACCAGCGGGCCCAGAGGCTCTTTCGAGATGATTTCGGGCAGCAGAACGTGCTCGTCCGGTGCTTCAAACGTGGCGCGTGTCGCAGCCAGACCCGATGCGTCGGTGGTGTAAACGTCACATGAGCCAGCCAGATATTGCTGCTGAGCTTCGGCGTTGGTTTCGATTGGAACCGGCTCGTAGCTGATGTTGTTCGAGCGGAAGAAGTCCGCCAGGTTCAGCTCGGTTGTGGTACCGGTCTGGATGCAGACGGTTGCGCCATCCAGTTCCTTGGCAGAGCTTACGCCCAGCGCCTTGGGAACCATGAAGCCCTGACCGTCATAGTAGTTTACGCCGGTGAATTCGAACTTCAGGTCGACGTCGCGGCTGAAGGTCCAGGTTGTGTTACGGGCCAGCATGTCGATTTCGCCAGAAGCCAGCGCGGTAAAGCGTGTCTTACCGGTGGTGGGAACAAACTCAACAGCGTTTGCATCGCCCAGAACAGCAGCAGCAACAGCACGGCACAGCGATACATCAAAGCCTTGCCATTCACCATTTGCGTCGGGTGCAGCAAAGCCAACCAGACCGGTGGTCACACCACAGTTCAGCTTGCCGCGCGCTTTAACGTCGTCAACGGTCCCTGCCGCGGCTGCGCCAGCTGCAAGACCGGCAATCGTTGCCGCGCCCAAGATTACGGATTTTTTCATTTTTACCTCTTCCTGATTTTCCACCTCTTACGAGGCGGCTCTGCCCGGCAAGTGGATGCCGGAAAGGTTACCCCAAAGGTGTCTCCCCTTTAGTGGGACTGAGTTTGGGCGTATTCATAAACAAACGTCAAGGGGCCGATCATCGAAATCGATGGTTCATGCACCAAGGTCTTTTAACATTTGCCCAAATATCAGGAAATAAGGCTCAAACCGACATATCAAAGAAGCGTTTTGCGTGCAAAAACGCGATCCTTTTGGTTTCGGCAACCGCATGGGCCTCGTCATCATGACCCCATTGTTCGATCTGCCACGTTTCGTCCAGTCGCGAAATGCGCCATATCTCGTCCGGTTCGCGCCAATCCATGGCTGCGGCAAAGCCGAGAATCAATGACCCTGACAAGCTGACCAGGTCGTGGAAAGCCGCCAGTTGAAACGAATCCAACGCGTGAACGCGCGCGCGCAGTGTCTCAAGAGCAGGGTCAGCTTGCGGTTTGTGCAGCACCCCAGCGACCGGCACCAGACGCGCCGACAAGGTTGCCGCGGCCCAGTCAAGGGCGGGGTCCCATTCGGCGCTTTGGCGGTTTTGCAGCTCTTGCGGGTGCGTCGCCCGGTAACACAGCAGATCTGAATCACCATAATCCGCAAGCATGTCCGCCACCTCGGCGTGTTGAATGCGCACTTTGTCGATTGCAGCATTGGCAGAACGGGTGAACGGCATTGAGGCTGGATCAACCTCTTTGTCCTGTGCGTCCCATTCAGCAGCAACGGCGTCGGCCATGGCGCGGGTCGGCAGGACCAACCCTTCTTTGGCAGGTGTTTTGACGCGCCGACCGTCCAATTCAACCGTAAACCCGCCATCAGTTTCAACAACGGCACTTTCTTTCCAAAAGCGTTTTGGTTTCCAGTCGCTCATATTCTAGTTCCATATTCCAGCCAGCGCCGTGGGCAACTGGTTAAACGTCTCGATTAAACATGTGGCCGAAGCCAAAGCCGAGCGATCATGGTATCCCCAAGTCACCCCAATTCCGCGCACACCCGCTGCGGCAGCCATATCCATGTCAAAGCTTGTGTCACCAATCATCACAGCACAATCCGGATCAATACCGGTTTCCAACAAAGCGGTTTGCACCATCGACGGGTGCGGCTTGGAGGGGTGATGATCTGCAACCTGACGTGTGACGAAGTAAGCCTCCAACCCGTGCGCCTCGATCAACGCATCAAGACCGCGCTGCGATTTTCCGGTGGCTACTCCCAAAAGCACTTCGGGCACTGCGTGTAACGCTTCAATCGCCTCACGTGCGCCGGGATAAAGCGGTGAACTGGCCGCCCCCAGATCCAGCCGATGTGCGTGGTAAGCCTCTTTGTACCCTTCGACCAGATCACTCTGGACCAAGGATGGTTGATCCGGTGCCAGTCGCGCAATGGCGTGTGGCAAGGACAGACCAACAATCGAAAGGATCGCGTCGCGCGACGGGATAGGCACCGAAGCCGCCTGAAAGCTGGTTGTCATGGAGTGAACGATACTGCCCTGACTGTCGACCAATGTGCCGTCGACATCGAACAGAACCAGCCGTAAGGGTGCGCTCATTGCAGATCCTCAAACGGATCGTCAGCAGCCAGATCTTCGGTCCATCCAAACGTATCCCAGCTGTGCTTCATATGATCCGGCAAAGGTGCCGTGACTGTCACAGGCTTGCGGGTCATCGGGTGTTGAAACGACAGTCGCCGGGCGTGTAGGTGCAGCTTTTTACTAATGATCCCGCCCAGTTGAGCGCCCCAGCCGTCGCCAAGGTTTTCCTGACCCGAGCCGCCGTATTTACCATCCCCGATAATCGGATGCCCTATCGCAGCCATGTGGGCCCGCAGCTGATGCGTCCGTCCGGTGATCGGCTCCATTGCAACCCATGCAGCACGGCCGGCGACACGGTAGAGAGTCGCATAATGCGTATGCGCGCGTTTGGCGCCCGGTGTGCTGTCGATCTCGTTCATATGCACGGGGATCATCTTTTCGCCCTCGCCGTGCTTGCCATGACCGGGCGCTTTCACAAGGCCCGTCTTGATCTCACCCAAATATGGCGTCGGAACACCGGCAACCAGCGCCCAATAAATCTTGCGTGTGTCGCGGTGACGGAAAGCGGCCGTCAGACCCTTGGCGGCCTCACGCGTGCGCGCCAGCAGCAGAACACCAGACGTATC
The DNA here is from genome assembly GCF_056158705.1 of Ruegeria sp. ABM4_193. Taxonomy (NCBI): domain Bacteria; kingdom Pseudomonadati; phylum Pseudomonadota; class Alphaproteobacteria; order Rhodobacterales; family Roseobacteraceae; genus Ruegeria; species Ruegeria sp. ABM4_193. Next base: position 2,982,610 of record NZ_JBSWTT010000001.1, read on the forward strand.
TTTGTCCAGGCGATGGACCAGACGCGGGTTCTCCTCATAACCGAACCGCAGTGCTTCGGACAGGCTGTCGACATGGCGGGTCTGCCCGCTTCCGCCCTGAACCGGCAGGCCCTGCGGCTTGTTGAGCGCCAGAATGTGATCATCGCGGTAGATCACACAGGACTGAATCATCTTGGCATCGGCATCCGAGATACGATGTTTGACCTCAGCCGGTTTATGATCCGCGTCAGGCAAAGGCGGCACACGCACCACTTGCCCAACCTCCAGCCGGGTCGAGGCTTTGGCGCGGCTGCCATCGACACGCAGTTCACCCTTGCGGCACATCTTTTCAATGCGGCCCTGACTGACATGCGGAAAAAGACGGCGCAGCCAGCGGTCAACGCGCTGATCGCCATCCCCTTCAGCGACTGTAATCATCTGTACGCCACTCATGCCATTAACCCTTGCACCGCGCGAGTGAGCCGCCCGGATTGCACCTTTGTCCGTGTCCCAGAAATCATGGGCGTCTGTCGCGCGCAATGCACCAAGAGTCAAGGTATCTGGTCGTTGCGATCAGATGTTCGAGAAATCCCCGTGCCGCCCCGCCCCGTCCCGGAAACGCCCCGCGCCCGAGGTTCCTTCCCGACGGATCGCCTCCAATCCGTTGGCCCATTCCACCTTGAGCGCCTCGCGCACCGGCATACCCCGCGTTTCGATGATCGAACGGCGGTCAGCCCGCACAGCCTCTTGCGGAAAACGTGCAATTTCATGGGCCATTTCTTCAGCTGCAGAACGCGCTTCACCCTGCGGGACAATTTTTTCCGCCAGCCTGATGCGATAACACTCCTCAGCCTCGACTTTCCGACCCGTCAAGGCGATCTCCAGCGCTTTGCCCTGCCCCACCAAACGCGGCAACCGGACCGAGCCGCCATCCATCAGGGTAATCCCCCAGCGGCGACAATAAACACCCAGATATGCCGTTTCCGCCATCACACGGATGTCGCACCAAAGGGCAAGCTCCATGCCTCCGGCCACGGCTGCACCCTCAATCGCGCCGATGACCGGTTTCGAAAGCTCCAGCCGGGACGGTCCCATCGGCCCTAGCGTCGAAGTGGCTGAACCTATTGGAAAGGTATGTTTGTCGAAATAAGCCTCACGCAGTTCAGGATCGGCTAGCGTGGCGGCGAGTTTCAGATCCCAGCCCGCGCAGAAATTGCCACCCTTGCCCCAGAACACAGCGGTTTTGGCAGAACTGGCTTCAAAACTCAGGAATGCGTCAACCAGAGCCACGGCGTGTTCCGTATCAACGGCATTCCGAGCATCCGGCCTGTCATGGATGATGGTCCAGACGTCTTGGGTCTTTTCAATTGAAACCGGCATTTCCCGTCCTCCCTTGCTGGTATTGACCCAAGGGAAGCGTTCAATTGCGAACCTGTCGCCTGTGACGCGGCGGCATGTTCAATACTGACCCTGCGTAACTAACTGTTGCGCTGTGTCCGAAGCTTGGCAAAGTAATCGAGGCGCTTTTTCAGCTCTCGTTCGAACCCGCGTTCGACCGGCTGATAGAGGACCGGGCGTTTCATGGTTTCCGGGAAGTAGTTCTGACCGGAAAACCCATCCTCGGCGTCGTGGTCATAAGAATAACCCGCACCATATCCCTGATCCTTCATCAGCGAAGTAGGCGCGTTCAGGATATGTTTGGGCGGTGGCTCGCTGCCGGACTGCTTGGCCAGCCGCATGGCCGCTTTGTAGCCCACATATGCCCCATTGGATTTTGGGGCCAGCGCCAAATAAACCAAGGCTTGCGCCAGCGCCAATTCTCCTTCGGGAGACCCCAGCCGTTCATACGTTTCCCACGATTGCAGGCAAATGGCCTGCGCCTGAGGGTCCGCCAGACCGATATCCTCAACCGCCATCCGCGTGATCCGGCGCGCCAGATAGCGCGGGTCTTCGCCGCCGGTTAGCATTCGTGCGAACCAGTACAGCGCAGCATCCGGGTCAGACCCACGTACCGATTTATGAAGGGCCGAGATCAGGTTGTAATGCTCATCACCCGACTTGTCATATTTCACAGCCCGCCGCATAAGCCGCGTCGACAATGCATCGGGATCCAGCGGCGCGTCCACTTTCCAGGCCGAGACTTGTTCGATCAGGTTCAGCAACGCCCGCCCATCACCATCGGCCATTTCCTGCAACGCATCGCGCGCAGCCGGGGTCAAAGGCAATGCGCGGCCCAGCTCTTTCTCGGCGCGCTGCGTCAGGCGTTCAAGGTCGGCAAGGCTGAGGCGTTCCAGTACCAGAACCTGCGACCGGCTCAGCACAGCGGCATTCAGTTCAAATGACGGGTTCTCGGTTGTTGCGCCCACCAACAAGATGGTGCCGTCTTCCATATGGGGCAGAAACCCGTCTTGCTGCGCCTTGTTGAAACGGTGGATCTCGTCCACGAACAACAGCGTCCCCTGCCCGTTCTGTCGGCGAATCTTGGCGGCCTCGAAGACCTTCTTCAGGTCAGGTACACCCGTGAAGATCGCACTGATCTGGACAAAATGCAGATCGGTTTCCTGCGCCAAAAGCCGCGCTATGGTCGTCTTTCCTACTCCGGGCGGACCCCAAAAGATCAGGCTGGACAGGCTGCCCGCCGCCAGCATCACGCCCAGCGGAGCTTCCGGCCCCAACACCTGCTCCTGACCGATGACGTCGCCCAGCGATTGGGGCCGCAATCGATCTGCCAAAGGGCGATGCGGGGCGGCGGCGTGCTCCTTAGGACCGGTGTCGAACAGATCGCTCATACGTTACAGCCGGAATCGCAGTGACACGGAACGGCCTTCGCGTTGAAGCCCCATGTGCACGCGGCGTCCCGGGTCCGTCATTGCGCGTTCAACGTCACCAGGGCGCTGAATATCAACCGCGTTGATTGTCTCGATCACATCGCCGGGTCGCAACCCGGCCCGCGCGCCATAAGGGCCTGGATCAACCACAACAACACCGGTCAGAGATAGGGGCAGGCCCAGCTTGGTGATCACCGCCGGATTGATCCGAGACACGATCAAACCCGGCAAAACTGTCGTATCGTCCAGCGCGGTTTCTTCGGCAGCGGGTGTTTCAGGTGCTTTGATCAAGGCCACCTCGACCTCATCGCTTTGGTCGCCGCGCAGCCGCGTCAGAACCGAGCTTCCCCCCACACCCGCAATAGACATGCGGAACTTCATTTCAGCGGGGGAGTTCACCTCGTCCCCGTCCACATGGGTGACGACGTCGCCCACCTTCAGCCCCGCCTCGCGCAGCGGGCTGAGGTCATGCAGGTCCGAGATCACAACGCCCAGCGGGATAACCAGCCCCAAAGACTCCGCGATATCCGCGCTCATGTGCTGACCCGACATTCCCGCCCAAGGGCTAACAAAGCTGTCATTGCCTTGCTGCGCCTGTTTCAGGAACTCGGCCACCAAATTTGCCGGGATGGCAAAGCCGATACCGTTGGAACCACCGGACCGCGTCAGGATCGACGTGTTGATCCCGATCAGATCACCATTCACGTCGATCAATGCGCCGCCGGAATTACCCGGGTTGATCGCCGCATCCGTCTGAATGAAATACCCGCGACCGTTGCCCGTTGCCGTTCCCGTGCGCGCCAGACCCGAGATGATACCCGAGGACACGGTTTGCCCCACACCAAAGGGGTTTCCGATGGCCAAAGCCAGTTCGCCCACTTCAACCTGATCGGAATCCCGCAGGCTTAGGAACGGCAGGTTTTCGGCCTCTTCCAGACGCAGGATCGCAATGTCGCTTTGTTCATGACCCAGTACAACTGTGGCCGAAAACTCGCGTCGGTCCGTGGTAACAACCCGGATTTCTGTCGCGGATCCAACCACGTGATAGTTAGACACGACATAGCCGTCATCGGACAGGATCACCCCAGAGCCCAACGAGTTTTGCACGCGCGGCTGTGGCGTGCCAAAGCCGCGGCCAAAGAAGTCTTTGAAAAACGGGTCCGAAAAGAACGGGCTGGCGCGCCCCTGCCGCACGATCTTGGCATAGATATTCACGACCGCAGGAGAGGCTTTTTTCACCACAGGAGCAAAGCCCAGCGAAATCTCGGCCTGCGATTGCGGCACGCGTGTTTCAGCCGTCGCAAATGTGGAAACTGCACAGGTCAAAGCGATTAGTGTCGCGCGAAGCATGGATACCTCTACCTCAAAAGCTGCGTAGGATATGCGACTACGGGCGCGCTAATGCAAGCACCTGTCCGGCGCGCTCAATCCAGCGGCGCGTGCAGGCGGGTCCCTTTTGTAATGATCCCACCCCGATTGCCCACTTCGATCGATCCGTAACGCTGCTTGAAAACGTCAGGTAACTCCCGGTCTCCGTCGGGTGAGAGCCATAGGCGAAAAAGATGCCGACGGTCGGCCGGATCAGGCCAGTCCACGAAACCCGTCCTGTCATGCAACTGAGAATGGTTGTAGACAAATTGCATATCGCCGGGTTGCAACCGCATGGTCAGATACAGATCTGGGTCGTTCGACAAGGAGTCGAACTTGTCCAAAGCAGCGACATGCTCTGGGGTCAGGCGCATGGCTTCGGGAAACCGCTGCGCGCTGTCGATGTACTGTCGCTGATAGAATACGGTCAGCTTGCCATCATGCCAGTTGAAGGGCGGAATAGTCATATAGGGCTGCATGCCTTCCGGCACTTCACCGCGCCGGTCGGTTGCTATCGGGTCGAACAATCGCTCCAGCAGGTCCGGGCATTCGGCGCGCATCTGGTTGTAGATGGCTTCGGCACTGACCAGCAGTGAATCCCCGCCCTCTTTGGCGTCCCGAAGACACAAGAGCCCTACGATATCGGCGCTGTCTGTGTGAAAGGTCTGCCGCTCGTGGGTCTGATAGATCCGCGTGTTCGGGTCATTTGCGTCCGCACCGATATCCCGGACATGACCCAGAATATGCCCCTGTGCATTCTGGGATCGCGCCGATCCCAAATGGGCACCCACCCCGCAGAAGATCGCGGCGGCCATTTCCTGAGAATAAGTCTCGACCGGCAGGCCCCGGATCACTTCGAACCCAATACCGTTGATCAGCGTGTCACTTAGAGTCTCAAGATGACGGTCGAACCGGTGCAGCAGAAAATCTGTTTTGGTGATTTCGCCGATATCCTGCCCCAAGCTTAGATAGTGGCGCGCGGCTTGCTCAAGGTCTGCGACATCCTCAGGGCTCAGATGCAACAGCCATTCATTCTGCCGCGCTACCATTTCCCGTCCGGTCCAAACAGATGGACCGGAGATTTGCGCCGGTAAATCAGAAAACACGGTCATCGCTGCCTCTCCTCACGCTTTCCGCATGTTCGCTTGTGAGAAAGCACAGGTCATCACCTGAAGTCACCGAAACTTGTAAAAACACGACACCAATTCGGTGTGCTAGCTCGAACGGTTCGGGTTCTACTCGGCAGGGGCCCAGTCAGGGCCTGGGTCGTATTCCAGGATGCCCTCCGCGCGTTCCAGCGTGTCAGGACCCAAGTCCGCCTCGAAAATGATCCCGTTCTCACCAACCAGAAACGAGTGAATTCCGGTCTCGCCATATTCGGAAGGAACGGCCAACAACGCATGACCTGCAACAAAATGATCCCCGACAAAGTACGAATACGCACCACCCGGAGCATTGGGTCCCTGCCCTTGAAGGATCGTATAGTAATAACCCAGGAAGGGTTCAGGTTCGTAATCCTCTTCTCCGTCGCTCCACCCAGAGGCCACCGCTCGTGCGAGCGCCGCGCCGACAAAGCTGTCTTCCTCGGGCCAGAACAGACCATCTTTCACACCCGGATCGGAAATGATGTTGCGCGCGAATTCCATCACGCCATCGCCATTATGGTCGGCCAAACGGAACGCGGCCTGAAGATCGACATAAGCATCAAGCAATTCCATCACTTCCAGCTCATTCAACCCGATCTCGCGGGCCGAAACTTCTTCGATGCCCGCTTCGAGGTCAAAGTGCCATTCCTCACCGGCCCGAGAAATCGGGATTGGGAAGGGCCAGCTGTCTTCCCCCAGCAAGACGACAACACCGTCCTCGTCCGGCTGGAAACGATAGCCCTCAGCATACATGCCAAGCACTTCCTCTCGTCTGGCGCGGTCTTCTTCGGGGTCGCCGGTTGCAAGCAAGTCTTCGGCTTCAGCCCCAAACACGTCCAGCAACTGGTCCCGATCATCCGACTTCAGAGCACCGACAAACGCATCCAACGCCGCCTGCGGGCTATTATATCGGGCACCCTCGGATGCGGCTGTGCTCGCCGTGATCAAAAGAATGGCAGAAGAAATTATGAAATTCCGCATCTTATCTCCTCCGCTTTCCCTTGGCCGCGTGCCCGCGTTTTGACGCGCTGTGGGTTCTCTTGCCGGACGCTTTCTTTTGCATGGCTTTCCCTTTGGCCGCAGGTTTTTTCTGCTGAACTGCAGCCTTTTGAGCCTGGGGTTTCTTCGCGGTCTTGGCGTTGCTTTTAACCGGCTTCTTGGCGGCACCAGAAGATTGCTTGGTTCTGTCCACAGCCTTCTGTTTCGCGGCGGCTCTGTCAGTGTCGACATTCCCCCGATTCACCTTGGGCAGTTGCTTGTCATTGCCGCGGTTGGCCAGTGCACCACCTGCAATCGCCCCGGCGCCCGCCCCGGCCGCCAACGCCGCAGCGCCCGAGCCGTCCCGACTTATGTCGGCAGCTCCTGATTCACGGCTGAGCTTCGAGCGCAATTCATCTGTGCGGCCGTTTGGTCGGTCAACAGGCAATGTTCCGGCACCGCCGCCAGTGCGTTTGTGATCGGCGATTTTGTTCCGCGCTTCCTGCTGTCGGTTGGAATCGGGTTTCCACTCGATATCTGTGCGGTCACCCAGATCAATGTCGTTGCCGATATTGACGTTGCCATCGACGTCTATGTCGATATTCGGGTTTCTGTAGATCGGGCCACCGCCCCATCCACCGCAGTTTCGACACCCCCAATAACCATACCAATCATCATCATCGTCAAAAATCTCGTCAATCAACGCCACGGTGCCAAAGGTCAGCAGAGCAGCCCCCACAACGTCACCCGTTGATGGCCCGGTATAGACGGTCGCAGGATCGTATTGCGGAACATAAACGGTTTCTGTGTTGGTCGGTGTGATGACGACGGTCTCATCCTCTTCGACCTCAACTGTTTGTTCCGGGCCGGACACCAGTGCACCGCTGTCGATTGCCTGATCCCGCATCACTTGGACAGCATCCATCACATCGTCTGATTGGGCCAGCATTGCTGTTCCCATCGTTTCGGTCCAGTCGACATGCGTCGCCATTTGCCCAACGACTTCGGGGAACGCTGTTGCAAGCACGCTGACCGACGGGTCCCAACCCATGGCCTCGATTTCAGGTTCAAGCTCCGCCGGATCTCGGTCTGCATTGTCGATTAAAAAACGCTCGGCCTTTACAATCTCCAGCGGCTGGGTCGAGGCGACAAGTATCTGGATGAGCAGAGTATCCGGATACAAGGCAACCGGCGCGACCAGAGTTTGCAGTTCTGCGTCGGTCAGAAGGTCAGTTGTTTCTTGCGACGCCGCCTCGGTCGTTTCATCCGTTGTTTCCTGCGCGAAAAGCGCAGTGCTTGCGCAAAACAGGGGCGCAAAAATCAGATATCTAAACATATTGCGATCCTTCAATTTCTTTGAGGATCGCCCAAGTTCATGATTCTGGCAACAAATCTCGGAACATGCGCCTCGATTCTAATAACAACAAAACCCCCGCGTCAGGGACGCGGGGGCTAAAAAATCAGAAAGCCGGGCTTTCTTATTCTTCGTCTGCGGCCTCTTCGGCGGCAACGCGGGCTTTGTCAGCCGCGCCTTTGGCGTCGATGTCACGATCAACAAATTCGATGATCGCCATCGGGGCCATGTCGCCATAACGGAAGCCAGCTTTCAGGATGCGGACATAACCGCCCTGACGCTCGGCGTAGCGGGGGCCCAGAACTTCGAACAGCTTCGCGACGTCTTTGTCTTCTTTCAGCTGTGCTGCGGCCTGACGGCGGGCGTGCAGGTCGCCGCGCTTGCCCAGAGTGACCAGCTTTTCGATGATCGGGCGCAGTTCTTTTGCCTTGGGCAGAGTTGTCTTGATTTGCTCATGCTCGATGAGCGAGCCAGCCATGTTCGCAAACAGAGCTTTACGGTGCTCATGAGTACGGTTCAGGCGGCGGTAACCACGTGCGTGACGCATTTTTCAATTCCTATCTTGCGTTTTGCTTTGTCTGGCCGGCGATGCGTGTCACCGGCTCTCCTTGGGGCGGAAGTGCCCATGTCGTCCCCGGAAACCCGGGCATTGGGGAAGACGCGTTTAGAACGCGTCTTCGAATTTCTTGGCCAGATCTTCGATGTTGTCAGGCGGCCAATCCTCGACATCCATGCCGAGGTGCAGACCCATGCCGGACAGCACTTCTTTGATCTCGTTCAGCGATTTGCGGCCGAAGTTCGGGGTGCGCAGCATCTCGGCTTCGGTTTTCTGGATCAGATCGCCGATGTAAACGATGTTGTCGTTCTTCAGGCAGTTTGCCGAACGGACCGACAGTTCCAGCTCGTCCACTTTCTTCAGCAGCAGCGGGTTGAACTCCAGACCATCGTCCTCGTCCTGACGACTTGCCGATTCCGGCTCGTCGAAGTTGACGAAGATCGACAGCTGATCCTGCAGGATGCGAGCAGCAAAGGCCAACGCGTCTTCCGGTGTGATCGAACCATCGGTTTCGATCTTCAGGGTCAGCTTGTCATAGTCCAGAACCTGACCTTCACGGGTCGGCTGAACGTCGTAGGCAACCTTTTTGACCGGCGAATAGATAGCGTCGATCGGGATCAGGCCGATAGGTGCGTCTTCGGGCTTGTTCTTCTCAGCCGAAACATAGCCTTTGCCGGTGTTGACGGTCAGTTCCATGAACAGATCGGCGCCATCGTCCAGGTGACAGATGACGTGATCGCGGTTCAGAACCTCGATGCCAGCGCTTTCGCTGATGTCACCTGCAGTGACAATTGCCGGGCCTTTGGCATTGATCGACAGGCGCTTGGGGCCTTCGACTTCCATGCGCAGGGCTACCTGCTTGAGGTTCAGAATGATATCGGTAACGTCTTCACGAACACCTGCGACCGAGGAAAACTCGTGCAGGACGTTGTCGATCTGAACGCTGGTGATGGCAGCACCTTGCAGCGAGCTCATCAGAACGCGGCGCAGGGCGTTGCCCAGGGTCAGACCAAAGCCACGCTCCAGCGGTTCGGCAACCAGGGTCGCCTGACGTGCGGGATCGTTGCCCGGCTTGGCTTCCAGCTGGGTCGGCTTGATCAATTCTGCCCAATTCTTGTGGATCATGTAATCCCTCCATTCCTGTCCGCGCCCCATGACCAACAAGGTGCAGACGCCCGAGGTTCAAAATGACGTGCTGGGGCCGTGCACGAACACAGCCCCAGCTCAATTCAAAATCGCTTAGACGCGGCGACGCTTCGGCGGGCGGCAGCCGTTGTGAGCAATCGGGGTCACGTCGCGGATCGACGTGATGTTGAAGCCCACTGCAGCCAGCGCGCGCAGAGCCGATTCACGACCCGAACCGGGGCCCTGAACTTCGACTTCCAGCGTCTTGACGCCATGTTCCTGCGCCTTTTTGCCTGCGTCTTCTGCAGCCATCTGAGCGGCGTAGGGGGTCGATTTCCGCGATCCCTTGAAGCCCATGGTACCTGCAGACGACCACGAAATGGCGTTGCCCTGTACGTCCGAGATCAGGATCTTGGTGTTGTTGAAGGTCGAGTTCACATGGGCAACGCCCGATGCGATGTTCTTACGCTCTTTGCGCTTAACGCGAGTCTTGTCACGTGCCATCAGTCAGACCCTCCCTTATTTCTTCTTACCAGCGATGGCCTTTGCGGGGCCTTTGCGGGTACGAGCGTTGGTGTGGGTGCGCTGACCGCGAACCGGCAGGTTGCGGCGGTGACGCAGACCGCGGTAGCAGCCCAGGTCCATCAGGCGCTTGACGTTCATCTGAACTTCACGACGCAGGTCACCTTCGACGGTGAAGTTTTCGTCGATGTATTCGCGGATTTTCAGAACTTCGGCGTCGGACAGTTCGTTGACGCGACGGGTCGCTTCAATGCCCACGGCTTCGCAGATCGCTTTGGCCGAGGTGTTGCCGATTCCGGTGATATATGTGAGGGCGATAGGTACCCGCTTGGCAGTCGGGATGTTTACGCCGGCAATACGTGCCACGTGTCACTTTCCTTTTCGTTGCGGTTCCGTAACTCCAGAACCTTTTTTCACAACGCTTTACCGTGGCAGTGTGGCCAGAGGGTTCAGCATTATTCGAGGTGGTCGGGGCATTTGGGACGAATCCCGCATGCAGTCTTGATTCCCTTTAGGGATGGGGGTCGATATGGGCTTTTGGAAGGGGCGTCAAGCCCCAACCTTAAGTCAGCCGAGAATTGCCTCGATCGAGGCGGTGACTTCTTCGATGCTGGCCAGACCATTGACCGGGCGCAGGTCGCCCTTGGCATGATAATACCCAATCAACGGAGAAGTCTTTTTGTAGTACTCCATCAGGCGAATACGAACGCTGTCTTCGTTGTCGTCCGCCCGCACCGGCTTGCCCGCCGCACGCGCCTCTTCAGCGCGGCCCACGATGCGCTGCACCAGAACCTCGTCGTCGACGCGCATTTCGATCACCGTGTGCAGCGACTGGCCCATCTTGGTCAGCAAAGCCGCCAAAGCGTCAGCCTGCGCCAGTGTGCGCGGGAAGCCATCAAAGATAAAGCCTGCACCCTTTTCGGTCATCAGCTTTTCTTCGATCAGGCCGATCACGATCTCGTCGGTGACCAGTTGGCCCGAGTCCATGATCTCGGCAACTTTCTGGCCCATCTCGGTACCGCTGGTCTTGGCTTCGCGCAACATGTCGCCGGTGCTCAGTTGCACCATGCCGCGGGTTTCAACCAGATGCTGCGCTTGCGTGCCCTTGCCCGCCCCCGGGGGGCCCAAAAGAATGATGTTCATCGACGAGCGGGTCCCTTCCTGCCGCGTTTCTTGCTCTTACCGCGCAGTTGGGACTTTTCAATCAGCCCTTCATATTGATGCGCCAGCAGATGGCTCTGAACCTGTTGGATTGTATCCATGGTGACAGAGACAATAATCAGAACCGAGGTGCCGCCGAAATAGAACGGGATAGCGAACTGGTTTCGCAGAATCTCGGGCAACAGGCAGACCGCCGCCAGATAGGCCGAGCCCAGAACCAGAACACGGTTGACCACGTATTCCAGATACTCGGCTGTCTTTTTACCCGGACGGATACCCGGCACAAAGCCGTTTTGCTTTTTCAGGTTGTCCGCCACGTCATCGGGCTTGAACGCCACGTTGAACGTATAGAAATACGCAAAGAACACGATCATCGAAGCGAAGAACAACAGATACAGCGGCTGTCCGGGGCCGAAATTGGCCAGCATCCACGACATGATCGGTCCGTTCGCAGCACCCGCCGAGAAGGTTGAGATCGTTACCGGCAGCAGCAGCAGCGAGCTGGCAAAGATCGCAGGGATCACGCCCGCCGGGTTCACTTTGACCGGCAGGTGGCTGGAGCCGCCTTCGTAGACTTTCATACCGGCCTGACGACGCGGATACTGAATGTGAACCTTGCGCAGCGCGCGTTCCATAAAGACCACAAAAGTGATCACAGCGATGACCATGACGATCACGCCAACGATCACTGCGGGGCTGATGGCGCCCGAACGTCCCGAAGCAAAGAACTGCGCCAGCGCGGCCGGAACCTCGGCGATGATGCCGACGAAGATGATCAGAGAGATACCATTGCCGATACCGCGCGCGGTGATCTGTTCACCCAGCCACATCAGGAACATGGTGCCACCGACCAGGGTAATCATGGTCGACATACGGAAGAACATGCCCGGATCGGTCGCCAGATCCCCTGCTTCCAGCGAGACCGCCAGACCATAGGCCTGCACAGTGGCCAGCGCCACGGTGCCGAAGCGGGTGTACTGGTTGATCTTCTTGCGGCCCTGTTCGCCCTCTTTCTTGAGTTGCTCAAGCGCGGGAACCATGGATGTCAGCAGCTGCACGATGATCGAGGCCGAAATATAGGGCATGATGCCGAGGGCAAAGATACCCATCCGCCCCAGCGCCCCGCCGGTGAACATCGAAACCATGCCGCCGATGCCCTGCCCCGCCTGCTCCATAAACTCGCGCAGCGCCTGCCCGTCGATCCCCGGCACCGGAATAAAGGTGCCCAGACGATAGACGATCAGCAAACCCAGCGTGAACAGGATGCGGTTGCGCAGATCGGTGGCTTTGCCCAAAGCAGCCCAGCTTGTATTGGCTGCCATTTGTTCTGCTGCTGATACCATAAATCGGTCTCTCTTATGCAAACGCCGCCCGGAACCGTTTTCCGGCTCGGACGGCGTCTTGGAAAACTCTGAGGTCTATGTAAGCGGGTCTTGGCCCGCTCACAAGCGATTACTCTGCCGCAGCAGCTTTTGTGACCTTCAGTGAACCGCCCGCTTTTTCAACTGCCTCAACGGCAGACTTCGAAGCACCGGTTACTTCCAGGTTCACTTTGGCGCTGATTTCGCCTTTGGCCAGAACGCGGATACCATCCAGCTTGCGGCGGACCAGACCGGACGCAACCAGGGCGTCTTCGGTGATCGCAGCCGAAGCATCCAGCTTGCCGGCTTCGACGAATTTCTGGATCAGGCCCAGGTTAACAACGGCGAATGCCTTGCGGTTCGGCTTGCTGAAGCCACGCTTTGGCAGACGCTGGTACAATGGCATCTGACCGCCTTCGTAGCCGTTGATGGCCACACCCGAGCGGGATTTCTGGCCTTTGATACCACGGCCACCCATTTTACCTTTGCCGGAACCCGGACCACGGCCAACGCGCGTGCGTTTCGGTGCGGCGCCAGGATTGTCGCGCAATTCGTTCAGTTTCATTTCGCTTCTCCTAAGCCGGATATGACCCCCGAAGCGTGATGGGCCAAACACGGCATTTCTTGGTTTTGATTCTCATGGCGGAAAGCCACCGCAGGCGTATAGGCCCGATGGCGGGGCTTGGCAAGCCTGCAGATTGCCGTCTGGCCTGCGGTACGGTAACAAGCCCCTGTACGAGGTTTCCAGATGATACCTAAATGACAAGCTCACTGCATTCTGACCGTTATTTGACTACGAATTGCAGCGGTTTTGACAGAAACCACTTGCCATGCCGGGGTGGTAGTCTATCGGGATGCCTGAAAACACCAGACTGGCAGGCGCATGACTCACCCTTCTCACTCGCTTCGGGACAAGCCGGAGACAACCGCCGCACGTGACTGGGTCACAACGCTTGCCAAATACCGCGAACCGGACCAACTGCGCAGCGCGTTCGAGTTGGGCGTCAGCATTGTTCCTTTCTTCGCGCTGTGGGCGTTGTCATGGATGTCGCTGTCGGTCAGCTATTGGCTGGCCTTTACGATTTCCGTGCTTAATGCGGCCTTTCTGCTGCGCCTATTTGCCATCCAGCACGATTGCGGGCACGGCGCGTTCTTTAAGAACCGGGCCGTCAGTGACTGGGTCGGGCGCGGGATCGGCGTTCTGACCCTGACACCTTATGATGTCTGGCGTCGCACGCATTCCACGCATCACAACAGCTCGGGCAATCTGGACAAGCGTGGGATGGGCGACATCCACACCCTGACTGTTGCTGAATATCAGGCCAAAACGCCGATGAACCGGTTCTGGTATCGCGTCTATCGGAACCCGATCACCCTGTTCGTGTTTGGCCCCGGCTATCTGTTTCTGTTTCAGAACCGCCTTCCGCTGGGGCTGACCGACAGCGTCAGGTTCTGGGTCAGCGCCATGGCCACCAATGTCGCCATTCTGGCCATATTACTGACGGTCTATTATTTTGGCGGCCTGATGCCGATGCTGCTGATCTTCCTGCCCTCAACCCTGATTGCCGCAGCGGCCGGAGTATGGCTGTTCTACGTGCAGCACCAGTTCGAGGACACACATTGGGAGTCGGATGAGAACTGGCAACTGCACGAAGCGGCACTGCACGGAAGCTCTCATTATATATTGCCGTCGGTGTTGCAGTGGTTCACCGCCAATATCGGCATCCACCACGTGCATCACCTGTACAGCCGCATTCCGTTCTATCGACTGCCCGAAGTGCTGCGCGATCATGAAGAGCTGGCCAACAGCAACCGGATGACCATCCGCGAAAGCCTCGCCAACGCACGGCTGCATCTGTGGGATGAGCAAAGCCGTCGCCTGCTATCCTTCGCCGAAGCCCGCGCGCTGTATGGGTGAGGGGCAAACAGCCCCTGATCCTGACTGTTCCAGCAGAGCGATGAGCCGCGCTAGCGACTGCCCTTGGGATGGTGTCGTAACTGCTGTTCAGTGCGCTTTATGGTGCCAGATACATCCGAATTCCTAGCGAGACGCAAACGTCCCCAAAGCGCCAGCCCGCCGGGACGGGCAGTCGCTGGCGCGGCGGCCTTCTGCCTTGTCCCGTGCTCGGGTGAATGGCTGGGAAACACGTGAACCCTAGAGGAAGGCTACAGCATCGACGTGCCCACGGGCTTTGATCGAACCCGTTTTTGGTGAGAGAGGTAAAAACCCCTGCGAAAGCGGGGGTTTTTTTGTTCGTGTTTACCAGACGACCATAGGCACTGGGCAGGAAGGCGCTTGGTACCCGGGGTCATCCTTAAGTGCGTAAAGCACACCTAGAACGTTGGTGTTGTTTAACCGTTCCCCTTGTTCAAGCCATTCTCCGGCTTCGCCGATTATTTCAGAGTATAAAGCCCAGTTCTCGGAGCGGGTAACGAGGCCGACATCCGGTTGGAAAACAAGGCCGGTCGCTGAGCCCTGACGCTCATCGATATCGACCCAAAAACAGTTGTCTTTCAGAAAAGGACTCTCTCATCGTTGCCGACGGACAAAATTTGAAAGTCTGGGTCCCGGACAACCGGAACTGGAGTTCCAAACGGCCGAGAGAGGTCAAACAGAGCCTGATAGGAGACAATCACGCCGTTAGGCAAGCGTACACAAGATCCATATTCTTCGATACGGTGTCGCAGAAACAGAGCCGAATATGCCAGCACTAGAACGATAAAAAACACACTGAGTGTCAGAAGGAGGTATCTTGCACCTGTAGCCAACCGTGAGATGATTGTACTCACATTAGCCATCGAAACGAATCCAGCTTTTGTTTCTGTCCGCAACGATTGTGCCTGACATTCGCGCTGACCAGCTATCAAAGATTGGATATGGGGTGCCTCCCGGCAGTTCAATTCCTATATCCAATGGATCGGCGAATTCGTCGACAAGTTCAAAGTCGCAATCACCACTTATGCGAAGGGTACCGTTCTTCTGAAAAGTGACTTGACCTTTTGCTTCCCCTTCGATTGTCGTGTGTCCAATACTGAATACAATGTGCTGCATCTGATAGAAATTCGTGAACGGATAGGTAAATTTACCAGATGTTTGTATACGAGCGGCATCTGCGATTTGGCCAACCAGTCGATTGGAGACAGTGCCCCAATATTCGTTAACGACTTTTCGGAGGTGGCCAATTTCTCGCACCCTGACGGGTACCCCGTTGCCGTTCCGATAGTGATTGATGAAATCGCGGTTGGTCCATGGTCTGCCAGTGTCGGTCACACCTATCATTTGCACGTTCAGCGATTCACTTACAGCTGGAACATATGGTTCAGCTTTGCACAGACATCCAAATCCTTCACCGGGATGACCAGTAGAGGGCGGGTTGCCCCAAGCAAAAACCTTACCATCCTGGGCGGTATGAGATGATCGTACTTTGTTGTCGCCGCGGGTTCGCCAGATATAGAATCCAGTCGATTTGTCCTGTTTAAGCGCAAGCTCAATTGGGGTACCTTTTCTCAGGTAGGCATCGAAGACTTTCTGGTAGGTGTTCTGGTCGATGATCAATGCATGTGTCCCAGCGAAAGTTTGCCAAGAAACTGTGAGTGGTTGGTTAAGAAACCTGAAACAGTGAGGGCGATGCGCTTTTTGCTCGGTTAACCAAAATAGGCGCTCCACCCTATAGACACCCACCCCCAACACTGCTAAACGCACCCAATCTTGCGGCCTCGGATTCGTTCCGGGGCCTCTGATATTTGTAACCGGGGACCTTCGGGGCCCTATACCCTTGGCACCTACGGGGGCCTATCACATAGCAGGGAAACCCCCTGCACTTGCTAAACGGAAGACAGAAAGCATGGCACTCAAGTCGTACAAGCCGACGACGCCGGGCCAGCGCGGGCTGGTGCTGATCGACCGTTCGGAGCTTTGGAAAGGACGTCCGGTCAAGTCTCTCACAGAGGGTTTGACCAAATCGGGCGGCCGGAACAACACCGGACGGATCACTTCACGCCGCCGCGGCGGTGGCGCAAAGCGTCTCTACCGGATCGTTGACTTCAAACGGAACAAATTTGATGTCGCGGCAACCGTCGAGCGGATCGAATATGACCCGAACCGGACCGCATTCATCGCACTGGTAAAATACGAAGACGGCGAGCAGGCATATATCCTGGCTCCGCAGCGTCTGGCTGTTGGTGATAAAGTCGTGGCATCCGCCAAGGCCGACATCAAGCCGGGCAACGCAATGCCGTTCTCGGGCATGCCCATTGGTACCATCGTCCACAACATCGAGATGAAGCCTGGCAAAGGCGGTCAGATCGCACGTGCGGCCGGTACTTACGCTCAGTTCGTTGGTCGCGATGGCGGCTACGCTCAGATCCGTCTGAGCTCGGGCGAGCTGCGCATGGTCCGTCAGGAATGCATGGCCACCGTCGGTGCCGTGTCCAACCCCGACAACTCGAACCAGAACCTCGGTAAAGCCGGTCGTATGCGCCACAAAGGCGTTCGTCCGTCGGTTCGTGGTGTTGCAATGAACCCGATCGATCACCCGCACGGTGGTGGTGAAGGTCGTACATCGGGTGGCCGTACACCGGTTACACCGTGGGGTAAGGACACCAAGGGTAAGCGTACCCGCAACAAGAACAAAGCGTCCCAGAAGCTGATCATCCGCTCGCGGCACGCCAAGAAGAAGGGACGTTAATCTATGTCTCGCTCTGTTTGGAAGGGTCCTTTCGTCGATGCTTACGTGCTGAAAAAAGCCGAAGCAGCGCGCGAGTCGGGCCGCAACGAAGTCATCAAAATCTGGTCGCGTCGTTCCACCATTCTGCCCCAGTTCGTGGGTCTGACCTTTGGTGTGTACAACGGCCAGAAGCACATTCCCGTCAACGTCTCGGAAGACATGATTGGTCAGAAGTTCGGTGAATACTCGCCGACCCGTACCTATTATGGCCACGCCGCAGACAAAAAAGCGAAGCGGAAGTAAGTCATGGGCAAGGAAAAGAACCCCCGCCGCGTGGCTGAAAACGAAGCAATGGCGAAAACGCGCATGCTTCGCACCAGCCCGCAGAAACTGAACCTGGTTGCGCAAATGATCCGCGGCAAGAAAGTTGAGAAGGCTCTGACCGACCTGACTTTCAGCAACAAGCGTGTCGCGCAGGACGTCAAGAAGTGCCTGCAGTCCGCAATCGCGAATGCCGAAAACAACCACAACCTGGACGTTGACGAGCTGATCGTCGCCGAAGCATGGGTTGGCAAGAACCTGGTCATGAAGCGCGGTCGCCCGCGTGCCCGTGGCCGTTTCGGCAAGATCATGAAGCCGTTCTCGGAGATCACCATCAAGGTGCGTCAAGTTGAGGAGCAAGCCTAATGGGACATAAAGTCAATCCGATCGGCATGCGCCTTCAGGTCAACCGCACCTGGGACAGCCGCTGGTACGCTGATACCAAAGACTACGGTGATCTTCTGCTGGAAGACATCAAGATCCGTGAGTTCATCAACAAAGAGTGCAAGCAGGCCGGTGTTGCACGTGTGATCATCGAACGTCCGCACAAGAAGTGCCGCGTCACGATCCACACCGCACGTCCGGGTGTCATCATCGGCAAGAAAGGTGCAGACATCGAAGTTCTGCGCAAGAAGCTGGCCAAGATGACCGACAGCGAACTGCACCTGAACATCGTCGAAGTGCGCAAGCCGGAACTCGACGGTCAACTGGTTGCCGAGTCGATCGCTCAGCAGCTGGAACGCCGTGTCTCGTTCCGCCGCGCGATGAAGCGTGCCGTTCAGAACGCCATGCGCATGGGCGCCCTGGGTATCCGGGTGAACGTCGCTGGTCGTCTGGGTGGTGCCGAAATCGCACGGACCGAGTGGTACCGCGAAGGCCGCGTGCCTCTGCACACCCTGCGTGCCGACATCGATTACGCACATGCCGAAGCGATGACTCCTTACGGGATCATCGGGATCAAGGTCTGGATCTTCAAAGGTGAGATCATGGAGCACGATCCGCAGGCACGTGACCGTAAAGCACAGGAACTCCAGGATGGTCCGGCACCTCGCGGTGCAGGCGGCCGTCGCTAAGGGGGAATTGAGATGCTTCAACCAAAGCGTACAAAATTCCGCAAGATGCACAAAGGCCGGATCAAGGGTGAAGCCAAAGGCGGCTCTGATCTGAACTTTGGCACTTACGGTCTGAAAGCTCTGCAGCCTGAACGCGTCACCGCGCGTCAGATCGAAGCTGCACGTCGTGCCATGACCCGTCACATGAAACGTCAGGGTCGTGTCTGGATCCGTATCTTCCCCGACACTCCGGTCACTGCAAAGCCGATCGAAGTTCGTATGGGTAAAGGTAAGGGTTCGGTGGACCGCTGGGTTTGCAAGGTCAAGCCTGGTCGCGTGATGTTCGAGATCGACGGCGTCAATGACGACATCGCCCGCGAGGCCCTGCGCCTGGCCGCGATGAAGCTGCCGATCAAGACCCGCGTCGTGGTTCGCGAAGACTGGTAAGCGATTGGGGCTCAGGCCCTGTTCGTAAAAAGATTGACCCCCGTCGGGACACCGGCGGGGGTTTTTTGTTGGGGGCGCTGCCCCCGCCACGGCAAACCGCGCCTCCCCCGAGGTATTTTTAGCCAGATGAAAAAAGGATCCCAACTTCATCTGGCCAAAAATATCTCGGAGCGCGAGGCAGAGCCTCGCAATTCCGCCATCGCCTTCTCCGCATCACTGGTCTAAGAGAGGGCGCATGGCACAGATTGAATCACTCTTCGTTACCCGTCTCTATCGCGCAGCTTTGTCCGAGTTTGATCCCAAGATCGATGCGGAGGAGTTGGAAAACTCCTGCCTTGTCATCGCGGAAGATGACGAGGCCGGGCAGGATTGGTGCGAAGAAAACGGCTACCCCGGCTACACCAGCTATGCATCGCTGACGGACCTGCCTTGGCGGTTCCCGATCTTTGCCGATCTGGTGAAAGTGCTTGATCAACACGTGGCGGCCTTCGCCAAGGATTTGGAGTTTGATCTGGGTGAAGGAGAGCTGAAGCTGGAGGATCTGTGGATCAACATCCTGCCCGAGGGCGGAATGCACTCCAGCCACCTGCACCCGCACAGCATCATTTCAGGCACGACCTATGTGGCGATGCCCGAAGGGGCGAGCGCGTTGAAGCTGGAAGATCCGCGCTCAGGCCGAATGATGGCAGCGCCGACGCGTCTAAAAGGCGGACGGCGGGATTTGCAGCCGTTCATCTATATGAAGCCACAGGTAGGCGACGTCCTACTTTGGGAAAGCTGGCTGCGCCACGAGGTGCCGATGAACATGGCCGAGGACGAGAGGATCAGTGTCAGCTTCAACTACAAGTGGGATTGACCCCTGTATCAGGCATGCAATGGAAGTTGCGACTCCGGTACTCTGGGGTGGCGCTTTGGTGTTGTTGCTATTGACGCTCTATCGAACAGGCTGGAATTTTCGAGAGAGCATCTTGAAGATGGTCGGATTGCGGGGGTTTGGCGACCTTAGCACGCTTGAATTGGTTGTTTGGGCAGCAACAATGGGCGGAACGTTTTACGTATTCTTTCAGGTTTTGGAAGCGTGTAAAAAATTGTAGCGATCAATCAGTTTTTTGACCCGATAGATTCTCTCCAAACTTTCCCTTGCCACCCACCCCCTAAACCCTTATACGGCGGCATCCTGCAAGTCCCCCGGCCGAGTCGGGGGATTCGCATGTCTATCATTCATCCACCAGGTCCAAGGTGACCCTGCAAGGGGGCCTTCTGGTGTTTTGAGCAAAGGAAAAAGGCGATGAACGCCCAAGAACTGCGTGACAAGACCCCGGACCAGCTCCGCGAGGAACTGGCCAACCTGAAGAAAGAAAGCTTTAACCTGCGCTTTCAACAGGCAACCGGTCAGCTGGAAAATACAGCTGGTATCAAAGCGGCCCGCCGCAATGCTGCCCGCGTCAAAACCATTCTGAACGAAAAGGCCGCTGCCGCGGCATCGGAGGAGTAATCCTATGCCCAAGCGTATCCTGTCCGGAATCGTAACCAGCGACGCCAATGAGCAGACAGTGACTGTTTCGGTTGAACGCCGTTTTAAGCACCCGCTGCTGCAGAAAACCGTTCGTAAGTCCAAGAAATATCGGGCTCACGACGAAAAGAACGCCTTCAAGGTCGGCGACACCGTACGCATCATCGAATGCGCGCCGAAATCGAAGACGAAACGTTGGGAAGTTCTGGAAGCGTAAGCTTCCGGGATTTTTCATTTGTCGAAACCCTGGGGGATCTAATCAGACCAGCCCCCACAGGTCGGGAGAAACCACATGATCCAGATGCAGACCAATCTGGATGTTGCTGACAACTCCGGCGCACGCCGAGTTCAGTGCATCAAGGTCCTGGGTGGTTCCAAGCGTAAATACGCCTCCGTTGGCGACATCATTGTCGTCTCGGTGAAGGAAGCCATCCCGCGCGGCCGCGTAAAGAAAGGTGACGTCCGTAAGGCCGTCGTCGTACGCACCGCCAAAGAAGTCCGTCGCGAAGACGGCACCGCGATCCGTTTTGATCGCAACGCCGCCGTCATCCTGAACAACAACAACGAGCCAGTCGGCACCCGTATCTTTGGCCCCGTTGTTCGCGAACTGCGCGGCAAGAACTTCATGAAAATCATCTCGCTGGCTCCGGAGGTGCTGTAATCATGGCTGCTAAACTCCGCAAAGGCGACAAGGTCGTCGTGCTGGCCGGCAAAGACAAGGGCAAAGAGGGAACCATTTCCTCGGTTGACCCGAAAGCCGGTAAAGCTGTTGTCGATGGCATCAACATCGCCATCCGCCACACCCGTCAGTCGCAAACCTCGCAAGGTGGTCGCCTGCCTCAGGCAAACCCGATCGAGCTGTCGAACCTGGCGCTGCTGGACAAGAACGGCAAAGCAACCCGCGTTGGCTTCCGCATGGAAGGTGACAAGAAGGTCCGCTTCGCCAAGACCACAGGGGACGTGATCGATGCTTGATAACGCAACCTACACCCCGCGTCTGAAAGCACAGTACGCTGAAACCATCCGAGCCGCTCTGAAAGAAGAGTTCGGCTATAAGAACGACATGCAGCTGCCCAAGCTGGAAAAAATCGTTCTGAACATCGGTTGTGGTGCTGAAGCGGTCAAAGACTCGAAGAAAGCAAAAGCTGCTGTCCAAGATCTGACTGCGATTGCTGGTCAACAGGCCGTTGCAACCAAGGCGAAGAAGTCGATCGCGGGTTTCCGCGTCCGTGAAGACATGCCGCTGGGTGCGAAAGTGACCCTGCGCGGTGACCGGATGTACGAATTCCTGGATCGTCTGATCACCATCGCGCTGCCGCGCGTTCGTGACTTCCGCGGTGTTAAGCCGTCTTTCGATGGTCGTGGCAACTTTGCCATGGGCATGAAAGAGCACATCGTGTTCCCGGAAATCGACTTCGACAAAGTCGACGAAGTCTGGGGCCTGGACATCGTAATCACCACCACAGCGAAAACCGACGCTGAAGCGAAGAGCCTGTTGAAAGCATTCAACATGCCTTTCAACGCGTAAGCGCCGGGAGGATTGAGACATGGCTAAAAAAGCAATGATCGAACGCGAGAAGAAGCGCGAACGCCTGGTGGCCAAATATGCCGCAAAGCGTGCCGAGCTGAAAGAAATCGCGAATGACGAGAGCCGCCCGATGGAAGAGCGTTTCAAAGCGCGTCTGAAACTGGCGAAACTGCCGCGCAACAGCTCGGCTACACGTCTGCACAACCGTTGTCAGCTGACCGGTCGTCCCCACGCTTACTACCGTAAGCTGAAGGTCAGCCGTATCGCGCTGCGCGAGCTGGGTTCTGCTGGTCAGATCCCCGGCATGGTGAAATCGAGCTGGTAAGGGAGACATAGATATGAATGATCCTATCGGCGATATGCTCACCCGTATCCGCAACGCGCAAATGCGCGGCAAGTCCACCGTTTCCACCCCAGCTTCCAAGCTGCGCGGTTGGGTTCTGGACGTGCTGGCGGACGAAGGCTATATCCGTGGCTATGAAAAGACGACCGGTGCAAACGGTCATCCGGCCATCGAAATCAGCCTGAAATACTACGAAGGCACCCCTGTTATTCGCGAACTGAAGCGGGTCTCGAAACCCGGTCGGCGCGTATACATGGGCGTCAATGACATCCCGCAGGTCCGTCAGGGTCTGGGCGTGTCGATTGTCAGCACTCCGAAAGGTGTGATGTCGGACGCAAACGCTCGCTCCAACAATGTTGGCGGCGAAGTGCTCTGCACCGTCTTCTAAGGAGGTCTGCAATGTCTCGTATTGGTAAAAAACCGGTCGAGCTGCCCAGCGGCGTTACCGCCTCTGTGTCCGGCCAGACCATCGAAGTGAAAGGTCCGAAAGGCACCCGCAGCTTCACCGCCACCGACGACGTAACGCTGTCGGTTGAAGACAACGTGGTCAAGATCGACCCCCGTGGCATGTCCAAGCGTGCCCGCCAGCAGTGGGGCATGAGCCGCACCATGGTTGCCAACCTGGTAACCGGTGTGACCACAGGCTTCAAAAAAGAGCTGGAGATCCAGGGTGTCGGTTACCGGGCTCAGATGCAGGGCAACACCTTGAAGCTGAACCTGGGCTACAGCCACGACGTTGATTTCACTGCTCCGGAAGGTGTCACCATCACCGCACCGAAGCAGACCGAAATCGTTGTGGAAGGTATCGACCAGCAGTTGGTGGGCGAAACCGCGGCCAAAATCCGCGAGTGGCGCCGTCCCGAGCCGTACAAAGGCAAGGGCATCCGCTATAAGGGCGAGTTCATCTTCCGCAAGGAAGGCAAGAAGAAGTAAGGACGCAAACAATGGCAAACAGCAAAAGAACCCTGTTTCTGAAGCGCCGCCTGCGCGTTCGGAACAAACTTCGCAAAGTCAACGCCGGCCGTGTACGCTTGTCGGTTCACCGTTCGAACAAGAACATCAGCGTTCAGCTGATCGACGACGTTCGTGGCGTGACCCTGGCTTCGGCCTCGACCCTGGAAAAAGATCTGGGTGTTGTTGGCAAGAACAACGTCGAAGCGGCCACCAAAGTGGGCGCGGCCATCGCCGAGCGTGCCAAGAAGGCAGGCGTCGAAGAGGCCTATTTCGATCGTGGTGGCTTCCTGTTCCACGGCAAAGTGAAGGCTGTCGCCGACGCTGCGCGTGAAGGTGGTCTGAAGATCTAAGACTTGCGGGCAGCTTTGCGGCTGCCCCGATGATCCGGGGGCCTCGACAACAGTCGGGGCTCACTTGGATTGAAGCAAACGGCGTCACAAGCGCCACATGAGAAAAGGGATGCCAAATGGCAGAACGTGAAAACCGTCGGGGCCGTGGCCGCGACCGTGAAGAAGCACCGGAATTTGCAGATCGTCTGGTCGCAATCAACCGTGTGTCGAAAACCGTAAAAGGTGGTAAGCGCTTTGGCTTCGCCGCTCTGGTGGTTGTCGGCGATCAGAAAGGCCGCGTCGGCTTTGGCAAAGGTAAAGCGAAAGAAGTACCTGAGGCCATCCGTAAGGCGACTGAACAAGCCAAGCGTCAGATGATCCGCGTGCAACTGCGCGAAGGTCGGACCCTGCACCACGACATCGAAGGCCGTCACGGCGCCGGTAAAGTGGTTATGCGTACCGCACCTGAAGGTACTGGTATCATCGCCGGTGGTCCGATGCGTGCCGTGTTCGAAATGCTGGGCGTCAAGGACGTTGTGTCCAAGTCGCTGGGCTCGCAGAACCCGTACAACATGATCCGCGCCACCATCAACGGCCTGCAGAAAGAGCAGAGCCCGCGTTCGGTTGCCGCACGTCGTGGCAAAAAAGTTGCCGACATCCTGCCCAAGCGGGACGAAGCACCTGCTGCTGCTGAAGCAGAAGCATAAGGAGAGCGACCCATGGCAAAAACCATCGTCGTCAAACAGATCGGCTCCCCGATCCGCCGCCCCGCCGAACAGCGCGCAACCCTGATCGGTCTGGGTCTGAACAAGATGCACAAAACCCGTGAGCTGGAAGATACTCCTTCGGTTCGCGGCATGATCCGCAAAATCCCGCATCTGGTAGAGATCGTCGAAGAGCGCGGCTAAGCGCAAAATCTTCGCAGAGTTTGAAACGCCCCTGACTTCGGTCCGGGGTGTTTTTTTTGGTCAGCGCAACCTGGACACCCAACCAACACCAATTTGCACTACAACAACACCGCGCCCAAGGCAGTAGATGTACCGAGGTACGCAAAATATCTTGAATTCTTTCGAAAAGTTCAAAGGCTAATCTTTTCCGAAGTCGGGGCGAAATACCACCAGTCGCTTCCCTTGGGAGAAAGACGAATGGTTCAGCCTGCGTCGAGCCTAAGCAGCCAGAGACAATTCATCCCCCTAAAGACCTATCTAGGTAGATCGAACGGAAACACCCGTATTTTGCGTTAAGCGCAGACACGTACATGTCGCCCAACTGTTATTCCCTTGGTGCATATCGGCTAGACCGAAACTTCCGTTGTTAGCGATAACCATCGTCCTTATCTCAGCCTTGTCCAAATAAGGAACACAAGAAGGAAACGTCAAGGAATACGCCTTGATTTGAGAAAGGAACAAAAGAATGACAACTGCTACACTGACACATTCAGGCTTGAACTTTACTGCACGGATTACGGACATGATCGAACGCGTGAAAGCCGCGCGTGCCCGTGCTGCCGAGTACCAGCGCACGTTTTCCGAGCTGCAACGTTTGAGCAACCGGGAACTCGATGACATCGGCATCCGTCGTTGTGACATCGCGGATATCGCACACAAGCATGTCTACTGTTCGTAAATTCGAACAACCGGAAGCAAGACACAAAGGCGCCAAAGGGCGCCTTTTTTGCTTCACGCATTGGCTCTCAGAATGGCTAGAAGACGCGCCACAGCAGGGGAAAATCCTTGTAGATCGCAATGACGCTGTACGAAGCTAAAATCCGGCTCTATGTCGCTTTCGAACCGTAGGCGTCCCGCACTATGCGTTTCGCCGATCCGCGGCCTGCTGACACCCTACCCCAAAGACCGCCTACGGCAGAGTGGTTCTGACTCCACTGCAATCCGCTGCTTGAGCTTGATATGGCCCAGCACCTCACGAAACGCGCGGTGCTTGGGTTTGCCTTCCAGATAATCCGCCAGTTTGAGCAGGTTGATCGGATGCTTCTTAACAAGCGTTTCGATCCGCTGCACGGCATCGTCCAACGCATAGTGGTCGACGAACTGGCAAGCCACCTGCGTCGGGGTCAGCAGACAATAGTCCTGAGCCCGCTTGTCCGTATAGCGCGTGATGTCGAAGGGCGACGCGCCAAGGGCATGGAACTTTGGAACATGTACGCGCATGTCCGCTTTGACGTGCTCCAACACCGTGCCGGAGGTCTGACGGAACCCCAGCGGGCCAAGCTTGCCGACGACATGGCGACGCATCGCCGGAGAGATCATGTCCACATCCGCCCGGTCGTATTTCAGATCATCGAAAACCGACAAAAGCCCCAGCTTTTCGTCAGCAATCTGGAAATAAGGTTCAGCGCTAAATGCCCGCATCCGTTCCAGCACCTGCGCCCGCTCAATTTCAGGGTCCGAAACGAAATCGGCCCCGGCGGGTTGAACCGCCGAGGCCGTAAATAGTCGCAGTAAGCGTCGGATCAAAGACCGGTGCTCACATCGATTGTGTTGCCCTCTTCCAGGGTCACATATGCTTTTTTGACGTCTTTCCGGCGACCCAACTGGCCGCGGAACCGCTTGACCTTGCCTTTGGTCACGGTGGTGTTCACCGCTTTGACCTTCACACCAAACAGCGCCTCAACGGCCTCTTTGATCTGCGGCTTATTGCTGTCGATCGCCACTTCAAAGACAACCGCGCCGTTTTCGGACGCCATGGTCGACTTTTCGGTGATGATCGGCTTGCGGATCACGTCGTAGTGTTCTGCCTTCGCGCTCATTTCAGACGAGCCTCCAGTGCTTCGACAGCCGCTTTGGTGAGCACCAGGGTGTCACGCTTGAGGATGTCATAAACGTTTGCACCCATCGACGGCAGGATATCCAGACCTTCGATGTTGCGCGACGCCTTCAGGAAACCTTCGTTCACGGTCGCGCCGTCGATGACCAAAGCGCGTTTCCAGCCCAGGTTTGCAACCTGTTTGGCCAGTGCGGCGGTCTTGCCTTCGGCTTCGGCGTTCTCGATCACAACCAGTTCACCTGCTTTGGCTTTGGCCGACAGAGCGTGGCGCAGGCCAAGCTTACGGAACTTCTTCGGCAGGTCGTGGCCGTGCGAACGAGGGGTCGGGCCCTTGTAGATACCACCCTTGCGGAAGATCGGCGCGTTGCGGTCACCATGGCGTGCGCCACCGGTGCCCTTCTGGCGATAGATCTTCTTGGTCGAGTAGCTGGTTTCCGAGCGGGTCTTGACCTTGTGGGTGCCGGCCTGCGCGTTGTTGCGCTGCCAACGGACCACACGGTGCAGGATGTCCGCACGAGGCTCGAGACCGAACAGATCGGCGTTCAGCTCGATGTCGCCGGCTTTGCCGCCGTCCAGTTTGATTACATCAAGTTTCATGCTTCACCACCTTCCGCGGGAGCTTCTTCCGCAGGTGCTTCGGTTGCAGCCGATTTCACAGCAGCCGGGAAAGGCAGGCCTTCCGGTGCTTTCTTCTTCACGGCGTCCTTGACGGTGACCCAGCCCGATTTCGGTCCGGGAACGGCGCCTTTGATGAAGACCAGGTTCCGGTCGGCGTCGGTTTTGACAACTTCCAGGTTCTGGGTGGTTACACGGGCAGCACCCATGTGACCGGCCATCTTCTTGCCTTTGAAAACCTTGCCCGGATCCTGACACTGACCGGTCGAACCGTGCGAACGGTGGCTGATCGAAACACCGTGCGAGGCGCGCAGACCACCGAAGTTGTGGCGCTTCATCGCACCGGCAAAGCCTTTACCGATCGAGGTACCCGAAACGTCAACTTTCTGACCTTCCAGGAAGTGTTCTGCCGAAATCTCGGCGCCCACTTCGATCAGGCCATCTTCAGAGACGCGGAACTCGGCCAGCTTACGCTTGGGCTCAACCTTGGCAGCGGCGTAGTGACCGCGCATGGCTTTCGAGGTGCGTTTTGCCTTGGCAGCACCGGCGCCCAGCTGAACGGCAGTGTAGCCATCTTTGTCAGCGGTACGCTGTGCAACAACCTGCAGGTTGTCCAGGTGAAGCACGGTCACAGGGATCTGCTTGCCGTCTTCCATGAACAGGCGGGTCATGCCAACTTTTTTTGCGATAATACCAGAGCGCATAATCTATACCCTCCGATCTTACGACTGCAGCTTGATCTCGACGTCCACACCAGCAGCGAGGTCGAGCTTCATCAGCGCGTCAACGGTCTGGGGGGTCGGATCAACGATGTCCAAGAGACGCTTGTGCGTGCGGATCTCGAACTGGTCGCGGGATTTCTTGTCAACGTGAGGGCCACGGAGAACCGTGAACTTCTCAATCTTGTTCGGCAGCGGGATCGGGCCGCGCACGTTCGCGCCGGTCCGCTTGGCAGTGTTGACGATCTCTTGCGTGCTGGCATCCAGAACGCGATAGTCAAATGCCTTCAGCCGAATACGGATGTTTTGGCTTTGCATAGATACAGCCTTTTATCAGGCGTTGAGGTTGAGAGGAGGACAGACGCGCATCGCCAACCCTCTTCGAACCCAAAAGGCGGGAATCACCCCGCCTTGATGTTCTTGTTGAGAACTCGCGCGTATTAGTGGGATTGGTCGGGTTTGGCAAGGGGGTATTGTACCCGGAGTATAGCGCGTTCATTTTGTCATCGCTCGCTCGTTGGAATGGTTCTGCTTCACAAAGATGAGTTGCTAAAATAGAAGCGCCACCAGATAACGTGACGGGCGCAATCAGTCGGCCAGTCCAGATTGTTTCGGAGATTAGATGGACAAGGAACTCCTTCTGCATATTGGAATGGGCAAAACCGGAACTTCCGCGCTACAAAGCTTCTTCGCGAAGAATACGAGCGCCTTGCTGGAAGCCGGCATCTATTACCCAGAGCTGCTTAGTCTGGAGAACGCAGCAAAAGGCGGCGTTGGTGCGGGTAACGGCGCGCAGCTTGCCAAAGCATTACTCTCGGATCACCCAAACTTTCCCGATGGTACAGAAATTTCTGCTGATAGAGCAGCGGACGAGCTGTCTCCGCACCTAATGCAAGCTCACCCGCAAGTTCTCATTTCGAGCGAGCGGCTTATGCATTTTGATCCGGAATTACTGGATCGGTTCGTGGAAAGAGTTTCCACATTTGGATACCGAACCCAAATAATCTGCTTTGTTCGAAACCCAGCGGAGCAACATTTTTCCGCGTATCTGCAAGGAGTAAAAGTACAGTCAGAGACGAGAAGCTATCATGAATTTTTAGCAGACAACGAACCAGAGAAGTTCTTTGTCGCTCACCTGATTGGTAAACTACAGACGCTGACTTCAAGTAATTTGTCGTACAGAGTTTTTAATTATGCAGATTCTAAAAGTGATGTCGTTGATTTTTTTCTTCGAAAAATCATCAATCGGAAAGATCTCGCCCAAAGGCTTGCATTTGATAAGCGTGTGAACCGGTCCATCAGCCCTCGGGAAACTGAATTCTTGAGAATGATCAATGGATTGTTTGAAAGAAACTCTCACAAAGAAATATCTGACGGTTTGCTGAAAGCGTCACCTGAACTGGCGGTTTCCAACACTCCGGATTACGAAGATCAGCAGAGACTCGTCGAAGCAATTAAGCCGATACTTCCGCTGATCAACTCAAAAATTGAAGGAACCAAAGTTTTAGCAACGGAGGGATCGGATCAGAATGATGAGGATGATTTCAATACTCTGTTGCGGATCATGGCTGTGTATTTCCATTTTTTGGATCAGTCCATGAATAAACTGCACCAGGAAATCAAACAGCTTTCGAATAGCCCAAACGAAACCCGCGGCAATTCCAGTGATGATAGTGTAGAGGCTTCCGAACCAGGACAAAGTGTGAAAAACAGCATTAATACCGAGGAAGTGAAGCCAAACGAACAACTCCAGAGGGCGTTCCATCACCCGTGGCTAAATCTGGTTGATAGCTTCCGATACAGGATCGCGATGGCTAGAGCGAATAAACCGAATCTGCCAGACGCGATAAGGAAGAAGCGATTAGAACGAGCTATGAGAATTCGCCCCTATTAAATGGCATGTATTTCAGAATAATAGCTTAACAAAAAAGGCCGCCCCCTGTGGGACGGCCTTCTTTCATTCAACGATGTGCCGGGCTGAAGCCCGGCCTACCGATTATTCAATGATCTTCGACACAACGCCGGCGCCGACGGTGCGGCCACCTTCGCGGATCGCGAAGCGCAGGCCCTGCTCCATCGCGATCGGTGCGATCAGCTCAACGCCGAACGACACGTTGTCGCCAGGCATGACCATCTCGGTGCCTTCGGCCAGGGTCACGGTGCCGGTCACGTCAGTTGTACGGAAGTAGAACTGCGGACGGTAGTTCGCGAAGAACGGGGTGTGACGACCGCCTTCTTCCTTGGTCAGGATGTAGGCTTCGGCTTCGAACTTGGTGTGCGGTGTAACCGAACCCGGCTTACACAGAACCTGGCCACGCTCAACGCCGTCACGGTCAACACCACGCAGCAGCGCGCCGATGTTGTCGCCTGCTTCACCGCGGTCCAGCAGCTTGCGGAACATCTCAACACCGGTGCAGGTGGTTTTCGAAGTGTCGCGGATGCCGACGATTTCGATCTCGTCGCCAACGTTGATCACGCCACGCTCAACACGACCGGTCACAACGGTACCACGGCCCGAGATCGAGAACACGTCTTCGATCGGCATCAGGAACGGCTGGTCGACAGCACGCTCAGGGGTGTCGATATACTCATCAACAGCCGCCATCAGTTCCTTGATCTTCTCTTCGCCGATTTCCGGGTTGTTGCCTTCCATCGCGGCCAGAGCCGAACCTGCGATGATCGGAATATCGTCGCCGGGGTATTCATACGAAGACAGCAGCTCGCGGATTTCCATTTCCACCAGTTCCAGCAGCTCTTCGTCGTCAACCTGGTCAACTTTGTTCATGAACACGACCATCTTCGGGATGCCAACCTGGCGGCCCAGCAGGATGTGCTCGCGGGTCTGCGGCATCGGGCCGTCAGCGGCGTTCACAACCAGGATCGCGCCGTCCATCTGGGCAGCACCGGTGATCATGTTCTTGACGTAGTCGGCGTGGCCGGGGCAGTCAACGTGCGCATAGTGGCGGTTGTCGGTCTCGTACTCCACGTGGGCGGTCGAGATGGTAATGCCGCGCGCTTTCTCTTCCGGCGCACCGTCAATCTGGTCATACGCTTTGAAGTCACCGAAATACTTGGTGATTGCTGCGGTCAGCGTGGTCTTGCCGTGGTCAACGTGGCCAATCGTGCCGATGTTGACGTGCGGTTTTGTACGCTCAAACTTTTCCTTTGCCATGATGGCCTCCTTTTTCGGTAATGAAGGGAGCCCCTGACCGGAGCTCCCTCAAATCTTCGCTTATGCGTATTTCGCCTGGATCTCGTCCGAGATGTTCTGCGGAACCGGATCGTAGTGGTCGAACTGCATGGTGAACTGGGCACGGCCCGACGACATCGAACGCAGAGTGTTGATGTAGCCGAACATGTTCGCCAGCGGAACGAACGCGTCGATCGCGATTGCGTTGCCGCGCGGTTCCTGACCAGACACCTGGCCACGACGCGAGGTCAGGTCGCCGATGATGCCGCCGGTATATTCTTCCGGGGTGATCACTTCGACCTTCATGATCGGTTCCAGCAGTTTCGCGCCAGCTTTGCGCATGCCTTCACGCATACACATACGGGCCGCGATTTCGAACGCCAGAACGCTCGAGTCAACGTCGTGGAACTTACCGTCCAGCAGGGCAACCTTGAAGTCGATCACGGGGAAGCCAGCCAGCGGGCCGCTGTCCATAACCGACTGAATGCCTTTTTCGACACCCGGGATGTATTCCTTCGGAACGGCACCACCAACGATGCGGCTTTCGAACGAATAACCTTCGCCCGGCTCGGTCGGAGTGATCTCGAGCTTGACCTCACCGAACTGACCCGAACCACCCGACTGTTTCTTGTGGGTGTAGGTGTGCTCGACCGGCATCGAGATGGTTTCACGATAGGCCACCTGCGGTGCACCGATGTTCGCTTCAACCTTGAACTCGCGCTTCAGACGGTCAACCAGAATGTCCAGGTGAAGTTCGCCCATGCCTTTCATGATGGTCTGACCCGATTCCAGATCAGTTTCCACA
The DNA here is from genome assembly GCF_056158705.1 of Ruegeria sp. ABM4_193. NCBI lineage: Bacteria > Pseudomonadati > Pseudomonadota > Alphaproteobacteria > Rhodobacterales > Roseobacteraceae > Ruegeria > Ruegeria sp. ABM4_193. The sequence goes on from NZ_JBSWTT010000001.1 coordinate 3,014,254, forward strand.
CGGAAGGACGGGTCTTCGGCGGCCAGACGGGCCAGACCCTGAGACATCTTTTCCTGGTCGCCCTTGGTTTTGGGCTCAACCGCGATCTCGATCACCGGATCGGGGAAGGTCATGGTCTCCAGAACCACCGGATCCTTCGCATCACACAGGGTGTCACCGGTGGTGGTGTCTTTCAGACCCGCCAGCGCGATGATGTCGCCTGCAAACGCTTCTTCGATCTCTTCCCGGTTGTTCGAGTGCATCATCATCATACGACCGATGCGCTCTTTCTTACCTTTGGTCGAGTTCAGGATCGAGTCACCCTTGTTCATGGTGCCCGAGTAGATCCGGGTAAAGGTCAACGAGCCAACAAAGGGGTCGTTCATGATTTTGAACGCCAGACCCGAGAACGCCATTGCGTCATCGGCACGACGCGCGATGTCACGAACTTCTTCCTCGTCGCCGGGCTTAAAGCCCATGTAATCAACAACGTCCAGCGGGCTGGGCAGATAGTCGATCACAGCGTTGAGCAGCGGCTGAACACCTTTGTTCTTGAACGCAGAACCACCCAGAACCGGAACAAACGCGATGTCCAGGGTGCCTTTGCGCAGCAGGGCGCGCAGGGTCGGAACGTCGGGCTCATTGCCTTCAAGGTATTCCATCATCGCGTCGTCGTCCATTTCGACGGCCGCTTCGATCATCTTGCCGCGCCATTCGTCAGCCATGTCTTTCAGGCTGTCGCGGATTGGGGCTTTGATCCAGCTTGCGCCCAGATCTTCGCCCTGCCACAGCCACTCTTCCATGGTGACCAGGTCGATCAGACCTTCCAGCTCGGACTCGGCGCCGATCGGAATACCAACCGGAACAGCGCGTGCGCCGGTGCGGTCTTCGATCATGCGAACGCAGTTGAAGAAGTCCGCGCCGATCTTGTCCATTTTGTTGACGAAAACCATACGCGGAACCTTGTAGCGGTCAGCCTGACGCCACACGGTTTCGGTCTGGGGCTCAACACCGGCGTTTGCGTCCAGAACGCAAACGGCACCGTCGAGAACCGCCAGCGAACGTTCAACTTCGATGGTGAAGTCAACGTGGCCGGGGGTGTCGATGATGTTCAGGCGGTGCTTGGGGGTATCGGCGGTCTGACCGTCTTCGGTGCGTTCCCAGAAGGTGGTGGTCGCAGCCGATGTGATGGTGATGCCGCGTTCCTGCTCCTGCTCCATCCAGTCCATGGTGGCTGCACCATCGTGCACCTCACCGATGTTGTGGGATTTACCAGTGTAATACAGGATACGCTCCGAGCAGGTGGTCTTACCTGCGTCGATGTGCGCCATGATACCGAAGTTACGGTACAGTTCGAGCGGATATTCGCGTGCCATTTTTGATAAGCCTCTGAATTACCAACGGTAGTGGCTGAAGGCTTTGTTCGCCTCGGCCATCTTGTGGGTGTCTTCGCGCTTCTTCACGGCAGTACCGCGGGACTGTACAGCGTCCAGCAGTTCACCGGCGAGGCGTTCTTCCATGGTGTTTTCGTTGCGGCCACGCGCAGCAGTGATCAGCCAACGGATGGCCAGTGCTTCGCGGCGCTCGGGGCGCACTTCGACCGGAACCTGATAGGTTGCACCACCAACCCGGCGCGAGCGAACCTCGACCGACGGTTTGATGTTGTCGAGTGCTTCGTGGAACACTTCGACAGGAGCGCGCTTTACCTTGTTCTCAACGCGGTCAAACGCGTTGTAAACGATGCGCTCTGCGACCGACTTCTTGCCGTCGATCATCAGGTTGTTCATGAATTTGGTCAATACCTTGTCGCCAAATTTGGCGTCAGGCAGGACTTCGCGTTTTTCGGCGGCGTGACGACGTGACATATCAGCCTCTCCTTCTTACTTGGGACGCTTCGCGCCGTATTTCGAACGACGTTGCTTACGGTCTTTGACGCCCTGAGTATCCAGAACACCGCGCAGGATGTGGTAACGCACACCGGGAAGGTCTTTCACACGGCCGCCACGGATCAGAACAACCGAGTGTTCCTGCAGGTTGTGGCTTTCACCGGGGATGTATGAGATAACCTCGAACCCGTTGGTCAGGCGCACCTTGGCAACCTTACGCATAGCCGAGTTCGGTTTCTTCGGTGTGGTGGTGTACACGCGGGTGCAGACGCCGCGCTTCTGCGGGCACTGCTCCAGGTGCATGGACTTCGAGCGTTTTACTTTGGGCTGCCGCGGTTTGCGGATCAGCTGTTGAATAGTTGGCATTCCGGTTCTTTCCCCGTTTTGCAACACACATGACATGCACGCGCGTTGCGTGCGGCTAAATTCGCTGCGTTCGTGCGTCCACAAGCGCAAAACCCACGAGCGTTCCCATTCCGAGGTGAACGTCGCGGTTGTTTCTCAGAGGGCGCGAACTGTAAAATTGTCCGGGCCTTGACCAGCTCATTACTGGAATCGGCTACGGGGCGGCCCCCGGCACCGAGATGACGCGCGTAATAGGGGGAGTCGGCCCAAGTGTCAACAGCACTATCCCGACAACCGCGACCTGCTGGGGTTTTGGACTTAACACATTGCCCCAAAAGGCAACCTCATCCCTGTTGCGACCGGTGTACAGCGGGGGCATAATTGCGCTGACTACCAGCCGATGGACGACAGATGCAAGTGATTGGCCTGTGCCGTTTTTCCTATTCCGCGATTGGCGGCTTTCGGCTGAGCCACAAGACAATCGAGGAGCAAAGGCAGTTTCTATATGCACCCGACAGAATGGAAGAACGCTTTCGCTTGTTTGAAACCGTTACCCTGCCCGGTTTTCGCGCCCAAACGGATGAACGTTTTGAGCTGCTGGTTTTAACAGGGACATGCCTGCCGCCGCCTTATTCGCAACGGCTGCGCGATCTGACCGCCGGGGTCAAACAGGTCCGCATCATTGAGAAGGAACCCGCAGATCACAAGCGAGTGATGCGGGAGGTTCTGAACACCGCCAGAACAGACCCGCATAAACCCTGCCTTCAGTTTCGGCATGACGACGATGACGCGGTCTCGGTCGACTTCATAGAAAAGCTCCGCTCTGCAACGCGCGAAAACGCAGGGCTAATGCAGCAATGCGAGTCAGTCGCGATCGACTACAACCACGGTTACGTCGCCCGGCGTGACAAAAATGAGTTGCACGTTGCGCAGGTCTATCGGTCGCTGTTGGGGGTCGGCTTGGGTATGTATGTTCGGGGCGGAAGTAAACAGACAATCTTTGACCGTTTGCACAACAGACTGGCGCGGTTCATGCCGGTGGTCAGCTACCCGGACGCGCCCATGTGGGTGCGTATGCTGCACGGGTTCAACGACTCGGACCATGCCCGCAAGGACACGCGTGAGCTGTTGCCGCTTACACCAGAACAGGCGGAAGATTTGCGGACACGTTTCGCGATCCACCCTAAAGAGTTCGAAACTACACCTGTGCGGGGTTGAGCGGATGCAGGTCCTCGGTCTTTGCCGTTTTTCTTATCCTGCCATTGGTGGGTTTCAGACCATGCACGCCACTGTCGAAGAACGGCGGCAGTTTCTGTATCAATCTGAACGGCTGGACGAACGATTCCGGTTGTTTGAAACCATCGCCCTGCCCGGACTGAAACAGCAAACCGACCAAGACTTTCATCTTGTGATCGTTGTTGGTGAGTGCTTGCCCAAACCCGCCTTTGATCGCTTGCATGATCTGACCGCCGACCTGAAACAGGTGCAAATCGCCGCCAGACTTCCGGGGCGGCACAGAAAGGTCATGCAAGAGGTTATGAATGCCGCGCGTCAAAACCTCCACCTGCCCTGCCTGCAATTTCGCCATGATGACGATGATGCGGTGGCAGTGGATTTCGTCGAACGGCTGCGTGGAACTGTAATTGACAATGCCGGGCTGTTTCAAAACCGAGCCATGGTTGCAATTGATTTCAACTGTGGCTACCTGGCGCGCGCAGATGCTGCGGGCATTCAAGCCAAGCGCGTACATCGTCCGTTGATGACAGCCGGACTTGGAATGTTTGCGCAAGGCGGCAACCGCAAATCGATCATGAACTTTACCCACAACAGGATCAATCGGGCCATGCCGGTGATTACGCGCCCGGATAAGCCGATGTGGGTCCGCGGCTTGAACCGGTTCAATGACTTTCCCAAAACCAGAAGCACAACGGCCGAACTCAGCCCCCTATCACAGCTTCAGGAGGCCGAGTTTCAATCACGTTTTGCCATTGATCAGAGCCATGTCAGGCGGGTTCACTCTGTGCCTTGACGGGCCCGCTCGCGGAACAAGGTGAACAAACCAGCACCGACAATCAACGCAGCACCCAGCATTGTCACCGTGTCGGGCCACTCATCAAATACAACCCAACCCAGCCCCAGCGCCCAAAGCAGACTGGAATACCGAAACGGCGCGACAAACCCAACATCGCCCTGACGCATGACCATGACGCTGAACAGGTAGCCCATCAGCACAAAAATAGCGGCGGCGGCGACCAATGATCCCGCTGCGGCCGAAACCGGAACCCACCCTTCAAACACCGAGGCAACCGCCGCAGCACTTGCTATAGAGCCTGAGGTTGCCAATGTCACAACCATCGACGGCACGTCGGCAGACATACGACGGGTGACGAGATCCCGCACCGTTATCGATGCCACGGCGATCAGCGCGTAGACAGAATAGATGCTGAAGCCGTCCGGGCCCGGCCGGACGATCAACACCATGCCAATGAATCCCACCACAATCGCCAGGGTGCGCCGCCAGCCAACCTGTTCCGAGAATACCAAAGCGGCACCCAGCGTTACAGTCAGCGGCAGCGCTTGTAGAATGGCCGTTACGTTAGCAAGCGGCATGTTCTTCAACGCCGTCAGGAAAAAGAACGTGGCAGCCAGTTCAGTCAGGCTGCGTAACGCTACAAGCCATTTGTCGTGACGCGAAAAATTCAGATGCAGGGCCCCAAGTGAACGGGCCAGCAGATAGACCAGAACAACAGCCAAGGCACCCCTTAAAGCCACCAACTGGAAAAGGGGCAGCTCCTGCAGCGCGATCTTCACCAGCGTATCGTTAAGGGTAAACGCGGCCATGCTGCCCATCATCAGCAAGGCACCTTTGGTATTCGGGGTCATGTTGGCTGGGCTCCGGGCTGGCAAACGCCGGTATTGGCCAAACTATAGCTTCGGATGTCAATATCGCTTTTGCCCGTCAGCCGGATGTCAGCCGAAGGGGACAATGGTCCCAAACAGATTTAAACTGGACGGCTCGGTTGTATCTTTGACGAAATCCACCCAGTCTTTTCCATAGGTCTGCTCAAAAAAATCTGGGTACTTCCAAACAAGGTTGTGAAAGGTAAACGTCGTCAGCAACGCGCCAACCGTAAGCGCGCCTGCGAACTCTCGCAGTTTACCTTTCAGAAAAAGCATCACCATGATGCAAGCCCCGCCCGCAAGTCCGAGGCTGACGAAATCCTGCGTATCAACTTGCCGCTGAACCGGAATACCAACGGATTGGTATTGAATGTAACGGGTCAGAAACACGGCACAGATTCCCAGCAAAAAGGCCCCCAAAAACGCACCGGGATAGGCCAAACGTTGCCAGATGCTCTCGGTTCTGGGCCGAGGTGCGTTTCTCGCGTTCTCATCCGAGCGCTGTTTGATCCGCGCAACGCGATCTTCGAAAGAGTTGTTTTCTGTGCTCATGAGTCAATTCAAAATAAAATGTAATCTCAGGCCAGAGCTAAACTAGAGATTGTGAAACCTCAAGAACGAGACATCACGATAGAAGTGTGCAGTGGGTCAAGCCGGATCAAAATCGCGTGCTTTCTTGCGACGTTAAAATGAACCGCGCGCCCTATAACCTGAGTTATCCGAAATCGGTATTTGGTTATTTTGAATCCTGACAGGCATGCGTAAGACAAGGCTTACGCTGACCGTTCAACATCACAGTTTTGGCCATAGAGCCGCCGCGCGCAACGTGAGCGTTCAAGGTTAATAAGCGCGCGGTCAAAGATGCCGCGCCTCATCCTTCAACCAAGGACAGCAAGCTTCTCAAAGCTGACATCGCTTTCCGACGTTTCACAGAACTCGAAAGACTGAGACTTCACATCCCTTGGATAGTCGCGAGTTGCGCAGGATAGGGGGTAAAAAGATAGAAAGACGCTCCATGACACCAACCGGTTTCTTTTTGACCAGATGCTGGTAGTGATTGAACTGATACGAACACTGGCAGAGCCATAAGGCTTGTCTCAAGTACCATGGCATTTTGTGATGCGGTGCAGCGAGTGACTGCTGTTTTAAGGAAATTGCGACTTAATAATTGAATCTAAGACCGATCCCGGCGCCTTGGTCATAGGGTCGATCAGCACCAATCCCGATCAGCACATCTGCATAGAGGGCCATTCCGAGGCTCAGGTTCTTTCCGATCTGGAATTCTGCGGTCGCGGGCCAGGCGTCATTCTCCCAATCATAGGGCGCTTTGATATCCGCTTTGATCCAATACCCCTCACCAAATGGCTGAAGTGCAATTAGGCGCATCGCGGTTTGGTTGACATCGGTCGGTCCATTGTAAGATGCGAAATGCTGGACCAGTGGGATCAGTGTCAGCCCACTTTTTGTGTTTGAAAAAGCGAAGCCTCCGAACGGAGCGATTTGATCAGACCCGGTGCCAATGCCTTCGTCAGTGTCGCCAAAATCAAGTATCCACTCCAAACCAAGCGCGGATTTTACAGCCCATGTGTCATTCAAGGGTTTTTGGGAAGGGAAGTAGATCAGCTTGAAGCTGGTCTTCTCGAACCCATTGAACCTCTGTCCCGTCACATTCGTTGAATTGTAATGCAGTTCGTATTTTAGCTTCAGATCGGGGCGCAGCATGTATGCACCATCGATGAACATGTCCTGACGGTCTGCCCCCCCTTCCAGATCGAAATACTGATAGCGAATGTCCGTGTTGTTAACCGCCGCCAGTGGATTTGACGCGTTTTCTTCGGCTTTGGTGGTAGAAGCCACTACGAGCATCGCCAAGGATAAGACTGCCAGATGAAAGGTGATGCGGGTCATAGAACACCTTGGAAAAACTCATGCGACCAGTTTGACGGCGGTGTCTCGGCACCGCCGTCTCAAGTTCGTCATTGCCAGCTAGAAAAGACTTCTCGGGCCAATTCGCTTTCGGGCCTGAGGTTTTCAATGCCTTCATAGGGGACACCCTTGCCGAGCGGTTTGTGAGGGTGCTCTTCGATGGACTTCTGGTGGCGCTTCAACATGTCCTGGAAAGACGCCCCGGACCACAGCGAGTACCCGACAAGCGGATGTTCTTCTCGTGGATCGCGATAGACATTGAATACAGGGGCGGCCGCGCCGGGCTGACCGGGGGCAGGTAGATGCATCTTGAACTCTTGTTTCACCACCGAACGCAATACTGGCCCTTCGTACACATAGACGTAGTCACGGCGCGAATTGCCTTCTCCCTCCAGCAATAGTGCTGTCTGGTCGATGCCATCAATTACACGGTCGCGTGGAATGTGGTCTGTTGCGCCTGCGATCCGGGCAAATGTCGAAAACAGATCCGAGACATGAACGATGTCACCTGCCGCACTGCCCGCTTCGATTGCGCCGGGCCACCGAATAAACGCGTCAGTTCTCACACCTCCTTCAAGGTGCTGAGTCTTTCCGCCGCGATAGATCAGTTGGTTCAGCCCGGAAGTACCTTCATAATGATACATCAAACCATTGTCAGCCATGATCATGACTACGGTATTTTCTGCTTTACCGGTTTCATCCAGCTTGGCCAAAACCTCGCCAATCCAACCGTCCAGAACCTGCAATTTGTCCGCATGGAAGCCGCCGTTACGAGATACAGCCTGATCAGGATAGGCAAAGTTCAGAGGATAGAGCGGCCAGTATTGCATAAAGAATGGCGCGTCCTGCGAAGCCAGCCGCTCAAGCTGTTCCAGTGCTTGCCGCTGATAGCGCAGGTTCATTTCCTCGTATTTAGCCTGAGTCCACTCTTCGCCCGGCGCCATGTCGACTTCGCGCGCCAGACCGCCAGCTTCCGCTTCAACGCCGGTTACTAGGCCGTAGGGTTTGAACCGCGCGTCCAGCCGGAATTGGTTCGACTGACCCGACGGATGGAAGCCAAGCATGTTGTTGGCAACCATGGCGTCCCGTGTCATCAGGCTGAGCTGAACCTGTTGATGCAAGGGGAAGGCCGCCCAATCAAAACCCTGATTGTGCGGGTAGGCCTGTTCTATATCGCCCTGATGCCACTTTCCAACATGCGCTGTGTTATAGCCTTCTTCCTTCAGGATTTCGGCAATCGTAACCTCCTCGGCTGAAAGACCTTCGCCAACCAACGCTACTTTGACCTCCTCCACACCGGCACGTACCGGATGGCGACCGGTCAGCATGGCCGTTCGTGTCGGTGTGCAGGATGGCTCAGTATACATTCTCATCAAAGACATGCCTTGCGTGGCAAAGTCGTTGATGTTGGGCGTGTCGAAGCCGGTGACGTAGTTCATCGTCCGGTTGCCCATCTGACCAAAGCTGACATCGTCTATCAGAATGTAGAGGATATTGGGTGGCTTGCCGCCATTGGCGTCGCGAATCTCGGCAAGCTTTGCTTCAATTTCTGTATCCTGAGCGTCCCATTCCTCTCCAAACTGCGCGCGGAGATACTCGAACTCTCCGTCGTGTATGATGGGTGCTTCCTGAGCAAAGCTTGCGCCAGCCATCAACACAATGGCCGAGGCTTGTTTCAATATCGATCTCATCGGTATCCCTTCCCCTTTTGAACTACATCTTTCCTGCCCGCCGCAATGACCGGACGATTTCATCCCGAAGACCATCCAAAGTTTCGCGGATGTCGCAGGCAAGCTGGTAAGACTGACTTCCAGGCTCAGTGTTCAAAGCAGAGTACTCGTCACTGAGAAGCTGATAGTCTCGGCAGATTTCATCGAATACCGCGTCCACCCGCCTTAGGTCTGCTATCGTGGCCTTTTGGTTGGGAAACAGATTATCAATAGCGTTACGCTTCATTTAGACAGTACATTCGATGGAGCAGCATGTTACCAAAGCAAACAACGAATTCACTTTTCACAATAGGTATATCGGGGCATAATACGGTGTAATGATGGATGTAACTTGCTGAAAAAATGGTATTATCTGAAAGAACATCCCCAGCAACAAATGATCAAGAAAAGCCCGACACCAAAGATGTGCGGGCAGCGCTTCAGAGGCTTGTGAGTTCCTCAACCTTTGAAGGGTCACTGCGTCTACAGGACTTTCTTGTGTATGTGGTTGAGGAAACTCTCAACGGCAGGGCAGATGAAATTCGCGCAAAAACAATTGCAATGGATGTCTATGGCGGATCAGCGTCCGAGATGGAGCGCCGTGAAAACGTGGTGCGGGTGGACGCTGGCCGCTTGCGACGCAAGCTTGCCGAGTATTACGCCGCAGACGGGCATGGCGAAAAAACGGTGTTTGAACTGCCAAAGGGTGGTTACGTACCTCGGATTTCGAAGAGCTGTTCCGAAACCGCTCAGCCTGAATTCCCAAAGCTGGAAACCAATACGCGTGCATGGGCTCGGCCAGGGGTTGGGCTTGTGGGGATTATCACTCTTGGCTGTTTTGCAATTGCCTATTTTGTGAGCTCGACAAAGCAGGATGTTCCGACTGATTTATCCGTAGATGGCCTGAGCCGTGACGAGCGCAGCGCAATCTTTGACGCATCCCCAATGCGTCTGCAGGCTGTCAATCTGGCCAATACTGGTCGGGACCTGATCTTTCCGGCTTTAGAACCTGCGCGTCTTGAAGCGGCTCTGACCATATTCAAGGGGGCAATCGAAAACGACGACAGCTATTTCGGCGGCCACGCAGGCGCTGCCCAGGTCGCAGCGACAATTGCCGTGCTAACCTCCGATGACGACCTGGCTCAGAACATGTTGAACTATGCCGACGCGCAGGCAAAGAGAGCCATGGAGTTAGCTCCGGAAACGGGTTGGAGTCAGGCCGCAATGGCCTGGGTCAAGTTTGCCAAGGGAAACTGGCATGAGGCCATTGAATTTGCACAAAGAGCACAGCGTTTGGCACCACACGACGTCCATGTGTTAGAGTTCGTGTCGCTGGTAATGCTATATTCTGGTTCATTTGAACAAGTCGTAGCGATTAGCGAAGACGCACTCTCAAAAATCGAGCTTCAAAGGGGTTATGTGTTTCAGAACGCGATGGGTTCAGCAAAGTTCCACATGAAGGACTACGAAGGCGCCGTGTCAGCCTTTGAGGGAGTGATGGAAAAAGGCGGCCCCGTCGGACCTGTCTCGGTTGCTTACCTAATGGCATCACATCATATGTTGGGGAATAAGGTTCAAGCTCAGTCTCTATCTGAACAACTTTCACGCGAGTGGCCAGACAGTCGCGTGGATGCGCTGTTTGAGAAACTTTTTGCAAATCCGAAATACGGGCAAGAACTCGGTGACGCCATGAGACAAGCCAATTGGAAGCCACCAAGTTAGGAGTGTGATTTCGAATTGCGACCGCTTGAGTTTCTCTCAACGGCATTGAGACCGAATGCTCAGCAGTTGCACCATGTCCGCTTCATTCGAATTCCTGTCATTCGGACATTACGCAGAATTGGTCAAAGTGGGCTCAATCCTTTCATTAGATGGCAGATCGAGCACTCGCAGCATCAGGCTGACACTTGACACTTATCCAAGAAAAAAGGCCCCGCGTTTTGCAGGGCCTTTTTCAAATTTATGCTGTCGAGCTTACTCGCGGCTTTCCGGTGTTTCCACCAGAACGTCCAGCTCATCGCCAACCATGTCGTCGTCGAAGGTCGGCGCAGCCAGAGCAGCGGCGGCTTCGGCCTCTTCCCGGCGGGCTTCGATGACCACGTTGTCACGCGACTGCGCGATGTGGCGGACGGCCTGAGTTGCACCACCGGTACCGGCGGGGATCAGACGACCAACGATGACGTTCTCTTTCAGGCCAACCAGCTTGTCCTTCTTGCCCTGAACCGAAGCTTCGGTCAGCACGCGGGTGGTTTCCTGGAACGACGCCGCCGAGATGAACGAACGTGTCTGCAGCGAGGCTTTGGTGATCCCCAACAGGATCGGCTCGCCCTGTGCCGGACGACCACCACGCGAGAGGGTCTTCTCGTTGGCTGCGTCGAACTCCTGCTTGTCGACATGTTCGCCTTTCAGCAGGGTGGTGTCGCCTGAATCCAGGATCTCCCACTTCTGCAGCATCTGGCGCACGATGACCTCGATGTGCTTGTCGTTGATCTTCACGCCCTGCAGACGATAGACGTCCTGCACCTCGTCGATCATGTAATCCGCCAGCGCTTCGACACCCATGATGGACAGGATGTCATGCGGAGCCGGGTTACCGTCCATCAGGTATTCACCCTTCTGGATGAAGTCCCCTTCGGCGACCGGGATGTGCTTGCCCTTGGGCACCATGTACTCGATGGTCTCCATGGACTCGTCCGCCGGTTCGATGCTGATGCGACGCTTGTTCTTGTAGTCGCGGCCAAAGCGCACGTAACCATCGGCTTCTGCGATGATCGCGTGATCTTTCGGGCGACGCGCTTCGAACAGTTCGGCCACACGCGGCAGACCACCGGTGATGTCCTTGGTCTTGGCACCTTCACGCGGGATACGCGCAACAACGTCACCAGCTTCGATCTTCTGGCCGTCTTCGACCGACAGAATCGCATCGACCGACATCGGATAGTGAACCGGGTTGCCCGCGTCGTTGCGGACCGGCTCGCCATCTTCACCGACCAGAATGATCTCGGGCTTGAGGTCGCTGCCTTTGGGGGCCGCACGCCAGTCGATCACGATCTTCTGGGTCATGCCAGTTGCTTCGTCGGTCTCGTCGCGGACAGCAAGGCCCGAAACCAGATCAACGTATTTCGCGGTACCGGCTTTCTCGGCGATGATCGGCAGAGTGTAGGGATCCCATTCGAACAGCTTGTCGCCACGGGCCACTTTGGTGCCGTCTTTGACGAACAGCTTGGAGCCGTAGCCCAGCTTGAAGCTGGCACGCTCTTCGCCGTTCTCGTCGTTGATCACCAGCTTCATGTTCCGGCCCATGACCAGGCTTTCGCCTGCGGCATTGACCAGGATCTGCGGGTTCTCAAACGCGACAACACCTTCCTGGTTGGCTTCCTGGAACGACTGCTGACCACCTTGCGCAACACCACCGATGTGGAAGGTCCGCATGGTCAGCTGTGTACCGGGTTCACCGATCGACTGGGCGGCAATGATGCCAACAGCTTCACCGGTGTTCACCATGGTACCGCGTGCAAGGTCACGACCGTAGCAGGTTGCACAGACGCCTTCCTCGGACTCACAGGTCAGAGGCGAGCGGATGCGCATCGACTGAACACCAGCTTCATCAATCGTATCTGCCATACGTTCGTCGATCAGCTGACCTGCTGCGACGATCACCTCATCTGTGCCTGGACGCAGAACATCGTCAGCAGCGACACGGCCCAGCACACGTTCGGCCAGCGAGGCGACAACCTCACCGTCGTTCACGGCTGCTTCGGCAGTGATCGCACGCTCGGTGCCACAGTCGATCTCACGAACGATACAGTCTTGCGCCACGTCCACCAGACGACGGGTCAGGTAACCCGAGTTCGCCGTCTTCAGAGCGGTATCCGACAGACCCTTACGGGCACCGTGGGTCGAGTTGAAGTACTCGAGAACGGTCAGACCTTCTTTAAAGTTCGAGATGATCGGCGTTTCAATGATGTCACCGTTCGGCTTGGCCATCAGACCGCGCATACCGCCCAGCTGTTTCATCTGAGTGACCGAGCCACGCGCACCCGAGTGGGCCATCATGTAGACCGAGTTCGGTTCCTGCTCGGACCCGTCCTCTGCCCGATCCGATGACGAGATCGTGCTCATCATCGCTTCGGTCACGCGGTCGTTACACTTCGACCAGGCATCGACAACTTTGTTGTACTTTTCGCCCTGAGTGATCAGGCCGTCCATGTACTGCTGTTCAAAGTCCTTCACCTGACCGCGGGTGTCATCAACGATGCCCCACTTGTCACCCGGAATGACCATGTCGTCCTTACCGAACGAGATGCCAGCCTTGAACGCTTCTTTGAAGCCCATCGACATAATCTGGTCACAGAAGATAACCGACTCTTTCTGACCGCAGTAACGGTAGACGGTGTCGATCACCTGTTGCACTTCTTTCTTCCGCAGCAGGCGGTTGACCAGCTCGAACGGCGCTTTGTTGTTCATCGGCAGCAAGGCACCCAGACGCAGACGGCCCGGAGTGGTTTCGTAACGCTTCTGAACTTCGTTGCCTTCGTCATCGATCTGCGTGATCCGCGCGGTGATTTTCGAGTGCAGATGCACTTCACCCGCGTCCAGCGCATGCTGCACTTCTTCGATCGAGCCAAAGACTTTGCCTTCGCCCGGCATGCCTTCACGTTCCAGGGTCACATAGTAGAGACCCAGGATCATATCCTGCGACGGAACGATGATCGGTGCGCCGTTTGCAGGCGACAGAACGTTGTTCGTCGACATCATCAGAACACGCGCTTCCAGCTGCGCCTCAAGGCTCAGCGGGACGTGAACGGCCATCTGGTCACCGTCGAAGTCGGCGTTAAAGGCCGAACAGACCAGCGGGTGCAGCTGAATGGCTTTACCTTCGATCAGGACCGGCTCGAACGCCTGAATGCCAAGACGGTGCAGCGTCGGCGCACGGTTCAACATGACAGGGTGTTCGCGGATCACCTCGTCGAGGATATCCCACACTTCGGGACGCTCTTTCTCGACCAGTTTCTTCGCCTGTTTCACGGTCGAAGACAGACCCTTGGCTTCAAGGCGTGAGTAGATGAACGGCTTGAACAGCTCCAACGCCATCTTTTTGGGCAGACCACACTGGTGCAGCTTGAGTTCCGGACCGGTCACGATGACCGAACGGCCCGAGAAGTCGACGCGTTTACCCAAAAGGTTCTGACGGAAGCGGCCCTGCTTACCTTTCAGCATGTCCGACAGCGATTTCAGCGGGCGTTTGTTGGCACCGGTGATCACGCGGCCACGACGGCCGTTGTCGAACAGTGCATCCACGGATTCCTGAAGCATCCGCTTTTCGTTGCGGACGATGATGTCAGGCGCGCGCAGTTCGATCAGACGCTTCAGACGGTTGTTCCGGTTGATGACGCGGCGATACAGATCGTTCAGATCCGAAGTCGCGAAACGGCCACCATCCAGCGGAACCAGCGGACGCAGTTCCGGCGGAATGACCGGGATCACAGTCATCACCATCCACTCGGGCCGGTTGCCCGACTCGAGGAAGGATTCAACAACCTTCAGACGCTTGATGATCTTCTTGGGCTTCAGCTCTCCGGTTGCTTCGGCCAGATCAGCGCGTAGCTGCTCGGCTTCGGCTTCCAGATCGATCTGGGCCAGCATCTCGCGGATGGCTTCGGCACCAATGTTGGCGGTGAACGCGTCCATGCCATAGGCATCCTGCGCATCCATGTACTCTTCTTCAGTCAGCATCTGGCCGTAGGTCAGGTCAGTCAGACCGGGCTCGATGACGACGTAGTTTTCAAAGTACAGAACGCGTTCCAGATCGCGCAGCGTCATGTCCAGCATCAGACCGATGCGGGACGGCAGCGATTTCAGGAACCAGATATGTGCGACGGGCGCGGCCAGTTCGATGTGGCCCATACGCTCACGACGGACTTTCTGCAGGGTGACTTCCACACCGCATTTCTCGCAGACAACGCCGCGATACTTCATCCGCTTATATTTGCCGCACAGACATTCGTAATCTTTGATCGGGCCAAAGATACGCGCGCAGAACAGGCCGTCACGTTCAGGCTTGAACGTCCGGTAGTTGATGGTTTCGGGTTTCTTGATCTCGCCATAGGACCAAGACAGGATCCGCTCGGGCGACGCCAGCGAGACCTTGATCTCGTCAAAGACCTTCGGGGGCGTCAGCGGGTTGAACGGGTTGTTGGTGATTTCCTGGTTCATTTGTTACCTCAAATCTTGCGGAAGGGGGGACGGGAGAAAGGGCAGCGCCCTTACTCCTCAACCTCCGCATCCAGGAGTTCCATATTCAGGCCGAGGCCACGGACTTCTTTCACCAGAACGTTGAACGATTCCGGTACGCCCGCTTCAAAGTTATCCTCGCCCTTGACGATCGACTCATAGACCTTGGTCCGGCCGGCGACGTCATCCGATTTCACGGTGAGCATCTCCTGCAAGGTGTAGGCGGCGCCGTAAGCTTCCAGAGCCCAGACTTCCATCTCACCAAAGCGCTGACCACCGAACTGCGCCTTACCACCCAGCGGCTGCTGGGTAACCAAGCTGTACGGCCCGGTTGAACGCGCGTGGATCTTATCGTCCACAAGGTGGTGCAGTTTCAGCAAGTACTTGATGCCCACGGTCACCGGACGCGCGAATTGCTCGCCGGTACGACCGTCGAACAGAACCGACTGACCGCTTTCCGAGAAGCCCGCACGCACCAGCGCGTCGTTGACGTCAGCCTCTTTGGCACCGTCGAAGACCGGGGTTGCGATCGGAACACCGCGGGTCACGTTGCCCGCAGCCTCGATCAGGCCATCCTCGTCCAGACCGGTGATGCCTTCTTCGTAGACATTCTCGCCATAGGCCAGCTTCATCGCTTCGCGCACCGGGGTCAGGTCGCCGGAGCGGCGGTATTCACCCAGAGCCTCATCGATGTTCAGACCCAGACCGCGTGCGGCCCAGCCCATATGGGTTTCAAGGATCTGACCGACGTTCATACGCGAAGGCACACCCAGCGGGTTCAGACAGAAGTCAACCGGCGTACCATCGGCCAGGAACGGCATGTCTTCCATCGGAACAACCTTGGAGATCACACCTTTGTTCCCGTGACGACCGGCCATCTTGTCGCCCGGCTGCAGCTTACGCTTCACGGCGATGAAGACTTTGACCATCTTCATCACACCCGGCGGCAGATCGTCGCCACGACGGACCTTCTCGACCTTGTCTTCAAAACGGGCGTCCAGAGCACGCTTTTGCACTTCGTACTGCTCGTTCAGAGCCTCAACGATCTGTGCGTCCTGCTCACCTTCAAGCGCCAGCTGCCACCACTGACCACGGGTCAGGGTTTCCAGCAGGTCCTCGGTGATCACCGACCCTGCCTTGACGCCTTTCGGGCCTTTGACAGCGGTTTTGCCAAGGATCAGGCCTTGCAGACGCGCATAGATGTTGCGGTCCAGGATCGCCAACTCGTCGTCCCGGTCACGGGCCAGACGTTCGACTTCCTCACGCTCGATCTGCAGCGCACGCTCGTCTTTCTCGACGCCGTGACGGTTGAAGACGCGGACTTCCACGACCGTACCGTAATCGCCCGGCTTCACGCGCAGCGAGGTGTCGCGCACGTCAGATGCTTTTTCGCCAAAGATGGCGCGCAGCAGCTTTTCTTCCGGGGTCATCGGGCTTTCGCCCTTCGGAGTGATCTTGCCGACCAGAATATCGCCCGGTTCAACATCCGCGCCGATGTAAACGATGCCCGCCTCGTCGAGGTTGCGCAGCGCTTCTTCACCGACGTTCGGGATGTCGCGGGTGATCTCTTCCGGGCCCAGCTTGGTGTCACGGGCGGCGACTTCGAATTCCTCGATATGGACCGAGGTAAAGACGTCATCACGCGCGATACGTTCGCTGATCAGGATCGAGTCTTCGTAGTTGTAACCGTTCCACGGCATGAACGCGACGACCACGTTCTTACCAAGCGCCAGTTCACCCATATCGGTCGACGGACCATCGGCAATGACCTCGCCCTTCTGGACGGTGTCACCCACCTTGATCAGCGGACGCTGGTTGATGCAGGTATTCTGGTTAGACCGCTGGAATTTGCGCAGACGGTAGATGTCAACGCCAGCGTCGCCCAGTTCCAAATCCTCGGTGGCGCGGATAACGATACGCTGGGCATCGACCTGGTCGATGATACCGGCGCGTTTCGCCTGAATCGCAGCACCCGAGTCGATCGCAACCTTTTCCTCGATACCGGTACCGACCAGCGGTGCCTCGGCCCGCAGCAGCGGAACCGCCTGACGTTGCATGTTCGAGCCCATCAGAGCGCGGTTGGCGTCGTCATTTTCAAGGAACGGGATCAGCGATGCAGCGACCGAGACCAGCTGTTTCGGCGACACGTCGATCAGGTCCACATTCTCGCGCGGGGCAAGCGTGTAGTCACCGGCCTGACGGGTCGAAACCAGATCATTGATGAACTTGCCATCGGCATCCAAGGTCGCGTTCGCCTGCGCCACGGTGTGACGCATTTCCTCGGTCGCGGACATGTAGTGAACCTCATCGGTCACCTCGGCGTCTTTGACGACGCGGTACGGTGTTTCGATGAAGCCATACTTGTTCACGCGGGCAAAGGTGGCCAGCGAGTTGATCAGACCGATGTTCGGACCTTCTGGCGTTTCAATCGGGCACATCCGGCCATAGTGGGTCGGGTGTACGTCGCGCACCTCAAAGCCCGCACGCTCACGTGTCAGACCACCGGGGCCAAGCGCCGAGAGACGGCGTTTGTGGGTAACCTCCGACAGCGGGTTGGTCTGGTCCATGAACTGCGACAGCTGCGACGAACCGAAGAATTCGCGGACAGCAGCCGCAGCAGGTTTCGCGTTGATCAGGTCCTGAGGCATGACGGTGTCGATCTCAACCGACGACATACGCTCTTTGATCGCACGCTCCATGCGCAACAGACCGACGCGGTACTGATTCTCCATCAGTTCGCCAACCGAACGCACACGACGGTTGCCGAGGTGGTCGATATCGTCCACGTCGCCTTTGCCGTCACGCAGTTCCACCAGCGCCTTGATGCAGGCAACGATGTCTTCGCGGCGCAGAGTGCGCAGGGTGTCCGGTGCATCCAGAGCCAGACGCATGTTCATCTTCACGCGGCCAACGGCGGACAGGTCGTAACGCTCGCTGTCGAAGAACAGCGTGTCGAACAGGGCTGACGCAGCTTCGACGGTGGGCGGCTCGCCCGGACGCATGACGCGGTAGATGTCCATCAGCGCGGTTTCACGGCTCATGTTTTTGTCCTGAGCCATGGTGTTGCGCATGTACGGACCAACATTGACGTTGTCGATGTCCAGAACCGGGATGTCGGTGATGCCCGCATCGATCAGCTCTTTCACGGTGCCGCCAATCAGGTCGCCGTCTTTGTCGTATTCCAGGGTCAGCTCATCACCGGCTTCGACATAGATCGCGCCGTTTTCTTCGTTGATGATGTCCTTGGCGACAAATTTGCCAACGATGTGATCGAACGGAACCAGCAGGTCGGTGACGGTGCCTTCGTCGATCAGCTTCTTGACCGCGCGCGGGGTGACTTTCTTGCCGGCCTCAGCAATCACTTCACCGGATTTGGCGTCGACCAGATCATAGGTCGGGCGTGTACCACGCACACGCTCGGGGAAGAATGGCGTGACCCAGCCCTTCTTCTTGTCCAGCTTGTAGGACACGGTGTTGTAGTACGCGTCCATGATCGCTTCCTGATCCAGACCCAGCGCGTACAGCAGGGTGGTCACAGGCAGTTTGCGGCGACGGTCGATACGGGCGAACACGATGTCCTTGGCGTCGAACTCAAAGTCCAGCCAGCTGCCGCGATACGGGATAATGCGGCAGGCAAACAGCAGCTTGCCCGAGGAATGGGTCTTGCCCTTGTCGTGGTCAAAGAACACACCGGGCGAGCGGTGCATTTGGGATACGATCACACGCTCGGTCCCGTTCACGACGAAGGTGCCGTTCGGTGTCATCAAAGGCATATCACCCATGAAGACATCTTGTTCCTTGATGTCTTTTACCGATTTCGCGCCGGTGTCCTCGTCGACATCAAACACGATCAGTCGCAGAGTGACCTTTAGCGGCGCGCTGTAAGTCATGTCGCGCTGCATACACTCTTCGACGTCATATTTTGGTTTTTCCAGATCGTATTTCACGAACTCCAGAACGGAGGTTTCGTTGAAATCCTTGATCGGGAAAACCGACTGGAACACACCTTTGATGCCTTCGCCGTCTGTCGGCTGCTCTGCATCGCCGGAGCGCAGGAAAAGATCATAAGAAGATTTCTGTACCTCAATAAGGTTCGGCATCTCCAGCACTTCGCGGATTTTGCCGTAGTATTTACGAAGACGTTTCTGGCCAAGGAACGTTTGAGCCATGTCAGATGTCACCTTTCGATGTTCTCAGCGGGCAAAGACACCGTCGGGCCCCGGCATCTTGCACAATCGAGACAACACGTCCGGATCAATTCATGGCCACCGTCCCGAAGGCGGCCTCCCGATCCGAAAACCGTGTCTTAGAAAACGCCCCACATGTTGAGGCCCTTTCTAAGACAGGTTCGGCTGGACCCGGATTTCTCCGGACCCAGCCAAATTTTTCGGCGCATCAGCGATGCACCTGAGACTAAGCTTAGGCCAGCTCGACTTCGGCGCCAGCTGCTTCCAGCTTGGCTTTGACGTCTTCTGCTTCTGCTTTGTCTACGCCTTCTTTGATCTTGCCGCCGGCTTCGACCAGTTCCTTGGCTTCTTTCAGACCCAGGCCGGTGATGCCGCGAACTTCTTTGATGACGTTGATTTTCGATGCGCCGGCGTTCTTCAGAACGACGTCGAATTCGGTTTTTTCTTCCTCAGCTGCACCGCCGGCGTCGCCGCCTGCTGCGACCATTACGGCACCGCCAGCTGCGGGCTCGATGCCGTATTCGTCTTTGAGGATGGTTTTCAGTTCTTGTGCTTCCAGCAGGGTCAGACCCACGATGCTTTCTGCGAGTGCTTTCAGATCAGCCATTGTATTAGCTCTTTCCGTTTTACAGTGTGTGTTCCAACGTCAGGGCATATGCCCCACGCAGATCATTCAGTGCCAACCGCTTACGCAGCTTCCGCCTTCTCTTCGATGGTGGAAAGGATGCTTGCGATGTTGCTTGCAGGTGCGCCAATCGCGCCGGCGATGTTCGAAGCAGGTGCGCCAATGCAGCCCACGATCGAAGCAATAAGCTCCTCGCGAGACGGCATTTTCGAAACTGTTTCGACGCCTTTGCGGTCCAGAGCGTTCTCACCCATTGCACCGCCGAGGATCTCAAAATTCTTGTTATCCTTGGCGAAGTCCTCGGCCACCTTGGCTGCTGCCACAGGGTCCTCGGAATAGGTCAGAACGGTCATCCCTGTCAGCAGGTCGGCCATGCTTTCACACGGCTTACCCTCAAGGGCGATTTTGGCGAGCCTGTTCTTGGCAACACGCACGGAACCACCCGCGTCACGAGCACGTGCGCGAAGGTCCTGCATCTCGGCAACTGTCAGACCGGCGTAGTGAGCAACCACTACGACGCCAGAGCTTTCGAAGATTTGGCCGAGTTCCTCGACCACTTTCTCTTTCTGGGCTCTATCCACAGTTCTCTCCAAGTTTGGGGCGATACCTCACCCCGGCTCATATTTGCCGCAGCTTTCGCTCCGGCGTTCAGGTCCGTTATTACGGGATTGGCCAAAATGCGCCCGAGGGTGGGACCCTCAGAATTCTTTGGTCTTACCCGTCTCAGGCAGGGAATTAAGGGATCGAATGGACCCACCCACCGTCTTGGACGAAACGAAAGAAAGCGCACGACGAATCGCACGCTTTATTCCGCAGGTCTACTTAGGGCAGATAGGCGGGGTTTCCAAGGGGTAAATTTGCGTCAATCGCAAGCGTACTTTCACATTCATCGAAGCGGGTAAGTTTCACCTCAACATTGCTTCCGGATTCGGCGATCACGGCCAAAAGTGCCTAGCCCTCCTCAACACCGCTTGGGAACCCAATTCAAACTCAAATGCTTATGATGACCCTCAGAAATTTCCAGGGTCTCAAGCAGAACGAATGGAAAGTGATTTTGACTGACTAAGTTCTCTCGGCGCCGATCAGGAGCGTAAACGGATAGTCAAAAAAAGATGTCGCTGCGGTAACGTCTTTCAATAACCTTTTGATCATTCCCGGATCAAGAGAGCCAATCTTCGAATGATGAGGCCAAAGTGAGCGCCCAAAACTCGGGTTCAGGAGTATCTGTGGGCTGCAAGGACATCGATGGAACTTCCTGCTCAGCCAAATTGGGAAGACCGCGCCCCATCCAACTGGCCAATGAACCACCTTCATCCGCTGACACGGCAGACGCAAAAACGAACGCGTCGTCGCGCGCGCCAACACCCGCAGACAGCGCATCATCAGCAGATCGGAATGAAACCCCTGTATCCACGATCTGCAAACTACCACTCGCAACCGCTGCGATCGCGTTGACCAAAGCCGGACTTCCAGGTGTGTTTGCAGTGTCTGTGGTCGCAACCGTGCCCGGCAGTTCACCCTTCATTTGCTCGATAAGGTCAGGGTTCAATCTGCGTGCGCAATATCCACACATTGTATTCTCCAAGAATGCCACCTGACAGGCCCACGATCCCGTCTTGCTGAAATAGAATTTCTACGTTCGGTATTCGAGAATTACGGCAGTTTTTGGGCTACCAGTTCAAAACCGAACTTTACCCTTGCACCAGTATGGTTTGCATAAAACGCCGAGAGTGTGAAGTTTCTAGATTTGCTGCAAAAAGTTGGCCCTTCTGTGGGGGCATGGATTGGACCCAAAAAGACACAAGAAAAATCCCGGGCAGTTCGCACCACCCGGGATCAATTCTTCCAAGCTGAATGCCAGGGCTTATTCGCCGGAAGCTTCCGCAACATCCAGTGTCACGCCCGGGCCCATGGTCGAGCTCAGCGCGATTTTCTTCATGTAGGTGCCTTTGGCGCCCGACGGCTTGGCCTTGGCAACAGCCGAGACAAAAGCGCGAACGTTTTCAACCAGCTTGGCTTCGTCAAACGACGCTTTGCCAACGCCAGCGTGCACAACGCCGCCTTTTTCCGCCTTGAACTGAACTTCACCGCCTTTGGCTGCTTCCACGGCCGCTTTCACGTCCATGGTCACGGTGCCAACTTTGGGGTTCGGCATCAGGTTACGGGGACCCAGAACTTTACCCAGACGACCGACGATCGGCATCATGTCCGGGGTGGCAATGCAGCGATCGAATTCGATGGTGCCGCCCTGAATGGTTTCCATCAGGTCCTCTGCGCCAACGATATCTGCGCCAGCTTCTTTCGCTTCGTCCGCCTTCGGGCCACGAGCAAAAACAGCAACGCGCATCGCTTTACCGGTGCCGTTCGGAAGGCCAACAACGCCGCGAACCATCTGGTCTGCGTGACGAGTGTCAACGCCCAGGTTCATCGCGATTTCGATGGTCTCGTCGAATTTCGAGGTTGCGTTGCCCTTGACCAGAGCAACAGCTTCTTCAACCGACAGGTTTTCCTTGCCGGCGACAGCTTCGCGCGCAGCGCGGGTACGTTTACCGAGTTTTGCCATCTTACTTCACCTCGATGCCCATAGAGCGGGCCGAGCCCAGGATGATCTGCATTGCGCCTTCGACGTCGTTGGCGTTCAGATCTTTCATTTTGGCTTCGGCGATTTCGCGAACCTGCTTCGAGGTCACGGTTGCCACGGTCTCACGACCTGGGTTTTCCGCGCCACGAGGACGGTTACGCTTGCCGACCGGCTTCAGACCAGCTGCTTTTTTCAGGTAGTAAGACGCGGGCGGCGTCTTGATGTCCATTGTGAAGGACTTGTCCTGATAGTAGGTGATCACGGTCGGGCAAGGAGCGCCGGGCTCCATGTCTGCTGTCTTGGCGTTGAACGCCTTGCAGAATTCCATGATGTTGATGCCGCGCTGACCCAGCGCCGGACCAACTGGCGGCGACGGGTTCGCCTGACCTGCAGGAACCTGCAGCTTCATTGTACCAGCAAGCTTCTTGGCCATTTGGTTTTCCTTTCAACTTAGGCAGGACGCGTCCCACCCAGATTATGTTGCGTGGTTCGGACCGGGATCGCGATCCCAGCAACCTCCCACGAGAGAATCTCGCCCGAAGACGATAGAGGCGGCATTTATAGCGGAAAGGTGACGTTGGCAAGAGGATCCCGCCGTATTCCTGAACCATACCTGCACTAGCCAAACCAAACGTTGCGACAGACTGGAGCGACTTAGAAGTTACCTAATTTGAATACAAAAGTTGCGTACGAACCGCCGACGGTTATCTTAGGGCAACTTAGTTAAAGAAGGGGCGGTCTGGGATGGCATCATCTCGACGAAGCAGGGGACTACTGATTTGTGCTCTTTTTGCTGTGTTGCCGGGGTGCGGCAGCAAAGCACAAGATCAGGGCACAGTATCCGAGACAGTTGCCCAATCAGAAGCATCCCAAAACGCTTCCTCACGCAACACGGCAGGCATTGATCCCGCTACCTATGCCGGTCGCTTTCAGGTAAAATTGACCAAAGAAGTTCCTCTGCGCGATATTCCCGTTCCCTTCACCGTCTACGGCGGTCTAGAGGAATCCAGCCCAACCCGACTGCGATTGCGCGCGTTCATGGATTTGCGCGGATTGCAGGAAAAGGCGCCCCAGATTTTGACGGGCCCCCTGGAAGAAAGTTGTAAGCGTCAAATCTATCTTGAGGTTCGAGACGTTACTGCCATAGGCGAAACTGTAAAGGTTGAGGGGTCAGCTCGTGCTCAGTTCACACGATGCAAGCGGAATGAAGAAGCGGGCTTTCGGTTTTTCGGGGCCACGGTGGATGCGGTCGCTGTCGCCAAGGCAGAAGTGAAGGGTCAATGCCTTACATTCAGCATCGAAAGTGCCGATCTCAGCCCGCGCGGATTTATCGGTGCTGTCACCAACTTTTTCGGCCTGACAAACCGCATCAACGAAGCGGTCCTTGAAAAGGGTGGGGAGTTTTTGGCGGCCAATCCGGTTTGTCCGCCACTGCCCGAAGAATTCTCTGTTCTTGATCCGAATTACGAATCCGGCGGAACCCGCGAAATCGCACCCGGAGGATTGGGCGCCGCTGTTGTCGGATCAGCGGATGTAAGTGCTGAGACAATTGTGAAAGTCCTTGCAGGTCTGAAAGAACTTGGCGTGTTGGAGTTTGCTGAATGAGACTTTGGTTTATCCTCCCCGCCTTTTTGGCATCTTTTCTGGACGCCCGCGTACCCGACGCGCAGCAAGTGGACTTTGTCATCGATGCGACACTGCCCGTTCGCGATACAGAATTGCCATATACACTCGATCTGAACCTCACCGCCACTGCGCCCACTCGGATCGGGGTCGGTGCCCTTCTCGACCTGCGCGAAGTTCAAAAGGTTGTGCCCGAGCGGTTGGCTGACAATGCAATCGTCGACAATTGTGGCCTGCAGGTCCGACTAGATGATTTGAGCTTTAAGGCCGAAGACCAAACAATAGATTTGGATGGGGATGTGACCATCACGATCTTTGAATGCAGCCGCACCGGTGAACGCAACTTTGAACGCGGTGAAGAAAAAAGAGCGATCCTGGCCAGCTTGTCCACCGAAGCGACTGTCGAAGTGCGGGACAACTGCGCCTATTTCAAGCTTATTGATCTTACTCTAACTGCCCCCGAAGAACAGCGAGAGCAACTGCTGGAAGATGACACTTTAGACTCAGTGAAGGAGTTGATGTTGGCAGCTGTGGATCTTGCCCTGAACGACACTCCTTTGTGCCCGGAACTCCCGGCAGAGCTTGCGTCACTCGACCCAGCCTACGACAAAGGCGGCCCGCGCGAGATCGGAGAAGGTGGTGTTGGCGTTTTCCTTGAAGGCTCAGTTGACGTCAGCCCTTCGACAATCCTCGACATTCTGACAGTGCTTCAACAACAAGAACTTATACCGGGTCGACCCTAGCGCAGACCAAACCTCGCCCGTCGAACCTCTCTTTTTTCTGGTTGGAAAACTGGGGTGTCAAAACAACAAACGCCGCGCTGCTCGAAGCACCGCGGCGTCTAATACAAGTGAAGAGTAATTAGCTCTGCTTTGTTACCTGCGTGAAGTCCAGTTCGACCGGTGTCTCGCGACCAAAAATCGAAACCGAGACTTTCAACTTCTGAGCTTCGTCGTCCACGCCTTCGACCATGCCGTCGAAATCCTCGAACGGGCCGTCGTTGACCTTGACCTTTTCGCCCACCTCGAAGGTGATCATCAGTTTCGGCGCTTCTTCGCCTTCCTGAACGCGGTTGAGGATCTGGTTCACTTCGGCATCGCGCATCGGCATCGGGCGGCCTTGCGGGCCAAGGAAACCGGTGACGCGGTTGATCGAATTGATCAGGTGATAGCCCTGATCCGACATTTCCATATGCACCAGCACGTAGCCGGGCATAAAGCGGCGCTCGGTTGTGACCTTCTTGCCGCGGCGCACTTCGATCACCTCTTCGGTGGGCACCAGTACTTCGTCGATATCGTCCTCAAGGCCCTGCTCAACCACCGACGTGCGGATCTGTTCTGCGATCTTCTTTTCGAAATTCGAAAGAACGCTGACCGAGTACCACCGTTTCGCCATGAACCTGTCGTCCTTGTCTGTCTTCGGGGTATCGGATGTGCCGGATACGCCCGTCATTGAAATCTTATCACGTCATCCGGAATAAAAAGCGGCGCGCAGCCCGAATCGCCACACGCCCATTCCGAATAGTCCTGCGTCAACTACTCTGACATTGCCCGCAGTGCAAGGGGCTGCAGCGTTTCGACGCTTAGCTGAACGCGCCCAGGATCAACTGAAGACCACCCCGGATTCCGAGATCGACCAACGCAAAGAATACAGCCGTAAGCGCCGCCATGATGAAAACCATAACCGTGGTCAACAGCACCTCGCGCCGGGTCGGCCAGACGACCTTGGACACTTCGGCACGGACTTGCTGAATGAACTGAATCGGGTTGGTGGTGGCCATTTGGCGTGTTCTCTCTGCTAGCGGATGGCCTGGACATAACCGGGCATTGCGGCAATTTCAAGGGCAGTTGGATCAACTCTGCCCAATGCGGTCAGGGTTTGGGTTTGTCGTCCCATTCATCGCTCAGGATCCGGCGCGCATCGCCTTCGGGGTCTTCGTACTGGTTTGAACGGACAGTATAGATAAAGGCGACCAGACCAACGCCGCCCAGCAACAAAGAAATCGGGATGAGATAGGCAAGAACTTCCATCTGGCTTACCTCAGCCGAAGGGCATTGAGCGACACGGTGATCGAAGAGGTCGACATCGCCAAAGCCGCGATCAATGGAGTTGCAAGCCCAATCACTGCCAAAGGAACGGCAATCACGTTGTAAATTGTCGCTATGCGGAAGTTTTCTCGAATGCGTTTTGTCGCTTTGACCGCCGTGTCGCACGCATCCGCGATGGGGCTCAGGTCATTGCCCAACAACACAATGTCCGACGCCACCCGTGCGGCATCCAACGCTGATGCCGGTGAGATCGAAACATGCGCTGCCGCTAAGGCCGCTGTGTCATTCAGACCGTCGCCCACCATCAGGACATGGTGACCCTTATCGCTGAGGTCCTGAATGCGCTGCGCCTTGTCTTGCGGCAAAGCTTCGGCAATCCAATCTGTGATCCCCAGTTTTTCAGCCAACGCGCGCACTGCCCCCTGCGAGTCGCCGGACATCAGGACCATATGCTTGCCAGCGGCACGCAACGCGTCGACCGCCTGGGCCGCGCCCGGACGCAACGCGTCTAAGAAGCGGAACGCCACAGGTGCGTGATCACCAATCGCCAGCCAGGCACAGGTTTCACTGCCCTGCTCTGCCCCGACCCAAGCGGCCCGGCCCAAACGCACGCGTTGACCACGGTATTCACCTTCGGTGCCGTAACCCGGAACCTCAACGACGCCCCGCACGCTGGCAGGCTTGATCCCGGCCTCACGCGCGGCTTTCGCCAAAGCCACGGACAAAGGGTGTGCCGACGCCTCGGCCAGCGCCAGGGCAACTTCGACCTTCGCGCGGGAATGATCCCCTAGGTTGACCAGTTCCGGCGCACCGGATGTCAGAGTGCCCGTTTTGTCGAACACCACCGTGTCAGCCTCGGACAGACGTTCCAATGCGGTTGCATGTTTGATCAACATACCTTTGCGGAACAACCGGCCAGACGCCGCCGTTGTCACCGCTGGAACGGCCAAACCCAGAGCACAGGGGCAGGTGATAATCAGAACCGCCGCCGCGATATTCAACGCCGTGCGGATATCGCCGGAATAAATGTACCAGCCCAGAAAGCTGAGCGCTGATAGGATGTGAACGCCCGGCGCATAAAGCTTGGCCGCCTTGTCAGCCAAAGAGGTATAGCGCGACCGGCCGGATTCAGCGATGGCCACCAGATCCGCCATGCGATGCAGCGACGTATCCTCGCCCACTGCTGTTGCGCGCAGGGTCAAGGGACCAGTCAGGTTGACCTCACCCGCACTGACCAACTGGCCGATTTCGGCAAATACAGGCACCGTTTCCCCGGTCAGTAGCGAGCGGTCGAGTTCAGACTGGCCAGACACGATCTCACCATCCACAGGCATCCGACCGCCCGGGCGCACAAGGATCAAATCGCCAACTTTCAGATCAGCAACTGCGGTTTCATGTTCTACGCCATCCACCAAACGGATCGCGCGCGGCACCTCAAGCGCGGTTAGTTCTTCGGCGGCGGAACGGGCTGCGGCACGGGTGCGGTAATCCAGATAACGTCCCGCCAGCAGGAAGAAGGTGAGGGTCAGGGCCGCATCGAAATAGGCGTGCTCGCCACTCAGCGCGGTTTCCCAAAGCGATGTGACCAGCGCCAACAAGATCGCCAACACAATGGGCACATCCATGTTCAGGCGGCGCACCCGCAAGGCGCTCAACGCATTGGAAAAGAAGGGCTGGGCTGAAAACGCGATGGCAGGCAGAGCAATCGCGGCAGAAATCCAATGGAACATGTCCCGCGTAGCGTCAGTGGCCCCGGACCAGACCGAAACCGACAACAGCATGACGTTCATGGAGGCAAACCCGGCAACCGCCAGGCGCATCAGCAAGTCGCGCCCTGCCTTGTCCGTCTGAGTGGCCGACAAGGCACCCGGATCAAGCTCGTGCGCTTCAAAACCGGCTTTCTCAAGCACTGGGATCAGATCGACAGCGCGCGTTTCAGGCGCTGCTTTGATCATCGCGCGTTTCAGGGTCAGGTTCACCCGTGCATCTTCGACGCCGGGATGCGCGTTCAATTCCCGCTCAACCGTTGCAATACAGGCCGAGCAGTGAATACCCGGCAATGACAGTGCAATCTGCACATCCTCCGGAATCGGCCGGGCGGGTTCCGCCGGTGCCGCAAGGCAGCCCGGACAGGCTGCAGTGCCGGAAGAAAGCTGCACGGTCATCGCTTACCCCTTCACATACAGCGGAACGCGCTGCGAAAATTCCGCGCCATCACTGTCCCGCGCCACCAGACGAATGTTCCAGTTACCCTCGCCCAACGTAGCTGGCGTGGCGTAGGCTGTTCCGTCAAAGGTGAAATCAGGCACGAAATCCTCGCGCACATGGGTCGCGCGGCCCACAACAGCCTGCAACTCGCTGACCTGAACAGGTGCGCCGCTTTCGTCAGTGATGTGCAAGATCAGCAACCCGCCCTTGGTTTCAGCCCGTACGGTCCACCCCAGTGCTTGCTGTTCTTTCAGACGTTCGTTGAACTCCTGACTGGCCACGTATGAATTCTTGACCTCAAGCCCCGGAAAGGTTTTGACCGCGCTGTAAGCCAGCACAAGGTTTACGGTGATGATCACGCCAAAAGCGCCGATGAATACCGCCAAAGCGTGCTTTCCCGTGAATTTCCGTTCCGCCATGATCAATTCCCCCGTCCGTTAAACGTGGTGTCCTTATAGGCCCGCTCACCGCTGCTCAGATCTTCAACCCAGATGCGGACCGGCGTTGTATCCGCTCCGGCTGGGCCCGAGTCGCGGGACGAGATGATATACACTCGGGTCAATTGTGCCGTATCTGCCGGAACATTCACAGTGTGCAGGTTCGTGCCTTCGATTTCCAGACGCATAGCCGGATCCCCGGTCAGAGACAGAGTGAACAGTCGATCTTCGCCATGCTTGTTACGCAACCGCACGTCATAGGTGTTGCGAATTGTGCCATCGGACAGGGTCACAAATGTCGGGTTACGAACCGGAGCAACGGTCAGGTCAATATCCGAGCGGATGAACAAAGCGAACAGCAACGCAAAACCAACCAGCGACCACAGGGCCGTGTATAGGATCGTGCGGGCGCGGAAAATATGCGTCCACACACTTTTCGGCGGCTGCCCAGACCGCTCGCGCGTTTCATCGCTGAGGGCCATATAGTCGATCAGCCCGCGCGGCTTACCGATCTTGGCCATCATGTCATCACAGGCATCAATACACAGGGCGCAGGTGATGCATTCCAGCTGCTGACCGTCACGAATGTCGATCCCAACTGGGCAGACATTCACGCAGGCCATGCAGTCGATGCAATCCCCCAACTCGGAATCCGCTGTCCGCTTGCCTTTTCCCCTTGGTTCGCCGCGCCATTCGCGGTAGCCGACAACCAGCGTGTCCTCGTCCATCATCGCCGCCTGAATGCGTGGCCAAGGGCAGGCGTAGATGCAGATTTGCTCGCGGGCGAAACCACCAAAGAAGAACGTGGTGCCCGTCAGGATCAGCATCGTCGTATAGGCGACTGGATGCGCGTTGCCTGTGACCAGATCCACCAAAAGCGTCGGGGCGTCTGCAAAATAGAATACCCAGGCCCCACCCGTTGCCAGACCGATCAGGAACCAGACGGTCCATTTCGTGGCCCGCAGCCGGACCTTGCGGAAATCGAGCTTTTCCTGACGGTGCAGACGCAGACGGGCGTTTCGATCCCCTTCGATCCAACGTTCAACCAGAATGAACAAATCGGTCCAAACTGTTTGCGGGCAGGCATAGCCACACCAGACACGCCCCAAGGCCGAGGTGAACAGGAACAGGCCCAGACCGGCCATGATCAGCAGACCGGCGACAAAGTAGAATTCGTGGGGCCAGATTTCGATCCAGAAGAAATAGAACCGACGATTTGCCAAATCCAGCAAAACTGCCTGATCCGGCTGGCTTGGCCCGCGATCCCATCTGATCCAGGGTGTTACATAGTAGATGCCCAGTGTCACGATCAGGATGATCCATTTCAGGTTCCGAAACGGCCCTGAGACACGTCTTGGAAAGATCGGCTCTCTGGCTGCGTAAAGGCTGGGGGCGGGATCGGAATCGCTCACTGGCTGGCTCCACAAATGGGTCTTCTAAAGGCGACTTGTTCCAGATCACGGGCAAGCGAACTTTGACATGGGTCAAAACGCGCATCGAACACACATCTTTTGCAAATCAGCCGACCCTGAGTGTGTCGGAGCAGAGATGTTTTGCCCGCTTTTTCACTTATTTTAGCAGAAAAACCGCGATTGTCGCGAAAGCTGCTGTGTCGCGGGTTAGCCGCAGGTCACATACCGGCCAATTGTCGCAGCCCAAGACTACGCCCGCCTGGACGCGTCAAAGCTGCCCGCATCACTACAGACAACTCAACGAAACTGGCAGAACGTGGTAAAAGTGGGCACCGGCTGTTCAGGAAACGCGCGAACAGATGGAACAGCCGGTGCCACAGCCTTCGGGCAGCGAACTGCCCGAAGGTGTTCCTTATGGTTTACTGACCACCACCCAACTGGTGGACATAGGCCGTCACGGCGCGGATCTGCGCGTCGGTCAGGCGGTTTTCCCACGGAGGCATTACGCCAAAGCGGCTGTATGTGACTGTTTCGGTCAGAGCCTCTTCGCTGCCACCGTAAAGCCAGATCGCGTCGGTCAGGTTCGGAGCGCCCTGAAAGACGTCGCCCTGGCCGTTATCGCCGTGGCAGGCAGCACAGTTGTCCTCAAAAACAACCTTGCCCGCTTGCGCCGCCGCATCGTCCGTCTGCGCATTGGTCAGCGACATGACATATTGGACAACCTGGGTGATCTCTTCGCTTTCGAGAATCTCACCAAATGCCGGCATTTCAGAATAGCGCGCATCGTCGCTTTCTTCGTTCCTGATACCATAGGCAACGGTGTACTCGATATCTTCAAGCGTACCGCCCCACAGCCAGGCATCGTCCAGCAGGTTGGGGAAGCCGGGCGCGCCTTGAGCACCGGAACCGTGGCACTGTGCGCACCAGGTGCGGAATACGGCCCCGCCAGAGTTCACGGCGTATTGCTGCAGTTCGGGGTCCTTCGAGATATCCTCGAGCGGTGTCTCGACCAGCTTGGCATTCCAAGGGGCGTTTGCCTCTTCGAACGAAACCAGCTCCTGCTGAACCAGCTCACGCGAGGACCATCCCAGAACCCCTGCTGTTGCAGATTGAACCAGCGGCCATGCCGGATACATGATCGTATAGATCAGACCCCAGAAAATGGTCGCATAGAAGGTCCACAGCCACCAGCGCGGCATCGGGTTGTCGAATTCCTCGATCCCATCCCAGGAATGGCCGGTTGTGTTTGGATCACCCGGCTGTTTTTCAGGTGTCTTGCTCATTGCCGCGCCTCCTTGGATGTGGCGGGTTTGTCTTGATGCCGGAACGGGATGTTGGCGGTGTCGTTATATTCTTTGCTGGCACCAGGGCGGAACACCCAGATGATGATGCCGATAAAGAAGACGAACAACACAAGCAGCATCCAGCTATCCGCGAACTGTCGCAGGAGTGTATATTCTTCCATCACACCCTCCTTAGCGGCTTGCGTCCGGGGTGAAGGTCGAGAAATCGACCAGCGTGCCCAGCATTTGCAGATAAGCGATCAGCGCATCGGCCTCGGTCAGATCAGACTGGCCGTCGAAGTTACGCACGTTGACTTTATCGCCATAGCGTTCCAGCAACCCGTCATAGTCGCTGTCCGGATCGGCCTGCGCGCGGAAATCGGCCACGGCGTTCTCCAGCATGTCTTCGGTATAGGGCGTGCCGACCAGAGCGTTGGCGGCCATGATGTCACCGATATACTCACCGTCGATCTTGCGGGTTTCGAGGAAGCCGTATTTAGGCATCACCGATTCCGGCACCACCGACTGCGCATCACGCAGGTGGCGTACATGCCAGTCGTCCGAGTAGCGGCCACCGACGCGGGCCAGATCAGGCCCGGTCCGCTTGGACCCCCACTGGAACGGGTGGTCATACATCGACTCAGCCGCCAGCGAGTAGTGGCCATAACGTTCGACCTCATCCCGCATCGGACGGATCATCTGGCTGTGGCAGACATAGCAGCCTTCGCGCAGATAGATCTCACGACCCGCCATTTCGAGTGGGGTGTAAGGGCGCATGCCCTCCACCTTTTCGATGGTGTTCTCAAGGTAGAACAGCGGGGTGATCTGAACGATGCCACCGATAGTTACGACCAGGAAGCTGAAGATCAGCAGGAGGGTCGCGTTGGTCTCGAGGATCTTGTGTTTGTCGAGAATTGCCATTGCTCCGGCCCTCCTTATTCAGCCGGGACTGCGACGGTCAGGCTGGCCTCTTTGGCCGGCGCTTTCCGTACAGTCATCCACAGGTTGTAGCACATGATGACCGAGCCAGCGACGAACAGGACACCGCCCAGCGCACGCACCACATACATCGGGAATTTGGCAGCCACGGTGTCGGCGAACGAGTTCACCAGGAAGCCGTTGGCATCCACTTCACGCCACATCAGGCCTTCCATGATACCGGTGACCCACATCGAAGCGGCGTAGAGCACGATGCCGATGGTGGCGAGCCAGAAGTGCCAGCTGACCATCTGCAACGAGTACAGACGCTCGCGCTTCCACAGGACAGGCACCAGGAAGTACAGCGCACCAAAGGTGATCATGCCGTTCCAGCCCAGCGCGCCCGAGTGCACGTGACCAATGGTCCAGTCGGTGTAGTGGCTCAGAGAGTTCACCGCGCGGATCGACATCATCGGGCCTTCAAAGGTGGACATGCCGTAGAAGCCGACCGAGATCACCATCATCCGGATCACAGGGTCGGTGCGCAGCTTGTCCCATGCACCCGACAGGGTCATCAGGCCGTTGATCATACCACCCCAGGACGGCATCCACAGGATCACCGAGAACACCATGCCCAGCGTCGAAGCCCAGTCAGGCAACGCGGTATAGTGCAGGTGGTGCGGACCAGCCCAGATGTACAGGAAGATCAGTGCCCAGAAGTGGATGATCGACAGCTTGTACGAGAAGACCGGACGCTCGGCCTGTTTCGGGATGAAGTAGTACATCATGCCCAGGAAGCCCGCTGTCAGGAAGAAGCCCACGGCGTTGTGGCCGTACCACCACTGGATCATGGCGTCTTGAACACCCGACCAGACGATGACCGACTTCGAACCCCAGATGCTGACCGGAATGGTCATGTTGTTGACCAGATGCAGCATGGCAACGGTCACGATGAACGCCAGATAGAACCAGTTTGCCACATAGATGTGGGGTTCTTTCCGTTTGATGATCGTGCCCAGATAGACAGCAAGGTAAGCAACCCAAACAACGGTCAGCCACAGGTCAACATACCATTCAGGTTCAGCATATTCTTTGGACTGTGTACCGCCCAGAATATAGCCAGTCGCGGCCAGCACGATGAACAGCTGATAGCCCCAGAACACGAACCATGCGAGGTTGCCGCCCCACAGACGCGCTGCGCTGGTGCGCTGCACCACGTAGAACGACGTTGCGATCAGCGCGTTACCGCCAAATGCAAAAATCACTGCCGAGGTGTGCAGCGGACGCAAACGTCCAAAGTTCAAATACCCTTGCGCCCATTCGAAGTTGAGCACCGGAAACGCCAACTGGAACGCAATAAAGGTTCCCGCCAGGAACCCTACAACGCCCCAAAAGGCGGTTGCGATCACGCCGTAGCGGATCACGTCATCCATGTATTCGCCCGAACGATCGACAAGAATATCTGGCTCTTCCGTGTTTCGAAGCGTCCAGATGAACAATCCACCGGCGATAAGCATCACCAGAATCGCATGCACCTGATACGCCAAATCGCGTGCATAATTTGATCCGATGGCGGCAAACACCACGACCAGACCAAGCACGATCAGCTTGATGTAATTCGACATATTGCGTCCCTTTGCCGTGCTTCGCGCGATTTTGATTCTTTTGACACGCGAAACCTATTTGACTGGCTGCCGTTCTGAAGCACGACAGCCGATGTTGCTTTGATCTGTATCAAGACAGTTCCCCGTTTTCTGTGACACGCATTGAGGATGAAAGAGGCCAACCGGTCGCATGAGACCATATGCCCGAACTAAGAGGTCGAAATGGCGTACAAATCCCTTCTCACTGTCATGACCGAAACGCAGACAGCTCAGACCGCACTGGCGCAGATGGTGGCGCTGTCGGATTCGCAGGATGCCCATGCCGAAGCGCTGTGCCTCGGTGTCGATCGCAGCCAGACCGGTTACTATTACGCCGGAGCCAATGCACTGATCGTTCAGGAAACACTCAGCCGGGCCAATGCCGAGGCACAAGAGTTGCTGACATTTGCCCAGGATTATCTGGGCAAATCCGGTGTTCGCTGGTCCGCCGAACACGGTGTGGCGCAGATTGCCGACATAGGGCGACATGTTGCACATCGGGCGCGGTTTTCAGATCTGGTGATCTTGCCGCATCCTTACGGCAAAGACCGTGGAGCCGAGGCCGAGCCGATTATTGAAGCGGCTATGTTCGAAGGCCATTGCCCGGTTCTGGTGGTACCTGATGACACCCCACCCCTAAAAGCGCCGCGCAATGTGATGATAGCCTGGAACGAAAGCGTCGAGGCGATGTGTGCCATCCGGCGCGCTCTGCCCTTCCTGAAAAAGGCGGAACTGGCCCGCATCGTCGTCATTGATCCGCCGCGCCACGGCCCTGACCGGTCGGATCCTGGTGGGATGCTATCTCAGATGTTGGCCCGACACGGGGTCAAATGTGAGATCGATGTCCTGAGCAAGACCATGACGCGCGTGTCAGACATTCTGAACCGCCATGCATCAGATACGGAATCGGACATGATCGTGATGGGTGCCTATGGGCATTCGCGCTTCCGCGAGGCCATACTCGGCGGGGCCACCCGCAATATGCTGGAACAGTCTTCCGTCCCAGTGTTTCTGGCGCATTGAACTTTGTCTAAATTGAAAAAAGCCGCCCGAAACGGCGGCTTTTTTCATGCTTTGCGGATAAGGCCGATCACGAACAGCAAAATCACGGCCCCAACGGTCGCAAAGAAGATCGATGAAAAGAACCCTCCGCCCACCGAAAAGCCAAGCGCCGGGAAAATCATGCCCGCCAAAAACGCCCCGACGATTCCAACGATGATGTTACCCACAAGGCCAAATCCACGGCCTTCCATGATCTTGCCTGACAGCCACCCGGCGATCGCGCCGATGAAAAGCATTGCCAGGACACTGCCGAAAACCATGCTAAGCTCCTGAGTTTTTTTTAGCCGCAATCCAAAGACTGCGGCCACTGTTTTGCGGCACAAAGACCGGGATCAAACCAAAAAGCCACCGTCCGAATCGTCACCGGCCTCTTCCATCAGACGGCCCATGTCGGGAATGGTCACGTGGCGCTTGCCTTCCAGCGTGATCACGCCTTCCTTTTTCAAGGCCGAGATCTGGCGGCTGACAGTTTCAAGCGTCAGACCCAGGTAATCCGCCATGGCCTCGCGGGTCAGGGGCAGATCAAACACAATCGGTCCCGCCAGACCTTTCTGACTGATCGACGCATCCCTGCGTGCGATGATCGACAATAGGCTCGCGATCTTTTCCCGTGCAGTCTTGCGTCCAAGCACCAGCATCCATTCGCGGGCAGCGTCAAGCTCGTCCAGAGTCATCTGCAACAGACGATGCGCAATATGCGGTGTCGTCGCCATCAATTCTTCGAAGGGCTTCTTGCGGAAACAACACATGACAACATCCGTGGTCGCCTGCACATCGTAGGGCGCAGCCTCACGCCCGGGTCGGCCGACAAAGTCACTGGGCAACAGCAAACCCACCATCTGGGTACGCCCGTCTTCCATTGTCTGTGTCAATGACGCGATCCCGGCCACGACCGAGCCTACAAAATTCATCTGATCGCCGGACCAGATGATCGTTTGTCCCGCCTCGAAGCTGCGGTAATACTTAATGCTTTCAAGCTCTTCCAGCTCATCGGCATCGCAACGGGCGCAGACTGCTCGGTGTCGAATCGGGCAGTCTTCGCAATTGGAATGATCAAACTGTGCTTTTACTGTCATGCGCGTTCCTACTTGATCTCCATCAAAGCAACCAAGTTGTCGGTGCCATAAGGGTATCGCCATGATAGTGAAACCACAATTGGCAAAGCTTGGACTTTTTGACGCGAAAGTACCGCGTTACACAAGCTACCCCACCGCCCCCCACTTTAGCAATGATGTGGGAGCAGACATGTTTGGCGACTGGATTTCGGGGATCAAACCCGGCAGTGCCATTTCCCTGTACATCCATGTTCCGTTCTGCCGCAGGCTGTGTTGGTTCTGTGCCTGCCGGACACAAGGAACTCAAACCGACAACCCGGTTATTGCCTATGTGGACGTTCTGAAGGCCGAGTTGGACCTGCTTGCAGCCCGCCTGCCCGAAGGTGTGGTGCTGTCGCGCCTGCATTGGGGTGGCGGCACGCCGACCTTGCTGAACGCGCAGCTGATGCGCGAATTGGCGCAGCATATTCTGGGTATCGTACCCATGGGATCTGATGCCGAATTTTCAGTCGAGATTGATCCCAACGAAATTGATGAAGCCCGTCTGGATGCGTTGGCGGACGCAGGTATGAACCGTGCCTCGATCGGGGTGCAGGATTTCGACGACGAAATTCAGAAAACCATCGGTCGTATTCAAAGCTACGACACCACCCGCGACGCCATCGACATGATCCGTGAACGTGGCATCACCAGTTTGAACGCAGATATCCTTTATGGCCTGCCGCATCAGACAAAGGCCCGGATGACCGAAAGCGTGCAGAAGCTGCTTTCGCTCAGCCCGGATCGCGTGGCGTTGTATGGCTACGCGCATGTGCCCTGGATGGCGAAGCGCCAACAGATGATCCCGTCCGACGCGCTACCCACGCCGGAACAACGGCTCGAGCTGTTCGATACCGCCCGACGCCTGTTCCTGTGGGACAACTACGCCGAAATTGGCATCGACCATTTCGCTACACAGGATGACGGGCTGACCCATGCCTTGCGCGCGGGACGCTTGAAGCGGAACTTCCAGGGATATACCGACGATCAGGCCGACGTTCTGATCGGGGTCGGGGCCAGTTCGATCTCGCGCTTTCCGCAAGGCTATGCGCAGAACGCCTCGGCCACCTCGGCGCACACAAAAGCCGTCCGTGACGGACAGTTTTCAACAGCCCGTGGACATCTGTTCAAAGGCCAGGACATTCTGCGCGCACGTCTGATCGAAGCGCTGATGTGTGATTTCCAGATCAACAGCGCTGAAATCCTGCGCGACCACGACGTCTCGGCCGCCACGCTGAATGATATGTATCACTCCGCCAACGCCGATTTCGACGGGCTTCTGCGGATCACTGATGACGGGCTTTTCATCCCGCCCGAAGCGCGCGCGTTAACCCGGATGATCGCCCGCAGTTTTGACGTGTATGACCTGAGCAAAGCCGGGCACAGCTCGGCAATCTGACCTCTTTGCTGCGGGCAATTTCTGGCCCGCAGACCACAAAACGCAACGAGGGCTTGACGCACGCCTGCGGTTTTTCCCACACTCGTGCTGTGGGGTGAAGTTTCGCCCTGCACCCTGAGGCGGGCAAAATACAGACAGTCCTTGCCGACGCAAATGCGGCGGATGCCCCTTTCGTGCAGCCATTCTGCAACCTGAAAGAGGGACAACACTCATGCGCGTCTTCACCGTCCTCGGGCCCAGCCAATCGGGCAAATCTACCCTGGTCGAGGCCATCAGCCGCCTCGACGGGCGCCCCACAACATTCGATGTTTCCGGAACCGTGCATTTGCACGGTTTTTCTTACCTGGACGAGCCCTGGTGCGCGATCGACGTGGATGGCGGTGGCGATGCGCTCGCCTATGTCGGGCCTGCAATGGCCATATCGGACGCCGCCGTGGTGGTCGTGCCACCCGACCCGAATGCCGCTGTTCTGTGCGCGCCTTACCTGCGACTAGTCGAAGAAGCGGGCATCCCCTGTTTCCTGTTCATCAACCGGATGGACAATCCCAATGGCCGCATCCGCGACATCATCGCGGCCCTGCAAACATACTGCACCCATCATATCGCCTTGCGTCAGGTGCCCATCCGCGAAGGAGACACGATCATCGGCGCGGTCGATCTGATCTCGGAACGAGCCTGGAAATATCAGGAAGGCCAACCCTCGGCCCTGATCGAACTGCCACAATCCGTGGAAGATCGAGAGCAGGAAGCACGAACCGAGTTGCTGGAAACCTTGTCCGATTTCGATGACCACCTTTTGGAACAGCTGATCGAGGACAAACAGCCGCCAAATGACGAAGTGTATGATCTTGCCGCGCAGGTCCTGCAAAATCACCAGTTGATCCCCGCGTGCTTGGGTGCAGCGAGCCATGGCAACGGGCTGACTCGCCTGATGAAAGCACTGCGACACGAAGCGCCTGAATTTGATATCGCCGCAGGACGCGACGAGGCTGCAGACAGCGCACGCGCTATTGCCGGCTTTGCAGATGTCAAAAAACACATTGGAAAGATCGTCGTTCTGCGCGGCCTTGGGGACGGTGTACAAGCGCACGAGGCCTTGGGCGGTGAAACCGTAGGCAACCTGACAACGCTGGATGCCAAAACCCATATCGCGACACTGGAAGCGGGGCAGATTGGTCTGGCGGTGAAATCCGATCACCTCAACCCCGGCTATATCTACGACAGCTCTTCTGCGACGGAGCTGCCGGAATGGGCTTCCTCGCACCCGGTTGCGCATCGTCAGATCGTCTCACCCGCGCATGAGCGGGACGATGTGCGCCTTTCCAACGCCCTAAGCCGTCTGGCCGAAATCGACCCCGGTCTGCACCTGCAACAGGATGAGTTGAGCGGCCATTCCATCCTTGGATCGCAAGGCCCACAACACATGCGCCGTGTGACCGCGAAGCTGGCTGAGGATTTTGGGATCGAGATTGAAGCGGATCAGGTCGAAACCGCCTATCGCGAGACCATCCGCACGCCCGTCGAACATCGCCACCGCCATCGCAAACAATCCGGCGGGGCCGGACAGTTCGCGGATGTGGTGATCTCGGTCGCACCCCTGCCTCGCGGGTCGGGGTTCCAGTTCGAAGAGGTGGTTAAAGGCGGTGCAGTACCCAAGAACTATATTCCGTCGGTGGAACACGGTGCCAAGGACGCGCTGGAACAAGGCCCCGAGGGATTTCCGGTTGTGGATGTCAAAGTGACCCTCAGCGACGGCAAACACCATAATGTGGACAGTTCGGACTATGCGTTCCGCACCGCAGGCAAAAACGCGGTACGCGAAGCGCTGCCTCAGGCCAAACCGGTGGTTTTGCAACCGATTCTGACCGCAGAGATTCACCTGCCATCGGACTTTGTTGGCGATCTCGTACCAACGATCAGTTCGCTGCAAGGGCAGGTTCTGGGATTTGAGGGCAACCCAAACGCGTCAGGGTGGGAGATCTTCAACGCCCAGATCCCCGCCGTGACCGAGGATGAACTGCACCGCACCCTTGCCAGTGCCACGCGCGGAACCGGATGGGTCAAGCTGACCTTTGATCACTACGAAGAACTGCGCGGACCAGTGCCGAAAGCGGCGACCAAAGAAAAGGCAAGCGCTTGATGGCCTGAGGAAGGCGGGCTGATGTCAGCCCGCCGCTGCAATCAACTCGCGGGTATAGTCGGTCTGGGCGTTTTCGAACAATGCCTCGGCCGCACCCATTTCCACCACATCCCCATTTCGCATGACGATCACGTTGTGCGAAATGGCCCGTACGACTTTCAGGTCATGGCTGATGAACAGGTAAGCCAGACCGTATTTCTTCTGCAGATCACGCAGCAGATCAACGATCTGAACCTGCACCGTCATGTCCAGCGCGCTGGTCGGCTCGTCCAGTACCAGCAGTTTGGGCCGCAAAACCATCGCGCGCGCAATGGCGATACGCTGGCGCTGTCCGCCTGAGAACTCGTGCGGATACCGGTCCATCGCCGCTGGATCCAGTCCCACTTCGGTCATCACCTCAGCGACCAGCTCACGCGGGGCGCGGTGAGGGTCAATGTTGTGAATGGCCAGACCTTCCGCGATGATCTGCTGACAGGTCATGCGTGGGCTAAGGCTGCCGAACGGGTCCTGAAACACGATCTGCATATCCTTGCGCAGCCTGCGCAATTCGCGGGTAGACCATCTTCGCACATCCTGATCGCGGAAGGTGATGCCGCCTTCGGACGCAATGAGGCGCATGATCGCCAGCGCCAGCGTGGTCTTGCCCGAGCCGCTTTCGCCGACGATTCCCAAAGTCTCACCCGCGCGCACGCTAAACGTGGCGTCATTCACAGCCTTCACATAGCCAACGGTACGCTTCAGAAATCCGCGCTGGATTGGGAACCAGACCTTCAGGTGATCGGTGCGCGCGACCTCTTCCGCGTCTGAGGCAACCGGTTCGGGCTGACCCGAAGGTTCCGCGGCCAAGAGTTTCCGGGTATAGGGATGCTGTGGGTTGTCAAAGATGTCCTGCGTGACACCGGTTTCGACAATCTCACCATCCTTCATCACACAAACACGGTCGGCAATCCGGCGTACGATTCCCAGATCGTGGGTGATGAACAGCATCCCCATATTCTCGGATTTCTGCAATTCGGCCAACAACTCGAGTATCTGCGCCTGAATGGTCACGTCCAACGCCGTTGTCGGTTCGTCGGCTATCAGGATGTCCGGTTTGTTGGCCAGCGCCATCGCGATCATCACCCGCTGCCGTTGTCCGCCAGACAACTGGTGCGGATAGCTGTCCAACCTATCCTCAGGGTCGCGGATACCAACTTTGGTCAGCAGCTCCAAAATCCGACCTCGTGCCGCGTCGCCGGTCACCCCCTGATGCAGCGCCAGCAATTCCGCCATTTGCTTCTGAATCGTGTGCAGCGGGTTCAGCGAGGTCATCGGCTCCTGAAAGATGAAGCTGATGTCATTGCCACGGACATCCATAAGATGCTGCTCGGACGCACCGATCAACTCTTGCCCATCATAGGTCACCGATCCTTCGACCAGTGCACTGTCACCCAGCAGTGACACTGTCGACAAAGCCGTCACGGATTTGCCTGAACCGGATTCACCCACCAATGCAACGGTTTCGCCCCGATCTACTGTGAAGGAAACGCCTTTGACTGCGGCACTGACCTGACCGTCCTGCCGAAACGAGACCTTGAGGTTGTTCACATCCAGCAAGCTCATGAGAAGGTCTTTCTAGGATCAAACGCATCCCGCACGCCTTCGAAAATGAAGACCAGTAGCGACAGCATGATGGCAAAGGTGAAAAAGGCAGTGAAAGCCAGCCACGGGGCTTGCAGGTTCTGTTTTGCCTGCAAGGTCAGCTCTCCCAAAGACGGTGCCGAAGATGGCAAACCAAAGCCCAGATAATCCAGCGAAGCCAGGCCGCCGATGGTTCCTGTGACAATGAACGGCATGAACGTCAGGGTGGCCACCATTGCATTGGGCAGCATATGACGGAACATGATGGTCATGTTGCCGACGCCCAGCGCACGCGCGGCGCGTACATATTCAAGGTTCCGCGCCCGCAGAAACTCGGCGCGCACCACGCCGACCAATCCGGTCCAACTGAACAAGATCATCAGCGCAACCAACAGCCAGAAACTTCGGCCCAGAACAGCGAACATGATGATGATCACATATAACGAAGGCGTCGCTGACCAGATCTCGATGATCCGCTGAAAGATCAGATCCAGCCAACCGCCGAAGAACCCTTGAATGGCACCAGCGAAAATACCGATCAGGCTGGCGGCACCGGTCACAAGCAGTGTGAACAGGATCGACAAGCGGAACCCGTATATCACGCGAGCCAGCACATCGCGTTTAGTGTCATCCGTGCCCAACAGGTTCTGACCGTTCGGCGGTAAGGGCGCGGCCCCCGGTCGGTCTACCGACGTATTGAAGGAGTATGGGATCAACGGCCAAAGCGCCCAGCCGCGCTCGAACCCTTCCGCCTGGAAAGTCCCGGCGTCGATTTGTTCTATGATGCCTTCGGGATCGTCGAAACACTCTTCCAGTCCGCCGCTATCGATCAAGCATTGAACCTCGGGATCGCGATAAATGGCTTCCGTCTGGAAGTCCCCACCAAATTCGGTTTCTGCATAGAAATTGAAGATGGGCGTATAGAAATCACCCCGGTACTTCACGAGGATGGGTTTGTCATTTGCGATGAACTCGGCGCACAGGGACAGGCCAAACAACACCGAAAAGATGATCAACGACCAGAACGCGCGCCTGTTGCGGCAGAAGTTGCTCCAGCGGCGCTGGTTCAGAGGAGAGAGTGCCATTTACCCCTCCCGCTTTTCGAAATCGATGCGTGGATCGACCAGCACATACATCAGATCGCTGATGATCCCCACAACCAGCCCCATAAGGCCGAAGATGAACAAGGTGCCAAAAATCACCGGATAGTCCCGCGCCACAGCGGCCTCGAACCCCAGACGGCCCAGACCGTCGAGCGAGAAGATGGTCTCGATAATGATCGAACCACCGAAGAACACGCCGATAAACACCGCCGGAAAACCGGCAATTACGATCAGCATCGCGTTTCTAAAGACATGACCATAAAGAACTTTGCGTTCGCTCAGTCCTTTGGCACGGGCCGTCATGACATACTGCTTTTTGATTTCATCCAGAAACGAGTTCTTGGTCAGCAGCGTCAGCGTCGCAAAGGCCGAGATCGTGAGCGCTGTTGTTGGAAGTGCAATGTGCCAGAAATAGTCCGCAATCTTGCCGAAGAGGCTGAGGCTCTCCCAGTTGTCCGAGGTCAGACCCCGCAGCGGGAAGATCTGCCAGTAAGACCCACCCGCGAACAGCACCAGCAGGAGGATCGCAAACAGAAAGCCCGGGATCGCAT
Organism: Ruegeria sp. ABM4_193; assembly: GCF_056158705.1. Classification (NCBI taxonomy): domain Bacteria; kingdom Pseudomonadati; phylum Pseudomonadota; class Alphaproteobacteria; order Rhodobacterales; family Roseobacteraceae; genus Ruegeria; species Ruegeria sp. ABM4_193. Next base: position 3,057,168 of record NZ_JBSWTT010000001.1, read on the forward strand.
AGGCCACGATGATCGCTCCGCTGGTCCAGGTATCGAACTGTGATCCATCTTTGATCGCTTTGCGAATGCCCAGCGGGATAGAAACCAGATAAGCAATCAGGGTCGACCACAGACCCAATGAAATTGAAACCGGCATCTTTTCAAGCACCAGATCAATCACGCTGATCGAACGGAAATAGCTCTGCCCGAAGTCTAACGTCAGATAGTTGCCCATCATGATCAGGAAACGTTCCAGAGGCGGTTTGTCGAATCCGAATTCTTTTTCCAGCTCAGCAATGAACTCGGGCGGCAGGCCGCGCGCACCGACATATTTATCATCGAAAACACCACCTGCAGGTTCAGAACCTGCGCCAGCATCGCCTCCACCCGCAAATCCGGCAAATACGTCCCCCTGACCTTCGATCTGCGCGATGATCTGTTCGACCGGTCCACCCGGCACGAATTGTACCAGCGTGAAGTTGACGATCATGATGCCCAAAAGGGTCGGAATGATCAGCAACAAGCGTCTTAAAATATAGGCGCCCATATTATCGCAGCGCGCCTTTCGCTTTCAATGCAGACTCTTTTTCCGGATTGATCCACCACAAATCCAGATGACCCAGCGAATAGGGCGGCAGGTTTTCGGGGTATTCGTACATATCGTAATAGGCCGTCCAGTAATCAGCGATGAATCCCACGGGGACCACAAAGAACTCATAACGCAAGGCGCGATCAAGCGCCGTCAGTGCCGTGTCCTGATCTGCCTGATTGTCGGTTTCAAAAGACGCTTCAATGATTGCGTCAACCAGGGGGCTGGCCAAACCCGCTGGATTAAAGAGGCTGAATGCAGCTTCTTCCGATCCATACATCTGGCTTAACCCGCCGCCAGTGGACAGGAATGACCCGTAGCGTGTGGAATAGACCATATCGTAGTCCCGCTCACGGCTGCGCAGGGTGTATTGTGCCGGGTCAACCTTTTCAGCCGATGCGTCCACACCAATAGACTGCAAGTTCTGAACATAGGTTTCGATCATGGTTGCTGTCGATGTCGGCAGGTTTGAAGGATAGGGGATATTCACCTTCAATGTCTGCCCTTCCGCATTGCGCCGCACATTGCCATCACCAACAGGCCAACCGGCCTCGTCCAGTATTTTCGCCGATTTGCGAAGATTTCTCCGATCGTTCAAACGCGCAGGGTTTGACTCGTGGGCCAAGACAGCGGGCTCTGTCAGAAGGTCTTCGGGCACAACGTCACCCAACGCTTGCAAAAACGCCAGCTCATCACCTTCAGGCAGACCTTTTGCCTCAAGCGGGGTGCCTTGAATGAAGGAATTGCGCGGCGCATTCAGCCCGAACAGCAAAGACTCGTTTGCCCATTCGAAATTAAAGGCTAAGGCAAGGGCTTTGCGGACGTTCTTGTCTGCAAATTGCGGTTTTCCCAGATTGAATACAAAACCCGACGGGGTCGGCGGGCTGCCATCCACGATTTCATCGCGAACGACCACGCCTTCGTTCAGCTTCGGGAAATCATACCCCGTCGCCCAAAGCTTGGGGTCGCTTTCGATACGCAGCGTGTACTCACCGGCTTTGAAACCTTCGAACGCCGCGGTCTGATCAGCGAAATACTCGACACGGATTGTGTCGAAATTGTTCCGACCAACATTGAAGGGCAGATCCTTGCCCCAATAATCATCACGGCGCTTGTAAACGATCCGACGATTGATGTCGTAGCTATCAAGCTTATACGGACCTGATCCAACCGCAACTTCCAGACGCGGTTCATCCAAACGCCTGAACTCATCCGCTTCGAACCATGCTTTGGAAAATACAGGGGTCGCGCCGACTGTTTCGATCAGGCTGCGGCGGGTTACTTCGGGATTAAACGAGAACTTGACCGTATGTTCATCCAGCGCTTCGGCCCCCGTCACCATACGACCCACAGCCTGCGCGTACGACGGCAAGCCCTGTTCGATGAACAGGCGATGGCTATAGACGACATCTTCCGCCGTTACCGGAGTGCCATCCCAAAAGGTTGCTTCGGGCCGCAGGTGAAAGATAACGTAGTTCCGCCCTGCATCATACTCCAGACTTTCTGCCAATACTCCGTAATACTGACCGACACTGTCATCAGCACTATCAAAAAGGCGATCATATTGCAGTGTCGTCAGCGCGCCAGCGCGCCCCTTGCGAGAATAAGGATTGAGAGAATCGAACGTTCCCGAGGCAGCTAAAGATAGCTCACCGCCTTTAGGAGCATCCGGGTTCACGTAGTTCAGATGCGTGTAATCAGCAGGATAGTCCAGATTACCAAAATACGAATACCCATGACTGCTGGTGACACCATCATCCAAAGCCTGCACGACTTGCGGAGCGATCAAAGCCGTGCACAGCCCCAATATGCTAGCCCAGGGCCGTAATTTAAGATCACGCGCAGCGGGCATCAGGGATTTCATGTGGCTCGTCCTCTCGGTCAGTGTCTTCACCAATGTCGTAACCGCTAGCTAAAGTGCCAACGCTAACAGTTTCAAGTTTAGAATGCGTGAGCGCTTTGTGAAGTTTCCTTCAGACAAAAAAAGCCGCTGCACAGGGCAGCGGCCTTGGAAATCTTTGATCTGACGGGCAATCAGTTGCCGATTGTCTGCAGGTAAGCAATCACATCTGCGCGATCCTGCGGCTTTTTCAGACCCGCAAAGCTCATCGATGTGCCCGAGATGTAGGCGCTTGGGCGTTCCAGGAAGGCATCCAAAGCCTCAGGCGTCCAGTTGCCGCCATGCGCCTGCATGCTGGCCGAGTAGCCTGTAAAGCCCTTAGCCGACGCAACAGGACGGTCCACAACAGCGTACAGGTACGGGCCAGTACCGTTTGCGCCGTCTTCCAGCTTGTGGCAGGCAGTGCATTTGCGGAACACTCTTGCACCTTTTTCGACGTCAGCGGCGGCCAGCAGGTCTTCAAAGACCACTTCTTCACCATCAGCGCTTTCGCCCGAGCTTTCGGTTTCGATAATGTAGGCGGCCTCAGCGTGGCCATGGCCACCGGAAGAATAGAGGACATCAGCCCCCCATTTGGCCAGAAGCAGCACCAGGAAAGTGCCGAACAGGCCTGCGGCGGCCTTGGTAACTGTCATCGTGTCGAACATTGATCGCGAGTCCATTTCAGCTGTCTGGGCTGCTGTCTAAGGCTTCCCCTTGCGAGAGGCAAGGTATAGACACCGCGACGAAACGACCAAATCGCGAACTTGTTGCATGGAATCGACCAAATGACCAATCGCATCGCATTTCAGGGCGAACCAGGCGCCTATAGCCACGAAGCATGTCGGAACGCACGGCCCGAAATGGAGGCCCTGCCCTGCCGGACTTTCGAAGATGTGATCGAATCGGTTCGTTCAGGTGCGGCGGATCTGGCGATGCTGCCGGTTGAAAACACGACCTACGGACGAGTCGCCGATATTCACCGGCTGTTGCCTCATAGTGGCTTGCATATCATCGACGAAGCATTTGTGCGGGTACATATCAACCTGTTGGGCGTCCCCGGCGCAAAACTGGAAGACATTACCGAGGCACATTCCCATCTTGTGCTGCTGCCGCAATGCGCAGGATTTCTGAAACAGCATGACATTCGCGGACGCGTCAGCCCCGACAACGCCCGCGCGGCGCGCGAAGTGGCTGAGGTGGGCGACCTGCACTCTGCGGCGCTGGCCAGTGAGTTGGCTGGTGAGATCTACAACCTGAATGTGCTGGCCCGCCACATCGAGGACAGCGACGACAACACGACCCGTTTCCTTGTGATGTCTCGACAGGCCGACCTGGCGCGTCGCGGAGAACATGGAATGATCACCAGCTTTGTGTTTCAGGTCCGCAACATCCCTGCGGCGCTGTACAAGGCGATGGGCGGCTTTGCCACCAACGGCATCAACATGACCAAGCTGGAAAGCTACATGGTTGACGGGTCGTTCACTGCGACGCAGTTTTATGCAGATATCGTTGGTCATCCGGATGACCGGAACGTTCGGTTGGCCATGGACGAGTTGGAACACTTCACAACCAATGTGGAAATCCTGGGCGTCTATCCGGCAGCGCAGCCCCGCGGCTAGGCTACTCTTCCTTAGGTTGGGCGAATTCAGATTGGCGCAGGTTGCTGCGCCACGCCTTAAGGATCGTTTCCACGTTGACCTCCGGATCTTCGGTCGATTGGACCTCGATATCGTAGACCCGACCACTGTGTATGACCGCGTGATCGCGCGCGGCGCTGCCGATCGGACGATCGCCGCGCGAACGTTCACGCGTCTTCAACTCGGCAAGTGGACAGTGAACCGCAACAAACAGCACATCAAAAGGATGAAGCAGCCTGTGCAGGTCTTCAACCCAACCCGGCGTATCCAGAATGTGTTCCAAAATCAGATTGTTGCCCGCTGCTGCATAGGCGGCGAGCGACCGATGAAACCCGTCGAAAACAGCGGATCTGTCAGTGCGCCAATCAAATTCTTCGCTGCTGTAGCGCACCAGCGGAAGAACCCCGGGCTCGCGTAAGTGATCTATGGAGACATGCCAGAACGGCAGTTCGATCCTTTGTTGCAGAGCTTTTGCCAAGGTGGATTTTCCGCTGCTTGATGCACCGTGCAGAAAGATGATGTGCGACATCCAAACCTCGTCTGACCAATCAACCCAAGGAACAAAGCGGCGGCTTTTTTATGCACCGTGCAGATGCCGCTGCTCCAACTCGCGTGCAAACTCACTCAGCCGGGATTGCAGTTGTTTGCGGAATCGGGTCTGACCCAGTTTCACCGATTGCAACAACAGACGTGCAGGCAGGGTTTTGGCCGCCAGTGACATCTCAAGGCTCAGGCGCGTTCTACGCGGCGACAGGGCCAGAAAATCAACACTGGTCAGACCGGTCATGCCCTTGCTGGACGCTTCAAATCGCATTTGCGAAGGCCGGTCAAAATCCGTCATCACCACCGACATTTGGCGCAGCTTGCCGCGCAGCTTGAACTCTGTCTGCCACTCAGTCCCGGCAACAAAGACCGCTTCGGACCCCAAGCGCCGTACGTCGATTCCCCGGCGCATGGCCATACGTTCGAACCGTCCGAAATCCGACACCATGTCGAACACTGCGTTAATGGGGGCTTCGATATCCTCACGGGCTGAAAACTGCATGATACCCTTTGATGTTTATGGCCGCGCCAATATTTCGTCAGTCCAGCGTATCCGCAAGCCAGTTCTCAAGCAGAAAATGTGCAATTGCACCCTTGCGGGCGGGCAAAAGGCTTGGATGATCCCCGGCAAATGCCTGCATCATCTCGGATTTGCTGACCCACATCGCCTCTTCAATCTCAACGGGATCAATCACGATGTCACGCGCCAGTGCCTCGCCCGCGCAGCCAAACATCAGCGAAGCCGGGAATGGCCAGGGTTGACTGGACAGATAGGATACGTTTCCGACCGGAACGCCCGCTTCTTCCATCACCTCGCGGCGCACCGCAGCTTCCAGCGTTTCTCCGGGTTCGACAAATCCCGCCAATAGCGAAAACATACCCTCGGGCCAGCCCGGAGACCGGCCCATCAACACACTGTCACCATGTGTGATCAGCATGATCACAACCGGGTCGGTGCGCGGGAAATGTTGCCCACCGCATGACGGGCAACTGCGTTGCCAACCGCCCTGAGACATCTCGCTGGCAGCCCCACAGCGCGCGCAAAACCGATGCGTTTCGTGCCAGCCGATAACGGCTTTGGCCGTGGCCGCCAATTCGGCATCGCGCGGCGACAATCGCGTCATGATCCGGCGCAATTCAGCAAACACATATCCCTCTGGCAAATCCGGGTGCTGCTGCTCGGATTTGTCCACGAACTCTCCCAGACCGGTCAGGTCCAGACCTTCTGCGGTCCAGGCCGAGATATCCACCGCGAACAATGGCGTGTCTTCAGCGGAAAGGCCCAAAAAAACAGGAGCCTCAATGACCCCGCCAGGTCCCGCGCTGACCAGCGAGTGCGTCATTGGAAGCAGAGCAAGCTGATCCAGCCCTTGGCCCGTAACCAGAACTTTACCGCGCCAGATCATCATGCACGCCGCCGCCGGGTGGCTTTGCGCCGCCGTCAACGTTTCGGCATTTCCGCGCATATGGGCCGCCCGATCCAGACCCGAGCCGCCAAAGGTCACCTGCTCTGCGTTTTTCATTGGAATTCCTTTTGGTCCCTGGCACAGGGCTGCCATGTCTCAGACCGTGTTGCAATGGCAATTCAAACACGCGCAACACGCATGTCTGCCGCTGAAAAGCCGCATGGCGGCCCCGGAAAAATCATTTAGGTTACGCTTTGTAAGAATTAATCAATAACCCTATTCAAAAGCAGACCATTCAAAGTGAAGCAAAACCCTTCGACGCAGGTGCCCTCCGAAAAAAACCGTGGGCATGTGCGTATTCTGGCAACAACCGACCTGCATATGAACCTGACAGGTTTTGACTATTACACGGATACTCCTGACCCGACGCTAGGATTGACGCGCACCGCCAGCCTGATCCGCAAAGCCCGCCAAGAAGCAAGGGATGCTTTGGTTCTGTTGGTGGACAATGGGGATGCAATTCAGGGCACGCCGTTGGGCGAGTGGGCGGCCCAGAACGACGTGCCGCATCCGGTCATGCAAGCCTTTGCGGCGCTGGAGTACGACGCCATAGGTCTCGGCAACCATGATTTTGGTTTTGGGCTGCCGGTATTGGACAATATCATCTCGCAAGCCCCTTGCCCGGTCCTGTGCAGCAACCTGCATCGATCGGGTAGCCTGCAAGCATGGCAGGGATTTGCGATATTGGACCGCACCGTGCCATTGGGTGGCAAAGATATACCCCTTCGCATCGGCTTGATATCCGTTCTTCCGCCTCAAACCACCCGCTGGGAAGAGCATCACCTGAACGGAGAGGTCACAGCCGAAGACATCCTGCCCTCGGCAGGCGACCTGTCAAAACGACTGCGCGCTGAAGGATGTGACCTTATCGTTGCTCTGGCGCATTCCGGCCTGGGCCAAACAGAGCCGGTGGAAGGGATGGAGAATGCCATAATTCCCTTGGCCGCCATCGACGGAATCGACGCCATTGTCGCCGGGCATACGCATCTGACCCTTCCGAGTCGCACCGATACCAACGCCCAATATCTCGATCACGCAAACGGGCTGGTGCATGAAACCCCGGTTGTCATGGCCGGGTCGGCCGGATCTTATCTTGGTGTCATCGATCTTGTTATTTCTCCGCAACCGAATGGCGGATTAAACATTGAAGAATGTCGCGTGGACCTGCGCCCGGTTTGCGCGAGCGGAATCGCGGTCGAGGAAGACCAGGATATAGTGCGTCTGTTCACCGACGCCCATCGTCAGACACGTAGCGCGGTTGCCAAACCCGTCGCGCGCGTATCAGAATCCATGCACAGCTATTTCAGTTTTTGCGCACCGGATCGCGGCTTGGCTCTGGTTGCTGCGGCGCAGGCTGCCGCTTTGCGCTCTTTCTTGCACGGTTCCGCTTTGGAAGAGTTACCTCTTTTGTCAGCCGTGGCGCCTGGGAAATGCGGTGGGCGCGCTGGCCCGCGGCATTTTACAGATGTCCCGGCGGGGGAAATATGCCTGCGTCATGTCGCAGACCTGTATCCGTTTCCCAATGAACTGCGCGCGATCCAGATCACCGGCTCTGACGTGCTGGATTGGCTGGAAATGTCGGCAAGCGTGCTCAACCAGCTGTCACATGATACAGAAGCGGACTTAGTAAACCCCGAACGTGCCGGTTACAATTTCGACGTCATCTTCGGCCTGTCCTATCAAATCGATCCATCGCAACCTGCGCGCTTCGACAGTGATGGTCGGTTGGTCGATCTTGACAACAGACGAATTCGCAATCTGACATTCGGTGGCCAACCTGTTCAACCTGCGCAAAGATTTGTCTTGGCCAGCAACAACTACCGCGCCAGCGGAGGCGGACATTTTCCTGCCGCCTCTGCGGCCCAACGCATCAACCTACCACCGCTCGACATCAAGGAACTGACGCGGGATTACCTGTCTCGTCGCCTTCCGCCCGACCCAATAGCGCGGCACCCCTATCCGTTTACACTGACAGCTCAAACGGGCGTAAATGCCTTGCTTCGAACAGGTCCCGGTGCCCTTGAACACATGGATGAGCTGCGCATGTTCAACGCCCAATTGCTAAGTCCTGATGAAGCCGGGTTCGAGCGGATCCGTCTGACGTTCTGACGGGTTGTCTTTTGCCCTCGCCTTCCCTATATCCAGAGTCGAGAGGTTGGCGCGGGCGAGCGCCTCGCCAACCTGGTCAGGTCCGGAAGGAAGCAGCCACAACGAGCCCCGCTTGGGTCGATGTCCAACCTCTCACTTTCCCCTCACATACCTAATTGGTGATACGCGGTCTCACCCAAAACGTGTTCAGATGTCGACAAAGCGTGGCCAAAGGGCCGCGTTACGACGGGCAAAAGCCCCAATATGCCCAACTTCAGACAACTCGAAATCAGCAGGTTTCAGCAGATGTCGTTTGGCCTTGGGGCCATAGAGATCGGCAAGCCGCCATACCGCCTCGGGTGGGACCATCTGGTCATCTTCAAAAGTAAACAGATCCACTGGTTTTTCAGTTTCTGTCCAACGCGCATCAGGCAACCCGGCTCCGATCTCGGGCACGTAACTCGAAGGAGCGGTGCACCATTTACGCCATTGCCAGTAGACCGATTCCGGCAAATCCGCACCAAAACCGATTGCCTTTCCGGGTAAATACCCAAGCGCTTTGACCAGCAATGGGGCGTGCCCATACCAGAACACCCCGGCCAATCCACGGTAGGGCCATGGGTGATCGTTCAGGGTCACAAGCCCAGAACACACGCAAATCATCCGGTCGGTTTTGTCGATATCGGGCTGTACGGGTCCCAGCATGGCACCTACGGAATGACCAATCGTCCATTGTTGTGCACCAGGAAAACGTCTGCGCATTTCCGCCCGCGCCGCTGGCATATCGATCAAGGCCCAATCCGCCATTGTCGCACGCGCATCCTTCATGCGACCGGTCAGAGAATGCCCGAAATCCCGGTAATCATAGGTTAGGCACGCCATACCGCGCTCGGCGGCCAGCCAACGCGCGAAGTGGCGATAATAGTCGCGTGGCACGCCTGTGGCACTGTTCAGCACAACCACTGTGCTGGGTTCAGACAAGGGTCGGTACAGGCGCGCTGAAAGGGTTGATGACCCGGACGGAAAGAGGAACTCTTCGGTTAATACCGTCTGTTCTGTATCCAACATGATCCCTGATCCTGCGCCAAAAACTAGTTTCTTATTTCAATGATGGGAACTCTACGCGGGAAGTTGTCACCCATCCAGCATGACCAAACGTCGGGGCCAAAGATCCGCTTGACTCGGAACCGGATCAGACGCTAGCGATTGTGTGATGGTTCCTGTCCCCCACAAGGGGTCGGGATGAAAAGGGAACACGGTGCGGTTCCGTCTGGTCATCCGGACGCTAACCAATGCCGCGACTGCCCCCGCAACTGTAAGCGGTGAGCAATGCCGAAACGCCACTGGCCCCGAGGGCTGGGAAGGTCGGCAAAGCCATGACCCGCAAGTCAGGAGACCTGCCATCGAAACTGAAACCGAAACTCGGGCGGGGTGTCCGGGCAGGTCCTGACTGCACTTCGCTGTCCCACCTGACCCGATCCTTCTGTCCACCACGCGCGGAGGGCGCAGGATGATCTGGAAGACAAAGACGCATGAATACAGCGCAACGGTATGTCAGCGGACGGGCAAAACCTGCCCCGCCCTGGCGCGGCTGGCGCGCTCGATCTCCGAGGCTATGATACAAGCTTCGGCTGCCACAGGCGACGACTTCGAGTTTGACGGTAGTAGTGAGCTTTCACATTGCACAAAAGGGTGTCAGGCAATTTTCCAGGCACAATCAGACAGTGTTCGCGTGTTTTGTGACACGCAGCCCAACGCAGCAATTGAGGACCTGAACCTCTATGCTGATCTGATTTTTGGAAACACGTTCCGCACTCTGCCATCTGGCATCATTGCAAACCCACCATGCGCGATGATCGAGGTTGCAACGCTACGGCCCCGGAAAACCGTACACGCACCCGAACAGCTTTCGGCCTGAGATCACACCACCTGCGCCGGGGAAACCCGGGCCGCCCAAGCCAGCTGCGCGTCTGTTTCCACGGCACAGGGGCGCAGCGACCGCAGACGCTCCAGCGCCTTGTCAGCCCGTTCGCCGCACTCGACCATCAGACGCAGAACAACCATCCCCGACCTGCCACAGCCGCCCCGACAATGCACCAATACCCGGCCTCCGCCAGCCAGGGCGTGCCGGGCGGCGGCGCTGACATCTGGCCACGCCTCTTCAACCGCCGCCGTTGGTGCGCCAAAGTCTTCGATCGGCAGATGCACCCACCGGCTGGCGCGGCTTTGAATATCGCTGCCAAAATCCCGCGCCCCGTGCTGAAGCATCTCGACATCCGTTGTCATTGAAATCACCAGCCCCGGCTTCCACGCTGCAATCGTATCCAGATCCGGCTCATAATCCCCGCCATGTCCGGGTATCGACGTCAGGGCCAGCGTTCCTCCTGCGACTTGCAGGGCATAGATAACCAGCTGCGACATGAACGTGTGTCCTCCACCAGGAACTCTTTACAAAAATGAGTCTTTAATTTTGTTGGAACAGCTTAGTGCGAATCCGGTCGGAATCTAAATCAAAAATCATCGCGCCTCGCGGTGGACGCGGAAGGCAGCGGCCACTACGCTGAGCCGAAGCACCGAATCCGACCGAGAAAACATGACCGACACGCCCAGCCCCGCCTATCAGGTTCTCGCCCGCAAATATCGCCCGGAAACCTTTGCCGATCTGGTGGGTCAGGATGCCATGGTACGCACCCTGAAAAACGCATTCGAAGCGGACCGGATTGCGCAGGCTTTCATCATGACCGGCATTCGCGGCACCGGCAAAACCACCACCGCGCGGATCATCGCCAAGGGTATGAACTGCATCGGCCCCGACGGCAATGGCGGCCCGACGACCGAGCCTTGCGGGCAATGCGAACATTGCGTGGCGATCATGGAAGGCCGCCATGTCGATGTGATGGAGATGGACGCCGCCAGCCGGACCGGTGTGAATGACATTCGCGAAATAATCGACAGTGTCCGCTATCGCGCCGCCAGCGCGCGTTACAAGATCTACATCATCGACGAGGTCCACATGCTTTCGACCAGCGCTTTCAACGCGCTGCTCAAGACGCTCGAGGAACCGCCTGAACATGTGAAGTTTATCTTCGCAACAACCGAAATCCGCAAAGTGCCGGTCACGGTTCTGTCCCGCTGTCAGCGCTTCGATCTGCGCCGGATCGAGCCCGAAGATATGATCGGGCTTCTGCAAAAGATCGCAACCGCCGAAGATGCCCAAATCGCCGATGACGCGCTGGCGCTGATCACACGTGCCGCGGAAGGATCGGCACGGGATGCAACCTCGCTGCTGGATCAGGCGATTTCGCACGGGGCGGGTGAAACCACTGCCGAGCAGGTCCGCGCAATGCTGGGCCTTGCGGACCGTGGCCGCGTTCTGGACCTGATGGACATGATCCTGCGGGGCGACGCAGCGGGTGCGCTGACGGAACTCAGCGGGCAATACGCTGAGGGCGCAGACCCTCTGGCCGTCTTACGCGATCTGGCCGAAATCACACATTGGGTGTCCGTCGTTAAAATTACGCCCGACGCTGCCGAAGATCCAACTGTTTCGCCTGACGAACGGAGCCGTGGCCAGCACATGGCCGAGGCGCTGCCGATGCGTGTCCTGACTCGGATGTGGCAGATGTTGCTGAAAGCGCTCGAAGAAGTCTCGGCCGCGCCCAATGCCATGATGGCCGCTGAGATGGCCGTTATCCGCCTGACCCATGTTGCTGATCTGCCCAGCCCTGAAGAACTGATCAAACGGCTGCAGGACACTCCAACGCCTCCAACTGGTGGGCCGAATGGCGGAGTATCAGCCCCCCGGCAGGGTGCAATGCCAGCGCGGGCCAGCGCGGCCCCGGCACCTTCCTACGTTTCGACCCCTCGCGGCCCAAGCGGCGCGCCAGTTGCTGCATTGGCTCAGGATGTGCAGACGGCTCTCGCCCGGTTCCCGACTTTTGATCACGTGGTCGAACTGATCCGCGCCAACCGCGACGTAAAACTGCTGGTCGAAGTGGAAAACGGCGTGCGACTTGTGTCTTATCAGCCCGGTCGGATCGAGTTCACCCCAGCCACGCAGGCACCGACAGACCTTGCGCCCAGGCTGGGTTCGGCCCTGCAACGCTGGACCGGAAACCGGTGGGCTGTCTCGATCGTCTCGAACGGGGATGCGCCGACAATTGCTGAAATTCGGGACAAGGCCGAACTGGCTTTGAAAGCCGAAGCCGAACAACACCCGCTGGTTCAGGCTGTACTGGCTCAATTTCCCAAGGCCAGGATCACAAAGATCGAGACACCGGAACAGCGCGCCGCCCAAGTCGAGACCGAGGCGCTGCCCGAAGTCGAGGATGAGTGGGACCCGTTCGAAGAGGATTGAGCCGGTGACGCGTCTATTGAGGTTACCGTGATCACCCGGTTCCAAAATCTAAGTCTCGGCAAAGCCCGTGCGGCAAACCCAATCCTTGCCTTCACATAACGCGCAACCTGCCACTGCGCGACAAAGGGAGGCGCGTTTCCAAAGACCTCACCTTCAAACGCGGGAACCCTTGTGCCACGCGGCTGCGGCCCGTATTTAGAACCCAAGCAGAGATACAGGAGAATACTATGCTGAAAGGACTCGGCGGGCTTGGCGGTCTGGGTGACATGGCCAAGATGATGAAATCCGCGCAGGACCTGCAAACCAAGATGACCGAAATGCAGGAAGAGCTGAACAACATGATGGTTGTCGGTGAATCCGGGGCTGGACTGGTCAAGGCGACTGCAACCGCCAAAGGCGAACTGAAAGGTCTGGATATTGATCCGTCGATCTTCAACGGTGACGACAAGGAAGTGGTCGAAGACCTGATCCTGGCGGCTATAAAAGATGCACAAACCAAAGCCGCTGAACGTTCGCAGGAAGAAATGGCCAAACTGACCGAAAGCATGGGCTTGCCCGCAGACATCAAGCTGCCGTTCTGAGCTTCATCTTTTTAAAAATACTCCCGCCGGAGGCTCCCTCCGGCGCAAGACAGGACAGGCCATGAGTTCGAACAGCGATATCGAAAACCTGATCGACCTTATGGCCAAACTGCCCGGCCTCGGCCCGCGTTCGGCCCGTCGCGCTGTGCTGCACCTGATCCGAAAACGCGCTTTGCTGCTGACACCTTTGTCTGATGCCATGCAGCAAGTCGCCGTGACCGCCCGCGAATGCCTGAACTGCGGGAACGTGGGCACCACCGATATCTGTGACATCTGCAATTCCGAAGACCGCGCAACCGGAGAGTTGTGCGTGGTCGAAGACGTGGCCGACCTCTGGGCGATGGAGCGCGCGGGCGTATTTAAAGGCCGCTATCACGTTCTCGGCGGCACGCTGTCGGCGCTGGACGGGGTTGGCCCGGACGAGTTGCGCATTCCCCGCCTCAAAGACCGAGTGATGGTCGAGGGGATTACCGAGATCATCCTTGCCCTGAATGCCACCGTCGATGGCCAGACCACGGCGCATTACATTGCTGATCAGTTGGAAGGACAGGTTCGCCTGACCTCACTGGCGCAGGGCGTGCCGATTGGCGGAGAATTGGATTATCTGGATGACGGGACGATTACAGCCGCGCTCAGGGCGCGGAAGGAAATATAGCGGGCCGTATTAGACCAGGGCGACAACTGCATTGTCGCCCCAACGCTTATCAAAGCATGTTCGCAGGCTTCAGGTGTAGGCACCAGACGAGTAGGTCAGCTCATAGGAGTGGCTGTAGAGTTCGAATACGATACCAAATGGGTCTTCAACATAGACCATGCGGTAAGGCTTTTCTCCGGGGTAATAGTGCCGGATCGGCATGCGCTGTTTTCCACCAGCCTGCACAATCTTCTCGACCAGACCTTCGACATCGGGGTCCTGAATGCAAAAGTGAAACGTTCCATTTCTGCGGAAATCGATGTTGTTTTCGGGCGCGTAATTCCCGTCAAACTCAAAAAGTTCAATTCCAATCCGGTCTGCTGTCGCGAGATGTGCGATACGCAGTTTCTTCCAGTCCGGGCCGAAAACATCCGTGCACATGACCCCAATGTCCGAGCCATCCTCGACCACGTCCGTGGGCGGCATGATGACGTAAAACCCCAAGACCTCGGAATAGAACTTTACGGCTTCGTCCACGTTTGGAACAGACAACCCGATATGTGAAAAAGTCCTTGGAAACTGAGACATCGAATGCTCCTTAAACTGCTGAGTCGTAAAACTATTGGTCAGCGATCGGTTTTCAAGTTGCTTCCCAAGCCATCATAGCAGGGTTCACCCTCGCGCATGGATCAAGACCCGGAGTCAAAAAGGTCGCTAAAAAGCAAAAGGGCCTTTGCCTTCCGTACGCGCGTAGTAGAATGCCTAAGACTTGATCCCTTTGATTGGAATACGTTATGACCCGCCTTCTCGCCCTCACCTTCGCCACCTTCACCGCAACTGCCGCCCTGTCGCAGGAACTTGTCGACAAGGGCTTCGTCGAAGGCTGGAACATCATGATGGACCCCGCGCTTGGTAACGGATGCCTGATCCAGACGGTGTATCAGGACCTCTCGGTCGTGCGGCTGGGCTATGACGCGCTGGGTAATCGCGGCTATTTCGCGGTCTACAACAAGGCATGGGGCGACATTAAACAGGGTGAGAGCTATCCGATCCGCTTTGATCTGGACGGCAAAAGCTATGATGCCACTGCGATTGGGTTCAATGAACGGGACGTACCAGGCGCGACTGTCTTCTTCACCGACCGAAGCTTCGTCGACGCAATCGCTCAGAACAAGACAATGACCGTCTACAATCCAGCCGGTGAGGTTGTCATGGCCATCGACCTCAAAGGCACCGCCAAAGCGCTGGACTACGCCCGCGACTGCCAGAACAAGAAGCTTTAACGAATCGGATCGAACAACGCGTCCTTGGCGGTGCAGTCGCGGATCACGTCGCGGCCACAGGGTACGGGATCAAGGTCGCGCGACAGGCACAGGCGGACTTCTTCGATATAACCTTGCTTGCAGGTGACGGTGATCATATCGCGCTCTAGTTCGGGATTGGCCTTCAGAAACGCTTCTTCGACCACTTCGGCGGGTAACATCACGGATGCGTCCAGCTTGCGGAAGACCTCCGGGCGCGCGACCGCGTCATAGGTGCGCCGGGACAGCGCGAAATAGTCGGCTGCCGACAGCCCGGAACAGGTGCCGTGTTTCTTCCACTGGTGCCAGGCCAAGCCCGCACTGCCCTGAATATCTTCCATTTCACGCGTCATGCGTCGGGTCGGCGGTGCTTCGGGCGTTCTGCAATACGACGGCCAACCCTGATGGAACTGTGGCCACAGGCCATGCAATATCCAACCGTGGTCATGCCGCGCATCGCACTGATCGGACCCGCGCGCGTCACCTTCGCGGGCACACCAGTTGGGCGACCAGCTGAGCGACAGAACATAGTAATCGAACTCTCCGGCCTTTTCGCCTTCGGCCAGCGCAACAACCGCGCTGAAGACCCACAATACCAGCCCCGAAATACCTTGGCGCATTCGCCTCTTCCCTTCTTGCCGTGCCGCGACTATATAGGCCCCAAGTTCCCCGACAACGGAAACCTGCCCCAAATCCCCGGGGCCGCCGAATTCCGGCGACGGGACAGATGTATGTATAGGAGACGGGCTGATGGCAAAACCGCTTATGGCCAAGGCAACCGCCGTATGGCTGGTGGACAACACCACGATCAGCTTCAAGCAGATCGCGGATTTCGTAGGAATGCACGAGTTGGAAGTGCAGGGCATCGCTGATGGTGATGTGGCTGCAGGCGTCAAAGGCTTTGACCCGATTGCCAACAACCAGTTGACCCAGGACGAAATCGACGCGGCGCAGAACAACCCGCTTCACAAGCTGAAGCTCAAGTTCAATCCTTCGGCCGCTGGCGAAGAGAAGCGCCGTGGTCCGCGTTACACCCCGCTGTCCAAGCGTCAGGACCGTCCGAACTCGATCCTGTGGCTGGTCAAGTTCCACCCCGAACTCAGCGATGGCCAGATTGCCAAGCTGGTGGGCACCACCAAACCGACAATCCAGTCGATCCGCGAGCGTACCCACTGGAACATCACCAACATGCAACCCATCGATCCGGTTGCTCTGGGCCTTTGCAAGCAGTCCGAGCTGGACACAGCCGTTCAGAAAGCAGCCGCCAAGAAAGCGGCCGAAGGCGGTGTAATGAGCGATGATGAGCGTCGCAAACTGGTCTCGACGGAACAGTCTTTGGAAATGGATGCCGCGCCGAAGATTCCGACGGCCATCGAAGGGCTCGAAACCTTCTCGCTGTCCGACGAGCCAGCAGAAGAAAAAGACGAAGAGGCGATCATCGACGCCGACAGCTTCTTCAATCTGCCCAAAGGCGGGGCGGATGACGAAGACGAAGACGATCTTCGCCCGTAATGTACAATAAGCCCCGGTCGGCACGGCTGGGGCTTTTTTGACGGACTTGTCATGCTAAGCATTCTATCAGCGATTTTTGGCCCGCACCGCGCCGTTTCGATCTATGCCTTTGTGAAAACATGGGGTCTTGGGTTGGCCGGTGGCGCTGTTATGATTGCCATCGTCACAACCCTCTATCTGCTGGGGGATGAGGGCGAACACGAGCACGAAGCTTTCCTGACCGTTCCAGTGCTGTCGGCAACCCCGGTGAATGGTGATCTCAGGAACGGTGTCATCGCCTCGGTCCGCCTGCCCGATGGTTCGGCAACTTCAATCACGTCGACCGAGTCGCCCATTTCCCAGACCGTAGGCACCACAGCTTGCATCGAGAAACGCGTTTACGTCGAATCTGGTGAGGCGCGGTACCGGTTCAAACTGCCAAGCCTGTGCGAAGGCAGTTGATTGGCTAACACCTAGACGCAAAGCCACCCGATGCTGACACCGGGTGGCTTTATTAATCACACCATCTGAAAGATGATGCCCGCGATAATTGCTCCGCCCACACCAAGGCCCAAATAGGTTGCAAACACACGGGGTTTGACCAGCGACCAGACGGCGGCCATTGCCGGGATGGAACTGACGGCACCAGCGACCATGAAAGACATGGCGGCGCCCGCAGTCATTCCTTGCTCCATCAATCCAGCCAACAGCGGTGGTGCCACGTAAGAGTTCAGATAGGCGGGCATACCAACCAAAGCGGCGACAACGATAGGCAGCACGCCTTCCCCACCCACCGCGCCAGCGATCAGGTCGGCAGGCACGTAGTTGACCAACAAGGCTTCGAGCACATAGGCCAGAGCCAGCCATTTCAACAGGAACAAACCGTTGTGCACGAATTCCGAGCGGAACCGAACGCGTCGCTCGGGTTCCTGCCAGAATTTCCAGACCGGCTTGTCGTCCAGTTTCGGCCCACATCCGCAGCACCCGGCGGGTTTGTACGCGCGCAACGGCTGGGCAAATGCACCCTGGCGCATCAGAAGCCGAACCGCGAAGCCTCCGAACAGGCCAAGTGCGACCGCTGCGACGGCTTTGCCGATGGCAAAAGGCCACCCCAGCGCGCCAGCCGTAATCAAAAGCGTCGGCGGGTCGATCAAGGGTGAGCTGAGCCAGAACGCCATGACCGCAGACAGCGGCGCGCCAAGCGCCAGAAGTCCCGCGATAAAGGGAATGACCTCACAGGAACAGAACGGCGCCAATCCACCGAACAACGCGGCCAGAAAGATCATCCGGGTCTCGCGCCCTTCAAAGGCGCGCGCCACCATGACTTCTGCACCGGTCGCCTTCAGGTAGGACAGCAACAGCACGGCAAACAGGATGTATTGCCCCGTATGCGCCAATGCCTTTGCAGCGAAAATTACAACCTCACGCAGATTGCCGGGGTCCAGAACGGCCACCGCGACAAGGATCACGACGATCAGCGCCCAAGGCGTCTTGATCAGGTCCAGCGCCCCCTTGGCCGTCACGCGCGGGTTTTGTGTCAACTCAGCCATCGTTCGCGGCCTTTCCAACTTCATCGGCGCAGCATTCGCTGAGAATGAACTGCGCCAGGTTTCTCAATTCGTCGTAACAGGCTCGGTTGATCGTGGTTCGACCAATCTTTTCCTGTTCAACCACACCACCGGCCGCAAGAAACCGCAGGTGATGCGCCAAAGTCGACGGAGCAATGCCCGTCCGGTTCTGAATCTCGCCAACCGTCAAACCGGCCTCACCAGCCCGAACCAAGGTCTTGAGGACTTTCAGCCGGGCCTCCGAGCCCATCGCAGAAAATCCGGCAGCAGCAGCTTCCCACATGAGTCGCCTCCATTAAACTAGATTTCTGGTTATTTAGTTTAATAATGCTTCCCAGTCAACCGGGTCGTTGAAATACGCCCAGATTGCGTAAGTCCAGATTGCACGCCCTTTAAGTCCAACCTATAAGCAGGCATGGGGATTTCGGTCGATACATTCTTTCTAGAACTCAACGGTCAGGGCACGCTGCAGGCCCAAATCCAGCAGATGATTGCCGAGGGCATTCTGTCGGGCCGCTTTCACGTTGGAGAGAAACTGCCATCATCGCGAAAACTGGCCGCACATCTGGGCGTCAGCCGGATCACCGTCACGTTGGCCTATACCGAATTGCTGGCGAATGATTACCTGACGGCCAAGGGGCGATCTGGGTACTATGTTTCGCATAACGCGCCCGTTCCACCGAAATACTCGCCTGTCCAGCGCGGCACAGAATCCGTTGACTGGGACAAAGCGTTGGCCCGTCGCTTTCTGGACAGTGACGTTCTGCCAAAACCCAGCGACTGGCGCGAATACCGCTATCCGTTCATCTACGGTCAGGCCGACCGGTCATTGTTTGATCACGCCAACTGGCGCTTGTGCGCCGTGCGCGCGTTGGGACACAAGGACTTCAATTCGCTAACCGGGGATTACGTGGATCAGGATGACCCGCTTCTGGTCGAGTTCATCGCCCGCCACACTCTGCCCAGACGCGGCATTGCAGCCCGCCCCGAAGAGATACTGATCACTTTGGGCGCGCAGAACGCACTCTGGCTGGCGTCGCGTATTTTGCTGACCCACAATCGATCTGCAGTTATCGAAGACCCCTGCTATTACGCGCTTCGGAGCCTGCTGAACCATTGGGACTGCGCGGTAACGCCCTTGAGCGTCGATCAGAACGGACTGCCACCCGAGACGATCCCAGACGACGCCGACGTTATCTTTACCACCCCCAGCCATCAAAGCCCGACGACGGCGACAATGCCGATCGCGCGCCGCAATCAACTGCTGGATCGAGCACGCGAATTGGATGCAATGGTTGTCGAAGATGACTACGAGTTCGAAATGGCCTTTCGGGGTGCGCCGTCTCCGGCACTCAAGTCTATGGATCGGGATGGACGCGTGATTTACGTCGGCAGTTTTTCCAAGTCGCTGTTCCCCGGTCTGCGGCTTGGATACATGGTTGGCTCTGAGCCCTTTATCCGAGAGGCACGCGCGCTTCGGTCATTGGTTCTGCGCCACCCACCCGGGCACATTCAGCGCACGGCCGCGTATTTCCTTTCACTGGGCCACTACGACGCGCAAATCCGGCGCATGTCAAAAGCCCTGCAAGAACGACGCGATGCAATGGATTCCGCCATAGAAGAAAGCGGACTGACCGTGGCCGGGCGCGGCGTAATTGGCGGCTCATCAATGTGGATGTCTGCGCCCGAGCATATCGACACAACCCAACTGGCATTGAGGTTGCAGACCCAGGGCGTTCACATTGAACCCGGTGCCCCGTTTTTCTCTGGTCCGAACAGGCCACAGAATTACTACCGCCTCGGTTACTCCTCCATTTCGACCGACCGCATTGCACCAGGTGTAAAATTGATTGCAGACGCCATTCGAACTACCTGAGCGGCATCTGGACCTAATTTGGGTTTCGTTTTGGCCCTAACGCCAGCCGCACCCATACGCCAAAACCATATCAAACCCCGGGCTCTTTGCCCGGCTTCACCCACTTGTTTGGAGAGCACTCACATGAAGATGACGACCGAAGAAGCCTTTGTTAAGGTTCTGCAGATGCACGGGATCGAACATGCGTTCGGTATCATTGGCTCGGCGATGATGCCGATCTCGGATCTGTTCCCAAAAGCTGGAATCATGTTCTGGGACTGCGCCCATGAAGGCAGCGCCGGCATGATGGCGGATGGCTATACCCGCGCCACCGGCAAGATGTCGATGATGATCGCGCAGAACGGCCCCGGCATCACCAACTTCGTGACCGCTGTCAAAACCGCCTACTGGAACCACACCCCGCTGCTGCTGGTGACCCCGCAGGCGGCGAACAAAACCATCGGACAGGGTGGGTTCCAGGAAGTCGAGCAGATGAAGCTGTTCGAAGACATGGTTGCCTATCAGGAAGAGGTTCGTGACCCGTCCCGCGTCTGCGAGGTTCTGAACCGCGTGATCATGCAGGCCAAACGCGCCAGCGGTCCGGCTCAGTTGAACATACCCCGCGATATGTGGACCCAAGTTATCGACGTTGATCTGCCTGCTATTGTCGAATTCGAGCGCCCCTCGGGCGGTGAAACCGCTGTGTCGCAGGCGGCCGAGTTGCTGTCGAACGCCAAAAACCCTGTCATACTGAACGGTGCCGGTGTGGTTCTGGCCGAAGGCGGCATCGACGCGTCGAAGGCCCTGGCCGAGCGTCTGGATGCGCCGGTCTGCGTTGGCTACCAGCACAACGACGCTTTCCCGGGCTCGCACCCACTGTTTGCCGGTCCGCTGGGCTATAACGGCTCGAAAGCCGGGATGGAGCTGATCAGCGAGGCCGATGTGGTTCTGTGCCTGGGCACCCGTCTGAACCCGTTCTCGACCCTGCCCGGATACGGCATGGAATACTGGCCTGCCGATGCCAAAATCATCCAGGTCGACATCAACCCCGACCGCATCGGTCTGACCAAGAAAGTCAGCGTCGGCATCGTCGGTGATGCGGCCAAGGTCGCAAACGGGATTCTGGCCCAGCTGTCGGACACCGCGGGTGACGAGGGCCGCGCGGACCGCAAAGCCAAGATCGCGCAAAAGAAATCCGCTTGGGCGCAGCAGCTTTCGAGCATGGATCACGAAGATGACGATCCGGGCACCAGCTGGAACGAACGCGCACGTGCCGCCAAGCCCGATTGGATGAGCCCCCGCATGGCATGGCGCGCAATCCAGTCCGCGCTGCCGAAAGAGGCGATCATCTCGTCCGACATCGGCAACAACTGCGCCATCGGCAACGCCTATCCGTCCTTCGAGGAAGGCCGCAAATATCTGGCCCCCGGCCTGTTCGGCCCCTGCGGCTATGGCCTGCCCGCCATCGTGGGTGCGAAAATCGGCCAGCCGGACGTTCCGGTTGTCGGCTTCGCCGGTGACGGTGCCTTTGGTATCGCCGTGAACGAACTGACTGCAATTGGCCGCGAAGAATGGCCCGCCGTAACTCAGATCGTCTTCCGCAACTACCAGTGGGGCGCAGAAAAGCGCAACTCGACCCTGTGGTTCGATGATAATTTTGTGGGCACCGAACTGGACACCAAAGTGTCATACGCCGGTATCGCAAATGCCTGCGGCCTGAAGGGTGTTATCGCCCGCACGCAGGACGAATTGACCGCAGCGTTGAACCAGGCGATCGAGGATCAGAAGAACGGCATCACCACCCTGATCGAAGCCATGATCAATCAGGAACTGGGTGAACCCTTCCGCCGCGACGCGATGAAAAAGCCTGTCGCAGTTGCGGGCGTTTCGGCTGACGACATGCGCGAGCAAGCCGTATAAACAAAGGACGAGGCCGGAGCGAATGACCCTGACACCCATTGAGCTGTTGCGGCAGAACGCTCCGGCCATCCGCCCTGTTATTTCTTTATGCGAAGGCAGTGATCCCCGTGTTGTTGCGGGGGCGCTTGCCGCCCACAAGGCCGATCTGGCCGACGTAATCCTGATCGGCCCGCAAGCCGAAGTCGAAGACGCCCTGAAAGAACAAGGGGCAGCGCCTTCACCAGGCGTCGCTGTGCATGACCCCATGAATTCAGATCTGACCGAGGACTTTGCCCAGAGGTTCTTCGAACTTCGTCAGCACAAGGGCGTGGATCTGACCAAAGCCCGCGCTGCCGTTGAATCAGCGCCGATCTACGCCGCCATGCTGGTACGCAGCGGGCGCGCCACCGGCACGGTAGGCGGCGCGGTTCACACAACTGGCGACATCGTCCGCGCGGCTATCCAAGTAATCGGAATGGCCCCAGATGCCGGAATGGTGTCGTCTTTTTTCCTGATGTACCCGCCCGAAAACGCCCAACCCGGTGCACGGGCGATGCTTTATTCAGACTGCGGTCTGGTCATCAACCCGTCTGCCTCTGAGTTGAGCAAAATCGCCATCACCTCGGCCGCTTCGGCAAAAACTCTTTTGCAAGTCGAACCCAAGATCGCGATGCTCAGCTTTTCGACCAAAGGCAGCGCCAAACACCCGGACGTGGACAAGGTGATCGAAGCCACTGACACCTTGCGTCAGACAGCACCTGATCTGTCTGTCGACGGAGAGTTGCAGTTTGACGCCGCTTTTGTCCCTTCGGTGGGTGACCGCAAATCCCCCGGATCATCCGTCGCCGGTCAAGCCAACGTAATGATTTTCCCAAATCTCGATGCGGGCAATATCGGTTACAAGATCACCCAACGCCTGGGTGGCTATACCGCAATTGGCCCCGTGCTTCAGGGACTGGCCCAGCCGGCCAACGACCTGTCGCGCGGCTGTAGCGCCGAAGATGTAACCCAAATGATCGCCGTGACCGCCCTGCAAGCCAGAAAAACGTAATGCAGTCTTTCACACCGTTTCTCGGAACAGTGTTCTCAAATCGGGAAGAAACTGACACATTCATCCCGACATAACCGACAGGACCCGCCAATGACCCATCAGCAGCCGATCCTTGATACGTCTCCGAAGGTTTCGGACGAGGTTCGCAAGACCACGTGCTATATGTGCGCCTGCCGTTGCGGCATCAACGTACACATGAAAGATGGCAAGGTTGCCTATATCGAAGGCAACCGCGACCACCCTGTAAACAAAGGTGTTTTGTGCGCCAAGGGCTGCGCCGGAATCATGCAGGTGAATGCCCCTTCACGCCTGCGCAAACCGCTGCGTCGGGTCGGCCCGCGCGGCTCGGGCGAGTTTCGCGAAATCGAGTGGGATGAAGCGATCAGCACGGCCGTTGGCTGGCTGAATGAATTGCACGAGACCGCCCCGCAAAAACTCGCCTTCTTTACTGGCCGAGACCAAAGCCAAAGCTTCACGTCCTTCTGGGCGCAAAACTTCGGAACCCCGAACTATGCAGCCCATGGCGGGTTCTGCTCGGTCAACATGGCTGCGGGCGGCATCTACACAATGGGTGGTGCATTCTGGGAGTTCGGTCAGCCCGATTGGGATCATACAAAGTTGTTCATGCTGTTTGGTGTGGCCGAGGATCACGACAGCAACCCAATCAAGATGGGTATCGGTGAGATCAAGGCACGCGGCGCGCGGGTGATCGGTGTGAACCCGATCCGATCCGGCTATAACGCCGTCGCCGATGACTGGGTCGGGATCACTCCGGGCACCGATGGTCTGTTCATTCTGTCTCTGATCCACGTGCTGATGAAGGCGGGTAAGATCGATCTCGATTACCTTAGCCGCTACACCAACGCGCCAGTGTTGGTGAATGCTGCGGAGGGGCCTGAAAAGGGCCTGTTCCTGCGCAACGCTGACGGCAAGCCGCTGGTGATAGATCGTGCGACCGGCGAACCCACCGCGTTCGACAAAACCGGCGTCCGCCCAGACTTGGCAGCAACCTATGAAAAAGACGGCGTCACGCATCGACCCGTCTTCCACCTGATGGCCGAGAAATACCTGAGCGACGACCACGCCCCCGAAGCTGTGGCCGAGCGCTGCGGCATCCCGGCCAAACGCATCCGCGCCATCGCGGCGGAAATCGCCCGTGTTGCTTTTGACGAAGCCATCGAGCTGGATCAAGAATGGACCGACTTCCGGGGTGAGACGCATTCCAAAATGATTGGCCGCCCGGTCAGCTTCCACGCCATGCGTGGCATCTCGGCCCACGCCAACGGGTTTCAAACGTGTCGCTCACTGCATGTGCTGCAAATCCTGTTGGGCACGGTCGAGGTCCCCGGCGGCTTCCGCTTCAAACCGCCCTATCCCAAACCGGTCGAGGCGCACCCCACCCCCCATGGCGACCGTCGCCCTGGTCGCCCGCTGGAAGGGCCCCACCTGGGCTTCCCACGTGGGCCAGAGGACCTACTGATCGACGATTGCGGCACGGCGCAGCGTATCGACAAAGCCTTTACCTGGGAAAACCCAATGTCCGCCCACGGGCTGATGCATATGGTGATCTCGAATGCCGCAGCTGGTGATCCTTACAAGATCGACACTTTGTTCATGTATATGGCGAACATGTCGTGGAACTCCTCCATGAACACCAAGGGTGTGATGGAGATGCTGACGGCAAAGACCGAAGACG
This sequence comes from Ruegeria sp. ABM4_193, assembly GCF_056158705.1. Classification (NCBI taxonomy): domain Bacteria; kingdom Pseudomonadati; phylum Pseudomonadota; class Alphaproteobacteria; order Rhodobacterales; family Roseobacteraceae; genus Ruegeria; species Ruegeria sp. ABM4_193. Next base: position 3,081,785 of record NZ_JBSWTT010000001.1, read on the forward strand.
GTAAATACGTCATCCCCAAGATCATCTATTCCGACGCCTATTCCTCGGAAATGGTGGCTTATGCTGACCTGATCCTGCCTGACACCACCTATCTGGAACGGCATGATTGTATCTCGCTGCTTGACCGCCCGATTTGCGAGGCCGACGCCGCCGCCGACGCGATCCGCTGGCCGGTGATTGCGCCTGACCGCGATGTGCGCGGCTTTCAGTCGGTGCTGATCGAACTCGCCAACCGCATGAGCTTGCCCGGTTTCACAAACGAAGACGGGACGCCCAAGTGGAAGGACTACGCCGACTATATCGTGAACCACCAGCGCAAGCCGGGCATCGGCCCGCTTGCCGGGTTCCGCGGTGAAAACGGCGACAAGGAAGGGCGTGGAGAGGTCAATCCCGACCAGCTGAACCGCTATATCGAAAACGGTGGTTTCTACGTCTCGCACATCCCTGAAGGCGCGGATTACTACAAACCCTGGAACGCAGCCTATCAGGACTGGGCCGTGGGCATGGGCCTCTATGACAGCCCGCAACCCTACCTGTTCCAACTTTATTCCGAGCCTATGCGCAAGTTCCAACTGGCCGCAGAAGGGCATGGTGACCGCCAGCCGCCGGATCACCTGCGCCAGCGGATCAAAGACACGATGGACCCGCTGCCGATCTGGTATGAAACTGATCAGCAGGGCAACGACGGCTTTACCGTCAACGCACTGACCCAACGCCCGATGGCGATGTATCACAGCTGGGGCACTCAGAACGCATGGCTGCGCCAGCTGCACGGGCGCAACCCGCTCTACGTCCCAACCAAACTGATGCGGGAACATGGGCTGAGCGATGGCGATTGGGCCAAGGTCACCTCTCCACACGGAGAAATCACCGTGCCCGTCATGGAAATGGCCGCACTGAACGACAACACCGTCTGGACCTGGAACGCCATTGGTAAACGAAAAGGCGCGTGGGCTCTGCAAGAGGACGCGCCAGAAGCCACCAAAGGCTTCCTCCTCAACCACCTGATCCACGAACTGCTGCCGCCCAAAGGCGACGGGATGCGGTGGGCCAACTCTGACCCGGTGACAGGTCAGGCTGCGTGGTACGACCTCAAGGTTAAAATCGAAAAAGCCGCCCCTCCGACAGATACCGAAAGCCAACCCGAATTTGAGCCGATCAAATCGCCCGTTGGCACCGGCCCGAAAGATATCGCATGGAAGGTCGGCAAATGAACCGGATCCGTTCTTCATCTGGCCAAAAATATCTCGGGGGTGAATTGAGCCGTAGGCTCAAGAGGGGGCTGGCCCCCTCCCCCGCCCATAACTGCCGAGGTTCCCTGACATGACCCAGCTCCCCCAATCCACCGAACGTAAAATGGGTCTGGTCATCGATCTGGACACCTGTGTCGGCTGCCACGCCTGCGTAATCTCCTGCAAAGGATGGAACACGGAAAACTACGGCGCGCCTCTGTCGGACCAAGACGCCTACGGCGGCAACCCGTCCGGCACCTTCTTGAACCGCGTACATTCCTATGAGGTACAGCCGGAACAAGGTCACGCTCAGCTGATCCACTTCCCGAAATCATGCCTGCATTGCGAAGATGCCCCCTGTGTCACTGTCTGCCCAACCGGCGCCAGCTATAAACGCGTCGAAGACGGTATCGTGTTGGTTAATGAAAGCGACTGTATTGGCTGCGGTCTTTGCGCCTGGTCTTGTCCATACGGTGCCCGGGAGTTGGATGTAGCAGAAGGCGTCATGAAAAAATGTACGCTCTGTGTCGACCGTATCTACAACGAAAACCTGCCCGAGGTAGATCGTGTGCCCTCGTGCGTGCGCACCTGCCCGGCCGGCGCGCGGCACTTTGGCGATTTGGGCGACCCTGACAGCGATGTCAGCAAACTCGTCGCAGATCGGGGCGGTATGGACCTGATGCCTGAAATGGGCACCAAACCCGTCAACAAATACCTGCCGCCGCGCCCCAAGGACACGGTTGAGGACCAGATCGACATTTTGGCCCCCCTGCTGGCACCGGTCGCTGAAGAACCCAAGGGTTTCCTCGGCTGGCTCGACAAGACGCTGGAGAAACTCTGATGCATCCCGCACCGTCCGTTATTATCTTCACCACTTTGTCCGGGTTGGGATTCGGCTTGCTGTTTTTCCTTGGGCTTGGCCAGCCCGCGGTGACCGGCTTTGTGGCGTTTGTATTCTACGTCATCGCTTATGCGCTAGCAGTGGGTGGTTTGCTGGCCTCAACCTTCCATTTGGGCCACCCCGAACGCGCCTGGAAGGCGTTCAGCCAATGGAAGTCCAGCTGGCTCAGCCGAGAAGGGGTTTGTGCTGTGGTGGCCCTTGTGGTCATGGGGCTTTATGCATTCGGCGCAGTTTTTCTGGGCAGTCATTGGACAGTTCTGGGTTGGCTTGGCGCGTTCTTCAGTCTTGCGACGGTGTTTACCACCTCGATGATCTACACCCAGCTCAAGACCATCCCGCGCTGGAACATGGAACTGACGCCAATCCTGTTCCTGTCCTTCAGCTTGGCCGGAGGTGCCCTGTTGTCCGGGGCTGAAACTCTGGCCCCTTGGTTGCTTGCCATTGCCGGGGCAGTACAGCTTGCTTACTGGGCCAAAGGCGACGGCGCATTCGCGCGATCCGGCACCACGCTGAGCACCGCCACTGGGCTGGGCGTCCGCGGTGATGTGCGCGCCTTCGAGCCGCCGCATACGGGCACCAACTATCTGTTGCGCGAATTCGTCCACGTGGTTGGGCGCAAACACGCGCAGAAACTGCGGATCATTTCCTTTGTTCTGGCGTTTGTGTTGCCTTTGCTGCTGATCCTGATCCCGGTCTCGAGCGTCGTGATCAAGCACCTCTTTGCCTTGCTGGCCGTGGTGTCACATCTGGCGGGCGTAGCAACGTCGCGCTGGTTGTTCTTTGCGCAGGCCGAGCATGTTGTTGGGCTTTACTACGGGAAACGGTGAGAAGGGGGCTCTGCCCCCGCTGCGCGTACCGCGCATCTCCCCCTAGGTATTTTTAGCCAGATGAAGATTGGATCCGGCAAATGAAAAGGGCGGCGCTCGGGATTTGAGGCCGCCCTTTTGTGATCTTCGGTCCGACTTAGATAAGACCGGCATGCGCCATTGCGGCCTCGATTGCAGCCTTGGTGCCGTCCTCAAGCTCGGTGAGAGGTGAGCGCACTTCGGTGCTGCAAAGGCCCAGTTTGCTGAGCGCGTATTTAGCACCGACAAGACCCGGTTCGATAAAGATGGCCTCGTGCAGTGGCATCAGCTTGTCCTGATAGTCCAGCGCCTTTGCATAGTCTCCGGCCAGTGTGGCCTGTTGGAATTCGGCGCACAATTTGGGTGCCACGTTTGCCGTGACCGAGATGCAGCCAACGCCGCCATGGGCGTTGAATCCAAGCGCGGTCGCGTCTTCACCAGACAGTTGGCAGAAATCCGCGCCGCAGGTCGCGCGCTGTTGGCTGACACGGGCCAGATCGCCCGTTGCGTCCTTAACCCCAACGATGCGTGGCAGCTTAGAAAGCTCACCCATAGTGGCCGGTGTCATGTCAACAACGGACCGTCCGGGAATGTTGTAAATGATGATCGGAATATCCGCAGCTTCGTGAAGAGCCTGGAAATGCGCGATCAGGCCGCGTTGGGTTGGCTTGTTGTAGTACGGGGTGACAACCAGCGCTGCATCCGCGCCGACCTTTTTGGCGAATTGCACAAATCGAACGGCTTCGACCGTATTGTTCGATCCGGCACCGGCGATGACCGGAACGCGACCCGCCGCTGTTTTCACGACCTCTTCGATCACCGTTTCATGCTCATCGTGGCTGAGCGTGGGGCTTTCGCCCGTGGTACCAACCGGCACAAGACCCGTCGAGCCTTCAGCAATCTGCCATTCCACAAGGTGTTTGAGCGTCTTCAGGTCCAACTCGCCGTTGGTGAACGGGGTGACGAGGGCTGGCATTGAGCCTTTGAACATGACACGCTCCTTTAAGGTGCATTTTGCGGTTTTTACGCCTCGGTCCCTCACGTTTCCAGCTTTGTGAGTTGATCCCGGCGACGCACGGTTTATCCTCACAGGCTCTATCCTCGGTTGGTTGGGAAATGCAAGGTATGACACGCATTCTGGCACTTTTGATTGCTGTGATTGTGTATTCAGTGACGGCACCGCAGCTTGCGCGGGCGGATGCCGCTGGTGATTTGCGCGCCGGGCTTTATGAAATGCGAAAGGGCGACTGGAATGCCGCGTTGAGGGTTTCAGGCCAACGCGGCTCTGTTTCCCGCGACATTATCGTCTGGCACTGGCTGCGCGAGGGATTCGGCAGCTCGGGCGATGTGCTGGTGTTCCTCGAACGCCGTCCAGACTGGCCTGGAATGGCATGGTTGCGCCGCAAGAGCGAGCCCGTCTTTACCGGAGCTGACCCGGACAGGGTTTTGAAATTCTACGCTGACATGCCTCCTCAAACGGCTGAGGGCGCGCTGAACTATGCAATCGCCTTAAAAGCAAAAGGACGCGTGGGGGACGCTGAAGCGGATATCGTCACGGCGTGGCGGACCATGCCGATGGGTTCGGGGTTGCAGAAGACGTATCTTGAAAACTTTGCGAAGCTGTTGAAACCGCATAACGCAGCGCGGCTGGACCGGATGTTGTGGGATGGTCATCTGGTCAGCGCGGGCCAAATGCTGCCGCTGGTCAGTGCTGACCAACGCAAGCTGGCCGAGGCACGAATCGCATTGCAAAAGCGCCAACCCGGCGTGGACGGCAAGGTGGCAGCAGTCCCGAAATCTCTGATGGATGCGCCCGGACTTGCCTTTGACCGTTTTGTCTGGCGGGACAAGAAGGAATTGGACGACAGCGCCATAGACCTGATGCTGGCGCGTTCAACAGGGCCGGATGCGTTGGGCGAGCCTGACAAATGGGCCGAAGGGCGCCGCCGCCTGGCACGGCTTGAGATGCGGTCCGGACGATCTGCACGTGCATATGACGTGGCCGCCAATCACCACATGACCCCTGAAATGGGCTATGGCTATGCCGATCTGGAGTGGCTGGCGGGGTTTCTGGCCCTGCGCAAGCTGAATGACCCTGCAACCGCCGTAAGGCATTTCCAGAATTTTTCCGACGCGGTTAAATCACCAATTTCGAAAGGGCGTGGTGGTTACTGGCTTGGACGCGCGTATGCAGCGCAGGGTGATGCGGACAAAGCATATGACGCTTATGCGATGGGGGCGGATTACCAGACTTCGTTCTATGGCTTGCTTGCTGCGGAACGGATCGGCAGGCCGTTTGATGCAGAGCTGGCCAATCCACGCCGCGCACCGCATTGGCGGCAGGCAGAGTTCGCTGAGTCCAGTGTTTTGGAAGCAGGCTTGCTGCTGTTGAAGGCCGGAGAGGGCAACCTCTCCGAGAGGTTCCTGACACATCTGGTCGAAAGCCTTGATCCGGTGCAGGCCAATCAACTTGGTGACCTGGTCATCGAGCTGAAACAGCCGCACCTGGCGGTGATGATCGCCAAGCGGGCGGCAACTACGGGCACGGTGTTGCCCGCAGCCTATTACCCGGTGCATCCGGTCGCAGACATGCGCCTACCGATGGCCAAGGAAATGACGCTGGCGATTGCGCGGCGCGAAAGCGAGTTTGATCCTGTCGTTATTAGTGGCGCGGGCGCGCGCGGTCTGATGCAGGTGATGCCTGCGACGGCCAAGCTGGTCGCGGGTGAGTTAGGCATTCTCAGCGGCCACCAGACGGGACGGCTTACCACGGATTGGCAGTACAACGCCAAGCTGGGGGCCAACTATCTTTCGGGTCTGGCAGCTGATTTCAACGGCAACGTGGTGATGATGGCCGCCGGGTATAACGCGGGACCCAGGCGCCCAATCTCGTGGATGGAGCGTTTTGGAGACCCGCGCACCGGCGAAGTTGATATCGTTGACTGGATCGAGACGATACCTTTCAGTGAAACCCGCAACTACGTGATGCGCGTGACCGAAAGCCTGCCTGTCTACCGCGCGCGACTGGGACAGCCCGCGCTTCCGATCCCGTTCTCACAAGAACTGATCGGATCATCTCTGGCGGCGTTCGCGCCATAAGGTGAACAGCCCTGCGGCCACAACAATCGCTGCGCCTGCTACAACTTCAGGGCGCAGCGTTTCGCCAAAGACTGAAATACCCAGCATCGCGCTCCAGACCAGATGGAAATAGGCGAAGGGTTGCACCGCGCTCGCCTCGGCCATCTCATAGCACTTGATCAGCAACCAGTGACCAGACGCGCCACTGACGCACAGCAGCGCCATCCAGCCCCAGTCAGCAGGCACCATCGGCTCCCAGAACCAAATTCCGACCAGAGTCATTGCGACGGAACCTGCGACACCGGTCCAGAAAAAACTGGTGGCTGTGCTGTCCTGCCGGGCGGCATAGCGGGTCAGCAGGGCGTAGACTGCAAACATCAGGGCCGAGATGAGGGGAATGATCGCCCAAGGGTTAAATACGCCCGCACCTGGTTGCAAAATGATCAGAACGCCAATGCACCCCACCCCGATCGCGCTCCACCGGCGCCACCCGACCTGCTCGCCCAATACCGGCCCGCTTAGCGCGGCAACAAGCAATGGATAGCAGATGAAGACAGCCATGCTGTCGATCAAGCCGAGTATGGTGAACCCAAAGACGGCGACACAGATCTCGGCCGCCAGCAACACACCACGGGTTATTTGCAGACCCAACTGATTTGTCTGCGTGGCTGCCCTCAACCCACCGGGTGATCGTGCCGCCAGTGCAATGACAAACGCCGCGAAGAACCAATAGCGGACCATCACGACCATGTAGGTGTTGTAGGTCCCGGCCAGATGCCGCGAGATACCGTCCTGCAAGGCAAACACAATCGTGGCACCCACCATCAGGGCGATGCCTGCACCGATATTGTTCTTCTGCGTCATGCTTTGATTGCCCGTGTCATATGTCGCTTGCGGCCATAGCCGGACGTGCGCATCACGTTGAACCCAGCATCCTCCAACCCCCGGCGCACAAAACCAGCGGCAGTATAGGTGGCGGCTGTCCCCTCTGCCGCGGTGTGGATTGCAACCTCTTGCATCAGGTCCGCCCCCCACAGTTCCGGGTTCTTGGCGGGCGAAAACCCGTCAAGAAACCAGGCATCAGCCTTTCCGGCCCATTTCGGCAAAGCCTCACGCGCATCACCAATGATCACCTCGAACTGAAGAGTTTCGAGCATGCATTCGCGACCCGTCCAGTGTGCGAGAAACCGGCTGCTCCACGGTTTCAACTCGGGAAACGCCTTCAGCGCATGATGCATATCTTCCGTGGCCATTGGAAAAGCTTCGAAACTGGTAAACCGCAAAGGTCCGGTTTGGCCGGATTTCTCCCACTCAGACCATACCGTCAGCAGGTTCAACCCAGTTCCAAAACCAAGTTCGGCGATGTGAAAACCAGGTGTAAATCGCGCAGGTAGATCGTTGCCAGCCAGGAACACGTGGCGCGTCTCTTCCAGCCCGTTCTGCAAAGAATAATAGGGATCGTCGAAACGATCCGAGACCGGTATCTGATCCTCGGTCCACGTCAATTTGGCACGCTGGTCTGCCATCTGGGAATCCTGTAGCTAAGCGGCGCGACACTGAACAAGGAAAAGGGAATTGGCAATGGTCGATGTGACGGTGCGCGGCGCAGGGATTTTCGGCCTGTCCATCGCGTGGGTCTGTGCCCGACGCGGCGCAAAGGTGCAGGTTGTCGATCCGTTCGGGCCCGGTGCCGGGTCCAGCGGCGGTCTGGTCGGTGCATTGGCCCCGCATGTGCCGGAAAACTGGAACGCCAAGAAAGCCTTTCAGTTCGACAGTCTGATCATGGCTGAACCTTTTTGGCGGCAAATCGAAGAAACCGGCGGCGTTTCCCCCGGTTATGGTCGGTTGGGTCGCCTTCAGCCCATCCCGGATGCCCGCAGCCTTGACCTGGCGCGGCAGCGCGAAGGTACGGCAGATAAACTTTGGCAAGGTCAGGCCGAATGGCGCGTGATCACCACCGCACAGGCTGGTACATGGTGTCCGCCCAGCCCCACCGGATTTGTCATCCGGGATACTCTGACCGCGCGGATGCACCCTCGACGAGCCTGCGCTGCGCTTGTGGCCGCCTTTGAGGTTATGGGCGTTCACGTTGTCAATAACGCTGAAAACCAAGGACAGGTTGTGCACGCAACTGGCCTTGCCGGGTTACAAGAGCTCAACGATGCCTATGGCAAGACCGTCGGAAACGGCGTCAAAGGGCAAGCTGCCCTGTTGCGCTTTGACGCCGGAGAGGTCCCTCAGCTCTTTGCCGATGCGATACATATCGTACCCCACGCGGACGGAACACTTGCCATCGGTTCAACGTCGGAACGGGAGTATGACGATCCTACCAGAACCGACAGCGCGCTGGACGATGTGATCGATCGCGCCACGCGCGCCCTGCCATTGCTGCACGGGGCCGAGGTAATAGAACGCTGGGCTGGTGTCCGCCCCCGCAGCAAAAGCCGGGCACCAATGTTGGGTGCGCATCCATTGCACAAGGGTCAGTTTATCGCCAACGGAGGTTTCAAAATCGGTTTTGGCATGGCCCCCAAAATCGCCGAGGTTATGGCTGATCTGATGTTGGAAGGCCGCGATGAAATCCCCGAAGATTTCCGGCCCGACGCCTCATTGTAGTCGATGCGCTCTACGAGACGGACGCATAGACCCAACACCATCCTTTGAGGCCCGTCAGCCCGAACGTGCCATGCCTAATACGCGGGCCAGTTTCAAAAACCGGCCTCGGCCCGCAGTTTCTGCATCAGTTTATGCAATGACTTTTCATAGCGTTCAGAAGCCAATTTGCCGTGTTCGTCGAACGCGTTCGAACTGTCTGCCAGATGGATTTCAGGCCCCTGCAGAATGCGCGGCTGAAAGGGAACCATAAACGACCGCAGGATCATCTGCGCGCGCTCACCGCCAGCGCGACCTGCCGCCGCCGACATAACGGCAACCGGTTTGTCGGCCCACGGATTGCCCTGTGTGCGGCTCACCCAATCCAGCGCGTTCTTCAAAACGCCCGATGGACCTTTGTTGTATTCCGGCGTCGAGATGATAACCGCATCTGACTGCGCGATTTGGTCCGCCAAAGACTGCACCGCTGCCGGAATGCCCTCACCCTCTTCCAGATCTCCGTCATAAAGGGGCAGGGTCAGGTCTGCTTCGACAAAGTTGGCCGAATCAAACAACCGGGCCGCTTCCCGCAAAAGCTTGCGGTTGGTTGCATCCTGACGCAGGGATCCAGACAAGCCGAGGAGTGTGGGTTGAGACATCTAGGGGAACTCCGTTTCAGTGATTTTCTGAAAACTAGCCCGAGTTTGATCTGTTCCAAACCCCATTTGACGCACAGTCAATGCGCAAACGGGGCCGCCAATGGCGACCCCGTGCATAATGCTTAATCCGCGTTACGCGTTTCCGCTGGGCACAACAACGATTTCAACCCGTCGGTTCTGTGCCTTGCCTTCCGGCGTCAGGTTCGAGGCGACGGGATTGTTTTCGCCCTGACCAATTGTCGTGATGCGATTAAAGCTGACACCATTGGCCTGTAGGATATCCGCAACCGCGTTGGCGCGACGCTCAGACAGCCCTTGATTGTAACCCGCGTCACCGTCGCTGTCCGTGTGACCGATAATCTGCACGTTCGAGTTGGGGTAATTGACGAGGTTCTGGCCCACTTTCACCAGATCAGATCGCAGCGCCGGGCGCACGGTCGAACTGTCGGTGTCAAAGGTAATGTCGTTGGGAACAGTCACAATCAGCCGGTCACCCGCATTCACGATGGTGATTCCGTCATTTGCCAATTGCTGACGCAGCTCAGCCGCCTGTTTGTCCAACTGGTTGCCGATCAGGCCACCACCGGCTGCGCCAATTGCGGCCCCTGCCAACGCGCCCAGACCCGGGTTCGAGTTATTGGCGATCGCGCCAATGCCCGCCCCGACAAGACCCCCCAAAACGGCACCCTGTTTGGCGTTCTGGTTCGGATCGCTTTGCGCCGACAATGTGCCGGGATCTGTACAGGCCGAAAGAACAAGGACTGAACTCAGCCCCGTGGCCAGAATAAACTTGGAAATCGTCATGACATCACCTTCTGCTCCAACACCCGTTTGTCAGGTGCGTTTGGTTTTCCTCAGTATATCACGGCTAGGGTGTTGGGTCTCAAGCAACAATCCAGTGAGATCGGCAATTAGCCGCCAACTGGGATGCGAATTCTTCAAAAATCGGCCCTGGCACGAAATTTCATCGAAACCCCGCCTTCGGGGTGCTTCAGGCGCAGTTCTTCCGAATGCAGCATCAGCCTTGGAAAATCCGCCGCCGGACCTGTTGCATAAAACGGGTCGCCCAGAATTGGATGACCCAACGCCTGCATATGAACCCGCAACTGATGAGACCGTCCGGTTTTGGGAAACAGGCGCACTCGCGTTGTTTCGCCCTCATGTTTTACGACGCGCCAATCGGTGAGCGCGGGCTTTCCGGTGTCTTGGCAGACCATTTGTCGGGGCCGGTTGGGCCAGTCCACAATCAAAGGCAGGTCCACTGTGCCGGTCTTTGGCTCCAAGCACCCCCAGACACGAGCGAGGTACGTTTTGCGTGTCTGACGCTGTTCGAACTGCATACTCAGGTTGCGCTGTGCATGGGGCGTTTGGGCAAAAACCATGACACCGGATGTATCCCGGTCCAGCCGATGCACCAGCAATGCCTGAGGAAAAGCCGCCTGTACCCGCGTCAGAAGACAATCCGCCAGATGTTCACCACGCCCCGGCACTGAAAGCAGGCCAGACGGCTTGTTCACCACGATCAACTGCGCGTCTTCGTGCAAGACATCCAACGGGGTTTGAGGGGGGTCATAGATCTCACTCATGCGGGCCTGCCTATCGCAGCCCGCCCCCTCCCGCAACGTCGTCCTTGCCTGTTGGGCAATGTTCAGAGACCTTCGGCACAGGAGGAAACGACATGCACCCAACCATCGAACGAATGCAAGAGGTTGTCGCCAAAGGCAATGAAGCCTTGATCCACGCGCTTCTGGCCGAGGATGTCCGGTTCCTGCCGCCAACCTACTACAGCACCTGGACCGGACGCGCGCCGGTGGCCGCCGTTCTGGGACATGTCGGTCAGGTGTTTTCAGACTTCCGCTATCGCCGCATAATGGGCGAAGGAAAAGACTGGGCGTTGGAATTCCAGTGCAAGGTCGGCGATCTTGACGGGATCGGGGTGGATCTGATCACGCTAAACGACGACGGTTTGATTCAAACCTTCGAGGTCGCGATGCGGCCATACAAGACAGTGGGTGCACTACGAGAGGCGATGATGGCGCGCGTTATGACCGATGCACGGTTTCTCAAGTTCAAAGACGCCCTGAGCTGATCGTGCGCGGTTTGATTGCAGCCGATCAGGTCCTGCGCATTCCTCTGCTGCCGGTTCTGGCAGCGCAGGGGCTTTCAGTCCGGAGCAACGCTCAGATGTTGCCAGAGCCGACGGGCCCGCGGAATGGCCGATCAGGTCGCGGACCACGCCTGCGCCTGCTCATCTGTGGCGACAGCTCGGCGGCTGGTGTTGGGGCCGGAACTCAGGCGCAGGCTCTGTCTGGGCAGTTGGTTGACCGGCTGGCCAAACACTATTCGGTCGAGTGGCAATTGGAAGCGACCACGGGATACACAACACTGGACACACTCGACCGCTTGAAAAGCCTGAAGGGGGAGTTTGAGGCAGTTGTCACGGCGTTGGGCGTCAATGATGTGACCCGTGCCGTTACATCCCGACAATTTGCGTACCGCCAAACGCAGCTTATCACTGCTCTGTCCAACGATCTGGGAGCACGACGCATTGTCGTAACCGGCGTTCCACAAATGAACAGGTTCCCGGCCTTGTCCCATCCTTTGGCCTGGGTCCTTGGCCGTCAGGCGGCCCGGCTGGATCAGGCGCTGCAGCAGGTTGTTTCAGCCTACCCCCATGTCCGTCATCTGAAACTCGATCTGCCGGATGACCCGGCGCTTGCTGCCCCGGACGGCTATCATCCCAGTCCACACGCCTACGCCCTTTGGGCGGACGCCGCAGCGCAATTGTTGCGTCAGGCCTGAGCCCGCGCCTGCCGGATCATCGGGATCGAATAGACAATCAACGCCGCCCAGATCAGCGGGAAAGCGATCATCCGACCGGTGTCGATCTTTTCGCCAAACACAGTGATTGCTGTCACGAAAATCATGGTTGGTGCGATGTATTGCAGGATACCCATCGTGGACAGTCGCACCAGCTTTGCACCGTTTGCGTAAACCAGCAGCGGCACAGCCGTCACGACACCTGCACAGGACAGCAATAGGGTGTCTGACAGTCCCACGCCAAAATGCCCCGTACCCTGCACGCCCAGAAATGTGACGTAGACCAAAGCCGGAATCAAAAGGATCAGCACCTCAAGCAGGAACCCTTGATTTGGTCCGATTGGCAGGGATCGTTTGAAAAACGCATAGAACCCCCAACTGACCATCAGGCCAAGCGCAGCCCATGGCAAACGGCCGGCCTCAAACACCAGAACCAAAACACCCAATGAGGCCAGACCCACGGCAATCAGCTGCATGCGTGTCAGTGGCTCACGCAGCAAAATCGCGCCAAGTGCAATGCTGAACAGCGGGTTGATGTAATATCCAAGCGCGGCATCCAAAGCATGACCGGTTGAGATCGCCCAAACATAAATCGCCCAGTTCACAGTAATCAAAGCAGCTGTCAAAGCCGCCATTCCCAGCATCTTCGGATTTCCGAGCGCTGCCTTGAGGTCGCGAGTGCGCCCCAAAATGACCAACAACAACCCGGCCACCGGAACAGACCAGATGATGCGATGGGCCACGACTTCGACTGGGCCAATATGGTCCAGCGCTTTCAGGTAGAGCGGCAAAAATCCCCAAAGGACATATGCGGTTACCGCCAGCGCCAGACCCTTAGGTGTGTCGGAATTCTGAGAGGGAATGGGCGTGTCGGCCACAGCAAATCTCCGGTTGATACCGGACACATTTACGGCAGTTCACATCAGCTTGAAAACTCTGAAAACGTTGAAGTAACACATAACGAATAGTGATGGGTCGATCTCGGATGCCGCGTTGAAACTCATGTTGGCGCAGCGAGGCGCTGCCTCGCGCTCCGAGGTATTTTAGCCAGATGAACAAGGGATCCCTCATTCATCTGGCCCTAAATACCTCGGGGGAGTCGCCCGGAACGGGCGGCGGGGGCAGAGCCCCCCTCTCGCATGTCAGACTTTCACACGCTCTGATTTCGGGTCGTACATCGGCTTGAGCGAAGCTTCCGCTTTAACCTTCACCCCACAGACATCGATCTCGTAAGAAGATGCCAGAACGTCCGCAGCCTTTTCGCCTTCGCACGGGACATAGCCCAGACCAATGGCACCGCCCAACGTGTGGCCATAGTTGCCTGAACTCAGGTAACCCACATATTCGCCATCGCGGACAATCGGCTCGTTGTGGAACAGCAACGGCTCAGCGTCAGTCAACTTGAACTGCACCAGCCGGTTTTTAGGGCCGCTTTCCTTGCGCGCAATCACCGCTTCCCGTCCTATGAAGTCGCTGCCTTTGTCGACCTTGACGGCAAAGCCCAAGCCCGCATCAACCACGTGATCCTCGCAGGTGATGTCATGGCCAAAATGGCGAAAGCCTTTTTCGATCCTGCAGCTGTCCATCATGTGCATACCGCACAGCTTCAGCCCCATATCCTGCCCGGCCTCAAGGAAGGTTTCGAATACATGGCCTGCCATGTCCGCAGAGACATAGATCTCCCATCCAAGCTCGCCCACATAGGTGACGCGATGAGCACGCGCCAGGCCCATACCGATCTCGATCTCCTGCGCAGTGCCGAAGGGGTTGGCCGCGTTGGTGAAATCGTTGGGCGACACTTGCTCGAGCAGTGCACGCGAGTTGGGCCCCATAACGGCCAAAACACCCTCACCTGCTGTGACATCGGTGATCACGACGTTGAAGTCGCCCGCGTGGCGCATCATCCAGGTTTGATCTGCCAGACGTGTTGCGGCAGGAGTCACGACCAGATATGCGGTCTCGCTCAGGCGTGTGACAGTCACATCGGCTTCGATCCCGCCGGCACGATTCAGAAACTGAGTGTAGACAATCTTGCCAGTAGGTACCGAGTAGTCGCCACCACCGATATAGTTCATGAATTTTTCGGCATCGGGACCTTCGACACGGATCTTGCCGAAAGAAGACATGTCATACATGCCCACATTCTCGCGCACGGCGCGGTGTTCAGCAGCCGAGTTTTCAAACCAGTTCTGGCGCTTCCAGCTGTACTGGTATTCCCGTTCCTGTCCTTCATTCGCGAACCAGTTGGCGCGTTCCCAGCCGGCCAGCTCGCCCATGACGGCCCCCTGTTCCAGAAGGTGGTGGTGGAACGGCGTCCGGCGCACGCCGCGCGCAGTGGCTTTTTGGCGATAGGGGAAGTGGTCTGCATAGAGCAGCCCCAGCGTCTCTTTCGAGCGTTCGAAGAGGTACTTTTTGTTGCCCTGAAACGGCTGCATCCGGCTGACGTCTACGTCGCCAAGGTCAAAGGGTTTCTCGCCTGTGTCCATCCATTCAGCCAGCGCCATGCCCGCACCACCGGCGGATTGGATGCCGATCGAATTGAACCCGGCGGCGACCCATACATTATCCATCTCGGGCGCAAGGCCCAAATGATAGGCGTCGTCCGGAGTGAACGATTCTGGGCCGTTGAAGAAAGTGTGGATACCGGCTTCGGCCAGCATTGGCATCCGCTCACACGCAGCTTCGAGGATCGGCTCAAAATGGTCGAAATCTTCGGGGAGTTGATCGAATTCGAACGTGTCCGGGATGCCGTCCATTGCCCAGGGTTTAGCGTTGGGTTCGAACGCACCCAGCAGGATTTTACCTGCATCTTCTTTGTAATACGCGCATTCGTCAGGCACGCGCAGCACTGGCAGTTGGGTCAGACCATCGATATTTTCGGTCACGATATAGAAATGCTCGCACGCATGAAGCGGCACGTTGGTGCCCGCCATGCGGCCAACCTCATGACCCCACATCCCGGCGCAGTTCACCACCATGTCGCATTCGATGTGGCCCGAAGCGCTGCCGTCATCAGCGACCCAATCCACCCCGGTGACAGAACGGCCCTGCTTGACGATGTCTGTGACTTTGACCCGTTCCTTCACAACAGCGCCGCGCTGCCGCGCACCCTTAGCCAGCGCCAGAGCGATATTGGCGGGATCGCCCTGCCCGTCCAGCGGCAGGTAAACGGCCCCTTTAATGCCATCGAGATTGATGTGCGGGTACAGCTCTTGCACCCGCTCATTTGAAATTTCGTCGACCTCTACGCCAAAGGCGCGGGCCATGGCCGCCTGACGGTAGGTCTCTTCCTTGCGCTCTTCGGTCAGGGCGACGGTGATAGAACCGCAACGTTTGAACCCGGTGGCAACACCGGTTTCTTCTTCCAAAGATCCGTATAGCTCCTGGCTGTACTTCGCCAGCTTGGTCATGTTTGCAGTGGCCCGCAACTGCGCGATCAGACCAGCCGCGTGCCAGGTTGTGCCACTGGTCAGTTGTTTACGTTCAAGCAGCACGACATCTTTCCAGCCCTTTTTGGTCAGATGATAGGCGACCGAGCATCCGATGACGCCACCGCCAATAATGACCACTCGGGCCTTGCTGGGAAGATCAACCATTGTGACGACTCCGCTAGTGTTTGGTTTGGGGCAGAATGCCACGAAGGATCGACAAGAAATGCATCAAAAGCGTCGCGATGTCAGAGAAAATCATCTTTGTGTGGTCTGACGCCTGTCCCGTCTCATGACAAATGGCGTGACCCCGAAGAAGCTTTTGTAAACAGATGAAAACCCGTTGGGAAACCCGCAAGCCATCCCAATCTCGCGTACGCTCATTGTTGTGTTCATCAGCAGGTTGTTGGCCTTGGCCAAACGCATTTCGCGATAGAACCCGTTGGGAGTTGTGCCGAAGAAGGATTTGAACTTACGTTCCAGTGACCGATTTGACAGGTTCAAGTCCTCGACAATCTGGCGGATGGGCAAGGGTTCCTCGATATTCTCTTGCATCAGCTTAATGCACTGATCCAGCTTGGCATCGCCGGTGGCAGTTGTTTTGGCCCCGGAAAACGGCTGCATGGATGAGAAATCGCGAATCTGCTCGTGCAGCATGATATCGGCGACCGTCATTTTAGCTGGCCCCGAGATGTGCCGCCCGATAACCGACAGTGCAATGTCTGCCGTGGCGCTCATACCGGCACAGGTCACTACGGGTCCGTTCTCGGTCGCGATCAAAAGCTTCGCCTCGAACCGGGCACCGCGTTCACGCAGGAACGAGGCATTTTCCCAATGGGTTGCCAAATCTTCCGTGCCCTGTTCTTTTATGTAACGACTGGCCGCTTCAGACAGCAAAAAGACCTGTGCGCCACGGAAAGTATAGTCCGACACAATACGGCCCAACGACAGGTCTGGCTGATCCGGGTCCGTGTTGCCGATGACGAACAAATAGTCAGCCGTAGGTTGCGATGGCACCGTTGAGGTCGAAACAAAAGCGTCACTGCTGCTGGCAATATCGCCACCGCGCAAAGACCGGTAAGTATAGATGAAAGGCGGCGAGGCACAGACCCGGTTTGCCACCCGCAGAACATCCACAAGCGAGGCGAGTTCAAGCAACACAAACCCCGGCGCGACAAGAATGTCGAAATGCCGGATCGTTTGCTTCAAGCCTTTTTGCGCCGTCTCACCTGTCATCTTCGTGCTCAGACGATGTTGTGTCCGGCTGCCCGCAACCGGGTGGCGAGCGTTTCGATGTGCTCCGGTCCGATTTCACAGCATCCGCCGACAATCGTTGCCCCCTGATCGACCCATCCCATCACGTGATCCGCGTATGCATCGGGACCAAGATCATGGCGTTGTTCCAGCGCATCAACTGTTGGCGCATCTTCAAGAAACCCGGCCGAGATATGCGTGAACCCATTTGCATAGGCCCCAAATGGCAAGGACATGCTGGACAGGATGTCCAACGCTGCTGGGATCGCTTCGGGGCGCGAGCAATTGATCAACAGCGCATTCGGGGCGTATGTTTTGACCAACGGCGCTATGTGCGCCAGGGGCTCACCCGACCGGAGGCGGGTGCCGTCGTCATCGTTGACTGAAAGAGACAACCAAACCGGCTTGCCACATCCCGATGTTCCCCGCAGCGCGCCTTCGGCTTCAAGCACAGAGGACACCGTCTCGATGAGAAACAGATCCACCCGATCCGCCATAAGGCTGACCAGTTCCGCAAATTTTTCGCCCGCATCGATTGGGTCGGGCTTCAGGTCGGGCCTGTATGTGGCCAACAAAGGCCCCAGAGAACCCGCGACGCGCCCCTTTGTTCCAATGCACGCGGCTTGTGCTTGTGACAAGGCCGCATCAACGAGGGGTTCCAACTGATCTTCGATGTCTTCGAACCGCAATCGGGACCGGTGAACCGCATAGGTATTCGTTGTTGCTATTGTCGCGCCGCACCTGAAATACTCTTCGTGTACTTCGCGCACCAGCTCGGGGCGATCAATCATGACCCGAGTTGACCAAAGCGCTGTTGGCGTATCCCCGCTGCGTTTGACCAATTCCTGGCCGATTGAACCATCCAAGAGGGTGATATCTGTCATGTCATTGCTCCTCAGGGGATCAGCACCAGCTTGCCCGGAAAGGTCTTGGATTGAAAATCCGATTGCGCCAGTGCGATGTCCCTTAACGGATAGGTGCGCGAGATCAATGGCCGGATGCGCCCGGCATTCATCAATTCGACAAGGCGGCCAAATACTTCGGGTGTCTGATGCGTACAGCCATGAATGGTTATGTCGCGCAGGTAGATATCCCTAAGATCCGCTTGAACCATCGGGCCGGCGATTGCGCCTGATACGGCGTAATGTCCACCGGGTTTCAGCGACAGGATCAACGATGCCCACGCAGGCCCGCCAACCACATCAATCACCACGTCGAACATGTCTTGTGGCAACGGTTCATCACGCTCGAAGGTTCCTGCGGCACCCTGGGATTTCACGACCTCAGCCTTTGCGGACCCCGTCACGCCCCAAACAGTGGCCCCGCGTAACGCAGCAAGCTGCACAGCGGCCATCCCAACACCACCAGACGCGCCGGTGATCATGACCTTTTGGCCTGATGTGACCCCTGCGCGGGTCAGCAGGTTTTCAGCGGTTCCAAAAGCGCAGGGGATGGCTGCAATTTCAACGTCGGACAAAGGGGACGCGCTCACGTCGTACAGGTCATCCGCCTCTACCAAACAGTATTGGGCAAACGCCCCGTCGATCTCGGACCCCAATGCAATAAAGCCCTGAGGGTGACCGGGACGCGGACGCGGCAGGTTGATCGGGCAGGTTACGCGTTGGCCTGGACTGAAATGAACTCTATCACCCACTGCCTCGATGATGCCGCACAGATCCCCACCCTGAATGCGTGGGAAACGTAGGGCGCCACCCCACCCGCCGGCTTCGACGTCCTGATCCACAGCATCCGTAGCGTCGGTCACATCCGACGAGTACCAGCCGACCCGCGTGTTGATATCAGTGTTGTTCACACCGGCAGCGGCAACCCGAACAAGCACCTGGCCCGGACCGGGCTCGGGCACCGGAATATCTTCGCGCCACTCCAAGACTTCGGGTCCACCGTGACCCGTCAGATAGACACCAGACATGGTTTTTGGAATAGCCATTTCAGACCTCATCGTCCGGATGCGGCGGGACAGGACCCATGGGAACAATGTCGTAGCGCGCATTGACCTCGGCCATCTTGGCCTCGTCCGCAAACTCTGCCTCGGTCATCTTTGCAAGTTCAGCAAGGAACCCATCAAACCCCGAGGGCTGAAAGATCATGAGCATTTTGGCAGGCGTATCACCTGCAACGCGACAGGCATGCGGAACTCCGGGCGGTACATGCATCGTGGTGCCCTGCCCACATCGATGCCAGTCGCCGTCGACATAGAAGTCAACTTCACCTTCCAGAAAATAGAAGGTTTCGGCGTGGGTATCATGGCGATGAAGGCCAAGCGCGAAGCTGGCCTTCAAGTTGTCTTCCATAAGCGTGTATGCGCCATCTGTGTCCTGACCTGACACCTTCACGAAGGTATGGTCATTTTCCCAATCATAGTTGGGGCCCTCGCCGGGCCCCAGTTTGGCGTATCGTTTGCTCATGGCGGTCTCCGCAAGAAGTTAAGCGCGCAACCGCTCGTTCTCGGGATCCCAAAGCGGTTGATCCTGCTCTACCACAGCGCGGCACTTTTGGCCGTAGATTTCGACCTCAAGCTCGGTACCCGGGTTCGCAAGCTCAGCCTTGATCATGCCCAGCGCGATGGACTTGCCCACACGGTACCCCCATGCGCCCGACGTCGTCTCACCGACGATCTCATCGCCCTGCCAGATGCAAGACATGTAAGGCGCGTCGCAATCACCAGCCTCAACAGTCAGGGTGACGAACGACTTCTTCACGCCTTGCTGCTTCTCGCTCAGGATCGCGGCCTTGCCGGGGAAGTCTTGCGGCTTGTCCAGCTTCACGAACCGCTCCAGACCACCTTCGAGCAGCGAGTAATCGGTCGACAAATCGCCCTTCCATGCGCGGTAGCCTTTCTCGATCCGCAGTGAGTTCAGAGCGTACATACCGAACGGCTTGGCCCCTGCACCAAGGATCGCGTCGTAGATCGCAGGCATATCCTCGTTGAGCGCATGAACCTCCCACCCCAACTCACCAGCAAAAGAAACGCGGATCAGGTGGGCGGGTTGGCCAGCAACAGTGGCGGCCTGATAGGTCAACCAGCCCGAGGACAGATCGGCGTCGGTCAGGTCCGACAGGATCTCACGCGATTTCGGGCCGGTGACGATCAGCGTGTCGCGGGTTGTGGTGACGTCCTCAACCGATACGCTGGTAGGCATTGCGTTCACCAGAATATCCCGGTCATGCCATTGCGCGGTCGCGGCAGTGATCATGACGAATTCATCTTCTCCCAGGCGCAGACAGGACATCTCTGTCAGGATGCGGCCGCGGTCATCCGAGATGTAGACCAGATTGATACGGCCCACTTTAGGCAATCCACCAGCTACTAGGCCACGCAGTGCCTCGGCAGCGCCTTCGCCTTTGACCATGAAACGCGAGAACCCTGGCAGATCAAGCACACCACAATGGTCGCGTACGGCCTCGCATTCTTCTTTGATCCGCTGCTCCCACGGACCGGAACGGCCCCAGGTATGCGTTGCCTCAAGCGTGGTGTCATCACCCGACTGCGCGAACCAGTTGGCACGTTCCCAGCCGTTATAGACACCCATAACGCCGCCCAGCGCTTTGACCTTGTCATGTACCGGCGACAGCTTTTTGTCACGCGCGGCTGGCCATTCGTGGTGCGGGAAGTGCATAGCGTATTCGTTGCCGTAGACTTCCATGCCCTTCTGGTTGCAATAGTCCTGATCGGTGTAATCGGTGTAGCGGCGTGGATCGACAGCCCACATATCCCATTCGGTCGCGCCATCAACGATCCATTCCGCCAGCACCTTGCCCGCGCCACCGCCCTGCGCGATGCCAAAGGTAAAACTGTGTGCCTCGAACGCGTTTTTCACACCCGGCATCGGACCAATCAGCGGCAGGCCATCCGGCGCGTAGGGGATCGGGCCGTTGATCACCCGGCCTACTCCCGAGGTTGCCATCAGCGGCACCCGCTCCATGGCGTCGGTGACGATATCCTCGATCCGGTCCAGATCATCGTTCCAAAGCTGGAAGCTGAAATCCTCGGGCATCGGATCGTCTTCGGTCATCCAGTGGCCCTTGCAGTTGGGCTCATAGGGGCCGAGGTTGAAGCCGTTCTTCTCCTGCCGCAGATAGTAGGAGACATCGACGTCGCGCAGCAGCGGCAGCTTGCCGCCATGCTCTTTCGACCACTCCTCAACCTCGGGCACTTCATCAGTAAGCAGGTATTGATGGCTCATGACCATCGCGGGAACGGTGCGGCCGCCGAATGGCTTGAACATCTCGCCCACGCGCTGCGCATAGTAGCCGGCGGCGTTCACCACATAGTCACAGGCGATGTCGCCTTTGTCCGTATGTACGGTCCACGTACCATCGTCATGCTGCGTCACACCGGTCGCGGGACAGAAGCGGATGATCTTCTGACCCAGATCGCGCGCGCCTTTGGCCAATGCCTGCGTCAGCTGCGCCGGGTCGATATCGCCATCGGTCGGATCGTACAGCACGCCCTCAAGGTCATGTGTTTCGAGGAACGGATAATGCTCCTTGGCCTGTTCCGGGGTCCACATCTCCATCGGGATGCCCTGATAGCGGCCCATGGACATGGCGCGTTCGAACTCTTGCATCCGCTCTTTGCTATGCGCCAGACGGATCGACCCCGAGACGTGGTAGTTCATCGGATAGTCAACTTCTTCGGCCAAGCGCGAATACAGCTCGGTCGAGTAACGCTGCATGTTCATGATCGCCCATGAGGTCGAGAAGGTCGGCACGTTGCCCGCCGCGTGCCAAGTCGAGCCAGCCGTCAGCTCGTTCTTTTCCAGCAGAACGCAGTCGGTCCAGCCCTTCTTGGCCAGATGATAAAGGGACGAGCAGCCCACGACGCCGCCACCGATGATGACAACACGGGCTTTGGTTGGAAAGTCACTCATGTGTTTTGATCCTCTGTTACTGTGCCCGCTGGGGCAGATCGTCTGAGATGTCGTAGTAGTCACCTTTGTCAGCGACGAAGATGTGCTTGGAGAGCTTCAGGCCCGTAGGTTCGCTGAGCGCACCCATGGAAATCGAAATCGTGTCTTCGGCGTTGTGCTGCCAGAACAGGAAAGAGCCACATTCACTGCAAAAGCCACGCCGCGCGGTATCTGACGCACGGAACCAACGCAGCGTGTCACTGGCGGTAAAGCTCAGGTTGTCCTGATGGGTCGAGGTCGAGGACCAGATGTGGCCCGACTGCTTGCGGCACTGGCCGCAATGGCATGCCGAGGGCGGCGACAGCTCTCCGTCGATGGTAAACGCGACCGCGCCGCACAGGCAGAAACCCGTGTGCATGTGATTACCCCCTTGCTGCGGGCGTGGAGCTGGCCCCCAGCAACACGCCATAGATGATGAAACAGGTCGCCATCACACGGCGAACCCAGATGTTAAACACAGCCCCCAGCGCCGCCTTGCCCATCAGCGCGCCCAGTAGGGTGAACCCGGTATAGCTGAGCGTGGTGATGATCAGCGCCGTGGGCATGATGACTCCCATCTGCTGCCAGATCGGCACGTCGGGCTGCACGAATTGCGAAAAGGCCGCCAGGTACCCTGCCACGCTTTTGGGATTGATCGTCGCCACGGCCAGCGCGTGAAAATAGACATGCCGCGCAGGGCGTTCAGAGGCCGGCGCAGGTTTTGTAGCGTTCATCCAGCCTCGGATGCCGACCCAAATCAGGAAAGCGGCCCCCACAAGTTTGGCCACGAAGAACCCGGTCGGTGACGCCGCGATCAGTGCGGTGATGCCCAGCGCCGATAAGATCAGGAACGCGCTGGCTTGCGTGAGGATGGCCAAAACACCCAACATTGCCTTTGGGAATGACAAACTCATCCCGTTTGAGATGCAATTGACCGCGTTCGGGCCTGGGGTGGTTACGAACACCACCCAGAACAGCGCGAATATGGTCCAGGCCTCAAAGCTCATCAGTACACCGGTGGCGCAATGACCCAGATGGCCACCGCAGGCTCATCATAGGGGTTAGACCATTGATAAGGTTCGTGTTTGATCCGAAAGCTGTCACCCGGACCGACAGTGAAAGCCCGCGACCCGATGGTCAGATCCAATCGGCCCGAGATCATGTACCCCACTTCCTGCGTCGGGCGATGGGCTGGGGTCTGCATCTTCGAGTTGGGCTCGAACGTGGAATGTACCATTTCAAAATCATCGGTCAGATCAGGCGAAAGCAGTTCCTCGATCAACCCTTCTTCCCCCGACCCCATGGGACGACGTGTGCCCGCACGAACGACATAACCCTTTTCCTCAACCGGAACCGCTGCATGGGCAAACAGCATCGACATCGGCACGCCAAGGCATTCAGCAATCTGACGCAGATCCGAGATCGAAGGATCGGACATGTCCCGTTCAACCTGACTGAGCCAACCGACCGAACGATCAAGGCGGGTCGCGATCTCTGTCAGGGTCAACCCGCGCGCTTTGCGCAAGGCCCTTAAATCAGCACCCAATGTCGCGCTTTGTGGGGCTTGGCTGTTCACACAGTTGCTCCGAATCTCGTGAAATTTTACATCTGTTTTTCACGATGGGGCAAATTGATGAAATTTCCAAGCATTTTTTCATCTGGTCGCCTGCGCCAAGTGCAATGCACGTTACCAGTTTGTGTGCAGAACGCTGTCACGGAACGGTTCGTGGAACTAAGGCACCATCGGCGCCGATTTCGCGGACGTAAATCTCTGTGTCCACAGACGAGTCGTCGCGCGAAAGCGTAAAACCCGATTTTTGCAACACGCGGGCAGAGGCCGGGTTGTCGCGTCCAACCCCCGCGACCAAGCGAACGGCTGGGCCCGAAGTACACGCGGCGACAAATCCGTCCAAAAGCTCTGAGGCATAGCCTTTGCCCCATGCCGTTTCAGAAATCAGGTAGCCGAGATGGACCGTCGGCACAGATTTATGGGCAGAATCCAGTGCCAGTATCATCAGGCCGATCAGATGACGGTCATGTCTTTGGCGAACCACCAAAACATCACTTTCTGCGCTACGATCATCGATCCAATGAGATATGCCCCGGTCCTGCACCTGCATGGACGGCGGCAGGGGTCCAAGCACATTTGGGGTCAAAATCGTGATGAGTTCGTCTTCCAGACTTTCACGCAACAAAGGGTCCCGGAGTTCATCTCTCCAGTGAAATACCGAAAGGCGTCGTGTGAGGAATTGGTCTGGGCCCATGCCTGCTCCAACATGTTGGGGACGGTGGCATTTTAACGGGTACCGGGCAAAACCGAAACACGGCGCACTATAGTCAGGCGCAAGCCTACCCTGCTTTGGTTAAACCTGAGCGAAGGTCCTGGACAGAATCCCCGACAGGTATTCTGCGTCATCGGCTGAAAATGCATCTGGTTGATCGCTGTCGATGTCAAAAACCGCAATCATTTCACCGGCAGCATTGTGGACGGGCAACACCAGTTCGGACCGGGTTGAAGATGCGCACGCAATATGGCCTGGGAAAGCGTCCACGTCTGGGACGAGCTGCACTTCACCCGTCCGGGCGGCAGCCCCACAAACGCCGCGTTCGAACGGAATGACAAGGCACCCATGCCCGCCTTGATAAGGGCCGATTTTCAACAGACCGGGTTCCACAACACGGTAGAATCCGGTCCAGTCAAAGCGGTCATCGGAATGATGCACTTCGCACGCAACGGTTGCCATCAAAGCGACCTGATCCGTTTCGCCTTCGGTCAATGCCGCGATGGTTTTGGCCAGAGTTTCATAATCGGTTTTCATCGTGACTTATCCATTGGGACCGCGCGGGGGCGCTGCCCCCGCACCCCCGGAGTATTTGGAAAAAGATGAAGGGTCAAACGCGTTCGATCGCTATTGCAGTGCCTTCACCGCCGCCGATGCAGATGGCCGCGACACCGCGTTTGAGGTCTCGCTTTTCCAACGCATTCAACAATGTCACCAAAATGCGCGCACCCGAGGCACCAATAGGATGGCCCAACGCACAAGCCCCGCCATTCACGTTTACTTTGTCGCGCGGCAGACCCATCTCGCGCATGAACGCCATCGGCACAACTGCAAAGGCTTCATTGACCTCCCAAAGATCAACATCCTCCTTGTTCCAACCGATGCTGGACAAGAGTTTCTGTGCGGCCGGAACCGGCGCAGTGGTAAACAGTCCGGGCGCTTGCGCGTGGCTGGCATGACCCAGAATACGGGCGCGCACCGTCAGTCCTTGGGCTTCGGCGGCTTCGGCAGAGGCTAAAACAAGCGCAGCAGCACCGTCAGAAATCGACGACGAGTTGGCAGCCGTCACGGTGCCATCCTTACGAAACGCGGGCTTCAAGGTGGGTATTTTTTCAGGGCGGGCGGATTTTGGTTGTTCGTCTGTGTCCTGCACAACCTCACCCTTTCGCGTGCGCACTGTGACAGGCGCAATCTCGTGTTCAAATGCGCCGTTTTCCTGCGCCGCAAGGGCATTGGACAGAGATTGGAGCGCATATTCGTCCTGAGCTTCGCGCGTAAACTGATAGGCTTCTGCACAGTCTTCGGCAAAGGTGCCCATCAGGCGGCCTTTCTCATAGGCGTCCTCGAGCCCGTCGAGGAACATGTGATCGACCACCTGACCATGACCTATACGGGCACCACCACGCATTTTGGGCAGCAGGTACGGGGCATTCGTCATACTCTCCATTCCGCCTGCGACCATTGTGTCCGCGTGACCCAACGCAATCTGGTCAAAAGCCATCATAGCCGCTTTCATGCCCGAGCCGCACATCTTGTTCAGAGTGGTTGCCGGGACCTCTTCCCCTAACCCAGCAGCAAAACCAGCCTGACGCGCAGGGGCTTGACCCTGACCTGCTGGCAACACACATCCCATCAGCACTTCATCAACGGTCTGCGCCCGCGCCTGGCTTAACGCAGCCCGGATCGCTTCTCCGCCAAGGTCAGCCGCGGCAACTCCGTCAAACATGCCCTGAAAGCCCCCCATTGGCGTTCTTGCGGCCCCTGCAATCACAACGTCTTTCATCCGGGTTTTCCTCCTGCTTCACGGCCCTTGAATACCGAATGGTAAGAATTGGCGTCTAGCGTATTTCTACGACTCATTTTTCAGATTGGAGGGTGCCGGACTATGGGGCTGACCAGCACATCAAAGGGCGCAACGCAGATCATTACCGTTCATTCCAATCGGATTGATGCTGCGATGGCCATTCAGTTCAAGGAGGACATGCGGTCGGAAACCGAAACCGGCGCAAATCGGGTTGTCCTGGATTTGTCCGACGTCGACTTCATTGATTCCAGCGGTTTGGGCGCGATTGTCGCGTCGATGAAACAATTGGGCAAAGACAGGCGGCTGGATTTGGCCGGACCGCAGCCCGTGGTCGAGAAAGTCTTTCGCTTGACACGCATGGATACGGTTTTTCGGTTGTTTGCGACACTGGACGACGCGCTGTCCTCGCCAGATGCATAACCAAGGCAGGAGTGGATGGGCGTGGAGCCAATTTGTAACAAGACCTGTCTGGAACTAAGCTTCCCGGCCACAGACACAGAAGCAAGTGCAGGTATCGCGCAGCTTAGTAGTGGTCTGGCAAACCATGGATTGCCACCTCATAAATCGGACGATGTGAAGATTGCATTGGCTGAAGCAATCAACAATGTGGTGGAACACGCATACAAGGGCATTGCACCGGCCAATGTTCAGGTTACGTGTCGGCTGGATCGGGATCGGCTGGACATCCTGATCTCTGACACCGGGCACCCGCTTCCTGGCTTACAAATGCCGGACGGAACACCTGCACCGCTGGGGGAAACAACACAAGATCTGCCGGAAGGGGGGTTTGGCTGGTTCCTGATTCATCAGCTTACCAGTGACATTCAGTATGAACACCGGGATGGGTGCAACCGGCTGTCCCTGAGGTTTAACTTCGGTAAAAAAGCCTAATCAGGCCCAATTGGTCACAATAACGCCATTTTCGAAACATTGTCGCGCCTCAAACAACCGCCATACAGTGACTCGTAGCTCAGATAGCTTCCCTCGGCGCCAATTATCACAGCCCCCACCCAGTGAAAGGCGCCGAGGAACTTCTCCCCCTGAAATCTCTGGACAATCCCCAATCAGTGAATAGCTTTCCCTTGTTCAAAGGAGAGAGAAATCGCCATGCGGGATTTGCATAAACCGGGCCGGTCAGAAGTGTTTGCAACGCAGGGGATGTGCGCAACCTCTCACCCGCTGGCGGCCAAGGCGGCAATCGATATTCTTGAGCGGGGTGGCAACGCAATGGACGCCGCGATAGCCGGGGCGGTCCTGTTGGGGATCTGCGAGCCTCAGATGACCGGTTTGGGTGGCGATTGTTTTGTTATTTTCAACCGCCCCGGCGAACATCAAATACGTGCCCTGAACGGCTCGGGCCGATCTCCGGCTGCCGCGCAGGCACAGCCTTTGCGCGATCAGGGCTTGTCATCTGTGCCGCTGAATGGACCGGATGCGGTGACGATTCCCGGTGCAGTAGACGCTTTCTGCCATTTGGCAGAAACGGAAGGGCGCTTGGGGTTGGACGCGATCCTGACCCCCGCAATTCACTATGCGGAAGCAGGCGTTCCGGTTGCACCCCGCGTTGCGTTTGATTGGAAGATCGGTGCGGCTACCCTGCAAGGCCCAGCCCGAGACCACTATCTGATCGACGGGCAAGCCCCCTCAGTCGGGCAGATTTTTTGCGCGCCGGGTCAGGCCGAAGTGTTGCGTCGGATCGCGAAAGAAGGGCGTGACGCGTTTTATTCCGGCGATATTGCCGAGGACATGATTGCTGCCCTTTCCATTCGGGGTGGAGTTCACACCGCTGAGGATTTTCAAAACACGAAATACACAGAAACGCAGCCAATGCAGGGCGGCTATCAAGGGGTCGATCTGGTCGAACATCCGCCAAACGGTCAGGGCGCGACCGCAATTCTCTTGCTCAATATTCTGAAGCATTTTGACGTGGCCAACATGGACCCCTTTGGCGCTGAGAGGGTGCATATCGAGGCTGAGGCCACCAAGCTGGCCTATGATGCGCGCAACCGGTTTATTGCGGATCCTGACCACATGTCCAAAGCGGAACGGTTCCTTGATCCCGAGCTGGCCGCCAAACTGGCCGCGCTTATTGATCCGAAACGTGCCATGCCTGCGGCAGCACCATTGACCGAAGCCATTCACAAGGACACCGTCTATATCACTGTTGTTGATCGCGACCAGATGGCGGTTTCGTTGATCTATTCGATTTTCCATAGTTTTGGATCAGGGATCGCCTCGGAAAAGTACGGCATTTTGCTGCAAAACCGTGGCGCTGGCTTCACGCTGGATCTTGACCATCCAAACGAGTTGGGCGGAAACAAGCGTCCGATGCACACAATCATTCCAGGGATGCTGACCGAAAACGACCGCGTAATGATGCCCTTTGGTGTAATGGGCGGAGCGTACCAGCCCACCGGCCACGCGCGATTTGTGTCAAACCTCAGGGATTTCGGTCTTGAGCTACAAGAAAGCATCAACGCCCCACGCGCGTTTTTCGACGGATCGGTTCTGAAACTGGAACGCGGCTATCCCGACAAGGTTGCGAAACAATTATCAGAAATTGGGCATACTATCGAAGTGCCGGAAACTCCACTTGGTGGGGCGCAAGCGATCCGAATCCGAAAAGACGGTATTTTGGAGGGTGCCAGCGACCCGCGCAAGGACGGTTGCGCCCTTGGATACTAAAGCCCACCAACGCGGGCCTTCGCGGTTGGACGACTTTAGTTCAGATGGAAATGCAATGGGTACGAGCCGTCTTCGAACGGGCCGAACATATTGGGAATATCGGGGTGCTCAACAGGCTCACCGGAATAGTCCGCAACCAGATTTTGTTCTGAAACATAAGCGACATAGAAGGATTGGTCGTTCTCAGCCAACAGGTGATAAAACGGTTGCTCTTTCCGCGGGCGGCTGTCTTCGGGAATGGCCTGATACCATTCCTCGGTGTTCGAAAATTCTGGGTCCACGTCAAAAATCACCCCTCGAAAAGGGTGTTTTTTATGACGAACCACCTGGCCTAAGCCGTATTTTGCACGTGTCTTTAGCATTGTTTCAGCCCCCAAAGCATTTACTACCCGTTTCTGGCCGGAAAAGCCAATCATTGATGTGAAACTCAGGGAAACAGTCTGTGAACCTAATACTAACAGTGTTCGAAACTGTGGCGCCGGTCTTTCTGTTGTCAGGGATTGGTTTTGCCTGGGTAAAGCTGGGATTCGAGTACCGCCTTCAGTTCGTAACCCGGTTTGCGACGACCCTGGCAATGCCCAGCCTGATCTTTGTGGCTCTGATGCAAACTGAAATTCCGGGCGGAGACCTTTCGCGCTTCACGATGGCAACTCTGATTGCAAATCTTTTGCTGGCCGGGGTGTTCTGGGTGATCGTTCGGGTGTTGCACCTGAACCAACGGACATATCTGTCACCGTTGATATTCGGGAATACCGGCAATCTTGGTCTGCCCTTGTGTATCTTCGCCTTTGGTCAGGTCGGATTGGGATATGCGGTAATCTTCCTGTCTGTTACTGCCTTATTTTCCTTTACTTACGGGATCTACCTGGTTGCCGGGAAAGGCGCGTGGGGGCAAGTTTTGCGCCAGCCGATGGCATGGGCCACCATTTTGGGAGCCATTTTCCTGTGGCAAGGGTGGCAAACACCCACCTTCCTGACCAACACGCTTGACCTGTTGGGGCAAATGGCAGTCCCATTGATGTTGGTGACAGTGGGTGTGGCAATCGCCCGCCTGACGTCGCGCAGTATCGGGCACGCTATTTGGCTATCGGCGTTGAAGCTGGCCGTTTGTTTCGCTCTAGGATGGGGGATCGGTGTTCTTTTCGATCTCGACACCATCGCCTTTGGCGTTCTGGTGCTGCAGATGTGCACACCCGTTGCGGTGACGTCATACCTGTTGGCGGAACGGTTTGGTGCCGACGCAGATGCCGTTGCCGGAATGGTCATGGTGTCGACCGTCCTTTCCGTTGCGGCACTGCCTGCCATCCTGGCTATCGTTTTGTAACGATTGTGATTTCATAATCGCTCAATCTGCGCTAGAATGTGCAAAAAAGGCATGAGGCACATGAGCAGAATTCTTATCGTACTCTTCGGGGTGCTGCTTTTGGCATCCTGTGGGGGCGGCTC
Source organism: Ruegeria sp. ABM4_193 (assembly GCF_056158705.1). Classification (NCBI taxonomy): domain Bacteria; kingdom Pseudomonadati; phylum Pseudomonadota; class Alphaproteobacteria; order Rhodobacterales; family Roseobacteraceae; genus Ruegeria; species Ruegeria sp. ABM4_193. The sequence goes on from NZ_JBSWTT010000001.1 coordinate 3,111,721, forward strand.
GAAACAGCCGCCCAGCAAATTGAATGACGCGTGCAGCATTGCGCGCGAAAAACCCGACTATATCAGGGCTTTCAAGAACACCGAACGTAAATGGGGTGTTCCCGTGCACGTTCAGATGGCCACGATCTATCAGGAAAGCCGCTATCGCCACGATGCGCGCACCCCGCACAGATACGTTCTGGGCGTGATCCCGATGGGCCGACAGAGCAGTGCTTATGGCTATGGCCAAGCGCTTGACGGCACGTGGGAGCAATACCAACGTGAAACCGGAAAACGCCGCGCCAAGCGGGACCGGATTCGCGACGCGTCTGATTTTATCGGCTGGTACATGAATAAAAGTTACGAACGTAACGGTATTCACCCAGCAGATACGCGCAATCAATATCTCGCTTATCACGAAGGCCATACCGGCTTCGCGCGTGGAAGTTACAACAGCAAGTCCTGGTTGTTGAACGTGGCCAGTGACGTGGATGCGCGCGCGCAATTATACCAGGCGCAGTTGGCCAACTGCCGGTACTGACAAAGCTTGATCGGGTCAGCGATTGCCTGACCCGACCCTTTTTCTGTTCGAGAACAAGTCCTGATCGAGGCGCCCGCCTTCGGTCAGAGCACCCAGAAGAACAGTTGTCTGACCCCCAGCATTGTCGTGAATTACCCATTTACGCAACTCGACCGGGTCATCTGTGAACATCAGATCAATCCGTCCTGCTTCTGGGTTCTTAGGGTCTTGCGCCGTGACCACAGTGGCGGTGCCGTCAAAACTGTGCCCCACAACCATATTGGCCTGCCCCAAGTTCACGTTCCGCGCCAGTACGATGGACAGGGGCGTCCGCTTCAGCGGGTATTGCTCGGGCGGTTGATTTGATTTCGGATCGAAAATCTGAACACTGCCGGAACGCGCAAGCACCACCGCACTGTTGGGCGGATCATATTCAAACCGCATCTTGCCCGGGCGCTGCATCCACAGCTTACCGGTGCTCAGCGATCCATCGTCGTTCACTTGCGTGAAGGTCGTCTCAACCGTTTTCAATCCGTTCAGGTAATTGGAAATCTGCGAAAGCGGCAACTTATCCGCCGCCCATGCGGCAGGTGCGGCCAGTGTCAAAGCAAGGGCAAAAGCAATCTGTTTCATGCCGTACAGATAGGCCTTCTGCCCTTGTTATTAAATATCTTACTGCTCGGGGACGAGGATTTCCCGCTTACCGACGTGATTTGCCGCAGAAACAACGCCTTCGTCCTCCATCTGCTCAACCAGGCGCGCCGCCTTGTTGTAGCCGATGGCAAGTTTCCGCTGGATATACGAGGTCGAGCATTTGCGATCCTTGATCACAATCGCCACCGCCTGATCGTACAGGGCATCCTCGCCGTTCGTGTTGCCACCGGTGTTCAGGCCCAGAACAGCATCGATGTTTTCAGCCTTTTCCTCGGCTGGGCCATCGACTACGCCGCTCATGTAGTCGGGCGGGCCGAACTGTTTCAGGTGGTTGACGATTTCCTCGACCTCCTCGTCCGACACAAAGGGACCGTGGCAGCGGGTGATCTTGGCGCCACCCGCCATATACAGCATATCGCCCTGCCCCAGCAGTTGTTCGGCACCCATCTCGCCCAAGATCGTGCGACTATCGACTTTCGAGGTCACCTGGAACGAGATCCGCGTCGGGAAGTTCGCCTTGATCGTGCCGGTAATCACGTCGACCGAGGGGCGTTGCGTCGCCATGATCAAGTGAATGCCCGAGGCCCGCGCCATCTGCGCCAGTCGCTGGATGCAGGCTTCGATTTCCTTGCCCGCGACCATCATCAGGTCAGCCATCTCATCGACGATGACAACGATATAGGGCATCGCTTCCGGGGCGAATTCTTCGGTCTCAAAGGTGGGCTCGCCGGTTTCATCATCAAACCCGGTCTGTACCGTGCGGCTGAACATTTCACCTTTGTCCAACGCGTCCTTCACGCGACCATTGTAGCCCGCGATGTTGCGGACGCCCATTTTGGACATCTTGCGATAGCGGTCTTCCATCTCACCCACGACCCATTTCAGGGCCACAACCGCCTTTTTCGGGTCGGTGACGACAGGGGACAGGAGATGCGGGATACCATCATACACCGACAATTCCAGCATCTTCGGGTCGATCATGATCAGGCGGCATTCATCCGGCGACAGTTTGTACAGCAGCGACAGGATCATGGTGTTGATCGCCACCGACTTACCCGAGCCGGTCGTACCTGCGATCAGCAGGTGAGGCATCTTGGCCAGGTTGGCCACAACGGATTCACCACCGATGTCCTTGCCCAGCGCCAGCGGCAGTGCATGATTGCCATCGCCAAAATCACGGCTGGCGAGGATTTCGCGCAGCACCACCATCTCACGGTTTTCGTTAGGCAGTTCGATGCCGATGACCGAACGGCCCGGCAAGGTCGAAACCCGTGCCGACAGCGCCGACATTGAACGCGCAATGTCATCCGCCAGACCAATCACACGGCTGGCTTTCAGGCCCGGAGCTGGTTCCAGTTCGTACATGGTGACTACGGGACCGGGGCGCACGCTAACGATCTCGCCCTTGACGCCGTAGTCATCCAAAACGTTTTCCAGCATCCGCGCGTTTTCTTCCAACGCTTCATCACTCAGATGATGGCGCTGAATGCTGGCCGGGTTCGACAACAGCCCCAGCGGAGGCAACTCGAAATCCGAATGCTTGTCCTCAAAAGACAGTGCCGGTTGCGCCTCGGCCTGCGCGCGGCGCGACGGCGGCGGTGTGCGGCGCACGGGCTGTGCGACCACGGGTTTGCGCGGCTCCGCCACTGGGATCTTCATCGCAGGGCGCGACTGCGGCACAGAGTCCTCCATGTCCTCGACAAGCGGCTCATCGTCCAGATCCGGCATGGGCGCGTATTGGTCTTGCTGGATCTCGGGCGCATACTCGACCGGGGCCGGATCATGCCACTCGGGTGCGGCTCCTGCTGTCATCGGAGGTTCGGGCGGCAACCCACCGGCTGTCACTGGTGGCTCAGCCGGCAATTCATCCGGCTGATGCGCATTCAGGATTAGCGGATCGGGTCGACGGCCTCGGCCTTTGGTCAGAGGCAGGTTCGGGTCCGGTTCGGGCGTCATCTCACCTGTTGCTACTTTGCGATTGCGCACAGCAGCCGAGATTTTTGAGCGGATGCGATCTTCGCCGGGCATTTCGTCAAAGCCCGCAATCGGTTCAGGATCGACCAGTTCCGGCTCTGGCATCGGTTCCGGGCGGCGGATCAACGACGGCATACGCGCCAGCAGGCCGGTTTTGGGCGCAGGTTCGGGCTCTTCTTCCAGTTCTTCAAAGACGGGATCGCCGAAGGCGATGTCATCATTCAAAACAGGTTCCACCCGCGCGGCGCGGTGTTCTTTCCATTGCGCCTGTCGATCTCGCGCAGCCTGCGCAGTCGCAGAGGCACCACGGCCCAGCAGATTCATCAGCAGGTCGTAGGCCATCACCAAACCCAAAAGGAACGCACGGAAGCCGCGTTTCACGTCGGCTTTAGTAAAGCCGAGAACAAAGATGCCCAGCGAGATCATTCCGACCGCCATGGCAAGAGACATCAGCTTCACCAGAAAATGCGAGGAGATCGGCAAAAGCGTCAGCAACGCGCCCATAACCGTGTCGCCGAACAGACCGCCCAGACCATAGCTGTGCGTCGAGCGCCATTCGGCACCGGGAACAAGGGTCGCAGCGTAAACCGAGACAACGGCAATCCAGATCGGGGCAAAAATCAACCGGGCAATGGCGCGGTCTTCACCGAAATGACCCGCGAAACGCAAACCCCAACCAATCAGCACGAGCGCAACACCCCAGCTGCCCCAGCCCACGATCATGAAAAGGGGCGCAGCGATCGATGCGCCTATCCGCCCCATCCAGTTCTGCACCGGCGCGTCGGTCGAAACCATCCAGTTCGGATCATCGGGGGTGTAGGACCAGATCATCGCCGCCGCAGCCAAACCCAGCAGGATAAGGGCGATGCCGATCAGTTCCTTGCTGCGTCGCTCCAAGGCGGCTTGCGTGGTGCTGTCCAACAATGGATCGCGATTGCGCGCGTTATATGATGCCATTTTGCCCTCGTACCTCACGAATAGATGCAGTCGCGGAGTGTGATCAGACCACGCTGCAACTCTGTTTTTGGGGCTACCAATGCAACCCGGATAAAGCCTTTGCCCGGGTTGTTCCCCGGATCACCTTGTGAAAGATATGCGCCCGGCAGGACCCGAACCCCGGTGTCCTTCCAGACCTTCAATGCGGTGTCTTCGCCGTTGTCGACCGGCAGCCACAAAAAGAACCCGGCCTCTGGCGACATGTATCCCTGCACGCCCGCGAACACCTCATCCGCGATGGCGTATTTTTCCTGATAGAGCGCGCGGTTTTCACGGACGTGTTCTTCATCTGCCCAGATCTTTGCCGCAGCGGCCTGCAAGGGCAACGGCAAAGGCGACCCGGCATAAGTGCGCAATTGCTTGACCTGTTTGATCGTCTCCGGCCCGCCCGCGATCAGCCCCGACCGCAACCCGGCCAGGTTCGAGCGTTTGGAGAGCGAGTTGAACAGCGTGATCCGTTCAGGATCAGCGCCCAGTTCTTGTGCGACGGTCAGAATACCTGTTGGGGCCGTGTCCCGGTAAATCTCGGAATAACATTCGTCGGCGAAGATGCGGAAATCGTATTGCTCGGCCAGGCGGATCAGTTCGGCCCAGTAATCACGCGAGGCGACGGCCCCCTGCGGGTTGGCAGGTGAACAGATATAGGCCACGGCGGTGCGATTCAGCACCTCAGCCGGTAGACCGGCATAATCTGGCAGATGACCGGTTGCGGCGGTTGCAGGCACAAAATAGGGCTGCGCGCCTACCGAAAGCGAAGCGACCATGTAGACCTGATAAAACGGATTCGGGCACAGGATGATCGGTTGCTGGCCGTTCTTTTGTTCCGGGCACAGCGCCATAGCGGCGTTGTACAACCCCTCACGGGTGCCGTTCAGCGCCATCACGTTGGCATCCGGGTCCATCTGAACGCCATAGCGGTGATGAATCCAATCCGTAATTGCACCACGCAGGTCTTCCGAACCTTCGTTCGGCGGATAGCCCTGAAACCCAGAGGCGTTTTCCATGATGACATCTGTCACCCAGGCCGGAAAATCATGTGTGGGTGCGCCAATCGTCATGTGAACGATGTCACCGCCCGGCTGGTGATGATCCAACAGGGCGCGCAGACGCGGGAATGCGTAAGCCGGTAGGTTCGAAAACCGCTCGGGGAAATCCATAATACTGCCTCAATATCGGGGTCATTTACGCCCCGTTTTTTTGGCAGATTACAGCCCGGGCCCCTCTTCGTCCAGACAAAGAGGTTCCGAATCAGGGGATTGTGGCATTCAGGCCAGTACCGCTTCTGCTGCTGAGCCCAACCGCAAAAGGGCCTCTTCCGAGCCGAGATAACCCAGCATCATCAACCCGCAACTGGGGGTTCCGGTGGGTAGGCTCAGCGCTGCAAGACCCATCAAATTGCCAATCCGCGTGTTTCGTAGGGCCAGTAGATTCTCGGTCACGTAGTAGTCGTGGTCGCTCATCAAGCGCTCCAGATTAGGCGGCAGTATCGGGGCCGTAGGGGCCAGAACCGCATCGAACCCGGCGGTTGCTGCGTCCCATGCGGTGCGGCAAGCCTTGAGCTTGGACCAGGCGGCCACGTAGTCGGGGCCAGAAAACCCCAGACCAATACGGAACCGTTCAAGGATCTCGGGATAAATCGCTTCGGGATTGGCTTCGATCACATCGCGCCACAGCCCATAGGCCTCGGTTGTGTAGACGATGCTGGTCAGGGTCATGGCCTCGTTCAGTGCGGGCACTTCCAACGGCACGATTTCAGCCCCCGCATCCGCAAGTTTCGCAAGGGCTTCTTCGTATGCCTTACCCGGTGTGTCACGCAGATCGTCCTTGGCGATGTTCTGCAAATCGGCAAAGCGTCGGCCTTTCAGCGACGCACCGCGCAGATCGGCTGGCGTTCCACCTTCGAGCAAAGCCAACATTTGCGCGGCGTCCTCAACCGACCGCGCCAGCGGCCCGACCGTATCGAACCGCAAGCAGAGCGGCACCACACCCTCCAGGCTTAGCCGCCCGGAAGTGGTTTTCAGACCGACCAGATCATTCCAAGCCGATGGGATCCGAACTGACCCGCCGGTGTCCGAGCCAATGCCACAAGCGGCCAAACCCCAAGCGACCGAGGCGGCCGCCCCTGAAGACGACCCTCCGGGCACTGCAGATTCATCGTTAATGCAGGGCGGTGTTTCAGTGATCGGGTTGAGGCCAAGGCCAGAGAAAGCCAGCTCGCTCATATGTGTTTTGCCCAGACAGACGGTGCCCATCTGAGTCGCATTGCGCAACACCAGCGCATCCGCATCCGGCACACGATCCTTTAGCAGCGCCGAACCCGCCTCGGTCACTGTACCCGCCGTATCGAACAGATCTTTCCAACTGATGGGGACGCCGTCCAGCAAGGACCGGCGCAGGCCCAGTTTGGCGCGCTGCTGGGCTGCTTCAGCCTCGGATCGGGCGCGCTCATGGGTGACACGGGCATAGATGCGGTCCCGATGCGGATGAGAGTCGATGGCAGACAGGTAGGTTTCCGTCAGTTCAACCGGGTCAATCTGACCCATCCCAATGCCACGGCCCAAATCACACGCGGTCATGGTCAACCAATCCAGCATCTTGCCCCTCCGGAATTTTCAGCTTTGGGCGACGGTAGCGACAGGACTGCACATGGACAATCCCGAAAGGGCGCGCATATTGCAGGGCATGACACAGGCATCTGATATTCTGATCGTGGGCGGCGGGCTGAACGGCCCCGCTTTGGCTCTGGCACTGGCACAAACAGGTCACTCAGTCACGGTGATCGATGCGTTGGCCGAAAAGGTCCGGAAGAACGCCGCCTTTGACGGCCGTGCCTATGCGTTGGCTTTGGCCTCACAACGCTTGCTGGATGCGACAGGAGTGTGGGCGCACGTGGCTGAGCACGCCCAACCAATGCTGGAAATCAAGGTCACAGACGGTCACGCGGGCGCAGGCCCCTCACCCTTTATTATGCATTTCGACCATGCCGAGATCGAAGAAGGCCCGATGGGGTATATGGTCGAAGACCGCCATCTGCGCCGCGCTTTTCTGGACGCGATGGCCGAGGAGCCGCGCATCACCCAGATAAGCGGCAAGACAGTTGTATCCCAACAGAGCGACGCCACTGGGGTGACCTTAACGTTGGACGACGGCACAACCGTGGGCGGCAGCCTGCTGGTTGGGTGCGACGGCCGCCGCAGTGGCACCGCGTCACGGGCGGGCATCAAACGCACCGGTTGGGATTATGGTCAGACCGCGCTGGTCTGTGCCATCGAACATGACCTGCCGCACAATGGCATTGCCCATCAGTTCTTCATGCCACCCGGCCCGCTTGCGATTCTGCCGCTGACCGGAAACCGCAGCTCTATCGTCTGGAGCGAGCGTACCGAGACTGCGGCACGGATCAACGCCATGTCTGAAGAAGATTATCTGCAAGTGCTACGCCCGCGTTTCGGCGATTTCCTAGGTGAGATACGCTTGGCAGGCGACCGTTTCACATACCCGCTGAACCTGACCATAGCCAATTCCTTCATCGGCGACCGCATGGCACTGGTTGGGGACGCCGCCCACGGGATGCACCCCATTGCCGGTCAAGGCCTAAATGCCGGCCTGCGCGATGTCGGGGCTTTGGCTGAGGTTGTGACACTGGCTGGGCGGCGCGGTGAGGATATCGGCTCGGTCATGGTGCTAGAGCGTTATCAGGAATGGCGTCGCTTTGACACCGCCTCGCTTGCGATGGCGACGGATGTCTTCAACAAGCTGTTTTCCAACGACAATCCCTTGCTGCGTCTCGGTCGAGATATTGGAATGGGCATTGTCGGGTCATTGCCCGGATTGCGCCGTGGCTTTGTGCGAGAGGCCGCCGGGTTGACCGGAGATCTGCCCAAATTGTTGCAAGGACGAGCAATTTAGTCGAGCTGCCGCGCCTCATCGATCAGCATGACCGGGATCCCGTTGCGAATGGGAAAGGCCAGCCCGGCAGCTTTTGACACAAGCTCTTGTTTTTCCGCGTCATAGTGCAGCGTGGTGTGGGTCTGCGGGCAGATCAACGCTTCGAGCATATGCCGATCAAAAGCGTGGTCAGAGTCGGTCATTGTAGTTTTTCCTCATTCGATCCGCCGCGCATGGCGAATTCAATCAGCGTCACCAAGGTCTCGCGCCGGGTACGCAGGCAGGGGGCCTCCAAAAGAGCTTGTTTTTCTTCGGGGTCGAAATCCAAAAGCATCGACAATGAGTTCACAAGCAACTCATCCTCTGCGTCTTTCATTGACTCCCAATCGGTCGACAATTGCCGGGACAAAAAGAAGCGTTCCAAAAGGGTCAGGAATTTTGTGCGATTGAATCCGTCGTCTTTCTCGGCCTTACCAAGATCGCGATCGAATCCATCCCAAGAGACATCACACCGGCGATAGGGTGTGAACGCGTCCAACTCTGACACTATGCGGAAGCGGGACACTCCGGTCAGCGTGATCAGATAGCGACCGTCTTCTGTTTCGGAAAACTGCGTCACACGCCCTGCACATCCGATGCGGTGCAGCTTTTTCTCGTCACTGACCGAAGGGTTCGGCTGAACCATTGCGATCAGCCGTTCCTTGGTTTTCAGCGCATCGTCCAGCATCTGTAGATAGCGCGGCTCGAAGATATGCAGAGGCAACGGCGACCGAGGCAACAGCAGTGCCCCGGGCAAAGGAAAAACGGATACCGTATCCGGCAGGTCGGCGGGATGCATCATGTACCCAATTCTAGCTCTGATCAGAGATTAGGCAAATATCATCGAGCTGAGTTTGCGACGCCCGTTCAGAACGATCGGATCATTGGGCTTGAGCGCATCAAAAATGGTGAATAGCTGCGCCTTGGCTGCACCGTCATTCCACTCACGGTCCCGGCGGAACAGCTCCAGCAATTGCGCCACGGCCTCTTCCACTTCGCCGTTTGCGTGCAGCGCCTGCGCCAGATCAAACCGGGCTTGGTGGTTGTCAGGATCAGCCTCAACAGCAGCCGTCAGTTCAGCAACAGGGCCTGCATCCGCAGCCTGTTTGGCCAGTTCCAGCTGTGCGTGAGCAGCCTCCAACTCGGCGGATGTCGAAATCTCGGCCGGAGCGCCATTCAGGATCGCCTCGGCCTGCTCCAAATCGCCGGTGGCGATATGCGCGCGCACCAAGCCGCCATAGGCCGCCGCGTGGTTGGGGTCTTCACCCAGAATGGCTGAAAAGGTCTGCGCCGCGTCTGCAGCCGCGCCTTCGGTCAGCATTTCCTCGGCGGCTTGCACGGCATCATCCAGCTGACCGCCCGGGCTTTCACCGCCAGCCGCTTCGATCACACGGTCGACAAACGCCTTGATCTCGGACCCTGGCAGCGCGCCCTGAAACCCATCGACCGGTTGGCCCTTGAAAAAGGCGTAAACGGTTGGGATCGACTGGATACGCATTTGCGAGGCGATCACCTGCGCCTCATCCACGTTGATCTTAACCATCTTCACCGCGCCTTTTGCGGCAGTTACGGCCTCTTCCAGCATTGGGCCCAACGTTTTGCACGGACCACACCAAGGTGCCCAGAAATCAACGATAACGGGTGTTTCCTGCGAAGCTTCGACCACGTCGGCCATGAAAGTGGCCTCGCTCCCGTCTTTGATCAGATCGGTGGCTGGGGCGTCTGCGCCGTTCAGAAGGTCCATGGCAATCACTCTCTCGTTCGAACTTGCGCCCTATATGCAATCGCTTGCAGCAGAAACCAAGGGCAGAGTTACATCTCAGACGTCAAAGGTCGCAAAGACCGGAGCATGATCGCTGGGCTTTTCCCACCCGCGCGCGTCCCGCAGGATACGGCTGGAATGGCCTGCGTTGGAAATATCCGGCGTGGCCCATACATGATCCAGCCGTCGCCCTTTATCCGCTGCATCCCAGTCGCGTGCGCGATACGACCACCAGCTATAAAGCTGCCCCTCGGGAATATCCTGCCGCGTAATGTCGACCCAACCACCTGCGTCCTGTGTTTCAGCCAGATGTTCAACTTCGATCGGTGTGTGCGAGACAACCTTGAGCAGTTGTTTATGCGACCAGACATCATCTTCACGCGGGGCGATGTTCAGATCGCCGACCAGAATGGATTTCTGAGGCTTCTCCGCATGGAACCAGTCGCGCATGTCGGTGAGGTAATCGAGTTTCTGGCCGAACTTCTCATTCACATCCCGATCCGGCACGTCACCACCTGCCGGGACATAGAAGTTGTGGATGGTAACACCGTTTTCCAACCGTCCGGCGATGTGGCGCGCGTGGCCCAAACCGGCGAAATCCTTGTCGCCCACCTCCTCCATCGGTAGGCGCGACAGGATCGCGACGCCGTTATAGCCCTTCTGACCGCGTGCAACCATGTGGGTATAGCCCAGCTCGGCAAAACCTTCTGTCGGGATCTTTTCAACCGGAGACTTGCATTCCTGCAGGCACAACACATCCGGCGCTTCGTCCTGAAGTAGCTTCAGCACGATGGGCTCGCGCAGGCGGACCGAGTTGATGTTCCAGGTGGCAAGGGTGAAGGGCATGGGGGAATCCTCTGTCGCGGTTGGGCAGAGGTTAGCGTGGTGTGGGACGGGGTGCCATGGGAAAAGGCCCCAAAAGCCAGGTCAATGAATGACCGCTCTGCGGACTTTTCTACCTTTCAATTGTTCACCTCAAAGGTCTGCTTCATCGAAGTAAACAACACTAGCCCACAAAAGCAGGTTCTTACCAGCCATTGACTATCGAAGGAGCTTTAGAGCTATGGTGGCGACTAGCGCATTTATTCAGGCTGATAAGCGCACTCATGGTTAACCATTTCTAAAATGCTGAACGGCACAATTGTGTGCCGAACAAAAGGCCTAGTGTGCGATGTGACCCTGATTGAACCCCAAGAATATCGAGAAGCCTTTGTGCAATATCTGCGCAAGGGCACGCCAATCCGTTTTGAGACGAAGAACGCCAAGCCTGCCACCCACTACATCTGGCGAACGCGACGCGATGGTAAGGTTCGGTCAGCACATGCCGAACGAGAAGGCCAGATTTTTTCATGGGACAATCCACCAGAAGGCGGACACCCTGGGGAAGACTACGGTTGCCGTTGCACGGCGGAACCATATTTCGCCGAGGTTTCCGAGTTTATGGAAATTGCCTTGCAGGGTGTCTCAGGTAGTGGTGCCGCTTGGAGCAGTAGTGATTTTGTGAACCACTATTACCGTGGCAATGGTCGAGGCGTCACTGTACGCGAGACCGGCCACCTTTCCGCAATCGTCAGTCAATACATGGCTTTGGTGGATAAAAACCTGAAAGACCAAGTTGCGAGGGCAGCTCGCGAGAAGCGCGATGGCAGTTTCTCTGATACTACGTTTTACAACACCTATGGCATGACAGGTGTCGTTTTCAGTATTGGTGATACAGTGATCGGCGGGGAATTTTCAGTGAACGTCGAAGAACAGCATGGTGTGCTGGCCGTTGGAGGCTCAATTGAGTTCTATTTGAGGGACGAATTTGCTGATCCGGCTGATATAGGTGTTGAAGTCATTGATCCAGGAGAGACGATTTTTGAGAACATACACAGGCCGCTAGATAACTACCTTCGGGGGCGCACCGGCCTTCCACCGCGTGGTCCTCAACGGCTCGGGATTCAAACTGGTGAACCGTATTCAATAACTGACGATTGGTCTGGAACCTTGAGAGGACAAATCTACCTAGACCCTGCGCGAAGTGCCTATGGATAAATTCCGCGTCCTTTTCGTTACCGGAACATGTGTTGCAATTTTTGCAATCGCCTTCTCTTGGGGTGTTCCAACACGCTGCGTTCAGCTTCCGAACGGTATGAATATCGGAAAGCAAGCCCTGATCGACCTGAACAGGCCATATTTCATACCCGATATTGTCCCAAAGTTCAGAAACGGACGGTCGCTACTACCTGGAGACGCATGGCCGTTCTTTACCACAGAAACAACAGTTCACGGGCTTGCGCTAGAAACCGATCCCGAAGATGATTTCTGGTTCGCATGGCGTGAAGACACTGGTTTGGTCCTAAAGAAAGAAAACCTTTCGCTTTATGAAACGCTCGTTTCCGAAGCTGGCGCACCGATGGGCAACAAAGGTATCAATGTCGTAGGTTCTCATGTCGTGATGATGGAACTGCAAAGACGACCGGAATATGCCAATCAAACGTGTCGAACGCGATGGGTAACAATCGGAACGGGTAATCTCTAGGCCGCAACCGCCTCAGCACTGTTTTTCGCCATTTTTATATTCCGCACGGTGGTCGCGTGCCATTTGCCGCCCCGCGCGTTCAATTCCGCCGCGATCTGGCGAAGGGATGCAACACGGCCGACCTTCGCGCGTCGCGCAGCATAGTGCATTTTGGGCTCTAAGCAGCCATCTTGCCAACCACCCCAAAAAAAAGCCGGGCCATTCGGCCCGGCAGTCCAACAGGGAGGTGCATGTCATAACCCGGACATGCGCGGGTTGGGAGTAACCTAATTATGAGTACAGGGTATCACTTTGATCCAAGTCAATCCACACCCAGTTAAGACACCAGCCGATATCCACCCGATTCTGTGACCAAAAGGCGCGCATTGGACGGATCGGGCTCGATTTTCTGACGCAGACGGTAGATGTGGGTTTCCAGCGTGTGGGTTGTCACACCGGCGTTATAACCCCAGACCTCATGCAGCAGCACGTCCCGCGCCACGACGCCGTCGGTCGAGCGGTACAGGAACTTGAGAATGTTCGTTTCCTTCTCGGTCAGGCGGATTTTACGGTCATCTTCGGTGATCAACATCTTCATCGCCGGTTTGAACGTATAGGGGCCAAGCACAAAGACGGCATCTTCTGACTGCTCATGCTGGCGCAGCTGGGCACGGATGCGGGCCAGAAGAACCGGGAATTTGAAAGGTTTGGAGACATAGTCGTTCGCACCTGCATCCAGCCCAAGGATGGTATCGGCGTCGCTGTCATGACCGGTCAGCATCAGGATGGGGCTTTTAACGCCTTGCTTGCGCATCAGGCGGCACAGTTCGCGCCCGTCGGTATCAGGCAGGCCGACATCCAGAATGACCAGGTCATAAATCGCCTCACGCGCACGTTCCATCGCCGAGGTCCCGTCAGAGGCTTCGAACACATCGAAATCCTCGGTCATTACAAGTTGCTCGCTGAGCGCCTCGCGCAGATCCTCGTCATCGTCCACCAACAGGATTTTCTTGAGCTGAGCCATTTCCCGGTCCTCCAAACGCTTTTCCATCACTTGCGTGTGGAATATGAATTCAACAAGCTTTACTGCAATCGTCTCACGCCTTCGTGTCAGAGTTTGCAGAAATGTTTCACATTTCCTTTCGTAAGAGATAGGAAAAGGGCTGAACGTTGTAGGGTAACCTAGATGAGCCTCGCCCCCGATATTTCTGAATTGCTGGCCCGCGCACGGGCTGATCTGCGTATGGGTGTTCCCGTGGCCCTTACCGATGACAGTGGCTACAGCGTACTTGCTGTTTCTGCGGAAACGCTCAGCCCGCAGCGTCTAGCCGATCTGAAGGCATTAGGAACGCCGGTTGTGGCCATAACCGGACGGCGGGCCGAGACGCTAAAGGCACGCGCCTATGACGGAGATCTCGCGCGGGTTTTGGTTCCCGCAGATGCGGATATTACCTGGGTTCAGGCGGTGGCAGATCCTTCGGACGACTTGAACGCGCCGATGAAAGGCCCGTTGATGACCGAGCGGCAGGGCAATGCCAATCTGCACCGTATCGCAATCGCGCTGGCAAAATCCGCGCGAATCCTGCCGGCAGCTGTGGTTGTTTCCATCGAAGACGGGCGTTCCTTTGCTACCACGCACGGCCTGACATGCATCGATCACACGCGCGCGGCACCACATCTGGCAAATCGCAGCGCATTGCACGAAGTGGTTGCCGCCCGCCTGCCAATGGAAGTGTCAGAGGCCGGTCGCCTGCACATCTTCCGTCCCGAAGACGGTGGCGAAGAACATTATGCCGTCGAAATCGGCCGTCCAGATCGGGACAAGCCGGTATTGGCCCGTTTGCACTCGGCCTGTTTTACCGGCGACCTGATGGGCAGTCTGAAATGCGACTGCGGTCCGCAGTTGCGTGGAGCATTGGCACAGATGGGATCTGAAGGAGCTGGTGTCTTGCTGTATCTCAATCAGGAAGGTCGCGGCATCGGATTGGCCAACAAGATGCGGGCCTATTTCCTTCAGGATCAAGGCTTTGACACGGTCGAAGCAAACCATAGGCTTGGCTTTGAGGACGATGAGCGCGATTTCCGGCTTGGTTCGGACATTCTGAAGTCACTGGGCTTCAACTCGGTCAGGTTGTTGACCAACAACCCTGCCAAGATCGCAATGATGGAGCGGACAGGGATCGCTGTAACCGAGCGCGTGCCTTTGAAAGTGGGTGAAACAGCTCATAACCGGGGGTATCTGGCGACAAAAGCCGCGAAATCGGGGCATTTGCTTTGACCCCCAGCGATCTTGTGCTGACCCCGCGTGGCGTTCGGTTTCTGGGCAGGGTTTTCCCTTGCACCATTGGCAAGGGCGGAGTGAGCAAGTTCAAGCGTGAAGGCGATGGTGCCACCCCCACCGGGCATCACCGGATTGTCGGGATGCTCTACCGCGCGGACAGGATTGCACGCCCAACGTACTGGGCGCACCCGATTGGCCTTCAGGATTTATGGTCGGATGACGTATCCGACACCAACTACAACCACATGGTGGCCGCGCCTTACGCCTTCAGCCACGAAAAACTGCAACGAGCCGACCCGCTGTACGATCTGGTTCTTTTGACGGACTGGAACTGGCCTAACGCCGTCCCCGGGAAAGGGTCAGCCATCTTTTTGCATCAGTGGCGACGACCCGGATATCCGACCGAAGGTTGTGTCGCCTTTCGCCGAGATCACTTGCATTGGATCGCTGATCGCGTTGCCCCCGGAACCCGCCTGATTATTCCTGAGGTTTGACCCGTTCGCCAAAAATGGCCGAACCAACACGCACATGGGTTGCACCCAAGGCAATGGCTTGCTCGAAATCGCCACTCATCCCCATCGACAGCCCCTCCAGACCGTTGCGTGCAGCAATCTTGGCCAGAAGCGCAAAATGTAATGAGGGTTCTTCGTCGACAGGGGGAATACACATCAATCCACGCACAGGAAGATCAAGCGCTTTGCAATCAGCAATGAACTTATCCGCGTCGGCGGGAAGAATACCGGCCTTTTGTTCCTCTTCACCTGTATTGACCTGAATGAACAGATCAGGGCAGGCTCCCATCTCTTGCGCCAAGCGGGCCAGCGTTTTGGCCAGTTTTGGACGATCCACCGAGTGAATCGCATCGCATAACTCCATCGCCTGCCGGGCCTTGTTGGTTTGCAACGGGCCGATAAGGTGCAGATCAACTCCTTCGAACTGCTCTTTGAAGGCGGGCCATTTGCTGGCGGCCTCTTGCACCCGATTCTCTCCGAAACACCTGTGCCCCTGTGCCAGAACTGCCTGCACGCGTTCATTCGGCTGCACTTTGGACACTGCGATCAATTTCACTGAACCAACCGGACGCTCGGATTTAGATTCTGCTTTGGTGATACGCGCGGTGATGTCTTGCAGCGACATTGGATCCTCATTCTGTATTTGGCGCAGAAAAACACCAAGTCGGCACAAAAGAAAAGGGCGAGTCCGAAGACCCGCCCTCAAACCTTACGGTTCAGATCAGCTTAGAAGTTGAACTGAGCACCGAAGTCAGCAACGATGGTCGAGTCTGCGCAGATGTCGCAGTCGTTTACACCGATACCACCGCGCAGCGATGCACCGCCACCCAGGTCGTAGATCGCACCGATTGCGACCTGCTGCGTGTCGAGGTCGGCGTTGCCGTCACCGTAGGTGAACAGCAGGGTGGTTGCAGCGCCCAGGTTGTAGGCTGCCGACAGACCCCATGCGGTGCCGTCAGTTGCTGCGATCTCGGTTGCGTCGTCTGCAACGAACAGAGTACCCGAGAAGTCACCGAATTCTGCACCCAGGGTCAGAACGGTCAGGCTCGGATCGCTAACACCGGAAATACCAGCGTCGGTCTGACCATAGGCCACAGCGGCGGTGATGTTGTTGAAGGTGTAAGTCGCGCTGATGTCCCAGCGGTCAGCATCGGTTGCAACGCCGTTAATACCAACGGTCGCCTGATCATACGATGCACCAAATGCGAAGTCACCAACCGAGTACTGGAAGAACACAGCGTTCGAACCCGAACCGGTCGACGAGTAACCCAGGAAGCTGTAGTTAACACCCGAGTACTGGCCTGCGAACAGTTCCAGACCTACTTCGTTGCCGTAGTAGTTTGCCAGGTTGTCGAAGGCACCTGCAACGTTGCCCGCGTCAACACGCAGACCGCCGAAGATGACCGAGAAGCGTGCGCCGTTCAGACCGGCCGAGTTTGCTTCACCGGTGCTGCTGTCTTCGTCAGCTTGCAGACGAACACGACCTTCGAAACGAACGCCACCGTCAGTTTCAACGATGCCGTCGATGTTCAGACGGAAACGCGAAACCAGGATCGCGTCATCGGTTTGAACAAGTGCGGTGTTGGTTGTAAGCCCGCCACCAGTTGTAGTGGAAATGTTCGGAACGGTACCGGAACGATCTTCAACGTAGCCCAGACCAAAACGGCCGTAACCGCTGAATTTAACTTCAGCTGCTGCAACGCCTGCGGTCGCGATCAGCGCCGTAGTTGCGAAGAGAACTTTTTTCATCTTGTTTCCCTCGGTTTCAAAAAGAGTTATCTACTCGACACATGCCTCGGCATATGTCTCAGCACGGACACCGTTTCGCTCTTTTTGCCCCCTTTGCGCAAGCTTGGCATAAACGCTGCGGTGTCATTGGGGGCAAATTGGTGCAAGGATGCCACAGTCCATTTCCCCCCAAGACCAGCCACCTACCGGGATTTCACAAGAATAGGCTTGTTGCAGCGGGGGTCCTTGGCTAGGAGTATCCCTTGAATACTGCACAACAAGTGAAACAGGACCTGTTTACAATGCGCCTGCCGACGATTTTGGGATTGATCATGCTGACCGCCACCATTTCGGCATGTGGGCAGAATCAAAGCGCCACGACGACTTATACGCCCAATCTCGCAGGCGGAAATTCCGACGAGCGTGAGTTGAATGACCCTAACCGCTCGACGATTTGGGACATTTTCGACCGCAGCACAGCCGAGCAGGTAACAAATGTGAACCGCTACCTGTGGGCGGCTTCGCTTGATGTGCTGAACTTCCTGCCTGTTCAAGAGGTCGACCCATTTACCGGAGTGATCGTAACCGGTTACGGCACACCACCGGGTGGAGGACGCTCTTATAGGGCCACGGTTCACATCAGCGACCCGGCCCTTGCGGCACGGTCATTGTCAGTTGCCCTGCAATCCAGCGGAGGCTCTCCGGTCAGCGCGGCGACGACGCGTGCAGTCGAGGATGCGATTCTGTCTCGTGCCCGTCAGCTACGCATCGCGGACAACAAGTTCTAGCAACCCGCCGAAAATCACACTAATACCACGCCGGGTTCCTACCCGGCGTTTTCATTCACGAAGGACCGCACGATGTCGCGCTACTCGGCCAACGAAATCGAAGCAAAATGGCAAGAGGCCTGGGACAAGGCCGGAATCTTCACCGCTAACCACAAGGCGGACAAGCCAAAGTATTATGTGCTTGAGATGTTCCCCTACCCCTCGGGCCGAATCCATATGGGGCATGTGCGCAACTACACCATGGGTGACGTGATTGCGCGTCACAAGCTGGCGACAGGACATAACGTGCTGCACCCGATGGGCTGGGACGCCTTCGGGATGCCTGCGGAAAACGCCGCGATGGCCATTGGTGGCCACCCCAAAGACTGGACTTACGGCAACATCGCCGACATGCGCGGGCAGATGAAGCCTTTGGGCCTGTCCATCGACTGGTCTCGTGAATTCGCCACCTGCGACCCTGAATATTACGGCCAGCAGCAGGCGTTGTTTCTGGATATGCTCGAAGCCGGGCTGGTTTACCGCAAAAACGCCGTGGTGAACTGGGACCCGGTCGATATGACCGTTCTGGCCAATGAACAGGTGGAAAACGGACGCGGCTGGCGTTCGGGCGCATTGGTCGAGCGTCGTGAACTGACCCAATGGTTCTTCAAGATTTCGGATTATTCCGAAGAATTGCTCGACGCGCTGGATACATTGGACAACTGGCCCGCCAAAGTGCGCCTGATGCAGGAAAACTGGATCGGCAAGTCGCGCGGCCTGCAATTCGGGTTTGAACGCACCGATGGTGGCGACCCAATCACGGTTTACACGACTCGTCCCGACACGCTGCTTGGCGCGTCTTTTGTTGGTATCTCGCCGGATCATCCAATTGCCAAGCAGCTCGAGGCCGAAAACCCAGAAGTTGCTGAATTTGTTGCCGAATGCCGCAAAGGTGGTACCACCGAAGAGGCCATCGAGACGGCAGAAAAGCTGGGCTATGACACCGGTATTCGCGTCAAGCACCCGCTGGACCCAAACTGGGAGCTGCCGGTTTGGATCGCGAACTTCATCCTGATGGACTACGGCACCGGCGCAATCTTTGCCTGCCCGGCGCATGACCAGCGCGATCTTGATTTCTGCCGCAAATACGGTCTGCCGGTGGTCGATACGTTCTTTGCGCTCGACGACGACACGCCGGTCGACAAAATCGCGTTCGTTCCGCCAAAAACCGAAAAAGTCCGCTGGGTGAACCATTTCGCGGGCCTGACCGAGGCCACCGGCGACGAGGCGATCAACGTGACCGTCGATTTCGCCGAAAAGGCCGGTTGGGGCGAAGGCGTCACCAAATACCGCCTGCGTGACTGGGGCCTCAGCCGCCAGCGCTATTGGGGCTGCCCGATTCCTGTTGTGCACTGCGATAGCTGCGGTGTGGTGCCCGAGAAGAAAGAAAACCTGCCAGTCCGACTGCCCGACGATGTGACATTCGACAAACCGGGCAACCCGTTGGACCGCCACCCGACGTGGCGCGACTGTGCCTGCCCGAAATGTGGGGCTCCGGCCAAGCGCGAAACCGATACGATGGACACCTTTGTCGATTCGTCTTGGTATTTCGCCCGTTTCACTGCGCCGCGTTCTGAGACGCCCACCGATCTGGCCGAAGCTGAATACTGGATGAATGTCGATCAGTATATCGGCGGCATCGAGCACGCGATTCTGCATTTGCTCTATTCCCGCTTCTTTGCACGCGCGATGAACATAACCGGTCACCTGCCGAAAAAAGCCATCGAGCCGTTCGATGCGCTGTTCACGCAAGGCATGGTGACGCATGAGATCTACCAAACTCGCGACGCTAACGGCCGCCCGGTCTATCACCTGCCCGAGGATGTGACTGACGGCAAACTGGCTGATGGCACTGAGGTCGAGATTATCCCTTCGGCCAAGATGTCGAAATCCAAGAAGAACGTGGTGGACCCGGTCAGCATCATCTCGGCCTTCGGTGCCGACACCGCGCGCTGGTTCGTGCTGTCCGATTCGCCACCTGAGCGGGATGTGGAATGGACCGCATCGGGCGCTGAGGCTGCATTCAAGCACCTCAGCCGTGTGCATCGCATCGCGTCGGAAATCGCCGATTCGGGCGTTCCGGCCAATGCCGAGGACGAAGCCCTGCTGCGCGAAATGCACAAGGCGATCCACGACGTGTCGGGTGGCGTCGAATCCTTTGGCTTCAACGCATCGATCGCCAAGCTATATGCCTTCACCAACACGCTGGCCAAGTCCAAAGCTGGCACCGCGGCCAAACGCGAAGCAGCCAAAACGCTGGCGCAACTGATGTCGCCGATGACCCCGCACCTGTCTGAAGAGCTTTGGCAACTGCTGGATGGCGAAGGTCTGGTGGCCACCGCAACCTGGCCCGTCGCGGATGAGGCGATGCTGATTGACGACACCGTCACCCTGCCGATTCAAATCAATGGCAAGCGTCGTGCGGAAATCAGCGTCTCCAAGGATCTGGCCAAGGACGAGGTTGAAAAAATCGCGCTCAGCACCGAAGCTGTGCAAAAGGCGCTGGATGGTAACGCGCCCAAGAAAGTGATCGTAGTTCCAGGTCGGATCGTGAATGTCGTTGTTTAACCGCAGAATCCTTTTGCTGATGCCGCTGGCCGCCTGTTTCCTTGGCGCGGCCTGTGGCTTCCAACCGGTCTATGCGCCCGGTGGAACGGGTTCGCAACTCTACGGCAAAGTTGCAGTGTCCGAGCCGAACAATGTCGACAGCTATCTTCTGGTCCAGAATCTGGAACAGCAACTGGGTCGCAGCGCCGGTGCGGTCAGCGCGTACAAACTGGACGTGCGGGTCACGACCGTGACGCGTGGGGCCGCGATCACCACGACGAATGAAACGCAACGGTACACGATTGACGGGCGGGCCCAGTATTCGCTGCGGTCCAACGAAACCGGACAGATTGTAGCCTCGGGCACGGCCTCCGACTTTGTGTCTTACTCCGCCGCAGGTTCAACTGTTTCCACACTGGCTGATGAGCGCGACGCCAAAGACCGCCTGATGGTTATTCTGTCGAGCCAGATCGTGAACCGACTGAATGCAACACCGGATCTGGCCACATGAAGCTGAGCCCGCGCGAGGCTGATGGATATTTCTCCAAGCCGGACGCGGACAAGACCGGGTTGCTGATCTATGGCGCAGATGCCATGCGGGTCGCGCTCAAGCGTCAGCAGGTTCTGGCAGCTTTGCTTGGCCCCGGTGCCGAAGAGGAAATGCGCCTGACACGCCTGCCCGGCAGCGACCTGCGCGGCGATCCCGCGTTGTTGCTGGATGCCGTCAAGGCCGTTGGGTTCTTTCCCGGTCCCCGCGCGGTATTTGTCGAAGAGGCCACCGAAACCGCAGCACCTTCGATACTGGCTGCGCTTGAGGATTGGGCCCCCGGAGACGCCCAGATCATCGTCACGGCCGGGCAGCTGAAACCCAGTTCGAAAATTCGCAAAGCGTTCGAAGCACATCCGGCGGCTTATGCGGTAGGCATCTATGACGACCCGCCATCCCGCGCCGAGGTGGAACGGATTCTGACCGAATCGGGCCTGAGGAATGTACCCCGCGATGTCATGTCTGCCATCAGCGAGCTGGCCGTCAGCCTCAGCCCCGGCGATTTCGCCCAAACCGTTGAGAAACTGTCGCTTTACAAGCGCGGCGACAGTTCAGAGCTGACCATCGAAGACATCGAGGCTTGCGCCCCGCGCTCGACCGAGGCTGCTTTGGACGATGTTTTGAACGTAGTGGCCGAAGGCCGCGCGGGCGAGATCGGCCCATTGATCCGGCGCTTGCAGGCGCAAGGGACAAATGGCGTGACATTGTGCATTGGGGCCACCCGCCATTTTCGCACGCTTTATGCCTGCGCCTCGGATCCGGGCGGCGCGGCACAGGGTATCGGCAAGCTGCGCCCGCCGGTTTATGGCAAGCGGCGGGACCGTATTCTGCGACAGGCGCAGGGATGGGGCGCACCCAAGCTGGAAACTGCGCTGACGGTTCTCACCGACACGGATTTATCGCTTAGGTCTGCAGGTCAAACGGCACCCGCTATGGCCTTGGTGGAACGCGCCATGATCCGCCTTGCGATGCTGGCGCGATCACGTTGAACTACCGGGTCTTTGCCAGCCAATCTGCGGCTGCCAGACCAGCCCACCGCCCCGTAGCTAGGCAGGCTGTCAGCAAATAACCCCCTGTCGGGGCCTCCCAGTCCAACATCTCTCCTGCGCAGAACACACCCGGCAACGCGGTCAGCATCAGCCCGCCATCCAATGACGCCCTTTTTACGCCCCCTGCCGTCGAGATTGCTTCGTCCATCGGGCGCAGACCAGCGTGCAGGATGGGCAGTTTCTTTAACACTGCAACCTGATCTGGTTGAGCTGTGCCGCTGCGTTTCATTATCTCATGAAACATAGCGACTTTTTGTGGCGACAGGTTCAGCGACTTTCTAAGCCAGTGGGACAGTGTAACCTTCGACCGTTTCGCGTCATAGCGCGCCTGCAGGGTTTTGTGATCCAGATCGGGCACCAAATCCACAAACAACGGCTGTCCAGCACGCAAGGCTGGGGTGAGCGAATACAGCCCGCCGCCCTCCAGCCCCTTTGCAGAAATCGCGGCTTCCCCGCGACTTTCAGAATCGCCTGCTATCCAACGGACCGATTTCAACGCGGCCCCAAAATGCAGCCGCATATGGTCGCTCCAATCCACGGACAGGGCAGAATTCGCAGGCTCGAAAGAAGCCAGAGCCACACCTCTGCTTGCAAGAGCCTCTGCCCATTGACCGTCCGAGCCAAGGCGCGCCCAGCTTGCCCCACCCAGCGCCAGTACGGTGACATCTGGTGAAATACTGCGCGGCCCGTCGGGTGTGTTAAATATCAGTGCCTCCCCTTCCCAACCTGTCCAGCGCCAGCGGGTTTTGACCTCAACCTTTGCATCGCTTAACCGGGCCAGCCAGGCCCGCAACAGGGGCGAGGCTTTCATAACCTCGGGAAAAACCCGGCCTGTTGAACCAGTAAACAAGGGCTGACCCAAGTCACGCGCCCAGCGCTGTACTGCCTCGGAATCGAAAGCAGAAATCATCGGATTCAACCAATCCGCAGCCTCGCCGTATGCGCGGATCAAGGTATCGAACGGCTCATCTTTGGTCAGGTTCAGTCCAGTTTTTCCAGCCATCAGGAACTTCCGCGCGACTGACGGTTTGGCCTCGGCCACCAGCACGGAATGCCCTGCAGCGGCCAGTTGTTCAGCGGCCATCAACCCGGCGGGGCCTGCTCCGATCACCACTGCCTGCGCCATTCACACCCTCTTGCCTTCGCCGCTTTCAGGCGCAAGTTTCTAACCATCATGACGAACAGCGATCCGATCTGCCCGCTCTGCGACCGCCCGATCCCCGACGGAGGCGGCAGCCTGCATCATCTGATCCCAAAACTCAAAGGAGGCAAGGGCGGACCAACCGTTCTTTTGCATCAGATCTGCCATAAAGAGGTCCACGCCACCCTGACCGAGGCCGAACTGGCACGCAATTTCAACACAGTCGAAGCCCTGCGCGCGCATCCAAGGCTGGAAAAGTTCCTGAACTGGGTTCGCAAACGCCCACCCGGCTTTCGGTCAAAGGTTCCAGGCAAACGGCGCGGACGGTGATCAACCCGGCAGGATCGGATCACCAAAGGCGTCAGTCAGAGGTTCAGGCACGCCTTCGATTTCAATGCCCTGATAATCTGGCACAGGCGCGAACTGAGCCCCCGCAACGTGCTGAAATTCCAGCGTTGTATAGGGCCGTTTCCACAGCCATTCCCGGTTTTCAACCGACCATAGATCGGGATTTGGAGGCGTTTCCTGCGTGAAGGCATAGAAATGCAGGTCAAATCCGTATGGCGCAACGTCTTGCATGGATAACAACGACATGCCTTGCCCGCGCCAAAACTCGTCTTCAGCCGCGATGTCCCCGGTCCGCAAAGTGATCTGACCGATCCGCGCCTGCGCGAACAGCGCATCGGGATCAGCAGCGTGCAAAGGCCGGTTGCCTTCGAAATCATGTTGCAGCAGCTCGATGACAAAGCCTTCAGGGTCGGCCAGATGACACATGTAGCCGATATCCAGGAACTGGTTCGGATCGCTTACCGGAACACCCCGCGCGCGCAGATGGGTCGCAGCAAGATCAACATCCGGTACGGTTATGCCGATTTTCCAATAACGCTGGCCCCGGTCATGCGTGTATCCACCGCCGTCGGGCAGCAACAGAAGGTCTGCATCCTCGCCCGCATAACCTACACGAACGTTTGCGCCTTCTTCCCTGACGGACATGCCCAAAATGTCTCGATAAAAGGCCGCCAACTGGCGCGGATCATCGACCCGCAGACGCAGGGCAGAGGTCCTCATGAACACAACCTAGCGATTCCGGCGGCAATCTTTGGGTCGGCGTTGACGCTATCGGCCACCAGATCGCGTGCGGTTTGCATCAGGTGATCAGCCTCGACAATCCGGTCTACCAATCCAAACGCATAAGCCTCTTGCGCGGTGATCTTTTGACCCGCCATCAGAATCAGCTTTGCGCGCGCCGGTCCGACCAAAGCCGCCAGCCTTTTGGGATCGGAGGGTTGCGGCAGAAATCCCAGTTTCATCACAGGATAAAAGAATTTGGCCGAAGGCACCGCGATACGCAGATCGCAGGCCAGGGCCATCCCGTTGGCCCCACCAGCCAGGGTTCCGTTCAACGCTGCAACGGTCAGGCAGGGCAAAGCCGCAATAGCGCCAGACAGACGCTCCCAGACATCCGACGTGGCCAGACCGGCGCGCGCCTCATCAAGATCGGCACCGGCACTGAACACCTTGCCTGCACCTGTCAGGATCAACGCCTTTGCCTCAGTCGCAGCTTCGACGATCTCAGCCAGTTCAGCCAGCATCGCCCCGGTCAGAGCGTTGGCTTTGTCCGGGTTGTTGATCTTGGCGATCCAAAGACCATCCTCTTTGGTTAGATCGATCATATCAACCCAACCCGTTTGCGGATGTCTTCCAACCGCAGCGAGATTTCGGTGCCCAAAAACTCATCCGCATCATCGGAACACATCCAGAGCAGCGCCCGCGCGGGCCAGTCTGCGGGAATGTGCACATCCCAATCCAGTTGACTGACCGGATTGATGCCGCTGGCCTTGATCGACCGCTGCATATCCGTGGCCACGGTTCCCGGTGACAGGCCCATGGCGCGAATGCCGTTATGGGCCTCTTCCAGATGTAGACATTCCGTCAGCATTTTTGCCCCGGCCTTGGAGGCGCAGTAGTGGCTCCACGCTTCAACCGGATTTGATGCCGCCCCGGACGAGATGGTCAGAATGCTTCCCCCGCCAGCGGCCCGCATGATCGGCAGCGCGGCGCGCATTCCGTAAAAGACACCTTTAAGGTTGATGTCGATCGCCTTGCTCCAAGCCTCTACATCCGCGTTCGAGAGATGAAAGATCGGATCGATCACACCGGCATTACCAATTAAAACATCCAACCCACCAAAATGATCTACGCACGTGGCCACAGCCTGTTCGACCTGCGCAAAATCGCTGACATCACACGCCAGGGCGATGGCCTGATCGCCCAGCCCAGCAGCCAAAGCGTCGATCTGATCGTGGCTGCGCGCCACCAAGGCGACATTGGCCCCGGCCGCGGCAAAAACGCGCCCCGCTTCGGCCCCGATTCCCCGGCTGGCCCCTGTAATGAGTACCGTTTTACCCTGCATCTGCCCCTCCTCGCGCGCTGCAATTGCTGTCGGCTACAGCCGTAGCGCGGAAACGGGGAAAGGGTCCAGCCCTTGCCCCCTTGACGATACCCGCCACAAACCCGACCATGCGCCACAAATTGATCAAGAAGGGTTACCTTATGTCCGTTTTCTTCCGCCGCAGTTGCGGTGCAGCTTTGGCCTATGCCTTTGCCACTCAGGGTGCGTTTGCCGACCTGACGGCTGATGATGTCTGGGCCAATTGGCAAGGCTATTTCACCTCGATGGGATACTCCGTCACGGGCGACGAAAGCTCGGCGGGTGGCGTAACCACCATTTCGAACATGACACTTTCATTGGCACTGCCCGAAGAGGACGGGCAATTCCAAATGGTCATGCCAGAGATGACGCTGACGGAAAACGGTGACGGAACAGTGACTGTCGGTGTGCCGGAAAACTTTCCAATGGTCGTCACGGGTCAGGCTGAGGAAGGCGACTTTTCGGCGACTGTGAACTACACTCACAAACAGTTGAACATGGTGGTTTCGGGCTCTCCCGAAGACATGACCTATGACTACGCCGCCGATACGCTGGGTGTAGTATTGGAGTCGATCGAGGTCGAGGGCGAAGCGGTCCCGGATGATGTCTTTAACCTGGCGGTTGAGGCGAATGATCTGACAGGCAGCTCACGCATGCAGATTGCAGAAAACCGCGATCTCACCCAGACGTTCAACGCAGCCAGCCTGACCTACAACATGAACTTTCAGGATCCTGAAAGTGGCGAAACCGGTTTGATCAATGGTCAGCTGGACCAACTGGCGTTCGAGGGCGAAAACGTGTTTCCGAAAGACATTGACCTTTCGGACCCACAATCTTTCTACGAAGCCGGTTTTGCCTTCGACGGCATCTTTACCTACGCTTCGGGCAGCACCGACCTGAGCGGCACCAGCGAAGGTCAGGCGTTCTCGATGAACAGTACGTCGGAAGGCGGACGCTTTGCCGCCACCATCGACTCTGAGAAACTGGTCTATGATATCGACCAAAACAGCACGAAACTTGCGGTGACGACCGCAGACCTGCCCTTCCCGATTGAGATCTCAATGGCCAAGGCCGGGCTCAACTTTGAGTTCCCGGTTCAGCAATCGGACGAGGTTCAGCCGTTTGGGTTGGGATTCAATCTGACCGATTTCACAATGTCAGACGTGCTTTGGAGCATTTTCGACCCCGCAGGTGCGCTGCCGCGTGATCCGGCAACGATTGCCCTGGATGCAACCGGAACGGCAAAGGTTCTGATGAACATTTTTGATCCGGAAATCGACATCGAGTCAGACGAAGCTCCGGGAGAGCTGCATTCTCTGAAAATCAACGAGCTTCTGGTGTCACTGGTCGGTGCGAAACTGACAGGTGATGGCGATTTCGCGTTCGACAATTCGAACACCGAAGAATTTGACGGTCTGCCCAGCCCAAGCGGCGTTGCGAACCTTCAGCTTGTTGGCGCCAACCAGTTGATCGACACCCTGATCGGCATGGGTATCATTTCGGACAATGACGCCTTGGGCGCCCGGATGATGATGGGTCTGATGGCAGTTCCGGGCGAACAACCCGACACACTGAACTCGACCATCGAATTTACCGAAGATGGCCAGATTCTGGCAAATGGCCAGCGCCTTAAGTAAAGTTGGGAAAGGGCTGCAAACCTTGCAGCCCTTTCTAACGTTTTCCACCCAAAATCACTGTAACCGGGTGGGTTCTTCAAAATCCCCATCACACAATCCGGTCACGGGTCTTGCGACACGGGCGGTCCAAGGCTAGGTCCTTGCTCATAAATCCGGAGGCCACATGACCCGCACACCAGAAGAAATCAGCCAGCAATTGCTTGATGTGGCCCGCAAGGCAGGCGCGGAGGCAGCAGATGCCATCGTGCTTGACGGCTCCTCGGTCGCGGTTGAGGTGCGCAGCGGCGCACTGGAACATGCGGAACGCTCGGAAGGCACAGATCTGGGGCTACGGGTTTTTCTGGGCAAACGGTCTGCCATCGTATCCAGTTCCGACAGCCGCCCGGAAACCCTGCACGCAATGGCTGAACGCGCTGTGGCCATGGCCAAAGAAGCCCCTGAAGATCCCTTTTCCGGGCTGGCAGAAAGTGACCAATTGGTAAGTGACTGGGATGTGCAATCGCTTGAGATGCTGGACCCAACCCCCGCCCCATCCGCCGAAACCCTGATGCAGGATGCTCTGACAGCCGAAGCCGCAGCAATGGCTGTGCCGGGTGTCACTCAGGTCTCAGATGCGGCGGCAAGCTATGGAACCCACCGCGTGCATCTGGCCGCCACAAATGGGTTTGCCGGCGGATACGAACGCAGCAGCCGGTCTGTGTCTTGCGTTGCGATTTCGGGCGAAGGCACCGGGATGGAACGGGATTACGACGGCGACAGTCGGACGTTTCAGTCCGATCTGCGCAGCGCCGACGAAATCGGGCGCACGGCAGGCGAACGCGCCGTACAACAGGTTGGCGCACGCAAGCCCGAAACCGGCAGTTTTCCTGTGTTGTTTGATGAACGCATCTCGTCTTCACTTATCGGCCATCTGCTGGCCGCCAGTAATGGCGCGGCTATTGCGCGGGGTGCGTCCTGGCTGAAGGATTGTCTGGGCCAAGAGGTTCTGCCCGCGCACCTGTCCATCATCGAAGACCCCCATCGCCCACGCATCTCGGGCTCGCGCCCTTTTGATGCCGAGGGCTTGCCGACACAGCGTCGAGCGATTGTAGAAAACGGTGTCCTCACCGGTTGGACGCTGGACCTGTCCAGCGCCCGCAAGCTGGACATGGTGTCGACAGGTAACGCCGCGCGCGGCGTGTCCGGCCCGCCGTCGCCCAGCAACTGGAACCTCAGCCTGACGCAAGGCGACCAATCCCGCGCTGATCTGTTGCGGGATATGGGCAACGGCTTGTTGGTCACGTCCATGATCGGATCGACGATCAACCCCAACACCGGTGACTATTCCCGCGGGGCCTCTGGGTTCTGGGTGGAAAACGGCGAAATCACGCATCCGGTCAATGAATGCACCATCGCAGGTAACCTGCGCGACATGCTGCGCCGGATTGTTCCGGCCAATGACGCCCGCCCATATCTGTCGCGCGTGGTTCCGTCGTTGCTGATCGAAGGAATGACACTTGCCGGCAACTGACCTGTCCCTGCTGATTGACGCAGCGCTTGAGGCCGGCAAGATCGCCACACGGTATTCCGGGACGCAGGCGCAGCGCTGGGATAAACCCGATGGCGCCGGTCCGGTGACCGAGGCCGATCTGGCCGTGAATGCAATGCTCGAGGAGCAGTTGCGCGCCGCACGGCCGGGATACGGTTGGTTGAGCGAAGAATCTGAGGATACGGCAGAACGGCTGGAGTGCCGCAGTGCCTTCATCATCGATCCGATTGACGGCACCCGCAGCTTTGCCGAAGGCGCACGCACTTGGGCGCATTCCATTGCCGTCGCCGATGAAGGTTGGGTGACGGCTGCTGTGGTTTACCTTCCAATGCGAGATCTGCTGTATGCCGCCGCCCAAGGAAAGGGCGCTACGCTGAATGGTGAGACGATCACCACCTCGGCCATTGCAGACTTGCAGCGCTCGGAAATTCTGGCTGCCAAACCAAATCTCGATACGCGGCATTGGCGCGATGGGCATGTGCCCGATTTCGAACGCGCCTATCGACCGTCGCTGGCCTATCGCATGGCTCTGGTCGCGCAGGGACGGTTCGATGCGATGCTGACCCTGCGCCCCAGCTGGGAATGGGATATCGCCGCCGGTGATCTGATCATCCGCGAGGCAGGCGGTATCTGTTCCGATCGGGCGGGGCAGCCCTTGGTGTTCAACAATGCCCACCCCAGGCTGAACGGTGTTATCGCTGCGAATGCGACGCTTCACGAAGAGCTGTCAAAACGGCTGGATCCAACCGGACCCGGGATCGGAGCATGAGCAAACCGCGATCTTTAAGCCTTGCGGCCTACCGGGTTCTGTCATGGGGAATGCGCAACAGCGTCGGGCAACATACCGACCTGCCACGTCCCGAAGGCGAGCTTCTCTGGGTCCATGTGGCCACTCCGGGTCGTTTGCGCGGGGTGAACGATTTTTGCCACCGGATGCTGCAAGTTCGATCCGATCTGAACTTCGTCCTGACAACACCTCCTGACACAGATTTGGACAGCTGGCCGCAACATGATTTCCTGCTGGTCAACCTGCCTCAGGACCAAAGCGGTGCTGTGCGCGGCTTCCTGGACCACTGGCGTCCGTCTATGGGGCTTTGGGTGGGCGGTGATCTGATGCCGAACATTCTGACCCGAGCCGATGAACACAACATCCCACTGGTTCTGTTCGATGCTCAGTTCAGCGTTACCTTGCCCCGAAGCGCACGCTGGTTGCCGGATATCACGCGGGCCACGTTTGACTGTTTTCAACACGTCATGACTGCATCGCCAGAAACAGCGCGCCAGATCCGCCGACTGGGCATTCCATCCGCCAAAGTCCATGAATCGCCTCCCCTGCGCATCAGCCCCAACCCCAGGCCATGGCCCGAAGACGAGTTGATTGAAACCAATCACACCCTTGCCGGGCGACCCGTCTGGCTGGCAGCCTGGGTTCAGGACAAAGAATTTATCTCAGTTCTGACGGCACACCGGCAGGCCCTTCGCATGCTGCACCGGCTTGTCCTTGTGTTGCACGTGGCTGATGAATTAGAGGTCGGGCCGCTGAAACGTCGGCTTGAAACTATGGACCTACGCTGCGTCAATTGGGACGCCGGAGAAGAGATTGAAGATACCACGCAGGTAATACTGACATCGGACCCAGAAAACCTGGGCCTGTGGTGTCGCGTGTCCGCCGTCACTTTTATGGCCAGTTCGCTGGAGCGTGGCGCGGGCGGTCGTGATCCCTCTGAGTCGATTGCATTGGGATCTGCTATTATTTACGGGCCGTTTGTTCATCGCCACGACGCTTTGTATTCTCAGCTGCGGCAGGCTGGTGCTGCCAAACAGGTCAAGACAGCAACCGAACTGGGGGATGCTCTGATCGAACTTCTGGCACCGGATCTTGCGGCAGGCATGGCATTGGCGGGATG
The DNA here is from genome assembly GCF_056158705.1 of Ruegeria sp. ABM4_193. NCBI lineage: Bacteria > Pseudomonadati > Pseudomonadota > Alphaproteobacteria > Rhodobacterales > Roseobacteraceae > Ruegeria > Ruegeria sp. ABM4_193. The sequence goes on from NZ_JBSWTT010000001.1 coordinate 3,142,171, forward strand.
GCAGATGATAACCGAAGGCGCACCACAAGCAGATGCCCTGATCGAAATGGTGCAAGATATTCTGGATCAGCGGAGTGCGGAACATGCGGGCGCCTGATTTCTGGAACACAGCGCCGGATCATCTGGACTTCAGGGCGCGTCTGCTGGCACCGTTCGGTCATCTTTATGCCGCTGCCACGGCCCGCAGGGTCGCTTCAAAGGTCGGTGAACAGCCGGGCGTGCCGGTGATCTGTATCGGCAACCTCAATGCCGGTGGGACTGGCAAGACACCTACGGTGATCTGGACCCTCGAACAGCTTAGAAATGCATGGCACGAGCCACATGTCGTCACGCGTGGGCATGGGGGGTCGCTGGAAGGCCCGGTGCTGGTCGATCCTGCCAAACACACCGCCGCCGAGGTCGGAGATGAGCCGCTGTTGCTGGCAATGTTTGGTGAGGTTTGGGTCGCCAAGGACCGGGCAGCAGGTGCCCGTGCGGCTGCGGCTGCGGGCGCGACGGTGATCGTGCTGGACGATGGGTTTCAAAACCCTTCGGTCACCAAAGATTTTTCCATCATCGTCGTCGATGCTCAACGCGGATTTGGAAACGGGCTTTGCTTGCCCGCCGGTCCTTTGCGCGAACCTGTGAACGTTGGCTTGCAACGCGCCGATCTGGTGCTGTCACTAGGCGATAAGGCCGCGCAGAAGGCGTTTTCTTCGCAATGGAGCACACAAGTGACCGTTCCGCATGTCGCCGGAGTCATTGAACCTTTGCAGACCGGTATGGATTGGACAGGGACGCGCGCACTGGCCTTTGCAGGTATCGGCTATCCCGAAAAATTCTTTCAGACCCTGCGCCGTCTGGGTGTCGAGCTGGTGCGGGCCGAAGCATTGGACGATCACCAGCCCCTGACCCAGGCCTTGATGACCCGGCTGGAAAACGAAGCACGTATGTTAGGGGCTCAGATGATTACGACTGAAAAAGACGCTGTGCGCCTGCCCCGTGCTTTCCGTAACAAAGTGATCACGCTGCCGGTCCGACTTCAGATACCGCAAGGCGAAAAGGTGAAAGAGATGCTGCTAACCGTAGCCCCGTCACCTAAGTAGGTTCGGCCGACCCCATTAGGGTCGACCGGAAGAAGATCAGCTGCCAAGCTCGGCTTCGATCAGCTTCTTGAAATCCGCGTAGGATTGATTGTCGACCTTCTTGCCGTTCACAATGAAGGACGGCGTCGACTGAATGCCGTCGCGCTCAGCGTTTTCCTGATACCATGCAGCAAGCGTACGCGCTTTGGTGCCGTCTTGCAGACACGCTTCAAGCTGATCGCCGTCGATCCCGGCCAAACGGCCGATCTTGCGCAGCTCGTCAACGATCTCAGCCGGACCGCCCGCACGTGTCCATTCGGATTGTTTTTCATAGATCACGTCGGTGATGCCAAAAAACTTCTCTGGTCCCGCGCAACGGGCAACCATCGACGCCCACAAACCGTAACGGTCAAAATATACCTCACGATAGGTGAATTTGACCTTTCCTGTATCGATGAAATCTTTCTTGAGTTGCTTATACGCGCCCTGATGAAAATTCGCACAATGCGGGCAGGTGTAAGAGGCATATTCGATGATCTCGACCGGTGCGTCTTCGGCACCCTGCACCATTTCGATGATGGTCGAGGTATCAATATCCGCCTCCTGCGCCTCGGCAGTTCCCACCAACAGGTTGGACGAATTGGAATTTGACAGCGACAGCCAATAGCCGCCAGCGGCGACGGCGACGGCCGCACAGATTACGGTTGCAATACGGCTCATTCTCAGCCCTTTCTCAGCGTTTCTGTTTGGATAAAACGTTGCATGCAAGACGTTCAAGAGCCGCGCGCAAATCTTCATCATTCACGTCGCGTGACACTTTGTCTGCTTCGGCGGCAACGTCAGGTGCAATCTGGGGTTTTGCCTGCTTCGGCTTGTGGTCGAAACTGGCTTGCCCTTCGGCAAATCCGGTCGGGGCGGTCTGGGTGATGCGGATGCGGCTGATGGCGTTGTATCCGTAAACCGCGTTGACCTTACCGCGCAGTTGTTCCTTCTGCATTTCCAGCATCGGCGCCTGCGGGCCGGTGGTCAGCACGGTCAGGGTCGCACCAAAGCCGCCCTTACCATAGCCCACATTGACCGGGCGCGCGATGGCAGCGGTGTCCTGACCCACAATCTCGGCCCAATGGGTCAACAACCGCGACACGGCAAAGCCCCGGCTTTCACCGGCACGCCGGATCTGATCGTTCAGCAAGGACGCGGTGCGTTTGAACCCGCGGGTCGAGGAACGTCTGCGTTGCATCTGGTTTCCCACTCCTACACCGCTATTGTAATAAACAGACCATCGGGTGCCAGCGAAACCCGACAAGGAGATGAATAAAACTTGCGTGATTCCCCTGAATTCATCGTCAGCGCCGCGCTTTTGGAATGGTATGACCGCCACGCGCGCGACATGCCATGGCGCGTCAGCCCCGCGGATCGGGCCGTAGGAGTGCGCCCTGACCCCTACCGGGTCTGGCTGTCTGAAGTGATGTTGCAGCAGACCACCGTGGCAGCGGTGCGCGATTACTTCCTGCGTTTCACCACCCGATGGCCAACAGTTCACACGCTTGCCGCTGCGCCGGACGAACAGGTGATGGGGGAATGGGCTGGGCTTGGATATTATGCCCGTGCCCGCAACCTACTGAAATGCGCCCGTGTTGTTGCGCAAGACCACGATGGCCGGTTTCCTGACACCTATGAGGCGCTACTGAAACTTCCCGGCATTGGCCCGTATACCGCCGCAGCGATCTCGGCCATTGCGTTTGATCAGCCGGAAACGGTTCTGGATGTCAATGTCGAACGGGTCATGGCCCGGTTTTTTGACATTCACGATCCTTTGCCCGGATCCAAACCTTTGCTGAAAGAAAAGGCCGAGGCCCTGACGCCGTCCACCCGACCCGGGGATTATGCTCAGGCTGTTATGGATTTGGGGGCCACGATCTGCACGCCGAAATCTCCGGCCTGCGGCATATGTCCGTTGCGTGACACCTGTCAGGCCCGCATCGCAGGAACCCAGGCCGACCTTCCCCGAAAGACGCCGAAAAAGCCAAAACCCACCCGTTATGGCCACGTCTATATTGCGCGTAAGGCAGACGGGGCCATGGTTTTGGAGCGTCGGCCGGATAAGGGCCTTCTGGGCGGAATGTTGGGCTGGCCCGGATCAGAGTGGAATGATGCTCCAACCGAACGCGCCCCGTTCCCGGCAGATTGGGCGATCCTGCCGGCTGAAGTTCGCCATACCTTCACGCATTTCCATTTGATACTCAGGGTTTGGGCCGCCGATATCGAAGATGACAACGTCCCCGAGCACCTGACAGTGTTGGACAAGCATAGTTTCAAGCCCAGCGATCTGCCCACGGTGATGCGCAAAGCCTATGATCTGTGGAGACAACAATAAGACCGCTGTGCAATCCATTGGGTCGCGGCTAGGTTATGTTCGAAAAAGTCGGAGCAGAGAAGATGATCGCAACAGGCACACTGTCCCGCTGGCAGTCCGCATCCCCTTTCTGGGTGTCTCTGCTATTGATCCCGCTAATCTGGTTCACCGCAATTGCCGGAGGCTGGTGGGTCCTGTTGATCCCTCTTTCGACTTGGTGGGCGTTTGCGGTTCTGGACCGGATCACCGGCCTGAACGAGCGGAATGCGGATCCGGAGACATCTGATGATGTGTTGCACTGGTACATCCTGCTGACCAAGCTCTGGGTGCCGCTTCAATTCCTGACGCTGTTTGGTTTGATCTGGTATGCAACCCACACCAACCACCTGTCGACGCCCGCAAAAATCGGTCTGTTTTTCGGTATGGGCGTCCTGTCCGGTACAATCGGGATCAACTACAGCCACGAGCTTATGCACCAGAAAAGTCGGGGCGAACGATGGCTGGGTGACATCCTTTTGGCCATGGTGCTGTATTCTCATTTCCGGTCCGAACATCTGCTGGTCCATCACCGTTACGTGGGCACACCGCGCGATCCGGTGACGGCCCGGTACAACGAAGGGTTCCACCGCTTTTATCCCCGCGTTCTGTGGCAATGTCTGATGTCAGCCTTCAACGCCGAACGCGACAAGCTGGCCCGCAAAGACCGGCCATGGACGGATCGCTCCAACCCGTTTTGGCGATACTGGGCCCTGCAAGGCGTGATGCTGGCGCTGGCTGCGCTGATCGGAGGGTGGGCTGGTTTGGCCCTGTTTCTGCTGCAAGCCGGAGTTGCGATCTGGCAGCTTGAGCTGGTCAACTACGTCGAACACTACGGCCTAACTCGTAAATACCTGGGCGACGGTCGGTACGAACACGTCTTGCCGCGTCATTCCTGGAATGCGGCGCATAAAGCGTCAAATTGGTTGCTGATCAATCTGCAGCGCCATTCCGACCATCACTACAAACCCAACCGTCGGTTTCCCCTGTTGCAACATCACAGACCAGACTCAGCCCCACAATTGCCGTATGGCTATCCGGTGATGACCGTTGCAGCGATGATCCCTCCGCTTTGGCGGCGGGTGATGAACCCGCGTGTTCGGGAATGGAGACGTCACTACTATCCCGAAATTACGGATTGGCACCCTTATAACAAGGCTTTGAACCAGATGCCCAAAGCGTAACCGCAGCGCGCGTCTGCGCGCTGTCTGGCCCAACTGTCAGCACGGCATCTTCGATGCTGTTCTGATGGGCGGGAGGGTTTCAGTTCTTCATCACCCAGATATTCATCGGAGCCTCTACCCCGCGGACAGATTGATCGCGATGTGCAGTGAAACCTTCCATCGCATTTGGCACAGTGGGGTTTTCTTCAGCTACCCGTTCCCGCACAGCATCGCTGACAACTATGCTTTCCCGAAACTCGCGCGTCAGCGCTTCCAGCTTGGCCGCCACATTGACCGCATCACCGATCACTGCAAATTCCAGCCGGTTGGCGCCGATGTCCCCCAAAACGACCGAGCCATAATGCACCCCAATACCAACTTGGATTTCGGGTTCTCCCGCACGCCGACGATCCAGATTCCAGCGGTCGATCACCTTCACCATCGCGCGCGCGCAGCCCAGCGCATTGCTTGCATCCAAGGGCGTCGGCACCGGCGTGCCAAAGGTCGCCATCAACCCGTCACCCAGATACTTGTCCAGGGTTCCGTGGTGCCGGAACACCTCGCTCTCCATTCGGGCGTGGAAGCCCCGCAGCACCTCGATGACCTCATAAGGATCACGGCCAGCGGCGTATTTTGTGAAACCCACGATGTCGATAAACAAGACCGCCACATTCTCTTTACGGACCTGTTTCAGCGGTTCGTCATTCTGGCTGAGTTCATCCACCACGTTAGGTGAGAAATATCGCGACAGATTGGCCCGTTCCCGTTCCAAACCGGCGTTGCTCATCAGCAGCTGATTCAAACGACGCATCGAGATACCCAAAGTCACCGCAACCATAACAAAAACGATGACCTGCTGGATACGCTGCGGGGCCATGAAGCTGTTGGGGTCCAACAATTCGGCAACGTCCGGATAGCCCTGCAAGGCTATCGCAACCTTTTCGCTGATCCCCGGAATGGGTGTCGCCACCCACCAGGCAATGATCCAGCCCGCCGTCCACATCATCGCGGTCCAAGAGCCGATGGCAATCACCGTACGCCAGGAGTAGGCCAGAGTCCCAGCAGCAAGAATGATGAAGAAATACTGGAAGTTATCGAACCGATATTGCATCGCCAACGGCCGAACATCATCGCTGAACGGGTTAGGTACGATCATTCCAAGCGTCATGATCAGCAGATCGACGAAGATCAAAAACAGCTCGGCACGGGATTGCCCAACGCGACCGGCCCGACGGATCAGCCAACCGTTCGCGCAGATCAACAGCAGGATGAAGTGATACCAAAGCACCTCCCACTGCGGGTTCAGGAAAATCAGAAGAACCCCAGTCAGCGCCATCGCCACCCAACGGGCACGCACGGCCAGTTCCAACCCTTGGCGTTTGTGCCGTTCTAACGCGGCCTCGGTGTACTTGTTATCCAGATCGTATGTATCAGGCTGTGTAAAAAACAGGCTGCGGCGGGGCTGCGCGGTCGTCTCGGTCATGGCCGTGATCTTTCTTGCAGTGTCAGGGTCATTGTCATGCAACCACTGTTGATGCCAAAACAAAAGACCCCGCCGTAGGATCGGCGGGGCAAGGCTTAGTGCCTAGTGTCAGGCCACAGGCACCGGCGGTGTTCGTGAAATCAGTTCATCTCGGCCCGGATCTGCTGACGCAGAACGTCGATCGGAACCGTTTTTCCATCACGCTTGAAGCACCAGTATGTCCAGCCGTTGCAAGATGGAGCGTTTTCCAGATGCGCGCCAACCTGATGGATCGAGCCTTTGACGTTTTGACCGACCAGCGTGCCATCGGCGCGCACTTTGGCTTTGTGGCGCTGGTTCATGGAATACAGCTCTTCGCCCGGGCGTAGCATCCCACGTTCGACCAGTTGGCCAAAGGGTACGCGCGGTTCGGCACGTTTGCTGGCGCTGACCTCCAGCGCCTCGCGGTCGAACTTGCGCACCTTGGCGATGCGTTTCTCGGCCACTTTGCGATAGCTTTCCTCGCGCTCGATACCGATGAACTCGCGACCTAGCATTTTGGCGACTGCACCGGTTGTACCTGTGCCAAAGAACGGATCCAAAATCACGTCGCCCGGATTGGTCGAGCCAATCAACACACGGTGCAACAACGACTCCGGCTTTTGCGTCGGATGCGCTTTGTCGCCGTTTTCGTCCTTCAGACGCTCATGCCCGGTGCAGATCGGCAGCACCCAGTCACTGCGCATTTGCACGCCTTCGTTCAGCGCTTTCAAAGCTTCATAGTTGAAGGTGTATTTTGCACCTTCGCGTTTGCTGGCCCAGATCATCGTCTCATGCGCGTTGGTAAAGCGCTTGCCCCGGAAATTCGGCATCGGGTTCGACTTGCGCCATACAACGTCGTTCAGAATCCAGTACCCCGCGTCCTGCAGGGCCGAGCCTACGCGGAAGATGTTGTGATAAGACCCAATAACCCAGATCGCGCCGTTGGGCTTCAGCAGACGGTGCGCCGCCGTCAGCCATTCGCGGGTGAACTGGTCATAGGCCCCAAAGCTGGAAAACTGATCCCAGTGATCATCAACCGCATCCACCTGAGAGTTATCCGGGCGGTGCAACTGGCCTTTCAACTGCAGATTATAGGGCGGATCCGCAAAAATCAGGTCAACCGACGCCTCGGGCAGACTGTTCATCACTTCGATGCAGTCCCCGGATAGAATCGTGTTTAAAGGGAGCGCTTTTACGCCCTTTTTGGTGGTCGTTGTCATATCACTGCCTCAAGTATCCACGGCGCTTTTGCGCTCATTTGGTTGAGACAAGGATGAGTCAAAGACGATTCGCCGTCAATTTCTTTTTTGAATCAGCAGCTTACGATTTACTCTTGATACAAGATATTGTGCACCGGTTTGAACGAACGTCTATGGTGTGGGGTCACGCCAAGATTTTGCAGCGCTTCTTTGTGTTGTTTTGACGGATAACCGGCGTTGGTTTCCCATCCATAACCCGGATGCTGTTGCGCCAAATCCACCATCACCTGATCGCGCCAGTTTTTCGCAAGGATCGAAGCGGCTGCAATCGACACCGAACGAGCATCGCCCTTTACAACAGCCTGCGACGGGATCTTCATACCACGCGGAATCATATTTCCGTCGATCAGCAGAAAATCGGGGGCCGGTGTCAGTGCCTCGACCGCGCGCAGCATCGCCAGATGCGAGGCCCTCAGGATGTTGATCTCATCAATCTCGGCAACCGTGGCCTCCGCGACAGCAAACTCGGCGCTTGCGCGAATCTCTGCGTCCAGTGCCGCGCGACGTTTTGCAGTTAGCTTCTTAGAGTCATTCAACCCCTCGGGAATATCCTTTGCGTTCAGAATCACGGCGGCGGCAACAACCGGTCCGGCCAAAGGGCCGCGCCCGACCTCATCCACTCCGGCGATACGGATATGGCCTCGCTCCAGCAGCGCTTGCTCAAGTTCGAAATCTGGCTTTGTCATACCATCGGAAAATCGCGTTTCACGCAGCACCGCAAGCAAAAAGAGAAGGCAGCCCACACTGCCCTCTCCAACGCGGCACTTCTTTGGCACCGCTCCTGCTCAACCGATGTTACTGGTAAACGACGCGGTATCCTTTCTGGCGCAGGCACGCAGGTTCGTATGCTCGCTTGACCTTTTTGCCATTCCAGAAACCAACCTTGCACTCTTGGGGCAGGCTATTGGCATGTTTGTAGTGTTTCTTGAGGCACTTGGGACCAAGCAACAAATGGTCCTGTGAATAGCTGTTATACGTACGCAAGCAGCGCTGGGGCAGATCGTACCGGGCTACGCGCGGCGGCAATGGGCGCACCGGCTGGGGCTTGTAAGGTTTCGGAGTATACGTTTGATGGCGTGCCGCCCGGTTCCTATCCTTTTCCTTATTATAATAATGAACTCCGGCCCCGATGATCGCGATAGCCGCCAGACCACCCAGAATGTCCTTGGCATCCGCTGCCCGCGCCTGAGAGGCCGAAACGCCGGTAATGGCAACCGCGGTCGCAATGATCAAAGCGATGAATTTCTTATGCATGAGGCGTGTCCTTCTGATTGTTTGGGCGACCATGTGACAGACCGCGTCCTGATTGCCCTGACACTGGGGGCAGCCGTTCCTGCCAAGCAATAACGGCCCGGTGTTATCGGATATCAGATCCCGCAAACCCCTTAGGTTATTGAATATCGCGGCAACTCATGCGCAGGATGCGGCCTATGAAACAGATCCTCTCTTCTCTGACCTTTGTGGCCCTGATATCGCTTGGCTCTGCTGCGTCTGCGGCGGATTGCTATGCGGATTACAAAGCGAAAAAGGACAACCCGCTACGCCTTCACTACGGGGTTATACAAATCTCGAACTGCGATAAGGGTCAGGCCAAAGCAGAAATCGCCCAGCGCCTGAGCGCGTCAGGCTGGACCCTGCTTGAGGTTCAGTCCGTTTTTGGACCAGAAGGGTTGGATCAGAGGAAGGGCAATGCCGGACAATTCTATCTCCGTTTCTGATGCGCGCCGGTCGGGCGTCCGGCTGGTTGTGCTGGGCATCGCTGCCATCGTTCTTATTCTGATTACGGCCGCCATTTTTCTGTTCTGGACCCTGCCAGACGCCAATGCGTTTAACGCGCGTGTCGAGCGTTTGTTTGTCGAGGCTGACCTGACCTCGCAAACAGAAATCCGGTTGCTTGAGATCTTGGCCCAATCGGGCACAGCCTTTGCCGACACCTTGTCCAGCTACCGGATGGTCATCTACGTATTGCTGGTTTTCGCCAGCGCGATGATGATCTCGGCACTGGTCTTTCTAGTGATGCTGGTTCTGATGAATCGACGCATGGCACAGATCGAACGAACCGGCATTCAGGTGACATCCCTGCTGATCAGCCGTGAGGAAAACACCGTTTACCTCAACAATATGGATTTCAAACTGACACCCGCCGCCATGGAAACCCTTTCTGTTCTGGCGGAATCCCGGCTGGATGACGAGGTTCTGTCCGGTGCCCAGATCGAGGGCATGATTTCCGGTCGCGATGCTGCCGATTGCGACGAAGCCGCTGGCGCAACGCGGATCAAACGGCTGCGCGACGCGCTTGGAAATCAAATGGTCAGCGAACTTCTGGTCAAGAATATCGCCAAGAAAGGCTATATGCTGTCCATAGAAAAAGACGTCATTCAGATGGTTTGATCACGTGGCAGCCCACGCTCGCATTCGGTAAAATCCCATTTCAGCCTCTTGGAAAGTGGGATGGGAACGCCCATTCTGTATATACCAAAGGCAAGGGAGGTCGCTTATGAACGTCCACGCCGCACCAAAGATGACCGGTTACGGAATCTCTGTCGAACCTCTGAGCGGCAGGATTGCGATTTACCGAGATGACGTCCTTTTGGCTGAAAGCACAAATGCCAAGGTTATGTATGAAACGCGCTTGCCGCCCACGGTTTACGTGCCGCGTGCGGACGTATGTGTAGATTTGAGCGCAGAAACCGAACTGCAAACCTTCTGCCCGTTCAAGGGCACCGCCACCTATCACGACATCAGCCTGCCAGGTGAAACGCTGGCCAATTCCGTCTGGGCCTACGAAGACACATTGCCGGAAAGCAAAGCAATACAAGGCTGCATCGGTTTTACAGCTGGCGCGTATACACGGATAGATTTGGGCGACAACCGCCTGCGCGAAGTTGATGATGGCAACATAAGCGGGCCTCTGATTGATTGGCTGATGCGCGGTGCGTCTACAGCCACGACACCAGAGAGCTTTACCGAAGCACTAGCTGAAAAAATGCTGGAGCACGGTATCGCGATCCAGCGTCTGAGTATTTTGGCATGGTCCCTACACCCCCTGATCGTGGGCAAGCATTATATCTGGGAAAAAGGCGAAGGAGAGATTCTGACCCGAGCACCCACCTATGAAATCTATGATCATCCGGCCTTTATCAACAGCCCACTGCGCCATGTTTCGAACGGTCTTGGCGGCGTGCGGCAACGGCTGAACGATGACAACCCGCATAACAGCTTCCCGATCATGGAGGATTTACGGGCCAAAGGCGCGACCGATTATGTCGCCATGCCGCTGCCATTTTCCGATGGGCGGACAAATGTTCTGACGCTGACCTGTGATCATCCGGATGGGTTTACCACGGAAAACCTGGGCCTCGTGTTCGAGTGTTCTGCGGTGATCGCTCGGTTCTACGAAGTTTTCATGCAACGTGAAAACGCGCAGGTTTTGCTGGAAACATATGTCGGCAAACGCACAGGCGCCCGCGTTTTGGGCGGAGAGATCCGGCGCGGCGATGGGGATGAGATCGACGCGGCGATCATGTTCTGCGATCTCCGCAACTCGACAAGCCTTGAAGAGAAACTGGGCCGAGCCGCTTACATCAATGTGTTGAATGCGTTCTTTGAAACGGTGTCGGGCATCGTACACGACAACGGAGGAGAAGTTCTGAAGTTCATCGGCGACGCTGTTTTGGCCGTCTTTCCAGTTTCGGAAGAGGACGCCTCGACCGCTCGGGTGAATGCACAACGTTCGGCAATTCAAATCGTGGAAACGTTGGGTGAACTGCGAAAAGATGGCTCTGATGCACATTGCGACTGTTCAATCGGCGTGGCTTACGGGCGCGTGACTTATGGCAACGTGGGGTCGCGCGAGCGCCTGGATTTCACGGTTATCGGTCAAGCCGCAAATATAGCCGCGCGTTTGGGGGAATTTGGCAAAACAAAAGGGCATCGGATTGTTGTGTCCGAAGACATTGAACCAGCATGCTCCAACGCTTTGCCGCTGGGTGCGGTAGAGTTACACAATGTGTCTCAACCAGTCGTATCTTACGCCTTGCGCACTGCGGCGGATGCTATACTGGACGGCTAAGGCTGATACTTGTGCTCTGACAATTCATCTGGCGTCCGGTGATCCAGCCCAACATCAGACGCAATCCGACCTCAGGCGGAACGTTCCATTCACACAGCCCCAAGCAAGATCAACGCAGTCTGTGCAGGTGAAATCGTGTTCTGAAGCTGTGCAATCTGGCTGCGGGCCAGATAGGTGTCGGTCAGTTCCGTGATAGCGTTCTGATCCGAGAACTGCGCCAGATCTTCCGATCCGGTCAATTGAAACAACCTGTCTTTGAATTCGACCAATTGCGCGTCAATGTCCAGCTGAGCAAAGGACGGAGGCAACCCAAGCGCCGTCTCCATCATGCTGCGCAAGGGCGGCAACCCCATCAGATCGAACCACTTAGTATCCGCGCTGGACGTGCTGTTTGCCAGGTCTGCGAGTTCCCGCTGAGCATAAAGCGCGATACGCATCGTCTCATCCGAAGCGCCTACGGCGATTTCGAACCGAGCAGACAAGTTGGCCTGCGCAATTTCTTCCATATTTGTTCTAAGCGCCGTTTTCCTGGCAGCCCCTGGGCCGAACCCGAAAGCGTCTGAAAACTCGCGATACCGCTTGTCTGCAAGGCGATTTGACAAAGCGTCGTCAGCCTGCGTGCCATCTTCAAGGATCTTTTGAACAAAAAACCTGTTATCCAAATCGCCTTCCAGTCCGAACGCACCCAAAGCGACCTGCAACAGCCTGCGATCCGATACCAGGTCTTCTGCTGATTGAACTTTGCCAATGTTTTCCATGAAATATTTCGTCTCTCGATCATTCGCCGCTGACGAGGAAAAGCTTTGAAACTGGCCTTCGTAAGTGCGTTGAAGAAATCGCCAGCCAACGATTCCTCCGGAAGGGACAACAGGCTGAAAGGTCATTGCTGATACGCCATCAAGCGCTCTTCTCTTGGCAGAAGCGAACGGAGGGATTTGAGGCATTTGTAATAGTGCTCGGCCACCAGCGCATCGGTGGCCTCAGACAGAACGCGGCGGCTGTCTGCATCCGTAAAGACCTGACTCAACTCCTCTACGCGGCGCAGCAGTTGCTGCCGGGCGTGTTCCGGTTCCATGTCACCAGACAAGACCAATTGTGCTGCATAACAAACGCGACGCACCGGCGTGTTGGCTTCGTCCGGATGGATCGCATCCTTTAAACGCAGGACATTGGCCTGCGGCGTCATGATTGAAAACCTGCTGCGGCGATCCCCGTTTTCGATAACCACACCGTTGATCAGCACTCTTTCTTTCGGGGCAAGTTTCAGGACCAGTCCACTCATTAAGTTGCCCTCATCTGACGCAGGCCGCGCAAGACAGCCGTGTTGATTTCCAACAATGGCTCTACCGCTGCCCCATCTCCCAATACGCGACTGCTGTGTTGTTCGGTAAACTCGGCAAGGTAGAATATCCGCGCCCGCAGATCGTTCGGCAACGCGTTTGCGGAATCCGCAACGCCTGTTGCCAGTACCCCCCAAAGGCGCCGATTCTCATGCACCGCCTGCGCAAACGCCGAGAAATCCGTCGCTTTGCGCGCTGTTGCGGCCTTGAGGCGCCGCGTGATTCTGGAGATTGCTTCATATTCGGTATCGCGGGGCGTCCGTGTTGGCGTGGCGGCTTGCGCATAGCTGTGTTGAGCGAGGGTTTGCGGTGTCACTTGAAATCCTTCCAAAGGGTCGCCTTCAGGCGATCAGGGCCGGGGCACAAAAACCATGCCCCGGCCTGCTTTTTTGATTAGCGGAACAGCGACAGGATCGACTGCGGGGCCTGGTTGGCGATCGATAGCGACTGAGTTGCCAGCTGCTGCTGTACCTGAAGCGCCTGCAGACGAGCCGAGGTCTCTTCCATATCTGCATCGACAAGCGAGCCGATACCGGACTTGAACGAGTCAGACAGGTTCGAAATGAACTCTTTCTGGGTCTCAATTCGGCCTTGCGCCGAACCAAACGCGGCCGATGCGTCAATCGACGTGTCGATCAGCGACTCGACTGCAGCCAATGCAGCGGTCGCCCCCGCACCTGTCGACACATCAATACCGGCCAGAGCGCCAAGACCACCAGCACCCGCGTTCACGAACTGAGCAGAGAACGAGAGGTCAGAACCAGTGCCGTTGGTCACTGACAAGGTTCCGGCCGTACCAGAATCATAGTCGACCGTCAGGCCAGTAATTCCAAGTTCTTCAATCTTTGACTTCAGCCCCACTGCGACAAGGTCACCAGTGGTTGTCGCCGCAGCGTCCTCTGCAGACACAGTGTACGAGACAACCTGATCATTGATTGCGACGACAACCTTGTCCCCGGCGGCAAAGGCACCGCTAGATTCATCGGTCACCAACGCGGTCGCAGCGGTCGCACCGTTGTCAATGGTTGCGCCAACACGGTCATTGCCGGTCGACGCACCGGTTGACCCATCAAAGACCTGTTTTGTGGCGTAGCCGCCAGTGGACAGGTTCTGCCCGGATACCGAGATGGAAGATGCCGTAACTGCACCGGTATTGTCGCGATCCAACGAAGCCAGAATCGAGGCTGAGCCTGCTGATCCATCAACCAGGTTCAGGCCGTTGAACTGGGCGGCGCTGACAACCGATGCGATCTGCTCTTTCAATGCTGTCACGTCATCGTTGATTTTACCCCGATCAACGTTGTCTTCCTGCGCGGCGACAATCTTGCTTTTCATCTGCGTCAACAGATCTGTGACGGTTTCAGACGCGTTCCGTGCAACGGCGACTGTCGATTCACCCAACGCCAAGCTGTCCTTGATGGCGTTGAAACCTTTGACATCCGATTCCATCACTTTCGAAATCGCCCAAACCGCCGAGTTATCCTTGGCCGTCGCGACGTCTTTGCCGGTCGAAATCGCGTTCTGGGTCATCGCCAGGTTCTTGTTCACAGACTTCAGCGTTTGCAGCGCAACCATCGCGCCATTGTTTGTCAGAATGCTGGACATAGCTTTCATCCTTTTCCGTTTGGGCCATTTTGCCCATGTTCACCCCACAAGACCTGCGGGCTTTGGTGTCTTTCTGACCTGTGCGACGCGCCACTTGGCCGTTCGCGCCACCTGCCGTTTCCAGGTGCAGCACCACTTTTGAACCAGACCCCCTAACGGAATGCTAAAACCTCAGAACCCATAATTTCGGATTTGAATCAAACTTCTGCCTATGCCCTCTTTTCCAACTTCACAGTGCTGCGAACTGCAAATTGACTGCGTTGACCGTCGGCGCCATAGGTGCTGAATTCCTGTCGAACACGCCGCAGTTCGGCCATACGGGTGGCAACCGCCCGAATGCCGTCGGCTGCACTGTTCAGCAACGCCTGATTCCGCTCGACCTTGCGCTGGACGCGAATCAACGCGTCACTGTCCTGCACTTGAAGATCGTTGATTGCACCGATCAGTTTCTCTTTTTCCGGCACCATATGGGCCAGACGATCGAGATCCCCTTGCACAAGAGCCGCGCGCTCAAGATCCAGAACTTCTTCCAGTGATTTGATCAGCGTCATGTCGGCTTCAAATGTCATCGGCTTTCTCCATCAGTGACTTGAGCAGGATTTCAGACAACCCAACGCCCCCGGACTGAGCCAGTTGTTGCGCCTGGTGCTGAACAAGAAGCGATCCAAACTGGTCTTCGCCGACCCCGCCGCCGAAACTCTGTCGTGTCTGCGCCAGCCCAGCTGATTTAAGCATTTCACTTAAAAAAGCCGCCTCCAACTCAATGGCTGCGTTTTTGAGGCGGGTGTGAGTCAAAGGTGCCGGACCCGTTGAGAGGCTCTTGGAAACCTGCATTGTTTTCTCCGAAATTTGCTTAGAACTTTCTTGATCAAAGGCGAAAGCGGTTAAAATAAACGTAACTTCCTGCGGGCAGAGTGCGGAGCAATCACACGGAGCCGGAGCAAAATGCCCAACCCAGTTATGCTGCCCACGACGACCTCAACAGCCGTTGCCAAACCCGCCTCGACGCGCAATGAGGCTGACCAGAACGGTGAAGTGACAAGCTTTGAAGACATTCTTGGGCAAGAAACGGGCGGCGATGAGCCGCCTGAACCCGAGCTGCTGGTTGCTGCTCCTGAAATGCAAGACTCGGGAACTGAAACAGAATCAGCAGATCAAACAGAGCCCCCAATTGCCCCGATTGCGGAACCGCAACTTGTTGCGACTCTGGCGGGCAACTCAACAAAACGTACCGACAGGATGTTCATTCCTGAAGGAGATCAGCCTCCAAGCACTAACCTACAAGCAGGTGTTCCGCGTATTTTTGACAGTGAGCTGCCTGAGCAACCGCACATTTCTACGTCTCCGGGCCAGCATAACATCGCCGATCCTGTTGCACCCACAGCGGCGGGATCTGATGCAGGATTGGTTCACACTGCTGTGACCCAACAGCGGATACCTGTGAAGGTAGCCGAGAATGGCCGACCTATCGAGCAAATGACCAAGGCAAACGGCAAATTAAGCGTGCCGGACATCGGTCCCAGCTTTCAAAACACCGACCCTGTACAACCACCAGAAGTCGCACCCGCAACGTCCAAACCAGCAATACCAGATCGCGCGCCACCCGTTGCACAGCTTCAGCTGATGGCAACGCTTGCCGAGAAAGAACAGAACACCCTTGTTCAGGAAGCTGAGCCAACAGTTTTCGCCAAGGACGAACCGCTCCAACTCGCTCCGCGAGAAACAACGCCGCAGCTTTCTGCGCCGTCTGCATCAGCTCGCGCCGAGCTCGCCCGTGCAATCGCCGGGCAGTTGGTGGCGACCATTCAGACGCGTCCGGGGACCGGGATAACTGAAATTGCATTGAACCCCGAAGAATTAGGGCGTGTTTCCATTGTTCTGAACGGGCGCGATGACGGGCTGCACATGACCATTGCCTTGGAACGCCCAGAAACCCTGGAGCTGATGCGACGTCACATTTCCTTACTTACGGAAGAGTTTCAGAAACTGGGATACGGTGCGTTGAGCTTTGATCTGGGTACAGCCTCCGACGCGGACACGGGCTGGGCTAACACCAACAAGACCGAGTCGGGATCCGTCTTTGAACCGATAAAAGGCGATTCGGATGTTCAAACCGACTCTCTTCCACAAATTTTAGTCCCAAGCCGGGGCATCGATATGAGGTTTTGACACATGATCACCCCAGTGAATACGGCGCAGGCAGCAAGCTCTCAGCCGTCTGCAAACAACGCACAGACGTCCGCGATTACATCGGATTTCGAAACCTTTTTGCTGATGCTCACAGCGCAAGCCCAGAATCAGGATCCGCTTGAGCCGATGGACTCGACACAATACGCGTCGCAACTGGCCCAGTTCTCGATGGTCGAGCAGCAAGTTCAGACCAATGATCATCTGTCATCGTTGGCAAGCACGCTGGGCAGTGTGAACCTTAGTGACCTTGCAAGCTGGGTCGGTATGGACGTCCGATCAACTTCCGCCTTTCACTTTGACGGACAGCCCAAGACCTTGTTTGCCCAGGCTGATCCACAAGCTGATACAGCCAAGCTGGTGATACGTGACGAAAACGGGACCGTGCTCGACAAAGTAACTGTACCCCCTGCTCAATCCGAATTTGTGTGGGCCGGCGTTACCTCTTCGGGAAATCCAATGAGCACCGGCAACTACACAGCGGCGCTGGAAAGCTACAAAAATGGAGAGTTGCTGACCCAAACACCAGTCGAAGCCTACAACCGCGTCATAGAGGCTCAGGTTGGCGGTAATACAGTGCTTCTAACCCTTAGCGGCGGGGAAGTGATTTCAGCAAGCGACGTAAACGCCGTCCGAACTGGCGCTTGATCTAGGGCGCTGGAGCGTCCAAAGCTTGGCAAATTGACTCGCCAAAAGAAGTGACAAGACCCCTGCCTGAAACGCCTGCCCCTCCTCGCGATCTGGTTGACCACCTCTGCGCTCAGGGGTTGGTCAGCGCGCGCGCGCGATTTGAAACACTCTATGGCGGGCGCACCAATCGGGTATGGAAGGTTTTGGAAGACAGCGGCGACAAGGTATTGAAGCTGTACAACACGGCCCTTCGCAACCCCTTGTTTCGCAATGACCCAGAGTTAGAGGCGCAATGCCTCAAAACCCTCGGGCCAGAAGGGTTCGTACCAAGGTTGCGCGACTCAGGACGGTACAAAGATGCGCATTGGGTCTTCTATGACCATGCCCCTGGAACACCCTGGCAGGAAGGAGCCGACAAGGTTGGTGCGTTGCTGCGCAGGTTACACGACCTCACGCTTTCTTTTTCAGCCCCAGCCGGATGCAACGGCAGTGAGGACCTCAGGGCGCATGGGGTTCGTATTCTGCAGGGCTGCTCATCCGAGACGCGGCACAAATTGTTGGAACAGCAACCCATGGAAACGGTGGTGCCTGCGAAAAAGACGTGCCTGATTCATGGCGACCCGGTAGCTGGGAACATCCTGGTTGCAGGAACAAACCTGACACTGATCGACTGGCAATGCCCTGCCCTTGGTGATCCAACCGAGGATTTGGCACTGTTTCTTTCTCCGGCCATGCAACGCCTGTACCGAGGGGCCGCTTTGGCAAAGTTCGAAGAAGAGCAGTTTCTGAACGCCTACGGCGATCCGGAAATTGCGGACCGTTACCTGCGCTTAAAACCTTGGTATGCGTGGCGCATGGCCACCTATTGCCTGTGGCGCGCGGAAAACGGCGCGCCCGATTATGCCGAAGGACTGAAGCTGGAAGCAGCGGCCCTGTGACTTTCGCCTTTATCTAAGATCCGCAAGGCCCATCAGGGCATAGGCTGGCGGCATGAGCGCGCGACGCCAGCGCCCCAGTGGGAATTTTTCAGGCGATTGGCACATAGCTGCAGGCAAACCGGCACTCTGCCCCAGGGCCAACCTGGCCAGCGCCCGTCCGCTGTAGGTTCCCATGGCAACGCCATTTCCGTGATAAGCAAAGCCGGCAAACATACCCGGTTGCCCCTGTACAGGTCCAACATAGGGCGTCAACGCACGCGACATACACACCAAGCCGGACCACATATGCGTGGCTTCGACCTTCGACCAGGCGGGAAACATCTTTTTGAAATCCTGCTGAACCTTTGCCCGGATTGATGCCTCTGAACGGGCAGAAGAGCGCAACCCACCCCTCATACCAAACAGAAATCGCCCGTCCGGCATCAAGCGGAAATAATGCAGAAGATTACGCGTGTCATAGCACATCTGGGCCGAGGTCCAGCCCTGTTCCAATTGCTCGGTCTGGCTGAGCGGTCGCGTGACCATAACGGTCGATTGTGCTGGCAGGTAACGCCCTGACATCCAATCCGGGATATCTTCGCTGGAATACCCGTTGGTACAAACCAAAACAACTTGCGCATTGACCTGCCCTCCTGGGGTTCGCAATGCAAACCCCGAAGCGGTTTTATCGACACCCAAAACCGGGCTGTTCTGAAACAGATGTGCACCTTTGGTCTTGGCGGCGCGTGCGATCCCGAAAAGGTACTTCCGTGGGTTCAACCCAAATCCGACGGGCATCGTGTACCCCCCGTAAAATGCCCCCTCCATTCCCAGCGCGGGCAAGTCTTTGGCCTCGTGCACTATCCCGGTCTTGTCTGACTTTTGGCGCAACACATCCATCGCGTGTTTTGAATGCGCAAGTTGGGTTTCACCGTTCGAATGCGTGTCCGCATCAATGTTATACCGCACCAGAAGATCGGCGACCAACTGCACGGCATCTGCTTCGGCTGTTTCATAGGCCAGCGCCTCGGCGCGACCATGCCGTCGTGCCATCGCGGCATCGTTCAGTTTTGAGCCACCCAAGCAGCAAAAGCCGCCATTGCGTCCGGACGCACCCCATCCCGGAGGGCCAGCTTCGAATACCGCAACCGAAGTGGTTTCAGCCAAATGCAAGGCCGCAGAAATCCCCGTAAAACCACCGCCGATCACGGCGACATCTACTTGCAGGTCTTCCTGAACCTCTGGCCAATCGGGGCTGGAAACCGTTTCATCCCACCAACACCCGTCGCGTGGTGCGTTGCTGTACGCGTAGTTCGGAAAAATCCGCTTCATTCGGTGCGCGCAGCGGCCAATTCGTCCTGCCGCTGACGAACCATTGCTCGTTTGGTTACAAGCGAGGCCGTGATGACCCCAACCGTCACCACAGCAATCATGATCGTGGACAGCGCGTTGATTTCCGGGCTTACACCAAGACGCACGGCCGAGAAAATTTTGATCGGCAAGGTCGTCGCAGACGGCCCTGATGTGAAAGACGCAATCACCAGATCATCCAGCGACAAGGTGAAGGCAAGCAACCAGCCCGAAATCACCGCCGGTGCGATGATCGGCAGGGTGACAAGGCGGAAAGCTTGCGCGGGTGAGCATCCGAGATCAAGCGCTGCTTCTTCCAGTGACCGGTCAAATGTGATGAGACGCGAGGATACAACCACCGACACGAAACACATTGAGAAGGTGGTATGCGCCAGAACGATGGTCAGAATTCCTCGATCCAGACCGATGCCGATAAACAGCAGCAACAACGAAAGACCGGTAATCACTTCGGGCATCACCAGCGGCGCGTAGATCATGCCAGAAAACAGCGTCCGACCAAAAAACCGTCCGCTGCGGACCAGCACATAGGCAGCAGCCGTTCCCAAAATGGTTGCCAGTGTTGACGAAAAAACCGCTACCCGGACTGTGACCCAAGCGGCATCCAAAAACGCCTCGTTCTGCAGCAGCTCACCGTACCACTTAGTTGAAAACCCGGCCCAAACCGTGACCAGCTTGCTTTCGTTGAAGCTGAAAACGATCAGGATGATCATCGGGATGTAAAGGAACGCAAATCCCAGCGTCAGCGAAACAGTATTGAACCAGCTTAACCTGTTCATCCGTCACTCTCCGCCTGTTTCTGCTGGTTGCGCTGGAACAGCACGATGGGAACCACCAAGATCAGTAGCAAGATAATCGCCACTGCACTGGCCACCGGCCAGTCACGGTTCGAGAAGAACTCTTCCCACAACACCTTGCCGATCATCAGTGTGCCCGAACCGCCCAGAAGCGAGGGGATCACGAACTCACCGATCACCGGGATCATCACAAGGAAGCAACCTGCAATGATGCCGGGCTTGGACAGTGGAATGGTCACCAGCCAGAAGGCTTGCAAACGCGAACAGCCCAGATCTTCGGCCGCCTCAATCAGCGATCCGTCCAAACGCTCCAACGCCGAATAAATCGGCAGAATCATGAACGGCAGATAGGTGTAAACGATGCCAATATAGACAGCGGTCGAGGTATTCAGAATCGTCAGCGGCGTCGAAATGAGACCCGTCCACAGCAAGATTTGATTCAGATACCCTTCGTTCGAAAGGATACCCATCCACGCGTAAACCCGGATCAGGAATGAGGTCCAGAAGGGCAGGATCACCAGCATCATAAGCGTTGGCCGCCATTCCTGAGGCGCGCGGGCCATGCCATAGGCGATGGGATAGCCGACGAGCAATGTAAAGAAGGTCGAGATCAAAGCGACCTTGACGCTGGACAGGTAGGCTTTCCAATACAGATCATCCTCAGTCAGCCAGACATAGTTCTCAAAATCCAGTTCGCTGAAAAACTTTTTGATCCCCGCCCAGCCGGCGGACATATCTAGGGTCGGAGTATAAGGCGGGATGGCAAGTGCCGTGTCCGACAGCGATATCTTCAGAACGATGAAGAATGGCACCAGAAACAGTGCCAGCAACCAGACATAAGGGATGGCGATTAGAACGGCGCGGCGCATCAGTTCGCCAGCAAAACCGCAGCCGTCGCTGTCCACGACAGCCAGACCGGGTCTTCCCAAGTGAACGAACGGCGCGATATACGGCGGGTGTTGGCCGTCTGTGCCTTGATGATTGTGCCGTTTGCCAATTCGACGTGATAGGTGGACAGATTGCCCAGATAGGCAATGTCATGAACCTTGCCCTGAACAGCGTTTACCGCATCGGCTGGCCTCTCGGCTGAGATGGTCACCTTCTCGGGGCGG
Source organism: Ruegeria sp. ABM4_193 (assembly GCF_056158705.1). Classification (NCBI taxonomy): domain Bacteria; kingdom Pseudomonadati; phylum Pseudomonadota; class Alphaproteobacteria; order Rhodobacterales; family Roseobacteraceae; genus Ruegeria; species Ruegeria sp. ABM4_193. The sequence continues at coordinate 3,163,581 of NZ_JBSWTT010000001.1, forward strand.
ATCGCCAGATGGCAGGACTGACCGTTTGAAAAGCTCGTTGATGATGACGCCGTTATGGGAGCCTGACCTTCGGCCCAATCAATCTGATAAGTATCCTCACCCGATGGGGCTGCACGGCCTTCGATAATGTTCACATCCCCAATGAAATCAGCAACATAAACCGAGGCCGGGTTCTCGTAGATTCGGTCGGGCGTAGCAACCTGCATCAATTGCCCCTGATCCATCACCGCCACTCGGCTGGCGACTGTCATGGCCTCTTCCTGATCGTGGGTGACGATCACAAATGTGGTGCCGGTTTTCTCTTGAATATCCATCAATTCGAACTGCGTATCTTGGCGCAGTTTCTTGTCGAGCGCACCCAGCGGTTCGTCCAACAGCAGAAGCTTTGGGGCCTTCGCCAGCGAGCGTGCCAAAGCAACGCGCTGTCGTTGTCCACCTGAAATCTGATGCGGCTTACGGCGGGCAAACTGCTCCAATCGGGTCAGGCGCAGCATTTCTTCAACCCGTTCTTCAAGGTCGTGTTTCGGCATATTGTCCCGACGCAGACCAAACGCGATGTTTTCCCAGACGCTGAGATGCGGGAAAAGAGCATATGACTGGAACATCATGTTCACAGCGCGCTTGTTGGGTGGAATAGGGTCAATATCCTGACCGCCCAACAGGATATGACCTTCGGTTGGGGTTTCGAACCCGGCAAGCATCCGCATCATCGTTGTCTTGCCACATCCCGACGGACCAAGCAGGGCAAAGAATTCACGCTCGAAAATATCCAGTGACAGATTGTCGATCGCCGTGAACTCGCCGAAGCGCTTGGTCACGTTCTGAAACTGGATCAAGGGTTTCGCCTGTGGGTCATCCCACGGCGCAAAGACGTCAGAATTCAAGGCAGCCCCCGCATAGTCAGTTTGGACATTTTGTGTGCGGGGCCGTCATTCGACCGCCCCGCGCCGTGAAACCGGATCAGGTACCTGACTTGATCTTGGTCCAAAGGCGGGTCACGACACGCTGCGTTTTCGCAGGGTAAGGCGTCGTGATGTACAGGTTTTGCATTGTCGTATCATCCGGATAGATTGCCGGATCACCAATCACGTCTTCCTCAAGGAATTCCTGCGAGGCTTTGTTGCCATTGGCGTAGTAGACGTAATTGGACGCGGCAGCCATGTTGTTGGCATCCAGGATGAAATTCAGGAACTTATGCGCGCCTTCCGGATTCGGTGCATCCGCCGGGATCGCCATTTGGTCAAACCACATCAGCGATCCTTCCGCGAACGGATGATATTCGATGTTCACACCGTTCTCGGCTTCGGCTGCGCGGTCTCTTGCCTGCAGGATGTCACCTGACCAACCCACGGCAACGCAAATGTCCCCATTCGCCAGCGCGTTGATGTATTCCGAACTGTGGAATTTTTGGATGTGTGGACGAACGCCCATCAGAACGTCTTCGGCTTTCTTGATCACATCCGGATCGTGGCTGTCCGGGTCTTCACCGATATACTGCAAGGTCATCGGTATCATTTCGGCTGGCGCATCAAGGAAATGAACACCACACGACGCCAGTTTTTCCATGTTCTCTGGCTTCAAAACCAGATCCATGCTGTTCAGTGCCACATCGTCGCCCAAGGCTTCCTTGACCTTGTCGACATTCACACCGATACCCGTGGTGCCCCACATATAGTTAATCGAATAGGCGTTGTTTGGGTCATACCCTGCAGTTCGCTCTTGAATAACGTCCCAAAGGTTGCCCGCATTCGACAGTTTGGCCGCATCCAGTTCCTGAAACGCCCCTGCCTGAATTTGACGTTGAAGGAACGTGCCAGAAGGCACCACCACGTCATAGCCCGAACCACCAGCCAGCATCTTGGTTTCCAGAACCTCGTTGCTGTCAAACACGTCGTAGATGAGGGTCAGACCAGTTTCTTCCTCGAATTTGCTCAGAAGCTCTTCGTCGATGTAGTCGGACCAGTTGTAGACACGCACCTCTTCAGCGAAAGCCGCCGAAGTCCCCAATGCGATGACCGCTGTCATGGTCAGCGTTTTGATTGTCATATTCTTCTCCCTGCAAGTGTACGGCTATTTTCCCGTTTTTTTGGATTTGATCAAGTTTTGCGTTTTCCCTTGATCCAGCGTATGGTTTCACGAGGTCTGTCACCTGACAAGTCAGGGTTAGTCGAAATAGGATGAACCAATTGGATTTGATCAAAAATAAGGCATCTGCAACTCCAACCGACAGCGGAAAACAACCCGCACATGAGCAGGTTTATCAAACCCTCAGATCTCAGATCCTGTTTGGGGAACTGGTCCCGGGGCAGCCTGTCACAATCCAAGGTTTGACTGATTCGCTGGGTGTTGGAATGACCCCGGTACGCGAAGCGATCCGACGGTTGATCTCGGATGGGGCACTGGTGTTTCAGGGCAACCGCCGCGTCAGCGTTCCGCTTTTGACCACCGCTGATATCGAGCAAATGATTTTTGCCAGAATTTCAATAGAATCAGAGCTTTCCAGGCGCGCAACTGGCAATTTGCAGGCGGAAGACATTGATCACCTGGAACGCGTTGACAAGCATTTGGATCGTATGATCGCGGATGGCGACGTCGGCGGATACCTGCGTTTGAACCAAACGTTTCATGAGACACTCTATTCCCATGCCAATGCCGCTATCCTCATTGATCTTGCCGAACGGCTATGGTTGCGCTTTGGCCCGTCTTTGCGGGTTGTTTGCGGTCGTTTTGGCACGCAGAGCCTTCCTGACCGGCACAAAGATATCATCACTGCATTGCGTAACGGCGACGCTGAAAAGGCGGCAAAAGCAACGGCCCAGGACATTGAGCAAGGTATGGAGCTGATCTCGGATTCCCTCAATTCCGCCTAATTCCCTCCGATTCGATTGACAGTATAAAATTTGATCATATTGTGATCCTCAACTGCTTTTGTGGGAGAATCTCTGATGTCCACCATCACCAATCATATGCCGACCGCAGAACTTCAGGCGCTGGATGCAGCGCATCACCTCCATCCGTTTTCCGCCAATGGCGCGCTGGGTCAGGAAGGTGCGCGTGTGATTACCCGTGCCAAAGGGGTTTACCTAACCGATAGTGAGGGTGAAGAGATTTTGGACGCCATGGCAGGTTTGTGGTGCGTCAATATCGGGTACGGTCGCGATGAACTGGCAGAAGTTGCCGCGCGCCAGATGCGTGAACTGCCCTATTACAACACGTTTTTCAAAACGACCCACGTTCCGGCCATTGCGCTGGCCGCAAAGATTGCCGAGCTGGCACCGGGCGATCTGAACCACGTCTTCTTTGCTGCGGGCGGGTCTGAGGCCAACGATACAAATATTCGTCTGGTGCGCACCTATTGGGCCGAAAAGGGCCAGCCGGACAAGAACATCATCATCAGTCGCCACAACGCTTATCACGGGTCTTCTGTAGGGTCTGCTTCGCTGGGCGGCATGGCAGGGATGCATGCGCAAGGTGGCATCCCAATCCCGAACATTCACCACATCAACCAGCCCAATTGGTGGGCCGAAGGTGGTGACATGTCGCCCGAAGACTTCGGACTGGCCCGTGCCCGCGAGCTGGAAGAGGCTATTCTGGAACTGGGTGAAGACCGCGTGGCCGCCTTTATTGCCGAACCCGTGCAGGGCGCAGGGGGCGTGATCGTAGCGCCGGATACGTATTGGCCGGAAGTCCAGCGCATCTGTGACAAGTACGACATTCTTTTGATCGCGGATGAGGTTATCTGCGGATTTGGCCGTACCGGTAATTGGTTTGGCTCGCAAACCGTTGGAATCAAGCCGCATATCATGACCATCGCCAAAGGGCTTAGCTCGGGCTACGCGCCGATCGGCGGGTCCATCGTGAATGACGAGATCGCCCAAGTGATCGGCGGCACCGAGTTCAACCACGGCTACACCTATTCCGGCCACCCTGTCGCCGCTGCTGTGGCGCTGGAGAACCTACGCATCCTCGAAGAAGAGAAAATCGTCGAGCATGTCCGCGACGTAGCAGCGCCCTATCTGAAACAGAAATGGGAGGCTCTGGCCGATCATCCGCTGGTGGGTGAGGCGAAAATCGTTGGCATGATGGCGTCGATCGCGTTGACCCCAGACAAGGCCAGCCGCGCCAAGTTCGCATCCGAACCGGGCACCGTGGGCTATATCTGCCGCGACCGTTGTTTTGCCAATAACCTGATCATGCGTCATGTGGGCGACCGGATGATTATCTCACCGCCCTTGATCCTGACCCCGGCAGACATCGATGAGATGTTTGTGCGGATCCACAAGTCATTGGATGAAGCGCAGGCCGAGATTATTGCACGGGGTTTAATGAAAGCGGCGTCTTAACCGGGTACGGTCCGGAACACGGAAAAGGCGGCTGGAATGGCCGCCTTTTGTTTTTTGGGCTTGGCCAGATGATACTGTCCAGTTTAGCCCTTGTTAGACATTCCTTTTTCCCGAGACGTTAGGATCCTTTGTGTCGCTGAGCCAAGACCTCGAACCCATTCTGGACGTCGTGAAACGAACCGACCCAAGCTTTGCGACGGTCGATCCAGAAAAGATCGACGCCAATATCGAAGCTGCGCGGAAGCACGCGACTCGGAATGCGCGAGAGCAGTTCTTGCTTTCGGCAATGCGCCTCTTGGCCCTTTCCGGCAACGGCCACACGCGCCTGATCCCGAACGACGCGATCTCAGTCCTGCCGCTGCGATTTGTGAGCTTTGGGAGATCGGTTTTTCTTACCAAAACCTTTACGCCACTTGCGGAACTTGCGCCCAGTAAGATGCTCGGCGTTAACGGTATACCAGTAGAAAAGATCGAACGCGCAGCAGCCTCTCTTCTGTCGGGAACACCGCAACGAAAGCGTGTAATTGGACCATTGATATTTGCCTGGCCAGCAGCGTTGGCCGAACTGGGTTTCGCACCATTCGGCCATGAGACACAGTATCACCTTCAAGGCGCAGACGGGCGCAGACAAACAGTAAGTGTGACGAACGGCGATACTGTTCTGGCGTCAGAAATGTATCCAAGGAACGAACACGGCAAAGTCGATCCCCTCAGGAATGACAAAGGGTTCGTGAAAATCCACGACTGTTCTGAAAATGGTCTCGCTTTGAAGCTGCCAAGTTTCTTCGATCCCAGTGAAAGCGCGCTTGCCGAAGCAATCGACAAAGCCGCCACACAGGTTCGGGCCCGCCGCGACAATTTCCTTGTCATCGATGTTCGGGGCAACACTGGGGGCGACTTTTTGGCAACCATGCCTCTGATCGATGCAATCACCGAAAGCACCCAGCGGTGCGGATGTGCGGTGTTGGTGGACAAATTCACCTTTTCTGCAGCAATCGTCTTTGTCGCGATCCTCAGGTATCGGCTTGGGCACAAGCTGAAGATCGTCGGTGAAGAAATGGGCGACGGGCTCAGGTTCTTTGCGGAAGGCGGCTTGATCGAGTTGCCAACCAGCGGCGCCGTTGTTCGATACTCAACTGCGCTTCACGATTGGGAAACCGGAACGACGGATCAAACGACGCCGCCTGACATCGCCCGTCAGCTCGTGCCTGTCCATAGGTTTGCAATTGATCAGGAATGGTTCTCGACACCGTTCGACACAACGCCTGAGGACATTGTCTACAACAGGCTGGTTGAAGAATTGGCTTAACGCAGTTGCGTCGCACACAACCGGCTCGAGCAAACATGGACAACTCGCTACTCGGTCACCGCAGCCGATCCAAAAGCTTCACAGTCGGATACCCGTCCGGGCGCAACCCCTGTGCCAGCTGATAGGCCCGCACGGCGTTGATCGTATTTGGTCCGGTACGCCCATCAATGCCCTTTGTGTCGAACCCGGCTTCGGTCAGGCGGGTTTGCAGTTCCTTTTTCTCGGAAAAACTCAACACCCGGTCCGCGCGCGGCCAGTTGGATTGAAACGGTGCGCCTCCGGCAAGCCGGTCAGACAGATGCCCGATCCCGATCACATAGGCGTCGGCCCCGTTATACGCTTCGATCACACTGAAATTGTCAAAGATCATCAAGGCAACGCCCTGCCCTCCGGCCGGAAGCAGGATCGCCGCCCGACCGTGGTCTGGAACAGCGTTGCCATCGGTTCCCACAACACCCTGTGCAGCCCATTCGGACGGCATCCGGGTGAAGTCTCGCCGGGCCGAAGCGTAGTCAAAGCCCGCGGGCAATCGCACCTCAACCCCCCAAGGTTGCCCCTTGGTCCAGCCGTGTTGTGCCAGATACGACGCCGCCGAGGCCAATGCATCCGTTGGATCGTCTGACCAGATGTTGCGGCGGCCATCTCCGTCAAAGTCGACCGCATGATCAAGATACGAGGTCGGCATGAATTGCGTGTGGCCCATCGCACCCGCCCAGCTGCCTAACATGTTCGCAGCGCTGACATCACCTGCCTGCACGATCTGCAGGGCAGCGATCAACTGGGTTTCGAAGAACTGAGCACGCCGTGCGTCAAAGGCCAGTGTCGCCAGAGACCTGAGCGTGCGGCTACTGCCACGATAGGACCCAAACGAGGTTTCCAGCCCCCAGATTGCCGTTACAACCTCTTTCTCGACACCATATTCAGCCTCAATCTGCTTCAGCACCTGCCGGTGCCGTTGCATGGCGGCACGCCCGTTTGACAATCGCGTGTCCGAAACCGCCGAGTCCAAATAAGCCCAAATCGGCTTCGAGAATTCGGCCTGATTTCGATCCCGCGCGATGATGTCTTCGTCAAAGGTTATGTCCGAAAACACCTGAGACAACGTCCGTTGCGTTATTCCCTGCTGCCGCGCCCTATCCTGAAACGCGCTCAGCCAGACCTGAAACCGTGCTGCCGCTGCTGCAGAAACCTGCAGCGCCTCGATCGATGGTCGCGGAACGGGTCGAAGCGAAACAGCCAAGTCTGCCGAAGCCAGCTGTATCGTTTCGCCAAGAGCATCACTGCCCGACCATTTTCCTGTGTCTGTTGTGTCCGCCTGCACCATGGATGCCCATAATGCGACGGTCATGACGCCGCCTACGCATTTATGCATACCGATTTTTCCTGATTACTGCTCAACCCTAAGGTAGCGCAAAATCGGCAAATCACAAAGCGCTCAGGCACCTGTCTCGCAGTCTTGTGCTTCCCGGTCGGCGCGGATGCGGGCCAGCACATCGCGCAGCATCGGCACCCGGTTTGGCCTAAAGCTTTGATCCGTCACGCACATATCCTGCATCCGGTCCAGGCGAAAAACGCGAAAATCCTGCCTCAGATGGCACCAGCTGAGCAACACATTCGAGCGGTCCATATAGACGATGCTAAGCGGATCCACGCGCCGACGCGTGGCCTCTCCCTTTGCGTCGGTATACGAAAACTCTACTGTGCGCTCGTCCCAGGCTGCCTGCCGCAGGGTTGAAGCGTCTATCGTCGGTGCCGGAGGACGATTAAATCGGGTGGCCGCCAGAATTGCGTGACTCAGCCTGTGCGACTGACGCGGTGGCAAGCGGCCCTGCAACTTTCGCAGTGCGGCACTGGCGGCATCCGCCAAGGCCGGGTCACCAATAACCTGTACTTCGCGCAGGCCCAGAACCAGCGCCTCAAGCTCATCATCGGTGAAACCCAGCGGGGGCAGCGTCGCGTCTTCGATCAGGGTAAACCCAAACCCCGCTTCACCGTCGATCACGGCCCCAAGACCACGCAGCGCATCGATATCGCGGTGGATGGTCCGAGCAGACACATCCAGATCCTGTGCCAGTTGCGCCGAGGTTTTCGGCGATGGGCCAGAACGCAGGGCCTGCATCAATTGGAACAATCGGGCTGTGCGAGACATGATACACCCTAGCTTAAACTTGATGTCAGTAACTGTCATCAGTGCCGACTAGGTATCAAGCATCCCCTTAGACGGAGCAAAGTGATGCTGACCCTTCTCACCTATCCTTCTGCCTTCGGCCTGTTCAGTGCCAGCCCGTTCTGCATCAAGACGGCTTTAATGCTGCAACATTCCGGCCAGAAATGGCAGCGCTCTGACATGCTTGATCCCCGAAAGATGCCGCACCAGAAACTACCCGTTCTGCGCACGCCCGATCGGCTGATCCCCGACAGTGACCTGATCCGTGACTGGCTGGAACAAGACCAGGGTGCGGATTTCGATCATGGGCTGACAGATGTTGAAAAAGCGCAATCCCGCGCTTTGGTGCGCATGGCCGAAGAACACCTGTATTTTCACATCGTTCTGGATCGTTGGGGCAATGACGACGTATGGCCGATCCTGCGTGAAACCTTCTTTACCGGGATACCGGCCCTGATCCGAAAGCCTGCGTCCAACGCAATCCGAAAATCTGTTCTTAAAGGGATCACGTCTCAAGGGATTGGGCGGTTTTCGCTGTCTGAAAGGTTGGACAGGGTTGAACGCGATCTCGAGGCGATCTCGGCCTATCTTTGGCAATCCTCCTTCCTGCTGGGGGATAAGCCGACGTCCGCGGACATGAGCGTCGGTCCAATGCTTGCTGCAATGCGCGCAACGCCTGCGGATACCCCGCTGACCCAGCGCATCAAACAGGATAATGTGTTGAACAGTTACGTGGACCGGATGGGACAGGCGATACCCGTTTGAAACCTTTTGATAACCCCAAAGTCGCCGCAGCATTCGAGGCCCTGGCACCGCCCGCGCGCGCAGGGGCCTTTGCGCTGCGTGACCTGATCATTGATACGGCAACAACTCTGCCCGCCGCCACCCCGCTGCGAGAGGAGCTGCGCTGGGGCCAACCTGCGTACCTGGCGCCCAAAGGATCAACGATCCGACTGGGGGCACACAAGGCGGCCAATTTTGCACTGTTTGTGCATTGTCAAAGCCGATTGATGGGTGACTTCACTTCAGCCTTCCCGAATGAAGATCGCATTGACGGGACCCGCGCTGTTCTGTTTGACGACCCGCATCAGATAGATCCGAACCGCCACGGGTGGCTGATCGCCCGGGCGCTGACCTATCACCTCTGACGGCGCTTGCGTTCCACCTTGCGCTTAATCTTGTCCTTCTTGCGCTTGGTGCTGACAGCCTTTCGGCGGGTCGCCCGCTTGGAATGACCCCGTCCGCGCGGCAGTGCCTGATCGTCGATCGACAAAAGTTCCAGTTCCAGACCGCCAGTAACAGGTGTTGCTTCGGTCAAGCGCACTGTGACACGCTGACCGATGGCGATGATCAGACCGGTATCCGATCCCATCAGCGTCCCGGCCTCGCGGTCAAAATGAAAGAACTCACGCCCAAGCGAACGCACTGGCACCAGCCCGTCCGCGCCGGTTTCGTCCATCTTCACGAAGGCCCCGAACCGGGCGATGCCGCTGATCCGGCCAGAGAACTCATTGCCCACCCGCTCGCTCAGATAGGCTGCCAGATAGCGGTCAGTTGTGTCCCGCTCGGCCATCATCGAGCGGCGCTCAGTGTCCGAGATGTGCGTGGCTGTCTCGTCCAAGCGCATGATTTCATCCTCGGTCAGCCCGTCCTTGCCCCAGCCATGGGCCGAGATCAGAGCGCGATGTACGATCAGGTCGGCATAGCGGCGGATGGGTGAGGTGAAATGTGCATAGTTGCGCAGAGCCAACCCGAAATGTCCGAAGTTCTCAGGGTTATAATAAGCCTGCGCCATCGACCGCAGAGTGGTCAGGTTGATGAGTTCCGCGTCCTCTGTCCCCGCAGCTGCGTTCAGCAATGCGTTCAGATGCCGGGTCTGCAATACCTGCCCCTTGGCCAGGTTCAAACCCGCCGCCTGTGCTGTTTCCCGCAAGCTTTCCAGCTTCTCAGGCGCGGGTTCCTCGTGCACACGGAACAACAGCGGGCGGCGTTTAGCAATCAAGGTTTCCGCGGCGGCGACATTGGCGAGGATCATGAACTCCTCGATCAGCTTATGGGCGTCCAGCCGGTCGCGGAACGCCACGCTCGTCACTTCCCCGGTTTCGGACAGGACGATCTTGCGTTCGGGCAGATCCAGTTCCAGCGGCTGCCGCACCGCACGGGCCTTTTTCAGGGCGGCGTACGCGGCATAGAGCGGTTTCAGCACCGGCTCCAGCAACGGCCCGGTGCGGTCATTCGGGGTGCCGTCAATGGCCTCTTGTACTTCTGTGTAATTCAGCGAGGCCGCCGACCGCATCAGACCACGTACAAACCTGTGCCCAATCTTGTTCCCATCCGCATCGATCTGCATTCGCACAGCGATACAGGCACGCGGCACCCCTTCGTGCAGGGAACACAAATCGCCCGACAAGCGATCCGGCAGCATCGGAACCACACGATCCGGGAAATAGCTGGAGTTACCTCGCTTTCGCGCCTCACGATCCAGGGCCGTTCCGGGCTGCACATAAGCGGCGACATCGGCAATGGCGACCCAGATCACGTGCCCGCCTGGGTTCTTTGGGTCGTCGTCGGCATGCGCGTAACAGGCGTCGTCATGATCCCGCGCGTCCGATGGGTCGATGGTCAGCAGCGGCATGTCACGCAGGTCTTCGCGGCCCTTCAAGCCAACAGGCTTGGCCTTGTCAGCCTCGGCAATCACCTTGTCGGGAAAGTCATCCGGGATGCCATGCTGATGAATCGCGATCAGTGACACCGCCTTGGGCGCGGTCGGATCACCCAAGCGTTCGACAATGCGCGCGCGCGGCAGGCCCATACGGTTTTTGGGTCCCGCCTGTTCCGCTTCGACCAACTCGCCGTCTTTGGCGCCCAAAACCGCGCCTTCAGGCACCAGCCATTCAGAAGAGCTTGCCTTGTCGATGGGCACAATCCGACCGCCCTCGGCCCCCTTGCGGAAGATACCGACGATCTTGCGCGGGTTGGTCCCGATGCGGCGGATCAGGCGGGCCTCGTAATTGTGATCTTCTTCATGCACCACAGTCAGGCGGGCCAGAATTCGGTCGCCTTCACCCAACGCCGGATCGCTGGCGCGGGTGATCAGCAGAACGATGGGCTCGACACCTTCGCCATGCCATTCCAGAGGACGCGCGAACAGGTCACCATCCTCATTCGGGGCCTTCACCTGCAACACACTGACCGGCGGCAGGCGATCCGGGTCACGATAGCTGCGCTTGCGCTTTTCCAGATGCCCTTCTGCCTCAAGCTCTTTGAGAATGCGCTTGAGATCGATCCGATCCGCGCCCTTGATGCCAAAGGCTTTGGCGATATCGCGTTTCGACGTCAGGGTTGGGTTCGCCGAGATCCAGTCAAGGACCTCCTGCTTGGTGGGGATGCGAGTCATATCTTCGGCCTATCACGCGTTTGCGACCGCGTCATGATCAAAAAACTTCAGGCTTTCAGATCGGCCACCGTATCCACGTCGCGCAGGTGATCCAGCAACGAGACCCGCGTGCCGGGAACCGTGGCCAACGTGTCCGACAAAGCGTGTTCCGTCGACCAGCGCACATTGCGAAACAAACCCGTCGGCAGAGCAGCGTAACGTTGCGCGCCGACCAGCCAGTAACCGCCATCCGGTGCAGGGCCAAACACCATTTGAGACCGCCCTAGCGCATCAAAAGCACCGGCAATATGCTTGCGCGTAATCCCCGGAATATCGGCACCGATCAGGCAAACCGGGCCTTTGGGCATGCCCCGCAGCATGCGACCCATTCGGTGTCCAAGATCACCACGCCCCTGTCCCGCGCGCGGCAGGTCAGCTGGCCAGATACGGCTGGTCAGACCCTCGGCATCTGGCGCCACGGCAAGGACGATTTGCCAACGCGGATCGCGCAGCCGACGGATCAAAGACCGGGTCTGATGCCGGAACCACCAGGCCGCACCAACCATGCCGATATCACGCCCCAGCCGCGTTTTCACACGACCCGGACGCGGCTCTTTCACCATGATCACCAACGTGCGCTGCATGGCTCAGGCAAAATAGTCCTTCAGGATACGCGTATAGATCGCCTTGAGCTGTTCGATCTGGGCCACTTCAACGCATTCATCCACCTGGTGCATGGTGCGCCCGACCAGCCCAAACTCGACAACGGGACAGTGGTTTTTGACGAAACGCGCATCCGATGTGCCCCCTGTTGTCGACAACTCGGGCGTGACACCGGTTTCCGCTTCGACCGCTTTGGCCACTAGATCAGACAGTGGCCCCGGCGGGGTCAGAAAGCTTTCGCCGGAAATCTTGATTTTCACGTCCACCTCAACGCCGTACTTGGCAGCCACCTGATCGGCCTCTGATCGCAACCAATCGCTTAGGTTTGCACCGGAATGCAGATCGTTGAAACGGATATTCACCGCGCCGCTGCACCGGGCTGGGATCACGTTGGTGGCAGCGTTCCCGGTGTCGATCGTAACAACTGCCAATGTAGAGGCGTCGAAGTGGTCCGTGCCCTGATCCAGCTCGTGACTTGCCAGCCGATCCATCAGCCGCGCAATCGCAGGTAAAGGGTTCTTGGCCCGATGCGGATAGGCCGAATGCCCCTGAACGCCGGTGATCTGAAACCATGCCGTCATCGAGCCGCGACGGCCGATCTTCATCATCTCGCCCATCGTGTTCGGGCATGTGGGCTCACCTACCAGACAGACCGACATGCGCTCATCCGCGCTGTTCATGTAGTCGAGCAAGGCGGTGGTGCCGTCCAGCGCATCACCTTCTTCATCACCCGTGATGGTCAGGATGATGGCCCCGTCCGGCGGCGTGTCGCGCACGAAATCCACCGCCGCAGCGGCAAAGGCCGCAACGGCTGATTTCATATCGGTAGTGCCGCGCCCGTACATCACACCATCCCGCACCTCGGCCCCGAAAGGCGGCATCGTCCAGGCCGCTTCGTCGCCTGTCGGAACAACATCGGTATGGCCGTTGAACCCAAAGCTGCGCGCATGGCCTTTCTGGCCCCACCGAGCGAACAGGTTACTGATGCCCCCACGGTCGACGCGCGTGCATTCAAAGCCCGCATCCGACAGAACCGACCCAAGCAATTCAAGCGCTCCACCCTCTTCAGGTGTGACCGATGGGCAACGGATCAGGTCGGCTGTCAATTGAACGGGGTCGGTCATGCAGGGGCCTCAGAAACTACGTCTTTTGCGGGTTCGCGCACAGATTCAACGAATTGGCCGGTTTTCCAACCCCAATCGACAAAAAAATCGATCACCTGAATGCAAAGGTGTCAAAGCGACACCCCAACCCCTTATGACAATTTACCCAGCGACCACCTTGCCGTGCGCCGCACAATCGCGTTACAGGGCCGCGAAACAGGTGAATTGAATATGAAGCGCGCTTTATACGCTCTGATCTGCCTGACTTTCGCCGTCATCGCACAGCAGAGCCTGGCACAGTCCCTTTCTGTCACAACCGTGACCCGCCCTCCGTTTTCCTATGTCGAAGACGGGGCCGAAACGGGTTTCTCGATGGACTTGCTGGCTGCACTGGCTGAGTCCCTGAATTGGGATTACACCGTCAACCGCGTGGATGCCTTTGCAGACATGCTGGGCGCTGTGCAGGATGGGTCTGCTGACCTTGCCATCGCCAATATCTCGATCACGGCGATGCGTGAAACGCAAATGGATTTCAGCCAGCCGATCTTTGAGGCCGGGCTGCAGATCATGGTGCCGTCAGACGCAGTGCGCCAGCCTTCCTTGGTACAGGCACTGCTGTCCAAAGAACTCTTCATCGCTATCGGTCTGGCCTTTGCCATTCTCCTTGGCGGCGGCATGTTGATGTGGAGCTTTGAGCGCCGCGCCCAACCCTATTTTGACCGCAAACTGAACGAAGCCTGGTTTCCATCGTTCTGGTGGGCGCTGAACCTGGTTGTGAATGGCGGCTTCGAGGAACGTATGCCCCGTACCCCGTTTGGGCGAATGTTGGGGGTTGTGCTGGTTGTATCGTCATTGTTCATCGTATCGGTCTTTACCGCACGCATCACGTCGGTCATGACGGTGGACGCGATTACCGGTAGTGTGAACTCGGTTAACGATCTCTACGGTAAAAATGTCGGCACCATTTCCAACTCGACCGCGGCAAGTTTTCTAAACCGGCGTGAGATCGAATTCACCGGCTATCCTGGACTGGAGCAGATGCTGGACGCTTTCAAGGCCGAGGAACTTGACGCCGTCGTGTTTGACGCGCCTGTCCTGTCCTATTTCGCCTCGCATGAGGGGCGGCGGATCGCGTCTATGACGGGTGGCATCTTCCTGCGCGAAAACTATGGCATCGCCTTTCCGACAGGCTCGCCGCTGGTCGAGGATGTCAATCAGGCCCTGCTGGCACTGCGCGAAGACGGAACCTATGACGAAATTTATCGCAAATGGTTCGGGATGCGGAACTAGGCTTCTGCCTCGTCTCCAAAAAACGGCGTCATCTGCGCAACGATTACAGCATTTTCGTCCAGCGCGCGCTGCATTAGGGCACGTTCGTCCGGTTCGATATCGTGACCCTGCGCCTCGCGTTCGGCTAGTGTGCCATACCCGGTGACGTCCAACGGTGCCGTGTCGGCCTGCTTCAGTATCGCTACAGTTTCGCGAACGGCCTCGGCCTCGTCTACGCCACTGGCATAGCAGATCAACGCCGCGCCGGTCGCCCCTTCGGGCAGCCCGTCACCATCCTTGCGGCCGATCTGGACCAGAAGAGTATAAACTTGCTGGCGCGAAGGTTTCTTTTGCTTTTCCATGCGCAGGGCCATAGCTGCGTGCCCGCCGACGGTCAAGAAGCCCGGAATTGCAGACGGGCAATCTGGCGTCCATAGTACCGGTAAACAGCCGAACCATGACAACACAGGACAATTTCATGACCTATCCCGATTTCATCACAGCCTTTCCCAGCCTTGATGTCCCGTTCCCGGAAGACGTAGTTCAAACCGCCGTGATACGGTCGGATGCAGGATTGGTCGCGTTTTTCACGTTTCTCAAGGACTTCGAACTGCCTGCACATTCCCACAAAGCCCAATGGGGAACGGTAATTGAAGGTGAAGTTGAACTGACTATCGGTGCAGAGACCAAAACATACCGTCCGGGCGACAGTTATTCGATCCCGTCGGGGGTCGAACATGGCGGTAAGATCAAGGCGGGTACTCGGGTGATCGACGTTTTTGAAGAACCGGACCGCTATCCGATCAAAGTCTGAATCACAAAAAAAGGGCTGCTGCAAAAGCGACAGCCCTTCATTGATGTTTTGGCGGTTTTAGTCGCGCAGCAGCTCGTTGATGCCTGTTTTTGAGCGGGTCTTTTCATCCACCCGCTTCACGATCACGGCGCAGTACAGGCTGATGTTATTCTTCGAAGGCATCGAACCGGCAACGACCACCGAATAGGGCGGCACTTCGCCATAGGTGACTTCACCAGTTTCACGGTCGACGATCTTGGTGGATTTGCCGATGAACACGCCCATGCCCAGAACCGAACCTTCGCGGACGATGCAACCTTCGACCACTTCCGAACGTGCACCGATAAAGCAGTTGTCCTCGATGATGGTCGGGCCAGCTTGCATCGGTTCCAGCACGCCGCCAATGCCGACACCACCGGACAGATGAACGTTTTTGCCGATCTGAGCGCAGGATCCGACCGTGGCCCATGTATCAACCATGGTGCCTTCGTCGACATAAGCGCCCAGGTTCACAAAAGACGGCATCAGAACAGCGCCAGGTGCGATATAAGCAGACTTGCGGACAACGCAGTTCGGAACGGCGCGGAACCCGGCTGCTTGCCATTGGCTTGCGTCCCAACCGGCGAACTTGCTGTCCACCTTGTCCCACCAGCCGCCAGCCTGCGGACCACCGGACTGAATTTCCATATCCTTAATGCGGAAGCCCAACAGAACCGCTTTCTTGGCCCACTGGTTCACATGCCAGTCGCCATTTTCAAGCTTTTCCGCAACGCGCAGCGACCCGCTGTCCAGCGCGTTCAGCGTATCCTCGATCGCTTCACGCTGTTCGCCGGTGGTGGCGGGCGTGATTGTGTCGCGCGCCTCCCAGGCGGCTTCGATGGCGGCTTCCAGTTGCGCGTTGGACATGGGGCGTCTCCCTACAGAATCTGTTCGTGTCGGTTTGGCCTATACGCAAGTGGAACCCATGGCGCAATGCGACGAACACGGGTCATTTTGCGTCTGAAAGGTCTGGAATCAGCTGGCGCGGCGGATATGGCGGGTCAGGATACCTTTTGCAGTGCTCAGGTCCTTGCGCTTGAGGGCCTGAACAAGTGCCGCGTGATCCTTGTCCACCTGTTGCACCCATTTTGACCGCCAATGCGCAAACAGATGACGGGCGCTTGCGATGTGCAGATCGTCGATGGCGTGTAAAAGCCGGGGCAAGCCGCACGGCGTCAAAATGGCGCGATGGAAGGCTCGGTTCAAGGCTTCCCATTGCGGCATCGTCTGCGCCTCATCACAGGCGATGCGTGCGTGATCGATCTTGTCCAACGCGACCGGAGACATGTTCTGCACCGATTGCTGCAACGCAAGGGTTTCCAGCGCCACGCGCATTTCGATCACCTCACGCACTTCTGCCGGGTCCAGCGCGGTGACACGCATCCCGCGGCGAGGCTCATGCCGGGCCAACCCATGCGCCTCAAGCCGCAACAGGGCTTCACGCACCGGGACATGGCTGGTGTCAAACTGGCGGGCAATGTGGTCCTGCCGCAGCTTTTCCCCGGCCTCAAGCTCTCCGGTGATGATTTGCTGGCTCAGGCTTTGATAGATCGTGTCGGAAATCGTAGCGGACATGGATTATAGATAAAATCCGCCCTACCCGTTCACAAGCCGATAATTCACCCTGCAAACGGGTCCGGTGCAATATTTGCGCCGCACAGCAGAACAGCAACACGCTCATCCGGTTCGGGCTGGTAGACACCCGACGTCAATGCTGCGAGGGCTGCTGCGCCTGCGGGCTCCACCAAAATGCGGTGGTTCCGCCAAAGCGCCTTTTGCGCATCCGCTATCGCGTCGTCCGACACCAGAACCGAGCTCATCCCCTGCGCCAGATCGAAACAGATCTGTCCGATCCGCCGCGCACCCAAAGCATTGGCTGCAATTCCCGAGACCGAGACATCCACCGGCTCACCCGCCTGTAAGGCAGCGTTCAAGGCGCAGGAGGTTTCAGGTTCAACCGCCACAACCTTGCGCGCGCCGTCAAACCACGCCAGCGCACCGGCAATAAGACCGCCGCCACCGACAGCAACCAGAACCGTATCGGCCTGCAACCCCTGAGCATCCCATTCGGCAAAACAAGTCCCTTGCCCTGCCACTGTGGCCGGTGCGTCATAGGCGTGAATTTGCATGGCACCGGTAGCGGCCTCATGTTCCTGCGCCGCGATCAGCGCGTTGGCATATTCGCCAGATACAACACTCAAGTCTGCGCCAGTTTGCCGGATCAAGGCGATTTTCGACGGGCCTGCCAGTTCCGGCACGAATATCTTGGCGGGATAGCCCAGCGTCTGCGCAGCATAAGCGGCCGCCGCACCATGGTTGCCCCCGGACGCGGCCACGACGCCTGCCTGTGGCACCTCCATGCTGAGCAGCGTGTTGAACGCCCCCCGCGCCTTGAAACTGCCGGTGTGCTGCATGTGCTCCAGCTTCAGCTCGATCGGATAGCCCGGAATGCGGCTTTCCATCACTGGGGTCACTTGTGCATATCCGGCGATACGGTCGCGGGCTTTTGAAATTTCACTGTTCCAATTCATTCTTGTCTTTCCGTGACTGGCGCTCTGATCGCGAACCCTATAGCTGTTTGTCAAACACGCAAGCAGGGATCGATCACCTATGAGAGAAGACCGCCACAACCCGTTCCGCGACGCGCAGACCGACCGCTCGACCGCGAGTGAGGTTCCGGACACGCCGCAGACGCGTTCACCTGCCTATCGCCTTGCCTTTGCCGATGACGAATTCCTGTGCCGGGACGAATTGCGCCCGGTGCGTCTGCAACTGGAATTGCTGAAGCCCGAGATGATCATGACCGAGCGCGAGATCACCTCGACCATTGTGATGTTCGGCGGCGCGCGCATTCCGGAACCGTCGCAGAAACACACAGCGCGAACAGAGACTTTGGCCGGGTTGTCACAATATTACGATGAGGCGCGTGAGTTCGCGCGGCTGATGACCGAAAAGTCAAACGAAACCGGATGCCGTGAGAACGTCATCGTCACCGGCGGTGGTCCCGGTGTGATGGAGGCCGGAAACCGTGGCGCGCAGGACGCAGGCGGATGCTCGATCGGCTTGAACATCGTATTGCCGCACGAACAAGCACCGAACCTCTATGTGACGCCGGACCTCAGTTTCAACTTCCATTACTTTGCTATTCGCAAGATGCATTTCCTGATGCGCGCCCGCGCCATCACCATCTTTCCCGGCGGTTTTGGCACGATGGATGAACTGTTCGAATCCCTGACCCTGATCCAAACCGGGCGGATGGACCGCGTGCCCTTCCTGCTTTTTGGCCGCGAATTCTGGGAAAAGGTCATCAATTGGGAAGCACTGGCCGATGCCGGCACCATCTCGGACGAAGACCTCGACCTGTTTCGCTTTGTCGACACTGCGCAAGAGGCGGTCGAGATCATCGAGAACTGGGAACCCGCCCCGCCCCGTGACGAAATTCCGGGGCGCTGAATCATGGCTTCTAAACCCGGAGAGATGCTGCACCTGCGCGGCAATGCGTTGAACGCCGGTGAGCCGGTAACCCTACCGCTGACCCAAAGCAGCATGTACCACCTGCCCGGCGTGACGGAAGGTTTGCGCACCTATGGCCGCGTCGACAACCCAACCTGGGAGCATCTGGAACATGTTCTGGCCCATCTGGAAGACGCGCCTTGCCTGACATTCCCTTCGGGGATGGCTGCGATCTCGGCAGCGTTGTTCGCGACCGTGAAGGCTGGGTCGCGGCTGTTGATCCCGTCGGACGGGTACTACGTGACACGCCTGCTGGCGGATCGTTTCCTTTCACGTCTGGGCGTAACCGTTGAAGAACGACCCACTACCGCCTTTACTAACGGCGGTTTTGACGGGTTCGATGTCGTCTTTGTAGAAAGCCCCTCGAACCCCGGTTTGGATATGATCGATCTGGCAGTGGTTGCCGAACAGGTGCGCGCCGCCGGGGGAATGACCGTTGCCGACAACACGACGATGACCCCGCTGGGTCAACGCCCACTGGAACTGGGCATTGATTTGGTTGTCTCGTCAGATACCAAGGCGATGGGCGGGCATTCCGACATGCTGATGGGCCATGTGGCCAGCCGCAACAACGATATCATGGAACGGGTCGAGGAATGGCGAAAAGTGTCCGGATCAATCCCCGGCCCACACGAGGCATGGCTGCTGCATCGCGGGCTGGAAACGCTGGATGTACGCTTCGACCGCATGTGTAGCTCGGCACAGGTATTAGCGGTACAATTGGCGGCACACCCCGCAGTGAAACAGGTCCGCTATCCAGGTCTGCCGGGCGATCCATCCCACAAGCTGGCGCAGGCACAGACGGCACGCTTCGGGTTTCTGCTGTCCCTGACACTGGAAAGTGAAGAGAAAGCCGAAGCCTTCATCAACGATTGCCCTCTTCTTCGCCCCGCCACTTCTTTCGGAGGGGTCCACAGTTCAGCCGAACGTCGCGCGCGCTGGGGCGACGATGTCGATCCCGCCTTCATCCGCCTGTCCGTCGGATGCGAACCTGTAGAAGAACTGTGGCAAGCCATCGAGGCCAGCCTGAACGCGCTGTGATTACTTCTTGGTTTCGCGCAGCTCTTTGAATACGTAGATCGGCAGCACAACGCTGGCGATCAGCGCCCCCAGCCAGACCAACAGCGTTGCTCCCAACAGGTTCGCAACCCCACCTACGGTCAGCCCAGCGGTTATCAGATCAGTCACCAACAGGCCCACAAAGGTCACTATCAAAGCAATCCCGCCTTTCAGCGCAGGCGCTTTCTTTTCACCCAGCTTCAGGATCAGGGGTTCGGCAATCAGCTGCACCACGGTGAAGACGATTACAACGACGATGAAAGAGATCGGCTTGATCGCAAATCCTGACAGTATCAGCGAGGCAAGCAACAACCCAATGGCATTCCCCGCCAGCAAGGCCAAAGCCGATTTTATTCTACGCGACATGTGACGATCTCCGTCAATCAACAATTAGAAGCATGCAGATGTTAACAGACCTGCAGGATTTTACGAGGCAATTCAATCGCCTCTTCCTTTTGACCCGTTGAAATCGCATGGTAGAAGACATTCATCAAGATCAGACCTGTCCCTGAGCCATGAGTGTGAGATGAGCGACGATCCCTATTCCGTTCTTGGCGTGGCCAAAGACGCCAGCGCCGCCGAGATCAAGAAAGCCTATCGGCGCATTGCCAAGGAATGCCATCCGGACCTAAAGCCCGGCGATTCCGAGGCTGAGGCCAAGTTCAAAGCCGCTGCAGCTGCATATGACTTGCTGAAAGACCCGGAAACCCGTGCCCGTTATGACAATGGCGAGATCGACGCATCGGGGCAGGAACGTCCGCAACAACAGTACTACCGTGAATATGCTGAAGCCGCTGGAAACCCCTATCGCGGACGTCAGGCAGACCCGGACGACATGTCCGACATCTTCGCCGAGTTCATGAGGGGCCGTGGTGGGTTTGGCGGCCAGCGCGGCCATGAGTTTCACGCGCCGGGGCACAACCTGAACTATTCGCTGCAGATCAGCTTTCTGGATGCCGTGTTCGGCGCCAGTCAGAAACTGACCCTGCCGGACGGCGACCGGATCCAAGTCAAAATCCCCGCAGGTATAACCGATGGCCAAACCATCCGCCTGCGGGGCAAAGGGGCACCGGGATATGGTGAAGGCCCTCCAGGCGATGCTCTGGTAACTGTTTCGGTGGCCAGTCATCCGGTGTTTGATCGTCAGGGCGACGACATTCACATCAAGCTGCCCATCACCATTGATGAGGCGATTCTGGGTGGCAAAGTACCGGCCCCTACGATTGATGGCGGCGTGAATGTCAGCGTCCCGGCAGGCACAAGCAGTGGTAAAACCCTGCGATTGCGGGGCAAGGGTGTCAAAAAACGCGGCTCGTCCGAGCGTGGGGATCAGTTGATCGAACTGACCGTCTCGATGCCCGACACAATCGATGACGATCTGAAACAGTTCATGGAGACCTGGCGCGAGACGCACAGCTACGACCCGCGGAAAGGAATGCCGTCATGACCTTGACCGAGAAGGAACTGATCGAAACCGTCGCCCGACTGACCTCGGACCGACTGACCGAGTATCTGGCGGCAGAGATTGTGATCCCCGAACAATCAGACCAAGGGCTGATCTATCACAGTATCGACGTCGCCCGTCTGGAACTGGCCTGCGAGTTGCACGAACAGTACGACATGGAGGCGGATGCGCTGTCGATGATGATCTCACTGATTGATCAGATGCACGGGCTGCGGGCCGAACTGCGCGAGGTTCTGAACGCGGTCGAGGCTCAACCCGAACCGGTGCGTCAGCAGCTGGTTGAAGTGATCGGCACAGCGCGGTTCCGTCGCAGATAACGGGGTTTTGGACTCGGCCTATTTGGCGTAGAAGGCCGCCTTGATCCTTTGCCAGGTGGCCAAATGACCCAGTCCCGATCCGAATTGCTGATGCCCGCGGGTAATCTGCGCAAGTTGAAACTCGCCATCCTTTACGGCGCAGACGCGGTGTATCTGGGCACACCCGATATGTCGTTGCGCACGAAATCCGAGTTCTCGCTGGAAGAGGTGATCGAAGGGGTTGAGTTCTGCCATAGCCATGGCCGACGCGCCTATCTGACGCTGAACCTGTTTTCGCATAACAAAGACATCCCGAAACTGGATGAATACATCGACACGGTGCGCAAGGTGCAGCCCGACGGGTTGATCATCGCCGATCCCGGTGTGTTCCAATATGTCCGTGAACGCGCACCCGAACTGCCGCTGCATATCTCGACCCAGGCCAATATCTGTTCCTGGCTGTCGGTGAAGTTCTGGCAGGATCAGGGTGCGGAACTGGTGGTTCTGGCGCGCGAAGTCTCGTACCCCGAACTTGTGGAAATCCGCGAGAAATGCCCTGACATCAAGCTTGAGGCTTTCGTGCATGGTGCCATGTGCATGACCTATTCCGGTCGTTGCCTGTTGTCCAACTTCATGGCCGAACGCGGTGCAAACCAGGGCAATTGCGCCAATTCCTGCCGCTGGAACTATGGCCTGAAACTGCGCCTGAAGGACGGCACACATCAGGAACTGCGCATCACCGACGAAAACTCGGACCTGTTTGAATTCCTGCTGGAAGAAGGCTGCCGCCCCGGTGACCTGATGCCCATCGAAGAGGATGACCGGGGGTCATACATCCTGAACTCGCGCGATCTGTGTATCATGCCGAAGCTGGATGAATACCTGAAGATCGGTGTCGACAGCCTCAAGGTCGAAGGGCGGGGCAAGTCGGAGTATTACGCCGCCATCGTTGCACGGGCGTATCGGATGGCCATCGATGACTACAACGCCGACCCCGAGAACTGGGACCCGAAGCCCTATATGCGCGAACTGGAAACCGTCGGAAACCGAGGCTACACGCTCGCCTTCCACGAGGGGCGCCTGACCAACTATGCGCATGACTACGAACACACCGCTTCGATCGCGCAATGGGAGTATGCGGGGATCGTCACCGAAGTGACCGAAGACGCCTTTCTGGTCGAGGTGAAGAACAAGCTGGAACCGGGCGACGTGTTGGATTTTGTCTCGCCCATCTCACGCGATACGGTTCTGCTGCGGGTCTACGATTTCGAGCGCGCGTCTGATGGCAAGCGGCTGGATGTCGTGCATGGCAGCACGAAAACTATTATCCGACTGCCTTTCACCCTGTTCGATCACGAAGACATTGACGATCTGCGCGCGCGCTTCCCGGTTTACTCGGTCCTGCGCAAGGAACGCGCCCTGACCGATGAACACTGGAGCCGCATTCGTTTTGACAAATTGGTGCAGGGGTTGGAAACCACGGGCCGCGACAACCCAACGGCTTATGCCCGTCGTCGTGACGAACTGGTTGAAAAGATCGGCGAAGATGGCAATGAACGCCGGTTCAAGACCAACCGTATCGGCACCGAAGGCTGCTGTGGCAAGGGGTGTAACGGATGTCTGATCTTCTGGCAGGATGAGAAATATGCGCTGGCTCGAGAAGTTCTGTCAAAACGCAAACAAGGCGAACAACTCAGCCGCCGCGAGGCAACGGAATTGAAGCTACCGGGCGAACTGGCCTGATCCGGTTCATTCGCTCTTGCGATATTCCTCCGGCACGTAAAACGTATAGTCGCGATCCGCCACCTGTTCGTGGCAGACATGGCAATAAGCGACTTCACCAGCGCGATCACCCAAGGTATCGCCAAAAACCGAGCCGTCCGGCAGGACCATGATATAACGCCAATCCGCTGTACCCGGGTTCGCCCCGTTTGCCAGTTTCTCCATTATGAACATAGCGCCGGGGTGAATGTGGCCTTCATCCGTCACCGTCATGCTGTCCTTGGCCAGAACCGAACCCATTGGCAGTTCCTCGCCCTCCTGCAAAGTCGCATAGTTATGAGCCATGCGGTTGGCATAACTGTTCACAAACCGCTGGCCATGAGTTGCCGAAATATATGGCGCATCGTTGAAAAGCGGCCAGCTTTGGTAGTTCAGGATTAGGTCCAGTTGCGCCGCTGCATAGCCTCGCGCCATTCGACGATTGAGCGACTTGTAATGCCTTACTGCCTCTTCCTTGCTCAGCTCAGCAGGGTTTTCGATCGCGATATGAGCGTTTTCACTGTCAGCAAAGGCCAGGCCAGAGCCTGTGGCCAATACAAGAAAAGCGACTCCGCTTCGGATAATTCTCAAAAAACTTTGGTTCATAATAGTGGCCCACCTGAAAATCAGTTCGCCTGTGCACCGCTTGACAGCGCATCCGTAAGTCTAGCGGCACCGCAATAACTTGCCAGCTTCGGCCCGGTCAGTTCACCGACTTGTGCATCGATTTGAAAAAGCACATGCCAGTGGCGGGCATGGGAAACATAGCAAATTATGCATGTGGTTTCAGCACCTGAAACATTAAGTTTACAGGCACACTTATGGCGTGCAGACCGCAGTTGAAATCACCTGTTACGTGATCTGATCAATCCGGGCCCGAGAAGGAAAAACCTTATTGGCTCAACCCTGTTTCGGCCTCGATCTGTTTGCGCGATTTGCGGGCGCGTTCGGTGGCCGATTTCAGTTGCCCACAGGCTGCCATGATATCCTCGCCACGCGTCTTGCGAATGGGCGATGCATAGCCCGCATGGTAGATAATATTCGCAAAAGCCCGGATACGGTTGTTCGAGCTGCGCTTATACGGCGCGCCGGGCCATTCGTTGAACGGGATCAGGTTGATCTTGGCCGGGATGTTGTGACGCTTGATGTGATCGATCAGGCGGTGTGCATCCTCATCGCTATCGTTCACCCCGTCCAGCATCACGTATTCAAAGGTGATCCGCTCGGAATTCGACGCATTGGGATAGCTGGCCAGCGCCTGCAGCAATTCTTCAATGTTCCAACGCTTGTTAATCGGCACCAGAACGTCGCGGGTTTCATCCGTGGTTGCGTGGAACGAGATCGCCAGCAAACAGCCGATTTCCTCGGCTGTGCGCGCGATCTCGGGCACCACACCAGAGGTCGACAGCGTGATACGGCGGCGTGACAGGGAAATCCCCTCTGGGTCCATCGCGATTTTCATCGCGTCGCGGACGTTTTCGAAATTGTAAAGCGGCTCGCCCATGCCCATCAGAACGATGTTCGACAGCAGGCGCGTTTCATCCTTGGGCGCGCCGGGGGTGGGCCATTCGTCAAGATCATCGCGGGCCATCATGACCTGACCGACGATCTCGGCCGCAGTCAGGTTGCGCACTAGTTTCTGCGTGCCCGTGTGGCAGAACGAACAAGTCAGCGTGCACCCGACCTGAGACGAGATACAGAGCGTGCCGCGATCTTCTTCGGGGATATAGACGACCTCAACCTCATGCCCGCCTGCGATACGGCACAGATACTTGCGGGTGCCATCCTCAGAAACCTGACGTGTTACGACTTCGGGAATTTCGATCACGAAATGCTCGGCCAGTTGCGCGCGGTAGGCTTTGGCCAGATTGGTCATCTCGGCAAAGTCACGCACACCCCATTGATAGATCCACTGCCAGATCTGACCGGTGCGCATCTTTGCCTGCTTTTCTGGCGTGCCATGTTCGATCAGAACGGCACGTAACTGGTCACGGGTCAGCCCGACAAGGTTAATCTTGCCCTCAGGCAGTTTGCGAGGGAGGGTCAGGACATCTTGAGTGATCGGCGCTTTGGGCGACATTTTGGGCTCTCTGAGGCGTATCTCGAAGGATTCTGGCTTGGGATGCGCCTCTATATAGGAACCTGCGCAAAGATCAAAAGGATTCGTGACAATTGGCGGACCTGCACAGAAAAGCCGCAGTAACGGTGTCACTGCGGCCTTCGGCTTGTTTCAATCCGTGCAGATCAAAGCCGGGTCAGACACCTGCCGGCGGAATGTAGCAATCTTCGGCATCCAGAGTCTTAACCGGGTCTTCTGGTCCGCATTGTTCACCAGTCACCGGATAGGTCTCACCTGTTTTGTCGCAAGCGCTCAGCAGCACAGCCGAGATTATCATCAGTGCGGCAAGAGATTTGTTCAGCATCAGCCCAACTCCTTCGTTACTTCTGAACTATATAGTTCAGAAACTAGGAGAGCTCACTTTGATACGGATCAAGTTCTGACGTGGACGTTGCGTAAAGCGTCTGCTGCAGATTTCTTTAAGACAAAAGCCCTGCCAAAAGACAGGGCCTTTCACCTGAAAACAACGGCTTATTTGGTGCAGCGTTGCTTCGCATCGTCAATTGCCGCAGTAAAGCCCAGCAACGAGAACGTGTCTTTCGTCTGCGTCCCGCGTTCCGAGCGAGCCGTCAGAACAGCCTCGTTCCCGCGCTTCATCGCTTCGATCACTTTGGGTTCCTGCCCTTGTGTCGAAGGCCAGGCCCATTCGCCATCGGTTATGAATTCGAATTCGGCGTCGTCGATCTT
This sequence comes from Ruegeria sp. ABM4_193, assembly GCF_056158705.1. Classification (NCBI taxonomy): domain Bacteria; kingdom Pseudomonadati; phylum Pseudomonadota; class Alphaproteobacteria; order Rhodobacterales; family Roseobacteraceae; genus Ruegeria; species Ruegeria sp. ABM4_193. The sequence goes on from NZ_JBSWTT010000001.1 coordinate 3,189,543, forward strand.
GACGTTGACGGTCGAACCCGCCGCAAAGGGATACCCACCGGTGAACGACACTGTTCCGTTCACGTCCTCACCGGGGCGGAACACCACGAACAGCAAAATGTCGCTGCGCCGCACGGACACTACGCGACCGCCGCGCGTATTGACGGTTTCATCCGGGGTTGCAACGCTCCAGCATTCTGTTGGGTCTTCTTCGACAAAGACGCTCCAATCCGTCTTCACGGCAACACGGTTGGTGCTGCTTGCCTGCTGAGCGATTGCAGTTGTCGTGACCGTCCCTGCCAAAGACAGGCCCGCAATCACACGAACGAGCATTGATCCCATTTGTCCAGCCTCCTAGCTCGACCCATACCTCAAACCCATCGGACATGGCTGCGAACCCTTCTGGTCCGTCTATTCCGTTGCGCATTCCGATGATTGCCGACATACACACACTAACGCAGATTTCGCCACAGGCGAAAGGGCGATTGGCAGAATTTTGCGCATAATTTCGGAGGTCCAGATGACGCAACCCGTACCAATGACAGAACTGTGGCGTGGGTCTTTGCTGGAAAGCCTGCATCTGGGTCACGCAGTCATTTGTGATGACACGGGTCAGATCGTGCGCAGCTGGGGCGATCCAAAGGCTGTGGTCTATCCACGGTCTTCGGCCAAGATGATCCAAGCGCTTCCTTTGGTGACATCGGGTGCTGCGGCGAAATACGGGTTGAACAGCGAACATCTTGCACTCGCATGCGCCTCACATAATGGTGCCGCGATCCACACAGATCGGGTAACAGCTTGGCTGGATCACCTGGGGCTGACCGAGCATGATCTGCGCTGCGGCCCACAGGAACCGGCGGACACCGCTGCGCGGGACCGGCTGATTCTGGCTGATGATACGCCTTGCCAGATCCACAACAATTGCTCGGGCAAACACTGCGGATTTCTGACACTGGCTCAGCACATGGGCGCAGGGCCGGAATATCTGGAAATTGACCACCCGGTGCAACAGGCGTGTCTGTCAGCCGTCGAAGAGACAACCGGTGAAACCAGCCCCGGCTACGGCATCGACGGGTGTTCTGCTCCGAATTTCGCGACCTCACTTGCGGGGTTGGCACGGTCGATGGCGTGGTTTGCCAGCGCGGCGGACCGCTCGGACCGGTCAAGCGATGCAGCGGCACAACTGGTTGCGGCCATGGTCAAGCACCCCGAGCTGGTGGCCGGTGAGACCCGCGCCTGCACCGAACTGATGCGCGCCATGAACGGCCGCGTCGCCATCAAGACCGGGGCCGAGGCCGTCTTTGTCGCCATAATCCCGGAAAAACGCATGGGCGTTGCGCTGAAGATCACCGACGGCACCACCCGCGCCAGCGAATGCGCGATTGCCGCCATTCTAGTCAGCCTTAGTGTGCTGGAGGCCGATCACCCGGACACCCGCAAATTCATGAACGCCACGCAATACAGCCGTCGCGGGCTGGAATGCGGTGTGATCAAACCTGCGCCGGGCTTCCCCGGCTAAGGTCCTCACATCTCGATCTCATGCACCTCGGCCACTTCGACCGAGCCTGAACCGTTGACGACCATCGGACAACCCTTAGCCATCGCGGTCGCTGCGTCGATGCTGTCGGCCTTGATCACCGTAAAGCCCGAGGCCGGGTTCGCACCGCCATTGTCGACGACCCCGCTGCTGCTGACGGTATAGGACTGGCCCACCGGGTTACCCGGGATCTCCAGCGCCTCACCCATGTCCTGAAACCAGGCACCCCAGGCGGCCATGGTCGCCTCAATCTCGGCGGGGTCGGTTGGGGTGTGACCCCCATGATAGACAAACAAAAATTGGGGCATGTCGCTCCTCCCTGATGAAAACCTATTTACAAAGTGCTTCGAGTTTGCGCAGCGAAGATGTCCAACCCTGATTGTGGTTGGCCGCCGCTTCGGCATCGGCCAGTTCCCGGTGATCCAGTGTCAGTCGTGATCCGGTGCTTGTCGCCGCAACCGACAAGGTCACGTGGCTTTCGTTGCCGCGCTGGTCCTGATCATCATGCCAGCCCCATGTGAAACCCACTGATTTAGGTGGATCGACATGGGTCACATGGCCTGAAACCTTGTATTGTTGGCCCTCTCCATTCTCCATCACCGAATACCATGGGCCTGTTCGCGAAAAATCCAGATTGTGCTCGGGCACGTGCATCCCTTCGGGACCCCACCACTGCAATAACCTGCTGCCGTCGCTGATCCATGCAAACAAATCTTCAGGGCTGACGGGGAAGTCCCGTTCCAATTTCAGGTCGGCCATGAATTCTCCCTTTCGATAATGTCACTCAGACGATCGAGGCTGCTTTCCCAGAATTGACGTTTGGATATGGTCCAATCGGCGATCATCCGCAGCCCTTCGGGACGGACAGAATACATCCGCTGTGTGCCCTGGACGCGCTGCTGCACCAAACCAGCTTCACGCAAGACCTTTAAATGGCGCGAGATCGCAGCCCCCGAGACACCTCGCCCTTCGATCAGGTCACCGGCAGGCAGTTCACCCTGTTCCATCAATTGTTCAACAATCGAGAATCGGGTGGCGTCAGACAGTGCTGAAAAGGCGGTCAGAAGCGTGCTCATGACCGCTATTTAACACAAATGTTAAATAAAAGATAGCCTCGGTTTTTCGTCTGCTAAGTCAGCGCGGCTGTAACCTTGCAGATAAAGCAGCGCCGTCAGGTCACCGTGATTCACGCGCACGTCGCATTGGGCGGCAACCGAAGGCTTGGCATGAAGGGCAACCCCGGTCCCCGCCCGGCCCAGCATTCCAAGGTCATTTGCCCCGTCGCCCACTGCCATCACGTCATTTTCAGACAGGCCAAGCCGAGTTGAGATCTGTTCCAGTGCTTCGATCTTGGCCTGACGTCCCAAAATCGGACGCGCCACATCGCCCGTCAGTTTCCCGTCTTCAGCCAACAGCGTATTGGCCCGGTTTTCATCAAAACCCAGCAACTCTGCCACCCGTGCCGTGAAGGCTGTGAATCCGCCCGATACCAACGCAGCATAGGCACCGTTCGACCGCATCGTGGCCAACAATGCCTTACCACCGGGCATGAGGGTGATCCGTTCGTTCAGAACTTTGCCAATGACGCTTTCATCCAAATCCTTGAGCAAACCGACCCGTTCGATCAGCGCCCCCTCAAAGTCCAGCTCTCCGTTCATGGCTCGGGCAGTGATGTCCTTGACCCTGTCTCCCACACCGGCTTCATCCGCCAGTTCATCGATGCATTCTTGCTGGATCATCGTGCTGTCCATATCGGCCAGCAGCATCTTTTTGCGCCGCCCTTCTGCAGATTGCACGATCAGGTCGACACCCATGCCCTGCAAGTCCGCCCAGACGTCCCAGCGATTGTCGGGCATGTCGCTTAGTTCAAACTCTACCGCCTCATCCGGGCTGAGCCAGACAACATCCCCACCACCCCACGCATTGCGCAACGACTCGGGCAGGGCGCGGTCCAGCGAAGGCGCTGCAGGATTGGTCAGCAAAGTTGCGACATACATATTCATTCTCCAATACCTTGCGCGTGTGCGTCGAATTAAGGGGTCAAAAGACTGCGTCCTTTTTCAGTCAGTTCCCAACAGGTCTGCCCCTCAAACACGGCCACACCCACCGGACGCCCATAGCCCGCGCCTGTATCCAGGTTGACGCGATTTCCATAATGCTTCGCCTGATCCACTGGCGTGTGACCATGCACGATCAGCTTGGGATGCGGACCTCGATGGTTGTGAAATTCCTGCCTGATCCAGACCAGATCACTTGCCCGTTGTTCGTTGAGCGGCATGCCCGGGCGAATGCCCGCATGAACAAAAGCAAGCTCGGGCGTTTGGTGCATCAACACCAGATCGCGCAGGAAGGTCAGGTGCGATTTCGGCACTGCCCCCTTTGCCATCCGGTGCAAGTCTTCCAGCCGGATTTGACCTTCAAACTCCACTCCGTAACTGCGCAATGTCTCGATTCCGCCCAACCGGTCATGTAGCCAGTGATACCCCACAAGTAGATGCGGATCGTGGCGCGGGATGTCTTCCATGAACCAGGCGAACATACGGTCGTGATTGCCCAGCAGGGTGATCCAGTTCCGACCCGCATCACGCCCGGTGATCAGGTGATCAATCAAGCCCCGACTATCGGGGCCGCGATCCACATAATCCCCTAAAAACACCACCTGAGCATCCGGGCCACCATCATGTTGGATCAGAGAAAGTGCGCGCTCTAGCTCGGCCACCTGCCCGTGCAAATCGCCGATTACATAGACAGGCTGTGTCATTGACATCCTCCGCCGGTAAGGTTCAGCTCGCTTGTGCCTCAGAACACGGTTTCAGCGAACAAAGGACCCGGATCTTTTCAAAACCGGGTCCTGAACTGTTTCTCAAACTCAACAGGCCACGTCAGGCGACATCAAACACCAATGGTTTGATCTGCGTGAACAAGCCCGTTTCCGCCAGCTTGGCGCGTGCCTCGGCCGGAACCGGTTCGTCCACGTAAAGCAGCGCAATGGCTTCACCGCCTGCCTCGGACCGACCAAGGGTAAAGTTCGCGATGTTAACGTTGTTCTCACCCATAGTCTGACCCAGCGCACCAATGATACCCGGAACGTCTTCGTTGGTCGTGTACAGCATATGAGCGCCGATCTCGGCATCGATATTGATGCCCTTGATCTGGATAAAGCGCGGCTTGCCGTCGCTGAACACGGTGCCCCCGATCGAACGTTCGCGCTTATCGGTTACAACGGTGACTTTGATGTAGCCCTCAAACGCGCCCGATTTGTCCTGATTGGTGGTCGAGATTTTGATCCCGCGTTCCTTGGCGACAACCGGGGCTGAAACCATATTCACCTCGGGGTTGAACTTCTTCATGATCCCCGCGACCACTGCGCAGTTCAGCGCAGCCAGGTTCATTTCAGCGGCCACACCGTCATAGAGGATGTTGATCGCCTTGACCGGCTCATCTGTCATCTGGCCGATAAAGCTGCCCAAATGCCCGGCCAGCTTGATCCAAGGCCCCATAACCTTTGCTTCTTCGGCAGTGACGCTGGGCATGTTCAGCGCATTTTCCACAGCACCGGTCAGCAGGTAGTTCGAGATCTGCTCGGCCACCTGCAACGCCACGTTTTCCTGCGCTTCGGTCGTAGCCGCACCAAGGTGGGGCGTGCAGACCACGTTGGGCAGATTGAACAGCGCGTTTTCCTTGGCGGGTTCCTCGCTGAACACGTCAAAAGCGGCACCGGCCACGTGACCGGATTGCAGCGCCTCGGCCAGAGCGTCTTCATCGACCAGACCGCCACGGGCGCAGTTGATGATGCGCACGCCTTTCTTGGTTTTGGCAAGGTTCTCACGGCTCAGGATGTTGCGGGTCTGGTCGGTCAACGGCACGTGCAGCGTGATGAAGTCCGCGCGCGACAGCAACTCGTCCAGCTCGACTTTTTCCACGCCCATTTGCGCGGCCTTCTCTTCGCCCAGATAGGGGTCATAGGCGACGACCTTCATCTTCAGGCCCAATGCGCGCTCGCAGACGATACCACCAATGTTGCCAGCACCAATTACGCCGAGCGTCTTGTTGGTCAGCTCGATCCCCATGAACTTGGATTTTTCCCACTTGCCCGCATGGGTCGAAGTGCTGGCCTCGGGGATTTGCCGCGCCACGGCAAACATCATCGCAATCGCATGTTCTGCGGTCGTGATCATGTTGCCGAACGGCGTGTTCATCACAATCACGCCTTTCTTCGAAGCGGCATCCTTGTCGATATTGTCCGTGCCGATACCAGCGCGGCCAATGACCTTCAGCTTGTCGGCTTTCTCCAGGATGGTCGGTGTGACCTTGGTGGCGGAACGAATGGCAAGACCGTCATACTGACCGATCACCTCGGCCAGCTTGTCTTTGTCCTTGCCCAGATCGGGCATGAAATCCACATCGATGCCGCGATCGCGGAAAATCTGCACGGCGGTTTCGCTGAGCTTGTCAGATACGAGTACTTTAGGGGCCATATCTCTGGTCCTTGAATTGTATGGAAGGTCCGGGCCTGAACCGGCCCGGCAAAAAAGGTCAGGCAGCTTCGGTTTGCGCTGCGATCTCGGCCTCGAAGGCCCAGGCCAACCAAGGCAACATCGCCTCGATATCCGAGGTCTCAACCGTACCGCCGCACCAGATACGCAGACCCGCAGGCGCGTCGCGGTAGGCCCCGATGTCCAGCGCGATATTCTGAACCTCAAGCCGTTTGGCCACAGCCTTGGCGAAGGCGGCTCCGTCCTGAATGCGCGCGTCGGTGAATTTCAGGCACACGGATGTGTTCGACTGCGTCGCCGCGTCTTCGGCCAGATTGGCAATCCAGTCATTTTGTGTACAGAACACATGAACCGCATTGGCATTTGCGTCCGCACGAGCAATCAAACCCTGCAAGCCACCGACCGAGCGCGCCCAGTCCAGCGCAAACAGGTAATCCTCGACCGCCAACATAGAAGGCGTGTTGATCGTGGCACCGGTAAAGATACCGTCGATCAGCTTTCCGCCTTTGGTCAGACGGAAAATCTTGGGCAGCGGCCATGCTGGGGTGTAGCTTTCCAGCCGTTCAACGGCACGAGGGCTCAGGATCAACATCCCATGCGCTGCTTCGCCGCCCAGAACCTTTTGCCAGCTAAAGGTGGTCACATCCAGCTTGTCCCAGGGCAGGTCCATTGCAAAGGCCGCCGAGGTGGCATCGCAGATTGTCAGACCCTGACGGTCTTCTGCGATCCAGTCGCCGTTGGGAACCCGCACGCCAGAGGTGGTGCCGTTCCACGTAAACACGACGTCATTGGCGAAATCGACCGAATCAAGATCGACGATATTCCCGTAATCGGCGGTTTTAACCTCGGCGTCGATCTTTAGCTGCTTAACCACATCCGTCACCCAGCCCGCACCAAAGCTCTCCCAAGCCAGCATCTCGACCTTGCGCTCACCTAGCAGCGACCACAGCGCCATCTCAACAGCGCCGGTGTCCGAGGCAGGAACGATGCCGATCTTGTAATCCGCAGGAATGCCCAGCACCTCACGCGTGCCTTCGATGGCAGCTTTCAGCTTATCCTTGCCAACAGCAGCGCGGTGCGAACGACCCAGCGCGGCATCGGCCAGCTTGGACAGCTCAAATGTGGGGGGTTTGGCACAAGGGCCCGAGGAAAAACGCGGATTTTCCGGCCGCGTTGCCGGTTGTTCAATCGTCATCTGTATTACCCTTCCAGATACACGCCCCTCGTTGGGGAGGGGTGTCCCACGGACAGAGCTATGGGGGCTTTGCAGCTGCAGCAAGCGGAAAAGACGCTTGGCCGGACAAAAACGACATTTGAAGAGGCATCACATCGGAACGCTTGTTTCCGATTGGCGAAAACCCCGCCATTGATTTGGCGGGGTTTTGTTTTGGGTTTACTCGGCTGCGTCGAGATATTCTTCCATTGGGGGGCATGTGCAGACGAGGTTTCTGTCGCCATATGCGTTGTCGACGCGGTTGACGGGGGACCAGTATTTGTCGACGCCCATGGAGCCCGGAGGGAAGCAGGCCTGTTCACGGGTGTAGGGGCGGTCCCAGTCGCCGACCAGATCGCGCACCGTGTGGGGGGCGTTTTTCAGCGGGTTGTTCTCCGCGTCGATCTTGCCGTCGATGATGTCCTGCGCTTCCGCCCGGATGGACAGCATAGCATCGCAGAAACGATCCAGTTCGGCCATGGGTTCCGATTCCGTGGGTTCCACCATCAGGGTGCCCGCCACCGGCCAGCTCATGGTCGGCGCGTGGAAGCCTGAATCGACCAGACGCTTGGCCACATCGTCGACGGTGACATGCGCCGCTTCGTCCAGCGGACGGGTGTCGAGGATGCATTCATGCGCCACACGCCCCGTTTCCGAGGTGTAGAGGATCGGATAAGCATCCTTGAGCCGCGCCGCGATGTAATTGGCGTTCAGGATCGCCACTTTGGTCGCCTGCGTCAGACCCGCGCCGCCCATCAGCAGCACATAAGCCCAGCTGACCGGCAGGATCGAGGGCGACCCGAAGGGCGCTGCCGAGACCGGACCCAAGGCGGTGCCGTATTCCGGGTGGCCGGGCAGGTGCTCTTCCAGATGCGCCTTGACGCCGATCGGACCCATGCCGGGGCCGCCCCCGCCATGCGGGATGCAGAAGGTCTTGTGCAGGTTCAGGTGGCTGACGTCACCGCCAATATCCCCCGGACGCGACAGACCCACCATGGCGTTCATGTTGGCGCCGTCGATATAGACCTGACCGCCGTGATCATGGGTGATCTGGCAGACCTCCTGCACGGTGGTCTCGAACACGCCATGGGTCGACGGGTAGGTGATCATGCAGGCGGCAAGGTTGTCCGAATGCTTTTCCGCCTTGGCGCGGAAGTCGGCCACATCGATATTGCCGTTCTCATCCGCCAGAACCGGCACAACCTGCCAGCCCACCATCTGGGCCGAAGCCGGGTTGGTGCCATGCGCCGAGGTTGGGATCAGGCAGACGTTCCGCTGACCTTCGCCGCGCGCGAAGTGGTAGTTGCGGATGGTCAGAAGGCCCGCATATTCGCCCTGCGCGCCCGAGTTGGGCTGCTGGGAGATCGCGTCATAGCCGGTGATCTGGCACAGCTTGTCGTTCAGGTCGGCGATCATCTCGTGATAGCCCTGCGCCTGATCTTCGGGGCAGAACGGGTGCAGATTGCCAAACTCGGGCCAGGTGACCGGGATCATCTCGATCGTGGCGTTCAGCTTCATGGTGCACGAGCCCAGCGGGATCATCGCCCGGTCCAGCGCCAGATCGCGGTCGGCCAGACGGCGCATATAACGCGTGATCTCGGCCTCGGCCCGGTTCTTGTGGAAGATCGGGTGGGTCAGGTATTCGCTTTCCCGCAGCGCATAGTCCGGCAGGCGGTACTGCTTGTTCGAGCTGTCATCGGTGCGGTCGATGCCAAAGGCACCCCAGACGGCCTCGATGGTCTCGGGGCGGGTCTGTTCGTCCAGGCTGATGCCGACCTTGGTCTCGCCGACCTTGCGCAGGTTGACACCGCGCGCCACGGCAGCTTCCATGACGGTCTTCTGCAGGTGGCCAACCTCAACCGTGATGGTGTCGAAGAACACCTCCGGCTCAACGGCAAAGCCCGCCTCTTCCAGACCAGCGGCCAGGCGCGAGGTCTTGCGGTGCACCGATTGCGCGATGGCCTTGATGCCGTCGGGGCCGTGATAGACCGCATACATCGAGGCAATGACCGCCAGCAGCGCCTGCGCGGTGCAGACGTTCGAGTTCGCCTTCTCACGGCGGATATGCTGCTCGCGGGTTTGCAGCGACAGGCGATAGGCCTTGTTGCCACGGCTGTCGATGCTGACACCGATGATCCGGCCCGGCATCGAGCGCTTCAGCTTGTCGGTGGTTGCCATATAGGCGGCGTGCGGGCCGCCATAACCCATCGGAACGCCAAAGCGCTGGGTCGAGCCGATGGCGATATCCGCGCCCATCTCGCCCGGTGACTTCAGCAGCGCCAGCGACAGGATGTCGGCGGCGACGATGGCAATGGCTTTATGTTCGTGCAGCGCGGCGATTTCTTTGGTGAAGTCGCGCACATGGCCGTGGGTACCCGGGTATTGGAAGATCGCACCAAAGACCGCGCCCGCATCCAGGCCGTCGGGATCACCCACCTGCACGTCGATGCCCAGAGGCTCGGCGCGTGTCTTAATGACCGCGATGGTCTGCGGGTGGCAGTTCTTGTCGACAAAGAAGGCCGCGTTGTTGGCTTTCGAACGCCCGCCACGCTTGGCCATCGCCATGGCTTCGGCAGCCGCTGTGGCTTCGTCCAGCAAGGAGGCGTTGGCCACGTCCAGCCCGGTCAGGTCAGAGACCATGGTCTGGAAGTTCAACAGCGCCTCAAGACGACCCTGGCTGATCTCGGGCTGGTACGGCGTGTAGGCGGTGTACCAGGCCGGGTTTTCCAGGATGTTGCGCAGGATCGGCGCGGGTGTGGTGGTGCCGTAATAGCCCTGACCGATCAGCGAGGTCAGAACCTTGTTCTTGCTCGCCACCTCTTTCATGTGGAACAGAGCATCACGTTCCGTCATCGCCGGACCCCAGTCCAGCGGCTCTTTCTGCCGGATCGCGGGCGGGACGGTGGCGTCGATCAGTTCGTCCAGCGTCTTGAAGCCGATCACCTTGAGCATGTCGCGCATCTCGGTTGGGCTTGGGCCAATGTGGCGGCGATTGGCGAAGTCATAGGCTTCGTAGTCGGTCAGTTTGAAGGCCATCTTTGCGCTCCTCACGGATAGGTCAGGGCCGGCGGAGACTGCGGGAGCCTCCGGCGGGAGTATTTGGAAAAAGATGAAGCGGGGGAGCCCCAAAGACGGGGCTCCGGGTTTGGGTCAGCCGATGAAGGCTTTGTATCCGGCCTCGTCCATCAGGTCTTCAAGCTGCGACGCGTCCGCAATCTTGACCTTGTAGATCCAGGCTTCGCCCTCGGGGTCGTCGTTCAGCGCGCCGGGGTTGTCGGCCAGCGCTTCGTTCACTTCAACGATCTCGCCATCGACCGGGGCGTAAAGTTCCGAGGCCGCTTTGACGGATTCGATCACGCCGATCTCGCCGTCTTTCTCGAACTCGTCGCCCACTTCCTGCTGCTCGACAAACACCACCTCACCCAGCTGTTCAGCCGCGTGTTTGGTGATGCCCAGCGTGGCGGTGTCGCCCTCAACGGTCAGCCATTCATGTTCTTCGGAATAATAGGTTGCCATCTTGTCTCTCTCCTGACTTCAACGCTTGTAATTCTGTGTGACGAAGGGCAGCGCCACGATCTCGGCCGGTTGCGCCTTGCCCCGGATGATCAGGTTCACCTTCTCACCCGGCGCGCCATGGCCTTTGCTCACATAGCCCATCGCAACCGGGCCACCCACCGTGGGGCCAAAGCTGCCCGAGGTGATCTGACCAATCGTGTTGCCCTCAAGGCATTGCACCTCGACGCCCTGACGCGCCGGTGCCCGGCCTTCGGGCTTGATGCCCACCAGCTTGCGCGCCGCGCCCTCGGCCAGTTCCTTTTGCACGCGATCCGCGCCCGGAAAGCCGCCTTCTTCCTTGCGGCGTTTCTGAATGGCCCAGCCCAGGCTGGCCTCGATCGGCGAGGTGCTCTGGTCGATGTCATTGCCGTAAAGGCACAGGCCCGCCTCGAGCCGAAGGCTGTCGCGCGCGCCCAGACCCGCAGGTTCGCAATCTTCATGCGCCAGGAACGCCTTGCAGATCTCGATCGCCTTGTCCTCGGGGATCGAGATCTCATACCCATCCTCGCCGGTATAGCCCAGACGCGAGATGCGGCATTCAACGCCGTTGATATCGGCCACAGTGGTTTCCATGAACTTCAGATCGCGGGCAGCGGGGCAGAGTTCCCCGACTACCTCTTCGGCCTTGGGGCCTTGCACGGCCACCAGCGCGCGGTCGAAGATCTCGGTCACTTCGACGCCGTCCAGATTGGCCTGCATATGCGGAATGTCCTGATGCCGCAGCGCCGCGTTCACCACCACAAAGTAATGATCGCCCGCATTCGACACGATCAGGTCATCCATGATCCCGCCATCTGCGTTGGTAAAGAACCCGTACCGCGCCTTGCCTTCCTTCAGCGTCGCATAAGCCTGAGGGCACAAAGCTTCCAGCTTCTCACCCACATTCTCACCGCGCAAAATCACCTGACCCATGTGAGACACATCAAACAACGCCGCCTTCTCACGACACTGCTTATGCTCCCCCATGATCCCCAGCGGATACTGGACAGGCATCTCCCAACCCGCAAAATCAACCATCTTACCACCCAACTCAACATGCAAATCGTACAAGGGCGTGCGTCTAATATCGGTCATGGCGGGTACTTTCCGTATCTAGCGTTTAGAGTGCCGCCTCGTCAGTCTGCCCCAAGCTGAAAAGATTGCAACGATTCCAGTCAGCTTGCGCCTTAAACACTGCCTTTGCGACACGTCTGCATACAGGCGTATGCACATTAATGTTCCTATAGGAAACTTTTTTCCCTTAGGCAACACTCCTTATCTGATCGTTTCCGCCTCGACACCTGATGTCGCTCATTCTCCGGCGCGGCTCTATTTGGTGGGAATTTAAAATATTGATAAATAAATACTTTTACTTCACCTTACATCGTCACCCACCAAGCGCCTGTACGGCGACATCCAACACATTGAGACCAGCAAGCAGATCACATTCTGCGGTATCTTCAGCGAAATCATGGCTGATTCCGTTGATCGAAGGCACAAACAGCATGGCAACAGGCATCAGGCGGGACACGTTCGTCGCGTCGTGCAATGCGCCCGACGGCATCTTGCGCCATTTCTCCGGCGCTACTTGCTGCGCACCACTTTCAAGCGCCTCCCGCAATGTCTGGTCCATGGCAACAGGCTCGAGCCCCAGCATCGGGCCATAATCCAATGCCATCCCTTGTTCTTCAGCGACTTCCTGAGCTGTTGCGCGAATGATCTTTTCCATCCGAACCAGCCGATCCGCGTCGCCATCGCGCCATTGCATCGAGAACCGAACCCGACCCGGAACGATAGACGAGGCATTGGGATGCACATCGACACGCCCGATGGTCCAGACAGTCTGTGGCGTTACCACATTGCGGAAGCGTTCATTGAGACGGGTATTGAACAGGGACAGCGCTTGAAACGCATCCCGGCGCAGGTGCATCGGTGTTGTGCCTGCATGGTTCTGCTGGCCCTCAAAAGTGATCGACATATCACGGATGCCAACAATATCGGTGACGACGCCAATCTGCTCGCCTGCCGCGTCCAGGGACGGGCCTTGTTCGATATGCATCTCGATAAAGCCGTTGAACCGGGACGGGTCCACAAAAGCACCAGACAATTCGGACATTGAGGACCGCGCAGCACCAAAACTGACGCCCGCGCCATCGGTCAAACCATCTGCCTGATCCAACGGCAGGCCGCCGGACCACACGGCAGAGCCTGTGGTCACACCAAACCGGCCTTCTTCGTCCTGAAAGCTGACAACCGAGATAGGCCGGTCGCTGGAACGCGCGATTTCCAGCGCGGCGATAACGCCCAGCGCGCCGTCCAGCCAACCGCCCTCGGGCTGGCTGTCGGAATGCGATCCCATCAGCAACGAGGAACCTTCGGCCAACCCGAACAGATTTCCGACCGGGTCGAAATGTGGTGTCAGCCCGGCGTCCACCATACGCTCAGCAAGCCAATTGCGCGCGTCGATGTCCGCTTGTGAATAGGCCGGCCGGACTACGCCCTTGCCGACACCCGACGCCCCAAATTCACGCAGCTTGTGCAAATCCGCCAAGAACCGTTCGTGATTGACTGGCATGACACCCTCCGAATTTTCCGTGGGCAGACCATAGCCACAAATGAAACCGCGGCGAGGATTTTTTCTTTGGCAGGTGAAACCCCTCTGGTCCCGGGGTGGAACCTGCCCTAAGACGTCTGCGCAAGAGGGACCAACATGTCACATATCACATTGGTGCGGCACGGGCAGGCCAATACCGCAGCGCGCGACGAAGTAAGTTACGACAAGCTCAGCGACTTGGGGCATCAGCAAGCCCGTTGGCTGGGCGCACATCTGCGCGACACGCGCAGCCACTATACCCGCGTTTATTGCGGCACTCTGACTCGCCATGCAGAAACCGCCCAAAGCATGGGGCTGACTGACCCGATCCGTGATGCACGATTGAATGAGATCGAGTATTTCACACTGGCGCAATTGCTCGAAGAACAACACGGCATTGCAATCCCAACGGATCGCGAGGGGTTTGTCGAACATCTGCCCAAGACCTTTGCCGCCTGGGCCAATGGCGACATCAAGAACACGCCCGAAACCTTCGAAGAGTTCGAGACCCGTGTTCGTGATGCGCTGAGTGAAATCGGAACCGAAGGCGGACCCGCCATTGTTGTCACCTCGGGCGGGCTGATCTCGATGGTGGTGCGGCAGGCGATGGGGTTGGATATTCCATCGATGGCGCGTGTAGCCCTTGCCATCATGAACACGTCGATGCATCGTCTGCACCCGATTGGCGCCCAGCTAAGTCCGGTTCTGTTCAATGCTGTCCCGCATCTTGAGGCACCCGACCGGCAATTCGCGCAGACCCACCTGTAGTCAGATCGGAGATACCCCATGCAGCTTTATTTTGCCCCTCACACAATCTCGGTCGCTGTTGCGATTGCTCTGGAAGAGGCAGGGTTGGAGTATGAAGCGATCCAACTGGATTTCGCCGGGGGCGAGCAGACCAAACCGGCTTACCGTCAGATCAACCCCAAAGGTCGGGTTCCGGCGCTGGTGGTTGACGGTGGCATCCTGACCGAAACCGGAGCGTTGCTGGAGTTTATCGCTGCCCAAGCGCCGTCGGCAGGTTTAGTCCCTGCTGATCCAGTGATGGCCGCGCGCATGCGTGAAGTGATGTTCTATCTTGCGTCGACCATGCATGTGAACCACGCGCACAAGATGCGCGGAGCGCGATGGGCGGACAAGAAGCCCAGCTGGAAAGACATGAAGGATAAAGTCCCACAGACCATGACAGCATCCTGTGAATACATCTGTTCAAACGGCCTGCGTGGGCCGTTTGTTCTGGGTGACGCATTCTCGCTGGCAGATGCCTATCTTTATGTGGTTTGCAGCTGGCTGGAAGGCGACGGCGTCGATGTCTCGGCCTTTCCCAAAATTCTTGCCTTCCGCGAGGCGATGGAGGCGCGGCCTTCGGTTCAGGCGGTCCGTGCCGCCGGAATGCTCTGACAAAAGGAATTACGATGACACATCTCTGGGTCCGGGCAGAACAGCGCCCGAACGAGGAACGGGTTGGGCTGACCCCCGAAGGGGCCGCAGCGCTGATCGCGGCTGGCATCCGCGTGACGGTCGAGGAAAGCCATGTCCGCGCCATTCCAATCGACGGCTACAAGGACGCAGGCTGCGAGATCGCACCTGAAAACACGTGGCCCGACGCCCCGGCGGACGCGATCATATTCGGCCTCAAGGAGTTGCCCGAAGATGGCACGCCCCTGCCCCACCGCCACATCATGTTCGGACATGCCTACAAGGGCCAGCATTCCGGCCGCGCTTTGCTGGATCGGTTCAAGGCCGGGGGCGGCACGCTGTATGATCTGGAATATCTGGTGGATGAAGATGGTCGCCGGGTTGCGGCCTTTGGCTATTGGGCCGGGTTTGCCGGTGCGGCAGTCACGCTGAAAACCTGGGCTGCGCAGCAACGGGGCGAGCAATGCCCTCCTGTTGGGATTTATGCCGGTAAGGACGCGCTGAATGCCGATTTGCTGGCAGAACTGGACGCCACAGGGGCCGAACGACCAACCGCCATTGTCATCGGCGCCTTGGGCCGCGTTGGCACCGGCGCTGCCGATCTGTGCGAAGCCATGGGTGTTGCCGTTACCAAGTGGGACATGGCCGAGACCGCCAGCGGCGGGCCGTTCCCTGAGATTCTGAACCACGATCTGTTTCTGAACTGCATTTTCGCGCGTCCCGGCACGCCGGTTTTTGTTCCGCGTGAGGCGTTGACCGCCCCACGCAAGCTAACCGCCATTGGCGACGTCGCCTGCGACCCGGACAGCGATTACAACCCAGTGCCGGTCTACGACCGCGCAACTACATGGGACGCGCCTGCCCTTCGCGTGGCGAATGATCCGGTGATGGATGTGATGGCCATCGACAACCTGCCGTCCATGCTGCCGGTCGAAAGCTCAGAAGACTATGCCGCGCAATTGCTGCCGTCCTTGTTGACTCTGACCGATCTGGACAGCGGCGTCTGGGGTCGGGCAGAAGCAACCTACAAAACGCATATTGAAGGGATCTGAACGATGACGATTCACTGGTGTGGCACCGGCCTGTCGGCCATCCCCGGCCTACGCCGCCTGATCGAAGGCGGGCACAAGGTCACCGTCTGGAACCGAACCATCAAAAAGGCCAAGGCTGAGGTCGGAGACCTGACCGACGACATCCGGGCGTTCGACATCGACGCCCTGGGAGAGGTGCTGGGCAAAGGCGATGTGATCGTCTCGATGCTGCCGGGCGACTGGCATGTTCCGCTGGCAGAGCTGGCGATCTCGAAACAGGCCAACTTCGTCTCATCTTCGTACATCGCGCCCGAGATGCGTGCGCTGGACGACAAGGCACGTGAGGCTGGTGTCGCGCTGATCAACGAGGTTGGGCTGGACCCGGGCATCGATCACCTGATGGCACATGCGCTGGTCGACGACTATCGCGCCTCGGATGCGTTTGACCCGGAAAACCATCTGAGCTTTATCTCGTATTGCGGCGGGATCCCGAAAACCCCCAACCCGTTCCGTTACAAATTCAGCTGGTCGCCTCTGGGTGTTCTGAAAGCGTTGCGCTCGCCCTCGAAGTCAATCCGCGACTATGCCCCGCTGGATGTTGCCCGCCCCTGGGACGCCATCAGCAGCTATATCGCGCCGCTGCCCACACCGGAAAGCTTCGAGGTTTACCCGAACCGCGACTCGATCCCGTTCATGGCGCAGTACCATTTCGAGGATCACTGGCCGGTCAAGGAATTCGTCCGCGGCACTCTGCGTCTGAACGGCTGGGCCGAAGCATGGTCGGACGTGTTCACCGAGATCGAAACTCTTTCCGGCCCCGAAGGCGACGCCCGCCTGAAAGAGATGTCGGACCAGTTCTGGGACGAAAACGCCTATGATGAGGGCGAACCAGACCGCGTTGTGCTGTGCGTTGGCCTGAAGGCCGAAAAAGACGGCATCGAGGTCTGGAACAAGACCTATGTAATGGATGCCTGGGGGGATGCACGCGGCACCGCGATGGCGCGTCTGGTGTCGATCCCGGTGTCTCTGGCCGTCGAAGCGGTTCTGAACCGCGCGATCCCGGCGGGCGTTCACGCCGCGCCCAGCGATCCGAAGCTTGTACAGGGTTGGATGGGAGAGATCGACACGCTGGCGCAGCATTTGCAGATCGTCGATCACTTGGCCTGATTGAAAGGTGAAAGCCATCCCAGTTTTGCTGGAATGGCTTTCATAGTTCTTGGCTAGGCATGACTTGCGTTCCCTTTCGGGCCTTCAGATGTACCGCTCAATCGTGTCTTCGATGTCGCTTCGATTGATGCCAAGCTCGGACAATTGATGATCGGTCAACGCATTGAGATGCTGTGCCGCACGAACAATGTCGGAGCTGATCGATCGGATACGCATGGCACGGTCGAACAGTAGCAATGCACTGGCAGCCGGTGCCGGTTGATTGGTGGGCGGGATAACGTCGAACATACGGATAACCTCACAAACATAGACCTGGGGATGTGTTAATTCAGGGCAAACGCACCATCACTGGCGGTAGGGTTTGTTGTGGTAAACACTCTCATACGCGCATCGATTGATTTGGTCCCGCTGAACACCGATATCGGCAAGTTGTTGATCATCCAGCGCCTCAAGATCACGCACAGTTTTTGCAAGAATTCGGCGACGGAAGTGCTCGACCTTTTTGTCGGCGTACTTCGAAAACAGACCATCAAGAAGGCCGTTCTGGGTGTTTACTGCTTGGGTATGTACCATGTCTTTGTCCTCCTAAACTTGATTTGCGTTGTCTTGGTGAAATCAAACTTGGGGACGCCGCCTTAACGTTACCAAAGCGCATCATTAAGGTTTGTTTAAGACTGGGCCGGAGAAGGCACGCGTCGGATGAGTTATGCCGAAGCGTGTCTGCAATTTACGCCAGCAAAGTGTATCTCAATCATAGATAAAGCCCAGATGGCGGCGAAACCGCCATCCTCGTATTTGGCTTGGAAAACGAACTACATCAGGTCGTTCTCAACATCCTCGGCCGAAATGCCCAAAGCATCCAACCCGTTCTCCAGGTGATCCGACAAGTGTGGGGTTCCAATCAGGTAGTCGGCGCAGGGAGTCGAGGCTTCGGACTTGGCGGTGGCGATGGCTTCGGCCAAATCCTCAGCGAAAAAGCTTTCGCGGCCAATCCACATGATAGCGACCAGTTCGGCCTGCTCGTCTTCACCCATGCGATCAATGAACGCCCGCAGCTCGCCCTCGGCCCGGTTCAGTTCGCGGCCCATCATGGCCACCTGGGCAACTTTCCTTGCCGAAATTTCCAACATGTCCTCAGCTCCTGTTGTTCGCGGTTGTCAAACCATCACAATCATCGACAGGGGCCTGAGTCTTTGATCTTACGCAAACTGCGGGTCAGTCCCGCACGCGCGACATTGGCTGGTCGGGGACAGGTTGGGAGCGGAACGGGCGGAAGGTTGCCTTTTTCAGCCACAGTTTGAACGCCTGCCAAACAATCAGCGCAAAGGTCCGCCGGGCCCCAAACGGACGCCGCAGCAACGACCACAGGATCACCCGATTGGTCAGCGGCTGGCGGGGGCCGGTCAAGGTGGCGATCAACCCTCCGTCGGGTCGAGTATAGTCGATCCAAACACCAACCCTGTCAGGGCGGAAATCAAACCGGAACGTATAGTTTCCTTCGATCTTCTGGAATGGCGAAACATGCATCAGCTTGTCCGCCACCACCCGATCCGATGGTTCGATGACCGCAAAGTCAGGCTTGTGGCACAGATAGCTGTGACGTGTCCCAAAGGTATTCGTCACCTCGGCCACCACCGCATAGAGTTGGTCGCTGTCGTCAAAGCAGAACCAAAAGCTGACAGGGTTGAAGACATGCCCCAGAACCCGTGGCTGGGTCAGCAACATGATCCGCGCCGGTTGCGGCACGGCCATCTCGTCAAGGCGGGTACGCACCCACGCGGCACCTTCGCCCTGACCGGGCGCGCCGCCATGATCGCGCATACGCCAATTGGCGAGGTTTGCGCGGTCACGCGAAAACAACAGGGGCGTTGTCAACTTGGCCTCGGGGTCGAACAGGATGTAATCGACCGAATACCGAAACGCGTTTTCTATCCCGCCCTTGCGCCCGTGATAGGTGTGGCCCGCGATATGATCTATTTCTTTTGCCATCGTGTGTTTTCAGACCTGCCCATAACCGCTTAAAACAGCATCGTTTTCCGCCGTATTTGTATAGTAGTGTTACGGAAAATAGCGCGAGTTGGATCATAATGTCCCGATAAAGTGATCCGGCTTGGGGCGCGGCCCGTAATGTGGTTATGTTTACCGAGATCAATACTGCGACCTTGGACGAACCTGCGGCTGACACAGCCGCCCCTCAACCTTGGCGCGGGAAGAAACGCATCAAGGGTAGACAGGTGAACGGAACGAAAGCCAGTTGCGACACCAGAACCGAGTGGGTGGAACACGTCAAACGCATCCGGGATGCGCAGGACCAGTCGGCCTTTGCCGAGCTGTTCCAACACTTCGCGCCACGCATCAAGGCGTTCCTGATGAAATCAGGGTCTGATGCCACCATGGCCGAAGAATGCGCACAAGAGGTGATGGCGACCTTGTGGCACAAGGCCCATCTGTTCGATCCAACACGGGCCACCGTAGCCACGTGGGTTTTCACGATTGCTCGGAACAAGCGCATCGACGTTCTGCGCAAGCAACGCCGCCCCGAACCCGAGGAACTGGGATGGGGACCCGAGGCCGAGCCTGACCAGGACGACGTAATCGCGCTGCAACAGGAAACCGCGCAGTTGCGCACCGCCATTTTGGCGTTGCCTGAGGCGCAGAGAGAGCTGATCGAGAAGGCGTATTTCGGCGACCTGAGTCACCGCGAAATTGCGTCTCAGACCGGGTTGCCCCTGGGAACGATCAAATCACGTATTAGGCTGGCGCTGGACCGCTTGCGCCACGCGATGAACTGAGATGAGTAAGATGAGCAAGTCGATTAAACATCACCTGACAGATGACCTGCTGATGGCGTATGCCGCAGGAAATCTGCCCGAGGCGTTCGATCTGATGGTCGCAACCCATCTTTCCCTGTGTGACCATTGCCGCGCACGGGCCGAGAGCTTTGACGCCGTTGGCGGGCAGGTTCTGGATGATCAGGCAGGCTCGGTCGCCATGTCTGATACCTCCCTCGCGGCGACCATGGCCTTAATTGCGCAGGGTGCCCCGACCCCCAAGCCCGCGCGACCGGGCTGCGCCGTTCTGCCAACCCCCTTGCAGGACTATGTGGGCGGCACAGTCGCTGACATCCGCTGGAAATCCATTGGAATGGGTGTGAAGCAGGCCATTCTGCCGACCACCAAAGAGGCCACGGCACGGTTGTTGTTCATCCCGGCCGGTGCTGCGGTCCCGGATCACGGTCATCAGGGCATGGAACTGACTATGGTTCTGCAGGGCGCGTTTTCGGACGAGGTGGATCACTTTGCCCGCGGCGACGTTGAAATCGCTGACGAGGATTTGGAACACACACCTGTCGCGGATATCTCGGAAGACTGCATTTGTCTTGCAGTCACAGATGCACCGTTGAAATTCAACAAGCTTATGCCGCGCTTATTCCAGCCCTTCCTGCGCATCTGACTGCTGGTGGGTTCCGGCCAAAGCGAAGCTTGAAGGGAAACAGATATGACAGGAAAACTTCTTTTGTCGGCCCTTCTGCTTTGTTTCGCGCCTGCGGCGTTTGCCCAGATGACCGCAGAGGTGCAATTTCAGTCCGGCAGTTATGGCACCATGGTCAACGGGGCTGTCACTGGCGACGAATACTTCGACTATGTGTTGGGTGCAAAAGCCGGTCAGGAGATGTTTGCCGACCTTCAGGTTAGTGACACCAATGGGAACGGCGTGGTCTATTTCAACATCCTGCCCCCGGGCAGTGATGGGGTCGCGATCTACAATGGATCGATTGACGGCAACACCGCCCGGATTAACCTGCCAGAGGACGGAGACTATACAATCCGTGTTTATCTGATGGGCAATGACCGAGATACCGGCAAAACCGTCGGGTACAACCTGGACTTGTCGATCCAGTAAGTCTCAACCTTCGTGACGCGCCAAAGGCACAACGTCTGACGCGGCATCAGGTGCGATTTCTTCGAAATCGAAATTGTCCAGACGCTGCGCCCGTCGGCCAGCTTTTTCCGCGCTGATCTTGATTTCCGAGATATCCTTGGCCGCCTGACCAAAATGACGATCCAGATTGGTCACACGATCACCCAGACGCTCCACATCCTTGTGCAGCAATCCCAATTCTTTGCGGATCGCACCTGCCTGTTCGCGCATCCGGGCATCTTTCAGGATCGCGCGCATCGTGTTCAGCGTCGCCATACAGGTGGTGGGTGAAACGATCCACACGCGCTTGCTGAAACTTTCCTGAACCAGCTCAGGGAACTTGGCGTGAAGCTCGGCATAAACAGCTTCGGACGGCAGAAACATCAGCGCACCATCGGCGGTTTCACCGTCCAGGATGTACTTCTCGGCAATGTCGTTGATATGTTTACGCACTGTGCTGCGGAACATCTGCAACGCCGCTTTCAGCTCAGCGTCATTGGTTGCGCCGATCAGCGCTTCATACGCCTCCAGCGGGAATTTGCTGTCGATCACGATGGGGCCGGGCGGGTTCGGCAGATGGATAAGGCAGTCCGCACGACGCCCATTCGACAGGGTAGCCTGCAACTGGAAACTGTCCCTTGGCAGTGCCTTTGAGACAATGTCCGTCAGCTGGATTTCGCCAAACGCTCCACGCGTCTGCTTGTTCGACAGGATATCCTGCAGGCTGAGAACGTCACCAGACAGTTTGGTGATATTGTCCTGCGCTTTGTCGATCGCGGCCAGACGCTCCTGCAATTGGGTCAGGGATGTCGCGGTCTGTTTCGATGACCCATGCAGCGATTCTTTCATCCGCTCCTGCATTTCGGCCAGCGCGCGTGCAGACTTCATCGCGTTGTCCGCCAGCCGGTCATTCATCTGCTGCTGAACCGAGGACAGGCGCGCTTCAACCGTTTGGATCACTTGCACCTGCGCATTGGCCTGCGTGTCCGAGACATGCTGAAGACCGCCGCGCAATTGTTCCTGCCCCTGCCCCAGTTGCTGCACATGCTGTCCCAGATGCGCCATCTGCCGCGCCAGAGGTTCGGCCATCCGGGCCGAGCGATTGGCCGCCCGCAGCGACAGGAACAAAAGCAGCAGGATCAGCAGGACAACCCCGCCACCGGTCAAAAAGACCGGGTCATCTACTGGGATTTGGGTGCCTGCAATCTGGATCATGTCAGTCTTTATGTTCTCGTTTTGTTTCGATCTTCATAATAGGTTCTGAACGACAGATCAACTGCGCCCGAACAACCGCTCGATATCGCTGAGCTTCAATTCCACGTAAGTCGGCCGCCCATGATTGCACTGACCGGAATGTGGCGTCGCCTCCATCTCGCGCAGCAGGGCGTTCATCTCTTCGGCACGCATCCGGCGGCCGGAGCGGACAGAACCGTGGCAGGCCACCCGGCTGAGGATTGCCTCGATCTTTGCCTGCACCATCTGGCTTTCGCCCTGATCAGCCAACTCATCAAGAATATCTAGGATCATCGCGCGGGCATCGACCTCGCCCAAAATGGCAGGAGTTTCACGCACAGCGATGGCCCCGCCACCGAAGGGTTCAATGGTCAGACCAAAGCGCGTCAAGTTATCAGCAACAGCCATCAGACGCGCACAATCGCCTTCAGACAACTCCACGATTTCCGGGATCAGAAGCGCCTGCGCCGCAACGCTGTTTTCCGCCATCTGGGTTTTCAGCTTTTCATAAACCAGCCGTTCATGTGCAGCGTGCTGATCCACGATCACCATACCGTCGGCGGTTTGCGCGATAATGTAATTCTCGTGCACCTGCCCCCGCGCAGCCCCCAATGGCAGGTCCTGCGGTTGAGGTTCTTCTGTCTCGGCAATCGGCGAAACCGGGGTGGGCTCGACAATGCTGCCGCTGTAATCCTGAGCCAGTTCAGCAAAGCCCGGAGATTGCGCCCAGTAGGCCGCCTGTCGCGCTGCTGGCGAAGGTCGATCCATCTGATACACACGGGCCGGGGCAGATTGCGCAGGTTCGGGCCGCATCGCCCCCAGGGTCGCATTGGCCACGGTCGAGGATGCCCGATGCCCGGCCTCGGCCAGAGCATGGCGCAGGCTGGACACAATCAGACCGCGCGCAACGCCGGGGTCGCGGAACCGTACCTCGGATTTGGCGGGATGAACGTTCACATCCACCAGCGTCGGGTCACAGTCGATGAACAAAGCCGCCGCCGGATGCCGATCCCGGCTAAGGAAATCGAAATAGGCGGCCCGCAAAGCGCCAGTCAGCATCTTGTCACGCACAGGGCGGCCATTAACAAAAAGATACTGCGCCACCGCAGCACCGCGCGAATAGGTCGGCAAGGCAGCATAGCCATAAAGCCGGATGCCTTCGCGCGTGGCGTCGATTTGCAGCGCATTCTCGGCAAACTCGCGCCCGATCACGCGGGCCAGGCGGGCGTGGAGCGCATCGAAGAGATCTCCGTTCTCGCGATCCGCGCGGAAGGTCACACGACCTTCACCGCCACCGGACACATCGCGCAGCGTGAAGGTTACGGATGGCTCGGCCATGGCCAGCCGTTTCACCGTATCGGTGATGGCTTGCGTCTCGGCCCGGTCGGTGCGCATAAACTTCAGCCGGGCGGGCGTGGCAAAGAACAGATCGCGCAGTTCGACGACTGCGCCCGCGCGCAGGGCGGCGGGTTTGACCGCGCCCACCTTGCCGCCCGCAACGTGGATCTGCGCCGCCTCGGCACCCGGTACGCGGCTGGAGATGGTCAGTCGCCCGACCGCACCCAAAGAAGGCAGCGCCTCTCCGCGAAACCCAAAGGTATGGATGTTCAGCAGGTCCGACCCATCAATCTTTGACGTGGCATGGCGGGACAACGCCAGCGGCAGATCATCCGCCGAAATACCACAGCCGTCATCCGTGACGCGGATCAGGGTCTTGCCCCCATCCGCAATATCGATGGCGATCCGCGTGGCCCCTGCGTCGATTGCGTTCTCGACCAGTTCCTTCACGGCAGAGGCCGGACGTTCCACCACCTCACCGGCTGCAATCCTGTTGATTGCAGCGTCATCCAGTTGCCGGATCACCGGGCGATTTTCGCTGATATTGGGGTTTGCCTGCGCCATACCCCTAGACCTAGCACAGCCGCGTACGATTCTGCCACTGGTTTACGCAGGTCTTTTGATCAGAGAGGGGGTGTCCGGATGGCCGTGAACGGCTTAGCGCTCAGGTCCACCCGGACGTACCAAGTGAGTGGTGTGATTCAGCTAATGAATGGACGGCGTGTAACATGTGACCAGATTAAAAGCTGCTTAAGATTCATCATTTGGGCATCTGGGCAGAGATTGGCCTATGACGTGCGGATAGGTGCGGCGGGAACATGCCCGATCACACAGATGTGTGCGCCCCGACCCGCGCGCGGCACGGTCCGAACATGGCGGCTGCGGCAAGTATCAGACCAGACATCGTGGCAATCATGCCAGCCGCGCTGACTGCATCCGACCCGCCCAACCACAAGGGGCCGTATCCTGCCAATACATAGCCCGACACTGCCGAGGCCGTGGCGAACACTATGCTCCAGACAATCTGCGCCTCGAGCCGGTTGGTCAGCAAACGCGCCGCCGCCGGAGGGCAGATGAACATGGCGATCACGATGATCGAGCCCACCGCGTCAAATGCCGCCACCGCCGCGATGGCCGCTACTATCACCAATGCCATGCTCAGAGCACCCGTGCGAATGCCGATCGTGCGCGCAAATCCTTCATCGAAGGTGGAAATCTTTAGCGGTCGCCAGAACAGCCAGGTGAACACAGACACGCCCACCAGAGTTAGAGCAATCCGAGGCAATTCAGGTGGCAAACCCGCAAGAGCTTCGACATCCAGCAAGGATCCCCAACCGGTTGCGTCCAGCCAGATCAGGCTTTCCAGATTGCCGTAAAGCGCATGTTCCACATCCAGATGCACGGTCGAGGTGTCAGTTTGCTCGAGCAGTAAAACGCCTGCCGCAAACATTGTGGTAAAGACAACACCCATGGCGGCACCGGGTTCGATCTGACCCAGCCGGCGAATGGCTTCGATCAGAACCACAGCCACAATCGCCGCCCCAGCAGCGCCCAGCATCATTGGCCAGGTCGATATCGCCCCGGTCACCAGGAACGCCACCACGATACCCGGCAGCACCACATGGCTGATCGCGTCGCCAATCAGCGCTTGTTTGCGCAGCACCAGAAAGTTGCCGGGCAAGGCGCAGGCAATGGCCGCAAATGTGCCAATCAGCAGCGGCGTCAACGACAGCGGGACAAATTCTTCACCACTCATACCGGCACTCCTTGCGGCCCACCGATTTGACGGTCGATTTCAGCGATCTGGTCACGGGTCAGGACTGTTTCGATATCCCGTAACCCGTCATAGAGCGCAGCCGTCGCCTCATGCGCCTGATCCGCGCGGACGATCTCCCAGCGTTTTTCGTCGCGCAGCGCCTTGGCCGCCCGCGCCTTGCCTGAGTCCGTGGCAACGCCGTCTGGCCGGACCATCCCTGCACGGCGCAACAAACGCAGCGTAAGAGGTTCATAAATTTTCTGCCCCTGCGCCAGCGCCAACAGACCCTGGCGGATATGCACCCGGCGCTGGAAGCGCAGATGCCGCAACACCGCCGCCAGAACCCCGCGCTTTGGGGCGCAGAACAGGGACAGGACGAAGAATGCAAAGCTGACCAGCACGATGATCGGTCCAGTCGGCAAGTTGGGGGCAGAAGCGGAAATAGCAGCACCGATGTACCCGGCCAGACCTCCGGCAAGCCCCGCAAGCAGGACGACGTGCTCGGAACGCTCGGACCAGAACCGCGCTGTGACTGCCGGAATGATCAGAAGTGCCACGATCAGGATCAAGCCCACAATTTTCAGGCCGATCACAGTGACCGCCATGACCAGCCCCATCATCGCAAGATCGATGCGATGGATTGGCAAGCCACGAGCGGCAGCATATTCCGGGTCAAACGCGACAAGGGTCATCGGGCGACGCAGGATCAGAACCAGAAGCAGCGTCGCCGCGCCACCGATGGCGATGATCATGGCATCTGCCCACAGCATTCCAGCGGTCGAGCCTAACAGGAAGCCCTCCAACCCTGCCTGACGCCCGACGCCCATGGTTTGAATGATCGTCAGTAGAACGATCCCAAAGCCAAAAAAGACAGACAGAACTGCACCGATTGCTGCGTCTTCGGCAAGTCGGGTGCGCCGTGTCAACCAGTTCATGCAAAGAAGCCCAACCCACGCTGAAATTGCAGACCCTGCCAGCAAGCCCAGCAGATTGCGCCCATCCCCGCCCAGCGCGACCAAGACCATAAAGGCCAGACAGACGCCCGGCAGAGTTGCATGACTGATGGCATCGCTGACCAGCGCACGTTTGCGTAGGAACAGGAATGTCCCTGTCACACCGGCCGATACACCCAGCAACGTCGCACCAACTGCGACCAGCGTGGCGTTATAGCCAAGCTGCAGGGTCAGAGCGTCCCAAATCATGTGTTATCCCAGCGCGCGCGATATCTGATCGATCTGCGCAGTTGCCAAACGCCCGCCATAGGCCGCTTGCAACGTTTCCGCAGTGAACGCCTCGGACACCGGCCCTTCGGCCACATTGCGGGTATTGATCAGGAAAACGTGGTCGAAGTAGTCGGTCACGGTCGCCAGATCGTGATGCACCACTACAACCGTTTTGCCGGCTTCTTTCAGAGATTTCAGCACCGCGATGATGGCCTTCTCGGTGGCGGCATCCACCCCGGCGAAAGGTTCATCCAGCAAGTACAGATCCGCGCCTTGCGCCAAAGCACGAGCCAGAAACACGCGCTGCTGCTGGCCGCCGGACAACTGGCCGATCTGACGGTCCGCGAAGTCCCGCATCCCGACACGGTTCAAACAGTCCATCGCACATGCCTTGTGGCGGGCACGTACGCGCCCCAGAAGCCCAAGCTCGCGCGACAGACCCATCAGCACAACATCAATCACGCGCGTTGGGAAATCCCAATCCACGCTGGCCCGTTGCGGAACATAGGTAATACGCGCGCGCTGCGCCTCCAGCGGCCGTCCAAATACCGTCACCTGACCGGATAAGGGGGTGACGATTCCCAGCGCCGCCTTGAGAAGCGTGGACTTGCCCGCACCGTTTGGGCCAATGATGGCAGTCATGGCACCGGGCTGGACGGTCATATCAACCGAAAACACAGCAGGCTTTTGTCCGTAGGAAACGGTCAGGCCTCGCACCGCAAGCGGGCTGTCGCCCAGCCCGCGATCCTCAAGCGTCACACCGTCATTGCTGACCAGACCCAGCATTATTCAAAACCCCGCAGACAGTTTGCCGTCCATGCCTCGACCGGGGGCGTCGCCGTTCAACGCACCGCCGATGACTGTGATGTTGTGATCCAGCATCCCGATATAGGTACCCTCATAGGTGCCTTCTGCGCCCATCGCATCCGAAAAAAGCTCACCACCGATGGTCACTTTGTGCCCCTTGGCCGCTGCCCCTTCGATCAATGCGCGAATTGAGCGATCCGAGACCGAGCTTTCAACAAAGACAGCCGTGATTTGGCGGTCAACCAGCAGGTCAACCAATTCGCTGATCCGGTTCAAACCCGCCTCGGACTGGGTCGAGATGCCCTGAATGCCCAGAACCTCGAACCCGTAGCTCTGACCGAAATAGCCAAATGCGTC
This sequence comes from Ruegeria sp. ABM4_193, assembly GCF_056158705.1. Lineage (NCBI taxonomy): Bacteria > Pseudomonadati > Pseudomonadota > Alphaproteobacteria > Rhodobacterales > Roseobacteraceae > Ruegeria > Ruegeria sp. ABM4_193. Next base: position 3,217,147 of record NZ_JBSWTT010000001.1, read on the forward strand.
ATGGGCGGTAAGCAGGACTCTGCTGTTCTCGGGCACCGAAGACAGGACATCCTCGGCATAAGCCGCCAAACGGTCAATATCGGCCAGATGCGCCTGTGCATTGGCTGCAAACACGCCTGCCGCTTCGGGACGAACGTCGGTCAAGGCATCCTGAACCTCTAGCACAACTTCGCGCCAAAGCACGGGCGACATCCACACATGCGGGTCGTATTTATCTGCGTAATCGTCATGGGCACGCAGTTTGGATTTATCGACCCCTTCGGCCACTGCGACCACAGCGCGTTTGCGTTCGAGATCGTGGAAGAAATCTTCCATCTGTGCTTCCAGATACAAACCGTGCCAAAGGATCAGGTCAGCGCGGGTCATGGCAACGATGTCGCTGCGGGTCTGTCGATAGGCATGAGGGTCAACGCCCGGCCCCATCAGACCTGTGACCTCAACCTGATCACCGCCCACCTGGCGCGCTGCATCCGCGATCATGCCTGTTGTCGCGACCACTTTGAGTGGCGCTTCAGCCCAAGCGGCGATTGGCATCGAAAGGGCCAACGCCAACGCTGCAAGAAAACTCCGACGAATCATCTTCGACCTCAGTTTTGCGTCCTGTTGAGACTGAATATGAGAACCATTCGCAACTAAGTCAACGCTAATGCGAATTATTCGCAAGAAAGCACGTTCTTTTTGTCCAAATGGTCAAAAAATTGCCATTCAAATACATCCAACACCTTCCATTCCCCGGTCTGCCGTGCGAATTTGTCGCAAACCTCCCAAAGGACGTGACTATGGATACGCAGAGCTCAGAAAGCCCCGTGCGCACCGCGCATCTGCCGCAAGTAACCGAACCCCGAAATCCGGGAATGGATCTTGATCTTGACTGGGTCCGCGCCGTTCAGGCCAATACCTCGGCCATTGAGCGCCGGGCTGCGACCCTTCCCGGGCGGCGGTCGGTCAAGAAGGACTATCAGGCGGCGTGGCTGCTGAAGGCGGTTACGATGATCGACCTGACCACGCTGTCAGGTGATGACACAGTGGGCCGCGTGCGCCGCCTTTGCGCGAAGGCGCGGCAGCCGGTTGCGAGTTCCGTCTTGCAGGCGCTGGATATGCCGCAGATTACCACGGGTGCTGTTTGCGTCTATCACGACATGATAAAAACCGCGGTGGATGCCCTGAAAGGCACCGGCATTCCGGTCGCTGCGGTATCCACTGGCTTCCCGGCCGGCCTGTCGCCGTTCCACCTGCGCGTGGCCGAGATTGAGGAAAGCGTGAAAGCCGGTGCCGAAGAGATCGACATCGTCATTTCGCGCCGTCATGTGCTGTCAGGGGACTGGCAGGCGTTGTATGATGAGATGAAAGCCTTCCGCGTGGCCTGCGGCGATGCCCATGTCAAAGCCATTCTGGCGACCGGAGAGCTGGGCAGCCTGCGTAACGTCGCCCGCGCCTCGCTGGTCTGTATGATGGCGGGTGCCGATTTCATCAAGACCTCGACCGGCAAGGAGAGCGTCAACGCCACCCTGCCTGTCTCACTGGTGATGATCCGCGCCATCCGGGATTTCTATGATCGCACCGGGTATCGCGTTGGGTACAAGCCCGCCGGTGGTATTTCAAAAGCCAAGGACGCGCTGGTGTACCTGTCGCTGATCAAGGATGAGTTGGGCGATCGCTGGCTGGAACCAGACCTGTTCCGCTTCGGCGCCTCTTCCCTGCTGGGCGACATCGAGCGGCAGTTGGAACACTATGTGACTGGGGCTTACTCGGCTGGATACAGACATTCGATGGGCTGAGCCTGCTGAAATGTCTGGACAGTGAGTATTTGGGAAAAGATGAAGTTATGACAGTCAAAGAAATCTTCGAGACCATGGATTACGGCCCCGCCCCAGAAAGCGCTGCCGAAGCGCTGGCCTGGCTGGTCGATCAGGGTGACAAGTTCGGACACTATATCGATGGGGCATTCACCAAACCCGGCAAAGGGTTCGAAAGCCGCAACCCGGCGACCGGAGAGGTGCTGGCTAAACTGACGCAGGCGAAACAGGCCGATGTGGACGCCGCCGTGGCCGCTGCCCGCAAAGCGCAGCCGAAATGGGAGAAGCTAGGCGGTGCGGGTCGTGCGCGGTATCTCTATGCCATTGCACGGCTTTTGCAGAAACACGCACGCCTGTTTGCGGTGCTGGAAAGCATGGACAACGGCAAACCGATACGTGAATCGCGGGACATCGACATCCCTCTGGCGCAGCGGCATTTCTACTACCACGCAGGCATGGCGCAGTTGATGGAGGCCGAGTTGCCCGATGCGCAGGCTTTGGGCGTTTGTGGTCAGATCATCCCGTGGAATTTCCCACTGTTGATGCTGGCCTGGAAAATCGCACCTGCGCTGGCGATGGGGAATACGGTGGTTCTGAAACCGGCCGAGTACACCTCGCTGACTGCGTTGTTGTTTGCAGATATCTGCTCGCAAGCCGGGCTGCCGAAGGGTGTCGTCAACATCGTGACCGGCGACGGAGCGGTGGGCGAGATGATCGTGAACGCCGACGTAGACAAGATCGCCTTTACCGGCTCGACCGTCGTGGGTCGGCGCATCCGAGAGGCGACGGCTGGATCAGGCAAGGAACTGACATTGGAGCTGGGCGGCAAGTCCGCGTACATCGTGTTCGATGACGCCGATATCGACAGTGCTATCGAAGGTCTGGTCGATGCGATCTGGTTCAATCAGGGTCAGGTTTGCTGCGCTGGGTCCCGCCTGCTGGTGCAGGAAGGCATTGCAGATCGGTTCCACGAGAAGCTGCGCGCGCGGATGGATGGTTTGCGGGTGGGTGATCCGCTGGACAAATGCATCGACGTGGGCGCGGTTGTGGATCCGGTTCAGTTGCAGACCATCAAGGGCATGGTCGAAAGCAATACGGTGGGTCACGTGCATCAGGCCGCGTGCGAACTGCCAGCGAACGGCTGTTATTATCCACCAACGCTGATCTCTGGGCTTGAGACATCTGATCCGTTGATGCAGGAGGAGATATTTGGCCCGGTTCTGGTGTCCTCGACCTTCCGCACGCCGGAAGAGGCGGTCGAGCTGGCCAACAACACCCGTTACGGGCTGGCCGCGACAGTCTGGACTGAGAATGTGAACCTTGCGCTGGACATCGCGCCCAAGCTGGTTGCAGGCGTGGTTTGGGTGAATGCGACCAACTTGTTCGACGCCGCCGCAGGCTTCGGCGGCGTGCGCGAAAGTGGCTTTGGCCGCGAAGGCGGATGGGAAGGTCTGGCGGCCTATACCAAGCCAAAGGGCAAGGCCAAACCTCTGGCGAAGATTGAGGCGACGATGGGCGAAGGCGCTCCGGTCGACCCGATTGACCGCACCGCCAAGATGTATGTCGGCGGCAAGCAGGCGCGGCCCGATGGTGGGTATTCCAAACCCGTCTGGGGCAAGTCCGGCCTGCTAGGCCATGTGGGTCTGGCCAACCGCAAAGACGTGCGCAACGCGGTTGAGGCCGCAGCGGGTGCCAAAGGCTGGTCCAAGACCACCGGCCATCTGCGGGCCCAGATTCTGTATTACATCGGCGAAAACCTCTCGGCCCGTGCGAGTGAATTCGCCGCGCGCATCGACGCCATGACCGGCAAGAAGGATGGCGCGAAAGAGGTCGAAACCTCGATCCAACGCTTGTTCACCGCAGCTGCCTGGGCCGACAAATATGACGGTCAGGTGCATGGCGTCCCGATCCGGGGTGTGGCCATTGCCATGAAGGAACCTGTGGGTGTTATCGGCGCGCTTTGTGCCGATGAAGCGCCTCTGCTGGGTCTGGTCTCGGCGATGGCGCCTGCGATTGCGATGGGCAACCGGGTGGTTCTGGCGGCATCCGAGCCCTACCCGCTGGCAGCAACCGATTTCTACCAGATTCTTGAGACCTCGGACGTCCCCGCAGGCGTGGTCAACATACTGACCGGCAGCCACGCGGAACTGGCGAAACCTCTGGCCTCGCATCTGAACGTGGACGCGGTCTGGTCCTTCTCGTCCACTGACCTTTCGAAAGAGGTCGAAGCGGTCTCGGTCGGGAACCTGAAACGGACCTGGGTCAATAACGCAACGGCATTTGACTGGAGCATGGATCATTCCCGCCGCTTCCTTCAGGCTGCGACCGAGGTGAAAAACATCTGGGTGCCCTACGGCGAGTAGGGCCCCCCATCACGGGAGGCCCTTATGGACTTTGCAGGAAAAACCGTCATCGTCATTGGCGGAACCAGCGGTATCAATCGAGGCATTGCCGAGGCCTTTGCGGCCTCGGGTACCAAACTGGCCGTCGCCAGCCGTTCACAGGAAAAGGTGGACGACACTGTGGCCGCGCTGAAAGCCGCAGGCGCACTGGACACCATCGGGGCGGCCTTTGACGTGCGTGATCCGGATGCTGTCGCCGCTGGTCTGAAACAGTTTCACGACGCCTATGGCGATTTCGACGTGCTGGTGTCCGGCGCTGCGGGGAACTTCCCGGCGCTGGCATCCGAGATGTCGGTCAACGCGTTCAAGACCGTGATCGACATTGACCTGATGGGCACGATTCATGTGATGAAAGGGGCGTATCCTTTCTTGAAACGCCCCGGTGCCAGCATCATCAACATCTCGGCTCCGCAATCTTACCTGCCGTATGAGGGCCAAGCCCATGTCTGTGCCGCAAAGGCAGGTGTCGATCAGATTACCCGGACGCTGTCGATGGAATGGGGTGTCGAAGGGATCCGCGTGAACTCGGTCGTTCCGGGGTTCATCGAAGGCACCGAGGGCGCAAAACGTCTGGCCCCTACCCCGGATGCCGGTGAGGCGCTGCGCCGCGATGTACCGTTGGGCCGCTGGGGTCAGCCTCAGGACGTGGCCAATGCCTGCCTGTTCCTCAGCTCGGATCTGGCCAGCTATATCAGCGGCACGGTTCTGGCCGTGGATGGCGCGTTGTATCAACGCGGCTCGGGCAAGTTTGGACAGATGATGGGTGAGATGCTGCGCAGCATGAAAACGGGGTGAGGCACGCTCACCCCTGTTTTCAGTTTGTGGTCTCAAGACCGACAGGTTTTCCGACGATGGTAAAATGCAGCCCGTCCGGGTCCAGCAATTCGGACGCAACGCGGTTCACGTCTTCCAGCGTTACGGCATTCACCTTGTCGTTGCGGGTTGCGATATAGTCGATTGGCAGGTCTTCCATCTGCATCCCGACCATGATCCCGGCAATCCGCCCGTTGCCATCAAACCGAAGCGGATACGCACCGGTCAGATAAGTCTTGGCATCGTCCAGCTCTTTCTGGGTTACGCCTTCGGTCGCGGCCTTGGCCCATTCGTCACGGATCACCTCAACCGCCTCGGCAATGCGGTCATTGGCTGACGAGACCGACCCCAAATAGACAGATGCCAAATCCTTGGGCACCAGATAGGTTCCGATCCCATATGTCAGACCACGTTTTTCACGCACCTCCTGCATCAGACGGCTTTCAAACCCGCCCCCGCCAAGAATGTGATTCAAGACAAACGCAGCGAAGAAATCCGGGTCATCCCGATCAATCCCGGCATGACCAAACAGGGCCACCGATTGCGGCGTGTCGAACTCGACGACGCTGACGCCACCCGGAATGGTCACATCGGCTTTGTCAGGGATGGGTTTCCCGGTTTCCGGTAAATCGCCGAGTAATTTGTCCAGCAACGTGCCCAGTTCTTCCGCCGTAATGTCGCCCACCGCCCCGACATACAGGCGGTCCCTGGCAAAGACGCTGTCATACGCGGCCACCACATCATCCCGCGTCAAGGCCGAGACGCTTTCGATCGTGCCCTTCCCTTCAGACCCATAAGGATGATCGCCATAGGCCATCTGAGCAAAGTTCAGGCCAGCAATCTCATTCGGGTCGGTCTGGTCCGAGCGCAATCCTGAAAGGATTTGCGCGCGCACGCGCTCAATCGCATCCTGATCGAAACGCGGTTCGTGCAACGTGGTGTGCAAAAGGTCGACCACTTCGTCGCGGTTTTCGGTCAGAAATCGCGCCGAAATCGAAACGGTATCATCGCCCGCATCATACGAGAAAGACGCGGCCAGAGCTTCCAGTTCGCGGGCATAGGTCTGGGCGTCCATTTCGCCAGCGCCTTCTTCGATCAGGCCGCTCATTAAATAGACGGCCCCGCGCTTTTCCGGATCGTCCAGCGACGTCCCGCCACGGAACCGCAATTCCAACGCAGTGAAGGGGATTGCATGGTCTTCAACCAGCCAGGCTTTGATCCCGCCAGGTGAAGTCACCTCTTTGATCTCGATCTCGGCTAGGGCCGGCAAAGCAACTACGCAGGCGATCAGCGTTGTAAGAAACCTTTTCATTGCGTCACCTCATCATCACGCATCAGCCAGCCCGTGACAGATGTTTCAGGTTGCAGGACTTCGCGGGCAGCGGCGATGATCTCTTCTCCGGTCACGGCCTGAAGAATGTCGGGCCAAGCCTGCACATCCTCGACCGTCAAACCGCTGGTCAGGGCGCGGCCATACCGGTTGCCGATCCCATCAACATTGTCGCGGGCATAAATCTGGGACGCGCGCAGTTGCATCTTGATGCGGTTCAGATCGTCTTCTTTCACACCTTCAGCGATGAAATCAGCGACCGCCTGATCCATGGCATCTTCGGCCTCTTGCAGCGACACACCCTGCGCCGGAACAACCAGCAAATCAAAGGTCGTGTCATCCAGCGAGACACCGCGGTAGAATGCGCCTGCATAGACGACCATTTGTTGATCGAACTGAAGCTTTTCGTTCAGGTAAGACGTGGTGCTGCCGCCCAGCAATTCGGCCAACAGGAACAGAGCCGCCGCCTTTTCCTGTTCACCCGGATCACGTTCGGGGGCCAGATAACTGCGCTGCACATAAGGCTGCGCCACACGCGGATCTTTGTAAGTCAGTCGCCGTTCGGCCGTTTGAGGCGGTTCTTGCGCCCGCATCCGCTCGGGCAAGTCCGGGTTGGCCGGGATCACACCGTAATACTGTTCAGCAAGTGCGCGGACCTCATCAGGTACGACATCGCCTGTGACCACAAGGATGGCGTTGTTGGGCGCATAATGAGTCTGGTAGAATGACAACGCATCTTCCATGTCCAGCTCTTCCATCTCGTGCTTCCAGCCAATGATCGGCACGCCGTAGCTGTGGTTGAGATATTGCGCGGCGTTCATCTGTTCCCCAAACAAAGAGCGCGGGTTGTTCTCGGTCCTTTGGTTACGCTCTTCAAGGATCACATCACGCTCGGTCAGGATGTCCTCTTCGCTCAGGCGAAGGTTCCGCATCCGATCGGATTCCATTTGCATCATCAACTCAAGCCGATCAGCCGCGACGCGCTGGAAATACGCGGTGTAGTCGTATGAGGTGAACGCATTGTCATTGCCACCATTGGCCGCAACTGTGGCCGAAAACTCACCCGGAGCAAGCGTATCGGTGCCCTTGAACAGCAGGTGTTCCAGAAAATGCGCAATCCCGGATGTCCCCACCGGTTCATCCGCAGATCCGGCGCGATACCAGACCATGTGTTGCACAACTGGTGCACGGTGGTCTTCGACCACGACGACATCCATGCCGTTGTCCAAAGTGAATGTGGTAACCGCTTCTTTTCCGTCCTCGGCCAAGACCGGGGTGGCAGCGATAAGGGCAGCCGACAGGGCTAGGGCCCGAACCATGGGGCATCCTCCGTTTCGTTTCTTGTATTCAAACTACGGTGGTGCGGCCCGGGTTCAAGCCCGATGACGGAAAGTTAAGAATTATTCATTCGGAGGAGAGGACGGCGTTTCAATACCGGCACTACGGGCTGCATCGGTTTCCGCATAAGGATTGATCGATTGCCGTTCATAGACCTGACCGTAGCGATCCACCGGGAACAGGCGCAATCCGGTCCAACGACCACGACGTTTGCGGAACGCAGCATCTTCGGCTTCGACAACCTGGCGGGCATCAGGTGCGACGCCATACCGGCTGGAGGCTGTGACCAGTGCTGCGTCGGACGACGGTACCGCCGCATTCGGGTTCAACGCGGCCGGGTTTCCACCCAATGCAGCAACGGCCTCGGCATTGGGGTTCGGATCCGTCAGGTTGCCACCGCCCGGTGTGGGTGCAGGCAAAAACGCATAATCCTGAGGCTGCGTCAGCGGTTTGACCGGCAAGACCGAAAACTCATCCGGACCCTGCCCCGGAGGCGCCAGATCCCGCAGACCGGGATTCGAACATGCCGCAACCGCTGCGACAACAGTCAGAACAAATATGGCGCGCGGCATCCGCATTGGTGTCTCCAGCCTGTTTCTGGCGCTTTTATCTCATATAATTCCGCGCGTCACGAGGGCTTTTTGCTGTCGAACAGAACCAACCCCAAAGCGCCTGCAAATATGAACACATCTGCAAGGTTGAACACAAACGGGTTGTTGATGCCGCAACATGACATGTTCAGGAAATCCAGCACATAGCCGTATAACAGCCGGTCCACCACGTTTCCAAGCGCACCGCCTATCAACAGACCTGCGCAAAAGAGCATGAGTTTTGATGCGGCTGTACGGCTGAGCCAGATAAGAACGCCAACACAGATCGCAATCGAAATACCGATCAGCACCCAACGCGCGGCGTCGGAATTCCCCTGAAACAGACCGAAATTGATACCGCGATTCTCACCGTATTTAAAAACCAGCAGCGGGGGCATAACGTCGATACCACCGGGTTGTTCGGCCACGCGCATAACGTGAACGACCAGATACTTGCTGATCTGGTCGATCGCAAAGGCGGCAATCGCCGCCCAGAGAAGCAGGCCAGACCGCATCAGTGACGGAAATGCCGCATACCGGTGAAGACCATGGCCAGACCGGCCTCATCCGCAGCAGCAATCACCTCGTCGTCGCGCATGGAGCCACCGGGTTGGATGACGCAGGTTGCACCGGCCTCGGCGGCTTCCATCAGACCGTCAGGGAAAGGAAAGAAGGCGTCAGAGGCGACAGCAGATCCGATGGTCAGCGGCTGAGGCAGGTCCAGCACATCCGCCATCCGTTCGGCTTTCTTGGCGGCGATCAGGGCCGAATCCACCCGGCTCATCTGACCCGCACCCACGCCCACGGTTGCACCGTCTTTGACGTAGACAATGGCGTTGGACTTGACGTGTTTGGCCACTTTCCAAGCAAAAAGCAGATCGCGCATCTGTTCGTCCGTCGGGGCTTTCTTGGTGACGACTTTCAGATCATCCATGCCGACAAACCCGTTATCCTTGTCCTGAACCAGCAAACCACCAGCCACCTGACGAACGGTTTTACCACCGGCGGTCACGTCTGGCAGACCCTCGGTCGTCAGCAGGCGGAGGTTCTTTTTGGCCGCAAAGATTGCCTTGGCTTCGTCAGATGCTCCGGGGGCAATCACGACCTCGGTGAAAATCCCGGTGATCTCTTGCGCGGTTTCCGCATCCAGCGGCCGGTTCAATGCCACGATCCCACCAAAGGCCGAAGTGCGGTCGCAGTCGAACGCGGCCTTGTATGCCTCAAGCAACGTCGCGCCTGTGGCCACCCCACAAGGGTTGGCATGTTTGATAATAGCACAAGCCGCGTCCTGAGCAGGGTCGAATTCAGCAACCAGCTCAAACGCCGCATCGGTGTCATTGATGTTGTTGTAGCTAAGTTCCTTGCCCTGATGCTGCACGGCAGTGGCCACACCGGGGCGGTCGGTGCCGTCCGTATAGAAGGCAGCCTGTTGATGACTGTTCTCGCCATAGCGCAGGGTCTGCTTCAATTCGCCTGCAAAGGCACGGCGTTTAGGTGCTTCAAGTTCCAGCGCGTCAGCCAACCAGTTGGACACGGCGGTGTCGTAAGCAGCTGTACGGGCATAGGCTTTCTGCGCCAGCTTGCGGCGGAATTTCGGGCAGGTTGCACCGTTGTGCTGATCCATGTCGCCCAGCAATTTTTCGTAATCCTCGACGTCCACAACCACGTTCACAAAGGCATGGTTCTTGGCCGCCGCGCGGATCATTGCGGGGCCACCAATGTCGATGTTCTCGACACATTCATCATAATCGGCGCCTTTGGCGACGGTGGCCTCAAACGGATAAAGGTTCACAACAAGCAGATCGATCGCGCCGATCCCGTGCTCGGTCATCGCAGCGACATGAGTGTCGTTGTCGCGCAATGCCAGCAGCCCACCATGCACCATCGGGTGCAGAGTCTTGACCCGACCATCCATCATCTCAGGGAAGCCGGTGACTTCGCTTACGTCCTTCACCGCAAGCCCGGCATCGCGCAGCGCCTTGGCCGTGCCGCCGGTCGACAGCAGTTCGACCCCGCGCTCGGCCAGCGCCTTGCCCAGCTCGATCAGCCCGGTTTTGTCGGATACGGAAAGCAGCGCGCGGCGCACGGGGTGAAGATCGGTCATGGGTCCAAAGGTCCTTTTGGCGTCAGTCGAATTCTGGCTCGTCCCGGTGCGTATCGCGCACGGCATAGGCTGTGTCCTGCGCCTTGCTTAGCGTCCACCGGATGCGCGTCGCATACTCCATTGCGCGCCCGGATAGAACGATCTGTTTTGTCGCGCGTGGCTTCAATCGCCCTTTTTCAAGGTAAACGCTTGGCTCGACGGACAATTTTCCAATGCCATCATGGCGGAAAACCCAGATCTCACCGCTTTTGAGCGCCATGGACACCGCCGCCCCGCCCAAATCCAGCGCCGCATCCACGTCAGGATGCAGATGAAAACGGATATCGTACCCGATCCCCTTGAGCGCTGAGGCGTCCATCGCCTTGTCGAACTGGCGCTTCGCCTTGTCGGTCGCAGTCAGCAGAATATCCTCGACCGCAAGCTCGCGGCCATCGAAGCGCAACTCAAAAGTCCGGGCATGGGTCAGGCCGAACACTTTGGCATATCCGTCATGACCGGCCATGAAGCGGATGCCTTCAAACGCGTCCTCGAAATCAACTGGCACGTCCTGTGGCGCATCCACCAACGCCTGACTTTCGCGGCCCGGCAATGGATTGGCCAACCGCGCGCTGGAAAACCCATCCAGGCACAATGTCGAATGCGAGGGCGTTGCCCGCCCAGCGCGTCGCCATTCCAACCCGAAGCTGGCCCCCGACCCGCAATTCACGATCAACGGACGCCGCCCCGAGGTCAACTCGAACGCCAGCGTAGAGGCATGTGCATTGAACGAGGCCGCACCAGTGGGCGGCGCGCTGGAATCCACGATTACCGTGGTACGCGCGGCAGACAGGCGCGCATAGCCCATCGGCAATTCGGTCGCCGCCTTATGTTTGACGCCGCTTTGGGCAAGGGCCTGTTCCAGACGCCCTTCAATTCCGCGACCACCACCATGGAACCGCGCCAGCGCCCCATCCGCATGGCGCAGGCTACGCAGGGTCGGCGCGATCCGCTTGATTGCATTGACTTGCGCAACAGGCGCTCCGCGCCCCAGATCATTCAGTGCCGCCGTGGTCCAACTGAGCAACGTGAAAACTTCCAGCAACTCCTCTGGGTTGCGCGTCGGAATACCACCCTGCGCGTCCACCTGCCGATCACATTCGCTGGCAAGCGCCCGCAACGCCGGATCGGCCATATGCTCCAGCCCTTCCAACGCCAGCCCGGCCTGAACCAAACCCGCCAAAGCTTCAAACCGGGGCAAGCCGGGGGTCGCCGCCTGCCAGCGTTTGGACAAAAACCATGTCTGTTGCGCCAGCGAGCGGAAGAACAGCTTGCTTTGCCTTTCATCTGCACCGCGCAGCAGGAAAATCGCGTGGTTGATCCAGCGCATGACGCGCCGACCGGTCAGATCAGGCACCCAGCCGGGACCTTGGCCACGACCATGTGCTTCGATCCAACCAAAGACCCAGCGCTGCGCCTTTTCGCGTGCACGCATGTCTCCGACCGCAGCCAGATCGTCCAGCCAGGCAAAACCATGGCGTTCGTCGTCAAAGCCCGCGCTGGGGGCCGCGACGTCCCACAACCCGGTGTCTTCCGCCTCCACCAGGTACCCGGCGAACAAGAGGTTTCCGGCAACCAGTTGCCGACCACGCGCAAACGAGCCCACAGTGCGCGGATCCGGTTGCGCGACAAACCCCGTGACCGCCTTTTGCCGCTGGCTCAGGCGTGCGTAGAAACGGTTCTGAAACCGCATCCACCGACTGGTCATGGTGTCCGAGTTCGACATGACGTGTGTTACTCTGCCCCTTGCGCTCTGCTGGCGCTTGAGACCCAACGATAGACCGCGCCGATCGTCAAGTCATCGAAAAGCGTGCGCTTAGGCGGATTTGGTCAGACAGGCGATGTAGAACCCGTCCATGCCACCGCGATCCGGCCAGTAATCAGGCCGCAGACGCAGGCCGCCTTCTTCCGTTACCCAGCCCGTTTCAACACCTGATATGTTCACTGCGTCGCGATCCACGCTCATGTCGGGATACATCTCCAGCGCCTCTTCGATCTGTACTTCACCTTCGTCCGGCAGCAATGAGCAGGTGCAATAAACCAAACGCCCGCCGGGTTTCAGCAAACTCCATGCATGGGCCAGCATCTGCGTCTGAAGCTCGATCAAACCGCCAAATTCAGACCCATCCTTGGCGAAGGGCAAATCCGGATGCCGCCGTATCGTACCTGTAGCCGAACACGGCGCGTCCAGCAGGATCGCGTCATACTGACCTTCATGTTCCAGCGCATCCCCGACAATAACCTGCGCCGTCAGACCCGTCCGTGCAAGGTTTTCGCGTACCCGCTCCATCCGAGCTTCTGAAACATCCAGCGCGGTGACATCCGCCCCCGCCGCAGCCAGTTGCATCGTTTTGCCGCCGGGAGCAGCGCAAAGATCCAGCACGTTCTCACCTGCCTTCGGAGCCAGGACGTGAACAGGCAAGGCAGCCGCCGTATCCTGCACCCACCAGTCCCCGGTTTTGTATCCCGGCAGGGCCGAAACCTGACCGGCATCCTGCAGACGAATTGAGCCTGTCGGCAGCACATCGCCCGAGGGACCTGTCCCCCCCGGCTTCACGGTAAGATCAAGCGGTGCGCCAGTGAAATGCGCCTGTTCCATTCCAGCCACGGCACCCGCGCCCCAGGCCATAGTCAAGGGATCGCGAAGCCATTCCGGCAAACGCGGGACACGCATTTTGGGCCAGGCTTCAGGGCCTTCGGCGGCCACCTTGCGCAGAACCGCATTCACCAGGCCCTTCAGACGCCCATGCTTGCGCGAACGGCTGATGATCTCGACCATGGAATTCACCACACCATGCGCCGCTTCGCCGTTACACAGCTCGACTGCGCCCAGCCTGAGCGCGTTATGGACTGTCAGAGCAGGCGTGCGGTTCAAGTGATTGTCCAACAACCTGTCGGCGCGTTCCAACCCGCGCAAGGTCTCCAACGCCAACCGTTGAGCACGCGCGCGATCTTCGGGACCCAGCCGGTCCAATGCACCCGCTGCGAGACATTCGGACAACAGGCGGCCCTCACCCAGAACCTGATCGAGAAGATAGATTGCGCTGCGCCGTGCTGCTGTTGCGCTGTTTGCCATGGTACCGCCTTACTGTGACTTGCGCCCGCATTGCCAATGGCGGACGCGGGCGTATATCAAGACCCAGCACGGAAAGGAACCCGATGTCATGAGTGACGACCGCAAAGACCTGCCCCCAGCCGCCCAACGCGCACTGGCCGAAGCGGAAGAACGCCGACGCAAAGCCGAGGCTGAGGCCAAGGCGTTGCCCAAGGAACTGGGCGGGCGCGACGGACCGGACCCCGCGCGTTACGGCGATTGGGAAAAGAAGGGCATCGCCATCGATTTCTAAGCGCTCAGCCGCGCAGCGACTGTAAAAAGTCTTTGATCAATGCGCGTTGCTTTTTGGACTTCGCCCGATCTTCGGGCCAGGTTAGCCAATACCCGTCCTTGGTTTGCAACTCCGGCAGGCCCATCCTGCGCAACCGGCCCTCTTGAAGGTCGGCAAAAGCCAGAGGAACCGACCCCAGCGCCACTCCCAGCCCGCGCCGCGCTGCCGAGATCGCGTGTTCCATCGAATCAAAACTGATTTGGGACGGCGGTGCATCCTCCTGATTGCATTTCTGGGCCCATTCCCGCCATCCGGGGCGTTCTCCGCGCAAATCGATCAAAGGCGCGCCCCACTCGATTCCCGGTGCCGCCATAGGCACAAGAACCTCATGCGCGATCAAGGCCGCATCGCGCCCGGCCCACATGCCACGGCCATATCGGATTTGCAGCCAGGTCCGCTCTTCATCCAAGGTCGACCGGCGTGCCCCTGAATTGGTCAGCACCCGCACCTCGGGTCGCAGTTTTTGAAACGCTGGCAAGGCCGGCAGGACAAGCGCGTGAATGTTGGACGACAATCCGGCGACGCGCAGCTCTCGTGGGGACTTTCCGAACAGATCCTCGGTATTGCGCTCTAACGCCTGCAAGCTGTCTTGCACCAAAGGCAAATAGCTCTCGCCTTCCACCGTCAGCGACACGCCCCGCGCTTCGCGCACGAACAAAGACCGGCCCAGCCATGCCTCGAGATTACCGATCCTTTGGCTGACAGCGGCCTGCGTCAAACCAAACTCTTTGGCCGCAGCCGAGAATCCACCCAAACGCCCCGCAGCTTCGAACACGCGCAACCAGTCCAGCGGCGGCAGTCCGATCTTTTTCTTAGCCATAAGTTATTCCAAGTCTCAGCCGAAATAAGGATTAATTGTCGTAATGCCACGAACGGCGTATCTGCTCAACCAAAACTCGCGCCGAACAGGAGACCCCCCAATGCTGCGCACCGCCACTTGTGACGCTTCGGTCGTGACCGTCGCATTCGACACCGGAGCCGAAGCCCGCTTTCACGCGATCTGGTTGCGCGACAACGCGCTTGATCCTGAGACCCGCTCACCCGGAAACGGTCAGCGCCTGATCACGATCGGCGACATTCCGTCCGACGTCTCAATCAGCGCGGCCGAGGTTGTTTCTGGCGATCTGAAGATCACGTTCCAGCCCGAGGGAAAGACCGTCGTCTTCCCCGCCGAATGGTTGGCGGACCACATCTATGACCGCGATCAGGAAAACGCGTTTGGTCGCATCGCCCCGGGCATCACCACGTGGGAAAGCGGCATCAATGCACCCAGCGGCGACTGGAATGAAGTTCACGTCAGCCCGACCGCCAAGCGTGATTGGCTGGCAGCCGTCGCGGAATTCGGGTTTGCCAAGTTAACGGGTGGCCCGACCGAACCTGAATCGCTGCTGAAAGTGGCTGATTTGTTCGGCTATGTACGCGAGACGAACTATGGACCCTATTTCGAAGTGCGGACTGAGGTGAACCCGACCAACCTTGCCTATACCGGACTTGGCTTGCAGGCTCATACCGACAACCCGTATCGCGACCCTGTTCCAACGCTGCAAATCCTGTATTGCCTTGAGAATTCTGCCGAAGGCGGAGATTCGATCGTGGTCGATGGTTTCCGCGCGGCCGAAAAGCTGCGTGCGCAAAATCCCGAAGGCTTTGCCCTGCTGGCCGGCTACCCGGCACGGTTCGAATACAAGGGTTCCGACGGGGTTTGGCTGCAATCGCGCCGTCCGATGATCGAACTGTCTCCGGACGGAGAGTTGATCGGCGTCCGGTTCAACAACCGCTCAACTGCGCCGTTCGTCGATATCCCGTTCGACCAGATGGAGGCCTATTACGCCGCCTATCGCCAGTTGGGCGAGATAATCGATGACCCGGCCATGGGCGTGTCGTTCAAGCTGGAACCGGGCGAAAGCTTTATCGTCGACAACACCCGCGTGCTCCACGCGCGGCTGGGCTATTCCGGCGCGGGCTCACGCTGGTTGCAGGGATGCTATGCCGACAAGGATGGCTTGCTGTCCACACTGGCCGCGATGGAAATAACGCACCCGGAGGCGGCGGAATGAAACCCGATTTCTCGACGTTGAACCGTGACAATATCGTAGCCTTCATCGGTGATATTTTCGAGCGCCGCGGCGATGAGGAATATCTGGGCGAACCCGTCACCATGGCCCAACACATGCTGCAAGGGGCCACCATCGCCGAGCAGAACGGCCAGCCTGAAGAAATCATCGTCGGCGCGTTGCTGCACGACATTGGCCATTTCACCTCCGAGTTCGGAACCTACCATCCCGACGATACCGAAGACCGCCATCACGAGGATGCAGGGGCCGAGGTGCTGGAGCAGTTCTTCCCCTCGGTCATCACCGATTGCTGCCGCTATCACGTGGCTGCCAAGCGGTATCTCTGCGCCACCAAGCCCGAGTATTTCCAGCGCTTGTCTGCCGCCTCGGTTCATACGCTGGAACTGCAGGGCGGCCCGATGAGCGAAGTAGAGGTTACCGCATTCGAATCCAACCCTAACCTGAAAGAAATCATTCAGGTTCGCTATCTGGATGAGGCCGGTAAACGCGCGGATATGGAGACCCCCGATTTCGCCCATTTCGCACCCATGGTGCAGCGCATGGTCGACAAACATCTGGGCACGTCATGACTGCAGCTGAATACATCTTCGAGGCCAGTTCCAAGCCCTCGCTACCCTGGCACAAAGTTCCTCTGATCCGCGCAACGGAAGAGACGGTCAAAGGCTATGGCTGTCTGGTCGATGACCCCGAGACCTTTGAAATCGAGATCGTCCGCTGGCCGCAACAAGGTTGGCGCCCCATCGACGAAGGCACCGGCGACGAAGGCGGCTGGGTCGAAGGCACGTTCAAATGTGACTGGCGAGGCGACGTGCTGTATGGCGAGAACGAAGCCGTCAAAGGGCATTACGTTCTTGGCTGGTCCACGGATCCGCAAACCGCGCAGACGGATCGGCAAACCGCGCCTCGTGATCAGGTATTGCTCTGGCACATGAACTATCACCCCGATGGCGGACAGATGTTTTGGCCTCTGGACAACAAGCCTTTCATTGTCCCCGCCGCTCTGCCCGGTGACAACCTGACGCCCGACAAGGTGGTGGCGTTCTGGTGCGACGGCTCGCGTGGCCTCTATATCCATCCGGGCATCTGGCACGAGGGGATATTCCCGGTCGAAGATGACCAAAGATTCCTAGACCGACAGGGTGCGGTTCACGCACGAGTCAGCGCTGATATCGGGAAAGAGTTCGGTGTGTACCTGGCCTGCCCATTGCGCGAAGACAGGATCAAGGACCTGTAACCAAAGCCCCTTGATGCTCTGACCGTTTGCGCATGATCCAGATCTGCGCAGCCAGCAAATAGGGCACAAAGAACGCAAAGTTCTGAACCAGATCGAAAGGGCCCGAGAAGTCGGGCTCTGACCCCAATCCGCCGGTCAGCAGATACCACAGCGTGTAATGCACCCGGTAAAGCCATGATCCCAGCGCCAGCCAGAAAAGCCGCAGCCCCCAGGCCCAGTGCCCCGCGCGATCATTGCTGAGCGCCATGCGTACAACCATAAGCGCCGCAGCAAAGAGACAGAGGCCGTAAAGGAAAAACGCGGCAGACATCACCGGCCCACCAATCGTGCCTCGCAAAGGGATATAAGTCATCCCCGCCATCCCGGTCACAAGTGCCAGCGCAACCAGCACAGCACCCAAGGTGCGGTGAAACCAGTTGAAGCGCTGCCGAAGGGTGCGGACCAGTTGCAGCGGCACCAGTGTTACCAACACCGTTCCGGCAAAGATATGTAGAATCATCGCCGCGTTGCCGACGCTCTGACCGTCTGCAAACAAATAGCTTTGCGCAGGCGCATCATGCGACAGGCCGACGCCGATCATACCAAACCCGTGCGCCACAAACGGCAGCAGCGTCAGATAAAATAGTGCCAGCAGGACACCGGTTGCCAGACCGGAACGACGTAAACTCATAGATCAGAGCTTAGCGCCAACAATTCGGGCGTCTATGGCTTACAAACCCAGCACGTCCACCATGTCATACTGCCCGGGTGCCTTGCCTTGACCCCATAGTGCGGCCTTTAGGGCGCCACGGGCAAAGATTGCACGATCACTGGCCAAATGGCGCAGGACTATACGTTCTCCGGGGGCAGCGAACAGCACATCATGCTCGCCAACGATATCGCCGCCGCGAATGGCGTGGAAGCCGATATCACCCCGCTTGCGCGCGCCAGTGATGCCGTCGCGGCCTCGATCAGAGACATCCGCCAGATTGACGCCGCGCCCTTCTGCGGCCGCCTCACCCAGCATCAACGCTGTGCCCGAGGGCGCGTCGACCTTGTGGTGGTGATGGCCTTCGATGATCTCGATATCGAAGTCTTCATCCAATGCGGCAGCGACTTTCTTGGTCAGTTGCACCAGCAGGTTTACACCAAGGCTCATATTGCCCGCCCGCACGATCACGGCGTGGCGTGATGCCGGTTCAAGTGCCGCGATTTGTTCGTCGGACATGCCCGTAGTGCCGATGACATGAACACAACGCGCCTGCGCAGCCAGAGCGGCAAATTCCAAAGTCGCTTCGGGCGCGGTGAAATCGATCACCGCCTGCGCTTGCGCAAACGCCTCCAGCGGATCATCGGTGACGGTGACGCCCAGCGCCTGACCACCCATGGCCTCGCCCACATCCTTACCGATCCAGTCATGGCCCTTACGTTCCACCACACCAACCAGACGCGCCTGTTCGCTGTCGGTGACAGTCTTGATCAGCATCTGCCCCATACGGCCCGAAGCCCCTGTGATGACGATCCCCGGAATATGGGTCATTGCGCTGGTCCTTTTCGCTAAGTCGGCTCAAAGCCTCCTACCCCTTTCGCGCCCGCTTGGCAAAGCCCCGCTTTGGGCTTAGATCGGAGATATGGCAAAGAACAAATTCCACGATGGCCCCGGCCCTTCCCAACGACAGCTGCGTGTCGGCGAACTGATCCGTCGCACCCTGTCCGAAGTTCTGGCGCGCGGAGATGTCCACGACCCCGACCTGAACCGCATGTCGATCACCGTGGGTGAGGTCCGCACCTCACCCGATCTCAAAATCGCCACCGCCTATGTGCTGCCTCTGGGCGGCAAAGGGCAAGAGGACGTGATCGACCTGTTGGCCCGCAACAAAGGCGAATTACGACGCGTGATCGGCAAGAAACTGAACCTGAAGTTCTCGCCCGATCTGCGGTTCCGTCTGGACGACACGTTTGACCGTCTGGACGACACCCGCCGCATGTTCCAGCAGGACGCGGTGCGCCGCGATCTGGACGAGTGATCCGGGCACTGACCATTTTGGGCGCGGCTTTATGGGCTGCGCAAGCCTCTGCGGTGACCTGCGAAAAGGTGACTCATGAGGATCTGCGCTACACCGTCTGCGAGGTCGATGCGACTGCAGCAGATCTGCGCCTGTTTCTGAATGGTGAAGACGGCGAAGTGTTGGGGCATTTCTCATCGGTAAACGAGACGCTTGAACCCGAGGGCAAACGGCTGGCCTTTGCGATGAACGCCGGCATGTATCACGACGACCGCTCGCCCGTCGGCCATTATGTCGAGGATGGGCAGGAGCAGATGCGGGTGATCCCGAACCCCGGCCCCGGCAATTTCGGCCTGCTGCCCAATGGCGTTTTCTGCATCCGTGACGGGCGCGCCGATGTGTTCGAGACACTGGATTTCGTCGACCAGGCCCCCACCTGCCGCTTTGCCACCCAATCCGGCCCAATGCTGGTGATCGACGGCGGACTGCACCCGCGCTTTCTGCCTGATTCGACCTCGCGCTATATCCGCAACGGCGTTGGCACGAGCGCTGATGGCACGCGGGCGGTTTTCGCCATTTCTGAAGATTATGTCACCTTCCACGAATTCGGCAGCCTGTTTCGCGATGTTCTGAACACCCCAAACGCGCTATTTCTGGATGGCAATATCTCACGGATGTATGATCGGGCAGGCAATCGCTCGGATCTGGGATTCTCGTTGGGGCCCATCGTCGGCGTGGTCGAGGATACGCCTGCAAATTGACAGGGCGGGTGTGATCCGTTAACCCGCGCGCCTCAGCAAAAGGCAAGGTGCAAGATGGGACGCAAACGCAAGGGTCGCGACATTTCCGGTTGGCTGGTTGTGGACAAGCCTGCGGGCATGACCTCTACGTCGGTGGTCAACAAGGTGCGTTGGGCGATGGATGCCAAAAAGGCGGGCCATGCGGGCACACTGGACCCCGAAGCAACCGGCGTTCTGGCCGTGGCCTTGGGTGAGGCGACAAAGACCGTTCCCTACATAACCGATGCGCTGAAAGCTTACACGTTCACCGTGCGTTTGGGTCAAGCCACCAACACCGACGATGCCGAGGGCGAAGTGATCGCAAGCAGCGATGCGCGCCCATCGGATGAGGACATCAAACAGGCGCTGACCCCGTTTCTGGGCGACATCATGCAGGTTCCGCCAAAGTTCTCTGCGGTGAAGATCGACGGCCAGCGCGCTTATAAACTGGCGCGCGATGGCGAAGATGTGGATCTGGCCGCGCGCCCCCTTTGGGTCGAGGAACTGATCCTTGTCGACCGCCCCGATGAAGACCACGCGGTGTTGGAAATGACCTGCGGCAAAGGGGGCTATGTCCGCTCAATCGCGCGCGATCTGGGTGAGGCATTGGGATGCCACGGTCACGTCAAGGAACTGCGCCGCATCTGGTCCGGCCCGTTTGAGGCCGAAGATGGCCTGACCATCGAACAGATCGACGAGATGGCCAAGACCACTGCACTGGACGCGTATCTGCACCCGCTGGAAACCGGCCTGTCGGACCTGCCCGAATTGAAATGCACCCCTGAGGGTGCCACCCGCCTGCGCAACGGCAATCCCGGCATGGTGCTGGCATCAGACGTCGAATACGGCGAGGAAGCCTGGGCCTCGCTGGATGGTAAAGCGGTGGCTGTGGGCATCTACAAATCAGGCGAGCTGCATCCCAGCCGGGTGTTCGTTTCCTGAAACACGTGCTAGGCGGTTGGCATGATCACCCGAAGACATACCAAGGGCGATGCGCCCTCGACCGCCGTCTATTCCGATTGCGAGCACTATCGCTATAGCCTGACCCGTGTCTGGGATCCGACAGGCCGAAAAGCGCTGTTTGTTATGCTGAACCCCTCGACTGCGACCGAGGTGCAGAACGACCCCACGGTGGAGCGCTGCGAACGGCGTGCGCGGGCCTTAGGGTTTGGCGCGTTTCAGGTGACCAACATCTTTGCCTGGCGCGACACTGACCCGCGCAAGATGCGCGCCGCAACCGATCCGGTCGGGCCTGCGAATGACAAAGCTATTCTGGACGGCGTGGACTGGGCCGATCAGGTCGTCGCCGCCTGGGGCACCCATGGCGCACATCTGGACCGTGGTCCGGCAGTTGAACAGCTGTTGAGGGCGACCGGACAACCCCTGTTCCATCTGGGGCTGACCAAAGACGGGCACCCCAAACACCCCCTTTACATCGCCTACACCCAGCAGCCCGAGCGGTGGTGATAAAGTATTAACCATTTCAAAGACTTGCCTTTGACGCCGCTGTCCCCGGCATGAAACACTCATCCTCGGAGCATTCTGCTATCGGAGGAGTGTCATGTTTCTGGCCGGATTGATCGGACTGGCCGCCATTGGCGGTGCAGCCTACGCGATGAGCGACATGCTGATCGAAGACGAGGACACGTCAGAAGACATTCCCGAAGATGAGCCGCCGACTGAAGCCGAAACCGGGGAATTTCTGGAAATCGGCGAAAACGTCGAAGACTCCGTCGAAACCGAGGTCGAACCCCTGTCCACCTGTATCGTCCTTTCCGAATTCGAAGGCGATTTGGTGATTGCCGGAGAAGACGGCCCGGACATCATCACCGGAGGGGACGGCGTGGATCAGATCAACGGCTACGGCGGTGAAGATACGATCCACGGGGGCCAGGGGGACGACGTCCTGCATGGCGGCGACGGGATAGATACCATCTATGGCGGGCGGGACAACGATGTCCTGCATGGCGAAGCGGATGATGACCTGGTGTTTGGGGACACGGGCAATGACGCTCTGTTCGGACATTTCGGCGACGATACTCTGGACGGAGGCGAAAGCGAAGATGAGCTCTATGGTGGCCAGGGCAATGATACTTTGGCAGGCGGGGCCGATGATGACGCACTACAAGGCGGATTTGGGGATGATGTACTGACCGGAGACGCAGGCGAGGATGCGATCTTTGGCGGCGACGGGGACGATTTTGTATTCGGCATCGAAGAGGGTGCAGCCGAGCAGGATTTCCTGAATGGTGGTGCCGGCAATGACACCCTTGTTGCAGGCAGCGGCGACGTCGTGACGGGTGGTCAGGGGGCCGATGACATCGTCGTGGGCCAAGGTGAAGACGATATTACCGTCATGGGGTTCCAGCCGGGTGAGGATAAGTTGCTTATCACATGGGAGAACGAATCCGAGCCTGAAATAGCCGTGGAACCTGACGCTGAAGATTCAAATCTTACTCGGGTGATCATCGACGGTCAGGAAGTGGCTCAGGTTTATGGTGCCGAAGGGATGACGGCAGCCGATATCCAACTGATCACCGAAGCCCAACTGGAACAGTATGGGCAGATGGTCTGACCCCGCAGATTCCCTTTGCCATTTGATAAAAATCCGCTTATACGCGCCCATCCGCATCGGAATCGGTGCGGTTTTCTCCATGGGCCTGCGCTGGACGACATCCCGGCCTGCGCCATCAACTCTAACCTTTAAAGGAGACCCCGATGTCGATCACTGCCGCTGAAAAAGCACGCGTCATGCAAGAATTCGCAACCAAAGAAGGCGACACCGGTTCGCCTGAAGTACAGGTTGCCATCCTGACCTCGCGCATCAACACCCTGACCGAGCACTTCAAGACCCACAAAAAAGACAACCACGGTCGTCGTGGTCTGCTGAAAATGGTTGCTCAGCGCCGTAAGCTGCTGGACTACCTGAAGGGCAAAGAAGAAGCGCGTTATCAGGACCTGATCAAAAAGCTGGGCATCCGCCGCTAAGGTCGGATCGCATCGCTTGCAGATTTCAGACGCCCGTCACTTTGGCGGGCGTTTTTTTGTGCAGGTCAACCAGCTGGGAGTCAGGTGCCCTCAATCTGGGTGGGCCCGTTCATATTCCATGCGCGCGGACTTGACCTGATCCATTTGTTCGTGTGACCAATAGACAAGCGGCTTGAGCAGCTCCAACAGGTCGCGACCCAAAGGTGTCAGCGCATAAGAAACCGCAACAGGCGGGCCGGGATCGACAGTGCGAGTCAGATACCCATCCCGTTGCAACCCTCTCAGGTTTTCGGTCAACACACGTTGCGTCACGTCCCCAATACAGCGTTTGAGCTCTCCAAACCGTTTCGGCTCATCCTCAAGGGCCAAAATGATGATCATCCGCCATTTGCCGGTGACGTTGGACAGAACCGAACGGATCGAGCAGTTGGACGCTTCGGCCTTGCTGTTGACGCCAATGGGGAGCATGAGGACCTCTGGTGCGGTTTAGTAACTTATAACAACAATAGAACCTCCCGAAATAATCGCAAGGCTATGTTTTTTAACGGAGTATCCTAGGAGTAACCTCGTGACTTTTTAGTGCGTAATTGAAATGTGGTGCGTTTTTAATACTTACTATCAGCACAACTCGAATCATCAGGAATTGACCATGACCCCTAAAGAGCTTGTCCTCGCCCTGTTCTCAGCCGCTTTTATCGATCACGACCCAGAAGCCGCACGCCAGATGGTGAGCGCCGATTACATCCAGCACAATCCGCAGGTTCTGACCGGCGCTGAAGGGCTGATGGGGCTGATCCCATTGGTTGGACAATCCGGCATGACTGCCACAACCCACCGTGTGATTGCCGAAGGCGACATGGTTGTGCTGCACAACACTTATGACAATGCCGACGCGTTTGGAGCCTCGTCGCTTGCGGCCTTTGATATCTTCCGCGTGGAAGATGGAAAGGTTGTCGAACACTGGGACAATCTGCAACCCATCCCAGAAACCACCGCGTCAGGGCGTGGCATGACGGACGGGCCGGTTGAAATTACCGACCTCGATAAAACCCAAGAAAACAAGGCGCTGGTGCTGGGCTTTGTGCGTGATGTGCTGGGCGGTGCCGCGCCAGAGAACGTCACAACCTACATGGACCCAGAGGTCTATATGCAGCACAATCCTTCTATTGAGGACGGTCTGGCCGGATTTATGGCCGCGATCGACGCTTTCGCCGCGCAAGGCATGGTGATCACTAAGTTCGAGCCTCAGTTCGCCGTAGCTGAGGGCAATTTCGTCTTCGTGGCCACCGATGCCATCATGGGCGGTGAGCCATGGGCCTTCTTTGATCTGTGGCGCGTAGAGGACGGGAAAATTGTTGAGCATTGGGATGTTGTCTCACCCATCCCGTCTGAAATGGCGCATGACAACGGCAAGTTTTAATACCGAATCAAAAAACGCCCACCGTCTGGTGGGCGTTTTCAATTTTCATAGCGGTCGTATTTACATCTTCGCCTTTTCCGATTTCAGCGCCAGCCACAGGCAGTAGCACATCATCAGAACCACCAGCGTGAACGGTATCCCCGTTGACACCGCGGCGCCTTGCAGGGCGGATAACCCGCCTCCAAGCAGCAGTGCGATGGCCACCAGACCTTCCAACGTGCACCAGAATACGCGCTGTACAACTGGCGCATCCATCTTGCCGCCTGCCGTAATCGTGTCGATCACCAGCGAGCCCGAGTCGGACGAGGTGACAAAGAACACCACGATCAGGATCAAAGCGATGGGCGCGACGATGCCATAAAGCGGCAATTCCTTCAGGAAGCCGAACAGCGCGCCTTCGGGGGCGTAGCTGTCGATCACGGTGGCGCGGACGCCTTCGGCTCCGCCTGCGTTCAGCATGTCGATGGCCGCACCGCCAAAGGTCGACATCCACAGGGCACAGACTGCCGTTGGGGCCAGCAGCGCGCAGAGGATGAACTCACGCACCGTGCGACCCTTCGAGATGCGGGCGATAAACATACCCACAAACGGTGACCATGCGATCCACCAGGCCCAGTAGAACGTCGTCCAGCCGTGGAAATAGCTGGTGTCTTCTCGCCCGAACGGATTGGACAGCGCTGGAAGGTGCGTCACGTAATCCACCATCACGTTGAAATACCGCGCGATGGCTGTACCAACGCCAGTGACAACGATGACGAACAGGAACAAGCCCACAGCCATGATCATATTGATCTCGCTCAGCCGTTTCACGCCTGCATCCATGCCCATCAGGACTGATCCCAGCGCGATCATGGTGATGCCGATGATCAGCAGGACGGTCACGGTTGGGCTGGGTTCGATGCCGAACACCTCGTTCAGCCCTGCCGCAACCTGTTGCGCACCAAGACCCAAAGAGGTCGTCAGGCCGAACAACGTCGCAAACACCGCAAGCGTGTCGATGAGGTGGCCCCACCAGCCCCAGACGCGCTCACCCAGGATCGGATAAAAGGCCGACCGCAGGGTCAGCGGCAGATTCAGGTTATAGGCAAAGATTGCAAGACTCAGGCCCACAGCGGCATAGACTGCCCAGCCTTCCAGCCCCCAGTGATGGATTGTGCCGACGATGCCGATATATTCATTGCCTGGAACTGCAATATCAATGCCCAAGGGCCGCGCATTCCCGCCTTCGGCAAAGTTATAGTAGACCGGCTCCATCACGCCAAAGAACAGCAGACCGATACCAATACCGGCGGCGAACATCATCGCGATCCATCCAGCATAGGAATAGTCAGGCTTGGCGTCTTTGCCGCCGATCCGTACTTTACCAACGGGCAAAACAATCAACACCAGACAGAACAGGGTGATCGCGTCAACCGAAAGAACCAGGAACCAGTCAAAGGTGCTGGTCAGCCAGGGCCGGAGCCAGCCGAAGAACGAGGCCGCTGCCTCTTGGTTGGCCAATGCGATCAGAACGAACGCAAAGATCAAAATACTCGAGATCAGAAAAACCGGGTTGTGAATATCCAGACCAAATGGCCGGACGTTGTCCTGCCCCAGCTCATATTCCGTTTCGAAGTCGTAAATCCGGGGGTCCGGATCCAGCATCTTCTTTGTTTGTGCCATTCGATTGCCCTTCTGTTCGCTTTTTGCAAACGCCAAGGTATTCGGTCGGCGGACGGTTATGAGATAGTTACCCCCTTGGCGCGTTTCCGTCATCTCGACCGCGGGCTTATTCGTAAAAGCTTAAACTGCCTTCATATTTTTGCAAAATGCATTCAACTTTATCTATGTGATTACCCGGTCCGGATTTCAGATCGCACAACTGAACTGAACATCACTTGCGCATCTCTCTCCAATAAGTAGAACCTACTGAAACGATCTTTTCGACAAGTTCACGTTTCACACACCAAGTCACTATACCTGACCATTGCATACATAGTTTTCGGACCTGTTCTATGTTTCTCATCCTAAAAGCTGTCCCTATGTCATTCGGCGTTTTTTCGCGGATGATCGTTCCGGTAATCATTATCTTTTTCCTTTCATCGATTGTGTCGTCGCTTTTGGACATCATTACAGCCGGTTATGCAGATACACTGAGCGAACCAGTCAACTCTGCAATAATAACCCTGTTTGGCATACGGGCCGCCCTTGCAATCAAAGGGGACACGCGTCGCACTGACCTAAAGATACTCATTCTGAATGCTGTCAAATACGGAGTGTTTTTTCTGATCGTGCTTGGCGCTCTGAGTATAATGGTAAGTGTTGCCTCAACGATTTTTGCGCTCTGGAGGCTTGATCAACCAATCTCATTGACAGCGGTCAAAGATGCTGCGGAACCAGTTCAGACATCGTTAGTTCTGCTTACCTTCGGCAGCACAGCTATCGTTTTGTACGTCGTCTATGCAGCGGTCAGTGCCGTGATGGCCGTCCCTATGGCCAGCGCCGCGCAGGAAGCTGGCTACGGCGCACCAAGCCGCGGGTTTTTTTACGGCTTTGGCCGCAGTTTCATCCCATTGTTCTGCGTTTTTTTCTTCTCGATCGTGCTTCAGTTTTATTTCGGACTTTTGACAGCGCTATTTGCGCTTCTGCCTATCTTTATTTCCGTTATCTCGATCATTCTGACTCAGTCTCTGCCTGATTTCGACTTAGACCTTATTCTGAAGGGAATCGCAGCAAGTTCTGCCCTGCTTTGGCTGAACTCCTGGATCTGGTCGGTTAGCGCTCTGGCGTTTCTGAAACACAGCGGCGCGGCCCCTTTACAGGCAACCAGTCCGCAACCCGGTCCTGAAACAGCAACGGACATCCGCGCACTACGCAAGTCCCGCGAGCGATCTTTCTGAGTGGGGGAAACCGTCTCAGCGTTATGCGGTTTCTCTTTCCTTCCAACGCATTCTCATGTATGCGCGCGGTATCTGAGACGTTGTGCCCTGACCCCGGCACTCGAATGGAAGATAAAGTGGGGTCGGCGGCAATGGGGCCGCCATGCAAACCGGAGACCCGCAGGGGCGGGAGTGCTCCGTTCTAGGATACGCATATGTTTGATGTAACGAAGAAATCGATTCAGTGGGGCGAAGAGACGCTGACACTGGAAACCGGCAAGGTTGCCCGTCAGGCGGACGGCACTGTAATTGCCACGCTGGGCGAAACTAGCGTCATGGCAAACGTGACCTTTGCCAAGCAACAAAAGCCCGGTCAGGACTTTTTCCCGCTGACCGTACACTACCAAGAAAAATACTATGCCGCCGGTAAGGTTCCGGGTGGCTTCTTCAAGCGCGAGGCGCGCCCGACCGAGAAAGAGACGCTGACCGCGCGTCTGATCGACCGTCCGATCCGCCCGCTGTTCGTTGACGGCTTCAAGAACGAAGTTCTGGTGATGTGCACCGTGCTGTCCCACGATCTGGTCAATGATCCCGACATCGTTGCAATGATCGCTGCTTCGGCTGCCCTGACCATCTCGGGCGCGCCGTTCATGGGCCCGATCGCTGGTGCCCGTGTTGGTTTCGTGGATGGCGAATACGTCCTGAACCCGACCGTGGACGATATGCAGGACCTGCGCCTCAACCCCGAACAGCGTCTGGACCTGGTTGTGGCCGGTACCAAAGACGCCGTGATGATGGTGGAATCGGAAGCTTACGAGCTGTCCGAAGCCGAAATGCTGGGCGCCGTGACCTTTGCGCATGAGCAAATCCAGCCGGTCATCGACCTGATCATCTCGCTGGCCGAAGAAACCGCGAAAGAGCCGTTTGAGTTCGTCGCCCCCGATTACTCGGAGCTTTACGCCGCTGTTGCCGCAGCCGGTGAAGAGCAGATGCGCGCCGCTTTCGCGATCACCGACAAGCAAGAGCGCACCGCCGCTGTTGCCGCTGCCCGCGAAGCGATCAAAGAAGCGCTGACCGAGGAACAGCTGGAAGACGCCAATCTTGGATCGGCGATGAAAAAGCTGGAAGCCGGTATTCTGCGCGGCGACGTCGTCAAGGGCGGCAAGCGCATCGACGGTCGTTCGACCACCGATGTACGCGCCATCGAAGCCGAAACCTCGCTGCTGCCCCGCACCCACGGTTCCGCCCTGTTCACCCGTGGTGAAACACAGGCGCTGGCCGTGACCACGCTGGGCACCGGTGACGATGAGCAGTTCATCGACGCGCTGCACGGCAACTTCAAATCGAACTTCCTTCTGCACTACAACTTTCCTCCGTATTCGGTGGGTGAAGTGGGCCGCGTGGGTTCGCCCGGCCGTCGTGAGATCGGTCACGGCAAGCTGGCATGGCGCGCGCTGCAGGCGGTTCTGCCTGCACCGACCGACTTCCCATATACCGTACGCGTGGTTTCGGAGATCACGGAATCGAACGGCTCGTCCTCGATGGCCTCTGTCTGCGGCGGTTCGCTGTCGATGATGGACGCAGGTGTTCCGCTGAAAGCACCGGTTGCCGGTGTGGCCATGGGTCTGATCCTGGAAGATGATGGCGATTACGCTGTTCTGACCGATATCCTGGGTGACGAAGACCACCTGGGCGACATGGACTTCAAAGTGGCAGGTACCGAGAACGGCATCACCTCGCTGCAGATGGACATCAAAGTCGCAGGTATCACGCCGCAGATCATGGAAACCGCTCTGGCACAGGCCAAAGAAGGTCGGATGCACATTCTGGGCGAGATGGGCAAAGCCCTGTCCGAGACCAACGAATTCTCGGTCCACGCCCCGCGCATCGAGACCATGAACATCCCGACCGACAAGATCCGCGAAGTGATCGGCTCGGGCGGTAAGGTCATCCGTGAGATCGTTGAGGTTTCGGGTGCCAAGGTCGACATCAACGACGACGGTGTGATCAAGATCGCCTCGCCCGATGGTGAATCGATCCAGAAGGCTTATGACATGATCTACTCGATCGTGGCCGAACCGGAAGAAGGTCAGATCTACACCGGTAAAGTGGTCAAGATCGTCGATTTCGGCGCCTTCGTGAACTTCTTTGGCAAGCGCGACGGTCTGGTCCACGTGTCCCAGATCGAAAACCGCCGCCTGAACCATCCGTCAGACGTTCTGAAGGAAGGTCAGGAAGTGAAGGTCAAGCTGCTGGGCTTTGACGATCGCGGCAAGGTCCGCCTGTCGATGAAAGTCGTCGATCAGGAAACCGGCGAAGAGATCGTTCCCGAGAAGAAAGAAAAGAAAGAAGACGCAGAGTAATCTGTACCTATCTTCTGGCTCGAAAGGCCCCGGCACTGTCCGGGGCCTTTTTGGTTTAGGTGTGACTCCGACCACTCCCCAGTAATCTGGTCTAGGTAAATCAACCATTAACGATTCTTAAACAAATTAGCACAACCTTAAGGGTAGCTTTGTTGCTCTCAGGGATGTTGTGCGGCCGTGGCCACGATTACCGTCTATGAAATCAGTGCAGACCCGTTCAGCACACGCAACGTCGATATCACGGCCGCGTATTCTGTTGAAGTAACGGACAACGACGCGATCTTAGATGACCCAGACCCCGACAGCACCCAATTGGACCTGTCCGGGCTGCCGGGCTTTACCGCCTCGTCTCAGAATTTCAGTACGTTCGAGACGTATACCGGAACGATCAACGGCGCGCCTGTCAGTTTCACCCTGATCCAGTTCAGCAACCCGCGCTATATCATCGTCACTTCGGGGCAAGCTGCGCTGAATGACACCATCGAAGACACCAGCTTTGGCGGCACCGCATCTTCTACCCCGTATCAGAGCTTGCCGTCTTTCGTGTGCTTCACCACAGGGTCGCTGATCCTGACCCCCACCGGGCAGCGCCAGGTGGAAGAACTGGAACCTGGGGACCCTGTCCTGACCACAGGTGGACGCATCCGCCCGGTGCGCTGGATCGGTCGACGGCATCTGTCGACGCAAGAGCTGCGCTCCTCTCCGCATCTGTGCCCAGTGCGTTTCAAGGCGGGCTGTTTCGGTCCGAACTGCCCCACGCGCGACCTGCTGGTGTCGCCGCAACATCGGGTCGCTGTAACCTCAGCGATGATGGAACTGATGCATGGCGAGACCGTGATGTTGGCCCCGGCGAAGGCGTTGATAAATGGGCAAAGCATTGTGCAGGACCCGCCTGAGCAGGGGATCGAATATGTTCACATCCTTTTAGATCAGCATGAGCTGGTGAATGTCGAAGGAATCTGGTCCGAATCCTTTTATCCCGGCGACACGACCCTCAGTGCAATGGCACCTGCCACCCTGCGCAAGTTGTTCGACCTGTTCCCGGACCTGTCCCACGGCGCGACTGGTTACGGACCAACGGTGCTACCGGTCCTTAAACCTTTCGAAGCCGGAATGCTGAAATCAGACCTGAAGGTTCCAAATTGGCGGGTTTACCCAAATGCGCTTAAGAAGGCCGCCTAACTCGGTTTAGTGGGCAACACCACCCGGCCCGTGTTTCAAAACGTGCCATTGGCCATAGCTGTCGTTCAAATCCAGCTTGATCGCCGCGTCTGCGCGCGTTGTAGCGCTGCCGATCTCGGCCACAGAGAACTCGATACCGCCAGGAATATCGATTCGTACGCGATGCGGTCCCCCGCCATGAGGGGCTTCAATGGGGCGACCTGTCGAGCTCAGCACATCGCCGATGGACACACGGGCGGTCCGCTCTTCCATGTTCATTTCGAAATCAATCGGCAGGTAGAGCGTGTCGTGCACCTTTTCGCACATGGCACGGAACACGTACCAATGCGTCGCCATCTCCTCCGTTTCCTCACCGTGAAAGACCTTTTCCAGCGCCGCGCGCTGTGCTGGGGTCGCAGCAGGATCAATGACAACCTGCATTTCTCCGCCGCCCTCGAAAATAGGCCCCGGCCAGGCATAGATCAGCGCGGCCTTGGCACCACCCAGATCAGTGTCACCGAAATACCCTGTGCCAATCTCTAGCACTTCGAAGCCCCGGCAGTTTCCGTGGGTGGGTAGTTCTTCGAATTGGCAAGGGCAGGCATAACCGCAATTGCAGTTTCCGAAGCTTTCTCCTTCAACATACCAATCTGTAAACGCCATGGTTCTCTCCTGCAAAGTACAGTGAAATCCCGATGGCCTTCGCCTGTGGAACAGCCCCCTTGAGCCATACTAGCACGTCCCTGCGCAGATCAGAAATCGACGGCCTGCCATTCAGCGACAACAACTCGAATATGCGATTTATTCTATCACATGACGCCAAATTAGAGTGACCCGATGTGACCGCCGGAACCCTTTCCATGCACCACCAGACACATGATCTAAGCAGGGAAACGTTTTGGAACAAAGGACATGATCATGGTTAGTCGTTTCATCCTGACCTCCGCCGCCCTGATGCTGGGCACAACCGCAGCAACCGCACAAAGCCTGGGTGACGGCACCTATGTTCAGGGCTTTATCGGCTACAGCCAACTGCAAGACAGCGACTTTTCGGGCACAATCGGGGGCGCAACACAATCGGTCGATACAGACTTTGATGCAGGTTTCGGCCTGGGCGTGGCCATTGGTAAAGAGATCCCGCAGTGGTCCAATGACACGGTCGGGACACGGATCGAACTGGAGCTTTCCTATCGCGACAGCGACGTGGATGGTGTGAACTTTACCGGCAACGGACCAGCACCAGAAGGCAACATCTCTGGCGACGTTTCGCAAACCTCGCTCTTTGCCAACGTCTTGTTCGACTTCAAACAAGCCGGCGCGCTGACCCCGTTTGCAGGGTTTGGTCTTGGTGCCACCTACTCGGATCTGGATTTCGCTTACGGCCCCGGTGTGGCGCTGGATGACAGCGACACCGCTTTTGCGGCTCAGGTGATCGCAGGCGTGGCATATGACATCAACCCATCGACCGCCTTTACCGTAGACGCCCGCTATGCCCGCGCCTTTGACGTATCGTCGGAGCGGTTGGCCCCGAACGGCGCGTTGACGGGCACAGTTGAAGACGATCTGGACACATTCAGCGTCAATTTCGGGCTGCGCTACAAGTTCTGATCGCTTTGGGCGTCAGGTTTCTCTCCGGTTTTCTGCCGCCTTCTTGCCCTCGCACCTCAGGTGCGGGGGCATTCAAGCAACACAACTCACGCCGGATGTACTTTGGAGCGCCCTGCCCGTAACAACCGCCTGCTTCATCTGGCCAAAAATACCTTCGGGGGGAATCGTGCCGACAGGCGCGATGGGGGGCAGACAGCCCCCCCTCTGAACCGGCAACCGATTTAGGACGGCGCCTTGGTTTTGCGCAGATAGGGGAAGATCGTTTCAAACTCGCCGAACTTCTCTTTTGCTTCATCGTTCGACACTGCAGGCGGAATGATCACATCTTCGCCCGGCACCCAGTTAGCCGGGGTTGCAACGCCCTTAGCCGACATCTGCAGCCCGTCCAGAGCGCGCAGGATCTCGGCGAAGTTCCGACCCACGGTCATCGGATAGGTCATCGACAGTTTCAGCTGCTTGTCCGGGCCGATGATGAAAACCGAGCGCACAGTTGCGCTGTCAGCCGGAGTGCGACCGTCAGGCAGATAGGCTTCTGCGGGCAACATGTCGAAGGCTTTGGACACGGCCAAACCGTCATCGGCGATGATCGGGAAGCCGGGATTGGCCTTACCGTATTCTTCGATGTCCTTCTTCCACTTCTTGTGGTCTTCGACCCCATCGACCGATACGCCGATCACTTTGGTGTTGCGCGCGGCCCATTCGTCATTCAGCTGCGCAACAGCCGAAAACTCGGTGGTGCAAACAGGGGTGAAATCCTTTGGGTGCGAGAACAAAATAGCCCAGCTGTCGCCGATCCAGTCGTGAAACTGTACGGTGCCCTGATCCGTTTCTGCTGTAAAATTTGGGACGGTATCGTTGATGCGCAAACCCATGGGGCATCTCCTTTCCTGTTAAAAACCTGAGTCGGTTGCGTGGAACCTAATCACTTTGCGCGCAGGTTAAACCATCCCCGGCGCTCAGGGATACGGAATTCGACGGCGTTAAAGGAAAATAATTTGATCAAATTCGCTATTGCTCGATCTTGGTATGGCTGCCAGAGTATGCGCTGACAACTGGGTTAGTGCCGATCCATCAGGAGGATTCACGATGATCGAAAAGCGGGATTTTTACATCAACGGTCAGTGGGTCTCTCCTTCGTTGCCCAATGATTTTCAAGTGATCAACCCTTCAACCGAGGAACCCTGTGCAGTGATTTCACTGGGTGATGAAGCCGACACAAATGCGGCTGTTGCAGCGGCCAAAGCCGCGCTGCCCGGGTGGATGGCGACTCCGGTGGAAACCCGCATTGCGCTGGTGGAAAAACTAATCGAACTTTACGCGACGCGTTCCGAGGATCTGGCGCAAGCCATGTCACTTGAGATGGGTGCACCGATTGATCTGGCCCGTTCGGCGCAGGCCGGGGCGGGTATCTACCACCTGAAAAACTTCATCCGCGCCGCCAAGGCGTTTGAGTTCGAACGCCCTTTGGGCGACCACGCCCCCAATGATCGCATCATCTATGAGGCGGTCGGCGTCGCCGCCCTAATCACGCCGTGGAACTGGCCGATGAATCAGGTCACGCTCAAGGTCGGTGCGGCGGCAATTGCGGGCTGTACCATGGTGCTGAAACCATCAGAACAAAGCCCGCTGAACGCGATGATCTTTGCCGAGATGATGGATGAGGCAGGCTTTCCGCCCGGCGTGTTCAATCTGGTTAACGGTGACGGGGTGGGCGTTGGCTCGCAACTTTCCGGCCATCCAGATGTGGATATGGTCAGCTTTACCGGCTCGACCCGCGCTGGTACCGCGATTTCGAAGAACGCTGCAGAGACACTCAAGAAAGTGCATCTGGAATTGGGCGGAAAAGGCGCGAATGTGATCTTTGAGGATGCAGATGATAAGGCCGTCAAGCGCGGTGTGCTGCACATGATGCAAAACACCGGCCAAAGCTGTAATGCACCCAGCCGGATGCTGGTGCAGCGCCCGATTTACGACAAGGCGGTGGAAACGGCGACTGAAGTGGCCAACATGGTCAAGGTCGGTCCCGCAACCGAAGAAGGCCGCCACATTGGCCCGGTGGTGAACGAGGTCCAGTGGACCAAGATTCAGGACCTGATTCAGAAAGGCATCGACGAAGGTGCACGTTTGGTCGCTGGTGGCACCGGACGGCCAGAGGGGTTAAACAAAGGCTACTATGTCCGCCCTACAGTCTTTGCCGACGCCAACAATCAGATGACCATCGCACGCGAAGAGATCTTTGGTCCTGTTCTGACCATGATCCCCTTCGACACCGAAGAAGAAGCTATCGAGATCGCCAACGACACGCCGTATGGCCTGACCAACTATGTTCAGACGCAAGACGGCGCGCGGGCCAATCGTATGGCACGTGTCTTGCGGTCGGGCATGGTCGAGATGAACGGCCAATCACGCAGCGCGGGCTCTCCGTTCGGGGGCATGAAGCAATCAGGCAACGGGCGTGAAGGTGGTGTTTTCGGTTTGGAAGACTTCCTTGAAGTCAAAGCGGTCGGCGGATGGGCGGCTGAATAAGTTGTCCAATGAGTCAATCAAATTGGGCGGGGCAATACAGGTGCCCCGCCCTTAGTGTTTCAAACAGGCCGCACCACAAGCTGAGGCTCTCCGTCAGATGTGTGCCGTAGGGATTGACCATCCCAGCCAATCTCTCCGGTGACGCGCTGTCGATAGGCGGAAAAGCTATCGAACCGCACCACATCGACGGGCGTATCGAAATGCAGGGTAACACGACGGCGCGCGCCATCGCCCAGCATAGTTATGCCGCGAATTTCCCCCGTGTATGCCTGACCCAGGTATCGTCCCTCAACCCGGTCACCTACACGCAGGTGCATCCGATTTCCGGCCATTGCATGCAATGTGTTCCAGTCTCGTACGCCGTGCTGATGGGCCAGCAGTTCCAGTGTGGCGCTATGCGACAGGGATACGCCCGTCGCTTTCAGTTTTTCCCGCAGGCGTTTTGCCTGCTCTTTCAGCTCTTCAACCGGAGCAACGGTTTGGAGTCGTGTCATCATGTGCCTCGTGTCTTTGAACGGGTGCGAAGTCTGGACGGGGTTCGCATTACCATCCGCGCGCCGGAAAAAGGGCAACAGATGTCTTTCAAACCGGGTTTCACCAAAGCCAAAGGCCGCGAACGGCAGGGGACCCGAACCTGCGGTGCCTTTTGGCAGCGGTCGGGTCATCTGTCAATCAGGCGTCTGCCTGCGCTGCTTCATAGGCCAGCATGGCGCGCTTCACCGGCAGACCCCAGTGATAACCACCTAACCCACCTGATTTACGCAGCGCGCGGTGACAAGGGATCAACCAACTGACCGGATTGCGCCCAACTGCCGTTCCCACGGCGCGAACAGCTTGTGGTGAGCCTACGCGCTGCGCGATCTCGGAATAGGTTGTGACCTGCCCAGAAGGGATATGCATCAACGCTTCCCACACTTTGATCTGCAAAGGCGATCCAATCAGGTAAAGCGGCGTTGGTTCCAACCGGTCGCTGGCAGCCCCAAAGGCACTCAGCACCCAAGGACGCAAACGCATCGGATCCTCAACGAAATCCGCTTTGGGCCAGCGCGAGATCATGTCTTCCATCGCGGCTTCTTCCCCGGTCTCTGCCCCGAATGCCATGCCGCAGATGCCCTTGTCTGTGCCCATGACCAGCGCAGGGCCAAAGGGGCATTCGAACCAGCCCCAATAGATCGTCAATCCTGCGCCTTTCCGAGCGTATTCGCCGGGGCTCATGGATTCCCACTTCAGGAACAGATCGTGCAGGCGGCCGCTGCCGGACAGGCCAACGTTATGCGCGGTTTCCAATGTGGTGAACCGCTCGCGCAGCAGGGCCTTTGCGTGGCCCAGCGTGAGGTATTGTTGATACCGTTTCGGCGATACCCCGGTCCAGCGCGAGAACAAGCGTTGAAAATGGGCGGGGCTCATATCCATCTGACGGGCCAGCTCATCGAGGCTCAGGCCCTCGCCACCCTGATCGATCAGGTCAATTGCGCGGCGCATGACGTTGTAGTGGTATTCGCTTTCCGGGGTCTGGACATTCATGTCGCTTACCTCTTGCACTATTTCCCAGACTATACGTCGTCTGCCTATTGGTGAGCGACCCGAAACTTGCGCAACCGTATTTCTTTGAGAATTGATCTGACTTAGGGTCGAACCACATCCAATCAATTCCGGGCCGAACATGACCCTCTCCGCCGCCATGGACCAAACAGGCCGCGTTCTTCTGGACGAGTGCGGTGAATCCCTGTTTCCCTGGTGGAGCTTCACCAAAACTGCAATCGCAGTTCTTGTCATGCAGGCGTGGGAACGCCAGCAATGCGATCTTGATGCACCGTTCCGAGAGCATCCGTTTTCGCTGCGCCAATTGATGCAGCACCGCGCCGGGCTGAGAGATTATGGGGCGCTACCGGGCTATGGAGATGCCGTCGCGCAAGGTGCAGATCCCTGGTCTGTCGAGCAGTTGTTGGCAGAAGCAGATTTTCGCAACCTCGCCTACCCGCCCGGAACGAACTGGGTATATTCAAATGTGGGCTATCTGCTCTTGCGCCAATTTCTGGAAGAGGTGCACAACGCCAGTCTGGCCGAAATCATGCAGGCTCGTATTTGCCAGCCGCTGGGTCTGACCGCGCGTGTTGCTCGGACACGGGATGATTTCGAACAACTTTATTGGAACGCGCAAGGCTATCACCCGGACTGGGTCTACCACGGCTGCCTTATGGGCACTGCAACCGACGCCTTGCGCCTGTTACGCGCCGTCCTGAACGGCGATCTGTTATCTGCTGCAAGCAAAGACCAGTTGCTCAGCCCTTCCATGCAAGGCCCGGCTATTCCGGGACGGGTTTGGAGCGAAACCGGCTATGGGCTTGGTCTGATGATCGGTGCGGCCCAACCCGTTGGCCGCATTATCGGGCACACTGGATGCGGCCCGTTTTCGGCAAATTTGATCGCGCAGTTTCCAGACACCACTTCCGGGCTTTTGGTGGCCAGCTTTTGCCCAATGGGTGACGAGACCCCTGCAGAGTTTGAAGCTGTAAAGCTTGCAACCAAGCTAAACGAGCTTCGCGCATGACTACATCAAGCGTGTTTTCAATTGCAGCCCGCACAATCCCACGGCATTAAGGCCCGGATGGCAAAACAACTCGACTATCATACGATCCGCGAGATCTTTACGCGCTTTCAAGAGGCCGACCCCGAACCCAAGGGCGAGCTTGAGCATGTGAACGTCTATACCCTGGTCGTGGCCGTCGCGCTGTCGGCGCAGGCGACCGATGCGGGCGTCAACAAAGCCACGCGCGAATTGTTCAAGATCGCCGACACACCACAAAAGATGCTGGACCTGGGCGAAGAGGGTCTGATCGAACATATCAAGACCATCGGCCTGTTTCGTCAGAAAGCGAAAAACGTCATCAAGCTTAGCCGGATTCTGGTGGAAGATTACGGCGGCGAGGTTCCCAATTCCCGTGCTGCGTTGCAATCGCTGCCGGGTGTCGGGCGCAAGACGGCCAATGTGGTTCTGAACATGTGGTGGCGGCAACCTGCTCAGGCGGTTGATACGCATATCTTTCGCGTCGGCAACCGAACCGGCATTTGCCCCGGCAAGGACGTGGACGCAGTCGAACGCGCCATAGAAGACAACATACCTGCTGATTTCCAGCTTCATGCACATCACTGGCTGATCCTGCATGGCCGGTACCATTGCAAGGCACGCAAGCCGCAATGCCCGACCTGCATCATCCGTGATCTCTGTCGATTCGAGGACAAAACCCAATGAAAACTTACCAACTGACCGGCATCGGAAATGCCGTCGTAGACGTGATTTCCCAGGCCGACGACAGTTTCCTGGAACTGATGGGCATCGAGAAAGGCATCATGCAGCTGATAGAGCAGGAGCGCGGTGAAGTTCTCTATGCCTCGATGGAAGGTCGCGTGCAGACGCCTGGCGGTTCGGTCGCCAACACGATTGCAGGTGCGGGTGCCCTTGGACTGGACGCTGCCTTTATCGGGCGCGTGCATGACGACGCGCTGGGGCGGTTCTATGCGGATGCGATGAACGAAGACGGCGTTGACTTCGTGAACCCGCCGGTTCCGGGCGGAGAGCTGCCGACCTCGCGTTCGATGATCTTCGTCTCGCCCGATGGTGAGCGGTCGATGAACACCTATCTGGGGATTTCATCCGAGCTGTCCTCGCAGGACGTCTCGGATGACGTTGCAGGAAACAGCCAGATCATGTTCCTCGAAGGTTATCTGTTCGACAAGGAAAAGGGCAAAGCCGCGTTTCTTGAAGCCGCGCGCGCCTGTCACAAGGGCGGCGGAAAGGCCGGTATTGCCATTTCCGACCCGTTCTGCGTGGAACGTCACCGCGTCGATTTCCTGTTGCTGATCGAAAACGAACTGGATTTCGTGATCGGCAATGAGGCCGAGATCAAATCGCTGTTCGAAACCGACGATCTGGAGGAAGCGCTGGCCAAAACCGCCGCCATCTGTCCGTTGGTTGTCTGCACCCGGTCAGGCGACGGTGTGACAGTTCTGAATAGTGACAGCCGCATTGACGTGCCGGTTGAAAAGATTGTGCCCGTGGACGCAACAGGTGCGGGTGATCAGTTCGCTGCAGGCTTCCTGTTTGGCATGGCCACAGGTCGGGATTATGAGACTTGCGCAAAGATCGGCAATGTCTGTGCCCGAGAAGTCATCAGCCATATCGGCCCACGCCCGGAAGCAAACATGCAGGAATTGTTGCGCGCCGAAGGGTTGCTCTGACCTAGGATCGACACTTTTTCACAAAATGGATTGGGGCGCCCGCGCCCCGACCCTGCCGTATATTAAGAAAACAGCGCCAGCCAGATTCCGACGAACATCAGAACCCCACCCAGGTTCACCCAGATATGCCAAATCGCATAACGAAACGGCAGTGTCTTTTGAGCGTAAAACATCGTTCCAACAACATAGCTGACTGCACCGCCCGCAATGCACCAAAGGGTGGCTGTGGGAACGGTTGTCATGTCTGGGATTGCGCCCAAACCGATGCCACCCAAACCAAGGTAGGATGCTGTCGACCATCGTGATTTGACCGTCTCATTCGCGATCTTGTTCCAGACGGCCGCGATGGTCAGCCCCCAGCATACCAAAAGCAAGGTCATGGTCCATGTCGTTCCAGCCTGAACGAAGAAAGGCGT
This sequence comes from Ruegeria sp. ABM4_193, assembly GCF_056158705.1. Taxonomy (NCBI): domain Bacteria; kingdom Pseudomonadati; phylum Pseudomonadota; class Alphaproteobacteria; order Rhodobacterales; family Roseobacteraceae; genus Ruegeria; species Ruegeria sp. ABM4_193. The sequence continues at coordinate 3,256,594 of NZ_JBSWTT010000001.1, forward strand.
GAATGTCCCGCAGATACTGGGATAAATCGCGGCGTGGTCGATACGGCGCAACAGCTTACGGCGATCATGCCAAGGCGCGAAATGATAGGCGCAGGACGCAAGGTTCGACGCAAGCGCACAGAGAACATAAACGATGACCGCAAGAAGCAGCGTAGCATCCAGACGCTGATAGGCGTTCACGATCAGCAGGCTACCAGCCAAAAGGATCAGGGACAAACCGATCACATGGACAACCATGTCGGCGGTACGATGCGCACGCGCGGGGCTGGGATAGGTGGTTTTCATCATGACTGGCCAGTTAAAAACAGCTCTGCGCTAAAGTCCCGGCAAAAGGATGTCCAACTTTCCCATACGTCACTTATACGAGCCGAGGTGGTCTTCAAAAGCCGCCAGCACTTGCTCGTACACGTCCCGTTTGAACGGTACGATCTCGTCGATCAACCGATCAGACGCTTGCCATTTCCATTGTGAAAACTCGGGGTGATCGGTTTCGATGTTGATCTGATCATCCGTTCCAATAAAGCGTAGCAGGAACCATTTCTGCTCTTGCCCGCGATAGCGGCCTTTCCAGATCTTGGGCACGATGTCGTGCGGCAGATCGTAAGGCAGCCAACCGTCGGTTTCGGCCACGATCTCCACCAGGTCCGAGGTCACCCCGGTTTCCTCCCACAACTCGCGCAGGGCCGCATCGCGCGGGTCTTCGCCCTTGTCCACACCGCCCTGCGGCATCTGCCACGCGTCTTTGTGACGGTCGTTGCGTTGACCCACAAAGATCCTGCCATCCGCGTTTATCAGCATCAGCCCGACACAAGGACGATAGGGTAGCTTGGCGATGTCTTCGGGGGTCATACGGGGCCTCATCGGGTTGTTCCGCCAACCTCTAACAACCACAGGGGCAACAGCAAAGAGGGTGACGTGGGGTTTCGCGTGACAAAGTTGACGCGAAGGTCAATCTAACTCGCATATTCGGGAGGGAGAGTTTCGCCATGACTGCGTACCCAAACATGCTGGCCCCGCTGGATCTGGGCTTTACTACCTTGAAGAACCGCGTACTGATGGGCTCGATGCATACGGGGCTTGAGGAAACCGGTGACTGGAACCGGGTGGCTGAATTCTATGCGGACCGGGCGCGCGGTGGCGTGGCGCTTATGGTGACAGGTGGCATTGGTCCGAATCTTGAGGGCTCGGTTCTGCCCGGCGCGTCGATGATGACCAATGAAAAAGAGGTGGCGAACCATTCCATCGTGACCCAACGGGTGCACGAAGCAGGCGGCAAGATTGCGATGCAGATCCTGCATGCAGGCCGCTATGCTTATGGCCCGAAATGTGTGGCCCCAAGCCCGGTGAAATCTCCGATCTCACCCTTTCCGCCAAATGAACTGGATGAAGTGGGCATTGAGAAACAGATCAGCGACATCGTGAACGCCGCCGTTCTGGCCCAACAGGCGGGCTATGACGGGGTCGAGATCATGGGGTCTGAAGGGTATTTCCTGAACCAGTTCCTTGTGACCCATACCAACAAACGCACAGACCGCTGGGGCGGGTCCTACGAAAACAGGATGCGCTTGCCTATCGAGGTCGTGCGCCGCACGCGCGAGGCCGTTGGCCGCGATTTCATCATCATCTACCGCCTTTCGATGATTGATCTGGTCCCCAATGGTTCAACCCATGAAGAAGTGGTGCAACTGGCGCAAGAAGTAGAAAAGGCCGGTGCCACAATCATCAACACCGGCATTGGTTGGCACGAGGCGCGGATTCCGACCATCGCCACCAGCGTCCCGCGCGCTGCTTTCGCCTGGGTGACGAAAAAGCTGATGGGCAAGGTTTCGATTCCTGTAATCACCTCGAACCGGATCAACACGCCCGAGGTCGCCGAAGAGGTCTTGGCCACCGGCTGTGCCGATATGGTGTCGATGGCCCGCCCGATGCTGGCAGACGCCGATTTCGTCAACAAAGCCGTTGCAGGACAGTCTGCGCAAATCGCGCCTTGCATCGCCTGCAACCAGGCCTGTCTGGATCATACATTCAGCGGCAAGCTGACGTCTTGTTTGGTCAATCCCCGCGCCTGTCATGAGACTGAGCTGGTGATTGAGCCTGCCTCGAACCAGAAAAAAGTTGCCATTGTCGGTGCGGGGCCAGCCGGTTTGTCCACCGCGATGACCGCCGCCCAGCGCGGCCACGACGTGACTTTGTTTGACCGCGCCGCAGAGATCGGTGGGCAGCTGAACATGGCCAAACAGGTTCCGGGCAAGGAAGAGTTTTGGGGGCTGGTCGATTGGTATCGCACAATGATGGCCGATCTGGGCGTGAAGGTGGAATTGAATCGTGAGGTCAGCGCCGACGACCTCGCCGGCTTTGACGAGGTGATCATCGCAACCGGCGTCACCCCGCGCGATCCACAGATTCCGGGGCAGGATCGGGAAAATGTCCTTAGCTATATAGACGTACTGCGTGGCAAGGCCGAAACCGGCGAATCTGTCGCAGTGATCGGCGCAGGCGGCATCGGCTTTGATGTGTCGGAGTTTCTTTTGGAGGACGGGCACAGCGCAACCACCGACTTGCCGCTTTGGATGAAGGAATGGGGCGTAACAGACCCGGCCGAGCACCGCTCGGGCCTTGCGCCAGAAGGGCCTCAACCCAGCGCGCCAGCGCGTCAGGTCACATTGCTACAGCGCAAGAAACAGGCACACGGCAAGGGATTGGGTAAAACCACTGGCTGGATTCACCGCGCTGCACTGAAGATGAAAAACGTCAACTTCGTGGGCGGCGTGAACTATGAGCGCATCGACGATGACGGCTTGCATGTCAGCTTTGGCGAAGACCGTGCTGACCCGACTGTGATCTCGGCGGACACAATCGTTCTGTGTGCCGGGCAGGTTTCAGACCGGTCGCTGGCGGATGCGCTGATCGAACGCGGCGTTACCCCCCACGTAATCGGCGGTGCGGATGTAGCGGCCGAACTGGACGCCAAACGGGCGATCAATCAGGGAACGCGATTGGCGGCCGAGCTTTAAGCTCGGTCAGTCGGACAGCGCAAGTTTCACCCCCAGCGCGCCGAAGGCCGTCGCAAAACACCGTTTGATCCAGGCCATCACTGACGGGCGGTGGATGATGTAGTCCCGGGCCAATGCCGCGCAGGCCCCGTAGGCGATAAATACAACAAAGGTCATCGCCATAAACGCAAGCGCCAGTTGCACCAAAGCCAGCCCCGCATGGTTTGTGTCGGCGGGCAGAAATTGCGGCAGGAACGCGAGGAAGAACAACGACAGTTTGGGGTTCAACACGTTGATCAGCGTGCCGGTCGTCGCAATTCTAAGGTATCCTTTGGCTGATTTTTCCGCGCTGACCTCCATCGCACCGCCCTCGCGGACAATCCCCCACGCCATATAAAACAGGTAGAGCACCCCAAGGTATTTAAGCACCTGAAAGGCCAGCGCACTTGTATGCAGCAGAGCGGCCAAGCCGATAATGCTGGCCACAGCGGCGGGTACGATTCCAAGCGTGCAGCCTGCCGCCGCCGCAATGCTGGCGCGAAACCCGCGGCCAAGCCCAATGGCCAGCGTGTAGATCACGCCGGTGCCCGGCAACAGCACGACGATCAAAGATGTAATGAAAAACTCAAGCGACATAGAACCCTCCGACCACTTGCCGGAGAGTTCCCCACATCAAACCGAAAGTAAACAGGCGTGCGGCTACCTACTCAACGGTAATCGTAATCACCTCGGACACAATCGGCGGGTTATGTGGCACGTGACCCGCGTCGCCCAATACCAGCTGCAGCGTGTGCTGACCTGCGGGCAGGTCCAGTGTCACCTCGGTCTGGCCGCCGCCAAAATGCATATGGTTGTCATCGGCAGGAAGGCCATAAGCCAGCTCATCCGCTCCATCCTCGCCCTCACCAATCGGGGGGCGGTTGAGCAGCAGGTGGTGGTGGCCGGTGTTTTCCTTCTCGGTCCCGGCCGGGGCGACGCCCATTCCGCTGAGACCGAAGACAACCGTGACCGGTGATTGCACTGTGTCACCGTCAGATAGATTAACGAAATAAACCTTCGCGTCGGGGTTCGAAGGCGTTTCACCCCCGGCGTGTGCAAAGCCCGCAAAAAGGCAAAAGGCAGCGATGGTGAAAACGGTCTTCATGGTCTCCTCCCTTGTCACAAAAATGCCATCCTCAAGGTAACACATTAGGTCGCTGCGCCAAAAAACACAGCCGGACAGGGGCTCAGGCGCATTTGGAAACCACTGTTTCTGCGTTTCCCATACGCAAACGATCCGATTCAAATCCCTGATATTATCCCATGTCTGCCGCGTTTCCGCCCAGATTCAGCGCCATAGTCGGGTAGGAAATCAAGATCTGGGGAACGAGTATGGACCGACTGACCGAAATGGAAGCCTTCGCCAATGTGGTGGACCAAGGTGGCTTCACCGATGCGGCCAAAAAGATGGGCATCTCCAAATCCGCCGTGTCCAAACATGTCTCGAGCCTCGAAGCGCGTCTGGGGGCCCGGTTGCTGAACCGCACCACACGCCGGGTGTCGCCAACGGAAATCGGCCTTGCCTACTATGACCGCGCGCGGCGTGTTCTGAATGACGCGGGCGAAGCAGATTCGCTGGTTACGTCGATGCAATCGGCCCCATCGGGCCTGCTGCGCATCAGCGTTGCCACCGACTTCGGCGTGAATCACCTGTCCCCCGTTCTGTCCGAGTTCCTAGCCGCCTATCCCGACATCACCGTGAACATGGTTCTGAACAACCGTTATGTCGAACTGATTTCCGAAGGATTTGACGTGGCCGTCCGCATCGGCGAGCTGGAAGACAGCACGCTGCGCGCCCGTAAGCTAACTGAAACCGTGAAACGCATGGTGGTTGCACCCAGCTATATTGAACGCTTCGGTCGCCCGCAGAAGATCGATGATCTGAACGAACACAAGCTGCTGCACTATTCCAGCCAATCCTCGGGCAACGTCTGGAAACTGACCGCGCCATCGGGTGAAAAACGTCAGGTGCGCACCGCGGGCTGGCTGAGCGTGAATGACGGGCAATCGCTGCTGAACGCGGCCATCTCGGGGCTGGGGATCGCGTATCTGCCAAGCTATCTTTATGCCGACGCGCTGAAATCAGGGCAGGTTGTCGACGCCATGCCATCTCTGCCGGATGAGGTTCAGGGCATTTATGCCGTCTACCCGCCCGGCCGCTTCACACAACCCAAAGTTCGGGCCTTCATCGATTTCCTGGTCAATTCCTACCACGACAAAGGCCCGATGGACTGGTAATTCTCCCTGAAGACCAACCTTATGACCCGCATGTCAAAGTGCGGGTCTTTTTTTGCCTTTAGGCTTGACCGTACCTGTTCAGTTGACCAGCAAAACCGCTTCGACCCGGCGGTTCAGGTCGCGTCCCTCGGGCGTCGCGTTGGACGTTATCGGAGCCAGATAGCCCACGCCCTGCGCCTCGATCCGCTCAGGGGCCACGCCATGCGCCTCGATCAATCGGGTGCGTACGGCCTCGGCCCGGCTTTTGCTGACAGAGATATTGGCCGACAGCGCGCCTGTGTCATCGGTATGCCCGACTAACGCAAGTCGCGTGTCGGGGTTGTCAGACAAGTAACCGGCGACCAGAGTCAGCGACGCGAACGGCCCTTCACCCAATGCCACCTCGCCGGTGGGAAAATGCAAATCATCCAGGATCACATGCCCTGCGCTTGTCAGAGCCTCCAGCAATCCGCCCGAGCCTTCGACGGCCTGTTCGATCACAACCGGATCAGGGTCAGGCGCATCCTGCGGCGTTACGCGGATCAACTGTACGTAGCCATCTGGCGGGTTGCGGCTGACCAACAAGCTAAGCGCAACGGATCCCTTGGTCGCTGAAAGGAAACGGTAATCCTGAATGGCGACATACATGTCTGGTGTTGGCACAACTTCCGTCCCGAAACGGAAATCGAAGCCGCCGCAAGCTTGCGCCTCACACTCAAACAGGATCTTGTAGCCTTGCGCCTCAATCTGGTCACGCAGCGGGGCCAGTAGCTGCAGGGTCGTGCTGGAACCTGCCTGTAACCGCCACGTGAACCGCTCAACCCGACCTTCGATTGTGTCTGAGGGCACTGCACCGTTCTCATAAGGCCCCGTCGGCAGGTCATAACTGTCCAACGGCGAGGTTCGGTCACTGATCTGGCGCGCACTGGTGGGCAGGGTCAGGTCCTGCGCCAGAACCGGCCCCGTCAGTAGCATTGATAAAAGGACAGCCGTACGGATCATCGAAACTGTGCGTGATATTCTTCGTTGGGTACCATTGCTGTCGCGCTGGCCACCCGGTTGGACATGTTGAAGAAACCCGTAACATTGGCAATGTCCCAGATGTCCCGGTCGGTGAACCCAACATCGCGCAGCTTCTGCCGGTCGGGTTCTTCGATCTCGGCGCTGGAGGTGGTCATCTTGGCAGCAAAATCCAGCATCGCACGCTGACGTGGATCCAGCGGCGCAACGCGGTAGTTCATCACCAGCATTTCACCCAATTGCGGATCACCCGAGAGCTGCCGTACCGCCGCGCCATGAGCAACCAGACAATAAAAGCACTTGTTGATCGATGAAACGACCACCGCAATCATCTCGCGCTCCAGCTTGGACAGTCCGCTATCGGCCAGCATCAGGTCATTGTACATCGCGGTGAAGGCGTTCAGCTTGTCGATGTCGAATGCGTTTGCTTTCAACACGTTCGGCACCATGCCCAGCTTTTCGACACAGATGTCAAAGTATTTCTGCGTTTCCGGCGGCAGCGGATCGACCATGGGCAGGTTCAGCGCGGTGGGCATGTCTTTTTGTGTCACGGCGGCCTCTTCAGTTCACTCAAGGTGACGGTAATGGTATTCGCCTGCAAGCTCCATCCCGAGCGCGCGATAAAGACCGTTGGCCCCATTGTTGGCCTTGGTGCAGATCACGCTGAGGGTCTGCGCGCCATTATCCCGCGCCCAGATTGCCGCCGCGCGCATGGTCCAGTGGCCCAGACCTTGGCGGCGATGATCGGGCAGAATTTCAAGCGCGTGGACCATCGCAAAATCCCCGTGCATCGCGACAAATGCCACGCCGCTGGGTTTATCGTTATGGCGAAGCAACAGGCTGGTCTTGGGACCTTTTGCGCGCGCCATGACCGCTTGCCGTTCTGCGCCGATCCCGGCCGAAGACCAGATTTCGCGCATGATCTCAAGCGGCTCCCAGACCGAGAAGACCATGATCGGAGGGATCGGTTGATCTGTCAGCAGGTCGACCGGACAGGCATAGATGTTGACCGGGTCCAGAACGCTGTACCCCCGATCAGCCAGTTTTGTATCCAGCGCCTCATCACCCGGACGCAGGCAGAAAATGCGTTTCTGTCCCATGGCCAGCATTGCAGCCTCGGCGGCGTCAATATCCGCGTCTGTTGCAGGACCCAGCGCATTGGCCGCAGACACACGTGACCCGCCACCCCGCCCTTCGCGCAGTTGGAACGGGCCAAGCGCCTTGTAGCCTGCGGCAGGCCATGTGCCGTCGACAATATCCGCCCAGTTCAAGCTCAAAGTTGCAACTCTTTCGCCAGACGGGTCATCGCCGCATCAATCCGCCCTCCGTCAGTGCCTCGTATCACGACGTTGGCACCGAAGGCCCCGTTGATCTGGAACGGATAACAGCCGATGGACAGGTCGCTGAATTCTTCGGCCAAGGCGGACAGATTTGCGGCTATATCGCCCTCGCCCCGATCTACGCGCAGAGTTTGCGACAGCAAGGGACTGCCTCCGGTTAACGTTGGCAGAACACTGGCCACCATCGCCTGAAACACCGAAGGCACACCGGCCATCACATGCACGTTCGCAAGGATAAAGCCCGGTGCAGTCGAGACCGGATTGTCAATCAGCGCCGCACCATCGGGAATGCGGGCCATGCGCAGTCGGGCGGCGTTCAGTTCCAATCCGGATTTGTCGTAATGCGCCTGCAACAGCGCCCGCGCGTCATCCCGAACATCAATCGGCGTGTTGAAGGCCCGCGCAATGCAATCGGCCGTTATATCGTCATGGGTCGGACCGATGCCGCCACTGGTAAAGACGGTGTCATAGGCATCAGACAGTGCCTTAACCGCCGCTTCGATGACAGGGGCGTCATCGCTGACAATGCGCACTTCTTTCAGGTCGATGCCATGTTTCGTCAGCTCCTGCGCCAGAAAATGCATATTCGCATCACGGGTGCGGCCGGACAGGATTTCATCCCCGATCACCAGCATCGCTGCGGTTGGATTGGCCATGGCGCTCTCCCCTCTTGATCGTTCTCAGGGGCAGGTATAGGCCCTGAACCATGCGTTTTGAAACCCCTCTTATCCCCGCCCGCCTGATCCGTCGCTACAAACGCTTTCTGGCCGATTGCACGCTGGAAGACGGGCATGAGGTTACAGCCCATTGCGCCAATCCGGGATCGATGATGGGGCTTGCCAAACCGGGCGAGAAAATCTGGCTGGAACCCAATGACGACCCGAAGAAAAAGCTGAAATACGGCTGGCGTTTGGTGGATCACGAAAACGGGCATTTCACTGGCGTTGACACCTCGGTTCCCAATCGCGCCTTAAGGGCAGCGCTTGAAGCTGGTGAGATCGCAGAACTGGCCGCCTATGACAGCGTCCGGCCCGAAGTGAAATATGGCGAAAACAGCCGCATCGATTTTCTGTTAACCGGGCCGGGCCTGCCCGACGCTTATGTCGAGGTCAAAAGCGTAACCCTCTCGCGCCAGCCCGGCCTGGCCGAGTTCCCCGACAGCGTCACGGCGCGCGGCACAAAGCATCTGGGCGAACTGGCAGCAATGGCCGCGCAAGGACACCGCGCGATCATGCTGTATCTGGTGCAACGCACCGATTGCGACCGGTTTGCACTGGCGGCTGATATTGACCCGGCCTATGCGGCGGCGTTTGAAGCAGCACGGGCGCAGGGGGTGGAACGGTTGGTGTATGGGACAGAGATTTCACCAGAGGGGGTATGGGTGGATGTGAACGAAACCAAGTTCAGTGAAAGATAACACCGAATGACCGTATAGAGCCCAAAGCAGACACACCCGTAACAAAATGATATGTTAATAGAACCAGAGGCGTTCATACATTCAGGAACCGTACTTTACGGAGGTCGGACGAATGATCATGCGCATCTTTCAGGTCGTGACTCGGCCAGGCAAAGAGGAAGAGTTCAGCAAGTTCTTCCATGAAACAGCTATACCCTTGATGAGAGGTACTAAGGGCATCGTTCATGTGTTTCCTGGTGCCGCACGTGCTGACACACCACGAGAATTCAGCTTTGTCATGGTGTGGGAAAACCTAGAATCACTAAAGGCTTTTGTCGGCGAAAACTACCAGAGCCCGCATATCGATCCGGCAGAGGCCGAATTGGTCGAGTCGCGTTCTATCAAGCATTATGAGCTGGTCCAATAAGGGCCATGGCTTGAACGCTAGCAAACAACTCGGGGGAAATAATGATCAAAGGGAAATGCGGCTGCGGAGCCGTAACGTATCAGATGACATCACAACCCATGTTCGTGCATTGCTGCCACTGTAGCGAATGTCAGCGACAAACTGGAGCAGCCTACGTCTTGAACGCCATCATTGAGGCTGATCGCGTGACGTGCAAAGGGCCAATCACCGAAAATGAGCTCTCCACTCCAAGCGGGAAAGGTCAGATTATTACGCGCTGTGGGGATTGCGGCGTCGCCGTTTTTAGCAGCTACATGATCCGCCTTGGAAAGCTAAGGTACGTGCGCGTCGGAACACTGGACAACCCGGATCAATGTCCTCCGGATGTACAGATTTTCACGAGCAGCAAACAGGCATGGGTGCCACTCAGCGAGGACATTCCTATCTTCGAGGAATTCTACAACTTCGATGAGGTGTGGCCGCAGAATTCGTTGGAACGTTTGGAGACTGCTCTATCCTGACGGATCAGTCGCTGAGGCTGAATGGCAGCTTTGTCCGCAGACCGGAGCTTGCACAATTTCAGCCTCAACACAAAAACTGATGGCGACGCTCAAAACAACACTCAACTGGTTGACGCTTGAATTCGCCGCTTTTTGCACCATCTGACACCCGCAACCCTGCGCCCTCTGGTACTTTCTGCACAAGCAGCGTAAAAGGAATGCTGCGCGAAACATTTGGAGCTTAGCGTCGATGAAAGAACATCGTGGCCGCCTGACCAAAGACGGCATCCGCATCTATGAACAAAGCGACTTTGCCGGAATGCACGCGGCAGGGGCTTTGGCGGCACGCATTCTGGATGATATTGCAGAACACGTCTTTCCCGGCCAGACCACTGGCGCGATTGACGGGCTGATTACTCAGATGGTTGAAGACGCAGGCGCAACCTCGGCCACGATTGGGTACAAAGGCTATCAGCACGCCAGTTGCATCAGCGTCAATCACGTTGTTTGCCATGGTATTCCGGGTGAAAAAAAGCTGAAGGATGGCGACATCCTGAACATCGACGTGACTGTTATCGTCGATGGCTGGTTTGGCGACACCTCGCGCATGTACGTGGCCGGGAAACTGCCGCGCAAGGCGGAACGGCTGATCCAAGTGACCCATGACGCGCTGTTCAAGGGCATCGAGATGGTCAAGCCCGGCAACACTTTCGGTGACATCGGCCATGCCATTCAGGCCTATGTCGAAGCGCACCGGATGAGTGTTGTACGTGATTTCTGTGGCCACGGTCTGGGCCGCGTGTTCCACGCGCCGCCCAACGTTCTGCACTATGGCCGTCCGGGCACTGGCGCGGTTTTGGAAGAGGGTATGTTCTTTACCATCGAACCGATGGTCAACTTGGGCCGTCCGGAAACCAAGACGCTGGCCGACGACTGGACAGCTGTAACACGCGACAAGTCACTGTCGGCACAGTTCGAGCATTCGGTGGGTGTCACGGCGGATGGGGTCGAGATCTTTACGCTCTCGCCGGGCGACAAGTTCCACCCGACCTATTCCTCCTGATCGGCCGCCTGTTCGCGCATCACTTTCAGCAGCATCGTCTCTGCCCCCCACGGCGTCACCGCGTCTTGGATGAAAACAGGCGCGCGCATCGGCTTGCGCTCGGGCCCGGTTGAGGCTTCGGCGTCGCGGGAAAACGTCCAACTAAAGGGTGTCAGGGCGCGGTCCATGATCGCACGTTAGCACAAATCAGGCTCTGAGTCCCAAAAGCCGATGCACCTGTGCCATATCCGTGATGACTTCGGCACCCAGATCAGCCAAGCTGTCGCCGCCTCCGTGCGGGGCATAGGCCAAACAGCGCATACCTGCCCGCAAGGCCGCTGTGACACCGTTCTGGCTGTCTTCAATAACCACAGGGGTATTTGCTTCGAAGTGCTGAGCGGCCAGCTTGAACATCTTTGGGTCCGGTTTGCCAGTTCCCAGAACATGAGCCGAGAACATAACGTCCTTAAATCGGTCCCAAAGCCCATTCTGACCCAGGGTGATCTTCATCTTGTCCGGGCTGCCGTTTGACGCAACGCAGAACGGGATGCCGTTTTGATCCAGTGCCGCCAACAATTCGGAAACACCAGGCACCAAAGGAACCCCTTTGCGCAGGCGGTCATAGGTTTCAGCATAGATCTGATCCACCCAGTCGTCGGGTAGATCGGCCCCCATGCTGCGTGCCTTGTCGCGCACCCCGACCATCGTTCCGCCTACAAACAGCGACATGCATTCAGGCAATGTGAGGTGCAGGCCATAACCAGCCAGATTGCCCATCAGCACCTGGTTCGAGATCACTTCGCTGTCGACCAGAACACCATCGCAATCGAAAATCACCAGGTCATGCATCCGATTCGTCTTTCCACATCAGAGAGATATGCGTGTCGCCGTATTTCCGACTGTCGTGGAGCTTGAACCCTGCGGGTGCTTGCATCGGGGTGTTTTCTTCCCAAACCAGCAAGGCGTCATCAGCGACCCATCCACCAACGGTTATTGCGGTCACTGCCTTTTGGCCCAACGCTTTGCCGTAGGGCGGATCGAGAAAGATCAGATCATATGGGGCGTTCGGGTTGTCACCCAACCGGGTTGCATCACGGCGGACAAGATCGGTGCGCGCGGCGCTGCGTGTCAGGTCGATATTCTTGCGGATCAATCCCTGCGCCACACGTCCGTCATCAACAAAGGTGACATGGGACGCACCACGCGACAGCGCCTCGAGCCCCAGCGCCCCGGTTCCTGCAAACAGGTCGAGCACGCGCAGATCGTCAAAGTCAATCTGGTGGGTCAGGACGTTGAAAAGACTTTCGCGCACACGGTCAGTGGTGGGACGCAGATGTGCCCCCGCATCCCCTTTGCCGACCGAGGCCAAGGCGCGGCCCCGGAACTCTCCGGCGATGATCCTCACGCTTTGAGCAGCGGCTTCAAGTCCGCGTCCGGATCCGCCACGATGGCCGGATTGGCCGTCTTGCCTGCATCGATCAAGCGTTTGCCGACCATATACGCGCGGGGATCGTTCATTGCGTCCACAGCTATCAACTGATCGCCCTTGTAGTACCAGAAGGACACGGTCTGCCCTTCGCCCTTGCGGGTCACAACCCGGTCATACCCGGTGTTCAGACCGGCGATCTGCAATTTGACATCATACTGGTCCGACCAAAACCACGGGGTCGCCACATAATCCCGGGCCGCGCCCAGCATGTTCTGCGCGACGATCTCGGCCTGATCAATTGCGTTAGGCACACTCTCTAGCCTGATCCGGCCTTCGCCGTGCGGGAACGAAGCACAATCGCCTGCCGCCCAGATTGACGGATCCGAAGTGCGGCCATGGGCGTCGGTCTTGATACCATTGTCCAACTCAAGCCCCGCCATCTCGGCCAATTGGGTTGCGGGCGCGATGCCGACACCAACCACGACAAAGTCAACCTCAAGTTCGGTTCCATCGGTCAGCAGGGCACCTGTGACCTTGCCGTTTTCGCCAACCAACCGATCCAACCCAACGCCTTCGCGAATGTCAGCGCCGTAGTCACTGTGCAATGCGCGGAAATAGTCGCTGGTCTCGGGTGCTGCAACTCGTTGCAGGATACGGTCGGCCATCTCGACCAGAGTCACCTTAACGCCGCGCTTGGCGCAGACGGCTGCGGCCTCAAGCCCGATATAGCCGCCGCCGACGATCAGCGCACGGGCACCTTCGGCCACTTTGGGTTCCATATCGTCGATATGCGCCAGATCGCGCACCACATGCACACCATCCAGGTCGCCGCCAATCGCAGCAGGCAGACGACGCGGATCGGACCCGGTGGTCAGCGCCAGTTCGTCGTAGGAAATGACCTCGTCCCCCAACGTCACAGTCTTGGCTTGCGGATCGATGCCTGTGACGCGCTGGCCCAGACGCAGGGTGATGTTGTTCTCGGCATAGAAACTCTCGGGTCGCAGGAACAGGCGCTCCAGCTCCATCTCGCCCAGCAGGTATGCTTTGGACAAAGGCGGGCGCTGATAGGGCAAATGCGGTTCAGCCCCGATAAGAGTGATGTCACCGTCGAACCCATCCTTGCGCAACCGCGCCACCAAAGATGCCCCCGCCTGACCGGCACCGATCACGACAATATGGTTCATGTTTTGCCCACCCTGCAGTTTTCCCGTGGTCTCTGTGATTGGACCACCTATATTGCGGCTAAGCCCAATTCTGCAAATCCAAACAACAGGAGCTGAAAAATGATTTCAACAGGAGACGCCCTTCCCGAAGCGACACTGACCCAGATGGGCGCGGACGGGCCGGAAGAGGTTCGGATTTCAGAAAAGACCAAGGGCCGCAAAGTGGTGATCTTCGCCGTTCCGGGTGCGTTTACGCCGACTTGCCATTCGGCGCATGTGCCCAGCTTCATGCGGACGAAAGATCAGTTCGACGCCAAAGGCGTGGATGAAATCATCTGCATTTCAGTCAACGATCCGTTTGTCATGAAAGCCTGGGGCGAAGCGACAGGCGCGTCCGAGGCCGGATTGACCATGTTGGCCGATGCGACATCGGAATTCACCAAAGCCATTGGCATGGATTTTGACGCCCCGCCTGTCGGTCTGATTGCACGATCCAAGCGCTATGCCATGTTGGTTGAAGACGGCAAAGTCACAGCCTTGAATTTGGAAGAAAATCCAGGCGCTTGTGAGATCTCTGCCGGTGAGGGCCTGTTAGAGGCCATTTGAACAACATCGGCCCCGGGTATCCGGGGCCTTTGCACCCCAAATTAACTTGAAGACCTGCTCCATTGCGCAAATACTTGGCCTACGCATACGTGGAGTTCTTTATGAAACTTAAGACATTATCACTTATTCTGACCGGCGCAGCCCTGATCTCGGCCTGCGGACCGGCCCCTACCCCACAACAACAAGCCGCGCGCCAGCACGAGATCGCGTGCCTGGGCGGCACATTGGGCGGCGCGTTGATCGGCGGCGCCATCGGCAACCAGTTCGGCGGTGGGTCGGGCAAGACGATCCTGACCGCGGCAGGCGCTGCTGCTGGCGGATTTGAAGGTCAAAGATTTGCATGCTGAGGGGATGGACATGACACGAGCAATTTTCATAACCGCAGCCTTTATTCTGGCATCTGCAGCAACAGCGGAAACCGTTGCTGAATTGCATGAAAAAGAGCTGAACGCCATTGACGCGAACAATGATGGCTTCTTGTCCAAGGATGAGTTCAACGCATTCTCGGATTACGCATTCCAGACCATGGATGAAGACAAGAATGGCACTTTGGGGCTGGACGAGGCAAAGCCGTTTTTAGACATCAAGCAGTTTCAGGATGTTGACCGCAACAAGGACAGCTTTATCTCAAGAGCGGAATATGATGCTCAGATGGGTGAGGATTTCAACGCTGCGGACAAGGATGGCAATGGCCAGCTGGACTAGGCCTGCCACGGACAGGAGTTTGAGATGAACAAATGGATTGGTTTGGGTGTATTGGCGTTGGTCGCAGCGTGTGACGTTCCGCAGGCCCCGGTTGTGACGGGGCCGGACGGTCAGGCCCGCATTCAAATCAATCTATCCGGGCTGACCTGTTATGAAAACCGTTGTCTCGACATTAACCCCGCCGCGCGCAGCGTGCGCCAGATTGGAAACAAGACAACGGGTATCCCAAGATCCATTGACGTCAGCGACGGGACTGTGACACCTGCCGAGTTCCGACAGATGGGCACTGCCGCGTCCCTAGCCGGTGGCCAGGGCTCAGGCAACGATCGCTAGCAAAGACTGTCCATCTTGCGTGCCAGCTTGGCATCCAACGAGGACAGCCCGCCCACGTCATGGGTGGATAGAACGACTTCAACCGTGCGGTACACGTTTGACCATTCCGGGTGGTGGTTCCATTTCTCGGACCAAATCGCCACTTGGGTCATCCACCCAAAGGCAGAAACGAAATTGTCGAAGATGAACGTTTTGGTGATCGCATCTCGGCCTTCGACCATCGTCCAGCCGTTCTTGAACAGCGGATCCAGCAGCGGGCCACGGGTTTCGGTCGACAAGAGTTCGGTCATTGCTGTTCCTCCGGGTTCGATTTCCTGAACGGGCCGTAGTCCGTTAGAATCTCGATCTCTTCTCCCACTGCACGGCCTTCGGCGTCCAGATATTTTTTGACGGCATCAGCAAAACCCGGATCGCCGACCCAGTGCAAGCTATGCGTGCGCGTTGGCAAATAGCCTCGCGCCAGTTTGTGTTCGCCCTGAGCGCCCGCCTCGACCCGGGCCAGACCATGGGCAATGGCAAAGTCTATGGCCCTATAATAGCACAATTCGAAATGCAGGCAGGCATGGTGTTCAACGCAGCCCCAATACCGCCCAAAAAGCGTTTCACGACCTATGAAGTTCAACGCACCCGCGATGGCATAGCCATCCCGTTCCGCCAGCACCAAGGCCATGTCGTCTGCCATGGTTTCCTGCGCAATATCAAAGAATTGGCGCGTCAGATAGGGCGAGCCCCATTTGCGCGCACCGGTATCCTGATAGAACCGCCAAAATGCATCCCAATGTTCCGGGCGCAACGCGTCGCCGGTCAGGGTGCGGATGTCACCGCCAAAGTCATTGGCCTGCGCCCGTTCCTTGCGGATGTTCTTGCGTTTGCGTGATGACAGGGCAATCAGGAAAGCGTCGAAATCAGAATAGCCTTCATTTAACCAGTGAAACTGCTGCGAGATGCGCAACATCAGACCCATCTGTTCCCCGGCCAGCGCTTCGTCTTCAGTACAAAAGGTCGCGTGCACCGATGAGACCTGATTGTCTGCTGCCAGTTGCACTGCGCCTTGCACAAGGGCTGACATGCCGATCCTCTCGTAACCCGGGCGCACCAGGAAACGTCGCCCGGTTGCCGGGGTGAACGGCACCGAAATCTGCAGCTTGGGGTAATATCGCCCACCTGCGCTTTCATAGGCATGGGCCCAGCTGTGATCGAAGATATATTCGCCCTGACTGTGCGACTTGGCGTACATTGGGGCCGCTGCAATCAGCATCCCGTCAAGATAAGCCGTCAGATATTGGGGCTGCCAGCCTGTGCCGCGCCCGACCGACCCGCTTTCTTCCAACGCCAGAAGAAACCGATGAGTTGTAAAGGGATCAAGAGGCCGCCCGCCATCAGCGGCCTCGGGGCAGGCGCAGGCATCCCACTCTGCCGCAGAAATCTGCGACAAGGTGCCCAGTACCTGAATTTCGATCTGTGCCTGATCCATTTATCCTCCGCGCCTGTCCATTATCTGTGACAGGTCAGAGCAGGTTCAAGCTGAATGCGCAGCCAGATACCCTTCGAAAGTCACATTGTCGGCAACTTCACGGGCCTCTGCCTCTTGTTCAGGCGACCGGATGGTCCAGCACAGGATCGGCACGCCGCGCGCCTTCAACTCGGCCACGCGGGGGCGCGTCAGGTCGGCTGCCTCGTGACTGATGAAGCTGGCGTTGCTCCTCTCAAAATCCGGAATGTCGCGCAGGTGTTCGCGGACGGTTTGAGACAACGGCCAATCCTCCGACTCAAAGGCGCATGTTACGATCCCGCATGGCAAATGCGGGGCCAGGCGCGCCAGTTCAGCGGTCGAGTTCGGGTTGAACGACATCAGCGCCAGCGGGCCTTCATAGCCCGACAGAATACGCAGGGCCTCTTGCTCCAGCGGACCGATGCCGGTGCCCATGGCCCCGTCCTGATCTTTGAACTCAACAAGCAACGGCACCTGACCGGCGACAATATCCAGTACTTCTTTCAGCGACGGGATACCTTCACTGTCGGAATGCAGCAACGGAACCGCCGACGCCTCTGCCCCGGTGATCTGCTGAATCGCGCCGGTCTGCCCGGTCAGACGCTTGAGGTCATAGTCGTGAAAGACCATCACCTGACCATCTGCAGTCAGTTGCAGGTCAATCTCGATCCCATATCCGGCGTCAATTGCAGCCTGAATGGCGGCGCGGCTGTTTTCGGGGCGGTTGTCGGAAATGTCATGCAACGCCCGATGCGCAATCGGGCGTTGAAGAAACTCTGACGGCAATGTGGGTGTCATTGGACTTCGAATATCCCCTCGATCTCGACCGCGACGCCCAACGGCAGTGACGCGGCACTGACGGCTGAGCGCGAATGGCGACCGGCATCGCCCAGCGCCTCGACAAGGAAATCGGACGCGCCGTTGATCACTTGCGGTTGCTGCGTGAAATCCGCCGTCGAGTTAACAAACCCTGTTAGCTTCACCACACGCACCAGCTTTTCGATGTCGCCGCCACAGGCTGCTTTGACCTGCGCCAACAGATTGATCGCGCAAACCCGTGCCGCTGCGGCTCCGGCTTCGACATCCATGTCATCCCCCAGTTTACCGGTGATCAGTTCATCGGTTTTCGAAATCTGGCCCGACACATAAACGATGTTGCCCATGCGCACGAATGGCACATAGTTGGCAGCGGGTGCAGGCGCTTCATCCAGTGTAACACCCAGGGTTTCCAGTTTTGCGGCGATGCTCATTGAGAGGGTCCTTCCCTAAATTCGACTCTGCCGGACGCTAACCGGGAAGCTTGGTTTGGGAAAGTCGAAAACCGGCAATGTCCTGTCTGCCTGCGATCTGAGCGTTTCTTTACTTATTACGAGCTGTTGATCCTTGGTCACTTTACCCGCCCCCAAATGACAGGTTACACGCAAGGTGTTTCATTTAAGACCCGAAACGACTAGTGACAGAACTTGTGCCACCCCAGCACGTGGATTTTGATTGAACGTCCGGCGGACCATGTGTCGGACCATTTTGGGAGAAGCAAACCGTGCCAAGCAGATTGCGCCTGAAACATTTTATTGTCCTGTCATGCATGGCCATTCTGTCTGCTTGCGCTACAACTCCGCCCGAGGGGGCCTCGCGTAGCGACGTTTTTGATCCGTATGAGAACAACAACCGGGCGATCCACAAGTTCAACCTTGGTGTGGACCGATTCTTGTTCCGCCCTGCTTCGAAAGGCTATGTGAAGATCGTTCCTGACCCGATGGTGACCAGTTTCAGCACCTTCGCCGAAAATATTTCGCTGCCGGGGCAGGCCGTTGATTACCTGTTGCAGGGCAATCCGAAACAGATGGGCAACGCGTTGCTGCGCTTCGTGATCAACATGACTGTGGGTGGCTTTGGTCTTTCCGCACCGGCGGATGAATTGAACCTGCCACCAGTGGATACAGATTTCGGCGAGACGCTGCATGTTTGGGGTGTGGGCGAAGGCGCATATGTTGAGCTTCCCTTCTACGGCCCATCGACCCAACGGGATGCGATCGGGGTTGTGATCAATTTGTTCTCGAACCCAATCAATTTTTCTCCGGTGCGACCCGTCGACAACATTGGCGTTTACGCCGAGATCGTGCGCCGCATGGGAGATCGCGGCCGGTTCTCGGATACCGTCGATTCGATTCTTTATGAAAGTGCAGACAGTTACGCGCAAGCACGCCTGATCTTTCTGCAAAATCGGCGCTTTGAACTGGCAAGAGATGACGAAGACGCCTATCTGGAACTATATTCTGACCCCTATGCCGAAACCGGGACAGACCCGGTCAGGGACCCCTTTTTAGACCCCTACGAGGACCCCTATGCCGAATAACGAATTGAACCGCCGTCACTTCATCGCCTCGGGCCTTGCATTGGCCCTGCTGCCGATGCCAGCCTTGGCACAGACCGAAGCCGCAGCAAAAGCGCTGGTCAACAGCGTGGTTGCCGACATCAATCGGGTGATCGATTCAGGCAAGTCTGAAAAAGCAATGCTGCGCGACTTCGAAAAGATCTTTGTTCAATATGGCGATGTTCCCATTATGGCGCGTTACGCGCTGGGTGCTGATGCCCGTACGGCCAGCCCGGCCCAATTGAAAAAGTTCACCAAAGCGTTCCAGGGCTATATCTCGCGTAAATATGGCCGTCGATTCCGAGAGTTTATTGGCGGCGAGGTCGATGTGCGCAATGCCAGGAAAATCAAGGCCGGGTACGAAGTTCGGACGCTGGTCAAACTGCGCGGCTCGGCCCCCTTTGACGTGACCTTTCTGGTTTCCGACAAGTCGGGCCGGGACAAGTTCTATAATATGTTCATCGAAGGCGTGAACCTGCTGCTGACCGAACGCACCGAAATCGGCGCTATGCTGGATGCCCGGAAAGGCAATCTGGATCAACTGATCAGAGATCTGAACAAAACAGGCTGACCTTGCGGCCGGGCGTGGCAACGCGCCAGCTCGAAGCCATTTCAGGCACATAACAAAGGGTCAGGTTCTTCTGACCCTTTTTTTGTTTCGATTTCAGGGCGCATAGCTGCGTACCAAAGCGCCCGCAATCAAGGCCCAGCCGTCTGCGATGACAAAGAACGCCAGTTTGAATGGCAAGGATACGATTGCCGGAGGGACCATCATCATGCCCATCGACATCAACACCGCTGCAACAACTAGATCGATGATTAGAAACGGCAGGAAAATCAGAAAGCCAATCTGAAAAGCCCGCGCGATTTCGGACAGCATGAAAGACGGCATCAGGACGGATAGCGGCGCTTGCGCCGAGAGTTCCATCTCATCCCCACCGGGACGTAAGGCTGCCATGGCGTAAAAAGTATCCGCATCCAAGCGGGCTGCCATGAAAGTGCGGAAGGGGCCCAGCGCCCGTTCCAGCGCGGCCTCGACCCCGATCGTTTCCTCCATCATCGGGCGAATGCCACTTTCCCAGGCTTCGGTGAACACGGGGTCCATGATGAAATAGGTCAGAAACAACGCCAGACTGACAATCAGCATATTGGGCGGCGATTGCTGCAAGCCTATCCCCTGTCGCAGGATCGACAAGACTGTTACCAGAAACGGGAAACAGGTGATCATAACTGCCAGGCCCGGCGCTATGCTCAACACCGTGATCAAAAGGATCAACTGGATGGTACGGGCCGATATCGACCCGCCCTCGCCAAGGGACAAAGTCACATCCTGTGCTGCAGCGAGCGATGGCGTCAGCATAATAGCCAGAGCCAGCCAGATCGCAAAGCGCATCAACCGATCCCGTTTTGAAGGTCGGCAATCTCGGTCAGGCGCACAGCCAATTGTCCGGCCTGGTCGCCCTCCATCTCTTCCAGCAAACCACGCGCAACCAGCTGGTCCCCGACGTAAAGGTCGACCGGATCTTCGATCCGTTTGTCCAGCGTCAAAACCGCGTTCTCGCCCATGTTCAACAGATCCCTGATTAGCGGACGGGCACGACCAACCGAGACTGTCACCTCGATCGGGACAGAATCAAACGGGTTTGGTTTTTCTGTTTGCGGGATTTGAGTGTCATTCATTGGACAAAGCCTCTCTTGCCTCAAAGACATAAGCGTCAAAAATCTGTGCGACGGTGGTCAGCAAAGCGCTGCAATCCACTTCGCGCCGGTTGGTTCCGACCTGCAGGCGTGCTTGCCCGGCCTCGAGTGAAGGATCTTCGATGACATTCGGTTCGCGATGCGTGCCCGAGAGCAACAGCGCCTTAACATCTTCAGCGCATCCGGTCGGCACCATGATCTGCATCGGCTGCTCGATCTGCGACCGTGCCATCTCGGACAATTGTTCAACAAGACGTGCGGCCAGCCCTTGTTCAACCATCTGGGGCAAAACCTTTTGGACCAGACTTTCAAACATCGGCTCCAAAGACATGGTCATCCGCATCATTGCCTCGTGACAGGTGAAAGACATGTCCTCCAGCGACTGCGCAAGCTCGGCAGAAACCTTCCCACGGTTTTGCTCTTGAGCCTGAGAGGCGTCTTCCCAACCAGCCCCGTAGCCTTCTTCGAAAGATGCGAGCCTTTGTTCTTCCAGCGTTTCCTCATCCAGCAGCAGAACGTTGCCGGTGCTGGTCTGAGCGGTGAAATCCTCAAGCAGATGGGCAATAGACATCACACCCTCTCCTCGCCTTCTTCAAGCCAACTGCGCAGAATCTCGACTGTTTCTTCTTGCTTGTCGCCGATCATTGTCCGCAATCGCGCGACGGGATCTTCAGTGGCGCTATCGCTCAGAACAGGAACGCCCCCCTGTGGCGGCAAAGGTGCGAAATCAGCACCCTCGCCTGTTGCAATTTCACCAGTCAGAACCGAAGCGCCTTCACTGGCTTCATCAGCGGCGGGCAACAGCGCTGCCGTCATTGCGGGCTTCATAAGGATCGGTCGGATGACGAACAACGCAAGTACCAACGAGACAACCGCCAAGACCACCATCTGGATCAGGGACATGGCATCCAGATGAATCCTTTGCCACATTGAAGACGACGCCAATGTGCCTTGCGGCTCTACTATCGGTAAATCCAGAGACTTCAGAGTTATCACGTCCCCGCGCGCGGCATCGAAACCCACGGCCGAAGCCACCAGTTCCTGAAGCGCGTCCAGCTCTGCCTGTGGCAGCGGTGCAAATGATTCCACGCCCGAGGCATCCACAGTCCGGGTCCCGTTCACCAACACTGCAACCGTCAGTCGTTTGATCGCACCGGGCGCGGTGTGCACTTCAAGCTCTGTCTCAGAGACCTCATAGTTCACACGCTCACGTGTTTGGGTGGCGGTGGAGTTTGACTCATCCCCGCCAGCCCCATCTCCATCGGGCAAATTCGATGCCACGGTGACATCGGAAGACTGATTGCGAGCACTGTCCGAGCGTTCTTCGACATCCGTGCTGATCGCCACACGGCTCTTGGGATCAAATCGCCGCTCGCGGATGGATTCGGTCTTGGTCTCAGTGTCCACACTGACCTCGACCACCGCATTTCCGGTTCCAACGCGCGCTTCGACCAGACGCAGAACACGTTCACGCAGCTGGCGCGATTTGTCTTCCGCTGTATCAGCCGCCACAGCTGTGTCCTGACCACCGATCACGGCCCCGTTCGAGTCGATCACGGTCACGTTCTCGGGTGCAAGCCCGCTCACGGCTGAGGCAACCAGGAACCGGATGGCCTTAGCCTGGTCGCTGGTGATGTCGGCGCCTGAAGGCACCAGATAGACGGAAGCCGTCGGTGATACACTGCGCTGGAACGGGTTCGCCGAGCCGTTGGCGATGTGCACACGTGCCTGGCTGACATGCCGACTGCCGACTATTGTGCGCGCCAGCTCACCTTCTTTTGCGCGCCAGTATGCTGCATCGAACATCTGCGAGGTGGTGCCAAACCCACTCAGCGAATCCAGCAGTTCATACCCCCGGTTGCCATTCGCTGGCAGACCTTCGCTGGCCAGGGTCATCCGCAACTCATCCCGCTGCGCGCCGGGGACATAGATTGATCCACCGCGAATCTCATAGATGACACCGCGCTGATCCAAGGCACGCACGATATCCCCCGCCGCGCCACTTTCCAGGCCTGCATACAGCAGCGTCATGGACGGCGCCGTTACAAGGCGGGACATTCCGAGAATTCCCAAAAACACCAGCGCAACCGCACCAGCAACGATAATTTGTTTACGCCTGTCCAAACTTGCCCAGACAGTTCCGATCTGCTGCACGCTCACCTCCGACTCGCCGACATTCTGCCCGGCGCATCACTTGTTTGGACGATTGCCCTTAACAATCGGTTAGTCCCTGACCGGTTATGAAACGACAGAACGGATGAATGAGGACGTCATGACCGACGCAACGGCTGAACAGGCAGAAGCCCCTGACAAAAAGGGAAAAAAAGCAATACTCATCGGGGTGATTCTGGCGATTTCCGGGGCTGCTGGCGGGTATTTCCTGACCTCTTCAGGGCTGATTCCGTTCGGCGGTAAAGCCGCAAAAGAATCAAGTCAGGACGTCGAAAAGAACACGCCAGCCAGAGCATTGGCAGATGTCGGGTTCGTCGATCTGCCACCCGTGATCGTATCTGTGAATTCGGGCAGTTCTCGGCATCTGAAATTTCACGCGCAGCTCGAAGTGAACGCCCCGTATGTGGCTGACGTCGAAAAAATGCTGCCGCGGATCATGGATGTTCTGAACGGATATCTGCGGGCAGTGGAGTTGCACGATCTTAAAGATCCGCTGGCGCTGATGCGCATCCGTGGCCACTTGCTGCGGCGCGTTGAAATTGTTGTAGGCGAAGGTCGCGTTCGCGACGTGCTGGTCATGGAATTTGTACTGAATTAGGAGGCGAAATTGGAGCTGATTGCGGATATTTTGCTGGTCGCTGGCGCGCTGGGTGCGGGTCTGTACTGTTTTGTTCTATCGCGCCGCCTTAAGCGGTTTACCGACCTTGAGAAAGGCGTTGGTGGCGCCGTGGCCGTGCTATCAACACAAGCGGAAGAGCTGAAGAAATCTCTGGATAACGCACGTGACGCATCTGATCAGTCCGGTGAACAGCTTGGGGCGCTGACACAACGGGCTGAAACCGTCGCTCAGCGGCTGGAACTCATGATGGCGTCAATGCATGACATTGTCCCCGAAGAGGCACCTAAGCCGGATGCAACGGAAGAGCCGGTTTCTACTGAAGCCCAATCAAAAGAGCCAGGCGATATTGAGCAAGAAATCTCCGCAGACCCCGCCGAGTCCGCTGCGCCTGAAGGGAAGGAACAGCAAAACAAAGCCCTCGATGGGTTGATGTTTTTCCGCCATGACCGCAATCAGGACGGAGCCCAGGCATGAGCCGTCGCCGTACCACCCGACAAGACGGCCGCCCGCGAGCTGGCGTTCTAACCGTCATTGCCTTACTGATGCTCGGCTCTGCCGCTATTCGTATCGGGTTAGAGGCGGGACCAGCCCTTGCGAAGCCGTCAGGACCTGAGGTTGCAGAATCCAACCCCACAGCACCACAGGCACGCGATATTCAGGCGCTCTTGAATGAACTTCTAAAGCGAGAAGAACGGGTCAAGCAACGCGAAGACATACTTCGTGAACAGGAAAAAGCGCTGGAGATCGCCGGTCAGGCGATAGAGACGCGTCTGGTTGCGCTTGAAGAGGCAGAACAGTCTTTGCGCGCCACCTTGGCCGTTGCCGACAACGCCGCCGAGAAAGATCTGACCCGTCTGACAGATGTTTATCAGACCATGAAACCCAAAGATGCAGCAGCGTTATTTGAAACCATGGAACCAACTTTTGCAGCTGGATTCCTGTCGCGTATGCCGCCCGACTCTGCAGCTGGGATTCTGGCGGGTCTCAGTCCTGAGGCGGCCTATACGATCAGTGTGGTCATGGCCGGGCGCAACGCCTCAGCCCCACTGGAATAGTAACCTGTGTCACCCCGTCTAGCGCACCCCCTAACCGGAGATTTCAAATGATTGGAATTGTAGGAATTGTCGTCATTTTTGTGATGGTTTTCGGCGGCTACCTTGCTGCTGGCGGCAAGATGACCATCATTCTGAAATCGCTGCCGTTCGAAATGATGATGATCGGCGGTGCAGCAGTTGGCGCTTTTCTGATCAGCAATGACATGGGCGGTGTGAAACACACGGTCAAGGATATGGGCAAGGTCTTCAAAGGTCCGAAATGGAAACCCGAAGACTATCGCGACCTTCTCTGCCTTTTGTTTTCGCTGATCCGTATTGCGCGCGCCAATCCGGTTGAGGTTGAACAACATATCGAAGATCCGGAAAACTCCAGCCTGTTTTCTGCCTACCCCAAGATTCAAGCCGACAAGGAAGCGGTTGATCTGATCTGTGACACGATGCGGTCTGCCGCGATGAATTACGATGATCCCCACCAAGTGGAAGAGGTGCTGGAAAAGCGGATGGAGGCGAACTTTCATCACGCGATGCACTCGAGCCATGCCTTACAGACAGTGGCAGACGGCTTGCCCGCGCTTGGAATCGTGGCAGCGGTTTTGGGGGTCATCAAGACCATGGGCTCGATCGATCAACCACCCGAGGTGCTGGGCAAGCTGATCGGCGGTGCTTTGGTAGGCACGTTCCTTGGGGTTTTCCTGGCGTATGGTCTGGTGGGCCCCTTTGCCGGGAAATTGAAATCCGTGGTCGAGGAAGACAATCACTTCTATCAACTTATCAAGGAAGTTTTGGTCGCAAACCTGCACAACCACAATGCTGCCATGTGTATCGAGGTCGGACGTCAGAATACACCCACGCACAACCGCCCCGGCTTTACCGAACTTGAAGAAGCGTTGAAGGACCTAAAGCAGGCGGCCGCATGAAACATCTCGGACTGTTGATATCGGCTGTTGTCGCAGCGGCCACCTCAGCCACGGCGCAAGACGTGGCAGTTCGGTCAGGTGAGCATGACGGATATACGCGTTTGGTGTTTAACGTGCCGCCGAACACAGAATGGAGATTGGCCCAGCGCAGAGACGGCGCGCGATTGACGGTGGACTTGGACGGCGTGACCTTTCGAACAGGATCGGTTTTCAGCAGATTGACGACGAACCGTCTTGAATCGCTGTCACAGGCTCAACCCGGGGACGCTTTGGACCTTGAGTTCGGCTGCGAATGCGTGGCTTCGGCTTTTCTGTACCGAGGGTCGATGATCGTTCTCGACATCACGCCAGGAGAGTTCCTGCCGCCGTTGCTGGCTGATATTCCACCGCCGATGCAACAACGGCCCGTTAATGCAACAACTGCTTCGGATACAAACGCGCAAATGTCAGGGCTTGACCTGCCGCTTCTTGAGCGTGGGTTAAAAGACCAACTGTCGACCCGGTTTTTGCAGGGCGCTGACCGTAAGCTGCTTGATCTGCATCTGGCCCCGGTTGGACCGCGCAGTTCTATCACATCCAATGAAGATCCACTGTTGAGCGGCTTGAGTGCGAATATTCGCCTGACGACTGTGCTGGACGATCTGCAGGATGTGTTGAATTCCGAGGTTCTGCAACTCGACCTTCAAAAAGCCTGCATCTCGACGTCCGAATTGGGTTTCTCAAGTTGGTCCACAGCGGACCCATTCGCCACGCAGGTATCTGTTCTGCGTACAGCGCTTTATCATGAGTTTGACACGCTCGACGAAGACAGCGCTCTGAAACTGGCTAAGCTGTATGCATTCCACGGCTTTGGGGCCGAGGCTTTGGCCGTTTTAGAATTGACCGAGTTAGTGTCTGATGAAGCGGATCGCATCAAGGCGATTGCGCGGATCGTAGACGAAACGGCGGTGCAAAACACCAGTCCGTTCAGTGGTTTGCAACGTTGCGACAGCGATGCAGCGCTTTGGGCTGTCCTTTCTGACAATGCGTTAGCTGCCGATGCCGATGTCGAAGCAATCGAGCAAGCATATGCAGGATTGCCGGATCATCTCCGCCGCAGGTTTGGTATGCAGCTTTCACAAATTCTCGTCGAAGGAAACCAATTGGAAGCCGCGCGCAGAGTGATACGTTCAGTTGAGCGTATTGACGAAAGCGCGTCGCCCAGCATGACGCGCGCCAAGGCCATGATTGCCGCAGCCGAAGGCAACGGAGCCCGTGAAGAAAAGTTGCTGACCGAGGTTGTTACGGCAACCGAAGCAACGCCTGAAGCACCGGTGGCCTTGGCCCGTTTGGTTGAAAAGCGTTGGACCGATCGCAAAACTGTTTCCACGCAAGAGCTTGAGTTGGCTGCGTCTTATTCGGTTGAGTATCGGCGCTCGGATCTGGGCCCTATGATGGCCCGTACCCATGCGATTGCGCTGAGCCTTAGTCAGGATTTTGATCCTGCATTCGGCATCATTTTGGAACTGGAAAACGGGCAGGACAGGGACCGCGCGTTCAATCGGCATCTGCACCTATTGGCAGAGCGGTCCGATGACGTGACCTTCTTACAGCAAACATTTCACATCCTGCAGATGAAAAAAACGCCACCCCTGACCACAGGCGCTGCAATCGCATTGGCTGATCGGCTCGCCACACTCGGGTTCGCGGATCAGGCGTTTGCTCTGGCAAACAGAACCGAAGATCAAACCCGTCGGACTGAAAGGGCCCGTTTACGAGCCAGGGCAGCCATGCTTTCGGAACGCCCCCACCAAGCGCTGCTTGAATTGGCTAAGGACGACTCGGACAAAGCACTGGCGTTGCGAGCACAGGCCATGGAAATAGCGCAGGACTATTCGGGCGCAGCTGAGGTCATGCAGAGTTTGGAGCAAGACGAGGCTGCAAAAAGACTTTTATGGTTGGCGGGTTTGCCGGGAGACACGGTTGATCCTACGGATGGGAAATACGCGACTCTGCACCGGACCACTCAATCCTTGATTGCTCCCCCTGAAAGACATTTGGAAAAACCATTGAAAGACGCACAGGATCTGCTTGAAGACAGCGAAACGACGCGACAGAAGATCGCTGAGATGTTCAATTCGATCAATAGAGAGTGACACGCGCTTCTCGCGTGCCGCGGTCAACAGGTTTTCAAAATGCGGGAATACTACGACGTGGGATGAACCCCGCGATAGCCATTCAAGGCTTCGTCGTCGCCGATTTTGGTTTTGCAAGTATCAGCAACCCCAAAAGTCGGATAGCAATCCTGTTGATGTGCTCAGCGCCCGACATTTGTGCCGGGCGCAGAAAAATGGGTCTATAGCCGAGCCATCGCTTATCAGTATGGTGCCTCGACATCGTTCATTGAGACATAGACGGTTTTCATCTCGCTGAAGTGGTTGATCGCCAGTTTCGAGTTTTCGCGCCCCACGCCTGACATTTTCGATCCGCCAAACGGGGCTTCGACCGGGGCAAGGTTATAGGTGTTGATGTAACAGGTACCTGCCTCAAACCCGGCCACAACGCGGTGGGCGCGTGTCAGATCGCTGGTGAAGACACCAGCGGCCAGACCGAATTCAGTGTCGTTGGCGCGGGCCATGACCTCGGCTTCGGTGTCAAAATCCAGCACCGACATGACCGGACCAAAGATTTCTTCGCGCGCGATGGTCATGTCGTCGGTCACGTCTGCAAAGACTGTGGGTTGCATGTAGAACCCGTCGCCATCAAGCCGCGCTCCACCATAGACCAGACGCGCGCCCTCGGCCTTGCCTTTTTCGATATAGCCCAGCGCGATATTCATCTGATTTTCGCTGACCATCGGGCCAAAGCTGACATCCTCGTCCATCGGATCGCCGATTTTGGCGTTGGCCAAACGTTCGGAAAGACGTTTGAGGAAAGCTTCCTTGATACCCTTTTGTACAAACACGCGGGTACCGTTGGAGCAGACCTGACCTGAGGAATAGAAGTTGCCCAGGATTGCACCCGAAACCGCGTTTTCGATATCGGCGTCATCAAACACGATCATCGGGGATTTACCGCCCAATTCCATGGTGACGTGTTTCATGCCCTCGGCTGCTGCGGCATAGACCTTGCGGCCCGTCGGAACGGAGCCGGTCAGCGAAACCTTGGCCACGCGCGGATCAGTGACCAGCGAAGCGCCTACATCGCCATACCCCTGGATCACGTTGTAAACGCCTTTTGGCGCGCCGGCCTCGATGAGGATTTCTGCGACTTTCAACGCCGAAAGGGGCGTGGTCTCGGATGGCTTGAATACCATGGAATTGCCGCAGGCCAGCGCTGGGGCCCCTTTCCAGCAGGCGATTTGGGTCGGATAGTTCCATGCCCCAATCCCGACGCAAACGCCCAGAGCCTCGCGGATCGTATAGACAAAATCGCCGCCGCCCAGAGGAATGTGTTCGCCTGTCAGGCTGCCTGCCAGACCACCAAAATACTCAAGAGCATCCGCGCCCGAAGTGGCATCCGCCACGGTGGTTTCCTGGATCGGCTTCCCGGTGTCATGGGTTTCCAGAACGGAAAGGTCGTAATTGCGTTCGCGCATGATGTCAGCGGCACGGCGCAACACCCGGCCCCGCTCGGTTCCTGACATCGCCGCCCAGGCTGCTTGTGCGCTTTTGGCACTGTTCAGAGCCTGTTCAACAATCGCCGGTGTTGCCGAATGCAATCGTGCGATCACCTCTCCAGTGGCCGGGTAAATCACGTCGATGGCGGCACCATCTGTATCTTCGACATACGCGCCATCAATGAAATGGCTGGCTTTGGGCTGAAACTTCATACCAAGTCCTCTTCTATTCACCCGTCTGAACGGGACAATTGGTTCGTTGAAATCGGCCCTAAAGATTATTGATTGACCAGTCAATAAATTCATTCGGACGGCAGGATCATGCCAACCGAAGCCCCCAAACCTTGAAATTTTCGGTTAATGTTCTATTTATGTTCTACATAGTCAGAGGATAAACCGATGGCCCAGCACACGCGCCAATCTGCCCTGAACGGGCCCAGCAACGACTATCATCTGCTTCCGGTGACGGACCGACAGATGCGCTATGCCCGCGCAATTGCCGAAAAATCGGCATTGGAGATACCGGTCGAGGCACAACGTGACCGAAAGCTGCTTTCGGATTGGATTTCAACGCACAAACCGCGCAGCACGTCGCAATTCGACAACTACCCAACAGGCAAGCAAGTCGCCTTTGCCGAGCGGATTTCACGCAGCAAACGCCGCCCTATCCCGTCCGAGTGTTTTCGCGACAAGAAAATGATGTCGCGCTGGATCGATCACAACAAATAGAGCCTATTTAGGGTCTTCATGGCTGTGATTGCGCGCGTACAGTGAGACCGCTGCCGCAACGAACATACCCAGCAGGATGTATCCTGTCACAGCCTCGGACACGGCAAGCCCGCGACACAGGCCGGTTGGAGACATGTCGCCATATCCAACCGTTGTGAAGGTCACATAGGAAAAATACAGAATGTCACCCGGACCCTGCGCGCCGACGACACAATGATCGTTGTATCCAAACGCGCCATATACCGCAGCAAACAGGAACGGGACCACCTGTATGAAAGACACCCCCATCAGGAACAATAGCCTACGCGGTGATTTCACTTGAGTCATGTAGTACCAGGACTGCGACACCAGCCAGATCAACAGACCAACCGAAGCGATTGTGCCGATCGTGTCACCTGCGGTCGTTTCGCTCAGGCGTGAAAGGCCATACCAGGCAAGAAAGCTTGCCAGAACCAAACCCAACGCAGCCAAAAAGGTCGACTTCCACTCTTCCAGTGTTGTGGGTTTGCGGCGCATGAGTGCCCCTTCAAGCTGATTTCCAGGTGATCATCCGACCTAAAGCAATGGCCTGCAACCCGAATTCAATCCTGCCGCAAATGCGTCTCACCCCGTTCGCGCGCCAGCAGGATCTGCTTTTGCCGCTCGCGAAAGCGCATTTTATCGGCCTCGGACGTCTCATCGATGCATTGGTGGCAGGACACGCCATGTTCGTATTCCGCGAGTTTCATGTCCTCGGGCAAGATTGGTCGGCGGCAACCGTGGCAAAGCATGTGCGGCCCTTCAACAAGGCCGTGACCGACGGATACACGATTGTCGAACACAAAACACTCACCCTGCCAGGTGCTGTCTTCGACAGGCGTCTCTTCCAGATACCGCAGGATTCCCCCTTTAAGGTGATAGACATCCTCAACCCCTTGCCCCAACAAGTAGTTGGTGGACTTTTCGCAACGGATACCGCCGGTGCAGAACATGGCGACGCGTTTGTTGTGAAAGCGGTGCTTATTTTCTGCCCACCACGCTGGAAAATCGCGAAAACTGGCTGTTTCAGGGTCTATTGCGCCTTCAAACGTGCCAATCGCCACTTCGTAATCGTTGCGCGTATCAATCACCACAACATCGTCCGAGCGGATAAGGTCGTTCCACTCTTGAGGCTCAACATAGTTGCCAACGCGGGCGCGCGGGTCGACATCCGGCTGCCCCATGGTCACGATCTCTTTCTTCAGTCGCACCTTCATCTTGCCGAATGGCGGATGATCCGAGGTCGCCTCTTTCCACTCAAGATCCGCGCAACCGGGCAAGGCGCGAATATATTCCAGAACCGCATCAATCCCAGCACGCGGACCTGCGATAGTGCCGTTGACCCCTTCGTGCGCCAGCAGCAACGTGCCGGTGACTGATTGGGCGCGGCACAGGTCCAGCAGCGGGTCGCGCAACGCGGCGGGATCCGGGAAACGTGTGAAATGATACAGGGCAGCGATGGTATACATAGGCGCGATTTACCTTCGTAGACCCGAAGCCGCAAGGGAGTGCATTGACGCCTGACGCCCCGCCCCCTACCGATAAGACAATCAAAGGAGGCCGCAATGACCCATGCCCTGCTCGTCATCGATGTTCAGAACGATTTCTGCCCCGGCGGTGCTTTGGCGGTGGCAGGGGGGGATGAAATCGTGGCCCCCATCAACGCAATGATGGACGATTTTGACGCTGTGATCCTGACACAAGACTGGCATCCTGCAGGACATTCCTCATTCGCCAGCTCACATGAGGGCAAAAATCCGTTTGACCTGATCGAGATGCCCTACGGCCCTCAGGTTCTCTGGCCCGACCACTGTGTTCAAGGATCGCAGGGGGCCGCGTTTCACTCTGATCTCCGCGTCAATGGCGATCTGATCCTCCGTAAAGGGTTTCGCGGTGCCATCGACAGCTACTCTGCATTCTTTGAGAATGATCACAAAACGCCCACAGGGTTGAAAGGATATCTGGAAACACGAGGTATCGACCGCTTGACGCTGGTTGGTTTGGCCACTGATTTCTGCGTTCATTACTCGGCCGTGGATGCCGCGCGGTTGGGGTTTGATGTCTCAGTTCGCATGGACGCCTGCCGCGCCATTGACATGGAGGGGTCGCTGGCCGCAGCGGAACAGGCGATGCGCGACGCCGGAGTTACCCTGATTTAAGGGGTCGTCCCGGCGGCTGCCAGAAGCTTAAGAATCACAAACAAAACGACTGCCAACCCCAAAGCCAACCCGATGCGGCCAGGTACTGTTCGCCGGTCGTTGCTAGGCTGCACCGGTTTTGGCGGTGGCGTACGCACCTGACGCGCACGCACGATCCCTGCCATCGGCTGCGCAACACGCACGTAGGTCAGGAAATCCATCAGGTCGAATTCGCCGCAATATTCCCCGCGAACCCCATGCGTCTTTATATTGGCAAAAAGTGACCTCAGAACCCGCACCCGGTCGGCTTGATCCTCGGCAGGGAAAACACCCGGCACGATACCGCTGTTGCGCGACTCAAGACTGAACCCGGCGTCCAGGAACATCTTGCGGATCTTCGGCGAAGTTCCCCGCAAAGCATCCGCAGTTCTAATGTCGCGGAAAACTGCATGCACCTGACGGCCCCCATCCCTCTGAGCCCCTGGCTTTTCAGAGTCAAAATCGTCTAGTGCAGCTTTAACAATATCAAAATCGTACTCGAGACCCATTCACAAACTCAGTTCCGTATTTCCATCCCCTCTTCTCACTAACCGGTGAAAACAATGCACAATATGCCGGTAATGTGACGTCATACTGGCATTGTCACCAAATCAGCGACTCTTGCCATTCCCGTTGTCGATTGATCTAACTACGGAAATTGCAGGAGTTCCCCATGGTCGACATTGCGACCCGTGTATACAATCACAAATGGCAGATTGACCCTATTGTCCGGTCTTTGATCGATACGGACTTCTACAAACTGCTGATGTGTCAGTCAGTGTTTCGAAACAAGCCCCAAACAACGGTGGCTTTTTCACTGATAAATCGGTCGAATCACGTTCCTTTGGCGAAATTGATCGACGAAGGAGAACTGCGGGAACAGCTGGATCACATTTGCTCACTTAGCCTGAGCCGGGGCGAAAGCACCTGGCTTCGGGGAAATATGTTCTATGGAAAACGGCAGATGTTCCGCTCGGATTTCATGGAATGGTTCGAGAATATGCGCCTGCCGCCTTATCATCTGGAACGCAAGGGCGATCAGTATGAACTGACCTTCGAAGGCAAATGGCATGAGGTCATGCTGTGGGAAATCCCTGCACTGGCGGTGTTGATGGAACTGCGATCGCGCGCCGTTCTCAATGAAATGCGACGGTTCGAGTTGCAGGTGCTTTATGCCCGTGCGATGACCCGCGTGTGGGAAAAGATCGAAAAGCTGAGCTCGGTTGACGGTCTGAGCATTGCGGACTTCGGCACGCGGCGGCGGCATTCCTTCCTGTGGCAGGATTGGTGCGTGCAAGCCATGATCGAAGGATTGGGCGCGTCGTTTACCGGGACGTCAAATTGCCTGATCGCCATGCGGCGCGAAGTTGAGGCCATAGGCACCAACGCCCATGAATTACCCATGGTCTATTCAGCGCTGGCCGACACCGACGCAGAATTGGCGCAAGCCCCCTACGACGTCCTAAGCGACTGGCATGATGAGCATGACGGCAACCTGCGTATCATCTTGCCCGACACTTACGGAACCAAAGGTTTCCTGGACAACGCCCCCGACTGGTTGGCCGGATGGACCGGAATACGCATCGACAGCGGCGATCCGGCGGCAGGGGCCGAAGTGGCCATCGAGTGGTGGAAGTCGCGCGGTGAAGATCCGACCCAAAAGCGGATCATTTTCTCAGATGGTCTGGATGTCGAGAAAATTCAGGAGTTGCACACCCAATTCGCAGGTCGCGCCAATATTTCCTTCGGCTGGGGCACTTTGCTGACCAACGATTTTCGCGGACTTGTGCCCAATGACGCACTGGCCCCGTTCTCATTGGTCTGCAAAGCGGTTTCTGCCAACGGTCGCCCGACGGTGAAGCTGTCGGACAACCCTGAAAAGGCGATGGGACCACAAGACCAGATCGAGCGGTACAAGCGTGTTTTCGGGGTCGGCGCTCAAGAAGCGATCGAGGTTGTTGTCTAACCGTGATAGGCGGCAACCGTCTTCAGTTGTGAGAACCCGTACAACGCCTCGAACCCTTTTTCGCGACCGTGACCGGATTTGCCAACACCGCCAAAGGGCAATTCAACTCCGCCCCCAGCGCCGTAGTTGTTGATAAACACCTGCCCCGAATGTAGCCCTTTCGCCAGTCGCATCTGCCGGGCCCCGTCACGCGTCCAGATGCTGGCAACCAGGCCGTATTCTGTACTATTTGCGATTTTTATAGCCTGCTCTTCGGTGTCAAACGGGATTAGAACCTGAACCGGGCCAAAAATCTCATCCCGCGCCAGCACATGATCGGGCGATACATCAGCAAACAAAGTGGGCCGTATATAAGCACCAGTCTCAGGCGCCGCACTCACGATATGACCCTGCGCGGCAATGGTCAGATCCGCGCCTTTATCCAGAAAACCGCTAACGATCTGTTTCTGCCGGTCCGAGATCAGCGGCCCCACACGCAGATCCTGCATCGCAGGTCCGACGGTCAGCTGTTCATAAGCTTCAGACATGCGGGACTTGACCTGATCGTACACCCCACGTTGCACCAGAATGCGCGACGAGGCCGAACAGGTTTGCCCTGCATTCTGTATGCCAGCATTCACCAAAAACGGCAGCGCCGCGTCCAGATCGGCATCGTCAAAAACCAGTTGCGGGGATTTTCCGCCCAGTTCCAGAGTCACGGGCACCACATTGCGCCCTGCGGCCTGTTGCACCAATGCCCCGGTAGCGACAGAGCCCGTAAACGAGATATGGTTCACACTTGGATGCGCCGACAGCGCTGCGCCCGCCTCAGTCCCCAGGCCGGGTACGACGTTCAAAGCACCGGCAGGCAAGCCCGCCTGCTGCGCCAGATGAGCAAAAGCCAGTGCCGTTAAACAAGCTTCCTCTGCAGGTTTCAGAACGCAAGCATTGCCCATGGCCAGCGCCGCCCCGACCGAACGCCCAATGATCTGCATCGGGTAGTTCCACGGCACGATATGGCCCGTCACCCCATGCGGTTCTCGCAGCGTATAAACGGTGTAGCCATCAAGATAGGGGATGGTCTCTCCCATCACCTTGTCAGCTGCGCCGCCATAGAACTCGCAATACCGGGCCAGCGCAACAGCATCGGCACGGGCTTGCGTAAGCGGCTTGCCCACATCCATCGACTCAAGCTGCGCAAGATCCTCGACCCGTTCCAGCACCAGCTGACCCAACCTCGTAAGAATACGCCCCCGCTCCAACGCCGTTTTACGCCCCCAATCGCCCTGCAATGCGGCTTGAGTCGCTTGAACTGCGGCATCGACATCTGTCTCTGAACCACGTGCGATCCGGCAGATTTCGGTCCCGTCCGAGGGGTTAATGAGCGGCAGGGATTCACCCGAGGACGCGGGCACCCAGCGTCCATCAATCAGGCAAAGAGCGGGGTCGAACCATATCTTTTGCGTCAATTTTGCCTCCATTTCAGGCTCTAATCAGTAGTTTTAGGCCGATATCATCTCAATCTCTGGCAATCGCGGTGCGGCTGCGATCAGAGTTTGTGTGTAGGGGTGTTGTGGCGCTTCAAAGACCTGATTGGTCTCGCCCTGTTCAACGATCTGACCGGATTGCATCACCAACACGCGATCGGTGACGGTGCGCACAACGCTCAGGTCATGGCTGATGAATAGATAGGTCAGGTCGTAGGCGTCGCAAAGCTCGGCCAGCAGATCCAGGATTTGCGCTCGGACCGATACGTCCAACGCAGAGACAGCTTCGTCAAACAGGATCAATTCAGGTCGGATGATCAGCGCCCGCGCGATGGCAATCCGCTGACGCTGCCCCCCCGAGAATTCGTGAATGTACTTACCCGCGTCATCCGGGCTGAGGCCGACCGCTGTCAGCATCTCAGCGATCCGATCCTGGCGGTCTGATCCGGTCGGCGGGGTATCCAGCAGATGGAACGGTTCGGTGATCAGACGCGCAACACGGTGGCGCGGATTAAAACTGCCAAACGGGTCTTGGAAAACCACCTGCATCTTCCGGCGCACCGCAAGGTTTGGTTTGTGACCTGTGAACACAGGCTGCCCGTCCAGTCGAATCTGGCCCGATTGCACCTCTTCCAACCCCAAAATAGCCCGTGTTAGGGTCGATTTTCCACAGCCAGACTCGCCCACAAGCCCCAAACGCTCTCCTCGATTGAGGGTAAAGCTCACACCATCCACAGCCCTGTGATGAAGCGGCCTGTCAAACAAGCCCTTTCGGGGCAGGCGGTACGCGCGCACGACCTGGCTCACCTCCAGCAACGGCTGAGGCTGCGGTGGCTCTGGCAGCGTGACCTGATGGCCGGATGCCTCAAACAGCATACGGGTGTAGGGGTGCTGCATGTTGTGTAGCAGGTAACTTGTCGCGCCGGTTTCGACCACTTCCCCGTGACGCATGACGGTAATTTGGTCGGCCATGTCTGCGACCACAGCCAGATCATGGGTGATCATCAGCAGACCCATGTCATATTCGCGCACCAGCCCCTTGAGCAAATCAAGGATCTGCGCCTGCGTGGTGACATCCAGCGCCGTTGTCGGCTCATCCGCGATCAACAGCTTGGGGCGCAGTGCAATGGCCATGGCGATCACCACACGCTGGCGCTGCCCACCAGACAGCTCATGCGGGTAACGGGATAAAGGGAACCGATCGGCAGGCAAACCGACGCGGGTCAGAACCTCTTGAGCGCGCACCCGGGCTTGGGAATGAGGCATCGCCTTGTGGATCAGGATCGTTTCCATCACCTGATCGCCAATGGTTTTAACGGGGTTGAGCGCTGTCATCGGCTCTTGAAAAACCATCCCGATGGATGCGCCGCGCAAAGCACACATCTGGGCCTCGGACCGGGTCAGCAGATCTTTGCCCTCCAGTTGGAGCGAGCCGTCTACCTCTGCTCCGTTCGGAAGCAACTGCATCACAGCCAAGGCCGTCATGGATTTACCCGAACCGCTCTCGCCCGTGACGGCGACGATCTGACCGTGATCGATGGACAGGTCGACCTGTTTCAGGATCGATGTCCCATGGATCGACAGTGACAGGTTCTTGATGCGCAACAAACTCATGCCCGCGCCATCCTGATCCGGGGATCCAGCCAATCCCGCAACCCGTCGCCCAACAGGTTCAGGCCCAAGACGGTGACGATAATCGCCACGCCTGGAATCAGAGCCAAATGCGGGGCAAAACTGACCATTGTCTGCGCATCCGCCAGCATTCTGCCCCAACTTGGCGTGGGCGGCTGCGCCCCCAGACCGACGTAGGACAGACCGGCCTCAGCCAAAATTCCAAGACTGAACTGAATGGTGCCCTGCACGATCAGCAGGTTGGCGACATTGGGCAGGATATGCTCGACCGATATCCGCGTTGCCCCTTTTCCCGATACACGCGCGGCAAGGATGAACTCGCGCTCCCACAGCGACAAGGCTGCGCCTCGGGTGATACGGGCAAAAACGGGGATGTTGAAAATGCCAATGGCAATGATTGCGTTAATCGCTCCGGCACCAAACACGGCGGTGATGAGGATGGCGATAACCAGCGAGGGGAAGGCAAAAACCAGATCGTTGCCGCGCATGATGACCTCATCCAACCACGATCCTTTGCGGGCCGCGGCTGTCAGGCCAAGCGGGACCCCCATCGCCATACCGATCCCCACAGCCACCAAAGCCACCGCAATGGACGTGCGCGCACCAACCATGATCATCGAAAACATGTCCCGCCCGAAGTGATCCGTACCGAACCAGTGCTGCGCATTTGGGGGCTGAAGCTTCTCTGGAATGCTCAAGGCCGAGTAATCATAGGGGGTCCAGACAAACGAAATCAGCGCCGCTAAGACCACCAGAGAAGACAAACAAGCGCCCAGAAACAGGTTGCGGCTCATGTCCTGCTCCTCAGCCTTGGGTCGACGGCGGCATAAGCCAGATCGACCAGAAAATTCACGGTGATCACGGCAAAGACTAGCAACATAACCACCGATTCAACGACGATCAGGTCGCGGGCCGAAATCGCCTGAAACACCAGTCGCCCAAGGCCGGGCAGGTAGAATACCTGTTCGATGATGATCGATCCGGCCAGCAGAAAGGAAAACTGCAAGCCAATGATGGTCAGCACCGGAATCAGCGCATTTCGCACCCCGTGCCGCCACAGCGCCTGACGGCGGGTCAACCCCTTGGCCCGGGCGGTGCGCATGAAATCCTGGCCCAGAATGTCCAGGAGGGCCGACCGCATCACGCGAGCGAGGATAGCCGCCTGCGGCAGGGCCAGCGCGATTGCGGGCAGGGTCAGCGAATGTAGTCCGGCCCACAACCCGTTGCTCCAACCGACAAACCCGCCCGCATTGAACCAGCGCAGGTTGATGGCGAAGATCAGCACAAGCATCATCGCAAACCAGAAATTGGGGACGGCAATGCCCAACTGAGTGGCGCCCATTACCGCCAGGTCCCCGGGCTTGCCCCGGCGGGCGGCGGCGTAGATCCCGGCGGGAAACGCAATCAAGGTTGACAGAGTCAGCGCATAAAGTGCCAGCGGCAGTGACACCCAAAGCCGGTCTGCGATCATCTGGGACACCGGCGTGCGGTACGTGTAGGACGTGCCAAAATCCCCCACCAGCATTCCGCCGACCCAGTTGAGGTACCGTTGCACTTTTGACCCGTCCAGGCCCAGCTCAGTCCGCAACGCAGCCAGTGTATCCTCTTGCGCGTTCACACCCAGCATGAACGACGCCGGATCGCCCGGTGCGACCTCGATCACCGCGAAGATGACGACCGAGGCGACGGCCAGGCTGATCAACAGCGAAATCAGGCGTTTAAAGGCATAGCGGAGCATTGGCACCACGTTAGGGTCACATCAGGCGCGGGTCCAGCGTCTAAGGCACCAGAAGATAGGCGAAAACCGCGTAAGCCACGATTGCGGCATAGCCCAGAGGATAGATCCACTTGATCGCGTAATTGTCCAACGTCCGCGCTGTGCCTTCCCTTCCGGACACTTTGAGTTTCCGCAACGCCACATTGAACACAATCAAGGCCCCGGTCATCAGGAACATGCATTGCAGGACAAAATCCAGAAAGGTCAGATAGCCCAGCTTTGGCAAATCTGCCGAGATCGCCCAGTTGAATGCAACAAAGACCAGCAGATTGCCGCCCGCAATCTCGATCCTGCGGCGGTATTCATCCAGGAAAAACAGCGCCCAGCCGACCGAAATCAGAACCAGCATCGGCAAGAAAACCCGAATGACGTAGTAAGTCAGGTGCCGGTTACCTTCGAAAACAAGCGCGACCTGATCGCTTTCCCTGCCGGACAAACCTGTGACCTTGGTTGCTTCCAGACGTGCATTGCCCAAAATCCACTCTTCTTCCCCCAACAGATCGCCAAGTCCCGAGTATTCTTCAAGCGGGCGGTACTTCACGTAGTCAGATGGAAAGATTGATACGACCTCGAAGTGAAACTCCTGCGTGTCGAACGGGTACTTTCTGAAATCGAAATGCGGTGCCTGTAACGTCAGCGAAGATTTCTCGACATAAACCACGCGCCCGTCATACCGCAGGGACGCCGCAGATTCGTGTATCCACTTGTTGGATTGCTGGTTGTGGATGACAAAG
Source organism: Ruegeria sp. ABM4_193 (assembly GCF_056158705.1). Taxonomy (NCBI): domain Bacteria; kingdom Pseudomonadati; phylum Pseudomonadota; class Alphaproteobacteria; order Rhodobacterales; family Roseobacteraceae; genus Ruegeria; species Ruegeria sp. ABM4_193. The sequence goes on from NZ_JBSWTT010000001.1 coordinate 3,296,207, forward strand.
GCGGGCAAAACGGTGCCGATATCGGCGGCATGATCCGCCAGATCCGGCGGGCTGAATACTCGGATCTCGCGCCCGATCTCGGCCTGATCAAAAGCCAGCGCAGGATCCGTCCACTCGACCCGCAAAACCACAACGGCGCCGTAGTTTTCGGCCTTTTGATCGACGCTGGTGATCTGGTCGATGCGGATACCTATGCCAACGTCAAGCGGGTTTTCAGGCGTGCCGGTCAATGCATCCAGACGCCCACCCAACACGTTTTGCGCCAAGCCCCTGTCCGGCGCAATCGACGAAAGGCAAAGGGCCAGTAAGAGAAAACAAAAACCGCGAAACAAGACCATTACGAGAGACACACGAAAAGAGAGTGAGACCGGGGCCCTACCAAAAAGCCCCGGTTCAGGTATTATTCAGACCAGCTGATCTGTGTCAGGTCGATCGCTGCTGTGGGGGCGTTTGCCCACAACCCCTGCACACCGGCCTTTGCGACGCCCAGCTTGGCCAATTGGAACAGATAGCCATTCACATAATCGGTTGAGATCAGACGCTGGGCCTCACCCAACAAACGGCTGCGTTCATCAGGATCGGTGGTGGCGTTCAGCGTATCCATCAGCGCCTGAAAATCGGAACTTTCATATTGGAAGTAGTAATCTGGCCGCGCATAGATTCCGATATCCATGGGTTCGGTATGGCTGACAATCGTCAGCCCAAAGTCCTTGCCCCTGAACACCGATTCCAGCCATTGCGCCCATTCGACATTGATGATCTCGGCCGTGATGCCGACCTCGGCCAGTTGCGCGGCAACGATTTCACCGCCCCGGCGTGCATAAGACGGTGGCGGCAGGTGTAGTGTAGTTTCGAACCCGTTCTCAAAACCGGCCTCGGCAAGCAGCGCCTTGGCCTGTTCCGGGTCATATGCGGACTCGCCGGTCAAATCGACATAGGCCGGATGATGCGGTGCAAAATGGGTTCCAATCGGCGTGCCATAGCCAAACATCGCTCCATCGATAATCGCCTGCCGGTCGATGGCATGAGCCATGGCTTGCCGGACAAGAATGTCGTCAAACGGCGGCTGTTTGTTGTTGGTGGACAGGATGGTCTCGCCCTCGGTTGTGCCAACCAGCACCTGAAAGCGCGGATCTGCATCAAACTGCGGCAGGTTTTCCGGCGCAGGGAAGTTGTCAAATACGTCCACATCCTCGGCCATCATCGCGGCAAAAGCGGCGGTTGGATCCGAGATAAACTTGAAGGTTGCAGTCTCTAACGCGGGCTGATCGCCCCAATACTCGGGGTTGCGGTTCAGCGTGATGCTGTCGCCCTGCACCCAGTTGCCAAAGGTGTAGGCCCCGGTGCCGACCGGGTTGGTCTTGATGTTTTCGATGCTGTCGGGCGCGACAATGACCGCATCCCCCCAAGCCAGGTTGAACAGGAAATTGCCGTTTGGTTCCGAAAGAGTGACTTTGACAGTCAGTGGATCGACAACCTCAACGCTTTCAATCCCGGCAAACAGCGCCTTCTGGGCGTTCGCGCTGTCTTCGGCTGTGGCGCGATCAAGGGTGAACTTGACGTCCTCGGCATCCATGGTTGTGCCGTCATGGAAGGTCACACCATCGCGCAGCTTGAAGGTATAAACCGTACCATCGTCAGAAATCTCCCAGCTTTCAGCCAGGCCAGGCACGACCGAGCCATCGCCCATGAACCGGGTCAGACCTTCGAAAATGTTTGTATAGACCACCGAGTCGATGGCCTGTGCCGCGGCGCTGGTCGGGTCCAGATGCGGGGGTTCAAGCTGCATCGCGATGGTGATGTCCGATTTTGCAAAAGCCTGCGAGGCAAACAGGCTGACGCCTACCGCCAAGGTCGACGCAAATGTCCGAAACATGAATTTTGTCATGTGAACTCTCCCTACTGAAACTGGTGTCACCCTTGTTTTCAGGGCCATTTTGAAACCAGTTTTCCTGTAAACCTGAGGTCAATCAAGGGAATGTTCGCGCAACCGGGGTTTCTTTGGCCCTGTTCGGTCTGCTATGCCGCACTGCAACATAATACCTGCAGGAGCGACACATGAGCGCCACCGCCCGCAAGAAAGCCCCGAATGCCGAGGATATTCGCGCCCAAAAAGGCGGCGCGCCTTTGGTCTCGCTAACCGCCTACACCACGCCCATGGCACGTCTGATGGATGCGCATTGCGACTTTGTTCTGGTGGGCGACAGCGTCGGCATGGTGCTGCACGGGCTTGAATCCACGCTGGGCGTTACGATGGAGATGATGATCCTGCACGGTCAGGCTGTATCGCGCGGATTGGACAAGGCGATGATGGTCGTCGACATGCCGTTTGGCAGCTACGAACATTCTCCGGCCGATGCCTTCCGGAATGCCGCGCGCCTTATGGCGGAAACAGGTGCTGGGGCCGTGAAACTGGAAGGTGGCGTCGAGATGGCTGAAACCATCCGCTTTCTGGTCAAGCGCGGCATCCCCGTGATGGCGCATATCGGGCTGACGCCACAGTCGATCAACACGCTGGGTGGCTACAAGGTGCAGGGTCGTGCCGAGCAGGCAGAAGCCGTTATGGCAGATGCCCGCGCCGTGGCCGAGGCCGGTGCGTTTTCAGTCGTTCTGGAAAAAGTTCCCCAAGGACTGGCAGACCAGATCACCGAAGAGGTTGCGATCCCAACTATCGGAATCGGCGCATCCGCAGGCTGTGACGGGCAAATTCTGGTCGTGGACGACATGGTCGGCTTTTTCACCGCCTTCAAACCCAAGTTTGTCAAACGCTATGCCGAGCTGGGCCCACTGGCCGAGGCTGCCATCGCGGAATACGCCGCCGAGGTGCGCTCACGGGCCTTCCCGGCAGACGAACATGTCTTTGCAGATCAGGCTCCGACCAAAGGGGCCAAAGCATGACCGCGCCGATTTTGCGGTCTCTGGCAGAGCTGCGCGCCAAAACCACTGAATGGCACCGCAATGGCGATGCGATCGGCGTGGTTCCGACCATGGGTGCGCTGCACGAAGGGCATTTGTCGCTGGCGCAGGCCGCAAAGGAAGGGTGTGACCGGGTCATCGTGACGATCTTTGTGAACCCCAAACAGTTCAACAACCCCGAAGATCTGGCCAATTACCCCCGTACCGAACATGAAGACGCCAAAAAACTGGCCCCTTACGGCGTGGACGCGATCTATGTGCCTGATCCGCAGGAAGTCTATCCTGACGGCTTTTCAACCACAGTTACGGTTGCTGGCCTGACCGATATGATGGAAGGCCCTTTCCGCCCAGGCCATTTCGAGGGCGTAGCCACCGTTGTCGCCAAGCTGTTTCTCCAAACGCAAGCAGATCGAGCCTATTTCGGGGAAAAAGACTACCAACAGCTGCTGGTTGTCCGCCGTATGGCCCGCGATTTGGACATTCCAATCGAGGTGATCGGCTGCCCGACTGTGCGCGAGCCTTCTGGGCTGGCGATGTCGTCCCGCAACCTTCTGCTTTCCCCTGATGGGCTAAAGATCGCAGAACATATGAACAAGGTCATGCAGCAGGTCGCACAAAATCTGGCCGAGGGCAGTGATTTCGCAACTTTGGCGCAAAATGCCAAAGCGCGCTTGCTGGCCGCCGGGTTTTCAGAGGTCGAATACGTGGACCTGCGCTGCGCCGAGACGCTGGAAAGCCTGCCCAGTGCCAACAGGCCAGCCCGCCTGTTCGTAACCGCATGGGCCGATGGCGTTCGTCTGATCGATAATATCCCGGTTGATCCAGCCTGATTTCTGCTCTGGCCCCTGCGCCATTGTTTGCGCTAAAGTCCCGCGAAACGAGACCGGGGGAGAGCGGACATGACCTATATTCTGGCAATCGATCAGGGCACCACGTCCTCGCGCGCCATACTTTTTGATGCGCAAATGCAGCCAGTTGGCACCGCACAGCAAGAGTTTCCCCAGCACTTCCCTCAGGAAGGTTGGGTTGAACATGACCCCGAAGATATCTGGTCCAGTGTTTTGCACGTGTGCCGCGAGGTGATGGAGACCACCGGCATTTCCGCCAATCAGATCGCCGGGATCGGGATCACCAACCAGCGTGAGACAACCGTCGTCTGGGACAAACACACCGGCAAAGCGATCCACAACGCCATCGTCTGGCAGGACCGCCGCACCGCCGAAATCTGCGCCCGCTACAAACAGGCCGGGTGCGAGGATGACGTCACCGCCCAAACCGGACTGCTGCTGGATCCATATTTTTCGGGCACCAAAGTGAAATGGCTGTTGGATACCGTTTCGGGCGCGCGTGAGAGGGCCGATGCCGGAGAGTTGCTGTTTGGCACGATCGACAGTTTCCTGATCTGGCGACTGACCGAAGGCCGTGTCCATGCCACAGATGCCACCAATGCCGCCCGCACCCTTTTGTTTGACATCCACAAAGGCACATGGAGCGCCGAGATTTGCGACCTGCTGGATGTACCCCTGACCATCTTGCCTGACGTGCTTGATTGCGCTGCGGATTTCGGCTCCACCACTTTATTCGGGGGCGACATTCCTATTTTGGGCGTTGCAGGAGACCAGCAGGCCGCCACAATCGGGCAGGCCTGTTTCCAGCCGGGCATGATGAAATCCACCTATGGCACGGGCTGCTTTGCGTTGCTGAACACGGGCGCGCAGCCGGTTCAGTCGAAAAACCGCCTGTTGACGACCGTTGCCTATCAGTTGGATGGACAGCGCACCTATGCGCTGGAAGGATCGATCTTTATCGCCGGGGCAGCCGTGCAATGGCTGCGCGACGCACTGCAGATCATCGACTCGGCACCTCAAAGCGGTGATCTTGCCGCTCAGGCAGATCCGAACCAACATGTCATTCTTGTGCCTGCCTTTACCGGATTAGGCGCACCTTATTGGAAACCCGATTGCCGTGGCGCGATGTTCGGGTTGACCCGTGGCTCGGGCCGGGCTGAGATCGCGCGCGCCACGCTGGAAAGCATCGCATTCCAAACCCGCGACCTGTGGCATGCCATGCAGGGCGACTGGGGGGCAGACACCGATGTCATCCTGCGCGTCGATGGCGGGATGAGTGCGTCTGACTGGACCATGCAGGGTCTGTCGAACTGTCTGGGCGCGCCGGTGGATCGTCCGGTGATGCAGGAAACAACTGCATTGGGGGCCGCATGGCTGGCTGGCATGAAGGCCGGGGTTTATCCAGACCAGGATGGGTTCGCAGAAACTTGGCGGCTGGACACGCGGTTTGAGCCAAAAATGGCGCAGGACGACCGCGATGCGGCCTATGCCCGCTGGCAACGCGCAGTACAGGCCGCAATGGCGTTTTGATCCATAGAATTGTTTTCCGAAACATGTCTGCGCCGCTGGCGTGGGCTGACGTGCAACGCAATCCCTGCAGGAAGCGCTATGACATCTTTTGAAGTCCTCACTCCCGACAACGCACCCGAAGACGCGAAGCCATTCCTGGACAAGGCCAAAGCAGACTACGGGGTGATTCCGAATTTGCAGGGCGTTATGGCGCTGTCCCCACAATTGCTTCAGACCCACCTGGATTGTCTGGACGAGTTTGCCAAAACAACACTGACGGCGGCAGAGCAGCAAGTGGTGTATCTAACCGTGAATTTCGAGAACAACTGCGAGTATTGCGTTCCCTGGCACACAAAATTGGCGCGAATGGCCGGGTTGACGCCTGATGCAGTGGAAAGCCTGCGCTCGGGCGACACACTGCCCGACGAAAAGCTCAATGCGCTGAATGAATTCACCAAATCCATGGTACGCACCCGGGGCAGCATCGCGCCAGCCGACCTGAAAAAATTTCTGGCCGCCGGATACACTCCGCAAAACGCGCTAGAGGTTGTTTTGGGCATCGCCAACAAGGTCGTCAGCAACTACACGGCCGCATTGACGGAAGTGCCGCTGGACAGCGCTGTGGAACGGTTCGAATGGCGAAAGCCATCTTTAAGGGCAAAGCCATAGGGCATCACGGGCCGCTTGCCGACCTTTTCCGCAAGTGTAGGCAACGCAGCAGATTACACCCGGTCACACCAAGCCAACGCGATCTAACTGTGATCTTTCAAAAGCCGCTGCTTCTGACGTGACCAATCGCGCTTGGCCTGCGTCTCGCGCTTGTCGTGGATCTTTTTACCTTTGGCGATGCCGATTTTAATCTTCGCCCGACCCTTGTGGTTGAAATACAGGACCAGCGGCACCAGCGTCATCCCCTTGCGCTGGGTCGCATTCCACAGGTTCGACAGTTCCTTGCGTGACACCAACAGCTTACGACGACGACGTTCTTCGTGCTTGAACACCTTGGCCTGCTCGTAAGGCGCGATATAGCTGTTGATCAGCCACAGTTCCCCGTCGTCTACCGAAGCATAGCTTTCCGCAATGTTCGACCCGCCAGCGCGCAGGGACTTGACCTCGGACCCTTCCAGGACAATGCCGCACTCGATATCCTCTTCAATCGCGTAATCGAAGCGGGCGCGCCGGTTTTCGGCGATTACCTTGTAATTCGGGTCTGTCTTCTGCTTGGCCATGACGCGTTGATTTAGGCGGCTTGCGCCGACCTTGCAAGGCAGGGTTTGCCCAACTGCATCAGGATTTGGCAGAAATGATCAGATCAGGGCCAAAAATCGTGTCAGCATATTTGTGCAGATAGATCTTGAGCCATGGCGTGAAACGATCCGGGTGACGGGTCACTTCGGCCAGAAGATCATGATAGTCGATCCAGCGGATATCCATGACTTCGTCAGGGTTAGGCTCGATCTTTAGCTGCCCGCGAACATGGGCTAGAAAGACGTCGACAACTTCGTTTTCAACCATGTTGTTGCCGACATCCGCGTGGTACTCAAGACGGTGCCGGTATTCTGGATAGAGACCGGTTATCCCAAGCTCTTCACGCAAACGGCGCACCGCACAGGTCGACGAGCTTTCATCCCAATCCGGATGCGTGCAACAGGTATTCGCCCACAGGCCGGGCGTGTGGTATTTGCCCATTGCGCGACGTTGCAGCAGAATTTCCGTTCCGCGCACAACAAACACGGACACAGCCTTGTGCTTGAGCCCTTTTTCATGCGCTTCGAGCTTGTCCACAGGGGTCAATTCGCCATCGACCCAGGCCGGGATCATAATTCCCATCTGTCCTCTCCTGCTGCCAGTCCATTTACCGGGCGGTTGTTGTGAGTTTAGCTGCCGCCGGATCGGTCTGGCTGTGCGACGGGTGGAAACCACCTGTCTGATACCAAAGTGGCTGTGATTTGCCCCGGCATCAATCGCACGAAAGGCCGCAGGGGCTGCGGCCTTTGGTCCTTGTGCTGTTGCATCTTGCGTTAAGGCTTATTCGCCCGAAACGCTGACGATATAGGCATAGACGTCTTCAGCGCCTTTTTTCAGCTTGAAGGTCATTTTCGACTTGGCCGCAGTGTCATCCAGATAGGATTTCAGGAAAGCTTTGGGATCTTGCGAGTATTCGACAAAGGTTGTCTCGTCCCAAACCAGGCCTTTTTCGCCTGCGGCAACGATGCTGTCACCGTATTTGAAGCCCTCATATGTGCCAGCGGTGCGGCCAGCGATGCCATACAGGTTCGGGCCAGTCTTACCGCCTTTGACAATCACTTCGCCTTCCGGGTCAGCGATCAGGTGGCAGGACTTGCATTTGTTGAAGGCTTTCTTACCGGCTTCGGCATCGCCTTCAGCATAGGCGGGCAGGGCCAGAAGGCCGACAATTGCGGTAGCGAGGATGCGATTCATAGCTATTGCTCCGATACAAATTTGCTGCACCGAATGGACCTTCGGCGCAAAAAAGAGTCAACGCGCAGATTGCCGCGCAGGCTTACTGTGCCACTGCGACAAATGGGATGTCCTTAACTTATGTCATGTACCCTGGACCAGCAGGGCAAAAGGTCGCCTGCGGCCGGTGTCGCCAGATACACCGCCCGCGTAATGGCCCGTGCCAGACAAATCGAAGCAGCGTGACCAATCAGCCCCAGCTCCGCTTCGGTTGATAAGGGTCGCACGCCGGTGCTGGCGGCAAACACCAGATCGCCGTCGCCCGGTGTATGGGCGGGCACAATCGCACGCGCAATGCCGTCATGGGCGGCAACGGCCATCCTCTGACATTGGGGCTTGGTCAAGGCTGCATCGGTTGCGACGATGGCAATGGTCGTATTTGTCTTGGCCGGGTCTGCAGATTTCATCGCCTGCGCCTTGCGGCTTTCTTGCGGAGTACCAAGAGCGGCATTGGTATCAGGCCCTAAACCGCCAAATTCGTTGCCGATTTCAAAAGGTGCCGCCCAGAAATGTTGATCACCCGGTGTGGTCACACTGCCCAACGGATTGGCTGCAACCAGCGCGCCAACAGTGGTGCCACTGTCCAGAACACACGAAGCAGAGCCCAGCCCGCCTTTTTGCATCGCAGCCAAGGCTCCGGTGCCTGCGCCTGCTGAGCCGAGATCGAATTGATCCGACGCTGCCTCGTACGCTGCGCGACCCAAGGCACGATAGGGGTTTTCAACCCAGTTTTTGTCACCACCGTTGAGCAAATCAAACAGGATCGCCCCGGGGACTATCGGCACAGTGACGTCGCCGACCGGAAACCCGCGCCCCCTTTTGCGCAGCCCGTCTGAGACGCCGGAACAGGCATCCAAGCCAAAGGCAGAGCCGCCAGACAATACAATCGCATCCACATGTGTCACGGCTTTGTCTGGTGCAAGAAGATCGGTTTCGCGCGTCCCGGGTGCGCCCCCCATCACATGGACCGAAGCCACAAAAGGAGCCTGCGCCGTCAAGACTGTCGCGCCGGATTTCAGCGTGTCGTCCTGCGCGTTGCCGACCATCAGGCCGGGGATATCGGTGATCAGGTTTTTGGGTCCGGGGGTCATTTTTTGCTTCGATGTTCAGGCCGAAAAGCGCGCAAGCGCGCTGCCTCCGGCGGAGGTATTTTTGGCCAGATGAAGAGCGGATCAGATGCAGCGGCCACCGTCAACCTCAAGCGCTGTACCCGTGATCATACTGGCCTCGTCCGAGCAGAGGAAACAGGCGGCATTGGCCATGTCTTCTGGTGTGGAGAAACGGCCCAGCGGGATGGTCGACAGGAATTTGGCGCGAATCTCGGGCGTGTCTTCGCCCATGAAGGATTTCAGCAGCGGTGTTTCTCCGGCCACAGGACAGATCGCGTTCACACGCACACCGGTCGGGGCGAGTTCCACGGCCATGGTCTTGGTTGCCGTGATCATCCAGCCTTTTGAGGCGTTATACCAGTTCAGGTTGGGACGCGGGGATAACCCAGCCGTTGAGGCCACGTTCAGGATCGCACCTGCCCCGCGTGCTTTCATCGCCGGGACAAACGCGCGGGCGGTCAGATAGACCGATTTCATGTTTACATTGAACACGCGGTCGAAATCGTCTTCGGCGACATCTTCGAGCGGGGTCGGCAAATGCGTGACACCTGCGTTGTTCACCAGAATGTCCAGATTTTCGAACTGACGCTTTGCGACATCTGCCATGGCTTGAACCGAAGCCCCGTCTGCAACGTCAACCTGGTGTCCGATTGCCCGTTCTCCGAGTGTGTTCGCAAGATCCAGCGCCGCTTCGCCATTGATATCCGCAATCATGACGCGCGCGCCTTCGTCCAGGAACTTCTGCACGATCCCTGCGCCGAACCCGGATGCGCCACCGGTTACGATTACGGTTTTTCCCTCCAGCCTCATGGCGTTACACTCCTGCCTGTCAGGGGCAGAGTAACAACGCATCGAAAAGATGCCAGATCATTCTTCTGAGACCTTGCCCCGCAGCGCTTTGACGTCGCCGCGCGCCTTCTTGGCCGCCAACCTGCGCTTGACCGACCCATAGGTCGGCTTGGTTGCGATGCGCCGTTTGGGTTTAACGAGCGCGCGGGTGATCAGTTCGGCCAGCCGTGCCCGGGCAATTTCACGGTTACGCGCCTGAGAACGGGTTTCTTCACATTGGATGATGATTGCGCCCTCTTTGGTCCAGCGCCGCCCGGCCAGCCGTTTCAATCGGTTCTTGACCGGATCCGGCAAAGAGGGGGACCGTGCCGCTTCAAACCGCAGTTCAACAGCCGTGGAAACCTTGTTGACGTTCTGCCCACCGGGACCGGAAGAACGGACAAAGCTCTCGGTCATTTCCCAGTCTTGCAGGATGATATCGTCGGTGATGCGCAACATGGGCCGGACCTTACAGGGCACGGGTGGAAACAGAAAGGGCCGCCCCTTTTGGGACGGCCCTTCGAAAGTTCAGGAGGTCGGGTCGGTTAGATCAATCGACCAGCCGGAGCGAGCGCTCCGCCAAGGGCTGCCCTAGCAGGCTTTCCCCCCGGTTGTTCCGACACCTCTCTCCAATCTCTTTCTTGACACTGGATCACCTCCTTTTCTATCTGTTGCGGTTAACCTTGAGCCTGACACAAGATGCGCCATTCTCAAAGCACTTTTTTACGCAGGCTGTGCGGCAGTCAGCCGGGCAACAATGACTTTGAACGGGATCAAAGCAATCAGCGCCAGTGACAGTTTCACCAGCCAGTCTGCAAAAGCCAGCGTCACCCACAGCGGGGCCATCGGGCCGGACAGCATAAACGGCACAGGCTCCCACGCCCAGTTGATCGCGGCGTCGGCGTTGGCACCGAAGAACGTGACCGAGGCCGAGAAGGCGATGGTGAAGAAGATGGCGGTATCGAGCGCTGATCCAACCAGCGTCGAGACCAGGGGTGCGCGCCACCAACGGCCGCCGCGCATGGCATTGAACACAGTAACATCAGTCAGTTGCGCGATCAGGAATGCTGTGCCCGAGGCGACTGCGATCCGCAGCGGTACGGCGGCGTATTCAAACCCGTCGCCTTGCAGCATGATCTGACTGCCGATCAGCGAACAGATGATGCCGGTGACAAACCCGGCGAAAACGACCTTGCGGGCCGGACCCAAGCCATAAACGCGGTTCATGATGTCAGTGACCAGGAAGGCCAACGGATAAGTGAAAGCACCCCAGGTCAACAGCCCGTCAAGGATCAGGAACTGGACCAGGATGTTTGAGGCCACAACAATGGCGGCCATGGCAATGATGCCGGGAATGTAAGCGCGTTGCATGTTTTGATGCCCGTTTTGACAAGGTAGCGGCGACTTGGCCAAGGGACCGTCCCAAGGCAAGCCGAGCGTTTAGACCTTTGCCGTGGCTCTGTCAATCGGGTAGCAGATATTCCACCAATTCGGTTCGCTGCAGAGCCAGAAAGTTGTCATCCGAGATCATCGTGGCCCGCAAACGGCCCTGACCGTCGCGCCAGACAGACAGCCCTTCGAGGTTGTCATGCGCGCCCTTTGCTGTTTCGAGCAGGACCTCTTCGGCGCTGGGTGCGTCATCGGCCACATCCCATCGACGCAGCCGCGAGCGAAAGCCGACAAAACCCAGCTTACGCTCGAGCACATAAAACTTTCCGTCCGGGCCGAAGTCGGCACCGACAGGTTTGAAGCCATCGCGTTGCGGCAAAACAAAGGGAATTGACCACGCGTCGCCATCCCAACGAAAAACCGGAATGTCCCCGCCTTTGGTGCGATTCTTTTCCGGCAATGTGTAAAGCTGGCCGCGCGCATCGATTGCAAGACCTTCGAAAGACCCATTGTCAGCGAGGTCGTTAAAGCCCGGGGGTCGCGGCAAAACTCGCGCCTTGGCACCTGGCTCTGGATAATTGGCGATCCGGTGCACCCCTTCGAACGAGATATAGAGCCCACCATCTGGTGCCAGCGCAAGCCCTTCGGAGTCGCCGACACCACCTTTCATAATGCGCCCCTGACTGGACAAGACCCGCCATTGATCCAAGACATGAATGCTGGTGATCTGGTCTCCGTCCCGCTCGACGCGGGCCGTGGCTATTCTGGCCCGATCGCTCAGCACCAGTATCTGTTGACCGTCGCCCAGAACGTGCAGCGCCGAAAACCCACCAAACCAATCCGCCGGATTATTCCATTCAAAACTGTGCAGATGGGTGGCGGACTTGATTTCGACCGCCACAGCTGCCGTGGCCGCAAACAGAAAGACGCTTAGTTGGATTGCAAAACGGCGGCGCATTGTTGTGGCAAATCAGCCAGAACATATTCCCGGCGTTTCTTGGGGGCTGGGGCGTTCGGGTCAGGTGGCGGCGGATTGAGGATGTTGTTCACCCATTCCTGCGCCTGAGCGCAGCCATCGCCCTTGGGGGGCGGGTCCTGATTGACGCAACCTTTCGACCCTCGGGGGCATTTCAGACGGACGTGAAAATGATAGTGATGCCCCCACCATGGTCTGATCTTGCGCAGATAGGCGCGGTTACCCTTCTCATCCTTGCACATTTGCACTTTAGCACCGGGAAAGACGAAAATACGCGCGACACGCTTGTCTTTGGCGGCTTCGCGCAGAACAGCATGGTGCTGCTTCGTCCAGTTCCCGTTGACAAAAGCCCCATTTGCGCGACGCAGAGAAATAGACGAGATATTCTCGCGCGCTTTGCGGCTGAGACGCATGTTGTCCCCGGGCAGCATCCAGATGTCGATATCCAGACCCAACTGATGGGACCGATGGCCCGACGTCATCGGGCCGCCCCGTGGTTGGCTGATATCCCCGATATAGAGACCGTTCCAGCCCGGCTGTTTCGCGGCAAACTTACTGAGGTCCTTCACGTAATCGATCGCCTCGGGGTGTCCCCAGTTGCGGTTGCGTGACAGACGCATAGCTTGCCAAGTGGCCCCGGTTTCGGGCAATTGCATTGATCCGGCGGCGCATCCGCGCGAATAACTGCCGAACGCGGCCGGTTTTTGTTGCGAATTGACCCTTTGCGCCCCGAACAACTGCTTTGCCAACGGCTCTGCCGTCGCTGTACCCGCCAAAGCAAGTGCAGCCACGATTATCAAAAAACGCTTTAAAATCATCTGCTCTGATCCCCTTCCGGTCTGACCCAGCGCATCAGGAATAGTCCCAGAATAAACAACCCAACGATGGGTGACACCCCCAACCGGGCACTGCCGGTCACGGTTGTTGCAATTCCGATCAAAAGCGGTGCCGCAAATGCGGTCGCGCGCCCCGACAGACCATAAAGGCCAAAGCTTTCCACCGGAGCTTCGGGATCAGTATGGCGCACCATCATCGAGCGGCTGGCCGATTGAAGAATGCCGCCCATACCACCGATCAACACACCGCAGCCGAAGAAAACGATATCCGGCAAATTGGATCCTTCGGCCAATTGAATGCCATAGATTTGCGTCCGGTCCATCATGACCACGGTGGCGCAGACAAATATCAGAACCCAGATCGCAACGATGATCACGGGTTTGGGGCCGTATTTCTTGTCCAGCTTGCCGCCGACCCAGGAAAATGCCGCCGCTGCTAACACGCTCACAATCCCGAAGATACCGATCTTGATCAGGTCCCACTCTAGCACCAACCGCGCATAGACACCGCCAAAGCTGTAAAGCCCGTTCAGCGCATCGCGGTAGAACATTGACGAGCCGAGGTAGCTGGCAAGACTGACGCGATGGCGCAGGTTAGACACTGATTTTGCAAGCAGACGCAGCGCTTCGCCCACGCTGCCCGTTTTGTCACTTGGTGCGTCATCGCGCACCCACAGGAAGTAGGGCACCATAAACAGAATGAACCAAGCAGCCGTAAACGGGCCGACAAAACGTGTGCCTTCCCGGGTCGCCGCATCTAGACCCAAGGCAGGCTCCATCCCGATCAGTGTTTTGCCGTTCGCCTGTTCCACAAACAGCGCCAACATGATCGCCAGTGAGATCAGGCCGCCGAAATAGCCAAACGCAAAGCCCGAGCCCGAAATCTCACCCACTTCACTGTCGTCGCCCAGATCAGGTAGCTGAGAATTGATAAATATCAGCGCATATTCCGCGCCCACGAAACCCAGCCCAAAGGCCGACAGCATCAGCCACATGTTCGAGCCATCGGGCATCGTGTACCACAACGCACCGGATCCAACCGCGTACATGACCGAAAACGCAAAAATCCACGGAATGCGCCGCCCTGACACATCCGCCATTGCCCCCAGCAAAGGCGCGCCAAAGGCAATGATCAGCCCCGTGATCGTCAAACAGTTCGCCCAGACCGTTTGCGCCTGTGCGGCTGCGGCTTCGGCATCCAGCCCACTGTCCGCGTAATACCCGGCTGCCACCCCGGCAAAATATGGGCCAAAGACAAAGGTGACCAACAGCGTGTGATATGGCTGGCTGGCCCAGTCAAAAAACCACCAGCCCCAGATGCGCCTGCGTTTGGAAATCTCTGCCATCACTGCCTCTGTTATCGTTATGTTTATAAGACGGGGGTTTGGTTCAATTCGCAAGCTTTGAGTTGGCGCAGACTTGCTCTTTGCAACGAGGGCGCTTAGGTCTCTTTTCGGTGAAAGAACGGAGTGCCCATGCAATCTCTATACGAAATCTTGCAAATGTTGCTGAGCGTTGTCTGGTTCATCGTCATCGCCCACGTCATCATGAGTTGGCTGATCAACTTTCAGGTGCTCAACCTTCACCAGCAACTTGTCGCGCAAATTTGGTACGGCCTGAACCGCTTGTTAGAGCCGATCTACGGTCCAATTCGGCGCTTTTTGCCCCCTATGGGCGGATTGGATCTGGCACCGCTGATTGTGCTTCTCGGTGTGTTTTCGCTTCGCATTATCCTCGCCAACAATGCCGCGTTCTTCTACTGACCTCTTGTTCACCGAATCTTAGTATGTGATTGTCCTGTCTTAAGAGCAGATAAACCTTAAAACAGGGCAACCCCGCAGATGTTCGACTCCGCACCCTTGCTGCGAGATGTCTTTGGATTCGATGACTTCCGCCCCGGACAGGAAGAGATTGTCGATGCCGTGACCGCTGGCGAAAACGTGCTTGCGATCATGCCGACCGGGGGCGGTAAATCTCTGTGTTTTCAGCTGCCCGCCCTGCTGCGAGATGGCGTGACCGTAGTGATATCGCCACTGATCGCCCTGATGCGTGATCAGGTGCGTGGGTTGCAGGAGGCCGGGGTCGAGGCCGGGGCGCTGACCTCGGGCAACACACCTGAAGAAACCGACGCGGTTTGGGAAGCTTTGGAGGCCGGACGGCTCAAGCTACTTTACATGGCACCGGAACGTCTGGCGGCCGGGTCGGCGTTAGGCATGCTGCGCCGGATCAATGTCAGCCTGATTGCCGTGGACGAGGCGCATTGCGTCAGCCAGTGGGGCCACGATTTCCGCCCGGATTATCTGCGGATCGGTGAACTTCGGCGCGCGCTGGACGTCCCTCTTGCTGCCTTCACCGCCACGGCGGATGCAGAGACGCAGGATGAGATTGTCGAAAAACTGTTTGACGGCATCGAACCACACAAGTTTCTGCGTGGGTTTGACCGGCCCAACATCCATCTGGCTTTTGCTGCCAAGGACGGGCCGCGTAAACAGATCCTCGATTTCGCCGCTGCCCGTAAGGGTCAATCCGGCATTGTCTATTGCGGCACCCGCAACAAGACCGAAGTGCTGGCCAAGGCTTTGCGCGACGAAGGCCACACCGCCTGCCACTATCACGGCGGTATGGATCCCGAGGACCGGCGCATCGTCGAGGCGCGCTTCGCCCGCGAGGATGGTCTGATCGTCGTTGCCACGGTTGCCTTTGGCATGGGCATCGACAAACCCGATATCCGCTGGGTCGCCCATGCGGACCTGCCCAAATCCATCGAGGCTTACTATCAGGAGATTGGCCGCGCTGGGCGCGATGGCGGCCCCGCCGAGACGCTGACCCTGTTCGGCCCCGACGATATCCGCCTGCGACGGTCGCAGATAGACGAAGGGTTGGCCCCGCCCGAGCGCCGCATGGCCGACCACGCCCGGCTGAACGCTTTGCTGGGTCTGGCCGAAGCGCTGGTGTGCCGTCGTCAAACTCTGCTGGGCTATTTCGACGAACAGGCCGAACCTTGCGGGAAATGCGATCTGTGCGATACGCCGCCCGAGGTCTTCGACGGCACCACCCCCGTCCGCATGGCCCTTTCCTGTACCCTGCGCACCGAAGAATGGTTCGGCGCGGGCCATCTGATCGATATTCTGCTGGGGAACGAGACCGACAAAATACGCGCGCGTCGTCACAACGATCTGTCCACTTGGGGCATCGGCAAAGACTGGTCGCGCCCTCAATGGCAAGCGATTTTCCGGCAGATGATGGGGCATGATCTGGTCCGCCCTGATCCAGAACGCCATGGCGCGTTACGCATGACCGAAGCTGCCAAGCCGATCCTGAAAGGCGAGGCGCAGATCAACCTGCGCAAGGACACGATCAGAAAGGCCACGCGCCGCCCCGCAGTGAAAGCCATGGTGTCCGAGGAGGACGCACCGTTGCTGTCGGCACTTAAGGCCAAACGCCGCGCTTTGGCAGAAACCGCACGTGTGCCAGCCTATGTGATCTTCCCTGATCGCACTTTGATCGAAATGGCTGAAAAACGCCCCGCTACACTGGATGACATGGCGCGTGTTGGCGGTGTTGGTGCCAAAAAGCTGGAACGCTATGGCGACACCTTCCTTGAAGTCATCGCAGGCGCGGTTGAGGCCGTGCACCCAGCCCGCCGCAAACTGGCGGGGCGGGACCAAGGTGAGATTTACGATCGTTTGCTCGAAGTACAGTCTCAGTTATCGCGCGGCCCCGATGGGATAGATAAGCCGCTGACCTGCTCGGCCTCGCAACTGGCGAAGGTGGCGCAGATGCGGCCGGATGATCCGCGCGGGATCGAGACAGTGCTGGGTGATCGACGTCACGAAAGGTTTGGCGCTGCCTTTCTGGACGTGCTGCGTGAGGCGGGCTAGTTCGTTTTGCGCCCCAATCGTGTCAAAAGACGCTGCCTCTCCCAACGTTCGACCGCGCCTTTCGACAAATGTTCTTTTGGTAAAACGCAAAACGACCTAGATACACCAAATCAGGCAAGGAAAGAGGGCGGATATGCTGGTAGTGATTTCCCCGGCCAAGCGGCTGGATTGGGCAGAGCGGGACGTCGCGGTCACACAGCCCGACTTTCAGGATGACGCGATCCGGCTGTCAAAGACCGCACGGAACCTGACACTTGGCGACCTGAAAAAGCTGATGAGCCTGAGCGACGATCTGGCACGCCTGAACCGCGACCGCTATCGCGCCTTTGTGGACGCGCCCGAGGCCGAGGCCACGCGCCCTGCAGCGCTGGCCTTTGCTGGCGATACTTATCAAGGTTTAGAGGCTGCATCGCTGGATGCGGAAGAAATGGCATGGGCCCAGGATCACCTTCGCATCCTCTCGGGACTTTACGGCATGCTGCGACCGCTGGATGCGATTCAGCCTTATCGGCTGGAGATGGGCAGCAAACTGAAAACCCGGCGCGGCAAGAATCTTTATGACTACTGGGGCGACCAGCTCAGCAAAGCGCTGAATGCACAAGGCACGGAAATTGGCAGCGATGTTCTGATCAACTGCGCCAGCCAGGAATATTTTGGCGCGGTTGACCCAAATGCGCTGAAACTGCGTGTCGTCACGCCGGTGTTCATGGAAGATAAGAACGGCACCCCGAAAATCGTCAGTTTCTTTGCTAAAAAAGCACGCGGCGCGATGGCGCGGTACATCATCCAACATCGCCTGACTGATCCCAAAGCATTGTTAGAGTTTGACACCGGCGGTTACTCTTACCGTGCGGACCTGTCAGAAGAGGACAAACCAGTCTTTGTTAGACCCTATGCGGCCTGAAAACATCTGTAAAACAACAAAGATCAACGATTGCGTGGCCGGAAGGAAGCGAGGGGCCAGCCCCTCGCGCTCCCCGAGGTATTTTTAGCCAGATGAAGCAGGATCCTGTTTGTTGTCACTACAACCTCTGCTGATCTCTTCAGGATTGGTTTCATCAACGCGGGTCACGTCGTCTGGTTGATGTTGCAGGATCATTTGATGGATGAGTGTCTTGTGCAGAGGTTTGGTCAGGTAATGGTCGAGCCCGGCAGATAGGATCCCCTCATCGTCCCCTGCCATCGCGTGAGCGGTCAAGGCAACAATGGGGACGTGTCGGCCGGTTTCAACCTCGAGCCTTCGGATTTCCGTGGTGGCCTGTTTCCCGTCCATTTTTGGCATAGAGATATCCATGAATATCAGATCGGGTTCGAACTCCTGATAGATCTCAACCGCTTCGAGGCCATGCGATGCAAAGCGCAGGTCGATATTCAAATCCTTTACCATCTTTTTCAGGATCAGTTGATTGGTACGGTTGTCTTCCGCCGCGAGAATTTTCATGTGACGGGTATTGGTTTCTTTGGTTTTGTCCTTATTAGACTCATAAATTTTCGGTTTGGCCAAGCAATCAGCCGTAGAAGACGCTTTGAGAGCCATCAGCCTGCCATAGAGTTCAGACCGGGGGATTGGTTTCTGCAAAACGCCGCTCACCAGGTCGCGCGCCGGATGGGCGTGTATCAAAGCGGGATTTGCGGACATCACGATCACAGGCAGATCCCCCCAGCCCCGGTCTTTGAGCGAGGTTGCAAGGTCCAACCCGTCCATGTCCGGCAGGTCGTGATCGCACAAGACCAGCTCAACCCGATCAGTTATTTTGGCCAGAGCTTCGCCCCCCGAAGTACAAACGGTGACTTCCGCACCCAGGCGGCCGAGCTGCTTCGCAAGGATGGCCCGGTTTACGGCCAGATCTTCGACCACCATGACGTGTTTCACACAATCTTTCAGATCTGGAGGTTCGGGTTGCGGACCTTCGGCGGTGGGTAGCGATAAGCGAAACCCAAAACAGGACCCCTGCCCCATCTCACTTTCGACCCAGACAGCACCGCCCATCATGGAAATCAGGCGTTTGGTGATGGCCAACCCTAGCCCCGTACCTTCGAACTGGCGGTTGCGTTCGTCTTCAACTTGATTGAACTCGCCAAATATTTGGCCGATTTTTTCAGGTTCGATTCCGATGCCTGTGTCTTCGATGGCTACGTGAATATCGCAGGTTTGTGCATCTGGATGAGGCACGCCAGTAACACGGATCAAAACGTGCCCTTCGGACGTGAACTTGACCGCATTGCCAACCAAGTTGGTTAAAACTTGCCGAATCCGGCCCGGATCACCGACGAACAAAGTGGGTAGGAATAGATCATAATCTACCAGCAATGTCAGACCCTTGTCGCGTACGCTGGGCTGCAACAGCATCGCAACCTCTAGAATACAGCGCTCTAGGTCGAAGTGTTCTGGGTGCAGGACAAGTTTGTCAGCTTCGATTTTCGAATAATCCAGAACGTCATTGATAATCACAAGCAGGGCTTCACCTGAGTTTCTGATCGTATTGACGTACAAGCGTTGTTCTTCATTCAAAGGGGTTTCGTCCAGCAACTCGCTCATCCCGACGATGCCGTTCATCGGAGTGCGGATTTCGTGGCTCATGTTAGCCAAGAACGCAGATTTGGCACGGTTGGCCGCCTCCGCCCGTTCACGCGCTGCTGTCAGTTCAGTCTCATGTCGCACCGAAGCCGTGATGTTAAGCGCAAGGCTGACAACGTCGCCGCCGCTTCCCCGTTGGTCGATCAGACGAATGTATTGCCCATTCCACAGTTGCAACACGATCGGTAGCGGATTGGCACGGTTCCAACGCATTTGCATCTTGGCGCGCCACGCGTCAGCGGTTTCATCCCCAATGTCAACAATGCCTTCGGTTGTCAGCAATTCAAGAATTCGAGGATAGGTTATCCCGGGCACCACCTCATCCAAACCATCGAAAACACTTAGATAGGCGGTGTTGGCCCCGATCAGGCGACCATCGCAGTCAAAAAAAGCGAAACCGTCCTGGATGGTCTGAATTGAGTGCCACAGACGACGTTCTGCCACCTCGATCTTGGCATGAGCTACGGTCAGATCGGATTTGACCTTTTCATTCTCATCCCGGACGGTTTCGACCTCGGCCTGTGTTTCACCGATACGTTTGGTCAAAGCCATGGCATGCTGGCCGAGTTTCCGGTTGGCCGCCGAAAGCTCGGCCTGTTTCAGCGATAACATACGCTCGGCGGCCAGCCGCGCGCGCCGCTCCTGTGCCAATTTTTGTGCAAGACTCATCGTGATCTTTTCCGGGATGTACAGATTTCAGCATCGCGGCAGAGAATGAAAAACTGTTTAAGCCGTTGCGCAACCGGCGCGCGCCATGCAAGGCTGAGCACAAAGAGGAGGGCAGCATGCACCGCTTTGTTTTTATTTCAATAACTTATATCTTTTCACTCTTGATCCTGCCCGTCACCGCTCTGGCGCAGAACGCCGTGCCTGACTTCCGCTATATCACCACTCGGGATACGGATTTTTATGGGTCAGATCTGGATGCGCTGTTTGACACAGATCTGAAATCATGCATTCGGGCTTGCTCGGCCAATGATCGCTGCACAGCTTTCACCTATAACACGCGATCCGATGCCTGCTTTCCCAAGGACGGGGTGACCCGGCAAGAGGCGTATCAAGGGGCGCTTTCCGCGCAAAAGTTAACGACCTCAGAACAGGCTCTGATATTGGGCAAAACCCGTGCAGCGGCGTTGAGCGTGCTGGGTTCTGCTGATTTGAATCGGGCGACAGATCAGGCGCGCAACCTGGGATTCCTACATCCTGCCGGCGGTTACGACCTGCAAGCTGTGTTGGACGCGGCGAATAGCGCGAGCAGTGCGACACAAGCGATGCAATGGACCGGTGTTGCCGTGTCTCTCAGCGATGCACCGGATCTTTGGGTGGAATACGCGCGCCTGTTGCTGACCATTAATCCCTCAGGCTGGAACGAGCGGCGCGATCTTCGAAACCGTGCACTGAATGCCGCGATCAATGGTTATTTGCGGTCCGAGGCCACGGGATCACAAATCACGGCCTTGATGACTTTGGCCAACGCTCTGGAAGCCGTGGACCGTGGCCGCGACATGATCCCCGCTCTTCGGCTGGCCGAACAGCTTCAGCCGCGTGAGGACGTACTGGCCGCGCTTGATGATGCAATCGGGAAATACGGGTTTCGAGTGGTCGATACCTCGGTCGAGAGCGACGCGGTCGCGCCCCGGATCTGTGTTGAGTTTTCGGAACCTCTGGTCAAGGCCGGTGTTGACTACGATCCCTTTGTGCAGCGCAATGACACCGGCTTGGTTGTTCAGGTCGACGAAAAGCAGCTTTGCGTAGATGGGGTCGCGCATGGCCAGCGCTATCGCCTGACTTTACGCCAAGGTTTGCCTGCCGCATCGGGTGAGGCATTGAATCGCAACGTTGAGCTGACCCACTATGTACGCGACCGCACACCGTCGGTTCGGTTTCCCGGACGCAGCTATGTTCTTCCGAAATCTGCGGATGCGGCTTTGCCGGTCGAAACGGTCAACGTTACTGAGCTGGAGCTGATCCTGCGGCGGGTCAGCGACCGGAACCTGTTGCGCGCGGTGCAACAGGACTTCTTTGGCCGTCCGCTCAGTGAATGGCAGGAAGAGGAATTCTCGGACCAGATTGCCGAGGATATCTGGGCCGGCACTGCCGAGGTATCCAATCAGTTGAACCAAACCATGACAGCGCGCCTTCCCATGGCAGAGGCCATCGCTGGCCAACCTGCAGGCATCTATGCGCTGACGGCCCGTGTTCCGGGGGCCGATCCTTATGACGACCCCGGCGCGACGCAGTGGTTTGTGTTGTCCGATCTGGGGATCAGCACCGCGCTTGGCACCGATGGGCTGCACGTAACGGTGCGCGGCCTCAGCGATGCGGCACCGCGTCAGGACGTCGAGGTTTCGCTGGTCACAAATGCGAACGCGGTCATTGCAACCGCGCGGACCGATGAAACCGGCTATGCCAGATTCGATCCAGGCCTGATCCGCGGCAAAGGGGCCAGTGCACCCGCCTTGGTGATGGCCTCTGCCGGGGACAGCGATTTCAGCTTTTTGTCCCTCACCGATCCCGCCTTTGACCTGTCGGATCGTGGCGTCGAAGGCCGCGCGCCTGCGGGGCCGGTTGATGTCTTCCTGACCACGGACCGGGGTGCCTATCGTGCCGGAGAGGTCATCCATGTCACAGCGCTGTCCCGAGATGGTGAAGCACAGGCGAGCGAAGGGCTGCCCCTCACCGCGATCCTGTATCGCCCGGACGGGGTTGAATACCGTCGATCTGTCTCGGACGGGGGCGTTGCCGGGGGGCATGTCTTTGCTCTGCCTGTCGCCGTCGACGTACCGCGCGGGGCATGGAAGATTGAGATTAAATCTGATCCCAAAGGCGATGCGCTGGCGCGTCAGACGGTACTGGTCGAGGACTTTCTGCCTGAACGTATCGATTTCGATCTGTCCCTACCCGACGCGCCCTTGCGGCCCGGCGACAGCCCACCGCTTTCCATAGATGCGCGCTATCTTTTTGGTGCGCCGGGATCTGACCTGAGCATTGACGGACAGGTCATCGCGCGCGCCGCGGATACCGTTCCGGGGTACGAAGGTTACCGCTTTGGCCGCTACGATGCTGAGGCCGTGATCAAAAGCACGTATTTCGGAAACACGCGCACGGATGCGGCGGGACAGGCCACCGTAGCCGTCGAAATTCCAGTGTTAGAGACTGAAGGAAAGCCCATTGAGGCTGAAATCATCGCACGATTGACCGATGGCTCTGGCCGTCCGGTTGAACGTCGCCTGTCTACCCCGGTCCTGCCACCGCAACCGGTGATCGGTGTCAAAACTTTGTTCGAAGAGGTTGTTCCCGAAGGTACCGAAGCTGCGTTTCAGATCGTCGCCCTCGCTCCTGATCTAACGCCCAGCCCTATGCGCCTGCGCTGGACTCTGAACCGGGTCGAGACGCGGTATCAGTGGTATCAGCTGTACGGCAACTGGAATTGGGAACCGACAACCCGCCGCACGCGCATTGCCACCGGCGAAGTGGACATCTCTACCGATCCTTTGACTCTGGCGCAGCCCGTGGATTGGGGCCGTTATGAACTGGTCGTCCAGCGCGTCGACGGCACATATACCGAAACCGCCGTCGATTTCTATGCAGGCTGGTATCAGGCCGCGGATGCGTCAACTACACCGGACCGGCTTGAGATGTCGCTGGACCGTGACACCTATCGCGCAGGTGATACTGCGCAGTTGCGGATCGTCCCACGCATGGCGGGCGTTGCCCAGATCGAAATCCTGTCGAACCGGCTGATCCATCGCCAGATGGTGGACGTGCCGGAAGGTGAAACCGTGATCCCGATCGAAGTGACCGAAGATTGGGGCGCGGGGGCGTATGTCACCGCCACGGTCATCCGTCCGATGAACGTCGCAGCAGGTCAAAACCCGGCGCGTGCGATGGGTGTAGCACATGCCACCATCGATCCAGCAGATCGCAAGCTGGACGTCGCAATTGATGTGCCCGAGGTCACATCTCCACGGCAAACGCAAAAGGCCCGTGTTAGGGTCGAGAACGCCTCGATGAATGACCCTGTCTGGCTGACACTGGCTGCAGTAGATGTGGGCATTCTGAACCTGACTGGATTCGAAAGCCCGGATCCGCAGGAATATTACTATGGGCAACGCCGTCTTGGCGTGGATCTACGCGACGTTTATGGGCGCCTGATCGACGGCATGACCGGAGCGATGGGCACCGTCCGTTCCGGCGGTGACGCCGACAACGGCTTGCGTCGCCAATCCCCGCCTCCGACGCAAGACTTGATGGCCGTGTTCAGCGGCCCGGTTCAGGTCGGC
The DNA here is from genome assembly GCF_056158705.1 of Ruegeria sp. ABM4_193. Classification (NCBI taxonomy): domain Bacteria; kingdom Pseudomonadati; phylum Pseudomonadota; class Alphaproteobacteria; order Rhodobacterales; family Roseobacteraceae; genus Ruegeria; species Ruegeria sp. ABM4_193. Next base: position 3,319,841 of record NZ_JBSWTT010000001.1, read on the forward strand.
CCGGACGGAGAGGTTGAGGTGGACATCCCCCTGCCCGCCTTTAATGGCACTGTCCGATTGATGGCTGTCGCGTGGTCACCCAAAGCGGTCGGGCAGGCCGAAACCGATATGATCGTCCGCGATCCGGTGGTCGTCACCGCCAGCCTGCCGCGCTTCCTTGCCCCCGGAGATCAAAGCCGAATGCGGCTTGAGATCGTTCAGGCCGATGGCACACCCGGAGAGATGGCACTTGGTCTGACGGCTTCCGGTGGATTGGAGCTGGGCGCGGCACCGACCAGCTTTGTGTTGGAAAACGGTGGCAAGGCGATCTTTGACATCCCCGTCACAGCCAGCGTTGTTGGCGATCCCGAAATCAGTGTTTCGATCACCACACCGGACGGTCGCGACCTGTCGCAAACCCTGCGCATGCCCATACGTGCCAACGATCCGGTGATTGCACAGACACGACGTTTCGCGTTGGGGGCCGACGACAGTTTCCTGTTTTCGCAGGACGTATTTGACGGGTTCCAGCCCGGTTCGGCCAAGGCCATCCTATCTGCCGGAGCTTTGGCAAAGTTCGACACGCCCGGTCTGTTGGATCAGTTGAACCGTTACCCCTATGGCTGCACGGAACAGATCACCAGCAAAGCCCTGCCGCTGCTTTATCTGTCATCCGTCGCGCAAGCCTCGGGGCTGGGGGACGGTCCGGTGGTGGATCGGCGCATCACAGAGTCCATTCGCAGCGTCCTGACCCGTCAGGCTGCCAATGGTGCCTTTGGCCTGTGGCGCGCGGACAGCGGAGATTTCTGGTTGGACGCTTACGTGACAGACTTCCTGTCCCGTGCGCGCGCTCAGGGATACCCAGTGCCGGATCGCGCCTTTGCCCAGGCCATGGATAACCTTCGAAACAGGGTCAACTATGCGCCCGACTTCGACGAAGGCGGTCAGGATATTGCCTATACCCTGATGGTTCTGGCACGAGAAGGCGCAGCCTCGATGGGTGATCTGCGTTACTATGCAGATGTCAAAGGGGATGCGTTCGACACCCCATTGGCAGCTGCACAATTGGGCGCAGCGCTGGCATCTTATGGCGATCAGACCCGGGCGGATGCGATGTTCAACCGTGCCGCTCGCATGTTGGAACAGGTCCCCGATGAGCAGGAAAATTACTGGCGCGCGGATTATGGCACGCACCTGCGGGATGCGGCGGGTCTGTTGACCCTTGCCGTGGGCGCGGGCAGCGAGGCCGTCAATCGCGACGCACTGATCCAACGAGTCAGCGCCGGTCGCGCCCCATTGTCCACGCAAGAGGCAACGTGGTCGCTGTTGGCCGCCCATGCGCTGGTGTCTGATCCGACTGGATCGGGCTTGACCGTCAACGGCTCTCAGGTGTCTGGTCCGTTTGTGCAAGTTCTGCAATCTGGTCAGGCGGATGAGGTCAACATCACGGCAAGTGACGGCCAAGCCACGGACATCACCCTGACAGTCACCGGGATCCCTGAGGTTCCGCCAGAGGCGGGCGGCACCGGTTATTCGATCGAACGACAGTATTACTCGATGGATGGCGATCCGATTGACGCCAACAGCTTTGAAACCGGCGAAAGGTTTGTCACGGTTCTTACTGTGACCCCGTTCGAAAGCGGCGGGGCGCGGCTGATGGTCGATGATCCACTTGCCGCCGGGATCGAAATCGACAACCCCAGCCTGTTGCGTTCAGGCGATGTGCGGTCGCTTGACTGGCTGGATCTGTCAGATGCCACCCATACCGAGTTCCGCTCGGACCGTTTCCTGGCCGCTGTTGATCTGTCCGGGCGAGAAACAGTCACGCTGGCCTACGTCGCGCGCGCGGTTACGCCTGGCATCTTCCATCATCCTGCGGCTTCGGTCGAGGATATGTACCGCCCGCAAAACCGCGCGCGTACAGCGACTGGTCGGGTCGAGGTACAGTGATTTACGCCGCGCTATATCGCTGCCCGGACGACCGTCATGCGTAGGCCGTCGCGGTTTTTGTTTGCCCTGGCCGGTGCCCTCTATCTGACGGCTCTGGCTCGGGACGGTGTCCACCGCTGGGTCGATGCCACAGTTCTTCCCCCTGTTCTGGCCGAAACATCAGTTGAGATGCGGGACCGGAACGGCGACCTTTTGCGTGCGTTTCCGGTTGAAGATGGGATTTGGAGATTGCAACCCGGTGCGGTCGATCCGAATTTCACCGCAATGCTCGTCCGGTACGAAGACAAACGGTTCTGGACACATGCCGGAGTGGACCCGGTTGCGATGCTTCGCGCTGTGGGGCAAAGCCTTTGGAATGGACGCACGGTGTCCGGTGGGTCAACCTTGACCATGCAGGTCGCGCGGCTGATCGAAGATGGCTCGACCGGGCGCTGGAGCGGTAAAATTCGCCAAATTAGAGTCGCATTGGCCCTGGAGCAGCAGTTAAGCAAACGGCAAATCCTGACCCTCTATCTGACCCACGCACCCTATGGAGGCAATCTGGAAGGTATCCGAGCCGGTACCCGTGCATGGTTTGGAAAAGACGCAACACGGTTGACCGCAGCACAGGCGGCCCTGTTAATCGCATTGCCGCAATCCCCGGAATCTCGACGACCAGATCGTGAACCACGGATAGCACGAGAAGCCCGTGACCGGGTTCTGCGCAGGCTCGCGCGGTATGGCACCCTGACTGCGGCTGAAACCAGCGCGGCGATGGCGGAGATCATTCCAGATCATATGAGACCTTTCCCACGTCTGGCGCCGCACCTGACCGACCGGATGAAACGCCTGACCCAGGCAACCGGCGCGGTCGATTTGACGTTGAACGCCCGGTTGCAGGCCCGGTTAGAGGGTTTGGTGGCCCAAGCCGCCACCCGTGTCGGGCCGCGCGTATCCGGGGCCCTGATCGTCGCGGATCACCGCAGTGGTGAGGTTCTGGCCTCGGTCGGGTCCGCCGGGTATCAGGATGCCCGTCAGGGCTTTGTGGATATGACCCAAGCGCTGCGGTCGCCTGGATCAACTTTGAAACCACTGGTCTATGGGCTGGCCTTCGATCAGGGACTGGCCCACCCCGAGACCCTGATCAGCGACAGCCCCGTAATGTTCGGTCGATACGCCCCGCGCAATTTTGATGGCGCATTTCGGGGCGATGTGAGGGTTCGGGACGCTCTGCAATTGTCGCTGAACATCCCAGTCGTACGTTTGACGAATGAATTGGGACCTGCGCGCGTGCTGACAGCACTGCGCTTGGCTGGATCGGAACCGCGTCTGAGCGGCGGCACGCCCGGATTGGCGATCTCATTGGGCGGTGTGGGGTTGAACCTGCGCGATTTGGTACAGATTTACGCCACTCTTGCAGCCGGTGGGCAAGGCCCGATCCTGCATCATGACGCTCTGGCGGATACGCGGCAAACTCCGCGCGTTTTGTCAAAAACTTCTGCCTGGCAGGTTGCCGACATTCTGGCCGGGCTTTCACCCCCAGCAGGCGGTGTGTCAGGCGCGCTGGCCTACAAAACCGGCACATCTTATGGCCACCGCGATGCCTGGGCCATCGGCTTTGACGGGCAGCATGTCATTGGGGTCTGGCTGGGTCGTGCGGATGGAACGCCAGTTCCCGGCGCGTTCGGAGGCGACCTCGCCGCACCGCTTCTGGCCGAAGCCTTCAGCCTGCTGAAACCCGCGCTTACCCCGCTGCGCCCGCCGCCGCCCTCGACCTTGTTGGTGGGCGCTGCACAATTGCCCCAACCCTTGCAACGTTTCCGCCCCCGCACAGCGGCTTTCGAAAATGATCCTTCCGCGCCGGACCTGCTGTTCCCGCCTGAAAACGCCGTGTTAGAGACATTTGGAGCACCCCTAACGGTCAAACTGCGCGGGGGTGTCGGGCCGTTTTCAGTGCTTGCAGATGGGGTGCCCGTGCTGACCGGACAGCGGCAGCGAGAGTTCGAGATCCCCAACCCGGGGGCCGGTTTCACCTCGCTTGTTGTGGTGGATTCGCAGGGCCAATCGGACCGTGCCGCAATCAGGATTGATTAGCGCCGCCCCTCGCGAAGCCAACCGCCCAGCAGGAACCCTCCTGCCAGTAGCAAAACCAGCCAGGGCGGCAACAGACCCGCCTGCGTAACATCCCGTGTTTCATACGCATTTCGTGCGGTCAGACCGATCCAACCCCGGCCAGCCGCAGGACGCCCTGCGCGCACTTCGCGGATGGATGGCAAACCGTCTTCCAAACGGATCACGCCACCCCGCATACTGGCCAAGATCGGTTCCAGAACATCGCCAATGGCGATGGTACGCTCAAACTCCTTCGGTGCAGCAGGGCCAAGGCCAATCACGGCCATATGGTCGCCTTCCTGCAACCGGTACAGACCGATCTCTGGCCCATAGTATTGTGCTTCGAACCGACCGGGAGAAACTTCTTCCAAGGTGATTTCCAAAGTCTCGCCATTCGGGCGCGTCACCGTCACTGGCCCAACCTCGTCTTCAAGCGTCTGGCGAATGATGCGCATCGATTGCCCGTTGGCTTCAGCCCACAGCGCTTCTTCTTCCAGTTCGGGTTCTTTCATCATCCAATGGGCGAGCCTGCGCAGCAGCTCCAACTGCGGGCCGCCGCCTTCAAAACCGCGGCTCCACAGCCAAGCGTGGTCGGAGGCCAGCATCGCAACGCGACCCTCTCCAACGCGATCCAGAACCAGCAGCGGGCGTTCTTCAATACCTGTCATCAAAACCTCGCCCGATCGGTGATTCACGTCGATCTGACGCAACCACGCTCCCCAATCCTCGGAATCGCCCAGATTGGTTGTTACCGGATGCCGTTGTCCCAAGTCGCTGACCATTGGCACATACCGTTCTTCGAACACTCGTGCCGAAGGCTGCGCCGGCAAGATCGGTGCCAGGGGAGATCGGAAGATACTGTCGGCACTGGCGAAATCGGGACCTGCCGCAATTAGAACCGCGCCCCCGTCATTGATGTAACTGGTAACGTTGTCCAGATAGATCGCTGGCAGGATGCCGCGCCGCTTGTAACGGTCAAAGATAATCAGATCGAAATCGTTGATCTTTTCCAGAAACAGCTCACGCGTGGGAAAGGCGATCAAGGACAGCTCATCAACAGGCACGCCATCCTGTTTCTCAGGCGGGCGCAGAATTGTGAAATGCACCAAATCGACCGAGCTGTCGGATTTCAACAGGTTGCGCCATGTGCGCCCACCGGGATGCGGCTCCCCCGAGACCAGTAGAACGCGCAGACGATCCCGAACGCCATTCATCTGGATCAGGGCAGTGTTGTTTCGGTCGGTCAATTCGCCGTCGGCCTGCGGCACAGAAAATTGGATCACGTTGCGACCGCCATGGGGCAGCGTGATGGGCAGTTCTACATCACGACCAATGGGAACACTGAACTGCTCGGGTGCGCCGCCATCGACCGAAATCTCTAGTGGCGCAGTCGCCGCGCCCGCAGGTGCAGCACCACTGTCTTCCACCCGAAGGGTCAATGTGACCGGCTCGCCAATAATGGCAAAGGCCGGCGCATTGCGGACGATAAGCCTGCGATCCCAGTCACTTTCACGCCCGGTTTGCAGAAGGTGCATCGGTGCGGGCAGATCCGGGGCCTGATCGACATCGTGCACAATCCCGTCCGACACCACCAGGATACCAGCGATCCGGGCACGGGGTTCTTCGGCCAACGCCTCATTCAGGGCGGCCATAACCTGCGTGCCTTCATCCCCGTCCCCGTCGCCAACCTGAATGCGGCGCAGTTCCGTGTTGTTGCGCCCCTCAATCTCGGCGGCGAGTTCCTCGGCAGCCTGTGCGGTTTGTTCCGCCCTGTCCGAAAGCGTCTGGCTGGCGCTTTCATCCTCGACCATCAGGACAATATCTGTCAGCGGTGCGCGATCTTCGATCTGATAAACCGGACCGGACAGAGCCGCCAGAACCACCAGAGCCGCCAACCCACGTAGCGCCCAGCCCGACAGGCCACGCCACAGGGCCAACACAACCCCCGCCACGGCGATCGCACCCACAGCGGCCAGAATGGGCCATGGGATCAGTGGGTCGAATATGACGGTTCCGGTCATTGTCCTAGCCTGTCCAGAAGGGCGGGCACGTGGACCTGATCGGATTTGTAATTCCCGGTCAGCACGTGCATCACCAGATTGACGCCAAAACGATTGGCCAGTTCTCGCTGCCGTTCTCCGGCGTAACCGCGCCCGACAGGCAGCAGAGCCTGCCCGTTGCGATCCACTGCCCAGGCCCCGGCCCAGTCATTCCCACCGATGACGACCGGGGTCACGTTGTCATTGAGGTTGCGGAACGGCATCCCTTCGATCTGTTCCGCATCCAGTGGCGCAGCTTCCACCCAGACTTCTGTGCCAGAGTAACGGCCCGGGAAATCCTGCAACAGATAGAACGTTCTGGTCAGAACGTGATCACGTGGAATCGGCTCTAATGCAGGGATATTCAGCGGTGCAGCCAGTTGCTGCAGCTTGCGGCCATTCGGGCTGGACGCGCCGAAACCAGCGATGTCCGCATCACGCGTGTCAAACAGGATCATCCCACCCGAGCGCAGATAGGCGTTCAGTTTCGCATAAGCTTCAGCAGAAGGTTGAGGCTGGCTAGGGGAAATCGGCCAGTACAGCAGCGGAAAGAATGCCAGCTCATCGCGTTCCAGATCGACGCCGATTGGTTCAGCGGGTTCCACCGAAGTGCGATAGAACAAGGTTTGTGCCAATCCCCGCAACCCTGCCTGCGCAATATCGTCCACCTGTGCGTCGCCGGTCAGCACATGTGCCAGAACCAATTCATGCGTCGCCGCCAAGGCGAACTCGGTGTCTTCCGGCGTCTGCGCCTGAACCTCGGGCACCAGCAGAAACGCCGCCAGAACCCCGGCAGCCACGCGCGTCATTCCCAACCGGCCGGACAGGGCCAAAGAGGCGATCACGTCGATTGTAAGCAAGATCAGGGCAAGGCTAAGCAGCAGACCTGACAGCGGCGTTTCGGTGCTGGCCTCTTGCCCTTTGATCGGCACATTGGCTGGCCAGACCAACGGGCGAAGTTCAGTATCCTCGGAAACAACATTCAGCGCCAGTTTCTGCTTGCCGCTTTCATACAGGCCCGGACGTAAATCCGGCCCGATCTGACCTGAAATCAACTGCACCCCGTCCACACCAACCAGCGTGCCTGCGTCAGACAATGCTCCAAAACCGTCCATGATCTGCACCGGCTCCCACGTGGTGCCCTGCAGCTGCGCCTCTTGCCTGGATTTCGCAGCCGAAGCCACGGCCAGACGATCCAGCATTTCGACAAAAAGACCCGACAGCGGCAGGCTGGACCATTCCGCATCTGCGGTCACGTGGAACAGCACCACCTGCCCCAATCCCAACGCCTTGCGCGTTACCAATGGCGTTCCATCAGAGAGAGACGCAATCACGCGATCCGCCAGATTAGGGTCTGGTTGAGCCATGACCTGGGTCGAGACGACCACATCATCTGGGATGTCCAAACCATAGAATGGTGAATTTTCGGGGAACGGGGCCAGGGTCTTGGCCTCACCCCAGCTCATCGCGCCACCGACAGATCGTCCTCCGCTGCGCAGACGTGCGGGCAGCAATGTGTCTTCGGTGTCCCGCCCCAAATCGCTGGCTGCCATGCGCGGACCGGCAAACCGCAGCAGCAGGCCACCCTGTTCGACCCATTCGATCAGACCGGCCCCTTCGGTATCCGACATTTGCGCGACATCCGACAGGACAATCACGTCCGGGTTCGCAGGCAGAACCTCAAGCAGACCCCCATCGACAAAATCTGCCGTGGGGATCAAAACCTGTGTCAGGTAATGCAGGGGCGACAGCAACTCCAGCCCTTCGCGGTTCAGGGTGCCGGCAATCAGCGCAACCTCACGCCGACGCAAGCTGTCATCTGTCAGGGTCACGGCCCCGGCTGATCTTTGGCCCTGAATTTCAAAGCGCGTGATCCGAGCGCGCAATTCCGACGGCAGTGCCAGTTCGATCTGCGCCGTGGTTTCCCCGGCTTCAAAGGTCAGGTCGACCGAATGCAGCACCCGCGCCGTGCCTGCCGGATCGCGCCCCTGTGCCAGAACCGTCACCCGCTCTTCCGGGCCGGGACCCGCGCGTTGAACCGTCAATTGGATCAGCCCGTCCTGATAGGCTGCCGGCAGGATCGCAATGGGCCTGGATGCCCCCTGATAGACCGTCACATCACCACGCGCCTGAAGGGCAGAAACCAACCCGGCATGTTGGGCATAGTCCAACCTGTCGCTGAACCAATGCGTTTCAAAGCCGCCTTCAAACTCGTCCAGTGCCGCGATGGTTTGCGAAAGCTGATCTGCGGTCGGTTGCCAAGGGTTTGGGGCCAGCCCCGGAAGGCGCCCGCGCCATGCCTCGGCCGCTTGAAAAACGGGTTCTTCCGGCTCTGTCAGGCGCAGAATCGCAACAGTTCGTCCTGCACGTCCGGCTTCGGACAGTTGAGTGTCTATCTGGTCCAGAGTGGCTGACCAGCGCGTTGCACCGGCCCAACTGGCATCCAGCACCAGCAACAGCGGACCGGTGCCGGTCTCATCCCGCGATGGGTTCAGAACCGGTCCGGCCAGACCGATGATAATGACCGCAGCCGCCAACATCCGCAGCAGCAACAACCACCATGGGGTCCGATCCGAAACGCTTTCGTCATCCTTCAGCCCCAACAACAGCGTAACAGCCGGGAACATCCGGCGGATCGGTGCGGGCGGTACAGCGCGCAGGATCAGCCACAGGATCGGCAGGGTCAAAAGACCCAGCAAAACCCATGGCGCGGTAAAGCCTATGCCCGCAAGAACCGTCATCGCGTGCCCCCATCCAAGGCCCGATAAAGCCATAACAGAGCCGCTTGTGCGCTATCGCCCGTATGGTGCAAGCCCAGTTGCCAGCCGGTTGCACGGCACAACTGCGTCAGGGCATCCTTGCGGCGTGCAAGACGTTCCAAATAGCGGTCCCGCAACTCAGCCGCCTTGAGGGTTTCGTGTCGGACAGATCCTCCGACGCTTTCGAATATCGTCCGGCCCCGATACGGAAATGTCTCTTCGCCTGGATCAAGCACTTGCAACACCACACCGCGCACGCCACGGTCGGCCGCTTTGGTCAGGGCCAATTCAACCTCGTCCATGGGACCAAGGAAATCCGAGATGAACACGGCGCGGGCATGGGGGATCATGGCACGGTGTTCAGGGGGGGCGTAATCCGTTTGATCATCTTCAGACCAGGCTTGCGCCAAACGGATGATCTGCGCGTTGCCGCGCCGGGGCGGCAGGGTTGTTCCGGTCAGGCCGACACGTTCTCCGCCGCGTACCAGCAGGATCGAAGTTGCCAGGCCCAACAACCGGGCGCGATCCACCTTTGTTGGCAGCGATTTGTCAGACGAAAACCGCATAGACGCACCTTGATCGACCCAGAGCATCACCGATTGCGCGATCTGCCATTCGCGCTCGCGCACAAACTGCTGATCCCCCCGCGCCGAACGGCGGTGGTCGATCATCCGGCGACTGTCCCCGATTTGCGCGGGGCGGTATTGCCAGAAATCATCGCCCATACCCGAGCGCCGCCGCCCGTGATCGCCCAACAGGACGGTTCCGGCCAAATGTTCGGCCCGCGCCAAAAGCGGCGGCAGCCGGGACGCCTCGGCCTCGGATCTTTCGCGAAGGGTCAGCGCCGCAATCACGCCGCGGCCTCGGTGCGGATCAGACCGGCAGCCGTCGAGTCAATCAGCTCGGCAAGACTGTCACCGCGCGCCCGCGCCGCAAAGTTCAACGCCATCCGGTGGCTGAGCACCGGGCGCGCCATGTCCAGAACATCCTCGGCATTCGGAGCCAACCGCCCTTGCAACATCGCACGAGCCCGCACTGTCATCATAAGCGCTTGCGCCGCGCGGGGACCGGGGCCCCAGGCCACGGTTTCTGCAACGCGTTCGGACACGCCTGCTTCCTCAGGGCGGAACGCGCGGACCAGATCAAGGATCAGTTCGACCACCGATTCACCAACTGGCATCCGGCGCAGCAGAACTTGGGCCGCCAACAGGTCTTCTTTGGTGAAAATCTGATGCGCCTCTTCCTCTTCCACACCGGTTGTGGCCAGCAGAATATCGCGCTCGGTCTGCCGATCCGGGTATTCGACGTCGATTTGAACCAGAAAACGGTCCAGCTGCGCCTCGGGCAGCGGATAGGTGCCTTCCTGTTCGATCGGGTTTTGCGTGGCCAATACGTGGAAGGGCGTTCCCAGCGAACGATCTTCACCCGCCACTGTCACCGTGCGTTCCTGCATCGCTTGCAGCAAAGCCGACTGCGTTCGCGGGCTGGCGCGGTTGATCTCATCCGCCATCAACAACTGGCAGAAGATTGGGCCAGAGATAAAGCGGAAATGTCGTGACCCGTCATCGGCGGTATCCAGAACCTCGGACCCAAGAATATCTGCGGGCATCAGGTCGGGCGTGAACTGGATGCGGTTGCCGTTCAAGCCCATCACGGTCGACAGCGTTTCGACCAAACGCGTTTTTCCCAGCCCCGGCAAACCGATCAGCAGGGCATGACCACCGCACAACAGCGCGGTCAGGGTCAGATCCACAACCCTTTCCTGCCCGATGAAGCGACGGGTGATCGAGGACTTGGCCTCTTGCAGCTTGTTTTCCAGCGCTTCGATCTCGGCTACGAGGTCGGCAGGTTCGGTCATGACTTTCCCTTCCGTGGACTAATATGATTGAAGTGTATCGCGCTAAGAGGAAATGGCAAAAGCAATGAGCGGACAAAAACCTGTGAAACCGTCGCCGGATGGTCTGGCTGCATCAGTCAAAGCGGCCAAAACCAAGGGTTTACCGCCCGTTCACCTATGGAATCCCCCGTTTTGCGGCGATCTGGACATCCATATCGCAAAAGATGGCACCTGGAGTTATTTAGGCTCACCCATCAACCGTTTCGAGCTGGTGAAGCTATTTTCCTCAATTCTTAAGAAAGAAGATGGGAAATACTTCCTCGTCACCCCGGTCGAGAAGGTGGGAATCACTGTCGAAGACGCGCCGTTTGTCGCCGTAGATTTTGATCGTGAGGGCGAAGGCGAGCAGCAAATCCTGACCTTTACCACTCATGTAGGCGATCACGCTGTTGCAGGGTCAGATCATCCGATCCGGATCGTTATCGACCCGGTGACAAACGAACCTTCACCCTACATCATGATCCGTTCCGATCTTGAAGCACGAATAGATCGCAAAAGTTTCTATCGCCTGGTTGAGATTGGCACCCATCACGACGGCTGGTTTGGCGTCTGGTCTGGCCAAAAGTTCTTTGGGCTGATCCCGTCAACCGAGCTTGGCTGATCCTCGGGACTGCCGCGGCGCGCGGTCCTGCGCCAAGACAACGGCCAAAGCGACGACACCCGCGCCCAGCGCGCGGGTCCAGTTCCAGTCATCCCCCAGCATCAGCATGATCAGCATCACGTAAAACGGTGCGATGTTGATATGGAACGACGCCAAGGCAACCCCCAGTTTACCGACTGACGCGATGAACAGAACCTGGCTCAGCCCCATGGCAATCAGCGCATAGATCACAAGCATCCCAACCTGCTGCGCATCCACTGCTGCGCGCGGCATCACATCCATACCCATTTGCGCGGACCCAAAACAAAGAACCCCGGCCATCAGCAACCCACCTGTAAAGGTGATCGTGGTGCGCCCGGTTTGGCTGAGCTCGGGAAAGTCGCGAACCGTCGCCATACTGGCCCAGCAGAAAAGTCCGGTTGACGCAATTGCACAGACAGCGCCCAGCCCCAGTTGCGCCGGGGCATTGGCGCTGGTGGCAATCAATCCGCCCACAATCGACACCAACACGCCAATGGCAAAGTTCCACTTTAATCGCCGGGTGCCAGCGGCAAGTTCAAGCAACGTTGCTGCCAGCGGCGCGCAGGATGCAATAATTGCAACGGTCACTGGGTCCGTCAGCTTCTGAGCCAGAATCAGAAGGAACATACCGACCCCGTAGCCGAAACTGCCAACAACCATTGCCCGGCCCCATTTCGCCCTCAATACGTGGCTTGGTCCGTCAAGAATGAACCAAAGTGGCAACATCACAACGACAGCCAGCGCCAGACGCGCAGCCAGCAGCGCCACTGGTGGCCAGCTTTGCAAAAGGACCTCGGCCGCAGGAAACCCGGCCGCCCATGCCATCATCGACGCCACGGCCAGCCCGTTGCCCGACAGGGCCGAACTGCGCGCAGATGAGAACGATGCCGCGTTCCCGCTTGCGGGTTCAGGGCTCATGGCCATGGGATCAGACCTTTTTTGTTGTTTCAGCCTGGAAATGATTCGCTGATATGGCGTCACTGTCCCTGATCCTGCGGTCATGATCTGGCCGGTTTTCGACAACTTGTCGTTTTCAGTCTCTTCCCCGGAAAAGGCGTGACGGTTAGGGTCGGACTACCACAACCAAAGACCGCACATGCCCAGATTTGCCGCCAACCTGTCCCTGCTCTTTACTGAATTGTCCTATCTCGACCGGTTTCAGGCCGCCGCTGATGCTGGTTTCACTGCCGTTGAGATCCTGTTCCCCTATGACATGGCCGCAAAAGAAACCCGCCGTGCCCTATTGGCCAACGGGTTAGAGCTGGTACTGATCAACGCGCCGCCGCCCAATTACACGGGCGGCCAACCCGGATACGCAGCGGTTCCTGGCGGCGAGGCCCGGTTTCAGTCGGATATCCGCCGTGTCCTGCGCTATGCTGATGTTCTGCGCCCAGGACTCATCCACATTATGTCAGGATATGCCTCGGGGTCGGATGCGCTGAATAGCTTTGTCCAGAACCTGCAATGGGCTGCCGATAGCGCCCCGCAGCAGAAATTTACTATTGAGCCGCTCAATCCAGTGTCACAGCCTGACTACTTCCTGAACAGCTACGATCTGGCAGCCGAGGTGCTGGATCGTGTGAATCGCCCGAATGTTGGTCTGCAATATGACAGCTTTCACGCCCACATGATCCACGGTGATGCACAAGCCGTTTGGGAACAATTTCACCCGAGGGTCATCCACGCGCAGATCGGCGCGGCCCCGGACCGATCGGAACCGGGGCGCGGACCAACCGATTTCCAGAACTTGTTCTCGGCCATGGACGCGTCCGGTTACACCGGTTGGGTCAGTGCCGAATACACACCTTCGACTTCACGAACATCCCAAAGCCTTGATTGGATGCAGCCCTAGCACTGGTATTTTACAGGCAAATGTTGCAGATCAAAGGCAATACGACCTTCAGGATACCCGCCATGATACCAGCCCGCTATGCCCGCGCCGTATTCAGCCTGATCATGTCCGGCCTCATGTCCTTTATCGTGACAGGGATCGCAACAGTGAAAGCCATCGGGTTCGGCCCAAGCACATTCGAAGATTGGATGGCATCCTGGGCCTTCTGCTGGCCCATCGCCTTTACCGTCATTCTGCTGTTCGGCCCTTCCGTGCAACGTATGGTGAACCGCATGGTCAGGCCGCAGGACTGACCCGCGACGAAGAGGGCCCGCCGGGCCGGATGAGGCGCGTCGCTAGTGCGCCTCGGCCCAATTTGCGCCTTGCCCGGCATCCACACTCAGCTTGACGTCCAGCTTGACCGCGGGGTCCGAGGTCCCTTCCATCACTTCGCGCGCCACACCGATCACCTGATCCACTGAATCCTCGGCCACTTCGAACAGCAATTCGTCATGCACCTGCAACAGCATCTTGGCCGGCAGGCCATTGATCGCCCCAGGCATCCGCACCATGGCCCGTCGGATCACATCCGCTGCAGTGCCCTGAATGGGCGCATTGATTGCTGCTCGTTTTGAGAACCCGGCGTGAGGTCCCTTGGCGTTGATCTCGGGCGTATGAATCTTGCGCCCGAACAGCGTCTGGACATAGCCATGTTCTTTGGCAAAGGCGACGGTGTCGTCCATATAGGCTCTAATGCCCGGGAAACGTTCGAAGTAGCGGTCGATGAAGCCCTGGGCTTCGGCCCGCGGAATGCGCAGGTTCCGCGCCAGACCAAAACCCGAGATGCCGTATATCACACCAAAGTTGATCGCCTTGGCCTGACGGCGAATGTCGGGCGTCATCTCGTCCAGCGGCACATCGAACATCTCGGATGCCGTCATGGCGTGAATGTCCAACCCGTCCGAGAATGCCTGTTTCAAAGCCGGAATATCCGCAATATGCGCCAGAATCCGCAGTTCGATCTGACTGTAGTCGAGGCTAACCAGCACATTGCCCGGCTCAGCGATAAACGCCTCACGAATGCGTCGCCCTTCCTCGGTCCGCACCGGGATGTTCTGAAGGTTCGGATCGGTCGAGGCCAAACGTCCCGTATTCGCCCCGGTGATGGAATAAGACGTGTGCACCCGCCCGGTATCGGGGTTGATATGGGTCTGCAGCGCATCTGTGTAGGTCGATTTCAGCTTGGACAGCTGCCGCCAATCCAGCACCCGGCGCGGCAGTTCATGCTCGGTCGCAAGATCTCCCAAAATGTCCGCCCCGGTCGAATATTTCCCGGTCTTCCCCTTCTTGCCACCCTCAAGACCCATCTTGTCGAACAGAATCTCACCCAACTGCGCGGGCGATCCAACATTGAAAGTCTCACCGGCCAGCTCGTGAATTTCAGCCTCTAATCCGGCCATTTTCTGCGCAAATGCGTTGGACATACGGCTCAGCACATCGCGGTCCACCTTGATGCCATGCATCTCCATCTCGGCCAAGACGGGCACCAGGGGGCGTTCCAACGTCTCGTACACCGTCGTCACTTGGACCTGATGCAGTTGAGGCTTGAACAGTTGCCAAAGACGCAAGGTGATATCCGCATCCTCAGCGGCGTAGGCCGTGGCCTCATCAATTGGAACCTTGTCGAATGTGATTGCGGATTTACCCGATCCCAGCAGCGGCTTGATCGGGATTGGCGTATGGCTCAGATACCGCTCGGACAATGTGTCCATTCCATGCCCATGCTCGCCGCCATGCATCGCATAAGACATCAACATCGTGTCGTCGATTGGGTCAACGTTGATGCCATGGCGCGCAAAGATCTTGGCATCGTATTTCATGTTCTGCCCGATCTTTAGGATCGACGGATCCTCGAGCATCGGTTTCAGCAAGGTTAGAGCCTCATCCAACGGCATCTGACCCTCAGCCAATGCATCCGAGCCGAACAGATCATCGGCGGCCCCATCGCGGTGGGTCAGCGGGATATAGCAAGCCTCACCAGCTTCAACACAAAGCGAGACGCCGACCAGATCGGCGATCATCTCATTCAGACCGGTGGTTTCGGTATCGACAGCGACCCAACCGCGTTCATAAGCCTGATCGATCCACTTTTGCAGGGCCTTGGCGTCACGAACACACTCGTATTTCGACGCATCAAACGGAGTAAGCGTTGCCTCTGGTTCTTCAGCCGCAGGCGCAGGCGCGTCAGCAATCACCGGAGCTTCGGCCCCCAGTTTATCTGCGATGCGCTTGGTGAGAGTGCGAAACTCCATCTCGGCCAGGAACCCCAGAAGGGTTTCGGCATCCGGGTCTTTGACCTCAAGATCGTCCAGAGTGAAATCCAGCGGCGTGTTTTCGTCCAATTGCACCAGCTTCTTGGACAGCTCGATCTGGTCTCGTTTTTCCATCAGCGTCTGGCGGCGCTTAGGCTGTTTGATCTCTTCCGCGCGATCCAGCAGCGTTTCCAGATCGCCATATTCATTGATCAGCAGAGCTGCGATTTTCACGCCAATCCCAGGGGCACCCGGCACATTGTCCACCGAATCCCCGGCCAAAGCCTGCACATCGACCACCCGTTCGGGCCCAACACCGAATTTCTCGATAACCCCGTCCCGGTCGATGCGCTTGTTCTTCATCGCATCCAGCATCTCAACGCCGTCGCCGACCAACTGCATCAGGTCCTTGTCGGAACTGACGATGGTCACACGGCCCCCGGCCTCACGCGCCTGAACGGCCAACGTGGCGATGATGTCGTCGGCCTCGTACCCTTCCAATTCCTTGCAGGCGATGTTGAAGGCTTTCGTCGCCTCGCGCGTCAGGGGCATCTGCGGGCGCAGGTCCTCGGGCATCGCCTCGCGGTTGGCCTTATACAGATCGTAGAGATCGTTCCGGAACGTGTGCGAACCCTTGTCGAAGATCACCGCGACATGAGTTGGCGCATCCGGTCCGGCGTTTCCCTCGACATATTTCTGCAGCATGTTGCAGAAGCCCGAGACCGCCCCGATCGGTAATCCGTCGGATTTTCGAGTCAGCGGAGGCAGCGCGTGATAAGCCCTGAAAATAAAGGCCGATCCGTCGATCAGATGCAGGTGACACCCTTTTCCAAAATTGCTCATGCGCGCTCTCCCTGTCGGTCAGGGATGGTTCTGCCACAGGGGCAGGCGGGTGACCAGTCAGGAACGTGTGTTAGCCACCAAAGAGGCCGCCGAAAACGTCCGAGAAACTGTTCAGAAGCGCCATGATCACCAGAACGCCGAGGAAAGCGAAGAAAGCGAAGGCGAAGAACTGGAACAGGATCGCGCCAGTTCCAATGGCCATTCCGGCGATGGCCGGGCGTCGTTTTTCGTGACGAAGAATGCCAATCACCGAGACAACAATTGCCAGCCCACCCAGCATAGCCACACCAATTTGCAAGTAATCGTCCAGGTCGCGGGTTTGGGCCACGGGTGCAGGCTGCTCAAGCCCGGCTGCGGCCCGCAGGGTGGACTTGCCAAGCTCAGCCGCCAGTTCACCCAATGAAACGCCGGTGGAGTGTTGCAGCGCAAAAGGACCGGCCCAAAACACAAACAACGCAGCGAATAAAGCCAATGCAGCAAGGAAAAACCCGATCCAACCAAAAACCGGGTTGGCCGTGTCAGTGGCAGTCATGTCGGTCATCACACTCACCTACGATGGTTGTACCAACGCACTACCACGAAAATCGCGGCGAGATTTGGGCGAAACCCGGTTAGGCGGGCAATCAGCCCTGTTCTGTGCCCTTCAGAACATATTTGCAGTCGCAATAGGGGCACTCGACCCAGCCGGTGTCTTCGGGGATTTGCAGCCACACGCGCGGATGCCCCAACGCACCTTCACCGCCATCACAGGCAACACGGGTGGTTTCGACGATCTTGGTTTCCGGCGCTTCGATGGTCACGGCTGGCGATCCTTCTTCGGTTGTCGGCCTCGCGGGCATGTACTAGGTGCGTTTATGAGCGATGAGCAAACCGGGGGCAAGAGCCACATGAGCGATGCGGCAATCAGGATCGAAGGGCTGCGCAAAACCTATCGCGGCGGCAAGGGCCAGCCCGAGAAACACGCGCTGAAAGGCATATACCTGACCGTTCCGCGCGGGTCGGTGTTTGGGCTGTTGGGGCCAAACGGGGCTGGGAAATCGACCCTAATCAACATTCTCGCTGGGCTGGTTGTGAAATCGTCCGGCAAAGTTTCAATTTGGGGATTCGATCAGGATCAGAACCCGCGCCAGTCGCGTGCCGCCATTGGCGTGATGCCGCAAGAGCTGAACCTGGACCCGTTCTTTTCCCCACGTGGCGCGTTGGAGGTTCAGGCCGGTCTGTACGGCGTGCCAAAGGCGCAGCGCCGCAGCGATGAGATTCTGGAACTTGTGGGTCTCAGCGACAAGGCCGAGGCGTATGCCCGCACGCTGTCGGGCGGGATGCGGCGGCGGCTTTTGCTGGCCAAGGCGCTGGTGCATCACCCGAAGATTCTGGTGTTGGACGAACCTACGGCAGGTGTGGATATCGAACTGCGTCAAATGCTGTGGACCAATGTGCGCAAACTGAATGAACAGGGCATGACCATCATCCTGACCACGCATTATCTCGAAGAAGCGCAAGAGATGTGTGACGAGATCGCCATCATCAACCATGGCGAAAAGATCGCTCAGGACAGCACCGCCAACCTGCTGGGTCGGATGGACAGCCGGACGATGGTGATCGTCCCGGACAGTCCCGTGGTGAATCTGCCGGTAACGGAAGGGGTCGAAGCCGCGCTGCGCGGCGATGGCAGCCTTGTGCTGCAATATCAGGGCAATCAAACCAGCGCCGAGCAGGTTCTGGAAGCCGTTCGTGCCGTGGGTATTCGCATTCGCGACGTGCGTACCGAGGAAGCCGATCTTGAGGATGTGTTCCTTGCACTGACATCGTCGCGCGCCGAGGAACCTGCTGACGATCAGGATCAGCCGCGCCGGGGAATGCACCGCGTTAAGCTTTAGGCGCGGTCGATCCGCGCCTGATAGCAGTTGTTTCTGGCCGAGCGGACATGGATATAAGCGATATCCGGTCGAGCAAAGATGCCCTTCACCGCTGCGCCGATCTGCTCCATGGGCGTGATCGCCCCGGTGCCATAGACGATCCTGTCATCCGCACCATAGCCCTTGATCAGGTAGTCAGGAGAGGTGGTCAGAATCTCGGGCATCTCTTCCCCCTCATACCGCTCGCACGGTGCGGCACACAGAAAGATCGGGCCGGTTTCCGCATACGGATGTGTCTCTAAAAAAGGACGATGGGCCAATATCAGCATCTCTTCGCCTTCGGGAATGTTCTGTAGGCAGTGGCGGCAAGGGTTGCCTGTACCCGTCGAAACGGTGCGCTCGGGCGTAGCGCCATAAGCGTCCGGCGCTCCAGCTTGAAGGGCGCGAACTTCGGATGTGGGCAGTGCGGTTATCTTGAACATATCGGGTCTCCTTTTTGCCGACCCTGCCGATCTGATCGATCTCAAGCGACCCGTTTTCTGCGCAAAGGACTCGAAAAAGAACAAAACGTGAATATAATAGTGACTCGCCATGTATGCCGAGCTGTCGATAACATCGAATTTCACCTTCCTCACCGGGGCCTCGCACCCCGAGGAATACATGGAGCGCGCCGTCACCCTGGGCCTGCCCGCCATTGCGATTGCCGATGACAACTCGGTCGCCGGGATTGTCCGCGCCCACACCCAGGCGCGCGAGATTACCCGCAAGGTCCGCGAACGGCTGGAGTGGGAAGAGCAGAACACCTCCATCGGCCCACCCTGCCCTGACCACATCCCCAAACCGCCCTCGTATCCGATTCACGCAGTGCCGCGCCTGATCCCAGCCGCGCGGCTGATCTTTACCGATGCACCCACCGTCACCGCCTTGCCGCTGAACCGACAGGGTTGGGGCAACCTATGCCGCATCCTGTCCACTGGTCGCCTGCGTGCCGAGAAAGGCGACTGCATCCTGCACCTGTCCGACCTATTGAAGTTTTCCGACGGCCTCCACCTGCTGCTCTGGCCACAAGTGGACAGATCCCAAGGCGGCGCGAGCGCGTGGAGGACACAACCGCAACAGCTGACGCGCCGCTTTGCCGGTCGGATAAACCTGTTGATGCACCCTCGATACGATGGTGCAGACAGCGCATATTTCTCTTTGTTAGAGATTGAATCAAAGCAATTGGGCATCCCCACCCTCGCCAGTGCCACACCGATGATGCACCACGGCGCGCGTCGTAAGCTGGCCGACGTTCTGACCGCCATCCGCCTGCGCCGTAAGGTGGATGATCTGGGCCGCGAAGCGCTTGCCAATGGGGAACAGCGCCTGCGATCCGAGACCGAGATGTTGCGCATCTTCAAAGGTCACGAGGGCGCTGTTGCCCGCGCCCATGAACTCAGCATGCAACTCACATTCTCGCTCGACGAGCTGCGCTATGAATATCCCAGCGAAGGCAGCGAACTGGAAACTCCGACCCAACGCCTGCATCGTCTGGCGCATGAGGGGCTGAAATGGCGCTATCCTGCGGGCGCGTCGGATAAGGCTCAGAAGATGTTGGCCCATGAGCTCACGCTGATCGGCAAACTGAAATATGAACCCTACTTCCTGACCGTCCGCGACATCGTCCATTTCGCCCGATCTCGGGGCATCCTGTGCCAGGGGCGTGGTTCGGCAGCCAATTCGGTGGTCTGTTTCTGCCTCGGCATCACCGAAGTCAGCCCCGAAATGGGTACGATGGTGTTCGAACGCTTTGTCTCTGAGGCGCGTGACGAACCGCCCGACATTGACGTGGATTTTGAACACGAACGCCGCGAAGAGGTGATCCAGCACATCTATGACCGCTATGGCCGCGAACGCGCGGGGCTCTGCGCCACGGTCGTGCATTACCGCGGCAAGCGGGCCATTCGCGAGGTCGGCCGTGCTATGGGGCTGACCGAGGACACGATCTCGGCGCTGTCCTCGCAGCTTTGGGGCTTCTTTTCGACCGTCGGGCTTGAGGCGCACCGGATGCGCGAGATCGGCCTCGATCCCGAGGACCGTCGCCTGAAACAGACTCTAATGCTGGTGTATGAGATTGACGGTTTCCCCCGTCATCTATCCCAGCACGTCGGCGGTTTTATCATAACAGAGGGGCGTTTGGACGAGCTTGTTCCCATCGAGAACGCCACGATGGAAGACCGCACGATCATCTGCTGGGACAAGGATGACATCGACTCGCTTGGCATCCTCAAGGTCGATGTCCTCAGCCTTGGGATGCTCACCTGCATCCGCAAGGCGTTCGATCTGATTGGTCAGCACCACCAGACCAGCTATACACTAGCAACCCTGCCGCCCGAGGATCCGGTGGTCTATGACATGCTGTGCAAAGCAGACAGTATCGGTGTGTTTCAGGTTGAATCACGTGCACAGATGAACTTCCTTCCCCGGATGCGGCCGCGCAATTTCTATGATCTGGTGATCGAGGTCGCCATCATCCGCCCCGGCCCCATTCAGGGCGACATGGTTCACCCCTATATCCGCCGCCGGAACGGAGAGGAGGAGGTCAGCTTCCCCTCGGACGAACTGGGTGAGGTGCTGGGTAAAACGCTGGGCGTGCCGCTGTTTCAGGAACAGGCGATGCAGATCGCCATTGTGGGTGCGGGGTTCACCCCGGAACAGGCCGATCGGCTGCGACGGTCGCTTGCAACCTTCAAAAAGCATGGCAATGTCAGCGAATTTCGCGCGCTGTTCCTGCGCGGAATGAAGCGCAACGGGTATGATGACGACTTTGCCGAGCGCTGCTTTTCACAGATCGAAGGCTTCGGGTCCTATGGCTTCCCTGAAAGCCACGCGGCCAGCTTTGCGCTACTGGTCTATGCCAGCGCCTGGATCAAATGCCACCATCCCGGGATTTTCGCCTGCGCCCTGCTGAATTCACAGCCGATGGGGTTCTATGCCCCTGCCCAGATCGTGCGCGATGCGCGGGAACATGGGGTGCAGGTGCGTCCGGTCTGCATCAATGCCAGCTTCTGGGACAACGTGATGGAGCCCGACGGCCATGGCGGGCTGGCCCTGCGGCTGGGGTTCCGCCAGATCAAGGGCCTCAGCGAGGAAGACGCCAGCTGGCTGACCGCCGCGCGCGGCAACGGCTACCATCAGGTCGACGATGTGTGGCGTCGCGCGGGTCTGGGGCCGTCGGTGATCGAACGCCTGGCCGAGGCCGATGCCTTCGCCGCCTGCGACCTGACCCGGCGCGAGGCATTGTGGCAGGCTAAGGCGATTGCAACCGCCAAGCCCTTGCCCCTGTTCTCGCAAGATATGGAAGGTGAGGCGCTGGACGAGCCCGAAGCCTATCTGCCGCAAATGACATTGGGTGAGCAGGTGGTCGAAGATTATGTCGCCACCCGCCTCAGCCTGCGGGCGCATCCGGTGGCCTTGCTACGGCATCTGCTGACGCCCGAGCCGCGCGACAAAACCACGCCTGTTGCATGACGGCTGAAGGGGATACTTCCCCGGGACAGAGTCGAATTTGGTGACCTCATGACCAGACCCATCCTGCCGCCGCGCTTTCCGGCGACACCCGATCAGATCAATGCGCAGGTCCACGCCTTCTATGCCCGCGTACGTGAAGACGCTGTGCTAGGTCCGGTCTTTGCCAACCATGTCACCGACTGGCCCGCGCATGAGGAAAAGATCGCCGCGTTCTGGCGCAACGCCATCTTGTTTGAACGCAGCTATGACGGCAATCCACAGCGGGTCCATATCGAACGGCCCGATGTAAAACCCGCGATGTTTGCCCACTGGTTGGACCTGTTCGAAGAAGTAGCCACCCAGACGCTGCCACACGAAACCGCAACCCCATGGGTCGCGCTGGCCCGGCGTATCGGCGTGGGGATGAAGGCAGGCGTGCAATCGGCCCGTCAACCCAAAGACGCGCCACCGATCCTGCGTTGATCCCTCTGCATGGCGGCTTTGCCATGTTAGCGGTAAAATAGGGGCTATGCGGACCGCAAAAATGGGGTTACTCAAGGGCAAGACAGCCCCTTTGCGCTGCCACGGCACAGTGCCACCACACCGACATCACCCGAGGCCGATCCATGAGCACTCAAAACACCACCCTCAGGGGCCTTGGTTTCGCGTTTGCGGGATTCGCGGTCTTTGCCAGCCACGACGCGCTGATCAAGGTGTTGGGCGGGACCTATTCGGTGATGCAGATCATCTTTTTCGCCACGCTGTTTTCCTTTGTGCCAATGGCCGTATCCATGCTGGCCGACCGGACACCCAGCAACTTCCGTCCGCATCATCCCTGGCTGGTGCTGTTGCGCTCGGGCCTTGTGGTCACATCCATGGTCTGCGCCTTTTACGCCTTTTCGGTGCTACCACTGGCCGAGGTCTATTCGCTGCTGTTTTCCTTCCCGCTGATTGTGACCGTCCTGTCGATCCCCATTCTGGGAGAAGTTGTGCGCGTCCAACGCTGGGCCGCGGTCGGTGTTGGTCTGATCGGCGTTCTGATCGTTCTGCGCCCGGGCGCGACAGACATCACACTCGGCCACCTCGCCGCCCTGACAGCCGCATTTTGCAGCGCGTTTGGCTCTGTTCTGGTGCGCAAGATCGGGAACGAGGAACGATCCGCCGTGCTGATCCTCTATCCTATGCTGCTGGCCATTCTGGTCATGAGCCTTGCGCAGCCGGCTGTATATCAGCCTCCATCCCTGCTGCATCTGGCGATGATGGCGCTGGTCGGCGTGTTTTCGGTCATCGCGCAGCACCTGATCATCCTCGCCTACCGCGCGGCACCCGCCGGGGTCGTCGCGCCCAGCCAATACAGTCAGATCATCTGGGCCACGATTTTCGGCATGGTCTTCTTTGGGGAACACCCGGACGGCTGGGTCGCCGTCGGGGCCAGTATCATCATTGCGTCCGGTGTCTTTGTGGTCTGGAGGGAGAGTCGCTCTAACACCACGTCTGTGAACACCCCGGTTCTGCGGGTACGGTCTCCACGATCAGATACAGGGGCGTCGCGACCGGGTGAGTGAAATCGATGCAGACTAGGCGCTACATTTTCCGAGAACAGCTCACTTTCCAGCTTTCAATCTGACTTTGTAGTCACCGTTTGCCCCTTGCTCATCAAACTTTCCTGTCGCACGAACCAAATCGCTTAGCTTGGAAAAGCCATAGCTTCTGGGGTCAAAATCAGTATAGATTTTGTTAAGCTGGCTACCCACAAATCCTAGTTTTAACCAACCTTCAGGCTCGTCAGAATTGCGCATCACGTTTCTGATCAATTGAAACGCATGGTTCAACTCGCGTTTCGGAACCTGACTATCAGATTGCTTTCCGTTCGATGCGCCGGCTTCAATATTTTCAATATAAATAAATCTATTACACGCCGCCACAAACGCCTTGGGCGCTTTACTTTTACCAATTCCAAAAACATCCAGCCCTTGCTCTCGAACGCGACTGGCCAGACGAGTGAAATCGCTGTCCGACGACACCAGTACAAACCCGCCAAATCGACCGGAATGCAGGATGTCCATCGCATCTATGACCAGCGCGATGTCACTGGAGTTTTTTCCGGACGTATTTGCAAATTGCTGTTGGGGAACGATTGCGTATTCCGCCAATGATCCAGAATTCCAACCCTGCGGCGACCCGTTCGAAAAATCTCCGTAGATCCGCCTTAGGCTGGCCTCGCCCAAGGTGGCGATTTCTTCAAAAATCTCCGGCGCGTGTTTTGCGGGTACATTCTCTGCATCAATAAGGACCGCCAAGCGATCCATGCCTGCTGTTGTCACTGAAATTCCTCAAACAAAAGTAATTCGTATTGCGGAATGTAGTAACGAAAAAGGGCGAGCAAAAGCCCGCCCTTCGAGATTACTTCAGTTTTCTCAATACACTACGACCGAACGGATACTCTCGCCCTTATGCATCAGGTCGAAGCCGTGGTTAATGTCATCCAGACCCATGGTGTGGGTGATCATCGGGTCAATCTCGATTTTGCCTTCCATGTACCAGTCGACGATCTTGGGCACGTCGGTCCGGCCGCGCGCGCCGCCAAAGGCTGTGCCGCGCCATGACCGGCCGGTGACCAACTGGAACGGGCGGGTCGAGATCTCGGCACCTGCAGGGGCAACCCCGATGATAATCGATTCACCCCAGCCTTTATGCGCCGATTCTAGCGCGTCGCGCATCACGCCGACATTGCCGGTCGCGTCAAAGGTATAATCCGCGCCGCCCTTGGTCAGGTTGACCAGATAGGGAACCAGGTCGCCTTCGACCTCTTTGGGGTTCACAAAATCGGTCATGCCGAACTTCGTGGCCATCTCGACCTTCGACGGGTTCAGGTCAACGCCCACGATCTGATCTGCCCCGGCCAGACGCAGGCCCTGAATGACGTTCAGGCCGATGCCGCCCAGACCAAACACGATGGCGCGGCTGCCGATCTCGACCTTGGCGGTGTTGATGACGGCTCCGATACCGGTGGTCACGCCGCAGCCGATGTAGCAAATCTTGTCGAAAGGCGCGTCTTCACGCACCTTGGCCAGCGCGATCTCCGGCAGAACAGTGTGGTTCGAGAAGGTCGAACAGCCCATGTAGTGCAGGATCGGGTCGCCATCCAATGTCGAGAATCGCGAGGTCCCGTCCGGCATAAGACCCTTGCCTTGGGTTTCGCGGATTGCCTGACACAGGTTGGTCTTCGGGTGCAGACAGTATTCGCATTCACGGCATTCAGGGGTGTAGAGCGGGATCACATGATCGCCCGGCCTCAGGCTGGTGACGCCGGGGCCGACCTCAACCACGATGCCTGCGCCTTCATGGCCCAGAATGGCCGGAAACAGGCCCTCGGGGTCGGCACCCGACAGGGTGAATTCGTCTGTATGACAAATGCCGGTGGCCTTGATTTCCACCAGTACCTCGCCCGCCTTGGGACCTTCGAGGTTCACATCCATCACTTCCAAAGGTTTGCCCGCCTGAACGGCGACGGCGGCACGGGTGCGCATATCACTGTCTCCCTGTCTTCTTTGACCCGACCCTGCGTCAATTGCAGGGTGTTTTCAACTGTGCTTTCATGACAGACTTGCTAATTGTTTGATATTGCAGAAACGACATTGCCGGAATGAGGAACGCCAATGCACCGATTTTTACCGATTCTGATCCTTCTGGCCGCCTGCGCCGAGACCCCGACCCCCGAAGAAGCGCGACTTGCGCCCGAGGCCGCGCCGGTTGATCTGGCCTTTTGTCAGGGCGAAGCATTTGCCGACTCGGTGGGCCAGCCGGTTTCGACCATTCAGGCCGATTTGCCGGAACGCACCCGTGTGCTGGGACCTGATGACATTGCAACGCAGGATTACCGGATCGACAGGCTGAACGTCTTTGTAAATGGTGCCGGTGTAATTCAGCGCCTGACCTGCGGGTAAGCGTGGACTCGGGCGTTGATTCTCGGATAAGAACAAAATGGGAATATTTAATGTCTGCCGATGCCAAAACGCCGAATACTTTCACTGTGGTTTCCCCGTCTTGGGGCTGAACGGCTGATCCGCGCCGCGCGGGGGCTGCATTCCGGGCCGTTGGCTGTGGTCACTGAGCAGTCGAACATGCAGGTCATTACCTCGCTAAATATCGAGGCGCAGGCCGCCGGGCTGCGTGTGGGCCAGCCCGTGCGCGATGCCCATGCCATGTGCGCCAGCCTGATCACACGGCACCGCAACGCCCCGGCCGAGGCCGCGTTTCTAACCGCGCTGCGCCGCTGGGCGGGCAAGTTCAGCCCTTGGGTGGCCGAAGAAGCTCCGGATGGGCTGATCGTTGATCTGTCGGGTTGTGCGCATCTGTTTGGCGGGGAAGAGACGCTGCTGAGCGTGCTTGAAACGGACTGCGCTGATATGGGCCTCAGCGTACAAATGGGCATTGCCGACACGCTGGGCGCAGCCTGGGCTTTGGCGCGCTATGCAGGGCAAGAGGCCACATCCGACCGCAATGGCGACGCCATCAGCCAAGAGGCCCGCGCCACCCGCGCCCGGGCAGGCAAACGGCGGCACTGGACCAAAGGCGGGGCCGCACCGCAGGTGATGGCCTTGGGTGGTGGCGCGCGTATTGCAGCGCCGGGGCAATCCTATGGCGCGCTCAGCCCCCTGCCCATCGCGGCGCTGCGACTGGACGACCCGGTTGTGACGCAGTTGAACCGTCTGGGCCTGCGCCGGATCGGTGACTTGCTGGGCCAGCCGCGCGCGTCGCTGGCGCGGCGGTTCGGGCGGGGGTTGGTATTGCGGCTGGATCAGGCCATGGGCAGCGCGCCCGAGCCGGTTTCTCCGGCCCGCCCGCCGCATCATTTTGCGGTGCGGATGACTTTGCCCAACCCAATCGGCCTGATTGAGGATGTGATGGCCGCTGTTGATCGGGTGCTGCCCACGCTCTGCGCCAAGCTGGAAGAGAAAGATCGTGGTGTCCGCACCCTTCGGCTGGAGGCGCATCGCGCCGATCAGGCGGCCGAGGTCGTCGAGATTGGACTAGCCCGTCCGACTTATGACAAACATCGTATTCGCCCTTTGTTAGAGATGAAGATTGACAAGATCGATGCGGGCTATGGCATCGACATGCTACGGCTTGAGGCGATCCAGACCGAGACCATCCATGCCCGCACCATCGCCGGTCACGCCGAGGCACGCCGCGTGGCCCGTAACCGGCTTGAGGGTAATACAGCCGTGGATGACCTGATCGGCAAGCTGGGTGCGCGGGTGGGGCTGGAGGCGATCACAAGACGGCATCCGGCCGCCTCTCATATCCCCGAGAAAACGGCACAGACGCTGGCGGCTGCATGGTCGGAACCCGCGCGCGACTGGCCTGCACCGCCGCGCCCACGCCCCTTGCAGATGTGGCAGCCCGAGCCGGTTATGGCGCCGGAAACCCCGGATGTCCCAACCGCCTTCCGGTGGCGTGGGCGCGACTGGCAACTGGCTCAGGCCACCGGCCCGGAACGGATCGCACCGGAATGGTGGTTGGATGATCCCAACTGGCGCAGTGGCGTGCGGGATTACTGGGTGGTGGTGACGGAACAAGGAGAGCGTCTATGGCTGTTCTACGGGCATGGAGGCACCATGTCGGCAGGCTGGTTCTGTCAGGGGCAGTTTTGTTAGAGTCTATTTTCCGCGATACACCAGCAGATCCGGCAGGTAGTCGATCAGACGAATAAACCACGAGAATGGTGCCGGGAAATCGGTACGGAACCGGCGGCGCGACATCGCTTTAACCACGCGCTCTGCGGCGTCCTCTGCCGTCATCAACATCGGCATCTTAAAACTGTTCTTGTCGGTCAGGCGGGTCTTGATGAAGCCGGGATTGATAATGCGCACCGTCACACCGGTGCCCGCCAGATCATGCCGCATCGTTTCGGCCAGCGAGATCAGCGCCGCCTTGCTGGCCCCATATCCGATAGCGGCAGGCAAACCGCGATACCCGGCCAGCGACCCGATCAAAGTGATCTCTCCCTGACCTGTCTGAACAAAGCCAGGAACCGTTTCACCTAACACCCGCAACGCCCCCGAATAGTTCACATCGCTGATCCTGAGCGATGCTTCGGTATCCCAATCGCCCGAGCGCATGGGCTCGTAAGCGCCTGCATTGTAAACCAGCCCGTCGATCTGACTGGCCTCGGCCACGGCACTACGCACAGAGTCTAAATCGGTCACATCACAAGGAATCGCGCGTGCATTTGGAAGCTTGGAACAGATTTCATTCAAACGCGCGGCGTTGCGTGCAGACAAGATCAGATGCGCGCCCTTATGGCTCAACGCCTCGGCCAAGGCACGGCCCAAGCCTTCGCTTGCGCCGATGATCCAATAGGTTTTTCCGTCAAAGCTGCTCATACCCGCGCCGTTTTGTTGAAGTTATCCTTTTTACGGCCCTGCATCCGCGGTGGATCATAGGGTGACGCAAGGAAGCGGGCGCTGAAACCCGAAGTCACAAGATAGTGCATCTGTTAAAAACTTCTATCCGGATTGATCCAACACGCCATACCCTGCGTATCTCATTGTAAAATGTCACATAACGAGGCTGGAATGTTCGACGAAACCCGGGGTGTACGAAAGAAAATTGCGATTGTAGGTGCAGGCATTTCGGGTCTCTCTGCCGCGTATTACCTTTCAGAAAACAACGACGTGACGGTGTATGAAGCCGAACCCAGGCTGGGTGGACATGCCCGTACGGTGATGGCTGGCAAAAACGGCGACCAGCCGGTCGACACCGGCTTTATCGTTTTCAACTACGCGACCTACCCTTACCTGACGCAGCTTTTTGATGAGCTGAACGTACCTGTAATCAAAAGCGAAATGAGCTTTGGAGCGACCATCGACAATGGCCGCATCGAATACGGGTTGAACAATCTGCGCACCCTGACCGCACAGAAACGCAATCTGGCGCGCCCCGCCTATTACAAGATGATCGCAGACATTCTGCGGTTCGGCAAAGAAGCGCCCGAGGCGGCCAAGGACGACGACACAACGATTGGTGAACTGGTCGATCAACTGCGTCTGGGTCACTGGTTCCGCCACAACTATCTGATGCCGATGTGTGGCGCGATCTGGTCCACCCCTGTTGAGTTCGTAGATCAGTTCCCGGCCCGTTCTCTCGTGCAGTTCTTCCGCAACCATGCCCTGCTGGCCAGTGGACGCGCCAACCAGCATCAATGGTACACGGTCAAAGGTGGCAGCATCGAATATGTCCGCCGTATAGACGCCGCTCTGCGCGCCCGTGGCTGTGACATCAGGTTGGCCGCCCCGGTTCAACACGTTCATCGCGACGACATGGGCGTCAGCGTCACAAGCCAGGGGCAAACGGATCAATTCGACGAGATCATCCTGGCAACGCACTCGGACCAGTCTCTTGCCATTCTGGGCGAAGGCGCAACACCGGCCGAGGCCGCAGCTTTGGGTGCGATCCGCTACCAACCCAATACGGCAATTCTGCATTGTGATCCACGTCAGATGCCCAAGCGGCGCGCGTGCTGGTCCAGCTGGACGTATCGCTCGCAAGCCGGAGATGTGGGCGTGACCTATTGGATGAACCGGCTTCAGAACATCCCGGACAGCGATCCGCTGTTTGTGACACTGAACGCCTCATCAGAAATTCCCGCGGACAAAATCTATGATCAGGTCGAATTTGCCCATCCGGTGTTCGACAAAGCCGCCCTGAAAGCACAAGGGCAAATCCGCGAGATGCAGGGACAGAACCGAACTTGGTTTGCCGGCGCTTATAACCGGCACGGATTTCACGAAGACGGGATTGCCAGCGCTATGCATGTCGTTGCGCAAATAAACGGCACCCCGCAAACCATCGGAGCTGACAATGGCATTTCTGGGAACGACCCGGCCATCCCTGTGGCGGCCGAATAAGGGAATTTTGCACGCAGCGCTACTGGCAGCGGCGTTGTTGGCCCCGTCAGGGGTAATGGCATCGCCCGTAACGGACGAGTTGAAGGACGCGCAACTGCTTGGCTCAGCAACCTTTCGGTATCTGGGTCTGCCAATTTATGACGCCAAACTTTATACCCCCGGCGGCGCGCCGTTCAGTTGGAGCGAAGATATCGGCCTGCAACTGACCTACCGCAAGAACTTCAAGAAAAAAGCGCTGGTCAACTCGACTCTGGACGAGATGGACCGGATCGGACGTTCCGCCCCGGTGCGCAATCAGCTGGACCAGTGCTTCAAAGCCGTGACCAAGGGCGACAGCTTTCTCGCGGTGTCCGATGGGCCGGATAAGGTGAGCTTCTGGCTGAACGGGCAAAAGACCTGCACCATGTCCTATCCGGGCATCAAACGCAGTTTCATGTCTGTATTTCTGGGCGACAACACGCGGTCCGCCTCGTTTACACAGAAACTTCAGGGGCGCTGATGCTTTATCCTCGGGTCAGCCTGTATGCGCTGATGCTCGCTGCGGCGGGCATCCCGCTTTACATTCACCTGCCGCGCTTTGCGGCGGTGAATCTGGGTATTGGCCTGGGGGTTATTGGAACCGTTCTGCTGGTGATCCGCCTTGTTGATCTGGTTCAGGACCCGTTGATTGGCTGGGCAATCGACAAGTGGCCAAAGGGCCAGCTTGTATTTGCTTCTCTGGCGGCGTTGGGGCTGGCGGTCGGGTTCCCTTTGCTCTTTAGCTTGCCGCAGGGTGCCAGTGTCACCGCGCTGATCGCGATTCTGATCCTGCTGTTCTCGGCTTACAGCCTGGGCACCATCCTTTTGTACGGGCGCAGCGCAACTTTGGCAAAACGTCCAGACCCGCAAGAGCTTATGACCTTGGCCGCCTATCGTGAAGGCGGGCAGCTGACCGGTGTGGTCATTGCTGCCAGCGCCCCGGCGCTTTTGGTTGCATTTGGCGCGCAAGCCCAAGGCTATCCCGCGTTTGGAGTATTTCTGGGGCTGCTGTCCGTTCTGACTCTGTTGCTGACTATTCCGATCTGGAGGCGTACGCCGATCACCGGCACCGGTCTGTCTTTTGCAGGGCTGGGTCAGGCCGGAGGGCTTCGCCTGCTGGCGCTTGCGCTGGTTAACAGCCTTCCCGTGGCCATCACCTCGACCCTGTTTTTGTTTTTTGTTGAAGATCGGTTGCAACTGCCGGGCAAAGCAGGCCCGCTGTTGATCCTGTTCTTCCTCAGCGCGGGTGCAAGCGTGCCGCTTTGGGCCAAGCTCAGCAACCGGATTGGCCCGAAACAGACTCTGATGATTGCCATGCCCCTCTCAATCGCGGGGTTTATCGGTGCCGCCACCCTGAGTGCTGGGAATCTAGCCGGGTTTGCCGTGATCTGCCTTGCCTCGGGCGCAGCCTTAGGTGCGGATATGGTCGTGCTGCCCGCTATGTTTTCTGTCGTCCTGACTCGGGCCGGGCTGAACGCCTCTGCGGCGTTTGGCATCTGGTCTTTCGCAGGCAAGCTGGGCCTCGCCCTGGCTGCCTTTTTCACCTTGCCTCTGCTGGAACGCAGCGGCTTCAACCCCGGTCAGACCAATTCTGCTGACGCGCTAGAGACACTCAACCTTGCTTATGCGGTGCTGCCCTGCATCCTCAAGCTCGGCGCGTTTGGAATGGTCTTGACCCTGCCCACCGAGGTCACAAGCAAATGAACGCTATCGCCATCATCCTGCTGGTCCTTCTGATCGCAGTTTTTATCCGCGCCCGCCTGCTGAGCTTTCGCGCACAATCTCCGTCAGATTACACAGGAACCGGACCTGCCTTTTCACTGAAAGAGCATCTGAACGGAGAAATCCTGTCCGAAGGGCTGATCTATGGCCCCAATGGGAAGATGTCGAACAGCTTTGTCGCGCGCATGGTCGGCGAATGGAACGGAAATTCGGGCACGCTGTCGGAATACTTCACCTATTCCAATGGCAAACAGATGAACCGAAAGTGGTATCTGACACTGGGCACCGGCAACACGTTCACCGCAACGGCGGACGATATCGTCGGTGAGGGTCAGGGCGTCATCTCAGGCTCAACCGTCAAACTGACCTATCGGATCATCCTGCCCGAAGATGCGGGGGGCCACACTTTGGACGTCACAGACTGGATGTATCTGACGGAACACGGCGTCATCATGAACCGATCCGAGATGCGCAAGTTCGGCCTCAAGGTTGCTGAACTGGTCGCTACAATGCGCCCTGCTCCCGATTTGAAAACCACGCACGTGCCAGGCGCAAACGGGTATGATGCGACATCCGAAGGGAAACCACTGCAATGAGTGTTTTCCGTTCCCTTCTCACCTTTCTTGCCATAGCAAGCCTTGCGCTTCTGACGGCCTGTTCCAGCAAGCCGAAAGTGCCCAAAACCTTCTTGTCCGACCGGCAACTGAATCTCGAAGAGTTCTTCGAAGGCAAAACAGTGGCCTATGGTCAGTTTCAGGACATTCTGGGCAATATCCCCCGCAGATTTACGGTGGATATCGACGGGACATGGGATGGTGAAACCCTGACGCTGGTCGAAGATTTCGTTTATGACGATGGCGCCACCGAACAGCGCATCTGGACGCTGACGAAAACCAGTGAAGATACGTGGACAGGGACTGCCCCTGGCGTTTTGGGCACGGCCAGCGGGATTGAACGCGGCGATACGTTCAACTGGAAGTACAAGATCGACCTGCCGATCAAGGAAGGCACGATGCGTGTCAAATTCGACGACTGGATGTGGTTGTTGGATGATGATCGACTGCTGAACCGCGCCTACGTATCACGTTTTGGCGTTCGCCTGGGCGAAGTGATCCTGTTTTTTGAAAAGAAATAGGCGACGTGGGCTGACCTTTTCATTTCATCAATAAAAGATGAATTCGTCGGTCGGAACCGGCGATGATCCCTTGGTCGAGCCTGCCCTCTTCGCTCTTGTTCCATCCGATGCGGCCGCCTCGGGCGCAAGCGCGCTTTCCGCTTTGAGGCGCGCGCGCTCGATCTCGCCCCAAAGGAAAAACAGACCGTCCCTTTTGCCCATCATACGCGCAGGCACCCTGGCCCGCAAAACACGTGTTTTTGCTTGTGGCATCTGCTCTCTCACTGCCTCCGGTGTTGTCCACCTTTTTGGAAAGGCTACCGGTTTAGTTGCAAAAAATCAATTTTGCATAGGCAAAAACGCGCCCGCAACCAAGCGTTGTCAAGATAAAAATAGTATCTCGTATAGCGTGCCTTATACCAACGCATAAAATTGCTGAAAGCGAAGTCTTATCGTGTTTCCTTGATCGGTCGCCGAAACAGATCAAACCGCGTTTTGACTCGTTCAACCGGGACAACACAGCTTCCGATTGGACCATTGATGAAACGGAGGTGCCGGGCCAGCGCTGTGAAATGTCGCGCGTTTTGCCAAGCTGTGCCGGTTAAAGCGACTAGAGCGCCCATTCTCGACGGATAAACGAAAAAAGTGTACAATGAGGCAGGTGAATTTTTGACACCTGAATATTCCAAAAGCCCTTTTTTGTATTGGATTAAGCAAATGTTAGTACAAACCACGGCGACGCTATACGCACGCCTTGCAATCCCGTTCCTGTCCCTTCTTGCGCTGCCTGTTGTGTTGTTGGCCGACGTAGAAAAACCAGAGAATTTTGGCAAACTATCGGTCAAGTTTGAATACGAAGGCAAACCAGCAAACGGCAGCCTCATCGTGTCCAACGGGACATCGCGTCAAGAATGGGTCGATGTCTCTGAAATATTCGCAGAAGTGCCATCATCTGCGACATATATCTTCGACCTGAAGCCCCCCGACGACGATCAAACGATACCCATAACGTTCCGTGACGTTATCCCAATCCTGGAGATCCCTGATTCAGGCTCTCTCGATCTGATCGTCTCTGTGCTTCCATCTGATCTTCCCAAGCCATTTGACCCAGTTATTTTCATTCGCGAAGCAGGCGTCGATGTCACGGTATCCAACCGGGCGGAGGAAGTGTCTTCCAAACCCAACCGTCTCAAACTTACGTCTCGCATTGAAAAGTCCAAGCCGTCACTTGTTCTTTTGGATGGGATCTATTCGACCGAAGAAACAGATCCAGACGACGAACGCGACTTCACATGTGGAGACAATTGCCCACACCTCTTTCAGGACCTTAACTGCGACCCAATGTGTTACACATGTTCATCAACTTGTGTGTCCCGTGGCTACTGGAAAGCCAATTACAACATGTGCGAAGGCATCCTCACATCGGAACCGCCAGAGTCTGAGTGGGAGGAACTGCCGCCAGGTATCGGCGGTTTGCAGTTGGCCGTGGCGACAATAAATGACGGCGCGATTTACCCAAACAAGATGGAACTCAGCGGTGCAGGATACTCAGAAGTGACGGAACCGCCTTTCAAAACAAGGAGTTTCCCAGATTTCACGGCCCCTGAAGGTGACTACCTGTATTCTCTATCGTTCGATAACGCAGGGATCGACGAGACGGCTGGAACATCGAATGTCACACTTCCGCTTTCCATTCGGGACGGTCGAATTGGCAATCTCATTGTTCGCCTGCCAGTCTCACGCGATGAACTACAAGCTCCGTTCCCCATTGCAGACAATCGAATTGGTGCTGTACTCAGGGCGTATGAATTCAGCCCAGATGGCAGAAGCATCTCGCTGGATGTAACCAGCCCCGACCCCGATCCCGGCGCAATCTGGTATGCGCTTGCCCTACCGCAAGGTCTGGCAGAGGACGAAGTGAAAGTTACCAGCAATGGATACCCGGTTGAGCACAAAAGCAGATACGTTTTTGGGGTCGTAACGGACCAGCCGGTATTAATTGTTAGAAGTGAAGGTCAGCGTGATGAGATAAGAATTACGTGGTAGTACCGCGGCCTTTGTCATCAAGACGACCATCGACATATCTGTGAAACCTGCGTTGATACGCTCTTTATTCAAATGGTTTCATCGATCGAAACCAGTGTTACAGGAACACTGGACACCACCAATGATCGAGAATTTTGTACGTGCAAGACAGTCGCAAGCTGATCAAATTGCAGCGCCACATTTTGCGGCCGGAAGCGATTGATACAGTATGAAAAAGTGGTGAGCCGTGCAGGATTCGAACCTGCGACCCACTGATTAAAAGTCAGTTGCTCTACCAACTGAGCTAACGGCCCACTCTTTTTGTGGATCTCTTCGATCCGTGGCGCTCTTTAAGGCAATTCCCTGATCAGGTTCAAGCCCTTATTTTGCGCCTCGTTTCACCATCACATCTTGTGTTTCCGGCGACCCGATAGGCGGCCTAATTAGGCAGGTGTCGCAGGGGGGTCAACCCCTTTTTTCACGATTCTGCGCAACAGGGTGGATTCATGTTCTGACCAGGGTTATATCGCCGCTATGCAACAGAGACTCGATACCGGTTTGCCCTTCATGAAGATGCACGGGCTGGGAAATGACTTTGTCATTGTGGATGCGCGCGCCCGCGATTCCCGGATCACCCCGGCGCTTGCAAAGGGAATCGGCCATCGACAGTTTGGCGTGGGATTCGACCAACTGGCCGTGATTGAAAACGGACAGGCAGACGCGCATCTGATCTTCTACAATTCCGATGGATCAACCTCGGCCGCATGTGGCAATGCCACCCGCTGCATCGCGCGGTTTCTGATGGATGAGACCGGAAAACCCGAACTGTCCCTGACAACGGAACGCGGTGCCCTCTTTGCGAAAGATGTCGGCGATGGTCTGACCTCGGTAAACATGGGACAGCCTCAACTGGACTGGCAGGACATACCGCTGGCAGAAGAGATGGACACGCTGGAGTTGCCAATCGAAGGCGCGCCTACGGCAACCGGTATGGGCAATCCGCATTGCACCTTCTTTGTCGACGACGCCGAGGCAATTCCATTGACCGAGTTTGGCGCGCGTTACGAACACCACCCACTCTACCCTGAGCGCACCAATGTTCAGGTCGCACAGGTGATTGGCCCGGACAATATCCGTATGCGCGTCTGGGAGCGTGGTGTGGGGATCACACTGGCGTCTGGCTCATCCTCTTGTGCGACAGCAGTTGCAGCCGCACGGCGCGGTCTAACGGGGCGCAAAGTTCAGATCGAGCTGGATGGCGGCACGATCTGGATCGACTGGCGCGAGGATGGAGTCTGGATGACCGGCCCCACAGCCCATGTCTTCTCAGGCACCCTCACCCCTGAGTTCTTGGGGTCTTTGGGATGAACCCGCCCAAATTCACCACTTTGGGCTGCCGCCTGAACGCCTATGAGACCGAGGCGATGAAAGAGCTGTCACAGCAGGCAGGTTTGACAGATGCCGTGGTGTTAAACACATGCGCGGTAACGGCTGAAGCTGTCCGCAAAGCCCGGCAAGAGATCCGCAAGCTGCGGCGCGAAAACCCAAGTGCCCGCCTGATCGTCACCGGCTGCGCGGCGCAAACGGAACCAGAAACGTTCTCCGCCATGGCTGAAGTCGACGCAGTCATCGGCAACACCGAGAAGATGCAGCCAGACACCTGGAACGGCTTGGCCGCCGATTTCATCGGTGAGACCGAAGCCGTTCAGGTCGACGACATCATGTCCGTGACCGAAACGGCGGGCCACCTGATCGATGGTTTCGGCACCCGCTCGCGTGCCTATGTGCAGGTGCAGAACGGCTGCGATCATCGCTGTACCTTCTGCATCATCCCCTACGGCCGCGGCAACTCGCGCAGCGTACCTGCAGGCGTTGTGGTGGACCAGATCAAACGCTTGGTGGACAAGGGCTATAACGAAGTGGTTCTGACAGGGGTCGATCTCACTTCGTGGGGGGCCGACCTGCCCGCAGAACCCCGGCTTGGCGATCTGGTGATGCGCATCCTCAAACTGGTGCCAGACCTGCCGCGCCTTCGGATCAGTTCAATCGATTCGATCGAGGTCGACGAGAACCTGATGCAGGCCATCGCGACCGAGCCACGCTTGATGCCGCACCTGCACCTGTCGCTTCAGCACGGGGACGACCTGATTCTGAAACGGATGAAACGCCGCCACCTGCGTGACGACGCGATCCGATTTACCGAAGACGCCCGTAAGCTGCGTCCTGACATGACGTTTGGTGCCGATATTATCGCGGGGTTCCCTACGGAATCCGAAGAGCATTTCAAAAACTCGCTCAGGCTGGTCAAAGACTGCGATCTCACCTGGTTGCACGTCTTCCCATACTCCAAGCGTGACGGCACGCCCGCTGCGCGGATCCCACAGCAAGTCAATGGAACAGTGATCAAAAGCCGCGCGGCGCGACTGCGCGCAGCCGGGGACGCTCAGGTCGCAAAGCACCTATCGGAACAGATCGGCAAAACCCATCATATCCTGATGGAAAACCCCCATATGGGCCGGACCGAGCAATTCACCGAAGTGTCCTTCGCCACGCCTCAGCCCGAAGGTCAGATCGTGACGGCTGCGATCACCGGGCAGACTGCAGACCAACTCACCGTCTGATCCGCGCTTCATCTGGTCCAAAATACCTCGGGGTTGAATTGGCCAAAGGCCAAGAAGGGGCTGGCCCCTTGCAAGCAACCTCGCAAATAAAAACCCCCGCAACCGGGTGGCGCGGGGGTTTCGATTTCTAACTCCGAAAAAGGATCAATCCTCAGGACGGAGTTTGCCTTTGTGCGGCGCCCACAGGCGCTTGTTCACCAGATACAGCAGGACTGACAGAACAGACAGAAAGATGACACCAACGAAGCCTGCATTCTTGCGGTCCATCATCTTGGGCTCAGCCGCCCACATCAGGAACGCAGAAACATCTTCGGACATCGCTTCGACACTGGCGGGATGACCATCGGCAAACTCGACCTGATCTTCTGCCAGCGGCGGGGCCATCGAAATCCAGCCACCCGGGAAGGCGGTGTTTTCGTACAGGATGGTGCCTGCCTCTTCCTTTTCCTTGCCGGTGTAGCCGTCCAGCAGCGAGGCGATGTATTCCGCGCCACCCATGCCTTTGACCAGCTGATTGATGCCCAACCCGTAAGGACCGTGGAAACCCGCGCGGGCTTTGGCCATCAGGCTCAGGTCAGGTGCGCCAACGGCTGTATTGGCCGGGAAGTGGTCGGTCGGGATCGCCGGGCGGAAGTCGTCCAATTCAGGGTCAAAAACCTCAAAATTGTCCGCGGCATAGGTGATGACCTGCTCTTCGTTGTAACCCAGCGCTTCCAGATCGCGCAGAGGAACATATTGCAGGCCGTGGCAGGCTGCGCAAACCTCGGTATAGATTTGCAGACCGCGTTGCAGCTGGTTTTGATCCCAGGTGCCAAACGGACCTTCGAACGAAAAGGCGAAATCTTCGATATGCTGATCGCCACCACCTGCCGCAAAAGATGCAGCAGGGGTCAGGGCCAGAGCAAACGCAGCGCCGATTGCAAGTTTCTTGAACATGGTATCCGGTCCCTCTTCTTACTCGGCCGGCGT
Organism: Ruegeria sp. ABM4_193; assembly: GCF_056158705.1. Classification (NCBI taxonomy): domain Bacteria; kingdom Pseudomonadati; phylum Pseudomonadota; class Alphaproteobacteria; order Rhodobacterales; family Roseobacteraceae; genus Ruegeria; species Ruegeria sp. ABM4_193. Next base: position 3,357,891 of record NZ_JBSWTT010000001.1, read on the forward strand.
GGCTTCGGCGTCAGCCTTGCCATAATGCGCGTTGAAGTCTTCTTCGATGGTCTCCGGTGGGGTCAGCGGTTTTTCGATGACACCCAGGATCGGGAGGATCACGAAGAAATAGGCGAACCAGTAGGCGGACGCGATCAGAGAGAAGGTCGCATAAGGCTCTTCCGCGGGCATCGCACCCAGCCACATCAGGGCAAAGAAGTCGATGATCAGCAGGTAGAACCACCATTTGAACATCGGACGGTATTTACCCGAACGCACGCTCGATGTGTCCAGCCAAGGCGCCAGCGCCATGGCCAGGATCGCACCAAACATCGCAATCACACCGAAGAACTTGGCGTCGATGATGCCACCGGTGATGAAGCTTGCGAATTGTACAACCCAAACCTCGCCAGTGAAGGCCCTCAGGATCGCGTAGAAGGGCAGGAAGTACCATTCCGGAACGATGTGTGCAGGTGTGACCAGCGGGTTGGCTTCGATGTAGTTGTCCGGGTGGCCCAGGTAGTTCGGCATAAAGCCGACGATTGCCCAGAACACGACCAGAATAACGGCCAGCGCAAACAGGTCCTTGATCACGAAGTAGGGCCAGAACGGCAATGTGTCTTTCTCGGCCTCGGCTTTTGAACCACGGCGCACTTCAACGCCCGTGGGGTTGTTGTTGCCGGTGGTGTGGAAAGCCCAGATATGCACGATAACCAGCGCCGCAATGATAAACGGCAGCAGGTAGTGCAGCGAGAAGAAGCGGTTCAGCGTGGCGTTGTCCACAGCGGGTCCGCCCAACAGCCAGGTCTGGATTGCTTCACCCACAAACGGGATCGCACCAAACAGTCCGGTGATCACGGTCGCGCCCCAGAAGGACATCTGGCCCCAAGGCAGAACGTAACCCATGAACGCGGTACCCATCATCATCAGGTAGATAAGCATCCCGATGATCCACGTGATTTCACGCGGGGCTTTGTACGAGCCGTAATACAGGCCGCGGAACATGTGAATGTAGACCGCAACAAAGAACAGAGAAGCACCGTTCATGTGCAGATAACGGATGAAGTAACCGCCATTCACGTTACGCATGATGTGCTCGACGCTGGCAAAGGCCAGATCGACATGCGGCGTATAGTGCATCACCAGAATGATGCCGGTAACGATTTGCAGCGCCAAGCAGAACGCCAGGACGATGCCCCAGATCCACCACCAGTTCAGGTTCTTGGGGGTTGGGATCATCAGGGTGTCATACAGCAGGCCGACGATGGGAAGGCGGCTGTTCAGCCACTTTTCGCCGTCAGACTTCGGCTCGTAATGATCGTGGGGAATTCCGGACATAAACTGGGTCTCCCTTAGCCGAGTTTGATGGTTGTTGCGTCGACCCACTCTGCGGGCGGAACGGGCAGGTTTTCAGGCGCGGGACCTTTACGGATCCGGCCTGCCAGATCGTAGTGCGAGCCGTGGCATGGGCAGAACCAACCGCCAAAGTCGCCAGCATCACCCAACGGCACACATCCAAGGTGCGTACAAACGCCCATCTGAACGATCCAGGCACCCTCGGCTTCGCCTTCGGGCGACGGCATGACGCGGTTGGCGTCTGTTGCAGGTGCATCTGCGTTCAGGTTGAAGTTACGCGCCAGCGGATCAGGCAAGTTGCCAACGGCTTCTTCGTCCTGTTGCTGGGCTTCGGCAATCTCGGCACCGGTGCGGTGACGGATAAACACGGGTTTACCCAGCCATTTAACTGTCAGCTGTGTGCCCGGCTCAACCCCGCTCACATCCGTGCGGATCGACGAAAGCGCCTGCACGTCTGCGGACGGGTTCATTTGGTTGATCAGGGGCCATACGGCTGCACCCGTTGCAACGACACCTGCGCCGCCAGCGACGTAATACAGGAAATCTCTGCGGGTGCCTTCGTGGTCTTCTGCGTGGGACACGAGGTTATCTCCGATTGTCTGGCGCCCGCGGACGGGCAAAAAGCTCGCGCACCGCGTGAAAGCGGCGTCTTAAACGCGCTTACTATCGGGGAGAATAGTGTTCGTCCAGCGTTCATAAACGCGCAATACGCCGCATGTGCCGCTTCATTTGGGGAACGAGGCCGTTTTTTTGGTGAATCTCGCGCTCAACTTTGTTGGTCGGGTCGAATCAGGCCGTTTTGATTCGATAGCCAGCCAACACCACCGATGCCCCCGGGCAGGCGCGAAGCGTTCCAGCCATTTACCGCAGAATTGCGCCTTGAATGCTCACAATCCAATTGGCGGGAACGGGATTGTTTTCTACAAAATCATATTCCCCAAATAGATGATTTAAATTGCAAATTGTGCAGGTTTACCCCGTTGCACTTTTTGCGCGAATACAGGACAGCGGGCAAAACGCGCGAACTCCTGTCAGGAGACCCCCTATGTCAAAAACCCTGTTGACCACAGCTTTACTTACATTGGTGCTGTCCACTCAGACCCTTGCCGCAGGTGACCCCGAAAAGGGAAAGGCGATGTATAACCGCTGCTCGTCATGCCACGCGATCATCAAAGACGGAAAAGTTCTGGTCAAAGGCGGAATCACCGGGCCGAATCTCTATGGCGTCATCGGACGGGTTGCCGGATCCGAGAATGACTACCGTTATGGCAGCGAACGCCTGCCCATCGGTATGTTCACCGACGACATGATCCGCGCCGGTGAAGAAGGTCTGGTCTGGACCGAAGAAAACATCGCCGCCTATTCCAAAGACCCCATCGGGTTCATCAAGGATTATCTCGACGATGACACCGCCCGCCCGAACATGAGCGTCAAGCTCAAGAAAGGTGCGGAAGATATCGCTGCGTATCTGGCGACGTTCAGCCAGTAACGCAGACGCGGCTGCGGATGCTTTAGCCCTGAGGGCGGGTGGCCACCATGCTGGGTCGCTCGCCAAACTCCGCAAACCACTTGGCAAGCGCGTCATTGCCCTTGCGCCACCCCCGGGCGTCATGGCGCAGATCCAGATAACCCAGCGCACAGCCGACGGCGACCTGCCCCACATCCAACGGGCCGGACAAATGTGCCATCCACCGTTGGTTCAGTACAGCACAGGCCCGGTCAATCTTGACCCACTGCGATTCAATCCAGGCATCCCACTTTTTGTCATCGGGACGCAGGCGGTCTTCGTAAGTCATCAAAAGGGCTGCATCCAGAATGCCGTCAGCAAGCGCTTCGAGTGTCAGAACATCCCAGCGACCTGCGCCCTCGGGATAAAGCTTTCCACCAGCACGGGCATCCAGAAACGCACAGATTACCCGGCTGTCGAACAAGGTAGGCCCGTCCGGGCGCTCCAGCGCTGGAACTTTTGTCAACGGTGCTTTGCTAACCAGTGGCTCAGCCGGTGAGATCGGTGTTCCGGCCACTGTCTCCAGCTCAACATCTTCAAGCTGATCTGTTTCATGCAGCAATACCATGACTTTGCGAACATAGGGCGAGGTCAGACTGTGGTAGAGTTTCATCGGCAGGCTCCCTGTTTGTGCCGACCTTACAGGAGGTCCACAAAAACGAAAGCCCACACTTCGCCGACGGCTAGGCGTTGCGCATCAACTCTTGCAGAACACTCAATTCGGACCCGATCCCCGACGACGCAACCTGTTCAGACGCCCGCAAGCGCACATCATCAGGCTTGTTTTGGCTCAACTTCCAAGTGCCCTGAACATCCTCGACCTGAATTCGGCACGGCACTATCATCCGCATCATTTTGGTCAAAGCCTCATCTGACATCTTGCCCGTTCCCCATGGCGGTTTAGGTTGCAGGCGCTCTTCATAGAAGGCCGATTGCCGGTTCAACAGATCCAATAGCTCCTCCTGCGGGCGCAGCTCTAGCTGCCCAGTCAAATGCACGGCCACATAATTCCAGGTTGGAACCTGATCCTCCACTTCGTACCAGTCCGGCGAGATATACCCATCCGGCCCCTGCACCGCGATCTTCACCGCTTTCGGTGCACCCAAGGCGCGCACGATGGGATTTGAGCGGACAAGATGCAGTTCAGCCACCAGACCATCTTCGGACAGAAGAAACGGCACATGGCTCAACAGCGGGGCGCCATCTGTCGACAAGGTCAAAACACCGAATCCTCGTTCACGGGCGAACTCAATATGGCGCGCGCGGTCTTCGGCGCGAAAGGCGGGGTTGGGGTGCATGGTGATCCTCCTGCCAAATCTCTTGCAGACCAGACCCAAGATATGCAAGGTCCGTCTTGTTCTCAGGGCGGGGCGGAATTCCCCACCGGCGGTATGCGGGCGACGACCCGTAAGCCCGCGAGCGGCCCAGACGTGTCCACGATCCGAAGAGCGGCAACCGGTTTTCGGACAAAGTGTGGAAGCGCCAAAGGGTGTCAAGCAGATCTGGTGAGAGGCCAGAGCCGACGGTTACAGTCCGGATGAAAGAGAACGTGCAACACGCCGGCAATCGGCGTGCTTGCTCGTGATCGCCTTGGGTGACGTGTCTGTTGCGAAAGGAGATCATAATGACACACACCCGCTATGCTTTTGTCAAAGCCAAATGGCACTCCGATATCGTCGACCGCGCGCTTGACGGCTTCCTCGAACTCATCCCCGCCGATCAGGTCGATGTCTTCGACGTTCCCGGCGCGTTCGAAATGCCTCTGTTGGCCCGCGACTTGGCCCAAACCTGCAAATACGCCGCCGTAGCGTGCGCCGCCTTTGTTGTGGATGGCGGCATCTACCGCCACGATTTCGTCGCGCAGGCCGTGGTTGATGGCCTGATGCGCGCCGGACTGGACACGGGCGTTCCTGTCCTGTCGGTCTCGCTGACACCGCATCAATATCAGGAAACCGACCACCACAACGCTATCTACCGCGACCATTTCGTTCAGAAAGGGCGCGAAGCGGCTCAGGCCGCACTGATGATCACGGATACCCGCGAGAAAGTCGCGCAGACCGCCTAAGCTTCATCTTTTCAAAAATACTCAAATGCGCCGCCCACCGGGCGGCGTTCACGGCATCTAAGACCAAATCCGCTTGAGGCCGTGGGCCTTGCCCGCTAATCACAACCCGCAAAGGAGCACGCCCCATGTCGATGAACAGCTTTGGACACCTCTTCCGCGTCACCACCTGGGGCGAAAGCCATGGTCCCGCATTAGGCGCGACGGTCGACGGCTGCCCTCCGGGCGTTCAAATCGAAGAAGCCATGATTCAGCACTGGCTGGACAAGCGCAAACCGGGGCAGAACAAGTTCACCACCCAACGGCGCGAACCCGATCAGGTGAAAATCCTGTCCGGCGTGTTCGAAGGCCAGACCACCGGCACACCGGTGCAGTTGATGATCGAGAATACCGATCAGCGGTCAAAAGACTACGGCGATATCATGGACAAGTTCCGTCCCGGCCACGCCGATATCACCTATTGGCAGAAATACGGCATCCGCGACTATCGCGGTGGCGGGCGCAGCTCGGCGCGGGAAACCGCATCTCGTGTTGCTGCCGGAGGGCTGGCGCGAGAGGCGATCAAACAGATCGCGCCGAATGTACAAATCACCGGTTATATGACGCAAATCGGACCGCACAAAATCAACCGTGCGAACTTTGACTGGTCTCAGATCGAAAAGAACCCGTTCTGGACACCTGATGCACAAGCCGCCGAGGACTGGGCCGCGTATTTGGACGATCTGCGCAAGTCCGGTAACTCGGTCGGCGCTGTGGTCGAGGTCGTGGCACGCGGTGTTCCAGCAGGAATCGGAGCGCCCGTATACGCCAAGTTAGACACTGATCTGGCCGCTTCGATGATGTCCATCAACGCCGTCAAAGGTGTCGAAATTGGCGAAGGCATGGCGGCCGCTGAACTGACCGGCGAAGCCAACGCGGATGAGATCTTCATGGGCCAGAACGGCCCGCAATACAGCTCGAATCACGCCGGTGGCATTCTGGGTGGTATCTCGAACGGGCAGGACATCGTGGTACGCTTTGCCGTGAAGCCTACGTCGTCGATCCTGACCACACGCAAGACGATCACCAAGTCAGGCGAAGAAACCGAGATCATCACCAAAGGCCGCCATGACCCCTGCGTCGGCATCCGCGCGGTTCCGGTGGGTGAGGCGATGATGGCCTGCGTGATCCTCGACCACCTGCTTCTGCATCGCGGTCAGATCGGAGAGAATCGTGGACGGATCGGCTGATCTGCGTACGCGCCTGCGTGCGGTGGTCGCGCATCGCATGGAAACGGATCCAGCCCATGATCTGGCCCATCTGGATCGGGTCTGGACCAATGCTCAGGCCATCGCAGATGATCAAACCGATATGTCCGTGCTGCTGGCCGCAAGTTATCTGCATGATTTGGTAAATCTGGCCAAGGATGATCCAGACCGGCATCTGGCATCTCGCAAATCCGCAGTGGAATCAGAGCCTATTCTGAAGGATTTGGGGTATAACTCGAACCAGGTTCGAGCCATCCAGCACGCAATAGAAGCCCATAGTTTCTCGGCCAATATTGCTCCAAAAACGGCCGAGGCACGCATCCTGCGCGATGCGGATCGGCTTGATGCTTTGGGCGCCATAGGCATCGCCCGAAACTTTTCCGTTTCCGGTGCTCTCGGGCGCACTTTGTATGACGCGGCAGATCCCTTTGCCCAAAACCGGCCTTTGGACGACCTGCATTTCTCGCTCGACCATTGGAAAGTCAAACTGCTGGGGTTGACGGGCGACATGCTGACCCAGACCGGCAGACAGATTGCGGAACAACGCACCACGCGTATGATCCGCTTTCTTGAAGAATTCGCCGAGGAAATCGGCAATTCTCTGCCTCAATCCTGGGTGAATGACTAAACCCACCCGTTGATCTTTGTCCGCCAAAGGCGCAGGTTCGCGCCGATGACAAAACCCTTAACATCGCATCGACCTCTGCTGGCTGTGACGCTGAAACTGGGCGCGCTGTTCCTGTTCACGTCGATGTCCGCCTTGGTCAAAGCTTTATCGGATGAATTCCCACCGGGCCAATTGGTGTTCTTTCGGTCCCTGTTCGCGATTCCCGTCATCATTCTTTGGCTCATCGCGCGCGGGGAATTATCCAAGGGGTTTGTGGTCAAAAAACCCATGGGCCATTTCTGGCGCGGCGTTCTGGGCACCAGCGCCATGGGTCTTACCTTTACCGGCCTAAGCCTGCTGCCCCTGCCCGAGGTGACAGCAATAGGCTACGCCACACCGATCTTCACTCTGATTCTGGCTGCAGTGATGCTAGGCGAACGCATCCGTCTGATCCGTATCGGCGCGGTGGCTCTTGGTCTGCTGGGGGTCCTGATCATGATTTGGCCGCGCCTGGGCACCACTGAAATGGAGGTTGCAGCCACCATTGGTGCGCTATGCGTTTTGGGAGCCACCATCGCGCGCGCCTTTGTGCAGATTCATATCCGGCAGCTTGTCAAAGTCGATCACCCGGCTGCGATCGTCTTCTATTTCTCGATGACCGCAACCTTACTGTCGGCGCTGACCGCGTTCTGGGGATGGTCGATGCCAACACTGAATCAGGCTCTAATACTGATCATGATGGGCCTGATTGGTGGTGTTGCACAGATTTTGGTGACGTCCTCTTATCGCTTTGGTCAGGCTTCGATGCTGGCACCTTATGATTATGCGACCATGCTGTTTGCGATTGTGATCGGCTATGTCTGGTTCGACGAACTGCCAACACTTGCAATCCTGATTGGGGCCGCTTTGGTCATCGCAGGCAATGTCGTTGTAATCTGGCGCGAACACCAGTTGGGGCTCGAGCGGGGCAAGGCCCGGTCGGTTACAGACCCCAAAGCTTGACTTTACCTTTTGTAATCTTCCCCTAGGTTGGGCCGGACAATCAAAGAGGTTCCCCCATGAGCGACGCGCAGGATCACAAGGAAAAGATGCAGCAGGTGCAGGCCAAGCACCGCAAGAAAGTGTCCGAGGCAGTGGACCCTGGCCGCGGTCTGGTTCTGATCAACACCGGTAAGGGCAAAGGCAAGTCATCCGCCGCTTTTGGCGTGGTCATCCGCGCCCTGGGCTGGGGCCAGAAAGTCGCCGTGGTGCAGTTCATCAAGGGCAAGTGGAAAACAGGCGAGCGCCGCTTCTTCGAAGAACGCGATCTGGTGACATGGCACACGATGGGCGAAGGTTTCACCTGGGACACGCAAGATCGCGAACGCGACATCGCTGCCGCTAACGCCGCCTTCGACAAGGCGCGCGCCCTAATGTCCAGCGGCGAATACGATCTGGTCGTTCTGGACGAGATCAACATCGCACTGCGGTACGAGTACCTCTCTGCAGATCAGGTCATCGACGGCCTGAACGCTCGTTCGGACAAGACCAGCGTTTTCTTGACGGGCCGCGACGCGCCCCAAGCCCTGCGAGATTACGCCGACCTGGTTACTGAGATGACTGAGGAAAAGCACCCGTTCCAAGCGGGGATCAAGGCCCAGCGCGGCGTAGATTTTTGATATGTAAATGACGTGGGCCTGTTGGCCTGCGTCACTCAGCCAAAACGGCTCAGAGTCATTTCAACAATCTCTCGAAGCGAGGCGCGTGGGGTAAGATCGTTAGGTTTTGATCTTACAGGTGGCATCGCTTCGGTTTGTTTGCGGCGCGGCTTTCGACAGTCGACATAGGCGCAATAGTCACTGTCGCAACAGGTGCATCCACATGCAGCCAACGCATCATGGCGTGCCATAATTTCATCTAGCGACTCGCTCATTTCGGCCTCGTTCTGTTTAGGCAGATTCGTTTCCGGAGCGGCGGCAAGCTATCACCAAAGTCATGCTAAACCTGCAAACCGCCCCGAAACCATAAGCTTGATGGTACACCATCTGGCGTTGAACATAATCTGACTATTTAAGTCGGGATTTTCAAGCCCTAAAACACCCCGAGGATTTCTCGGGGTGCAAACATGTCCTTACAAGAATTCAGAGCGCGCGATTCTGCGGGTCCAATGTTACTGACCAGAGTTCGGTATCTGCCCGGTCCATCAATCGAACCGTCATCTGTTCGGTCGCTCCGTCAATGTCCACCAGACCAAAGAACTGCAGACCTTCGCTGGGCGGAAGGTTTACCCCCTGCCCTTCGGCGGGCGCTTTGACATATTTGACCTCGGGTCCGAACGTGCTGTCCAGGGCGTTTGGGCCAAATGTCCCTGCGTGCAGCGGACCCGAAACAAACTCCCAAAACGGTTCAAAATCCTGAAATTGTGCTTTGTTAGGGTCATAGTAGTGCGCAGCGGTGTAGTGAACATCAGCCGTGAACCAGACCGTGTTGTTGATGCCAGCCGTTTTGATGAAACGCAGCAGATCGGCGATCTCCAACTCGCGCCCCTTAGCTGGTCCGCTATCGCCGTTCGAGATCGCCTCTGCTCCGGCCTGTTCCTTCCAGTTGTCCCAGACGATCAATCCGATTGGCATGTCCGAGGCAATCACCTTCCAAGTCGCTTGAGATCCTGCCAACTCTTGCTTGAGCCATGCCAGTTGTTCCGCACCCAGAATGCGGGACTGATCCGTAATTTCATCCTCCATCGACGGGCCGTTCGGACCACGATAGCTGCGCAAGTCCAAAAAGAAGACGTCCAGCATCGGACCATAAGAGATCTTGCGATACACACGCCCTGGCTCTGCAGGCGTAATGCGCAACGGTGTCATCTCATGGAAAGCACGTCCGGCGCGGGACTGAAGAATATGCACCGACTTCTCGGTATATCGGTCGTCTGAAATCAGGTCTTTCGCATCGGACCAGTTGTTCACAACCTCATGGTCATCCCACTGGAAAAAGGTCGGACAAACGGCGTTCATGGCCCGCACATGCTCGTCCATCATGTTGTATTTCCACTGGGCGCGGAACTCGTCCAGTGTTTCGGCCACCTTGCGTTTCTCGTCGATTAGGGTTGTGTTCTTCCAGATCAGTTGGCCGTCTTTCTCGACCTCATCCTGCATAGGACCGTCGGCATAGACGGTGTCACCAGAATGTATGAAGAAGTCCGGCTTGTGCTGCGCCATAGTCGCGTAGGTGCGCATACCTTCGTCATCAATACCCCATCCCTGACCGGCGGTGTCACCCGACCAGGCAAAGCGAATGTTGCGGCGCGAGGTCGGTGCAGTGCGGAATTGACCTATAATAGGCTCTGATATTGTGTTGATGTCACTCAGATCGGCGGCAAAAAACCGGTAGAAAATATCCTGATCCGATGGCAGCCCCTCGACCAGGCGTTTGACAGCAAAATCGCTGTTGGGGATGGCATCCATCGCCGGGAGTGTGCGGGCATCTGCGAAGCTTTCTGTGGTCGATACTTCCATCATCACGCGAGAGGGGCGATCCGTGCGGGTCCAGATCATGCCCGATGTCGTATCGACGTCACCGGACTGAACGCCGTGTGTGAACACAGGGCGCGATCCGGCGCGGCTAATGGCTGGCATGGCCAGTGAAGCGGCAAAGGCGGTGCTGCCCGCCAAAAACGAACGACGATTTGGGCGTAAGATCTTTGTCATAGTGAGGCTCTCCTGTCTGGTGATCGATTCTCCGACCACGCGATTGGTGCGCCGATATGAGCCGCCAGTTTGTAAAACCCGCGGCTCAGTTTCTTGACAGTATCATGATGATACCATGACAGATGTGGATAACGTCGTCAGGCAGCGACGTCCTGCTCGGGCGCACTGAGCGAGATGACAAGCACCACAGCCGCACCGTTCAACCAGTAAAACGCCGCATCCATACCCGTGAAACCAAAGATACTGGGTGCAAACAGAAAGGTGACGCCAACCAGCAAGTCCACCGCCAGATGAAACCTGTAGGGCAGAACGCGCCAGATCCCCAGATGGTGATCGGTCAGAACCGTCAGAACAAAGGCGGCCACCCCAGTTGCAACAGACAACCACAGGGCCAGCGGATTGGACTGACCCAGCCCCAGAAGGAACGGCAAGGTCATCAGGGCAACGGCGACCGGGTAATCCAGATACGCGTGGACAAAGCGTGTAACAAAACGCAGGGACATAAGATTTTCCTTTCCTCAATCAGTGATGAAAGGAAGCTAGTCTGGCGATCCCGAACGCTGAATTCCTAATCGTTTCTGATTTCATGCAGATCGTTCAGAAATACCGGTGTATCAGTGCATCGCCCTGTATGCAGCCGGTGAAAGACCAACCTGCTTTTTGAATACGCGCGAGAACGCGGCTTCCGAGGCGTATCCGACTTCTGCTGCCGCGTCCGCCACGTTCCAACGCGCCTCGGTCAGACCATGGCAGGCGATCTGCATCCTCCAGTCTGTGAGGTATTGCATCGGCGTCGTTCCCATTTTCTCGGCAAAAAGCTGAGCAAAGGCAGTGCGTGACATACCGGACTCTCGCGCCAAAGATGCGACGCTCCAATCCTCAGCCGGGGCTTGATGGAACGCGGTCAACGCCCGCGAGATGCGCAGATCGGCAAACCCGGCCAAAGCTGAATCCTGCGGACTCTGACGTTCCAGATAGACCCGAATTGCCTGCGCGAACAGCACCTCGGACAATTTCATCGCGATCAGGTCGCTGCCAATTTTCGCGCCAGAAACCTCGGAACCGATCATACGCAGGGTCGATTCCATCCAGGCCCCGGACTCCTCTCCGTAGTTTTCGATCAGGATGTAGGGCGGCAGACGGTCGATCAGCATATGCCCAGTGCCCTTCCGCCCGGCGGGACCTGTGAAGGAAAAGTGACCGCAGATCAACTGCGTATCGCGTTCGTCGTCAGGACCACCGTAAACCAGCACACCGTCGCCTGTGTAGCCTGCCACCTCGAGCACCTGTTCCAAAGGCAACGCGTCCAATGGCTTGACCTCGGCACAGAGCAACGCGTGCGGCGCACCGTGAGGGATCAGGATCAAGTCACCCTGCCGCAGCCTCAGTGTCTCACCAGTCGTAGAGACATGCACTTTAAGCTCACCGCGCTGTACGAAATGAAACCGCGCCACGTTTTCGTAGCCCGGCACCTGAATGCCGAAGGGCGGTGTGAACGATGTGCGGAAGTAAAACGTGCCACGCAGGGACAAGCGCGTGAGAATATCGCTGAGAAGATCTAACATGCGCCAAAGATACGCTTTCCATACAAGCCGTCCAGATTGCTGGACGCATTGCATGGATATTTGCACTTTCTGCAATGAAAAACCCCCGCCGGAGCGGGGGGCTGAAGCTTACGAGCGGACCAGCTTTTCGTAGTCTTCCGCAATCTCGCGGGTCAGGTCGCCCACCTCAAAAGTGTACTCACCAATCTGCCCGACCGGAGTAACCTCAGCTGCGGTACCGGTCAGCCAGCATTGTTCGAAATCGGCCATTTCCTCGGGCTTAATGCGGCGTTCATGCACGGTGATGCCTTTGTCTTTCAACATCTGGATCACCGTCTGGCGCGTGATGCCGTTCAAAAAGCAATCGGCCAGCGGCGTGTGAACCTCTCCATCTTTGACGAAAAAGACATTCGCGCCGGTCGCTTCGGCCACATACCCGCGCCAGTCCATGAACAAGGCATCCGAGCATCCCTTGGCTTCGGCTTTGTGCTTCGAGATGGTGCAGATCATGTAAAGACCTGCGGCCTTGGCGTGAACCGGAATTGTTTCAGGGCTGGGGCGTTTCCATTCGGCAATGTCCAGCTTTGCGCCCTGCATCTTGGCATCGCCGTAATAAGCGCCCCAAGGCCAAACCGCGACAGCCATGCGCACCGGGTTCTTGGCCGATGCCACGCCCATATCTTCGCCCGAGCCGCGCCAGACCAGAGCACGCACATAGGCGTCTTTCAGACCGCTGGCTTTCAGCGCTTCTTCCTTCGCAGCTTCGATTTCATCGACCGAATAGGGCATAGGCATATCCAGCGCTTCGGCTGAAGCGATCAGACGTTCGGAATGTTCGCGGCTTTTGAATATCTTGCCGTTATAGGCGCGCTCGCCTTCGAATACGGACGACGCATAGTGCATAGCGTGGCTCAGAATATGGACATTGGCCTCACGCCAGGGCACCAGCTTGCCATCCAACCAAATGGTGCCATCACGATCATCATACCCCGCCATGCGAAACCTCCTGAACCGGGTTGAATTTGCGATTGTTGCGCCGCTTAGGTCCGATGTGGACATAATGTTGCGCAAAAACTGCGATTCGATACCGCTCTACCCTTGGAATGTCAATAAGGCTGACATAAACTCGGCCCAGAGTAACGAATGAGGCGTACCATGTCCGACATCCGCCCTGCCCCGCGTTACGGGGGCGAGAGCCTGTTGTTTTTGACCGATGAGCAATTGAGGCAGGGGATTGAGGCCATGTTCTTCGCCTATCGCGGATTTACCGCAGATCCTGACCGCATCCTGACCGAAATGGCCTATGGCCGCGCTCATCACAGGGCGATCCATTTCATCAACCGCGCGCCGGGCACGACGGTCAACAACTTGTTAGCGATCCTTGGAGTCACAAAGCAGTCTCTAAACAGGGTTTTGCGGACCTTGATCGATGATGGGCTGGTGGAAAGCCGCGTTGGCACAGTGGACAAACGTGAACGCCACCTATTTCTGACAGAGAAGGGACAGGCGCTGGAAACCACTCTGTCCGATGCGCAGCGTGCCAGGATGCGCGCTGCTTACAAGGATGCCGGTCCCGAAGCCGTGGCCGGATTTCGCAAAGTGCTTGAAGCAATGATGGATGCTGATATGCGTCATGCCTATACGAAACTTCGGGATACGACCTCATGAGCGATATGGACGCACATCTGCTGATTGTTGACGACGACGAGCGCATTCGCGATCTGCTCAAGAAATTCCTGATGCGAAACGGGTTTTTGGTCACGGCGGCACGGGACGCGGCCCATGCGCAGCGGGTCTTGTCCGGTCTGGATTTCGACATGATCATCTTGGACGTAATGATGCCGGGCGAAGATGGTGTCAGCCTGACAAAATCGCTGCGAGAGACACATAGCACCCCCATCCTGCTTCTGACTGCCAAAGGGGAAACCGAACACCGGATTGCGGGGCTTGAGGCCGGGGCGGATGACTATCTGGCGAAGCCGTTCGAGCCAAAGGAACTGCTGCTGCGGATCAACGCCATTCTGCGCCGGATGCCAGAAACACCTGCCGAGGAAACAGCGGCAAAGATCCTCAACCTTGGCCCGATCCGCTACGACATTGAACGGGGCGAGATGTGGCAGGGTGAAGAGCCGGTACGGCTGACTGCAACGGAAAGCCAGTTGATGAAGATCTTCTCGGCCCAGCCCGGCGAGCCGATCAGCCGCGCGAAGCTGGTCGAGGATCTGGGGCGCGACAAGGGTCAGGCGCAGGAACGCGCAGTTGACGTGCAGATCACGCGCTTGCGGCGCAAGATCGAGCAGGATCCGAAGCAGCCCAGATACCTGCAAACCGTCCGCGGTGCGGGCTATATGCTGGCACCAGATTAAGCGTGCCGCTGCGCGGCGGTTTTGTGCCTTCGGCGAAGGTATTTTTAGCCAGATGAACAGGGAACCCCGATGACAACTGCCCTTTTGACCCATGCCGATTGTCTGGGCCATGTGACACCCCAGGGCCACCCCGAACGGGTGGCGCGGCTAGAACATATCCTGCACGCCTTGGAAAGGTTGGACCTTAAACGGGTAACAGCGCCATTGGCGGCAGATGACGATCTGCTGCGAGTGCATCCGGAAGGTTACATTCGCGATATTCGATCCACGCGCCCGTCTGAGGGGTTTGCGCAGATTGACGGGGATACGTTCATGTCGCCGGGCTCGGTGGACGCCGCCTATCGTGCTGCGGGTGCTGTTGTCCGGGCCGTTGATCTGGTGCTGAGCGGAGATGTGTCGAACGCGTTCTGCGCCATTCGCCCGCCGGGCCACCATGCTGAAACAGACACTGCAATGGGGTTTTGCCTCTTCGGCAATGCAGCGCTGGCCGCGAAACATGCGCTGGACCACCACGGGCTGAACCGTGTCGCCGTTGTCGATTTCGATGTCCATCACGGCAATGGAACACAGGACCTGCTGTGGGATGAAGCGCGCGCGTTGGTGATCACCAGCCAGCAGATGCCCCTTTGGCCCGGATCGGGTCGCCCGGATGAGACGGGGGTTCACGACACGGTTCTGAATATTCCACTGGCTCCGGGCAGCGGTGGGGCCGAGATGCGCGCCGCGTACGAGTCCCAGGCGTTTCCGCGCTTGCGAGCGTTCAACCCCGATCTGATTATCATTTCCGCAGGGTTTGACGCCCATCAGGACGACCCGCTGGCCAATCTGAACTGGTCCACCGGCGACTTCGCGTGGATCACAGCCGAGCTGTGCAAGATCGCTGACGAGGTTTGTGACGGTCGTATCGTCTCGACTCTGGAAGGCGGGTATGATCTGAACGCATTGGCCGCGGCCACACGCGCCCATGTGGAAGAATTGATGAAGGCAGCACGATGACCGATACCCCAGTTGAGCAGATGACATTCGAGCAGGCCATGAAAGAGCTTGAGGCCGTTGTGGGCCAGCTTGAACGCGGCGATGTGGCGTTGGATCAGTCGATCGCGCTGTATGAACGCGGTGCGGCCCTGAAGAAACGGTGCGAGGACGAGTTGAAGCGGGCTGAAGAGAAAGTGGCCGCCATCACTCTGGATGCCACGGGGCAGCCCACCGGGACCACGCCTGTCGACGGTCAGTAAATGTTTCGCGAAAGACTGGCGCAGGATGCAGCGCGCATTCAGGCTCACTTTGACCTGATTCTGGGCGCGCTGGACGATATCGACGTCACGCGGGCCATGGCCTATGCAACGCAAGGCGGAAAACGGTTGCGCGGTTTTTTGGTGCAGGAAAGCGCGCGCTTGCATGATGTGGATGTGGGCAGTTCGATCTGGCCCGCAACGGGGATCGAAGCGCTACACGCTTATTCTTTGGTCCATGATGACCTGCCCTGCATGGATGATGATGATCTGCGTCGGGGGAGGCCCACTGTTCACGTGAAATGGAACGAAGGAACCGGGGTGTTGGCCGGCGATGCGTTGCAGACCCTGGCGTTTGAGCTGTGCACTCGACCCGAAGTCGGCGATGCGCAAATTCGTGCAGAATTGGCTCTGAGTCTGGCCCAAGCCAGCGGGGCGCAAGGCATGGTTCTGGGTCAGGCGCTGGATATCGCAGCCGAAACAGCGGCTACACCTTTAACACTGGAGCAAATCACCCATCTGCAGGCAGGCAAGACAGGTGCGTTGATCGAATGGTCCGCCTGCGCAGGAGCGCGGTTGGCACAAGCCGATCCGACCCCTCTGCGTGATTATGCCCAAGCTCTTGGACTTGCCTTTCAGATTGCTGACGACATTTTGGATGTTGAAGGTGATGTCGAAAAGGCCGGAAAACGGCTGCAAAAGGACGCCGATGCAGGCAAAGCGACCTTTGTTTCGCTTTTGGGTCTTGAGGCTGCCAAATCCCGCGCGACAGAGTTGGTTGAAACGGCCTGTGCTGCGTTGGATGGGTACGGTGCGTCAGCAGAAACCTTGAAGGACGCCGCCCGCTTCGTTATTGCCCGGGACAGCTAAGCCAGGAACGCGCCATATGTCTGACCGACCCAATACGCCCTTGCTGGACCTTGTG
Source organism: Ruegeria sp. ABM4_193 (assembly GCF_056158705.1). Lineage (NCBI taxonomy): Bacteria > Pseudomonadati > Pseudomonadota > Alphaproteobacteria > Rhodobacterales > Roseobacteraceae > Ruegeria > Ruegeria sp. ABM4_193. Next base: position 3,374,405 of record NZ_JBSWTT010000001.1, read on the forward strand.
AACCGCCCTGCGGATCTCAAGCAGTTTTCGGACGCGCAGTTGCATCAGGTGGCGCAGGAATTGCGGGCCGAGACAATCTCGGCCGTGTCCGTGACGGGCGGGCACCTTGGGGCTGGTCTTGGCGTGGTCGAACTGACAACAGCGCTGCACGCAGTGTTCGATACGCCGCGCGACAAGATCATTTGGGACGTGGGCCATCAGTGCTATCCCCACAAAATCCTGACCGAGCGGCGCGATCGTATTCGCACACTGCGGATGAAGGATGGGTTGAGCGGGTTCACCAAGCGCAGCGAAAGCCCTTATGACCCGTTCGGCGCAGCACATTCCAGCACTTCGATCAGTGCAGCACTTGGTTTTGCTGTGGCGCGCGATCTGGGAGGTGTCACACCCGAAGGTCTGGGCGATGCGATTGCTGTGATCGGCGATGGCTCGATGTCTGCAGGCATGGCGTTTGAAGCGATGAACAACGCAGGCCATCTGAGCAAGCGACTGATCGTCATTCTGAACGACAACGAGATGAGCATTGCGCCACCTGTGGGCGCCTTGTCCAATTATCTGTCCCGTATCTATGCGGAAGAGCCGTTCCATGACCTGAAAGCCGCTGCAAAAGGCGCGGTTTCCCTGCTGCCCGAGCCCTTCCGCGAAGGCGCCAAACGTGCCAAGGAAATGCTGAAAGGCATGGCTGTCGGCGGCACGTTGTTCGAAGAGCTTGGTTTTTCTTACCTAGGCCCCATCGACGGACATGATCTGGACCAGTTGCTGCCTGTGCTGCGTACCGTCAAGGCGCGGGCGACCGGTCCGATCCTGATCCATGTTCTGACCAAGAAGGGCAAAGGATACGGCCCGGCCGAGCAAGCCCGTGACAAGGGGCACGCAACGGCCAAATTCGATGTGGTGACAGGTGAGCAGAAAAAGGCACCGTCCAACGCGCCCTCTTACACGTCCGTCTTTGGCAAAACCTTGGTGGATGAAGCTGCGCGAGACGACAAGATCGTTGCCGTGACCGCCGCCATGCCAGACGGTACCGGTCTGAACCTGTTTGCCGAACGCTACCCGTCGCGCTGTTTCGATGTTGCGATTGCCGAGCAGCATGGGGTGACATTCTCGGCTGCACTGGCTGCTGGTGGGATGAAACCATTCTGCGCCATGTATTCGACCTTCCTTCAGCGCGGTTATGATCAGGTGGTGCACGATGTTGCGATTCAGCGTCTGCCCGTCCGCTTCGCCATTGACCGCGCAGGTCTGGTGGGTGCCGACGGAGCCACGCATGCCGGATCGTTCGATATTGCGTATTTGTCCAACCTACCGGGTATGGTCGTCATGGCAGCTGCCGACGAAGCCGAGTTGATGCATATGGTGGCCACCGCTGTTGCGCACAACGATGGGCCGATTGCGTTCCGCTACCCGCGTGGTGAAGGCGTTGGCGTCGACCTTCCAGAGCGCGGTGAAGTGCTTGAGATCGGCAAAGGCCGCGTGATCCAGAAAGGCGCGCGCGTGGCACTGCTTTCGTTCGGTACCCGATTGTCTGAGGTGCAGAAAGCCGCCGAATCCCTTGCGGGCAAGGGCATCACCCCAACCATCGCCGACGCCCGCTTTGCCAAACCTCTGGACCGCGACCTGATCCTGGATCTGGCCGCCAACCACGAGGCTCTGATCACCATCGAAGAAGGCGCGATTGGCGGCTTTGGCAGCCATGTCGCACAGCTTTTGGCGGAGGAAGGCGTTTTTGATCAAGGGCTGAAATACCGCTCGATGGTCTTGCCCGACACCTTCATCGATCAGGCCAGCCCAGCGGACATGTATGCCGTGGCCGGCATGAACGCCGAACAGATCGAAGCCAAGGTTCTGGACGTTTTGGGCGTTGCATCAATCGGGGAAAAGCGCGCCTGAGCTGCGCGCATTAGTCTGGTGACTTCCTCCGGCGCAAGTGGGATGCGTGCTATGAGGATTGTGCCGATTGAAGTGTTCTTAGTGGAAGGAGTATCGGCGCTCCCGGTTCGTCGGTCGAAATTGCTTCACTGCAAATAAACAAACTTTAGCCGCTCCGTTGAATATAGGCGCTGAAAAAGCAGCTTAAACCTCTTCGTTGTCAGCATAAAAAAATGTGTCTGCCCCCGTTCAACTATCGGAGACGCCTTACCGTTAGATCACACGTCGTCGGGCGGCACGGCCCGCTGGTACAGGTGCCACGTGGTGTGGCCAAGGATCGGCAGAGTAAAGATCAGGCCCAAAAATGCGGGAACCAGCGATATCAGCATGGTAAACGAGATGATTGCCGCCCACGTGAGCATGACCACAGGGCTTTCCCTGACAACGCGGACAGAGGTGAGCATCGCAGAAACGAAATTGGTTTCCCGGTCCAGCAACATCGGCATGGCGACAACGGTCACCGTGAACAGGGCTGCTGACAGAAACGCGCCGACGCAGGTGCCAATGGCCAAGAAGGTCCAGCCTTGCGGCGTGAATAACACAGTATTCAAAAACCCGTCGAAATCGGAAAAGGACGCGTTCTGCAGGATGATCGCCAGCCAAAGCCGAACCTGATAAACCCACACCCAGAATATGAACAAGGTCACAAAGGCCATCCAGCCCATTTCGCGCTTGCGTTGATCTGCCATGACCGTGAGGATTTCGGACCACCCGAAACTTTCCCCATTTTGCAAGCGGCGCGACATTTCATAAAGTCCGGCAGCGGCGAACGGCGCGACCAGCGGAAATCCTACAATTGCAGGAATGATCATCCAGATCTTGCCCAGCCAAACCAAGGCCCAAACCAACAGAAGCCCGAAAACCGCATAGAACAGGCCGAAAAAGCCGCTCATGACGGGGCGCGCCAGAAAATCGGAAAACCCGGCTTTTAGCGCGGCGGTGATGTCATCCGCTGTCACTTTGTTGACCGTGGGCATGGATTGCTGCGGTGTCAGGTCGTCTGGTGGTGTGGAACCTGCGGTCTTGGATGTCATGACACATTCCTCCCAAAGCATAGCGCCGCGCTGATCCGTTGACCGACAAACCCAGCGGTGAACAGATACCAATCCTCCTAAGACAAGCATGCCTTACGCAAGGTATTGGGGCAAGGTCGGGATACGGTCGACACCCGCGTGCAGGCCGCCTGCGGACATAGGGAAATGGACCTTTTCACAAAGAACCTTAGGTCGACGTCTTTGCAACCGACGCTCCTCAAACGTGAAAGCTCGCATAGGCCCGTCAAATCTGGGACGGTCCAGTGTAGTTTCAACATTTACGGCATGGGCTGGCATTTCTAGTTAGTGGTCTTGGTTTTGGTTCTACAATTGCGCGCTTATGCTTCTCGCGTTGCACAATTATTGTGCTTCATCAAACTTGAGACTCATTAAGATGTTGTTTTGAATATGTATTTTATAACACCCCATGCAAGAAGTCACTGAATGGTGCACATCTATGCTCAATTTGCTCCTCTGAAATGCCAGTAAGTACACATTCGGTTCGTGGTGTGTAATTAAATTGGGCCCGTGCCGGCCACGTTGGCAAGCCATCTCCGATGTGCTGAACCATGTCCACCAAGCTGTGGGAAACGCTGTTGCAGATTGACGCGTCACTGGACATGCCGGACCATACAAAATCAATTAGCCACAACAACGGCGGCGTTCCAATTAACGTGGACGCGAACCAGACATCGCACATAGTTCGTGAAATCGTCGGAGGGTTTGCACCCTACGCTATTGGTGAATTCCGTTAAGCGTGTATTTGATTGGAGAGAGAGCTCACGTTAACGTGAACACATCCTCTGGCGTATTTACGTGCAGCAAAGACCTTCAGCTGCTCGCCTTCGGCTTACTAGAGCAAGGAGTTTCAGGTAGGGCAGAAAATGTTCTCATTAAAAAAATCAAGAAAGCTAAGGCCGGCAATCTTTCCGCACATTCAAAAGACGGCGGGAACATCCGTCCAACAAATTGCGCGGCGCCAGTATGGCAAAGATCAAGTGTGCAGCCATGCTGATTATCTGACACTCGAACTAAATGAATGCTCAAAATTTCCTTTTATTTCAGGCCACTTTGGAATGGCGTTTGCAGAACCACTGCTAGAGGATCGCTACCTTTTCACATTCCTGCGTGAGCCGACAGAAAGAGTGGTTTCTCTTTACAAGTATTTGTCGAAACAACCAGATGAGCAAGGTGAGGTTGCAGCGTCTGCGCGTTCTCAAAGTCTGAAGGGTTTTTTGTTACAGGCCAACAAACTGGAATATGCACAGCAGTTATATAACACCCAAACTTGGCAACTTCATTCCGGATGGGCTTCTCGCGAGATACTCGATCAGGCAGACGTAGGCATTTCACACGACCCACGGCAAATCGATCAAAACGCCCTGTTGGACCGTGCACGGCAGAACCTCCGCCGGTTTGATTATATCGGGTTTGTCGATAACTTTGAGAGCGACATTCGCAAGATTTTCGCTGATTTGGGGGCACCTAAAATCAAGGTCTTGCACAGCAACGCGTCCAAGGTCGAACTTGATCAGCCTGATGAAGAGACGTTGGCACTTATTGAAGAACTAACCGTTTTGGATCGTTTGATTTTTGAAGAGGCCAAAAAACTAATGTCACTCCGATCCTGCGGCACACGTTGAATCTACCCCCCACGCAACTCCACTTTTTGGCCGGTAGAAGATCTTCTGGTCGTGAAGCCGCCCCGACAGGTCGTGAATTCTGATTAACGCTTCTTCACGCTCCCGCTTTCCTGCTCGCTCTCATCCCGCTCTGCATGGGAAAGTGCCGTCTGAGCGCGGCGAAGTGAGCTTTCGATTATGTCGGTATCCTCAACCGAAAGTTCGAACATATCGTTGTATTGCGGCATAGCGACCCTCCGACGGATGTTGACACGAGAGATGGTGGTTGACGGCGAACGGCAGGCAGTCGCTGGGCACAAGCATGGCAATGTCCTGAACGTCTTCTATACGGAGCACCATCTCCAAGATCTTAAAAAGTAGTCGACGAGACGGATTTCTAGCTGATGACTAGCAAAAACTACCGCTATGGTTTCCCAATTATCCTAGCTTACTACCTCGCCGAAGGGTCTATACTGGAAATTGAAGTAATCCTTGGTGAAAGCATTAGTAAGAACTCGGGGGCAAGCCAGGAGATAATTGTCAATTTTCTCTTTTAAACTTATAAATATCAATTTGTTATGATGATAATTGGTGCCTCAAGAGGGACTCGAACCCCCGACCTTGTCCTTACGAAGGACCTGCTCTACCAGCTGAGCTATTGAGGCAACCTTTTGCAGCCGAAACTGGTTCTGTCCGGGTGCGATGGGTCATTTAAACCGTCACTCTGATGCCTGCAAGTCCAGATACACCCGCTTTCAACTTACCGCATCTAAATGCTGATTGGAGATGAGAGGGGCGACAAATGTGGTGAATACCGCGTTCTGTGAAATTTTTGTAACGGAAGTGAATTCAAATTGACTCACTGTTTTATTTCAATAATTCATGGAATATGATAGAACAAATTACCGATCAACTGGCTATTCTTGGCCACCCGCAGCGTATCACCGTGTTTCGCATGTTAATGCGACGGTTTCCTGACACAGTGCCCGCAGGTGAACTGGCGTCTGAACTGGGGATCAAGCCCAGCACCATGTCAAATTATCTGAACGCGCTGCAACGATCGGGCCTTGTGACACAAGAGCGCCTCGGAACATCCCTGCGCTATTCGATAGATATGGCTAACGTGCAGAAAATGTTTGATTTTCTGATTGTGGACTGCTGCCGTGGCCGACCTGATCTTTGTATGCCTTCAACCAAGGGAAGTGAGACGATGACTGACCGGAAGTTCAACGTGCTGTTCATTTGCGTGGGCAATTCCGCCCGCTCGATCTTTGCCGAATCTCTGTTGCGGGAAATTGGTGGTGACCGGTTCAATGTCTTTTCCGCCGGAACACAGCCTTTTTCCCAGTTGAACCCGTTTGCGGTTCAGGTCCTGCAAGACAAGGGTCACGATACGTCGGTTCTGCGGTCAAAAAATGTATCCGAGTTTTCAGGGCCGGACGCGCCTGATCTGGATTTTGTTTTCACGGTCTGCAACCAGGCCGCAAATGAGGAATGCCCTGCTTGGGAAGGTCAACCGATCAGCGGTCACTGGGGCATGGTCGATCCGGTCAAGGCCGGCGGCACTGACGCCGAAAAAAGCCTGGCTTTTCAAAACGCTTACGGTGCGCTGAAGCGTCGGATTCAAGCCTTTACATCGCTGCCGGTCGAAAGCCTCGATCGGATCGCACTGCAATCCGCTGTCGACGACATCGGACGAACATCCTTTGAGGACATGAAATGACAACCTACGCACTAAACGGCCTTGGCCGGATGGGAAAGCTTGCGCTGAAGCCTTTGCTGGAACGGGGCGCAAAAATCGCGTGGATCAACGATGCTGTTGGTGATCCCGAAATGCATGCGCATCTGTTGGAATTCGACACTGTGCATGGGCGTTGGGATGCAGAATTCAGCCATGATGCCGATAGCATCACTGTGAACGGAACGCGTCTGCCATATATCGGCACTAAAGACTTAGCTGCCCTGCCCTTGGATGGCGTCGATGTGGTGATCGATTGCACCGGTGTGTTCAAAACCGAGGCGAAGCTATCCCCTTACTTCGACGCTGGCGTGAAGAAAGTGGTGGTTTCCGCCCCGGTCAAGGACGGCCCGACGGCGAATATTGTCGTGGGTGTGAACGACGACACCTATGATCCTGCCACACATAAGATCGTGACCGCCGCATCCTGCACAACCAACTGTTTGGCACCGGCCGTCAAAGTCATTCACGAAAACCTTGGCATCCGCCATGGGTCGATGACGACGATCCACGATGTAACCAACACGCAAACCATCGTAGACCGGCCTGCCAAAGATCTGCGCCGCGCACGGTCTGCCCTGAATTCACTGATCCCGACCACCACCGGCTCGGCCACCGCGATCACGCTGATCTATCCCGAACTCAAAGGGCGTCTGAACGGTCATGCGGTGCGGGTGCCTTTGCTGAACGCATCGCTGACCGACTGCGTATTCGAAGTAGAGCGGGAAACGACAGCCGAAGAAGTCAACGCCTTCTTCAAAGCAGCCGCCGAAGGTGAGTTGAACGGTATTCTGGGCTATGAGACGCGCCCGCTGGTTTCGACCGACTACACCAATGATGAACGATCATCGATTGTGGATGCGCCCTCGACAATGGTGGTGAACGGGACGCAGGTGAAAATCTACGCCTGGTATGACAACGAAATGGGCTATGCGCATCGTCTGGTGGATGTGGCCTTGATGGTCGGGGCATCGCTGTGACCCAACGGCCCGATGGCATGTCGGCCTATATCGCGGTCACGGCGGCCTATTGGGCCTTTATGCTGACCGACGGGGCGCTCAGGATGTTGGTGTTGTTGCACTTTCATACTTTGGGCTTCTCGCCGGTTCAGTTGGCTTATCTGTTTGTTCTTTATGAGATTGCTGGGATTGTGACCAACCTGTCCGCCGGCTGGATTGCCGCTCGGTTCGGATTGACCTCAACCCTTTACGCCGGGCTGGGCCTGCAAGTGGTGGCGCTGCTCGCCATGACGCAGCTTGATCCGAACTGGACCGTCGCCGCTTCGGTCTCCTTCGTGATGGTGGTGCAAGGGGCAAGCGGGGTGGCCAAGGATCTTGCCAAAATGTCCTCGAAATCCGCAGTGAAACTACTGGCACCGGCTGAGGGTGGAGGCTTGTTTCGTTGGGTGGCCGTTCTTACCGGGTCAAAGAACGCTGTAAAGGGCCTGGGATTTCTGCTGGGCGCGGCGATGTTGGCGACACTTGGATTCATGACTGCAATCATTGTGATGGCGGCGATCTTGGCGCTGATCCTGTTGGCGGTCTTCCTTTTCATGCCACCGGGTCTGCCCAAAGGGCGCAAGGGCGCGAAATTCTCAGAAGTGTTTTCGAAATCCGCCAACGTCAACTGGCTGTCCGCCGCCCGCGTCTTTCTGTTTGGCGCGCGGGATGTCTGGTTTGTGGTTGGAATTCCGATCTATTTCTACGCTGTCCTGTCTGACGGCACAGAAGACGGCAATCGGGCCGCGTTTTTCATGATCGGCACTTTCATGGCCCTGTGGATCATTCTGTATGGCACCGTGCAGGCCAACGCGCCAAGGATATTGCGCGCCGCAGACCGCAGCGAAGGCGATCTGATAGGTGCCGCACGCAGTTGGGCCATTGCGCTCTTTTTTGTTCCGGCGGCTCTAACCTTGGCAGTTTTGCTGTCAGATGGGCCTGAGGTCTGGTTAACCGTGACGCTTGTGGTCGGCCTTTTGGTTTTTGGCGCGATCTTCGCCGTCAACTCGTCACTGCATTCCTATCTGATCCTGGCTTTCACCAGATCCGAGCGTGTGACGATGGATGTGGGGTTTTACTATATGGCCAATGCCACAGGCCGTCTGGTCGGCACCGTTTTGTCCGGTCTGACCTACCAGATCGGGGGGTTGGCCTTGGTACTGGGCACGGCTGCCGTGATGGTTGCCCTGGCCTCGCTGACCTCGGGCAAGCTCACGGATCAGACGTCAGAGGCTCTGTCCTGAGCCTTCTGCTGCCACGGACCTGAAATTATTTGGACCGGCGCGGCATTCGAAGCCATCAGCGCTGCGTCGGTATTCAGGGCGGTATCTTCCGAAACCTATCTGGTTCGGCGCAAGCCCGATGACATGAAATGTCCGAAGACAGGGGCCACATCACTTGCACCGGTCCGTCTGCCTTTCAAAGATCCCGCTTTAACCGTTCAGCGCAGCCCGAAAGGCACGCGGGGTCTGACCCGTCACTTGCTTGAAACTGCGGGTGAAGTGCGCCTGATCCGAAAACCCGCAAGCCAGAGCAATGTCTCCAAAAGGACGGCCGGGATCCTCGATCATCTTCATCGCCTGCTCAATCCGGAACGACATGACATATTGCATAGGTGTTGACCCAAGCGTTCCCTTGAAGACCCGGGCAAAATGCGAAGTGCTCATTCCAACCTCGGACGCCAGTTGGTCAACGGTGATCGTGCGATCCAGATGCTTCTGCACATAGGAAAGAACCCGTTGATAGTGCTGGGATGTGAACCGCGACGACAGTTCAACATCTTCGGCGCGGCGTTTTCCGTATTTCTGCAAAAGTTTTACCAGAAACACCCGGCTCATGGCCTCGAACATAACCGCCGAGGACATATCATCCGTCTTCAGCGCATCCCGCAACAGAACACCTGCAACGCAAAGGTCAGCGTCGGAAAATTGCGGCAGATCCCGGAACTGCTGCGGATCAAGAAGCATCCCAAGCTCAGATTGCGCAAAACGGTCCACCTTGGCCGGGCCCAGTGTGACAACTATGACATCCGACGGCCCGAACCACCGCCAGCCTGACCGCACGCCTGCGGGCGTAACAATGACCTCATCTTTGCAAAAGGTGAAATCCCGCAGCGTGCCATCACGCCAGTTCTGCACGCGGTGGGGGCTGTCCTGCAAGTTCAACAAAACATGGTGTTCTGCAAACACTTCTTCGGGCATCTGGTCCGGTTCTGCCTGAAAGTATCGCACAGACATCAGCGCCGCTGCTGAAGGACGATCCATCGCATCACTGTTGAGCAGCGGTTCAGACGGATAAATATCTGCGTATCTCAGCGGCACTTTTGTGTTCCCAAAACAAGCTTGCGCAATTTACGCAGCTATCCGCCGTGCAGACAACGCATTTGATGCACCCGCAAAGCCCGGGGGCATCGTGTTCCATCACCCGCCAATATCCGAAAGACTTGAAGAAAATGGCGACCCCGGCAGGATTCGAACCTGCAACCTGCCCCTTAGGAGGGGGCTGCTCTATCCAGTTGAGCCACGGGGCCGCGCTGGGCTTTCTGTAACCGGGATTTTCCGGGTTGTCATCGCCTTTGCACAATTGATGTACACACCGACTTGTTCACGCTACCATCGGGCAAAACAACAACACAGGTGCCTCCCGTGAACAGTGAATCCAAACGCCCGCTTACCCTTCGCGATGTGTCCGAGGCTTCTGGAGTATCCGAGATGACGGTAAGCCGGGTGCTTCGGAACCGGGGGGACGTGTCAGACGCCACCCGCACCCGCGTTCTGGCCGCCGCAAAAGAGCTTGGCTATGTGCCCAACAAGATCGCGGGCGCTCTGGCGTCCAGCCGGGTCAATCTGGTCGCGGTCATTATCCCGTCGCTGTCGAACATGGTTTTTCCTGAGGTTCTGACAGGTATCAATCAGGTGCTGGAAGACACCGAATTGCAGCCTGTTGTGGGCGTGACCGACTACCTGCCCGAAAAAGAAGAAAAGGTGCTGTACGAGATGCTCTCGTGGCGGCCTTCCGGCGTGATCATTGCAGGGCTGGAACATACTGAAGCCGCACGCGCCATGCTGGATTCTGCGGGCATTCCTGTGGTCGAGATCATGGATACCGACGGCAAGCCAGTGGATGCGATGGTCGGCATCTCGCACCGTCGCGCCGGGCGCGAGATGGCGCAGGCGATCCTCAAGGCCGGGTATCAGCATATCGGCTTCATGGGCACCAAGATGCCTCTGGATCACCGCGCCCGGAAGCGATTCGAAGGCTTCACCGAGGTATTGGGGAAGCACGGGATCGAAATCGAAGACCGCGAGTTTTATTCCGGCGGGTCGGCCCTTGCGAAGGGGCGCGAGATGACACAGGCGATGCTGGAACGTTCTCCCGATCTGGATTTTCTGTATTACTCCAATGACATGATCGGTGCGGGTGGCTTGTTGTACCTGCTGGAGCAAGGCATCGACATTCCGGGACAGATCGGTTTGGCCGGATTTAACAATGTCGAGTTGTTGCAGGGTCTGCCGCGCAAGCTTGCAACGATGGATGCCTGCCGGCTTGAGATTGGTCGTCACGCCGCCCAAATCATCGCCGAACGCCTGAAAGACCCCGATTCTGAGATTGAAACACGCGCGACACTGACCCCCAAGATCAGCTTTGGCGACACCCTCAAACGGCGATGACGGCACCCCTCAAACGGCTCGATAACCGAACGGCTCGGGCCGTTTTCATGGATCGCCACGCGCTGGCAGAACAGCCATCGGGAGAGGCCAAGGGCGGTGCGCTTCTGGATCTAATCCAGAGGCTGGGTTTTGTGCAGCTTGACAGTATCAATACGGTTGCTCGCGCCCATGACTTGATCCTGTTCTCTCGCAGACCCAGCTATCGTAACACGCATCTGAAAAGACTCTATGAAAAGGAAAAAGGGCTGTTCGAGCATTGGACACATGATGCGGCTGTGATCCCGATGGAGTTCTACCCCCACTGGCATCTGCGCTTTCAGCGCGACGCAGATTTGCTGAAGGCACGGTGGAAGAACTGGCGGCGGGATGGGTTCGAACAGCAGTTTGAAACGGTGTTGCGGCACATCCGAGACCATGGGCCGGTGTCGTCCTCGGACGTGGGCAAGGACGAAAAGAAAGGCTCGGGCGGATGGTGGGATTGGCACCCGTCAAAAACCGCCTTGGAGTTTTTGTGGCGGTCTGGAGCACTTACAGTTGTTGGTCGTGACGGGTTTCAGAAACGCTATGACCTGACAGAGCGGGTTATTGAAACCCAACTCTGTCCGGGCAACATGCATTGCGATGCAGAAGCAACTGTGGATTGGCTGTGCAACGCGGCACTTGACCGGCTTGGATTTGCGACATCAGGCGAGTTGGCTGCATTCTGGGACACGGTCAGCGCAGCAGAAGCCAAAAGCTGGTGCGCAAGGGCGCTGACCAAAGGCGATATAGAAGAGATCGAGATCACCTGCGCTGATGGGCGGCACCGTAAGGTCTTTGCCCGCCCAAACCTGGCGGACCAGAGTTTGGACATGCCCCAGCCAACCGGGCGCATCCGCGTGCTCAGCCCGTTTGACCCAATGCTGCGTGACCGCAATCGCGCAGAACGGTTGTTTGGCTTTCACTATCGGATCGAGGTCTTCGTGCCGGAACCCAAGCGCAGCTATGGTTACTACGTGTTTCCACTGCTGGAAGGTAACCGTTTAGTTGGCCGGATTGACATGAAAGCGCATCGCGATTGCGACATGTTGCACGTCAAAGCCCTATGGCCCGAGCGCGGATTACGCTGGTCCGACGCCCGTACCCGACGCCTGAACGCCGAACTGGACCGGGTACGCCGGTTGGCGGGTGTGACGCATGTCGAGTTTGCCAACAACTGGCTAAAAGACCCTAAATAGCGTCTATTCTGCATCCGTCAGGGTCAATTCGATCGGCGCGAGCCCGTCAATCTCACCGTTCAGAACATCCCCTGCCACGACCGGTCCAACACCCGCCGGTGTGCCCGTCAGGATTAGATCGCCAGGACGTAGGTGATAATAGCCGGACAGATGGCAGATGATTTCATCAATCTTCCAGATCAGTTCCTCAAGCGTCGCATCCTGACATATCTCACCATTCACACGAAGCCGGATGTGCTTGTCCGCGTCCGGAGACCAATCTTCGGCTAATGTCAGAGGGGCAAATACAGCGCCGTTTTCGACATCTTTGCCCAGATCCCAGGGGCGCTGCTTGTTCCGCTCTCGTATCTGCAGGTCACGCCGGGTCATATCGAGGGCGCATCCATAAGCGTATACAGCGTTCCAAGCTTGCGAACTGTTCGCGCGGAACACCGGTTTCCCGATGGCCAACGCCAGTTCCATTTCGTGGTGATAATTCTCGGTGCCCGCAGGGTACGGAACCTTTGCCCCGGACAAAACTGCGTTTGCGGCTGACTTAGTGAAGTAAAACGGCGCTTCGCGATCGACCTCGTTTCCCATTTCAGCCGCGTGGGCAGCATAATTTCGACCAACGCAGAATATGCGCCCAACGGGATACGCAGCCGTTTTGCCAATAACAGGGATAGTGACCGGGTCAGGAAGAGAAAAAAGGCTGTTTGACATGGTGCTCTCTGACAATTGCGCTGCTTCATCTTACGAGCGTCGGGCCGGTCAGCAATACAGAAAAACACGCCGGAACTCGCCAAGGCTATTGCGATGTTTCAGCGCGAAGTCGCTCAATTCAGGTGGCCAACACAAAGCCCGTTTCCAAGCCAGTTCACTTCCGCCTTTATGGCATCGTCTGGGGAAGAACACATACGACTTGGCTCAGGCATAAGTTGAACTATCTCCTTACTTGAAAGTTGTGAAGCCGACCTAACGAACGCCCGAAGTCCAAACTTGCTTCTATGGCGAACCGACCTGCCTGGGCACCATTTCGGAATCACTTATCAGTCGGCATTTGGCAACACTTATTTCGGAGAGCAAAGGCATACACCCACCCCTTGGGAAAAATGCCTTGATTAGAGCCTTTCTTGGCTCGGCACACACTCCGAAGCGCAGGCCGGACCGTCAGGCTACACGTGACGCAACCGGCCTCGGGCCAGGCACATAATATCCAGTCCGAGTCTGGCCGCCCCGTCGGAGAACCCCCCCTACATTCTCCGGCGGGGTCCCTGACAAAGTTCCTTAAAGTAGACCTTGGTCAGGGGTCGAGATCCTTCAAGTCGTTCAGAAGGTCCAGCAAAAGCTCATGCTTTTCAGCCCCAAGCTGAGATCGAATGCGTTCCGCCTGTGCGATACTTACAGAGAGATTGGCGCGAATGACCTGAACGCCGCTTGCGCTGATTTTAACAATCTGCCGACGGCGATCTGCGGGATGGGACCGCCTTGAGATCAATCCGCGCTGCTCAAGTTTCTGCAAAATCCGCGTGAGGCTGGGCAACAAAAGGCAAGCGCGGTCAGCCAGATGCGTTGGTTCCTGCGGACCCTCTTCGTTTAAGACACGCAACACACGCCATTGCTGTTCGGTGACACCAGCGTCAGCCAGCATGGCACGGATGGGTCCCATAACCTTTTCCCGCGCGCGCAAAAGCGCAATAGGTAAAGATCGCGACGTCAGAGGCAGATCGTCGGTCATGCTAAAATTATCGCCGAAATTCAGCTTTTTCGCAAGCAAACCGCACGTTCCCGTGAATACGCCAGGCCCAATCAAGACAACAAACGGACCTGTCAAATTCAACAACGCCCCTGACAGTTTCACATTCCCGCTGGACAATTCAAAACCATCAGAGAAGATGCACAAAGGGCCCAACCGGAGTCCTTTGAAAACCTTGGATATGTGACAAAGAGAGACCCAATGGCTGCCCCCGAAAACGCGTTTAAAGAGGCTCTAAATCAGGGAAAAACCCAGATTGGATGTTGGATGAGTTTTGCCGAACCCGTCACAGCTGAGATCATGGGGACCGCAGGCTTCGATTGGTTGGTGATTGACGGAGAGCACGCTCCAAATGACATCCGCTCGATACGGGATCAGCTGATGGCATTGGCGGCCAGCCCGTCACATCCAGTGGTCCGCATTCCAATCGGCGAGACGTGGTTGATCAAGATGGTTCTGGATGCCGGGGCGCAGACCGTTTTGGTGCCGATCGTCGAAAGCGCCGAACAGGCCCGTGAACTGGTTCGTGCGTGTCGCTATCCTCCAACCGGTATACGCGGCGTAGGCGCGATGGCGTCACGCGCGACGATGTACGGATCTGTTTCGGACTATATCCAGACGGCAGACCAAGAGATCTGTTTGTTGCTGCAGGTTGAAACCCGCGCCGGATTGGCCGCATTGGATGACATTCTGCAAGTTGACGGCGTGGATGGTGTGTTCATCGGCCCCGCCGACCTGTCCACCGACATGGGGTATCAGGGCAACAGCGCTGCGCCCGAGATGCGCAAAGTCATCAGTGATGCTTTGGCGCAGATCAAGGCCGCCGGCAAAGCACCGGGCATCCTTGCAACCAATGACGAAGCACGGCAAGCCTACAAAGATATGGGGGCACAGTTCCTGGCCGTTGGCATTGACGTGATGCTGCTGGCGCAGGCGGCCCGTTCACTGTCGGAGCAGTGGAAGGAAAAGTGAGCTGTCAGGCACGCATGGCTGCAGCGGCCTGAGCGTACCCACCGGACGCGCCATCAACAAAATGCATGTGGTCGTCGCGCGTGGCCGAGGGCACAATGCATGTCATCATCGCTTCGTCTTGTGCGTGCAGCCCATACATGATTTTACCACGCGCCCGCGCCTCTTCGAGCATCTGTTCGATACGCTTCAGCGTGGACGGGTCGCAATCCAGCGTCATTTTCAAACCGTCGTCAAACTTGCGAAAGTCCGCATTGCTGCTGACCATGTGCTTGTAGTGGTCCGGCTCGAACTGGCCCATGCGTTTTCCCGATTTAAACAAGATCGCAATAAGCAAATTCTGAAACAGCAAAACGATTTTTTGCAGCATAATATTTCGTCCGTTGCGCGACACATGGGCATCAATCTCTAAGCCTGGCGGCGGCCATTTCATGGGCGGGCCGCTCTCGGGCACAGGGTGACCCGCGCGCTCCAGTTGCTCCGACATGGACAGCACAGATTGGGCAAGATCGGCAAAGTCACGTTCTGTGGCCGACGCCGTGGGCTCCACAACCAGCGAGACGATCTGACCATGCCGTGCCGTACTGTTGGACCACCTGCAGGACAGGCCGGTCAAATCCGGCTGTACCCCCGGCTCGGCACGCTCAACCATATTGCGGCCTGCTTTCATCTCAGCCTCAGCCCAGGCCAAGCCGCCGCCTGAAAACATTGCATAATCCACACCGGTTGATGGCGCATAGCGGGTCACGCGCAAGTCTCGGCCGGCGGCTCGGATATCTGCCACCGATACCAATGCAGCGCGCAGCGGCATGGAAAACTCTTCCTCCGCCCAGCGCCGCAACGCGGCCAAAGCATCGCGTGCCGCGTCGACCTGACTGGGTGGCACGGCGAAACCAGCGCCGTCACCGCCAAAGACATAAGGAAACAGCTTACCGTCCATGGCGTTGATCATCGCTGAAATCACGGCGGCTCCGACCGTGTTGACCGTTTTGTACCGGCCCCGCGCGATTTCACCGGTTGAATCGACGATGTCTGCAACACCCAATACCCAATCGTCCGGGACAGCCGAAAACCGTGCCGGATCCGCAACCAAGGTAAAATCCCGCAAGAGGGGAAGGTTTTCATAAAACTCGGAATGGAGGTCTTTCATGGTCCCCCTCAAATCAATGTTGAGCATAAATTAGGTGGACGTTGGTCCAAGTCGCGTTTCTGAAACATACTACACACGCTTGTGCGTTGCATCATGGCATGCCAAGCCTTTGCCTAAAGTGCGCAAAAAGGGGCAAGTTATGCAGGCAGGTTTGGTGGTTTTATGCCTGGGCTATGTGCTCAGCCAATTTTTCCGCGCGTTTCTGGCTGTTCTCAGCCTCGATCTGGAACGGGACATCGGCGCAACGCCCGAAGATCTGGCATTTGCCTCGGGTCTTTGGTTTCTGGTTTTTGCCGCGATGCAAATCCCGGTCGGCTGGGCGCTGGATCGGGTTGGCCCACGGCTGACCGCAGCGGTACTGCTGTTGATTGGTGGCGCAGGAGGTGCCGGAGTTTTTGCGGCTGCTTCATCGCCACTGCACATCAGCATTGCCATGGGGCTGATCGGTGTTGGGTGCTCTCCTGTTCTTATGGCCTCATATTTCATCTTCGCACGTGAATACCCTCCTGCTCGGTTTGCCACATTGGCTGCTGTGATGCTGGGTGTGGGGTCGGTCGGTAATCTTGTAGCATCATACCCGACAGCCCTTGCTGTAGAGTGGATGGGGTGGCGTGCCACAATGGTGGGTCTGGCCGGTATGTCCGCTGCTATTGCGGTTGGTATTTGGCTGACCGTACACGACCCAGAGAAGGCGGAAACGGATCACAAGGGATCTTTGCTGGACCTGTTGAAAGAACCCACGCTTTGGCTGATCCTGCCGCTGATGTTGGTCGCATACGCACCCTCTGCCGCTTTGCGTGGCCTCTGGGCCGGGCCATATCTGAACGATGTCTTCGGTTTAAGCACAACGCAAATCGGCACCGCGACCCTGATCATGGGGGCCGCAATGATTGCTGGCACATTTGTCTATGGGCCGTTGGATCGCATATTTGGCACTCGAAAATGGGTAATTTTTGCAGGCAATGCGCTGGGGGCAGTGGCGCTGACCTTGCTGTGCCTGTGGATTGACAACGCAATCTGGCTGTCTGTGCTGCTGCTGGCCGTCATCGGCTTTGCCGGGGCCAGCTTTCCGGTCATCATGGCCCATGGGCGGGCTTTCGTTCCGCCGCATCTGGTCGGCCGCGGCGTAACTCTTCTGAACTTGTTCGGGATCGGCGGTGTGGGCGTCGCCCAGTTCGTCACCGGCCGGATTCATGCAGCCACCGTTCAGACTGGGTCAACCGCGCCCTACACAGCGATATTCGGGTTTTTTGCCATATCGCTTGCCATTGGTTGCGTGATCTATCTATTCAGCCGGGATAGTGTCGACTGAAGCAGCCATCAGGAGAGCCCGGTGAAAGACCCCGTCGTCATAGCCCCAAATCTGAAACGCAGGCTTTCGGGCGTGACCGCAACCATCGCAAGGCTGGTTCCGCTGCAGGCACACTCCATCGACGTCGCCGCAACGGGTCCGGGCCTGCCTGCTGACATCCCGCATATCCCGCTGGGTCGCCTGCCCTTTCTGTCACGCCGTCCAACACGCGTTTGGCACGCCCGCCGCAACACCGAGATGCTTCTGGGCCTGATCCTGCGGAACGTATTCCGCCTGAAACTCAAACTGCTGTTCACCAGCGCATCCCAACGCCCCCACACGGGATATACCAAATGGCTGATCGGCAAGATGGACGCGATTGTAGCGACATCGCAAAAAACCGCCGGGTATCTTGAGCGCGACGCGCAGGTTGTCATGCATGGCATCAACCTTGAGGACTTTACGCCCCCACAAGACAAGGCCGCCGTTCGGACGAAACTGGGGCTGCCGGACGGGCTGCTGTTGGGATGCTACGGTCGCATCCGGCACCAAAAAGGTACAGATGCCTTTGTTGACGCGATGATCGATCTGTGTGGGCGGTTCGACGACGTGTCGGGCATCGTTATGGGCCGGGCCACCGAAAAGCACACCGCATTTCTGGCCGAGCTGAAAGACAAGGTTGCAAAAGCGGGCTTGTCTGATCGCATCCTGTTCATGCCTGAGGTCACGGTAGATCAGATTGCCGAATGGTATCAGGTTCTGGACCTGTTCATCGCGCCGCAGCGGTGGGAGGGGTTCGGGCTTACCCCCCTTGAAGCCATGGCCTGCGGCGTACCGGTTGTGGCCACCGATGTTGGCGCGTTTTCCGAGATCGTGACCGACCCCTCGCTGGGCCGGGTCGTAGCCCCCGACGACATTCCAGCGCTGGCCGATGCAGCGGCGGAGATGCTGGAAAACCGTGATTCCCTGTCGAAGGCCAGTCAGGCCGCCCGCGCCCATGTCGAACAGAATTTCGATATTCACGGTGAGGCAGAGACGTTGGTTGCGCTCTACCAGCGACTTCTGAGCGCCTGATGCGCTTCAATTCGACGTCAAACGTTCGATTCCACGCCAAAAGCCCTTTTTTCTTCGCCGCAACGCAGCTATGAACGCGCGTCCTTAACTTTGGAGACATGAAATGGGCTATCGCGTCGTTGTCGCCGGCGCCACGGGTAACGTGGGCCGCGAAATGCTGAACATCCTGGCGGAACGCCAGTTCCCGGTCGATGAACTTGCCGCTCTGGCAAGCCGTCGTTCCTTGGGCACAGAGGTGAGCTTTGGCGACAAGACACTGACGACCCAGGACATCGACACGTTCGACTTCACCGGCTGGGACATGGCGTTGTTCGCCATCGGCTCGGACGCCACCAAAACCTATGCCCCCAAGGCCGCAGCTGCGGGCTGCGTAGTGATCGATAACTCGTCGCTTTATCGCTATGACCCTGACATTCCGCTGATCGTGCCGGAATGTAACCCCGAGGCGATCCACGACTATAAAAACAAGAACATCATTGCCAACCCCAACTGCTCGACCGCGCAGATGGTTGTCGCGCTGAAGCCGCTGCATGACCGCGCCAAAATCAAGCGCGTGGTTGTCTCGACCTATCAGTCGGTTTCGGGTGCCGGTAAGGACGGCATGGATGAGCTTTGGGATCAGACCAAAGCCATCTACAACCCAACCACCGAGGTTGAGCCGAAGAAGTTCCAGAAGCAGATCGCGTTCAACGTCATTCCCCAAATCGACGTCTTCATGGAAGACGGCTCGACCAAGGAAGAGTGGAAGATGGTGGTCGAGACCAAAAAGATCGTCGATCCCTCGATCAAAGTCACAGCCACCTGTGTCCGCGTTCCGGTCTTTGTCGGCCATTCCGAAGCCGTGAATATCGAGTTCGAAGAATTCCTGGACGAAGACGAAGCCCGCGACATCCTGCGCGAGGCTCCGGGTATCATGGTGATCGACAAGCGCGAAGCCGGTGGCTACGTCTCGCCCATCGAATGCGCGGGCGACTTCGCCACATTCATCAGCCGCATCCGTCAGGATTCGACCGTGGAAAACGGCATCAACCTGTGGTGCGTCTCGGACAACCTGCGCAAGGGCGCGGCTTTGAACGCCGTACAAATCGCCGAGTTGCTGGGCCGTGAAGTTCTGAAAAAGGGCTGACGGTTCAATCCTTTCAAAGTCCAAAGAAAACCCGCTGTTTGATCAGCGGGTTTTTTTGTTTTTGCCAGCCAGACAGGTTCAAGAAACAGCCCGATGTTCTGCAAACGGAGACGGAAAAGACTTGCCTACAGTCTCGACTTGAAAACGGGATCAAATCGACATGAGCCATTTCTTGAAAATTCTCACTGTGACCCGTTCCTGATCGCCGGGTCGGCAGACAAAGTACAACCCACGATCCAATGGTACACTGCTGTCGTCAAGACGGATCAACCGGCCAAGCTTCAAGTCTCGTTCCGCCAAAAGATGCCGAGCCAATGCAACGCCTTGGCCGTCGATTGCTGCCTCAAGCAATACGGCACTATCTACGTATTTTATGTTTTGCGATTTGATCTGATCAGTGCTCAGCCCGACTTGCGACGCCCAGCTCTCCCACCCGACATTGAACGCATCGTGCAATAATGGAAGTTCCGCGACGTCCTTAGCGCGCATAGGGTGCCGTGACGTTCCAACAAGGGACGGCGCAGCTACGACAACCAGTTCCTCTCGTCTGATTTGTTCGTGATGCAAGCCTTCCCAATCAGGTTTTCCAAACCGCAGGGCGACATCGACCTCGGACGTGTCGAAATCCGCAAAGCCATCATTTGTATCTAACAACAATGCAATACCCGGATGTTCCTGTTGAAACGAAGTGAGCAGCGGTACAAGCCATTTGAGCGCCAGTGAGGTGGACAAGGATACTGTAATTGACTGGCGATGATGTAACCGCTTCACCTCTGTTACGCCCAACTGCAATGCCGAAAACGCGCCACGCGTTGATTGATACAGGCGTTCTCCGGCATTGGTGAGTTCGACACCATTGGGACGGCGATGAAAAAGCGTCGCGCCAAGATGCAGTTCCAACAACTTGATTTGCCGACTGATCGCCCCGTGGGTGACATTCAGAACATCTGCGGCCTTGGTCAGGCTGGAATGAGTTGCGGTTTCGTCGAATGCCTGCAGGGCACGAAGGTGTCTAAGGTTTTCAGGCATGTGAGAAAACCTAATACCAATCTTCAAAAAACTCGATAGGCGATAACCAATCTTAGGAATTAAATTGCCTGGTATTCAGAAAAACTCACATACTGCAATAGAATGAATGAGGACACCATGCCCAATACCAAAGTCGCCCTGATGACAGGCACAGGACAAGGCATTGGCCGGGGTTGCGCCATTGAAATGGCAAAGGCAGGTTACAAGGTTTCGCTGATGTCGCCGTCCAACCGCTCGGTCCAACTGGCAGAAGAGCTTGGAGGCATCGGCCGCCGCGGTTCAGTACTGGATGTCGATGACTTGCAAGCGATGATCAACGACACCATGAGCAAATATGGGCGGATTGATGCAATCGTCAGCAATATGGGTCATGGCGGATCGGTGCCCGAAGCCATCAAGACCGTAGGTTTTGATCCTGATTTTGATGGGCCTTTGTTAGAGCTCAGCGACGCTTTGTGGCACGAAAGCCTGGACATGTATGTGCTTAACGTTGTGAAGATCGCCCGTATTGTCACACCGATCCTGATCGAACAAGGCGGGGGCGCTTTCGTGAATATTTCGTCCATGAATGCCGTCGAACCGCGCGCTGCCTATCCCATGAGCATGTTGCGCGGCGCCCTGCACAGTTTCTCAAAGCTGTACGGGGATCGGTATGCACGACACAACATTCGTATGAACAACCTGTTGCCGGGATTCTGCGAAAACGTGAACCTGTCCGACCGGGCCCGTCGGGAAATCCCGGCTCAACGGCCAGCGACATTCGAAGAAATCGGACAAGCTTGTGTATTTCTCGCGAGCGATGCGGCACGCTATATTAATGGACAGAATATTCTGTCCGATGGCGGGATGAACCGCGCGGTACGATAACAACAAGGCGGTGAAAAATGGTTGTCAAAACACTCAAGGATGTTCTTGGTTCAGACCACGACGTTTCCGGACCAGGCTGGAACAGCAGAAGGTTATTGATTGCCAAGGATGGTATGGGGTTTTCACTGACGGACACGATCATCAAAAAGGGTGCGGCACTTGAGCTGGAATACACGCATCATTTTGAGGCGTGTTACTGCATCTCAGGAAAGGGCCAAATCCGTGCTGCCGATGATGAAACCTGGCACGCGCTGGAACCATTTACCCTCTACGCACTGGATCACAATGACCGCCACGTGGTGCGCGCCACTGAAACTGATTTGCGGCTTGTATGTGTTTTCAATCCACCGCTTAGTGGGCGTGAAGTGCACCGCGAAGATGGAAGCTATGCAGCGCCTGAAACAGAATCCTCGGTATCGTGAACCGCGCCAGTCACGGCTCTAAATTGAACCAGCGCGTCGGCACGACCGCGAACCCAACAATTCCCAACCAGTTGACAAAGATGGGCGGGCTTGCCACCTAAATACCAAGCTTTGATTGCGGCAGATGTGACAAACCAAGTCACAAGACATGCCGCGCGCAAGGTGGTTGAGGCAGAGCATGCAGGTTCCGACCGTACGCAGAATTGGCAGAACTCTGACCATCGGGTGCGCGAGTATTCTGATGGCGCTTGTCGTTGTTGGCTTTACCGGACAGATTTTTGCGGTGGGGGACTCGGTTGCCCTGCTGCGCCCTCAGGCGGGGGTTTTGCTTTTGCCTTGTGCCGTGTTGCTGCTCTACTTGCGCGCAAGATACATGGCTCTGACAACCTTGGCTGTTGCTGTGATGGCTCTCAGCTCCATTGCCGCCAGCTATGCCGCGCCCTCTAATGAATGCGACGGAACTTGCTTGACGCTGTATCAAAAGAACCTGATGAGCAAGGCTTGGCCTCGCTATCCTTTGGCGGACGATATCATCGCCTCCAACGCCCAGATCGTGACTTTGCAGGAGGTATCCAGTCACAACCAAAAATACATGAACAACCTCTTCGAACACTATCCATCCAAGGCCGTATGCAGCTTTCGCCCCGAGCAGAGCGTTGCCATCCTGACGACACTGCCTATCGTCGAAAACTCAGAGTTTTGCCTTAAGGGCAGTGGATTGGTCGGCGTACAGGTCGAGGCACCCGATGAGACTGCGGTTTGGATCGTTTCGGTGCACCTGAAATGGCCGTTTCCATACGATCAGGCACAACAAAGCCAGGTTATCGCGGATCGCATCGCGGATCTGGACGGACCTGTCCTGATCGCGGGGGATTTCAATATGGTGCCTTGGGGGGCCAGCGTCCAAAGGATTGCGGCGGCGGCAGACAATCAAAGTTTCGGAACTGCGCTGAACACGCATAACCTCGGCAGTTGGAAGGTGCCGTTACCGATAGACAACCTGCTGTTTCCCAAAGGCACAACCGGAACTGTCGAACTGCGCCCGTTCATGGGATCGGATCATCTTGGGAAACTTGCCCGATTTCGCATTGAATAGTGTCTAAACACCGCTGTTCAGGGCAAGTTTAATGCGCGTGATCAACTGTTGTTTTCGACCAGCGTTTTCAAATTGGTCAAGCCGCGCTGGTAGTCGCCGCCCACCCAATTATCCATCATCAACCCCATCCATCTGGACATCGGATTAAGACCCAAATTAGATTCAAAGCCCCAGGTCACCAATGTCGCCCCTCCATCCGGTTCCAACAGGAAGAACGCCGAGGCTGTCCCCATCGGACCGAAATCCAGTTCCGTTAGGACCTGCTGATTCTCAGTACTTTCGACGATCACCTGCGAACCAGTACCAACCTGTGGATGGTCCGAGGCCCAGTTCAGAGTGTTTCCGACCCCACTGTCGGGTCCGGAATAGGTGAGTTGGGTGTCAGGATCACGGTGCAGCCAAGGAGACCATTGTTCCGTCTCTTGCATGGAATTCACGTAGGGAAAAATCGCCTCGGCTGGCGCATCGATGGTGATGCTGCGGGACACTTCGGCCTTGCCGGGCAACAGATACGACACCGCGGTCAGCGCAACAACAAGCAGGCCCAATCCCGCCAGAATGCGTAAAAAAACTTTCATCTCAATCTCCGAAACTGGAAACGCATGCACATATCATACAGGATTGCGGCTCTGAATCAGAACCGTAATGCGTTTCGTTTCTTCGATGTCAGATTGGTGTCAGACCGAGACAAACTTCTTTTGATGGGGATCAAAGCATTCCAGACCACCCGCGCCGATATCAGTCCACAAACCATGCAGGCTCAGCGCGCCCTCTTCGACCGCCGAAGAGATAAACGGGAAGGTCATCAGGTTTTCCAAAGATGCCACAACCGCCTGGCGTTCGAATTGCCTGGCTTGATCGACCGGGTCTTCGATGTCCGCGACCAGCCCGTATTTTGGTTTTAGGATGTCCATCCAACGGCCAACAAAGCTTTCTTTGGCTTCCAGTTGCGGCGCTTCGCCCTTGCACATGTCGATGCATCCCTGAACGCCGCCACATTGCGAATGGCCCAACACGATCAGATGCGCGACCTTCAGCGCGGTAACGGCGTATTCAATCGCGGCACTGGTGCCGTGGTGATCGCCATCAGGCGCGTAGGGTGGAACCAGATTGGCGATATTTCGGTGAATAAAGAAATCACCCTGGTCGGCCCCGAACATCGAGGTCACATGAACCCGGCTGTCACAGCAGGAAATCACCATCGCGCGGGGGCGTTGCCCCTCTTCTGCCAACCGCTTGTACCAAACCTGATTCTCGGAATAAGTTGTGGCTTTCCACCCGTGATACCGCTTGACCAGATAGGTCGGCAAAGGCTTGGCAAAGTCCATTATGATGTCCCAGTTCTTCTCGCTTTAGGACGCTCTAAACCGAATTCAAGGAAAATTCGACCCATTATCCGATTTCCCCGCAAGGTTTTGCAAAGGAATTTACCTCCAATATCAGTTCCACGCCGTGGGGGCGTTAGAACTAGGGTGAATGTGGTGGATAAGATTACAACGCTTGAACACAAAGAATCCGTCCGGCTGGACCCGGATCAACTCAATGGGCTGTACCGCCAATTGGGGGACAAGAACGCGCTGGACGTGCTGTGCCGCACGGTTGAAGAACTGGCTGTACGCCTTTCAAACTGCGAACGACACTGGCGGCATCGCGAATGGGCCAATCTTCGCAAATGTGCCAAATCGTTGGTCGCAATCTCTGAGCAAGTCGGGATGACGGCGCTGGCGCGTGTAGCCACTGATGTGGCCCAAACCGTCGATGCCGGTGATGCCGTAGCAGCGGGTGCAACGTTGGCGCGACTGATCCGCGTCGGTGAACGCTCTTTGACGGCCGTGTGGGATCAACAGGATCTTTCCGTCTGACAGGGGTTGCAGGCGGATCAGGCGCGGCTAGTCTGGGCTTAGAAATCAACTGCTGAGACACATATGACTCTGTCCTTTGCCGCATCCTCCGACACCTCGATACCGCTTCATGTAATCGCCCAACCGGACCTTGAAGCGTGGCTGCACGAACAGACGCAGCACGTGCAATCCTGGGTCGCAGTAAACGGGTTTTCAGCGGCGCTGGGTCAGACTTTGCTGGTGCCCGATGCAACTGGCACGGCAGAGGTCGCGCTTGCCGGATACGGAACCGATGAAAAGCGCGCGCGCAAACGGTTCCCACTGGCCGCTGCTGCCCTGTCCCTGCCGGAAGGCGTCTATCATATCGCGTCCGGCCTCCCTTCGGATCGGTTAGAGATTGAGTGTTTTGGCTGGCTGATGTCTGGCTATGCCTTTGATCGCTACGCCTCACAATCCGGTGGATCAGCGGCTTTGGTCGCACCGGATGGGGTGGATGCGGCGCGTATCGAAGCAATGGCGCAGGCCGAGGCTTTTACGCGCGATCTGGTCAACACACCGGCGTCAGATATGGGACCCGAACAGTTGCAACAGGCGGCAGAGGCATTGGCCGGAGAATTTGGCGCTGCGTGCAACGTTACCCTGGGTGACGCGCTGTTGGATCAGAACTTCCCGATGATCCACACAGTCGGGCGCGCCGCGGAACAGGCCCCACGACTGATCGAACTGAATTGGGGAAGCAGCGGCCCCAAACTGACGCTTGTGGGCAAGGGCGTGTGTTTTGACACAGGGGGGTTGAACCTGAAACCGGGCGCTTCGATGGGCCTGATGAAAAAAGACATGGGCGGGGCCGCCAATGTGCTTGGATTGGCACGCATGATCATGGCGCTGAATCTGCCGGTGCAGCTGCGTGTCCTGATCCCGGCTGTCGAGAACGCGGTTGCGGGCAACGCGTTCCGGCCCGGTGACATCTTGACCTCACGCAAGGGTCTAACGGTTGAGATCAACAACACCGACGCTGAAGGGCGTTTGGTTCTGGCCGATGCCCTGACGTTCGCGGATGAGGGTGAGCCCGATCTGGTGATCTCGATGGCCACGCTGACCGGCGCGGCGCGCGTCGCCGTGGGCCCCGACTTGGCCCCGTTCTATACGGATGACGAGACCTGTGCGTTGGCTCTGTTCAACGCTGCAGTTGTTTCGGCCGATCCGGTCTGGCGTATGCCGTTTCACACACCTTACGAGGCGATGATCGAACCCGGCATCGCCGATCTGGACAATGCGCCTTCGGGCGGGTTCGCAGGTTCGATCACCGCCGCCTTGTTTCTGCGCAGGTTCGTAGGATCACGCCGCTATATCCATTTCGACATCTACGCGTGGCAACCCAGCAAGGAACCCGGGCGCAGCAAGGGTGGTCTGGGTCAAGGGCCGCGCGCGATTCTGAACGCTTTGCCCGAGATGTTGGGCCTATGACTCGCCTGCGCATATCCAAGCCCGTGGTTGATCTTTTGCGCGACCCTGAAGGGCCTCGCGACAGGCAGGTGCTTTTCGGTGATACGGTTCAGGTTGCAGATGAAAAGGACGGCTGGAGCAGGGTCATCGCCGACAAAGACGGGTACACTGGTTGGGTGCAAACGGATCAATTGACCCATGACATCCCCGCCACCCATTGGATCAAAGCACCTGCGACTCATGCCTATGAAAACGCAGACTTCAAAAGCCGCGATCTGGTATCGCTCAGCTTCGGAAGCAAGATCCATGTTTTGACGGAAGCAGATCGGTATCTGGAAACCGAGTTGGGCTTTGTTCCGAAGGTACACACCGCACCAATCTCTGAGTCCCCACAAGACCCTGTCGCAGTCGCCAAGTTATTCCTTGGGACGCCCTATTTGTGGGGCGGAAACAGTCGGTTTGGTATCGATTGTTCCGGACTTATCCAAGCAGCGCTCTTGGCCTGCGGCGTGCCGTGTCCCGGCGACAGCGGTGATCAAGAACGTACTTTGGGCACGACACTCGCCGACGGGTCAGCCCCCCAAAGGGGCGATTTGTTGTTCTGGAAAGGTCATGTGGCCTGGGTGTCCGGGGACAACATGATTTTACACGCCAACGCCAGCCATATGGCGGTAGTGTTTGAACCTATGGATCAGGCTATTGAGCGTATTCAGGCGCAGGGTGATGGTCCGGTCACGGCCCGAAAAAGGCTCTAATCGGGCTTAACTGCTCGGATCAGCTTACGCTCCAACACCCGAAGAACCGCACGCAAATCGTGGCCGCGCTTCAGGATGCGACCGTCCATGCCGACAACCGAATACATCCCCTGTCGGGACCTTAGCCGCGGGTGTTTTTCGACACGATAGATCGGGTGTTCAGCAGTGCGCCGGAAGATCGAGAACACTGCCATGTCGCGCAGGTTCGAGATACCGTAGTCCCGCCATTCTCCGGCGGCGACCATCCGGCCATAAACGGACAGGATTTGGGACATCTCATGCCGGTCAAAGGCGACGGGCATCTGCGCTGCACTTGCCGAGAACCGGCTGGGAGGCTGCATATTCATACCTCCAGCCTTGCCGGAAATCGCGTTTGAATCAAGCCTGATGCGTTACGACCCCAGAATTCAGGCAGAAGTGTTACCGCCGACCAACCTGACGGCAAATCAGGATCACCGGCAACAAACCAACGGCCAGAATGACCAGTGATGGCACGGCCGCGCCCTCCAACCGCTCATCCGAAGCCAACCTGTAGGCTTGCACGGCCAAGGTATCAAAGTTGAACGGCCGCATGATCAGCGTGGCGGGCAATTCCTTCATCACGTCCACAAAAACGATCAACAGCGCCGTCAGAAGGGAAGGCGTCAGAATAGGCAAATGAACACGCCGCAAGGTCCCCAGCGGTGACTGACCCAGTGACCGCGCAGCAGCATCCATATTGGCGTGCACCGTGCTTTGACCCCCCTCATAGGCGCTGAGCGCGGCTGCTAGGAACCGCACCATATAGGCAGCGACAAGCAACCAGATCGAACCTGTGACCAGCAATCCGGTGGATACATCGAATGTCTCGCGCATCCAGGCATCCAGCGCATTGTCGAACCCGGCGAACGGTACGATCAGACCCACCGCAATCACGCCCCCAGGCACGGCATATCCCAACCGCGCCAGATAAGCCGTCGCAGAGGATGCCCGCCCGGGCCTTAGACGTTGGAAGAACCCGATGCTGATCGCCGCAAAGACAGTGATGACCGCTGCCGTCCCGGCCAGAGTCAGCGAGTTCTGGATGAATCCGATATAGCGCCGCGACAGCAGGTTTTGTTCCGATTCCAGCCCCATCTCGACCAGAATGATCACAGGCAGCAAGAACCCGAACAGAACCGGTATCGCACACAGCAGAAAGGCCCCAAAGGCGCGCAGGCCCGTCAGATCGGCTGCCGGTTGCGCAACATGTTGTTTTCCTGCCTGATAATACTTCGCCTTTCCGCGTTGGGTGCGTTCAGCCACAGCCATGAACAAGGCAAAGACCAGAAGGCACAGCGCCAATTGCGCCGCCGCCGCGCGGTCCGCCATGGAAAACCAACTGGTGTAGATACCGGTCGCAAAGGTCTGCACGCCGAAATACGAAACGGTGCCAAAATCCGCGATGGTCTCCATCACCGCCAACAGAACGCCGCCCGCAATCGCCGGCCGTGCCATAGGCAACGAAACGCGCCGAAACGCCAGCCACGGGTTGTTCCCCAACGCCCGGGCCGCCAAAAACGCCGTTGCGCTTTGCTGCAGAAACGCGGCACGCGCCAGCAGATAGACATAGGGGTACAGAACAAGGATCAGCATCACCGCTGCACCTTCGGTCGAGCGTATTTCCGGGAACCAATAGTCGCGCGGACCCCAGCCCGTTACGTCCCGCAATGTGCTTTGTACGATCCCCGGATGGTCCAGAATGAACGTGTAGGCATAAGCCAGAACATAGGCCGGGAAAGCCAATGGTAGAACCAGGGCAATCTCAAGAAACCTCACACCCGGAAATCGGGTCATCGTCACCAGCCAGGCCGCGCCGGTGCCGATGCAGAACGTACCTGTTGCGACAAGCACCACAAGGATCAGCGTGGTCACCGTATAGCTCGGCAGAACGGTTTGCATCAGGTGCGAGATCGTATCGGTCCCACCCGTCACCGCTGCCAGCACCACCGCAACCATGGGCAGCAGGCAAGCCGCCGCCACAAGGTAAGCGATCCCAGCCAGCAGGCGGGTTCCGCGTACGCCACGATTGCGCGATCCGTTTTGTGAGTATTCGATCTGGGCCATCATCCCGGCTTGTGACTGGCAAAGGCGAAGGGTTCGCCTTTAATCGACCAAAAAGCTCGGAAACACCAGTGCACCCGGCAACAAATCTGCGGCATTTAACGCCGCAGACGTGCTTTTTGCAGCTATTCGTAGACCCTTTGATCCTCGATGACCAAACCGTCTTTGGGAAGTGAGCCCGGGGCTACAACCTCGATCGCGCCTTTCAGCTTCAGCACTTCGGCCACCGACTTAGCATAGGCCGGGTTATCCCCGCCTGCGCTTTCGATTTGTACGGTCATCGTGTCCATCTCGCCTTGACGCATCGCGATGACGCGGGCTTTGACAATCTCGTCATGTTTGTCGACCAGTGCCGCCACCTGTTCCGGGCGCACGAACATACCTTTGATCTTGGTGGTCTGGTCCGCGCGGCCCATCCAGCCCTTGATCCTCGTGTTGGTGCGGCCGCAAGGCGAAACACCCGGCATAACGGCAGACAGATCCCCTGTCGCAAAGCGGATGAGCGGGTAATCAGGGTTCAAAGAGGTCACGACAACCTCGCCCACTTCACCCGGGGCGACCGGAATACCAGTGCCGGGGGTCACAATCTCGACGATCACATGTTCGTCGATGATCATCCCTTCCATTGCTGCGCTTTCGTAGGCGATGTTACCAAGATCCGCCGTCGCATAACATTGCAGGCACGAAATTCCGCGATCCGCATATTCCTGACGCAATGACGGAAACAGCGCCCCGCCGCCAACAGCAGCTTTCGAGAAGTTCAGCGAAACGCCCATCTCATCGGCTTTGTCCAGAATGACTTTCAGATAATCCGGCGTTCCTGCGTAGGCCGTACAACCGACATCCCGCGCGGCTGTAACCTGCAACTCGGTCTGACCAGTTCCAGCTGGCAGAACCGCCGCCCCGACTGCACGTGCACCGTTTTCAAAGATCATGCCCGCCGGGGTCAGGTGATAGCCAAAACAGTTCTGCACAATATCACCGGCGCCTACACCCGCGGCATTCAGGAACCGCCCCATGCGCCACCAGTCGTGATCCGTGCTGCCCGGTTCATAAATTGGGCCCGGCGACTGGAATACATGATGAAAATGCCGTGCCGGTTTCAACGTGAACCCTCCAAACGGGGGACGTTCGGCTTGCGCGCGGGTCAGGTCCGACTTTCGCAACACCGGCAAAAGCGGCAAATCTTCTGTTGAAACCACTTTATTAGTGTCTGAATCCGTCAGATGCGCCGCGAACCCGGGCGCGGATGACACGCGCTTGATCTGTTCGACAAGCGCTGCCGCCTGATCGGAGGCGCGTTGGTCTGCCGAACGGGTTTCGAGTGAATCGAAATAGGTCATCGCAATATCCTCCATCCGCTCACAGCCACCTCTTGCGACGGCGGTAAGACCGCACGTCACGGAAGCTCTTGCGGCCTTCATCTGACATGCCGAGGTAGAATTCCTTAACATCCGGGTTCTCGCGCAGCTCGGCAGCAGGGCCGTCCATCACCACGCGCCCGGATTCCAAAATGTATCCGTAATGTGCAAACCGCAGAGCCACATTTGTATTCTGTTCTGCCAAAAGGAAGGACACGCCTTCTTTTTCGTTCAGGTCTTTCACAATGCCAAAAATCTCTTCGACCAGCTGCGGCGCAAGACCCATTGAGGGCTCGTCCAACAGGATCGTTTCAGGCCGCGACATCAAGGCCCGACCCATAGCAACCATTTGCTGTTCACCGCCCGAGGTATAGCCCGCTTGTGACTTGCGGCGTTCTTTTAGACGCGGGAAATAGTTGTAGACCAGTTCCAGATCCTGCTGGATCGCTGCAGACCCATCTTTGCGGGTATAGGCCCCCGTCAGCAGGTTTTCTTCAACAGTCAGGTGTTCAAAACAGTGGCGACCTTCCATCACCTGGATGACGCCCTTTTCCACCAGATCAGCCGGGTCGCTTTCATGTACGCTTTGACCGCGATACTTGATCGAGCCTTTGGTGACCTCACCCCGTTCCGAATGCAGCAGGTTTGACACAGCCTTGAGGGTTGTCGTCTTGCCAGCGCCATTGCCTCCCAGCAATGCCGTGATACCGCCTTTGGGCACAGTCAGGCTGACGCCCTTCAGCACGAGGATTACGTGATTGTAGATCACCTCGATATTATTGACTTCAAGCAGGGTTTCCGCCTGCACGTCAGTGGTATTTGCCGCATCCAGCATCAGCGCGTGTCCTCATGCCTTGTTCTGTAGGAGCGGCAGAAAAACCGCCGCTCCGAACGGGTTACGAGGCCCAGACAAGACCTGGGCCTCGGGATTTGCTTACTCGCAGCGCTGCGAGATGTTGTTTTCGGCCGCATAGGCTGCCGAGTCTTCCTCGATCAGCGCGTTGATGACCTCGACGTCAGTTGGCTTGAAATCCTGAACAGGGTTCCATGTTCCAGCGGCTGCATCCCACTGGACAACACCGACAAGACCCGGACCGCCGTGATTGTCACACGAGACCGCGAATTCAGGTCCAAACCCGGCCATGCCCAGCGCTTCCATCTTGGCGTTGGTGATTTCAAGCGCTTCCATGCCATCGCGCATCATCGACGCGTCGATATCTGCGGTGCCGTGCATCTCTTGCGCGGTTTTCACCGCTTCAGCGGCAAGCATCGCGGCATAAAGACCACGGTTATACTGCACCGTGCCCAGCTGATCGCCCGCACCTGCGGCCTTGCCAGAATCGACAACGTATTTCTGCAGATCGTCATAAACCGGGTAATCGTCACCCAGCCCCGTGAAGGTCAGCGCCTTGTAACCGGTGGCCTTTTCACCTGCGGGTTGCACGTCGAATTCAGCGCCGGACCACCATACACCGATGAAGTTTTCCATCGGGAAGCGGATATTGGCAGCTTCCTGAACCGCAACCTGGTTCATGACACCCCAGCCCCACATGATGACAAAGTCAGGCTTTTCACGACGAATTTGCAGCCATTGCGACTTTTGTTCCTGACCAGGGTGGTCGACAGGAAGCAGTGTCAGGTCATAGCCATGCTTTTCGGCCAGTGTCTCGAGCGTGCGGATCGGCTCTTTGCCGTAAGCCGAGTTGTGATAGACCAGCGCAATCTTCTTGCCGCTCAGATCTCCGCCGTTTGATTCCAGTAGATAATTGATCGCGCCTGACGCGCCATTCCAGTAGTTGGCAGGATAGTTGAACACGTGGCTGAACACTTTACCGTTCGCCGCCGAGGTTCGGCCATATCCCATCGTGTGCAGCGGAATGCCGTCTGCGGTCACCTTGGGAATCAGCTGATAGGTAATGCCGGTCGACAACGGCTGATACACCAGCGCGCCTTCGCCCTTGGTGGATTCATAGCATTCCACACCTTTTTCGGTGTTATACCCGGTTTCGCATTCCAGCACGCGGGCAGGAACGCCTCCGATGCCGCCATCGCGTTCGTTCAGCAGGGTGAAATAGTCGGCATAACCGTCAGCAAACGGGATACCGCCTGCAGCATAAGGGCCAGTCCGGTAGCTGAGCGACGGGAACACAAGGTCGGCCATGACCGGACCTGCGGCCATCACGGCGCCCAGCGCCAGGGTTGCCAGTTTCTTGTTCATCGGGTGTCTCCTCCCTTGATTGATCCGATGTTGTGTTTCAGGCTTTCCGCCTGTCTTTTCCTTGGGCCAGCCCCTTAGTGCGGGAATGGCCAGAGCCTGAGCTTTTCTTTCGCAACGCGCCACAATTGGGCCAGCCCGTGTGGTTCGAGGATCAGGAACATGATGATCAGCGCACCAACGATCACGAGGTTCAGATGCGCCACGATATCTGTCGGCCAGCCAAGCAGGTCGACACCAAGCAGCTTTAGAACCACAGGTAGCAAAACCAGGAAGGCCGCCCCGGCGAATGACCCAAAGATCGAGCCTAACCCGCCAATAATCACCATGAAGAGCACCAGGAATGATTTCTGGATACCAAAGACCTCACCCACTTCGACTGCACCCAGGTAAACCGCAAAGAACAGCGCACCTGAGATTCCGACAAAGAACGAACTGACAGCAAATGCAGTGAGTTTGGCCTTGAGCGGGTTCACTCCAATGATTTCGGCGGCGATGTCCATATCGCGGATCGCCATCCAGGTCCGACCTGTTGTTCCACGGGTCAGGTTACGCGCAATGATGGCGCAGACTGTCAGGAAGATCAGACAGAACAGGTATGTGCCCCAGGCTGGCGCATTCGGACCGGTGATGATGATGCCGAACACGTCCCGTTCGGGCGCGTTGATCTGACCTGATGCCGAATAGTTGTAGAACCACGGCACCCGGTTGAAGAGCCACACCAGAAAGAACTGTGCCGCCAACGTGGCCACGGCCAGATAAAACCCTTTGATCCGCAGTGAGGGCAGGCCAAACAAGACGCCCACAATGGCTGTGATGCCCCCAGCGAGGATCACGTGGATGAACATGCTGACATCGGGGAAAGCGGTCATCAGCTTGTAGCAGGCATAGGCCCCGACCGCCATGAAACCGCCCGTACCCAGGCTGACTTGTCCGCAATAGCCCACCAAAATGTTCAACCCGATCGCGGCAATCGCATAGATCAGGAACGGCAGCAGCAGCGCGTTCGCCCAATAGTCGTTGATGATAAAGGGAATAATCCCAAAAGCCACCGCCAGGACGACGTAATACCGGTACCGGTCGAACTTGATCGGGAAGGTCTGGCTGTCATCAATGTACGAGGTTTTGAAATCCCCGGCCTCACGATAGAACATGTCTTACTTTCCCCATTCTTCCTGCGCCCGGTTCCGGGTCGCGGCGTCCAGTTGGTTGGATCCTTTGGCATATCCGCTCGCCTCTGAGGCGCGCACCAGTTTCAAGTAGGCCAGGACCCCCATGATCAGGCCCGCAAAGGCCAGAATCGCAGCGATGGTCAGCTGGCCTTCGGTCAGATCATCCGAAGTCAGGGCGATATACCCGAAGGCCCAGAACCCGGCCCATGCGATCACGTTGATGATGGCGATCAGCTTGGTCATGCACTACACCCTCTCAATGATCTTCTCGCCGAACAGACCCTGCGGTCGAAACACCAGGAAGATCAGTGCAAGAACATAGGCAAACCAGTTCTCGGTCGCGCCGCCCAAGGCGGGGCCAAGCGCGAATTCGAAGAGTTTCTCGCCCACACCGATGATCAGCCCGCCCACAATGGCGCCGGGGATCGAGGTAAACCCACCCAGCATCAGCACCGGCAGCGCCTTGAGCGCGATCAAAGACAGCGAGAACTGAACGCCCGATTTGGTGCCCCACATGATCCCTGCGACCAGAGCGACGAAGCCTGCCACCGACCAGACCATGATCCAGATGAAGTTCAGCGAAATCCCGACCGACAGCGCCGCCTGATGGTCATCCGCCACCGCGCGCATCGCGCGGCCTTGCTTTGTGTACTGGCTGAACGCGACCAGTGCTGCCACCAACAGTGCCGCGATGACCGTCGCTACGATGTCCAGATTGTCGATGAAGAAACCGTAATCGAAGATGTTAAAGGTCGTCTCGTCGATCCACAGGTTGATCCCTTGTGGCAGACCAACATCAAGCGTCTTGATCTCGGACCCCCACATCAGGTCGGCCACGCCCTCAAGGAAATAGGCCAGACCGATGGTCGCCATGAACAGGATGATCGGCTCTTGCCCGACCAGATGGCGCATCACGAAGCGCTGCACCGCCCAGGCCAACAGCACCATAACCGCCATTGTAAGAATGATCGCCACCAGCGCAGGCACGTTCCAGCCGAAGTAATGAATATGAGTGCCGAAGATCGCGTTGATCAGATGCGCAAACGGAACCTGCCCATTCATAATCCCAACCAGCGTCATCGCCGCAAACAGGGCCATAACCCCTTGCGCATAGTTGAAGATCCCGGACGCCTTGTAAATCAGCACAAAGCCCAACGCGACCAGGGCATAGAGCACTCCTGCCATCAGGCCGTTGAGGATGACCTCCATTGCAAAAACGAGTTGTTCAGGCATCTAGGCCTCCCCAAATATCTGTCCGGATATCAATCATGGCTGACCCCCAGATAGGCGTCGATGACCTCTTGGTTGTTGCGCACCTCATCGGGTGTTCCGTCCCCGATCTTCTTGCCGTAATCCATCACAACCACCCGGTCGCTCAGGTCCATCACAACGCCCATGTCATGTTCGATCAGAGCAATCGTGGTTCCGAACTCATCATTCACGTCGAGGATAAAGCGGCTCATGTCCTCTTTCTCTTCAACGTTCATGCCCGCCATGGGTTCATCCAGCAGCAGCAGCTTGGGTTCCGCCGCCAGCGCTCGCGCCAATTCGACGCGTTTTTTCAAACCATAAGGCAGGCGGGACACGGGCGTTTTGCGGATGTGCTGAATCTCAAGGAAATCGATAATCTTTTCGACTGCCTCACGGTTCTCCGTCTCTTCCGCCTCGGCCTTGCCCTTCCACCACGCCTGCTGAAACATGTTGGTTTTCATAAAGCTCAGCCGCCCGGTCATGACGTTGTCCAGAACGCTCATGCCTTCGAACAGAGCAATGTTCTGGAACGTCCGCGCGATGCCCTGCTGCGCCACCTCAAAAGGTCGCATTGGCGGGCGTTTTGAGCCGTGGAACCAGACCTCCCCCTCTTGCGGGACGTAAAAGCCCGAGATCACGTTCAGCATCGAGGATTTGCCCGCCCCGTTCGGGCCGATGATCGCCCGGATCTCTCCCTCGCGAATGTCGAACGAGATATCCTTGATCGCCACCACACCGCCAAAGCGCAGCGTGATGTTCTTCATCTCCATCACCACACCGCCAATCTGGCGGCCGTCTTCGGTGATGTATCCTTCGGAATTATCCAGCATCAGTTACTCCCTGACACGAAAACGAGAAGATGGGCGGCAGGTCGAGCGGCGCTCATTCCGCCGCAACCTTGTGCTGCGCGACCGGCACAACCGGTGCGTCTACGATCTCCAGAGTTGCAGAAATCGAGCCCTTGCGGCCATCCTCATAGGTCACTTCGGTGGTGGTCGAAACGCTCTCGGACCCGTCATATAGCGCGGCAATGATGTCGTGGAACTTGTCCTCGACAAAGCCGCGACGCACCTTGCGGGTCCGGGTCATCTCGCCATCATCGGCGTCCAGTTCCTTGTGCAGAACCACAAAGCGATGCACCTGGCAGCCCGACAGCATTTCATCTGCCGCGACCGACTTGTTGACCTCTTCCACATGGCTTCGAATCGTCTCTAACACACGGGGATGTCCCGCAAGTTCCTGATAGGACGCATAGGCCACGTTGTTGCGTTCCGCCCAGTTTCCGACCGCCGTGAGATCGATATTGATGAAGGCCACGCAGCGATCCTTGCCATTGCCGAACAGCACGACCTCAAGGATATCGGGATAGAACTTCAGCTTGTTCTCGACATATTTCGGCGCAAACATCGACCCATCGGCCATTTTCCCCACATCCTTTGCACGGTCGATGATCCGCAAGTGACCCGAGGTCTCTTCAATGAACCCCGCATCCCCTGTGGCCACCCACCCTTCGGCATCTTTGGTCGAGGCCGTCGAATCGGGATTGTTGTAATACTCAACAAACACACCGGGCGAGCGATAGTGAATCTCACCCTTATCGTCGATCTTCAGCTCCACATCCGGTGCGGGAACCCCAACTGTATCGGCACGCACCTCGCCATCGGGCTGCACGGTGATGAACACGGTCGCTTCGGTCTGGCCGTAAAGCTGTTTCAGGTTGATGCCCAAAGAGCGGTAGAAATCAAAGATTTCCGGCCCAATCGCCTCACCCGCCGTATAGCCGACGCGAAAGCGGCCATAGCCCAACGTATCCTTGAGCGGGCCGTAGACCAGCATATTGCCCAACGCGTATTTCAGCTTATCGCCAAAGCCCACCGGTTTGCCGTCCAGCAGCAATCCTCCGACCTTCTTGGCGTGCGCCATGAAGTGGTGGAACATGCGCTGCTTCAGCTTGCCCGCATCCTCCATCCGGATCATCACATTGGTCAGCTGAGTCTCAAAAACGCGCGGCGGTGCGAAGAAATAGGTCGGCCCGATCTCGCGCAGGTCTGTCATCATCGTGTCGGCGCTTTCGGGGCAGTTCACGCAGAAACCGCACCAATAAGCCTGACCAATCGAGAAAATGAAATCCCCAACCCAGGCCATCGGCAGGTAAGAGAGAATGTCTTCGTTCCGCGTCAGATGATCAAACTCGGCAGAGTTCTTGGCGCTCTCGATAACGTTACGGTTCGACAGCACCACACCCTTGGGTTTGCCCGTGGTGCCCGAGGTATACAGCATCACGCAGGTATCGTCGTAAGTGATCGCAGAGATGCGTTTGTCCAGCTCGGCATCGAACCGTGCGTGACCCGCGCTGCCCTCGGCCATGATGTCCTCAAGCGCGTTCATCTGGGAATGGTCATACTTCCGCATTCCACGCTTGTCGGTATAGAGGATGTGTTTGACCTGATGCAGGTTTTCCTGAATTTCGATGACCTTGTCGACCTGCTCTTGATCACCGCACACGACGTATTTCGCACCACAGTGTTCCAGCACATAGGCCATCTCTTCGGCGACCGAGTCCTGATATAATGGCACCGGAACTGCGCCGACCATCTGCGCAGCCACCATCGACCAGTAATGCGCGGGACGGTTGCGGCCTATGACGGCGATATGGTCGCCTTTCTCAACACCCAATTCCAAAAACCCAAGCGCAATCGCTCGGATTTCCTTGGCGGCTTCCGCCCAGGTCCAGCATTGCCAGATCCCGAATTCTTTTTCCCGATAGGCCGGGGCATCCCCGAACTGGGTCACGTTGCGGTGTAACAGCGCCGGAAGGGAGCTTAACCCCTCAGCGCCCGACTGCATCTGAGCCAATCTTTTTCTCCTCCCCATCCGGCCCCTCCTCCGAGCCGGAAACGACAGATCGGGAACACGCCCCAGTTGTCGATGCCCCGATAAGGGACGTAGGAAAGATCAACGTCAAGTTTTGCCTGATGTTTTCTCAATTCTTACGAATTGTAACAGGGGTGGGCTCGACTTTTGGTAACCAGTCGAAGGTAAAGCTGGTGAACCTGAAAGGCGGGTGTAAAAAATGGCAAATCCAAATATGGCTCAATGAAGCGGGACGTGACCGGCTTATTGAACTTCTCCAATCGCTTGACCGAGATGATGAGCACTTTCACATAGCCCCAGCTGGTTACGATGGGGATTGCACTGTTTCTGAAGTTCCATATGGAGAAACTGACCGTGTCTTATCTTGGGGCAAGGTGTTACTTCGCCTAGACGAATGGGATCGAGAGTACTTTCCGCATGTGATGGGCGAAGATACGTGAAAGACGGATTCGTCCGCACAGCAGATATTCCACTAGATCATTGGAAAACCTTTAATTTACCTCCCTATAACCAATCCCTCAGAATCGGAATCAACGGTATGTCCGCCGCAGGCATCGGGTAGTTCCGCAGATCGTTCGCGCGCACCCATTTCAGCGCCTGCCCTTCTTTCGACTGCGGTATCCCCTCCCATTTGCGGCACGCAAACAGAGGCATCAGCAAGTGGAAATCATCATAGCTGTGGCTGGCGAAGGTCAACGGCGCGAGGCACGAGGCCCAGGTGTCGATGCCCAACTCCTCATGCAATTCGCGGATAAGCGCGGCTTCGGGGGTTTCGCCGGGTTCGATCTTGCCGCCGGGGAATTCCCAGAGACCGGCCATGGATTTGCCCTCGGGACGTTGGGCCAGCAGGACGCGCCCCTCGATGTCGATCAGGGCAACGGCAGACACTAACACTGTCTTCATGAACGATAATCCGCGTTGATCTCGATATATCCATGGGTCAGGTCGCAGGTCCAGACGGTGGATGCGCCCTCGCCCAGCCCCAGATCGACCGCGATCACAAGGTCCTGACCCTTCATATATTCGGCCGCATCCTCCTCACGGTAGTCAGGGTTGACCCAACCTTTTTCCGCCACAAGAATGTCGCCGAACGAGATGCTCAGCAGGTCACGATCCGCCGCGGCGCCAGATTTGCCAATGGCCATGACGATACGACCCCAGTTCGGGTCCTCACCCGCGATGGCGGTTTTGACCAGCGGAGAGTTGGCGATGGCCAGCCCGTGGGTTTTGGCGTCGGCGTCCGTGGCGGCTCCGGTCACACGAATTTCTACGAATTTCGTGGCCCCTTCCCCGTCACGCACCACCTGTTGCGCGAGGTCCAGCATCACGGTTTCCAAAGCCTCGGCAAAGGTGGAATTGCCAGTGGCGTCCACACCAGATGCCCCGGTGGCGCAAAGCAACAGGCTGTCCGAGGTCGACGTATCGCTGTCTACGGTAATGCAGTTGAAGGTCCGGTCAGTCTGCGCGCTCAGCATGGACTGCAGCGCCGATTGCTCGACCTGTGCGTCGGTGAAGATATAGACCAGCATCGTCGCCATATCGGGCGCGATCATGCCGGACCCCTTCGCAATCCCTACAATAGAGACTGTTTTTCCGTCAATCTCGACCTGTGCTGATGCACCCTTGGGGAAGGTGTCGGTGGTCATGATGGCACGCGCCGCATCCTCGATGGCTTGACGGCTCAGGCCGGACTTCAACGTCTCAAGCTGCGATACGATACGGTCATGCGGCAGCGGTTCGCCGATCACGCCGGTGGACGAGGTAAAGACGCGTTCTATCGGAACGCCGGTGGCCTTGGACACGGCTTGTGTCACCTCGGCCACCGAGGTCTGGCCATAGTGACCTGTAAAGGCATTGGCATTGCCCGAGTTCACCAGGATCGCCGCAGGCCCTTCGCTGGACCCACCGATCTTGTCCTGACAATCCAGCACCGGCGCAGCCCGTGTGGCCGAGCGGGTAAAGACCCCGGCCACCGAAGTGCCCGGGTCCAGAACCGCCAGCATGACGTCGGTACGGCCCTGATAACGCACGCCGGCCTCGACAGTTGCGAAACGCACACCGTCAATCGCGGGCAAATCGGGGAAAGACGCTGGGGCCAGCGGCGAAACCTTGGTGATCTTGGCCACGGGTCTTTACTCCTGAATCAGATCCAGTTGGCGCATGATCTCGGGGCCTGCGCCTTCCAATGCGGGACGCTCGATCTGGGCCTGCTGCGTCAGTTCATCAATGCGGGCCTGAATGACTTCTTGCTGGATCGTCTGCACAAGCTCTTCGCGCACAACGTCCAATTCAGGCGCTTCGGTCTTGCGCTTGTCGTTCAGCTTGACCAGATGCCAGCCAAATTGGGTCTGAACCGGGT
Organism: Ruegeria sp. ABM4_193; assembly: GCF_056158705.1. Taxonomy (NCBI): domain Bacteria; kingdom Pseudomonadati; phylum Pseudomonadota; class Alphaproteobacteria; order Rhodobacterales; family Roseobacteraceae; genus Ruegeria; species Ruegeria sp. ABM4_193. The sequence goes on from NZ_JBSWTT010000001.1 coordinate 3,414,729, forward strand.
CCGAGATCTGCCCTTTTTCCAACGCGATCACGGCACCTTCGAATTCGGGTACCATCTGGCCTTTGCCGAACCAGCCCAGCGCACCTCCGTTTGGGCCGGACGGGCCGGTCGAGTTCTCGCGCGCAAGCTCGGCAAAGTCGGCACCGTCATCCAACTGCGCCTTCAGCTCTTTTGCTTTTTCCTCGGTCTCGACCAGAATATGGCTGGCGTCAAATTCATCTTCGCCCGCGAAATCTTTGAACTGCGCATCATAGGCCGCCTGTATGGCCTCATCCGTGACGGCAGCTTCCGTCAACGCAGTGACAGTCTGTACTGCACGCAACGAGCGTTTTTCATTTTCCAACCGCAGGGCGTTTTCGGTGGTCAGATCTTCCTGCTGCTGGCCCAGCAGTTGCTGTTGAATCATCTGCTCCAGCACAAAGTCGAACAGAACATCATCTTCAGCCTGCAGGTACTGCTGAGGCAGCGCAGCAACGGTCGCAATCAAGTGACCAAGTGTGATTTCATCGCCATTCACACGTGCCAAAACTGTGGACGCGTCGGGCTTGGTTTCGGCGGCCAGCGGCAGTGCCATCATGGCAGTCAGAGCCAGCGATGGCAGAAAAGTGAGGCCTTTGGGCATTGAATCATCCTATTTCCTTGCCGCGACAGGGCGCAGCGTTGACACTCTGGAACCTGCCGCTTACATCGCTTTGAAGCCTTGGACAGGGCCGCCTTTCACCCCCCGTATCTATGGGTTGCGCGCAAGGTGGGCAAGCCTGTCGAAACCAAGACAAGAACAGATCCGCTGGAGTGAACATGCTGGGACTCGGAACGCTCGCCAAAAAGGTGTTCGGAACACCGAACGACCGCAAGATCAAGGCGACCCGCCCCCTGATCGAAAAGATCAACGCATTGGAGCCAGAGTTCGAAAAACTGTCGGATCAGGGCCTGATCGACAAGACCGAGGAACTGCGCAAGCGCGCTCTGGATGGCGAAAGCCTGGATGATCTGCTGCCCGAAGCCTTTGCAAACGTGCGCGAAGGGGCCAAGCGTGCTTTGGGTCTGCGCGGCTTTGACGTGCAGTTGATGGGCGGCATCTTCCTGCATCAGGGCAACATCTCGGAAATGAAGACGGGTGAAGGTAAGACACTGGTTGCAACCTTCCCTGCCTATCTGAACGCGCTGACCGGCAAGGGTGTGCATGTGGTCACAGTGAACGAATACCTGGCCAAGCGCGACTCGGAATGGATGGGCAAAGTATTTGCCTCTGTGGGCATGACCACGGGCGTGATCTGGTCGGGTCAGCCCGATCCAGAAAAGATGGCCGCTTATAAGTGCGACATCACCTACGCCACCAATAACGAGCTGGGTTTCGATTATCTGCGCGACAATATGAAGGCAGATCTGGAACAGGTTTATCAGAAATACCACAACTTCGCGATTGTGGACGAAGTCGACTCGATCCTGATCGACGAAGCGCGGACACCGCTGATCATCTCGGGACCTGCACAGGACCGTTCGGATCTTTACACTGCGATTGACGCGCTGATTCCAACGCTCAGCGATGATCATTTCACGCTGGATGAAAAGTCGCGCAATGTGACGTTCACCGATGAGGGCAACGAGTTTCTGGAAGCTCAGCTGCTTGAGACCGGGCTGATACCAGAAGGCCATTCCCTGTACGACCCGGAAAGCACGACAGTCGTGCACCACGTCAATCAGGGCCTTCGCGCACACAAGTTGTTCCAACGCGACAAAGACTACATCGTGCGTGACGGCAATGTCGTTCTGATCGACGAATTCACCGGCCGCATGATGCCGGGCCGCCGCCTGTCGGAAGGTCTGCACCAGGCAATTGAGGCCAAAGAAGGTGTGCAGATTCAGCCCGAAAACGTGACGCTGGCCAGCGTAACCTTCCAGAACTATTTCCGCCTGTATGACAAGCTGGGCGGCATGACCGGTACAGCCCTGACCGAGGCCGAGGAATTTGCCGAAATCTATGGGCTTGGCGTGGTCGAGGTTCCAACCAACAAGCCAATTGCCCGGATCGACGAGGACGATCAGGTCTATCGCACCGCAATGGAAAAATACGGTGCAATGATCGGCGAAACAAAAAAGGCTCAGGAAAAAGGCCAGCCTGTTTTGCTGGGCACTACGTCCATTGAGAAATCTGAACTGCTGAGCCAAATGCTGACCAAAGAAGGCATCGAGCACAATGTTCTGAACGCCCGTCAGCACGAGCAAGAGGCGCAAATCGTTGCGGATGCAGGCCGTTTGGGTGCCGTAACAATTGCCACAAACATGGCCGGTCGTGGTACCGACATTCAACTCGGCGGCAATGTCGAAATGAAAGTGCTGAAGGCACTGGCCGAAAACCCCGAAGCGGATCCATCTGAACTGCGGGCCGCAGAAGAAGCGCGCCACGCTGAGGAAAAAGAAAAGGTTCTGGCGGCGGGCGGCCTGTACGTCATGGCGTCTGAACGCCACGAAAGCCGCCGCATCGACAACCAGCTGCGAGGTCGTTCCGGCCGTCAGGGTGATCCGGGCCGCACTGTGTTCTACCTGAGCCTTGAAGACGATTTGATGCGTATCTTTGGCTCGGAACGTCTGGACAAGGTTCTGACGACGCTAGGCATGAAAGAAGGCGAGGCAATCATCCACCCTTGGGTGAACAAGTCGTTGGAACGCGCGCAATCCAAGGTCGAAGGCCGCAACTTTGACATGCGCAAGAACGTTCTCAAGTTCGACGACGTGATGAACGACCAGCGTAAGGTGATCTTTAGCCAACGCCGCGAAATCATGTCGGCCAATGACCTGTCCGAGATCGTCTCGGATATGCGCGAACAGGTGATCGATGACCTGATCGACGAATATATGCCGCCAAAGTCCTATGCGGATCAGTGGGATACAGACGGGCTGCATGAAGCGATCAAAGACAAGCTGACCGTCGACGCGCCGGTTCAGAACTGGGCCGCTGAAGAAGGCGTGGACGACGAACAGGTGCGCGAGCGCCTGATCAAGACCGCAGATGAGATGATGGCGCAAAAAGCTGTCGCCTTTGGTCCGGAAAACATGCGCAACATCGAAAAGCAGGTATTGCTGCAAACCATCGACAGCAAATGGCGCGAGCATTTGCTGACGCTGGAACATCTGCGTTCGGTTGTCGGTTTTCGCGGTTATGCCCAGCGCGATCCGCTGAACGAATACAAAAACGAAAGCTTCCAGTTGTTCGAAGGCATGCTGGACAGCTTGCGCGAAACCGTCACGCAGCAATTGTCGCGCGTGCGCCCTCTGTCTGAGGAAGAGCAGAAAGAGATGCTTGCCCAGATGGCCGCACAGCAGGCTCAGGCGCAACAGGCGGTGGACAAAGCCGCCGATCAGGCCGAAGCCAAAGCCGAAGCCGCTGCGTCTGGCGATGCACTGCCAGGGTTTGATGAGACAGACCCGTCAACCTGGGGCAACCCGTCGCGGAACGATCCCTGCCCCTGCGGTTCAGGCAAGAAGTTCAAACACTGTCACGGCAGATTGACCTAACGTTAACAACCTCTGATCACATTGAGTCCGTATCGCGGCCATAAATTGGCCGCGATTCGTGGCGAGAGTGCAAGCTGCTCCTTCAACTGGGGAGGGTGTCTTGTTTGTAGTTCGCAACTACGTGACCATGTGCGGAACGGTGGTATGTGCTTTGGGCATCGGCTACCTGATGCAAAACGGATCTTCTGCGCAGCACAACGCCGCGCAGGGCGGTATTGATGTCGCATCGGCGTCAGAGCAGTCTTCGGTTTTGTCCGGGCTGGAAGATATCGTTTTGACCTCAGCCACACCGTCTGACGCAATTCCCAGCAATGCAGCTCCTGTACCTGGTGGGGTTCCCTCTGCGGTCAGACCGACGGATTGCAACATCAGCGCCCGCGCTACCGCTATTCCGGGCGCGATGGCCCGCCTAACACTTAAAGCGCCTTGTAACGCGGAAGAGCGTGTTGAGGTCCATCATAGCGGTCTGACGGTCAGTCAGATGACCGACGCGTCCGGCGCACTGCAAATGACGATCCCGGCCTTGTCGGAGTATGCGATTTTTCTGATTTCATTCGAAGACGAAAGCGGCACTGTCGCCACCACTCACGTTTCTGACATTGTCGAATACAATCGCGTTGCCCTTCAATGGCAGGGTGAGACCGAATTGCAGATCCATGCTCTGGAGTTCGGCGCCACCTATGGCGGCGATGGCCACGTTTGGGCTGATGCTTCGGCGCAAGGAACAGGCGACATTGTGCGACTTGGTCAACAAGGACTAAGCAAGACGCAAAATATCGAAGTCTATTCTTTCCCGGCCAGTGCGTCGGACCAGTCTGGCACAATCGATCTGACGGTCGAGGCGGAAGTGACCGAGGCAAATTGCGGGCATACTCTGAACGTGCAAGCGTTAGAACTTTTGTCAGACCGCCGCCTACGATCCCGCGACATGTCGCTGGACCTGCCCGATTGTTCACACGCAGGTGAGTTTCTGGTGTTGAATAATCTTCTCTCAGACCTGACAATCGCGGCAAAGTAATCCGCAGGCAGGTTTGACTCTCTTATGACATTATTCCGTGTAGCGGCAGCTGCGCTGATTTCATTTGCCACTGGCGCTTTGGCGCAGGACATCACGCTGACGTCGCATGACGGCAAGGTCGAAGTGACCGGCAATCTGCTGGGTTTTGACGGCGAGTTTTATCGCGTTGAGACTCAGTTTGGCCCGCTGACAGTAGATGGCTCTGGCGTCACCTGCGACGGCCCCGCCTGTCCAAACCTGACGGATTTTGTGGCTGAGCTGTGGCTTTCCGGCTCCTCCGTTATGGCTGAAACGGTTCTTCCCGCACTCATTATAGGGTTCGCACGGCAAGAGAACCTGACAGCAACCCCAGCCCGCGTAGATTCGGACAGTTTTGTCTATGAGCTCAGGCAGGTTGACCGCTCAGCACCACTTGCACGGTTTTATTTTGACGTTGGAACAACGGCGCGTGGGTTCAGGGATCTGGTTGCGGATCAGACAGATATTGTGATGGCCCAGCGGGAAGTGCGCGAGTCAGAACGAGAGGAAGCCGAAGCTGCCGGTCTGGGTAATCTGAAACGGGCGCGGCGCTCACGGGTCATTGCGTTAGACGCTATGGTTCCGGTGGTTGCTGCTGACAGCATGATGCAGCAAATCTCGATGGCAGATTTGGCCCGTATCCTGTCCGGGGAAGTGACCAATTGGGTGGAATTGGGCGGACCGGACGCGCCGATTGCCCTGCATGTCCCGGAAATGGGATCCGGGCTTGCACAAGCTGTTGAAGACCAGGTCCTGAAAACCGTGGATGCAGATTTGTCGCCGTCAGCGATCCCGCACAGCCGAATCGGAGATCTGACAGACGCCGTGGCCAAAGACCCCTTCTCAATTGGGATAGCCAGCAAAGCTACAGCTGATGGCACGCGCCCCCTGCCGTTGACCGGAGGCTGCGGTCATCCGCTTGCCGCCACCCGACAATCAATCAAGACCGAGGATTATCCGCTGACCCTGCCGATGTTCCTCTACCTGCCGGATCGACGCCTGCCACGGATCGCGCGGCAGTTTCTGGCATATACCCAAGGCCCCGGCGCACAGATGGCGATACGGGGCGCTGGTTATGTGGATCAATCGCCCGAAACTCTGCCAATTGGCGTGCAGGGCGACCGGCTTGCCAACGCTATTGTCACCGGCGGCGCTGAGGTCGAGCTGGAAGAATTGCAGCGTATGATCGACACGCTGCGTCCGCTGTCGCGCCTGTCCTTGTCCGTTCGGTTTGAACCCGGATCATCGCGGCCCGATGCGCAGTCTCGTTCAAACATCCAACACTTGGCGCAAATGCTTGAAACCGGAACGCTGAAGGCGCGCAAGCTGGTGTTTGCTGGCTTCAGCGACGGTGATGGCGGGGCCGCTGCCAATGCCCGCATCGCCTTGCGGCGCGCTCAAACCGTGCGAAATACTGTGCTGGCGGCAATGGAATCGTCACTGCCCGAAGGTATCGAGGTTTCAGCCGAAGGGTTTGGTGAGGCGATGCCAATGGCGTGCGATGACACCGAATGGGGCCGCAAAGTTAACCGTCGGGTCGAAATCTGGGTTCAGTAAGCGCTACAGGAATCCTTCCGACCGAAAACTCAATTCGGTCGATTTCCCAATGATCAGGTGATCGTGCAAGGTTAGGCCCAACGCCGAACACGCATCCTGAATACGGTTGGTCATATCTATATCCGACTGCGAAGGCGTTGGGTCACCAGACGGATGGTTATGAACCAAAATCAAGGCCGAGGCATTCAACTCCAGCGCGCGTTTGGCAACCTCGCGCGGATAGACCGGCACGTGATCAACGGTGCCTTTGGCTTGCTCTTCATCCGCGATCAGAACGTTTTTTCGATCCAGATAGAACACGCGAAACTGCTCGGTCTCACGATGGGCCATGGTGGTGTGACAATAATCCAGCAGCGCATCCCAGCCCGAGATCACATGCCGCTGCATCACCCGCGCACGCGCCATCCTGTGGGCGCAAGCCTCAAGGATTTTCAGATCAGTAATCACCGTATCGCCCACGCCTTTGATCTGGCGCAGTCGTTCTTCGGACGCGGTCAACACGCGGTTGAAATCGCCAAACGCATCCATCAACGCACGCGCCAGCGGCTTTACGTCTTGTCGCGGTATGGATCGGAACAGCACCAGTTCCAGCAACTCGTAATCCGGCATTGCCGCTGACCCGCCTGCCATGAACCGTTCGCGCAGCCGCTTGCGATGGTCTTTGATGTAGGAGGGTATCCGACCAGAGGGCAGCGGCTGCGCCAGCGCTTCGTCCGTGTCAAACAGCATAGGGGCTTCGGCAAAGGCGTTCTGGGTCATAGCTTCACCCTGACGCAGAATCGGTTTCTGATTGGTTAACGCGCCTCGCCCGCCATGCGCGCGGTGGCGCGGCGGACGATCATGTGCAGAAGGATCGAGAACACACCCAGCGTCAGCATCGCCGCAAACATCAGGTCGGTCTTGGCGCGACCATTGGCCAGCAGCATCAGATATCCCAAACCTTGCGACGAGCCGACCCATTCACCAATCACCGCCCCGATCGGCGCATAGACTGCCGCCAGACGCATGCCCGAAGCCAGCGAAGGCAGCGCCGCCGGAATACGGATGTGCCACAGCACCGACCGTTTGCTGGCCTGCATCGTGCGCGCCAGATCCAGATAACCCGGTGGCGTGCGCATCAACCCATCAAAGAAAGACGAGGTGATCGGGAAATAGATGATCAGCACCGCCATCGCGACTTTGGACCACAGACCATAGCCAAGCCACAGGGTCAGCAACGGTGCCAGCGCAAAAACCGGCAGCGCCTGAGTGAACACCAGCATGGGCTGCACCAAAACCCGCGCGGCGCGCGAATTCGCCAATTGAAGCGCTGTGATGACGCCCAGAACCGTTCCGACACCCAAGCCTATGACAACTTCAACTGCGGTGATCCACGCATGTTCGGCGATCACCCATCTGTTTTGCCACCAGGTTTCGGCCACCAAAGCGGGGCCGGGCAGAATGAATTTTGGCAAACCTGTCAGGGTCACGATCCCTTGCCAGATGATCATTGCAAACAGTGTAGCTGCGATTGCCGACAGGTACTTCATACCGCGTCCTCCCGCAGAAGTCGCAGCAACGCGCCCTGAGTTTCCAGCGTTTCCAGATCATCCACGCTGCGTGGGGCCGGAGCGTGAGGTGGGTCGCAAGGGGTCAGGCCATGTTCGGTCATGACAACAATGGACTGCCCCAAGCGCGCGGCTTCACCGGGGTCATGCGTGACTAAAAGGACAGTTCGCCCTGCCAGCGCCTCGGCCGCCAAATCCTGCATATCGGCGCGGGTCCGGGCGTCGAGCGCTGAAAACGGCTCATCCAGCAGAACGATGGGCCGGTCTTCCATCAGCGTACGGGCCAGCGCGACGCGCTGTCTTTGGCCCCCCGACAGCTCGGTCGGTTTCTTGGTCATGTGATCCTGCAGGCGCATCCGTTTGATCAGGCCGTCACGCCGATCCAGATCAGGCTTTTCGCCCCGCAGCCGCGCACCAAGCGAAACGTTCTGCGCCACTGTCGCCCAAGGCAACAGTAGGTCGTCCTGCGCCATGTAAGCCACCCGATCCGAGACCGGTAAACCGTCGCTTGCTGTGATCTGGCCCGAGAACTCGGCCCCGGTTTCCAACCCGGCAATCAACCGCAAAACGGTCGTTTTTCCCACGCCCGATCCGCCCAGCAAACAGGTCCATGCCCCTGCCCCAAGGGTCAGGGTCAACGGAGCGAACAGGGTTGCGCCGTCGATTTTGGCAGACCCGTTTATGGTCAGATCAGGCGCAGGGGTCACGGGGTCAGGCCCATTTGCCAGAAATTCACCTCCAATTCCGTCGCCGTCCGGAAGGTTTGACACAAACGATCCCAGCGGGGCGAAGATTCAAAATCCGCCCCAAGTCGCCGTGTTAGAGCCGAATCCAGCAACTCACCTACCGCTTGGCACGCGCCTTGATACTCTTCCCCGGCATAGGTGTTGATCCAGTCGCGATAGGTATCGGACGTCGCCTCTTCTGCCAGCCGGGTACCGATCTCACCATAGCCCATAACGCAGGGAGCCAACGCTGCCAGCAAGTCCAGCAGATCGCCGCTGTATCCCGCTTCGAGGACGAACCGCGTATATGCAAGATTTTCGGCGCGTTCAGGGGTGGCAAACAATTCATCCTGTGAGATTCCAGCAGCCTCACAGATACCGATGTGCAGTTGCATTTCTTCCGCGACCAGAGCGTTCACGGTACCGACCGCTGTCAGCATTTCGGAATGCGTTTCCGATTTCACTACCGCCAAAGCCCAGGCACGAGAAAAATGGATCAGAAACACGTAATCCTGTCGCAGATAGTGAAGAAACGCCTCACGCGGCAGCGTGCCGTCTTTCATTCCTTCGACAAAGGCGTGGCGGGTATAGTCCCGCCACGGTCCCTGCGCCGCGTCACGCATCAATGTGAAGGCTTTGCCATACCCGCTCATTGTGCGGTCACGTCGATGGTCAGATCACTGACCGGAAGGACACTGTCGATCATGCCGCTTTCGTTCAGGAACGCCTCGAACCGGGCATAGCGACCGGCATCAAAGCCTGCGGGGCGCAGTGCAAAACGCGGTAGCGTGTCGACCCAGGCGCGGGCGTTCAGCTCATCTTGCAGTTCAGGTGACGTGCCTGCGAAGATCTCCCAGCTTTTTTCCGGGTTGTTGACGATATACTGGGTCGCCTTTTCGGTCGCGGCCAAGAAGCGGGCGATCTTGTCTTTGTCCATCGTCTCGGGGTTGGCGACATAAATCAGTTCGTCGTAGGATGGCACGCCTTCTTCCTCGATATAAAAACAAGTGCCCGGACGACCTTCGATATCCATCTGGTTGAGTTCAAAGTTACGGTAGGCGCCGATAACCGCATCGACCTGACCAGTCATCAGCGAGGGCGAGAGCGAGAAGTTGACGTTGATCAGCTCCACATCGTCCAGAGCAACGTCATATTTGCCCAGAACGGTGCCAAGGATGGCCTCTTCGACACCTGCGACAGAGAAACCGATCTTCTTGCCCTTGAGGTCGGCGGGCGATTTGATCGGGCCGTCTTCCAGCACCAAAAGGCAGTTCAAGGGTGTTGCAACCAGCGTGCCAACGCGTTTCAGGGGCAGGCCCTCGTGGACTTGCAGATGTAGCTGGGGCTGATACGACACGGCCAGTTCTGCCTGACCAGCAGCTACCAGACGCGGCGGGGCGGACGGGTCCGCAGGTGGGACGATTTCAACCTCAAGCCCCTGCTCGGCGAAATAGCCGTTTTCCTGCGCCACAATAATAGGGCCGTGGTCAGGGTTGATAAACCAATCCAGCAGAACGGTCATCTTGTCTTCGGCCCAAGCTGGCGCGGCGGCCAGAAGGGCAATGGCTGTCATCAGCTTTTTCATGTCTCGCGTTTCCTTTTCACTCACGAGGTTGAGGCCGCGACAAGGACGATCTCGCCCGGCCAATCTGGTTGTAACTGTTCGGCGGCGCGCCAAGACCGCAGGCCTGTGGCGCAGCAAAGTGCAAGCCTTTTGCCTTTGTTAGGGTCTAACTTGTGAAGTTCATTCGGCAAAAAGCGAGCGGCGTTTGGATGGGCAGGAATCGGCGCTTCTTCGACACCGCGCAGCTCCACGATCTGGTCGGTATCCGTCAGTTGGCCAGCCGACAGGAACCGAAAACGCGTGGTCGGCTCGGGTGCATCGTCAAACCGGAACCCGGTACTGCGCAGAGTACGCGCGTCATACTGCACCATCTGCCCCAAAGGCGACGGCTCCAACCCGAGGATCAGGTTCAGCACCATCTGTGCCTGCATCGCCCCGATCACGCCAACCACAGGACCCAGAACGCCCGCTGTCGCGCAACTGGCCCCACTGTCCGGCGCATCCGGGAACACAGCGCGCAGGGATGGCGCACCGCCACAGAACCCGCCGACATAGCCCGAAAGCCCCAGAACCGATGCGCTGATCAACGGTTTGCCTTGCTCCAGGCACGTGTCCGACAGGATATAACTGGCCGCGTAACTGTCAGCGCAATCCAAAACGGCATCGGCTTGCGCGACCAGAGAGGCCGCATTTTCACTGGTAAGCGCGTGATTGAAGGCGACAACTTCAACCTCGGAATTCAACGCGCGGCACCGGTCGGCGGCCCGCTCTGCCTTGGGCTGTCCGCAATCGGCCTCAGCAAACAAGGTTTGCCGATGCAGATTCGACAGATCCACGTTGTCACCATCTACAATCGTGATCTGCCCCAAACCAGCCCCGGCCAAAAGCGGTAGGACCGGCGCGGCCAACCCGCCCGCGCCGACCACCAGAACATGAGCCGAAGTCAGGCGACCCTGCCCTTCTTCGCCCACTTCTGGCAAAAGCGTCTGACGGGCATAGCGGCTCATCTTGTGGCCTTGATCCACGCGCGCACCCGCGCTTCGGGGTCAGCATTCAGAGTAATGTCCGTCACGGCCGAGACAATATCGGCCCCGGCCTCCAGCACACCTGCCGCGCGCTCAACGCTCATACCGCCGATGCCCACCAAGGGAATGTCGCCAACGCGTGCCTTCCATTCGGTCACACGGGGCAGGCCTTGCTGATGCCATTTCATCTTTTTCAGGATGGTTGGATAGACGGGCCCTAACGCCACATAGTCGGGATCCATGGCCAACACACGCTCAAGCTCATCGTCGTCATGGGTAGAAACACCCAGCTTTAGACCCGCTTTTCGGACGGCTTTCAGATCTGCATCGTCCAGATCCTCTTGCCCCAGATGAACCCAGTCGCACCCCAGATCAATGGCATGTTGCCAGTAATCATTGATCACCAGAACCGACCCATGATCGCGGCACAAATCGCGCGAAGCCGCTATCTGGTCGCGTACCTCATCATCCGGCTGATCCTTGACGCGCAGCTGCACCAGCTTGACACCCAGCGGCAACATCCGTCGCAGCCAGTCCGAGTGATCGAAGATCGGATAAAAACGGTCCAGCGTCATGACAGGAATGCCTTTCCAACAACAGGGGTAGAAGGTTCAGCCATATCGCGCGCCTCGATCGGGTCAGCCTGATGGGCCAACTGCCCGGCCAGCGTCGCCTGCGCCATCGCTTTGGCCATCAGAACAGGATCTCCGGCGCGGGCCACGGCAGTGTTCAACAGCACGGCGTCATAGCCCAGCTCCATCGCGTGGGCCGCATGGCTGGGCAGGCCAATACCGGCATCGACCACCAGTGGAACATCTGGAAACTCGGCCCGCATCGCGCGCAAGGCATATTCGTTGTTCAGACCACGCCCAGACCCAATCGGCGCGCCCCAAGGCATCAGCACCTCGCACCCAGCTTCCAGCAAACGTTCGCCCACGATTAGATCATCGGTGGTATAGGGAAACACCTGAAATCCGTCTTCGGTCAGGATGCGGGCGGCTTCGACCAACTGGAACACATCCGGTTGCAGGCTGTCGGTGTGTCCAATCAGTTCCAGCTTGATCCACGAGGTCTCAAAAACCTCGCGGGCCATATCGGCCGTGGTCACGGCCTCTTTCACTGTGTGGCAACCAGCGGTGTTGGGCAGGATCAGGACACCCAGTTCCCGGATCATCTGCCAAAAGGTCTGCCCGGCACCGGATTCACGGCGCAAGGATACGGTTGCAACACCCGCACCACTGTCGCGGAAAGCCTGCTCCAAAATGGCCGGGCTGGGATACTGGGCCGTGCCGAGCATCAAAGGGTTGGGCAGTTCGGTTCCGTAGAAGGTCTTCATGCTCACCCTCCCTGCATCGGTGCAACAACTTCGACCCGGTCGCCATCGGCCAATTCGTGCGCAATGCGTAGACTGGACGGCACGAAATCCTCGTTCACTGCGGTGGCAACGCGGCCAGTGAAGCCGCATTCGTCCAGCAGCTCGGCCAGGGTTTCGGCGCGTACGTCCCGCGCCTCTCCGTTAAGCACGATCTTCATCGACCATCTCCGAATGTGTGTTGTCCAACGCCAGATCCGCCACACCCTGCGCCAACGCCGGGGCCAGCAGGTAACCGTGTCGATAAAGCCCGTTGGCATAGATTGTCCTGCCCAAGCGGCGGATGCGGGGCAAATTATCGGGAAAGGCAGGGCGCAGATCGACGCCTATTTCCAACACCTCAGCCTCACCAAAGGCCGGGTTCAGGGCATAAGCCGCGCTGAGCAGTTCCAGCATGGACCGGGCCGTGATGCGGCTGCTGTCTTCGCTTTCGATCATGGTCGCACCCAGCATGTAGATGCCATCGCCCCTCGGCACGATGTAAAGCGGCATCCGGGGGTGCAAAAGACGCACGGGACGGGTCAGCGTCACGTCGGGGCTACGCACGACCAGCATCTCACCCTTCACACCCCGAAGATCATGAAGGTACTCGCGCGCGTGCAGACCGCGACAGTCGATTGCGTTCTCAAGCTGCACGGGGGCCAGTTTGCGATGGAACTCCACCCCTTGCTCTCGCAGACCTCGATGCAAGTCCTGCAATGCCTGACGGGGATCAAGGTGGGCTTCTTGGTCAAAGAACAGACCTTTCCCAAACCCGTGCAGATCGGGCTCTAATTCAGCGATTTTCGCGCGATCAGCATCCACATACGCCTCAGTCCGGCGCGCAAATCTGCGTAGGTCTGGCAGGTCTCTTGCACTTGCAACGACCAAGGTACCGCACCGCTGTACCTGTGTGCGACCAGCCCACCAGTCGATGGCCTGCTGACCCAGTCTCAGCACCGGTTCTTCCGCGTTTTCATATTCACACCAGGGGGCCAGCATGCCCCCGGCCCACCACGAACACCCGTGCGGGCCCGGCGGGCCGCCGGGATCAAACACCTGCACCTTCGCGCCGCGCGACACCAGTTCGCTGGCGACGGCCAGACCGGCAACCCCGGCTCCTATGACAGACCAGACGGTCACTTGGGCCAGACCTGATAGAAATGATGCACCGGACCATGCCCGGAACCCACGTTCAGCTCATCTGCGCGTCCAATCGCGCCTTGCAGGTATTCATGCGCCTGCGCAGCGGCCTGCTTCATCGGCAGACCCTTTGCCAAACCCGCGGCAATCGAGGATGACAAGGTGCATCCGGTCCCATGCGTGTTTTTGGTGTTCAGGCGCGGGGCCAGAAACTCTGCCACGATACCTGTCGGGTCGATCAGCAAATCATGACACACCTCGCCCGCACCGTGACCGCCTTTCATCACCACAGCGCGCGCACCCAAAGCGCAAAGAGCCTGACCCTGAGCGGCCATCTCCTCGGGCGTTTCGGCCTCTTGTGCATCCAACAGGCAAGCGGCTTCGGGAAGATTTGGGGTCAAAACCGTCGCCATCGGCAACAACACATCGCGCAAGGTTTGAATTGCCTCTTGCGCCAGCAAGGCGTCACCGGACTTGGCGATCATTACCGGGTCCAGAACAATGGGGCCTTGAAAGTCAGCCAGCCCCTTGGCAACGGATTGAATGATCTCGGGTGTAGCCAGCATACCGATCTTTACGGCTTTGACGTCCAGATCGCCCAGCACCGCGTGAATTTGCGCCTCGATCACGTCCAGAGGGATACCATGCACCGCTGTGACGGCCTGTGTGTTCTGTGCGGTGACAGCGGTGATCACGCTGGCCCCAAAAACACCAAGTGCTGACATGGCCTTCAGATCGGCCTGTATCCCGGCACCGCCGCCACTGTCGGATCCCGCAATGGTCAAGGCAATTGCAGCCATGTCGTCGCTCCATCTTATTTGGGCAACGATGTAGGAAAACTGTCTGCATTCATAAGACCGTTCCCTACGCCGGAATTGCCCGGATCAGGTTCGATGGGTTAGCGCAGCCGCGCCTCTCAGCCCTGCGATCAGGGCACCCCAACGGTTGGCGCAGACAATCTCAGCCGCCGACGCCAAACGCAAGAGCCAATTGGGCGTAATCAGCCTGCAAACTGGATATATCGCTGACCCGTTTTGTCACACGCATAGCAGGGCGGCAGGCGCACAATGAAAGAGGCGCGGCACCCGGGACCGGGAAACCGCGCCTTTTATCGGTCTAAAAGCAATCAGACGCGCGTTGACGTCTGATTCAAATCGATCAGCTTTTACCTTTCCAGGGCACCAGAACACGTTCGGCCCAGCGCATCAGCATGTCGATACCGAAGCCGATGACGCCAATCAGGATGATACCCATGATCACGATGTCGGTGTTCTGAAATTTCGAGGCAACCATGATCATCATGCCAGCCCCTTTTTCAGCAGCGACCAGTTCTGCAGCAACAACCGTGCCCCAGCAGACGCCCATCGCAACCCGCGCACCGGTGAAGATCTCGGGCAGCGAGTTGGGGATGATCACATAGCGCATCACCTGCCACTTTGACGCCCCAAGGGAATAGGCCGCGTGTACCTTCGAGATGTTCACGCCGGACACACCAGAACGGGCCGCAATCGCCATGATCCACAGCGCCGCCAGGAACAGCAGGATAATCTTGCCGCCCTCACCAATCCCGGCCCAGATGATCACCAGCGGGATCAAGGCCAGCGGCGGAACCGGGCGCATGAATTCGACGATCGGGTCGAACCATCCACGGAACCAGTTGGACAGGCCCATTGCATATCCCAACGGAATGCCCACAAGCGATCCCAGAAGGAAGCCCACGATCACGCGGAACAGCGAATAGCCCAGATGCTCCCAAAGGGTGAAGTTCCGGAAGCCTTCGCTGGCAATCTCGCCCAGCCGTTCGAAAACGTTTTCCGGTGCGGGCAGCCAGATCGGTTCCATCTGCCAGCCTTTGTCCGGGTCAATATTGAGTGTGCCACGCTGCGACATGACCACACGGCCGAAATCGGTGTTCACAACGCCACCGGGTTCAATCGGCTGACCATTCACAGCAACGATCTTGGCCCCCTCGTCGCGACCGACCTCATCATTTCGGTCAAGGCGGGCCAGCTTGCTGCGATAAGCCTGAACCACTACGGCATCGTCTTTGGCAAATCCGTCACCGGGTGCGACCTCGGGTTCGTCCACCGGTGCGTCCGCAGGGTGCACAATTACCGTCACCGTGGCGTCATCGGTCTGACCATCTGCCGTTTCAACCGTGTAGGTGAACGTACCTTCTCCGACATACGGCCCCGGCGCGTGCAAGAACGACGGCAACAAGGCCGACCCGGTGAATGCGCCCCAAAGCACGAAGATGGCGATGATCGAGATGATTGACGCCTTACGATCCGAGACAACGGCGCTTTCATCGCCGAAAGTGACCGTCTTAAGTGACGTGAAATCATGGCGGTCTGTGCCTGCGGTCACCAGTTTGACCACAAAGAATGCGCCGATGAATATCGCGATATAGATCAGAATGGGGATCATTGCGCTGCCTCCGTCCGACCCATGATTTCTTCTTCCATGTCCCAAATCATGCCCAGGATTTCTTCGCGGTTGGTGGCGAAGTCGGGGTGTTTCTTGACCTCACGCAGATCCTGGTCGACGCCCATATCTGCGAAGGGAAGGCGATATTCCTTGTGAATGCGCCCCGGTCTGGGTGCCATCACCAACAGACGCTCACCCAGCAGCAGCGCCTCTTCGACCGAGTGGGTGATCAGGATGATGGTCTTGCCGGTCTCTTTCCAAAGTTTCAAAACCAGCGATTGCATTTTTTCACGGGTCAGCGCGTCCAGCGCACCCAGCGGTTCGTCCATCAGGATGACATCGGGGTCATTGGCCAGACATCGCGCCAGCGCCACGCGCTGCTGCATCCCGCCAGACAACTCGTAGATCGCCTTTTCCTTGAAGTCCTGAAGGCCCACGACCTCAAGCAGATGATCGACCTCGGCCGCGTATTGCGCTTCCTTCTGGCCCTTCATCCGGGGACCAAAACTTACATTGTCACGCACGCTCATCCATTCGAACAAAGCGCCTTTTTGAAACACCATGCCACGTTCGGCATCAGGGCCAGTGACCGTGTGGCCATTCATCACGATCTGCCCTTCGGTCGGGGCCAGAAAACCCGCTACGATGTTCAGCAGTGTGGTCTTGCCGCAGCCCGAGGGGCCCAGCACGCTCATCAACTCGCCTTCGTTCAGATGCAACGTGACATCTTTCAACGCCTGCACTGCCGTTCCATTGGGCAGGTCGAAGCGCATGGAGATGTTTTCGATGGATAAACCTGTCATATCCGTCTCTCTTTGATACAGGCGCCCTCACGCGCGGGCGGCGCGCCCAATTGCCGGGTCAGCACCGGCGGGCGCATCGAAATGCGCCACGCCGGACTCTGTTACTTGCCGTCGGCAATCGTCATCGGTTCAGTGTTGACCGAGTTGGCATAGCTGTCCAGCGCACCGTCGATGCTGCCGGCTTCGACAAACACGTCGGCCACACCTTTCATGAAGGTCTGCACATTGCCGCCCAGCCATTTCTCTGACAGCTGATCATCCATGCTGGGGAAGCCCATTGTCCCGATAGCGGCGCGTGCGCCGTCAAGGTCCATGCCGGATTCCTTGGCAACAACCTCAAGCATCGCATCACCGCCGGCACCCGAGTTCCAGCGCTCGTTTGCGTCTGCAGTTACCTGCAGGAACTGTGCGACCAGTTCCGGATTTTCCGAGATAAAGCTTTCCGGGGAAGAGGTTACGTCGAACACCAGAATGCCCAGTTCTTCTTTCTCGGCACCAGTCAACAGAACGTTGCCGTGTTCTTTCATCCGGGACAGACCGCCGCCATATCCGCAGGCGAAGTCAACCGCGCCCTGGCTCAGGGCTGCCGCGCCTTCAGGCGGGGCCATGTCGACAACTTCAAGGCTGGCCAGGTCGATTCCGAAATGATCCATCTGGCGCAGGAAGCCATAATGCGCAGCTGTACCCAGCGGAACAGCGACCTTTTTGCCCGCCAGTTCGCTGGCGTTTTCCTTGTCGATCTCCAGCGCTTCCGACACGACACAGTTGTCATTCTCGGAATACGTCACGGCGACATCAACCACCTGAATCGCCTGGCCGGCGGATGCGGCAACAACGAAAGGCGGAATGCCCTGGCTGACCGCAATCTGTACGTCGCCCGAGGCCATCGCCGCGCTCATCGCGGTGCCGGTTTCAAAACTCACCCAGTTGACCTTGAGGCCAAGCGCTTCGTCATAGGTTCCGTTGGCTTTGGCTTCCAGCATGGGCAGGGGCCATTCCAGGAAGTATGCGACTGTGATTTCTTCCAGATCCTGCGCAAGTACCGCATGGCTTGTCAGTGCAAGCACACTGGTCGCTGCGAGAGTAGCGAGTGTCTTCTTCATAGTATCCTCCGGTTGGGTCACTTTTTGTTTTCAGCGCGAACCGCCGTTTTATCTTTTGAGGGAGCGTTGGTTGCGTCTTGCGACACGGTGCCGATTCTTTTGCACACCGCTTACCTCGAAGCCCTTCGCTCTATCGTGGTGCAGAACAGTTGTTCTGGAATAAAACACTAGAGAGTGCGCGTTCTTTCCGTCAACTGTTTATTGTTCAACTATACATAAACAAGCGCTCAAAAGCTTGAAATGAACAAAAACTCGTCGTAGTTCTGCAATGTAGTAGATGTGAGATCAGGTATGGCAAGACCCACAGACAGTTCCATCGTCGCAAAATGCGCAAGGATCATGGATGTCCTAACCCATGCGAAACGGCCGATGGTGTTTTCAGACATTGTCGCACAGACGGGCTTTGTCAAAAGTTCGTGCCATCGCGTCCTTGCCGTTCTGCAAAGCGAAGGTCTGGTCGAGTATGAGAAAACCGGCAGAACCTACAAACCCGGGTCACGGTTTCAGGCATGGGCGCGTGCAGGGTTCCGCCACCCCGATCTTCAGCAAGTTGTCGCCGAACCCGTTGACCGCCTCAGCGAAGTGACCGGTATGAACATTGCGCTGTCTGTTCTGGATGGCGATACCATTCTGTACCTGCGAACGTCCAACCATGTCGCGATTCGATATGCTGCGCGAACAGGCGACCACGCGCCGCTACACTGCACCGCCGCTGGCAAGGTTTTCCTGGCGTTTATGACCGAGAAACAGCGCGATTCCGTACTGGGGTCATCTGGGTTGGAAAAGTTCACCGAGTTCACCAGAACCCACCTGCCCGAGCTTGAAGCGGATCTTGATGTCGTTCGAAGCCAGGGTTACGCGATGGTCGTCAAAGAAGAATTCCTGCAGGTCATGGGCATGTCCGTCCCGATCTGGAATGAACAGGGTAAAGTAGCCGCCTGCTTGTCAATGTGGACTTTGACGGCAGACAACACACCTGACGAATTGCGCGCAAATCTCAACTTGCTGAAACAAACCGCCGCCGAGATCTGCGACCAGATCGGGGGTGAGGCACCGGAAAACTTCGGCTTGACGACCTGAGTTTTACTATCGAATAATGGAATGAATGTTCCGTAATGCGAGAGCAAAATGCTTGCAACGCCGCCCGCCGTGGCGACACGGCCAAATTCGCTTTGGGCCACCACGGCACAAAAGAAGCCCGATAGCCCGCAATTGTCCGGCGATCTGCGCTCGGATGTGGTCATCATAGGCGCTGGCTTCACTGGTCTACGCGCAGCGCTGGCCCTTGCCGAAGCAGGAACGTCTGTTGTTGTGCTTGATGCCGGTGACGTCGGCTGGGGTGCTTCGGGTCGCACGGGCGGGCAGGTTAATCCAATGCTGCCCTTCAACTCGCCCAAAGACTTACAGCGTATGCTTGGACAGACTTATTTTGAACGCCTGACCGAAGCGTCGCTGAATTCCGCAGACGAATTGTTTAGCCTGATCGACACCTATCAAATCCCGTGCCAGGCCCGGCAAAAAGGGTGGTTGCGCGTGCTGCATAATGACCGGGCATTGCGCAAGGCCGAGGCAGATGTGAAAGCATGGAACGACTTTGGCGCAGGAATGGAGGTTTTGCGCGGGGATGATCTGCGAATCACATCAGGCACCGCTGCCTATTCAAGCGGTGTCGTGACCCCACGCGGCGGCGCGGTACAGCCAATGAGGCTGGCACGCGGCGTGGCAAATGCCGCCCAACAACGTGGCGTTTCAATTTTCGGAAACAGCACTGTTACCTCGATGAACAAGGTAGGCGGCAAGTGGCAACTGCGCACGGATCACGGCTCGGTCACGTCCGACACTGTTATTGTTGCAACCAACGGCTATACAGGCCCGCTGGTGCCGAAACTACCCAACAGCATCTTGCCCCTGACCCCGATTCAGATCGCAACAGACCCGTTGCCGGAAGACGTCATCGCTTCGATCCTGCCGCAGGGACACACGATCTCGGACAGCCGACGTATCATCATGTACGCACGGCGAGAGCCGGACAATCGGTTGGTCTACGGTGGGTTGGGGCGCGTGGATGGCGCAGGCAACTTGGGCGGTTTCGATTGGCTTCAACGAGACGCCGAACGCGTTTTCCCTCAGTTGAAAGGTGCCAATTGGTCCCATCGCTGGGGAGGGCGCATTGCGGTAACAGACGACCACTTGCCCCACCTGCATGAACCTCAGCCGGGTCTTTTAATCGGGCTAGGATACAACGGACGCGGCGTTGCCATGTCACATGTGATGGGCCGTGTTCTGGCCGAGCGTGCTCTGGGCGCTGACCCTGAGGCTCTGACCTTTCCAACAACCCCTGTGCGAACCATGTCCTATCGCCCGTTCAAGGTTGCAGGTCTGGGAACAGCGATCTGGTCGATGCGTTTGATGGATTGGCTGGAAACCAGATAGCGTAAAACGAAACCGTGTCGTGTTGGTTTTCACAACGGCCAAAACGTAAAAGAGGCGGCAAACGCCGCCTCAGCCTTAGCCTTTCATTCCGTCCCAGAAGGACTTGACGGAAGAGAAAAAGCTTTTGGATTCCGGGTGGTTGTCTTCACCCAGATCCTCAAATTCGCGCAGCAGCTCTTTCTGACGACTGGTCAGATTGACCGGAGTTTCCACCGCCAGTTCGATGAACATGTCACCAACGCCACCACCACGCAGCGCGGGCATGCCTTTGCCACGCAGGCGCATCTGGCGACCTGACTGACTGCCTGCCGGAATCTGGACACGGCCCCGTCCGCCATCAATGGTCGGCACTTCGATCGAACCGCCCAGCGCCGCCTTGGCCATGCTGACCGGAACCCGGCAATAGAGGTTTACGCTGTCGCGTTCGAACAGCTTGTGGTCAGAGACCTCGACAAAGATATAGAGATCGCCCGGAGGACCACCGCGCATCCCAGCTTCGCCCTCGCCAGCCAGCCGAATCCGTGTTCCGGTTTCGACCCCAGCCGGGATATTGACGGACAAGGCACGGTCTTTTTCGACACGACCTGATCCCTGGCAGGATTTGCAGGGGTTCTTGATGATCTGACCCAGCCCTGAACATGTCGGGCAGGTGCGCTCGACTGTAAAGAAGCCCTGTTGCGCCCGCACCTTACCCATGCCCGAACAGGTGGGGCAGGTTGTGGGTTCAACGCCACCTTCAGCGCCGGTTCCGTCACAGGACGAACAGGCCACGGCGGTGGGGACGTTAATGGTTTTCTGCAGGCCCGAGAACGCCTCTTCCAGCGTCACGCGCAGATTGTAGCGCAGGTCTGATCCGCGTGCGGCACGACGCCCGCCGCCGCCACCGCGTTGACCGCCCATGAAATCGCCGAACAGATCATCGAAAACGTCCGAGAATGCGCTGGAAAAGTCGCCCTGACCAAAGCCGCCGCCGGGACGCCCGCCGCCGCCCATGCCGTTTTCAAAAGCGGCATGGCCAAAGCGGTCATAGGCGGCCTTGCGCTCGGCGTCCTTCAACACGTCATAGGCTTCGTTCGCTTCCTTGAACTGCGCCTCGGCATCCGGGTTGTCCTTGTTGCGGTCGGGATGCAACTCTTTGGCTTTCTTGCGAAAACCCTTTTTGATCTCGTCCGCCGATGCACCCTTGGCTACGCCGAGCACATCGTAATAGTCGCGTTTTGACATCAGTGTTTCCTTCTGCCTCAACGTAATCGGGCCGGCCCGGCGAGCGGACCGGCCCAGATTGGCCCGGTTACCCGTTACTTACGCTTGTCGTCGTCCAGATCTTCGAACTCAGCGTCGACAATGTCATCGTCACCTGGTGCGGCATCTGCGGCGGCAGGCTCATCTTCACCCTCTTCGGCTTGCGCCTTGTAGATGGCTTCGCCCAGCTTCATGGCCGCTTCGGTGACGTTCTGGATGCCCGACTTGATCTTGTCGGCATTCTCGGTTTCCAACTCGTCCTTCAGTGCGGCAATGGCCAGCTCGATGGCTTCGATGGTAGTCGGGTCGACCTTGTCGGAATGCTCTTCCATCGACTTCTCGGTCGAGTGGATGAGGCTTTCCGCCTGGTTCTTGGCGTCGACCAGCTCGCGGCGTTCCTTGTCGGCTTCCGCGTTCTCTTCGGCGTCCTTGACCATCTTTTCGATATCCTCGTCGGACAGACCGCCCGAAGCCTGGATGGTGATCTTCTGCTCTTTGCCGGTGCCTTTGTCCTTGGCCGAAACCGAGACAATGCCGTTGGCGTCGATGTCAAAAGTCACTTCGATCTGAGGCATGCCGCGCGGTGCGGGCGGAATGTCTTCAAGGTTGAACTGACCCAGGATTTTGTTGTCCGCAGCCATTTCACGCTCACCCTGAAACACGCGGATGGTCACGGCATTCTGGTTGTCCTCGGCGGTCGAGAAGACCTGAGACTTCTTGGTCGGGATCGTGGTGTTGCGGTCGATCAGACGGGTGAACACGCCACCCAGCGTTTCGATGCCCAGCGACAGCGGGGTCACGTCCAGCAGAACAACGTCTTTGACGTCGCCTTGCAGAACACCGGCCTGAATGGCGGCGCCCATGGCAACCACTTCGTCCGGGTTCACACCTTTGTGCGGCTCTTTACCGAAGAATTTGGTGACCTCTTCGATCACTTTCGGCATCCGGGTCATACCACCGACCAGAACAACTTCGTCAACGTCAGCAGCCGACAGGCCGGCGTCTTTCAGAGCAGCGGCGCAAGGCTTCATCGACTTCTTGATCAGGTCCGCAACCAGCGACTCCAACTTGGCACGGGTCAGTTTCATGACCATGTGCAGCGGCTGACCGTTCGAACCCATCGAGATGAACGGCTGGTTGATTTCGGTCTGCGAGGTCGACGACAGTTCGATCTTAGCTTTTTCAGCAGCTTCTTTCAGACGCTGCAGGGCCATCTTGTCTTGGGACAGATCGACGCCGTGTTCCTTTTTGAACTCATCCGCCAGATAGTTGACGATGCGCATGTCAAAGTCTTCACCACCCAGGAAGGTGTCGCCGTTGGTCGACTTGACCTCGAACAGGCCGTCGTCGATTTCCAGAATGGTCACGTCGAAGGTACCGCCACCAAGGTCATAGACCGCGATGGTTTGGGTTTCTTCTTTATCCAGACCATAGGCCAGAGCAGCCGCTGTCGGTTCGTTGATGATCCGCAGCACTTCCAGACCGGCGATTTTACCGGCGTCTTTGGTGGCCTGACGCTGTGCGTCGTTGAAGTAGGCCGGTACGGTGATGACCGCTTGCGTGACTTCCTCACCCAGATAGCTTTCAGCCGTTTCCTTCATCTTGCCCAGGGTGAAGGCCGAGATCTGGCTTGGAGAGTATTTTTCGCCGCGGGCTTCGACCCAAGCGTCGCCGTTGCCGCCATCAACAATGGCATACGGCACCATTTTCTTGTCTTTTTCGACTTCTGCATCATCCACACGACGACCGATCAGACGCTTGACGCCAAAGATCGTGTTGTCGGGGTTGGTGACCGCCTGACGTTTTGCAGGCTGACCGACCAGTCGCTCATCTTCGGTGAAGGCGACGATCGAGGGCGTGGTCCGCGCCCCTTCGGCGTTTTCGATGACCTTCGGCTGCGAGCCGTCCATGATGGCCACACAAGAGTTGGTGGTACCGAGGTCAATCCCGATTACTTTTCCCATTTTTGCAATCCCTTTCTCTTCAAGGCGATGTCCCGAGAACCGGACCCGTTACGGCATCCTGTCCCCGATCTGATGTGCGCGACAGCACTACCATCGCGCGTCCCGGCGTATATAAGGGCCAGACCAAGGGCCTGCAAGCACCGTAAAAGGCAGGTTTTCGGGAATCTGTGGCCTTTTTTGGCAAGGATTTGGAAAGGATTGGGGTTTCCGGAATGGCGCGGCTGGTTTTGCGTGGGTTCGATATCAGAAAAGGCTATCTGGATCCTGCCGCTCAGACGCAGGTCATTGCCGATTTGCGACCGATTCTGAAAGCGGCACCCTTGTTTCGCCCCGTTACGCCTTCGGGCAAAGAAATGTCGGTGCGTATGACATCGGCCGGGGATTTGGGTTGGGTGACAGACAAGGCAGGCTACCGTTATCAGGAACAGCATCCCAAGGGCGGAGTTTGGCCCGGCATTCCCGACAGTATTTTGGGTATTTGGCACGACTTGGTCAGTGCGGAACGTGAACCGGATTGCTGTTTGGTCAATTACTATGGCGAAGGCGCAAAGATGGGCCTGCATCAGGACAAGGACGAGGCTGATTTTTCCTGGCCCGTTTTGTCGGTTTCTTTGGGCGATGACGCCCTGTTTCGCATTGGCAACACCACCCGCGGCGGCAAGACCGAGTCGATCTGGCTGAGCTCGGGGGATGTGGTCGTTATGGGTGGGCCCGCACGGTTGGCATATCACGGGGTGGACCGGATCAGGTTCGGATCGTCGCGCCTGTTGTCCAAGGGCGGGCGGATCAATCTGACATTGCGGGTGGCGCGTTAACGGCGGGCATTCCAGCTTTGCGAAACATGCTGGCGCGTAAAGAACTCACCCATCAATCCGATCATCAAAAGGGCGATCCCAACCCAGACCGCATATTCCCAACTGGTATTACGGGGGAAGTAGTTGCGGAAAATGAAGCCGCGACATTGATCGATGATGTGGAAAAGCGGATTCCACGCAAACATCATCAACAACCAACCACCCATAGTGTTTGCGACAAACATCTTTCCCGAGAAAATCATATTCATCCGCCGATAAATATTCGTCAGCATGGAAACAGTTTTCGGGAACCAGGGCTTGATGGCCATGAACACAAGTCCGATCGCGCACCCCGTAAACCACGCCAGCAGCACCATACCAAAGGCGCCACCCGGGTTCTCAATCTCTAACGGAGCGACCGCGACACTGTATATGAACAGAAGGACGAACATCGCCATCACCTGCTTGTACAGCGTGCTGAAAGCGGCCGACAAGATCAGAACCATTACGTTCATTGGTGAATGCAGCGTCATTGGGTTATTGGCAGCACCAACCCCCGAGATTGCCCCAATCGACTGTATGTGGATCATGAATGGAAAGACGCCGGACAAGATATACAGCAGGAATTCACCCCTGATCTTGGCAATGCCACCCCGGCCCATCAAAGTTATGAGCAAGTAGAACACCATGCACATCACAACCAGCTGCACGATGTTCATCAGAATTGCGATCACCGCATTCGGATGTTGCGAGCGTACGTTCCTAACGACTGCATGGAACACCAGTTCAGCAGTTGTAAACGCGCCGCCCAGCAGCGATTGATTACGCTTGAAGTAATACACTCGAAGGTCTTTCCTGCCTCGCCGCCCTCAATCTGGCATGAATATCTTGCCGTTCCGTAACCGCCGCATCATAAGTCGGTCATGAGTTTGGATCAACAAACCACAGGAACGGAGCATTTTTGTGACTTACGACGCGCTTATCCCGGTCATCCGACGTCTGGCCCTAGAAGCAGGTGACAAGATCATGGAGATCTATGAGGCGGATGATTTTGATGTCAAAGTCAAATCAGACTCCAGCCCGGTGACCGAAGCGGATGAGGCTGCAGACGCATTGATCTCCGCCGGTTTGCGCGCAGCTTTCCCGGACATCCTGCTGGTTACTGAAGAGCAGGCCGCGTCACACTCGGAAAAAGGCGATACTTTCCTGATTGTGGATCCACTGGATGGCACCAAGGAATTCATCAACCGCCGTGGTGATTTTACCGTCAACATTGCGCTGGTTGAAAATGGCACGCCAACGCGTGGCGTGGTGTATGCGCCAGCACGGGGGCGTATGTTCTATACGCAAGTTGACGGCCGGTCGGTCGAGGAAACAGGCGCGTTTGATAAGGACACACCCGGTGCGCTGACTGAAATATCAGTCTCTAAACCGGACAATTCTGCACTTTTTGTGGTGGCTTCGAAATCCCACAGGGATCAGGCGACCGAGGATTACATCAGCAAATACCAGACCAAGGACAGCAAAAGCGCCGGGTCTTCTCTCAAGTTCTGCCTGGTGGCGACGGGTGAGGCGGATGTCTACCCGCGCGTTGGGCGCACGATGGAATGGGACACCGCAGCGGGCCACGCGGTTTTGGCTGGCGCCGGTGGCCGGGTTGTGCGTTTTGACGACCATTCGCCGCTGCTCTATGGCAAAGAAGGATATGCCAACCCGTTTTTTATCGCCTACGCTCCGGGTGTTGAACTGAAGGAAGCCTGATGTCTGTTCTGATTGCCATCCCTGCCCGATACGCTTCGACCCGCTATCCGGGCAAACCATTGGTGCCTCTATCTGGTGCCACAGGTACGGCTATGACATTGATCGAACGGTCCTGGCGTGCGGCCAAATCTGTGTCGGACGTTGATCGGGTGGTCGTTGCAACGGACGACGACCGTATCCGCGAGGTCTCGGAGGGGTTTGGAGCCGAAGTGGTCATGACCTCTGAGAATTGTCAGAATGGCACCGAACGTTGTGCCGAAGCGCATGAAATTCTGGGGGGTGGGCATGATATCGTGGTCAACCTGCAAGGCGATGCACCGCTGACGCCGCACTGGTTTGTCGAAGACCTGATCGAAGGTTTGCGCGCCGCACCAGATGCCGGTGTTGCGACACCCGTTCTGCGCTGCGACGGCGACGCGCTGAACAGTCTGCTGAACGACCGTAAGCATGACCGTGTTGGTGGGACAACGGCCGTATTCGGGCGCGATCACAGTGCGATGTATTTCTCGAAAGAAGTCGTGCCGTTTACATCCCAGACCTATGCGGGCGACGAACCGACCCCAGTGTTTCATCACGTGGGCGTATATGCTTATCGGCCCGATGCGCTTGCCGCATATCCAGGCTGGCCCACTGGCCCGCTGGAACAACTGGAAGGGCTGGAGCAACTCAGGTTCATGGAGAACGGCCGCAAGGTCCTATGTGTCGAGGTCGAAGCCAAAGGCCGCCAGTTCTGGGAGCTGAACAACCCGCAGGACGTGCCCAAGATCGAAGAGATGATGGCGGCGATGGGGCTGGAGTAACCGATTTTCCCCATGACATCCGGCGGCCCCCACATCTTTTATACAAGCAATTTGGTTCCAAAGGACGCAAAATGACAACTATCCTCGTAACTGGCGGCGCCGGGTATATCGGCTCGCACGCGTGCAAAGCGCTGGCGAAGGCAGGCTACGTCCCGGTGACCTACGACAATCTGGTCACAGGGTGGCAGGATGCGGTGAAATACGGACCGTTTGAGCAAGGCGACCTGCTGGACCGGGACCGTCTGGATCAGGTGTTTGCCAAACACAAACCAGCCGCGGTAATGCACTTTGCGGCCCTCAGCCAAGTGGGTGACGCAATGCGCCAGCCCGGGCTGTATTGGTCAAACAACGTCACGGGTTCGTTAACCTTGATCGAAGCTGCGGTTGCAGCCGGGTGCCTGGATTTCGTGTTCTCATCCACATGCGCCACCTATGGCGAGCATGACAACGTGGTTCTGGATGAATCCACTGCGCAGTATCCTCTGAACGCCTATGGTGCCTCAAAACGCGCAATCGAGGACATTCTGAATGATTTCGAAGCGGCCCACGGCCTGCGCCATGTCATCTTTCGCTATTTCAATGTCGCCGGGGCAGACCCGGAAGGAGAGGTGGGCGAGTTTCACCGACCCGAGACCCACCTGATCCCCCTGATGCTGGATGCGATTGACGGAAAGCGTGAGGGCCTGACCGTCTTTGGCACCGATTACGACACACCCGACGGCACATGTATCCGCGACTATGTACATGTCTGCGATCTGGTCGACGCGCATGTGCTGGGATTGGACTGGCTGGAACAAGGCAAGGGAAGCCGTGTCTTCAACCTGGGCACCGGATCGGGATTTTCCGTGCTTGAGGTGATCGAGCAATCCAAATCCGTCACAAATCGCCCCGTGCCCTATTCAACCGGGCCGCGTCGGGCGGGCGATTGCACCAAGCTGGTCTCGGGCTCTGCGCGGGCCGAAACCGAACTGGGATGGACGCCAAAACGTTCAACGTTAGAGACGATGATAGCGGACGCCTGGCGCTGGCATCAGAACGGCCATTACGAAAAATGAGCCGTCCGTGACCTCCGACTCCCTGCAGAGCCTGCCCCTGATCAGTTGGCGGCAAAAGTATCTGCTGCGTTGGAAACGTCGTCGGCTGCTGTGGCGGTCCTTGCGCAGTCGGCACCAATTGGCGTGCCTGAAAGATCAGACCCGCGAAATCAACGCGGGCGATGTGCTGGCCTTTATCACCTTGCGCAACGAGATTACCCGCCTGCCCTGGTTCTTTCGTCACTATCGTCAATTGGGTGTGCGTCATTTTCTGATCGTGGACAACGGCAGCGATGACGGTTCAACTGAGCTTTTGCTGGATCAACCAGATGTATCTGTCTGGCAAACCTACTCCAGTTATCGGGGATCTCGGTTTGGACTGGATTGGCTGACCTGGCTTCAGATGCGATATGGGCACAATCACTGGTGTCTAATGGTCGATGCGGATGAGCTGTTGGTTTATTCCCAGTGCGATACCCGACCCCTGCAGGATTTGACGGCCTGGTTGGACCGACAAGGCCGGGTGGGTTTTGGCGCGTTGATGCTGGACCTCTATCCCAAAGGTCCATTGGGCCGTGATACCTATGATCCAGTTACCGACCCAACAAATCTGCTGTGTTGGTTCGATGCCGGCCCCTATCGCGCCCAAAGACAAAGCCCGATGGGCAATCTTTGGGTTCAGGGTGGGGTTCGGGAACGGATGTTTTTCAGCACGACCCGGCAACGGTCACCGACACTGAACAAACTCCCCCTGATGCGCTGGTCGCGACGCTATGCATATGTGAACTCATGCCATTCCGCCCTGCCGCGCCACCTGAACAACGCGTATGACGGGCCGGGCGGTTCGGCGCCTTCTGGGGTGTTGCTTCACACGAAATTCCTGCCCGAGGTTGTTGAAAAGTCCAGATCCGAAAAGCAACGACGCCAGCACTTTCATGATCCGAACCAATTCGGCGCGTATTATGACGGCATACTTAATCAACCGGACATGTGGACACCACAATCGGTGCAATACACTGGCTGGGCACAGTTGCAAGAATTGGGGCTGATGTCAGACCAAGGCTGGGTCCGGCAATGAAAACGCATCAGTCAACGACACATTTACCTTTACCTGGGTCTAAATTGTTGCCTCAGAAGATGCAAAAGTGGCATAAACCGGTAATGCCTTGTCGTGCCAACAGCAAAGACGAGGTCGGGGAAAGCTCGCGTTATAAAAAGGGTTGGGCAGTCACGTGAGCCTGTTTGAGTCCTACAAAATGAGATTGCGGCGCAAGCGCCGAATTTTGCGTTGCCTCAGGCGACGCCGTGAACTGAAACCCGCCAGCGTCAACACATCAGCAATTCGGCGCGACGACATCCTGTTGATGAGCGTTATCCGCAACGAAAAAATCCGCCTGCCCTTTTTTCTGGAATATTACCGCAAGCTTGGCATCGACCACTTTCTGTTCGTCGACAACAACAGCGATGACGGAAGCTTTGAGTTCCTGAAGGAACAGGCCGACGTGTCAGTCTGGCGAACAACAACCAGTTACAAACGCGCGGGATATGGTCTGGACTGGTCGAACTATATCCTGCGCAAATACGCCCATGGCCATTGGGTTTTGACCGTCGATCCCGACGAGTTCTTCATCTATCCGTATTGCGATACCCGCCCGATCCGCGCCTTGACGGATTGGCTGGATGGCAGCGCCGTGCGCAGTTTTGGAACCATGTTGATCGACATGTACCCCGAAGGTCCTGTCGATGCCGAACCCTACCGAGAAGGTCAGGATCCGTTCGAAATCGCGCGTTGGTTTGATCCCGGGAACTACATGATCACCAAAAACCCGGATTACAAAAATCTTTGGATTCAAGGCGGCCCCAGGGCGCGCGTGTTCTTCCGCGAAAACCCCTCCAAGGCTCCGGCTTTGAACAAGATTCCCTTGGTCAAATGGGATCGGCGGTATGTCTATGTCAGCTCGACTCATTCACTTTTGCCCCGTGGGTTGAACCAAGTTTATGACGAATGGGGCGGAGAAAAAGCCAGCGGGTCCCTGCTTCATGCCAAACTGATCAACACCCTTGGCGACAAAGCACGCGAGGAACTGGAACGTGGTCAGCATTATCTCGGATCGGGTGAATACAAAGCCTACGCCGCGCAGCTAGAGGAAAAACCCGTTTTCTGGTGCGAATGGTCCGAGGCTTACATAAACTGGAGACAACTTGAGATTCTGGGCCTGATGTCCAAGGGGAACTGGGCATGAGCGGTCTGGGCATCGTCATGTTGGTCCATACTTCGCTGGACCGGGCCGAACAGGTGGCGCGTCACTGGACGGCCGCAGGATGCCCGGTCGTGATCCATGTGGACCGCAAAGTAGCCGACGGTGTCTATACGCGCTTTAAAGCGTCCTGCTCGAACGATCCAAAGATTGTGTTTTCTGAACGCCACAAGTGCGATTGGGGGGGATGGGGTATCGTCGCCGCCTCACAAAGCGCATCCGAGGTGATGCTGGACCAATTCCCAGACGTACGGCATGTGTTTCTGTCCTCAGGGGCCTGCCTGCCGTTGCGGCCCGTTCAGGAACTGATCGATTACCTGGCCGACCGACCCCGTGTTGATTTTATCGAGAGCGCGACAACATCCGATGTCAGCTGGACGATTGGAGGGCTGGACCATGAGCGATTTACCCTGAGATTCCCGTTTTCATGGCGCAAACAACGTAAGCTTTTTGACACATATGTCAGGCTGCAACGTGCAGTGGGGTATCGCAGGCGCATTCCAGACGGTTTGGTGCCACATATGGGCAGCCAGTGGTGGTGCCTTACCCGCCAAACACTCTCGGCTATTCTTCAGGACCCCAAGCGCAAGCAGTATGACCTGTATTTCCGTCATGTTTGGATCCCGGACGAAAGCTATTTCCAAACCCTGGCCCGGCAGTATTCCACACATATTGAAAGCCGGTCCTTAACCCTGTCCAAGTTCGACTATCAGGGCCGCCCGCATATTTTCTACGACGATCACCTGCAATTGCTGCGACGCTCGGATTGCTTTGTCGCCCGCAAGATATGGCCTCAGGCAGAGCGGTTGTATCAGGCGTTTCTGACGGACCAGACCAGCGCTATGAAACCGGCAGAACCCAACCCCGGCAAGATTGATCGCATCTTCTCGAAAGCCGTTGAAAGACGAACACGTGGGCGCGACGGGCTGTATATGCAAAGCCGCTTTCCCCGACACGGCAGCGAAAATGGCCTGACATCTTCGCCGTATTCCGTGTTTCAGGGCTTTTCTGAATTGTTTGAGGATTTCGAAACCTGGCTAGCAACGGCCACAGGCACAAAGGTCCATGGTCATCTGTTTGGACCCGATCGGGCCGAATTTGCACAGGGCGAAACCATAACAAACGGGGCCTTAAGCGATAGCGCATCTTTGCGCGACTATAACCCCACAGCTTTCCTGTCTAGTTTGATCTGGAACACGCGGGGTGAGCGGCAGTGTTTTCAGTTCAGCCCTCGGGACACACAGGAAATCAACTGGCTTCTCGCACGTGACAAGAATGCTCAGATTTCGATTATCACTGGGGCATGGGCAATTCCGCTGTTTCGGTCAAACCTGAACTTTTCGGAAATCCGATGCGAAGCCGCGCGGTTGCAGCAGATTGAAACCAAACAGCTTGAGGTTATGACTTCGGTCTGGACCAAAGCCCGTATGCGCAACTGGACTTTGGCCGATTTCATTGAATCGCCGATGGATCCCTTGCAGACGATCCTGGACGAGATCGGTGCAAATCAGGCCAGCCACCTGACAGAAGTGCCCACCATGGTTGACTTGTCGGGGTTCGGTAAGTTCCTGCAAAACCTCAAGAACCAGGGCATGCATCCTTATC
This sequence comes from Ruegeria sp. ABM4_193, assembly GCF_056158705.1. NCBI lineage: Bacteria > Pseudomonadati > Pseudomonadota > Alphaproteobacteria > Rhodobacterales > Roseobacteraceae > Ruegeria > Ruegeria sp. ABM4_193. The sequence goes on from NZ_JBSWTT010000001.1 coordinate 3,446,417, forward strand.
TAATGGGAGATTTCCCACCCGACGATGTGTTTGGTCGGCAAACAAAACCTTTCCGCAAACCCTATCTGGTGCAGTGACGGTCGATGGCAGCCAACTATGATTACTTCGTCGTACTGGCGGCCATGCGCACAGGATCGAATTTGCTAGAGGCAAACCTGAACGCGCTGGACGGCGTGACCTGCCACGGTGAGGCTTTTAACCCGCATTTTGCCGGCAATCTGAAATCTGAAACTCTGCTGGGCCTGTCGTTGGAAGACCGTGACGCGGATCCGGCAAAGTTGCTCAAGGCCATTCGCTCGGCCCCCGGTGACATCAACGGGTTCCGATATTTCCAGGAACATGACCCACGCATCCTGAAACCGGTTCTGAATGACCCTCGCTGCGCCAAGATCATTCTGACACGCAACCCTCTGGACAGTTACCTTTCGCTGAAAATCGCGCGGGCCACCCAGCAATGGCTGCTGAAAAACGTCAAACGGCGCGTCGAGGCCGAGATTGCTTTTGATACGCAAGAATTCGCGGACTATCTGAATCAGATCCAAAACCACCAGCACATGTTGCGGCGACATTTGCAGAAGACGGGTCAGAACGCGTTTTTCATCACCTATGATGATCTGACCGAGCTGGACGTTCTAAACGGTCTGGCGGCATGGCTGGGGGTTAAAGCGCGTTTGACCCGGCTGGATGACACGCTGAAACCGCAAAACCCGGCCCCTGCGGTTTCAAAAGTCACCAACCCCGAAGAAATGACCCAAGCTTTGAGGGATGTCGACCGCTTTGGATTGCATGAGACCAAGGGCTTTGAGCCGCAACGCGGGGCCGCCGTACCGCAATACATCGCAGCGTCAAAATCAGCCCTGATGTATTTGCCCATTCGTAATGGATTAGAGCCTGTTATCGCCCAATGGTTGGCCGATTTGGATGGCAGCGCGGACGACGATTTGATCACCGATCGAAACAGAAAACAAATCCGAACCTGGCTGAAGGATCATCCCGGTCATCGAAAGTTCGCCGTCCTGCGACACCCGCTGGCACGGGCGCATACGGCATTTTGCCAACACATCCTGAGCACAGGACCGGGCAGTTATAAAATGGTGCGAAACTATCTTCGCAATCGGCTCAAGATGCCAATCCCCGGACAGGTGCGGGACACGAATTATTCGGTCGAGCAGCACCGCGATGCATTTGCGGCTTTTCTGGGCTTCTTGCGCCTCAACCTGAACGGTCAGACACCAATCCGCGTTGATGGGACGTGGTGCAGCCAATCCCGGGTTTTGGACGGGATTGCCAGTTTCCTTTTGCCGGACCTGATCCTGCGAGAGGACGAGTTGGCAACAGCACTTCCCGCACTGGCACGCGAAGTTGGACATTCGAACCCGCCCGAGCCGGGCCCATGCGCACCCGATGTGCCATTTACGTTGAGCCAGATTTACGACGCAGAGCTTGAGGCGCTGGCAGCAGAGGTCTACCAGCGCGACTATGAAGTGTTTGGGTTTGGTGCCTGGGCGCCGGACGCCACTAAGGGCGCAAGGTGATAAGCGTACCTTTGTTCACCATGGCATAGATCTCTTCCATCTCGGCATTCTTGACCGCGATGCATCCCGCCGTCCAATCCGGTGTTTTGCGCGCACGCTTGAACTCGGACCGAAGATTGGGCTGGCCGTGGATGAAAATATCGCCCCCCGGATCAACGCCCGCTGCCTTGGCCTGCGCGACATCCTGAGAATTGGGGTACGAAATACCCAGCGACAGATGATAGCGGCTGCGGGGGTTCCGGCGGTCGATCAGGTATGTGCCCTCGGGCGTTCGACCATCGCCTTTCTTGGTCTTTGTTCCGCGTGGCGCAAAGCCCAAATCAACTTCATATTCACGCAATACCTGCTCATTATGCAGCAGATAGAGTTTGCGCGCGCCCTTGTTGACCACCAAAGAGGTCACTTCGGGTCCATTATATGTCAAAAATCTTGGGCTGGCGGAGGCACAAGCCGAAAGGCTCAGCGTTGCCATCGCCCCCAATCCGAATGCTCGACGATCCATTTTTTCACTGCCTGCTCTGTTTTTTGGGGATTAATATGCCAAAAACCTTCAGAAACGGAAATCACTTTTTGCTGTTCATCTGCTCGGTCAGGCGACGTTCGATATTTTCTAGCCGTTCCAGCACCTCATCACGATAGGCGTCGGTTTTGACTTCATCCTCGGCGTGATGTGCATCCTGCATCGAGTTCACGATCAGACCGACCAGCAGGTTCACCACGGCAAAGGTCGTGACCATGATAAATGGCACAAAAAACAGCCATGCGTAGGGATAAACCTCCATAACGGGGCGGACGATGCCCATGGACCAGCTTTCCAACGTCATGATCTGGAACAGGGTGTAAGCCGACAGGCCCAGATCACCGAACCAAACGGGAAATGACACCGAGAACAGCTTGGTCGAGATCACCGCACCGATGTAGAACAGGATGGCCATCAGCAGGAAGACGCTGGCCATTCCCGGCAGGGCCGAAATGAATCCTTCGACCACGCGCCGTAGACGGGGTGCAACAGAGATAACCCGCAACACCCGCAGAATTCGCAGGGCCCGCAGCACAGACAAGCTGCCGGCACTGGGAACAAGTGCAATGCCCACGATAAGAAAGTCGAAAATATTCCAGCCGCTGGTAAAGAACCTGCGCCCGGTCGCAATCAGCTTCATCGTGATCTCGGCAACAAAGATCGCAAGGCACAGCTTGTCCAGCGTGACAATCAGCGGTCCTGCTGCCTCCATCAGGGTGGGCGACGTCTCCATCCCCAAGAGAATCGCGTTGAAAATGATGACAGCCGTGATGAAACGTCCGAAAGCCGGGGCTTCGATGATGGTCAGCAAGCGCTGTTTGACGCCCATGTGTCGCGTTCTCCTGTCTGGTCAAGATGCGGCGTTCAGGACGAACCGCGCAGCAAGTTCCGTATGTGACGACCACCGAAATTGGTCAACGACCTGTACCCATTCAAGGGTGTAGCCTGCGTTAAAAAGGATTTTCGCGTCCCGCGCAAAGCTCACCGGGTTGCACGAAACGTAAGCAATCACCGGGCGCTTGGCTTTGGCCAGCTCTTCCACCTGCGCCTCGGCTCCGGCACGGGGTGGATCCAACACGATCGCGTCAAACGCCTTCAACTCATCGGGCATCAATGGACGACGGAACAGGTCGCGGGCCTCAGTCGTTACGCGCTTCAAACCATGCGCCTTGCGCCAACCCTGATCCAATGCCTGAACCATGGCGGACTCGCCTTCCACAGCATGAACTTCAGCAGTTTGGGCCAAGGGAAGGGAAAACGTACCGCTACCTGCGAACAGATCGACAACGCGCTTGGCGCCCTGTGTAGCCTCTGAAACAGCCTGTAATAGAGCCTGTTCTCCGTCCTTTGTCGCCTGCAGGAACGCGCCGGGTGGCGGTGTGACTTCAGCCGTTCCAAAACGTTGAAGCGGCGCTTGTCGCATGGCGATCACTTCATCATCCCAACTCAGCCGCGCCAAACCGTGTTTCTCTGTCGCTTGAGCCAGTGCCAGTTCCAACGGCCCGTCCAATGGTTTGCCGCCTTTGACGGCTACATCCAATCCCCCTTCGGAGAGTGTAAGCGTCACCGCCAGAATACCCTTACGGCTTCCTCCCAGAACGGCCAGCGCCTCGGCCACAGGAATGGCTGCGATCAACTCGGGATCAAGCAACCGGCAGTCGGGGATTTCCGTGATCGTGTCCGACGCGCGACCATGAAACCCGGCCAATGTGCCCTTCTTTGTTCGTCTTACAGCAACCGTTGCACGCCTGCGCGACTGTTCGGGTGACGTGTGGATCGGGCGCATCTGTGCATCCAGACCCTGCACGGCCAAGGCGTTGCGCACAATTTCAAGCTTCCAATCGGCCACAAAGGCGTCAGAGGCATGCTGCAACTGACACCCGCCGCAGGCTTTGTAATGGCGACACGGCGCTTTGACCCGATCTTCGGATGACGTTTCCACCCGGATATCGGTCAGCACTTGACCCGTCAAAGTGCCGCTTACGACCTCACCGGGCAGGGTGCGCGGGGCGTAGACGGGACCATCGGCAATACCATCGCCCTGATGACCGAGCCGTGTGATTGTGAATTGCTGCGTCATGAAGGGCCTGATAGCCGGGCTTTCAAGTCAACAAAACCCCTTAGGGCATTTTGCGCTTGCATTGAATCACAATACGCTGCCTCTCCCTCCGGTCGAATGCGCATTCCGATACGGTGTGGTTAAGAAAACCGCAAAGGTTCTTATTCCGCAGCTTCCGCCTGAATGAAGCCGCCTGATTGACGATGCCAGAACCGCGCATAAAGCCCGCCTTGATCCAGCAGCGCCTCATGCGTTCCGCTTTCGACAATCCGCCCCTGGTCCAGAACAACGATCCGATCCATCTCGCTGAGGGTGGACAGTCGGTGCGCAATGGCCAGAACGGTCTTACCCTCCATCACCCGATGCAGCGCGGTCTGAATCGAGGCTTCAACCTCGGAATCCAGCGCCGAGGTCGCTTCGTCCAGAACCAATATCGGCGCGTCCTTCAAAATGGCACGGGCCAAAGCGATCCGCTGACGCTGCCCGCCGCTGAGTTTTACACCCCTTTCGCCCAGATGAGCGTCATAGCCTTGGCGACCATTGGCATCCTCAAGGCTGAGGATGAATTCATGTGCCTCGGCCTTTTTTGCGGCGGTTATCATATCATCCTCGGACGCATCCGGGCGACCGTACAGGATGTTTTCGCGCGCCGAACGGTTGAACATCGCCGTTTCCTGCGTGACCATACCGATCTGGCGGCGCAGGCTGTCTTGTGTCACCTGCGACACGTCCTGCCCGTCAATACAAATAGCGCCATCTTCCCTGTCATAGAGTCGAAGCAGCAAGGACACGAGCGTCGATTTCCCCGCCCCTGAAGCGCCAACAATACCCAGCTTTTCACCGGGTTTTATGGTCAGGGACAGATCGATGACGCCACCAACATCCCGACCATATGCAAAACTGACATGCTCGAACGAAATAGATCCGTCGTGCACTTCCAGTTCTTTTGCGCCCCCCGCGTCTTCGACCCGGTCCCGCTTGGCCAGCGTTTTCATCCCGTTTTCGATTTCGCCCACGTTGGCATACAGACCCATCAGCGTGAAACTGACCCAACCCGTCATTTGCGCGATGCGGATTGAGACCGCCCCGGCCGCAACAATATCCCCTGCAGTGGCCATACCGAGTTGCCATAACCATAGCGTTGCGCCCAACAGCAGCACGGGCAGTACCCCGGCCAGCGTCATCAGGATGAACCGGAAACTGGCGGACAGTTTTCCAAAATCCAGCGATCGTTCACGCAGTTCCACCATCGAGTCGCGCGCAGCCTGATCTTCGAAAGCGGAATGCGCAAACAGCTTTACAGTCTTGATATTGGTGATCGTATCGACCACCTGCCCCGACACCATAGCCCGCGCCCCGGCCCGTGCGGCTGAACGTTTTCGGATACGCGGCAGATACCAACGGACCAGCATAAAATAGACAACTAACCAAGCGGCAAAGGGCAGCATCGCAAGCGGGTGAATAGACCCTAACAAAAGCAAAGATCCTGCCAAAGACGCCAAAGCAAACACAATCGCGCTGATCGTTTCCGACACGACGGAAGCCATCGCGTTCGACGTTTGCATCTGCTTCTGCGCAATGCGCCCAGCAAAATCATCGTCGAAATATGTCACCGACTGGCCCAGCGTCCAACGGTTCAGCTTGGCCAACACCAAAGGGGTTATGTTGGGCATAACGATGTAGTTGTTCGACAAGGACGACAGGCCAAACAAGATCGGACGCACCAGCATAAAGAACACAACCGCGCCGAAAATCATCCACATGTTTTGCGCGGTCAGAAACTGTTCGGGACCGCTGGACGTTGCCACATCAATCACGCGACCCAAAATCCAGGCCGTGCCAGCCTCCATTGCACCGGCTGTGGCCGAGAAGAAGGCTGCAACAAACAACATCGGCCAGGCCCCGGACAGACTCCAGCGAATGAACGCCCCCAACGTCTGTGGTGGGGGCGTTTCAGTGGTTTTGAACGGTTGGATGAGGTCAGCAACCCTCATTCCGCGGCCTCCGGATTCATGAAGCCGCCAGATTGCCGCGCCCAGAACTGCGCGTAAAGGCCGCCCTGCGCCAGAAGATCGGAATGCGCGCCTTCTTCAACGATACGGCCACCGTCCATGACCAGAATACGGTCCATCTGCGCGATCGTGCTGAGCCTGTGCGCAATGGCGATCACGGTTTTGCCTTGCATCATGCCGTAAAGGGTTTCCTGAATTGACGCTTCAACCTCGGAATCTAGGGCGGATGTCGCCTCATCCAACAACAAAATCGGTGCATCTTTCAGGATCACCCGCGCCAGTGTCACGCGCTGCCGCTGCCCGCCGGACAGCTTTACACCACGCTCACCAACATGCGCATCGTACCCGGTGCGTCCCTGGGGATCTTGCAGGTCAAGGATGAAGTCATGCGCTTCGGCCTGCTTGGCGGCCTCTATCATCTGATCCTCGGTCGCATCAGGGCGGCCATAAAGGATATTGTCCCGCACCGACCGGTGCAGCAAAGCGCTGTCCTGCTGAACCATGCCGATATGACTGCGCAGGCTGTCTTGCGTGACATCAGCGATGTTCTGCCCGTCAATCAGGATCGCACCGCGTTCGACGTCATAAAACCGCAAAAGCAGCTTAACCAGAGTCGATTTACCAGCACCAGACCGCCCGATCAGACCGATCTTTTCGCCGGGCTGAATGGTCAGGTTGATATGGTCCAGACCACCGGCTTCACGGCCATAATGGTGCGACAGGTCGCGGATTTCGATCTCGCCTTTGTTCAGCGTTAGCGACTTGGCATCAGGCGCGTCTAGCAACTGGATCGGCTGGGCAATCGTCTCCAACCCCTCGGCAACGACGCCAATCTGGCGGAACAGGCTGGTCAGCGCCCACATGATCCATCCGGTCATGGCATTTAGGCGCAAGGTCAACGCGGTTGCAGCCGCGACCACGCCAACCGAGGCTTGGCCCTGCATCCAAAGCACAATCGCCCAACCAACTACCCCGACGATCAAAAAGCCGTTCAGAGTGACCAGAAACGCATCCATAATGGTGAAAATCCGCATCTCAACCTGCACGGTTCGGCGGGTTTCTTCGATTGCCTCGCGGGCATAAGTCATTTCTTGATCCGCATGCGCGAACATTTTGACCGAATGGATGTTTGTGTAGCTGTCGACCACACGCCCCGTCACAGTCGAACGTGCATCAGATGCCGCCTTGGACGCCGGACCAACACGCACGATTGCCCATCGGACCAACACCGCATATAGCGCAAACCAGATAACCAAAGGCAAAAGAAGCCGCGGATCGGCGGCCATCAGCAAGACAGAAGCCCCAATCAGATAAGCCAGCGAGAAGGAAATCGCGTCAAAGACCTGAAAGACCACCTCACCTGCGGCAGGCGGTGTCTGCATGATCCGGTTGGCAATCCGCCCGGCAAAATCGTTTTCAAACCAACTGACCGACTGACGCAAAACGTGTTTATGCGCCCGCCAGCGGAACAGCGTGCCGTATTGAGGTAGGATCGCATTGTTGATCACCAGCACATCCAGAACGTGCAGAATCGGCCGCAACAGAAGGATGAACGCCGCCATCAGCAGCAATTCGGTCCCGTGGTTCTGCCAGACTTCGGTGGGAGAGCCGACAAGCAAATCTACGACGCGCCCCATGTAATAGATCAGACCGACCTCAACCCCCGCCACAACAATGGATAGCAGCGTGGCCCAGACAAACACCCGGACGAAAGGCCGCGAATAATCCAACATGAACGGCCACAACTTGGTTGGTGGCGTGTCGGTCTCTTTGTAGGCGACAAAAGGGTCAACGAGATTTTCGAAATAGCGAAACATGGAGAGTGCTCCGATTGAGCAAAAATTTAGACGTGCGAAGAAGAATGGCGCCTGAACACCACCCTTTACGGGGCAAGTGTCCTGGCTTTAGCCGAACCAGATCCCGTAATACATTCGCAGTCCTCCATCCATGTGACAGTCGCACGTAACCACAAACGTGTTGGTTTGTCATCCCCTTTTGAGACTTAGCGCTAACTTGCCAGCAACTCCTCGCGCGACAACGCAAAGCCAGACGCGATCCAGCGGTTTTCAAGCTCGGCCAATTTCTGGCCCAGCGCTGGTCCTGTGAAGGTGGGGATCAGATCCTTGGCTTGAATCGGGAAACGGGCAGCCGCTCCTGTATGTAAGTCATGCCTCAGGTCTTCGGACCAAGGTTGTTCCAAAAAAGCGCAACGCAGAAGGGTCTCGTGCAAACCGCCTTCGTCGCCATAGCGATAGCCCAACTCGGCCACGCTGGTGGTGGCTTGTGCCTCCTCTCGCATCCGGGTCAGACGTTGCAGCTGCGAACGGCTCAACCGCAATGTCGCTGCGTCTTCGGGCATGGCAATGGCTGCCAGCCGTCGCACCGGATCGGGATCAGCACCTGCGGCTTGTTCGAGGGCGACAAGAGGCGAAAGGGATCGGTCATTTGCACCCGGCAACAACTGTGCCAAGACACCCGTGCTGCGCATTGTTGCAATGGCAGGGGCAGGATCGGGCGCTGCCAGTAGTTTCAGCAGTTCCGCCCCGACCCGTTCGCGCGACAGTGATTTCAACCCATCAAGATTGGCACCAATTGCGGCCAGAGCGTCGGGATCAAATCCAGCGTCCGCGTCACCATACCAGGCATGAAAGCGGAAGTAGCGAAGCGAGCGCAAATAATCTTCGCGGATACGATTCTCTGCCGTTCCAATGAACCGAACCCGACGTGCCTGTAGGTCGGGTAATCCACCAAGCGGGTCTAACACTGCGCCATCGGGCCGTGCGTAGATCGCGTTCATGGTGAAATCGCGCCGGGCCGCGTCTTCCTCGACGTGATCAGAGAACGCAACAACAGCGCGCCGCCCGTCGGTTTCCACGTCACGTCGGAAAGTAGTGATCTCGTGAGGGATACCGGCACTGACGACCGTGATCGTTCCGTGATCGATACCCGTTGGAATAGCCTTGAGCCCCGCCGCCTGCGCCATCTCAACAACCTGCTGGGGTCGCGCGTCGGTGGCAATATCGATATCCGAGACAGGTGCGCCCAAAAGCGCGTTGCGCACACAGCCACCCACAAAAAGTGCCTGCGCACCAGATGCAGTCAGGGCGGCGCACACCAGTTGGGTCGCTGGTTCACTGACCCAAGGCTCGTTTATCTGCATCATTCATTCACCCGTGCTGCAAGCCCGCGCAATATGCGGGCCGTCGCGCCCCAAATATAATAAGGGCCGTACGGAACTGCGTAGTATCTGCGTTTCTGACCGCGCCAGCGACGCGACTCAATCAGATAATTCTCGGGATTTAGAAGATGGGCAAGAGGGGTCGAGAAAACCTCGTCCACCTCGCCGGGCTCGGGCACAGGCTTGAATGTGTCTCGCACGATTGCGACCACAGGGGTGACGTTGAAAGAGGTGACCGTTTCATGCATGGGCAGAAACCCCAAAACCTCGGGCTGGTCAACGGGCAGCCCAATCTCTTCCTGCGCCTCGCGCAGGGCTGCCGCGGTTACGTCGGCGTCACTTTCATCCTGCTTACCGCCCGGAAATGCGATCTGACCGGGGTGATGCTTCAGGGCTGAGGACCGTTTGGTCAAAAGCACCCGAGGCGTTTCATAAGCCAGAGAGATTACCACCAGAACACCGGCAGGGCGCAGCCGCCGCCCGGGTGGCAAAACAGTGTCAGGGTTCAGGTCAAAGTCGCTGGACCCGTGACCGGGGCGGCGCAAGGCCGCCCGGATCTTTTCAACCGGATCATGCACCTTTGCTGTCTTCAGCTTCAAAGCCCACAGTTGCCGGATCCAGCACGTAATGCGCACCACAGAACTGGCAATCAGCGGTGACCAGACCTTCAGGCGTTGTCATCTTTTCGATGTCCTTCGCCGAATAGATCGACAAGCTTTGACGCACCCGGTCCTCGGAACAGGTGCACCCGAATTGTACCGATTGCGCGTCATAGACACGCGGCTGTTCCTCATGGAACAGGCGAACCAAAAGGTCGGTCGGCGCAACCGAAGGGCCGATCATTTCCAGATCCTCGACAGTATCCAGCAGGATATTGACGCGGCCCCAGTTCTCACCCTCTTCGCCGTCTACCAGATCGCTGGCGGTCAGGATCTCACCCGTACCTTCACCCGATGCAGCAAAGGGCGACGTTTTGGGCATGTGCTGCAACATGATGCCGCCGGCGCGCCAATGCTCGCCCACGCCGGGCTCGGTCGATTTACCAAAGCTCAGCGAAAACCGCGTCGGCAACTGCTCAGACTGGGCGAAATACGCCTCGGCACATGCGCTCAGCGATCCACCCGCCAGCGGCGTGATGCCCTGATACGGCTGCGTGCCTTCGCCCTGGTCGATCATGATGGCAAAATACCCCTCGCCCACCTGATCAAAAGGTGCCGCGTCGGTCAGCCGGTCTCGGTCAAAGCTGGCATATGCGCGGATTTGGGCGGCTTGGCCTTCTTCCTGCGGCGCGTAATAGTCGGTCGCGATCATGCGCACCGCCCCTTTGGACTGCACCTGCAACGACAGCTTCCAGCGCAACGCAACGGTCTGGCCGATCAACGCGGTCAGCAAAGCCATTTCAGCCACCAGCGCTTCGACTTGCGGCGGATAGTCGTGCTGCTTCAGGATGCCATCCAGCACGCCATCCAAACGGGCCACGCGGCCGCGCATGTCGGATGCATCAAGTTGAAAGGGCAGGACGGTATCGTCCCACGCGATTTTTGTTCCAAGAGACATGGGGTTTCCTTACACGCCACAGGTTGGCATACCGGCACCATATAGGTCGTACAGATTGGGTTTTAAGGGGCCATACATGATCAGACGGTTTGGCGAAACCCCTCAGGCAGGGCAGAAATACACGCAACGACCCGGCGTGTACGTGCTTTTGCCTCGTGGACGATCATTGCTGGTGACATGGTATGACGACGGTCTCAACCCAGAGCTGCAACTGCCGGGCGGAGGAATTGATCCGGGCGAATCGCCAATCACGGCCCTGCATCGCGAGGTTTACGAAGAAACCGGTTGGCTGGTTGCCAACCCACGTCGCGTTGGCGCCTTTCGCCGCTACGCGTATATGCCCGAATACGATCTGTGGGCGGAAAAGGTCTGCATGATCTATCGCGCGCGTCCCGTCCGCCGCATCGGACCACCAGCCGAGGCGTTTCACGAAGCACGATGGATAGATGCGTCAGATGCGGTGGTAAAGCTTGGCAATGACGGTGACCGACATTTTGCCAAGTTGCATCTTTGGTCGCTTTAAGGGCCGTTATATTCGAAGAACACGGCCGAAACGTCATCGCCGATTCCTTCTTTGGGCGACATGACCTGGGTCAGTCGCCAAAACATGTCATCCAGAAACTCGGACCCGCCATTTTCTGAAACACAGTTTTGCGCCATTTCTTGCAAACCGCCTTCATCCAACAGGCCGCCATCTGCCAGAGGGCATTCGGTAAACCCGTCAGAATACAACAACAGCTTGTCCCCGGGTTGCAGTTTCGTTTCGATCTGATGGAAGCCCGCATCCTCGATCAAGCCTATGGGCAAACCACCATCGCCCAGAAATTCACTGCTGCCATCTTTGCGTAACAAAAGGGGGTGCGGATGCCCGGCCTGCACCATCTTCATAAGCCCGTTGCGCAGGTCAACAATGGCATAGACCATCGTAAAATATTCTTCGATCCCCGTATCTGCCATCAGGCGGGAGTTGAGCGTTTTGGCGACATCCTCGGGCGGCAAGAGCGCGTAGAACTTGTTGAACCGCTGTTCCATCGCAACATTCTGGTCAAAGTGCTTGCTGGACAGATAGCCACCCAATCGGGCCGTCATCATGGCCGAAGTGATGCCGTGGCCGGACACATCAATGCTGTAGAACCCCAACCGATTCACACCGGGCGAGAACATGCCAACAAGATCGCCGCCAATATGGCCGCATGGCTTTAGCAAAAGGCTGACGCGCGAGTTGCCAAAATCTCGCGATAGCTCGGGCATCAGAGATTCCTGAATCTTACGCGCCTGCATCAGATCCTTGTCGATCGCGTCATGCGCCAGTTTCAGCTCTTCCAACGCGGATTCGATCAGGCGGTTTTTCTGCGAAAGCTCGCGCTGCATGTCCAGAATTCGCGCCCCGGCGGAAATGCGCGCCCGGAGTTCGTCGGCTTCCAGAGGTTTGATCAGAAAATCATCCGCCCCGGCATCCAGACCGCGTGCCACCTCTTGCTTTTCGCTTTTGGACGTCAGCAGGATGAAATAGCTGTATTGATCCGTTTCCAGAGCGCGAAATGCGCAGCAGAACTCCAGCCCGCTCATCCCCGGCATAACCCAGTCGCTGAGCACAAGGTCGGGCGGGTCTGTCCGACACAGCTCCAACGCGGCCTCGCCGGTATCAGCCTCGACTACGTCAAAGCCCCATTTTCTGAGCGAAGCCACAAGGATGCGCCGCTGCAAACGGCTGTCATCCACAACCAGCACCTTGCGGATCGCGCCGAAGTCCAGATCTGATCTGGTGTCCTCAAGACTCGCCCCTGGCACCATTTACCCTCTGCTCTCATGAGATTGACCGGTCAGGGCGACCCTAGCCTTCGCGGGTTTAACATCCGGTGAAGACATGACTCACGTTCAGACATTGCCGTTAACTGGGCTTTTACCAGCCGTGGCTTACCCAGAACCTTACAGATTGGTCGACGGGTAGCGCATCATGATCCACTGGGACAGAGTCAGGCAATTGCGGGACGAAGTTGGCCCGAATGAATTTGACGAGGTGGTCGAGATTTTTCTGGAAGAGGTGCAAGAGGTCATTGCGCGCCTGCATCACGACACCAACCGGATCGAATTGGAACAAAACCTGCATTTTCTGAAGGGAAGTGCGCTCAGCCTTGGCTTCGATCAGTTCTCGAAACTCTGCCAGGACGGCGAACGGCAGGCTGCCGCAGGACAGGGAGCGGAGGTTGATTTGCCAGCTTTGTTAGCCGTTTTTGAAAGCTCGAAACTCAAATTCGTATCAGAGCTGTGCGAAAACCTGAGTTAGATTACAAACTGCGCCAGTGTCTCATCTTCGGTGATGTCGGTATAGGTGAACCCGGCCTCGTCCAGATGCGCAAACAGGCGCATGAAGTTTTCAGGCTTACGGGTTTCAATCCCGATCAGGACCGAGCCGAAATTGCGCGCTGATTTTTTCATATACTCAAAGCGAGCGATGTCATCTTCGGGGCCAAGAATGCCCAGAAACTCTTTCAACGCACCCGGACGCTGTGGCAAGCGCAGGATGAAGTACTTTTTTACCCCGGAATAGCGCTGCGCGCGTTCTTTGACCTCGGGCAAACGTTCGAAATCGAAATTCCCGCCGGACGTCACACAGACAACCGTCTTGCCGCGCACAAAGCTTTGGACGTCACCCACCGCCTCAATCGCCAAAGCTCCAGCCGGTTCAAGCACGATGCCTTCAACATTCAACATTTCAATCATGGTGGCGCAGATACGGTCTTCGGACATGACAAGCACATCCGACAGATGCCGTGACTTGAGCAGTTCGAACGGCTTCTCACCAATTCGTCCGACCGCCGCGCCATCGACGAAGGTATCCACATGATCCAGCGCAACGGGATGCCCTGCCGCCAAGGCAGCACGCAGACACGCGCCTCCAGCGGGCTCGACAAACAAGCAATGACTGCGATCCCCGAACCACGTCGCCACGCCGGAGGACATTCCGCCACCACCAACCGGCAAAACGACATGATCCGGTACACCGCCCATTTGCTCTTCGATCTCAACCGCCAATGAGGCCTGACCTTCGATTACATCCGGGTCGTCAAACGGTGACAGGAAATGCCCGCCCTGCTGTGTGCACCAAGCTTGGGCAGCAGCCAGCGTGTCATCAAAATAATCGCCGGTCAGGTGAATCTCGATATTGTCGCCGCCAAAGATTCGGGTCTTTTGGATTTTCTGCTGTGGCGTCGTGACCGGCATGAAGATCACGCCTTTGACCCCCAGATGCTTGCACATGAACGCCACGCCCTGCGCGTGATTACCCGCACTGGCACAAACGAACAGATCCTGGCCCTGCTGCTTGCGCATCGCATTGAACGCGCCCCGGATCTTGTACGACCGCACCGGGCTGAGGTCTTCGCGTTTGAGCCAGATGTCCGCACCATAACGGTCGGACAAATGGGCGTTCCGCTGCAACGGCGTTGCTGGAAACACAGAGCGCATCGCCTGTTCGGCGGCGCGGGCGCGGGTCATGAAATCAGTCATGACCGTTTCACTGCCGCATCACCGCGTTAAGGGCAAGGAATACATATGTGTACGCGGGTCAGGAGAGTTCGCGTTTTTCGATGAACACGCCGTACATGGTTGTAAAAATGCTGACATTGATCATCGGAAGGATAAGCGTGCCGAAAAACACGGTCAGCAATATCCCCAGAACCGGAATGAAGGCCAGCAATGTAAAAACAAGCTGAACAGCAAACTGAAACAGAAAGGCTACGATGAGCAGGACTAGAATCGCACCGGCAGTTCCTGCTGTGTTTTTCCAAGCTTCGCCAAGTGTTATGGGGCTGCCAATAGCTGCTGCGGGCAAAATAATGGAAAGCCGATACAAGCAAACGGCCAGAAACAGCAGATATGCCACAAGCAATAGAATTCCGAGAACAGACGAACTTTGAACGAAAGTGCCGAGAACCACGCCACCCGGAAGCCACGCGATTGCCATCAATAGTACAAGCAATATAGCGCGCCCGAAATATGCGAGAATTCGGTCAGAACGGAATGTTGGCAATATACCGTTGGGATACTCTTCCAGCAGAATGAACCTGTGCCACGACACCGCAATCCAGAACATGGTTACAAAGATCACCGCAATCAGCCCAAAAACCAAAAGCAGGATAGAGCCAGGCGACGTGCCGGGCGGCAATTCTCCCGTTTCTGCTTCAAACGCTTCCAGCGGAACGCCTGACACCATGAACAATGCGACAATCAACGCGGTGGCAATCAACGCAGGACCAAATGTGATCTGTAGCACCTGCTTGAGATTTCCAAAAACCATCCGCACCGAATGCACAAAAATCTGCCATCCCCACATCCGAATACTGCCCCTTCAACCAAACATTGTTTTAATTGCGTATGTTTCACCTTAATTCCCGCTCTGCGTCAATCCACACAGCTTGCCCCCGCGTTCAAAACCCGCTAGGGGCCAATCGTTCTACGCATAAAGGGAAGTCAGATGTCCGCGCCCAAGAAAGTTGTTCTGGCCTATTCCGGTGGCCTTGATACCTCGATCATTCTGAAATGGCTGCAGACCGAGTATGGGTGTGAGGTCGTGACCTTCACCGCCGATCTGGGTCAGGGAGAAGAGCTAGAGCCCGCACGCCAGAAGGCCGAGCTGCTGGGGATCAAGCCCGAGAACATCTATATCGAGGACATCCGCGAAGAATTTGTACACGACTTCGTGTTCCCAATGTTCCGCGCCAACGCGCAGTATGAAGGGCTGTATCTGCTGGGTACGTCCATCGCGCGCCCGCTGATCTCGAAACGTCTGGTTGAGATCGCCGAAGCCACCGGCGCCGATGCCGTGGCCCACGGCGCGACCGGCAAGGGCAACGATCAAGTGCGGTTCGAACTGGCAGCATACGCGCTGAACCCCGAAATCAAGGTCATTGCCCCCTGGCGTGAATGGGACTTGACCAGCCGCACCAAGCTGCTGGAGTTCGCCGAACAAAACCAGATCCCGATTGCCAAGGACAAGCGCGGCGAGGCGCCCTTCTCGGTCGATGCGAACCTGCTGCACACCTCGTCCGAGGGTAAGGTTCTGGAAGACCCTGCCGATATGGCACCCGACTATGTCTATCAGCGCACCGTCCACCCCGAGGATGCGCCAAACGAGCCCGAGTTCATCGAGATCGGCTTTGAAAAAGGCGACGCGGTCAGCATCAATGGCGAGGCAATGAGCCCGGCCACCATCCTGACAAAGCTGAACGAATATGGCGGCAAGCACGGCATTGGCCGTCTGGATCTGGTCGAAGGCCGCTTCGTGGGCATGAAGTCGCGCGGCATCTATGAAACACCGGGCGGCACCATCCTGCTGGAAGCGCATCGCGGGATCGAATCCATCACCATGGACCGCGGCGCGATGCACCTGAAAGACCAGCTGATGCCGCAATATGCCGAGCTGATCTATAACGGCTTCTGGTATTCGCCCGAGCGTGAGATGCTGCAAGCCGCCATCGACAAATCGCAAGAGCACGTCACCGGCACCGTTCGTGTGAAACTGTACAAAGGTCTGGCCTCGACCGTGGGCCGCTGGTCGGATCACTCGCTGTACTCTGAGGCGCACGTGACCTTTGAGGAAGACGCTGGCGCATACGATCAGACAGACGCAGCCGGTTTCATCCAGCTGAACGCCCTGCGCCTGAAACTGTTGGCCGCACGCGACAAGCGTTTGTCCAAGTGATCGACGACGAAGATACCGACGACGAACTCGATATGTTCATCGAGGCGCAGGACACGGTTTGGGCCGATGTCCTGCGTGAATTGAAACAGGGGCAGAAAACCAGCCACTGGATGTGGTTTGTGTTTCCGCAACTGGCCGAGCTGGGCCAATCCCATATGGCGCAGCTTTACGGCATCGAAGATCTGGACGAGGCAACGAGCTATCTGGCCCACCCCGAACTGCGCCGTCGGCTGACAGAAGCGGCGTCGCTGATGCTATTGCACAAAGGGCGAGATGCGGCTGACGTCCTGGGTGGGGTTGATGCAAAGAAGTTGCGATCTTCGATGACGCTGTTTTCTTCTGTCGCGGATGCTCCGGTCGAATTTCAGGCCGTTCTCGACGCCTTTTACGATGGTCAAGCCTGTGATCGGACAACCCAGATACTTGGTGCGTCATAAAGCCAAGCTCCCGTTGGGTCAGCCTTGCCTGCGCGCCGTCTGACCCTTTACGCATTCGGAAACTGCGAAAGGAACCCGGATGCTTCAAGACATCGCTGATGGAATTCAAAAGGGCTTAGACGGCAAAACCTTTGATGGCTCGTTGAAATTCGACTGTGGCGCAGACGGGGTGATTGTTCTGGCCGACAATCAGGCCACGACGCAGGATCAGGACACGGATTGCACCATCCGTATCTCACAAGACAACCTGACCAAGCTGCTGACCGGGAAACTAAACCCGATGACGGGTGTCGCTATGGGCAAGCTCAAGATCTCGGGCAATATGGGCGTCGCGATGAAACTGGGTCAACTGTTGGGCTAAGTTCAGCGCAAATCTGCAATAGATTTCTGCATCGCCAGGATCAAAGCGTCCCGTTGCCCGGATAGCTCGGCTTGGGTTTTCCCTGCGGCCTCATCTTTCACACCATCAGCAAGTTGCTGAGCGACTTCATCTGTTAAATAGACCTGACCCAGATCGTCCCACCAGCCGTTGAACGTATCGGTAAAGTGGTCGCAGAACGCCTTCAACCCACCTTCCCCCGCGCCGAGATTGAACAACATGGTCGGCCCCATCGCCGCCCACCTGACACCCGGTCCTGCCCAGACGGCTTTGTCCACATCTTCGACCGACGCAACACCCGACACCACAAGATGAATGGCTTCACGCCACAACGCGGCTTGCAGCCGGTTCGCAACATGGCCGGGCACCTCTTTATTGACCCGGATCGTGGTCTTGCCCACGCTTTCAAAAAACGCCTGCGCCGCGTCAACGACGCCATCGGCGGTTTTTTCATTCCCCATCACCTCAACCAGCGGTATCAGGTGCGGTGGATTGAAGGGATGCCCTAACACAAAATGCGACGGGTCAGACCAGCCGGGCTGCATTTGCCCCAGAGTTAGACCCGATGCAGAGCTGGCGACGATCGCGCCCGTGGACAAAGCTGGCTCAATCTCGGCAAAGGTTGCATGTTTGATCTGCAAACGCTCAGGCACGTTTTCCTGAACAAATCCCGCATCAGCCACTGCGGCAGCAGCGCTGGAATGAAACGTGATGGCGTCCGGGTTTCCGTTGCCCGTCAGACCTAAGGCATCCAGTGTCGGCCATGCATTTTCTACATACTGGCGTACTTTCTTTTCGACGTCCGGGTCAGGATCAAAAAGGGCAACAGAACGCCCGGATGCAAGAAAAAGCGCCGCCCAACTGGCACCAATGACGCCTCCGCCCAAGCAGGCCGTGTGTTGTATTTCCATCAGAACAATCCCGGGTTCAAAGGTGAAGCTGCCGTCATGCCGCCATCCACGGTGAAAAGCTGACCTGTCGCAAAGCTTGCCTCATCTGACGCCAGCCAGACCGCCATACTCGCGATATCCTCGGGCTTGCCAAAGCGGCGCGCCGCATGGCGGGCGATTGCATCCCTTCGCGCGGCGTCGGGGTCGTTAGCCAGCTCGAACCCGGCGTCCAGCATTCCTGTTTCAATCCATCCGGGGCAAATTGCGTTGCAGCGGATCTTTGGCCCGTGATCGACCGCAATAGAACGGGTCAAGCCATGCACAAATGCCTTGGACGCGTTGTAAAGCGCCATGGACGGATCGGCGATATTCCCCGAAATAGAACCTATATTAATGATCGCAGCGCCCTCATCCATCCGAGGTATGTAAGCCCGGCACATATTGAAGACGCCCTTGCAATTGGTGCCTATCACAGCGTCCCAATCCGCATCCGAGCTGTCTGGAACAGTCTTTTCAACCTGCACACCAGCATTATTCACCAGAATGTCGGTGCCATCTGTGGCTTCGGCCAACGCTTCGACGGCGTCCGTGTCCGTGACATCCAGCGGATACCAGATGATGTCGTCAGCCAGCCCATCGGGCCGCGCCCCGCGCCCGCATGTCGTCACTGTTGCGCCTTCACGGCAAAAGGCTTCGACTATTCCGCGACCAATGCCTTGCCGCCCACCTGTCACAAGCGCTCTTTTCCCAGCCAACCGCATCAGTGTGCCACCATCACATGGCGCACAGACGTGTACGCATCCAGCGCATAAACCGACATGTCACAACCCGTGCCAGACCCTTTCATCGCAGCCCAGGGCATTTCCGCCGCTGGCATTCCGTGCGTATTCACCCAGGTCATGCCGTACCGCAGCTGCGCCGTCATTTTCATCGCGGTCGAGATATCCTTGGTCCAGACAGACGACGCCAACCCGTACCGCCCCGCGTTTGCAATCCGAAGGGCTTCGTCCGCCTCGGTAAATCGCGACAGAGTCACGACCGGGCCGAACACCTCGCTACACGCGATCTCAGCGTTATTATCCACATTTGCGACGACGGTCGGCTGATAGAAGAACCCTTCCCCTTCACCAACCTTGCCGCCTACGGCGATTTCAGCGCTGCTGCGGGCGCGATCGACAAATCCGGCGACCCGGTCGCGTTGGGCTGTTGATACGATAGGCCCCATTTCTGTGCCTTCGGCCTTTGGCGCACCGATCCTGATCTGACCAACCTGATCAGCGACGGCAGCAACCACTTTGTCGTATACATCATCCTGCACCATCACCCGACAGGGCTGAGCGCAATCCTGACCTGCGTTGAAGAACGAACCGTATCGGATCGTCTCGGCCACGGCGTCGATATCAGCGTCATTGAACACGATAACCGGCGCCTTGCCCCCAAGTTCCAGATGCACATGGCGGATCTGGTTGGATGCCGCCCGCATCGCGGCCATTCCGGTCGCAGGTGAGCCGGTGATTGAAATGCCCTCAATCCGTGGGTCATTGATCAGGCTGTCACCAACCGACATGCCCCGACCATGGACCACGTTCAACACACCTTTGGGCAATACATCTGCCAGCAACTCTGCCAGCCGTAGCGTGGCCAGCGGCGTGATTTCGGACGGTTTCATAACAATGGTGCAACCTGCCGCCAGGGGCGCAGCGATCTTCCATGCCGCCATCATAAGCGGATAGTTCCATGGCGCGATGGAAGCCACTGGGCCAATCGGATCCTTGCGGATCATTGACGTGTGGCCCGCTGCGTATTCTCCGGCCACCGACCCGCTCATCGTGCGTGAGGCACCGGCCATGAAGCGGAAAGTGTCGATGGTCAGAGGCATCTCTTCATCGCGGGCCATCGGCCATGGCTTGCCAACATCAAGCGTCTCTAACTCGGCCAATTCATCGATGTTTTCTTCCATTACATCCGCAATCGCGTGCAGATATCCCGACCGTTCGGAAGGCGAAACAAGCCGATAGGCGTCAAAGGCTTCATGGGCAGCACGCGTTGCAGCTTCGATCTGCTCAGGCGTCGCTTCGGGCACATGGGCCACGGTTTCACCGGTAGATGGATCCAGAACGGGCAGAGCATCGCCCTGACCTTCTACCATCTCTCCGTTAATCAGCATCTTTGTCTGCATGTCGTCCCCCGTCAAAAAGCTGTCTGGTCGTTGCCCTTCAGACCCAGCCGTTGGCGGGCCTCGTCCGGCGTTGCGACCGTCAGGCCAAGATTTTCGATGATTGAGCGAATCTTGCGGACCTGATCAGCGTTGGACTTCGCCTTTTCGCCGGGCCCGATGTAAAGGCTGTCTTCCAGCCCAACCCGTACATTGCCACCAAGGATCGCAGCCTGTGTCGTGAAGGCCATCTGGTGGCGACCTGCGGCCAGCACCGACCATTCATAGCCGTTTCCAAACAACTTTTCGGCAATTGTGTGCATGTGCATCAGGTTGTCGGGATCAGCCCCCACGCCACCCAGAATGCCAAACACCATCTGGATGAAAAACGGCGGTTTCACCCAGCCTTGATCTACCACCCAAGCCAGGTTGTAGAGGTGCCCCAGATCGTAGCATTCAAACTCGAACTTCGTGCCGTGACCTTCACCCAGTTCCTTCATCGCATATTCGATATCGGCAAACGTGTTGCGGAAAATGAAGTCGCGAGTCATGTCCAGAAACTCGGGTTCCCAGTCATGTTTCCAGCCTGAATATTTCTGCATCATCGGGAAGATGCCGAAGTTCATCGAGCCCATGTTCATGCTGGCCATTTCGGGGCTGGCCCGTAGTGCCGCACGCAGGCGTTCTTCGCGGGTCATGCCCAACCCGCCACCGGTTGAGACATTCATCACAGCACCGGTTGCTTGCTTGATGCGGGGCAGGAACTGCATGAAAAGGTCAGGGTCCTGATCTGGTCGACCGTTTTCCGGATTGCGGGCATGAAGATGGATGATCGAAGCCCCGGCCTCGACGGCACCGATGCTGGCCTCGGTGATTTCGTTTGGCGTGATGGGCAAGTGCTCCGACATGGTCGGTGTATGAATCCCACCGGTTGGAGCACATGTAATGATAACCGGTTTGCTCATAGCTTCATCTGCTGGACTTGCGCGCTCAGCCCTCCGTCCAGAACCCAAAGTTGACCGCTTGCATAGCGCGCCTCGTCAGAAGCCAGCCAATTCACCAGATTGGCGATGTCGTCGGGCGTGCCATATGTGCGCATCGGGTGCACTTCGCGCACGGCCTGCTGCAACTGGTCGATGGTCTTGCCGCCGCCACCCGAGCCATCGCCGGTGAAAAAGCTCTGCAACATGGGTGTGTCGACATAGCCGGGGCATATGGCATTCACGCGAATACCCTCCGGCCCGTGATCACACGCCATCGCACGCGTCAAGGCATGAACCGCACCTTTGGTCGCGCAATAGGCGGCAAGGCCAGGGTCCGCAATGTACCCATCGTAACTCCCGAAATTGATGATCGAGGCTGACGTTCCCGACGCGGCCCCTTTGCGCAACAGCGGCAATGCATGTTTTGAGGTCAAAAACGTACCCGTGACATTCACAGCGAAGGACAGGTTCCATTCCTCTAGCGTTGTCTGTTCAATCGTCTTTTCAATCTCGATGCCAGCGGCGTTAACCAAAACATCCAATTGGCCAGCTTCCGCACCAACCTGTTCCATCGCGGCAATCGCATCAGCTTCTTGCGTGACGTCCAGTTTCACAAAGATGCTGCCGTCGTCATCATGGGCTGACAAGGATCCTTCGGGCGTCAGATCAGCCGCATAAACCCGTGCGCCCTCGCGCAGAAAACGTGCCACGATCGCGCGCCCGATCCCGCCGCGCCCACCGGTTACAAGCGCTGTTTTGCCGTCCAGCATCATTCTTTGGTCTCCTTCAATGGCGGATAGCGATAGCGAGTCGCTGCAACCATCCAATCCATGTGATTGCGCACATATTCCTGCGTTGCATCTCGTGGCGGGGTGTAATCCCAGGCCTCTCCGGCACCCGCCTCCATCGCGGCGTGCAAGGTGCGCCGGGACTTTTGCGTTGCAATGACATCCGCACGCAGGCTTTCGCTGTTCCAACGTCGCGCCACGTCTTCAGCAAACTGTGCGGACTGTTCAGCGTAAGCCGGGTCATCGGCCACATTCACCTTTTCCAACGGATCCCTGAACAGGTCATAAAGCTGAGGTGGGTCCGGGTCGCAGTGAATATACTTCAACGGCCCGCGCCGGATCATGAACACCGGATAAGGCGTCATCTCGGCGCAATACTCGCCGACGGCTTCATCCACAGGGTCAGATTCTCCGCGCGCAAGAGGCATCAAGGATCGGCCATCAATCGGTTCCCCGAAGATCGCGTCAGAACCGCCGGCGATATCCACGAATGTCGGCAGAAGATCGAGCAGGGAACAGGCGTTGGCAGCACAGCCTTTGGCAACACCGGGACCCGCCATGATCAGCGGCACACGAGCCGAGTGTTCAAAGAAATTCATCTTGTACCACAACCCACGCTCACCCAGCATATCGCCGTGGTCTGCGGTGATGATGACGATGGTATTGTCTAACGCACCGATGTCTTCCAAGGCTTTGACCATCGCGCCGACCTTGCTGTCAAAGTAACTGACATTGGCCAGATAAGCGCGACGCGCGCGGCGGATTTCTTCCTCGGTCAGAGGGACATAGCTTGCCTCGATCCCATCCATCACACGGCGTGAGAACGGGTCTTGTTCCTCGGGCGTTAGTGTAAATTCCGGCATCGGGACGTCTGCGTCGGAATACAGGTTCCACCACTCGGGCTTGGCGACATAGGGGTCATGCGGATGGATAAAGCTGGCCACCATACAGAACGGAGCATTGTCCCCAGCCGCCCGATCGCGGCCCCTGTCGATCAACCAGCGGCGCGCGGCAAATTCGACCTCGTCATCATAGTCTGTCTGGAAGGTGGCGACCGCCTCACCGCTTTCCTTTACGGTTTGCATGTTGTGATACCACTTATCGATCCGCTCGTCCGGGGCTTCCCAGTCCGGGGTCCAGGCAAAATCGGCGGGGTAGATGTCGGTGGTCACACGGTCCTGAAACCCGTGTTTCTGGTCCGGCCCAACAAAATGCATCTTGCCCGACAGGCAGGTGCGGTAGCCCAGCGCCTTGAGGTAATGCGCAAAGGTCGGGACCGAGGCGCGAAACTCGCTGGCGTTGTCAAAAGCAGCGATCCGGCTGATCAGCTGCCCGGACATGAACGCAAATCGGGACGGCGCGCAGAGGGGTGAGTTGCAATAGGCTGCGTCAAATCGCATCCCGCGCGCGGCAAGCGCGTCGATGTTTGGGGTCCTGACCGTTGGATGGCCGTACGCGCCGCAAAAATGCGGCGCCAGTTGATCGGCCATAATCACAACGATGTTCGGCCGTGTCACGGTGCGGCCTTTGCATATGCATCCAGTACAAGCCCGTGGAAATGATGCACCGCATGTTCTGATTTGCCCGAACCATTAGGATCATGCACGATCCGACCTTGCGTAAAGGCCGGGGTGCTCATCCCGCGTTGTACGCTTTCGACAATGTCGATGTCTTCGCGTTGCAGAACCTCATCAAGATACCGGATTGCTTCCAGCTCGGCCTCATCAGGCTCCGGGGTTTCAAGGAAGAAATCATAGGTTTCGAGCGTTCGGTCAGGACCCATCGGGATGATATTCAGCACGATCATCGAAGACCGCCCCGGGTAGCGCATCAGACATGTCGTGGGCCACAACCACCAAACTGCATGGGTTCGTACTGTGGCATTGGACACGTCATAAGCGGTGTTAGCACCCTTACCCGCCTCGGCCATATGGCTGGAGTAGATGCCGTATGTGGTCACCTTGTAGGTGTCCATATCGACCAGATCACAGAAATCCTTATGCGCTGTCGGGCAGTGATAGCATTCAAGGAAGTTGTCGACGACGTTCTTCCAGTTCGACTTGATGTCATAGGTCAGGCGGTGACCAAATGTCAGCTGCTCGATATCGGGTGCCCAATGGCAGATTTCGGTTTCCAGATTCCCGGAAACTTCGCGCAAAGGTGCTGCGTTAGGGTCTACGTTGACGTATATAAACCCCGCAAACTCTTCGACCTGTACTTGGTCCAGGCAGATATCCGATGTTTTAAAATTAGCCAGGTTCTCGGTCTCGGGCGCGCGCACCAATTGGCCGTCCAGTTTGTAAACCCATGCGTGATACGGGC
Organism: Ruegeria sp. ABM4_193; assembly: GCF_056158705.1. Lineage (NCBI taxonomy): Bacteria > Pseudomonadati > Pseudomonadota > Alphaproteobacteria > Rhodobacterales > Roseobacteraceae > Ruegeria > Ruegeria sp. ABM4_193. The sequence continues at coordinate 3,470,936 of NZ_JBSWTT010000001.1, forward strand.
ACATGATGCGTGTGGTTTCGCCCTCGCCCGATAGCAAATGATGGGCGCGGTGTTTGCAGACATTATAGAACGCACGCAATGTGCCCTCGCGGTCGCGCACGACAGCAATCGGACGTCCGGCGATTTCGACGGTTGTGTATGACCCCGGAGCGCGCAGCTTTTCAACGTGGCACACCCATTGCCATGTCTTGGCTAGCACTTCGTTTTGATCGACCTGATACCAGGACGGATCGACATAGGCTTCGGCCTTCAGGGAACTGGTATTGAAGGGATCGGTGCTAAAACCATCGGAAATCCGCTCGAACTGGGTTTTGGACGGCAGCTGACTCATGGGTGGCTCCACAGCTCAGGGGCAGGCTTTGCCCCAAGGATTGACGTGTGGTGCGTATGATCTTCTGAGTCTTTGTCGGCTACTTAACTTTTTCCGCCTGATTATTTTCTATTTTAGCCAAATTGATGATCGTGATGCCGCTAGTCTTTAGGTTTGCGATGCATCGGCCAGGCGCGGAACTCGAATGGAACCCTACCCTCGACCCGGTCGCGCGTCGGGGGCAGGCCAAATCTTTCCTTATAAGCCCGGCTGAAATGCACGGGGCTGGAAAAACCTGACGCCAGGGCGACCTCTGCAATGGGAAGCTCGGTCTGCGTGACCAGGCCGCGCGCCCGATCCAAGCGAATGTCACGATAGTAAAGCGCGGGCGTTTTCTTGATGTAAGTCGCGAACAGCCGATCCAGTTGGCGATGAGAGATTCCCGCGCGTTTGCAAATCTCGGGAACCGGTACAGGTTCCTCCAGATTGGCCTCCATTACTTGAATCGCCATCTTTAGCTTGGCAGGAACCGTTATTCCCAAAGGTTCATTACCTTGTGGCTGCTGTTGCTCTGCCGGGCCGCGTAAACGGTCGTGAAACACGTATCTGGCCGCTGCATTGGCAAGGGCGCTGCCATGTATCCCCTGAAGGATTTGTAGCCCAAAGTCGGTCGCTGCAGACCCACCGCAACACGTAAGCCGATTGCCGTCCATAACATAGAGATTCTCAACGACCTCAATCCCTGGATAAAGCTCCTGCAGGGCATCGATATGCTCATAATGAACGGTGGCGCGCCGCCCATTTAACAGCCCTGCCTGCGCCAGTATGAAGGCACCCGTATCCAAAGCGCCCAAAGTCGCGCCGCTGCGGGCAAGTTGGCGCAAAGTTGTTCCCAGTTTAGACGTCAGGTGCCGTTCCGGTGTCCAACTGGAAGATACAATGACAATGTCGGCCTCGGTGAACGAAAGCGCGTCAAGCGGTTGAGTTTCGATGCCAGCACCGTTGCTGGACACACAGAAACCACCTGCTTCTGATACGAAGTCCCATTTGAAATAAGGCTTTCCATCCAGATAGTTGGCGGCGCGAAACGGATCTATGAACGCCATGGTGGCCGCCATATTGAAGCTGGGCGCAACTATGACCAGCACGCGCGTCGAAACCTGCATCTCCTGTGTCATCGATCCTGAATCCAACCTTGCATCACCACATCTCAGAAAAGGTCTTTTGACTGCGATACACAAGGTTTCTTCGGACTTGGCTGAATTTGATAAACTCGCCTCACCAGCGCGTGACATGGGATGTCAGGCAATTGCATGTTGATCCATGTCGGGTCACCTTGGTCGTGAAAGGAGACCTGACATGACACGGACTGCTTACCTCGACACGCTTAAACCAGCCCTTCTGTTCACGCTGATCGCACTGGCGGCGATGTTGCGCGCTTTGCCCGCGCCGGCGGCAGGAACAGAAACTCTGACAGTAGCCGGAGGATGTTTCTGGTGCGTTGAATTTGATTTTGAGTTTGTCCCCGGCGTCATCGAGGCTGTTTCAGGCTATACCGGCGGCAAATCAGCAAATCCCACTTATGATCAGGTCTCAAAAGGAGGAACCGGCCATTATGAGGCGGTTCAGATCACGTTCAATCCGGCTCAAGTCTCACGTGAAACGCTTCTGAACATGTTCTTCCGCTCGGTCGACCCCACAGATGCCGGGGGTCAATTCTGCGATCGCGGTGATAGCTACCGCACTGCAATATTCGTCTCTAACACAGGGGAAAAAGCTTTGGCCGAGAAGGCAAAAGCAGATGCGCAGCGGGCCTTGGGCCGGACAGTGGTAACACCAATCCTCAGCGAAGGAACTTTTTACCCAGCCGAGGCGTATCATCAGGATTACTACAAGGGGAACAAACTGATCTTGACCCGCTTTGGGCCCAAGCGACAGCACAGCGCGTACAAAGCTTACCGCAAAGCCTGCGGCCGTGACGCGCGCGTCAAACAGCTTTGGGGTTCTGACGCACCGTTTGTCGGATCTTAGTCAAAGGACGCGTCGCGCACCTCTTTCAAATCGGGGATAACATCAGCCGTTCCGTGCCGCGTGACCATCAGGGCCGCGGCGCGGTTTGCTTGCAGAATAGCCTGTTCCATCGGCATCCCACGATCCATGCCTGCCAGTACATAGCCGGTGAAGGTATCGCCCGCCCCCGTGGTGTCGACGGCCTGCACCTTGTGCGCTTCGAACTCGACCGGATCACTGCCATTCTGCAAATACCGCGCGCCTTTTGAACCCAGCGTGACAATCACGTGCCGCACTGGCAGGTCAGCGGCATTTAACCCGGTTTCCTGACGTAGCTGGTCAGCCTCGACCTCGTTGAGGATCAGAAAATCCAGATAAGGCAGAACCGCCTTTACCGCCTGGGCCTGAAACGGAGCAGCGGCATAGCACACGGTCAATCCCATCCGGTGCCCCAACTGCGCGGCTTCAACCTGTGCGTTGGTTTCATTCTGCAGGATCAGCAGGTCACCCGTGCTTGCCGACGACAGAGCTTGTCCCAGATCGCTGACCTCTAACGCATGATTGGCACCGGGATACAGGATGATCAGGTTTTCGCCCTCAGCATCCACGGCAATAATCGCGTGCCCGGTTGGTACATCTGCCTCTGAAATATAACGCGTATCCACGCCATATTCAGTCAATCGGTCTTTCGCCCAGCGCCCATCATGGCCGACAGCGCCAATATGGCTGACACGCGCACCCGCCCGTGCCGCTGCAACCGACATATTGGCCCCCTTGCCGCCCAGAAACCGGTCCAGTCCAAGGGCGGCCAGAGTTTCCCCCGGCGCAGGCAAATGCGGCAGGTCATAAACCATATCCGCGTTGATCGAGCCGAGGTTCCAGATCGTCATGACTTATCCAATATCGCATGAGGCCAGAATGGCCATGTTGAGAATGTCATTCGCAGTCGAGACGGTGGAACAGATCTGAATTGGCTTATCCACGCCCGACAGGATAGGGCCAATCACGGTCGCGCCACCCATTTCCTGCATCAGCTTGGTTGAGATCGAGGCTGAGTGCCGCGCCGGAACGATCAAGATGTTCGCCGGACCTGTCAGACGCTGGAAAGGATAAGCTGCTTGCTGATCCACGTTCAGGGCCACATCAACCGTCATTTCGCCTTCATACTCGAAATCCACGCCGCGCTGGTCCAAAACTGCGGGCGCGCGGTGCATCTTCTCGGCGCGTTCCGAGACCGGGTAACCAAAGGTCGAGAAACTGACAAACGCAACCCGTGGCTCCAGACCCATGTGTCGGGCGACGGCTGCGGAACGCTCGGCGATATTGGCCAGATCGTTTTCGTCCGGCCATTCATGCACTAGGGTGTCCCCAATCAAGACAATCCGACCTTTATGCAAGAGGGCCGTCACACCAGCAGCCCCGTGCGCAGCATCGGCATCAAAGACGTGGTTGATCCGGTCCAGCACGTGGGCCGACTTACGCGTCGCGCCCGTGACCAGCCCATCCCCGTGACCATGTGCCAGCATCAACGAAGAAAACACATGCCGATCCCGTGCGGCAAGGCGGTGAATGTCCTTGCGGTCAAAACCCTTACGCTGCAGGCGCTCATAGAGGAAATTGGAATAGGTTTCGAGATGGCTGGTATTTGCGGCGTTCACAACCTCGATTTCTCGTACCGCATCCCCAAGGCCTGTGGCTTCCAGCTTGTCTTTGACGTCATCCGCGCGTCCGACCACAAGCGCTTTACCAAAGCCTGAACGCTGATACATGACCGCAGCGCGCAGCACCCGTGGATCGTCGCCCTCGGCAAAGATCATTCGGCTTTGGGCCTGACGCGCACGGGCGTTCAAACCGCGCAGGATGCTTGCGGTCGGATCCATGCGGGATTTCAGGCTTAGTTCATACGCGTCCATATCAATGATCGGACGCCGCGCTGCACCAGTATCCATTCCGGCCTTGGCAACGGCTGGAGGGATACGGTGGATCAGCCGCGGGTCAAACGGCGTCGGGATGATATAATCGCGCCCGAACGTCAGCGATTTGCCATAGGCCATCGCAACCTCATCCGGTACATCCTCGCGCGCCAGATTGGCGAGCGCGTGGGCGCAGGCAATCTTCATCTCATCATTGATGGCACGGGCATGGATGTCCAATGCGCCCCGGAACAGATAGGGGAAGCCAAGCACGTTATTGACCTGATTGGGATAATCGCTGCGCCCGGTGGCAACGATGGCATCCACGCGAACCTCGTGCGCTTCTTCCGGCGTGATCTCGGGGTCAGGGTTCGCCATCGCGAAAATCACCGGGTTGTCAGCCATGCTGGCGACCATTTCTTGTGTGACCGCACCCTTGACCGAAACTCCCAGGAACACATCCGCGTCCTTCATCGCATCTTCCAGCGTACGCAAATCCGTGGTGATGGCGTGGGCGGACTTCCACTGGTTCATACCTTCGGTCCGGCCCTGATAAATAACGCCTTTGGTGTCACAGACGATGCAATTCTCGTGCCGTGCGCCCATTGCTTTCAGCAATTCGATACAGGCGATCCCTGCCGCGCCCGCACCGTTCAAAACAATCTTTACATCCTCGATTTTCTTGCCCGAAATATGTAGCGCGTTCAGCAAACCCGCGGCACAGATCACCGCCGTGCCATGCTGGTCATCATGGAAGACAGGAATATCCATCTCTTCCTTCAGGCGCTGTTCGATGATGAAACACTCGGGCGCTTTGATGTCTTCCAGATTAATGCCACCAAAAGTCGGCCCCATCAGGCGTACGGCGCGACAAAACTCATCCGGGTCTTCGGTGTCCAGCTCGATGTCGATCGAGTTCACATCGGCGAACCGCTTGAACAGAACGGATTTCCCTTCCATCACCGGTTTTGAGCCCAGCGCGCCAAGGTTTCCCAGACCAAGTACCGCCGTCCCATTCGAGATCACAGCCACCAGATTGCCCTTGTTTGTATAGTCATAGGCAGTCTCGGGCGCTTCGGCGATAGCTTCACAGGGAACAGCCACACCGGGGCTGTAAGCCAGTGACAGGTCTCGCTGCGTGGTCATGGGAACGGTGGCTTGCACTTCCCATTTTCCGGGGGTGGGGTCCAGGTGAAAGGCCAGCGCCTCTTCTTTGGTGATCTTCGCTTTGGGCATCGGAAATGTCGTTTCTTTGCATCTGTTGGGCTGTTGCCTCATAGCGCAGGCAGGGGCGCGCCTCAACGACAATACGTTTTCGCCTTTCGTCGCAGGGGCCGGGTTTGTAAGGTCACGCCCGGAAACGCCAAAAGGGGGCCGCCTTTGTCCACAGTCACGCCGATGATGGCGCAATATCTCGAAATCAAAGAGGCCCACGCCGATGCATTGCTGTTCTATCGCATGGGCGATTTCTACGAAATGTTCTTCGAAGATGCCGTCAATGCCGCCGAAGCGCTGGACATCGCTCTGACCAAGCGCGGCAAGCACAATGGTAACGATATCCCCATGTGTGGTGTGCCGGTGCATTCAGCCGAAGGGTATTTGTTGACTCTGATCCGCAAAGGCTTTCGCGTTGCTGTCTGCGAACAAATGGAGAGCCCTGCCGAAGCGAAGAAAAGAGGCTCTAAATCAGTCGTAAAGCGCGACGTTGTGCGTCTGGTGACGCCCGGCACGCTGACCGAGGACGCCCTGCTGGAGGCCCGCCGCCACAACTTTCTGGCCTCCTATGCCGAAGTCCGTGACGAGGCCGCTCTTGCCTGGACCGACATCTCGACCGGTGCATTTCACGTGATGCCTTTGACCGGCGCGCGCCTCAGCCCGGAACTGGCACGGCTGGCCCCGTCCGAGTTGATCGTGGCAGAAGGGGCGCAAGACAAGTTGCAGGAACCCGTTCGCGATCTCGGGATTTCTCTGACACCTGTAGGACGTGCCAGTTTTGACAGCACAGCGGCGGAAAAACGTATATGCGGTTTGTTTCACGTCGGTGCATTGGATGCATTCGGGAACTTCGGTCGCGCCGAAGTCTCGGCAATGGGTGCACTGATCGACTATCTTGAGATCACGCAAAAAGGCAAATTGCCCCTGCTGCAAACTCCTCTCAAGGAATCAGAAGACCGTGTTGTCCAAATTGATGCTGCAACACGCCGCAATCTGGAACTGACGCGGTCGCTCTCAGGTGGTCGCGCCGGATCGTTGTTATCTGTGGTCGACCGTACCGTCACACCCGGTGGCGCACGGTTGCTGGAACAACGCCTGTCCAGCCCATCGCGCAATCTGGATGTCATCCATGCGCGCCTGGATGCGGTAAGCTTCGCAGTTGAGGACAGCCTGATTGCGTCAGACCTGCGTGAAGCGCTGCGCAAAACACCGGATCTGGACCGCGCCCTCTCGCGGCTGTCGCTGGACCGAGGCGGTCCACGCGATCTGGCCGCCATTCGTAACGGGTTGGCGCAGGCAGCTAGTATTGCGGAAATGTGCGAAGCCCAAGATTTGCCAGTGCTGTTATCGACCGCCGTCCAAAACCTGACCGGGTTTGACGACCTTCTCGGCCTGCTCGACGAGGCACTTGTCGCCGAGCCGCCCCTGCTGGCGCGCGATGGTGGTTTCATCGCCCCTGACTTTGACACCGAATTGGATGAGGCCCGCACCCTACGCGACGAAGGTCGCTCGGTCATTGCCGGATTTCAGCAAAAATACGCGGAACATACGGGCATCACCTCGCTGAAGATCAAGCACAACAATGTGCTGGGGTATTTCATCGAAACCACCGCGACCCACGCCGAGAAGATGCTAAACCCGCCGTTCAGCGAAACCTATATCCACCGTCAGACCACCGCCAATCAGGTACGGTTTACAACTGTCGAACTGTCAGAGATCGAAACCCGCATCCTGAACGCGGGTAATCTGGCGCTTGAGATCGAAAAGCGGCTCTATCAAAAGCTTTCTGATGAAATTTTAGCCCTTGCCGCCCGACTCAACCAAGCCGCCCGAGGGCTGGCTGAACTGGATTTAACAACGGCATTGGCCGATCTGGCGCATGGTGAAAACTGGTGTCGGCCACAGGTCGACAGCTCTCGCACCTTCGACATTCAAGGCGGCCGCCATCCGGTTGTAGAGCACGCCTTGCGTCAGCAAAGTGGCGATGCCTTTGTCGCCAACGACTGCGATCTTAGCGCTGAACAGGGTGCCGCCATCTGGTTGCTGACCGGCCCCAATATGGCCGGTAAATCGACTTTCCTGCGCCAGAACGCCCTGATCGCGCTTCTGGCTCAGATGGGAAGCTTTGTACCCGCCGAACACGCCCATATCGGCGTTGTCAGCCAACTGTTCAGCCGCGTTGGTGCATCGGATGATCTGGCCCGAGGCCGCTCGACCTTCATGGTCGAAATGGTCGAAACTGCCGCGATTCTGAACCAGGCCGATGACCGCGCGCTGGTTATTCTGGACGAAATCGGACGCGGCACCGCCACCTATGACGGCCTCTCAATCGCATGGGCCACACTGGAACATCTACACGCCTCCAACAAATGCCGCGCTCTGTTCGCAACGCATTACCACGAACTCACCGCATTGGCCGGTAAACTGGAGGGCGTGGACAATGCAACGGTTGCAGTCAAAGAATGGGAAGGCGATGTGATCTTCCTGCACGAGGTTCACAAGGGCGCTGCAGACCGGTCCTATGGTGTGCAAGTCGCCCAACTTGCCGGCCTGCCAGCCTCGGTTGTCGAACGCGCCCGTGTCGTTCTGGATCAACTCGAGAAAACGGAACGCGAAGGTGGAAAGCAAAAAGCTCTGATCGATGATCTGCCGCTGTTTTCAGCCGCGCCGCCACCCCCGCCACCTGCCCCTAGGGCCTCGCCTGTCACGGATATGTTGGATGATATCTTACCGGACGAGCTCACTCCTCGTGAAGCACTCGATCTGATCTACAAGCTGAAAGAGGCGGCCAGATCCTGACCGCCCCTTCATCTTTTCCAAAATACTCTCGCCGAAGGCTTGGCCTCGCAGGGGCCAATCAGCTTGCAGGCGTCGACGACACGCCAACCTGCGCCGGACGCAGCAGGCGGTCATGCAACATGAACCCTTCGGCAGACACCTGAATGATGTCCCCCGCCCTGGTGCCGGGCACCGGCGCTTCGAACATCGCCTCATGCACGTTTGGATCGAACCGGTCTCCGACCTCAGGCGTGATCACTTCAATCCCGTGCTTCTGGAACACGTCCTTCAGCGCACGCATGGTCAGTTCGACACCTTCCAGCAACCCAGCGGCCACTTCTTTCTGCTCATCCGTCGCAGCTTCAAGCGCACGCTTCATGTTGTCATAAACCGGCAGCATGTCTCGGGCCAGCTTCGACCCGCCATACTGTTCCGCATCCCGGCGCGCCTTGTCGCCGCGCTTACGCGCATTCTCAGCATCCGCCAGCGCGCGCATGAACTTGTCTTTATAGTCATCCCGCTCGGCGCGCAGCTCATCGAGCTCCAGCGCTTCCTCGCTGATCTCTGCAAACTCTTCGGCCAGCTCTTCCGCTTCCGCAGCCATGATGTCGTCCAGAAAATCTTCGTTCTTGGGCTCTGCCATCTCTTACCCTCTAGCTCCGGTCGGATATCAACTTACCGACCAGTTGCGCCGTATAATCCACGATCGGCACGATCCGTCCATAATTCAGACGCGTGGGCCCGATGACCCCGACCGCACCGATTATCTTACGATCAGCGTTCATATATGGAGACACCACCAAAGAGGAACCCGAAAGTGAGAAAAGTTTGTTCTCAGACCCAATAAAAATGCGCACACCTTCGCCATCCTCGGTCAATTCAAGGAATTCCGCGATGTCACGTTTGCGTTCCAGATCGTCAAACAGGGTCCGAATCCGGTCAAGCTCCTCGGCCTGACCCGGTTCGTTCAACAGATTCGCCCGCCCACGCACGATCAATCGGGCCGAGTCGCCGCCGTCTCCGTCCCAGGCAGCCATTCCGCTTTCCACCATCTCACGCGCCAGAACGTCGATCTCTTGCTTGCGTGCATCGATCTGCGTCTGCATCTGCCGACGCACTTCGCCAAGGGTCCGCCCCTCGATCAGCGCATTGAGGAAATTCGCCGCCTCGCGCATTGAACTGGGGGTTTGCCCCGGTGGCGGGGTAAACAGTCGGTTTTCCACATGACCATCCGAGAAAACCAGAACCACCAAAGCCCGATCATGACCCAGAGAAACAAACTCAATATGCTTGATTTCCGATTCATGCTTGGGCGTCAAAACCAGCGAGGCGCCTTGTGTCACGTGTGACAAAGCAGAGCCCACTCGGTCGAGCATCCCACCCACATCGCCCGTGTTAGAGCCTAATGTCTGTTCCAGTTTCTGCCGATCATCGGCACCCAGATCGCCAACTTCAAGCAACCCGTCCACAAACATCCGCAAGCCCTGCTGCGTTGGAATTCGACCTGCACTGACATGTGGGCTGTCCAGAAGGCCCAAAAATTCCAGATCCTGCATCACATTGCGAACGGTCGCGGCGCTGACTTTTTCGGACAAGGTACGCGTCAAGGTGCGGCTGCCAACCGGCTCACCGCTTTCCAGATAACTCTCGACAATCAACCGAAACACTTCGCGCGACCGGTCGTTCATCTCATCCAGAATCTTGCTCGCTTCGCTCATGCGTCGTCCCCTGCTCGTTCGTCATTAAATAGCAGGCAAATGAAAGGTCAATCGGGGTTGCATCGTAACGCTGCGGGGCGTTATCCCCAACCCAGCAAACAAAGGAATTCCGATGCGACCCTCTGGAAGAGATTTAAGCGAAATGCGCACCGTTTCAATCGAAACGGGGTTCACCAAACATGCCGAAGGTTCCTGCCTGATCAAAATGGGCGACACTCATGTGCTTTGCACCGCAACGATCGAAGATCGCGTGCCGCCCTTTATAAAAGGCTCGGGCCTGGGCTGGGTCACGGCAGAATACGGTATGCTGCCCCGCGCCACCAACACCCGAATGCGGCGCGAAGCTGCCAGCGGCAAGCAAGGTGGTCGCACCGTGGAAATCCAGCGCCTGATCGGCCGCGCCCTACGCGCTGGTGTGGATCGGGTCGCGTTGGGTGAGCGTCAGATCACTGTGGACTGCGACGTGATCCAAGCCGATGGCGGCACCCGATGCGCGTCGATCACCGGCGGCTGGGTGGCCCTGCGTCTGGCCGTGAACAAGCTGATGAAAGCGGGCGACGTCATCTCTGATCCCCTGGTGGATCCAGTTGCGGCTGTGTCCTGCGGTATTTATGCTGGTCAGTCAGTTCTGGATCTGGATTACCCGGAAGACAGCGAAGCGGGTGTTGATGGCAACTTCATCATGACCGGATCCGGCAAGCTGATCGAAGTGCAGATGAGCGCCGAAGGCTCGGTCTTTAGCCGCGCGCAAATGGATCAGCTGATGGATCTGGCCGAAAAAGGCGTCGGCGAATTGGCTGCCGCGCAAAAGGCCGCAACCGCATGACCCGTAAGTTCGATGGGGACAGGCTGCTGGTTGCCACCCACAACAAAGGCAAGCTTGAGGAGATGGCGCATCTCCTCGAACCTTTTGGCGTCACTGTCGTCGGCGCGGGCGAGATGAACCTGCCCGAGCCGGAAGAGACCGAAGACACATTTGTCGGCAACGCGCAGATCAAAGCCCATGCCGCCGCCAAAGCCACTGGCCTGCCTGCCCTGTCGGACGATTCCGGGATCACCATCGACGCGCTGGATGGCGCGCCGGGGGTTTACACTGCCGATTGGGCGGAAACGGCAAATGGTCGTGATTTCCTGATGGCCATGACCCGCGCACATAATGAGCTGGAGGCTAAAAACGCCCCTCACCCACGCACAGCGCAATTCCGTTGTACATTGGTTCTGGCCTGGCCCGACGGACATGATGAAGTATTCGAAGGCATCGCACCGGGCCACCTGGTCTGGCCGATCCGCGGCAAGGACGGATTCGGGTATGACCCGATGTTTGTTCCGGACGGGCACGACATTACCTTTGCCGAAATGGATCGCTGGGAAAAGAACAAGATCAGCCACCGCGGCCGCGCGGTTGAGAAGTTCGTGAAAGGCTGCTTTGGCGGATGATTGGCGCAACGGGGGCTTTGGCCTTTATATCCATTGGCCTTTTTGCGAGGCCAAATGCCCCTATTGTGACTTCAACAGCCATGTTTCAAAGAAAATAGATCAGAAACAATGGCTTACTGCTTATCTGAGCGAGCTGCGCCGCGCTGCCTCTGAAACGCCGGGTCGGGTACTGAACACGATTTTTTTTGGGGGTGGCACCCCGTCTCTGATGGACCCGGAAACCGTTTCTGACGTGATTGATGAGGCGCGCGCGCTCTGGCACCCGTCCAATGACATGGAAATCACGCTCGAGGCCAATCCCGGATCGGTCGAGGCTGGTCGGTTTGCAGCCTATCGGGACGCAGGCGTTAACCGAATTTCGATGGGCGTTCAGGCCCTGAATGACGAAGATTTGCGTCGGCTGGGCCGGATCCACACAGTCACCGAGGCCCGAGCGGCATTTGACATTGCTCGTGCCTGCTTTGATCGTGTGAGTTTTGACCTGATCTATGCCAGACAGCACCAAACACCCGAAGCTTGGCGCACGGAGCTGAACGAGGCCCTGTCAATGGCCGTGGACCACCTGTCGCTGTACCAATTGACGATCGAGGACGGAACGGCTTTTGGTGATCGCTATGCCGTTGGAAAACTGCGTGGCTTGCCCGAGGATGACAGCGCCGCCGACATGTATCTGATCACGCAGGACATTTGCGAAGCCCACGGTTTGCCCGCCTATGAAGTATCCAATCATGCGCGCGCAGGCGCGGAATCCCAACACAACCTGACCTATTGGCGTTACGGAGACTATGTCGGCATCGGACCCGGTGCTCATGGACGGTTCACCCTGAACGCCCAAAAATACGCAACCGAAACATACCTGAATCCGCAACGTTGGCTTGATGCGGCCGAGCGCGGCAACGGGGAAAAAGATAGAACGTTACTGTCCTACGAAGATCAGGCAAACGAATACCTTATGATGGGTATGAGAATTTCAGAGGGGCTAGATATAGACAGATGGGAAACCCTATCCGGTCGAAAACTTCCAAAGAACACTATTGATCATCTCTCTGAAATAAAAATGATTGAACATAGTAACGACAGGCTTCGGGCGACTGCGGACGGCCGGGCCGTTCTGAATGCCGTCATCCGGGAACTATTGAGCTAACCATGCACTATCTGTGGGCAGGACTGGGACTATTTTGCGTTGCTCTGGCGATGGTTGGGGTTGTTCTTCCCCTTCTGCCAACCGTGCCATTCCTGCTTTTGGCAGCGTTTTTCTTTGCCAGATCATCTTCGCGTCTTCACACTTGGCTGCTGACTCACCAACTGTTCGGACCGTTGATACAAGATTGGCAAAGCTCTGGTGCTATACGGCCTGCGGCAAAAAAGGCGGCAACTGTTTCCGTCGCCGCCGTTTTTGGTCTCTCAATTTGGATGTCCGCCCCGGTTTTCGTTTTGGCCATTCAAGCCGTTGTCCTGGGCGGTGTATTGGTCTTTATCTGGACGCGGCCTAACGGCTGAGTTTGGCGCACAAATCGTCAAGCTGGTCCAGGTTCTCATACGTCAGAACAACCTGACCCGTTTCTGTTCCAGCCTTGTGATTGATCGAGACCTTCATCGCCAGAATTGCCGACAGGTCTTTTTCCAACGCCCTCGTATCGGCATCCTTACCCGCATCCAAGTTTCTGGACCGAGGCGCAGGGCGTTCGGCGTCACCTTGTTGTTGTTTTTTGACCAAAGTTTCGGTTGCACGCACCGAAAGCCCCTCTTTGACGATCTGCTTCGCCAATTCCGAAGGGTTTTCGGCAGTAATCAGAGCTCGCGCATGTCCAGCAGATATTTTTCCTTCAATAACAAGGGCTTGAACATCCATTGGCAAGGACAAAAGACGTAGAAGATTTGCAATATGGCTACGGCTCTTACCCAAAGCTTCAGCCAGCTTTTCCTGCGTGTGGCCAAAACGATCCATCAGCTGCTTGTAGCCAGCGGCCTCTTCCACAGCGTTCAGGTCCGCACGCTGGATGTTTTCGATGATCGCAACTTCCAGAACTTCGGTGTCGTCAAAATCGCGCACAATGACCGGGATATCATGCAGCTGCGCCATTTGCGCCGCCCGCCAACGACGTTCCCCCGCAACGATTTCGTATTCATCAGCTCCGGTCGACCGGACAATCAAAGGCTGAATAATACCCTTTTCCTTGACCGAGGCAGCCAATTCTTCCAACTGCTCGGGCAGGAACGTGCGGCGCGGCTGATTAGGGTTCGCTTTCAGCTTTTCGATTGGAACTTTCAGATCAGGCCGGCGCGCTTCGGTTGGCACCCGCCCTCCTTCTTCGGGGTTCACATCCGCCATTAGGGCTGACAGTCCGCGCCCCAAACCTCGGGATTTTGCTTTCTTGGCGCTCATGTCGCCCTCCTCACTTCCGCCTACGCAGCGGTTTTATTGTTCTTGTGCATGATCTCTCGGGCCAGATGCCGATAAGCCATCGCGCCAAGCGAACCCGAGTCGTATTGCAGGACCGGCAACGCATATGACGGAGCCTCACTGACCCGCACGTTTCTGGGTATCTTTGTCTTAAAGACCATCTCACCCAGATTGTCACGCGCATCCTTTTCAACCTGACGGGACAAGTTGTTGCGGTTGTCATACATGGTCAACACAACACCTTCGATTCTCAGGTCAGGATTTGCGGTTTGCCGAACTTCTCTGATCGTCAGCATTAGTTGCGACAAACCTTCCAGGGCAAAGAACTCACTTTGCAGCGGTACAAGAACGGAATGTGCCGCCACCATTGCGTTGACGGTCAGCAGATTCAAAGAAGGTGGGCAATCAATAAGGATGAAATCCAGATTAAAGACATCGACCGCAGTTTGCCGCAACGCATCGTGCAACAAATAGCTGCGCTTCTCATTGGATATCAATTCAATGTCGGCAGAACTCAGATCAACGGTTGCCGGAACAACCAGAAGGTTTTCGATCTCTGTCTCTTGAACAACGGCCTCCAACGGCGCGTCGTCAAGGATGAGATCATAGGTTGTCCAATCCCGATCCTCTACACCCAATCCGGTGGACGCATTCCCTTGAGGGTCAAGATCAACCACCAGAACCCGGCAACCGGATTCCGCCAGCCCTGCTGCCAGGTTGATTGCCGTTGTTGTCTTCCCCACTCCGCCCTTCTGATTGGCGACCGCAATAATCCGAGGTCCTGAAGGTCGGGACAGATCAACCACGTGATACTCCTTTAATTTTAAGGATAACGGCCTGAGGTTCAGTTAAACTTGTAATCGGCTCGGCGTGGAAATTCCATTCCTCTTGCGCATCTGACAGTTCTTTTTTCCAGTTTGCGCCTTTGGGCAACAAGGCCGTACCATTTTCACTTAAATGCCTGTCACAGAACGACAATAACACCCGCAACTCTGCCAATGCGCGCGCTGAAAGAACATCGGCACCCAATGGATCGACACTTTCGATACGTTTGGAAATCACGCGGCACTTAATTCCACACTCCCGAGCAACACTACGTAGGAAGGCAGACTTCCGTTGATCGCTTTCAACAAAAGTAAATTGCGATTTTGGTGACTGATCTGCCGCGATCAACGCACAAACCATACCCGGAAACCCGCCCCCACTGCCTAAATCCACCCAGCTTACGAACTGTTCCGTGCAGCCAAAAACTTGCACGGAGTCCAAAATGTGGCGCTCCCAAATGTGTTCAAGACTGTTGCGAGACACAAGATTGATCTTGGGATTCCAACGCCTCACCAGTTCAACGTAGGCCTCCAGGCGCTCGAATGTTTCACGTGAAACATTCAACCGTTCAAATGCAGAATAGTCGGGCGTCATGCCTGTCGAACCCTCTGGTCCCGGCGGAGTTTTGCAAGAACAAGGGTTAGCGCAGCAGGCGTAACCCCTTCTACACGACACGCCTGCGCAATGTTTTCGGGCTTAGCTTGCGAGAGCTTTTGTTTCATCTCGGACGATAGACCATCCAACGCGAAATAATCGAAATTCCGGGGAATTACGTAGGATTCATCCCGCTTCATTGCTTCCACATCACGCTTCTGGCGCGCTATGTAATTTGCGTAAAGCGCGTCGCGCTCAATCTGAAGTCTGATTTTTTTATCTACGCCTTGGAGGTCCGGAATCAAAGGCAAGAGATTATCGAAAGATACATCTGGAAAAGCCAAGATCGCCATTCCATCCCTGCGATTTCCATCCTGGTTAACGTTTATTCCGGCGGACAACACTTCTTTTGGGGTATAGGTGCGTTCTGCCAATTTAGTTTTTACTGCATCAAGCTGAGCCAATTTTTCTTCGAAATGCAGCTGACGGCTGAATCCGACGCATCCAAGATCAATACCAATCGGTGTCAAACGCTGATCTGCGTTGTCCGCGCGCAAGGACAGACGGAATTCAGCTCGTGAGGTAAACATACGATATGGTTCAGCCACGCCACGCGTCGTCAGATCATCTATCATAACGCCAATATAGCTGTCAGATCTGGTGAAATGCACAGGATCACGGCCTTGAACCTCCAGCGCGGCATTAAGGCCAGCGACCATCCCCTGAGCAGCTGCCTCCTCATAACCCGTTGTTCCATTGATCTGGCCCGCCAAATACAACCCGGGAACTTCGGGCAGCGACAGAGTCGCGGTCAAGACACGAGGGTCGACGTAGTCATACTCAATTGCGTATCCGGGCTGTAGGATCTCTGCGTTTTCAAGGCCTTTGATGGATCGGACATACTGCAACTGCACATCTTGCGGCAATGACGTTGAGATACCATTGGGGTAAATCGTATGATCATTCACGCCTTCGGGTTCCAGGAAAATCTGATGCGATTCCTTGTCAGAAAACCGCAAAATTTTATCCTCAATAGAGGGGCAATACCGAGGACCTATGCCATCAATATGACCGCCGTACATTGCGGATTTCGAAAGATTGGCCTCAATAATCTCGTGCGTTTTCGCGTTGGTATGCGTGATTCCACAAGAAATCTGAGGTGCCACCACGTCTGTCGACAGAAATGAAAACAGTGTTGGCTCTTCGTCCCCGTCTTGACGCTCGAGATCAGACCAGTCGATTGTCCGCCCATCCAAACGCGGCGGCGTGCCTGTTTTCAACCGACCCAGTGGCAGATCATAACTATCCAAACGTTCCGCAAGCTTGATGGAAGGGCGATCACCCATGCGGCCACCGGGGCGAGATACATCTCCGATATGAATAACACCGCGTAAAAACGTGCCAGAGGTCAGAATGACGGCGCGCGCGGAAATCTCTGAGCCATCCGCAAGCGAAACTCCGGAAACGCGCGAGCCGTCCATGATAAAATCAACGACCTCACCGACAATAACAGACAGGTTGGATTGAACTTGTGTTTCTTTTTGCATTGCTGCCCGGTAAAGGGCGCGGTCCGCTTGCGTCCTGGGGCCCTGCACCGCAGGACCCTTTCGGCGATTCAGCAGACGGAACTGAATACCAGCTTGGTCTGCAACACGTCCCATAACGCCGTCCAGGGCGTCAATCTCGCGTACCAGATGACCTTTCCCTAAACCACCAATCGCCGGATTGCAGGACATAACTCCGATATCTGATGCAGACAGCGTTACCAGCGCGGTACTTGCCCCCATCCTGGCAGACGCATGCGCAGCCTCGGTACCGGCGTGCCCGGCCCCAATAACGATCACATCGAACCTTGAATGTTTCACGTGAAACACTCCTTACTTTCCCAAACAGAAGCTAGAGAAGATTTCATCCAGCAGTGTTTCGACATCTATTCTACCAACCAGAGATTCAAGAGCTCGAATGGCAGTTCTCAGCTCTTCTGCAGCGATATCATACAGGTCCGGACCTGATTCCAGAACCGCGATTGCAGATTGAAGCGAATCCAGCGCCCGACCAATTGCAACGCGATGGCGTTCCCGCGTAGCGATACCATGGGTAGTAGTTCGTTCACTCAAAACGCGCGAAATCTGGTTAACGAGCGCATCAATCCCCTGCCCAGTCTTGCCAGATACACCCAGACCTTCATCACCTCGAAGATCAGCTTTGGGCAGAACATGAATGTCACCAGCTTGCATCCCAACACCCAATTCTTCCGGCTTTTCCGATAGAAAAACACGAAGGTCGGCCGCCTCCGCTCTTCCGCGTGCCAACTCGATGCCCAGGTTTTCGACGTGATCTTCGGTTTCTCTCAACCCGGCCGTGTCCAACAAGGTCACTGGCAATCCTGCCAGATCCATTCGCACTTCGATCACATCCCGCGTGGTTCCAGCGTATTCCGAGGTAATCGCCGCCTTCCGACCGGCCAGCGCATTTAGAAGAGTGGACTTTCCTGCATTCGGAAGACCAACAATTGCGACTTCAAACCCTGTCCGGATACGCTCAGCGATCTTCACACCGTCGGCCTCACGTCTGAGGTCTGACATCACACCATAGATCAGTTCTCGCACCTCAGGTGTCACATCTGTTGGCACCTCTTCATCGGCAAAGTCGATGACAGCTTCCAACAAGGACGCTGCTCGTATCAAATCCCGGCGCCACCGTTCTGCCAGTGTACCTAGTTCGCCAGCCAGAATGGTTTGGGCCTGCTTACGCTGAGCTTCAGTTTCCGCGTCTATCAGATCCGCCAGACCTTCAACTTGAGTCAGGTCCATCTTACCATTTTCAAGTGCCCGGCGCGTGAACTCACCCGGTTCGGCGATGCGCAAGCCGTCAATGTCTGACAAACACCGCAGCACGGCGTTAACAGATGCGGTGCTGCCATGGATCTGCAGCTCCGCCACATCCTCTCCGGTGAAACTGGCCGGGGCTTGAAATGTCAGAACCAACCCGTCATCCAGACGCGCACCTTTCTCGTCCCGCAACGTGCGCAGGACCATGCCACGTTTTGGAAGCGCATCCCCTGTAAGGCGTGCCGCTGCAAAATGAGAGTCAGGGCCGGAGAGTCGGATCACAGCCACTCCAGCTTTACCTTGCGCGCTGGCCAAGGCGAATATCGTATCCATTCGAAGGCCTCGCTTGGGTCTAAGACCTGTGTCAGGTGTTCATCGAATCGAAGAACTCGCCGTTTGTCTTCGTCTGTTTCAACTTCGACAGCAGGAACTCGATTGCGTCGGTGGTACCCATCGGGTTGAGGATACGGCGCAGAACGAAGGTCTTGGCCAGATCGCCCTTGTCGACCAGCAGGTCCTCTTTCCGGGTACCGGACTTGAGGATGTCGATGGCCGGGAACACGCGTTTGTCTGCGATTTTACGATCCAGAACGATTTCCGAGTTACCGGTGCCTTTGAATTCTTCAAAGATCACCTCGTCCATCCGGCTGCCGGTGTCGATCAGCGCGGTGGCGATGATGGTCAGCGATCCACCCTCTTCAATGTTCCGTGCCGCACCAAAGAACCGCTTTGGCCGTTGCAGAGCGTTTGCATCCACACCACCGGTCAGAACTTTACCCGAGGATGGGACCACAGTGTTAAAGGCCCTACCAAGTCTTGTGATCGAATCGAGAAGAATAACAACATCTCGTTTATGCTCGACCAAACGCTTGGCTTTTTCGATCACCATTTCCGACACCGCGACGTGGCGTGTTGCCGGTTCATCGAAGGTCGAGGATACAACCTCACCCTTCACCGAGCGCTGCATGTCGGTCACCTCTTCCGGGCGTTCGTCGATCAGAAGGACGATCAGGTAACACTCCGGGTGGTTCTGTTCGATCGAATGCGCGATGTTCTGCAGGATCACCGTCTTACCGGTCCGCGGCGGCGCCACGATCAGCGAGCGCTGGCCTTTACCGATCGGCGACACAAGGTCGATCACACGCGCCGACTTGTCCTTGATGGTCGGATCTTCGATCTCCATCTTCAGACGTTCATCCGGGTACAGAGGCGTCAGGTTGTCGAACAGGATCTTGTGCTTGGCCTTTTCAGGATCTTCAAAGTTGATCTTGGTGACCTTGGTCAGCGCAAAGTAACGCTCATTATCATCAGGTGCCTTAATCTCACCCTCAACAGTATCTCCGGTGCGCAGCGAGTGCTGGCGGATCATGTCGGGTGAAACGTAGATGTCGTCCGGACCCGGCAGATAGTTCGCCTCGGGCGAGCGTAGGAAGCCGAAGCCGTCTTGCAGCACCTCAAGTACACCATCGCCTCCAACGGTCCAGCCCTCATCCGCGCGTTCGCGCAGAATCTGGAACATCATCTCGCCTTTCCGCATGGTCGAGGCGTTTTCGATCTCCAGCTCTTCGGCCATCGCCAGAAGGTCTTTAGGGCTTTTGGCTTTCAGGTCGGCCAGATTCAGGGCGTCAGTTGTCATGATATATACCTTCACCGCGATCAGAGCGGCACGAAGTGGATTTCAGTACGGAAGATACGCCGCCCGGACGGGCGTGTTGATCCCTACATAAGCGCGACAGCTTTCGGAGTCAAACGTGCCTTCAGAACTTCAGAATGACCGCCAGAACGATGATAACCATCAAAACGGTCGGAACCTCGTTCATCATGCGATACTGCCGCCCAGTGAGCTTATTTTGGCCTTCCAAGAAATCCTTGCGCCGGGCCATTAGCCAGTGATGGAACCAGGTCATGCCGATCACGGCCGCACCTTTGACCCAAGGCCAGGACCAATCCCATCCAACAATACCCGGTGTGAACACCATGATCAGGCCACACACCCACGCCACGATCATCGCAGGGCGCATAATCACACGCAGCAGCTTTTCTTCCATTTCAAAGAAAATTTCTTGTGCCCCGTCGACAGCCTGAGCTTTCTCAACGTGATAGACGAACAAGCGTGGTAGATAGAATAGACCTGCCATCCACGAGATTACGGCCATGATATGAAATGACTTCACCCACGGGTACAGCGTGAAAAGAAGATCAGTCATTTTGGCTCCGAGCGTTGTTCGGAACTCTCCCTAATAAAAAAATAAGAAAAGAAAAAGGAAGATGGTTTTGTAGGGCGTTCAAAAACCGTGGATTACTGTTTTACCCATGTGTTTTCCCCAAAGTGGATAGAACAATCTCACTTTCCGATGATTCTGTTGAAATTATCTTTTTTATATTTAAAAACAATGTACTAGTATAAAACAACAGGCGGATGATCTGGGGATAAATCTTTGGCTATCATGGGATGGTTCAGTTATCCCAGTGATCAGACTTATCCTTGTCCCGGTTGGATGGGATTTGAGCGACTCGGGGATCTTTGACTCGATTTTCCCGGGGTTGCGTGTCAACCGGAAAACCATACAAAGCACCCCAGAACTCTCATCGACTTGCACACGGGGTTTTCCACATGTCTGTCCCCATTATTCTGGCATCGGGATCTGCGATACGGGCGCAGCTGCTTGAGAATGCAGGTGTACCATTCACCGTTCAAACCGCACGCGTAGATGAAGACACAGCCAAGCGCGCCTTGCTGGCTGAAAACGCGTCACCACGGGATATTGCCGACACGCTTGCTGAAATGAAAGCGCGCAAGGTCAGTGACAAAAACCCTGGCGCTATGGTGCTGGGGTGTGATCAGGTTCTGGATTTTGACGGTCAGTTGCTGTCAAAACCTGAAACCCCGGAACAGGCAGTCGCTCAGCTAAAAGAGATGCGCGGCAAACGGCACATGCTTTTGTCTGCGGCCGTGATCTATCAGGACGGCGAACCGATTTGGCGGCATGTAGGACAGGTACGGTTGCGGATGCGGGCCAGCTCTGATGCCTATTTGAAGGATTATGTTTCACGGAACTGGGACAGTATCCGCCATGCCGTTGGAGCATATAAGCTGGAAGAAGAAGGTGTCCGGCTGTTCGCCACCATTGACGGCGACTATTTTAACGTTTTGGGTATGCCCCTGTTGGAGCTTCTCAACTTTTTGGCTGTCAAAGGGGTGATCGATCAATGACGGACTACCGGGTTCCTCTGGCCGGGGTGATCGGACATCCCATTGGGCATTCGCGTTCACCGAAATTGCATGGTCATTGGCTAAAGACGTATGGCCTCGCCGGGCATTACATCCCAATGGATGTTGCCCCTGCCGATCTGGAAACCGTGCTCCGCACCCTGCCCAAGGCGGGCTTTGTTGGGGCCAATGTGACCGTTCCTCACAAGGAAGCAGCGTTGAAAATTGCGGATCACGTATCCGACCGCGCAACGGTGATCGGTGCTGCGAATACACTGGTGTTCCGCGAAGATGGCTCAATCCATGCAGATAACACTGATGGGTATGGGTTCATGGAAAACCTGCGCAACGGTGCCCCCGACTGGAATGCCAAAGACGGCCCGGCCGTAGTGTTTGGAGCCGGCGGGGCGGCGCGCGCTGTTCTGCAAGCCTTGTCCGATGCAGGTGTGCCGGAAATCCTGTTGACCAATCGAACGCGTGCCCGTGCCGATCATCTGAAAGAGGAATTTGGCCAGCGTATTCGTGTTGTTGATTGGGTTCAGGCGGGAAACGTCATCGAAAATGCGGAACTGGTGGTCAACACGACCTCATTGGGGATGCAGGGCCAGCCGGAATTGCGGGTTCCTCTGGATGGGTTGCAGCCCGGCGCCGTTGTCACGGATCTGGTTTATGCCCCGTTAAAGACAAACCTGCTGAAAACTGCGGAAGATGCAGGCTGCACGACGGTTGATGGTTTGGGCATGTTGTTGCATCAGGCGGTTCCGGGGTTTGAGCGGTGGTTTGGCGTGCGTCCCGAAGTGGATGCAGAGACGCGCGCGGCGGCTTTGGCATGAGTTTTGCCCTTGGCCTGACCGGTTCCATCGGCATGGGGAAAAGCACCACAGCACAGATGTTTCTCGAAGAAGGCTGTGCTTTGTGGGATGCTGACGCAGCAGTGCACCGGTTGTACACGTCCGGAGGTGCTGCGGTTGAACCAATGCGAGCAGCCTTCCCTGCCGCGATTGTCGACGGAGCTGTAAGCCGGGACGCGTTAAAGCGGATCATTGCTGCCGACCCCGAAGCATTGAAAGCAATCGAAGCGATTGTGCATCCTCTGGTCGCGAAAGATCGCGCGGTATTTCGTGAAAACACAACAAGCGATATTTTGGTGTTCGATATACCTCTTCTTTTCGAAACAGGTGGAGACGCAGCCATGGACGCCGTCGCCTGCGTTTCGATCCCGGCTGACGAACAAAAGCGCCGAGTTATGGAACGGGGAACCATGTCCGAGGCGCAGTTCGAACAGATCCGCGCCAAGCAGATGCCGAATGCAGAGAAATGCGCGCGGTCGGATTTTGTAATCGTAACAGACACGCTGGACCATGCCCGTCAGCAGGTGCAGGATGTGGTCAGGCAGATACGGGCGGGGATGAAAGATGCGTGAGATCGTACTCGATACCGAAACCACCGGGTTCGATCCCGAAAGCGGGGACCGGATTGTTGAGATTGGTGCCGTTGAGCTGTGGAACCACGTCGCGACGGGTGAAACCTATCACGTCTATATCAATCCTGAACGCGGTATGCCGGATGAGGCGTTTGGCGTGCATGGCATCGGCCCGGATCTGTTGGAAAACCCGCGTCCACCGGAAAAGGGTGAGGTAACGCTGAAAGACAAACCGGTGTTTGCCAAGGTGGGTCACGGGTTTCGTGAATTTGTTGGGGATGCGCGGTTGGTGATCCACAACGCATCGTTCGACATGAAGTTCCTGAACGCTGAACTGAAGTGGATGGGCGAGCCGTTGATCCCGATGGAACAAGCGCTGGATACGCTGGCAATCGCCCGCAAACGGTTTCCTGGATCCCCAGCATCTTTGGATGCGCTTTGCCGTCGATTTAATATCGACAACTCGAACCGTGTTCTGCACGGTGCTTTGCTCGACTCTGAAATACTGGCCGAGGTTTATCTTGAGCTGATCGGAGGGCGGCAGCCTGATTTTGGCCTGTCCACATCCGCATCATCTGCATCCGGTGGCGGTGAAGACTGGCGACCAACGCCGCGCAGCGCACCGCTGCCATCCCGGATCACCGAAGATGAACGCGCAGCACATGAAGCGTTTGTAGAGAAGTTGGGCGAAAACGCCCTGTGGACCCGCGCCTGATCCGGTCAGGCACGGGTCAAAGCCTTAGGCGTCGGTCTTTTCGGCCTGAGCGGCCTGACGACGCATCAATTCGTTGCGATACAGCGCCACGAAATCGATATTGTCCAGATTCACCGGCGGGAAGCCGCCATCACGGGTGATGTCGCTGACGATGCGGCGCAGGAACGGGAACAGCATCCGCGGGCATTCGATCATCAGGAACGGGTGCATCTGATCTTCTGGCACGCCTTCCACGTGGAACAGCCCACAATAGTCCAGTTCGCACAGGAACAGCACATCATCCATGCCTTTGGCTTTGGATGTCAGGTTCAGCTTGATGGACACTTCGAACTGATGTTCAGCGCTGCGCTTTTTCGCGTCCAGGTTCACCTGAACAGCGATTTCCGGCTGCACGTCGCCTGACACACCCTTTTGCGCCATCACGTTTTCAAAAGACATGTCACGGATGAACTGCCCCAGAACCCGCATTTGAACCTGCGGGGCGGCTTGGGCCGCAGTGTTTTCTGCAGCGTTTTCTTCGGCCATGGATCTACTCCAAAATTAAATTTCGCCACTGCTTAGCAAGTTGGGCGCGGCACCTCAATGCTGGTGGGGCCCTTCCACCCATTTCGATGGCTTAGAAGGGTCTTTTTTCGGGCGAACTTCGCTGAATTCACCGTCAATGATGTCCCCCTGCTCGAAAGGGTTTTGTCGCGATTGAAATCCTGTGCCCGGTCCCATCTGAAACTGTGCCACGGTGACTTTAGACTTCAGGTAGCGGAAAACAGCGACACGAACGCCCGGTACCAGCAAGGCAAATCCTATGGCATCGGTGAAAAAACCCGGTGTCAGCAGCAATGCACCGGACAAAAGGATCATAGCACCGTGGGCCAAAGGTTCGGTTGGGTCATCCAGTTCAGCGAACGATCGCTGCAAATTTACCAATGCCATGCGACCTTGTGTCCGCACCAGAACCGTGCCCAGAACGGCGGTCAGTACAACGATGGCAAGGGTTGGCCAAAGTCCAATCAGACCACCCACCTGAATAAACAGAGCGATCTCGATTATGGGCACCAACAAAAATGCCAAGAACAGATACATTTGCGTTATCCTTTCCCTAAGGCCGGGCTGTGGACTTGCCACCCACGCTCACCTACATAGTAGCATGAGGCCGCGTATACAAAGTCGCGGTTTTGAAAAGAGGATGAAATGAACGAACCCATGATCCAGCTACTGGTCCTGGCCGGAATTGCCGTTTTCCTGATCCTGCGCCTCAAAAGCGTGTTGGGTACGCGTGAAGGTTTTGAGAAACCACCTTTGCAGCAACAGCCTGAAGCGCATAAATCGCGTCGCGATTTCGAGGTGATCGAAGGCGGCCCGGATCATGACATCACTGACCATGTCGCCGAAGACAGCGAACAGGCGCAAACCCTGGCCGCGATGAAACGGGTTGAGCCCGCCTTTTCTGTCAATGAATTTGTTCAGGGCGCACGCGGTGCTTATGAGATGATTGTGATGGGGTTCGAAAAAGGCAACCTGGACGAAATCCAGCCGTTCCTGTCGGAAGAGGTATTTGAAACATTCGTCTCGGTCGTCGCTGCCCGCGAAGATCAGGGCCTGACCATCGAGGCCGAGTTTATCGGCGTGCGGGAAACCACCCTGTCGGATGTCAAATTCGACAAAGACACCAATGAGGCCGAGATCACCATGAAGTTTGTGGGTGAACTGACCTCGGTCGTGCGGGATCGCGGCGGTGATATTGTCGAGGGCAACCCCAACACCGTGAAACGTCAAAAGGACAGCTGGACCTTTGCCCGTGTGATGGGCAAGGACGATCCGAACTGGCTGCTTGTTGCCACGGACGCATGATTGCAACGCTCCGGTCGCTTTTTCTGGTGGGTGCAATGACCGCCGCCAGCGCTGCCGGAGCCGAGGCAACGCGATCCATTCTGTCGTTTGACGATCTGCAGGGCTGGGCCGAAGATGACCACGGCGCGGCCCTTTCCGTTTTTCTGAACACTTGCGGCGATCTGAAGGACCCGGACTGGCGTGCGTTATGCGGAGTTGCGGGAACGTATGAAGCGGATGCGGCACGGGCGTTTTTTGAACTCTTTTTCCGCCCCGTCTTGGTCGAGGATGGCAAAGACGCCCTGTTCACGGGGTATTTTGAGCCAGAGCTTGATGGTGCGCGCAGCCGGACTGATCGTTTCAAGTACCCCATTTACCAGATGCCCCCCGAAGCGCGAGACGGGCCATGGCTCAGCCGTCGGGAAATCCTGACTGGTGATGTGATGCAGGGTCGCGGGCTTGAAATTGCTTGGGTCGATGACCCGGTCGAGCTGTTTTTCCTGCAAATTCAGGGTTCGGGACGTGTGCGGCTGCCCGATGGTGGTGCCTTGCGTGTGGGATACGGGGGCGCAAACGGTCATCCGTACAGATCCATCGGTGTCGAACTGGTTCGGCGCGGGATTTTAGGCGCGCATGAGGTCAGTGCTCAGATGATCCGGGCGTGGGTGCGCAAGAACCCTGAGGCCGGTGCCGAGCTGCTGTTCCACAATCCTTCCTATGTTTTCTTTCGTGAAGTCTCGCGCGTTGCGCCCGAACTTGGGCCATTGGGGGCCATGAACCGATCGATTACAACGATGCGCAGCATTGCGGCGGATCCGGCCTATACGCCATTGGGGGCGCCGGTCTGGGTTGAGAAGGACGGCAAAAACCCGATGCGTCGCCTGATGATCGCGCAG
Organism: Ruegeria sp. ABM4_193; assembly: GCF_056158705.1. Lineage (NCBI taxonomy): Bacteria > Pseudomonadati > Pseudomonadota > Alphaproteobacteria > Rhodobacterales > Roseobacteraceae > Ruegeria > Ruegeria sp. ABM4_193. The sequence continues at coordinate 3,497,043 of NZ_JBSWTT010000001.1, forward strand.
GACACTGGGGCCGCCATCAAGGGTGCCCAGCGGGCAGACATCTTTTTCGGAACGGGTGACGAAGCCGGGCAAGCTGCGGGCAGGTTAAAAGATCCGGGTCGGATGGTCGTTTTGTTGCCGATTCAGCGGGCCTATGCCCTGCTGCCGGACGAATTCTGATGACCCGGCGCAAACTGACGACTGAAGAGATCGAGCTTTGGCGCAAGGTCGCCAAACAAGCCGAACGGATGCATCCGGAAATTCCACAGACGGTGCATCCGACCTCATTGCCGAAACCCAAGCCGAAAAAAACGCCGAGACCTCGGTTCGAAGCGTTTGAAATTGGTGAGACTCATCAGACAAAACCAAAGCCAAATGATTTGAAGCCATCGGTCACAGATGCGCTGCGCAGAACGCCGGTTCAGATGGACAACAAAGCTTTTGGCCGAATGAAGCGCGGTAAGCTCAAACCGGAAAGCAAACTGGACTTGCACGGCATGCGGGTCGACACGGCGCATCCCGCGCTGATCCGTTTTGTCCTGACAGCGCAGGCACAAGGCAAACGGTTGGTTTTGGTTGTGACCGGCAAAGGAAAGGATCGGGACGAACCGGGCCCGATTCCGACCCCACGCGGAGTACTCCGAAATCAGGTGCCGCATTGGCTGACCATTCCGCCACTGGCGCAGGCGGTGATGCAGGTTACGCCCGCCCACATAAGCCATGGTGGGGATGGAGCTTATTACGTTTACTTGCGGCGTCTTCGCTAAAGGGATCGTGCCGCACGGGTTACACCAACACGGACCAGCGTGCAGACCAGAACAAAAAATCCTCCGGTCCACAGGAACTGAGTATCCAACGAAACGCCCCAATCGATCAGCACTCCGGTCAGACCCGGACCGATCGCCGAACCCAGAACCATGACCGCTGTTGCCATCGCTTTGATCGCACCGATGTGTCGGGTGCCGTAGAACTCGGCCCAGAAGGCGCTAGGTAACGTGCTGTTTGCCCCGGCGGTGAGCGCCAGAAGAACCAGCCCAAGCGTCGCCCCGGCAATCGAGGTAGTCAGGGCAAGAGTCACAAAACCCAGCGCAATCGGCAGCTGGTAATAAGGCATCATCCGTGCTGTGCCCCATTTGTCCAATGCCCAGCCGGCCGCAAACATCGAAAGCAGCGATACCCCGGTGTAAACGGGAAACAAGGCGACCAATTGGATGTGAGCCCATCCTTTCACTTCGGCCAAATGGACCTGATGAAAAAAGAAGGCCGTGACAAAAGCCGAAGGCCCAAGGACAGCGGGTGCCATAAACCAGAACAACGGGTGTTTTAGCGCATCACTCCGAGTCCAGTGACGGCCTTGCATACCGGTGGCTGAATACTCGCTGGCAAGGCTTTGCGGTGTGCGTTCTTCCCTGAGAAGGCGCATCAGAATTGGAATACCCAGCAAAACGATAATGGCTGCAAGCCCCCACAGCCACCGCCAGTCCAGAAACACCATGGCGGTGACAAATGCCAGCGGCAGCAGCGCCTCTCCGATCGCGTATCCGACCGAGGCAATGGACAAGGCCTTGCCCCGTGTTGCGGTGAACCAACGGGCCATTGCAACCATCGCAAGATGGGTGCTCATGCCTTGTCCAAACAGGCGCAAAAGAAAGATCACCGCGGGCAGCAGCAATACCCAGCTGTTCATCGACATGGCCAGTGCCGCCAACGCCAACCCGGCCAGAACCACAGGTCCCAACATGCGGACGCGGAAAACATCTGTCAGCCCGCCCGCCCAGATCATCACCAGTGCCGCTACGAGCGTGCCCAGAGAATACAACCCACCCCAGGCCCCGTGGCTGAGGCCGTAAGCAGTGCGAATTTCACCGGCAAAGACCGAGATAAAGAAGGTCTGCCCAAAACTGGACAGGAAGGTCAGCAGGACTCCGGCTCCCAACCACGCCGCATTGTCAGTTAGAAACCGACGCAGATTAAACTGCGTCACGGTGTGGTCACCTCGGCCTGTCCGGTTTCGGTCAATACAATTTCAGTGGCGCCATCGGGGTTGCGTTCGCTGGGCGGCACGAGAATATCGATGGCCTGCCGATCTTCGCGCCCGAACGTACTGTTGATACGCCGCAACGAGCTGAGGATCGACAGCAGTGCAGGAGAGGTTGCGGCGACGAAATGCGAGGACGCTGCATCGCTGTTGAATGCGGTGGTATCGATTACGCTGATCGGGAATTCTTCAAGCGAGGCGATCGAGCTGATGTTTCCAAGCCTTTCACCCTCATCCGTGCCGCGCAGACGAGCCGAGATATTCAGGATTTTGTCCTTTTGGGATACCATAACAAGAAACGGGTCGGGTGGATTGTCGATGCGTTTCATTTGCGAGCGAAACAGATCCAGATCCAGATCCGGTGAGATCAGCACGACACCTTCGAGGTTTCTTTTCGCCCACCCGGGTTCCTGCAGCTCAGCTTGTCGCATCATTTCCATCGACAAGGCGCCGCCCATGGAATGTGCAACCAGAATAACGCGCTTTACGCCCATGGCCTTGAGTTCGCGGATGGTCTGCTCTAGCCCGTCGCGGGCGAACAGCATGCTGTCCAGGTCATAGGCATACCCATAGCCGGTTGCTCGGCTTGGCCATGAATACACCAGCGTAGATCCCGGAAGACCAATGTCATGGGTCAGCTGAGCGGCGCGGAAGATGGTTTCGGTCTGAGTCGAGTTATAGCCGTGTACAAAAATCGTAACGTCATCCTGACCGCGCAGGTGTTCGCGCAGACCTTGCGGGCCGTCCAGCTCGGTCACGCCTGTCAGTACGAATTCCTTCTGCGGGTTGGGGTTTGCATATGAGAATTTGAGCGTACCCGGAGTATGTGTTGGCGGAATTGAAACCGTCGTTTCCAGAAACTGGAGCGTCTCGCCACGCCGGAAACCATAAGATCCATCGACTTCGCGCGCTCGGGTCGTACTGGCAAAAATCGTTTCAGGTGTACCAACAGCCACAGCCGATGGAACAATTTCGGACACAGTCCGATCAACACAGGCGCTCAGCGAAAGGGACAAGAGTAAAACGATGAAATAGCGCAGCACGTGCCAGCCCTCGGGTTGAATCGTGCTTACGCTATCTTATTCTCACTCCGCGTCCAGCGTCGAACGTCTGAAAGAGCGGCAAAAAACGGCTGGCCCTGTTACAAAACGTAACGGCTCAGGTCTGCGGACTTGGTCAATTCACCAAGATTGTCACTGACGAATTGCGCATCGACAGTGATCTCTGTTCCGGCCTTATCCGGTGCAGCAAATGAGAGGTCTTCGAACACCCGCTCCATCACTGTGTAAAGCCGGCGCGCGCCGATATTTTCAACGCTCTGGTTCACGTCTGCAGCAATCCTAGCCAGTGCGGCAATGCCGTCTTCAGTAAAGCTGACCGTGACCTCTTCGGTCCCCATCAGGGCGGTGTACTGTCTGGTCAGGGCGTTGTCGGTTTCGGTTAGAATGCGCACGAAGTCCTCTTCGGTGAGCGCACGCAGTTCAACGCGGATGGGCAGACGGCCCTGCAGTTCTGGCAGAAGGTCCGAAGGTTTGGCGATGTGGAACGCGCCTGAGGCGATGAACAGGATATGGTCGGTTTTTACCGGGCCGTGTTTGGTGCTGACGGTGGTGCCTTCGATCAGAGGTAGCAGGTCGCGCTGCACCCCTTCGCGGCTGACATCGCCACCGCGCGCTTCCGAACGGGCGCAGACCTTGTCGATCTCATCCAGGAAAACGATCCCGTTTTGCTCGACCGCTTCGAGGGCAACCCGATTGACGGTTTCGTCATCCAGCAGCTTGTCGGCCTCTTCTCCGATCAGAGCGTCATAGCTTTCAGCGACCGTCATGCGTTTCTTAACGGTTCGTCCGCCAAACGCTTTACCGAAAATGTCACCCAGATTCATCATGCCCATCTGACTGCCCGGCTGACCGGGAATGTCGAACATCGGCATTGGGTTTGAAGTGTCGGAGAGCTCCAGCTCGATCACCGTGTCATCCAGTTCTCCGGCTTTCAGTTTCTGGCGAAACATCTCGCGAGTACCTTCGCGGGCGTCTTCGCCTGCTATTGCGGCAATCACGCGATCTTCGGCGGCCTGATGCGCGCGCGCCTTAACATCCTCGCGCATGTATTCGCGGGTCTGAACAATGGCTGCATCCGCCAGATCACGAATGATTTGCTCGACATCTCGACCGACATAACCAACCTCAGTGAACTTGGTGGCCTCGACCTTGATAAAGGGCGCACGGGCCAGTTTGGCCAGACGTCGGCTGATCTCGGTCTTGCCGACACCGGTCGGGCCGATCATCAGAATATTCTTGGGGTAGACTTCGTCCCGAATGTCGTCGGCCAGCTGTTTGCGCCGCCAACGATTGCGCAAGGCAACGGCCACCGCTCGTTTGGCATCCTTCTGGCCAATAATAAAGCGGTCTAGTTCCGAGACAATCTCGCGCGGGGTCAGGTCGGTCATGTGTTTTCAATCCGGTTGTTTCGAAACGGAACCTAATCATAAGACGGGAAAACACAAGCTGATCACGGAAAACTCACGCCAACTCACGGGGTGCACACGGAAATTCGTGCCGATGTGAATCGCCATGGGTGCAGCACGTACGGCATAGTTTTTGCGACGGGCAAACCTGCCTGCATCTATCAATGGAGATATCAAATCATGATGACTCGTCGTTCGCTTTTTGTGAAAGCTGCTGCCACGGGCGCAGCGCTCACCCTGGCCGGTACCACCACTGCCCTGGCCGGCGGCGCCAAAAAGAAAGGCTCGTTCGAGGGTCGCTCGAACCACATCACCACCGGTTCGGTGAAACTGGTCAAGGATGGTGACCGTTATATCGTTGAACTGGGCGAGGATTTCTCGCTGGACAACGGCCCCGACCCGCGTGTCGCATTTGGTAAGGATGGCAAATATGCCCCCGACAGCAAACTGGGCGCGTTGCTGCACCTGACCGGCAAGCAATCTTATGCCGTGCCGCCGACCATGGATGTGTCGGGTTACAACGAAGTGTACATCTGGTGCGAAGTCGCTGGTGTGCCGCTGGGCGTTGCATCACTGAAGTAACCACTCAGGTCAGAGGCCGACCCCCCCGGCCTCTGACACGGCTAAACAGCGTTTCGACATTAACTTGCGACGTGAATACCCTGCCACGCTTCCGGCGTTCTCGGGACTTTCGCGTCGCAGTTTGATTCAGATAAAACCCGAAACGCTTTAGGTAACAGAGCAACTGTCTGTTACACTCGTCCCAAGGTATTGGAACCGGGGGCGTTTTTTATGACCAAGATTGCCAAGATCACCTTGTTGTTCGTGGTATTTGTCGACCTGATCGGGCAAGGTCTGGTCTTTCCGATCATCAACTCGCTCATCATGGAAACGAAGTCCGGGTTCCTGCCAGACAGCACACCAGTGGGGCGACGCCACTTTTATTATGGCCTCGTGATCGGCTGTTTCTTCCTGTCCTGGTTTCTTGGGGTTGTTTACGTCTCGAAGGTTTCAGATTCCATCGGGCGAAAGAACGCGCTGCTGGTCTGTCTGGGTGGAGCACTGGTCGGTTATGCACTGACCATCGCGGCGCTTTACATGAATAGCCTGTTGCTGCTGATCGTCGGGCGCTCGATCACCGGGTTCACGGCTGGCAACCAGCCCATCGCGCAGGCGGCGATGATTGATGGCAGCACCGATGCGGCCGACCGCGACCGCAACATGGGCTATATCGTGACCGGCGTCAGCTTTGGTCTGGTGGGCGGCCCGATTATCGGAGCGGTCCTGTCCGACGCGGCCTTGTTGGGCAGTTACGCAACCCTGAAAACCCCGTTCTACGGCGCATTTGTTCTGGTTCTGATTGCCATCTTCCTGGTCACAACCTTCTTCAAGGACACCCGGACCGAGCGCGAACCCTTTGTATTCCGCCCACGTGATATCACCGACAGCCTGATCGCCGTGCGTGGGCATCCGATGGTTCTGAAAATCCTGCCGGTTTACGCATTCTTCATGATCGCCAACGTCACTTTCTATGTTTTCGTCGACAACTTTCTGACGAGCGCATTTGGATACGGTGTGATCGGTGGCAGCATGGCCATGGTGGTGATCGGCTTTGCGCTGGCGTTCTCGAGCACTTTCCTCGTCAAGCCCGCGCAAGAACGTTTCAGCAAACACCAGATCATCTATACGTCTCTCATCGTGATGGTGATTTGCGGCCTGGCCTTTGCCTTCAGCCCCAGCGGTGTGCTCAGTTATGTGCCGGTCTTCTTCTTCTACTTCCTGTTCGGTGTCGCATATCCAACCATGCTGGGCCTGTTCTCGTCCAGCGTCAGTGAGACGGACCAAGGCTGGGTCATGGGCGTGACCACGGCGGTCTTCTGTCTGGCGGGTGGGATTATGTCCCTGATCGGCGGCGGGTTGATGAGCATCGACATCCGCGTGCCTTACTACATCGTGGTCATCGCCGCGGTCTTCGGGTTGATCGGAATGCACCGTCGCTGGAAAGGGAAAGAGATCAAGGCATTGTTAGCCTGAAATGGTTTCAACCGTCAGATTGCCGTTGGTATAAACGCAAATATCTGCGGCAATCGCCATGGCTGCGCGCGCGACCTGCTCGGCTTCTTTGTCGCTGTCCATCATTGCGCGGGCCGCGGCCAGTGCAAAGTTTCCGCCCGATCCGATGGCCGCCACGTTGTGTTCAGGCTCTAGCACGTCCCCTGCCCCGGTGATGACCAGCAAATCCTTGCCATCAGTGACAATCAGCATCGCCTCAAGCTTTTGCAGGTATTTGTCGGTGCGCCAGTCCTTGGCCAGTTCGACCGAGGCGCGCGCCAATTGGCCGGGTGTGGCCTCAAGCTTGGCTTCCAAACGTTCCAGCAGTGTGAAAGCATCTGCGGTCGATCCGGCAAAACCTGCCACAACCTCGAATCCGCCGGGCGACAAACGGCGCACTTTGCGGGCCGTTCCCTTGATCACGGTCTGACCGAGGCTGACCTGACCATCACCGGCTATGACAACCTGACCGTTCTTTTTGACGCCAATGATCGTCGTGCCGTGCCAACCGGGAAAGTCGTTATCTGCCATGATCGTCTCCGTTTTCGCTGGCGGTATATATGGGCCGGGTAAGGTGTTGGCGCAACCCGTTCTTAAAGTGCCCAAAAGATATGCAGAAAATGCAATCCGGGGTTACCAGACCAGCAATTGTGAGTCCAAGCGCGCGGGACTACATGAGGCTTACAACCGACAACGGGTCGGCTGTTTCACATCTAAGGACTGCGCACATGGCAACCACAGCTAACATTCATGCGCCGCTCGGAGCAGCTACCATCCTGCACGTGGCGGACGCGTTCTCAAACGTCGTCAAATCTGTTGCGAAATGGAACGACGCACGTAAAACACGGAACCTTCTGTTGGAGCTCAGCGACGCACAGCTGGAAGACATCGGTCTGACCCGCGAAAGCATCGCAAATATCTGATCCTTCGTCTGGATTACCGAATTGGAACAGCCGCCCGGAACCCCGAGCGGCTTTTTCTTTGTCAGCTTTGTACGTATTTCCCCGACAAGTCGGGTAGAAATGCTTCGATTGCTGCGGTTGCAACCACGTGTTTAGTGCCGGCCTCGTTATCCATCACGTCCAGACCGCCTTTGACCGCGCGTACTTCGGCGCGGCCCCGCGGCAGATCGGCAGCAACCAGATCACAATCCACCTGATCAGGGTTTTGGACACCGATGGTCACGCTGACACGCATTTGGGAATGACCAATGCCCAGCTTGGAAAACAATGTGATAGACGAATGATGCAACGCATCCTGCACCGCGCGCCGCGCCGCTTTGGTATAATCCTGACCGTATAGGTCGTTGCCTGTTCCCATCTCCAGAATGATGCGTTTTTCACTCATTGCGCAGGCTCCATGTCAAAGGAAACGATCAGGGCGGCGTTTGCAATGACCGTGCACCCGTCCCCATGTGGCTTTTCGATATCCAGCCCACCTTTGGTGACGGTGATATTCGGCTGGCCATAAGGAAAGATTGGCTTCAACGCGTCAGTGTCCACCTGATCTGGTTTCTGCACCCCGATTTCGGCATCGATGATCATTGCCTCTTTAGGAAACCCGAACAGTTCGGCCATGTTGACCGAGTTGTGCCACAGCGCGTCCTTGATCGCCCGCAACGACGCCTCGGTATAGTCCATTCGACGCAGGGATGTGCCCATCCCGAATTCTACAAGCACCCGCGTTTTTGCCATTGGTTTCTCCGACATATCCAACAAAAAAGGCGCCCCGATCTGAGGCGCCTTTGAAACGTTCTGCTAGGACCAGATCAAATGGATTCGTCGATCCAGCTTTGCAGCGCGGCCTTGGGTGCTGCGCCTGCGCGGTTGGAAACAACCTGACCGTCCTTGAAGATGAACAGCGCAGGGATACCGCGTACGCCCATCGCAGCGGCAGAGTTCGGGTTGCTATCCACATCCACCTTGGCGATTTTCACCTTGTCGCCATACTCGGCGGCCAGCTCTTCCAGTGCGGGGCCGATTTGCTTGCAGGGGCCGCACCATTCTGCCCAGAAGTCCACGACCACGGGAACGGTCGAGTTCTTGACTTCGGCGTCAAAGGTGTCGTCGGTAACGGCTACGGTCGACATATTCTGTCTCCTGAATGGGGTAAACTCGGGAACAGAACGTAGGTGCCGCGTGGGGTAAGGTCAAGGTATCCGAGCGCGGGTCAGGGCATCCGTCACAAGATCGTGTGGCAACCACATGAGGTTCGCGGTTCGGGTCCAAAGAATGGCGGTTCGAATGCTGCGGTCAGGATAGATCTGAGCAAGCGCCTGCGCATAAGCCCCCATTTGGCGTAACAGGCCCTCAGGGCAGTCTTCAACGCGAATTGGAACAGTTGCATTTGTTTTGAAATCAACCACTTGCACGTCCGTGTTCGAAACGACCAGCCGGTCGATGACCCCATGCATGCGCTGCCCATTCAAATCTGCGGTTACTGGAACTTCTGCCAGAGTTTCAGGTGCAAAAATATTCCTCAGCGGTTCAGCCGTCAGAACCCGGGTGGCCGCGGTCAAAAGCTCTTGCCGGTCTGTGTCCTGCATGTCCGGTAGCAGCCGCGCGCAAAGTTCGGGCCAAATCTCCGGTTCAGCTATCGGCAAGTGTTCCAGCAGCAGATGCAGACGTGTTCCACGCAGTTTCGCAGCGTCTTCATCCAAACCGGCATCACCGGGTAACGCTTTGGCCCCCCCCAGATCCGAAGGGCTGAGCGCGCTTACAGGCTCAATCGGCTCAGGTGCCGGGTGACGATACATGTCCGGCAAATCGACCTGCTCGGCGACCGTTTGAGGCTGTTCGACCAAAGGCAGCGCATCCCAATCCCCGTGAGACAGGCGGCGAATGTTGGAACCCGGCAGCTGCACGGCTCCGGCCCTCTCCATCGCTGCCTCGACCATTTGATACCAGCTGTTGCCGTCTTTACCCAATTCGCCGGCTGCGGCCACGATTAACCACTTTTCGGCCCGTGTTAGAGCCACATATAGCAACCGGAGCCGTTCATTTTCCTCACGCGTACGCGCCTCTTCCCGCGCCTGAACGATCAGTTTGGGCGAGACATCTGTCGACACTTTCCACAGCGGAATGCCTTCGGTCACCATGATCTCGGCATCGCGCGGTGCTTGGCGTTTGCCGGTATCCGGCAGGATCACGATCGGGGCCTCAAGACCCTTTGATCCATGCACGGTCATCACCCGGATCATGTTGCCGACACCGCTCATCTGCCGTTTGATTTCCAGATCGTCGGTCTGCATCCAGACCAAAAACCCAGTCAAGCTGGGGATATCGGTGCGCTCATAGGCCAGTGCCTGAGACAAGAGTGCGTTGATGCCGTCTTCCGCTTCGGCCCCCAGACGGCCCAGCAATTTGCGCCGCCCGTCATGGCGGGTCAGAATGCGTTCAATCAGGTCATAGGGGCGTAGAAAGTCGATCTGACTGCGTAGATCGTTCAAAATGGCGAGCGTTTCGGGAAACTCTTCAGCCCGGTTGCGCAGCGCGGCCCAAAGAAATTGCTCCTTTCGCCGGTGCGCCAGATCGAAAAGCTGCTGTTCAGACCATCCGAACAAAGGGGATTTCAAAACCGTTGCCAGCGACAGGCTGTCTTCGGGCGTGGCCAGAAAGCTCAGCAGCGCGGCCAGGTCTTTGACCGCCAGTTCAGCGCCCACCTTAAGCCGGTCGGCCCCGGCGATGGGCAGCCCGGCAGATTTGCAGGCGCGGATGATTTCGGCAAACAGGTCTGACCGCCGCTGCACAAGGATCAGGAAATCCCCCGGCTTTACCTTTCGTCTTACAAACGTGCCGTTCTTGTCATCCTCAGGGATCGTTTCGCCCCGTTCGATCGTGGCCTTGATCGATTGTGCAACCTGCTCGGCCAGAATGACGGTATGGTGCCGCGCACCGGGGCGATCCACCGGATCGGTCCAGTCGCCCTCCTCGGCCTCTTCGACCTTTTCCACGACAGGCCAAAGATCAACCCGGCCCGGCAGGTCAGCTTTGAAAGCGCGGTGCAGGCTGTCCTTGTGAAACCCAGCTTCGATCCGGTTTTCAAAAAGAATATCGACCAAAGACAGGATCGCGCTGGAGGAGCGGAACGAATATTCCAGCGTCATATCCCACAATTTAGAGTCTGATTCAGCCAGTTTCCGGCCAAACTCTTCCTGCATTCTGTCAAACGCCTGCGGGTCCGCGCCCTGAAAGGAATAAATCGACTGTTTCTTGTCGCCGACCACAAAAATAGTGCGCTCAACCCCGGATCGGGCCCCTTCCCCGCTGGTGAATTCCTGCGCCAGCTTCTCGACCACGTCCCATTGGTCCGGACTGGTGTCCTGTGCCTCGTCCACCAGAATATGGTCGATGCCGCCGTCCAACCGATACAGCACCCATTCGGCCACCGCCGGGTCATTCAGAACTTGCCGCGCGCGCAGGATCAGGTCGTCGAAATCCAGCCATCCGCGCAATTGCTTGCGTCGCTCGTACTCTGGCAGGAAAGCTGCGGCAAAGCGGTGCAGGACGGCGGTTTTCTGTGCCGCGACCAGGGCAAGGCGCTGTTCGCGCGCGGCCTCGACCCGTAGCATGAAAGATTCCAATTGCGGCATCCGGTCGGCCAGCTCGCCCTCACGCAGGGGTTTGGTCGGAAACCCGTTGATCTTGGCGGTGAAAGGCTCTTTTGCGCCTTTCCCGGTCAGCAGCACGCTTTCCAACATAGGCAGATATGCCAATCGGGCCTCAGTGAACCCGGCCAGCTTCATCGCTGCTTTCGCATTGTTGCCGCCGCTTTCTATCAATGCGGGCAGCATGGACTGGATCAGTTCGACTTCGCCGCCCATAAACACCTGCCCGGCCAGGGCCGTTTCGTCAAAGCCTTCAGGAAGTTCGAACCGTTTCAAAAGGTCGGACCAGCCCAATGGCTGTTCAAACAGGTTGCGCCTGTGCGTGATCGCAGCCGTCAGCTTGTCAAAGCCCGTATCAGTCACGAACCGCGCCACATCTTCTACCAGCCCGGCTTGCGGACCATCGGCGAAATCCTCGGCGATCTCTTCCCGCAAAAGGGCGGCTGCACGGTCTTCCATTTCGGAGAACTGAGGGCTGACCCCGGCCTCCAGCGGGAACCGCCGCAGCAACGAGGCGCAGAACGAGTGAATGGTCTGGATTTTCAGACCACCCGGCGTTTCGATGGCGCGGGCAAACAAAGTGCGGGCTTGCGCCAATCTGTCCGAGTCGATGTCGCCGGGCACGCCCAGATCGGTCAATTGCTCCAAAAGAGCAGCATTTTCCAGCATTGCCCACTCACCAAGGCGCTTGAACAATCTGTTCTGCATCTCGCTGGCAGCCGCTTTGGTATAGGTCAGGCACAAGATGTGCTGAGGTTGGACCCCGCCCAACAGCAGGCGCGCCACGCGGTCGGTCAGAACCCGCGTTTTGCCGGACCCTGCGTTGGCCGCCAGCCATGTCGAGGCATCCGGTCGCGCCGCCTGCACTTGCCGTTCGGTTGCGTCGTTTCGCGGGCTCATTTCAGGTCCTCAGGGCAAGTTTCAGCGGTTCGGTCCCATTCGCCGAACCGTGCCAGATGATCATAGTCGCCGATATCTGTGTCTTTGTGCAGCATCCGACGGGATGAAAACCCCTGATCAGGCTCTAAATAAGCTGAAATCAGCTCTTTCAGCTCAGCAATAACTTTATCGGTCGGCTCTTTGATCAAGGGTGCGGCAACCTCTTTGTAACTGCCGCCCATGCCGATGAAGACGGCTTCGGCTACGTCTATCGGGTCAATTCCTTCGATACCGCCCTGCTCGGCCATGGCCGCCTCGATCAGCAGCTGTTTGTCGAACTTGGATTGCTGACTTTCTGTGGGCGGCGCGCCGGTTTTGTAATCGATGATCCGCAGCGCGCCCCGGCTGTTGCGATCAATCCGGTCCGCACGTCCGACGATGGTAAAATCCAGAGGATTCAGCACCAGTTTCATAGCTGCTTCAAACGCTATTGGCCCGCCGTCACCCCGGCGCGAGAGTTCAGCGCTCAGGAAGTCGTCTGCGATCCGTTCCAACCGGGCCAGCCAGAGTTTGCGGGCGGTGGGCCAGGCCACATGCTGGTCCAGAAGGCTGTGCGCCCGCTTGAGGAAATTCTCACGTGTCAGCAAAGCGCTGTCGAGAACGCTGTCTTTAACGAAATGTTCAAGGATTTCATGGATCACGATGCCCCGCAGCAAGGCATCGGGAGCCTGCACCAAGGGGTCAAGCGGTTTCAGGCGCAACACGTGTTTGGCATAGATCGCATAAGGATCGCGGATCAGCCGCTTGATTTCGGTCACTGACAAGCGACGTGGTTTTGCAGCGACCGGCGGGCGTGGCGACGGGCGAGGCGCGGGTTCAATGCACGGCGCTTCTTCCAAAGCTTCTGACCAGTCCAGCCAGCGCTGACCACGCGCACCCATTTCTTCCAGAGCGTTGCGACCGCCCTGCTCCGGCAACCCTAGCAACAAGTTTGTCAGCCGGTTGAGCCAGCGCGACGGCACCGTTTCCGCGTCATCCGAGCGGGTCGCGCGGGTCAGCCAAACCTCGGGCGCGCCGATGGCTTGCTGGAAATCATGTGCCGACAGGCCGATCCGGCGTTCAGGCAGCAGCAATCCGGCTTTGTCCCGCATCTGGCGGTTCAGCCACGGATCTGGCGTCGGGGCCTCGGGCCAGCTTCCTTCATTCAAACCGCCCAGAATCAGCAGGTCGGCACCCTGCACTCGCGCCTCAAGGGTACCCCAGATCATGATATGTGGATGCGGGGCATCGCGATCACGAACCTCTTCGCTGGCCAAAAGCGCGCCCAAAAGGTCGGCAAAATCATGGGCCGTCATCGGGCCACCATGCTGCGCTTCATCTCTGAGAGAGTTCACGACCGCCAGCGCCTTTTGACCTGCGTTTTTGTCCCAAAGCGTGCCGGTTTCACCTGTGCTGCCAGCCGAGATCGCTTCGGCCAGTGTAGTCAGCCGGTCTACCCAGTCGGACAGGTGCAGCTCGCCGCTGATTTGCTGGTCGCAAAAGTGATGTACGACCCATTTGACCCAGCTTTCAGGTGCTTCTTTGCGGATCGCAAATGCCGTCAGGCTGATACTGTCGGGGAATGGCGGGCCATGGCGGCGAAGGTCCAGCTCCAGATCACGCGTATGCAACAGATGAGTGCCACGCTCACCGCCGTCATGGCACAGCGGGTGTTTCAGCAGCGTCAGCAACGCCTCGCCTTCAAGGCGGCGCGTGAACAGGTTGGCCACATGGCGCAGAAAACGACCGGGCGGTGAGAGTTGCAGAGGCAAGCCCGCACTGTCATCCGGTAGGATATTCCACCGATCCAGTGCGGCGCTGACCTGACGGGTCAACATGCGATCCGGTGTAATCAGGGCAGCGGTTTGACCGTCTTCAGCGGCTTGTCGCAGGCGCAAGGCGATGGTCAAAGCTTCGGCGCGGGGTGATTGCGCCTCGACCAGGGTCAGATCCTTGGTTGCGCCCTCCAGGTTGGTCAGTTCAGGCCCTTCGGTCATCCAGGCGTCAGTTACCGGCGCTGGGCGTAAAGCGAGCGAAACCAAACGGTTGCGCGCGCGTGAAGGCGAGGACAAGTCAGTCCATGCAGCAACCTGATCAGGCGCAAGATCCAGCGCGCGCATCAGTTTGTGGAACCGGTATTGTGGGTGGTCTTCCGATGTCAGCGCATCGTCCAACCCCTGCCAAACGTGGTCTGGCTGGTCGAAATCATAACCCGGCAGGACCAAGGCCCCCTGTGGCAGACGCGCGATGGCCTCCATCAACATAAGCGTTGTTCCGCGCGACCCGGTGGAGCCTGCCAGAATGACTGGGTGCTGCGGAGGATTCTCCTGCCAGCGCGCGATCAGGTTTTCGACAACGCGGCGTTGGCGGGCTTGCGCATCCATCGCTTGTGCGCCGGTATCGATGAAGTGGTCTGCAATGCCAATGAAAGCCTGCGCTCGTGCCCAATGCCCCGACATGTCGCTGACATCCAACTGCCGAATGGCCTCGGGCGACACACCTTCGCCTTGCATTTCATCAATAAGCGCCGCTAGGCTGTCCGAGAGGTCGAAGACCGAAGAGCGCGCCGCCAGATCCGGTTGCTGTTCCAGCAGTTTGGCCACCAGCTGCGTGAGTTCCAGACGCCGTCGAAGCGGTGGAATGGCTGGAGGAACCTGGGCTAAATCAACACTTTCCCCCAAATCTGTGACCAGCGACAGGCGTGGCAGCAGGCAGGGCGGCCCTTGATTGAACAGCTCGCGCACGCGCCGTTCCATGCGCCGTGTGTTCAGCACCAACTCCACCCGCGCCAAGGTTTCCGGCGGGCCAGAGCAGCGCTGCCGCAGGCCATCCACCAGTGCTTTTGGGAAATCTGTGCCGGGCGGCACAGCAAAGACGCGGGGCAGGGTGCTGGGTTCAAACATCTGTCAGCAGACCTTCGGCCAGTGCGATCCCTTCGGGGCGACCGACGTCACACCATCGCCCCGGATACTCTATAGCAAACAGGCGATTTTGATCGTGCATCTGGTTCCAAAGCAGGTTCAACGAGAACGCGGATTGCGGGAATGCGTGCAACCCATCTGTTTTGATAATCTGCGCCCCCCCATAGACCAAACCCGGCCCGCGCGTTATACGTCCGTCTGTGTCGGCCGAGAAATCTCCGTCCCCCGTGTGACCAACGGTTTGGACAATTGGAACACACATCAAAAGCGCATCCATACGGGTCGGATCCCACGCTTTCTGCAACAGGGTCAGAGGGTTTGGGCCCGACCAGATGGCATCGGTGTTCAGCGTGAAAACGGGGTCGGTGCCCAACAAGGGCAGGGCGGCTCTTAATCCGCCGCCGGTTTCCAGAATCTCTGGTTCTTCGCGTGAGATTATTACCCCTTTGGGGTTGAGATGCGCATACAGCTGATCGGCATGGTAATGCACGTTCGCCACGATGCGCACAGGGTCAAGTTCGTAAACAAGATCCAGCGCATGATCAATCAGAGGGCGCCCGGACACGTTGATCAACGGCTTGGGATGGTCCTTGGTCAAAGCGCCCATACGTGTGCCAAACCCTGCTGCAAACAGCATCACGCCAAAGGGTGAACCGGTCATTGCACCCTCAGCTTGTTCAAGTTTTCGGGGGTTGGGCTGGGCAAAGCCTCGTGCAGCAACGGTGCGATCGAAACCAGGGCCGGATGATCCAGATCGCGCATCAGATGGTCCCAGACCGCTGGTATCATGTCCACGTAGTGCGGTTTGCCGAAGTCCGTGGCAAGGCGTGCGAACACACCTAAAATGCGCAGGTTCCGTTGTGCGCCCAGCACACTGTAAGCGGTGCGAAAATCGTGATCGTCCATGCCAGAGGCCGCAATATACCGATTGATCATCTGCATTTCGACTCCGGGAGAGACCTTGCGGCGAATGTCCTGCAGAAGGGAGACCAGATCATAGGCGGGATGCGCCAGAACGGCTGATTGGAAGTCCAGCAGGCCAACGCGTTTTAGCCCGTCGCGATCCGGGAGCCAAATCAGATTTTCCGCGTGATAGTCCCTGAGCGCGACCACTTTCGCACCTGATGTTTCGCGGTGCAGAACATCCGCGAAACGGTGTTCAAACCGGCTTAGTGCACGTGCGTCGTAAGACCCCACAATTCCGGCCGCGTAACTTGTAAAGGCCAGCGTGCACAGTTCGGTCATCAGCGGCGGGTCAAAGGATGTCAAAGACAAAGACGGCGCTTGATGCAGGTGCAGCAAAACGTCTGTTGCCGCTTCATACAAAACACGTTCTTTCGAAGGATCCTTTGCCAGCACCCGGCTAAAAAGATCGTCACCCAGATCTTCCAGCAACAGAAAGCCGTATTGCGCATCTTCTGCGTAGATCTCAGGCGCGCTCAGGCCAACCGAACGCAGGTAATTCCCGATGCGTACAAAGTCCTCGACATCCTCGCATTTTTCAGGTGGTGCATCCATCAAAACGGCCGTTTGTCCGCTGGCCTGGTCGGTCAGCCGTTCGTAGCGGCGGTCCGAAGCGTCGCCCGCTAGCGGTGCACGGGTGGCATCGGCCCATTGGGTTTGAGCAATCAGGGCCTCGGCAAGGATCGTCCTGTTTGTCATCCGAAGGTCTCCAGTTTCTTTGTCCATTTCGGATCAAGCCATGACAGGGTCAGATGGCGCATCTCTTCAGTGTTAGGGTCTGTTTCAAAGGTCAGTTTCAAAGCGGCACCTGGTGTAAGTGGACCAAGTTTGTCAGGCCACTCGACAAGGCAGATAGCGGTTTCGAAAGCGTCAATCAGGCCCAGTTCCTCAACCTCGTCTACTGCACTCAGACGATAGAGATCGCTGTGCCATATTTCACCAATTGGCGTATCGTAGACCTGCACCAAGGTAAACGTAGGCGAAGGGACATCTTCGGGCTCGGACATGAGCGACTGAATAAGCGCGCGCGCAAAATGTGTCTTGCCGCTGCCGATCTCACCTTCCAACATCACAACATCGCCCGATTGCAGGTTTGCACCAATACGCTCGGCAAAATTGGCGGTTTCTTCGGGGGACTGAAACGTCAGGGATCGCGGCTTTGTCGTCATGGCGCCACAATGACCTTGCGTCTAACGGGCTGCAACCCGGTTCAAGCGCTGATCTGTTCTATCTGCTGGATTTTCGACGGGATTCTAGAAATGGAAAAACGAACTATGGTTGCACCGTTCTGTAGCGGAGTGACCGTGCATTGAACAGGGGTACCGGTTCTCAAATGAATTTCAGCCGTCCATTCCGCCCGATCATCACGCAATTCCAAAAAGTCCCTGATCTCGCCCAGGATCGGGGTCGCAAGGCAGAGATCCTGCCAGCGTCGTGTAACATCTGTGGCCGTGTCAGTTTGAAAGCCGGCATCTTCTGCGTCACCCCAAAGTTTTTGATACGCGTAGTTGGTCAATGCCAGGGTACCGTCATCTGCAAACACGGCAATTCCATCTGCAAGCTTGTCCAATATGGACTGCATAAGGTCCATTTCAGACCGAAAGCGGCGCGTCAGGGTGATCTCGGCTGTGATGTCCTCAAACAAGAACGCCACGGCCCCGTCGGGATGTGGTCGACCACTGACCGAATAGACCGAGCCGGATGGGAGCGACCATGTCTCGTGATAGTTTCCATCTTCTGCGGCTTCGAGAAGGTCATTCATCTGGCGCCGCCAACTGCGATAGTTCTTGGGCTCGGGCATCATGTGCTGATCCCGAAGTCGGTCGAAAAAGCTGCTTAGACTCGGACGACAGCTTAGAAAATCTGGCGGTAGGGTGGTCAGGTCGATCAAAGCCGGATTGAAAAGTGCAAGCTGTCGGTTGCGATCGAAAATGGCCAAGCCGATTGAAAGCTGCGCAAAGGTCTTGGTCATCGTCTGGACAAATTTGCGCTGGGCGGTTTCTGCTTGGACGATGGCGTTGATGTCGACGGCATAACACAGATGGCCGGACGCGTGTTCTAGCTGAGTCAGATCGAACCAAAGCTTGTTACTACTGCCTGAAACTTCAACAGATACTCTGGTTTTTCCAACGGATCGTTCCTCGGGCGTTGAAGGGAATAGGGGGTCGGTCAGGTCGGTGTCCTGATCGCGTGCTTTGCGCACGAGTGCGACATAGGCGGCGTTGCACCATTGTACCCGGTTGTTCTGACCCAGCAGCCACACTGGGTATGGGGCCTGATCCATGGCTAGCCGGGTTGGATCGTTCTGCGCTTCTGACCCTGCGGGCTTGGCCTTGGCAGCTTCACGCAGGCGGACACGGACAATGCCGTCAATCCACTCGCAAAGAACATCGCGCTCGACAGTGCAGTCGATAGGAGACACCACAACATATCCCTTATCGCGCACAGCGCCCGGAGATTCCGGAAAGGTCGGGAAATCCCTTTGTAGCAATCGGCGCAAGTCGGTCCAGTTTCTCACATGTTCGAAACCTGCCAGAGCGATGTCGGAATGGCTGATCAGCCTTTCTTCGTCGAACAGAAACACTGCGTCAAACAATGAAGTGTTTGAAAATAGCCCAAACGCATGGTCCCTTTGCGCACGACGCGGTAAGAGCCACTGAACGGCAAAACAGCCCGAGACAATGCTGATCGCGGCCAAAATGATCCAATCGGCCATTGTGTTCCCCAAAGCAGACTCCAACCCGCTTGAACTATGAGCAGGATTGGTTAACGGTCTCTTAACTCACACCTGAATGCGTTCGTTCAGACCCGATGGGACAGGCGTATCGCCCTTTTGTGCGTCAATCAGCTTGCGTGGCCAGGAGACTTTGACAATGGCGCCTCTGCGAGCGGGGTCGTCAGTCAGGCGTTGATAGGGATCAGCGCCATTGGCGAACTCCAATTCAGCACCACTGCGTTCCAGCAAGGTTTTGGCGATGAACAGGCCAAGGCCCATGCCTTCATATTCGGGGCGGGCCTTTTGGTCCGTTTCTGCCCGCCTGCGTCGCATAAAGGGATCACCGATGCGACCAATCATATGAGACGGATATCCGCGTCCGTCGTCCATAATACTGACGGTGATAAGGTTGTCGGTCCATTCAGCCTCGACCCAGACATTGTACCGTGCAAAATCCACTGCGTTCTGAATCAGGTTTCGCAATCCGTGGATGATTTCAGGCTTTCGCAGGATCGAAGGCTGTTGCACATCCCCGTCCTGCGCTGGCCCTTCGTAAAAGTGGACCTCTTTACCGCGACCGACATGTGGTTCTGCGGCTTCATTCACCACGGTCGAAAGCGGGGCCTGCCGCAAATGAAGGTCGTCTTTACCAGCCCGGCCCATGTCCCTCAGAATGTCCCGGCACCGGTCGGCCTGCTCGCGGATCAAAGCGGCGTCTTCCTTGAGGTCGGGGTGGTCGTCCAGTTCCTCGATCAGTTCCGCGCTGGTCAGTTTGATTGTGGCCAGCGGCGTGCCCAACTCGTGCGCGGCGGCCGCAACAACGCCACCCAAATCAGTCAGCTTCTGTTCACGCGCCAACGCCATGTGCGTCGCAGCCAATGCTTCAGACATGGACTGAACCTCAGCGCTGACGCGGTGGGAATAGGCTCCGATAAAAACAATAGCGATGACAATCGCGGCCCAATTGCCAAACAGAAGAATATCCGGAATATCCAGAACCAGCCCCAGGCTGGTGCGCAGCGGCAGATGGAACTCGGCCAGCAGGGTCGTCAGCACAATCGCCACCGCGCCAACGATCAGGGTCGAACGCGTGCTCATGACATTGGCCGAGATCGTGACTGGCCCCAACAGCAGAAGCGCAAACGGATTGTTCAACCCACCGGTCAGGTACAGCAATATGGACAGTTGCAAGAGGTCAAACAGAACCATCAAAAAGTTTTCAAACTCGGTCAGACGCTTGTTCTGTGGGAACAACAGGATGGCCGTCAGGTTGCCCATGACCGAAATGCCGATGGCCAGATAGCACAGGCCCAGTTGCAACTGCACATCGTAATATTGTTGGGCAACGGTAATGGCTGTGAATTGGCCAATAATGGCCACCCATCGCAACAGGATCAGAGTGCGCAGGCGAATCCAGCTGCTCCGTTCCTGGCCGCGCCAAAAAGTCTGGTTGGATTCTGCCATCGGTTCCTTATGTCCTGTTGCAAAGGCTGATCATCTTGATAGGTGTCCCGGCCGAAACGATCAACAACCCCCTTGTGACCGGAACACTGAAATGACCCGTCTATACGCAATTCTCGCAACTGTTGTATTGGCAATTGGCCTTGGGGCCATGTGGCTTTTGACGCGGGGCAGCGGTTCTGATGACCAGTTTGCGCAGTGCCGGTCCAGCCAGATCGCAGGGGGATCGGCCACTATCGGCGGGCCGTTTGAGCTGGTCAATGGCAAGGGCGAAACGGTGACTGACGCAGATGTGATCACCGAGCCTACGCTGGTTTATTTCGGCTACACGTTCTGCCCGGATGTCTGTCCTTTTGACATGTCGCGCAATGCTGACGCCGTGGATATTCTGGCCGAGCGTGGATATTCCACCACGCCGCTGTTCATTTCAATCGACCCCGAACGTGACACGCCAGAGGTGGTGGATGACTATGCTTTCAACCTAGGGGGCAAGACCATCGCGCTGACAGGCTCGCCCGAGCAAGTGAAGGTGGCAAGCAAGGCTTACAAGACCTATTACAAGGCGCATGACAAAAGCGACGAGTACTATTTGGTCGATCACTCCACCTTCACATATCTGGTCACGCCCGAACATGGTTTTCTTGAATTTTTCAAGCGCGATGACACGGCCGAGCAAATGGCGGACAAGGTTGGATGCTTTTTGGATCAGGCCGCTTCGTAACAAGGTTGTTTGACCTTTGTTCCCGCGCTGCTATTACTCATGTTCAAGCCAACGGCATGAAATAGCAGAAAGACCTAAGTATGGCAGACAGTTCTCAGCTTGATATTGGCCCTGATAAATCCCTGCTTCTGGTGGATGATGACGAGCCGTTTCTGAGACGTTTGGCCAAGGCCATGGAAAAGCGTGGGTTCGAAGTTGAAACCGCCGGATCCGTCGCAGCAGGCCGCGCTATTTCTACTGCACGCCCCCCGGCTTATGCCGTGGTTGACCTGCGGCTTGAGGATGGCAACGGCCTGGACGTGGTTGAAGTGCTGCGCGAAAAACGCCCGGACAGCCGGGTCGTGGTTCTGACGGGCTATGGCGCAATTGCGACTGCCGTGGCCGCCGTGAAGATCGGTGCGACGGATTATCTGTCCAAACCCGCCGATGCGACTGACATTACCAACGCGCTGCTGGCCAAGGGCGATGAACTGCCGCCGCCGCCGGAAAACCCCATGAGCGCAGATCGCGTGCGCTGGGAACACATCCAGCGGGTTTATGAGCTATGTGATCGGAACGTCTCGGAAACGGCGCGACGGTTGAACATGCACCGCCGGACGTTGCAGCGGATTTTGGCAAAGCGCAGTCCCAGATAGAGAAAAACCGTTGGGTTCAATCCCCTCAGGGTCCTCTTCGGGGGATCCGCACTAAGGCTGCGCGTCAGGATTCGGATAAATAAACCCGTTCACCGGGTACAAGCTGCCATATTGGCCCGGAAGGCTTTCGACCCGTACCAGCGTCCAGTCATTGTTTTTGGACACGTCTCTGACGCCCATCTTCAACGACACTTTGTTGCGGTGCCAATTGGCGTGGTTCACGATGACTTCGCGCTCGGTGACAACATCGGATACGACAGCCACATGGCCAAGTGGCATCCCGCGTGTTGCCCGAAACGACATGACAGAACCAACAACCGGCTCGTTGCCCCGATCAAACGCACTGCGCGCCTTGCCCCACCAATCCTTGGCGTTTCCACGAATTTCGATACCGCTGAGGTTGCGCGCATAGGGTACGCACCACACCCTTTGCCCGCGGGACTGCTTTTGCGAGACCTCGCGTAGCGCCATCAACTGACGGTCCGGGTCAAGCTGCGCATCGGTTGGGCCATGGGCGCACGCAGAAATCAGACTCAAAAACCCCACCGCAAATGCGGCTCGGGTTGTGCCGGACAAACGCGGCCAAGTCGTGTCTGTTTTGCGTATGCCTGTGTTCAAGAATCTTCACTGCCCATTCGAAGACATGTGAGTTTTAGGGCTAACATGCGGGCTGTGAAAAGAGGTCTGCAAATACGCGGCAAGATTTCGCCGGTTCTCTGTTGCATCGTTAAGACAATAGTGGCTGATCTTGACCAAGCGCCGCCTGTGGTAGGTCTCTATCAGAAGTTGTTATTGGGTGTCGCGTTGTGAAAATGAAGCAGCACTTAGTAAGTCTAAGAATTTCACTTCGATTTCATCCAAAGAATGAAGATATTCACCTTTTGAAACTTTCATGTCGATTCCGAATAGAAACATTGACGCTTCCCACAATAGGGCTCGATCTTGCTCTGGGTAAAAGCTGAGAACACCTTTGTCTTCGGCCCGCACAATGCTAGAGGCCCAACGGTCTGCATTTTCTAATGAAATATCTCCATCAGCTACACTTTGGTAAACCTCACGTAAGATCCGCCAATTCAGTTCCATCAAATTTTCTCCAACAATGAAGCGTGCCGCGCCAAATACGCTTCTCGCACCTCAACCGGCGGCCTTAGCGTAATCGTCAACCCCTCCATTACCACCCGATCAGGACGGCCAAAGAACTTCGTTGCCTCGGCTTCTGAAAATCCGGCAATCTGTGTCGCCTCCATCCAGGCGCTGATCTTATCGGCTTTCTTAATTTGCCGTTTCACCGTCTTCGGTACTTCGGCAGGCAAGCCGAACCGGATGTGGATCGCCGCCGCCAGACGGTCATCCAGCGCGCCATAATCCGGGCCGACGGCGGATTTGACAGGGGAAATCATGTCGCCGATCACATATTCCGGCGCATCGTGTAACAGCGCGGCCAGCCGCCATTTGATTGGCGCTTTGGGCGAAATTCGACCAAATATCTCTTCGACCAGCAAGGAATGCTCGGCCACGGAATAGGCAAAATCACCATTGGTTTGACCGTTCCAGCGCGCCACAAAGGCCAGTCCGTGCGCGATATCTTCGATCTCGATATCCACTGGGGTCGGGTCCAGCAGGTCCAGCCTGCGGCCTGACAGCATCCTCTGCCATGCTCGGGGTTGTGTTGCCATTTTGCCATGCCTTGTGAAGTCGGACACATAAAAATCGTATTTTTCTGCTATGATGTACCTGTCAGGATCACCAGCTGCCAACGTTTTCTTGAGCGTTCGTGCTTTGAAACATCTCCACTTGATCCCGACATTAAAACCGAGGGGGGCACACGCTTCTCCCGGTGTGCTCCTCTCGCAAGCGAAACGCGAAACGAAAGGAGTTCGCCATGTTCAAGCGTTTGTTCGCCATTGCATTGACTTTTGGTATGGCTGCCACAGCCCCACCTGCTTTTGCCCAAAACTGCGCAGAGCGAGAATCGATCATCACCAAATTGCAGGAAAGCTACGCCGAGGAATTGGCCTTTGGTGGTCTGCAAAAGACGCGCGGTGCGCAATCGGTGATGGAGGTTTGGACCTCGAAGAAAACTGGTAGTTATACCGTTCTGGTCACCAATGCGAATGGCATCAGCTGTATTGTTGCCGTTGGCACGGATTTTTTTGAAGCAATACCAAAGATAAAAATTGACGGCACCCCAAGCTGACAAAGGCCCTTAGCCTTCGGTTTCAACTCATCGACATTGCCACCTGCCCCAAGGAATGCTAGGGGCAGCCGGGACTGAGTAAAACCAGAAAAAATGGAGCGCCTGATGGCCGGGGACTATATCGTTAAGGACATTTCACTGGCCGGGTTCGGTCGCAAGGAATTGGACATTGCAGAAACCGAAATGCCGGGGCTGATGTCCCTGCGTGCGGAATACGGTGAAAGCAAACCTCTGAAAGGTGCGCGTATCGTTGGATCGCTGCACATGACCATCCAAACTGCCGTTCTGATTGAAACGCTGGTGGCGCTGGGCGCGGATGTGCGCTGGGCCTCGTGCAACATCTTCTCGACCCAAGACCACGCCGCTGCAGCGATTGCTGAGGCCGGTATTCCTGTTTTCGCCATCAAAGGTCAGACGCTGGAAGAGCATTGGGATTATCTGGACAAGTCCTTCCTGTTCGACGAAGGCCCGAACATGATCCTGGACGATGGCGGCGACGCGACGCTTTACATCCTGCTGGGTGCTCGCGCTGAGGCGGGTGAAGACATTATCCCTGTTCCGGGCTCGGAAGAGGAAGAGGTGATCAAGAAGCAGATCGCCAAACGCATGGAAACATCGCCGGGCTGGTTCACCAAGATGCGCGACCAGATTCAGGGTGTGTCCGAGGAAACCACCACTGGTGTGAACCGCCTGTATCAGCTGGTGAAAGACGGCCACCTGCCGTTCCCGGCGATCAACGTGAATGACTCGGTCACCAAGTCGAAATTTGACAACAAATACGGCTGCAAAGAGTCGCTGGTCGACGGCATCCGCCGTGCCACTGACACCATGATGGCCGGCAAGGTTGCCGTGGTTTGCGGTTACGGCGACGTGGGCAAAGGCTCGGCCGCTTCGCTGCGCGGCGCCGGTGCCCGCGTGAAGGTCACCGAAGTTGATCCGATCTGCGCCCTTCAGGCTGCGATGGACGGTTTCGAAGTCACCCTGTTGGAAGACGAAGTTGCCAGCGCGGATATCTTTATCACCACCACCGGCAACAAGGACGTGATCCGCATCGAGCATATGCGCGCGATGAAGGACATGGCCATCGTTGGCAATATCGGTCACTTTGACAATGAAATCCAGGTTGCCAGCCTGAAGAACCACAAATGGACCAACATCAAGGAACAGGTGGACATGATCGAGATGCCCTCGGGCAACCGCATCATTCTGCTGTCCGAAGGCCGTCTGCTGAACCTCGGCAACGCCACTGGGCACCCCTCGTTCGTGATGTCGGCATCCTTTACCAACCAGGTTCTGGCGCAGATCGAGCTGTTTACCAAAGGCGATCAGTACAACAACGAGGTCTACATCCTGCCCAAGCATCTGGATGAGAAAGTGGCCCGCCTGCACCTGGATCGCATCGGCGTGAAGCTGACCCAGATGGACGCCGATCAGGCTGCCTATATCGGTGTGAAGCCGGAAGGTCCCTACAAGCCGGAACACTACCGCTACTAAGCGCTGTCTGACGATGACTCAGACTTCTGGACGCCGCCGGTTTTTGTACTCGGCGGCGTCTTTCATTTTCAGGCTGGCAGTCGTGGTGATCCTGTTGGGCGGAGGGGGATGGTGGCTGCTGGCGCATCCCAATACTCCGGTGCCTTCTTATTGGAATCCGTTGCGCGATCTGAAAATCAGCGCGCCGGTGACGCCGGTCACAAAATGGCAGCTGAAACGCGCGCTGGCGCATGAGGCACAGTGCCGGGCGGCTTTGGCAGAGGCTGGTGTGCAATTCCCTGCAATGCAGGATCTGGTTGTCGATCAGAATTGCGGCATCAGTGGTCGGGGTGTGCTGTCGCAACTGGTAACGGCGCGGATGGAGCCTGTGGAAACCAGCTGCACCACCACCTTGCGCCTGGCCATGTGGGAACACCACGTCGTGCAACCCGCTGCGCGCGATCTGCTTGGGACCGACATAACCCGATTGCGTCACATCGGCAGCTATAACTGCCGCCGTATGCGCACCGCGCAGGGTGAAAACAGCGGTTGGAGCAGCCACGCCCGCGCGGACTCGATCGACATTATCGGTATGGATACGGCTGATGGTCGAACGCTGACCTTGTTGTCTGACTGGCAGGGCGCAGAACCGGAAGCCGCTTTTCTGCGCCAGATCTGGCGCGGGGCTTGCGAGTGGTTTCGCGTTGTTCTTGGCCCTGATTTCAATCGTTTGCACGCGGACCATTTCCACCTGCAAGGCCCCGGTTGGGGATACTGCCGATAGACCATTTGGCAGTTACTGTTCCAAACGCGATTTTGGGGGGAGAAATCGCGGATTTTTTTCCTTTTGGAAAAACCGTGGACGCGGCTACTCTTCCGGCCATCGGTGAGGATTGCCGGATTTATGGATTAAGGAGACTGGGATATGGGCAAGCGCGACGAGTTGATCGCTAAATACGCAGAAGATTTGAAAAGCAAATGTGGTATGGACCCCGATATGGACCTGTTGACCAAGGTCACCATCGGTTGCGGTCCGGCGATTTACGACGCAGATGCGGCAACAGTTGCAGCCAGCCAAGACTCCGAACTGGAAACAGTCAAGAACAACTTCCTGATCAAAAAGCTGGGTCTGGCCGACGGGCCGGAACTGATGGAAGGGATCAACAAAGCCATGGAAACCTATGGCATGTCCGAGCGCAACAAATACCGCGCCGTGGTCTATTACATGCTTACCAAGCATTTTGGCAAAGAAGCGGTTTACGGCTGATTTGTCGAAAAATACATGCAACGCCCGTCTTCTTCGGCGGGCGTTTCGCTTTTGAATCGTAGTTTAAATATTTGGGGTTTGAACCACCGGCAGCGGTTGGGCTAAGGTCAAACTGTGACCAGGACGGTCAGAACCAGACATTTCCATACGCGTGTGGTGAGTAGGGAGCACGCGGGGGTAGGGAAGGTTCTGCACCGTCGGAACCTTCCCTTATTTATTACCTAAGCTCATTGAGAATGCGGTCTATAAAGGTCTCGAAGCTTGTCGGTTGCCGGTCTGAATCGCGGCTTACCCCTCCACCCGAGCCAGCCAGATAGACTTCAATGCGTCCAGGGCGTGTTTTGCTGCCAGAACCTGTGAAGTCCCGCGCAATACCACCCAAAGCCTTGGCAGCAAGATCGGCGTTCTCGGCGTCTGCGGGGTGATAATACCGCACCTGAGTTTCTCTGATCCGATAGCCTACGCGCGCCGTCGCAACCACATTCGCCCGGCTTTCGTTCAATAGCTCGAATGCCCGGTCGCTGGTGTCTTGCGAAACCCGTGCCGGAACGAACAGTGACACTTCAAGGTCGATCGAAGGTTTAGCGGGTTGAAGTGGTTTTACCTCAGAGTAATTCGGAGTCGCTGATTGCGTGATCTCTTTGGGCAATGGGTCGAAGACTGCTTGTGTCGGCTGCAAAGAACTACGCTTTTTCAGCAGGCCGGAATCGGGATATTGCGGCGCAACGGGAACTGAAAATGACACCGGTTTGGCAAGCGTTTCCGGATCCTCCAAAACAGGTTCAAGTGAGGCGGGAAGAAACACAATCGGCGGGGCAAGTGACGCCTTGGTTTCTTGCAGTGGTGTTTCATCAATTTCAATGGGAGGCGGAACTGGCTTTTTCTCAAGAATCGGAGCTTGGATTTCTTCCTCAAGCGCGGGCGCAGCAGGATCCTCTGGAATTTGCTCGGTCGATGCCGCTGTAGGCGAAAGTGTTTCGTCCAATGCGGGTTCGTCGACAGGATCATTCGACTGCACGACGGAGTTTTCGGGCGTGGACTGTTGGGTTTCAATCAGCTTTGTTCCTGCCCAATGCAGCAAAGCCCCACAAAACAGAGCCGCCAAAATAATAGGAACCCGGCTTTTCGAAGGCGGTTTGCTGACAGGTTCATCCAGGTGGAGTGAGCGCACCCGTTCGGACACGATCTCGTCGATCTCAGTGTCATCTGTTGGCGGTAGAAGGTCTGTCTCAGTTGGTTTCAAGCGCGGTGGTTCGCGCGCTTCGGCCTTTCCATCAGCCAGCGCGTTTGCACGCTTTTCGCGCGCCTCTTTCAGGCGCGCTTCCCAGGTTTTTGTGTTCTTCGCAGCGACGGCGTCTTCGAGAATCCCACTGCCGCCTTTAACGTCAGACATGGGGTCACACTTTCAAGAAAGACCGAATTTTATTCGAACACCACCAAGCGTCTGCGATTACAAAAAACAGCAGATGGCAAGCCCCCACCCGGCGAAGCCCAGAGAAACATAGCATTTTGTCGAGCGCTTGAGAAGTTTTACGCCACACACAAGGTTTGCACGTCAATCAGGCTGCGTGTCGCCCAGTGCGCAAATCACCTTCCATTCGTCTTCCGTCACCGGCTGCACCGACAAGCGCGAGTTCTTGACCAGCACCATTTCAGCTAGACGTTCGTCCCCCTTGATCTGGTCCAGCGTCACCGGTTTGGCAAAGGGCCGAACTGCCTTGATGTCCACGCATTCCCATCGGTCATCATCGGTGGTGCTATCCGGATGAGCTTCGGCGCAGACCTCAACGATGCCTACCACTGATTTGTCTTTTTGCGAGTGGTAAAAGAACCCGCGATCCCCAACGGCCATCTGCCGCATGAAATTGCGCGCCTGATAGTTTCGCACGCCATCCCATTCCTCGCCGTTATCCCCTTTTGCGGATTGTTGATCCCAGCTCCAGGTTGAAGGTTCGGACTTGAACAGCCAATACGCCATCAGCCAATCACCTTTTTCCACGGAATCAGCTCAACCGATTGAAACAACCCCGCCTTGGTGTAGGGGTCATTGTCGGCCCAGGTCTGCGCGGCGGCCGTATCGGCGACGTCCAAAATGACCAACGACCCGATCATAGCATCACCATTCAAAAGGGGCCCCGCCTGAGATACCACGCCCGTCTCTTCGATGTAGGCCAGGTGAGCGGCGCGGTTGTCCAGCCTGGTTTGCAGCGCGTCGGGCTTGTCTTTGGCGATGAGAGCGATCAGCATTTATTCCTCCTTGAGGGGTCGGTTGAGCAAGGTTTGAATGGCCTCAGACACACTGTATGCACCATGGCTCAGATCCGCCACCGTAGTGCTGATAGGCATGTCCAACCCTTCTTTTTCAGCGATGTCCGACATGGCGCGCGCTGTGGCGACACCTTCGACTGTCGTCTGGCTGTCAAAACTCTGGTTTAGACCCAAACTCAGGCCAAAACGGTAATTTCGGGACAAGTCAGACGAACAGGTCAGAACAAGGTCACCCAGTCCCGACAATCCCATTAGAGTATCAGGACGCGCGCCTCGGGCCGTGGCGAATCGCTGCATCTCAACAAAGCCGCGTGTCAGCAATGCCGCGCGCGCACTGTCGCCCAATCCGGCCCCCATTGTCGCGCCGCATGCGATGGCCATAACGTTTTTTAGCGCACCGCCCAGCTCGGCCCCAACCGTGTCGGTCGTGCGATAAAGACGAAGATTTGTCGTTGTGAGTTCGGCTTGCAGCGTTTTGCCGATCTGGGCATCTGCACACGCCAGTGTCAGCGCAGTTGGCAGGCCGCGTGCGATGTCGTCAGCAAAGCTGGGCCCGGTCAGCAGCGCGATGTTGGCATTTGGTACAACGCTTTCAATCACGGCTATCGGTCCGAGGCCCGTGGACAATTCGATCCCTTTGCAGCAGGCAACCAGTGTTTTGCCCTGCAACAAGGGTGCATGATCCGTCAAAGCCTGTTGCAGTTTCTGCATCGGCACAGCCAGAAGAAGTGTATCTGCGGTACACGCTTCCTGTATATCTGCCGTAGCGGCAATGTTTGGCGGCAAGGTTACACCAGGCAGGCGGGCCTCGTTTCTTCGTGCCTCTTGCATTTGCTGCGCCTGATCCGCATCCCGCGACCACAGCGTAACCTGCCCATTGCCCGCCAATGAAATCGCCAGTGCGGTTCCAAATGCGCCAGAGCCCAGGACAGAAATGCTCATGCCTTGGCCCCTTTCTTGCCACTGCCCAGCATTGCGGGGCTGCGCTGATCCAGAGGCCAACGGGGACGTGCGGTCAGGTCCAGACCGTCGCGCGCGCCGGTGCGAAAACGCTCCAGACCGGCATAGGCGATCATGGCGGCGTTGTCCGTGCACAAGGGCAGCGGCGGGGCCGTGAATCGCGTGCCTTTTTCCGCACAAACAGTCTCTAACGCAGCACGAATGGCTGAATTTGCCGCCACGCCCCCGGCTACAGCAATCACAGGTTCAGATGGATTGAGGACCAGATACTGGTCCATCGCGCGTCGGGTTTTCTCGGCCAAGGTGTCCACAATCGCTTGTTGGAACCCGGCGCATAAATCCGCGCGGTCCTGACGGGTCAGCCCGCCCTTTTCGGCAACGATCTGGTCGCGCATCCGCATCAAAGCCGTTTTCAACCCCGAGAAGGACAGATCGCAACCGGGCCGGTCC
This sequence comes from Ruegeria sp. ABM4_193, assembly GCF_056158705.1. NCBI lineage: Bacteria > Pseudomonadati > Pseudomonadota > Alphaproteobacteria > Rhodobacterales > Roseobacteraceae > Ruegeria > Ruegeria sp. ABM4_193. The sequence goes on from NZ_JBSWTT010000001.1 coordinate 3,527,135, forward strand.
AGCAGCGGCCGGGGAAAGCGAAAGCGTTTGGGGTCACCTGCGCGGGCCTCAGTTTCAACAGACGGGCCGCCGGGTTGTGTCAGGCCCAGAAGGCGCGCGGTTTTGTCGAAGGCTTCTCCGGGCGCGTCATCTATTGTGCCGCCAAGGCGCGTGAATTGCTCGGGCCCGTGGGCGATCAGGTATTGGCAATGGCCGCCCGAAACCAGAAGCATCAAATAGGGAAAGCTGATCCCGTCTGTCAGGCGCGGTGTCAGCGCGTGCCCGGCAAGGTGATTGACGCCGATCAGGGGCAAACCGGTCGCAGCACTCAGCCCTTTCGCGCACATGACTCCGGACATGACGCCGCCGATCAGACCCGGGCCGGCGGTCACGGCGATGGCGTCCATATCGCGCAGATCAACGTCGGCGGACTCCAACGCTTGTTTTACACAGATGTCCAGCTTTTCCGCATGCGCTCGCGCGGCGATTTCGGGCACAACACCGCCATAGGCGCTGTGCAGATCGGTTTGACCATGTACCACCGACGACAGGATTTCAGCATCCGCGCCGTCGGTTTGGCGCACAACGGCGGCAGCCGTGTCGTCACAGCTACTTTCCAAACCCAGCACGGTAAGTGTTTGCACCATCACCCTGATCCGTTGCATCATGTCATCAACGGCGGGGTATCACCCTGCGCGGATGCAAACAATCCTCAAGGGCCAAGGCGCCATACGTTGTATTTGTTGATGACCCGCCCGCGCGCAGCCTCGAAACGGTTTGTCGCGCAGTTGCCAACCCGCGTCAGATCCCGGGTTCAGGTTATCTATTCCCCAATTCTCGAGATTCGGCCCTTGAGCGTCGCGGTCGAAACAGAGGGGGTGAAGGGTCTGATTTTCACCTCGGCCAACGCGGTGAATGCGGCGGCTTCTAAAGATGTTGATCGCACATTGCCTGCTTATTGCGTCGGTCCGTCGACGACCGGGACCGCCAAAGGTTACGGCTGGCAGGCCGAGATGGTTGGGGCCACAGCCGAAGAGCTTGTGGGATATTTGTTGAAGAATCGGCCCGACAGCCCTTTGTTGCATTTACGGGGCGAGCACACACGCGGCAATATCGCCGCTCGACTGACCGAATCCGGTCTGACTGTGCGCGAGAAGCCGGTTTATCAGCAGCTTCTGTTGCCGCTAACACCCGAGGCGGCAGACGCCGCAGACCGAGATTTGCCGGTCATCGCCCCATTATTTTCACCGCGCACGGCGCGACATTTTGCCGATATTTGGTCCGGCTCAGCGCCGCTTTGGCTTGCCGCAATCAGTCAGGCAACGGCTGATCCCCTTTATTCCATGGACTATGCGCACCTAAAGATCGCCAAAGCGCCGACACCCAAGAAAATGCGTAAGGCAGTTAAAAAGCTTGTAAAACATGTGTTGCGGGTTGAGGGAGGCGAGGTCCCCGATTAACTTAACTTGGGCTGTTATTCATCTGAATTTGGATTCGATAAGGGGAATATTGCGGTGGCTGGTAAGAAGAAATCCGACGAAAAGCCGGTGGAAGACCCCAAGGCAGACGACGTTGTTGAATCCGAGCTGCAACAGGAAGATACGCCTGTTGACCCCGATGAACCTGTAGCAGAAGACCTTTCCGAAGCCGAAGCCGAAGCCGAAGCCGAAGCCGAAGCCGAAGCCGAAGCCGAAGCCGAAGCCGAAGCCGAAGCCGAAGCCGAAGCCGAAGCCGAAGCCGAAGCCGAAGCCGAAGCCGAAGCCGAAGCCGAAGCCGAAGCCGAAGCCGAAGCCGAAGCCGAAGCCGAAGCCGAAGCCGAAGCCGAAGCCGAAGCCGAAGCCGAAGCCGAAGCCGAAGTACAACCGGAAGAGGCCGCCCCGGTCAAAGAAAAAACTGTCGAGCGTGTGGTGGAAAAGCGCGGTGGATTTGCGCCTGCTTTGCTGGGCGGGGCTGTCGCCGCTGTAGTCGGATTTGCGCTGGGCAGTGGTGGGCTGCTACCGGGTGGAACCGACCACTCGGACGCTCTGGCGGCACTGGAATCGAAACTGGCGGATCAGTCGGATCAGATTGCGAAGCTGTCTCAGACGCTGGCAAACACTCCAGACGTCTCTGGTCTGACCGATCAGGTCAAAGCCCTGTCTGACAAGCTGGCACCGGTCGAAGGTGACCTGAACGCAGTCAAATCATCAGTTGATGCGCTGTCCGGTCAGGTCTCGCCTTTATCGGAACGGATCGCAACGCTTGAGAAAGCCCCAATCGAAGCCAACGCATCACCTGAGGCCACTGCCGCATTTGAGGCTGAGCTGAAAAAGCTTCAGCATTCGCTGGCGGCGCAACGGGCTGAGGTCGAAAAGATGGTGTCGGACGCGCAAGCGCTCGAGGCGAAAGCATCTGCCGAAGCTCAGGCTGCTACAAATGCAGCGGTTCTGTCTCGTGTGCATGGGCAGTTGGATGCGGGCCAACCCTATTCCGAACTGGTTGCGGAATTGAAGGCGGGTGGTGTCGATGTGCCTGACGCATTGAGCGCGCCGGCTGACAAAGGTGTGGAAACCTTGTCGTCACTTCGGGCTTCTTTTGAGCCAGCAGCCCGAAATGCTTTGGCAAACGCGCGTGATGCGGACAAGGGCACCGGCCTGATTGCCTTTTTGCAACGGCAAACGGGTGCGCGTTCGGTCACGCCACAAGAAGGGGATGGGCCGGACGCCGTTCTGTCGCGCGCTCAGGCTGCGCTGGCGAACGGAGACCTGTCCAAAACGTTGAGCGAGCTGAAATCACTTCCGGAAGCGGCGCAGACCGCGATGGCCGATTGGGAGCAGGCGGCTCAGACACGGGTCGCTGCTGTCGATGCGGCGAATACTTTGGCTTCTGGCCTGAACTCGAACTGAAGGACCTGCCATGCTGTGGTCACTGTTTAAGATCCTCGTTTTTGTTGCGATTATTGGCCTGCTGGCGTTGGGCGGTCAGTTCCTGATGCAAACCAGCGGTGGGGTGCAGATCACCGTCGCGGGCACGGAATTCACGCTTGGACCATTACAGTCCGTGATTGCGCTGGGTGTGCTGGTATTTGCCGTCTGGCTGTTCTTCAAACTACTCAGCCTTTTGGTTGCCACGCTTAAGTTCCTCAACGGCGATGAAACGGCCCTGTCGCGATATTTCGACCGCAGCCGCGAACAGCGCGGGTATCAGGCGCTGTCGGATGGTCTGATGGCACTGGCTTCGGGTGAGGGGCGTGCAGCAATGACCAAAGCCAACAAGGCCGAGAAGCTGCTGAACAAGCCGGAACTGACAAATCTGTTGGTGGCGCAGGCGGCCGAGATGACGGGCGACACCAAAAAAGCGGCTGAAACCTACAAGAAACTTGTCACCAACAACGCGACCCGTTTTGTCGGCGTGCGCGGGATCATGAAGCAGAAGCTGGCTGAAGGTGATGACGAAACGGCCCGCAAGTTGGCCGAAAAGGCTTTGGCAATCAAACCGCGCCATGAAGAAACGCAAGACGTTTTGCTGAACCTGCAAACCAAGGCCCAGGACTGGGCCGGGGCACGCTCGACCCTGTCTTCCAAATTGAAAGCGGGCTATCTGCCGCGTGACGTTTTCAAGCGCCGCGACGCGGTTCTGGCTTTGTCCGAGGCGAAGGATATTCTGAACGAAGATGCGAGCTTAGAACAGCAGGAACACGCGATCGAGGCCAATCGACTGTCACCTGATCTGGTGCCTGCCGCGGCCATGGCCGCCCGTGCTTACATCGCCAAAGGCAAACCCCGCCCGGCAACCAAGATTCTGAAAAAGGCCTGGGAGGCGCAACCTCATCCAGATTTGGCCCATGCCTTTGCCGAGATTGCGCTGGATGAAACGCCTACGGAAAGGCTCAAGCGTTTTACCGCGCTGACCCGCATTCACCCCGAGAATTTGGAAACCCGTTTGATTCTTGCCGAGTTGAACATTGTGGCCGAAGATTTCCCAGAAGCCCGTCGTGCGCTGGGGGATGTGGTAGAAAAACAAGGAGATGCGCGTGCTTTCACGTTGATGGCCGCCATTGAGCGCGGCGAAGGTGCTACGGACGCTGTTGTACAGGGCTGGCTGGCAAAGGCGCTCAACGCACCGCGTGGTCCGCAGTGGGTGTGTGACAATTGTCATGACATCCAACCCGAATGGGCCCCGGTTTGCCAGAATTGCGGCAGCTTCGATACGCTCAGCTGGCAAACGCCCCAGACGCCCGAGATCGCAAGCGCGACCGGTGTTCACATGTTGCCACTGATCGTGGGTGCACTTGAAGACAAGACGGACGATCCGGAAGAGGCAGAGCCGCTGGACGAGACTGAAACGGTTGAAGCGACTGCGGAGCCCGTCGAAGTTGCAGAAGAGACCGAAGTTCAGAAACAGGCCTGAGCCTGAAACAGACCAATGTGGTCATCACACCTGAATCAGTGTGCCTTTGAGCCTCCGGTCGCTGATCGGAGGCTTTTCTGCGTTGAAAGCTAGGGCGCAGTCAGCTCCTCCGAATTGCGAATACCTTGATCCGCTTCATTTTCGGACTTGTAGCGATGTGGTTCAGGGCAAGCTGTGGCGATTTGCTTTGCACCCGGAGCAGGGATCAGAACAGGACGCACAACGCAAACAGAGCTTAACGTAGACAGGTACGCTCTACCGCAACCACGTTTATTTTCAGTATGATAGGAAGAGATTTGGTGCCCAGGAGAGGACTCGAACCTCCACGTCCATACGGACACTAGCACCTGAAGCTAGCGCGTCTACCAATTCCGCCACCTGGGCAGGTGTCGTGAGGGGGCGTTTAAGCCCAGCGGCGGAGGGCGTCAACCAAATTCGCAGAGATTTTTGAAAGTTTTTTGAATTTGCTTCTGGGCCGCTGAATTGGCTCGGCGCATTTCACTCCTCACGCGGCGAATTAGCGCCTTGTTAGGAAGGCTTGCGGGCGTTAGGTCTAGGGCGCAATTTCTCAGCAGGAGCCCTCTCATGTCGAAACTGGTGACGATTTATGGCGGATCGGGATTTGTCGGTCGCTACATCGCGCGGCGCATGGCAAGTGAGGGGTGGCGTGTACGGGTAGCAGTGCGCCGCCCGAACGAGGCGATGTTCGTAAAACCTTATGGCGTCGTCGGCCAAGTCGAGCCGGTGTTGTGCAACATCCGCGATGACGCGTCCGTTGCGCTGGCCATGCACAGTGCGGATGCTGTGGTCAACTGCGTTGGTGTTCTGAACGAACTGGGCAAAAACGATTTTGGTGCTGTACAGGCCGAAGGGGCCGAGCGTATTGCGCGATTGGCGGCTGAGCAGGGGATTGAACGGATGGTTCATGTCTCGGCCATTGGCGCTGACGCCAACGCCGCCAGCGAATATTCTCAGACCAAGGCGCAGGGCGAGGCGGGCGTGTTGAAGCATATGCCAAACGCGGTGATCCTGCGGCCATCTGTGATTTTTGGCACAGAGGATCAATTCTTCAACCGCTTCGCCGGAATGACGCGCATGGGGCCGTTCCTGCCATTGGTTGGGGCCGAAACCAAATTCCAGCCGGTTTTTGTGGATGATGTGGCCAAGGCTGCGGTCAAAGGTGTTCTGGGACAGGCCGAACCTGGTGTGTATGAGCTGGGTGGTCCCGAGGTCAAAACCTTCCGCGCTTTGATGCAGCAGATGCTGGAAGTGATCCATCGTCGTCGCGTTATTATCGGTATGCCGTTCTTTGCCGCTCGGATCATGGCGGGTGTTCTGGATATCGTGAAGTTTGTCAGTTTCCAGTTGTTCCCGAACAACATTCTGACCCGCGATCAGCTGAAGAACCTGCGGAACGACAATGTGGTGACCGATGGAGCAAGGTCTTTCGCCGATCTTGAGATCACGCCGACCACGTTGGAATCTGTGCTGCCGGAATACTTGTGGAAGTTCCGCCCCTCGGGTCAGTATGACGAGATTCAGAATTCGGCGAAGAACCTGCGGACTGATCAGCTGTAGGCCATGAACAGCAGGATCGCGCCAAGAATGACGCGGTAGATGACGTAGGGTGTGAAGCTGACGCTGCGCAGTAGCCGCATCATCAGGCTGAGTGCCAAAAGAGCTGAGATAAAAGCAAACACCGCAGCAATGGCGCCGTCGCGCGCCAACTGTGCGTCGGCGTTTCCTATCACATCCAAAGAAAGCAAGGTGCCAGAGGCAAGGATCGTCGGGATCGACATCAACATGGCAATCCGCGCGCCATCTTCGCGGGTATAGCCTAACTGGCGCGCGCCAGTGATGGTGATTCCAGACCGTGATGTGCCTGGGATCAGGGCAAGAACCTGCCACAATCCCATTTTGAACGCGTCGCGTACGCCCCAATCAGCGGTTTCTTTGGTTTGTGGGGCTTTCTGGTCCATCCAATACAGCAACAGACCGAAACCCAACATGGTCCAACCAATTACAGTGATCGAACGCATGGCCTCATTCAGCCCCGTCATATACAGGATGAAGCCTGCGATCACCGTCGGGATTGTTGCGATGATCAGGCCCAGGGCTAAGCGTGCTTGTTCTGTGTCAGTACGGCCAATCAAGGCATGCGGTAGGCCGGAAATGGCGCGTTTAACGTCCGGCCAGAAATACATAACGACCGCGCCAAGGGTTCCCACATGCACCGCAACGTCTATGGTTTGCCCCTGATCCTGCAGGCCCGTCAGGTTTGGCAAAAGGATCAGGTGACCTGATGAAGATATGGGCAAAAACTCAGTGATTCCCTGAATAATTGCTACGAGAATCAGGTGGAAAAGACTCATCTGCCCTGCCGAGTTACGGTCACTATTGCTTTCCTTGTATGGGTATAAGGGTGGTACAAGAAAGGAAAGCACGCAAATAGGTCCGTATCGGAACTAAAATTCGGTTGTTTTTTCTGGAATTGACTTGCAAGCGACCGATTTTCTCAATTTAGGTCAGTATAATTGACTTTTAATTCGTAAATCTATCTCGTAAAGAAACCGGACCAAGCCAATTCATGGAGTCTGACCCGTGGCCAAGCAACCGATGCTGAAATTTGTGCAGATCGACCGGGACATGCCGGAAAAACGCGCCGCTGATGTGCGCAAGGAAGACTTCAACGAGATCTATGCGGAATATGCCGCTGCCAAAGCGGAAGAACAAGCCAGCCGGTGTAGCCAATGTGGCGTGCCCTATTGCCAGTCGCACTGCCCGCTGCACAACAACATCCCCGACTGGCTGAACCTTACGGCCACCGGTCGTCTGGAAGAGGCGTATCAGACCAGCCAAGCGACCAATACCTTCCCTGAAATCTGCGGCCGTATCTGCCCGCAGGACCGTTTGTGCGAAGGCAATTGTGTGATCGAACAATCGGGTCATGGCACCGTGACCATCGGCACGATCGAGAAATACATCACCGACACCGCTTGGGACAAAGGCTGGGTGAAGCCTGTTTCGCCCACCGCAGAGCGCAGCGAAAGTGTGGGTATTATCGGGGGCGGCCCCGGTGGGTTGGCCGCTGCAGACATGCTGCGCCGCGCCGGAATTCAGGTCACTGTCTACGACCGTTATGATCGTGCGGGTGGATTGTTGATGTATGGTATTCCGGGTTTCAAACTTGAAAAGGATGTTGTGCAACGGCGCAACGATCTGCTGGCTGAAGGCGGCGTGACATTTGAGCTGAACTGCGACGTTGACGCCGAGAAATTTGCAGAAATTCATGCCAAGCATGACGCGGTTATCATTGCAACTGGCGTTTATAAATCGCGTGACTTGTCCATGCCAGGAAGTGGGTTGGGTGGAATCGAGAAAGCCATCGATTTCCTGACCGCCTCGAACCGTAAAAGCTTTGGCGACGACGTAGAAGACTTCGACAATGGCCGCCTGAATGCTGAAGGCAAGAAAGTGGTTGTGATCGGTGGCGGCGACACGGCAATGGACTGTGTGCGTACCTCGATCCGTCAGGGCGCGACCTCGGTCAAATGTCTGTACCGACGCGACCGAGCCAATATGCCTGGCTCGCAACGTGAAACACAAAATGCCGAGGAAGAAGGCGTTGTCTTTGAATGGCTCAGCGCGCCCAAAGGGTTCACCGGTGACGACAAAGTAACCGGCGTGATGGTGCAGAAGATGCGTCTGGGGCAACCCGATGCTTCGGGCCGTCAGGCTCCGGAAGTCATCGAAGGTGCGGATTATGTGGAAGAGGCCGATCTGGTCATCAAGGCGCTAGGTTTTGAGCCTGAGGACCTGCCCACTCTGTTCGGCCAACCGGATTTGCCTGTGACACGCTGGGGCACCGTTAAGGCTGCATTCCAGACAGGTGAGACCGAAATGGATGGCGTCTATGCCATTGGTGACATCGTGCGCGGTGCGTCGCTGGTCGTCTGGGCGATCCGCGACGGCCGCGACTGTGCTGACGCGATCATCGACCGTTTCAACGCCAAAGCGGCCATCGCAGCCGAATAAGCTCAAGGATTATCAGGGTTCGACGCCAAGACGTCCCCTTGAAAGAAGGAAACAGCCAATGACCAAATATGATGCCGATTGGGTCCGAGCCGAGGAAGCCAAACGCGAATGGATGGCGGAAAACGGTCTCTATTCCAAGGAAGAAGAGCATTCATCGTGTGGTGTGGGCCTAGTTGTATCTGTAGATGGTAAGCCGTCACGCAAGGTGGTGGACGCGGGGATTGATGCACTAAAGGCGATTTGGCACCGTGGTGCTGTGGACGCTGACGGTAAAACCGGCGACGGCGCGGGTATTCACGTTCAGATCCCTGTTCCCTTTTTTATGACCAAATTCGCCGTACGGGGCACGAACCCAAACTGGACGAGCTTATCGCTGTGGGCCAGGTATTCCTGCCGCGCACAGATTTTGGTGCACAGGAAAGCTGCCGGACCATCGTGGAAACCGAAGTTCTGCGCATGGGCTACTACATCTATGGCTGGCGTCACGTGCCGGTCGATGTGACTTGCCTGGGCGAAAAAGCCAATGCGACCCGCCCCGAGATCGAACAGATTCTGATCTCGAACTCCAAGGGTGTGGACGAAGAGACATTTGAGCGTGAGCTATACGTGATCCGGCGCCGCATCGAAAAAGCCGCGACTGCCGCGGGTATTTCAGGGCTTTATCTGGCGTCGTTGTCCTGCCGTTCGATCATCTACAAGGGCATGATGCTGGCCGAACAGGTCGCCGTGTTCTATCCCGACCTGATGGACGAGCGCTTTGAGTCCGCTTTTGCGATCTATCACCAGCGTTACTCCACCAATACGTTCCCGCAGTGGTGGCTGGCTCAACCCTTCCGAATGTTGGCCCATAACGGCGAGATCAACACGCTGAAAGGCAATATAAATTGGATGAAAAGCCATGAGATCCGCATGGCCAGTGGTTCTTTTGGTGACTACGCTGAGGACATCAAGCCGATCATCGCTGGCGGATCGTCGGATTCGGCCGCATTAGACTCGGTTTTCGAGGTTTTGGTGCGTGCCGGCCGGTCTGCGCCCATGGCGAAAACCATGCTGGTCCCGGAAAGCTGGTCCAAACAGGCGGTAGAGCTGCCTCAGGCGTGGCGCGACATGTATTCCTACTGCAACTCGGTGATGGAGCCGTGGGATGGACCTGCTGCACTGGCGATGACCGATGGTCGTTGGGTCTGTGCCGGACTGGATCGGAACGGTCTGCGCCCCATGCGCTATGTGGTTACCGGTGACGGGCTTGTCATTGCAGGGTCCGAGGCGGGCATGGTTCCGATCGACGAGGCAAGCGTCACTGAAAAAGGCGCGCTTGGCCCCGGTCAGATGCTGGCCGTGGACATGAAGAAAGGCAAGCTGTACCGCGACAGACAGATCAAGGACAAACTGGCACGTGCGTTGCCCTTTGGTGAGTGGGTTGGCAAGATCAACGATCTGGACGACACGTTGGCCGGTGTCAGCGAAGCCCCGATTTTTTCTGGCGAAGAGCTGCGTAAGCGTCAGATCGCTGCGGGGTATTCGGTCGAAGAGCTAGAGCAGATCCTTGCCCCGATGGCCGAGGATGGCAAAGAAGCGCTTGCTTCAATGGGGGACGACACGCCCTCGGCTGTTTTGTCGAAACAGTACCGGCCACTCAGCCATTTCTTCCGCCAGAACTTTAGTCAGGTGACCAACCCACCGATCGACAGTTTGCGCGAATACCGGGTGATGTCGCTGAAAACACGCTTTGCCAACCTCAAGAACGTGTTGGATGAGGACAGCAGCCAAACCGAGATCATCGTTCTGGAAAGCCCCTTTGTTGGAAACGCCCAATGGGACAAGTTGGTCGAAAATTTTGATGCGCCCTTGGTTGAAATCGACTGTAGCTTTGAATCTGGCCGTGGTGCACTGAGTGTCGCTTTAGCCCGTGTTAGAGCCGAATCAGAAGAAGCCGTTCGGTCCGGTGCAGGACATATCGTGTTGTCTGACATGAACACGGGCGAGGGCCGGATTGCGATGCCGATGATTTTGGCAACCAGTGCAATTCACTCACACCTGACCCGGCAAGGGCTACGGACGTTCTGCTCTTTGAACGTGCGTTCCGCTGAATGTATCGACCCGCATTATTTTGCCGTTCTGATCGGGTGCGGTGCGACCGTAGTGAATGCCTATCTGGCAGAAGATTCTCTGTCCGATCGCATTGATCGTGGTCTGTTGGACGGAACCCTGACCGAGAATGTCGCCCGTTATCGCGAAGCTATCGATCAGGGCCTGCTGAAGATTATGGCCAAGATGGGTATTTCGGTGATCTCGTCCTATCGTGGCGGGCTGAACTTTGAGGCCGTGGGCCTCAGCCGCGCCATGGTGGCCGAGTATTTCCCGGGCATGACCAGCCGGATTTCGGGGATCGGTGTGACGGGTATTCAAGCCAAGCTTGAAGACATCCACGCTAAGGCTTGGGACAGCGGTCTGGATGTTCTGCCTATTGGTGGTTTCTACAAGGCGAGGAAATCGGGTGAAACCCACGCGTGGGAAGCGACCTCGATGCACATGATGCAAATGGCCTGTAACCGCGCTTCTTATGAGTTGTGGAAGCAGTATTCGGCCAAGATGCAATCGAATCCGCCGATCCACTTGCGCGACCTGATGGATTTCAAACCCATGGGCAACGCGATCCCGATTGAAGAGGTCGAATCGATCACCTCGATCCGCAAGCGCTTTGTCACGCCGGGCATGTCTTTGGGTGCACTCAGCCCCGAGGCGCATAAGACGCTGAACGTGGCGATGAACCGGATTGGTGCGAAATCCGATTCAGGCGAGGGTGGCGAAGATCCGGCTCATTTCGTGCCCGAGCCCAATGGCGACAACCCATCCGCTAAGATCAAACAGGTGGCTTCGGGCCGGTTTGGTGTAACCGCAGAATACCTGAACCAGTGCGAAGAGCTTGAGATCAAGGTGGCTCAAGGTGCCAAACCGGGTGAGGGTGGTCAGCTGCCGGGCATGAAGGTCACCGACCTGATCGCGCGTCTGCGTCATTCGACCAAGGGCGTGACGCTGATCTCACCGCCGCCGCACCACGATATCTACTCGATCGAGGATCTGGCGCAGTTGATCTATGACCTCAAGCAGATCAACCCGCGTTGCAAGGTGACAGTCAAGCTGGTCGCATCTTCGGGCGTTGGCACAATTGCTGCCGGTGTGGCCAAGGCAAAAGCCGATATTATCCTTATTTCGGGTCACAATGGCGGAACTGGTGCGTCACCAGCGACCTCGATCAAATACGCGGGCCTACCGTGGGAGATGGGCCTGACCGAAGCGCATCAGGTGTTGGCGATGAACAACTTGCGCGACCGCGTAACCTTGCGGACCGATGGTGGCCTGCGCACTGGACGTGACATTGTTATGGCCGCGATGATGGGGGCCGAAGAATACGGGATCGGCACTGCTGCGCTGATTGCGATGGGCTGTATCATGGTGCGTCAGTGCCAATCGAACACCTGTCCGGTTGGTGTGTGTACGCAAGACGAAAGCCTGCGCGCCAAGTTCACCGGAAATGCGGACAAGGTGGTGAACCTGATCACCTTCTACGCGCAGGAAGTGCGTGAGCTTCTGGCCAGCCTTGGTGCCCGCTCGATGGATGAGATCATCGGCCGTGCTGACCTGCTGGCTCAGGTCAGCCGTGGGTCTGCACATCTGGATGATCTGGACCTGAACCCGCTGCTGATCACTGTCGATGGTGCACACAATATCGTTTACAACCGCGACAAGGATCGGAATGCTGTACCCGATACTCTGGACGCCGAAATCGTGCGCGACGCGGCGCGGTTCCTGAAGGACGGCGAGAAGATGCAACTGTCTTACGCGGTGCAGAACACGCATCGGACGGTGGGTACTCGTGTCTCCAGTCATATCGTTCAGAATTTTGGTATGCGGAATACGTTCCAAGACGACCACCTGCACGTGAAACTGCAAGGATCTGCCGGTCAGTCATTGGGTGCATTTGCCGCGCCGGGTCTGAAGCTGGAAGTTTCGGGCGATGCCAACGACTATGTGGGCAAGGGACTTTCGGGTGGCATGATCGTCGTGCGCCCACCGCAGGTCAGCCCACTGAAAGCAGACGAGAACACCATCATCGGCAACACCGTTTTGTACGGTGCAACCGATGGCCATCTGTTTGCTGCCGGTCGCGCGGGCGAGCGGTTCGCCGTGCGCAACTCGGGCGCCAAGGTGGTGATCGAGGGCTGTGGCTCGAATGGCTGTGAATACATGACAGGTGGTGTTGCGGTGATCCTTGGCGACATCGGTGCCAATTTTGGTGCCGGCATGACAGGTGGCATGGCCTATCTGTATGATCCCGAAGGCAAAGCCCAAGCGCTGATGAACATGGAAACCCTTGTCACCTGCCCGGTTTCTGTCGCGCATTGGGAAGAGCAGCTGAAAGCGCTGATCACGCGCCATGCAGAAGAGACCTATAGCCGGAAAGCCGCAGACATCTTGCAACATTGGGACGTTGAAAAAGGCAACTTCCTTCAAGTGTGCCCCAAAGAGATGCTGAATAAACTGAGCCATCCGCTGAGCATCGAAGCCACCGCAGTTCCAGCAGAATAAAGCCTGCTGCAAAGCTTTATCGGCTGAAAAGCACTAAATAACGGGCCTCGCGTGTCATTTGCACCACGCGGGGCCTGGTTTGTTTACACTGTTTTTTCGGGATTCTTGCCTGTGCACCGGAATTTCGCCAATCTTCCTCGGAATTCGAGCGAAAACCATGGGCTGCTTCAGAAGTCCCGTGGTGTAAATCAGGGGCGGCAGAGTGCCAACAACATATCGCGACCAGTTCTACACCTTTGATCCGGCGAACCCTCCGCCTGTGGGAACGGCAATTGCTGTCGCCAGTTTCGATTTCACGGACGTTGATGATGACAACGAAATCGATGCGCCCAGTGGTGATACCGTCAATGGGCAGGACGTCACATCGTCATGGCCAGGGGATACGGTCACCATCAATGTGACCGGAGTTGGCAATGTCACCTATGTCGGAACCACGTTCTATCTGGCCGATGGGTCTCGGGTGTTCACTCCGACAGACGGTCAGGTTTTACAGCCAGGGACGTTGGTTTCGACAAGTTTCGTCAACACACAGGGACCGCTGGATGTTGGTACTCTGGGTCCGCCCTGTTTCACGCCGGGCACTATGATTGCAACCCCAGACGGGGACCGCGCGGTGGAAGACCTGAAAGCTGGTGATCTGGTCACGACACTGGACCATGGCCCTCAGCCCTTGATCTGGGTTGGGCGCACAAGGGTCGAGGCCAAAGGGAAACTGGCCCCAATCCGATTTGAGGCAGGCGTTTTCGATCTGGACTGTCCGCTTCTTGTCTCGCCGCAGCATAGAATGCTGATCGAGGATTGGCGCGCATCCTACTTGTTTGGACACGCCGAGGCGCTGATCGCGGCCCATGTTCTTGTCAACGGCGATACAGTGACCCGCGTTGAAGGCGGGGAGGTGGAATATGTTCACCTGCTGTTCAAGAGGCATGAAATCGTCATCGCCAATGGGGCAAAAAGTGAAAGCTATTATCCGGGTCATGCTTTGACGGCCGCGGACCGAGAGACCCAAAGCGAAGTGTTGCACCTGTTTCCTGAACTGGCCGGAGCGGACCCGATGTCGCTGGAAACGGCGCGCCCGGTCGTCCACCCGCGAGAGGCGCGCGCCTTGGGAATTTAGGCCGTTTCAAACCCCGGCGACGCGTCGTATAGCTGAGATATGGCGAAGAAAGCAGCCCGCAAATCAGGCGGAAAAAAAAGTAAGGCGACCAAACGGAAATCAACTGTGGCCCAAACGGTCCGTCGTTGGGCGACACGTGCCGCTTTGGCGATTGCCGGCCTCGTGGTCGCCTTGGTCTTGTTCTATTCGGTTGTAAACCCGCCGGTAACCCACACCATATGGTCCGAGTGGCGGCGATTGGGCAAAGTTGAACGCGAGTGGGTTCCGATAGAAGAGATTTCCCCGATCATGGCCCGATCGGTCGTCGCGGCGGAAGATGCGAATTTCTGCCAGCACTGGGGATTCGATGTTGAAGCCATACGTGACGCACTTGAAGGCGGCGGCAATCGCGGTGCGTCGACTATCACGCAGCAGGTGGTGAAGAACGTGTTTCTCTGGCAAGGGCGCAGCTGGGTGAGGAAGGCGATGGAAACCTCAATCACCCCGGTGGTTGAGATCTTCTGGAGCAAGCAGCGTATTCTCGAGGTCTATCTGAACGTTGCAGAAACCGGTAACGGCGTGTTTGGCGTTGAAGCAGCGGCACAGCGCTATTTCAACCGAAGTGCTGCGCAATTGACTTCTGTTCAGGCGGCCCGGATTGCTGCCATTCTGCCATCACCGCGCAATCGTTCGGTCACAGACCCAAGTGTGCGCACGCGTCGACGCGCGGCTTCGATTCTGGACGGGGCGGCCACCATCCGCGCAGATGGTCGCGCAGATTGTTTCGAGGATTGAAACCCGCTGCCCTCAAGGGCTAAATCAGTCGGGTATTCACTGGTTCGATTGGAAGCCCATGGCGCGTCTGTTTCACGTTCCCCTCTCTCCGTATTGCCGCAAGGTCCGATTGTCTTTGGCCGAGAAGAAGATCGAAGTTGAATTGGTCGAGGAGCGATACTGGGAACAGGATCCGGACTTTCTGCGCCGAAATCCGGCGGGAAAAGTGCCGGTGTTGCGTTTGGACGGGCAAGTCATGTCGGAAAGTGCGGCGATCTGCGAATATATCGAAGAAACTCGCCCCGAACCGCCCTTGATGCCGAAAAACCCCGAAGCTCGGTTTGAAGTTCGTCGCCTTGTGGGATGGTTTGACGACAAGTTCCATCACGAAGTGACATCGAAGCTTTTATATGAGCGAGTGAACAAGAAGGTGACCGGTCAGGGATACCCGGACAGCAAGAATGTCAAACAGGGTGCCAAGGCGATCAAGTATCATCTGGACTATATGGCCTGGCTGCTGGATCACCGCCGATGGCTGGCCGGGGATCAAATGACTTTGGCCGATTTCGCGGCGGCGGCACATTTGTCGGCGCTGGATTATATCTCGGACGTAGACTGGAACCGCAGCCAGGTGGTCAAGGATTGGTACGCGAAGATCAAGTCGCGCCCGGCGTTTCGGTCCATTCTGGCGGATCAGGTGCCAGGGTTTCGGCCGCCGCCTCATTACGCCGATCTGGATTTCTGATAGGGTTCAGTAGGGGGCTGCCTGCCCCCATCGCGCCGGGGGCGCGATTCCCCCGGAGGTATTTTGGGCCAGATGAAGAGCGGATCGGACCTGAAGAAAAAGCTGGTGCAACAGGCCCTGGCAGAGGGGTTTGTGTCGTGCCGCGTGTGCCGTCCTTGGGATGTTCCGCAGGTGCCCGAACGCCTTGGGGCGTTTTTGGAGGCCGGGTATCACGGACAGATGGGGTGGATGGCTGAGCGGGTGCATTGGCGCGGTGATCCCGCTGCCCTGTGGCCTGAGGCGCGGTCTGTGATCATGTTGGCTGAAAGCTACACGCCAGAGCATAACCCGACAGAGGTTCTGAACCATCCGGATCGCGGCGCTATTTCCGTTTATGCACAGAACAAGGATTACCATGATCTGGTCAAGAAACGCCTCAAGCGATTGGCGCGATGGTTGATTGCTGAAGCGGGGGGCGAGGTAAAGGTTTTTGTCGACACCGCTCCGGTTCCGGAAAAGGCCTTGGGGCATGCTGCTGGCCTTGGGTGGCAGGGCAAGCACACCAACCTTGTCAGTCGTGAATGGGGGAATTGGGCTTTTATAGGCTCTGTTTTTACGACAATTGAGTTACCGTCGGACGCGCCGGAGGTAGATCACTGTGGTTCGTGTCGCGCCTGTCTGGACTGCTGCCCGACCGATGCGTTTCCAGCCCCGTATCAATTGGATGCACGGCGGTGCATTTCCTACCTGACCATTGAACATAAAGGTCCCGTTGAGCCCGAGTTGCGCAATAAGATGGGCAATCGGATCTATGGTTGCGATGACTGCTTGGCGGCTTGTCCCTGGAACAAGTTTGCTGTTGCTGCCAGCGATATACGCTATGCCGCCCGGGCTGATTTGAAAGCACCGTCGCTGACAGAGCTGGCGGCGCTGGATGATGCGGCCTTTCGTGCGATGTTCTCTGGTTCGCCCATCAAGCGCATCGGCCGGGACCGGTTCGTCCGGAATGTGCTTTACGCCATTGGAAACTCGGGGCAGTCAAACTTGAGGCCGGTTGCACAGGTATTGACAAGCGACCCGGATGAAACCGTGGCCGACGCGGCGCGCTGGGCGGTAGAACAGCTGTCATAAATGCCGCAAACAGGCTGGACGCGTCGCGCATAACCGCTACACCCAATCGCAGCGAACAGTAAGGAGGACCCGATGACTCTGTCTTTGGGGGTGGATACGGGCGGAACCTATACCGATGCGGTGTTGATCCGGGATGAGAAAGAGGTGATCGCCTCGGCCAAGTCGCTGACCACGCGTGCGGATTTGGCCATTGGTGTGGGCAAGGCGATCTCTGCCGTGCTGGAAGACGCCCAGGTCTCGCCGGAGCAGATTGCGATGGCGTCATTGTCCACGACACTGGCCACAAATGCTCTGGTTGAAGGGCAGGGTGGACGTGTCGCGCTGATCTATATCGGGTTCAAGACGGGTGATCTGGTAAAGCATGGCTTGAAGGACGCGCTGAAAGATGATCCGGCGCTTGTGATTGCGGGTGGTCATACACATTCCGGCGGCGAAGCTGCGCCGCTGGATACTGCCGCCTTGGAGCAGTTTTTAGACACTCACAAAGGGATTTCTGGCTTTGCGATTGCGGCCCAATTCGCAACCCGTAATCCAGCGCATGAACTGGAGGCGGCGCGGATCGTATCTGAAAGGACCGGTGCGCCGGTGACATGTTCGCATCATTTGTCGGCCAAGTTGAACGGGCCGAAACGTGCTGTGACGGCGGTGCTGAATGCGCGTCTGATTGGAATGATCGACCGCTTGATCGGGCGCGCGCAAGATCAATTGCGCGTTCTGGGAATCTCGGCCCCGATGATGGTTGTGCGTGGCGATGGAGCTTTGATGAGCGCCGAACAGGCGCGGGAGCGCCCGATTGAGACCATCCTGAGTGGACCGGCGGCTTCGATTGTCGGGGCGCGCTGGCTGACCGGGGCTGACAATGCGCTGGTGTCGGATATCGGAGGCACCACAACTGATGTAGCGCTGATCCGGGACGGCAAGCCAGCTATTGATCCGGGCGGCGCGCAGGTTGGTGGATTTCGAACCATGGTCGAGGCTGTGGCGATGCGCACACATGGTTTGGGTGGGGACAGCCAGGTTCATGTTGTGACCGAAGGATTGCAGGGTGGCGTGTTTCTGGGCCCCCGGCGTGTTCTGCCCGTGTCTTTGATCGCAGCGGAAGCGCCCGAAGTTGTGCACGCCATTCTGGACGAACAATTGCGGGCGACCACGGTGGGCGAGCACGACACCCGATTTGTACGACGCGTGCCGGGTGTGCATGCTGATGGTGTCGGCGCTCGGGAAGAGATGTTGTTGGAACGTCTGGGCGATCAGGTTCTTCCGCTTGGCGCACTGCTGCGGTCGCGGATGGAGAATGGCGCACTGAATCGCTTGGTCGACCGCGGGATCGTCCAGGTCTCGGGCGTGACGCCGTCGGACGCGAGTCATGTATTGGGCCGCGTCGACGCTTGGGATTCTGAAGCTGCACGCAAGGCCTTGGTGCTGGTGGCCCGGAAACGGGTCGGATCCGGGGACATGCTGGCAAATTCGCCAGAGGCATTGGCGCAGATGATCGTGGATCAATTGACGGAACAGACCAGTTTGACTTTGTTAGAGGCTGCTTTTGACGAAGAGCAGGATGATTTCGGATTGTCACCTCAGGAATTGGCGCGGCATGTGTTGACGCAGCGTGGGTTGGCGCAACATCGTGGGTTGTTGTCGTTAAATGCCGCGTTGAACGTGGATGTGGTGGGCCTTGGAGCGTCAGCCCCCAGCTATTACCCCGCAGTGGGTGAGCGGTTGCACTGTCGCATGATCCTGCCCGAGCACGCTGGCGTAGCGAATGCGATCGGTGCGGTTGTTGGACGGCTGACATTGCGGCGGTCTGGTACGGTCACGTCACCGACCGAAGGGCGGTATCGTGTGCATCTTGAGGACGGGCCACAGGATTTTTCTGCATCGGATGAAGCGCTGGCGTTGTTGGAGCGGATTCTGAAATTCGAAGCCGAGAGTGCAGTCAGAGAAGCCGGCGCGGAAGATATCCGGGTGATCGTGGATCGCGATATCAAAACGGCGCGGGTCGAGGCCAAGGATGTTTTTGTCGAAGCCATGATTACGGTCGAGGCAAGCGGGCGACCAAGGGTGGCGACAGGCTAGCCCCCCTGAAGAGTTCAGAGGGGCCGGGCAGGTGGTGCTTTATTCTGCGGCGCTGGCGCGTTTAGGAAGGACCCAATCCGGGCGCGGGAAGTGGCAGGTATAGCCGTTCGGAATGCGTTCCAGATAATCCTGGTGCTCTGGCTCGGCCTCCCAGAAATCTCCGACAGGTTCAACTTCGGTCACGACCTTGCCGGGCCACAGGCCACTGGCGTTCACGTCAGCGATGGTATCGACCGCAACCTGCTGCTGAGCGTCGTCCACATAATAGATCGCCGAGCGATAGCTCATGCCGCGATCGTTGCCTTGACGGTTAATCGTAGTCGGGTCGTGGATTTGGAAAAAGAACTCCAACAGGTCGCGATAGCTGATCTGCGACGGATCGAACCAGATCTCGATGCCCTCGGCGTGGGTGCCGTGGTTGCGATAGGTCGCGTTGGGCACATCGCCGCCGGTGTAACCGACGCGGGTGCGTGAAACGCCCGGCATTTTGCGGATCAGGTCCTGCATGCCCCAAAAGCAGCCTCCGGCCAGTACAGCGCGTTGTTCGGTCATCAGATGTCCTCCACATGAATCAGATATTCGCCATATCCTTCGGCTTCCATTTCATCGCGATGGACGAACCGAAGAGAGGCGGAGTTGATGCAATAGCGTAGCCCGCCATGTTCGCGTGGACCGTCGGGGAAGACATGCCCCAGATGGCTGTCGCCGTGTTTCGAGCGGACCTCGGTCCGGATCATACCATGCGTTGTATCGCGAAACTCTTCCACATGTTCATGGATAATCGGTTTGGTGAAACTGGGCCAGCCGCACCCGGATTCGTATTTGTGGGTCGAGGCGAAAAGCGGCTCACCTGATACGATGTCCACATAGATCCCCGGTTCCTTGTTGTTCAGGTATTTTCCGGTGCCTGGACGTTCAGTTCCACTGCGTTGAGTGACGTGAAATTCTTCGGGCGAAAGCGCAGCGATGGCCGTGGGGTCTTTGGTATAGCGGGTCATGGATCCTCCGGCTGGTAAAGTATTGTGCCATAATCTGGGGACTGCAGAGGGGAAAGCAAAGCGATATTTCAACCGGCTCTCGCAGTCGTGCAAGTGATCTGAAGACTGACGAACCGCGTATCAGATTTAAAGGGAGGACAAGACATGTTCAGATTGCTGCTTTTGACTGCCCTGATCTTGCTGGGACGTGCCGTTCAGGCCGCGCCGTTGACAGGTGAGTTCGCCTCGATCGACGGGGGTACATTGGCCATTGAAGATTGGCGTGGCCAACCCGTACTGGTGGTCAATACCGCGTCACAGTGTGGGTTCACCGGACAGTATGCGGCTCTACAAAAGGTGTATGAGGCTTATTCCGACAAAGGGTTGGTCGTTCTTGCTGTCCCCTCAGATTCGTTCAATCAGGAACTTGGGTCCGCCGAAGAGGTAAAACAGTTCTGCGAGATGAACTATGGGCTGACGTTGCCGATGACAGATATTACGCCGGTTAAGGGAAAAGACGCCCACCCGTTTTACAAAGCCGTCGCCGCCCAGACTGGGTTCACGCCCAAGTGGAACTTTAACAAGATCCTGATCGATCCAGCGGGCGAAGTGGTTGCGACCTATGGTTCGAACGTCAAACCCGATTCTCGCAAGCTGTTGTCTCAGGTCGAAGCTTTGCTGCCCTGAGCGGGTTGCCGCGAGAGTTGGACGGCAAGAATGCCAAGTGTTGTGACGCCCACGCCAACGGCATCCATGGCTCCTAACTTTTCGCCCAGCAGGATCGCCGCGATTGTGACCCCGAATACAGGGTTGAGGAAATGAAATGTTGCCGCCCTGACGGCACCAATGCGGTCCAGCAGCAAGAACCAAATCAGCGTCGCGAGCAGCCCGGGGAACAAAGTGGTATAAGTGAACGCCAGCGCCAGTGGCAGAGTCGGGTGGATATAAATGGTTTCAAAGATAGGTGCTGCGACAAACAAGGCCGCTGAGCCAACCAACATTTGAAGCCCTACCACCATCATAAAGTTCCCACCAGACGTCGCGCCGCGAACCGCGAGCGTGGCAAATGTCAACGCTAGGGCCCCGATACCGCAAAGCGCGACCCCGAACATATCGACTCCCGCACTGACCCGATTGCTCATGATCAGCGCAACACCTGCGAAACCTGCGAACAAACCAAGTATACCAAGCGGGCGTAACTTCTCCTTGAAAATCAACCACCCTGCCAGCGCCACCAACAAGGGCATTGTGGATGCGATAATGGCGGCGACCGAGGCTTCAACTGTCTGCATCGCATAGAAGTTTAGACCCAAATAAAGGGCATTTTGGCAAATTCCGAACAGGATCGTTGCGCGCCACTGGTTCCGGGTCAGGTGCCAGCTTTGGCCCATCGCCCTTGCAATCATCACGCCCAGAACACCAGAAATCAGAAACCGCAATGCCAGCGAAAACAAAGGCGAGGCATCTGCAACGATAATACGCGCCGAGGTAAAGGCAGACGACCAGATCAGAGCAAATGTAAGCCCCATGGCTATGGCGCGCAGATCCATGGAGACCCCCTGTCATGTTGGGCGGACTGTTCCCGATTTTCCAACTCGCTGCAAGTTGCCTGCGCCAAAAAAGACACGCAGGTAACATGCGGTGTGATTTGTGCATGTTTTTATTGATTGATCAGCCAATAAACTATAACGGCTTGACGATCTGACCAAACAAGGGAGGTTTGTCAGTGCTTCTGGAGTACATTCTATCTTTTGGCGTCCTGCTGGCATTGGGCCTGGTCGCTTTCTTCGTCGTGAAATGGTGGAACCTGCGTTGCGTTGGTGTGACACCGGTTCATCTGTTCACGTTCATCGCGATCCTGTTCACATCCGGACTGGATGTCGGCCTGATCATGTTCCCTCTGACTGAATTCGGCGGCTATGCCGAAGACCCTGCTTATGCATTCGCCAATCCGTTGGCAATCGAGTTTGGGTTCTGGGGCTTCCTGATCTGGGCGTTCTATTTCCTGACAGCCTTCTATTTCTGCGTAATCGAACCGCGTGTGAAATTCTTTGAGATCCCTCTGGTCAAGTTGATCAACAACGTGGTCATCATCGGCACCTGCGCTTTCACCGCCAGCCTGTTCCTGATCTATCTGCCCGGCTACTTGCCTGAAGTCGGAGACGGCGAGTCCGTCGTAACCACGTTCTACATCATCGTCTTCGTGGTTATCCTGGCGGCGGCCTATTCGTCGACTGACCTGAAATACGTACGCATCCTGTCGGTGGGTTCGACCTTCCTGTTCCTGGCTTTGATCCTCGGTATGTGGGCCGCAGCAGGCATGGGCGTAACCGGGTTTGTGGAAACCGGCAGCAATATTGGTGCCTATTTCGCCAACCTGCACAAGTTTGTCCTGCCGCTGACCGACTATCACGCCTTCTACCTGTTCTGGTGGTTCGCTTGGTCGATCATGATCGGTCAGTTCACCTCGCGCTTTGTGGGCGGTCTGACCACGTGGCAATTACTGGCGGCACTGTTGATCTTTCCGTCCATCCCGCTGGGTATCTGGTTCACGGTTCTGTACTATTACCACCTCAACGGCATCAGCACCGCTGGTATCACCAACATCGCGATGGTGATCGTTGGCGTGACCTTTGTGATCAACTCGCTCGACTCGCTGATCCGCCTGTACACAGACAACCTGAACATGACGGTTGAGCGGTTCGGTAAGGCCCCTTATGTGGCGGGCAACGTTGTGCTGCTGTTCGTCCTGACTTTGCTTTTCCAAAGCCAGTGGCTGCAAATCCAGTGGATCGGCGCGGTGGTTGTTGGTCTGTACCTCGCCTGCGTGGTCTATATCCTGATCACCAAGCGCAAAGAGGTGTTGAGCATCGATGCGATGCCTGAAGGCCGCGATCTGGACTTCCATAAGGTTGAGACGGTTCACTAATCGTCGATCAAATCACTGATCCGAGGGGCACCCCAAAGGTGCCCCTTTTTCGTTGCATCTTGGCGACCATCAGGTTTGCGCTATGTTTCACCGGGAAAGACGAAAGGTGTGCAGAGTGCTGGAAGAAAAACGCAAAGATCTTGACTCAGAGAAACAGAAGAAAATTCTGATGCGTCTGGTCGAAGCACTTAGCCAACTTGATCCCGATCTGTATTACAGACCGACAAGTGACATTGCCTTGCATCTGGAAAAGTATATTCGCGATGACGCGAAGCTGACGTCTGACGAACGGTCGCTGATGGAGCGGTTGAGTCGCCGTGACCTGGAGGTCTTGCTGAGCTTGCATTGAAGCCAAAGAAAAAGGGCCCCCAATTGGCGGCCCTTGATCATGTCGAAAAAACGGAACTTAGCCGTTCACGCTGTCCTTCAGCGCTTTCGCGATGGTCATTTTCACAACCTTGTCGGCTTCTTTGGTGAAGGTTTCACCAGTGGCCGGGTTGCGGACCTGACGCTCGGGGCGCTCGCGGCAGTAGATTTTGCCGACGCCGGGCAGCGTCACTGCGCCACCGGCAGAAACTTCGCGGGTGATCAGGCCGGTGATGGCCTCCAGCGCCGCATTCGCGGATTTCTTGTCGGTTCCCATTTCCTCAGCGAGAGCAGCAACCAGCTGAGTCTTAGTCATAGGCTTTGCCATTTCTTGGTCTCCTTAACGTGCCCGATCTATAGGGCCTCACCGCGTAACTGTAACGGGATATTGTGGGCGAACACAACGAATAGTAGCGCTGAAACCCCTAAAAATATGGGGAAAACGTTGCTTTTTTGCGTCAGAGGAAGGCTGTTTCGTCAAAGGAACGCAATTTCCGGCTGTGTAACCGCTCAAGCGGCATGCCGCGCAAGTGCTCCATCGCCTTGATACCGATGGCCAGATGACGGCTGACCTGAGTGGTATAGAAGGACGATGCCATACCTGGCAGTTTCAGTTCACCGTGTAACGGCTTGTCCGAAACGCACAGCAAAGTGCCGTAGGGTACGCGGAAGCGATAGCCGTTTGCAGCAATGGTCGCGCTCTCCATGTCCAGCGCAATTGCGCGCGATTGGCTGAGACGCTGGACCGGGCCGGTTTGATCACGCAATTCCCAGTTGCGGTTATCGACCGAGGCCACAGTTCCTGTCCGCATGATCCGCTTCAGCTCATAGCCTTCCAACTCCGTCACTTCAGCCACGGCGCGTTCCAGCGCCACCTGAACCTCGGCCAACGGAGGAATCGGAACCCAGACAGGCAAATCGTCGTCCAGAACCTTGTCGTCACGGAGATAGGCATGGGCCAGTACAAAGTCGCCCAAGGCTTGCGTGTTACGCAACCCGGCGCAATGGCCAACCATCAACCAGGCATGAGGGCGCAGAACGGCGATATGGTCTGTTGCGGTTTTTGCGTTGGACGGGCCAACGCCGATATTCACCAGAGTGATCCCCGAACCGTCTTTCCGCTTGAGGTGATAGGTCGGCATCTGCGGCAGTTTCAGCGGTTGTTCGATCGCTGCCTCTGGGTCCGTGATCTCGGCGTTTCCGGTTGAGACAAAGCTGGTATAGCCGCTGGCGGGATCTGCCAATTGCTCGCGGGCGTAGTTTTCGAACTCTGAGACATAGAACTGATAGTTCGTGAACAGTACATGATTCTGAAAATGGCTTGCATCGGTCGCCGTGTAATGCGCCAGACGGGCCAGAGAATAATCCACGCGTTGGGCGGTAAACAGCGACAATGGACCGACGACATCCTCGTGATCGTGTACACCGTTGACGATGTCGTCGTTGGTGGTGCTCAGATCCGGCACGTCAAACACATCGCGCAGTGTAAACGCGGCCGCGCCCTGATGTGGCACAACCAGATCTGAATTGTTTGCCACTGCGAAATGCACCGGGATGGGTGTGTCCGAGGCTGCAATCGTGACTGGCTGGCCGTGATTCTTGATCAACAAAGCGATCTGTTGGGTTAAGTAAGACCGGAACAGATCGGGCCGCGTTACGGTGGTGGCATGGACACCGGGTTCAGAAACGTGGCCAAAGCTCAGGCGGCTGTCGACCTGCGCGTATGTGGACGTTCGGATGCGAATTTCCGGGTAATAGGCTCTGTACCGCGCGGATGGGGCACCTTCCTGCATCGCTTTTGAAAAGCTGTCGCACAGGAATTCCGTGGCTTGTGTGTAAAGCTCTTCCAGACGAGCAACGGCGGCTGCCGGATCAGTGAATTGCTCTGGCGCTTGTGATTCAGGGGTCAGAAGGGTCGTCATGCCAAAGGTTCCAAAAGGTCGATTTTTTCAAAGGTGCGTACGTCCACCAGCCCGAGGTCCGAGATTCGAAGCTCTGGAATCACGACCAGCGCCAGTAGTGAGTGCTGCATATACGCGTTGTTTAATTTACAGCCACAGTCCTGCATGGCTTGCACCATCTTGTCGGCCTTGGCTGCGACCTCGGCGGCGGGGCTGTCGGACATCAGGCCAGCTATGGGCAATTCCACCAAAGCCAGTTCCTGCCCGTCTCGGAACAGGGTGATGCCACCACCCACTTCGGCCAGACGGTTGGCGGCCAAGGCCATCTGTTCCCGGTCCGTGCCGACGACGATCATGTGGTGACTGTCATGCGCCACGGTCGAGGCCATGGCCATCTTGCCCTGATAGCCAAAGCCCGAGACAAATGCGTTGGTCACTCCGCCTGTTGCGCGGTGCCGTTCGACCAAAGCGATCTGGCAGACATCACCTTCGCCCTCGACCAGCCCACCTATGATCGGCAGTTCAGCTTTCAACGCTTTGGTCGGGGCCTGGTTTTCCACCACACCGATGACATTGGCCCGCACCCGGTTCGCCCCGTCCGGGGCCTTGATCTCAAAATCGGTCGCGCTCAGATCGTGCCCCAAGTGAACGGTGTTACGTGCCTTTTCGGGCCAGTTCAAATGCGGGCAATCCACCGCAATCTTACCGTTTTCCGCAACCACTTTCCCACGGGCGATCACTGTTTCGATCGGCAAGCTCGTCAGGTCCGAGCTGAGAAGGATGTCTGCCCTGCGCCCCGGTGTCACGGACCCGATTTCACGTTCCAGCCCAAAATGCGACGCTGTATTGATCGTTGCCATTTGCAGCGCGATCAAAGGGTCACATCCACAGGCAATGGCGTGGCGCACGACACGGTTCATATGCCCGTCATTGACCAACGTGCCCGAGTGGCAATCGTCGGTGCACAGAATGAAGTTACGCGGATCCAGCCCTTTCTCGGTCACGGCGGTGATCTGACTTTCGACATCGTACCAGGCTGATCCCAAACGCATCATCGACCGCATTCCCTGCCGCACCCGGGCAATGGCGTCGGCTTCGCAGGTGCCTTCGTGATCATCCGCTGGTCCACCGGCCACATAGGCTGCAAAATCAGACCCTAAATCGGGCGAAGCGTAATGTCCGCCCACGGTTTTACCCGCCCGTTGCGTGGCTGCAATCTCGGCCAGCATCTTGGGGTCGCCATGGATCACGCCGGGAAAATTCATCATTTCACCTAGCCCGATGATACCGGGCCAGTTCATGGCTTCCGTCACATCTTCGGGCGTGATTTCATAACCGGTCGTTTCCAGCCCCGGGGCAGATGGGGCGCAGGACGGCATCTGGGTGAAGATGTTGACCGGCTGCATCATGGCTTCGTCATGCATCATGCGCACACCGTCCAGACCAAGCACATTGGCGATCTCATGCGGATCGGTGAACATGCTGGTCGTACCGTGCGGGATGACCGCGCGTGCGAATTCGGCAGGGGTGAGCATACCAGATTCGATGTGCATATGCGCGTCGCACAGGCCGGGCAGAATATAGCTGCCACGCGCTTCGATGATCTGTGTTTCCGGGCCTATGCAGTGCGAGGCGTCGGGCCCGACAAAAGCAATCCGCCCGGCTGCAATCGCAACCGAATGATCCGGCAACAGTTCGCGTGTATGTACGTTTACCCAGATTCCGCCCTGAATTACGGTGTCGGCGGCGTCGCGTCCGGCGGCAACTGCGATCAATTTGGGGGCGACGTCGGGCCAGCTGGGGAAGGGTGTATATTCCATGGCTCAACTTTCACGAATGCGCCAGCGGGTGCAACCCCGGTTCTGCGCTGTCACAAACAGATCATAAATTCCTGCTTGTCCTGCATCCACTTGCAGCGCGCCCATGCCGCCCGGCCATTGGACAGGTGCGCAGTGACCTTGGGCAAAGGCGAAAGCTTGCCGGGTTACGTGGCTGGCGCAATCTCGCGCCGAATCCAATTCGCAAAGGCCACAGCTCCGGGCGTGTCCTCGGCCTGCGGGGACAACAGCAGATAATATGCCTCGGGCATCGGCGCGCGATGTTCAAACGGCGCGACAAGCTGCCCGCGTTCGATCAGGTGGTGTGCAATGGCGTCATGCGCAAGGCACAGGCCCCCGCCCGCCATGGCTGCAGAAAGGCAAACCAGATAGGTTGTTGCATAGGTAATCGATGGGTTTCCCCATGTTAGACCCTGTTCTTCTGCCCAGCTTGACCAATTGGACAGCAGATTAGAGCAATCAAACAACGGCTTTTCCTGAAGATTGTCCAGTTTCACCTGATATCCCGGGGCACAGACCGGATAATAGTGTTCAGTGCGCAGCATCTCGGTCCGGGTGGTGTCTGATGGGCGCAACGAAAAGCGAATCTCAACCGCAGCACCTTCGGCCATCTCTCTTGGTTCCCATAGTTCGGTGAAGATATTTAACTGTACATCTGGGCGCTCTGCCTGAAACATCGGCAGGCGTGGGGCCAGCCAATTGACGGCAAAGCTGATGTTGCATTGCACTTGAACCGCGTTTGGCTGCGCACCGGTGACAGCCTGTGTGCCGCGCATAAGCGTCCGAAACGCTTCTCGGACCACTGGTAAATAGGTGATTCCGGCCTCGGTCAGTTCTAACGCTTTGGGGCGGCGCAGGAATAAGGGTTGCCCCAGATGGCCTTCCAACGATTTTATCTGCTGACTGACAGCGCTTTGCGTCATGTTCAGATCCCGCGCTGCGCCAGTGAAAGACAGATGCCGTGCTGCGGCCTCAAACGTGCGCAGCCAGCCCAGCGGAGGCAGTTTGTTCTGCATCGACATAACCCCGGCATAAGTTCAGCTAATGGGATAGCTTTGTTTTTTTCGTTGGTCAAACGCGCAAGTCAAATGCAGGCTTTATCCAAGGTCAACCGCAACAGGAGCCGCCGCATGAGTGTTACCAACCTTCGCCCCAATATCGATCACTGGTCCGAGCGTGTGGATATGGCTGCCGCGTTCCGCTGGACCGCGCGGCTGAACATGCACGAGGCCGTCGCCAACCATTTCAGCCTTGCAGTGAACGAGGACGGTACGCAGTTCCTGATGAATCCCAATCAGGCGCATTTCTCGCGCATTCGCGCGTCAGACTTGTTGTTGTTGGATGCCAACGATCCTGACGTGATGTCCCAACCCGGCGCGCCGGACCCCACCGCATGGGGGTTGCATGGGTCAATTCATCGCCACTGTCCGCATGCGCGTTGCGTCATGCACGTGCATTCGATCTTTGCGACAGTTCTGGCTTCGTTGGCCGACAGCACCTTGCCGCCGATCGATCAGAACACGGCAACCTTCTACAATCGCTATGTGATTGATCAAGAGTTCGGCGGGCTAGCCTTCGAAAGCGAAGGCGAACGCTGTGCCGGGATGCTGACGGACCCAAAGAAAAAGGTCATGATCATGGGCAATCATGGCGTGCTGATCATCGGCAGCGATCCCGCAGATACGTTCAACCGGCTGTATTACTTTGAACGCGCGGCCGAGACGTATATCCGCGCATTGCAAACGGGCCTGCCCCTGCGTGTGCTTTCGGATGAGATTGCCGAGAAAACCGCACAAGAACTGGACGACTACCCCGACCAGGCCGAAGCCCACCTGCGTGAGATCAAGGCGATTCTCGACGCAGAGGAATCAGACTACGCAACCTGACTGCACATCCTAAAGAGAGCATCATGACGGATATCGCCCCGGATCCCGAAACCGCCCGCTGGCACTATCACCCCGAAGGTCCCGTAGGCCTGAACCCATTGTTCAGCTGGCCACCGCGTCCCGCGGCTGTTCTGAAATGGTACAGCGGCGCGTGGCTGCAAATCACTTCCCTGACCTTGTGCATGGTCCTGGCGGTAACGGCCTATGCCTTCTTTTTCCCTTCATTAGAGACAATGCAGAGCTTTGCGCCCGGCTGGATGTTTCGGATCTGGCTGTTGAACATGGTGCCGCAAATCCTGGTGGCTGGGGGGCTGCATTGGTGGCTTTACATGCGAAAAGGGCAGGGCATGTATAAGAAGTTCGACCGGCGGGATCTGACGCGGAACAACGGAACGTTTACCTTCCGCAATCAGGTTTGGGACAATATCTGGTGGACACTGGGCAGCGCCATGACAGTGGCCACCGTATATCAGTGGATCATTTACTGGGCGATGGCCAATGGCTGGGCGCCGACGATCACCTGGGCTGAAGCTCCGGTTTGGTTTGCCGTGTGGATGATGTTCATTCCGATGTGGTCCGGCTTGCACTTTTACTGGGTGCACCGGCTAGAGCATCACCCAAAGCTCTACAAATACGTCCACGCCGTGCATCACCGCAATGTTAATATCGGGCCCTGGTCTGGGATTTCGAACCACTGGTATGAAAACCTGCTGTATTTCACCACCTACTTCATCCACCTGATTGTGCCGTCTCATCCGCTGCATCTGCTGTTTCACAGTTCATTCCAGCAGATCAGCCCGGTTCTGTCCCATTCAGGGTTCGAAAAATTGAAAGCTGGCGAGACCGAGGCCGCGCGAGCTGGGGATTTCTTTCACCAGCTTCACCACAGGTATTTCGAGTGCAACTACGGCACGTCCGAAATCCCGTTCGACAAGTGGTTCGGCACCTACCACGATGGCTCGGCTGAGGCGACGACGCGTACGCGCGCGTACAAAAAGCAGATGTACACCTGATGGTTTCGGTCTGATTGCCTCAGTTTAAACCCGCTCAAACAAAGCAATGAACGCCGTGTCGTCTTTGTTGGGGCCAGCAGCAAGATCGCCATAAATACGAACTTCGGGCAGTGTCAGATTTCGAATCTGACCCTGTTCCAATTGACGCAGTTTTTCTGCGAAACCCATTTTTTCGAAATGACGGGCATTGATCGAAAGAGCGAACTGCGCACCAGGCCGTGCGACACGCAAAAGCGCGGGAAAGACCTGGGGGCCGAGATGGCCGTGGGTGAAGGTCCCGGAAGAGACGATGCCGGAATAGCTTTCACGCGGTACCGGAAT
This sequence comes from Ruegeria sp. ABM4_193, assembly GCF_056158705.1. Classification (NCBI taxonomy): domain Bacteria; kingdom Pseudomonadati; phylum Pseudomonadota; class Alphaproteobacteria; order Rhodobacterales; family Roseobacteraceae; genus Ruegeria; species Ruegeria sp. ABM4_193. The sequence continues at coordinate 3,557,160 of NZ_JBSWTT010000001.1, forward strand.
GCCCTGGGTCAGGTCTGCTTCAATCGCGTCGCGGTAGATATCCTTGCGCATGGCCTGATCCAGCATTTCCGCGCTGATATCGGTCGCATCAATAGGCCCAACGCCTAGCCCGGACAACACTGCGCCGCAAAGACCTGTGCCCGCGCCGACATCCAGAACCGGGCCCTGACCGCCTGCACCCACGAATGCCCGTGCGGTGTGGGTGTGAAGCTGGTAATCCGCGCGCGCGGCGAAGCCGTCATCATAATCCCCGGCCCACTCCGCATAGAGGCGTTTGTGTTCATTCGGGGAGTTCAGCGCATAGGCCGAATGCAAATCGGGTTTCTTGTCGCTCATACCCAACAGAAAGCCGCATCCAAAGATTCGATTCAAGTGCGTCCATGCAGCGCTTGCATCCCGGTGCACTGAGGCCCATCAAAGGGGCATGACTCAGACGCTTTTCTCATTTGGCCATGGTTATTCCGCACAGGCCCTGTCCCGACATATTGCTCCGAAAGGCTGGCGCATTTTTGGCACCACACGTGACAACGAAGGCATGGCAGCCATCCGAGACTCGGGTGCCGAGCCGTTGGTCTGGCCTGGACAGGAACCGACTCTGGATGGGGTGACGCATCTTCTGATTTCGACCGCCCCGAATGCAGAGGGCGATCCGGTTTTGGCGGCGCTGGGTGAGGAAATCGCCCGCCGCGCGGCGCAATTCACATGGGTTGGGTATTTGTCGACAACTGCCGTTTATGGCGATCATCAAGGCGGATGGGTTGACGAAGACACGCCTCCGGCTCCGACCGCCAAACGCGGCAAATGGCGCATGTTGGCCGAGCAGCAATGGTCATCTGTTCCCGGCCTGCCGGTACATATCTTCCGGCTGGCTGGCATCTATGGCCCGGGCCGAGGTCCCTTTTCCAAGCTTAAACGCGGAGGGTTGCGACGTATCATCAAGCCGGGGCAGGTGTTTTCGCGCATTCACGTGGAAGACATCGCGCAAATCCTTGAAGCCTCGATGACTAAGCCCAACCCGGGTCGCGTCTACAATGTATGTGACGATGAACCAGTCCCGCCCCAGGACGTCATTGGTTACGCTGCTGAGTTGCAAGGTCTTCCCCTTCCGCCGGCGGTATCCTTTGAAGAGGCCGACCTGACGCCAATGGCGCGCAGCTTCTATAATGAGAACAAGCGTGTGCGGAACAGTCGGATCAAGGACGAGTTGGGCGTGAGATTGATCTACCCCAACTACAGGGTCGGGTTAGACGCTTTGATGAAAGGCCAATAGCACTTTAACACGCTGCTGCCTTGATCATGTCCGCCGCTTTTTCCGCAATCATGATGGTTGGCGCGTTTGTATTGCCAGACACAAGTGTTGGCATGACCGACGCGTCGACTACGCGCAGCCCTTCTATGCCATGTACGCGCAGTTCGGGATCCACCACCGCCATCGGGTCGTGCCCCATTTTGCAGGTGCCGACCGGGTGATAAATTGTATCGGCGCGGGCGCGGATGTGCTTTTCCCAATCCGCGTCGGTTTGGGCGCTATCTGTTCCGAACATCTCTTTGTGTCGGTATTTCGCCAAAGCGGGCGCTTCGAGGATGTCCCGTGTCATACGCGCCCCTTTGATCATGGTCTCAATATCCCTGTCGTCTGACAGAAAGGCCGGGTCGATGTTGGGTGTGTCCATCGGGTCAGCACTGCGCAGCCCGACTGTTCCGCGGCTGTCTGGGCGTAACTTGCAGATATGGCAACCATATCCGTATCCGTAATGCAGTTTGCGAGCGTGATCATCAACCATTGCGATAGTGAAATGCAGCTGAATATCCGGGCGCTCGAGATCTGGGCTGGTTTTCAGAAAAGCCGCGCCTTCGGCAAACGGGGTGGCAGCCATGGATACACCTGTCTTGCGCCACCTGTAAATATGTCCAAGCAGTCGGGCGGCCCCCACAGGACCTATACCGAATGTGTTTGTGTCTTTACTGCGGTACGTGAGAATGAAGTCCAGATGGTCCTGCAGGTTTTGTCCAACGCCCGGCAACTCATGACGTATGGCGATTCCGTGCGGTTTCAGATCACCTATCGCACCAATGCCGGATAGCTGTAACAGTTGCGGCGACTTCAACGCACCGGCGCACAGCAAGACTTCGCGCGTGGCGGTCACCGTGAAATCTGCGCCTTTGCCTTTTTTCTGATAGGTCACTCCGCTGGCACGTCTTCCTTCGAACGTTAGTTCTTTGACATGGGCATGTGTGATGACGGTCAGGTTGGGGCGGCTCAGTGCTGGAAACAGATACGCCGCCGCAGCAGAGCAACGCTCGCCATTTTTTGCCGGATCGTGGAACTGCGTGACCTGATAAAGTCCAACGCCTTCATTATCACCGCGATTGAAGTCGTCTGTGCTGCGGTGTTGCAATTGCTCAGCGGCTTCAACAAAGGCGCGGGTGACAGGGCGCGGTTCTTTTTGGTGCGAGACATGCAGAGGTCCGCTATCGCCATGCATGTCATCTGCGCCTTGCTCATTATTCTCAGCGCGTTTGAAATAAGGCAATACGCTGGTCCAATCCCACCCATCGCACCCCAGGTCCGCCCATCCATCATAGTCTTGTCGTTGACCCCGGATATAAAGCATCGCATTGATCGCACTTGAACCGCCCAGGGCCTTACCACGTGGTTGATAGCCCCTGCGTCCATTCAAACCGGGCTGCGGAACGGTCTCGAAGGCCCAGTTGTTAATTCGAGGTCGCCCCGGCAAAGCTGCAACAACAGCGGACGGTACCCTGACAACCATGCCATTGCCGCGGCCTCCGGCCTCAAGCACACACACGCGTATGCTGGGATCTTCGCTGAGGCGATGTGCCAGTACAGATCCCGCAGAACCTCCGCCAACGATGACATAGTCGAATTGCAATACTGTGCTCCCAACTTCTTTCAGCAGTGGCCGCTGGGTCTTTGGCGTCCTGATCTAGCGGTTTTGGGAACACTGCGGGATTTTAGTAAAAAAACAATTATAACGCCAAGTCAGTTACTGAGGCCTTTAAGTTGCTACTCCAAATATTCGACCGATGCAGACCGGCGCTCTCAATGGCTTTTGGAGTACCGATGATCCTCTGCGCGCCGCGATTCCGCCTCTGAAGTTCGTTTCACCTAGTTTCTCAGGTTTCCTGAGCGCTCAAAGCGCATCTGCGAGATTGATTTATTAACGTAATATGTTGTTTTCATTAACGAACTGAAGAAAACGATGAGAAATGTGAAGTTTTTTCAAAATGGGGGTTGCAGGTCCCAGACCTAATCCGTAAATA